>CAVQKY010000007.1:0-459481 GCA_963713215.1 uncultured Pseudomonadota bacterium | reverse complement strand
AGTGACGGCTTGTGGCCGTTCTGAGACGCTCGATGGTCCCTGCTCAAATGACCGCTGCCGGAAAGAGTAGACGTTCAAAACGAGTCTAGTCCCGCAGGACGCGGGCAACCGGTGTTGTTATCGCATATGCGCCCTCGACCATCAGACAGCCCTGTACATACTCTCCGGATTGCAGATCTATATGCAAGCCACCGCACCCACGGCTCCCGCCATCCGCCAGGCGCACTCCTACGGTCTCCCCCAACGGTCCTGACCGGTCACATGGTTTGCACCTTATTCCGGACACATCGAGTCCGCGGACCGCGAACGCGCATTGCGGCTCGCGGGTGCGCTCGAGCGTAATGGAGTGCGTGGCCGTCAGAACCGCCAGGTGAGCGCCAGCGAGCCAAATCGGTCGGGCTCGAGCTGTTGCTTGAATTCCTTACTGCGATAGACGTAGGTGTAGGCGAGCCGGAAATCGCCGCGCGTCATGACGAACCCGCCCTGTGCCTCCGCGACCCAGTCCGTCTTCCAAATGTTCCACTGCTCCCTATCCGGGTGGTCGTCAAGAAATATATTCTTGTCGACGTAGCGTCCCTCCACGCCCGCGAAGAGGTACCAGGACCAGCGGTCGTGCGGCACGAAGTACGCCGTGCCCGGCAGGCTCGGCCGGATGCGCGGCGGCCCGAAATCGTTGTCGAGATCGTTGCCGATGCGCATCGAGAGCCCGGCATTGGCGTACTGTTCGATGTTGCCAAGCGATACGCCGATGTGCGGCATGAAGTCGAAGCCGAAGCGGTATACATCGGTTTGCGCCATGGCGCGCCACTTGCGCTGCACGATGAGCATGCCGCCCCGCTGGTCGCCGAGCTGGTTGTCCCAGCCGTTGGCGTTCGTGGCGTCCAACCACTCGTGCACCCTGTTCTGCAGTTCCGCGCCCTTTGCGTCCGGACCAAGGGTGCCGAAGTGCAGGCTCCAGGTGTCTATGTGGGAGTCTGTCGCGTAAAGTACGGATATCCCGCCGTAGAGCCACGCTGCGTACGGCCGCTCGTCCGGCAACAACTCCAACGCTTCCTTGTCGTCCGGCGTGTAGAGCGTCTGGCCGAGCTGCCAGCCGACTCGTGTCTCACCGTTTTCATTGCCCGGGAGCCAGTCGATCAGTGCGGCCGCATAGCCGTTCATCGGTCGCGGCGCGGTCAGGTACGAGATTTCGATGCCGTTCGTGTAATGGCGGTCGGTCGCCGCAAAGGCGTCGTTCTCGAGAAGCACACTGAGGGCGGCCTCGTCGTCCACGGTGGGCGCCGCGCCGGCGACGGCGGCGATGAGCGAAACAGCGCAAGCAGCAAATCGCGACGCGTGCATCCGAGGCGTACTCCATTCGGCCGCCAAGGGGTGGCCGGAATACACAAGAAATGCAGGAACCATGCCAGACCGTGCTGTCACGGGCCCCGGGGACGGCGCCGGCAGCGCCGGAGCGTCGCTGGAGCGGATGCAAAATCCGCGACGGCCTGCGTGCCCCGGATTTCCCACGCGGGCGCGATCGGAACAACTAATTTCAAATAAAACAGGCGACTCCGGCGCGTGCTGTCGTTATCATTGCGCGTTTTTTATACGGGGACTCGTTACGATCCGTGAGCGGCAAGCCTTGGAAAATTCATAAGTTCGGCGGCAGCAGCCTGGCCGATGCAGCGTGTTTCCGGCGAGTTGCCGGGCTCGTGCTGGAGCGCGCGGACGAGCGGCTCGGGATCGTGGTGTCGGCGATGGGCGGCATGACGGATGCCCTGCTTGGTCTCGCGGCACTGGCGGAACAGGACGATGAGGCGTATGTCGAGCGGCTCGATGCAATCGGACGGCGGTATGCAGACGCCGCAGAAGCGCTGCTTGACGGCGTGCGGCGGGTGGCGGTGCTCGACGCCTGGGCGGCGGATGCACAAGACATTCGTGATGTATTGAAGGCGATCTCGCTCGTTCGCTCGGCCCCGCAACGGAGCCGGGACGTCGTGTCGGGCTACGGCGAAATCTGGTCGGCACGCCTTCTCGCCGCACTGCTCGCTACGCGCGACCCGGCTCGCTCCGGCCGTTGGCTCGACGCGCGAGAAGTGCTGATCGTACGACAGGCTGAACTGGGCCCGACCGTGCTGTGGGATTCGTCGCGGCAACGTTTCGAGCACGCCGTGGCCGCCGATTTCGCGGGCATCATCGTCATTACCGGCTTCATCGCCACCGACGAAAACGGGCTGCAGACAACGCTCGGACGCAACGGCAGCGACTATTCCGCGGCAATATTCGCAGCGTTGTGCCGTGCGGACGAGTTGAGCATATGGACCGACGTCGACGGAATCATGAGTGCCGACCCGAATCGCGTGCCGGAGGCACGGGTGATAGAGCGGATGACCTACAACGAGGCGATGGAGCTGGCCTACTTCGGCGCCAAGGTGATTCATCCGCAGACGCTCGGACCAGTCATTGCGAATGCCATACCGGTCGTCATCCGCAACAGCCGCAATCCGGCGCATCCGGGCAGCCGGATCGAAAGCAATCCGGATGCAAAAGACGCGATCAAGGGCATCACGGCAATTGGCGACCTGGCGCTGGTGAACGTGGAGGGCGCCGGCATGATCGGGGTGCCGGGCACGGCCGAGCGCCTGTTCCGGGCACTTCACGATGCCGGGGTATCCGTGACCTTGATCTCCCAGGCCAGTTCTGAACACTCCATTTGTGTCGCCGTACCCGGTTTCCTGGCAGAACGTGCCCGCGGCGTCGTCGCATCTGCCTTCGCCGAGGAGCTCGAGAGCGGACAGATCCAGAAGGTCGACGTCACCGAATCCCAGAGCATCGTCGCCGTCGTCGGTGACGGCATGGCCGGGACGCCGGGCGTCGCAGCACGATTTTTCGGGACACTGGGCCGTGCGGGCATCAACATCCGCGCCATCGCACAGGGGTCATCGGAACGGAACATTTCCGCGGTTGTCGATTCTGAAGATGCTACCCGGGCTTTGCGCGCGGCGCATTCCGGCTTCTACCTGTCGGCCAAGACGTTGTCGATCGGCCTGATCGGGCCCGGCACCGTCGGGCGGACCTTGCTGGGGCAACTCAACCGGCAGGCCGCACGACTCGAACGCGACTTCAATCTCGACCTGAGGGTCCGGGCTATTGCGCGCTCGAAGTCGATGCTGTTCGGCGAACGGCGGATCAGGCTCGATCGCTGGGCGGAAGACTTCGAAACGCAGGCGGTGGATATCGATTTCGCTCTATTCGAAAAGCACGTCAACCCGGACCACCTGCCGCACGCCGTCATCATCGACTGCACTGCCAGCCCGGAGATTGCTGCCCGATATGCGGATTGGCTCGCACGCGGTATCAACATCATCACGCCGAACAAGAAGGCCTTCAGCGGACCGCTCGACGCTTACAGAGAGCTCGAGCACAAGGCGAAGCTGGGGAGCTCGCACTATTTTTACGAGACCACGGTCGGTGCCGCTTTGCCCATTATCTCAACGCTGCGCGACCTGATCGACACGGGCGACGAGATCTATACGGTGCAAGGCATCCTGTCCGGCACTCTCGCTTACCTGTTCAATGTCTTCGACGGGACGCGCCCGTTCTCGGAGATCGTTCGCCAGGCCAAGGACAGCGGGTACACCGAGCCCGACCCGCGAGACGACCTGTCCGGCATGGATGTGGCACGCAAGCTGACGATCCTCGCACGAGAACTCGGCCAGCCTCTCGAAATCGGCGATTTCCCGGTCCAGAATCTCGTTCCGGAGGCGCTGCGTACGGCAAGCGTCGATCAGTTCATGGACCGCTTGCCTGACTATGACGCTGCCATGGAACGCTTGTACGCAAAGGCGCAGGCGGACGGCAAGAAGCTCCGCTATGTCGCGCGGCTCGGCATCGATGGCCGGGCCGGTGTGGGCCTCGAAGCGGTCGACGCCGGCCACGCGTTCAGCAACATCAACCTTACGGACAATATTGTCCAGTTCGAATCGGCGCGCTACGCCGATAACCCGCTGGTCATCCAGGGGCCGGGGGCCGGACCGGAAGTGACGGCAGGAGGTGTCTTCAGTGACCTGCTGCGGCTCGCCAGTTACCTGAGCTCCGGGCACGGGCATGGCTGAGCAGAGCGTCGCATTCGCACCGGCCTCCATCGGCAACGTAGCGGTGGGCTTCGACATGCTGGGGCTCGCGCTCGAGGATGTCGGCGATACCGTGGAGGCACGCCGCAGCAACAGCGACGGCATTTCGATCGACAAGGTCTATGGGTTGAACGGTGAGACGCACCCGCACCTGTCGCCGGACCCCTTGCGCAATACGGCCTCGATCGCGGCACAGAGTTTCTGGTCGGTGCATGGCGACGGCCCTGGGGCAGTTCTCACAATTCGCAAAGGCGTACCGCTGCGGTCCGGCATGGGCAGTTCCGCCGCATCCGCGGTGGCCGCCGTCGTGGCCGTCAACGGGCTGATCGCCGAGCCGCGCCCATTGCCGGAGCTCTTGCCTTTCGCTCTCGAGGGTGAACGATTCGCGAGCGGCGGCTTACACGCCGACAATGTTGCGCCGAGCCTCCTGGGCGGCCTGATTCTGTGCCCCGCCGAACTGTTGCCGGATACGGTAAGCCTGCCCGTGCCGAGTGGGATCCATGCGGTTCTGTTGCATCCCGAACTCGAGGTAAACACAGCAGAGGCGCGGTCCTCGCTCAGGAAGCGCTACGCGATGTCGGAATGGCTCGAACAGCAGGCCTATCTCGCGTTGTTCATAGCCGCCTGCGCCGCCGACGATCACCAGCTTATCCGGCGCTCACTGAAGGATGTCCTCATCGAGCCGCAGCGAGCGGCCGCGGTACCTTGTTTTCCGGCGGTGCGTGATGCCGCGATGCAGGCGGGTGCACTCGGCTGCAGCCTGTCGGGCAGCGGGCCGAGCATCTTCGCATGGACGGCCAGCCGACGGGCGCGGCATACGGCCGTCGCGATGGAGCAGGCCTGCCGTCGGCACGGCATCGATTGCCAGTCATGGGTGAGTTCCCTTACCGCGGCCGGCGCGCATCTGGAGCGCTGACGTGCGCTACGTCAGCACGCGGGGCGAAGGGCCGGTGACGCTGGACGAGGCGCTGGTGCGGGGTATTGCCGCCGATGGCGGCCTGTATCTGCCCGAGCACCTGCCCACATTCGCCCCGGGGGACTTCGCCGACGCCGGCTCGCTGCCGGCGGTGGCGGAGGTGCTGCTCGCGCCATTTTTCGTCGGCTCGGCGCTGGGGCCGGATCTCGGCGCCGTACTCAGGGAAACATTTCGCTTCGCCGTTCCGGAAACGGCGCTGCCGGGGCGCCGCTCACTCCTCGAGCTGTATCACGGGCCGACGGCCGCATTCAAAGACGTGGGTGCCGGCTTCCTTGCCGCCTGCCTGTCCAGACTCGAGGGCGACGTCGCCGACCCGCTGACGATTCTCGTTGCGACCTCCGGCGATACGGGTGGCGCCGTCGCCGCGGCATTCGACGGGCGCCCCGGCATGCGGGTCGTGATCCTGTTTCCGGACGGACGCGTGTCCGACAGGCAGGCACAGCAACTGAGTTGCTGGAGTGACAACGTCCTGACCCTGCGGGTCGGCGGCCGCTTCGACGACTGCCAGGCACTCGTCAAGCGTGCGCTCGGCGATGCTGCTTTGGCGCGGAGATTCCGGTTCAGCTCAGCCAACAGCATCAATATCGGCCGCCTGTTGCCACAATCCACGTACTACGCCGACGCCGCGCTGCGCCACTACCGGGAAACCGGCGAATACGCGGGTTTCGTCATTCCGACCGGCAACCTGGGCAATGCCCTGGCCTGCCTGATAGCGCGGGAGATCGGGTTGCCAATCGGGCCGCTGCTGCTGGCGACGAATGCGAACCGGACGTTGCCCGACTATCTCGACACGGGCGAATGGCGGCCGCGTGACAGCGTCGCTACGCACGCCTCCGCCATGGATGTCGGCAACCCGAGCAACATGGAACGCCTGCGGACCCTGCTCGGGGATGCCGCCAGCCTGCGCGATCGGCTGAATGTCGTATCGATCGGCGACCGGCAGATAGAGGAAGAGTTGGTGAGATCGTACCGGGAGTTCGGCTTCGCAATCTGTCCGCATACGGCCACCGCATCGCGGGCCTGGCGGGATATGGACCCGGCAGACAGGGACGCGGTGCACTGGGTATTGGTGGCGACCGCCCACCCGGCCAAATTCGAGACCATCGTCGAGCCGCTGATCGGTGCAGCCGTGCCGGTCCCGCCTGAACTGGCTGCTATACTCACGCGGCCCCGCCGAAGTGTCCGGATCGAGCCGACGCTCGATGCGTTTTCGGCGGCACTCGGGCACGCATTCGGTTGAGATCGATGGACGACATCCTGAACTGGGAATACCTGCCCTGGGCCGCCGCCCTCGCGCTGCTGCTGGTCGGAATCGCGTGGTACCGATACCGGCGTCGCGGCACCAGGCTCGAGCAGGTACTGGACGACATCAGCTTCGACCGCGTGCGCAATCTCGTCCTGCCGAACGGCGACGACGGTGAGATCCTGATTGACCAGCTGTTGCTGACCGCCAAGGGCCTGCTGATACTCGAGATCAAGGATGTGGCTGGAACGGTTTTCGGCAGCGACAAGATGCAGGATTGGACGGTGATTGCCGCGGACCGCCGCTTCACGTTCCCGAACCCGCAGCCAGGCCTGTACGACCGGATCGCCGCTGTTCGTGAAGTCGTGCGGCAGGTCCCGGTTGCCGGCCGGGTCCTGTTCCTCGACGGCGCGCAGTTCCCAAAAGGCGTGCCCGAAATGGTGGTTACGCTGGACGGTCTTGCGGCGCAATTCGGCGAACACAACGAAACGTCCGCGACGGTCAAGGTGGATGCATTCATGCCGCACTGGGAAATCGTCAAGAAACGCGCGATACCGGCGCCGCGATGAGATCTGTCGGGCTGCGCGGCCGCTGCCCGCGGCCAGGCCCGCCACTAGGGGAGCCCGAAGAATCGCCGGGCATTGTCGCTGGTCACACGCGCGAGCCATCCTATATCCTGTCCCCGCGCTTCGGCCAGCACGCGTAGGATTTCGGGAAGGAAGGCCGGCTCGTTCCGCCGGGACTGTGGCCGGGGCGCGAGGGTGCGTGGCAGGAGATAGGGCGCGTCGGTCTCGATGAGCAAGCGCTCGTCCGGAATCCTGCCGACCATGTCATACAATGCCCGGCCGCGACGCTCGTCGGCGATCCAGCCGGTGATGCCGATGTAGAGGCCCATCGCGAGGTAAGTGTCGAGCGCATTCGCGTCGCCGGTGAAACAATGCGCGACGGCGCGCGCTAGTGCCGGGAGCACCGGCGCAAGTACCCGAACGAAGTCCTCATGCGCATCCCGCTGATGCAGGAAGACCGGCCGCCCGGTTTCCGCCGCGATGTCGAGCTGCAACCGGAATGCATCGAGCTGGGCCTGCCGTGGTGAGAGGTCCCGGTAGTAGTCGAGACCGCATTCGCCAATCGCGACACACCGCGTATCGCGCGCGTGACGCCGGATCTGCGCCTCGATTCGGGCATCGAAGTCTATGGCATGGTGCGGATGCAAGCCTGCGGTGGCATACAGCTGCCCCGGGTGCCGGCGGGCGAGTTCCAGCGCCCTCGCATTGCTGTCATAACTGCTTCCCGTGACGACAATTCGGGTCACGCCCGCCCGCGCCGCCCGATCGAGGACAGCATCGAAGTCCTCCTCGAAACTGTCGTGGGCGAGGTTTGCGCCGATGTCGGTGAGCGCAGCGTCCACGGCTCAAGGCGGGGTCCAGCGGAATATTGCAGCGCCTGTGGCGAGAAACATCACGCTCATGAGGAGCAACAGAAGAATGTTCGGCAGGACAGCAGACAGTGTCGCGCCATCCAGCATCACCGCACGAGAGGCATCGAGTATGTGCGTGAGCGGCAGGATGCGGGCCACACTCCGCACGAACTCACCTGCGCCTTCGAGCGAAAACCACACTCCGGACAGGATCATCATCGGCCAGGAGATCATGTTGAGCAAGCCCCCGGCGAGTTCCTCGCTGCTGACGCGCGCGGCGACGAGGAGCCCGAGCGAAATGAGCGCCATCGCGCCGACGACGGCAATCACGAACAGCAACAGGTAGCTTCCCTCCATGCGAGTGTCGAGCAGGAGGTGTGTACCCGTGTACACGAAAGCCGTGATGGCGATAATGAGGATCAGCCGGGAACACACCTGGGCGACGATGAATTCCCAGGGCCTCAAGGGCGTGGCGCGCAAACGTTTGAGGAAGCCGTTCTTGCGGTAACGGACGACGACGTAGCCGACTCCGAACAGACAACTGAACATCATATTCATGCCGAGAATACCGGGGAGCACCCAGTCCACGTAGCGAATCGGTGCCCCGGCGATCGGCTCCTTGACGACCGGTTCGCCGGCTATCGACTGCAGGAAAACGCGTTCAGCAAAGTAGCCTTTCGGAGAGTCGGGATTGATCCAGTATCGGAACGGCCGGCCGAATTCGACCAGCAGGTCGAGCTGGTGATGTTCGATTTTTCGGAATGCCTCATCCTCGTCGCGGAATTCGACGAATTCGACATAGTCCGTCTGCAGGAAAGGATGCGGGGCAGTGGCGGAGTCGTCGCCGGCTTCAAGCACGCCGACGGTGAATTCATTTTGGCCGCCGCCACCGAAAATGAAGGCGAGGGCAAAGACCAGGATGACCGGCAGGACGATATTCCATGCGAGGGTGCCACGATCGCGCAGGAACTCGCGATTGCGCGCGGTAAACACGGCGAGAATACGGCCGAACATCGTTCAGGCTCTCAACAGGTGGCCGGTGAGATCGAGGAACAGGTCCTCGAGAGTCGGCTGCCGGATCTTGATGCGGTTCAGGCTGTGCACTTCGGGCAACAGCAGATGAATCGTTGCGGCAACGTCGACGGCAAGGATTTCCACGATTCCGGCATCGTCGATGAGCCGGTGATCGAGCGTCACGAGATCGCCGCGAACGTCCGCCAGGGGTATCTCGATAATGAGCCCGGGGTAACGTTCACGCAGCAGTTCTCCGGGATTTCCCTGGGCGATGATACGGCCCCGGTCCATGATGGCGATCTCGTCACACAGAATCTGCGCTTCGTCCATATAGTGGGTCGTGAGGATAATCGTCGTGCCCTGGTCCCGGAGCCGTTTCACCAGGTCCCAGAAGTTGCGCCGTGCCTGTGGGTCGAGACCGGTCGTCGGTTCGTCGAGAAAAACGAGGCGCGGGCGATTCACGAGCGCCACGGCGAGGAACAGTCGTTGCCGCTGGCCGCCAGACAACTTGCGGTTGTCGCGGTCGAGCAGTTCGGCGAGTGAGCATGTCTCGATGATCGCGCCGATGTCCGCCCGCCGGTCGTACAGCCGGACGAACATCTCAAGCGTTTCGCGCACCGTGATGTAGTCCTGCAATGCGGTGGCCTGGAACTGTATGCCGACCTCTTCGCGGAACCGCCTGCCTGCCGGTGCGCCCCGGTACCACACTTCGCCGGATGTCGCGGGGGTCACGCCTTCGATGATTTCCACGGTAGTGGTCTTGCCCGCCCCGTTCGGACCGAGCAGCCCGAAACAGCTGCCTTCGGCGACGGCGAAGCTGACGCCGTCCACGGCAGTGACCCCGGGGTATTGCTTGAGCAGGTTGCGGGCCTCGAGGGCGGGGGGCATGGGCTGTCTTTGCATCGGGGTCCGGCGCTAGCGTAGCGGATGCTTCCGGGGAGGGCTACAGCAGCGCTTGCAACCAAATCCGGCCAGGCGGTATCGAATCGTTACAACCCTGTTCCCAGGAGAAACCTCCGATGCGCTTTACCCCTCGAAACTGCCCGCTGTTGGCAGGATTTGCGTGGCTGTTGCTTGCGGCCCCGGCCCTCGCCAGCGTGAACAAGAGCGTGACGATCGACGACGGCGCAACCTCCGATGGCGCCTCGTCCGTGAACGGCAGTGTCACTGTCGGCGACGATGCTACGGTCTCCGGCGCACTCAGCACCGTCAACGGCAAAATTTCGATCGGCGAGCGCTCCACGGTAGAGGACGCGCGCACGGTGAACGGCAGCATACGGATCGGTAGCCACGTTACTGCCCGGGAGCTCGAAACGGTCAATGGCTCAATAGAGATCGAAGACGAGGGTCAGGTTGAAGGCAGCGTCACCGCCGTCAATGGCGCGATAACCGTCAATGGTGGCAGCCGCATCGGCGACGAGGTCTCGAACGTCAATGGGGATATCGAGCTCAACGCGGCCGAGGTCGGCGGCTCCGTATCGACGGTCGGTGGCGACGTCGAGCTGGCCTCCGGCGCTGTTGTCAAGGGCGATCTCGTCGTCGAGAAGCCTGACAATTCGGGCTGGTTCAACAACAACGAAAGCCGTCCGCCCCAGGTCATCATCGGCCCCGGCAGCCGGGTTGAAGGCGTGCTGCGGCTCGAGCGCGAGGTCAGGCTGTACATTTCCGAGAGTGCCAGTGTGGGCGGCGTTGAAGGCGTCATGTCAATGGATGACGCGGTGAGATTCAGCGGCACGCGGCCGTAAAAGTTCGTAGAATTCCGCTGTGCCCCGCACAGCGAC
This sequence comes from uncultured Pseudomonadota bacterium, assembly GCA_963713215.1. Lineage (GTDB taxonomy): Bacteria > Pseudomonadota > Gammaproteobacteria > Steroidobacterales > Woeseiaceae > UBA1847. Next base: position 448,935 of record CAVQKY010000007.1, on the reverse strand, counting down.
CCAAATTCCGCTCTTCGCCGATGTCGATACACCCGAGGATACCGTCTCGGGCTTTTCCGTGCGCGAGAGCGGTCGTGCCCGCCGCCTGTCGATCAAGGTCTACCCGCGTGGCAAGGTCGAGGTCGTCGTGCCCCGGCGTACCCGGCCGCGTGATGTGCAGGCCTTTGTCGAGGAGCATCGGGACTGGATCAGCCGTACCCGCGCATCGTTCGCCGCGCTGCATCCGCCCGAACCCTTTCGCCTCCCGACGCGGGTCGAACTGCCGGGCATCGGACGCGTGTTTCTTGTCAGGTATTGCCCGCAACCCGGTGCTACGAACGTCCGGCACCGGCTGCGGGGTGATGAGCTGCTGTTGTCCGGCGCCACGGGTGACACCGGTCTTTGCGTCAAGGCGCTGAAACGCTGGCTCGCCGGGCTCGCGAAAATCGAGTTCGGGCCGCGGCTGCGGTCGCTGGCGGCCGCCACCGGGAATCCATTCCGACGCATGCGGGTCGCGGGGCAGAAAACCTGCTGGGGGAGCCACTCGAGTACGGGCACCGTCAGCATCAATTATTGTCTCTTGTTTCTCGACGCGCGACTGGTGCGTTACCTGATGGTGCACGAGTTGTGCCACGCGCGGCACATGAACCACTCACGGCGGTTCTGGGCGCACGTGCGGCGTTTCGAGCCGGATTACCGGCATCTCGACCGCCAGCTCGGCGATTCCTGGCGGGACATTCCGGCGTGGGTGGGAATCTACTGAGCCGGTCAGCGCCGCAGGGCACGCCTATCCCTGGTCGAGCAGTTCACGCAGGTTGATGACGGCGGCATTCGCGCGTGCAAGGTAGTTTGCCATCACCAGCGAATGATTTGCGGTCAGCCCGAATCCGCCGCCGTTCAACACCATCGGCGATCGCAGCGGTGCCAGGCTGGCCTCGAGTTCACGGATAATCTGGCGCACACTGGCTTCGGCGTTCTTGTCCTCGAGAACGGCGGCAAAATCGAACTGTGCCGCCCGCAGGAAGTGGACCATGGCCCAGGCGCTGCCGCGCGCTTCGAAGAATACGTCATCGATTTCAAACCATGACGTGCGGACCTCGACGCTGTCCGGCTGCTCCCGCGCCGCCTTCGCTGACCGCTCCCCCGCCAGGTTTTCATTGACACGGTTCTGCCCGACGCTGTCGCCGAGGCGCCTCGTGAGGCTGCCGAGCCGCTTCTCTACCTCCGCGAGCCACTCGCGGAGATTATCCGCGCGGGCATAAAAACGCGCGTCGCGCTCGCCTGTCCCCAGACCACCGAGCCGGTCGCGGTAACGGGACATCGCCTCCATGCCCTCGCGAAAGCGATGCTCGGTGGGTGGAAACAGCCAGGAGTCGCTTTCCGAGAAAAACTTCTCCGTCGCGATCACGACATCCGGGTCTTCCTTCGACTGCGACTGGCTGCGGCTGTAGTCGTTACGGATGATGCGTGACAGGTCCTGGACCTGGGTCAGGACCCCCTGTTCCCAGTTCGGCATGTTGTCGAGGATGAGGCCCGGTGGCATCACATCGTTCGTCAGGTAGCCGCCGGGCTTGTCGAGCAGTGTGGTGGCGACGCGTACCAGCGTGTCCGTGGTCGAAAAGCCGACGACCTGTCGGCTGTTGTCGACGAACTCGTTCACCCAGAAGATACGGGGCGTGCGTGACCAGTAGATGCCGAGAATCGTGCAAATCAGGAACAGGACGAGCACAGCCAGCAGCAGCACGCGCGACAGCCGCGACCATCGGGAGCGCCTGAGCATGCTGTCGGCAGTCCTTGCGTTCACCGCTGCAACTCAGGCTGCAAGCTGTCGCAGTACGTAGTGCAGAATGCCGCCGTGTTCGAAGTAGTCGCGTTCCTTGGGTGTATCGATGCGGATCCGTGCTTTGAATCGGATCTGCTCGCCGTTGCGCGGCCGGGCCGTCACGATTGCGGACTTCGATCCCGGCTCGGTATGGCCCGTGATGTCGTACGACTCCGTCCCGTCGAGGCCCAGGGTGCCCGCGTCCTCACCGTCCATGAACTGGAGTGGCAATACTCCCATCCCGATCAGGTTGGATCGGTGAATGCGCTCGAAGCTTCTCGCGATGACGGCTTTTACGCCGAGAAGAAGCGTGCCCTTCGCCGCCCAATCCCGGGACGAGCCCGTGCCGTATTCGCTGCCCGCGATGACCACCAGTGGTGTTCCTTCGGCCGCGTACCTCTCGGAAGCATCGAATATCGACATTTGCTCGCCGGACGGCTGGTGGCGCGTCCAGCCGCCCTCGGTCCCCGGCGCCAGGAGGTTGCGTAGACGTATGTTCGCGAAGGTGCCGCGCATCATGACTTCGTGGTTGCCGCGGCGCGAACCATAGGAATTGAAGTCCACCGGTTTGACGCCCTGTTCGATCAGGTAGCGCGCCGCCGGGCTGTCGGCGGCAATGCTGCCGGCGGGTGAAATGTGATCGGTCGTGACGGAGTCACCGAGCAACGTGAGAACCCGCGCACCCTCGATGCCCTGTATCGGCAGCGGTTCGGCCGTCATGTCTTCGAAGTACGGCGGGTTCTTGACGTAGGTGGAAGCATCATCCCAGGTGTATATTTCCCCTTCCGGTGTATCGATGTTTTTCCAGTTTTCGTCGCCTTCGAATACGCTCGCGTAGCTCGAGGCGAACATCGCGGAATTGATATTGGCGCCGACGACTTCCTGGATTTCCTTCTGACTCGGCCAGATATCGCGCAGATAAACGGGCGCGCCATTTGCATCTTTGCCGAGCGGGTCGTTCAACAGGTTTACGTCCAGATTTCCTGCCAGGGCGTAGGCGACGACCAGCGGCGGAGATGCCAGGAAATTCATCCGGACGAGCGGGTGAATGCGGCCTTCGAAGTTCCGGTTCCCGGAAAGCACGCTGGTGCCGACGATGTCGGCGGACTGCACGGCGTCCGCGATCGACGGCAGAAGGGGCCCTGAATTGCCGATGCAGGTCGTGCATCCGTAGCCGACGGTATAAAACCCGATGGCGTCGAGGTCGTCCAGCAGGTCCGCTTTTTCCAGGTAGTCGGTAACGACGCGCGAGCCGGGCGCGAGGCTGGTCTTGACCCATGGCTTCGCGGTCAGACCTCTTTCGCGTGCGTTACGCGCGAGGAGGCCCGCGGCCACCATCACGGCGGGATTGGAGGTGTTCGTGCAACTCGTTATCGCAGCGATCAGCACCGCGCCGTCGCGTATTTCTACGTCCGTGCCGTTGACCTCCGCATGCGCCTTGCCGCTCGCCTCGCGTGTGATGGTGGCGCTCTTCAAGTGCTGCATGTACACCGCGTCCGCGTCCTTCAGCAGGATACGGTCCTGCGGGCGTTTCGGGCCGGCGATGCAGGGCTCGACCGAGCCGAGGTCGAGTTGCAGTGTATCCGTATACAACGCATCGGCCTGTCCGTCCTCCCGCCACAGGCCCTGCGCGCGCGCATAGGCCTCCACCACGCGCATGTGTGCCGGGGCTCGGCCGGACAATTCGAGATAGCGCAGCGTTTCCCGATCGATGGGGAAAATGGCACAGGTGGAGCCGAATTCCGGTGACATGTTGCCGATCGTCGCACGGTCCGCGAGAGGCAATTGCGACAGCCCGTCGCCGAAGAACTCGACGAACTTCCCGACGACCCCCTTTTCGCGAAGCATCTGGGTGACCGTCAGCACGAGGTCGGTTGCCGTCGCGCCTTCCTTCAGCTTGCCGGTCAGTTTGAAGCCGATGACCTGCGGAATGAGCATCGTTATCGGCTGCCCGAGCATGGCTGCCTCGGCTTCGATGCCCCCCACGCCCCAGCCCAGCACGCCGAGCCCGTTGATCATTGTGGTGTGGGAGTCGGTGCCGACGACGGTATCGGGATAGGCACGCCGGATGCCATCCTCCTCGACATCAAACACCACCCGGCCAAGGAATTCGAGATTTACCTGGTGCACGATTCCCGTGTTCGGGGGCACGACGCGAAAATTCCTGAATGCCGTCTGGCCCCAGCGGAGGAACGAATAACGCTCCTGGTTGCGCTGGAACTCGATCCTGTTGTTCACGTCGAGTGAGTTCGCCTTGCCGTACTCGTCCACCTGTACGGAGTGATCGATGACCAGTTCGGCGGGAGAGAGCGGATTGATACGTTCTGCGGAGCCGCCGAGTTTCACCACGGCGTCGCGCATGGCCGCGAGATCGACGACCGCGGGGACGCCGGTGAAGTCCTGCAGTATCACCCGGCTCGGGGTGAACGAGATTTCGGTGTCCGGTTCCGCCGCCGGCTCCCAGTTCGCGAGGGCGAGTATGTCCTCTCGCGTTACATCCCGGCCGTCTTCGTGCCGAAGCAGGTTCTCGAGCAGGATTTTGAGGGAGTAGGGCAGGCGCTCCGCATGGCCGTCCGTGACGGCGTCAAGGCGGTAGATTTCGAGCGCATTACCATCAACATCCAGCGTCGAGCGTGCGCCGAAGCTGTCCTTCATCGTTGAGTCTCCGCATTTGTTCGGGTTTTTCCGGGGCGAAGCGGTGGGCCCCGATCGGGCCGCGCATTATATCGAATGAGCCCATCGTTCGCTCAGCAATTTGCCGTGAAAGCCGCGCATGGCAACGCTTGCCGGCCGAGCCATGCGCGTTCGATCGTCGCGCCGCCGAGACATCGGTCACCGTCATAGAATACGACGAACTGGCCGGGTGCGACGGCGCGCTGCTGCAAGTCGAAGTGCACTTCGACGCATCCGTCGCGGGCCGCAGTGACGAAGCACTCCTGGTCAGCCTGCCGGTAGCGGACCTTGGCCGCAAGGCGGCGGCCGGAACGGATATCCGCGGGCGCTTTGCACAGCCACCGCGCCTGGCTCGCGATCAACCGGTCGCTCAGCAGCAAGGCCGTGTCGCCCTGGTCGACGATCAGTGCATTGCCGGTGAGGTCCTTGCCCACGACGTACCACGGTGCCTCGGCAGCGTCGGCGCGCCCGCCCAATCCGAGACCGCGGCGCTGGCCAAGCGTGTAATACATCAGTCCGGAATGGGTCCCCACGACCTGTCCCGAGGGGGTCTTGATCGGACCCGGCTGTGCGGGGAGAAATCCGGAGAGGAATTCACGAAACGGCCTCTCACCGATGAAGCAGATGCCGGTACTGTCTTTCTTGTCGTGCACCGGCAGCCCATTCTGGTGCGCGAGGCGCCGCACCGCCGTTTTCTGCAGGTCGCCGAGGGGAAATATGGTCTCGGCCAGCGCGTCCGCGCTTACGGCGTGCAGGAAATAACTCTGGTCCTTGGCGGCATCAGCGCCCTTCAGCAGCGCGGGACAAGCATCGATCGTCGCCGTCCGCGCATAGTGACCGGTAGCGAGCAGTTGCCCCCCGAGGCGCCGCGCGTAGTCGCGGAATTCGCCGAACTTGATTTCCCGGTTGCACAGCACATCGGGATTGGGCGTGCGGCCGCGACGGTACTCATCGAGAAAGTACGTGAATACGCGCTCGCGGTAGCCGGACGAAAAATCGACGTGGTGCAGCGGTATGCCGAGTTGCTCGGCGATCCGGCGCGCGTCCTGCAGATCGTCCGCCGCGGAACAATAGCCGTCGGCGTCCGTCCAGTTCGTCATGTGCAGGGCCTGGACGTTCGCGCCGGCCTCCTTCAGGCGCAGGGCGGCCACGGCGGAATCGACGCCGCCGGACAGCCCGAGAACGACGTTCCTGCCGGCAATACTGTCGAGGGAATGCGCCATGAGGCGCTCATTGTAACGCGCTTCTCGAGCGCGGCGGCGGCACGGGGACCTAGATGAGGTTGGCCTTTGCCACCACGCGGTCGACATGGCGCGACAGCGGTAACATGCCCGAGAGCAGCGTATCCGATTCGCGGCGGCCCGCTTCGAAGTCGAGCAGGCAGCGCATGACCGCCGGCGAGCGCAGCGACCGCGTCTCGATGTCGTCCCGCGTCAGCCAGTGGCGCGCAACGATCGGCGCATCCAGCGCCTGCTGCTCGTCACAGCCGACCAGTGTGGCTGCATAGGCGAGCCGGAGATACTGCTGGCGCGTTTGCGGGTGAATCCAGAGGTAAACACCGATCAGTTCGCCGCAGCAAACCGTGCAGCCGGTTTCCTCGCGTACTTCGCGAACCAGCGCCGCCTCGGGGGACTCTCCGCCCTCGATATGGCCCCCAGGCTGACTGAAAACGATGCGCCCGGCCGCGGCTTCCTCGACCATGAGGTAGTGGTCGTCATGAAAGACGACCGCGGCGACTGTGAGGTCCGTTGCCTGCACGCGGCCTATATACCCAGTTGCCGGAATTCAAATTCCACTTCGCTGGCGAGCCAGATTTCATCGAACATCTTGCCGTACAGCTTTGCAACCGACGGTTCGTCGATGTCCACGATCCCTTCCCAGCGGCTCGCCTGCAGCCGATAGGCCAGCGCTTTTTCATCGGCGATGCAAAAGGACTCCGCGTGTGTGCGCAGGTCGTCACGTACGTGACGAAATTCGATATAGGTGTTCAGGCGCCGGCCGAGATGCACAAAGTTATTGCCATTCTTGATCGCGCGGGCCGGGTCCGCAATGAGGACACGGATCCGCGCATAGGTCTGGGAGAGAACAAGCCGCTTGATGACCTCGAGGAAATCCGGGTCATCGTAAATCCCCGGTTCGAGATCGTGCGTGAAGATCGACACCCGGCGCTTGGCTTCCCGCGCGACGGCAATGGCTGCTTCGCGCATTTCGTCGCGCGTCGAGATGACCCAGCGCTTGCTGTCTTTGCCTGCCTCGCTCATGCGGATAACGGTCCGTATTCTCGTTGCTTCGTGTCGTGCCCATGGGCCGGATCGGGACGGCCATATTAACGGCCGCGGTACCCGTCCGGTGCGGACTGTGTCACGTTTTGACCGGGCAACGACCGCCGCTAATCGCTCGCCTCCCGGGTTGCGCCTCCCTCAATGCCCCGGGGCTCTCTCCCGGCCCGGTCATTGTGGCTCACATATGGTAACAGGGGAACTGTTACACTCGGAACAGTCACGGACTCCTCGCGAGCTCCTCCGCGAGCCCGGTGTAGGATTCAGGACGGAGCGCCAGCAAACGCTCCTGCGCGGCGGCCGGTATGTCCAGCGCCCGAATGAAGGCAGCGAGCGTGGCCTGATCGACCACCTGGCCGCGGGTCAGGGTCTTGAGTTTTTCGTAGGGCTCGGCGATGCCGTAGCGGCGCATCACCGTCTGGATGGCCTCCGCCAGCACTTCCCAGGCGGCCCCGGCATCCGTCGAGATCGCCGCCAGGTCGAGTTCGAGCTTGCCGAGCCCTTTCTGCACCGATTCGATTGCGATCAGCGTGTGGGCGATCGCGACGCCGAGATTTCGTTGCACCGTCGAATCCGTGAGGTCGCGCTGCCACCGCGAGACCGGCAACTTCTCGGCAAAATGCGCGAGCAATGCCGTTGCCACGCCGAGGTTGCCCTCGGCGTTTTCAAAATCGATGGGATTGACCTTGTGCGGCATGGTGGACGAGCCGACTTCGTTCTTCGCAATTTTTTGCCGGAAGTAGCCCAGGGATATGTAGCCCCAGAGGTCGCGGCACAGGTCAATCAGAATCGTGTTGTAACGAATGAGCGCATGACAATATGCGGCGGTCCAGTCGTGCGGCTCGATCTGGGTGGTGTGGGAATTCTGCGCGACACCGAGTGATTCGATGAAGCGCCGGCTGATGCCCGGCCAATCCACGTCCGGATAGGCAACGACGTGCGCATTGAAATTTCCGACGGCCCCATTGAACTTGCCGAGTATGACCACGTCGGCAAACGCCTTTTCTGCGGCAAGCAGCCGCTTCTCGACATTGGCAAATTCCTTGCCGACAGTCGTCGGGCTCGCTGTCTGGCCATGCGTACGCGACAGCATCGCGACGGCTGCGTGTTCGCGGGCCAGGGCGGCCAGCCGCCCGCAGAGCGCCCGCATCCTGGGCAACAGCACATCCTTGCGTGCTGCCCTGAGCATCAGGGCATAGGCAAGATTGTTGATGTCTTCGGACGTGCAGCCGAAATGCAGAAAGTCCTTGAAGCTCGACGTCTCGGGCCCATTGCCGAGTCTTTCACGAATGAAATACTCGATGGCCTTGACGTCGTGGTTGGTTCTCCTTTCGATTTCCTTGACCCGTTCGGCATTGTCCAGCGAGAAGTCGTCCACGATGTGATTGAGGACGTCCTTCATTACGGATGACGGTGGCGACAGTTCGGGGATCGACGCCTCGTCGGCCAGCATTTGCAGCCAGCGCACCTCGACCAGCACGCGGTAGCGGATCAGGCCGTATTCGCTAAAGATGTCGCGCAGGGCGGCGACCCTGTCCGCGTACCGGCCGTCGGCTGGTGAAATCGCTCTCAGCGTCGAGACTTTCATACCCGGGAAACCAGTGTAGACTTGCGCGCGCAAAGCGCGAATCATACACGATTGCGGCGTCAACCAGACGAGGATATCGACGCAATGACCGACAGCAAGTACCGCACCGAGAAAGACAGCATGGGTGAGCTCAAGGTGCCGGAAGACGCCCTTTGGGGCGCGCAGACGCAACGGGCGGTCGAGAACTTTCCCATCAGCGGGCTGCGGATGCCGAGGCCGTTCATCGCGGCGCTGGGACTCGTGAAGTGGGCTGCTGCGGGTGCCAACGCGGAGCTTGGCTTATTACCGAGCACTATCGCGATAGCAATCCAGAAAGCGGCATTGGCCGTGGCCGCCGGCGACCACGATGCCGCGTTCCCCATCGATGTGTTCCAGACGGGCTCCGGCACGAGTTCGAACATGAATGCCAATGAGGTGATTGCACGCATAGCGAGTGCGTCGCTCGGCAGCACCGTACATCCGAACGATCATGTGAACATGTGCCAGAGCAGCAACGACGTGATCCCGACCTGCGTACACGTGAGTGCCGCGATCGCCGTGCAGCACCGGCTCCTGCCGGCACTCGCGCATCTCACCGAGGTACTGGATGAAAAATCCGAAGAGGTCGGAAGTGTCGTAAAGACCGGCAGGACGCACCTGATGGATGCCATGCCCGTGACGCTCAGCCAGGAGCTCGGCGGCTGGCGCACGCAGATTGAGCACGGCATGCAACGCATGCGCGATACGCAGAAGCGGCTCACACGGATTGCACAGGGTGGTACGGCGGTCGGCACCGGCATCAACGCCCATCGCAAGTTCGGCGAGAAAGTAGCGGTGTTGCTCGAGGAACAGACCGGGATCGCATTCACGCCGGCGGCATCGGCGTTCGAAGCGCTGGCCAGCCAGGACGCGGCCGTAGAGGCGTCGGGACAGCTCCGCGTCCTTGCCGTGAGCCTGACCAAGATCGCGAACGACCTTCGCTGGATGAACTCGGGGCCCCTGGCCGGTATCGGCGAGATCGAACTGCCGGCCCTGCAGCCGGGCTCCAGCATCATGCCCGGCAAGGTGAACCCGGTAATTCCCGAAGCGGTCGCCATGGTCGGCGCCCATGTCGTCGGCAATGATGCCTGCATTGCCATGGCCGGGGCATCCGGCAATTTCCAGCTCAACGTCATGTTGCCTGTCGTCGCCTATAACCTGTTGCAAAGTATCGAGCTCCTGGCGAATGCATCGATGGCCCTCGCCGACAAGGCAATTGCCGGATTCCGGGTGAACCTGGATAACATCAATCGCGCGCTGGACCGGAACCCGATACTCGTTACTGCGCTGAACCCGGTCATCGGTTACGAACTCGGCGCCTCGGTTGCGAAGCGCGCTTACCGGGAGGGCCGACCGGTCAAGGAGGTCGCGCGCGAAATGACCGACCTCACGGACGAGGAACTTGACCGGTTGCTGGATCCGGCCGCACTGACCCGGGGCGGCATCCAGCACTAGTGCCGATGGCCGCCCACCGACAAGCGACGCTCGCACATCTCAAAAACCGGCTGGTCGATACGCGTATGGGGGCCGACCCCCGGGACGTGGTCCTGCCGCCGGGCAGCGAGAGCTGGCCCGAGGACGTGCGCACGAGCCTGGTCGCTTCCCTTCGGCCGGCCGGCGTTCTGGTTCCGCTCATCGAGCGTGACTCGGGGCTCGTCGTATTGCTGACCCGGCGATCCGCGGCGCTGAAGCACCATGCGAGCCAGATCGCGTTTCCGGGCGGCGGCATGGAGCAGGGTGACCGGTCCATCGCCGAGACGGCGCTGCGCGAGACACACGAAGAAGTCGGGATCCGGCCCGATGAGATTGCCGTTCTCGGCTATCTCGACGCGATGCCGACGATGACCGGTTACGCCGTGACGCCTGTCGTCGGCAGTGTGGCACCCTCGGCAAGGATCGCAGTCGATCCCACCGAGGTCGACTTCGTCTTCGAGGTGCCGCTCGACTTCCTGCTCGACAAGGCCAACGCGCACGCTGCCGAACGTGATTTCCACGGGCGGAAACTGCCAATCATCGAGTACCGGTACCGCGAGCACCGCATCTGGGGCGCGACCGCACACATCCTGATGAAACTGAGAGAAATTTTAGAGTAATCAATATTATATGGACAATATCAATAAATTAGTTGAAGTAATGCAACGCCTGCGAGACAAGGATGCCGGATGCCCTTGGGATCTCGAGCAGGACTTCAGGAGCATCGCACCGTACACCGTCGAGGAAGCCTACGAGGTCGCCGACGCCATTCGTCGCGACGACATGCCGGGTCTGCGCGACGAACTGGGCGACCTGTTGCTGCAGGTTGTGTTTCATGCGCAGATGGCGGCGGAAGCCGGGCTGTTCGATTTCAACGACGTGGCCGGCGCGATCACGGACAAGATGATCCGGCGGCATCCGCACGTGTTCGGCAGCGCGGAGGAAATCGAGGCTGGCGCAACGGACGGCAGCTGGGAGGCCATCAAGGCCGGTGAGCGGGCAGGGCGCGAGGACGGCAGTGCGCTGGCGGGTGTGGCCCTGGCCCTGCCCGCGCTGAAACGTGCGGAAAAACTCGGCCGGCGTGCGGCCGCCGTGGGATTCGACTGGAAAAGCCGCTCGGGCGTCGGGGACAAGATCAGGGAGGAGCTCGAGGAGCTGACGGAGGCGGCCGGCAGCCGCGACGAGGCGCGCATCCAGGAAGAGATGGGCGATGTCCTGTTCACGCTCGTAAACCTCGCGCGGCACCTCGGCGTCGACCCGGAAGGGGCGCTGGTCGCTGCGAATGCGAAGTTCGAACGCCGGTTCCGGCACATGGAAGACAGCCTGAAGACGGCGGGGCAGCGGCCCGAGGACCTGCCCGCAGCGGACCTCGAACGGGCGTGGCGCGCGACGAAGCGGCGTCTTGCCGGGTCTTCCTGAGCCGTTCAGCCGCGATTCAGTGCCTCTGGCCTAGGCTCTACCCGAGGCTGGCAGACAGCCGGCCGCTACAAGGGATGGCAGGACGATGAACAGGAATTCGACAGCATTTGCAGTAAAGCTCGGACTGGCCGTTGCCGCGCTTGGCATGGCCGCGCCGGTCATGGCCGACCGCCACGATGCGCAATTCGACTATGCCCGGGTCGTCAGCAGCGAACCCATCAGGCGCTACGTGATTGTGCGCACCCCGGTGCGCGAGTGCTGGCAGGAAGATGTGCACTACGAAGTTGCGCGGCCGGCGCCCGGCGTCGGCATCAGCACCCTGGTCGGCGCCGTGGTCGGTGGCGTCATCGGGCACCAGTTCGGCAGCGGTAATGGCAATGATGCGGCCACGGTTGCCGGCACCTTCATCGGTGCGGCGGTTGGGAATTCCGGCGCGCGCCGGCGGCACGGCTACGAAACCGTCACCTATTCGCGTCCGGTCGAGCGCTGCAAGACGACGGTACGCGAACGCCGTGAAGAGCGAATCGACGGCTATCGTGTCGTCTACCAGTATCGTGGTCAGAAATACGCGACAGAAATGCCCTACGACCCCGGCCGTGAGTTGAGGGTACGTGTGGATGTGAGTCCCGCCGGCTAATGAAGGGCGCCGCCCTGTGACACCTGTCGTTGCATTGGCGCAAACGACAGACGACACTTGGCGGCGTTTCCGGTTCGGCAACTCCCGAGAATCTGCCCGAGGATGAGCAACAGACCGTGAGAGCGATACGACAACTGCTGCTGGCTCTGGCCTGCACCGCAGCGGCGACGCCGTCCCTGGCGATGGTCGATGCAGCGCCGTACGGTGGCGCCGACCGGATGATCGCCGGCTTGCCGCCGGCCCATACGGTCCAGCGCGACGGCATGAGCCTGTCGGAGGCGGTGGAATCGGTGCGGCGGCGCGGCGACGTCGAACGCGTCATTTCCGCCGAGACCCGCGTGAGCAACGGACGCGAGGTGCACCATATTCGCGTGATGACCCGGGACGGCAAGGTCAAGACGTACAAGGTCAATGGCCGGCAGAGCAACTAAGGCGCGGGCCGGACTGACACCAGGAACGGGGTATGAGACTGCTGCTCATCGAGGACGATGCGACGCTGCGTGAATCCCTCGCCGCACGTCTGCGTAACGACGGCTTCGCGGTCGAAGAAGCGGCGGACGGCCGTGAAGGCCTGTACTTCGCCCGGGAATACCCCGTGGACCTCGCGATCGTCGACCTCGGCCTCCCGGAAGTATCGGGACTCGACGTCATCCGGCAGGTCCGCGAGCAGGGACGGACCTATCCCATCCTCGTCCTGACGGCGCGGGATCGCTGGCAGGACAAGGTCGACGGGCTCGGCGCAGGTGCGGACGATTACGTCGTCAAGCCCTTTCATTACGAGGAAATAAGTGCCCGGGTGAACGCCCTGTTGCGGCGCGCCGGCGGTTGGGCATCCTCCGTGCTGGAAGCCGGGCCCATCGCGCTGGACATGTCGCGGCAGGAGGTCAGGGCACACGGCGAGCCCGTGGATCTCACGAACTTCGAATACAAGATAATCGAATACCTGATGGTGCGTGCCGGCGACGTCATCTCCAAGACGGAACTCACGGACCGCCTGTACGACCAGGACTTCGAGCGCGACAGCAACGTCATCGAGGTCTTCATCGGCCGGCTCAGGAAAAAACTCGACCCGGACAATACGATCAGGCCAATCGAAACCCTCCGGGGCCGCGGCTACCGCTTCGCGCTCGAGCGCAAAAAGGCCGACTGACGCTCGATGTCATCCCTGAGCGCACGGCTGTTGGTCTCGGTCAGTGTGCTGCTGCTGATTTTCTTCGGCGCGACGATACTGGTACTCGACACGGCGTTCGTCACCGCCGGCGAACGCGCCCGGGAGGAGATTCTCGACGGGTATCTCATGCAATTGCTCGCCGACGCGGAACCGAGCGGCGGGAACCAGCTCGTACTGCCGCCGGACCTGGTGGAGCCGCGCTTCAACACGCTCGGTTCCGGGCTCTATGCCGAACTGGAGCGCGGCGACGGATCTGAAGCCTGGCAGTCACGCTCCGCGCTCGGCCTCGAGCTGCCCGGCGGCCCGTCACCGGAACCCGGTAATGAAGCATTCGGCCGGGCACAGCTCGCCGACGGCACGCCACTCCTGACGCTGAGCCTTGCGGTGCAATGGGAGTTTCCGGACGGCAGGCTCGAGCCGTACGTCTTTCGTGTCTATGAAAGCCTGGGGGCCTTCAATGCCCAGGTCGCGGGGTTTCGGCGCCAGATGTTCGGCTGGTTTGGTGCCGTTGCGGCCTTCATGTTGCTGGCCATCGCGCTCATGATGCGCCGGCTCCTGTCACCGCTCAGGCAGATCGAAAGCGAAATACGTGATATCGAGGAAGGCGGCCGGGTTGCACTCTCGGAGCAGCTGCCCACCGAGCTGAGCGGCGTTGCGCGCAATATGAACCTCCTCATCGACAGTGAACGCGCCAGGTCGAACCGTTACCGCTACACGCTGGATAACCTTGCCCATAGCCTGAAAACGCCGCTGGCCGCCGTACGCGCGCTGCTCGAGGATTCTGATGACAGCGTCCAGCGGGGGCGCATCAACGAGCAGGTCGAACGCATGGACGAGATCGTGCGGTACCAGTTGCGGAAACCGGCGACGGCGCAAAGTGCCGTCGGGCTGGCGCCGGTCGCGGTCAACGGAGAGGTTCGAAGGCTCGTGGCGGGCCTCACCAAGGTGTACCGGGACAAGTCGCCCGACTTCGACCTCAGGCTCGCACCGGACCTGGTATTCCGGGGCGACGCGGGCGATTTCCTCGAACTCGCCGGCAACCTGCTCGACAACGCCTGCAAGTGGTGCCGCCGTCAGGTTCGACTGACAGTGCAAGCGGCGGAACCCGGCAACCCGCGGACCGGCGGCCTGCACCTCTGTGTCGAGGACGACGGCCCCGGCATTCCGGACGAGGCCGCGGAACGATTGCTCGTACGGGGCACGCGGCTCGACGAGTCGACGCCAGGACACGGGATCGGGCTCGCGATCGTCAGGGATATCGCACGCGCCTACGGCGGCGACCTGTCGATCGGCCGCTCGCTCCTGGGCGGCGCCGCGGTCGCGGTGCGCATTCCGCCCTTGCCGGCCGTACGTCCCTGAACGGCGTCCCTACGGGGCGCCGCCGGAGCGCTTCGAAAACTTGAGGAACGAATCGAGCATCTCCATCGGCACCGGGAAGACGATGGTGTTGGTTCGCTCGTTCGAGATTTCCTTCAGCGTCTGCAGGTAACGCAGTTGCAGTGCCTGCTCCTCGGTCGCGAGCATCCGGGCCGCCTCGGCCAGCTTGGCTGCCGCCTGCTGCTCGCCTTCGGCGTTGATGACCTTGGCCCGCCGCGCACGCTCTGCCTCGGCTTGCTGCGCGATTGCCCGAATCATACTTTCGTCCAGGTCGACGTGCTTGATCTCGACATTCGCCACCTTGATGCCCCAGTTGTCCGTGCGCTGGTCGAGAATCAACTGGATGTCTGCATTGAGCTTCTCGCGTTCGGCCAGCATGTCGTCGAGATCGTGCTGGCCGAGTACGGAACGCAAGGTCGTTTGCGAGAGCTGGCTCGTGGCTTCGAAGGCGTTGGCGACTCGAATGACGGCTTTTTCCGGATCGACAATCCGGAAGTAGATGACGGCATTGACCTTGACCGACACGTTGTCGCGCGAGATCACGTCCTGCGTGGGCACGTCCATCACGATCACACGAAGATCCACTTTAATCATCCGCTGAACGAAGGGGATCAGGATGATGAGGCCGGGTCCCTTCACCCTCTGGAAGCGCCCGAGAAAGAAAATCACTCCGCGCTCGTATTCCTGGAGGATCTTGAACATCTGCGTCGCCAGGACGATCAGCAGGGCGGCGATGATTCCTATCGTGGCGATTGGCATGAAGACTCTCCTCGAGTCGGCGTTGCGTGGTCAGGATTCGGGCTGGAAACGGTGCTCGGGATGATCGGCAGCGGCGGGCTCTACATGCAGCACGAGTCCGTCCATGCGTGTGACGATGGCGTCCTGGTCCTTGACCAGCGGCGCGGGCGAGTAGGCAGCCCAGGCTTCGCCCTCGAGCCACACGCGGCCGTTGCCGGTGAAGGCTTCCATGGCGACGGCACGCCCGCCGATGATCGAGTCGCGCCCGCTCACGGCGCCACGCCGGCGCAACTTCAGCGCAAAATTTGCCAGCCAGAACAGCGTGAGTGCCGCGACAAGCGCGAGGGTCACGACGAACGCAATGGATATGCCGAATCCGGGGATACCGCTGTCGAACATGATGATGGCGCCGAACACGAATGCGGCGACGCCGCCGAGCCCGAGAGCGCCGAAACTGGGGGCGAACGCTTCCGCGGTCATGAGTGCAAGGCCGACGACGATCAGTGCAAGTCCCGCGTAATTTACCGGGATTACCTGCAACGCGTAGGCTGCGAGCAAAAGGCAGATGACGCCGACGACGCCGGGCACGATAGCCCCGGGGTTCCAGCCTTCGTACATCAGTCCGTACAGGCCGATCATGCCGAGCAACAGCACGATTTCCGGATTGCTGATGACAGACAGCAGCTTGATGCGCCAGTTCGGCTCGAACGCAACCCGTTCGGCTTCCGCGGTATCGAGGGACACGGCGCCGGTACTGAGCTGCACCTCGACGCCGTCGAGTTGCTGCAGCAGGTGTTCCTCGTCGTCGGCGATGAACTCGATCACGTTCTGCTCGAGTGCCTGCCGCGCCGTCAGCGTCGCCGCATCGCGCACGGCCGACTCGGCCCAATCGGCATTCCGTCCATGTCGTTCGGCCAGTCCTCGAATGTAGGCGACGGAGTCGTTCAGGACTTTTTTCTCCATCGCCGTGCCGCTCGTTCGACGCGTCTTGCCCTCATCCGGTTCGTCCTCTCCGTTTTTGCCGGTCTCCCCGTTGCCTTCGGCGTCACCGGACTCGTCGCCCGTTGTATCGTCATCCTGGCGCCAGTCCTCGAGGTCCTGCGGCGTGACGTCGTCCCCGGTGATGGACACCGGCGTCGCCGCGCCGAGGTGGGTCGTCGGTGCCATTGCCGCCACGTGGCTCGCAAGCAGTATGTAGGTACCGGCGCTGTCGGCACGGGCACCGCCCGGTGCGACATAGGTGGCGACCGGGACCGGCGAGGCGAGGATCGCCTTCACGATGTCGCGCATCGAATTGACCAGGCCGCCGGGCGTGTCCATTCGCAGAATCACGAGTTGCGCGTCGGTTTCCGCCGCATGCTCGAGGCCGCTTAAGAGGTAGTCGGCGGTCGCGACACCGATCGCGCCGTCGACCTCGAGGACGACGACGTCGGCCGACATGGCCGGCGCGCTGGCGGACAGCGCGAGCAACAGCGCGGCCCACGCCCGCCGGAGCGTTTTCGGCCAGGATCGACGGGCTATGCTCATGCTGTCATCATAGCAGGCCATGTTCATCCGATTCATCTCTACCGGCGGCACGATCGACAAGATTTACTTCGACGAACTCAGCCGCTTTGCCGTCGGCGAGTCGCAGCTCGACCGGATCCTAAGCGAAGCGCTCGTCGATTTCCGCTACGACATCGTGCCCCTGCTTGCCAAGGACAGCCTGGAAATGACGGACGCCGACCGGGCGCTCCTGCGGCGCACGATCGCGCGGGATGCACAGGATCGCTTCGTCGTCACACACGGTACCGATACCATGCCCGAGACCGCCGCCGCGCTTACCGGCCTGGACAACAAGACCATCGTGCTGACCGGCGCGCTGTCGCCGGCGCGTTTTCGCAGCACCGATGCGATCTTCAACGTCGGCATGGCCGTCGCCGCGGTGCAGACTGCCGCGCCAGGGGTCTACATCGCGATGAGCGGGCAGGTCTTCCCGGCCGGGCAGGTGCGTAAGAACCGGGCCGAAAACCGCTTCGAGGCACTGTAGGGGCGGCTCCCGGCCGCGAAGGGAGTCCCCTGGCGACCGTCGCTGACCCGGCGCGCCGCTCCTACAGGTCGAACCGTATCCCTTGGGCCAGCGGCAGCGCCGTACCCCAGTTGATCGTGTTCGTTTGCCGCCGCATGTAGGCCTTCCACGCGTCCGAGCCGGACTCCCGGCCGCCGCCCGTTTCCTTTTCGCCGCCGAACGCACCGCCGATCTCCGCACCGGACGTACCGATGTTGACGTTCGCGATGCCGCAATCGGAGCCCGCCGCGGATAGGAACAATTCCGCGTTTTGCAGCTTGTCGGTAAAGATCGCAGACGAAAGGCCCTGCACGACGCCGTTGTGCATGGTGATCGCGTCGTCCAGTGAGTCGTAAGGGATCAGGTACAAGACGGGACCGAAGGTCTCGGTCTGGACGATATCCCAGTGGTTTTCCGCGACCGCGATCGCCGGGGCGATGTAATTGCCCGGGCCCCCGAGCCGTTCGCCGCCGCACAGCACCTCGCCGCCCGCGGCGCGTACCGCCCCGAGCGCAGCTTCAACACGATCCAGTGCAGCGGGCTCGATCAAAGGCCCCATCAGGGTACCCTCGTCCAGCGGGTCGCCGATGCGCACCTGGCGGTAGGCTTTGACCAGGGCATATTTCAATTCGTCGAAGCGCGAGCGCTGCACGAGCACGCGCCGGGTTGACGTGCAGCGCTGGCCCGCGGTGCCGACGGCGCCGAAAACGATCGCCGGGACGGCCAGTTCAAGATTGGCATGCTCGTCGACGATGATCGCATTGTTGCCGCCGAGCTCGAGCAGGCTCTTTCCCATCCGGGCCGCAACCCTGACACCGACCTGCTTGCCGACTGCGCAGGAGCCGGTGAACGAGAGCAGGTCCACGCGCGGATCGTCGACGAAGGTTTCCGCAAGCTGATTCGTCCCGTCGTTGAGCAGGAAAAACACAGGCGGCAGATCTTCGCCGGCAAGAGCCTCGTTGATGATTCGCTGGACGGCGATGCCGCACAACGGCGTCCTCGGGGAAGGCTTCCAGACGTTTACGTTGCCGCAGATTGCCGCAATGAAGGCATTCCAGGCGTACACGGCGACCGGGAAATTGAATGCCGAAATCGTGCCGACAACGCCGAGCGGATGCCATTGCTCGTACATGCGATGCGACGGCCGCTCTGAATGCATCGTCTTTCCATACAGCATCCGTGACTGGCCGACGGCGAAATCGGCGATGTCGATCATCTCCTGGACCTCGCCGATGCCCTCGGCCCGGATCTTGCCCGTTTCGAGGGTGACGAGGCTGCCCAGCGCGTCGCGTTTGCCGCGCAGCGCGTCGCCGATCAGCCGGACGGCATTGCCGCGTACCGGCGCCGGAACCGTGCGCCAGGTCAGAAATGCCTCGCGCGCGGACTTCATCACCTGCTCGTACTGCGCGGCCGTCGTCGCGCGCACGCTGGCAATCGGCTTGCCGGTGGCCGGGTTGATGGACTCGATCAACGGCGCCCCGCCGTCGGCGAGGCTCTCGGCTCCGAGCCACGTACCCGCATTGACAGCGTCGAGACCGAGGTTCGCCAGGATCTTTTTCATGCGCCTGCCCCCGCCTTGCGCTTGCCCCGGCCCACCCGCTGGTGACCGGTCTTGCCGCGCGCGATCAGGTTTGCCGATTCGAGGTTGTTGCCGCCGTGCTTGTAGTAGCGCCCGAAGCGGTTGCCGAGGATATCGTCCAGCAGGAATTGTTCCTGCGCCACAAAACCGCGGAACCGCCCCGGCGAGGACAATACGATATCCAGTACGCTGCATATTCCCGCTGCGGTCGTCACCTGGATGGCAGACCACAGCCGCCCGGCGACAACCTGTGGATAGACCTTGTTGACATAGTTTTCCTCACGGAACTCACCGTCCTGCACGCCGGTGACCGCGGCATAGATGATGACCACGTCCTGCAGCGTCTGTGGCACGGCGTTTTCCAGGATGCGCTTCAAGGTGTCGCGGTCATGATTGAGCCGCAGACCGTTCATCAGGAGGCGCATTTGTTCGCAGTGCCCGGGATAGCGGATCGTCTTGTAGTTCATCGAACTCACCTGCTTGCCGAACGTCTCGGCCAGCGAGCCCAGTCCCCCGGAGGTGTTGAACGCTTCGTACAATGTGCCGTCGATCTCTATCTCCTCGAGGCCCTCGAGCGGCAGTACGTCGACCTCCTTGCCATTGACGATCGCAGTGCACAGGTTGCCGTACTCGTTGATAACGCCGTCCGTCGACCAGGTCAGAGAGTACTTCAACACGTTGTTCGGGTTTTGCGGCAAGGCGCCGACCCTGAGCTTGACGGTGCGCAGGCTGTCGAAATGCTTGATCAGTTCATTGGCCGCGATGCTGATGAAGCCCGGCGCGAGCCCGCATTGTGGCGCGAACACCCGGTCGGAATCGCGGGCGATCTCACGCACCCGGGCGGTGACGGCGACATCCTCTGTAAGGTCGAAATAGTGAAGCCCCTCGTTCCGGGCAACTTCGGCCACCGCGACGTTGCAAAAGTACGGGAGGCCCGACACGACCGCCACCGGCGGGTGCGCGCGGACGTGTGCAGTCAGCGCCGGCCGGTCGGCGGCGTCGAAGCAATAAGGCTCGATCTGCGAAATGCCGTGTGCGGTCGCGACCTCTTCGGCCGCGCCCTCCCGCGCGTCGGCCAGTTGCACGCGAAAGTCACCGCTTTCCGCGAGCAGTCCGGAGATCAGCGCACCGATCTTGCCGGCACCCAGCACCAGTATGTCCTGCATAAAATTCCCCGCTCCAAGACTCCGGCTCACGCGCGGCGGCCGGCGAAAGGCGGGCATTGTGCCAAAAATCCGGAGCAAATGGATCGGGGCCCCGGCCGCTGCGCGGCGCGGCGCGGCCCAGTGCGTGTCCGTCTCGGCAAGCCCTTGATTGCCCACGAAACTTTTGCTCCATTGCATTGCAGCATGGCATAGTGCGCCAGACCCGGGGCAGCAAAAGCCCTTTTTTTGTCGATACGAGAGTCGCAAGTGACGCGCAAAATTTCCGGTGCGGACTGGCATCCCCTGAGCTGGCAGGGCAAGACCGCATCCCAGCAACCTACGTATCCGGACAAGGCCGAACTCGAAAGGACGGTCGCCTCGCTGTCGCGCCTGCCGCCGCTCGTCACCTCGTGGGAGGTCGATGGCCTGAAAGCCCACATAGCACGGGCCCAGCGCGGGCAGGCATTCGTGCTGCAGGGCGGCGATTGCGCGGAGACCTTCGACGAGTGTACCTCGGAGAACATCGTCGCGAAGCTCAAGATCCTGCTGCAAATGAGCCTCGTGATGCTGTACGGCTTGAAGAAACCGGTCGTCCGCGTCGGCCGCATGGCCGGCCAGTATGCGAAGCCGCGTTCCGCGGACACCGAGACGCGCGACGGCAAGACGCTGCCGAGCTTCCGAGGCGACCTCGTGAACCGAAGTCCGTTTACGGCAAGCGATCGCATTCCGGATCCGCAACTGATCCTCAGGGGCTATGAGCGCTCCGCACTGACACTCAATTTCGTGCGCTCGCTGATCGACGGCGGATTCGCCGACCTGCATCACCCCGAGTACTGGGATCTCGAATGGGTGGGGCATGCGCCGATGGCCGCCGAGTACCGCGCGATCGTCAGTTCGATCTCCGGGTCCCTGGACTTCATGGAGACGATACTCGGTCGCGAATTGCATCACGCGCAGCGGGCCGATATCTATGCGGCGCACGAAGGACTGCACCTCATGTACGAGCAGGCGCAGACTCGCTATCTCGACCGCCGTGAGCGCTGGTACAACCTGACGACGCATTTTCCCTGGATCGGCATGCGCACCGCGCAGATGGACGGCGCCCACGTCGAGTTCTTCCGCGGCATCGCGAATCCCATGGGTATCAAGATCGGCCCCGGCATGAGCCGCGAATGGCTGCAGGACCTGATCCGCGTGCTCAACCCGAATAACGAGCCCGGCCGCCTGACGCTCATCCATCGTTTCGGCGCGAAGTCGATCGCACAGCACCTGCCGGACATGATTGCGGCAGTCCGTGAGACGGGTTCGCCGGTGCTCTGGGTCTGCGACCCGATGCACGGGAATACGGAAAGCACCGCGGACGGCGTCAAGACCCGCCGCTTCGACAACATCATCGCGGAACTCGAAACCGCGTTCCGGGTGCATGCCGCCAACGGCAGTTATCTGGGTGGCGTGCATCTCGAACTCACCGGCGAAAACGTCACCGAGTGCACCGGTGGCGCCCGCGGGCTCACGGACGGTGACTTGGCCCGCGCCTACAAATCGACCGTCGACCCGCGGCTCAACTACGAACAGGCAATGGAAGTGGCCATGCGGATTGCCGGGTTGCGGGGCTCGTCCTAGGCCGGTTCCCGCAAGGAGCGCCAGGCGTCCGCATTGGCGAGCATTCGGAACGCGCCCGGCGCCAGGCCGTCGATGGTCCAGGGGCCTACGGCATGCCGGACGAGCCGCAGAGTCGGCAGGCCGACGGCGGCAGTCATGCGCCGCACCTGGCGGTTCCTGCCCTCGAGCAGACGGATTTCGAGCCAGGTATCGGGCAGGTTCCGGCGATAACGGATCGGCGGGTGGCGTGGCCACAGCCACGCCGGCGTTCCTGCGATCCGGGCCGACAATGCGTGTGCCGGGCCGTCCTTCAGCGCCACGCCCGTCTCGAGCCTCGCGAGTTGCTGCAGCGAGGGCTGCCCCTCGACCTGCACGAAGTAGGACTTCACGGTTTTCGCGCGCGGCTGACTGATGCGCGCCTGCAGCCCGCCGTCGTCGGTGAGCAGAATGAGACCCTCGCTGTCGTAGTCCAGCCGCCCGGCCGGGATACACGCCCGGCACAGCGACGTAACCCGCAAGCGTCGGGCGATCTCCTTCGGTCGTGAACTGAGAAAGCACGCGGTACGGCTTGTTCAGGAGGATCAATGGCATCGGCGCCATTCTAACCGCGCAATTTTGTGGCTCGCCGGTGGATCGGTACAATGCACGCCCACCGTGGCCCAGGGCCACCCGCGGTCCGCTTTTTTTCCGAGACATTGCATGCAATACGACCATATAGAGGTGCCCGCCCGCGGCCGGGCGATCACCGCGAATACCAATCACTCGCTGAATGTGCCGGATCGGCCGATCATTCCGTACATCGAAGGCGACGGCATTGGCGTGGACGTGACGCCGGTGATGCTCGAGGTCGTCAACGCAGCGGTCGACAAGGCTTACGGTCCGCGGCGAGCGATCGAGTGGATGCAGGTATATGCCGGCGCGAAAGCCAATGAGATTTACGGCGCCGACACCTTTCTGCCGGACGAGACGCTGGATGCATTCCGCCGCTATATCGTCTCCATCAAAGGTCCGCTCTCGACGCCGACCGGCGGCGGAATACGCTCGCTGAACGTCGCGATCCGGCAGGCGCTGGACCTGTACGCCTGCGTGCGCCCGATCCGGTACTTCCCCGGCGTACAGACGCCGATGCGCCAGTCGGAGCTCGTGAACATGACCGTTTTTCGGGAAAATACCGAGGACATCTATGCCGGCATCGAATATCCGACCGGGTCGCCGGAGGTGAAAAAGCTCATCCACTTCCTGCAGACGGAGCTCGGCGTTACCGGGATCCGCTTTCCCGAGAGTTCGGGCATCGGTATCAAGCCGGTATCGCGCGAGGGCTCGGAGCGCCTGATCCGGAAAGCTATCCAGCACTGTGTCGATCGTGACCTTCGTTCCGTAACCCTGGTGCACAAGGGCAATATCATGAAGTTCACGGAGGGCGCGTTTTGCCAGTGGGGCTACGCGCTGGCGAGGACCGAATTCGGTGCAGCGGAAAAAGACGGCGGTCCCTGGCTTGTCTTCCCGAATCCGCGCACCGGCACCGAGATCATTATCAAGGATGTCATCGCCGATAACTTCCTGCAGCAGATCCTGATGCGCCCGGAAGACTATGACGTCATCGCAACCCTGAACCTGAACGGCGACTACATTTCCGACGCCCTTGCAGCGCAGGTCGGCGGCATCGGTATAGCGCCCGGCGCCAACATAGGCGACGTCATCGCCGTGTTCGAAGCGACGCACGGGACGGCTCCGGGCTTCGCCGGCAAGGACCGGGTCAACCCAGGCTCGCTCATACTGTCCGCGGCGATGATGCTGCGCTACATCGGCTGGCACGAAGCGGTCGAGCTGATCCTGCAAGGTGTAGCGAACACGATCGCCAGGGGTGAGCTGACCTTCGACCTCGCGCGGCTCCGGGAAGCGATTCACAAGCCGAAGCGGAAAGACCGGCCGCACGGCAGGGAGGACGTGGAACAGGAACTCGCGGACCTGATTCCCGGCGCCCGGCTCGTCGGCACGCGCGGTTTCGGCGAGGCCATTATCCGTCACATGGACGACTAGTGCTGGACGACGCGATCTTCGACCGTGACTGCCGCGCCTGCCCGCGGCTGGCGGGATTCCTGGACGCGGTCCAGGACCGCCACCCGGACTACTGGTGCCGGCCCGTGCCCCCGTTCGGCGATCCGCTGGCGCGCCTCGTCATCGTCGGCCTCGCACCGGGAATGCACGGCGCGAACCGGACCGGGCGCCCGTTCACCGGCGACTACGCGGGCATCCTGCTGTATCGCATGCTGCATGCCTACGGCTTCGCCAACCGGCCGGCGTCGGTGGCCGCAGACGACGGCCTCACGCTGATCGACAGTCGCATAACGAATGCGGTGAAATGCCTTCCGCCCGAGAACAAGCCGGTCGGCGCGGAAATCGCGATGTGCAACCACTACCTCGCGAACGAACTGCGGACCGTGCCCGCCGGCGCGGTCGTTCTTGCGCTCGGCGGCATCGCCCACCGCGCTGTCCTCAAGGCGCTGCAGAGCCGCCAGGCGGCCTATCCTTTTGCGCACGGCGCAGTGCATGTGCCGGGCGACTTCCGCCTGCTCGACTCGTATCATTGCAGTCGCTACAACACCAATACCGGCCGCCTGACCGAGGCCATGTTTGCGGATGTATTCGCGACGGCCCGTCGCCTCCTGGACTCGTGACTTCGACGACGACATTCGACCCGAAAGACTTCCTGCGGCGGCTGACGCACCGGCCCGGCGTTTACCGGATGCTGAACGCGAAGCACGAGGTGATCTACGTCGGCAAGGCGCGCGATTTGAAGAAACGCGTGGCCAGCTATTTCACCCGCGCACAGCAGGAAACGAAAACCGCTGCGATGCTGCAGCAGGTGGCCGACGTCGAAGTCACCGTAACCAATACCGAAGCCGAAGCACTCCTTTTGGAGTACTCGCTGATCAAGCGCCACAAACCGCGCTTCAACGTGGTGCTGCGTGACGACAAGAGTTATCCGTACATCTACGCCGCGACGGAACACCCGTTCCCGCGATTGCGCTTTCATCGCGGACCGCGCAAGGGGCAGGGGCGGTATTTCGGACCGTATCCCAGTACGACGGCCGTGCGGCAGACGCTGAACGAACTGCAGAAGCTGTTCATGATCCGGCCGTGCCGCGAAAGCTTTTTCCGGAACCGTTCGAGGCCCTGCCTGCAGTACCAGATCAAGCGCTGCACCGCACCTTGTGTCGCCTATATCAGCGAAGAGCAGTACGCAAAAGACTTCGCTGCGGCGATGCAGTTTCTCGAGGGCGACAACCAGGCCGTCATCGATACGTTCGTGCGCCGCATGGAAGACGCAGCCGCCGCACAGAATTATGAGCAGGCGGCACGTTACCGGGACCAGATTGCAAAATTAAAGGAAGTTGCCGCACGGCAGTTGGTATCACGTGCCCGGGGCAGGGATCTGGATGTCCTGGGATACGCAAGCAACGGTGCCCTGACATGCGTCACGGTACTATTCATAAGGAACGGCACCGTCATCGGCAGCCGGGACCACTTTCCACACACCGCCGGCGAGAATCGGGCGGCCGTACTGAACGGCTTTGTGTCGCAGTATTACCTCGGGCGCGAAGCGCCGCGTGAAATCCTGCTCGATACCGCCATCGAGGACGCGTCACTGCTCGAGGAGACACTCAGCGTCCGGAGCGGGTACAAGGTCGAGATTCGAACGCGCGTCCGCGGTGACCGCCAGCGCTGGCTCACGATGGCACGAACCAATGCCGAGAACGGGCTGAACGTCCGCGTTGCGAGCAACGCAACGCTGAAGCGGCAGTTCCGGGCCCTGTCGGAGGTGCTGGAGCTCGAAGATTCACCCGACGCGGCTCGAATGTTTTGACGTCAGCCACACGTCCGGGGAGGCCACCGTGGCTGCCTGCGTCGTGTTCAACGCCGCCGGTCCCCTGAAGAGCGATTATCGCCGCTTCAACCTGACGCCCGCGGCCGCCGGCGATGACTACGCGGCCATGGCCGAGGCCCTGCGGCGGCGCTATACCCGGGTCCGCAAAGGCGAGGTGCCCGTACCCGACGTCCTGTTCGTCGACGGCGGCAAGGGCCAGCTGGCCGAAGCGGTGACCGTGCTGGCCGAGCTGGAACTCAGCTGGCTGCGGGTCGTCGCAGTTGCCAAGGGGCGCTCGCGCCGGCCGGGCATGGAGCAGTTGTTCGTCGCCGGTCGCGAATCCCCGATCCAGCTGCCGCCCGATTCCCCGGCGCTCATGCTCATTCAGCAACTGCGCGACGAAGCCCATCGCTTTGCGATAACGGGACACCGGCAGCGGCGCGGCAAGACCCGGAGGACCTCACCTCTCGAGAGCATCCCGGGCCTCGGTCCGAAGAAGCGGCGCGAGTTGTTGCGCCAGTTTGGCGGCCTGCACGGGGTCATGAGCGCCGGCATCGACGACCTCGTTCGCGTTCGCGGGATCGGGCGACGCCTGGCCGAAACCATATACAATGAGTTGCACCTTCAATAGCGAACAACAAGCGATAGCCTCTTGAAGCTCAATCTGGCCAACCTGCTCACCCTGGTGCGCATTGCCGCGATCCCGGTCGTCGTCATTTGTTTCTACAGCGACATTCCGCATGCGCGCCCGATCGCGGCGCTGATTTTCGGTTTCGCGGCCGTCACGGACCTCATCGACGGCTGGGTGGCACGGCGTTTCGGGCAGACCTCGCGCTTCGGTGAGTTTCTCGACCCGGTCGCCGACAAGCTGATGGTCGTCATCGTGCTCGTCATGCTGGTCCAGACCCAGTCGACATTGTGGGAAGACGTCATCGCGATGATCATCATCGGCCGGGAAATCACGGTGTCGGCACTGCGCGAATGGATGGCGACTATCGGCGAACGCTCGAATGTCCGCGTTCACCTGTCCGGCAAGATCAAGACGACACTCCAGATGTGCGGCATCGGATTCATGGTCTGGGAGCACCCGGTTTTCGGCATCGACATCTACAAGGCCGGCTATGCGATGCTCATCGGCGCGGCAGTGATGACGATCTATTCGATGTTCGTGTACCTGAAGGCCGCCTGGCCATCGATGAGTCGCGAGCTCGACGGCGAGTAGGCGGCCTCAGTTCGCGAGCTCCGCGAGCAGGGCATCGTCATCACTGTTCCATGCTTCGCCGCGGCCGGCGTTTCTCCGCCCGCTTCCGTCTGCTCTGCCAGCGCCGCCACGAATCGGTAGCCGTGGCCGTGGAGGGTACGGATGACGTGCTGCTTGCCGGCGTCGTCGTCGACCGCGCGCCGCGCCTTCATGACGGAACGGCTGAGTGCGGTTTCGGTCACGATTTGACGCGGCCAGAAGGCGCGTTGTTCTTCGGGAGCTGCACGCTGCTCGTGTATGCAAGCTGTTGCATGGGTCACCACAGCCGGCTCCGCGTGCGCCAGGCGCTTCATGCTTTCCGCGGCCCGGCGTTGCCAGCCCCGGCCTTTCAGACGCCGGTGCTGTATCGCATCGTGCGCCACCCGGTTACACGGCCTGGCTCGGCATCCTCTGGTTCACGCCTACGATGACAGTCACGCACCTGGTGTTCGCCGTCGTCCTGTCGCTTTACATCCTGGTCGGCCTGAAGTTCGAAGAACGGGATCTCGAGATCGTGCATCCCGAATACGCCCAGTACAAGCGCAAGGTACCCGCACTTTTCCCGTCGTTCCGCCGCCGATTGGCGAGGAACCCCGAAATCAACGCGACGTAAGGAATATCTTCATGAACCTTTTCACCGACCAGCAGCACCTGGCATTTCTGTGCTGCATCGGCGTTACCGCCGGGCTTTTTTATCTCGCCAAGGGCTTGCTGTGGCTGGCTCTGCCCATCCTGTTCCTGTATGGCCTTTGACTTGACAGAGGGCGATTAGCGACTAGAATTGCCGGTCCTTTCAGCGGGAATAGCTCAGTTGGTAGAGCGCAACCTTGCCAAGGTTGAGGTCGCGAGTTCGAGCCTCGTTTCCCGCTCCAGTCTTTTCAACGACTTAGGCCACTTCCTTGAAGTGGCCTTTTTCGTTTTCCAGTATGAATCCGGTATTAGGGAATTTGCCAATGAGTGGTCAGTTTGACGATCCGGAAAACGGCGAACTCGCCGTGTTTGTCGCCGAGACGATTATGCAGATCGCTACCGCGGTAAGTATGGCGCAGCCCATCGTCGGCAAGCTCGGCGGGCGAGTGAATCCCATCGGCAAACTCCCAACAGTGAACGGTCAATTGCCGATGTCACTCGGAAGGGGCCGATTCGGATACTTGCAGCAGATCGAGTTCGATATCGCGATCACTCGTCAAACCGGAGCCAAAGAGGAGGGTGGCGGTGGCATTCACGTCTTGGGCATCGGCGCGGACGGTAAATATGAACGATCGACCGATGAGACCAATGCGTCGCGCGTCCGGTTTTCCTTGCCACTGGTCCTGCCGGGCTATGCGGACGAAGACATCGAGCGCGATCAGCAAGACGAAGTGCGACGCAGTAGTGAGTTATTGAGTCGGGCGCCGCCCAACTTTTGATGACACGCAAACCCTTACCAACATGAGTGACCGTGAATAGGTGGGGCATTCCCAAGTCGCTCGAACTTGAGGTGCTGGCGCGTGACAGGCACTGCGTTTATTGCAGCGTGTTGATGCTTGACACAGTCGCCCGCGGCGAATCGCGAAAATGTGTTGCAACCTGGGAGCACATCGTCAACGACGCCAGCATCGTGACCCGCGAGAACATCGCCCGGTGTTGCAATGCTTGCAATGCCAGCAAGGGCGGAAAATCGCTCGCGGACTGGCTCAAATCAGCCTACTGCGGGCGCCACAACATTACCGCCGCTTCCGTCGCGGACATCATCAAGTGCGCGCTTAAGGGGGTAAGCACCAATCAGTGATACACGGAGAAGCAAAATTGCTTCAAATCTACGTAGACGAAGCAGGAACGGACGAGTCAAGCCCGGTTACGGTCGTCGCGGCCGTAATCGTGGTGCCGACCCAATCAACGGCTCTCGCAGACCGCATCGATGCAATCAAAGACAAGTACGTTCCACGCAAACAACGTGACGGATACATTCTTCATGCCACCGACATATTTAGCCGCCGAAATGGTCACGAATCATGGGAAATTTCTGACCGCGTCAATTTGATGAAGACGATTCTTCGAGTGTTCTACGAACGCGACGTTCCATTCGCAATAGGGGCGTGCTTTCGGAGCGCCGAGGGCGCCGACCACGACAAATATGCTGAACGTCTATATCCCACAATCCAGCGCATCCTTGGAATTAACGCAAAAGTAAACGGCGCACGTTATCGCCACACTTTGGCACTTATGAAGTGCCTCGACAGCGTCGATCAATTCATTCGCAATTTCGGACCGCCTGATGCAAGTGGGATTGTTCTGGCCGAAGACGTGCCAAACTCCAAAGAACTCCTCGCCAACTTTACTGAACTCGTTCGTCAACGATCCGATGGACGTGCTGGGCCAAAATTGGAAAGGATTACCGGCGGACTCGATTTCGCGGTGAAGGGCGCGCATCCTTTTTTGGAACTCGCCGATATGCTTGCATTTACCGCGCGTCGATATCTGTCAAACCAGTTATACGGAGAGGAGCTTATGAACTCCATTCAACCCTACATGACCTCGCCGATGGGCGAATGGGGACAACACTATTTGAGCTCTCGCTATTGTTTTCCACGTCTGGATGAAGCTCGAGATTGTCCGTAATGAGCAAATATTGGTTGATTGTGACCGCTATAGTTTGTGCCGGTTCCGGCTACGTTCTCCTCCGAGATTCGGACGCGCCGCAACTCACTCAAACCGTGCCAGAGCAAGCAGAGATCGAGAAAGCTCAGGTCGAGAGAGCGTCGGTAGAACCTGAAATTGAAAATGCACCGACTCCCAAAGTCGATCCCGATTTTCAAATCGACCCGAATCGACTTTACGACATCACGTATGAAACCGATCCTGCGCTCGTTGCCTTTGCTGAGGCCAACCCGTTAATAGTCTGGCTTGTTAGTAAAAGCATGAACGGTCTGCAATATAGCGACGACGTGCTCGAGGTCGAGTCGGCGACAACTGGCTATGAAATTTATTTGACGGTAGCAAAATTCAGTAATGCGAAAGACCAGATGGACGAAGTGGTTACAGCGTTCGAACAAGCATTGACCAAGGCCGGTGTTGACCTAGCGCCCATCCAGGAGCGAGCGGACCAGCGGTTCGCCCGATTGACTCAAGGCCGACAGGAACTCGTGGGCGAACCGTGGGGGAATTGAGGGGATTCGGCAACCGTGAATACCTCGTCGCCTGAACGTCACGCGAACCTGAATCACGACGGCGTTCCCTTGTCCATCGTATCTGGCCGCGCTTGTCGCGGCTTTTTTTCGTTGTGACATATTCTCGGACGGAAATCACACTCGCATCCAAGATGAAGTTCGCCGACGCCGGACTCCGGGGGCGCTATAGTGCATCCACAATAACAAGAAAGCACTCCATGGACGACCAGACCGCAACCCGAATCCGCCGCCCGAACCTAGCTTCGACCATATCGAACTGATAAAGCTGCTGAAGGACTGGCTGCGGGAAACGGAACTGAAGGTGGTGAGGACCAGAGATGTCTGAATTAGATTATAAGTTCGCCCACGTAAACCGCCACACCATTATCGCGGACTGGCTGATGTCCGACGACGAGTGGTTAGCGATGGCCGCGAGACTGCACGACAGGCTGAATGCCGCAGCGGATCGCATGGCCCCCTTCCGCGGTTACGCCAAGTGTGCACGCTGCGAGGAGGCGGTGAACAATCCCAAGAAGCATGACTGTGCGCCGAGCAAGCGGCTGCCGAGCCTGACCATGGCTGCCGCAGCACCTATGTAGTAGCTTCAGGTCCCGCTAGGCCGCGCTCGTCGCGGCCTTTTTTTCGTTGTGACATATTCTCGGACGGAGATCACACTTGCATCCAAGATGCAGTTCGCCGACGGCGGACTCCGGGGGCGCTATAGTGCATCCACAATAACAAGAAAGCACTCCATGAGCCTGCCGCAGCACGTACCCCCTGAGCTGTAGTAGCTTCGATCAGGCCGCGCCCTCCCAGTCGTGGCCTTTTTTTTGCCTGCGAAGTTGGACGAGCAGCTGCGAGGCGGTAGCACTTTCAAATAGATTAAACGGGAGCACGTCAAATGGAACTCAGAGTCGCCGACAAGCTAATACTCGCACTACTGGCAGACATAATTGAGAAGCTCGAAATTAGGGGAACTGTCGATCCAGGCTTCTTGCGTGCGGCCCTGAGCGGACACAGCTGGGCTCTTGATCGGATCTTGTCAAACGACGTACTTGGAGAGGTGCCAGCAAGTACCGTTCAACATGTGATGGATACGCTTGAGATGTGGCACTACATCGAGGAAAGCTTCGCCCGCTTGAGCGACGCAGAGAAAGAAGCCGTTCTAGATGCGGCTCCAGGATTTAGTGATGGGGTACGTTTTCCTGGCTGGGATACAACCTGTGAATTTGACTGCATCTCAGTAGCGGACATGCTTGTCCAACAAATGGGCGATTTTCCGCGATACAGAGAGTGTGACTTCAGCACCGGTTCTCCGCGGGCGCGGCTATACGACCGCATGCGAGGTCCGTTTGACAAGGCGGGCGGGGGATTACTTAACCAGGAGCAGCTAATTGCTGTTTTGCGCGCAGGAGCCGCGAAATACTAGGAGGCGTGAAATCAGTTAGCCCGACCTAGACCGTTTTGGGTATTGCAGACATTGCTCGAACAATTCCTGAGACTCGTTCTAAACGTCAGCTATTTCCGATTGCGGACGTTCAGTTCAGGCGCAACGTGTCGGCGGAAGCGTCAGCGAAGTCTTCGCCAACTTCGTACGCTGCGCTAGAGATCGGGTCGCGGCGAAACGCGACGAACTGCGCGAGGATGCTGCGGCACATCGCGGCGCGCTCTTGTCCCTCGACGGCCGATGGCAAGTAGAACTTGACGCTGGCCGTTAACCCGCCTCGCCGGCAATCCCTCGCGCGAACGTGTACGCGAGAACCGTTAACCCGCACGCTCCATTCGGACAGATACAGGGGCGCGCTCCGTGACGCCTGCGACTGGAAAACCTTGACCATCCTGGGAGAGACGGAACCAGAGGCCGCGTGTCGCGGCCTTTTTTCGTCGTAACATATTCTCGGACGGAGATCACATTCGCATCCAAGATGCAGTTCGCCGACGGTGGACTCCGGAGGCGCTATAGTCAATCCACAACAACAAGAAAGTTCTCCATGACCAATGGCTGCCGCAGCACGTACCCCCTCGGCTGTAGTAGCTTCAAATCATCCCACCAGGCCGCGCTCATCGCGGCCTTTTTTTGTACAGTAGCAGCCGGGGATGTCAGGGGAGCGCGGGATGTTGCATTCATTCCCATCGCTCCGATTTGGAAATCGCGTGCATTGGCAAGGTTTGACCGAGCCGGTGAGGCGACAGACTCAAGCGTCCGCCAACCCCAGGCGCTGGTGCCAGGCGGCGATCGATTCCTCCGGGTATCGATCAAATCGCTTGTCGTGCGGACCTTCGTGCACCGCGACCCACGACGCCCTGGAGCCCAGCATCAGGTGGGTGCGCTCGGGCGGTACCGGCAGTTCGCTGTCAATCGCCGAAGCGAACGGGTGCACGAGTTCCGGCCAGCGCGGGTCCCAGACCCACAGGGCGCTGCCACAGATGCGGCAGAAGTGGCGCTCAGCGGGGCTGACGCTCCGCTCACCGCTCGCTTCGTCCACGAGCCGGGCCCGGTAAATGGCGGCGTGCTCTCCGCCCTCTATTTTCAACGTGTCGTTCTCCGCGCCGAGGTTGATTGCGAAGCCGCCGCCGCCGGCGGTCTTGCGGCAGATCGAGCAGTAGCACAGGTTGAACGGGTAGGGGTGCGCCGATTCGACGCTGAACCGCACCGCGCCGCAGTGACAGGAACCCTCGAGCTTCATTTCATCGCCTCCGACTCCGTGTGGTACGGAATTTGCAACCCATATTTTGCACAACGAATCCGGTATTTGAGCGGGCCATATTTGAACACGACATGGAGGCATGTATGGACACGAACTTGCTACCTCGGGAGACCGGCTGGTACCGCCGCGTCCGCGACGATCGGCTGCTCAAGGTCATCGCCTTCGACGAAGGCGGCGAGGCGATCGACGTGCAATACGAAAACGGCGACGTCGAAGCGATCGGCCAGTCCGCCGCGCGGGGTTCGGTGCGCCGCTCGGACAGCTGAAGCCGGTAGTTCAGCGCTTCCTGAACAATAACGTGAATCGATCGGTGTTCCCTGTGACAGACTTCCGGCCGACCTCGTAGATCAGTTCATCGTCGGGAGTGTAATGCAGGTCGGAGTAGTCGACAAATTCAAACCCGACGTCCAGCATCTCCTTGATGACCAGTACCGGGTCGATCCGGCGCCCGTTCTCGGGATTCGCCCCCTGCATGTGTCGGCGCGTGTGGTCCACGACGCCGTACAAGCCGCCCGGTTTCAGGGAAGCGAACACGGCCTTGTTCAACTTTTCCCGGGACGTGGGATCGAAATTGTGCAGATTCCTGAACGTCAGCACCATGTCCAGGTCTTCGAGACCGAAATCAACCGCGTCCAGAACATACAACCCGATACTCTCGTCCCGCCGCAGATTGTCGCCGGCCTCGACACGCTCGACGTCTTCGAACCCGGGTGCCGTGAGGACCTGGTCCCGCACGGTATCCGTCCCGATCGAAACGTAGAGCTGGCCGTCGTCCGCCAGCACCGGTGCAAGAATGCGCGTGTACCAGCCGCCGCCCGGCAGCAGCTCGAGTACGCGCATGTCGTCCCGCAGGCCGAAGAATTTCAGGGTCTCAAGAGGCTTGCGATTCTCATCCCGTTCGCGATCGGCTGCCGGGCGTGACTCGGCATTCATGGCCGCGTTGACCTTGGCATCGATGTCGGCGTCGGCGTGGACAGTGCCTGCGATGACCAACGCGGCAAGAATCACTGCAAGATACTTCATGACTTACCCTCGGTTCGTTTCCGGCATACTGCAGATACGGCACGGCCTGCGCAAGCGTTCGGGCGCGCTCAGGGATCGAAGAGCACCGGAATCCGTGCACTGCTGATCGCCGGTCCGTTGGGGCCGGCGTCGCTCCACGCCATGATCAGTTCACCTTGCCGGTATTCCATTTGCGGCACGGCGAGGCCCGCGCGCGTACCGGCAACGCTCATCACGTCGCCCCGCATTCCGTCGGCGGACAGGCTGCGCACCCGAACGACATGACCGTCTGCCGTGCGTGCCACCCAGCTGACCACGAACACCGAACGCGCGGCGAAGGCAATATCGACGTAACCGGCGACATCGCCGGCCGTCAGTTCGACGGGCGCGGCGAAGCTCTTGCCGCCATCGCGCGAGATGCTGGCCTGTATGCGCGGCCGATCATCCGCTGCCGTGAACCACGCGACCCCGACGAAGTCGCCGGACGCGGTAATGACAGGACCGTTCACCGGACAGCCGTCAATCACCCAGCCGTCTTCTGCAAGGATGGTGCCCGGGGTCCATTGGCCGTTGTTGAAACGGCTGACAGCAATATCCCGCACCTCGCCGGTACTTCGGTCGCGGTAGACGGCGAGGGGCCCGCTGCTGCTCACAACGACGCTAGTCGCACAACAATCGCAGACGAGCTCATCGACGAGGATTTCGTCCCTGAGACTGCCGTCCGCAGCGATCACCGCCGAGCGCAGGCTCATTCCGTCCATTGCCCCGTCACCCCCGGCTGTACTGGCGGTAGCACGCCCGTCGAGCCAAAGCAGGCCGATGCCCTGGGGTGAACGGAACGTCGAGACGAAGCCGTGTTCGGTGGCTGTGCCATCGGTGTGCGGCATGACCGGTTCCGACCATGTTCCGCCACCGTCCAGCGAGCGCATGACTTGTATATCGTAGGCGTGCGGCCCTTCATCGTTGTAACGCAGCCAGTGCGCTGCCCACTCCGAGTTGTTGCCGGCGCCTTTGACAATGGACAGCACCGATGGCATATCCGCCCAGTTGACGAACATCCGTGCATCCGTGATGACGTCTTTCGCCGGACCCCAGCCGTCTTCCACCAGTTCGGCGACGCGAAGCGTCGCGCCTTCGTCGTCTCGTTCCATCCAACTGAGGAGTATCTGGCCACTGCCCGAGGTCAGGCGGGGCGCCAGGCTGTTCGACCCGGCGGGTACCTCGAGTGGCTCGGGTGTGCCGAGCTTCGGAAGCGGCGGATCGCCGCAGTACACCAGCGCAAGGCAGCTGAACAGCAATAGAAAGCGAGGCCATGCCATCGTGTTCGTGTCGAAACCTCGTTCTTTTGACCGGTCGTCGATGGTCTCTATTTGACACCCGCGCCCCGGGCGCTGCAAATTGACCGGAGCGACGAGGGCTGTATACTGCGACGCCTGCTCAATGGGGCATCCCCCGGCTAGGTGGCAGAGTGGTTATGCAGCGGCCTGCAAAGCCGTGGACGCCGGTTCGATTCCGACCCTAGCCTCCATCCCTCGTTCCGTGTGTGCCTGCCCGGGTGGCGGAACCGGTAGACGCTGCGGACTTAAAATCCGCTGACCGAAAGGTCGTGTGGGTTCGACTCCCGCCCCGGGCACCAGCGCTGAGTATTGAGGAATGAATCCATTCGAACTACCCGGCAGATGGCTCGTCACGACTGCGCTTTTCCTGCTGGTTCTGCCGCGCCCCGTTCTGCCGGCCGCCGGCGACGCACTGACTGCCGGGCTCGAAGCGTGTGCGGCCGTGACCGACGCTGCAGAACGCCTGAATTGCTTTGACGTCCTGGCAGAGCGTATTGCCGAACGGGACCCTGCGGCTTCAGGGCAGGCGCTCCCGCCGCTGGTTGATGAGGTCGGCAAGCCCGCGACGAACGATGAGGCCCCCGATGAGGAATACGCCGGGCGCATCGCGAGCTGTGAGAAGAGCGATGCATCGGGCCGCTGGTACTTCACTTTCGACAACGGTCAGATCTGGCGCCAAACGAATGCCGGCCGCCTGCCTTTCCGGGAGTGTGACTTCGACGTCACGCTGAAACGTGACGTGTTCGGATACAAGCTCGAGATTCCGAGCGCCGATCGCTCGGTCCGCGTGACACGCGTCCACTAGCCGGAACGCGATCTGGGTCACAAGCCGGTCGTGGACTGGTTAACAGTTTTCACCTAAAAGCGGCCATCGCTGCTGCACAGTGCGTTCGCCCGGCCGACAATCCGGTCTCAGGACCAGCGGAGGCGGGATATGGCAGACAATGTGAGCACGAACGTGGATTACCGGCTGCTCAACAACCTCAGCAAGCTGGTGATTTGCAGCCAGTGTCTGCAGCACGGCAAAGTGACGCCCGTTCCGCAGATTATCAGTCCGGATCGCAAGATCATGAACGTGTGTGTCCGTTGCCGAACCGGACACCGGCCGACGAATCACCCCAAAGCCGGCAAACTGCTGCACTTCCCACACGGCTAGTCCCGCGTGACCGATCGTCGTCACGATGCCAGAATGGGCACATGGCCAAGCTATATTTCTATTACTCATCCATGAACGCAGGGAAATCGACCTCCCTGCTGCAGTCCAGCTACAACTACAATGAGCGCGGCATGAACACGCTGATCATGGCGCCCGTACTGGACGACCGCTACGGTGCAGGCAAGGTCTCGTCGAGAATTGGCCTGCAGGCGCCGGCGATCACGTTCAAGTCGACAGACAACCTGTTCTCCCTGGTGGCGGCACATGTCGAGACGGCGCCGTTGCATTGCGTACTGGTCGACGAAGCACAGTTCCTGAGCCGGGAACAGGTATTCCAGCTGTCCGATGTCACCGACAAGCTCGGGATTCCCGTCCTCGCGTACGGCTTGCGGACCGATTTCCAGGGCGAGCCCTTCGAGGGAAGCAAGTACCTGCTGGCATGGGCCGACAGCATCAATGAATTAAAAGCGATTTGCGAGTGCGGCGCGAAAGCGACAATGACCGTGCGCCTCGACGAGCACGGGAATGCGATCCAGGAAGGGTCCCAGATAGAAATTGGCGGCAACGAACGCTATGTGTCGATGTGCCGAAGGCACTTCAAGAAATACTTTTTCGGCTGAGCTGGTCAGCTGCCGAGCGTCGGCAGGTTTTCCGATGGTGCTGGAATGAGTTCAGTGTGTTCCCGCGCGAGTAAAGCGCGCATGTCGTCAAGTGTTTTCATGATCGCAGTCGCCGCAAACTCCGTGCCTTCGAGAGAACCCCGCTCTGTGGCATGCGGATCACTGAACTTGATACGGTGGTGTCCGAGCACGATTACGTCACTGTCGACGAGGACATGGTTTGAAACGCGCCGCGAATTCACGAACGTGCCGTTGGTGCTGTTGAGATCCATCAGGAATGTCGATGGTCCATTCCGTACGAGCATCAGGTGATGGCGGCTGACGAAGCGGCTGTCGATTGCAAGGTCATTGTGCTCGGATCGGCCGACCAGGATCCGCGCCTGCTGCAGGGAAAATTCCTGCAGCAATGCGCCCTCTTTGGAGACATAGAGCACCGGCGCGTCCGGCGCCGGACCATCGTCCGTGCCGCTCGCGACCGCTTCGCCATCATCCCAGGTGCCCCCCGGTACGGCGGGATGCTCGATATGGCGCGCAGCAACCGGCAGGGTTTCCGACCGCGCAAGCGCCAGCAGGGCGATACGATCGAGGACGCCGGGCCAACCGCCGGACGCATGCCACATCTCGTTGCAGACGGATTGGGGAAAAACCAGGGTCGGTGAGCGCGTACCAGCAGCGCGCAGTTTTGCGTGCAGGTAAGCTGCGGCCTCATCGACCCGCAAGGGCCGGAGATGGATATCGCGTGTGACGCGCAGGTCGAGCGTGTCGGATGGCTTGTCGGAGAAGAACGCCCGCAGCGACCGGTCGCTGGCGAGCACGAGCCGGATTGCACTCGTTTGCCGGGTCTGCAAGGCAGCAAGTTCCGTGATCGCGCGCGTGGCGCCCGGACTCAGCAGATGGGTGTTCTCGACGATGACGACGGGCGGCCGCTGGCGCGCGGCCTGCTGCAAGGCAAAGACCCTGAGCATCGCGAGCAGCTCGCTCGTGGAGCTGTACTCCACGTCGTACCCGAACTGGTGCAGGACCCTTTCGAGCAGCGCGCTCGTTTTGAGGCCCGAGCCGTCCACGAACGCCACAGCGGTGTCATCCGGCACCCGGCCGACGAACTCCCGCAATATCGTGGTCTTGCCGGACAATGCCGGCCCCTGCAAATAGGCCACCCCGCGGGGCAGGGCACGCGCGCTTTCCAGTGCCTCGATGGCCGCACGGTGGGCGGCATACGGTATGACGGTCAACGGCCGCCCGTGGGTCCGAAAGGGTTGTTGCTGCAGGCCTGCCGACGCCAGATCCATAAGTTTGAACTCGCTCCTCGTCCCACCGGGACGATTCGGCTACCGTCGGGGCCGGAATGTCCGTGTCTTTCTTATGTACAAATCCGGCCGGGTCGGTCAGTCTACGTTTCCGCGAAGGGGGGTTCAAACGCCCATTTGCGCGAGCGAGCATCGCCAGAGGCCTCCGGGCGTTATCTCGACGAGCTTGCACAAAGCATGTATAAGCCGTTACAAAACAGGGACTTTTAATTGGAACCCCTCGCCCTGCTTCAGCCGATATTCGGAGCTTGGATTTGAGCGACACCCTGACGGCCGACGACCTGTTGTTGATTCGCGGCGAACGCTGCCTGTTCGCGAACCTGAGCTTTACGCTCGCTTCGGGGGAACTGATGCTGCTCGAAGGCCGCAACGGCAGTGGCAAGACCAGTCTCCTGAAGACGCTGGCCGGCATACTCGAGCCCGAAGCGGGCGAGGTCCGCTGGAACGGGCAGGCGACACGGCATCAGCAGCAGGCGTTTTTCGGCGCCACGGCGTGGCTCGGGCACCGGATCGGGTTCAAGCGCGACCTTACCGCCATCGAGAACCTGCGTTTCGAGGCGTCCCTGCGACCGGTGCGCACCCGCGATATAGAGGAAGCGCTGGAGCGCGTCGGGGTCTTGCGCCTGAAAAAGCTGCCGCTCAGGGCCCTGTCGGCCGGACAGCAACGGCGTGTTGCGCTGGCACGGGTACTGCTGGCCGCCGCGCCTCTCTGGCTCCTGGACGAGCCGTTCACCAATCTCGATCGGGACGGTCGCGAGCTCGTCCTCGAACTGATTGCCGAACACGTGGAAAGCGGCGGCCTGTGTATCGTGGCGGCACACCAGGACATCCCGATCGACGTGCCGACGCAACGGATTTTGCTCCAGTGAATCCCTTGCTGGCGACCATGCCGGGGCTTGCGACGGGCATGCTCGCGACGATTCGCCGCGATCTGCTTCTTGCGTGGAAGCGGCCAGGCGACGTACTCAATCCGTTGTTCTTTTTTGTCATGGTCTGCACGCTGTTTCCGCTTGCGATAGGGCCGAGTGTCGAGGAAATGCGCTACTCGGCACCCGGCGTGCTGTGGGTCGCTGCGCTCCTCGCCATGCTCCTGTCCCTCAACAGCCTGTTCCTCACGGATTTCGAGGACGGCAGCCTCGAGCAGATGCTCGTCAGTCCACAGCCGCTCGTCATTCTCGCGCTCGGTAAAACGGCCGCCCACTGGTTGACGAACGGCCTGCCGCTCGTCGTGTTGAGCCCGGTCGCCGCGCTTGCTTTTCAATTACCGGGTTCGACGGTAGTGGTGCTGATGTACACCCTATCGCTCGGGACCTTGTGCCTGAGCCTGCTGGGTGCCGTCGGCGCCGCGTTGACCGTGGGGCTGCATCGGGGCACCGCGCTCCTGAGCCTGCTCATTCTCCCGGTAGCAATGCCGGTGCTCATCTTCGGTACACGAACCGTGTCTCTCGCTGCTGCCGGCGATACCTATGCCACCGGTCTGTATGCCCTTGCTGCCTACGCGTTCGCGGCCGTGTCGCTTGCACCTTTTGCCACCGCTGCCGCATTGCGCATAAGTAGCGAGTAGAATTCGCGGCCATGTGGACTTTCCTGCACCAGCTTGCGTCACCACCGCACTTCTACCGGCTTGCGCGGATGTTGATACCGTGGCTGACATTGCCGGCCTACGCCTTGCTCCTGTATGGCACGATCGCGGGCCTGTTCCTCGCGCCTTCGGATTACCAGCAGAAAGACGCATTTCGCATCGTCTACGTGCACGCACCCGCCGCTTATCTTTCGATGATGGCGTATGTGCTCATGGCGATTGCCGGCGGCATAGGGCTTATCTGGCGGATGAAGCTCGCCCATGCCGTCGCCGCGAGTGCCGCGCCGATCGGCGCATCGTTCACGTTTCTTGCCCTGGTGACGGGGTCGATCTGGGGTCGCCCGATGTGGGGGACCTGGTGGGAGTGGGGCGATCCGCGCCTGATGTCGGAACTCATCCTGCTTTTCCTGTACATAGGATATATGGCGCTTCGTAATGCGATCGACGATACCGCGAAGGCCGACAAGGCCAGTGCCGTGTTGGCGCTCGTCGGCGTGGTCAACGTGCCGGTGATCCACTTCTCCGTGCAGTGGTGGACGTCTTTGCACCAGACGTCAACGCTCCTTGACGAGGGCGGGCCGGCGATGGATGCGGCAATGCTGTATCCCCTGCTGGCGAATATTTTGGGCTTCACGCTTCTGTTCGGCGCACTGCTGCTAAGGCGCGTGCGCTCCGAGGTACTGAGTCGGGAACGTCGTGCGCGATGGGTCAGGGACCTGGTCCTGCAACCGGGGACAAACGCATGATGCAGAAACTCGCGATGAGCGGTTATGGATTCTATGTGTGGACATCCTTCGCCCTCATGGCAATCGTCGTCCTGATAAACGAATGGACCGCGAGGCGGCGGTGTCGAACCGTGTACCGCGAGGTCGAAGTGCGCATCAAGGCCCTCGAGGACCAGACGTGAAACCGCGCCAGCAACGAATGCTCGCCGTCGGCCTCGCACTGGCGGGACTGACTGTAGCCGCGGCGCTGACGTTCACGGCGTTTCGCGACAACATGATGTTCTTCATCGAGGTGTCGGACGTCGTCGCCGGTGAATTCCCGGCGCAACGGAATTTTCGAATCGGCGGCCTCGTCGTCGACGGCAGTGTGGAGCGCGCGGACGGCTCGCTCGACGTGTACTTCCGTGTCACGGACCTGCGTTGCGAGCTGCCGGTGCGGTACACGGGCGTCCTGCCGGACCTGTTTCGCGAAGGCCAGGGCGTCGTGGCCCATGGCCGGATGCAGTCGGACGTCTTCGTTGCAGACAAGGTGCTGGCCAAACACGATGAAAACTATACCGCTCCTGAGGTCGCGGAATCGCTGGCGCGCCACGTCAGCGAGAAAACGGCGGCCGTTGCCAATGCGGGGGAGTGTGGACGCGGATGACGCCCGAAATCGGTCACTTCGCCCTGATCCTGGCATTGTCCCTGGCAATGTGCCAGGCGACGCTGCCCATCCTCGGCGTGTATCGCAAGGATTCGGCGATGATGGCGACGGCGCGCTCGGCCGCCACCGGGCAGTTCCTGTTCGTCGCGATCTCTTTCGCCTGCCTCGTGGCCTCGTTTCTGGCCGACGACTTTTCGGTGCTCTACGTCGCGAACAACTCCCAGCTCAACCTGCCGACGATGTACAAGGTATCGGCGACCTGGGCGGCGCACGAAGGCTCTCTGCTGTTGTGGGTCCTCGTGCTCGCCGGCTGGACGCTCGCGGTCGCCGTTTTCAGCCGGCAGCTCGATGACGGGTTCAGGGCGCTGGTCCTGGGCGTGCTTGGCTGGCTGTCGATAGGCTTCATCACCTTCACGCTGTTCACGTCCAATCCTTTCGAGCGCCTGTCGCCGGCTGCCATGGACGGCGCCGACCTGAATCCCTTGCTCCAGGACCCGGGCCTCGCCATCCATCCGCCGATTCTTTATGTGGGCTACGTCGGCTTCTCGGTGGCGTTCGCCTTCGCGGTGGCGGCGATGATCAGCGGCCGGCTCGACCGGGACTGGGCACGCTGGACGCGCCCGTGGACCACCGTGGCATGGCTGTTCCTGACCGTCGGCATCGCGCTCGGCAGCTGGTGGGCGTATTACGAACTCGGCTGGGGCGGCTGGTGGTTCTGGGATCCGGTGGAAAACGCGTCGTTCATGCCCTGGCTGGTGGGCACCGCACTGATACATTCCCTGGCGGTGACGGAAAAGCGCGGGCTGTTCAAGAGCTGGACGCTGTTACTCGCGATTGCGGCATTTTCCCTGAGCCTGCTGGGAACGTTCCTGGTCCGCTCGGGGATCATCGTGTCGGTACACGCGTTCGCAAGCGATCCTACGCGCGGCTATTTCATCCTGGCATTCCTCGCGATCGTGATTCTCGCGGCCCTGGTCCTGTTTGCATTCCGCGCGCCGACGCTCGATACGGACGCGGGTTTCCGCCTGACGTCGCGCGAGACCTTCCTGTTACTGAACAACGTGCTGCTGGTCATCGCCGCGGCCCTCGTCTTCCTGGGTACCCTCGCACCCCTGATCGCCGACGTCGCCGGCGCCGGCAAGATCTCGGTCGGCAAGCCCTGGTTCGACATCGCGTTTTCGATACCGATGATTCCGCTCCTGTTTCTTGCCGGCATCGGCATGCACGCCGCATGGCGCTCGCAGGCGCCGGGCGGCCTGGGGCGAGTGCTCAGGGTGCCGGCACTCGTCGCGGTCGCCGCGGGCCTCGTGCTGCCCTGGCTGGCCTGGGGAGCGGCCGGTCCGCTGCTTCTCATCGGCACGGTGGCCGCTTTCTGGCTGATGGCGAGCGCCGTCGTGTTGCCCCTGCGCTCAGTGCGCCGCCAGGCCGGAACCGCACCCATCACGCGGGCGGCGCTCGGCATGTCGCTGGCCCATTTCGGCGTCGGCGTATTCGTGCTCGGTGTCACCGTGGTTTCTTCCTTCAGCATCGAGTCCGACCAGGCGATGAGTCCGGGTCAAACGGCAACCGCAGGCGACTATGATTTCGAAATGCGCGAATTGCTCGAGGTCGAAGGGCCCAACTACATCGCCCGGGAAGCGGTGGTCGACATCCGTCGCGACGGCGAATTCGTAGGACAGGTCCGGCCGCAGAAGCGACAGTACCAGGTACAGAAGAGCTGGATGACGGAGGCGGGCATTCTCGAAGGCTGGAACCGGGACCTGCTGATCTCGATGGGCGATCCGATCGGCACGGGCACGTGGAGTGTCCGCGTGCAGTACAAGCCGCTCGTCAGGTTCATCTGGCTCGGCGCGCTCATCATGGCGCTCGGCGGACTGCTCGCCGCGACGGACCGGCGCTACCGTGTTCCGGTCGCGGCACGCGTGAGGACGCATGCCCGCCAGGCCACTGCGGAACGGGCCTGATGCTCAAATACCTGCTGCTCATTGCCGCTTTCGTCGGCCTGGTCATCGTGTTTTCGATCGGGCTCACGCGCGATCCCAGTGCGCTGCCCTCGACCTACATCGGTGAACCGGCGCCTGCTTTCGATCTGCCCGCGCTCAAGCATCCCGGGCGCCGCCTGAATAACGAGACGCTCGCCGGCCGGATGTCGCTGGTCAACGTCTGGGCGACATGGTGTGTGGGGTGTCGCCAGGAACACGGCTTCCTGATGGAACTCGCCCAATCCGGACGGATCCCGATCTACGGCATCAACTGGCGCGACAACAGCCAGGATGCGGTGCGCTGGCTCGACCAGTACGGCGATCCTTACGTAATGTCCGGCTATGACGGAGACGGGCGGGCCGGTATCGACTGGGGCGTATACGGTGCGCCGGAAACCTTTCTCGTGGCTCCGGACGGTGTGGTCCTGCACAAGCACCTGGGTCCTCTCGATCCGGTTGCATGGCAGCGCGACTTCGAACCGAAACTTGCGGTATCCGGAGCTCTGCAATGAGCCGGTTCTTGCTCGCCGTCGTCATTGCATTGCTGGCCGGCACAGCCGCCTCGATCGATACCGAACCCGCGTTCGAGGATGCGGCGCTGCAGGCGCGCTACGAGCAGATCATCGAGGAAGTGCGCTGCCTCAAGTGCCAGAACCAGTCGATCAGGGATTCCAATGCCTTCCTTGCCGCGGACCTGAGGCGCGAAATCCGCCGGCTCCTCGAAGAAGGAAAGTCGGACGCCGAGATCTATGACTTCCTGGTGACCCGTTACGGAGAGTTTGCGCTGTACCGTCCGCGCGCATCGGGCAAGACGCTCGTGCTCTGGCTCGCCCCCGCGATATTCCTTCTGCTGGGCGCGGCCGTGCTCATCCGCGTGCTGCGCCGTCGCATGTCGCTGCC
Source organism: uncultured Pseudomonadota bacterium (assembly GCA_963713215.1). Lineage (GTDB taxonomy): Bacteria > Pseudomonadota > Gammaproteobacteria > Steroidobacterales > Woeseiaceae > UBA1847. The sequence continues at coordinate 405,166 of CAVQKY010000007.1, read as the reverse complement.
GATCGACGACGAGTCTCTGCGGAGCGAATGATGCTGTTGTTGCTGCTCGCATTGATGTGCCTTTTGGCTGCGGGCGTGGCGATCTGGCCGTTTCGTCGTGATCTGCGGCGCACGGCGCCGGTCGCCATACCCGCGCTGCTGCTGGTGGTCGGCGTATCCGCCGGCATTTATGCCTGGCAGGGCCGGCCGGGCGTGCCCTCGGGTGCTGGCTCGCAACCGGATGTCGCGCAGATGGTGTCGTCGCTTGCAACGCGCCTCGAATCCCAACCGGACGATGTCAATGGCTGGAAGATGCTCGGTCGTTCCTACATGACCGTCGGCAACTTCGACGGCGCCGTCGAAGCCTACGCACGCGCGGTGGAACTCGAGGACGCGCAGGATGCACAAACGCTCGTCGACTACGGCGTCGCCCTGGCCCGTGCCGGCGGCGACGAGTTGTCGACAAAAGCCGTTTCGGTGTTCGAGAACGCTGTTGCACTCGCGCCGGATCACCCGGAAGCTTTGTTCTGGAGCGGGATCGCTGCGGTCAAGCGAGGCGACACGGCCGCCGCAGCGGATCGCTGGGAGCGCCTGCTGGCCACCGATCCGCCGCCGGAAGTGCGGTCGATACTGTCGGAGCGTATTGCCGCCTGGCGAGGCGAGCCGGGCGGCACCGCGACTCTGCCTGCAGACGCCGCCGTGACCGTCGTCGACATCGATATCGCGGTTGCGGACGACGCAAGAGCCGCGCTGCCGGAAGACGCGAGCGTGTTCATCATTGCTCGTGACCCGGAGCAGCCATCGCCGCCGATCGCGGTGACGCGTCGAAATCTGGGCGAATTGCCGGCGCGGGTAGCGCTCGGCGATCGGGATGCGATGATCCCGGGCCGGCTGCTGTCCGCGTTCGAGCGCTTCGAGGTCGAGGTGCGGGCGTCGGCCACCGGGAACCCGTCCGCCGGTCCGGGAGACTGGTACGGGACGGCAATCGTGGCCCCGGCGGACGAACGGGCAATCGCTGTGGAAATCGCGACGCCGCGCCGCTAGTCGGAACCGGGCGGCTGCCTGTGCACTGCGCCTCGGAGATCGTGAGTGCCCGAGCGTTCGGCAATTTCCTCGCCGACCAGGTCGCCGGTATGAACGAGACTTGCGTAAAGACGGCGGAGCTGCACGTAGGAAAGCGCTTTTACGTCGACCATTTTCAGGGCATGAATTACGCCGAGTGCGAGGTCGTGCACGCCGGTTTCATGATCCGACCTGTCCATGCATTCAGTCTAGCAATCGTGCGTCAGGCCAAATGTGAACCGCATCACGCCCCTGTGATAGCATGCTCGCGCTTCGACCGGCATACACTCTGAAGGGGCCGAATGGCCGTTCCTGAAACGCTCCGGGCCGCACTTCGTTTGCCGCTGATCGGTGCGCCGATGTTCATCGTTTCCTGCCCGGCTCTGGTCATTGCGCAATGCCAGGCCGGAATCATTGGCGCCTTTCCGGCCCTGAATGCCCGGCCGCAGGAGCAACTCGACCCGTGGATCCGCGAGGTCAAGGCCGCGCTTTCGTCGTACGTCGACGCGCATCCCGGGGAAAAAGTGGCGCCGTTCGCCGTCAACCAGATCGTGCATGCCAGCAACACGCGTCTCGCGGCCGATCTCGACGTGTGTATCCGGCACGAAGTACCGATCGTGATCACCAGCCTGCGGCCGCCGGCGGAAGTCGTCGCGGCCGTGCACGGTTACGGCGGTCTCGTGTTCCACGACGTTATCAGCATGCGGCATGCCCGCAAGGCGATCGAGCAGGGTGTCGATGGCATCATTGCGGTGACGGCCGGTGCAGGCGGTCATGCCGGCCCCCTAAGTCCATTCGCGCTCACCAAGGAGATACGCCGCGAATTCGACGGCGTTTTGATCCTGTCCGGAGCGATGACCTCGGGCGCCGACCTCGTTGCCGCAGAGGCCATGGGCGCCGACCTCGCGTACATCGGCACGCGGTTCATTGCGTCAACCGAGGCCAACGCCGTTCACGAGTACAAGCAGATGATTGTCGACTCGAACGCGGCGGACGTGATTTACACGCCGTACTTTACCGGCGTGCACGGCAGTTACTTGCGCGGCAGCATCGTACGCGCTGGGATGAGCCCGGAATCTCTCGACGCATCGGACGCGAGGCGCATGGATTTCGGCAAACGCGACCGCGAAGCGGCTAAAGCCTGGAAAGACATCTGGGGCGCGGGGCAGGGCGTGGGCAACATCCGCGACATCCTGCCGGCGCGAGAAATCGTCCTGCGGCTCGAGCGGGAATACCGATCGTGCAGGCAACGCGTCGGAGGAGTGTGATACATGCAGGCATTGCTCACCAATTGCGTACTGGTTGGCTTCGGCGGCGCATTCGGCGCGCTCGCAAGGTTCGGCTTAAGTACCTTGTGGCAAACGTCGGAATCGTTCCCCTGGGGCACCTTCTCATCAAATCTTCTCGGGTGTTTCGTGATCGGCATCATCGCCTGTTTCCTCACGAGCTCGGAATCGTTGCACGAGACGTTCCTGCTGCCCGAGCACTACCGATTGTTGCTGGTCGTCGGTTTCTGCGGCGGATTTACGACATTTTCGTCATTCGTCCTCGAAATCACCGCCATGATCCACCGGAACGACATCCTGGTGCCGTTCGTCTATTTCAGTGCGACACTGACCGGCAGTTTTGCCTGCTTCTATCTCGGCCTGACCGTCACACGCCAACTCGTCGGGCTACTGAGTCGAGGATCGTCATGATTCTGTCGACCCAGGACTCGTGTTCGGGCTTCATCAATACCGAACGGAGGCACGTCACCGTGTCGGAGTTCCCGGAGATCCCGGGCACGTTGCGGGCGACGAAATCCGCGGGGAGCTGTACAAGCGACAGGTGCAGGTGCTGCTCCGCCGCCAGGTCGAATATCCGCCGCGACCGGAGGCTGGCGGTCTGCGTGTCCGGCGCGTTCGGTAGGTACACGAGAATATCGAGTTCCGGTTTCAGGACAGGTACGTAATACCGACTGGCGTCGAGGCGGGCGTGAAGGCCCCGCGCCGCCGACAAGCCAGCTTCGAGGCCCGCGGCAAATTCACCGCCCGGTACCGGCGGCAGCAACCGTTGGGTCGCCCACAAGGCCACGGCGGCGGCGCCGGGCCGGGAGCATTCGAGGCTGATCTCGCCGAGATGCAGCTCCGCCGAGCTGAAATACGTGTACGGCGAGTCGTGTTTGTAGAACCGGCCAACGCCGGCATCGCGGAACAGGATGCAGCCGCAGCCGTAGGGCTGCAGACCGTGTTTGTGAGGATCGACGACGATGGAGTCGGCCTCGCCCAGCAGCTCGTACGCGTTGCGGGTTTGTGTAGTGAGCGTTCCCGTGAGTCCGAAGTAACCGCCGTAGGCCGCATCCGCGTGCACGCGCACGCCGGTTTCGCGCAGCAAGCGGCAGGATGTCCTGCAAGGGGTCGACCGCGCCGAGGCCGGTGGTTCCGATGCTGGCGACGATCGTGCCGACGTCGCCGGCGGCGAGCAGTTCCCGAAGATGTCCGCGAATCCATGCGGCCCGACGCGTCGACGCCGACGGCAGTGAACGGCAGACCGAGGACCTCGCAAAGCCGGGCGTGGGTGTAGTGCGCCTGGCTCGATGCGAGGATGCGCTTGCCGGGATGCAGACGGCTTGCGATCCACAGGGCTTCGAGATTCGCGACCGTGCCGCCGCCGGTCAGGTGGCCGAGCGCGCCGGACCAGCCATACAGGCCGGAGATCGTCGTGACGCATTCCTTCTCGAGCGCGGAACTTGCACGGCCGCCGTCGAGGGCATGGTTGTTCGGGTTGATCCACAGCGACAGGGCGTAAGCAATCCGGGCGACGGGATGCGGGGGTTTCAGCATCTGCCCGGCGTACAGGGGATGATGGTACGGATAGTTGTCCTGCAGTCGCCGTGCCGCCTCCTCGAGCACCGCTTCAGCCCGTTGCACGTCGAACTCGGGCTCGTGCGCAGGCAAGTTTTCGAAGCCGCGGGCAAGGCGGTCCAGGGCACCCCGCAACAGGTCGAGTTCGGCAGCATGGATCATGGGCAGGTCCGGGTGTCTTGAGGGCGGCAGCTTACCGCAGTGCTACCATTCGGGACATGGACCTCGTTGCACTCGCTGTGCCTTTTTTCCTGCTGGCCATCGCCATGGAATTCGCCATCGACCGTTGGCGCGGCACCGGATTTTATCGCGCCAATGACGCGATCGGGAGCCTTAGCACCGGCATCCTGAGTACGACGTTCGGCTACTTCACTCGTCTTTTGCCGCTCGCCGCATGGGGCTATGTTCTGCAACATTTCGCCTTGATCGACATGCCGGAGTCTTGGTTCGACCTGTCGCTTCCCGGCATTGCGTTGTGGCTTCTCGCCGCCGTGGCCTGGGACTTCTGCTATTACTGGTTTCACCGCTTCAGCCATGAGATCTCGGTTTTGTGGGCCGCACATGCGGTGCATCACCAGAGCGAGGACTACAACCTGACGACGGCGTTACGCCAGACCAGCAGCGGTTTCCTGTTCGGCTGGATCTTCTATCTTCCCCTGTTCCTCGCGGGGTTTCCCCTCGACGTGTTGCTCTCCGTCAGTGCCGTCAACCTGATCTACCAGTTCTGGGTTCATACGCAGGTGGTTCGGCGCATGGGTGTGCTGGACCGCATCCTGGTTACGCCCTCGAACCACCGGGTTCACCATGCGCTGAATGCGTGCTACATCGATCGAAACTACGGCGGCATGTTCATCCTGTGGGACCGTCTGTTCGGCACCTTCGCAGACGAGCGCGTCGATGAGCCTTGTATCTTCGGCGTGCGCAAGCCGCTCGAGAGCTGGGAGCCGTTTCGCGCCAACCTGCAGGTGTACCGCTACCTGTGGTTCGACGCGCAGCGCAGCCGGCGCTGGCGGGACCGGCTCGGTATCTGGTTCCGGCGCACGGGCTGGCGACCCGCCGACGTCGCGGAGCGTTACCCGTCCGCACGCCACGATCGCGCAAGTTTCCGGAAGTACGACCCGCCCACCGGGCCGGCCATCCGCCGGTACCTCGTCGTCCAGTTTGTCGCCGCTGTCGGGATGACACTCGCCATCGGGCAGGAATTTGCAGCGGACGGCGCCGGGCACGTGCTGCTGCCGTGCCTGTTCCTGTGGCTGTGGCTTTATTCACTCGGGCGTCTTAGCGACGGGCACGGCGCCCGGGTGGAGGTGCTGCGCCTCTTGGTTTTCAATCCCTTGCTGGTCGCCGGCATGTTCGCTGCGGGCAGCGGCCCCGCGGCGCTGACGCTGGGCGGGTACCTGGCGCTGACCGTCCTGTCGCTGGGACTTTTGTACCGGTCAAATGTCAACTAATAATCAAATAGATATGCAGTTTTCCTGAGAGAGGTACTCATGCACAGACGCGGTTTCGTGCGGGGCTTGCTCGCCGGTGCGCTCTGGCCTGCGACCGGCCTCCGCACCAGCCATGCGAGTAACGGTGATGCGGCGTTCGCGCACGGCGTGGCGAGCGGCGACCCGATGGCCGATCGCGTGATTCTCTGGACCCGCATTTCGGGCGCCGGCGATGCGATGGTCGAGTGCGACTGGATGCTCGGCGCGGATGCCGAAATCAATCGGCCTGTAGCCCGCGGCAGTGTCCGAACCGGACCGGCCCGGGACCATACCGTCAAAGTGGACGCCACCGGCCTCCTGCCCGGGAAGACCTGGTACTACCGCTTCGACGCGACGATGCCGGACGGCCGCCGGCTGCAATCGCCGGTGGGGCGAACCCGGACGCTGCCGGTCGGACATGTGGCGGCCGCACAGTTTGCCGTGGTGTCCTGCGCCAACTACCCCTACGGGTACTTCCACGCGTACAGGGACATTGCCGCCGAGGAGAATCTGGATGCCGTGCTGCACCTCGGCGACTACATCTACGAGTACGGACTCGGCGGCTATGCCACCGAGCATGCGGAGCGGCTGGGCCGCGTGCCGCTGCCGGGGCACGAAGCCGTAACGCTCGAGGACATCCGTCTTCGTCATGCCCAGTACAAGTCCGATCCGGATCTCCAGGCACTCCATGCGGCGCACGCTGTGATTGCCATCTGGGACGATCATGAGATCGCAAACGATGCCTGGAAGAACGGCGCGCAGAATCATGGGGACGAAGAGGGCGATTGGGCGACGCGGCGCGACGCCGCGATCCAGGCCTGGCTCGAGTGGATGCCCGTGCGTGCCGGCCACGAGCGCGAGGACACGCGTATCTTTCGACAGTTTCGCCTCGGCGATCTTGCGACTCTCGTGATGCTCGACACCCGTATCGCGGGCCGCGATCGGCAGCCGGACGTGCCGGGTTCGACACCGGAATCCGTGGCGGCGGCGCTGCGGGACCCGGGGCGGCATCTGTTGGGGGAGCGGCAGGAGGCCTGGTTCCGGGACGTGCTCACGGAATCGAACACGACCTGGCAGCTGATCGGACAGCAGGTGATGCTGGCGCCGACCTTGTCGCCGTCGCTCGAGCCCCTGCTCGACCGGCAGAGGCCGTCCATGTTGCCGCCCGAACAGCTGGATCACTACGTCAACCTCAGCCGGGACAATCCGCCGATGCTGCTCGACACCTGGAACGGCTACCCGGTCGCGCGCGCCCGGCTGCTCGAGGACCTTGCGCGGCATGCACGTAATCCCGTCGTTCTGAGCGGCGACCTGCACACATCCATGGCCGCCAACCTGTACACGGTCCATGAGGATCGACCGGTAGCGGTCGAGCTGATGGCCGGTTCGGTAAGCTCGCCCGGCTTTGCCGAGTACCTGCCGGAACGGCGACCGGGCGCGATTCGCGACGCCACACTCGAGCTGAACCCTTCACTGGTTTACATGGAAACGGACAGGCGCGGCTGGCTGCATGTCGCGCTGAACCGGGAGGAGTGCATTGCGACCTGGCGACTGCTGGATACGGTGCACGAGCGCGACTATGAGATAGCCATCGATCGCCGGCTCAAGGTCAGGGCGGGCGCTATCGGTGCCGGGCTGCAACCGGCGTAGACTTTGCGACGACGAAACAGCATCGGCCTGGCCGAGGCACGGCGCATCGCGCTTGCCGCTCAAGGCTTCGACCGGGAGCGCCCGAAGGCGCCCGACACCCGCCACTTCGCGCGGCTCTTTCGGGAGCTCCGTATGCTGCAGCTCGATTTCGTCAACGTGCTCCTGCCTGCCCATTATCTCGTCGCATGGTCGCGGCTCGGCGCCTACGACCGCAAGCGCTTCGACCGGTACGTTCACCAGAGTGGCCGCTATACGGAGCAATGGGCGCATGAAGCGTCCATAGTGCCGGTCGAAACCTGGCCGCAGCTGGCGCACCGGCGCGCAACGTGGCAGCCATGGCGGCACTCGCCGCTGGTTCACCTGCCGGATGCGGATGCGTACCTGGCCGATGTGCTGGAACAGGTCCGTCTCGATGGCGCATTGTCGGCGGACCAGCTGCCCCCGGTCGCCGGCCCGCGGCGCAAACCGGGTGACTGGCATCGCTCGATACCGCGCTGGGCGCTGGAGCACCATTTCGGCCACGGGACGCTCACGGTCCGCGAGCGCAAAGCGAATTTTCAACGCGTCTACGACCTGCCCGAACGCGTGATCCCCGAGGCGCACCGCTTGCGCCAGGTCGATGCCGACGACGCCCGGAAGGAGCTGTTGCGAATTGCCGCCACCGCACTGGGCATCGGCACGCTCCAGGACCTCGCCGACTATTACCGCATGTCGCCGAAGGAGGCGGCACCGCTGCTCGAGACGCTCGTCGAGGGTGGTGAACTCGATCGCGTCGCTGTGGAAGGCTGGCGACAGGGGGGCTATCTCGCACGCGGTGCAGCCGCGCCGCGGCAGATTGAGGGCGCGTGCCTGCTGTCGCCCTTCGATCCGCTGATCTGGTACCGGCCGCGTGTCGCCCGCTTGTTCGGTTTTCAGTACCGCCTCGAGATCTACGTGCCGGCGGGCCGGCGCCGCTGGGGCTACTACGTGCTGCCGTTCCGCGTGGGCGATTCCCTGGTGGCGCGGGTTGACCTGAAAGCGGACCGCGCCAGCGGCCGGCTGCTGGTGCAATCCGCCTACATCGAAGACGGCGCGGCTTCGGGCGACGTCGCGGTGCGGCTTGCTGACGAACTCGTGCAGCTCGCCGCCTGGCTGGGACTTGGCGGCATCCTGGTGCGGCCACACAACAGTTTTGCCCGGAGCCTCGCGAAATTGTCCCGGCTCGCCCATGGCAGCCGGCCCTGAACCAGCCGACTTACTCCGGTGTCTCCGGAGGCTCCGGCGCGCGCTCGCGGCGCTTTTGGCGGAGTGCTTTGCGTTCCTCAGGGCTCATGGATTTTCGGTGTTCCCGCATCAGGTCGCGGAGTGCATCCCGTTCCTCCGGCGACATGTTGTCGGCACGTTCGCGCATGCGGGCGCGGGCTGCTTCCCGTTCCTCCTCGGACATCGCGTCCCATTCGGCGCGCATCTGCTCGCGGCGAGCATGCAGCATCGTGCGCAAAGCCTCCCTTTCCCCGGGGGACAGCCCATCGAGTTGCTGACGCCATTCGGCTGCTTTCGCCTCACGCTCGTCCTCGGACATGCTTTGCCAGTAGGCACGGCGGTCTTCAGGGGACAGTTGCCCGAGTTCCTCGAGACTTTGCGCCATCCCGACGGCCGGCACCGTGAGGGCCAACAGGCAGAGCGTACGCGGCAATTGAATCTTCATGAGCCTTTCCTCGTGCTGGTTTGCTGATCGGGCAGCTGCCGTTCGTGCAGCATGCTATGTCCTAACGCGTGACGGCAATGACGGTTGACGCTGTCCCGGCCCGTCCGAATTGTGTATTTTTGGACAAAACACCGGGCCCCGCCATGAAGTACCTGACACTGTTACTGGCACTACTCGTCCTTCCGGACGCCGGCATGGTCCGCGCGGAGACCGGCGATCCGGACAGGCCGGTTGCTTTGAAAACGTCTCGTGACGGGGCTGCTGCCGGGATCGACTGGTTCGACGGCACCGTCGACGAGGCGTTCCGGACAGCGGCCCGGGAGAAAATGCCGGTGTTCCTCTACTGGGGTGCGGAGTGGTGCCCGCCGTGCCATGCAATCAACAATACCGTATTCAAGAGCCCCGAATTCATCGAGCGCTCGAAGCTGTTCGTGTCCATGTATCTCGACGGGGACAGGCCGAATGCGCAGGCGGCCGGCGAACGCTTCGGCGTGCTCGGTTACCCGACAATGATCGTGTTCAACGCCGACGGCGAGGAACTGACCCGGCTTCCGGGCGGTATTGACATCGAAGCTTACGCAAACGTGCTCGATGTGACCCTCGCAAACGCGATATCCGTGTCCTCTACGGTCGCCGCGTTGATGAAGAACGGCGGCGAACTCGGCTCGAGCGCTTGCTCGCAGCTCGCGTATTACTCCTGGGACCAGGATCCCGGTATCCTGGCGGACTACCAGGCTGCCGATCCCTTTCGCCGTATGTACGAGGCATGCCCGGAGGCGATGGCCGCCGAGCGTTCGATCCTTTACTTAAACTGGCTCGACGCAACGCTTGCCAGCCTCGAGGACCCCTTTTCGGAGGTCGAGGACCCCTTTTCGGAGGTAGAGAGTCCCATACGCCTGCCCGAGGCAACCCGCGCCGAGGCGGGACGGATGCTGAACCGGGTGCTAGCGGACTCCTCTCTCGTACGAGCAAACCTGCTTGCGCTGCTGGTCGAAGGTGCGCGCTTTACCTCGGCAGTCACCGAGACCGGCTCCCCGGAGCGGGCACAGCTGACTCGACGGTTTCTCTCCACCTACGAGGATATCTACGCGGATGAATCGGTGTACAAACGCGAGCGCCTTTACACGCTCGGCGGCAGGATCGCATTCGCGCGCATTGACGACGAAAACGCCGCGCTCCCGCCGGACTTGATACGAGCCATCGAACAAGGCGTGGCCTGGGCCGACGACAGTACGCCCGACCCCTACGAACGCCAGCCCGTGATCAATGCGGCGGCGAACGTGCTCGAAGCGGCCGGCATGGACGAACTCGCCAGGGACGTCCTGTTGAAGGAGATCGGCATCTCCAGCCAGCCTTACTATTTCATGCCAGGCCTCGCCGCGATCGAACAGCGCGCCGGCAACGAGTCCGAGGCGCTCCGCTGGTTGCGCAAGGGATGGGACACCTCGAAGGGTCCTGCAACGCGCTTCCAGTGGGGAACTTACTACCTCGAGGGGCTGATCGACATGACGCCCGAAGATGTCGAGGGCATCCAGTCGGTGACTGTCGCACTCGTCGAGGAAGCGCTGGCGGGCGGCGGTTTCTACCAGCGCCCCAGGCAACAATTGCAGCGGCTCGGCGTACGCCTCCGGGCGTGGAGTGCGAGCGCAGATGCGCCGGCGGCGCTGGAGAACATACGGAACAGCGTGGCGGCGCTGTGCCGCCGGGATACGGCAGGAAGCTCCCGTGAAACCTGCGAGTCTTTCCTGGATGCCGCCTGAATGTCGGGCTACCGGGCATTCGTGCTGGGCGTCGTGGCCGCGTTCACGATCACGGGTTGCGCGGCCCGCGAAGTACTGATCCCAAAGAGCGCCGTCGTACCCGCAGGCATGGACCTGTCGGGCCGGTGGCGCCTGCGCGAAGAGCGGTCCAACGCCCTGCTCAGTGCGGCCGAGCGGATGGCCGCCGAGGCGGAAGGTATCCCCATGCCGCCCAAGTCACGTACGGAGGCGCCCCGTCCGCAGCAGAATCGGGATTCCCTGGTGCACGTCTTTCTCGAAACGGGGTCGATACTCAAGATCACGCAAACCCCCGACGGGCTGTTCATCAGTTTCGACCGCGCGGTCGTCGAGGAATACCGCTTCGGTGAGAATCGCGTCGTCAACGTCGGTCCTGTGGAGGCCGCGCGGGTGTCCGGCTGGGAGGCCGGCGCGTATGTGATCGAAACGCTCGACGACGAAGGGAACAAGCTCATCGAGCGTTACAGCCTCCGGGAGGACGGTGCGATCCTGATGCGTGCGGTGTCTATTTTGCGCAAGGAGAAACCGGCGCTCGCGATCGAGCAGCACTACGACCGCATCTGAACCGCCACCCGGCACCGGCCGCGCGTCGCCAGTGTAGTCTACCCGCTCGCCTGGATTGTGGCCTTGCGCATGTTGCCGGTGTCCGCGGGCGCTCTGTATGCACCCGAGATCGTCCGGTGCGCGGGCGGAATCGTTCTCGCTGCCCTGGTAAGCGCGACGATGTTTCCGTTGTTAACTGTCGATCGCGCCGGCATGAGGCCGGCAGCCTGAAACCTCGCCCGCGACTCAGTCGCCTGCCGGGCCGGCTTCGTAGTGCGCAAGCTTCGCGCGCAGGTTAAGTTTCCCTTTCCGGTGCTGCTCGATGATCGCGGGCAGGTAATCGAGTTCCGGCACGCACCACAATGTCGTTACCCGTGACGAACCTTCTGCCTGGTGCTGGATGCCGACCGCCGTATAACGGCCGGCGGGTACGCTGATTTCCCGCGTGCCGATCATTTTGATGTGCAGCGTTTTGAATTCGTCTATGTCGAACAGCACGTATGTCTTGCCGGTTTCGCCGGCCAGCATATCGTGCATCATGGCGTACTGTATGGAAATCCGGTCGTGTGCTTCGCCGTCGAAGTGCATCTCGGCAGGCTTGCCGTCCAGTTCGCCCGTGACGGATCTCGCCGCCCAGTCGAAGCGGAAATTGGCCTGGGACTTGTCGCTCGAGACCGTGTCCGAAGAACTGTAATGCAGCGGACGTACGCCGTCCTCGCCAATCCGGAAGCCCGACGTTTCTTCAATCGTGCCCTTGACGAGGGCTGCTGCAAGCCCTTTGGGCTCGACCTTGTGCACGGCCGTATAGCCGGCGTCCGTGCGGTCGAGGCGCGTCGTCAACTCGCCGCTCAGGAACCGGATCTTCACGTCGTACTCCGCCGAATACGGCGTAAGTTCCGCAACATCGGCGGTCGAAGCCGCCAAAGCAGCCGACGCCAGGAGCAGCGCCTGCACGGCGTAACGCTCAAGGCCCTTCATGATTGCCCACCGCATGTTCACATTGTTGCATCACGGACATGACGGCTTTCTGAACGGCAAGGCGATGCGGTTCGATATCGTCGAGGGCAACGCTGCGGGGCACGGGGTGCGGGGCCCCGACACCGACACAGACGCGCGCGAAGGGTTTCGGGATCATGAAATGATCCCAGCGTGAGAGATACCACGCGCGGTCGGCCGCGCAGGCGACAGGCAGTATCGGCACGCCGGCAATGCGGGCCATCAGGACGGTGCCTGCCTTGAATTCGTACGGCGGACCGCGCGGGCCGTCGGCGGTCGTGATGATCGAATAGCCGCGTTTCATCATTGCCTGCTGGTCGCGCAATGCAAGTGCACCGCTTTGATTGGCGGAACCACGAATGACCTCCGCACCCCAGGCACGGGCAATGCGCTCCGGAACGTCGCCATCGACAGAGCCCGAGACGAGGAAACAGGCCTTGAAACCCTGCCGGATCCAGCGACGCACTTCCGATGAGCACAATACGTGATGCTGGTGCCAGTAGGCCGGCGCACACACCGTCTGTTCGTCGATGAACGTACGAATGTGCGCCTCGCCTAAAACCGGCCGGTACCGGTAAGTGGCCGTCAGCAGCCGGAACAGTCCGCGAAGGATCGGCAGGCCGATTGCGTAATACAGTCGCCGCGCCGCACTCGAGCGGCGCCGCGACGCCGTACTGCGCCGCGACTCCACCGAGCTGAAATCCGTTTTGGGGTTTCCGCTGCGTCCGGCAGGCATGTCTCTTCCAGGCAACGCTGTCCTTGCGGCAGTTTGCGGTATCGGTCGATCACGGGTCAATGTAGAATTCCGAAGCTTCATTTGCTGCCTGTGCGCGCAACGCCCCCGATGCCTGCAACCCGATCCATAACCCGACGACCTCCGGGTCCCGAGCATGCCGTGCCGCTCGGCATCGATCCCGAAACGCTGCACACACTCACAAACCTGAGCCGCGACTTCGGCAACATCGTCAGTGTCGAGAAGCCGGGGGGCCGGCGCGCGTATTTCGTAAATGAACCGGCAGAGGTGCGCCGCCTGCTCGTGCGCCAGCATGCCCGTTACCAGAAGGGGCCGGGATTCGAGCGGGTCAAGATGCTGCTCGGCAACGGGCTCATCGTAAGCGACGGCGATGTCTGGCGGCGCTCGAGGACCATGATCCAGCCGGCATTCAAGGCGCAGAACATACACCGCTTGTTCGGCGTCATGATCGAGTGCAGCGAGCGCCGCGCCGCGGTCTGGGCCTCGGCAGCACGGCGGGGCGATGCGCTGAACATTACGCAGGAGACCAGCGACTTTGCGCTCGAGCTGATCCTGAAGTGCATTTTCGGCGCCGATTACGAACACCGCCTGCTGGCCGGGGGCGATAATCCGTTCGATTTTCTAAGCAAGGACTCCACCCGGGATCTCGGCGTCGTGCTCAGGGTACGCAAACTTCGCGAGATGCTGCTCGAAATTATTGCCGTGCGGCGCAGAGCACCGGGTAAGGAATACGACTTCCTGGCCATGTACCTGGAAGCACGGGACAGGGAAGGCCGGCCGTTCAGCGATGCCGAACTCCTGGACGAGTTGATGACGCTGATTGTCGCGGGCTTCGAGACCTCGGCCAATACGCTCAACTGGACGTGGTACCTGCTCGCGGGTCATGCGGATGTCGAGGCTCGCATACTCGATGAAGCCGTTCGGGAACTGCCCGCCGACACGGTGGCGACCGCCGAGCGCACTCAGGCAATGGCCTATACACAACAGGTGCTCGAGGAGACCTTGCGGCTGTACCCGCCCGTCTGGCTTTTCACCCGCCGCGCAGTCACCGGGGACGAACTGGCGGACTATGACGTGCCGGCGGGCACGGATATCTACCTGTCGCCGTACATTCTGCACCGCACGGAGGCATTCTGGCCGGATGCCGGCCGTTTCGATCCCTCGCGGTTCGCCGCCGACAAAACATCGCGGAAAGAGCAAGCCTATTTTCCGTTTTCGCTCGGGCCACGGCGCTGCCTCGGGGAGTACTTTTCCTTTATCGAAATGAAACTCCACCTGGGCCTGCTTCTGCCACGCTTTCGCATGGAACGCGTGGACGAAATTGATCCAGGTCTGGAGCTCGGTATCAATCTGCGATCGAAACGCGACATACTTTTACGCCCCGTCTTGCGCCAGGGATAGCATGAAACTGTACGACACCATGGGCGATCTGCTCGACGATGCACGGAGCAGGGACCGCCACATTCGCTTCATCGACGGCGACGACGACGAAACGGTGCTCAGCTTCGCCGGCCTTCGCGCGAGCGCATTGAGGCTGCTCGGCAGACTGCAGGAGCGCGGACTGTCGCCAGGCGATGAACTCGTGATCTTCACGAATTCCAACCGGCACTTTGTTATTGCTTTCTGGGCAGCCCTGCTGGGCGGCATCACGCCGGTGCCGGTCGCGGTCGGCATCAGCGACGAGCACCGCTTCAAACTGTTCCGGATCCTGCGGCAGATGCAGCACGGCAGCCTGCTGACCGGGCCCGATCTGCTTGAGCGCCTCAGGCAATTCGCCGCGGCCGAGGGGCTCGGCGACGTAAGCGCCATACTCGAGTCGCGCTGCATCGTTGGCGTCGAAGCGGACGATGGCTCGCCGGGTGAAGTTGCGCGTGTGGCGCCTCACGATCTGGCCTTTATCCAGTATTCGTCGGGTTCGACGAGCGATCCGAAAGGCGTTTGCCTCACCCACAGCAACCTGTGCCACAACATCCGGGCCATCATCGAAGGCGCCGACTGGCGCGCAGAGGACCAGAGCTTGTCGTGGATGCCGCTGACGCACGACATGGGACTTATCGGCTACCACCTGAGCGTCCTGGCGGCGGGCATGAACCACGCCGTCATGGATACGAACCTGTTCGTCCGGCGTCCGCTGCTGTGGATGCAGAAGGCACACGCGCTGCGTGCGACCCAGCTCTGTTCGCCGAATTTCGGCTACAAGCATTTCCTCAAGCTCTTCGAACGCAAGGGATTGCCGGAGGGTACGGACCTGTCGTGCGTCCGGCTCATACTGAACGGAGCGGAGCCGATCTCCTGGGAGCTGTGCGAGGAATTCCTTGCCGCGCTCGCACCCCATGGTCTCCGGCGTTCCGCGATGTTACCGGTGTACGGCCTGGCGGAGGCGACGGTGGGCGTGTCGTTCGCCTCGCCCGGCGCGGAACCGTCGCGGCTGGTCGTGGACCGGCATTCGCTGAAAATCGGGGCGCACTATCGGGAGGTCGCGGCGGACGACCCTGATGCCGTCAGTTTCGTGCGCTGCGGCAGCGCCATTCGCGACGTACGCATCCGTATCACAGACGACGAGGACCGGGTGCTCGAGGGCGGCCGGGTCGGCAACATCCAGCTCGAGGGTGCAAGCATTACCGAACGCATCTACGACGACGCATCGGCGAGCGCGGCGTTGTTCACGGCGGACGGCTGGCTGCGAACCGGCGACTGCGGCGCGATGGCCGACGGGGAACTGGTGATTACGGGCCGCCAGAAGGACCTGATCATCGTTAATGGCCAGAACTATTACCCGCACGACATCGAAGAGATCATCGCCCGGGTCGATGGCCTCGAACTCGGCAAGGTCGCGGTTGCGGGCGCCATTTCTGCCGGGAGCGGCACGGAAGAATTGCTGGTCTTCGCACTTCATCGGCAGGACCTGGAAGAATTCCGTCCGCTGGCACAGGCGGTGCGCCAGGCGGTGGGCGAGCACGCGGGCCTCGAGGTCGATCATGTCATTCCGGTCAGCCGTATTCCCAAGACCACCAGCGGCAAGGTGCAGCGCGCTCATCTCCTGCGCGATTACCGGGCTGGGGCATTCGACGCCGTGTTACAGGAGCTCGCAATTCCGGCGGCTGTGGCTGGCACGGCCGACAGCGATCCGCTCGTTGCCGAACTGGAAATCATCTGCCGGGAGTTCTCGAAGGAACGCACTATCGGTGCAGATGATAACCTGTTCGAGGTCGGCGTCAGTTCGCTCACCCTGACCGAAATCGTGCTGGCAATCGATGAGCGCTACCCGGGCAAACTCGATATCAGTGACCTGTTCGACCATCCGACCTTGCGGGAAATCGCCGATTTCCTGCGCCGGCAGTAAGGCGATCCCGGAGACATTGCATGACATTTGCCCGCATTGCCGGCACCGGCAGCTACCTTCCCGAGGCCGTGGTCACGAACGCGGATCTCGAAAAACGCATCGATACGTCCGACGAATGGATTCGCGAGCGTACCGGCATCAAGCGCCGGCACGTGGCGGCAGAGGGTGAGACCACCTCCGACATGGCCGTCAGCGCCGCGCAGGCGGCAATATCCGCGGCAGGCATCGAACCGGATGACATCGATCTCGTACTCGTGGCAACGACGACGCCGGACAAGGTATTCCCCTCCACCGGCTGTATCGTACAGCGCAAGCTCGGCATGACCCGGGGTGCTGCCATGGATGTGCAGGCCGTCTGCAGCGGTTTTGTCTTCGGGCTGGACATCGCAGACCGTTATATCCGCACCGGAGGCGGCAAGACAGTACTGGTCGTCGGCGCGGAAACGATGTCGCGGATCCTCGACTGGAACGATCGCTCCACGGCGGTCCTGTTTGGCGACGGCGCTGGCGCCGTCGTTCTGCAAGCGAGCGACGAGCAGGGCATCATATCGACGCACATCCATTCCGATGGCCGCCTCGAAGACACCCTGCACGTGCCCTGCGGCGTGTCGAGCGGTTACGAGCAAATGGCCGCGGGCCGGGCCTACATCGTGATGCAAGGCAACGCGGTCTTTCGTAAAGCGGTGAGTATGCTCGGTTCGATCGCCCGCGAGACGCTGGACGGCAACGGCATCAACAAGAAGGACCTCGACTGGCTGGTGCCGCACCAGGCGAACATGCGCATCATTACTGCAGCGGCAAAGAAGTTCGGTCTGCCGATGGAGCGCGTCGTGGTGACGGTGGACGAGCACGCTAACACGTCGGCCGCGTCGATCCCGTTGGCTCTCGACATCGCGGTGCGCGACGGCCGCATCCGGCGTGGCGAGCTGCTACTCCTGGAAGCATTCGGTGCGGGCCTGACCTGGGCGTCCGCGCTCGTCCGCTACTGATCCCGGAAAATCAAGCCGACCGGACATAAGGCCTGCAAAAAAGCCCGTGGGGCCCCGTTTCGTGTGATTTGCTTCACACTCTTGCCCGAAACCGCCTCTTATACTGCGCCAATGCCTGTCGCAAAACACAGACAGCCCAGACATGAGGCGCAGCATGGACAAGGACCACGCAGACAACACCTTCGCTGAATCCGGGGTCTCCCTCCGGCTCGCTGAGATCCGTGAGCGCTGCTCGCAGTTGCTGTCCGACCCCGACGGCCTGGAACTCACGCTCGAGGAGCCGATCGAGCCGGACGGCACGAACCCTTACGACCGCGGCTGAGCGCACACCGGTCGACGCCCGACCCGTCAGACCCCCGAAGGATGCTAGTATCGATTAGCCGGCTGAGGAACCGGTTTTCGGGCTGCAGGGGAGATTCTCATGGCAATCGAACTGACGATCAACGGGCAGCGGCTTGCGGTCGACGTCGACCCGCAAATGCCGCTCCTCTGGGCAATTCGCGACCTCGCAGGCCTCACCGGCACGAAATTCGGGTGCGGTAAGGCACTGTGCGGCGCCTGCACCGTGCACGTGGACGGGGAGCCGGTGCGCGCCTGCTCGTACCCGGTATCGGCGGCCGCGGGGCGCACCGTCACGACTATCGAAGGCCTGTCTGCCGACGGATCGCACCCGGTGCAGGTCGCGTGGCGGGAACTGAATGTGCCGCAGTGCGGTTACTGCCAGTCGGGCCAGATCATGAGCGCGGCAGCATTGCTCGCGCGCAATCCGAAACCGAGCGACGGCGATATCGATACGGCGATGAGCGGCAACCTGTGCCGCTGCGGCACCTACACGCGAATCCGGCAGGCGATCCATCGTGCCGCGGGCGGTGACGCATGAACGGCGTGCAAAGACTCAGCCGGCGCGCATTTCTGCGGCAAACGGGCCGTGCCGGCGGCGGACTGGTGCTCGCGATCGCCGTGGCACCCGCGCTGACACCTGCGTGGGCGAGCGAAGGGCAGGCGCGCAAGGGCTTCGCGCCTAACGTTTACGTGAATATTCGCCGTGACGGGATCGTCGAGATCGTCTGTCATCGTTCGGAGATGGGGCAGGGCATTCGCACCTGCCTGCCGCAAATCATTGCGGATGAGCTGGATGCCGACTGGGATCGCATCGACGTCAGGCAGGCGCCCGGGGATGTGAAATACGGCGACCAGAACACCGATGGCTCGACCAGCATCCGCCAGCACTTCGATCTCCTGCGCGGCGCCGGCGCTTCGGCACGCGAGATGCTCGTGGCGGCGGCGGCTGCGCAATGGGACGTGCCGGCGGATGAATGCGTTACGCGCCAGCATGCGGTGCACCACGAGGCAAGCGGCCGGAGCCTGGGCTACGGCGACCTCGTCCCGTACACCGCCGGCATCCCGGTGCCGGAAAAGCCGGTATTCAAAAGCAAGAGCGCATACCGTTACATCGGGAAATCGCTCGACACGATCGACGGCTACGCGATGTCGACCGGCACCGCGAATTACGGCATCGACGCCTCACTGCCGGGGATGCTCTACGCGTCCATCGAGCGCTGCCCGACGCACGGCGGCACGGTGAAACGCGTCGACGCCGACGCGGCGCGCGCAGTGCGGGGCGTCGTAGACGTCATTGAAATGCCGCCGCCGACCTCGCCACCCCTGTTCAACCCGCTGGGCGGTGTGGCCGTGCTCGCGACGAACACCTGGAGCGCCCAGCAGGGCCGGGCTGCGCTGCGGATCGAGTGGGAGCCGGGCGCGAATGCAGCGTACGACTCCGAGAAGTTTCGTGAAGTATTGCTCGCAACTGTCCAGGAAAACGGGAATTTGGTTCGGGAACGCGGCAATGTCGCCGCAGCGCGGGACGCGGCGGCCAGGACGCACGCCGCCGACTACTATGCGCCGCACCTTGCGCAGGCGCCGATGGAACCCCCGGCAGCGCTTGCACGCGTCGGTGAAGACGGCTGCGACGTCTGGTCCTGCACGCAGAATCCGCAGGAGACACAGAGTACCGTCGCCGCTTTGCTGGGGCTCGAGCCGGCCGCGGTGCGCGCGCACGTGACGCTGCTCGGCGGAGGCTTCGGCCGCAAGTCGAAACCCGATTTCGGTGCGGAAGCGGCGTGGCTCGCGCAAAAGACGGGCAAGCCGGTCAAGGTGACATGGACACGCGAGGACGACCTGCGGCACGGCTATTTTCACTCGGTGAGCGCGCAGCACCTGGAAGCTACGCTGGACGCGGATGGCCATGTGACGAGCTGGCTGCAGCGCACGGCGTTCCCGTCCATCGGCAGCACGTTCGACACGAGCGTGTCGGGGCCGTCGCCATCGGAACTGAGCCTCGGTTTCACTGACATTCCCTACGCGGTGGAACACCTGCGGCTCGAATCCTGTGATGCGCCAGCGCACGTCCGGATCGGTTGGCTGCGATCGGTGTGCAACGTCTACCATGCGTTTGCCATCAGCAGTTTCGTGGACGAACTGGCAGCGCTCACAGGCACGGACGCGCTCGTTTTCCTGCGCCGTATGATCGGGCCGCCCCGGCATGTGAAGCCCGCTGATGATGGCGCCGAATACGGCAATTACGGGCAAAGCCTCGACACGCACCCGATCGACACGGGGCGAATCGTCGCCGTCCTCGACCAGGTCGCGGACATGGCGGGCTGGGGACGCCGCCTGCCTGCCGGGCGCGGCCTCGGCATCGCCGTACATCGCTCATTTCTCGCCACCGTAGGCACGGTCGCGGAGGTCAGCCGGGACCCGGCAGGCAAGATTCGTGTGCATGAACTCTGGACCGCCATCGATGCGGGGCAGGTCATCAATCCGGACCGGGTCGTCGCGCAGATGGAAGGTGCCGGCATATTCGGCATGAGCCTCGCCCTGTACGGCGAGATCACCGCCAGGGACGGGGTCATCCAGCAGGGTAACTTCGACACCTATCCGCTGCTGCGGATGAGCGAAGCACCAAGCGCAATCAACGTGCACATCATGGACGTCGACGCACCGCCAGGCGGCGTCGGCGAACCCGGCGTACCGCCGGTGGCGCCGGCGATCGCGAATGCCTGGTTCGCGGCCACGGGTGAACGCCTGCGCGAGATGCCGTTTCGCAAGGCGGGGATCGTCTAGTCCGGGTTGCCCTTGGCGGCGCCGTCGCAGGCCTTGCGGCCGAGCCAGCCGATCGCGCGTTCGATGCGCTCGTCCCACGGATGGCCGTAACTCAGGCGCAGGCAATTGGTATAGCGCGCGGCGGGCGAGAAAATGCGGCCCGGCGCAATGCTGATACCGGCAGCGATCGCGGCGTCGAACAGCGCCACGGTGTCCGCCGGCCCGGGCAATTCGAGCCACAGTACCGAGCCTCCCACCGGCTTGGAGGTCCGCGTTGCCGCCGGAAATTGCGTTGCGACCAGCGCGCTCATGCGCTCGGCATTGCGCTGCAAGACCGGACGCAATGCCTTGAGGTGGCGTACGTAGTCACCGCTTGCCATGAAATCGCTGAGCGTGAGTTGCTGCAGCAGGCCCGACGAACAGGAATAGGCACGCTTCAGGCGAGCGATGCGACCGATGAGATCGCCGGCGAGGATCCAGCCGATGCGGTAGCCGGGGGCGGCCGTCTTCGAAAACGAAGCACAGGTGATGACCCGCGCGTCGGCATCCGAAAATTGCGCGGGTGTCGGCCGCGTGCCGTCGAAACGAAGTTCACCGTACACGTCATCCTCGATCAATACCACGTCGTGTTTTCGCAGGACCGCCAGCAAGCGGCGACGATCCAAATCGGGCATGGTGACACCGAGCGGATTGCCTAGTGTCGTTGAAAAAACGCATGCCGCGACCTCGTGCGTGGACAGGATCCGCTCGAGCTCTCCGACCACTACGCCTTCTTCCGGGCAGGTCTCGACTTCCACGGCGAGCATTCCAAGACTGTCGATCAACTCGAGGACACCGTGGTAGGTCGGCGTCTCGACGGCGATGATATCCCCGGGCTTCGCCACCGCCTGGAGCGCCAGCAGCAGCGCTTCCTGGCCACCGTTCGTGATACAGACCGTCTCCGGATCGATGCGTGCGCCGACGGTGTCGAGATAGTGATACGCGATCTGGCGTCGCAGCGCGGCTTCGCCCAGAGTCGTTGCATAGCCGAGGCTCGCAGACTCGGTGCGTGCCATGACACGCTTCATGGCGCGGTGCAGGGCCTTCGCGGCGGAGCGCGCCATGGACGGATTCGCGATACCGAGCGGCACGAGATCGGGGTGGTTGATCCCGTCGTACACGCGCTGCATCAGGCTCCGGTCGTCGAAGCTGACCGGCCGGCTGCGGCGCGACGAGGCGGGTCGCACGATCTCGTTGGCGGCGCGGTGCCGCAGGTAGAAGCCTGATTGCGGGCGCGATTCCACGCGCCGCTGGCGCTCGAGTTCGATATAGGCCTGCCGCACGGTCGGTACGCTGACGCCGACACGCTGGCTCATCTTGCGCAGCGAGGGCAGCCGGTCGCCGGGCTGCAGCGCTCCGGACTCGATCGTTTGTTGCACGAGATCGATGACCTGCCGATAGAGAAAGGGGCCGTCCTGGCGGTTCAGTTCCTGCATCTGTTAAGGTCACATTTGTGGAAAATTGTCCCTGTTATAGTCACAGATGCGCCGTATAGTCAATTTGTCCGCATCTCACACCGGGATCCCCCATGTTCGAAGTCGCAACAGACCAGGCTGGCGCGGCGCCCGCCACCAGACGTGCGAAGGCGAGCGTCCCGATGCTCTATGATCCGCGATCCCGCATCAGCGACGGCGCCAGGCCATGAGCAATACCTTGCTCTATATCATCACCGTGCTCATCTGGGGCTCGACGTGGCTTGCGATCGAGTTCCAGCTCGGCGTGGTCGAACCTGAAGTCTCGATCGTCTATCGGTACACCGGTGCGTCCTTGCTCCTGTTCGCGTGGTCGTACGTGCGGGGACTGTCGTTGCGCTTCGATCGGCGAGCGCACGCCTGGTTCATCGTGCTCGGGTTGTTCCTGTTTTGCCTCAACTACATCCTCGCGTACCGAGCGCAGATCTACATTACCTCGGCCATGTGCGCGATTGCGTTCTCGACGATTGTCTGGATGAATATCCTGCTGTCACGGCTTTTCTTCGGCGTGCGATCCGGCCGCCGCGTCCTTTTTGGCGCAACCATCGGTATCGTCGGTATCCTCGTATTGTTTGCGCCGCGCATTGCATCCGTTTCACTCTCGGACACCGTTCTTTATGGCTCCATGCTTGCGGTGCTGGGCGCGCTCGCTGCGTCCTTCGGCAACATGGCGTCACAAAAAGCCCAGGCGCTGAAACTGCCGATCATCCAGTCGAACGCGTGGGGCATGCTTTACGGCGCCGGTATCACGGCGGCGGTCAGCCTGGCAGAAGGGCACCCGTTCGTATTCGAACCGAGTCCGGCCTACGTCATTTCTCTCGCCTACCTGACCGTCTTCGGTTCAGTCCTGGCGTTCGGCGCGTACCTGACTCTCCTCGGCCGCATCGGTGCGCATCGCGCCGGCTATGCGCTGGTCATGTTCCCGGTGATTGCCCTGATCCTTTCGATGCTGTTCGAAGGGCTTCGCGTCGACATCTACATCGTCATCGGCACGATTCTGGTACTCAGTGGCAACGTCTTCGTCCTCGAGGGTCGAACGGGACGCCGGGCACCGATGAAAGGCGCGGAAGCCGCCGCGAAAGACTAGAGCCTTGCAACGCCGCATTCGCGGCATCTGGGACCGCAACGCTCGAACAAGTATGAGATAGGTTCTAGTCCGCTGCGCCGAGAGCCCAGCGAATTCCGCACGCCAGATGCGAGAGAAACAGCGGTTCCGAGTACGATTCGATCGTGTGACCCATCGCCGTGTAAAAGACGCGCCCGCCGTCGATCTCATGCGACCAGGCGACCGGCTTCGGGTTGGCATCGGGCGCACCGATGGAGGCCGGATCGAGCGTGATCAGCAGGTTCACCGTTGGATCGAAGTCGGAAAACCAGTACCACTCGTCGGCCCGTTCGAACGTCTGCGGTAATCCGGCGACGGCCGGGTGGGCGGTGTCGTGCACCCGGAGACGGCCCCGCGGCGTTCCCGGCGGATGATGATCGAAGCGCCCGCCGATCAGGCGGCCGTACCAGCGCCATCCGTCGTGTGAATCGGATGCGCCGTGCACGCCGACGACACCGTTGCCGGCCTCGAGAAATGCCTGCAGGGCTTCGCGGCGCGAGCCCTTGAACCATTCCCCATCCTGTGCGTCGTCCGGCTCGCTCGACGTCGCGTTGAGCAGCACGAGCAGGTCGTATTCGTCCAGTCGGCCGGGAGCGAATATGTCCGGATCCTCGCTGACATCGACGACATAGCCCTCGCGCTGCCCAATCGCTTTGAGGGCCTCGATGCCCGCCGGGATGGAATCGTGCCGCCAACCGGTCGAATACGAGAACACGAGCAGGCGCGGTGCTGCCGCGTCGGCCGCATGCAGCGGGTTGCCCGCCAGCAGCGCCGTGAGCATCAACGCCCGCAGTGCGGCGCCCCGTATTTTTGCCGTTGTCGCTTTCATGGTGTCTCCGATGTGCCCGACTGTGCGGCCCATAGCCAGCGTAGCGCGTCGGGCAGCACTGCGCCGCCGTCGGTATCCGTGTGCCCGCCGTCGGTCCAGAACGTCCGCACCCGGTACCGGGCACCGGTTTCCCCGGCCTCGTCAGCGCGGCGGTTCGCATAATCGAAGGCGGCCGCCATCTGCTGGTTGGCGAGGAACCAGTTACCCCACTCGTTGTCGAGATCGTTGCTGCCGTCCTGCAGGAAGATCCTCAGGGGGCGGAGGGGTTCGCGCCGGATCAGTGCGGGGTAATCATGACCGCCGAGCTGCACGGGCTGTTCCCAGGGGCGAAAGCCGATCGAGACGTAACTGCCGATCAGGCTGATGACCTTGCGGAAGGCCTCCGGCCGGTGCCAGGCGACGGTGAAGGCACAGATCGCGCCGCTGCTGGTGCCGCCGATAGCCCGCTGTTCGGGATCCGGGGTGATCGAGTATGTCTGTTCGAGCAGGGGCAACATTTCCTCGGTGAGAAAACGCGCATAGCGATCGTTGATCGCGTCGTATTCGTCGGCGCGGTGATTCGGGTTGCTGAGCCCGAGGTCGGCCGGATAGGTGTCCGCGGTGTGGCCCGGTGTGATGAACAGGCCGATCGTTACCGGCATAGCCCCCCGCGCGATCAGGTTTTCCATCACCTGCGGCACGCGCAGCGGCCCCAGGGGATTCGTGGCGCGCTGCCCGTCCTGGAACACGAGCAGGCTCGCGGGCGATGCGCCGTCGTATTGCGCCGGAACGTACACCCAGTATTGCCGCACCGTGCCGGCGAATATTTCGCTGTGGAATTCGAACGGGCCGGCAAGATGTCCGGCCGGGACGCCCGGCTGCACAAAGTGATCGGGCGTCAGTTCGAAGGGGCCCGGCTGAACCACCGGATCGGCAGTACCGTCCCGGGCTGGCATTGCGCCGAGCCCGGCTGCGACGATGAGCGGCAGAATTGCGACGGTTTTGATGACGAGCTCCCGGTTCCGGATCCGGCGATGGTCACCTACTCCTGCGATTCTTGCAAAGCCCCGTTGGCAATTTTAGGCTCGCGCCGTGTCCATGAGGTTTCCGCCGCCATGACCGTATCGATAAGGCCCGCCGCTGTCGGTGATGCTGCTGCCATCGCGCGGATCTACAACCACTACATCCGTGATACGGTCGCGACCTTCGAGAGCGACACGGTTACGGCGACGGAAATCGCTCAACGCATCGCTGCCATACAGGATGCGGGCTTGCCCTGGCTGCTGGCGGTGGACGCAGGGGCGGTTCTGGGCTACGCCTATGCGTCACGCTGGAAAGGGCGCTGCGCGTACCGGTACTCCGTGGAGTCTACGATCTACCTCGCACCCGGGGCGACGGGCAGGGGCATCGGAGGGCAATTGTATGCCGCTGTCATAGAGGCGATACGCGGCACCGGAATGCACGTCGTGATCGGCGGAATTTCACTGCCGAACGATGCCAGCGTCCGCCTGCACGAAGCACTCGGCTTTCGAAAAATAGGGCAGTTCGAGGAAGTCGGCTACAAGTTCGGTCGCTGGATCGACGTGGGTTACTGGCAGCTGACGCTGTAGCTCAGCCCGGCGGTTTGCCGAGGTCCTTGTCCAGCAGCTCGAAGCCGCTCCGGTCGGCATACCCGCGGTCGCGGTAGAACAGGCGAGCCGCATCGTTTTCACGGGCCAGCTGCAGCGATACGTTGGTGCAGCGGAGTTCCCGGAACCGGGCTTCGGCGATGGCAAGCAGGGATTGGCCGAGGCCTTGCCCGCGAAGGGCGGGCCGTACGAAAAACTCGTCGATCTCCGCGGTGAGACCCTTGTGCTCGAGGCTGAAGACATAGACCGCGATCAGGTAGCCCGCGGGTTCAGCCGCCGGCCCGCAGACCCAGACCTCGCCCAGCCGCCGATCGGACAGCAGGTAGTCGAGTTGCTCGGCGACCTCGTCCTGGTCGAAGCCGTCCATGCCTTCGAAGGCCCAGTAATGGCCGACGAGTTTCACGATTGCGTCGATGTCCGCGTGGGTTGCGAGACGGGCGGTGTCGCCGTGGGCCTTTGCTGCAGGCTTTTCCATGCCACTTTCCGGTAACCGAAACCGCCCGCCAGTATACGCGCATCGGTGCCCGCGCCGGTGCCCCGGTGCTCGTCCGGGCGTCAGGGCGACGCGTCAGCGGAGGAATCGAGCGCAACCTCCGGCCGATACACGCGCCAGCTGGCCAGGAAGATACCCGCAATGACGGGGCCGATGACGAGCCCGGTCAGCCCGAAAGCCGCGAGACCGCCAAGCGTCGACAGAAGAACGACGTAATCCGGCATCTGGGTGTCGCGGCCGACAACGCGCGGGCGCAGCAGATTATCCGCGAGGCCGATGAGAACGATGCCCGCTACGATCATCAAGATGCCCTTGACCCAGAAGCCGCCGGCGAACAGCACGATTGCGGCGGGCCCCCAGACGATCGCGGTACCGACGACGGGCAGAATGGTGGCAATGGCCATTGCCACACCCCAGAGGACCGCATTCGGGATGCCCAGCAGCGCAAAGACAATCCCGCCGAGCGTGCCCTGGACGATGCCGATAACGATGATGCCCTTGACGGTGGCCTGCGTGACCGTGCCGATTTCCTGCAGCAGGTAGCGTTCCCCGGGCCCCTTGAGCGGGATTGCTTCGTGTATGAAGTGCACGATTCGCCGTCCGTCATAGAGGAAAAAGAACAGGAGATAGACGGTGAGCGCCAGTAACAGGCTGGTCTTGAGCGCGCCCTGACCGAGTGCCAGTGCCTGGGACGCGAGAAACTGGCCGCCGGTGGCGAGCGCCTCGCTGGCGCGGTTCGTCACGTTGCCAACGTCGATGCCCATGGCGTCCAGTGCACGTTCCATCCGCGGGGCAAAGCCGGTCAGCCACTCGAGAGGTGCCGCCGGGTTGATTTCGCCGTCCTGGATTCCGGTTATGACGTCGGAGGCCTGGTTCGCGAGGACCATCCCGAACGCGATGGCGGGAATCAGCACAACCAGGACGACCAGCAGGGTGGTGAGCGCAGCAGCGAGCGCGTCGCGGCCACCGAGGCGCAGACGCGTGTGCTCGTAGAAAGGGTAGGCCAGCAACGCGAAAACGAAAGCCCAGACAATAGCCTTGTAGAAATCGAGGATCAGTGCGACGAACGCGATCGTCACGAGGAGCAACAGGATGGGCAGCGCGTAAGGCGGTGCGTCGGTTCGCATGTCCGGCGGACGGGAAGGCATCGGGTCGTTCCACGAGCTGAATGGGTTCTGCAGTGCAAGCCCTGTGCCATGGGCGCGGGGACATGTCTTCCGGGCCGCCCCATTGTGTCACCCGCGAGGTCGCACGGCCACCGCGGCGAGACGCTTGACAGCGGGTAAATGAACGTTCATTCTCGCTCACGTTCCGCCACTTTCACCAGGTCTCAGCCGTGCGTTACCCCGTCGCGCGGCCGGTGCGGATACTGTTCGCCATCCTGCTCGCCGTCGGCGCGGTGAGCTTCGGCGCCTGCAGCGAAGCCCCGGACGCACCCCCCGAAATGCCCCCGCCCGCGGTTACCGTCGTGACCCTGGCCCCGGAACGCGTCACCCTGACCCGCGAACTGCCGGGCCGGACGCGGGCCCTGCTCATCGCCGAGGTGCGGCCGCTCGTCACCGGCATCATTCGCGAGCGGCTCTACGAGGAAGGGAGCCATGTCGAAGCCGGCCAGCCCCTGTAC
This sequence comes from uncultured Pseudomonadota bacterium, assembly GCA_963713215.1. Classification (GTDB taxonomy): domain Bacteria; phylum Pseudomonadota; class Gammaproteobacteria; order Steroidobacterales; family Woeseiaceae; genus UBA1847. The sequence goes on along the minus strand of CAVQKY010000007.1, from coordinate 377,799 downwards.
CAGCTCGACGATGCCACTTACCGTACCGTGTTCCAGAGCGCCGAGGCATCGCTCGACCGGGCTGAAGCGGCGCTCGACATCGCGCGGCTCAATGCGGCCCGCGCCGAGGAACTCATCAGCTCCCACGCGGTCAGCGACCAGGAGTACCGCAACCTGCAGGCCATCCGAAGCCAGGCCGAGGCCGACGTCGCCGTCGCGAAGGCGCAGCTCGAGAGCGCGCGCGTGCAGCTCAGTTATGCGCGAATCCGCTCTCCGATCGAGGGTCGGGCAGGCATCTCCGCGGTCACGGTGGGCGCTCTCGTTACGGCGGACCAGGCGGAGCCCTTGACGACCATACAGCAGCTCGACCCGATCTATGTGGATGTGACGCAGTCCGCGAGCGAATTGCTTGCTCTGCGCCAGCAGCTGTCGGCCACGGCGCTGCGACAGGCCGAGAAAATTCCCGTGCAGATCCTGCTGGACGACGGCAGCGTCTATGCGCACCAGGGCATGCTCACCTTCGAGGACGCGGCTGTCGATCCGACGACGGGAAGCGTCGCGATGCGCATTGTGGTCCCGAACCCGGACCTCATGATGCTGCCCGGTATGTACGTGAGGGCGCAGATCGGCAACGCCGTCCTGGACGATGCCCTGCTCGTGCCACAGCAGGGCATCGCGCGGGATCCCAAAGGGCAGGCGTTTGCAATGCTGCTGGCGGAGAACGACATCGTCGAACATCGCGCCGTCGAAGTCCGGCAGGCCGTCGGGGACAAGTGGCTCGTGAAGAGCGGACTTGAAGCCGGCGATCGCGTCATCGTCGAAGGACTGCAGAAAGTCCGGCCGGGTCAGCCGGCGCAGGTGACGCCGACCGACGTCGCGGCGCAATAGAAGCCCATGGCACAGTTCTTCATTGGCCGCCCGATCTTCGCCTGGGTCATCGCGCTGATCATCATGCTGGCCGGTGGTCTTGCGATCACGGGTCTGCCGGTATCGATGTACCCCGACATCGCGCCACCATCCGTTACCGTCAATGCAAGCTATCCGGGAGCCTCGGCCACGGTCGTCGAGGAGTCGGTCACGCAACTGATCGAGCAAAACATGAAGGGCCTGGACGGCCTCTTGTACATGTCCTCGAGCTCATCGAACGGCAATGCATCCGTGTCGCTGACCTTCGACAACGGTGTCAATGCGGACATCGCACAGGTGCAGGTGCAGAACAAGCTGCAGCTGGCGATGCCGCTGCTGCCGCAGGAAGTCCAGCGCCAGGGCGTGAATGTCAATAAGGCGCGAAGCGGCTTCCTGATGGTCATCGGATTCGTATCGGAAGACAACAGCATGTCGCGTAATGACATCTCCGACTACGTGAATGCCAATGTGGTCGACCCGATCAGCCGCGTGCCCGGCGTAGGTGGCGTGCAGGTATTCGGGTCGCAATACGCAATGCGTATCTGGCTCGATCCGAGCAAACTCGAAACCTACCGACTGACGCCGGCCGATATCTCCGAGGCAGTACGTGCACAGAACGCGCAGGTCGCCGTCGGCGAACTCGGCGGCACCCCGGCAATCGAAGGGCAGCAGCTCACGGCGACGATCACCGCCCAGAGCCGGCTCGAAACGCCGGAGGAATTCCGCGACATCATCCTGCGCAGTAACCCGGACGGATCCTTGCTGAAACTGGGTGACATCGCGCGCGTGGAACTCGGGTCGGAAAATTACGGCTTCGTGTCGCGATTCAACCGCCAGCCGGCTTCCGGAGTCGCGGTATCGCTCGCGACGGGTGCGAATGCCCTGGAGACCGCGGCCGCCGTCGAGGAACGGGTAGAGGTGCTGGAGACGTTTTTTCCGGAAAACCTGTCGACGGTCATCCCGTTCGAAACCGTTCCGTTCGTGAGGATTGCCATCGAGAACGTCATCGAGATCCTGGTCGAAGCGATCGTGCTGGTGTTTCTCGTAATGTTCCTCTTTCTGCAGAATCTCCGCGCTACGCTCATACCGACGATTGCCGTCCCGGTTGTCCTGCTCGGCACCTTCGGCGTGCTCTCGGTACTCGGTTTCTCCGTGAACATGCTCACCATGTTCGCGATGGTTCTCGCTATCGGGCTCCTCGTCGACGATGCAATCGTCGTGGTGGAGAACGTGGAGCGTGTCATGTCGGAGGAGGGGCTGTCGCCGGAGGAAGCGACCCGCAAGTCGATGCGCCAGATTACCGGGGCACTGGTGGCGGTCGGTCTCGTCCTGTCCGCCGTTTTCGTGCCCATGGCGTTTCTGGGCGGTGCGACCGGCGTCATCTATCGGCAGTTTTCCGCGACGATAGTGTCCGCCATGGCATTGTCCGTGCTCGTCGCCATCGTCCTGACGCCCGCATTGTGCGCAACGCTGCTCAAACCGCTGAAGAAGGGGGAGCATTACGCGGAGAAAGGCTTTCTCGCCTGGTTCAATCGCAAGTTCGAGAGCAGTGCGAAACGCTACCGCGGCGCGGTCCGGTGGATGATTGCCCGTACCGGCCGCTTTGTCGCGGTGTTCCTGGTTCTCGTGGCCGTGATGCTGGTGCTGTTCCTCAACCGCCCGACATCGTTCGTGCCCCAGGAGGACCAGGGCATCATGTTCGCGCAGGCCATCGCACCGGTGGGGGCGACTCAGGAGCGGACACTCGATACCGTCTACAAGATGGAGGACTATTTCCTCGACCAGGAGGCCGAGGCAGTCGAGGGCATGTTCGGCGTGGCGGGATTCAGTTTTGCAGGGGGCGGCCAGAATAACGCGTTCGCGTTCGTGAAGCTCAAAGACTGGGACGAGCGGGATAGCGAGGAACTCAGCGTGTCCGCGGTGGCTGGGCGCGCATCCGGCGCACTGTCGAAGATCAAGGATGCCATGGCGTTCGCGTTCGCGCCGCCCGCAATCCAGGAACTCGGCCGCTCTGCCGGCTTCAGCGCCTATCTGATGGACAACGCCAGCCGTGGCCACGATGCGCTCGTTGCGGCGCTGGAGGAGTTCCTGCAGGCGGCAGCTCAGAACCCGCTGCTCGCGAACGTCCGGCACAATGGCCAGGCGGACGCCCCGCAGTTTCGGCTGGACGTCGACTTCGAGAAAGCGGGCGCGCTGGGTCTTTCCGTCACCGACATCAACGCAACGCTGCAATCTGCCTGGGGTGGTCAGTACATCGACGACTTCATCGATCGCGGCCGCGTGAAGCGCGTTTATATCCAGGCTGATGCACCGTTTCGGATGGTGCCCGAGGATTTCCGGCTCTGGTCGGTGCGTAACGAAGACGGCGAGATGGTGCCGTTGTCTGCGTTTGTCACATCACACTGGGACTACGGTCCGCCGCAACTCGCGCGCTACAACGGCACCCCCGCCATGGAGGTCACCGGCGAACCTGCGGCGGGCGTAAGCTCAGGCGACGCGATGGCGGCGGTCGAGGCTATCGTCGCCGGACTGCCGCCGGGCTTCGGCATCGAATGGACCGGCCAATCCTACCAGGAGCGGCGGGCCGGCGCGCAAACGCCGATGCTCTATACGTTGTCGATTCTCGTCGTGTTCCTGTGTCTCGCGGCCTTGTACGAGAGCTGGTCCATTCCGACGTCGGTGCTGATCGTGGCACCGCTCGGCATTCTCGGCATAGCGTTCGCCGCAACGCTGCGCGGACTCGATCGCGACATTTATTTCCAGGTAGCGATGCTCACGACCATCGGGCTCACGAGCAAGAACGCGATTCTCATCATCGCGTTCGCAAAAGAGAATCTGGACGCCGGCGTGGAGCTGGTCGAAGCCACATTGCAGGCCGTGCGCGACCGACTGCGGCCGATCATCATGACGTCGCTTGCCTTCGGCATGGGCGTGCTGCCACTGGTGCTCGCGAGCGGTGCGGGCTCCGGCGCGCAGCGGGCCATCGGTACGGGCGTCCTCGGCGGCATGATAGCGGGCGCGTTCCTCGGCATTTTCTTCGTGCCCGTGTTCTTCGTGCTCATCCAGCGACTCTTCGGGCGACGTTCACGCACCGCGGCCCGCGCGGACGCCGGGATTGACGATGTCGATCGCGCATCGTCGCCGGTTTAGAGACCGACATGGCTGAAATCGCGGCAACCATTCCCGGGACCGAACAACACAAACTCGCCCAGCGGGAGCGAATACTGGCTGCGGCACAGAAGCGATTCATCCACAGCGGCTTCCACAATGCCAGCATGGCAACGATTGCGGAGGCCGCCGGCATGAGCCCGGGCCTCATCTACCGGTATTTCAAGAGCAAGAATGCGATCATCCTCGCGATCATCGACAAGCAGCTCAAGCTCGCGCAGCGCCGGATTCGTGAACTTCGGTCGACCGAAGATCTGTGCGGCGGTATCGTCAACTACTTCGAGGCACACGACACCGAAGACGACGGTTCCATGAGTGCTGCCCTGTTTCTCGAGATTGCGGCGGAGGCAACCCGGGATCCGGAGATCGCGCGCGCATTCAGCCGCTTCGATGATGCCGTACGCGCGGAGCTTGTCGACTGGCTTCGCCGTGACGTGGCGGATGGCGGTTACGGCCTTGACGTGACCGCGGCGCGGCAACGAGCCCTCTCACTCACCATCCTGATAGAAGGGCTCAAAGTGCGCAAGGCGCGCCAGCCGCAACTCGAACGCGCGCAGTTGAAAATTGCGCTCGACGGGCTGATCGGGGCATTGGACGAGCGCTGAGCGCTGTAATCATGTCGTGCAGCCAGGCCTCACTCGTCCCGGCGCAAGCCTTTCTGCTTGTCGCCGGCGGCGCGGCCGAGGTCTTCCATGTCTTCTGCAATAGGCGCACGTTGCCAGGTGCCGTCCGGGTCGATCTCAAACTCCGATTGCACCGCCAGCATCGCGCCATCGTGCGCCTCCCGAGCGATCGTCGATTCGTCCCGGTCGCCGCTCCGCACCGCTTTCTCGCGGATGCGGTTATAGGCTGCGACGTACAGTTCGCAAGCCTGAGCCGGCATGTTGTTCCGGACTTCCGCGGGCAGTTCATGAATCGTCTGGTACATCCGGGTTCCGCTCATAATCCGGCAAGTTTTACATGCATGGTGTAAGGCTTACAGCCTGGTCAGTTGCCGGTACGAACATGATCCACCGCCGCGTCGACGCCGTCGCGCGCCGCGCAGTGCGCGCAGCAGTAGATCTCCTCGCGATCCGCTTCGATCCCGTGGCCGATGATCCGCGTCTCGCACACCGGGCATACCGGTGCCAGCGCCTGGATCGCGCATTCGAAACAGTCGAAGGTTTGCGTGTCACCGTTCATCTTCACATCGAAGGTCCGGTGATAGTCATTGCCGCAGTTGTCACAGGTAGCCATCGGTTATGCTCCGGATTCAGTGCAAGGGGATTGCGTATGCTGGATTTTGCAAGTTCCGTACCATCGCGTGCACGATCGGCTAGCCGAGACGGTCGCGATCATGGTGCTCGGTGTAGTCGATCTCCGGGCCGAGCGGGACGATACGCGTCGGGTTCACGCGATCATGGCTCATGTAGTAGTGAGGCTTGATGTGGTCGAAACGCACGGTCTCGGCAACGCCCGGCGTCTGGTACAGGTCGCGTACGTAAGGCCACAGGTTTTCGTAGTCGACCAGTCGTCGGAGATTGCACTTGAAATGGCCGAAATACACCGGGTCGAAGCGGAGCAGCGTCGTGAACAGGCGCCAGTCTGCCTCGGTCACGACCTCGCCAACCAGGAACCGGCGCGAGGCGAGGCGCTGGTCGAGCCAGTCGAGCGTGTCGAATAGGGGAACCACCGCCTCTTCGTAAGCCTGCTGCGTGGTCGCGAAACCTGCCCTGTACACCCCGTTGTTGACGGTCGTGTAGACCCGGTCGTTGATCGCATCGATCTCCCGACGGCAGGCCGGGGGATAGAAATCTCCCGGTGCAGCGAACTCGTCGAATGCCGAGTTCAGCATGCGGATGATTTCCGCCGATTCGTTGTTGACGATGGTTCCCTGCTCGAGGTCCCAGAGTACCGGGACGGTAACCCGCCCCGTGAATCGTGCGTCCGCCGCGAGGTAAATTTCATACAGGTACTCCGCGCCCTGCACGGGGTCGGGCACCACGCCTTCCGCATTGGCAAAGGTCCATCCGCGCTCGCCCATATACCAGTGGACGACCGATATCGAGATGTGCGATTCGAGCTGTTTCAGTTTGCGGAAGATCAGCGTGCGCTGCGCCCACGGACAGGCATAGGATACGTAGAGATGGTAGCGGCCGCTGGCGGCCGGGAACCCGTGCTCCCGGCCGTCCTGCGTCACGCGCTGGCGATACGCCGATGCCTGGCGCTCGAACCGGCCGCCGGTCGAATCCGTGTCATACCACTTGTCCTGCCATTGCCCGTCGACGAGGAGACCCATGACTCCTGCCGGATCAGCGGAGCCTGGACTTCGGGTGCGTCCTGAGACGGTCGATGAACGCCGCCTTGCCGGGTTCCGCGTAGAAAGACGCGGGTACGACGATGTAGCCGCGGCGCCCGGCGTCGGTATTGATCAGGTAGACGGTCGCATCGTCGCCCGGGTCCGTACCCATGTCCACGCTGATAGAATCCTCGATCCAGGCTTGTCCCTCGGCAAATTCCTCGCCCGTCGCCCGGCACCGCAGCGTGTTCGCGCGATACGCAAAGTTATTGGCGTAGCCGCGCTCTTTTGCCTGGTCCAGCGCATCGGTAAGATCCTGCCCGTGCTGTTCGAACGGCAGCGGTTCGTGACCCGTCGTCATGCTTTCGTCTCCGTGTCCGTGAATTCGCCCGGCAGCCGGACAGCCGCGGCTAGCCCGTGGTTTCGCCGCTGCCGCGGCGCTCGATTACGCCGCACGCGACCCGGTCACCGGAATTGCCAGCCGGCTGAGAAACCAGGTCGTCGGCGCCGGAGTGCACGACAAGCGCGCGCCCGATAGCGCTTTCGCCGCCGCTGAGCGACAGCGCGTCGTCGATCACATCGACGGATGCCACGCCGTCCTCGGTGGCAACGATATTGCCGAGGTCCCCGGTATGGTGCAGGCCGGCGCTCTGCGTCGGCGCGCCATGCACTGCGCCATCCCGCGCGAAATGCTCCCCGGCGGAACTCGCATCCGGGGCCGAGCAATCGCCCACCTCATGTATGTGCATTCCGTGCAGCCCCGGCGTCAGCCCCTCGATCTCACCGCGAATGCGCACGACGCCGTTTTGCTGCTCGAGCGTGAGTTCGCCCGACACGTTGCTGTCCGAGCGGGCCTCGAGCTCGGCCGTCGCGGTGACCATCGCGGCAGTCACGGACTCGTTCACGGCACCCTCGTCCACGGTGCCTGCGGCGTCGTCCATCTCGCCGGATCGCGTCGGCGTCTCGACACCGTCTGCCGTGTAGGCGTCATCAGCCGTGGCAGCCGCATCTTCGCTGCTCACGTCCGGCGCGGGGTCGCACGCGGCGAGGATCAGCAGCAGTGCCGCGACAAGCGGCAGGGTGGCCAGTGCGCGCTGTCTTGCAAAAGAATTCATGGGTTGTCTCCCGTTCCTGTCGTGTCTCTGTCGAAGAATGCGGCCAAGGTCCGCGCTTCGGATTCCTGGAAGAAGCTCTGCAATATCCATACCAAGAGGCCGCTGGCGCGCGCCGTCGGCGTCCCGGGGCATGCAATGCCCTCATTGCCAGGGGTCCGTGACGCGCGGCAGGGCTTCGTAATAGGCAGACAGCGCACGAATCTCGTCGTCGCGAAGCTGGCTTGCCGCCTCTCCGCATGATGGCGGCGTAGGGCCCGCCGCCCCGGTTCCCGGATTGCCACAGCTGCAACTGCGTCTCGAGATACCTGCGTGGCTGGCCGGCGAGTCTCGGTATCGCCGCGTTGTCGGCTACGCGCGGTTCGCCGTGACAGTGATTGCAGTCCGGGATGCGCCGTTCCGGCCGTCCCGACGCCGCAATGAGAGCGCCTTCGGCGATCGATCGGGCATCCGCGCCGCTAGCCGGCACGCCGCGAAGGGACGTCTGTGACAGGGGTTTCTGTGAATAGTACTCGGCGAGACGCTGACGCATGCTCGCGTCGAGACTGGCGGCGGCGAGCTGCATCGTGCCGCTCGCGCGCCGCCCGCCGGCATACGCGTCGAGGGCCGATGCGAGGTACGTTTCGTGCTGACCGGCCAGGACCGGAAATGCCGCGGACGCGTGGCCGCGGCCATCGTAGCCGTGGCATGTCGCGCATTGCGCCAGGGTCGCCACAAACGCCACGTCCCCGGCACCGGACGGCTCCGTCGCGGCGCCCGGAAATGCCAGCGCCCGGTAGCCGGCCGCATCCAGGCGCGGCAGTACCCGCAGGAACGCCACGACATCCCAGACCTCGTCCGGCCGCTCCGCCGTCGGCCAGGCGGGCATGCCGGTGTACTTGATGCCGTGCGCGACCACCCAGTACAACTCGCGCAGGCGCCAGTTCCCGATCAGCGGGCCGAGCTCGGGTGCAGCCGGCGTCATGTAGTCCGACACGCGTAGCGAACGATTGCCGGGCGCGCCGTGGCAGGACGCGCAGGCGAGGGCGAAGTGCGCTGCGCCGCGAACGACCCGGTCCCGCCCGTCGAGGGGCGGAACCTCGATACCGGCCGAGTGGGCACGCGCCGACTGACGCATGGTGAAATGCAGCAGCCAGGCCGTCGCCGAGAAATGGCCGGCGCGCGCCGAGACGTTGTAGATCCCTGTAACGACGACGGCCACGGCGAGCAGCAGCACGAGTCCCCCGGCACGCAGCAGCAGGCGAAAATCCCGCCGCATTCCTAGAGTTCCGATGCCGGCCGTGGACGGCCGCCTGCAGGGTGTTCGAGGAGCCGCCAGACGAGGAACAGCCCGCCGGCCAGGTAGGGCAGGCCGCCGCCGACGAGCATGATCAGGCCGCCGCCATGCAGGTCGTCGAGGGCATGCGCAGCGCCAGGGTGGATTGACGGGTAGAGCGAACGCGGCGCGAGCGTGAGCAAGGTGCCGAGCAGGATCATGTGCATCGAGGTCAGCAGCAGCGCCAGTACGCCGCCGCCGCCGGGATCGGCCGAAGTCGGCGGCCGGGCAAGCGCGGCCGTCCAGAGCCACGCCGCGGTGAGCAGGAACGACGCCTGCTCGAGGAACAGGCCCGTGAGGGAGGTACGTGCGAACAGGTGCGGCGCGGGCAGGTGCCAGCCCCAGACCGCCAGGAATTCTGCGATGGACGCCAGCACGGGACCGGCGAGCGCGCGCGGCAAGCAAAGCCTCACTGGCGTAGTGCGAACGACCGCGACGGCGAGCAAAGGGGCCGCAACGGCGACCACGGCAACATGCATCGTCATGTGCGCCGTGAAACTGTGGCCGGCGAGCGCAACCAGCGGCCCGAACCATACCATGGCCAGCACGAGACCGGCGACTACGAGCGGAATCACCAGCAGCCTCCGCTGACGAGAGGCACGCTCGCGGTAACGAGTATGCCGAGGGCGCTCACGGCGGCAATCCCGAGGAGCAATTCACCGAGGAACGAGCGAGCGCCGCCATTGTCCGCGGAAGCCGGCGCACGCAGTGCGCGGCAGCCCCTGATGGCCACGATCGCGACTGCGCCGAACGCGGCTGCGGTCGCGACGACGCCCGGCCACAGCAGGTCGCCTGATCGAAATTCCGGCCGCGCGCAGGCGATGGCCGCGGCGCCGTACAGCACCACGAAATGTGCCAGCCAGGTGGCGGGCGCTGCGGCGAGATACCACAGTTCGATGTCCGAGAAGCGGCCGCGCGGGATCATGACAGTACCGGCGCGAATGCCACGACGCCGATCGTTACCGCCGAGATCGCCAGCGACACGTGCCAGAACAGCACCGTGTTGCGAATGTCGATGTCGAAGCGGGCGCTCAGTCGATTCGCAGCACGGCGCGCTCCGCAATAGCCCTGCATGAGGATACCGATGGCGAGGTGGCAAACCACCCAGCCAACCAGTAACCACACCATTGCCGGGTAGGCATGCGCGGTGGGATCGAGGCCGGACGACCACGGTGCCAGGACGAGCAGGGTGCCGCCCGCCGCGGCCGCCAGTGCGGCGCCGCCAAGGATGAGAATGAACACGGTCTTGCCGACTCGGCCGATCGAACGTCCCGCCTGGCAGGTCAGGAACCATGCGAGCAGGATGAGCATACCGGCGGCCAGCGGCAAGCGCCGCCCGGGACCCGCAGCTGCATCGGCGAAGAAGCCGGCATCGGCCGTCCAGTAGAAGAAATAGCTGAATACGAGACTCGCGAATGCGGAGAGGTCGGCCAGCAGCGCGAGGAACAATGCCCACCACCCGACGGAGGCGGAACCGGACGCATACAGCGGCACACGGACGCCATCACCGACATCCTTGTCCGCCTGCTCCGGTATGTGTGCGGTGCCGGTCCACAGCCAGTAAAGAATCGCCGCAAGCGTGAGCACGGCGGCCACGGCAGTGGCGAGCCACCAGTGATAGGTCGCGAACACGAACACACCCGCCGTAAAAACAGCGGCAATGATCGTGATCCACGTCGGTCCTGGCACCCGCAGGCACTGCACCGGCCGCGTCGCGACCGGCGAGGTGATCAGAGTTTCCCGCAGTTCCTCTGCTGCGTCCGGCAGATAATAGGCGCCGGCGTCGACATTGTCCGCGAGCCCCGGCTGGTCCCACAGCGGGTAGCGGGAGGCTACCGGCGGGACGGAACGGACACCCCAGTTCTCCCCGGGCACGCGCTGCAGCCATTCGAGCGTGCCTGCATTCCAGGGATTGCGAGCCGTCAGCGCCTTGCGGGCGTTGGGGCGAAAGACATCGAGACAAAGGACCAGCATACCCGCGCCAATGACCGCCGCCCCGATGCTCGACAACAGGTTTAGTTCGTCGATGCCGTTGGCGGAGGGGTACGTGTAGACGCGTCGCGGCATGCCGAGCAGGCCGGTCAGGTGCATGGGGAGGAACGTAATGTTGAAACCGGCGAACAGCAGCCAGAACGCAATCCGACCAAGGCGGTCGGAGAGGCGCCGGTCCGTCATCAGCGGAAAGTAATAGTAAAGACCGCCGATGACCGGCAACAACATGCCGCCAATAAGGACGTAGTGCAGGTGTGCAACGACGAAGTAGGAGTCGTGCGCCTGCACGTCGAACGGCACGAGCGCCAGCATGACGCCGGTCAACCCGCCGATGACGAACAGCGCGAACGCACCGACCATGTACAGCATCGGCACGGCGCGCAACAGCCGGCCGCACAGCACGGTCGCCACCAGCGCGAAAATGGATATGGCGGTGGGTATCGCAATGAGTTCGGACGCCGCCGAGAAAAAAGCAAGCGAGAGCGCAGGCAGCCCCGTGGTGTACATGTGGTGCACCCAGAGGCCGAAGCTCAGGAAGCCGATGGAGACTGCCGACAGCACGAGCCAGCGGTAACCGACCACCGGCCGCCCGGCGAAGGTCGGCACGATCATCGCCGCCAGCGCCAGCGATGGCAGGAAGATGATGTATACCTCGGGATGGCCGAAAATCCAGAATAGGTGCTGCCACAGCAGCGGGTTGCCGCCGCGCGCGGGATCGAAGAATGGCCAGTCGAACGCCCGTTCGACCTCGAGGAGGATATCGCCCACGATCAGCGGAGGAAATGCGAGCAGGATCATGACGCCGACGATCAGCGCATACCAGGCATACAGCGGCATCCGGTCGAGCGTCATCCCCGGCGGACGGCACTTGAGGACGGCGACGATCAGCTCGACGGCGGCGGCGATCGACGCGACCTCGATAAAGCTGAGGCCGAGTAGCCAGATGTCCGCGCCGACACCGTCCGAATAGGCGCTGGTGAGCGGCGGGTACATGAACCAGCCCCCACGTGGCGCCGCGTCGAAAAAGATCGAGCCGCACACGAACAGGCCGCCGATGAGAAAGCAGAAAAAGCCGTACGCCGACAGACGCGGAAACGGCAGGTCACGGGCGGCGAGCATCTGTGGCAGGAGCAGGATGGCGAACGCGTCGAACAGGGGCACGGCGACGAGGAACATCATGACCGAGCCGTGCAGGGTAAAGACCTGGTTGTAGAGTTCGGCGGACAGAAAGTCGTTGCCAGGCGTCGCGAGCTGGGTGCGCATGAGCAAGGCGAGCGCGCCCGCGAACAGCAGGAACGCACCTGCGACGACGAGGTACCACAGGCCCACCGTGTTGTTGTTGACGGCCGTGAAATAGCGCCAGCCTCGCGGCGCGCGCCAGGCGTTTCGGAGCCGATGTTCCTGCATGCGCTGCACGTCCGCCGAAGGCGGTGCGGGTTTCACTCGAGCCCCGCGAGATATGCGCCCAATGCGGCAAGTTCATGCTCGTCGAGCATCGTATACGCCGGCATGTGCACGCCCGGTTTGATCCGTTTCGTTTCCGCAATCCAGGTGGCGGCAGTCTGCGCACTCATCGGCAGACTACCCGCGCCCAGGCTGCGCCGTGACGCAAGATGCGTCAGGACCGGCCCGACGCGTCCATCGGCGCTCGTGCCGTGCACCGCGTGGCATGCGCCGCAGCCGTTCGTGCGAAAAAGTTCGGCGCCACGCGCCGCGTCCGGCGCCGCTGGCGGCCGCGCGGGCGCCTGCAGATGCTGTAACCAGCGGTCGAAGGCCGCCGGGGAAACGACGTCGACGGCGAAGCGCATTTGCGCGTGGGCGGTTCCGCAATACTCGGCGCAGACGCCTTCATGGCGGCCGTCGATCGCTGGTTCGAGGACGAGTGTGTTCGTCATCCCGGGAATCATGTCGAGTTTTGCGGCCAGCGCGGGGATCCACAACGAATGAATCACGTCGACGCTGTCGAGGCGCAGTTCGATCGGCCGGCCGCGAGGCAGTCGCAATTCATTGGCGGTCTCGGCGACGACCCCCGCAGCATCCGTGTACCGCACGCGCCACCACCACATATGTCCCGTGACTTCGGCGACGACGGCCGGCGACGTGCCGGACGAGGCCGCTGGCGGGCGCAGTCCGAAATAGAGCAAAAGCGTAATCGCGATGCCGGGCACGACCGCGCCGAGGCCGACGATGAGCCAGCGGCCGGCGCGCGTCGCGGCCGGCGCGGATTTCGCCGCGTACGCGCCCACCGCCATCGTCAGCAGCCAGACAAGTGCGCCGATACCTGCCATCCAGTAGGTGAGCGCAGTGAAATACGGTGCTTGCGCGGTCATCCTTGGATAGGTAAGCAAGCATTGTGCCATGCTTGCGCTGCCGGCCGTCGGCGGCGCCTGGACGGAACGATCCTTGCATGGAGGAGTGTTGAATTTTTTCTTCGCGGGGAGACCGCAATGGACACGATGCATCTTATCGGCGTGAGCTTCGTCGCGGCGCTGTTGACGGCGTGCGGCGGGAGCAGGCCGCCAGTTGAGCCGACCTACGGGGCCGAACCGGAACTGCCGCCGCCGGATACCTCCCTTTTGCCCACGATCAACATTGCGCCGGCGCAGGGCTGGCCGGACGATGCTTTGCCGACGGCAGCCGATGGCTTCACGGTCAATGCCTTCGCGACAGGCCTCGATCACCCGCGCTGGCTCTATTCGCTGCCGAACGGCGACGTCCTGGTGGCCGAGACCAATGGCCCCCCGCGCCCCGAGCAGCGCAAGGGCATTCGTGGCTGGGTCATGAAAAAAGTCATGCAGCGCGCGGGCGCGGGTGTGCCGAGCGCCAATCGCATCACGCTGCTGCGCGACACGGACGCGGACGGCGTGGCCGACCAGCGCAGTACGTTCCTCGAAGGCCTGAATTCGCCGTTCGGGATGTACCTGCAAGGGCATGACTTTTACGTCGCGAACACGGATGCGCTCGTCCGTTTCGACTACACACCGGGGGCAACGGCCCTGGCCGGTCCGGGCACGACCATCGCCGGGTTGCCGGGCGGGCCGCTCAATCACCACTGGACGAAAAACGTGATCGGCGCCCCGGACGGCGCGACACTCTATGTCACTGTCGGCTCCAACAGCAACATTGCGGAGAACGGGATGGACAAGGAAGTTCAGCGCGCGGCAATTCTCGCCATCGACCCTGGATCCGGCCGTACCGAGGTCTACGCAAGCGGTTTGCGCAACCCGAACGGGCTTGACTGGCATCCTGAAACCGGTGCGCTCTGGACGACAGTGAACGAGCGCGACGAGCTGGGGGACAACCTGGTGCCGGATTACATGACCGCCGTGCAGCAGGGCGCGTTTTATGGCTGGCCGTACAGCTATTTCGGCCAGAACGTGGATGAGCGGGTCGAGCCGCAACAGCCTGAACGGGTGGCACAGGCCGTCGTCCCCGATTACGCACTCGGCGCGCACACGGCCTCGCTCGGCCTTGCGTTCTATGCCGGCGACCTGTTTCCCTCGCGCTACCGGAACGGCGCGTTCGTCGGCCAGCACGGCTCATGGAACCGTGGCAGCCTGAGCGGCTACAAGGTGATTTTCGTACCCTTCGCCAACGGCATGCCCGCTGGCCCGCCCGAGGATATCCTGACCGGTTTCGTCACCGACGATGGAGAAGCGCACGGGCGGCCGGTCGGCGTGATCACCGATAACAGCGGTGCGCTGCTGGTTGCGGACGACGTGGGCAACGTCGTATGGCGGGTCGTGCCGTCCCGGAAGAGGGCGGAAGAGTAGGGCGATGGACGCGCGACGCAGGATCGAATGCACGGCCGCCCTGAACCGCGGCTGGTGACGCTGTGACGAGCGATGCGACGACAGGCGGCGGCACCCGGCGCGATCGCCTGGAGCAGGAGCTGGCATCCGCGCAGGCGGGGCTTGCGCGCGCTGCGAACGCGGAGGAACGCCAGCGCATGGAGGCCCTCGTCGCGGAACTCGCGCGAAAACTGGAGCGCCTGATACTGGCGATCGAGATCGAGCGGCAAAGCGACGCCTGATGAGTGCGGCGCGGTCAGGAGCTGCTGTCGCCCTCGTCATCGCTCTGGACGTTTTCGAGTCCGATGGTATGGCCGAGGCCAACCGACAGCGCTTCAATGAACGCGTTACGGAGAATGCTGAATACCGCGGGTATCAGGTCGGCGTCCACGGCGGTCAGCTCTCCCTCCAGCGGGATTTCGGCGCCGACCCGTTCGGTGTCATCGTTTTCGAGAATGGTCTTGGCGAATTCCACGACGCTTTCCCACACCTTGCCGAAGAAGGACCCTTCCTCGTCGAGTGTCAGGATTTCGGCGTCGCGCACGAGCGGCTTGACGTAGCCGTCGAAGCGTCCGTCGGCGCTTGCGAATTCGACAAATATCTCGACACGCCCGGCCTCGGCGTCGAGATTGGCGTAGGCTTCCAGGAGCGGATTCAGGCTCGGTAACGGCAGCCCCGTCACCTCCGCGTCGACCGACAACTCCGGCGGGTCGGTGAGCGGATCGATCTCCGCCGAGAGGCGAAAAAGACCCGTTTCCTCGACTGTTGCGGTGATTGCGACCGTACCGAAAACCTCCTCTTCCGATTCCCGGATATTCGTGAAATTCTCCGCGACGACATCGATCGCGTGGACCCGAAACAGGCGCTCGGTGGTGCCGGACTCTTCCGTCTTGTAGAGGAACGCGGTGCCGTTGTCGACGGTCAGGCTGTTCAGTTGGAACGGGACCAGCGTCTCCAGGCGGTCGAGCCATTCTTCGCCAGCACCCTCCTGGCTGGTCTCGGGCGTGGGGCCGTCGACGAAGGCCAACACCGGTTTCTCGACGTGCACGGCGCCGACCAGCTCACCCGCCCAGATGGCCGACCAATCGAGGCCGAGGTCGATGCGTTTTGCAGACAGGAACGGCTCCGGGATATCGCTGTCGCGCTTTCGCAATACCAGGTCGTCGAGCGCGTATTCACCGCGTATCAGCGCAACGTCGACATCCGCTACGGCACCGTTGTATGGGTCCATCGTGCGGAGTTCGCGGTTGACGTAGTGTTCCATGACGACCGGCAGCAACGCCCGTGCAATCACCAACACGGCTGCGACGATGAGGACGGCGATCATCGAGCGGCGAAAGACGGTGCGTTTGGCGATGTGCATACCGAAGTGCTTGCAATTTGCGGGCCATCGCGACGGGAACCGGCGCTCCCGTATGCAATATTCGAATGTAGAGTTTACTGTTAAAACAATAATTTAAGAATACCTGTTAATAAACGACATTCAGTCGACGCCGCACACCACCGCAGCCTGCTGCGCCGGGATGCTACAGTTTCCGGCGGCACACGACGCAGGGGGACCCGACGATGATGGTAAGGAGCAGGCGGTGGTTGGCGGCCGGAGTTGCAGGCGCGTTACTCGTAATGACGGCAGGCTGTGGCGACGATCCGGCGCCGCCGTCGGAGTCCCGCGGATACGGATCGCAGCGACGGCCGAATTTCCGTTCCAGGATCCGTCACTCGCACCCGAGGACCGGGCGCGGGACCTCGTGAGCCGCATGACCCTCGAGGAAAAAGCGGCGCAAATGTACGACAAGGCGCCGGGTATCGAGCGACTCGGGGTGAAACCGTTCTACTGGTGGAACGAAGCGCTGCATGGTGTCGCGCGCGCCGGCGAGGCAACGGTGTTTCCGCAGGCGATCGGCATGGCGGCCACCTGGGACGAGCACCTCATGCACCGTGTCGCGACCGCAATTTCCGACGAGGGGCGCGCCAAGCACCACCAGTTCGCCCGCGACAAAACGATCGCGCAATACACCGGGCTGACGTTCTGGTCGCCCAATATCAATATTTTCCGCGACCCCCGCTGGGGGCGCGGGCAGGAGACCTACGGCGAGGATCCCTACCTGACCGGCCGCATGGCCGTCAATTTCGTGAACGGCCTGCAAGGCGATGACGACCAGTACCTGAAGTCCGTGGCGACGGTAAAGCACTACGCCGTGCATTCCGGCCCGGAACCCAGCCGGCACTCCGACGATTACAAGCCGAGCGACGCCGACCTGTGGGAAACGTACCTGCCGGCCTTCAAGATGGCGATCGACGAAACGGCGGTGGCTTCCGTGATGTGCGCGTACAACGCCGTCTGGGGCGCACCGGCATGCGGCAGCGAACGTCTGATGGTGGATCTCCTTCGCGGAGAGCTGGGCTTCGACGGCTACGTCGTGTCGGACTGCGGCGCGATCGGTGACTTCTACTACGACGAAGCGCATGACTATGTCGAGACCCGGGCCGAGGCCGCAGCGCTTGCCGTGCGGATGGGTACGGACCTCAATTGCGGTGACGGCAATGGCAACAAGTTCGACGCCTTGCCGAACGCCGTCGCGGAGGGGCTGGTCGACGAACCGACCATCGACCGGGCCGTTGAGCGCCTGTTCACCGCACGCTTTCGGCTCGGCGAATTCGATGATCCGGCGTCGGTGCCGTTTACCGACATTCCTTTCGACGTCGTTGCAAGTGCGGAGCACCTGGCGCTGAGCAAGGAGGCGGCCCGTGCATCGCTGGTCCTGCTGAAGAACGACGGCGTGCTGCCGCTCGCTGCAGGAACCCATGTCGCAGTAATCGGGCCGAACGCCGACAACTGGATGACGCTGGTCGCGAACTACTACGGTATCCCGACGGAGCCCGTCACCGCGCTCGAGGGCGTTCGCGCGAGGGCTGGCGGGGAACACGTGTCGTACGCCGTGGGCTCACCGCTCGCGGGCGACGTCTACACGAACTATTCCATCATTACGCCGGAGAACCTGTTTCACGAAACAGGGGAGGGCGAGCTCGCGCCAGGTCTCGAGGGCAGCTATTACGCGGCGCCTGACCGGGCCGGCGAGGCCGTGAAAACCCAGGTCGACCCCGCTATCGACTTTTACTGGAAACATTCGCCCGCGGACGACAGCGTATTGAGTGATCACTTCTCGGTGCACTGGCGCGGCGTACTGGTACCGGAGACCAGTGGCATCTACCGGCTCAAGACCACGCGCTGGACGACGGCGACACTGAACGGCGAGGCGATCGAGAACAAGGTGTTCGAACTCGAAGCGGGAGAGCGCTATCCGCTGGAGGCCACGCTATCGATGGGCGAGATGTGGTATCGCAATACGATCGAACCCGAAGCGCGATTGCTGTGGGTCGAGACCAGCAGCGATCTCGTCGCCGAAGCGATGGCCGCGGCGGAAGAGGCGGACGTGATCCTGTTCTTTGGCGGCATCGACGCGGACCTCGAAGGCGAGGAAATGGACGTCGCCATCGACGGGTTCCTCGGCGGCGATCGCACCCACCTCGAGCTTCCGGCTGCACAGCGGGAATTGCTCGAGAAGCTGCACGCCACGGGCAAACCCCTCGTTCTGGTGAATTTCTCCGGCAGCGCCATGGCGCTGAACTGGGCCGATGAGAACGTGTCCGCGATCGTGCAGGCGTTCTACCCCGGCGAAAAAACCGGGACCGCAATTGCCGACCTCCTGTGGGGCGAGTTCAGCCCCTCCGGGCGCCTGCCCGTGACGTTCTATCCGTCGCTCGAGGGCTTGCCCGCATTCGACGACTACTCGATGAAGAACCGTACCTACAAATACTACGAAGGCGACCCCGTGTATGCGTTCGGTCACGGTTTGAGCTATACGAGTTTCGAGTACACGGATCTCTCGGTGCCGGACGGGGCGGCGGCGGACGATATCGTCCCGGTCAGCGCGACCGTTACGAACACCGGCGAGCGGGAGAGCCGCGAAGTCGTGCAGGTGTACGTGGCGCGTGACGAACGCGCAAATTCGTCGGTACCACGGGTCGAACTCGTCGCATTCGATGTCATACAGCTCGCGCCGGGAGAAAGCGAAACCGTGAACTTCGAGATCGACCGGCAACGATTCGGCTATCACGACGAGGCCGGGGAACTGGTGCTGCCGCGCGTGGGCGAGACCATCGAGGTTTCGATCGGCGGCGGCCAACCGGGTCACGTGGACGAAGGCGCCGTGGTCAGCGGCGAGCTCGCATTCTGAATGAACAGCGACGATTTGAGGCGCCTGGACCGCCTTGCGTGGATTCTCGACAGTGCGGTCCCCGTACCGGGCACGAAATTCCGCATCGGGCTTGACGGTCTGATCGGCCTCGTCCCCGGGGTCGGGGACGCGATCGGTGCGCTGCTCTCGAGTTACATCATCGCGCAGGCGGTCGGCAGCGGCGCGCCGGCGAGTGTGCTCTCGCGCATGGGCCTCAATGTCCTGCTCGAGGCGTTCGTCGGCCTCGTGCCGGTCCTCGGCGACCTGTTCGATTTCGGCTTCAAAGCGAATGCACGCAACGTGCGCCTGCTGAGACGGCATGCCGAGACGCCGGCACGTGTTCGCCAGCGGAGCCGCGCGGTCGTCGGCCTCGCGGCCATTGCCGTCCTCGCAGTATTGGCGGTGTTTTTGCTCCTGGCAGTGGCCGTGCTCCGCTGGGCCTGGTCGGCGGCGACGGGCGGCACCTGAGGGGTCGATCAGCGCCGGTCTCTTGGCCCGATACTTGCAAATTTGCCATGCAGACTCCGGTGGCAGAAATGACCGAACAATACGAAGTGCAAATCCGGCCGTCGCATGGCCAGGAAGCGACACGGCCGGCGAATATCCCGCCCAAGGGCTGGTGGGACGTTACGAAGCGTGTCGTCAAACAGGCGGGCATGGATCACATCTCGCTGGTGGCGGCGGGTGTGGCGTTCTATGGTTTCCTGGCCATTTTCCCCGCCCTGGCCGCCGCCGTATCCATCTATGGCGCGTTTACCGATCCCGGTGAAATCCGGGCGCAACTGGACACGCTCCTCGGGGTGGTGCCCGCCGAAGTGCATGGCATTCTGAGCGAGCAGTTGCAGAACGTGGCAGAACGCAATGAACAGACGCTCGGCTTGAGCGCCGCGATCGGCCTTTTGCTCGCCCTCTGGAGCGCGAACAAAGGCACGAACGCGCTTTTGCAGGGACTCAATATTGCCTACAACGAGTCGCGCTCTCGAAGTTTCCTGCAGCAGAACGCCCTCAGCCTGTTGTTTACGCTCGGCATCGCCACCGGCATGACGCTCGCCTTCGCTGTTGTCGTCGGTACTGCTGCGCTCAGCACGGACCTGCAACTCTCGCGCTGGATCGCGCTCGCCATAACGGCAGCGGGATGGCTGCTGGTCGCGCTGATGCTCCTCGCGGGATTGGCGTTGCTCTATAAATTCGCGCCGGTCAGGACGAACCCGCGCCTGCGCTGGGTCAGTACCGGCTCGGTCGTGGCGCTCCTGATGTGGCTTGCCGGCTCTGCGGCGTTTTCGCTGTATGCCTCGAACTTCGGGAGCTACGCGGACACCTACGGGTCGATTGCAGCTATCGTGATCTTCCTGCTGTGGCTGTACCTGTCCGCTTACATCGTCCTCCTGGGAGCCGAGATCAACTCCGAGGCGGAACACCAGACCTGGCGCGATACGACCGTCGGCGACGAAAAGCCGATGGGAGAGCGGGGCGCCTATCACGCGGATCACGTCGCCAAAGTCTAGGCGGACTTGCGCGCATCGCGTTTCGCTGCGGCAGCCCGGCACTTGCAGGCCGGCGTTTTAGCCCGCAAATTACAGGCAGTGAACAAGTACATCACGACGACGCTCATTGGCGGAACGGTAGCGGCGCTGCTCCTGGCCGCCCTGGCGGTTCTGCTGTGGCCGCCCGGCACGCTGGTCGGGGCGATTTTGATCATCCTTTTTGTCCTCCTTTTTGTTGCGCTTGCCGTCCACATTCACCACCGGCGCCGCTACCGGCCTGCCTGGGGTTTTCCGGAAGAGGAGACGCGCGGCATGGCGCCTGCGGAACGGCTGGAGTTCCGGCTGCAGGCGCTGATCGACCAGGAACGGCGGCTGGAAATCCGAGAGCTGCAGCTCGCCCGCCAGATGCGTACCCAGCTCGCCGCCGGCGAAACGATTGACGTGGTGCGGTCCGAGCTGTCGGATCAGGAGCTCGCCGATTTCGCCGAGAAGGACCGGAAGTTAGTTGCGCTGATCGAAGCGGAAAGCCAACGGGCGTTCAACCGGGTCCTCAAAAATCGCTATGCCGCGGAGGAGGGCTTGAATTCCCAGCTGATCTTCGCCGACATCCGTGCATTCGTGGAGGACGTTGCGCGGCTGTACCGTCCGGGAAGCGCGGACCCGTTGCTGGAAACCGAGATTGAGCTCGTCGCAAAAAGCCTGAGCAGCCTGGCGCTTCATCTGCTGGTCGTTGTCGATGGGCTGCCGATCAACCTGAAGTCCTACAGCACCGCAAAAATGTACCGGCTCATTCGGCGCGGCGCGTCTTACTATGGCACCTACAAGGCGTTCCGGCCGTACCTCGAACAAGGGCTCAACGCGCTGCAGGTTGCGAGACTCGCGCTCGGCATGAACCCGGTTGCGGTCAGTCTCGCCTGGGCGGCGGGGAAACTGACGACACACGGGGCGAAGTCCCTGGGCGAGCATTTGTTGCAACGCCGTGCCTTGCAGCTCCTCAATGATCTCATTCGCGTCATCGGCTACGAGGCGGCGATGGTATACGGCGGTGATTTCCGCCACAGGGATGCCAACTGGGTGCTGGGCGCGGAACTGGTAAACCTCGAGATTGCGCGCGGCCGTGATCTGGCCGGCCGTGATGCGGCGTTGAAACGACTGTGCAGTCTGGCAATGCGCCACGAATTCGACCGGATACGCCTGGTCAGCCAGCTGGGGCGGCACCGGAAAATCGACGTTGCACATGCAAAGCCGCGGGTGGTGATGACACCGGGCGAACGCGAACGGGTCGCTGACGAACTGGCGCGACATTGCGATGAAACGGGCGTCGATATGGGTGGTGAAGCGCTCGCACGCTGGCGCGAGGCCGCACAGGCCACGCTGGGCCTCCCGATCGAACGCCGGAAACGAGTGTGGGAGCGGCCGGCAAAAACCGGCTTGCGCCGGCGCTTCTCAGCGTTCATGCAGCGGCGCGGACGTGACGGCGGCTCCGAAACCTCATGAGCCCGGAACCGGCGACCTTCGACGGCCCCGTGGCTTCTTCGCCCCTCGGTTCGTAGCCGGAGCAACCGGATGCGCATAACGATCATTAGTGACACGCACCGTCAACACAGGGCTTTCGGCCAACTGAGCGGCGATGTACTCATCCATTGCGGCGACATGTTCAGCCTGTTCGACGGGGACGAAAATGACCTCGACGACATCGATCAATGGTTCGCACTACAAGAATTTGAGGCAATTCTTTGTATCGGGGGTAATCACGATCTGGTGCTCGAGGCGAAAGTCCGCAAGCGCCCGGACCCGTTCAGGCATGCGATCTATCTGCAGGACAGCGACTTTGTCCTCGATGGGATCCGTTTCTGGGGTGCGCCCTGGACGCCTGAGCTGCGGGGTCACGCGTTTTTCCGGGAAGACGCCGAGCTTTGCAGCAGCTGGGCAAGTATTCCGCCCGACACGCAGATCCTTATTACTCACACACCGCCTGCGGGCGTTCTGGATCGATCCAGTCGCGGACTCGACCTGGGCTGCCGGTATCTGCGTCAAGCTGTCACACGCATTGCGCCGAAGCTCCACTGTTTTGGCCACGTGCATGCGAGTGCGGGTCGTGAGCAGATCGGCGCGACCACATTCATCAATGCCTCATCGGTGAACAGCCAGTTCCGCATTGCGCGAGCGCCTTTTGAGTTCGTCATCTAGTTCTTCGGGCCGGCTCCCCGATGCCTTGTTGCCGATCCTTCTGCGCCCGTCGCGGACCCGACCGCATGCGTATATGTATTGTAAGTGGTTTATTGATATCAATTATTCTCTTTAATTCATTACTTTACGCGATATTTCTCGCGTACAATCTGTGTACTTTGGCGTCGCTTGCACTTCATGCGAGCTGTCTCCAGAATTTCTTGGTGTTTTCGCCCGCTTGAGAATCCTACACATTGTCGATAGAGGTGAATGCTTGGCAATGGAGAGTCGCATAATAGTCGCAAAGCGGTCAGTCACGGCAGATTGCCTGGCCGACTGCTCCTGACCCAGCGGACATCGCGCTGAACGGCCTAACATTGACGGGCATTATGAGCGATCGTTCGTATTGCCTCATAACCCCCTGACCGACCTACGCAGAACAGTCGTAGCTATCTATGGAAAATCTAATCCAATTCCTTGATGAGGCGGAGGACTTCATCATAGCCACAGCGCTCCGTTGGCGGCGCTCGCTGGCTCGGAAGCCGCGGGAACGACGGCGAGTCCCCAGATAGCCTGATACTATTCGATGCCGACATAAAGTCCTTAGTCGCCTGGGCGATCACCTGTACCGCTTTTCTTGTACAGATACGCACCGATACCAAGCACAACAATTCCAACAACAGTTCCTATCATTTGTTTCGAGCCGAAGCCTCCGTCATTCCCCAGACCAGTCATGTCAGCAGTCAGCGATGCGAGCAGCATGAGTGCGCCGAGCGCAACAACCACGATTGAGGCAGTTTTGCTATCCATTGTTAAATCCCCGAATCAGGCAAAGTATCTGAAGCATAGCTGAGAACCTGTGAATCGGGAGACTTTCGGATCGTGAGCGTCCGCTTCTGGCCCGTGAGGCGACCCCCGGACGCTAGCAAGTGAATGACAGCTCCCAGAAATTGCGGATGTTTGGAACGAGTCTCGCCAGGCTGGAAGGGCCATATGTCTTCTGAGAACTCCAAAGCTGCCGGTTGATCGTTATCATCCCGACTACTGTTTTTGACCCGAAGCAGCCGTTCAGGTCGCTGCAATTGGTCCTCGATTTATTGACGTATAACGAGTCGCGTGGTCTAGTGATTTCATGGGGTTCGGGGTTCGTCCATGTCCATATGCTGCGATTCTGCGGTGTTACAAGGCCGCATTTATGCGGCCTAATCGTAGTTAGGCGACCGAGTCCAAAGGGCGCTTCGCTCTGACTCAGTTCGTGCGAAAGGGAGGAACATGCAACTTCTCACCAGGTCTGTGACGGCGACGCTGGCACTTACTGTGGTATGCGTGCTGACCGTTGCTGGGTGTGCACAAACCGGATCCTCTCCGGAAGAGTTCGACCCAGAAGTGAAAGCAGTCAGACTCTATGTTTTCGACTGCGGCACCCTGCGGGCGGACCCGGCCCGATTCCGACTGAGGGAAGATGAGGTTGCAACGACTAACCTATCTGTAGCCTGTTTCCTGGTCGATCACCCAAAGGGGACGTTGATGTGGGACGCGGGCGCTGTCCCCGATACGGACTGGACGCCGACGGGTGCTGATGTCGCCCATCATCTCATCCTGCCGGACGGTGGTGAGCGAGACTTGCTGCTAAGGAAACCATTGATGGTGCAATTGGCCGAAATAGGTTATTCAGGGGCTGATATCACGCACCTCGCCTTTTCCCACTACCACTATGACCACACCGGCAATGCGAACGCGTTTGCAGGCGCCACTTGGATCGTACGGCAGGTCGAGCGTGATGCCATGTTCGCTGAAAGGCCACCTGGAGTGACGCAGTCTTCGAGTTATGCCGCCCTCAAGACCAGCAAGACAATCATCATCGAGAGCGATGAGTATGACGTGTTCGGCGATGGAACCGTCGTCATCAAGCTAGCGGCCGGGCACACGCCTGGCCATCAGGTGCTGTACGTTAAACTGCGTAACACTGGAGGCGTTGTGCTCTCCGGCGATCTCTATCATTTTCCAGAGGCCCGCACGCTCAAGCGTGTAACCACCTTCGATTTCGATCAAGCGCAAACGCTCATCTCGAGAGAGGCGATTGAAGCATTCCTCGCGAGAACTAGTGCACAACTGTGGATCCAGCATGATTACGTTGGAAACACTTGTCTCAAGAAAGCCCCTGAGTACTATGAATAGAACAAGGCTATTGGCGGTCTGTCATGTCGCCGAGGCAAGCCCAAAATGTTCGGGCAGGCGCCAGTCGCCTAACAACCGGTTGCAGCGCACCGTAAACATGACACTTTGAGAAGTTCGGATAGGCTGCTTGTGGCCGACTGCGGATGTTGAGCTGAATTGAGTCACAATTTCCGCTGTTGACCCATTCCGGACGGTTCTGCGGCACAGTTGCCTGCTGGCCGGCGGCCTCCCTATTGCTCGTGATCTCCACGAGATGCATGCTGGCTCGGTCTATATTGCGGAGGGAGGGAGCGGCCATGGGGTCATCTTTGGAGAAGATTCAAAAGCTGACTGAGCTCGCAGCTGCAGCTGCCGTAGTCATTTCCCTCGCATTCGTCGGCTATGAAGTGCGGCAGAATACTGTTGCCGTCAAGTCAGCCGCAGCACAGGCCGTAAACGAGAATTTCGCAGCTTGGTATTCGGCAGTGCAGAGCGATCGTCAGTTGCTTGGTATTTCCATGGCTGGAATGAAAGACTTCGCTGGCTTGTCGGGCGTTGACAAAGCTCAATTTATTGCTATGCATATGGCCTTATTGCTCAACGCACAGAACGCGTTCTATCAATGGCAAGATGGTTGGCTTTCCTCGGAGCTTTGGCGCGCATGGGACCTCCTAGTCGGCGTCTTTTTCTCGACCCCGGGTGGACGACAATTTTGGGACGAGCGGAGCTACATTTTTGGAGAAAGTTTCCAGGCACACATTGAGCAAGTTTTGAAACAAGAACCGAATCCCAAGGCGAAAGCTTGGGGCAGTCAAGATATCTACAATCAGGATATCGATCAGTAGCCAAATCTCTTAAATTCGCACGCCAAAGGTTTATGCAACTGATGGCTTTGATGGCTGCTCCTGGCCGTACTGAGACGCTTGACCGTCCCTGTTCAAATTACCGCTGCCGGAAAAACCAGACGATCAGAACGAGTCTTGCGGTCTGGTCCGGCAATGTGTCTGCGATACATCCCAAAGCTGCCGGTCGGCTGTTAACATTCTGACGACTGCTACAGACCCGAAGCAGCCGTGTGGATTGGCTATCCTCGTAACCGCTATTGGCCGCGAGGCGTTGGTCGCCTGTTGCTCAGCTGCAATGACGGCTGATGACCCAAAGATCAGCACTCGCCCCAATAGACATTAGGAGAATCAATTGAATCGTGCGAATTGGAAAGACGGTGCCGAGCTTATTGGAATTGTTGCGATTGTCTTGTCGCTGATATTTGTCGGATTCCAGATCAAGCAGTCTTACGAAATTACATCTGCTGCTCAGTATCAAGCACGTTTGGATACTTGGGTCGGTGTCCTTGCCGCGTATATCCAGAGTGACGTCGCGTTGCGCGTTGTTGGGGAACGTACTCGTAGTTCGCCGCTGCCTGACGGGATCGATCAAGTCAAATGGAAAAAGTGGCTTGACGATACGCCGGTGGAAGAGATTGGCTATCATGAGCTGTCCTCGGCAATCCACTTAAGATCCGCGGACAACATCTATTTTCAGTATCAGTCAGGGTTTCTGGACCAAGAGACCTGGCTCGCAGCCCGACATAGCCTGGTCCGGGCTTTGAGTCGAGACATGAGTGTCGTGCGACTAAGCTACCTGCACTCAAAAGATGAGATCCGGTCGGTTTTTCGCCCCGAGGTCGAACGAATAATCGCTGAAATTGACGGGACGTTGCCACCAGACGACTGACCGCTGTTGGCCGAAACGCCGCTCAACGGTACCTGCTTGAACACGACCGCTGCCGGTACTAGCCGACATTGAGAACGAGTCTTGCGACCTGGTCTGGCGTTCGTCCGCTATCTTCGGCGATGTGAGCAAACCCATCGTCAACGTGCGCGAGGATGAGGGGATTGATGGAAACTGGTAGCTATGGGTAAGACCAGAGGGCCGTATAAGGAAGAGTATCCCGTTGGGTCACCGGTGCGGGTTGTAGTTCCAGCCGGCAAGAACGGCTTGAGAAGCGAGGAATTTGGGAGACTCGCATGGTCAACCTCCTGTCAGAGGCTAATACCACCTTATGCGTATAATGTATATTATGTTAAACTAAAAGGTGCGCGCGAGTATGCGGTCGGTTGCGGCCTCCGGGCGACCGCGGGCTGCGCGTTGGCATACGTCTTCAGCACCGGCTGCTACGGCTTGGGCGTTAGCCTGAGCAGCCCACCGCCGCTGCCGTCGCGCTCGTCTTCCAGGAGCCAGATGGCGCCGTCAGGACCCTGGGCGACCTCGCGAATGCGCTCGCCCATATCGAAGCGCTCGGCCTCTCGAGCACTATCGCCGTTGAATTCGATGCGCAACAGCGCCTTGGACGACATGCCGCCGATAAAGCCATCGCCGCGCCAATCACCGAACAAGGTGCCGTCATAGATGATGAATCCGGCCGGTGAAATGACCGGCGTCCACGAAATCACCGGCTCGACGAACTCCGGCCGTGTCTCGTGGTCGGGGATCACGTCGCCGTTGTAATGATCGCCGTTGGACACGACCGGGTAGCCGTAATTGTTTCCCGGGTTGACGAGGTTCAACTCATCACCGCCTTTCGGGCCCATCTCGTGGGCCCATAAGCGGCCATCCGAGTCGAACACGATGCCCAACGGGTTGCGATGGCCCAGCGACCATACTTGTGAAGCAACCGTGCCATCCTTCACGAAGGGGTTGTCGCCGGGGACGCTGCCGTCGTCGTGAAGGCGCAGGATCTTGCCGAGGTTCGATGACATGTCCTGCGCAGGATCGAACTTCTGACGTTCCCCGGACGAAATGAAGAGGTAACCCGCAGCATCGAACAGCAGGCGGTGACCGTAATGACCGCGTCCCGACACTTTCGGCTCCTGCCTCCAGATGACCTCGGCATTGCTCAAGGTCTCCGCGTCGAGGTCCAGCCGGGCGCGCATGACCGCCGCCCCGCGCTGGTCGTCTCCTTCGCCGGCTTCGGCGTAGCTCAGGTAAATTGTTGAGTTCTCGGCAAAGTCCGGGTGCAGGACGACATCGCCCAGCCCGCCCTGCCCGCCGTAATCCACTTCGGGCACGCCGCCAATTTTCGTTTTGTCGCCGGCCGGGCTGACGACGAACAGGCGTCCCTTCTTTTCCGTGACGAGCATGCGGCCATCCGGCAGGAAGGCCAGTGCCCACGGCTCATTGAATTCGGTGACTTCTGTGGCTTCGAACGGATAGTCGGCCGCGCACGCGAACGCTGCGAGGAACAGGACGGGAACCAGGCCCGCCCGGCTTACTGTCTTGGATCGCACCAGTTTGTGCCCCCTTTTCGTTGCAGGTCAGGGTCGAAACGCCGTGACCAGTGTATTCTATTTATCGAGCTTGGGAATGCCCCGGTATCCTATCGTACGGCGAACCAACATTCTCGCCAGGCCGACGACGCTGCCGGAAACCAGAGCCCAGGCCGCCGCTTCCCTGAGGCCGAGCTCGTGATTCGACGTTTCGCGCGGCGCTTCTTCGCCGGCGGCTTTGGCCCAGCCCTTCGCCACGCTCTCCCGGGCAAGGAGACTCGTACCAATGAGCAGCAGGGTCATAGTGACATTGCCGACGAGCTGTACTTTCTTTCTCACGTGCTTCTCCCGTTCGATCTTCAGTGTTTGGTTCAAATCAGCCCGGGCGGCTCACACGTTAACGGTACGGTATCGCGCGTTGAGAAAACAGTAGAGGCCGTAGCAGACGAGCCCTGCGCCGATGACCGTCAGCAATGATGTGCCGTACGGTTCGTCCCGCAAGGTTTGCAATGCATATTCGAGACCGCGTGCCTCGTCGGGATTCGCGCGCACCGCTGCAAGAATCAGCAATCCACCGGTCAGCGCGAACGTGATCGCACGGGCGGAGATACCGAATTGTGCAAACCGCCTTGCAAGTTGGAGCCGGTGAGGCGGAATCTCGTACAGTTTCCAGTTGTTCTCGAACTTCCGAGTTGCTGCGCGATAGAACTGGTAAACGGCCACGCCGACGAACACCAGGCCGGCAATACCGACAGCCCAGATGCCCGCCTCATAGCTCATCAGGCGTTCTGTGAGTGCCTGCTGGCTGGCCTCGCCGCCGGAGGACACGGACGTACTGGCGCCGGAGAACCAGCCGGCAACCCGCATTGCGTAGAACGCGAGCGAGGCATAGAAGAGCCCGCTTATCATGAAGCCGATTCGCTGAACCCACCCCCCTGCTCCGTCGCCCTTCCCTTCCGTATCCCTGATCCCCTGGAGGAAGCGCCAGATGACGTAACCCACCAGTCCGACGATCAGCAGGAACAGCAATACGTCGCCATAAGGCCGCTCGGCGATCGTATTCACCGCGCCGCGTGTACCGGTCAGGCCTTCGTTACCGAACGCTCCGTACAACGCTCCGAGCACGAGCACCCCGACCGTGGCGTATACGACACCCTTGGCCGCGTACCCTGCCCTCGACAGGAGTTCCAGCTTGCGCGACGCGGCACCGTCAATTCCCGGTGCCGCGACGAGCGGCTTCGTCCCTTCGAACGACGCAGCACGCGCTACGGGGCGCGACGGCGTCATTCGTCGCGTTCGAGCTCGTCTTCGATCTCGTCCTCCGCATCATTCTCGCCCGCCGGATCGACATCGATCGTCGGTACTTCCACCGTCTTTTCCTCTACATCAACGTCGGGCGCGTCGACGTCGTACTCCGGCAACTGGCCGCCTTCCACGTCGACATCCACATCGGGCATACGGCCCTCCTCCGTCTTCTCAACGTCGTAGTTGGGAAGCGCTCCGGCATCGCCTTCGACATCCACGTCAGGGAGCTCGCCGTCGGCGGTTTTCTCGACTTCGCAACCGGCCACCGCCAGCAACAGGAAACTCGCGCTCATCGGAACCAATGTCTTGATGTTCATTGTCATCTCCTCAACGGGCAGGCGTTGCCCGGCACATCCTCGAAAAATGCAATTGTTGTGCCAATCGAAGCCCCTGATTTTACTGTCGTTGCGCCGAGATTTCGACGCGCTGGCCGGCGCCTGCCGGTAATTCTTGCAGGGCTCGTGTAGTTCAGTCGGCGACGTCGGGCGCGGTTGGCGGGGCAAATACGCGGAGTGCCCGCGGCCGCGAACGGCACTCGAGAGGCGTCCGTCCCACCAGCTCCCCGTCGGCGGAGGCCTCCATCGGGCGGTCCGTTTGCAGACGAACGTGGCGACCGGTATATACCTCGATGTCGTCCAGTTCGTGCGCGTCGCCGCTACGCAGCGCAAGGGCGTGTTTCGCCAGCTGCCACGCGGGTTGTTCTCGTATACACAGAATGGCGAGATGACCGTCATCGAGGCGAGCTTCGTCGGAGACCGTCATCCCGCCGCCATAGTGAATTCCGTTCCCGATCGTTACCTGCAGGCAGTCGATGGCCATTTCACTGCCGTCAATTGTGAGCGATGCCCGAAACGGCTGCGCGTCGCGCAATACCGACAGCAACGCCACCGGATACGCAAATACGCCCAGGTGCCCCTTCGACTCCTCATCCATTTCGTGAGTGACCTCGGGACCTATACCGACACCCACCGCGTTCAGGAACGTCTCGCCATTGACTTCGCCGACGTCCACCTGGCGGGTAGCGCCCGCGACGATCACCTTCACTGCTTCAGCGAGATTGAGCGGAATCTGCAGGGAGCGCGCGAAGTCGTTCGCTGTGCCCATCGGCAGTACACCGAGAGTGGACCCGCTGTCCAGAACGGCATCCAGCTGCCTGGAAAGGGTCCCATCCCCGCCGCCCAGTACGACCCTCGTGTCCGGCCCGCCGAACTCGAGGATCGCGTCACGCGCCGCATTCGTTCCATCCGTGCGATACGTGTACACCGGCCCCAGTTCAAGCAGCCCTTCGACCGCCTCGGAAACCGGCTCCGTGCCGCTGCGGCTACCGGGGTTCACTATCAGCAGCGTGCGCTTGTATGGATTCGACACGCTCAACGTCCGACGCGCCCACGGTGATCATCGCAACGCTCAACATCCAGATGCCGGTTTTCGCATTCTGTCGCCGGCGCGCGGGCGCCCGCGGTCCAGGTAACGACGAGGGCAAGCAGCGCGAGCAAGACCGCGATCCTGATCCTGCTGATCGTCTCCGGGGCTGCATTTTTTGCAGGCAAACGTCCAGGCCACGCCATTGCTGCCTCGCCGCTATTGCCGGGACTGCAGCGAGCGCATGGCCTCGAGCGTCGCAGAGCGTCCTTCCCGGACGAGCGCGTGATCCGGGAGACCACAAGCCATCAGTTTGTCGCACAATTCGAGGAGCTTGCGCTCCTCCTCGAGTGGCACGGCGAGCGGTTCGTCATGCAACAACCCGCGCACTCGGTCGACAAAGAACTGCCATGCGCTGACATCGCTATCCTGTTCCTTTGGCAGGATGTCGCGCGCCGCCAGTTCGGTCCGCAACGCCTCCCGCAATTCCTCGAGTGAGAGGCGACGCCGCTTGACGAATTCCGGATCGAGCTGCGGTTGCTCCAGCTTGAAGACATCGCCGTAGTACATCAACAGAACCCCCACTTGCTCATCGGTGCTGCGCAGAAGTGCGTCGTCGGCCGAGAGGACAATGTCATTCATCGCCGGCAATCCGGGCGCCGCCCTGCAGCGATCGCTTGCTCGTAAACGCTTTTTGCCGATGGCAGTCGCTCCTGCAGAGCCTCTATCCTGGAGCCCGTGGCGGGATGCGTCGAAAGTATCTCCGGCGGTGCGTCGCCCTCTGCGGCAGCCTGCATGTTGCGCCACAGGCTTATGCTTGCCTCGGGTTTGAATCCTGCCGCGGCCATGTAGTCGAGCCCGAGCAAATCCGCCTCCTCCTCCTGTGTCCGGCTGAACGGAAGCAGCACGCCCACCTGCGTACCCAATCCGAGCAAGTGACATCAGAGTCTGCGAGTCGCCGGACGTACTGCCAGTGGCGAGCACAGCGGCCAGCTGCACGCCTGTGTCTGCCGCGAAACTGGTCGATACCCGCTCGTTGCCGTGTTCTGCAATGACATGCGCCACTTCGTGGCCGATCACCGCAGCGAGCTGATCCTGGGTTTCCGCCACCTGCATCATTCCGGAATACACACCGATCTTGCGGCCGGGCAATGCAAACGCGTTCTCATCGCCAGATTCGAACACGGCCACTTCCCAGTTCTGCGGAGAGCCACCCGGCACGGCCATGAGTATGTTGTTCGCGACGCAAGTCACGTACTTCGTCAGCCGGGCGTCATCGGTCCGCGGCGTCTCAGCGTCGATGTTCTCGAACGCTGCAGTACCCATTTGCTCGAGCTGCTCATCGGGAAACAGACGAAGCTGGGACCGACCCAGCGGCGATGTCGCGCAGGCGGCGAGCAGCACGCTTGCCAGGGCAGGCCACAGTAATAGCCGCATTGTTCGAAACGCGTGACGACCTCGTCTCGCTGGCTCCATCTCCTGTCTCCTTTGGCACCCTGGTCATTCGGAAAGCAAAGTTCGTGCCAGCGGTAAAAATGGCCCGTCTGCTGCACGCGGTGGCACGCTGTTTGCACCGGCAGTGCTTGTCTGGAATCGCACGCGCGACTCGCTGTCGCGTCGTGTAAACAAGGAGAACACAATGGTAAAACTTGCAGGAAAGCGCGTCGCGATCCTGGCAACGGACGGTTTCGAGGAAACGGAACTGACGTCGCCACGAGAGGCCCTCCTCGAAGCAGGCGCGGCTGTTGACGTCATTGCCCCCGACTCGCGGGAAATCAAAGCGTGGTCCAGGAAGTCCTGGTCGGTCGATTTTCACGCCAACCTGAGGCTCGACGATGCCAAGGCGTCCGATTACGACGCACTCGTGCTGCCGGGCGGCGTCATCAATCCCGACACCCTGCGGACCAACGACAAAGCTGTGGCGTTCGTTCGCGCGTTCGTCGAGGCAAGGAAGCCGATTGGTGCGATTTGTCATGGACCATGGACGCTTATCAATGCGGACGCCGTCAAAGGCAAGCGGATGACTTCCTGGCCGTCCCTGCGCAAGGATCTGGAAAATGCCGGAGCCAAGTGGGAAGACGCCGAAGTCGTCGTCGACCAGGGCCTCGTGACCAGCCGTAAGCCTGATGATTTACCCGCCTTCAACAGGAAGCTCATCGAGGAAGTTTGCGAAGGTCGGCACCGCTGACGTGCCGCGGTGAAGCGGCCCGTTCGCAGACTCCGGCCGATTCCATGGCGGCGGTGCTCAGCGTCGCGCGATGATCCATACGGCGTGAATAATGCCGGGGATGTACCCGAGCAGGGTCAGCAGGATATTGAGCCAGAAATGCAGCCCGATACCGACCTGGAGAAACACGCCCAGCGGCGGCAAAAGGATTGACAGCAGAACGCGGACAACATCCATTTCAGACTCCCGAAGCTTAAATCACCTCGGGAAATGCAATACTTGTGCCAGCGCGTCGGACAGCGCGCAACGGTGGCATAGAATTTGCAGCCTCAGGTGTAGCGACGCTTGTCGCGCAGCGAAAAACCTCATTGCAGCAAATCACAGAATTGCAGCAACTCACAGAGCATCGAATTCAAGAGGACGACACCATGGGCAACAAAGACAGGTACGAGAATCCGCGCAACTATGACCGACCGGACCGCAACCGGCGTGACGAAGGCATGCTCGAACGCATCAAGAACGACGTAAAGGCGTGGTTCGATGACGATGACGATGAGCAGCAGTCACGGTCGGACAGGAATTATTCGGGCTATCGCGCCTACGATTATGAAGGCAGCGAACACCAGCGAAACCTGCAGAAGCACCAGGACACGTGGCGTGGCTCGCAGAGTTACGGGGACCGCAGCTACGGGAACCGTAGTTCCGGTGCGATCGGCGACGACGATCGGAGCTATGGCGCCGCAGGTTCCGGCAGACGCACCCGCAGCCAGGGCTACGGCGGCCAGGGCTACGGCAGCGGCCAGAACTACGGGGAAAACTATGGCGACATGAGCTTCGGCGGCAGGAACGAGGACGACGAGGATTTCGGGGGGCAATACGGCAGCTCGCGAGGCCGGCGGCCCGAGGTCCTCTCCGCCGAATATTGGGCAACACCCGGACCGCACGCGGGGAAAGGTCCGAAAGGTTTCAAGCGTTCCCCGGATCATCTCAAGGAACGGGTTTGCGAACGCCTGGAAAGCGCGGGGAATATCGACGCGTCCGACATAGAGGTCAACGTGGAAAATGAAGAGGTGACGCTTACGGGCAGCGTAAGCGACCGCGAACAGAAGCGTCTCGCGGAGGATTGCGCCGAATCCGTGCATGGCGTTTCCGACGTGCATAATCATCTGACGATTCGTCGCGCGACGGGTGGCATGGCGGAGAACGAACAATCCGGGGTACGGTCCGGCAAGAGCACCACAAACCCCTCCGGGAAGTCCTCCACGAAAAACGCCTAGACGCGGCCACCGTCGAGCCGAAGATGGCCTGTGATACCCGGGCCGATGCCTTTGCTCCTTATGAGCAGATGCGGCATCGGCCCGGACTGTTGGTTCAGTCAATACCGCTTAGCCAGACCGGGTCGCGGCAAGCAGGCCGCACTGCACTGTTAACCGGCGGGACGACCTCATGCAAAAAACGGAGTCCGGCACAATCAACCTCGACGGTGTGCGGCTGACGCATGCCGATCGCGTCATGTTTCCCCAACAGGGCGCTACCAAGTACGCGATCGCCGCGTACTACATGCAAGCGGCCGACTCCATGCTGCCGTATGTCGGTCGCAGGCCGCTTACCCTCGTGCGCTGCCCGGAAGGCCAGTCCGAAGAATGCTTTTTCCAGAAGCACGCATCAGCTGCAATACCGGATGAAATTGAACGCGTCACGATTCGCGAGCGTTCCGGCGAGACCCGGGACTACATGCTTGTGGCAAGCCGGCGCGGCCTGGTAGCAACTGCACAGATCGGCGCGCTGGAATTGCACATCTGGGGCTCACGCACCGATCGGCTCGAGCGTCCGGAGCGCATCGTTTTCGACCTCGATCCCGACGAGGAACTGCGGTTCACCCGGGTCCGTGATGCGGCTTTTGAACTCAAGGAAATGCTCGAGGCGGCGAAGCTACGCAGTTTTCCGCTCCTGACCGGTGGCAAGGGCATACACGTAGTCGTGCCGATCAGGCGTACGCGCGGTTGGGAAGACGTCAAGTCCTTTGCGAAGGGGTTTGCCGTAAAACTCGCGGCGTCCGCGCCGGAGCATTATGTCGCCAAAGCATCCAAAGAGCTGCGCAGCGGCCGGATTTACGTAGACTGGTTGCGCAACGACCGCGGGGCGACGGCGATCGCGCCCTATTCACTTCGGGCTCGCGCCGGCGCCCCCGTGGCAACACCGGTCGACTGGGACGAACTGCATGATCTGGAGTCATCGGCCGCATTCAGCCTCGACAACATCCTCGATCGCCTGGCGGAGGCCGGGCCTGCCTGGAGCGACTATTTTTCGGTGCGCCAGTCGATAACAAATGCGCTACTCGACGCCGTGAGTACCGACGGCTGAAACGGTCCTGATCGACGGCATGATAATTGCTTGCATACCAGTATCGCAGGCTATTCAAAGGAAGAGGCGCCGCTATGACTGGGAACACCGAAGCTTGGGCGTCATGGATGACAGCATTCGGCATTATCGCCGTGCTTGTTATCTTCGGTTCAGCGTACTACTGGGTCAACTCGATCCACAAGGGCAACCGCGGTTTCCGATTTTGGCAACGGTTCTCGCCGGCGCGGCGCAATACGACGCGCAGGCATGACGACGACGACTATCCCGAATCCCGCGAAGACCTGCACTGAACGCACGGAGCGCCGGCCGATCGACGGGCCGGCAGATACAAGCAATTAGAGTGGGTCGGCGGGGCGTGCCCCGCCACCGACTCCTCACTCGTTCATTGCGGAGCTGTCAAGTGAATTGGGGAACCCGCTTTCATCGTCGGACGAGACGATGATTTCCACGCGCCGGTTCTCCTGGCGTCCCGCGTCCGTTTCATTCGATGCCACCGGGAATTGCTCGCCGAGACCCTGGGCCCGCAAGCGCTCACCCGTCACACCTGCCTGCATGAGCGCCACCCGGACGGCCTCCGCCCGCTGCCGCGACAGCTCCTGGTTGAATTCGTCCGATCCACGTGAGTCGGTATGACCCTCGATCAGGAGTCGCCGCTTGGGGTATTCCCCGAGGAACTCGGCCAGCCGCAGGATCGTCGCATTCGCTCCGGGCTTCAGCACTGCTTGTCCGGTGTCGAACAACACATCACCGAGAGTCAGCACAAGACCACGGTCGGTTTCCTCGGCCTTGAGGTCTGCAAGTTCCTCCTGCAATTCATCGGCGCGCTCGGACGCCATGTCCGCCTGCAAACGCGCATCCTCGGCATCCTGGCGCGCTACCCTCGCCTCTTGGGCCCGGACTTCTTCAAGGACCCGTGTTCGATCCAGTTCGGCGTCCTCGATGCTCTCCCGCGCGACCCTTTCGCCGATGCGTGCAGCGGCTATGTCCGCGTAACTCTCTGCAAGGCGGGCCTCATGGCGGATGATTTCCAGCTCCGCCCCGTCCGCGTAGGCCTTCTCTGCCTTTTCGAGCGCGGTTTCCGCCTCGCGCACCTCCGCTCGGGCATACTGGTCCGCCTGCGGATTCTCGCGTACATCCATTACCGCCTGTCGAGCCTCTTCCAGCTCGGCGACGCGCTCCGGTGTGCTGCTGCAGCCGGCGGCAAGCACCGAGGAAACCGCAACGGCCAGCATTTGTTTCGTGAATGTCATTGCGTACCCCCTGGATTCGTGTTGTTCATTTGCAGTTCTTGGCGCAGCGTCTCTATGCCTTGCTGAACCTCGCGCAGCGACTCGTCCGCCTCGGCGTGCTCGGCCTGCGCCATGGCAACCTGCGCTTTCAGCTCCGCCTCTTTCGCCAGCCGCGCCGCCTCTTCTTCATCGCCTTGCTCTGCGGCAAGCTTCGCGGCGACGAGTTTCTCGCGTGCGTCGTCCAACTCACCGGACGCATGTTCCTGCGCACCGCTTTCAGCAGCCGTTTCAATGGTCGTTTCTGCACGGACGATCCCGGTGTCCGCCACGTCCGGCGTTGATGCGCAGCCGGCCAGCAGCGCGGACGCAACGAATATCCCCGTCACCGATGTTTGCTTCATGAGTTTCCCTCCTTATGCGTCCTGGACGGACGGCTGCAATTATCTGCTTCGGTAGATGCAGACTTCATGCCAATCGCCAGCCGCGCGCGGAGCTGCGGGTTTCCGCGCACGCAGAACAGGCGGCGATGCGAGATAGCGGCAAAAGTTGCCGGGTGCGGCAACATTTACCGTGACGAAGGAGGCTCGAAAAAAAAGCGGGGACCGCTCCCGCGTTCCCCGCTTTGTTGCACGCTGTCGCCGGGCGCGTGCCCGGCCGGTTTATATCCTGGGTCGTCGTCCCATGATGAAGAATACGACAGCCAGCACCAAGCCCACGACAAACAAAATCCACGCGATGTTCGTGGCCGTACCGGCGATACCGGTAAACCCGAATACCGCGGCGATTAGCCCGATGATCAGGAAGATAATTGCCCAGTTAAACATTGTTCTCTCCTTTTTTGCAGTACACGTCAGTGACTGATAACCAGCGACAATGCCAGACCGGGTCCGCGTGCGTGCATTGGGCCAGCTTGGACAGGAACTTGCAACATGCATGCCAATCCCGCTTGCTGCAGACATCGCGAACGTGCCGGTTGTTCTTCACTTTTTTCGGCACAACCGCGCAAATCATACGCCGAGACAGCCCCGCGTGCACCCGCAAGCTGGTTTGCGGGCCGATCCGGTGCCCCTATACCGCCCGCGGAACGAAGCCCGGGTCGCGGTTTGCAACGTATGCATTGCATAGCAAGGACAACCCTGTCCTGCATTCCGCTCCCGGTAAAATTTTCTGCCCTGGGTAATTTTTGCACCGTGCCCGGCGCACGCGCGTCAAGCGCCCGATCGTCGATCGAGTGACATCCGCAATTCGGGCGCGGGCCAGCGGGTTTTGGCACGCGATGTGCATTGGAGTAAACCGAACCGAGTGTGTACGAAACACTTACGACGAAACGACCTCAATGGAGAACAGCAATGGATACGAATCTCAAGCTTGTGTTGGTCATGCTGGGCCTGCTTGGACTTGCCGCATGTAACACCACCCGTGGATTTGGCCAGGACGTCGAAGCAACGGGCGAGGCTATCGAGGAAACGGCGGAGGATACGCAGGAAGAGATGAACGACGACGAATGAGCATCTCGCGAATCTGTTGTTTTGTCCCCCCTGCGCGCTGACAAGAGCGGCGCGCAGGGAAATCACCCTGCAGCATCAGACAGCGATTGCATACATGCAGGGATAGCATAAGGAGGGTTTCATATGGCCAAGAACAGATCATCGGACGACAAACGCAAGGACGACGCACCTCAGGAAATCGGCGAGGGCGATCGCGTCAGCGCGCGGCGCTACAACAAGCACACGCGCGAATTCGTCGAGTCCGAAGCCGGAAAAGGCCGTAGGTTCGGTGCAGACGACCTCGATGCCGATCTCGATTCTGACCTCGATACCGGGCTTGATCCTGATGAGCTGACCGAGGCGGAGCAGGCTGCGCTGGAGCGTGCGCAGGAGCAAGACCCGCAAGTCAGTCGCGACTACAGCAAGCCGACAAAGAGCAGCAAAGACAAAAGCAGCAGCAGACAGCCGAATCGGCGCTGAATGACTCCAGGTTTGCAGGCGCCGTCATGGGGCCGGCAAAAACCAAGGCCCCGGCAAATCGCCGGGGCCTCTTAGTTTCTGGCTTTGCTTTTCCCGTGCTCCGGTCAGAGTTCCTGGATCAGGCGCTGCAGCGTGCGAGTTGTCTGGCCGCAGTTGTTTCTTTCCCGCAGCGCATGGTCGAGGGCCGCGCAAGCTGCTTGAAGATTGCCGCTTTCCATATGTAGCCGGGCCAGTTCCGTCTGAAGCCCGAGGACGTGCAGAGAGTTGTTGATTGCATGCAAGGCCTGCCGCAATTCGGCCTTATCGGTTTCGTCCATTGGCATGTACGTGTCGCTCCCCTGCCGTTCGCCTTGCGTTCGCCGTTTCCATGCCCGGTGCGGGGCGCTTGAATTCACGCCGGTGCCCTGTTCTCTGCCGTCCCTGCTGCTCATGTCTTACCTGCCCGGCTGCCCGTGCCAACGGCAGCGTGTTCGCGATATATGCGCCAGCAATCGCGCCCATCCCGCTTGGCCGCGTACAAGGCCTCATCGGACTTGCGGATCCACTCGTCGATTGTTGCTGCGCTCCGGGGGGCAACAGCAATGCCGATACTTGCACTGACCGGAATGATCCCGGTACCGATCCGGCACGGATCGTCAAAGCAGCTGTGCAGCTTGTCGGCCGCCGAGCCCAGGTCCACATCGGGAGTCAGACCGTCGAGAACGATCCAGAATTCGTCCCCGCCTGCCCGGCCAATATGGTCGTTCGCCCGGGTGTGTTCCGCCAGTCGATTCGCACATTCCTTGAGGACGGCATCGCCTGCCGGATGGCCGAAATGATCATTGATCGACTTGAAATGGTCGATATCGATGGTGCACAGGGCGGCATTGGTGCCGAGACGATAGACCGATGCCAGCGATTTGCGAAGTTCGGCCAGCAGGCCTCTGCGATTCAGCGTGCCTGTCAGCGGATCGAGCGACGCCGAGCGCTTCAACATAAGCTCACGCTGATGCCGCTCCTGCGCCAACTGGATCGTTCGCAGCAGCCGTTGCGGTGTGGCTTCCGACTTCGGCACATAATCCTGGATGCCGATTCTCACGAGGTCGACTGCGAGCATGCAGGATTCATCGCCGGTGAGGACGACGATCACCAGTTCGGGATATATGGAGCGTATCGCCTGTGGTGCATCGGAACCAGATGCGTCGGGCAGACTCAAATCCACCAGCGCTACGTCGTAGCGTTCGCCCTCGTCTATCCGCTGCAGGGCGCTGCTGAGACTTTCGGCGATGTCGAATGAAAGATTTCCGTCGAGCATCGTCAACGCGTCCCGGGTGCTGTTGGCCACGACGGGCACGTCCTCGATCATCAATATCCGCATAGATTCGCCCGCGTTTTCGAAGCCTGCTCACTCACGATAAAAGCAAGTTCCATGCCAAGCAATCGGACGTGCGCACAGTGACCGCTAAGCTCCTTGTACAGCGAAAACGGCGCAACTGTTGCGGCGGGATGTAAGATTCTCCGCGGAACGCGGATCTCAGGATGTGTTCGAGATTGTGGCGAAGCCGGATTCGAATCCGTCCGCGATGGATCGTGCAAGCCGGATCCCATCGACGGGCTTCAGCAGGTGGTAGGCAAACCCTGCCTGATGGCAACGCGCGACATCGGAGTCACTGCCGTACCCGGTGAGTGCGACAAGCGTGAGGTCTGGCATGTCGTCCCTGGAACGCAGTTGCTCCGCAACGCCAAGCCCGTTCAGCTCGCCCGGCATTCCGATGTCGCAAAGCACGACGTCAGGATGAAACGTGGCAGCTTTCGCTACACCTTCGGCGCCGTCATAGGCGACCTCGATGCTATGACCGAAATACTGGAGTAGCTGCGTGAGCGAGACGACCGTGTCCCTGTCATCGTCAATGAGAAGTACGCGCTTTGATACCATTGCAGGCACTCACGGCACCGGCAGTGCATAACCGGGGCGAATCAGTCTGTCGAAACCCGCGCCTGGTCTTCTGCTCGTCGATTTCTGCGAATCCGGGCCAGTACGCTCGCGATGCCGTAAGCTTAGCAGGTTTCGCCGGATAGTGGTCAAATCCGGGTGTCCCGATCGCGCTACCGGCCCGCTGCGTCCTGGGATAGGATGAGCCGGACTCAAACCGCCGGACGCTCCCTTGCTTGATTTTACTGCTCCTGCCGCGGCGCTGATTTTCGCCGCGACTGTCTCGCTCAGCCTTCTCGCCTTGTTTCTCGCCCCGGAAATCCTGTATCGCCTGGTGATGCGACCCTATCGGGTCTCACGCGGCCAGGAACTGCATACGGTCATTTCGAGCGGGTTCATCCACGGTGACCTTACTCACCTCGCGTTCAATATGTTCACGTTCTTTTTTTTCGCGTTTCCCATGGAGCGCCTTCTGGGATCGGGCCGGTTTGCAGCACTCTACCTCACCGGGCTCGTACTGAGTTCGTTATGTTCCGTGGCCAAACACCGCAATCAGCCCGCTTACGCGACCCTGGGCGCGTCCGGCGCCATTTCCGCCGTTTTGTTTGCCTATATCGTTTACTCTCCGATGAGTACGCTCGTCATTTTCCCGATCCCGCTGCCGATACCCGCCATACTGTTTGCCGTCGGTTACGTTGCCTACTCCTGGTGGGCAGGACGCGAACAGCGAGGTGCCGTCAATCATGATGCCCACCTGTGCGGCGCGCTTGCCGGGTTGCTCTTCGTTCTGGTCATCGACCCGCAGGCGTTTCTGAGCCTCCCGGCCCGTCTCTGATCAGACCAGCCAGCCGAACGTGCCACCGGTCAGCAGCGCGTAGATGAAAGCATCAAGCAGGCTTTTCGCGCTGAGCGACCACGGCCGGCTGAACCAGATACTGTCCTGAAGGTACGCGAGCCCGTACGCGAGGAATGCTGTGGTACCGGCGATACGAAACACCTCGGCATAAGCAGAGTCCGCCGACAACGTTCGGCTGACCATGTACGCGCATGCCACCCCCACCCCTGCGTAGTACACGAAGGATGCGGCGAGTTTTGGCCCCATGCGAGGCAAACCGTTGCCGGCAACCGTAACGAATCCCTGCGGCCCGTCGATGTACTTCCGTTGCATGGCTTCATCCTTCAGTTCCGCGGGGTCCATGCAATAAGGGATCATGTACAGGCCGGTACCCAGGCCTTTTAATGCGTGCCGGGCTGATTCTTCGTCCGGCAACTTCTTGAAATCGGACTTGTGCCACGGCAGCACCATCCAGACGATCGCACTGGCGACAAACACGATGATCGCTGATACCAGAATCGGCAGCCAAAGCTCAGGTATGCTCATCTCCCACCCCCTATTTACTGGCGCTCGTTGATTGTAGTCCTCCTGAGCGTAAGTGAAAGCCTCTCCGGACATCGTTATCATCGGGCGATGCTGCAACGAGCCCTGCTGATTATTGGACTGCTTCCGGTCTGTGCAGTGACCGCCGCTTATTCCCTCGCCGTGGCGAATGATCTGGTCCCCGGTTGCAATCCGTTCGTGGACGGGTGTACTTCAATCAGCGCAACGGGGCGCTACGCACCTGCAAGCTATATTTTCAAGCCGGCACACCTGCTCCAGTCCGTCCTGCTCGCGCTGCTGTGGTTTCACCTCCCTCGCGTCGCGCCGGCGAAATCGCGGCTTCTTGTCGTCGCACGAATTTGCGGACTGTCAGGCGCCGCCGCTCTCGTCATCTATACGCTGACACTCGGCAGCCAGACGCCGCTCTACGAATTCATGCGCCGGTTTGGCATCTACTTTTTCTTCCTGGGCACTATCGTCGCGCAGCTGCTGACTACCTTGTGGCTGCGAACTCCCGCAGCCGCAGGCGGGCAGGTACTCCGCCCCCGGGTGAACGCCCTGCTCGTACTGGCCCTGGTTCCGGTGGCCCTCGGCGTCCTGAATTTCGCCGGCAAAGCGGTGCTCGAGGACCCGGATCTGATGGAGAACCGCATCGAATGGAGCGCCGCGCTGATCATGCAAAGCTGGTTCATGATGTTTTACCTGTACCAGACCGCTAGTTCTCCGGCGCAGCCCAACGGGGATCGCTCGTCACCGTCCGATCCGTCAATGCCTCCAGAAACGAAATGACATCCCGGCGTTCTTCGGCAGAGAGCTCCAAGCCGCGCACAAACCCGGACTTGTAGGGATTCTGCCTGCCGTCCCCGGCATGCGGACCGGCGGCGACCTCACGCCCGCCGCGCGAATAGTGGTCCAGCACCTCGTCGAGCGTGGCAATACTTCCATCGTGCATGCAGGGCGCGGTCAGCGCACGTTCCGAAGCGACGGAGCCTTGAACCGCCCATGTCGCGCCGCTCGACCGTCATGTCCGCCAGCCCGGGGTCGATAGGCGGATAACTGCCTTCACCATCGATATTGTAGAGACCGGTATTGTGGTAACCGACCGGCGCGACCGACGCGTCTGCGTGTGTCGAACTGTCGGTGAAATTGAATCCGCCGTGACAGTGAAAACATTCGAGCCGTTCCGGGAAAACAGTTCCATGCCCCGCTTCGCAGATACGCCGAGCGCAGTCGTCTCGCCGCGCAGGAACGCATCGTAGGCGGAGTCGAAGCTCACGATACTGCGCACGAATGCAGAGAGGGCACGCACGGAATTCAGGACGGAATGGGGCTTTGCCCCAATAGGCGGCGAAACGCACGGGCACGACTGCTGTCGGCGCCCTCGTGCAGGAGGACAGAAGCAGAGGGGTAATCAGGAAGAAGAGGCAACGATACACGATGCTGTCGCTCGGCACGGTCCGACGCATAGTGTAGCGCGCGTCGTCTGGTCGTTCAGGACGTCCTATGGGTGACCGGGTGACGGACCGGCATCGCCTCGTCTTCATCGTCGTTGAACGAATAGTCCAGGATCCCCGTTGCGATCAGGTCGGTGGATGCCTGGGCAATCGACAGCTCCGTTTCGAGCTCGCGCTGTTTGGCTTCGGAGCGGAGATTCTCGGTGGCGCGTTCGGTGAGTTCCTCGCGCAATTGCCGCGTCTTCCTTATGGACTCTTTAAGGTCGGCCTTCAGCCTCGTCTCGTTCCGTTGCTGATGGTCGATCACATTCTCGCGTTTTGCCACGTCGTCTCGCGCAGCCTGGAGGTCCGCCTGGCTTGCTGCCAGTTTGCCGCGAAGATCCTCTATCGAGGACTGGGAGATACGGTACTCCGCCTCGAGGCTGCGAATGCGATCGTCCCGCGGGTCCCGCTTTCGCGCCTGGTAGCGCGTCCCGATCCGCGCACTGATCGATGCCAACACCCAGCCGAGCACAAAGGCTCCGGCAGCCAGCAACGCGACGTTACGAGGAAGCTCCGCAAACATCTGGTAAAGCGTATGCACTTTTGTCCCGCAGAAAAGGACAGAGTTCTCACTCCTGTGAGCCCCTGTTCACACACCGAAGCCGCCGAATCGACGGGGAAAAGCGGCGTGAGGCGTCGAAAGGTACAGGGAAACAGCAACTTACGATTCATGCTTTATGCCTCACCTGCGGCCACGGCTTCCAGCGCGCGTCGGGTAAGGTCCGGAAAATCGGTGAACAGGCCGTCTACGCGGAGCGTTCCGGCACAAAACCGGATGAGCTCATCGTGGGAGCTGAATCCCTCCGGCAAGCTGTCCGACCGCACGGTGTAAGGATGTACGACGAGACCGACCCGCTGTGCCGCCGCGACCAGACCCGTCGGGCGCGGCGATCCGCTTCCGAGCTCGTAACATTGGGGCAGCCAGGGGCCAATGCCGTCCACCAGTGCCGCGAGCCTGCCGAGGCTCTCCGCCGTCTGGAGCCGAACGTAGTCCGTATCGGCTTCCTGCCAGCTGTTGTCGCCGATTAACTGCACGAGCCTGAGGCTCGAGCCCAGGCTTCGGCGTATGCGCTCGAGTTCATTCGGATCGAAGCACTGCACGTACGCCCGTGAACCCCGGCCTGAGTAGCCAAAGCGCTCGAGGACGGTCAGCAGCCGCGGCGCGATATCGATGCCTTCGGCGCGATGCCAGGCGGGGCGCTTGATTTCCGGGTAGATCCCCGTCGTACGGCCGGTGGCGCCATTCAGCTCGGCCAGCAGTTCGAGTTCCTCCTCGAGCGTGTGAAAGCGAAACTCGCCGCAGGAGACCGGGTACCGTCCCGGATACACCGCCCGGCCCGTTTCGTCAAAGCGCTCGGAAGCACGAAGCCGGCGTAACTCGGCGAGCTCGAAATCCCGAACGTAATACCGGCCATCGGGACGTGACCGCCCGGGAAAGACCGCGGCGACGTCACTGACGCGGTCGAGGTGCACGTCATGCAGGACCACGAGCTCGTCGTCCCGGCTTGCCACCACGTCCTGCTCGAGGAAATCCGCGCCCATCGCGAAAGCGAGGGCTTTGGCGGCCAGCGTATGCTCCGGCAGGTAGCCGGAGGCGCCGCGGTGCGCAATGACCGCGATGCTCTTACTCGACATCACTTTGAGTGTGTCCTTCAAGTAATTGTTTTC
Organism: uncultured Pseudomonadota bacterium; assembly: GCA_963713215.1. GTDB lineage: Bacteria > Pseudomonadota > Gammaproteobacteria > Steroidobacterales > Woeseiaceae > UBA1847. Next base: position 333,096 of record CAVQKY010000007.1, on the reverse strand, counting down.
TAATTTTTTTCCCCATGCTGATCGTAGCCGGGAAAATCGACCACCTCCCATCGGTTGGTGTCTTCGAGCCGCGCCTGGCGCTTCAGCGCATCCACCATTTCGCGTGCGTTCCACTCGATGTGCTCGCGCGCCCGCGCGACGAGATCCTTGGGTGTTTCCGACACACCACCATACGGCCTTATCACGATGAGCGGTTTGCCGTTCGCATCGGCCGCTTCCATCATGAAATTCACGAGGTCCGGCTGCGCCCGGTAGAGCGACGGCAACACGATGACGGCCTCGCTCTCGCGGATCTGCCGGTTGAGCGCGTCCTTGATTTCACTCATGCCGCCGGGCGGTCGTTCTTCGGGCCGGCTGACATTCAGGTAATAGAAGCGGTCGACGCACTCGAGAAACTCGAACAGGCGGAGATAGTCATCGGATTCACTGAACGCGTGCGTTACGAATACTCGGATCGGATTATCTTCGGACACGATTGGCTCCCTCGTTTCTGTGGCCTGAAGCAGTCCCTTGGCGATTCTATCAATTTAGGACGACAATACGGCCATGCGTCTCCTTCTTTACAACATCCGCTATGCGGTCGGCGGCGGTGCCAGCATGCACATGCCGCTGCCGGGCGCCGGTTACGTGATCGGTAATCAGAATGTGCTGCCGGAAATCACCCGTTTCATCCGCTCCGTCGATCCCGATATCGTCGGCCTCATCGAGGTCGATACGGGCTCAATCCGCAGCCGCATGATCAACCAGGCCGAGTCCATCGCCGGCAGCCTCGGGATGAACACCTCGTATGAGACCAAGTACGGGGAACGATCGATAAACCTTATGCTGCCGATCGTACGCAAACAAGGCAACGCGTTCATGGCGGCGCAGCGGGTCCACGGCGAGAAATTTCACTACTTCGACACGGGTATCAAACGCCTCATCATCGAACTCGAGATGCAGGATTTTGCCGTTTTCCTCGTCCACCTGTCGCTGAAATACCGGCATCGCCACCTGCAATTGCGTCGCCTCTACGACCTCATCGACGTAACGCCGAAACCGGTGATCGTCGCGGGGGACTTCAATACGTTCTGGGGCGAAAACGAGATCTACCTGTTCATGAAAGCGGCCGGCTTGCGCTCGGCGAACGTCAACGGCCTTCCCACGTATCCGAGCCGCGCGCCCCGCCGGGAACTCGACTTCATCCTGTACCAGGACGGGATCACGGTCACCGATTTCCGGGTGCCCTCGGTTCGGCACTCGGATCACCTGCCGCTCATCTGCGATTTCAGCGTGGCTTGATCCCGCCGGCAGCAGGCAGTATCAATACGGCTGGCCCACCGGAGAGTCCTCATGAGCACGATGCACTGGAAATTCGAAACAGATACCGCCGGCATCGGCTGGCTGACGATTGCAAAGTCGGACAGCAGCGCGAACGTACTCTCGGCTCCGGTACTGGCTGAACTGGACCAGATCCTCGGCCGGCTCGAAAAGGAGCTGCCGGCGGGCGTCGTCATCCACTCGGGGAAAGACGGCAGTTTCATCATGGGCGCCGACATCAACGAGTTCACGAGCATCGGGAACCCGGACGAGGCCTACGAACTGGTACGACGCGGGCAGCAGGTGCTGCACCGGCTGGAAGCACTGCCCTGTCCAACGGTGGCGGTCATCGAGGGTCATGCACTGGGTGGCGGGCTCGAGCTTGCCCTCGCCTGCGACTATCGAGTTGCCATTGACAGCAGCAAGCGCATTCTCGGATTGCCGGAAGTGCAGCTCGGCATCCATCCCGGTTTCGGCGGCACCGTGCGTTCGGTGCGGCTCTGTGGCGTACGCCCGGCGATGGAACTGATGCTGACCGGTAACCCGGTGGATCCACGCAAGGGGCGACGTATCGGACTCGTCGACAGACTGGCCAGGTCCGACAACTGGCGCAGCGTGGCGGGCCAACTCATCAGCGCGCGCCCGGCGCGGCAGACGGCGCCTTTGCTTGAAAAGCTGTTGTCCTTTTCAGCGCTTCGGCCGTTCATCCGTCGCGTGCTCGAGAAACAGGTCGCGGGGAAGGCGCGGCGGGAACATTATCCCGCTCCCTATGCGATCATCGAACTGTGGGCCCGGTATGGCGCCAAAGGCGCGAAGGCCTATGCTGCAGAGGCCCGCTCGATTGCCGAACTGATGTGCACACCGACCTCGCGCAACCTCGTTCGGGTCTTCTTCCTGCAGAACAAGTTGAAGAACCAGGCTGCCGATGACGCGCCGCCGGTACGCGATGTACACGTCGTCGGTGCCGGCGTGATGGGCGGCGACATCGCCAGCTGGTGCGCACTGCGCGGCCTTACGGTCACGCTCCAGGACCGGGAGATGAAGTACATCGAACCTGCGCTCCAGCGCGCGCGGAAACTATTCGAGAAGCACTTGCGCGACGATGAACTCGCAGCAGCCACGGGACGCCTGACCGCGGACGTCGAGGGCAAGGGCGTCGCGAACGCCGACCTCATTATCGAAGCCATTTACGAAAATCCCGAGGCCAAACAGTCGTTGTACAGGCACTTGCAGCCGGCGATGAAAGCTGACGCCGTGCTTGCGACCAACACGTCGAGCATCCGCCTGGAGGAACTCCGCACCGTCCTCGGTGCGCCAGAGCGCTTCGTCGGCCTGCATTTCTTCAACCCGGTAGCGAAATTGCCACTCGTGGAACTTGTTCGCTGCACGGATACCGATCGAGCGGTGCTCGACCGGGGACTCGCCTTCGTGCGCAAGATCGGCAAGCTGCCGCTCGAATGCGCAAGCGCGCCCGGATTCGTCGTCAACCGGATCCTTGCCCCTTACACGAACGAAGCACTGTTGCTGGCGGCCGAAGGCATCAGCCTGCAGGAAATCGATAAGGCCGCCGTGCGCTTCGGCATGCCCACAGGGCCGATCGAATTGCTCGACAGCGTCGGCATCGACGTGGCGTTGCACGTGGCGCGGGTGCTTGGCGCCGCCTACCACCGCCCGGTACCGGCCTTGCTCGAGTCGATGGTGGCGGATGAAAGGCTCGGGCGTAAAACCGGTCACGGCTTTTATCGCTGGGAGGACGGCAAAGCCGTGAAGACGGACCCCGGCCGGCCGGCGCCGGCGGACGTCGAAGACCGCTTGATTCTCCCGATGCTGAACGAGGCCGTGGCCTGCCTGTACGACGGCGTTATCGACAACGCGGACCTGCTCGACGCCGGAGTGATCTTCGGTACGGGCTTCGCGCCGTTTCGTGGCGGCCCGCTGCACTACGCAAAAACCGAAGGCGTCAGCGCTGTAGTTGCGCGACTGACGGCCCTGCAATCGGTGTATGGTGATCGATTTACGCCACATGCCGGGTGGGAGTCGTTGTCTGCGTGAATCGCGGTCGCCCGACAGTACGACGTTTCATGAATTTTGTGTTTCATCAAATGAAAGTGTGCGACGGTTCACGATGCGGCCGATGAGGAGTTCCGGAAGTTGTTGAATTGCAGGTAGAATGCCCCGAGACCGCATTGCGGCCCCCAACAACAAACGAATTTCGCCCGCCAGCCGGGCGACACAGAGCGAACGGACAGACTATGACGGACGAGCAGACCACCACCGCACTGCTCAAGCGCTTTTCGCCGCTGGATGGACTCAAGCGAGACAACCTTGCCGCCCTGGCGCGCAAGGTCCAGGTACGGGAATTGTCCCCGGGTCAGGTGTTGTTCAAGGAGGGCGACACGGAAAAACGCACCTTTTACGTCGTGGCCGGCACGCTGGAACTCGTCGATCACGGCAAAGTGGTGGGTACCATCGAGGGTGGTTCCGATTTTGCCCGGAATCCGGTGGCGCCGGTCTATCCGCGGCGCGTGTCGGCGAAGGCTCGTGATCGCGTCCAATTCATGTCCATTGACAGTGACTTGCTGGACGTCATGCTGACCTGGGATCAGACCGGTAGCTATGAAGTGTCGGAACTGAAGAACGGCAAGGGCGACAGTGGCAACGAAGACTGGATGACAATGCTGCTGCAGACGAAAGCGTTTCACAAGATACCGCCCGCGAACATTCAGGCGATCTTCATGCGCATGCAGCAGATCAACTACAAGGCAGGCGACATCATCCTGAAACAGGGCGCCGAGGGAGACTACTTCTATGTTCTGACCCGCGGCGCGGCGCTCGTGACGCGCGAGACGCCGCTCAGCAAGGACGGCATCAAGCTGGCGGAACTTTCCGTTGGCGATACCTTCGGCGAGGAGGCGCTGATTTCGGACGCGAAACGCAACGCCACCGTGACGATGACGCGCGACGGCGCGGTCATGCGCCTCGGAAAAGAGGATTTCAAGAAACTCCTCAATGAACCGATGCTCGATTGGGTGGACGCCGCCCAGGCCTCGAAAATCGTCAAAGACGGTGGACAATGGCTGGACGTCCGGCTGCCGAGCGAATTCGAAAACCAGCATCTCGACGGTGCCATCAACATCCCGCTGTACTTCATACGCCTGAAGATCAACACGCTCGACAAAAGCCGGAAATACGTCGTGTGCTGCGACACCGGCCGCCGAAGTTCTGCCGGTGCATATATTTTGAGTGAACGGGGTTTCGACGCCTACGTATTGCGTGGCGGCATCAACAACAAGGACGCCGCGTAAGCGTCGGGCCACGCCCCGCCACCCGAGGCGCTACATTGTGTGCGTGGGTTTGTCCCCGCCGAGCGCGCCGGCCAGGTAATTCTCGATCTTCTTCTGCGTGTTGCCCTGGTCCTGGTCGCTAAACTGTACGCCGATCCCCGCGGTACGCTTCCCCTGCGCGCCTTTCGGCGTCATCCAGATTACCGTGCCGGCCACCGGGATCTTCTCGTTTTCGCCCATCAGGTTCAGGAGCATGAAAACTTCGTCGCCGAGACGATAGGAACTGTTCGTCGGGATGAACAGGCCGCCGTTGACCACGTAGGGCATGTACGCGAGGTACAGCGCACTCTTGTCCTTGATGGTCAGCGTCAGTAATCCCGGTTTGCCCATTCTCTCACCCGTGTTTCAAATGCCTGCGGCCCATGCGGGGCCCGCGTCTCCCCCATCACGCAGTCCCGTTACCCAGTCGATCAACAGGCCCTCCAATGCAAGCTGCGTATTGTAGGAGCCGCCGGGTTGCGCCCGCAGGCGATTGATCTGGTCTAGATAACAAAAGAGCTTGCGGCTGTCCATGCGCTGCAGCACAGATTCGCCGGTCGGGGCATTGTCCGCGGAATGCGCGCTCGCAACCGCCATGCTGGCCGCTGCCTGGATCTGCCGTGCCAGCCATTCGAGCACGATCCCGGCTTCGTATTTGGCCCAGGACCCGGCAACGTCGATGGGTGACGCCCTGCCCTCACCGAGCCGCGTCCAATCCCTCGACAGCGTCGTCGTCATCGCCTCGCGTTCTGCCGCTTCGATGGCCGCCAGCGGCGCATTGCCCGCGGCCGAGAGCGGCCCGGCCCACTCGACTCCCGGCCGGTAACGATTCAGCCAGGTGAGGCTTTCCGTCTCTGCCGGCACCCGGAAGGCCAGGCGCTGGCAACGACTGAAAATCGTCGCAGGGAGTCTGCCGGGGCGATCCGCGACCAGGATCAGCAGTGTGTCGCCGGGCGGTTCCTCCAGTGTCTTCAGGAGACTGTTCGCGGCGTTGCCGGTCATCGCGTTCGCAGGTTCGATGATCGCCACCTTGCCGCGTCCGGCGTAGCTCGTCAGGAGCAGCGCCGTTACGAGCTCACGAACCTGGTCGATGAGGATGGCCTGGTGATCTTCAGGCAGCGTCAGCCGGTGCAGGTCCGCATGCTGCAGCGGATCGATGGGCCACGTGGGAAGCAACGGGGCAGTATCCGGGGCCAGCTTGTGTCGCGCCATCCACGCGGCGGCGGCGCGTTTACCCGTGCCGGGCGGGCCGGCGAGCAACACCGCATGCGGCTGGCGCCCCTGGGCGCCACCGGCGCGCCAGCGGTTCGCGAATTCACTCAACCATGTTAATTCAATGTTATCAAATGCTTGCATTACTTTTCTTGAAAATATCTCATGGGTGGCTGGCACGGGTGAGCCCGGCGGCAATGCGATCGATGGCCGCTTGCACACTCGCCAGCTCGCCGGCTGCATCCACGATAACAAAGCGGCGCGGTTCTGCGTCGGCCAGCGCGAGGTATGCACGGCGGACGCGTCCATAAAAAGCTTCCGCTTCGAGGTCCAGCCGGTCCTGTTCGCCGCGCAGACGTGTGCGCGCGAGACCGGTGGCAACGGGCGCATCGAGCAGAATGGTTACATCCGGCGCGAGATCCCCGAGCACCCACTCCGCCAGCGTGTCGATGCGCGTCATTGGCAGGCCGCGTCCGCCGCCCTGGTAAGCGCGGCTCGCATCGACAAACCGGTCGCTCACTACCCAGGTGCCCTCGGCGAGCGCCGGGCGAATGAGGTTTTCGACATGCAGCGATCGTGCGGCGAACATCAGCAACAGTTCCGCCATCGGCGGCACCGGCTCGTCCGAGCGGCCGATGGCGATCGCACGGATTTCCTCCGCCAACGGAGTACCGCCGGGCTCCCGGGTGGTGAGTACCCGGTGACCGGCACGCTCGATACCGGCCACCAGGCGCTCGAGATGCGTGGACTTCCCGACGCCCTCGATGCCCTCGACGGTAATGAATTTTCCGCGTGTGGCGCTCATCGCTTGTGTCGTGTGCTCATGTCACGGCGAGCGCCGCAGCCGGTCGAGGTACGCCTGCACGGCACGCTCATGTTCCTCCACGGTGGCGGAGAAGCGGTGACTGCCGTCGCCCAGCCCGGTCGCCACAAAGTACAGTTCGGCGCCGTCCGCCGGGTGCAGGGCGGCATGAATCGCTGCGCGTCCCGGCATCGCGATCGGCGTCGGCGGCAGTCCCGCGCGCGTATACGTGTTGTAGGGCGTATCGGTCTGCAGATGCCGCCGGGTCAGATTGCCGTCGAAGCTTACGCCAAGCCCGTAAATGACGGTCGGATCGGTCTGCAGGCGCATGTTTCGCTCCAGCCGGCGGACGAAAACGCCGGCAATGCGCTCGCGCTCGTCGACACGCGCCGTTTCCTTCTCGATGATCGACGCGAGAATGAGCGCCTCATACGGCGTCCGGAGCGGCGTGTCTGCGCTGCGCGCCGCCCACTCGTCCTCAAGCGTGGACTGCATTTGCCGGTAAGCCTCGGCGAGGAGCGAGCGATCCGCGGTACCGCGCGGGAAACGGTAGGTTTCCGGGAGAAACAGGCCTTCGGGGGACGTTGCCGTTGCGCCGAGTTCCGCCAGCAGCCCGCGCCAGTCTGCCGCGCCCATGCGGGTCACGACCTGCGGGTGAGCCTGCAGCGCCGCAAGCAATTCACGATGGTTCCAGCCTTCGACGATCGTGAATGCATGCAGCACTACCGCTCCGCTCGTGAACTTGTCGAGCAGACCGCGGGGCGTCGTGCCTGCTTCGATGAAGTACTCGCCGGCGTGTACTTTTGCCGCCTGGCCGGTCCATCGGGCGTACAGGCGCAGCAGCCTGGCGTGCCGGGCTATGCCTTGCCGTTCCAGGCTCGCGGCGATGGCCGCAAATGAACTGCCGGCCGGAACCTCGAACAATACGCCTGCCTCGGGCACGCTGAGCGGTGACTCGAGGTAGCGATCGGCATGGTACGCCGCAGCACCGACGATGAGCAGAAACAGTGCAAACAGGACCGCGAGGAGTGCCAGTACACGTTTCACGACGCCGGCTCCAGGGCGTCTGTCAGTCGATCGCCCGGAAGACCAGGCTGCCGTTGGTGCCCCCGAAGCCGAACGAGTTGGACATGACGATCCTGAGCCGTGCATCCCGCGGCATATTCGGCACGTAGTCGAGATCGCAGGCGGGATCCTGCCGGTCGAGGTTCACGGTCGGCGGCACGACCTGGTGTCGAAGGGCGAGGATAGAGAATATCGCTTCGACCACGCCGGCGGCGCCGAGCATATGGCCGGTTGTGGATTTCGTCGAACTGACCAGCAACCGGTCCGCGGCATCGCCGAACGTGCGGCGGATCCCCACCGTCTCACCGACATCGCCCGCCGGCGTCGACGTGCCGTGCGCGTTGAGGTAGTCGACGTCAGCGGGCTCTATGCCGGCATCGCGAATTGCGGCGGTCATGCACTTGCGCGCACCCTCGCCGTCAGCGGGCGGCAGCGTGATGTGATATGCATCGCCGCTCATGCCGAAGCCGATCAGTTCGGCGTGGATGGTCGCGCCCCGAGCGCGTGCGTGTTCGAGCTCTTCGAGCACGACGCAACCGGCGCCGTTACTGAGCACGAACCCGTCACGGTCAGCGTCGAACGGCCGGCTGGCCGCATGCGGGTCGTCATTTCTCGTCGTCATCGCGCGCGCCGCGCAAAAGCCGGCCATGGCCGAGGGTGTCGTCGCGTACTCGGAACCGCCGGCGAGCATAACGTCGGCATCGCCATAAACGATGGTGCGCCCTGCAATTCCGATGCAATGCGTCGACGTTGCACATGCGGTGACGATCGAGATGTTCGGGCCGGTGAGATGCTGCAGTATGCTTACCTGGCCCGAGGTCATGTTGATGATGCTGCCCGGGATGTAAAAAGGCGACACCTTGCGCACGCCGCCCGCCAGCAGCTTGTCGTAATTTTCCTCGATGAAGCGGATACCGCCGATGCCGGACCCCATCGCAACGCCCACGCGATGACCATTTGCTTCCGTAATGTCCAGTCCGGAATCTCGCAGCGCGTCGATACTGGCGGCGATCCCGTAGTGGATGAAGGGATCGTTCTTGCGCTGATCTTTGCTCGAGAGGTAGTCGTCGACCACGAAGTCACGGACCGTGCCGGCTATACGGGTCGGGTACGAGCTCGCGTCGAAATCGGTGATCTCGCCGATTTGCGAATCACCCTTGCACAGGTTTTCCCAGGCAACGTCGAGGCGGCCACCGACAGGTGAGACGAGGCCCATACCTGTGATGACTACGCGTCGCTTGGTCAATGGAATGCCGTGGGCAGTGGCGGATTCGCCAGGGTGAAGAAACCGGCGCGGCTGTTGCCGCGCCTCGAGGAAATCAGTCGCCTTTCGAGCGGGAAGTAACGAAGTCGATGGCTTGCTGGACTGTCGTGATCTTCTCGGCTTCCTCGTCGGGGATTTCGGTCTCGAACTCCTCTTCGAGGGCCATGACCAATTCGACGGTGTCGAGCGAATCGGCGCCCAGATCATCGACGAACGAAGCGTCGTTCGTTACCTCGTCTTCCTTTACGCCAAGCTGCTCGGCGACGATGCTTTTCACCTGTTCTTCAATACTGCTCATGTGCTCGCTTCTCCTGAGAAGGCCGTGAACCGGTAAGTCTTTGATTTTTCGAGTAGCGTCTTACCGGGGATGCGTATTGTAAGTGAATCAGTGCCGGCATTCTATACGGTTTGGACGAGTTTTTCGCCGGGTTTCAGTCCATCAACATGCCGCCGTTTACGTGCAATGTTTCGCCCGTCACATACGCACCGGCCGGTGACGCGAGGAAGACGACCGCATTCGCGATATCACTGCCTTCGCCGAGGCGGCCGAGCGGCACCTGGGAAAGCATGCCGGCCCGCTGATCGTCCGACAGGACCCTCGTCATGTCCGTGTCGATGAATCCCGGTGCAACGACGTTCACCGTGATGTTGCGGGAGCCGATTTCACGCGCGAGCGACTTAGAGAAGCCGATCATTCCGGCTTTTGCCGCTGCATAGTTTGCCTGCCCTGCGTTACCCATGATGCCGATTACCGACGCAATACTGATGATGCGGCCCCTCTTCGCTTTCATCATTCCCCGCAGGCAGGCCTTGGACACCCGGAACGTCCCGCCCAGATTGGTCGAGATCACGTCGTCCCACTCCTCAGGTTTCATTCGCATGAGCAGGTTGTCCCGGGTGATGCCGGCATTGTTGACGAGAATCGTCGGCGCGCCCTCCCCGTCCTGGACGTTTGCAACGGCCGCCAGCACCGATGCCTCTTCGGCGATATCGAGCACGATGCCGCGTCCTGACGGACCCAGCGCTTCGCTTATTTTGCCCGCGCCGGCATCGCTCGTTGCCGTGCCAACCACCGTGGCCCCCGCATCCGCGAGTGCACGTGCGATCGCGGCGCCGATGCCGCGGGATGCCCCGGTAACGAGGGCGACCTCTCCCGCCAGAAGATCGGAAACAAAAACTGTACTCATCGTCCTGCCCCGTTGGACCGCGCCATTGCGCGGGAATGGTTGGAATTCGGACCGCTCAGCCCGCCAGCGCCTTGTGGAGGCTGTCCGTGTCATCGAGCGCGTAAACGGCGAGTGACTTGTCGATGCGCCGGACGAGGCCCGCAAGTACCTTGCCGGGGCCGCACTCGACAAATCGTGTCACCCCGGCCGCCGTCATCGCCGAGATCGTCCCGGTCCAGCGCACCGGACTGTATACCTGCTGGGACAAGAGGCGACGTATGTCCTCAGCATTCCCGTACGGCCTCGCCATCGACGCACTGACGACGGTAATGCCGGGAGGACGAAACGACGTGGCAGACAGCGTTTCGGCCAGTGCGGCGCCGGCGCCGCGCATCAGCGACGAATGCGAAGGAACACTCACGGGCAGCAGCATCACGCGGCGAGCACCCCTGTCCCTCGCATATTCGACGGCCGCGTTGACGGCGGCGGCGTCGCCGGCGATGACAACCTGTCCCGGCGAATTGAAATTCACCGGTTCCGCAACTCCTGCAGAGGACGCGGCAGAGCAAGCCGCAACGACGTCCTCGTCATCGAGGCCGAGGATCGCGGCCATCGCACCCGTACCTGCCGGGACGGCCGCCTGCATGAGTTCCGCCCTGCGCCGCACGAGCCGTACCGCATCCCGGAAGTCCAGGGCGCCGGCACAGACGAGCGCGCTGTACTCGCCCAGGCTGTGTCCCGCCATTTGTACGGGACTCTCCCCACCCGCAGCCTGCCAGGCGCGCCATGCCGCCACGCCGGCAGCCAGCATGGCAGGTTGCGTCGTCGTGGTTTCCGCGAGCCTGTCGGCCGGCGCTTCACGCACCAGTGCCCACAGGTCGAATCCCAGCACGTCGCTTGCCTCCGCGTACGTTGATTCGATGGCCGGGTATCGTTCTGCGAGCCCGGACTGCATGCCGGGGGATTGCGATCCCTGGCCCGGAAAAACCATTGCCAGGCTCATTCGAGCTCCTGTTTCTGCGCTGAAAATCAAAAGTATATCGGCGCGCGCGGCAAGACCCTAATCCCGCCGGCGTGGTCGAGCGGCCAACACCAGTGCAGCGACAACGCCGCCGAGTGCGCCATAGAAGTGGGCGTCTACGACGACCGGACCCCCGGCCGCCGCGGACGAACCCGGCATCGGACCTGCCAGCTGCTCGTAAGCGAGTTTTGCACTCAGCAAAGCCAAAAGGACCAGCGCCTCGAGGCGCCGCTCGCGATCCCGAACGACAGTCGCCATGGCCCCGGCTGCCAGCATGGCATGTAACACCCCGGACAGCCCGACGTACCACAGGAGTGCCGGCGACATCCACCAGAAGCCGGCATCGATGGCAGAGACCGCGAGCGCCAGGACCAGTGCCCACTCCCGGCCAGTGAAAGCACTGCCGGCGAGGAGCCACACCAGCCCCAGCCCCAGCAGGTTCATGGCGAGGTGCGCCCAGCCGAGATGCGCGAGGTGACCGCTTACGAGACGCCAGGATTCCCCGCCGGCGACCCCCGCCCGGTCCCAGCGCAGCAGCGGCGCGAGATCTGCGGCTTCGCAGGCTACGACCAACACTGCGAGCAGCAATGGCCAGCCCCAGCTGCGCAGTCCGGACGCATTTTCCTCGGCGAGCGCTAACCCCATGTTTGATATACTCGCGTTTACTTCGATTGAGAGTCAATTTTGACAGCCTGCCGCCCTCCTGGCGGCTATGGAGTGCACAGTGAACAGGAATTCGACGATAGGCCGCCGCCGGCTGGAGCGCGGTTTCACGCTTATCGAAATCATGGTCGTGGTCATCATCATCGGCCTGCTCGCGGCCATCGTTGCCCCGCAGGTGATAGGCCGTGTCGACGACGCACAGATCGAAAAGGCGAAGGCCGATATCCGCAACATCGAATCCGCCATGGACCTCTACCGGCTCGACAATTTTGCGTACCCGACGACAGAACAGGGTATCGATGCCCTGGTGAACAAACCGAACGACCCGAACATCCGCAACTGGAATCCCGGCGGCTACATCGGCCGCATGCCGCGCGATCCGTGGGGAAACCCTTACCAGTACCTCAATCCGGGCAGCCACGGCACGATCGACGTGTACACTCTCGGCGCCGATGGCCGGCCAGGCGGCGAAGGCATCGACGCGGACATCGGCAACTGGGACGTCGAAGAATAGATGCCGTTCCCGGGGCGCCATCGCGGCTTCACCCTGATCGAAATCCTCGTTGCCATCACCGTAGTCGCGATCGTGTTGTCGATTACGTTGCTGTCGACCGACCTGGTGAGGAGTGATCGCGAAGTCCGCACGGAAGGCGAGCGCCTCGTGGCGCTACTCGCGGCGGCGCGTGACGATGCGATATTCCAGGGACGCGAGTTCGGTCTCGAGTTCCTGCGCGAGGGTTACCGCTTCGTCGAATATGACCCGGTGACTGGCCAGTGGGCGGTCATTCCCGAGGAAGAAACGCTCCGCCGCTGGGATCTGCCGGAGGGGCTGGAGCTCGCGCTCGAACTCGAAGGCAAGGCAGTGGTGCTCGAGGCCGAGCCCGCCGTGCTCAAGTACGATAGCGGGTCTGGCGCGGCGACGAACCGATACGCACCACACCTGCTGATTTATTCGAGCGGCGACATGACGCCCTTTGCGATCGAGATCCGGCGCCTCACCGACCAGGTGTCGGTAGAGATCGAAGGCGACCTGCTGGGGAACCTGGAACTCGCCGATGATGACGATGCACGCACGTAGCACCGGCCGTGGTTTCACGCTGATCGAAGTCCTCGTCGCGTTGCTGATCCTGTCGGTAGCGCTGACGGCTATTTCGGTCACGATGGGGCGCATGCTGCGCAACGCGCAGCTCATGCAGGATCGGACCTATGCGAGCTGGATTGCGCAGAACCGGATCGTGGAGATGCGTGCTGAAGGCACGCTTCCGGAACCGGGCCGGGAGAGCGGCGAAGCCGAGTTCGGCCATCACACCTGGGCCTGGCGCTCGGTCGTCTCTGAAACCGGTGTCGAAAACCTGCTGAGAGTGGACGTATCGGTGTCGCGCGCGGGTGAGGACGACACGATCAAGACGGTCACGGGGTTCATTGGCGAACCCGTACTGCCGGGTCGGGCGAACGTCCTGTGGGCGCGGGCCGCGCACGGAGGCGGGCCGGCAACGCCGGGTGGACCCGGGGACACCGATAGCGATGCGGACACCGATACCGATAGCGATACCGATACCGATACGATACCGATACCGACACCACCAATCCCGATGCCGATACGGATGTCGATCAATGACGAGTTATCGGCGTCGTGGTTTTACGCTCATCGAGGTGCTGGTCGCGATGGCGATCTTCGGCGTCGTCTCGGTGCTCGCGCAGCAAACGCTGGCGGCCTCGATGCGGAACGCCGAGATCCTCGAACAACGGATGGATCGTCTGCAGGCGATCCAGCAGACCATGCGCCTGCTCGGGCGCGACATCGTCCAGGCGGCGCCCCGGCCCATCCGCGACCCCCTGGACGACAGCGTGCGTCCCGCCTTCCTCGTCGTTCCCGGCGGCGAGTTCGCCCTCGAGCTGACGCATGCGGGCTGGCCTAACCCGGCCGGTGTCAAGCGCGGCATTTTTCAGCGCTCCGCGTACCGGATCGAGGACGGTGTACTGCTGCGCGCATACTGGAACGTGCTCGACCCCACGCTGAGCAATGAGCCCGTCGTCACCGAGCTGCTGGACGAAGTCGACAGCATCGAGTTCCGCTTTTACCTCGGCAACGGGCAATGGGCGGAACAGTGGCCGGCGCGCCGCGGCGGTGCGAATCCCCTGTACGATCGGCCGCGCCTCGTGCAGGTGGTACTGGCACTCGCCGACGAAGGCGAGCTGGTGCGCTTATTCGAGGTCGCGCCGTGATCTCCCGGGCCGAGGGCGGCGTTGCCCTCATCACCGCGCTCCTGATCCTGGCCTTGATCGGCACGCTTGCCGCGACGCTGTCATGGAACAACGTGTTCGACCTGCGCCGCACGATGTCCATGATCTATCACGACGAGGGCACACAGGCGGCGTACGGTGCGGAGAGCTGGGTCGCGATGATCCTGCGCGAGGATGCCCTTGATTCGTCTAACGACCATTTCGGGGAGATATGGGCGCAACCTTTCCCGGTCCTCCCGATCGAGAGCGAATCGGTGCGCGGCGCGTTGTCGGGCGAGCTCGTCGACCTGCAGGGCCGCTTCAACGTGAATAACCTGGTCGGGGCGGACGAGGAGACGGACCCGGTGGCCCTCGAGCAATTCCAGCGCCTGCTCATCGCCCTGGATCTGGATCCGCGTTTCGCCGGCTTGGCTGCGGACTGGATCGATGCAAACGAGGACGCCGGCTTTCCCGACGGCGCCGAGGATCCCATCTATTCGAGCATGACGCCGCCGTACAGGACGGCAAACAGCCGTATCGCCACGACCTCGGAACTGCTGGCACTCGAGGGGATGGAGCCGGAGTTTTTCGCCCGGCTCGCACCGTACATCAGCGCCCTGCCCGGGCGGACGACCCTCAACGTGAATACCGCTCCCGCGCCCGTGCTGCAGTCGCTGGATGCCAACCTGTCGCCGGCCGATGTGGAAGTCCTGATCTCGGAAAGAGCCGACGGCGGATTCGCCGACATCGAGAACCGGTTCAAGCCCATCGTCGCCGAAGAGATTCTTGCCACACTTGACCCTAGCGGGAGCAGCAGTTTTTTCCAATTGAAGGTCGTCGTACAGATTGCTACGGTGCGCGTTACCTATTACAGCCTGCTCTACCGTGAGGCCGGCGCCGGCGACGTAGTCCCTGTCCTGCGCAGCTTCGGAACGACATGACGATGGCCGAATTCTTCGTTATCCGGTTGGGAGAACGGGCGCGCGACCGCGTCGAATGGATCATCGTCGGCGACGACGGCACACGGCGCGGAGCCGTCGGCACGGGCGCATTGGGCGATGCGGTCCCGGAGATTGCAGAACGGCCCGTCATCGTGCTCGTACCGGGTACGGAGGTCCTGACCAGCTTCGTGTCCATCCCCGTAAAAGGCGCGCGCCTCCTGGCGGCACTGCCCTACGCCCTGGAAGACCAGCTTGCCGACGATGTCGACAACCTGCATTTCGCGCCGGGCAAGCGCGGGGAAAACGGCCGCCTGCCCGTCGCCGTGGTTGCACGGCATGAAATGCAGGTCTGGCTGGACCTCCTGGCGTCCGCGGGAATCAAGCCGGCGCGCCTCGTCCCGGAAAACCACGGTCTCGCGCGCATCCCGAACACCCTGTCGATGCTGGTGACCGGTGACGCCGTCATGTTCAATGACGGCGCCGAGACGGAGTTCGTGATTCCCGGTCTGTCGCCCGCTGATGCGCTCGCGACGACCGGCATCCTTGACGCGGAGGCGGCCAACCCGGAGACGCCGAGGCATCTCCTGGTTTATTGCGATGCCACTCTCGCGGAGCGCTACGAGGCCGACTGGACGCTGTTGCGGCAGGAACTCGACGGCGTCGACGTCAACCTGCTTTCCGATGGGGTCCTGCCGCGCCTCGCGGTTACGGTTGCCGGCGGCTCGGGTATCAACCTGCTGCAGGGGCCCTACGGCGACAAGATTCATGTCGGCACGTCACTCCGGCCCTGGCGATACGCGGCGGCACTGCTGGCTGGCCTCGTCGTCCTCGGCCTGGTGTCGAGAGGCGTGGATTACTATCGGCTGAGTACGGAACGCACGGAACTGCAGGCACAATTCACGGCGGAATACCGGCGCTTGCGCCCGGCCGACGAGCGCGAAATCGTCGACCCGGTCGGCACCCTCAATTCGCTGCGCCGGGGCGCGGCCACGGCCACCGCCGGGCCACAGGTGTTCCTGCCGTCATTGCACACGCTCGCTGCCGCGGTGGCGGAAAGCGACGCGGTCCAGGTCGAAGCCGTTTCCTATCGAGCGGGTGTTATCGACGTCCGCCTCAACGCCCCCGACATTCCGACTCTCGACAAGCTCGTCCAGGCCATAGACGCCTCGGGACAATTTGTGGCGTCGTTGCAGTCCGCCGATACGGTCGAGTCGGCCGGTACGGACGGCGAAAGGGTCAGCAGCCGCATACAGATTCGTGAGGCAGGGACATGAGAGACTGGTTCGCAAACCTGGAGGCGCGCGAGCGCCTGATCGTCGCCGCCGGCGGGATCGTCGTCGCCTTGATCCTTTTCTGGGTACTGGTCTGGCTGCCGCTCGATCGCGGCCGCGACCAGTTGCGCACGAATGTCGACGTGTGGCAGCAGTCGCTTGCAGACCTGCGCGTGCTGGCCGCCACGATGGCGGCGCACGAAAATGAAGTGGCAGCGCCGTCGGCCGATCCGGGACAGTCACCGGTTGTCGTCGTGGACCGGACACTTCGCGAGCGCAACCTGAACAGTGCGGTAAAGCGCCGCCAGCCCACCCCGAACGGCATCCGGGTCGAGTTCGAGGACGTGGCCTTCGACCAGCTCGTCCTCTGGCTCGGCGACCTGAGCGCGAGCCACGGCTTGTCGGTACAGGCGGGTAACCTGTCACAGGGCAGCCGCGCAGAAAAGGGACGGATCAACGCGTCTCTCACCCTGGAACAAAATCCCTGATGCCTGGCCAGCGCCGTCTCGTCCTTGCCGGAACGGCGGCACTCGTCATCGGGCTCGTCGTCCTTTTTCCTGCTCGAGTGGCCTGGCATTGGTTCGCGCCTCCGGGCATGGCGCTTGGTGGGATCGAAGGCAGCGTCTGGAGCGGCCGTGCGCAGGAGGCCTCGGCGAACGGACTCTATGCGCGCGATATCCGCTGGCGGTGGCTGCCGGGAAAGCTTGTCGCCGGCCGCCTGGCCTACCGCATCGCGGCAGCGCCCGGCAGTGGCTTCGTCAACGCCGATGTCGGCGTGAGCCCGGGCGGTACGGTGTACCTGGAGGGACTGCGCGGCTCTGTGCCCTTGCCGGCGCTCGAAAGCCTGGTGGGCGTCCCGGGAATCCAGGGCACGGCCAACGTCGAGATGGCGGTGCTGCGGCTCGCGGGTGGCGTGCCCGTGGCGGCGGATGGCTCGATCGAAGTGTCGGGTCTCGTCGTTCCTCTGGTTGCGCCGACGTCGCTCGGCCGTTACCGCGCGGATGTGCAGACGCAGCAGGATGGCATCGTCGCCAGCGTGCAGGACGACCGCGCCGTCGTCGATCTCGCCGGTCGGCTGCAGATCGGTCCGGAACGGGATTATGACTTTCTCGGATACGTCGCGCCGACCGACAGCACGCCGCCGCCCCTGCTGCAACAGCTGCAGTATCTCGGCACGCCAAACGATCGCGGCCAATACGAGCTCAGGCTCTCCGGCCGCTACTGAAACGCCGGGTCGAGCGGTACCTCGACGAAATGTGCGAGCAAGGGAAAGTACAGTGCGCAACGAACCGGCGCTTTTGCAAAGTTCGAGTAGATTGACGCATACATTTCCAGCTGGCTGCGGTAACGCCTTGCTTCGGCGCGAAGGAAGCTCTCGAGATCACCGCCTTCGTGTGAACCGGTCTTGTAGTCGATGATCCAGTGATGGCCGCTGTCATCGATGCGCACCCGATCGATGACGACCGATCGGATCCGGCCCGCGTAGAGGCCCGTCAGCGCGAGCTCTGCCGCGCCCTCGCCGCTCAGTACCCACCGTCCGCGTGGATCGGTCGTGACGCCGTGTACCGCGCCCCGTACCCGCGCTGCGATGTCCGCGTGAAGTTCCGGAGCGGCACCGAGTTCGATGAGCCAGCGCCGGGTCGTCGCATCGAACCACCGCGGCAGCTCGCCCGGGCCAGGCACGCGATCGACGGCCATCCGGTGCAGCCAGCGATGCACGACGGTGCCGGCAAGGCGCGCCTCGAATCCCACCCAGTCGTATTCGACTCGCAGCTCGTCTCGCGCTCCGTCCTGCATGGCCGGCAGTGGCAACAGGGGCCTGACGTCCGGCGCTTCCCACGGTCTCCGAAGACGACGGAAAGGCGGCGCCACGAAAACGCCGTCGTGGCCGGGATCGGGCGATGCCTGCCAGCGGCCGAACGCCCGCGCGTAATCGGCTTCGACGAGAGGCCAGAGGCGCCACAACAGACTCTTCGCGTGTGGCGCCGCGCAGGTGCCATCCTTCCTGATCGGGACATGTCCGACGAGATGCAGCGACTGCTTCGCGCGCGTGCACGCGACGTAGAGCAAGCGACCTGCTTCGTGTGCATTTCTCGCAGCGTCCGTGTCCTTGATGAAGCGGTGCAACGGGTCCCCGTCGGCGCCGCGCGCACCGATCGGGCTGACCAGTTTCTCGTCGGCAAGTCCCGCGCCGGGCAGGTCGATCCAGGTCATGATCGATGCCGTATCTCCCCTGCCGTGTCGTCCCAGCGCGTACAGCACCACATGATCGAACTGCAGGCCTTTGGCCTTGTGCATGGTCATGACCTGCAGCGCGGCCGGCGTGCTCGTCGAAACGCGTTCGGCATCGAGTTCCGCATACAGGGAAGCGACGTCCGGCAGGGTGCCGCCGGATTCCAGCCGCGCGAGTGCTGCGAAGAAATGGCAGGCGTTGTCCACGGCATTTGCGTCCGGCATCAACAAAGCGCCGCCGAGCCGGTACCAGCAGCGTTCGACGCGGCTGTGCAGGCTGTCCGAGCGCCCCGCGGTCAATGCCGCCTCGATCAGGGGTACTGCTCGTGCGAGGGCCTCCTGGCCGCTGGCGGACAGTGCGGCCAGCCGTTCAGGATCGCGCAGCAATGCGAGCACCGTGGCATCCCCGCCGTCGAATACCAGCGCATGGAGGTCCGTCCAGTCGAGACCGATCCACGGTGAACGCAGCACGCCGAGCCACGCGATACGGTCCGCGGGATGCGCAATCGCCCGCGTCAGCGCAAGCAAATCGAGCATCTCGGGCAGGTCAGTCAGGCAGTCGATGTCGACCGCCTGGTAGGGAATGGCGGCCTGGCGCAGATGATGCAAAAGCATGGGCAGTTGGGTCCGGCCAGGCACGAGCACGGCAACCGATTCGCCGGGATGCCTGCGAAGGATATCGTCAACGAGCGCCGCCCCACGCTGCGCTTCCAGTTCCGGATTGACGTCGAACACCGGATGCACGATGCACGCCCCCTGGCCGCGTTTGGCCGGCGTGGCCACGCATGGCGCATAGCTGACCGCACCATTGACCGGATCGTCCACGCCGGGCAGAACCAGTGGAAAGCAGCGGTTGAACCAGTCGACGAGATGCTCGCCCGAACGGAAATTCTGGTGCAGGACGAGCGATTGCAGCGGCACGCCGCCGATGCCCTGCTCCCGCGCAATCATGAACTGCGTGACCTCGGCGTTACGGAACCGGTAGATCGATTGCATCGGGTCTCCCACGCAGAACAAGGTGCGGCCGTCGCCGGGCTCCCATCCCGCCGTCAGCATTTCCAGCATGTGGTACTGCGCCTTCGACGTGTCCTGCATTTCGTCGACCAGGATGTGACGAATGGCGTAATCGAGCAGCAGGGCAACGTTGCCGGGTTCGCCCGGCGTTCCGAGCGCAGCGGACGCATTGATGGCAACCTCGATGTAGTCGCTGATTCCCCTCGAGAGAAAGATCCGCTGCAGTTCATGGGTTGCGACCGGCAGGACACGAAACAGGCTGAGC
The DNA here is from genome assembly GCA_963713215.1 of uncultured Pseudomonadota bacterium. Lineage (GTDB taxonomy): Bacteria > Pseudomonadota > Gammaproteobacteria > Steroidobacterales > Woeseiaceae > UBA1847. The sequence continues at coordinate 313,335 of CAVQKY010000007.1, read as the reverse complement.
AAAATCGCCCATTGCTCGTCCGTATAGGATGCGGGGGGCAGGCGCCGAATCGCAGCAAGCGCAGCGGACAGCGCCGTGTCGGTGGCCACGGCGGCAAGCAACGCGTGCATGCGCGCCTTTTCGCCGCCGTCAGAGGGCGGAAATCCGGAGAGGACGTTGACGCTTCGGCGAACCGTACCGCCTTTGGTCAACAGGAAATCCGCGAGTCCGAGCCAGCGCCGCCGATCTTCCGGCCCGCTGCCAGGCAGGACGGCGCCGTTCGCGCACGCCCAGGATGCGGCCTTGCCCGCCGACCGGAGATACGCAGACGAATAGGCCGAGAGTTCGAGCATCTCGGGGATCAGGCCGGGCGGCACCGCGGCGGCCGCGGTGGCGAGCCCCTGCCTCACGATCACGCGCAGGTGACGTTCGACCCCCGCACGCAGGCGCTCGGCATCGGCATCGGCGATTCGGCCGCTCCGTACGAACGGCAGCCATTGATCGCGGTTCGCGAGCATGCGGGCGATGTGGCTCATGTACACGCCCGTATTCGCGTCGAGGTGCTCGAGCACGGCACGCACGGCACGCCCGTTCTCATCGTCGACGGAGAGCCATTCGAGCGTCGCGCCGGCGGCACGCCGGTACACCTGTTCGATTTTGCCGTTCTCGATAACAGCGCCGCCGCCGCTGCCCGAGCTCAAGGGAAGCGTGCGCGCCAGCGACGTATTCAACGAGTCGATCGTCTGGATGCGCATTCGCGAAGGATTATCGACGATGTTCCAGCTGCGGGTCCGGTCGCGGTCGAGCACCACGTCGGCCGCGGCGGCGGTTTCGATCTTGTGCGGGGCTTCGAACCGGCGCCCCAGGGCTGCATCCTCGAGGGCCTCGACGACACGCAGGCGCATTTCCGCCGCCGCTTTTCGCGTGAACGTAATGGCAAGGATCTCTTCCGGTTCATCGACGGTCGCGAGCAGCCGGAGATAGCGCTGGATCAGGAGCTCGGTCTTGCCCGAACCCGCGGGTGCCTGCACGATGAACGAACGACGGGTATCGAGGGCGGCTTTACGCGCCTGGCGGTCGGCCTCGAGCAACCGCCCGGGGTCAGTCACCGCGGTCCACCTCGGGGTAACGGCTCAGCACGCTGAGCCCCCGGGCCTTGGTGAGCCCCTGCCTCGAATTCAGGCGCACGTCGCCCGCCGCCATTTCATTCGCAAGGCGCATGACCGTGCGCTGCCATTCCGCAAGAAAAGCGGGCCAGCCCTCCGACGCGCCAAAAACCGGACCCGCGCCGTCGATTTCCACACGCTTGCGGTCGACAACGAACAGACCGAGTCCACCGACCGGCGCACCGGCGATGCACGAGTACACGATCAGCTGCAGGTCGTTCGGTCCGTCGCGGCTGATGAACTTGTCCGGGTCCCCGGACTTGTAGTCAAGGATAACGAGAGACCCGTCGGGCATACGGTCAATGCGATCGCAGCGCAATGACAGTTGCACGCGGCCGAGTGTTGCGTCCGTCGACGTTTCGATACTCGCTATGGCGAAGGGCCGGCGCTGCACATCGAGTTCAATGACTTTCTCCAGCAGCGCCACCGTGCGCGACTTCTCTATTTGCAACAACGCGCGAAGGACGTCGTCACCGAAGTGCGCATCTCGTCCGTAAGCCCGCGTCACTGCGTCGGTGATCCGCATGCGCCGTTCCTCACCGGTCCAGGCGCGCAACGCGGAACTGTCCGGCACACCGGTATAGAGCCGTGCCAGCGCCGTGTGGATGAGACTGCCGCGCACGTTCGGCGCGATGCCGCGCGTGTAGGGCTCAAGTTGCCGCGCATTCAGGCGGCCACGGACGAATGCCGCGAAGGGATCCTCTGCCTGCAGTCCTATGACACCGGCTCCGCCGCCTACCCGCTCACCGGGGCGAACTGCCGGCACGCGCTCCGCCGGCATCTCGAAGTCGCCGGCGCCGGCGTAGCGCGTGGCGAACCAGCCCGGATCGTGCCCGCCCGGCTCCGGCTCGATGCCTTGCACGAGCCGTGTCGGTAACTGGGCTGCGTCCCCGATCATGGCCGGGTAACTCAGGGTGCATTGAGGGGCGGACCGGACGATACGCCGCAGCACGCGGCGCGAAAATTCGGCGCCGTCCTCCGGCGTCGCGTCCGGCATGCGGTACTCCCGCTGCAGGTCCCGGGCGAGCAGTGCGGAGGGACGGGCGCCCGGCGGCCACTCGGCGGCGGATGCGCCGGTCAGCCAGAGCGCGTCGAACTCCAGTCCGGCGGCTTCGAGCGGGCCAAGGACGGTCACCACGGCGCCGGGCGATTCGGGCTGGAACAAGGTATCGGCCGCGAGGCCTGCGAGGCGTGCCACTGCTTCCCGGCCGCTGATGCGCGGGATCACGAGCTCCAGGCGCGCAAATTCATTGAGGAGTTTTCGCCAGCGATTGTCGAGCTGGAAATCCTCGCTGGACAAGGGCGCGTCGCCGGGCCAGTTGAGCTGAGCCAGCGAGGATTCGAAGCAGGCCGCCCAGCGCGACGGCCCTTGTATGGCGGACGTTCCCGCGAGTGCCCCTGCCACCCGGCGGAGGCGGGCGAACCAGTCGTCGGCATCGGCGGCGTCCACGCGGCCGGACATCGCCTCGACGAACCCGGGCAGGCGCCATTCGCGGTCCGGCATTGCCCGCAGCCGCACGTCGAGCCGGCTGCGCCCGGCCGGATCGGCGCGGCCCAGGAAGGGCGTGCGCAGCAACATGCCGATGTCCGCGCCCGTCAGGGGCTGGAACAGCCAGCGCAAGGCCAGCAAGGCGACGTGGACGGATGGCAACTCACCCAGTCGGCTGCCGTAGGACAGGTTGACGGCCGCGGCCACTTGCGCGCTCGCGGCCTGCCATCCGGGAACGAGTCCCTCCCGGATGAGATCCGCGCTCCGCCCCGCGTCCTGCTCCAGACGCGTTACGACGATGGCGAGGGACTGCGCCGGATCCCGTTCGATTTCTCCCCGCGCCCACGCGCCGGCGGCGCGTAGTTCCGCATCGCGATTCGGGAACGCGAGCAATCGCAGCTCGGAGGGCACCCGGGTTTCGACGTCGCGTCGTTCGGTGCCGGCGCGCTCCAGCGCGTCGAGCAGCATCCGGAACTGCGGTGCCTGCCGGTCGAAACCGACGCACCAGACGCCGGCCGGCCGCAGCAGTGCACTGTCGTCCAGGGCTCGCAGCAGGTGATACGGCTGCGTCGCTCCATCGAGGTAACGCCGCTCGTCGAGCAAGGCGGCATAGCGCATGGCCGAACGCGCGAACAGGTGCTGGTCGGGCGTTCCGGCCGACGCACGAACACGGTCGAGCGGCACCCGCCAGTCGCGGAGACGCTGCCAGGCGTCGCGGCACAGGCGGGCGAGCAGTGACAGGTGGACGACGCCCTCGTCCATCTCCTGCCGCAGGCATTCCTCCCACAACAGGCGCGCCTGCTGCTCGTTCAGTCGTGCCGGCGCCGGATACCCCGAGGACAGCCCTGCCGCCAGCACGCTGTACCAGTCGGTCAGCGCGAAGATCTCCGGACTCCGCCAGGCGGCGCGGCCGGCGGCCAGTTGCGCGGCGGCATGGGCTTCCCGCAAGTGTCTCGCCAGCCGCCGGTTCGGCGTAACGACCTGCACGTTCCGATCGGCGGGTATATCGCTTAGCCAGTCGTACATTCGCGGTGCGCGCTGGGCTACCGGTGCTGGTCGAGCAGGCTGTCGATCCGGTCGAAAACCGTGTGCAGGGTCTCGTTGTCCGGCAGGGTGGTGATGCGGAAATGATCGCGGTAAGGCGTATTGAAACTGCTGCCCGGGGCTACCAACACGTGCATGCTTTCCAGGAGCTCCAGCGCGAACGCCTGGTCATCGAGGGAACCGGCAAAGCGATCGTCGATGCGTACGAAAGCATACATGGCGCCTCGTGGCGCATGCAGGTGCAGGTAGGGACTCGCAGCGGTCCGGTCGATGATCGTTTGGCGCTGCTGGTAAAGACGGCCGCCCGGCGCAACCAGGTCCTGAATGCTCTGGAAACCGCCCAGCGCGGTCTGAACCGCCCATTGACCCGGTACATTGCTGCACAAACGCAATGCCGCCAGCAGTTCCATGCCATGTATGTAACCGCGCGCACGGTCAAGGTCACCGCTGAAAACACACCATCCGACCCGGTAGCCACAGGCTCTGTAGACTTTCGACAGGCCCGAGTACGTGAGGGTGACCGCGCCGCGCGCGATCGTGGCCATGGGCACGAATTCGGCATCGTCATACACCATCTGGTCGTATATTTCGTCCGCCATCAGCAGAAGCCCGTGGCGTTCCGCGATGGCGGCGAGCCCTGCAAGCACCTCCCGGCCGTAGACCGCTCCCGTTGGGTTATTCGGGTTGATGACAACGATGGCGCGCGTGCGGGGTCCTACGAGGGCATCGACCGCGTCGGGGTCCGGCACGAAGCCGTTTGCCGGCGAACACTCGTAATAGCGCGGCACGCCGCCGTTCAGCGTGACCGCGGCGGACCACAGCGGATAATCGGGACTCGGCACGAGTACCTCGTCGCCCGGGTTGAGCAAGGCCCGCAAGGTGAGGTCGATGAGCTCGCTGACGCCGTTGCCGATGAAAACCTCTTCCGCGGTGACTCCACCGATGCCGCGGTTCTGCTGTTGCATCACGACGGCTTCGCGCGCCGGAAAAATACCCTTCTGGTGGCTGTATGGCTCAGCCAGCGCGAGATTCTCTATCATTGCGAGGCGCATGGTTTCCGGCGTACGAAAGCCGAAGAGGCCGGGATTGCCGATGTTCAGCGAAATGATTTCATAACCGCGCTTTTCGAGCTCCATCGCCCGGTGGGCGAGCTGGCCCCGAATCTCGTACTTGACATCCCTGAGGCTGTCGCTACGCCCGATGTCGCGGTGCGCGCTTCGTTCCGGTTTGGCGTTCAAATCGCCCCTGCTTCTCTCAGTTGTTCGATTCGCTCCGGAGAATAACGCAACCATTGCTGCAATACCGCGTCGGTGTCCGCGCCGAGCAAGGGCGGTGCCTGTGCATAGCTCACCGGGGTCGCCGAAAAACGCACCGGGTTTGCCACGGTCGGCAGCCTCGGGTCACACGGATGATCCACGGTCCGAACCAACTGCTGTTCCCTCGCGTAGTCGCTCGCGAATACCACGTCCAGCGAGTTGATCGGTCCGCAGGGCACGCCTGCATTGCCGAGCGCCTGCAACCACTCGGCAGTCGTTCGGCGAGCGAATGCCTCGCCGATCACGCCGGTAACCTCGCCCCGCCGCCCGACGCGTGCGGCATTGCTCGCGAATCGATCGCCGCCCAGCTGATCGGTGACGCCGAGCACTGCGATGCAGGCGCGGAACTGCGAGTCGTTGCCGACTGCCAGCACGAGTTCGCTGTCTGCTGTGGCAAAAGCCTGGTACGGCACGATATTCGGGTGTGCGCTCCCGAGCCGCCCCGGCACGCGGCCGCCAAGCAGATAGTTAAGGTTCTGGTTGGCGAGGCTCGCGACCTGCGTGTCGAACAGAGGCACCTCGATGTGCTGCCCCTGCCCGTTCCTGTCGCGGTTCCGCAGGGCAGCGAGAATGGCCGAGGCCGCATACATGCCGGCCATGATATCCGCGATCGCGACGCCCGCTTTCTGCGGCCGTCCGCCTTCTTCCGCTGGCCCGCCCGTGATACTCATGAAGCCGCCGGCAGCCTGGATCATCGCGTCGTAACCTGGCTCGCCGCGGCGGGCCGACCCGCTGTCGTATGCGCTGATCGTGCAATAAACGAGCGCCGGATGGCGCCCGAGCAGTGTGTCCGGATCGATTCCGAACCCGGCAGTCGTGCCGGCACGGAAATTTTCGATCAGAACATCCGCCTCGGCGGCCAGGTCCCGAATCAGATCCTGTCCCGGACGGGTCGACAGGTCTACCGTGATCGAACGCTTGTTCCGGTTGCAGGACAGGAAATAGGCGGACTCGCCCGAATTGCCGGGCAGCCACGGCGGGCCCCAGCCTCGCGTTTCGTCACCGGATCGGGGACGCTCGACCTTCACCACGTCGGCGCCGAAATCGCCGAGCAGCTGGGTCGCCCAGGGGCCCGCCAGCACGCGCGACAGATCCAGCACCCGGAGGCCTTCCAGTGCGCTCCCCAAGCCGGCTCAGCCCGGCTGGCGTCTAGAAAAAACCCGGCCAACCCCTGAGGGCTGGCCGGGCGGGTCCGCACGGAGATTGCGGATTGCGTGACCGGGATGCCGCATGGGAATGGTCGGCAACCTAGTCCAGCTCTTCGACCTCCGCCCCGTCGATGTCTCCGGCGGGCGGCGTCTTTACTTTCTCCGGCACTTTCTCGCCGTGCCGGATCAACAAATTCTCATACTCTTGCTCGTCGATGGCCCGGATACTGTATATCCGGACGGCTTCCGGGTCGAACCCGTTCGTGACGACGAGGTCACTGCCCGGGCAAATCTGGCCGGTTTGCGTCACGAAACCGATACCCCAGGCTGACGACAGTCCGAATGCGTTACGGCTGAGCCGCATATGGTATTTTTGCTTCCCCGTCGACGTCACGACGAGGTTCCTGTCGTCCAGTGCCCGATAGTCTCGGATACTCCCTTCAAAGATGCAATCCGACCCGCGCGGCTCGGGTTCCTCATAGTCCGCCGCAGTGGGATCCGGGGCCGCCGCACATGCGGACAGACCGCATGAGATAAACGCAATAATGAATTGTTTTAACAAGATTTCCTCCAATCCAAACAGTCGGCAATTTGCGATTGGGTCCGCCGGTGGCGATGGCTGCCGACCGCCTCCGGGGAGCCGGTCCATGGATTAAGTTGATGCCGGTTCCGCGCCGCGCCTCATCAGCGTCCGGTGGCGACGGGGCGCTCCGGATTCCGGATCCATTCGCTCCAGGAGCCGGCATACAACGTCGGCTCCTGATAGCCTGCGAGCCGCGCGGAGAGGACCAGGTGGCACGCTGTCACACCCGACCCGCACATGGCCGTCCACGGCTCGCCGGGCGGCTCTCCAAGGACCGGACGCCAGGCCCGGGAAAGCGCGCCGGGCGATTCCCAGCTCGCATCCGGCTTGAGGCTTCGGCCCAGCGGAAAGTTGCGCGCTCCTGGAATATGACCCGCGACCGGGTCCAGGGGTTCCGCTTCGCCGCGAAACCGCCGCTCGTCACGAGCGTCGACCAGGCAAAACCCGCCTCCACGGGCTACCGCAGCCTCGAGTTCGGCCGTCGTTTTGATACGCTCCTTGCGCTCCGCGGGCACGAAGCGGCGCGCTTTTGCCGCCGGCGCGACGCCCTGCTCGAGCGGCCGCCCTTCGGCGGTCCACCGGGAGATGCCGCCATCGAGCAGCGCCACCCGGTCGTGTCCGAGCCAGCGCAGCATCCACCAGGCGCGTGCTGCAATGGCACCGCTGCCGCCGTCGTAAACCACGACCTGGTTGTCGTTCCCGATGCCTCGCCGACCGAGCAGGGCTGCGAACCCGGACGGGTCGGGCAACGGGTGACGTCCGGTAGCGGCAGTGACCGGTCCCGCCAGGTCGCGATCGAGGTCAACGTGCGTCGCAGCGGGAATGTGACCCGCCTTATACTCTTCGTAACCCCGCGCCGGATCGGCAAGATTGAAACGGCAATCCAGGACGCGGCAGTGGTCGTCAGCGAGTATCGCCGCGAGTTCCTCGCTTTGAATGAGCATTGTGAATTCCGACATACGGACTCCTGCCATAGCGAAAGCCCGCGCGGCTGCAGGCCCGAACCAGGGTCGACCTTGTACCTCACGTAACGGTCGTAGACAATACCGGGCCTCGCGGAATTGCCTCACCCAGCCGGAGTATCGGATTGAACAGGATCGTTGTCGGGCTCAAGCGCGCCGTGGATTACAACGTGCGCGTCCGTGTACGCAAGGACGGCAGCGGCGTCGAAACCGACGGCGTCAAGATGAGCATCAACCCCTTCGACGAGATTGCACTCGAGGAGGCATTGCGGATGCGCGAACGGGGCGATGCCACGGAGGTTATCGTGGTATCCATCGGCTCGCCGGATGCGCAGCAACAGCTCCGCACCGGCCTTGCAATGGGCGCGGACCGGGCGATTCTCGTGACGGCCGAACAGATGCCGGACCCGCTCGATCGCGCTCGCGCCTTCCTCGAGATCGTTCGTCGCGAGGAACCCGATCTGGTCCTTCTCGGGAAACAGGCCATCGATGACGACAATAACCAGACCGGCCAGATGCTTGCCGCCCTGTGGGGCCGGCCGCAGGCGACCTTCGCATCGAAAATCCTGCTCGAGGGCAACACCGCGACCGTCACGCGCGAGGTGGATGCCGGCCTCGAAACCATTGCGGTGGATCTGCCGGCCGTCATTACGGCAGACCTGCGCCTCAACGAGCCGCGATACGTCAAGCTGCCGGACATCATGAAAGCCAAGAAGAAGCCGCTCGACATCGTCGCGCTGGACGACCTCGGCATCGAGCGCGGCCCCGCGCTCGAGCAACAGCGGTTCGAACCTCCGCCCGTGCGGCAGAAAGGCGTCATGGTGGACGACGTCGATGGCCTCGTGGCGGCTCTCAAAAACAAGGGACTGATCTGATGACCCGGGTACTCGTTATTGCCGAGCACGACGGTCGCAGCCTGAACCCGGGCACCGCCAGGACCGTGTCCTGCGCAGCGGCAGTCCCGGATGCCGACGTGAGCGTTATTGTGTTCGGGACCACCGGTAGTGAATCCATCGCGGCGGAAGCGGCGGGCCTTGCGCCGGTCTCGACGGTTCTCGTGGTGGACAATGATGCCAATGCAGGCGCGCTGGCGGCCGTCCTCGCACCGCAGGTCGCCGCACTCGCCGCGGAGTTCGACTATGTTTTCGGGCCCTCCACGACCTTCGGCAAGGACCTGCTGCCCCGTGTCGCCGCCCTGCTCGGCGTGAATCAGATCAGCGACATCATGAGCGTCGAGGCGCCGCGGAGCTTTAAACGTCCTGTTTATGCCGGCAACGCCATCGTCACGGTCGTGGCGCCTGCCAATTACAAGGTCGTCGCCACCGTACGAACCGCATCCTGGCCGGCCGCTGAGGGCGGCGGATCGGCGGCGATCGAATCCCGCACGGTCGAGGCCGAGTTGCCCTCGCACACGCGTTACGTAGGCCTCGCAGCCGGCGACAGCAACCGGCCCGACCTGCAAACCGCAAATCGTGTCGTGTCCGGCGGGCGGGCGCTTGGCAGCGGCGACAACTTCGCGATCGTCTATGCGCTTGCCGACAAGCTCGGTGCGGCCGTCGGCGCATCCCGGGCGGCCGTTGATGCGGGTTATGTCCCGAACGATATGCAGGTCGGACAGACCGGCAAGATCATCGCGCCCGAGTTGTATGTGGCGATAGGCATTTCCGGCGCCATCCAGCACCTGACCGGCATCAAGGATGCCGGGACGATCGTCGCGATCAACAAGGACGCGGAAGCGCCGATCTTCGAGGTAGCCGACATCGGGCTCGTCGCCGACCTGTTTACCGCAGTCCCGGCGTTGACCGACGCGTTGTAGAGCAGCAGCGAGCGCCGCTAAAGTTTCGCCAGTATCGCCTCTGCCTTGCTGACTTCGAATTTGCCGGGCTCCTCGACCGCCACGTGCGTAGCGACGCCATCGTCGACGACGATCGCAAATCGTTTGCCTCGCTGCCCCATCCCGAAACCCGAGGCATCCATTTCGAGACCGAGGGCCTGAACGTATTCACCATTCCCGTCGGCAAGCATGACGACGTCGTCGCCCACTCCGCGGTCCTTGCCCCAGGCATTCATGACAAATACGTCGTTGACCGCCATGCACGCAATCGTATCGACGCCTTTGTCCCGGATTTCGTCCGCGTGCTCCACAAAGCCCGGGAGGTGGTTCATCGAGCAGGTCGGTGTAAACGCGCCCGGCACCGATACCAGCACGACCTTCCTGCCGGAAAACAGCTCGTCGGTCGTCATGGCCCCGGGCCCAGCCTTCGTCATGACGCCGAAGGTGCCGGCGGGCATCTTCTCACCTGCTTGAATTGACATCGAACGACTCCTCGTTTGCTTTGGCCGTAGTCTTCATTCTATGCGGAATCCGCCGCCTCGTCATCGGCCCGCAGGACCGACCGTGCCCCGGCTGCAATGCTGTTCGGGGGGGCGCCGTTGCCCCGTATAATCAACGGCACAAACGGGAGCACCCATGGACTTCGCGCTAACTGAAGAACAACAGATCATCCAGGCAGCGGCACGGGAATTCGCGCAAAACGAAATCGTACCGGTCGCCGCCGAGTTCGACGCCTCCGGCGAATTTCCTGCCGCAACGATCCGTGCTGCGGGGGAGCTCGGTTTCATGGGCGTCGAGGTTCCCGAGAGTTACGGCGGCGCCGGACTCGACGCAATCAGTTATGCCCTGATCATGGCCGAGATTTCGGCAGCGGACGCGGCGCACGGCACGATCGTGTCAGTAAACAACTCCCTGTACGGCGTGCCGTTATTGCGCTTCGGGAGTGAAACGCAAAAGCAACAGTTCCTGCGGCCTGTGGCCTCGGGCGCAGTAACCGGCGCCTACGCCCTGACCGAGCCTCAATCGGGTTCCGATGCCCGGTCGATGCGTTCACGCGCCGAACTGTCGAAGGATGGCAGTTGCTATATCATCAACGCGAAAAAATCCTGGATAACCTCCGGTCCGGTGGCCAAATACCTGGTGCTGTTTGCGCAAACCTTCCGTCCGAACGGTGACGCAACGGGAATCAGCGCCTTTCTCATTGATGCCGACGAGGACGGATATCAGCGCGGCAAGCACGAGCCCAAACTCGGCATTCGCGCCTCCGCAACCTGCGAGATCGAACTTCACGGCTATCGCTGCCCGGTGGAAAACCGGATAGGCGAGGAAGGCGCCGGCTTCCGGATTGCGATGACCGTGCTGGATTCTGGCCGGATCGGTATTGCTGCCCAGGCGCTCGGCATTGCGCAGGCCGCCTATGAGGCGGCGCTGGCCTGGTCGCGGGAACGCAAGGCGTTCGGCGAAGTCATCGGAAGTTTTCAGTCAATCCAGAACAAGATCGCCGATATGAAGACCCGGATCGAAGCGAGCCGGCTGCTGGTCCTGCATGCCGCCTGGGCGAAAGGCGAAGCCGAACGCACTGGCGCGAAGAATACGCTGAACGCCTCGATGGCGAAGCTCTTTGCGTCCGAGACGTGCATGTGGGTCACGCACCAGGCGCTGCAGATCCACGGTGGCATGGGATACAGCAAGGAATTGCCGCTCGAGCGTTATTTTCGCGATGCGAAGATCACCGAGATCTATGAAGGCACGTCCGAAATCCAGCGCATGGTCATTGGCCGGCTCGAGACCGGACTGCGGTAGGCGGCGGCGCGACGCCGCGGGATGTCAGTATTCGTTCTCCGCAACATGAATGACGATGCCATCCAGCGCATCGGTCATTTCGATCTGGCAGGTCAGCCGGCTGTTGGATTTGCGTTCGAACGCAGCGTCCAGCATGGAATCCTCCATGTCGTCCATCGGCGGAATCCGGTCGAGCCAGTCTTCGTCTACATAACTGTGGCAGGTCGCACAGGCGCAGGCGCCGCCGCATTCGGCGACGATCCCGCGGATGTTGTTGTTGATCGCGCCTTCCATGATCGAGTAACCCGTGTCCACCTCGGTGACGTGGCGCTCCCCGTCGGGCGTTATGTAGATGACTGTCGGCATGCCGCTCGCTTACCTCTTTTCGTGAACCTGTCATAAAGAGGGCGCTGACCGTCGCCGGTCAACGCCCTGATACTGCGATAGTACGTCGTTCGCCGTTTAGACGCGATCCGCCTTTTTGCGCCTTGCCTCCACCTCGGCCTGCTTCTTGCGCGCCTGCTCCTGCGCAAATTCGATCTGGCGATTGCGCTCTATTTCCGCGTCGATCACCTGGATCCACTGGTTTGACGTGCGCCGCGATTTCTCGACGCGCGCCGCCGCCTGGAATGCTTCTTTTGCCGCACCGTAGCGCTGCAGGTTGTAGAGGCACATTCCGAGGGAGATCTGCCCGTTGTCCGCGCTCTTCAGCTCGCCCTTGCGCAAACCGTTGCGCGCCGCTTCCACGCAATCCTCGTACTCGCCGATATTCAGAAACGCATTCGCGAGCCGGATGTCGAGTTCGCCGTCCGGCGCCCGTTTCGCCGCTTCCTGCAGGGCCGGGATGGCCTTTTCGTCTTCCTGGGCCAGCGTCCAGGCCTGCGACAACAGCCGGTAGTTCTTCTCGTCCTTCTTGACGACGCCCTCGTTCATCTTTTCCTCGAGCAGCGTGGCCGCCTTGTACGGAACTTCGGCCTGCATGTAGAGCTGCGCCATTGTCACGAACTCGGATTCCGTCTCAAGCATCCCCTGCGTGTGCGCGGCGTCATAGGCCGCGATCAGGTTCTGGTCTTCGCCGAGTTCGGTGTAGGCGCCGGCGAGCGAGAACCAGTAGCGCTTCTTCGGCCAGTTGACGAGCAGGATTTTCTGTATGTCGCGAACCTTCGCGTAATCCTCCTGCTGGAAATAGGCGAAATTGAGCAGTACGTACCAGTCCTCCTTGACCGGGACGTCGCGTTCGCGCGCGATGCTGATGCCGCGCTCGATCGGCTCCACCATTTCCTTGTAACGCTCCAGCTGGTAGAGCGCCTGCGCCTTCAGGATGAACGCTTCAGGACCCGGGTTCGGCTCCTGCTTGAACCACTCGTTCAGCAAGTCGAGCGAGCGCGCATAGTTCTCTTCCATCATGTTGAGCTGGGCAAGCGTGAACGTCACCTGTTTGCGCATCTGCGCCTCGAGGCTCGGGATCGCGAGCATCTTGTCGTAGGTCTTGATCGCGTTCGCAGGGTCGTCCATGTTGTAGTAGACGAAACCGATGTAGTTCAGGACATTCGCCTGCTCGTACTCGGTGAGCTCATCGGGATTGTAGAGACGGTTGAGGATGTTGAGCGCCCCGCGATAGTCTTTCCCATCAACGAGTTCCTGCGCTTTGGTGATCTGGTCGTAGACTTCCTTGCTGACCGCCTGCGCCTGCTTCGTGTCCTGCGCCTCGGATTCCCTCTGGGCCGCGTCCTCTTCCTGCGCCAGGGCGCCACCCGCGAGCAAAACGGCCGCAAACAAGCCTGCGAGGATCTTCAGTCGATTGTCACGTTGCATGTCACGTTCCTTCCAGATCAGTCTGATCCCGCCTTGGCCATGCCAATCGGTGTTATTCCTCGATCTTGAACGAGATGCGTGTCTTCACGTTCGGTACCGCCACCGGCACACCGTCCACGACACGCGGCTTGTACTTGAATTTCAGCACCGCCTGCGTTGCCGCACGGTCGAACAGGCTGCTGGTCGAGTACATGATCACCGGGTCCTCAACCGTGCCCGTCGGCGTCACGGTGAACGACATGTCCACGTAACCTTCGAGACCGCGAGACAGCGCGCGAGCGGGGTATACGGGCGCAACCCGCACGATGGGCAGGTAGTCGCCCTCGGCTATGTTCATGCCACCGGGGCCGCCGATCTCCGTGTTCGCACTGACTTCGGGTGCGGCAATATTGATCGTCGGGGTGTTCGGATCGATGTTGTCCAGGTCCTGGGGCGGTGTCTCCGGCGGCACCTCCGGCGGGGGCGGCGGTTTCTCGGGCTCGAAGTCATCCGTGTTCAGGTTCTCATTGCGCTTGACGCGCACGAAGTCGAGCTGTGCGCGCGTCCGCTCTTTCTGAATGATGTCTTCGCCCGTCGCGATCAACAGCTGCATGATGAACAGCAGGCTCAGCGTCACGACGACGCCGATCGCGATCGAAAAAACATATCGGCCAATCATTTCAGGTCTCCTCAGTGGCTCCCGCCATCGGGTACCCGCCGGACGGGAGCCCATGATTTTGGACCCCGCGCGGCCGGCGCAGTTTCATTCCCCAACCCTAGTCGTCGGTTGCCGAAATCGCAACATTGCCGATGCCAGCCTGTTTCGCTGCTTCCATTACGACGACCAGGGCTTCATTCGTCGATTCCTCGTCTGCCTGGATGACCAGGGAGCCTTTCGGGTTTTCCTGGTGCAGTTTCTCCAGTACCGTGCGTACGTCCTTCGGCTGGGTTTCTTTCTTGTCGATCCATATCTCGTCGCCGGGACTGATGGCGACCAGGATGGCCGCATCGGCCATCTGGTCGCGCGTGAAGGCCACCGGACGCTCCACTTCGATACCGGCCTCCTTGATAAAAGTCGCGGTGACGATGAAGAAGATGAGCATGATGAAGACGACGTCGAGCATCGGCGTCAGGTCGATCTCGGTCTCGTCCTGCTGGGCGGCTGCCGCACTCCGGGTTTTACGTAGCATGTCAGTTGTCCGCTATGGAAATGTTATAGACACCCGCCTGCCGCGCGGCGTCCATGACGGCGACCAGCATTTTGTTCGTGGACCGCGAGTTCGGCATGATCACCACCGATCCCTCCGGTTTCTCCGCGTGCAGGCGCTCGATATTGGCCCGCAGGGCGCGCGGGTCCACGAGGCGCCGGTCGACCCAGATTTCATCGTTCTCCCGTATCTGCACGAGGATGTTCGTGTCCTCGGTCTGCACTTCGGTCGTCGGCGCATCCGGGCGATTGACGTCGAGCCCGGCCTCCTTGACGAAGGATGCCGTCACGATGAAGAAGATCAGCATGATGAAGACGACGTCGAGCATCGGCGTCAGGTCGATCTCGGTCTCCTCTCCGGCCGCGCTCAGCAATTCGGTTCTGCGCATCGCTTTTCCCCTTAATGATCCATCGTCAGCGAGTCTTCCAGGAACTCCACTTCACGCGCCGCCCGCCGCGTCAGCAGCGTGACGAAGAGCACGCCCGACAGAGCGCCGACCATGCCGGCCATCGTCGGCACGGTCGCCTGCGATACGCCGGCCGCCATGGCGCGGACGTTCCCGGAACCCGAAACCGCCAGTACCTGAAAGACCGCGACCATACCGGTCACCGTGCCGAGGAGTCCCAGCAGGGGACACAGGGCCACGAAGGTCTTGATCATCGGGATGCCCCGATTCACGGCCTCGCTGAAGCGCGAGATCATCATCTCGCGGATCTGGTGGGCGTGCCATGAGCGGCGTTCGCTCCTGGCCTCCCAGGCATTCTGGATCTCGCGCGCGCGGTCCCGCATCGTCGAGCGGAAGTACAGCACCCGCTCGACGATGAGAACCCACATCAGGAAGATGGTGACGGCGATAACCCTCAGAACCGGCCCCCCGAGCGACATGAAATCACGGATGGCCTCGATTGCATCAGTAAGCCAGAACATGGCCTCTCCTCGCCGGAAATCAGTGATGGGCCTCGGAATGCTCGGCAACAAGACCGGCACTCTGCGACTGCAGGATGTTGATGATCCTCCTGCTCTGCCCGCTGACGATCGTGTGCAGCAGCACCATGGGGATAGCCACGACCAGGCCCTCCACCGTCGTCACGAGCGCCTGCGAAATGCCGCCCGCCATCAGCTTCGGATCGCCTGCGCCGTAGAGCGTGATGACCTGGAAGGTATTGATCATACCGGTGACCGTACCGAGCAGCCCCATGAGCGGCGCGACCACGGACACGACCTTGATGAAAAGCAGCCCCTTGGTCAGCTCCGGCATTTCCTTCAGTGCGGCCTCGCTGAGCTTCAGTTCGAGGGTTTCCGTGTCCGCATGGCGGTTCGCTTCGTAGGCCGCGAGCACCCGGCCGAGCGGGTTGTCGGTGCTGGCCGAATCGCTCTTGAGCTGGGCCGAGACCCTGCGGCTGGCGCTCGTCAGCGCAACAAAGCGCCAGATCGCGATCAGGAGGCCTACGATGCCGAGCACGATGATCGCGTGCCCCACATAACCGCCCGACCGAATCTGGTCACCCAGCGTCGGCGTCTCGACCAGGAGACCGAGAATACCGCCGCGCGTGACGTCGATCCCGAAATCGACCGGGCCCTCGTCCGGCTCCGCGCCCATCATGTCACCGGTCGTGCCGACCAGCCGGCCGTCCGGTTGTTTCGCCAGGTCGACGAGCATGCCTTCGTCGTTGACGACGAGGTAGCCCTGGTCGGAGACGACGTTGAACAGGCCGACGCGAACGACCTCCTGCACGCCCTGTTCGCCGGCGTTGTTCGTGACCTGGTGGTTGAAGCGTACGATCTGTCCGGACTCATTGATCTCGCGCTGCAACTCGAACCAGAGCCGCTCGATGTCCTCGATCGAGGCGAGTTCCGAGGCGCTCGCCATCTTGCTGCCGAGTTCCGTCAGGAATTCGCCGCGATCCGGGTACTGCAGGCTGGTGAGTGAATTGTCGAACCGGCCCTGCAGGTCGCCGGCAACGGTCTGGAGGACGCCGAACAGTTCCTTCAGGGCACCGAGGCGCTGGTCGAGCGCCTGGCGGGCCGTGACGATCTCCTCCTGGTTGGTCCTGAAAAGCTGTTCGAGCCTTTCGCTCTCGCGCTCCTGCGCGGTGCGCTCGTTGCGTGCCTGGTTCAGGAGATTTTGCTGCTCGTTGCGCGCCGACTGGAAGCGTTGCAGTCGTTGCTGTGCTTCCTGGGAATCACGTGCCTGGCCCTGTTCGATCAGGCGCAGCAGTTCGCTCATGCTCTTCGCTTCCTCCTGCGCGACGACAACGGTCGTGCCGAGTACGAGAAGTCCCGCTGCAAGGAATGTAGTCAAGCGTTTCATTACGAAGCCTCCGCGGGAGTCGGTGCACTGACCGGAACGACAACGATCTCCGGCGCGATCAACTGTTCGGCCATGCGCAGGCCGGTACGAACCTCGCTGCGGGCCGAATTATCCTCGACCCACTGCCGCTCGCCATTGTCCCAGCGGCCGGTGATGCTGCCGTCCTCGGACTGGAAGTACAGGCCGACGCGGCCGATGCGGAGGATATTGTAGGAGCGTGTTTCATCGCCGAAGGTCAGCGTCTGCTCATAGGCTTCGGCGGAATTTCCGTAGTCGAGCTCGATCTGGTAGGCCTCCATCACCTTGCGGAATTTCTCCGCAACGGTGACATCGGATCGTTCCATGATTTCCTTGAGGTCCTCGACCCGATCCGTCCGCTCCTCCATCAGGAACGGCACGTCCAGCGCGACGGACTGTTCGATACCGTCGATCATCCGGGTCATCAGGGGCACGATCTGCCGGTTGATGACGTCGACCTGTTCCATCGACAGCGCGATATCGTCCAGCGTGGCCTGCTGTCCCTGCGTCTGGGCGCCCATCAGGCGGTTATAGACGCGGAGACCCTGGATCTCCTTGTCTATCGCCCGGTACTGGTCCTCCAGGGAGCGCGTACCCTCCACCACTTCATTGATACGCTCCTGCGACTGTTGCGCAAGCGTCAAGCGACGCGTGTCAGCTTGCAGCACCTGGTCGACGGACTGGGCGAAAACGCTGCCGGTGAGTGCAGTGATCCCGGTGACAATCAATGCCCGGGCCGCACGCCGACTGCTCGTTATGCACCGTTTCATGAACGCTCCTTAAGGCTAGATCGTAGTTGTGAACAGTTCCGGAGAGGGGTACACGAATCTCGCTGTTGTTGCGGCTCGATGCATGCATACATGAAATTGAAGAAGCAACGGGTTTGCTCCTGCTTGCGCACGCGACCCTCTCCACTACTGCTGCGGCGATGAAATCGGGACCTTTATCCGCTCTCTTCGTTGGCTTACCGGAAAATGCTCGTTCCGGGTTTCCCGCCTTTTATCCTGAATTCTGTCGGTCCAGGTTCCGGAACAAAGAATAGCATAGTCAACTGTGAGCGCCAGCCCGCGAATGACATAAGTTTCAGCCCCTTGGGAGGATGCGCTAGAGCGAGATGCAACAAGCTTGTCCAAGATCGCTTTAGTAACACAAGTAACTGAAAAATCGAAAGTTGACTTCCCGGGGACCTTGCAACATCATGCGCCGCATGTCCCAGGTACGCACGCAAGGATCCACGGTTGCACACGGCAACGCCCTGCTGCTTTCCCCGCTCGAACTCCTTCTTCTCGGGAGAGAGTGCGGGTAGCGCGTTACCGGAAAGGAACGAACGCCGACCCCGCATCCCTACAGGATCGCGGGGTTTTTGTTTTATGAGTGTCGCGAAAGCGAAAGATCGAAAGGAAAGGAACGATGCAACTTTATTCGGAAGCCGACGTGGATACGACCTGCCTGGCCGATAAACGAATCGCGATACTGGGCTACGGCAGCCAGGGACGTGCACACGCGCTGAACCTCAGGGATTCCGGCTTCGATGTCGTGGTCGGCCTGCGCAGGAACGGCGCGAGCTGGTCGAAGGCCGAGCGCGAGGGCCTCGCGGTGATGGAGCCTGCGGATGCGGTGAAAGCGGCCACCATCATCGCCTTCCTCACACCGGATATGGTGCAGAAATCGCTGTATGCGTCAGTCGTCGACAGGATCGACCAGGGCGCGACCCTCCTCTTCGCACACGGTTTCGCGGTCCATTTCAAGCAGGTAGACCCGCGGCCGGATCTCAACGTCGTGCTGATAGCGCCGAAAGGTCCTGGCGGCCTGGTGCGGCGACAGTACGAGGAAGGACATGGGGTGCCCTGCCTCGTCGCGATACACCGGGATGCAGATGGCAATGCGCTGAAGCTCGCCCTTGCCTACGCCGCCGGTATCGGCGGTGCACGTGCCGGCGTCATCGAGACGACCTTCGCCGAGGAAACGGAGACCGATCTGTTCGGTGAGCAGGCGGTCCTCTGCGGCGGCGCGACCGAGCTCATCGTTGCCGGCTTCGAAACCCTGGTGGACGCCGGCTACCAGCCGGAGGTCGCCTATTACGAGGTGATGCACGAGCTGAAGCTCATCGTGGACCTGTTGCACGAAGGCGGCTTGCGCAAGATGCACGAGTTCATCAGCGATACTGCCGCCTGGGGCGACATGATCAGCGGTCCGCGGGTCGTGGACGAGAATTCCCGCAAGGCAATGAAGGCGATCCTGGACGACATCCGGGACGGCACGTTCGCCCGTAACTGGATTGCGGAAAACGACAGGGGTATGCCGGAATTCAGACGCCGCATGAATGCCGACCTGGAACATCCGATAGAGGGCGTCGGCAAGTCGCTGCGCAGCCGCATGGATTGGCTGGAAGGCTAGACGGGCCGGGGAGTTCGCGAAATGAACGAGACGAGTGATACGGGCCGCGTACGGATCTTCGATACGACGCTGCGCGACGGTGAGCAGGCGCCAGGCTGCAGCATGACGCTGCGCGAAAAGCTCCGCGTCGCGAAGATACTCGCCGAGCTCAAGGTCGACGTGATCGAGGCCGGGTTTCCAGCGGCCTCCCCGGGCGATTTCGAGTCCGTCCAGGCGATCGCCGAGGCGAATTTCGGGCCGGTCATCTGCGGCCTTGCCCGATGCAACCCGGAAGACATCGAAAAAGTGTACGCGGCGGTTCGTGCTGCCAGCCGGCCCCGCATCCATGTTTTCGTCGCGACCAGCAAAATCCACCGTGAGCACAAGTTGCGGATGGCGAAGGAGGAAATCATCCGCAGCGCGGTCGGGGCCGTAAAAATGGCGCGCGAGTTCGTCGAGGATGTCGAGTTCTCGCCCGAAGACGCGTCGCGTACCGAACTCGCGTACCTCGCCGACGTCGTCACGGCGGCGATCGAAGCCGGCGCTACCACCGTGAACATCCCGGATACGGTCGGCTATACCGTGCCGGCGGAGTTCGACCGCCTGTTCCGTTACCTGAGGAAGCACGTCCCGGGCATCGACGGCGTCACCTTGTCCGTCCACTGTCACAACGATCTCGGCATGGCCGTTGCGAACAGCCTCGCCGCCGTGCGCGCCGGTGCCCGGCAAGTCGAGTGCACCATCAACGGGATCGGTGAACGCGCCGGCAACTGCAGCCTGGAGGAAGTGGTAATGGCGCTCCGGACGCGTGCCGAATTTTTCGGCGTGCAGACCGGCATCGAAACGACGCGGCTGTACCCGGCTTCACGTCTCGTTTCGAGTATTACCGGCATGCATGTGCCTCGCAACAAGGCGATCGTCGGCGAGAACGCTTTTGCGCACGAGGCTGGCATCCACCAGCACGGGATGCTCCAGCATGCGTCGACCTACGAGATCATGCGGCCGGAGGACGTCGGCCTGACCCGTTCGAACCTGGTACTGGGCAAGCACAGCGGCAGGCATGCCTTCCGCGACCGGGTTCGCGAGCTCGGCTTCGATCTCGACGAGTTCGAGACCAACCGCGCGTTCCAGGAGTTCAAGAGACTCGCCGACAAGAAAAAGGACGTCTACGAAAGCGATATCGAAGCAATCATCATGAACGTCGACAGCTGTTCCGCGGGTCCCTGGCTGCTCAAGTCGCTGGCGGTAAGCACGGCCACCGATCAGCCTGCACGCGCGGAGGTCGTCCTGGTCGGCGAAGACGGTTCCGAACACGAGAGCACGGCGACGGGCGACGGACCGGTCGCCGCGGCATTCGAGGCAATCGAGCAATTGACGGGTGTACGGCTCGCGCTCAGGAACTTCGAGCTGCACAGTGTGTCGACCGGACAGGATGCGCAAGGCGAGGTTACGGTCACCGTCGAACACGGCGGCAACAGCTATCGCGGCCATGGGACGAGCGTCGATATTGTCGAGGCCGGCAGCCGCGCCTGTCTTGAAGTCATGAACCGGATCATTCGCCGCGAACGGCGTGACGACGGCGCCACCCGGACCGCGGCGGACCGCGCGAGCATCTGATGCCAACGCTGCTCGAGAAGGTCTGGGACGAGCATGTCGTCGTTCCGGAAGGCGCCGATACGCCGGCTGTCCTGTACATCGATCTGCACATCATCCACGAAGTCACGAGTCCGCAGGCGTTTGCCACGCTGCGGGAATCCGGGCTCGGGGTGCGGCGGCCGGACCTGACGCTCGCGACGATGGACCATTCGACGCCGACCATTCCCGGCAGGTCGTTCCACGATCTCGCCGTCGTCAGCGACAGCGCGTCGCGACAGATCCGGCAGATGGAAAAAAACTGCGGGGAATTCGGCATCGAGTTGCATGGCTATGGCAGCGCCCATCGCGGCATCGTGCACGTCATCGGCCCCGAACTCGGTGCGACGCAGCCCGGCAAGACGATCGTTTGCGGCGACAGCCACACCAGCACGCACGGCGCGTTCGGTGCACTGGCCTTCGGCATCGGCACGACCGAGGTCGGCCACGTACTGGCCACCCAGTGCCTGTTGCAGCGCAAGCCGCGCACGCTTGCAGTGGAGGTCGACGGCGTCCTGCCGCACGGGGTCACGGCCAAGGACCTAGTCCTCTCGATCATAGGCAAGCTCGGCGTGGACGGCGGTACGGGGCATGTCATCGAGTATCGCGGCACGGCGGTCCGGGCGCTCTCCATGGACGAGCGCATGACGGTCTGCAACATGTCGATCGAGGCCGGCGCCCGCGCAGGAATGATTGCGCCGGACGACACGACCTTCGACTATCTGCACGGCCGGCCGCACGCACCGCAAGGCGCGGACTGGGACGCGGCGATCAATCGTTGGAACCGACTTGCCAGCGATACGGATGCGGTCTTCGACAGGCAGTTGACCCTCGATGCCGCGCTGCTGCAGCCGATGGTCACCTTCGGCACGAACCCGGGCATGGTCATCGGGGTCGGCGACCCGGTGCCGGAGGGGGGGACGCGAGTTTCCGCAAGGCGCTCGATTACATGCAGCTTACCCCTGGCCGGCCGATGTCAGCGAACAAGGTCGATGTCGTCTTCGTCGGCAGTTGCACGAACGGACGCCTGTCGGACCTCGCCCAGGCAGCAGCGCTGCTGCAAGGCAGGCATATTGCCGAGGGCGTGCGCATGCTCGTCGTGCCGGGTTCGCAACGCGTGAAGGACGAGGCCGAGGCGCTGGGACTCGACCGGGTGTTCACTGCTGCCGGTGCCGAATGGCGCGAGGCGGGCTGCTCGATGTGCATAGGCATGAACGGCGATGTCGCCCGGCCCGGGCAACTCAGCGTCAGCACGAGCAACCGCAACTTCGAAGGCCGGCAAGGGATCGGTGCGCGCACCGTTCTGGCGAGTCCGGCCACGGCGGCCGCGTCGGCCATCGAGGGCCGGGTCGCCGATCCGCGTCCCTACCTCACGCCCCGCAGGACGTGATGATGAAAGCACTGCGCGAGTTCACTGCCCGCACCGTCGTGTTGCCGACACGGGACATCGACACGGACCAGATCATCGCCGCCCGCTTTCTCACGACCACGACGCGCGAAGGTCTGGGCGCGCACCTCTTCCACGACCTGCGCTTCGATGACCGGGGCCGGCCCCGTGCCGATTTTCCGCTGAACCATCCCGAGGCCGAAGGCTGCCGCATTCTCGTGGCCGGCAACAACTTCGGCTGCGGTTCATCGCGCGAGCATGCACCCTGGGCGCTTCTCGACTACGGGTTCCAGGCAGTGATCTCGACCGAGATCGCCGACATATTCTTCAACAACGCGTTGAAGAACGGTCTGGTGCCGATCGTTGTCGATGCGGGCACGCATCGATACCTGCTCGAGAACCCGGGCATCGGCCTCACCGTCGACGTGCGCGACGCCGCTCTCGTCTTACCGGGGGACCGGCGCGTGATCTTCCCGATCGACCGGTTCGCAAAGTACTGCCTGGTCGAGGGCATCGACCAGCTCGGTTTCCTCGTGCAACAGCTCGGCGCGATTGAAGCCTACGAGCGGGGACGGTCGTGCACGCCCTGATCACGCTGCTCCCCGGCGACGGCATCGGGCCGGAGGTCGTCGCCGCGGGCCGCGCGGTCCTCGAGCAGGTCGCCCTGCATCGCGGCCACCGCTTCCGCTTGCAGGAAAAGCTCATCGGCGGTGCCGCGATCGACGCGGGCGGCGACCCCCTTCCGGACGACACGCTCGCCGGCTGCCTCGAGTCCTCGGCGGTTCTCCTCGGTGCGGTAGGCGGACCGCGCTGGTCGGACCCGAACGCGCCGGTGCGGCCGGAGCAGGGCCTGCTGCGCCTGCGCGCCGCGCTCGGGGTCTTTGCCAACCTCCGGCCCGTGCGGGTACTGCCGGAGCTGATGGATGCGTCGCCCATCAAGAACGATCGTCTGCAGAATGTCGACCTCGTGGTCGTGCGCGAATTGACCGGCGGCATCTACTTCGGGGAAAAGACGCGGACCGCAACGTCCGCATCGGATCTTTGCTCCTACACGGTGACAGAAGTCGAGCGCGTCGTACGCGTCGCCGCAAACCTGGCGCGGAGCCGGCGCGGGAAGCTGTGCTCCGTCGACAAGGCGAACGTGCTCGAGACCTCCCGCTTGTGGCGCGATACGACGAACCGCGTCATGGCGCGGGAATTTCCCGATATCGCGCTCGAGACATTGCTGGTCGACGCGGCGGCCATGCACCTGCTGAGCAGGCCGGCCGACTTCGACGTGATCGTGACGGAGAACATGTTCGGCGACATTCTCACCGACGAAGCGTCGATGCTTGCAGGGTCGCTGGGGCTGTTGCCGTCCGCGTCGCTCGGCGAGTCATCGCGCGGCCTGTACGAGCCGATCCACGGCTCGGCGCCGGACATCGCCGGCAAAGGTATAGCCAATCCGGCGGCGACCATTGCGAGCTGCGCGTTGATGCTGCGGTACAGCCTCGGCTTGCCGGCCGAGGCCGAAGCGGTCGAGAACGCGCTCGCGGCGGTCATTCGTGCCGGCGGGCGCACCGCGGATATTGCGCGCGGCAACTGCCCGGTCCTGTCGACCGCAGCGTTTACGGCTGCAGTGCTTCGCGCGCTCCCCTGACGAGTTCCAGCCGGGCCGGCTTGCGCCGCCGTTCGCGAAACGACTGAATCAGCGCACCGAGCGCCTCGGTTTCGATCAGGAAGCCGTCGTGCCCGTGCACCGATTCCAGGACCGCGTAGTCCGCATTCGGCATGTAGTCCGCAAGCAAACGCTGTTCGGCCGGCGGGTACAGCGCATCGCTGCTGACGGACACGACCAGCGCCGGCTGTTCGATCGCCGCGAGTATGTCCGGATAGACGCCCCGGCCGCGGGCGAGATCGTGCGTGTGCATGGCATGTGTCAGGGTGACATACGCGTTTGCATCGAAGCGCTGATTGATCTTCTCGCCCTGGTGCCGCAGGTAGGACTGAACTTCGAATACGTCCGTGCCCCGCTGCGCCCGGCCGAAACGTTCGTTGAACGAGGCCCAGCTGCGATAGGTACAAACGGCCATCATCCGTGCTGCCGCGAGTCCCCGCTCCGGAGGCCGGTCATCGCTGTAGTAGCCGCCGCACCAGTCGGGATCCGCCGCAATGGCCGCGCGTTGCGCCTCGCTGATGCCGATGCACCACGGCGAATGCTGGCCCCCGACGCCGATCGGCACCACGCTTTCCACCCGGTCCGGGTACATCAGGGCCCACTCCAGCGCCTGCATGCCGCCGAGCGAAGGGCCGGTGACGAGTTCGACGCGGTACACTCCGAGCTGATCGAGCAACAGGCGCTCGAGTTCGACCATGTCACGCACGCTGATGCGCGGAAAATCGGCGCGGTAGCGCTCGCCGGTGCCGGGTTTGAGGCTGAGCGGGCCGCTCGTCCCGTAGCAGCTGCCGAGGATGTTCGCACACACCACGAAATCACGTTCCGGGTCGAAGGTCCGGCCCGTGCCGATGATTCCCGGCCACCAGGCCTCGACATCCGCCGATCCCGTCAGGGCGTGACAAATCAGGATCGCATGGTCCGCGGCGTTCGCGATGTCGCCCCAGGTGCGGTAGGCAATCCGTACTCCATGCAATACCGCGCCGTTTTCGAGCGGCAATGGGTCAGGCACATCCAGGAACTGCGTCTCGGCCGACAGGTGCCGGCGGAGATACGCGGGCAGACTCATGCGGGCATCCTCACGCAGCGGCAACCGGTTTCAGGTCGACCGCCTTGTGCGCGGCCGCGAGTGCCTCGAGCACGTCGGCGACCAGATCCTCGGTGCTTTCGAGTCCCACGGACAGGCGGATCAGGCTCTTGCTGATGCCGGCCTCCGCCAGTGCTGCCTCGCTGAGCGGCGCGTGCGTCATCGACGGCGGATGACAGACAAGGCTTTCGACGCCGCCCAGGGACTCGGCCAGCGAGAAGAAGCTCAGGTGCTCGACGAAGGCTTTCACCGCGGCCTCGCCGCCCTCGATCTCGAAACTGAGCATGCCGCCATAACCCTGCTGCTGCCGTCGCGCAATGTCGTGTCCGGGATGCGCCGGAAGTCCCGGGTAATAGACCCGGCCGACGTTCGCCTGCCCGACGAGCACTTCCGCCAGGCGGCTCGCGCTTTGCTCGTGCTGCCGGATGCGGACCTGCAGAGTGCGTATGCCGCGCAAGGTCAGGAAACTGTCGAAGGGTGCGCCGGTCGCACCGATGCAGTTCGCCCACCACGCCAGCGAGTCGCGCAGAGCCTCGGTCTTTGCGACGATTGCGCCGCCGACGACGTCGCTGTGTCCGTTGATGTACTTCGTGGTCGAGTGCACGACCAGGTCGGCACCGAGCGCAAGCGGCTGTTGCAGCGCGGGCGACAGAAACGTGTTATCGACGGCATACAACGCGCCGCATTCCCGAGCGAGCGCTGCGACCTTCGCGATGTCGACGATCCTGAGCAGCGGATTGGACGGCGTTTCGGTCAGGATCAGGCGCGGCTTGCGGGCGCAGGCTGCAGCGAGCGCCGCATCGTCCGTCTGGTCGACGAACAGCACA
The DNA here is from genome assembly GCA_963713215.1 of uncultured Pseudomonadota bacterium. Taxonomy (GTDB): domain Bacteria; phylum Pseudomonadota; class Gammaproteobacteria; order Steroidobacterales; family Woeseiaceae; genus UBA1847. The sequence continues at coordinate 287,738 of CAVQKY010000007.1, read as the reverse complement.
TCGAAATGGCCCTTCTGCCGCAGGGCATCGTAAAGGCGAAATGTGCCGCCATAGCAGTCATGCGGCGCGACGAGCAGGTCTCCGGGCGCGAGTAACTGCACCATGACGTTGAGTGCTGCCATCCCGGAGGACGTTATGATCGCGCCCGCCCCGCCCTCGAGCTCCGCCAGCGCTGCACCGAGGGCGTCCCGTGTCGGATTGCCGGAACGTGTGTAGTCGTACTGGCGCTTCCGGCCAAAGCCTTCGAAGGCGTAGTTGGATGACAGGTGCAAGGGCGGCACGACCGCACCATGCTGCGTGTCCGATTCGATGGCAGCGCGAACGGCGCGGGTGGTTGCTGTGGCGTTGCTGATCATGGTGGTCTCCGCGATTTCGTCGATGCGTTCCGGCATAGCCGGCCTGTCGTCATCGAAATCCTGCGGAGTCGCGGGCAGATGGGGTGTCCCGCCCTGCACCGTACGCCGGTGTTGCGAGGACCCTCATCATTCGGAAGCCTGTGCTATCCGCAGGAGTTGGCACCTTTTCAGAGTGGTTGGCTCTGCTGGTTGCCCCGGCGTCGTCGGGCCTTTCCCTCAGCCGGTCTCGATGAGTTCGCTGCAGTGTAGGCAGCCCCGGGAGGGCTCAGTCAAGGAAATATGCAGGATTTTTTATATACGCATAAATGGTTGCCGTTGTGACAGTCATGACCACCGCTTGCTTATCCGGCGACTCTGTAATAGCGTACTAGCCTGTTAATACATTGGCACACACTTGCATGAAACCGAACCGCCACCCCAGCGAACGGGAACGGGCACGCGCCGAAAATGCGCTGTTCCGGGCCGTCATCAGCCTTAACGACATCGACGAGTGCCGCAATTTCTTCCGGGATCTTTGCACGCCGGCCGAGTTGCAGGCGCTGGTCGACCGCTGGCAGGTCGTCGCCTTGCTCCGGCGCGGCCTGCCTTATCGACAGATCCACGACCTGACCGGCGTCAGCGTCACCACGATCGGGCGCGTTGCCCGGTTCCTTTCCGATGGCTACGGCGGCTATGACGTCGCTCTCCGGCGCACGGCCGGAGCGGACGACGACGCCGCAGCCTGAATACCGCACCCCGGGAAACCGCCATGGACAAGAACGAACCGCGCATCAAGATCGCGGTCCAGAAATCGGGCCGACTCACCGAGCATTCGCTCGACCTCCTCGAGCGTTGCGGTCTCAAGTTCACGCAAAGCAAGGACCAGCTGTTCTGCTTTGGGGAAAACATGCCGGTCGACCTGTTGCTCGTGCGCGATGACGACATTCCGCAACTGGTTTCCGACGACATCTGCGATCTCGGGATATGCGGCCTGAATGTGGTCGAGGAACAGCGACTCAAGCTCGAGGCCACCGGCAGGCCCGCCTTGTTGAAGCAGGTGTTCGAGCTCGATTTCGGCCATTGCCGCCTGGCGCTTGCGGCCCCTGACGGGACCCCTTTCCACGGCATAGAGAGCTTGCAAAACTCCCGGATTGCAACCAGTTATGTACACCTCCTCACAAATTTTCTAGAAAGAAACTCTATCGGAGCCGAGGTGGTTTACTTTTCCGGCGCAGTGGAAATCACACCCCGGCTCGGCAAGGCCGATTTCATCTGCGACCTCGTCGCCACCGGCAGCACCCTCGCCGCCAATGGTCTCGTCGAGGTGTTGACCCTGCTGGAGTCCGAGGCGGTCGTGATCCAGACGCAAGCCAGCCTCTGTGCCAGCAAGCAGGCATGGATCGATCGCATCCTGCAGCGCCTCGACGGCGTTTTACGGGTCCGCGAAAGCAAGTACATCATGCTGCACGCGCCGAGGGACGCGCTGGCAAAAATCCAGGCGCTGTTGCCCGGCACGGAGGCGCCGACCGTACTTCCGCTCGAAGGCCGGAGCGACCGGGTGGCGGTCCACGCGGTCTGTCAGGAAAACGTGTTCTGGGAAACGCTGGAAAACCTGAAGGCAGCCGGCGCCAGTTCGCTCCTCGTACTGCCGGTCGAAAAAATGCTGGCGTAACGCGATGGCGATCGAGATTCAACGGTGGACGTCTCTTTCCGAAACCGCCCGCGCCAAGGTGCTGGCCCGCCCGGCGCTTGCCGGCGGCCAGCGCATTCAAAGCGAGGTCCGCGCCATCCTGTCCGAAGTCCGCCGCAACGGTGACCAGGCCCTGCGCGACTTCGGGCGCAAATTCGACCAGGTCGAACTGCGCGGGTTCGAAGTTTCGCGCGCGGAAAAGCAGGCGGCGCAAACCGCCATGCCGGATGCCGCCGTGGCCGCGATCGACACGGCGATCGCAAACGTAACGCGCTTTCATGAGGCGCAGCTGCCGTTACCCGTCGACATCGACACCATGCCCGGGGTCCGCTGTGAACGAGTCACCCGCCCGATCGACTCGGTCGGATTGTATGTGCCGGCCGGCACGGCGCCGCTGCCATCCGCGGCCATCATGCTCGCGGTGCCGGCGAGAATCGCGGGCTGTCCGACGCGCGTACTCTGTACCCCGCCGCGGCCCGACGGCTACGCGGATCCCGCCGTCGTCGTCGCGGCGACCCGCGCCGGCATCGAGCGCGTTTTCAAGCTGGGCGGGGCACAGGCCATCGCTGCCATGGCGTACGGCACCCAAACGGTGCCAAAGGTGGCAAAGATCTGCGGCCCCGGAAACGCCTGGGTCACCTGTGCGAAATCGCTCGTCGCGAGTGACCCGGCGGGGGCCACAATCGACATGCCGGCCGGCCCTTCGGAAGTCCTGGTGATTGCCGATGAATCGGCGAACGCGGCTTTTGTTGCCGCCGACCTGCTGTCGCAGGCGGAGCACGGCGCGGATTCGCAGGTACTGCTTTTCTCGACATCGGAATCCCTGGCAGCAGCCGTACAGGCGGAACTGGACCTCCAGCTCGTCGCCTTGCCGCGACGGGATATTGCCGCGCTGGCACTCGAACATTCGCGCCTGATCGTGGTCGATTCACTCGCAACGGCCGTGGCAATCAGCAATGACTACGCGCCGGAACACCTGATCCTGCAGTGCGTAAACGCACGGGACCTGCTGCCAGAGGTGCGAAACGCGGGCTCCGTTTTCCTCGGGCCCTGGACACCCGAAGCAGCCGGCGACTATTGCAGCGGAACCAATCACGTATTGCCGACCTATGGTTATGCCCGGAGCTACGGCGGCCTCGGCGTCGACCATTTCCAGCGGCACATGACAGTACAGGAGCTGTCCCGTGAGGGCCTCGCCCGTCTCGCGCCGACGGTAATGACACTGGCCGGGCTCGAGGGCCTGGATGCACACGCCGCTGCCGTGCGCGTGAGGCTTGCGCACGCGCCATGAGCATCATCGACATCGCACGCGAGGAACTGCGGGCCCTCGAACCGTATACGGCCGCCGAGCAGGTGGACGGCATGATCCGGCTCAATGCCAACGAGGCGGCGTTTCGAAACGCCGCCGACCATTGCCGGCGGCCGCTGAATCGCTACCCCGAAGTCCGGCCGGCGAGGATTCGCGCCCTGCTGGCGGCTCACTACGGTGTCGACAACGACTGCATCCTGCCGACCCGGGGCAGCAGCGAGGCTATCGACCTGCTGTTGCGCTGTTTCTGTCGCGCCGGCATCGACAACGTCGTGACGCCGGCACCGACCTTTTCCATGTACCGGCATTACGCCGCGATCCAGGATGCCGCGCTGCGCGAAGTGCCGCTCGATCGAGCCGCCGGTTTTGCAGTCGATGCCGGGGCCTTGCTGGCCACCTGCGATGCACATACGCGACTCGTCTTCCTGTGCTCGCCGAACAACCCGACCGGCACCGAATTGCCCCGGGCAACCCTGCTGGAGATCCTGGACCATCTTGCCGGTCGTGCTGCCGTCATCGTCGACGAGGCCTACGCTGAATTCTCGGAAGAACCCTCGGCGCTCGGCCTGCTGGCGTCGCACGACAACCTCGTCGTCCTGCGCACACTCTCAAAGGCCCTCGGCCTTGCCGGCGCGCGTTGCGGCGCCGCGATCGGGCCGCCCGAGGTGATCCGCATGCTCGACGCAGTACAGGCGCCGTATGCGCTGGCGACGCCGGTGGTCGAATACGTGGAAGATGCGCTCGGGCCGCACCACCTCGACGAGGCCCGGCACAATGTGCGACGGACAGTGGCCGAGCGGAACCGGCTGGCGTTGGAACTGGAGAAACTGCAGATCGTGCGGCAGGTCTGGCCGAGCGGAGCCAATTTCGTGTTGGCCCGTTTCGAAGACGCGTCGGCAGTCCTCGACCGCACACGACGGGATGGCATCCTCATTCGTCATTTCGGCGGCGAAAACGCAGACTGCATCCGTATATCGGTCGGTTCGGTCGAGGAGAACGACCGGCTGCTCGACTGTCTCCGCAAACTCCCGGAGTGAAGCGCATGGCAACGAAAGTCCTGTTTATCGACCGCGACGGCACCCTCCTCCGCGAACCGGACGACCAGCAGGTTGATGCGCTCGAAAAGCTGGAACTCGTTGCCGGCGTCATTCCCGCACTTTGTACCTTGCGCGACCACGGCTACCGCTTCGTGATGGTGACGAACCAGGACGGGCTCGGGACGGCCGATTTCCCGGCGGACAAATTCGAGCTCTGCCAGGCGTACCTGCTGCGCTTGTTCCGCTCACAGGGCATCACGTTCGACGAGGTCTTCGTCTGCCCGCACGTGCCGGCGGACGGCTGCGACTGCCGAAAACCGCGCACCGGTCTCCTGACCCGCTACCTGGCCTCGAACACGCTGAACCTGGAGCGGTCGGCCGTCATCGGCGACCGCGAAACGGATCTCGAACTGGCACGTCGTCTCGGCGTCGACGGCTTTCTCGTCGATGAGCATGGCGACTACTCACTGACCTGGCCGGGGATCGTCGACGCCCTGTGCCGACATGAGCGCATGGCAACCGTCGAACGCAACACGAGCGAAACCCGTATCCAGCTCACGGTAAATCTCGACACGGAAGGTCCGCAGGACATTGCCACGGGTATCGGCTTCTTTGACCACATGCTCGAGCAGATCTCCCGCCACGGCGGCTTTGCCTTGCGTGTTCGTTGTGACGGCGACCTTGATATTGACGAACATCACACGGTGGAAGACGTGGCGATATGCCTTGGAACCGCTTTGCGGGCCGCGCTTGACGACAAGCGCGGTATTGCGCGCTACGGCTTCCTGTTGCCGATGGATGAAAGCGAAGCGCAGATCTGCGTGGACCTCTCCGGCCGCACCAACCTCGTGTTCGAAGCCGATTTCCCGCGCGATACCGTGGGCGAGATGTCGACCGAGATGGTGCGGCATTTCTTCGCCTCGCTCGCCGAAGCGTTGCGCGCCGCCGTTCACGTGCGGGTGACCGGCGAAAACACGCACCATATGGTGGAAGCCTGTTTCAAGGGCGTCGGGCGCTGCCTTCGCCAGGCCGTGCGTGTCGAATCCCAGTCCTTGCCGACGACAAAAGGGCTCCTCGGGTGACAGGCCACGTGGCCATCGTCGACAGCGGAGGCGCCAATATCGCCTCGCTCCTGTACGCCCTCGAGCGACTCGGCACGACCGCGGTTCTGACCGCGGACCCGGCGCGCGTCCGCGCCGCGGAACGCGTGATCCTGCCGGGTGTCGGTGCCGCCCGCGACGCTATGCAAAGACTGGAGCGCCACCACCTGGTGGAGACGATTCGGGAACTCACCCGGCCCGTCCTCGGCATCTGCCTGGGCATGCAGTTGCTCACGCAGGCCTCGGATGAAGACGACGTCGCTTGCCTCTGCATAGTGCCGGGCATCGCGCGCCGCCTGCCTGCACTGCCGGGCCTCCCGGTACCGAACATGGGCTGGTGCCCGGTGCGGCTCACAGGCACTCATCCATTGCTCGCCGGCATCAATGAGGGAGCATGGTTTTACTTTCTCCACAGCTATGCGCTACCGGTCAGCGACGTGACGCTCGCGACGGCCCGTCACGGCAGCGACTTCGCCGCAATCATCGGGCACGATAATTTCGTCGCAGCACAGTTTCATCCCGAGCGCTCCGCAGCGGCAGGCGCGGCTTTACTCCGCAATTTCCTGGCGTGGTCCCCATGAGGATCATTCCGGCCATTGATTTGCGGGGCGGCCGTTGTGTTCGGCTGGTCCAGGGTGATTTCGCCCGTGAAACGGAGTACAGCGGCGACCCGCTTGCTGTTGCGCGCCAGTTCGGCGATCTGGCGGTTTCCGACCTGCACATCGTCGACCTGGATGGCGCACGCACGGGTACGCCCGCGAATACCCGCGTCATCCAGCAGATCGCCCGCGTCTCCGCAATCGATATCCAGCTCGGGGGCGGCATACGCGAGCTGGCGGTGCTAGAGCACTGGTACGAGGCCGGCGTGTGCCGCTGTGTGCTGGGCAGCCTTGCCGTGAGCCACCCGGAACGCGTAGAGGAATGGCTGCGTCGTTTCGGCGGGGAACGCATCGTCCTTGCGCTCGACGTAATACTGCGCGACGACGGTACGCCGATGCTTGCGACCGACGGCTGGACCCGCACCTCGCCGGCCGACCTGTGGACCACCATTGATCGCTATCGCGATGGCGGCCTCCGTCATGTCCTCTGTACCGATATCCGGCGCGACGGCGCGATGCGCGGTCCGAACCTCGAGCTCTACCAGGCAATCCTCGACCGCTATCCCGAGTTGCTTTTGCAGGCGTCGGGCGGCGTCCGTGACGCCGCCGATCTGCGCGCGCTGGCGGCCGCCGGTGTCCCGGCGGCCATTACGGGCCGTGCCCTGCTCGAGGGGCGAATCTCGGCCGCGGAGGTGGGGTCATTCCGGCAAAGCGCATAATTCCGTGTCTCGACGTTCGTGACGGGCGCGTCGTGAAGGGCGTTCGTTTTCGCGAGCACAAAGATGCCGGTGACATCCTCGAACTCGCCGCCCGCTACTGCGCCGAGGGTGCCGATGAGCTGGTCTTCTACGACATCACGGCGAGTCCCGACGGACGAAGCGTCGATCGCAGCTGGGTCAGCCGCGTCGCATCGCTTCTCGACATCCCCTTCTGCGTTGCCGGCGGTATCCGGGACCTGGCTTCCGCGGAAGAGGTCCTGAACAAGGGTGCCGACAAAATCTCGGTCAATACCCCGGCGCTGGAAGACCCCACCCTCATTGATGAGCTCGCCGCCCGCTTCGGTTCGCAATGCGTCGTGGTGGGTATCGACAGCCAGGCGGTCGGTGAGGATTGGGTCGTGTACCGCAATACGGGCGACCCGGAGAAGTCCCGCGACACGGGACGCCGCACCCTGGAGTGGATCCGGGAAGCGCAGGATCGCGGCGCCGGCGAGTTCGTGCTGAATTGCATCAATCGTGATGGCGTCCGCGAAGGCTACGACTGCGCACAGCTCGCCGCCGCCCGGGCCGTCTGTACGACGCCGCTGATCGCTTCAGGCGGCGCGGGCAGCAAGGCGCATTTTCAGGAGGTGTTCCTGTCGGCGGGCGTTGACGGTGCCCTCGCGGCCAGTGTTTTCCATTCCGGAGCGATCGGAATTGCCGGGCTCAAGCGCTTTCTGCTGCAATCCGGTATCGACATTCGACCCAGTGACGCAGGAGAGCAACGATGACAGCGCGCACGCCGGCCTTCATCGCCGAACTCGAAACGATCATCCGCGAACGCATCGCGCAGGACAGCTCCGACAGCTACACCGCCAGGCTGGTTCGCATGGGCAATCGCCGCATCGCTCAAAAACTCGGCGAGGAAGGCGTTGAACTCGCGTTGGCGGCGACATCGGGCAACCGCGACGAGCTTCTCGACGAAGCCGCCGACCTGGTTTATCACCTGCTGGTACTGCTCGCGGTCAACGACGCCAAGCTCGCAGATGTTGCAAACGTGCTGGCAAAGCGCCACGCCAACTGATGCGTTGCGGCGCTGTTCTTGCGGCAGTCCCCACAGGATGGCACCAGGCCGGGCTCAAATCACGATCTCCGGCGCAACCGGCCGGCGGTTGTAGTAGGAGCTCATGACGTAGCCGTACGCACCGGCGTTTGCGATCAGCAAGACGTCGCCCTCCCGCGAGGGCGGCAACAACCTGTCGGTTCCGAGCCGGTCGCCGGTTTCACAGATGGGCCCGACGACGGTCACGGTTTCGCTGGGCGCTTCGTCCAGGCGCGACAGGTTGACGATTTCGTGGTACGCGCCATACAACGCCGGCCGTATGAGGGAGTTCATGCCGGTAGCGACGCCGATGTAGCGCATGTCGCCCTTGCCTTTGGTCTGTGTCACGTGGGTCAGGAGCACGCCGGCTCGCGCCACCATGTATCGTCCCGGCTCGAGCCAGAGCTCATATTTCGGATAGGCCGCCCGCACCTCCGCAAGCGTGGTGTCGAGGCGCGCGAGGTCAAACGGCTTGTCGCCGGGCTTCTCCGGGACACCGAGCCCGCCGCCGAGATCGATCGTCCGGACCCGCGGGAACCGTTCGGCGACCGCGACCAGCGCTGACGCAACGTGGCGCCAGTTCTCCGGATCGATGATCCCGCTGCCGCTGTGCGCATGGATGCCGATGACCTCCGCGCCGGCCGAATAAAGCAGCGACTCGAGTTCGTCGATCTCGAATCGTGGCACGCCGAACTTGGAGTGCACGCCGGCGGTCTTCACGTGCTCGTGGTGTCCGCGTCCCTGCCCCGGATCCACGCGGACGAACAGTTCCTTGCCGCCGAACAGTTCCGGCCATTCCCGCAATGGATGCAGGTTGTCGAGCGTGACGCGCAGCCCCTGGTCCAGGGCCCATGCATACTCCTCGCGAGGTGCGAAATTCGGTGTGAACAGGATGCGGTCCATGGGCAGGTCCGGGAGTTGCGATCGCAGCCACTCGATTTCGCCCGGCGAAACGCATTCAAAGTCGACGCCTTCCTGAGCCATCGTCCGCAAGAGCTCGGCGTTGAAGTTGGCCTTGACGGCATACAGTATGCGATCGACGCTCGCCATGCCCTTGAGCCCTCGCGCGGCGTCCCTGACGCTCTCGCGGTCGTAGACATACGCGTTCAGATTTGCGGCAGCAACGGCCAGCAGATCATCCCGACGCCGCACCCACCAGGTTTCCTTGCGCACACGGACGGGAACGGCTGCAACGAACAATTGCTCCCAGCTCGGGCCGAACGCGGGGCTGCCGCCCGACTGCCTGATAACCGTCGCGTGCAGCTTGGAGACCAGCCGTTCACGCTGGTCGGCCCCGATGACGAAACTCAGGTTGAGATCGTTGGCCGCCTGGCTCACGAGGTGAACTTTCTCTTCCTCGAACACCTCGAGCGCCGGCGCGAGTCGCGGCAGGATCGTTCGGATTTTGCGCCCGACCAGGCTTACTGCTGCGCATTGTTCGATGATGCGGACCCGGCACATCTGCTGCAGCGCATCGACGAGCGAGGCCTGCACGTCACTCGACAGGGCGCCATCGGCGGTATCGACGGACACGGTCACGTTGGTCTCCGAGGTGGAAACGAAGTCAACGGACAGTCCGTGCTCTCCGAACACCGCGAAAGCACGGGCGAGGAAACCGACTTCGTGCCACATTCCGACACTTTCCATCGATACCAGGGTGATATTGCGCCGCGAGCAAATGCCTTTGACCTGCGGCTCGATCTCGTCCGTGACCGGCGAAATGACGGTGCCGCTGATATCGGGTGCCATGGTACTGCGAATGAACAGCGGGATGCCGTGCGGCCGCAACGGGGAAATGCAGCGAGGGTGCAGCACCGAACTGCCGGCGGACGCGAGTTCCTGGGCTTCGTCGTAATGAAGCGCCACGAGTAAACGCGCGGACGGCACGAGCCGCGGATCGGCACTGAACATGCCCGGCACATCGGTCCAGATTTCGAGACGCCGGGCCTGGATCTTGGCGGCCAGGTACGCCGCCGAGGTGTCCGAGCCGCCCCGGCCCAGGAGGACGGTTTCACCGCTTCGATTCCGGGCGATGAACCCCTGCGTGAGTATGATCCTGCCGACTGCTGCCAGCTTGCGCTCGACTGCCGGATCGGCGTCATAGCTGCAAACGGCGGACAGGTAGTGGCGGCTGAGCTGAGTACCGTTCCGCTGGTCGCTGGTCAGCAGGTCACGCGCATCGACCCACTCGACGTCGAGCCCGCACGTCTGCAAATAGGCGGCGCCGAGACGCGTCGACATCAGTTCACCGAGCGCCATGATACGCACCCGGACGCGATTGCTGACTTCCCGGATCAGCCGGACGCCTGCAAGCAACTGCTCGAGTTCGTGCAGTAATGTGCCGATCAGCGCCGGTCCGTCGATCCCGAGTTCCCTGGCCAGCGCGAAATGCTGCTCGCGAAGCCTGCCGACGCCCGCTTTCGGGTTACCCGCAGTTGCCTCGTCGATGAGTGCCAGCAATGCATTCGAAACACCCTGCAGCGCGGAGTGCACGATGACCGGCCGGAGTCCGTGGGCGACACGGGCCCTGACCACGTCGGCAATGGTCGCCCAATTTCCGGCCGTGGATACGCTCGTTCCCCCGAACTTCAGGACGACCCACGGGGATCCTGCAATCGAGGGCGGGGCTCCCAGCCTGGCGCTCGACTCGAAAGGCGCTTCCGTCGTCATCGGGCCGGGCTACTCCGGTCGCTATTTATCAATCCATCGTTCCCCAAAAAAAAACCCGCGAGGATAACCTGGCGGGTTCGTAGCAAGGTCCGGACTTTATGCTAGCCGGTACACTCGCTATTGGCACCCACGCACCTCTGGCGCGCCATCTGTTTTAGTAATTCTTTAGCATCCGTAAAAGGTCTGCCGTGGCACATTACGGGGGTGTCTGAAGCGTTCATTGCGAAAGTAGAGCTAACCTGCGTGCAAACGTCAAGTTTTCCCTGCCGGTTTGGGGCTCTCCCAGGCCGGCGGAATGGTCACGGCGCCGTCGGAGGCGGACGACACCTCCGCCCGGTACTTCGCGAGCACACCCCGGCGTACGCTCGATGGCGGTCGCTCCCAGGCCGCGTACCGGCGTGCCAGTTCGTCTTCGGACACATTCACGTCGATGCGACTCGCCTCCGCGTCGATCGTTACCGGGTCCCCGTCGCGGATGAGCGCTATGGGACCGCCGACGGCAGCCTCGGGAGAGACATGACCGACGACGAAGCCGTGGCTGCCGCCGGAAAAGCGGCCGTCGGTGATCAGCGCAACGTGCGGACCGAGTCCTTCGCCCATGATCGCGCTGGTGGGGCTCAGCATTTCGCGCATGCCCGGCGCGCCTTTCGGCCCTTCATAACGTATGACGATGACGTCACCCTTGCCAATACGTCCGCAAAGGATGGCGTCAAGCGCCAGTTCCTCGGAATGGAACACTTTTGCCCTGCCCTCGAAGCGCAATCCTTCCTTGCCGGTGATCTTTGCCACAGCACCTTCCGGCGCCAGGTTGCCGTAAAGGATTGCGAGATGGCTGTCCCGCTTGATCGGCCGGTCGAAGTCCCGGACGATTTCCTGCCCCTGAGGATAGTCTCGAACGCCGGCCAGGTTCTCGGCGAGCGTCCTGCCGGACACCGTCAGGCAATCGCCGTGCAGCATGCCCCTGTCGAGCATGCGTTTCATGAGCGGCTCGATACCGCCGATCGCGATCAGCTCGGACATGAGAAAACGGCCGCTGGGCCTGAGGTCGGCAAGCACCGGGATCCGTGCACCGATCGCTGAAAAGTCGTCGAGGGTCAGGTCGACATCGGCTTCGCGCGCGATCGCCAGCAGGTGCAGGACCGCATTCGTCGAGCCACCGAGCGCGATGACCACGGCAATTGCGTTCTCGAAGGCCTTGCGGGTCAGGATGTCGAGCGGTTTGATATCCCGCCGGATCAGGTTCATGACCGCTTCGCTCGCGCGCCGGCAGTCTTCCGCCTTCTGCGCGGAGACGGCTTCCTGTGCCGAGCTGTTGGCCAGGCTCATCCCCAGGGCTTCGATCGCCGACGCCATCGTGTTCGCGGTGTACATGCCGCCGCAGGCACCCGGACCCGGGATCGCCGTCCGTTCGACCTCCAGCAGTTGTTCGCCGGAGATCCTGCCCGCCGCGGCCGCCCCGACAGCTTCGAAGACCGATACGATATCGCGCCGTTCGGCACCGGGTCGTATCGTGCCGCCGTAGACGAACACGGACGGACGATTGAGGCGCGCCATCGCCATCACGCAGGCCGGCATATTCTTGTCGCAGCCGCCAATGGCGACCAGTCCGTCAAAGCCCTCGGCGCCCACCACCGCTTCGATCGAATCGGCAATGATTTCCCGCGAGACCAGCGAGTACCGCATGCCCGGCGTCCCCATCGAGATGCCGTCGCTGACGGTGATCGTATTGAATACGACGCCCTTGCCGCCCGCCTCGTCCGCGGCCTTCGCCGCGATCTCCGCGAGCCCGCCTATATGCATATTGCATGGCGTCACCATGCTCCAGGTAGAGGCAATGCCAATCTGCGGGCGCTGGAAGTCCTCCTCGGTAAACCCCACTGCGCGCAGCATCGCGCGGCTCGGCGCCTGTTCATTGCCATCGACGACGATGCGCGAATAACGGCGCAGCTCTTTGTCTCCCATCATTTCTCGCTCGTGTGGCCGCTGGTATCAGTCGTCGTCACGAATCATGATCGCGATGCGATCGAACACGTCCGGAACCACTTCGGCGTCGCCCGTCGCGAGTTCAACGCTAAAGGCTTCATCCCCTTCCTTTACGCTGTCCTGCACCAGCGGTATCAGCAGCCGTGCCGAGCGTTGTCCGGGCCCGAAAGACACGGAGTAGCCGCCTGGCGCGAAATAATCCTCGCCTTCCTTCGCCGCGATATCGGCAACCGAGTAAGCGACGACGGTTTGCGTTTCATCCGGGTTGAAACGCAGCACGTCGATCTGGACTACCGGGTCGCTTTCCCTGACCGCAGCCTGACTCACCGCGAAGCCGATCGTATTGACCGGCAGGCGGGATTCGAAAGCGCGCTGGTCGTCGTCTTCGAGTTCGACGTTAAGGATGGCGTACTGCATGGCGGCCGAATCCCGGGACCTCACCTGCAAAGTCGATACCTGGTCGGCTTCCCTGCGCGAGTCGCTCGCCATTTCCAGCGTCATCCGGGCTCGCTCCTGGCCGGCCGCGAGCTCGATACTGCCGTCATTGGAAATGGCGTATTGGGTGCTGGCCCACGGCGAGCGGTTGCCTGTGAATCCGACCTCCTCGAGCCGCAGCTCGAGCGGCAGGTCCATGCTGCCGGCGCGTCTGAAATCGACGACGGTGGGCCCGCTGTCCTCGAGGAGGGTCACAGTAACGGGCGTCGGAGCACTTGCGCTGTTGTTGAGCATGATCTCGACATCGGCCGGCGGCAATGAAGTTCCATCCGCAGTGTCCGGCGCGTCGGGCTCGCCCGCCGCCGAAGACCCGTCCGGCGATGCATCGGTGACCGCCGCCTCACCCGGCCCGGCGGCGGGGGCGTCGGGTGCCTCCGCGGTGTCCGCGGGCACTGAATCCGCAGTACCGGTTGCGCCGGCGTCGGCCGCGGCAATCGGTTCCTCAGCCTCGGCCGGCAGATCCGTGATGCCATCGTCCACGTCCGGCGCAGGAAGTCCCTCGTCCGGCTGCACATCCTCCTCGATCCTGGCAAGCTGCGCGTCGATCCACGCGCCGGCTTCGCGCGTCCAGCCGAATGGATCGGAAAATCCGAATTCATAGATGGCGAAGCTGAGCAACAAGAGCAGCGCAACCAGCCCGAAGAACCAGCTCCGTGAACCGCCGATTTCTTCGACATCGAAATCGTCCGTGGGGCCGATTTCAATATTTGCAACGGAGTGATCCTCCAGCGCGTCAATGAATTCCGGCATCGTCTGGAATCGCGTGACACGTGAAAAGGCGATGGCTTTTTTAAGCGCTCGCCATTGTCCGTCCGTCAGGCCCTGGGGCCGCTGCGGCTTCATGCCTTCTTCGGCAGCTTCGGCGGCATTGCGCGGGCCGAATACCCGGTACCCCGCCACCAGCCGGTAGAGCAGGCAGCCAAGAGAAAAAACATCGTCTGCCGGAACCGGGTCCTCGCCCGTCAACACCTGCATGCTCGAGTACGCAGGCGTCAGCGCGCCGAGTACGCCCGGATCGAAGTCGGCACGCGACATCTCCTGCATCTGGCGCACCCGAGCCACACCGAAATCGAAGAGTTTCGTGTCGCCGTTCGGCAGGATCATCACATTGGCCGGCTTCACGTCCGCGTGCACGATGCCGCATCGATGCGCATAGCCGAGCGCATTAGCCAGCTGCCGCACGATCCCGAGTGCCTGGTCCGTCCCCATTGCAGTGTCGGACGAATCGAGAATCTCGGCCAGCGTGCGGCCCTCCAGCCACTCCATGATGATGAAGTACAGGTCGTCCTCGCGGTCGAGGTCGACGAACCGCACGATGTTCGCATGGGAAAGGCAGCGTCCCTTTGCCGCTTCCTGCTGCAGTGCCCGCAGGGCCGTACCGTTCCTGGACAATTGCGGGGACAGCACCTTGATCGCTACCCAAGGCTCGGCCACTCCGGTTTCCGCCAGCCGCCGGTCGAGGGCCTTGTACACGACACCCATGCTGCCGCCCGAGACGCGCTCCTGCAGGAGGAAGCGGTCGCGAAGGACCGATCCGACCTGCACCTGTTCTTCCGCCGTTGCGGGACGAAGGACCTCCTCATGAATCACCGCGGTCGCGGCGTACTCGTCGTCCGTTACCGTGCCCGTGGCGAGCTGCGCCGTCGCAAGATCCAGTTCGCCAACGGGATCCCGGCCGCCGGCCAGTGAATCGCCGGTAGGTTCCGTCCTTACCTCCTCCGTAAGGTGCTGGTCCAGCATCGTCCGGACGAGCTCGTAGGTCTCGGTGCGCAGTTCGCCATCGTTGTAGCGTTCCTGCAATACGGCGCGAATTTCACTCTCGACTGAACTGTCTGCACGCAGCATTCGGCCGATACGCTGCTCGATTTGATTCAGCAACTGCAGGTCGTTACCGGTGACACCGAGCTTGTCGTCGAGGTCAGACAGAGATTCGTCCAGCAATTCCCGGACTTTGTGCGAATCAGCGCTCATCAGGATACCGTGTGTGTTCCGGCAAATGTTCTCATACGGATCTCGCGGCCCCGGTGCGTAGGGCACGGGTCGTCACATTATTTTCCCGGGGTTCATGATACCGGCAGGATCCAGTGCGCGTTTTACAGTACGCATCGTCTCCAGCTCCACCGCGTCCCCATAGCGTTCCAGGGCTTCCTTCTTCAGTACGCCAATCCCGTGCTCGGCACTTATGGTGCCGCCCATGGCCGTGACGAGTCCATAGATAACGCGCGTTACTTCATCGCCGATGCCGGCGCGCTCGGCGTCAGGCAGGTCACGGCGAAGATGCGCATTGTAGTGCAAATTGCCGTCGCCGACGTGGCCGAATACGACCGGATGAACGCCTGGCGCTTGTTCGGCGAGACTCGATTCCGCCGCGGCGAGGAACGCATCGATAGCACCGATCGGCACCGCGATATCGTGCTTGATGCCTGCTCCCTCCCGGCGTTCGGCCTCGGATACCGAGTGTCGCAAGCGCCACAATTGCTCCCGCTCGCCGTCGCTCTTCGCGACGACGGCATCCAGAAGCGCGGCAGCCGGGGCAAGTGCGGCCAGCGCGTCGGTGAAACGGGGAGCCGGGGTCGTAACATCGACGAGTACATACCAGTCTGCCGATTCCTCGAATGGCAGCCGGGCCCCGGCGATGTGACGAAGGACGAGGTTCATTGCGGCGCTGCCGATGAGTTCGAACGCCTGGAGTTCATCGCCAAGCTCCATCCGCAGGCCGGCCAGCACCCGAACCGCGTCGCCGGCGCTGGGCAGCGCCAGCAGGGCCGTTTGCACCGGGCCCGGATCCGGATACAGCTTCAACGCAACACCCGTAATGATGCCGAGTGTGCCTTCGCTGCCGATGAACAGCTGCTTCAGGTCGTAGCCGGCAGTATTCTTGCGCAGCGTTCGGAGGCCGTTGAAAACCCGGCCATCCGGCAGCACCGCTTCGATGCCGAGCACGAGGTCGCGCATAGTGCCGTAGCGCAATACATGGATACCGCCCGCGTTTGTTGCGACATTGCCGCCGATCTGGCAGCTGCCTTCGGCCGCAAGACTCAAGGGGAAACAGCGGCCCCGGTCAGCGGCTGCCTGCCGGATGTCAGCCAGTATGCACCCGGCATCCACCACCATCGAGAAGTCCTGTGGATCGAACGCCCGCACCGAGTTCATGCGTCCCATGTTGACCAGCACCTGCGTGCCGGACGCGTCGGGTACTGCGCCGGCGCACATGCCGGTATTGCCGCCCTGGGGCACGATGCCTACGCCCGCGGCGGCACAGGCCCGGACGATCGAGGCCGTTTCGCCAGTGCCCGCCGGCAATAACATGATCGGAGTCCTGCCGCGTACGCGACCGCGCCATTCGGTGAGATGCGGCTCAAGGCGGCCCGGGTCGTCCACCCAGCCACGCGGCCCCACAATCGCTTTCAAGCCGTCGACGAGCCCTGCGAGGTTTGCCTGAGCCGCAGCCTGCGCTGCGTTCACCGCGCGAAATCCCGCGCATAGCTCGGCCAGTCGATGATGCTGCCGCAGAATACCAGCACGACGCGTTTACCGGCGAGCGGGGCGGCGAGCGGCCCCAGCAATGCGGCAGTAGCCGCGGCACAGGCCGGCTCCACGGCCATTCGCATGTGCCGAAACAACAGACCCATGGCCTCACGCAGCTCGTCGTCCGTCACGAGCACGATGCGAGAGACGAAACGACGGACGAGCTCATAGGAGTAGGCCATGGCATACGGAGCACCGAGGCTGTCGGCAATCGTGCGCACGGTCTCGAGCCTGACGGGTTCCCCGGCGGCGAGACTCCGGGACATGGAATCCGCCCCTTCGGGCTCCACGCCGATGACCTCGATGCCCGGATCGATCTGTCGCACGGCATTGGCAATGCCGCCGATCAGGCCGCCACCCCCAACGGCGACGACGAGGGCATCGATATCCCGCAATTGCTCGCAGATCTCGAGACCCACGGTTCCAGTACCGCGAGCAATGTCCGGACCGTCGAAGGGGTGGACGAGAAAGCGGCCCTCCTTTTCCCGGATTTCGGCGGCCGCGGCGAAAGCTGCGTGGACATCGGCCGCGAAGACGATATCGCCGCCCCAGGCCCGGCAGGCATCAACCCGCGCCGGATTGGCCGATGCAGTCATGACCACTCGCGCATGGCTACCTGCAGCCTTCGCCGCGAATGCCGTCGCGACGGCGTGGTTGCCGGCGCTGACGGCGGTGACGCCTGCCGCCAGCTCCGCCGGCGACAGGGTCCTGAGCGTCGCGAGTGCACCCCGGGCCTTGAACGTTCCGGTCCGCTGCAGGAATTCCAGTTTGCCGTATACCTCGGTGCCGTTGTCGAGCAGTGCTTCGAGGCCGGCACAGCGGAGCAGCGGAGTCCTGACGATATCGCCGGCGAGCGCGTCGCGCGTTTCTGCGATGGCATCCAGTTGGGGTGCATACTCCGGCATAAGTCGAGATTTTACTTGCGATTACGCGTTCAGGGGACTACTTTCGCGGGACCTTATGGAACTCGATGACATCTCGCAGTCCGGGATTCGGCGCATAGCCGACTTTTCGCCCTACCTCGATCAACTTGCGGGCCTCGCGCAGGAGATGGGATCTGCGCCAGCGGAGCAACCTCGTCCAGCTCGAACGCATGTTGCACCAGCATTGGTCGCTCGGCCAAAACAATATCCTGAGCTGGGCCTCCCTCGACGAAGGCATACTCATTCTCGTTGTTCCGCATTATGCAATCGCTGAGTACACTGCGCCTCGCGGCGACAACCTGCCGCCGCGCGTGTCGGCGCGTTTTGTCACCGAATTGATCTCCGGTGAGCGCCAGCTGACCTTTACGCAAATGCAGAAAGTCGCCCGGCTGCTCGACGTGCAACCGATTTATGTGCCGCTCCGTGAGCCTTTGTCAGGGCATTCGGTAGAAACGCAGATCATCGAGAAGATGATCCGCCGCTATGGGATCAATTACATCGCCAGCCGCGCGGTCACGCTGTTCGATATCGTCGGCTTCAGCTTGCTGACGCCCTTCGAGCAGATGACACAACTGAACAGCCTTTCCTATTCGCTGAATTCGGCGCAGGCAAAAATGATGGAGCGGGAAGTCGGCATCAATTTCGCACGCTCTTCCAGCGGTGACGGGTTTTACGTCTGGAATCGCGACGAGGGTCTCGAAGCCAACGTGAACCTCTATCACTTCATGCACATCGTGCTGGCCGACAACGCCATCGCGCGCAGCAAGGCCCTGTCGAGGGCAGTTCCGCGACTTCGCGCCTGCTTCCACGTCGGCAGCTGCTACGAGTTTCACCAGGCCGAGGGCCTGAATCCGACGATGCACGATTTCATCGTCGGCGACGTGACCATCGAACTGGCCCGGATGATCGAGGCAGCATTGCCGGGTCAGATCCTGGTCGGCGACTTTCTCGCAGACGACAATGGCACGGACGTCGATCCGACGCAGTCGCAAGCGAATCTCGACGCAGTCACCTTCCTGAAACGCGCGCAAGGAAACCTCGCGAAGTTGAGCGGGCTCGAGCTCTCCGGCGAAAAGGTCACCGCAATCAAGTGTTACCTGACCGGCGAAAACATGGGAGGCGGCGCCTTCAATATTCGCCGGCTCCAGATCCGCGACAAGCATGGCTTGTGCCGGGTTGCCTACAACGCGAAGGTCAATATCTACCGTGAGACCGCGCAGCCCATCCTGCTCGGCATCGAGGATCGCAAGCTGCCGGTGCCCAGTCAGACGGCGTAGACCAGAGCGGCGAGATGACCGAATCGCTTCGCGATTCGTTTGTCGGCGCGGCTGCGCCGGCCTCGGGTCGACCTCCGGTTCGCGGCGAGATCGACCGAATCGCTTCGCGATTCGTTTGTCGGCCGGCTGCGCCGGCCTCGGTACGAACTTGGTTCGTTCGCATCTGTCCCGCCCATTCTCGCCATTAAAAATGCCCGGTCCCTACTGGTGAGACCGGGCATTTTTAATGGCGAAAATGGTCGGGGCGGCGAGATTCGAACTCGCGACCCCCACAACCCCATTGTGGTGCGCTACCAGGCTGCGCTACGCCCCGACCGGAAGGCGAGATACTCGAACGGCGGCCATGATACGTGCCGGCGACGCCTGATCAAAGCAGTATTTCAGCGACGAAGAATCCTCAGCACATCTTCAAGTTCCGTTCGTAACTGCTTGATAATCTGTTGACTCTGAGTTACGTCGAACTTCGCTGTATCGCCCGTCAGGCGCTGCCGTGCGCCGCCGATCGTAAATCCTTCGTCGTACAGAAGACTTCGGATCTGGCGAATGATCAGCACGTCCTGCCGCTGGTAGTAACGCCGGTTACCGCGGCGCTTTACCGGCTTCAGTTGTGGAAATTCCTGTTCCCAGTACCGCAGTACATGGGGCTTTACTGCACAAAGATCGCTGACTTCACCGATCGTGAAATAGCGTTTGCCAGGAATTGGCGGTAATTCGTCGTTATTCCCCGGTTCCAGCATAGGCCTCTACTCGGGCTTTTAGTTTTTGTCCCGGCCGGAACGTCACTACGCGACGTGCAGAGATCGGAATCTCTTCCCCGGTTTTCGGATTTCTGCCCGGTCGTTGTTTTTTATCACGAAGATCAAAGTTCCCGAATCCGGAAAGTTTGATCTGCTCTCCCACCGCGAGCGATGCCCGCAGCTCCTCATAAAACATGTCAACGAGTTCACGAGCTTCGCGCTTGTTGAGGCCAAGCTCGTTGAACAGCGATTCGGCCATGTCAGCTTTCGTTAGCGCCATTCAACTAGTCTCTCAAAACCGCCGCAAATTCCTGGTGGAGTTTTTCTACTGCTGCGGCTTGCGCGGCGTCCGCATCGTCGTCAGTAAGGGTGCGGGAAGTTTCCTGCAAAATCAAGCCTATTGCGACACTTTTTAGCCCAGCTTCTACTCCCGGGCCGCGGTAAACATCGAAAATACGAACTGTCCTTACCTGGGTGGGCGCAGTTTCCCGGATCGCGCGCACGAGCGCCTCGGCCGTGACCTCCTCCCGCACGAGCACCGCGATATCCCGGCGAATGGCCGGGAAGCGGGAAATGCCTTCTGCGACCGGTAGTTGGGCGGCAAGTACCGCGTCCGCAGCCAGCTCGAACAAAAATACCGGCCGCCGGAGGTCGAAATGCTGCGCACGCTGCGGGTGAAGTTTGCCTAGCACACCAACGTCCCTGCCGTCGATCGTAATGCGTGCGCTTTGCCCCGGCTGTAACGCCGGGTGCGACGCCGCGACGTAAACGGCCCGCTCCGCCCTGCCGCCGAGCGCGAGCAAGCCGCTGACGTCAGACTTTATGTCGAAGAAATCGACCGGCCGCTCTCCGGTTCCCCACTGCTCCGGCAGGGCCGCACCACAGACCAGGCCGCCGATCCTGACGATCTCGCGCGGCGCATGCGGCGTGCCGTGATAGCTCCGGCCGATCTCGAACAAACGCACCCGGTCCTGCTGGCGCGACAAATTTGCCGCGCAGGCGCGCAGCATGCCACTCCAGACGGATGACCGCATGACCGACATCTCGGCGGATATCGGATTGGCGAGCTCGAGCGCAGACGGTTCGCCACTGATCGCGGCGTCGTCTTCGGCATCGACAAAGCTATAGGTAATGACCTCCCGGTAGTCGCGCGCGACCAGCAGCTGTGCCGCCGCCTCGGTCGTCACGCGTGTCTCGGTGGAGGTTGCGAGGGGCAGTTCCGCGCGGCCGGTTCGTTCCGGGATCTTGTCATAGCCGTAGATGCGGGCGACCTCTTCGATGAGGTCCGCCTCAATCGCGATATCGAATCGATGCGGGGGCGGACGGACAAGCCACCCGTCCTCCGTCGGCGCGGCGTCCAGTTCGAGGCGGCCAAGAATTTCGCCGGCGACACTCGCGTCGATCGCAACGCCGAGAAGCTGGGTGATGCGATCCCGCCGCAAGGGGATGATATCCCGGACCGGCAGGTGCGCCGGCCTGGTCGCGACCGCGAGCGGGCCCGCCCGGCCGCCGGCGATTTCGAGCAGAATTTGCGTCGCCCGCTCCACCGCGCGGCCCTGGCCGGTCGGATCGACACCGCGTTCGAAACGCAGCGACGCGTCGGTGTGCAACCCATAGCCCCGCGCACGGCCGGCCATCACCGTCGGCGGCCACCAGGCAGCTTCGAAAAAGACGTCGGTGGTCGCGTCGCTGACGGCTGTGTCCAGCCCGCCCATGATGCCCGCGAGGCCGATGACGCCGGACGCGTCGGTGACGACCATGGTGTCGGCGCAGAGCTCGATGCGCTTGCCGTCGAGCAGCACCAGGGATTCGCCGGCGTTGGCAAATCGGGGCCGAATCGTGCCGTCCACGCGGGCGAGATCGTAGGCATGCAGGGGTTGGCCCAATTCGAGCATTACGTAGTTCGTCACGTCGACTACCGGGTGGATCGGGCGCAACCCGGCGCGGCGTAATCGCTCTGCCATCCAGAGCGGCGACCGTGCCGCCGTGTCGATGCCACGAATGACACGACCGGCGAATACAGGGCAACCTTCGGGCGCGGGCAGTTCGACAGGCTGGACGTCACGGATTTGTGGTGGGACGGTCCTACTCCGCGTATTGGCAAGGGCTGCGCCAGTAAGAGCCGAAACGTCGCGGGCGATGCCGAGTACACTGAAACAATCGCCGCGGTTCGGCGTCAGGTCGAGATCGAACACGGCATCGGGTAGCTCGAGATAGCGGTCGAGCGCCATTCCCGCCGTCGCATCCGCCGGTAAGACGAGTATCCCGTCGGAAGCCTCGCCGAGCCCCAGTTCCAGCGCGGAACAAAGCATGCCATGCGATTCCACGCCGCGAATGGTCGCCCTTTCGAGTTTGACGCCGTTCGGCAGTTCGACACCCGGCGTGGCCAGGGCCGCCTTCATTCCCTGCCGCACATTGGGGGCGCCGCAGACGACGACGAGCGGCTCACTGCTGCCCGCAGAGACGGTGCAGACTCTGAGCCGGTCTGCATTCGGGTGCGGCCGAACGTCGAGGACTTCGGCAACCACGACGCCGGCGAGGCCCTCGCCCCGCCGTTCGATTCCCTTGACTTCATGGCCCAGCATCGTCAGCTGGTGGCCCAGGTCGTCAGTGTTGAGCCCGGGGTCCACCCAGTCGCGCAGCCAGGATTCCGCGATCTTCATCGGCCTTACCGGAACTGCTCGAGAAAACGAAGGTCGTTCTCGAAGAACGTGCGGAGATCAGTAACGCCGTAACGAAGCATAGCCAGGCGCTCGATGCCGATGCCGAAAGCGTATCCCGTATACTGTTCGGCATCGATACCCACACTGTCGAGCACGTTCGGGTGCACCATCCCGCAGCCGAGAATCTCGAGCCATCCGCTGCTGCCCCACCTTACGTCCACTTCTGCCGACGGCTCCGTGAACGGGAAATACGACGGACGAAAACGCAACTCTGCCTTACGTTCGAAAAACGCTTCGACAAACTGGTGCAGGACAGCTTTCAGGTGGGCGAAACTGACGCCCTCGTCGACCACCAGGCCTTCGACCTGGTGAAACATGGGCGTGTGTGTCTGGTCGGAGTCACAGCGGTAGACACGGCCCGGCGCGATGATCCGGATCGGCACACCCTCTTCCACAATCGACCGGATCTGCACCGGCGACGTATGAGTCCGCAGCAGCATGCCACCGGGAAAGTAGAATGTATCGTGCATCGCGCGCGCCGGATGATGCTCCGGGATATTCAGCGCCGTGAAATTGTGAAATTCGTCTTCGATCTCCGGCCCGCTGCGTACGCCGAAGCCGGCGCCGCGAAAGATCGCTTCGATGCGGGCTGTCGTGCGGGATACCGGATGCCGCCCGCCGACACCAAGTCCCCGCCCCGCAAGCGTCACATCGAGCGCATCCGAAGTGACGCTCGCATCGAGCCGCTCCGACTCCAGCGCCGCGCGGCGACCGTTGATGCTGGACTGCAGGACCTGCTTGGCCCGATTGATAGCCTGGCCGGCCGCGGGACGTTCGCTGGCAGGCAGGTCGCCGAGCGCCTTCAGGCGCGCCGTCAATTCTCCTTTCTTCCCGAGGTAGCGGACCCGGATTGCGTCCAGGGACGCGAGGTCACCGGCCGCCGCGGCTTGTGCCGTGGCGGCCTCGAGAAGTTCGTCGAGGGACTGCATAGCCTGTCGACGCCGTCAGGA
Source organism: uncultured Pseudomonadota bacterium (assembly GCA_963713215.1). Classification (GTDB taxonomy): domain Bacteria; phylum Pseudomonadota; class Gammaproteobacteria; order Steroidobacterales; family Woeseiaceae; genus UBA1847. The sequence continues at coordinate 264,582 of CAVQKY010000007.1, read as the reverse complement.
GCGCCCGGGGAGCCCGCGAGACGCCCGGTCAGGCGGCGTCGGCAAGCGCGGCTTTCGCGGCTTCTGCGATCGCGCCGAACCCTTCCGGATCGTGCACGGCGATATCGGCAAGCACCTTGCGATCGACGTCGATCCCGGCCAGGTTCAGGCCGTTGATCAGCTGGCTGTAAGACACGCCGTGCAGCCGGGCAGCCGCGTTGATGCGCGTGATCCACAATGCACGGAAATCGCGTTTGCGCTGCCGACGGTCACGATAGGCATACTGGCCGGCCTTGATGACCGCCTGTTTGGCAATTTTGAATGTCTTGCTGCGCGCACCGTAATAACCCTTGGCCTTGCCGAGGATTTTCTTGTGCTTGGCTTTGGCGGTTACGCCACTCTTAACTCGTGCCATGTCTCAATCCTCCTCAGCTGTAGGGGAGCATGCGACGCACGCTCTTCACGTCGGCATCTGCGACCTGCTCGGTCGTCCCGAGATGGCGCTTACGCTTCGACTTTTTCTTCGTGAGAATGTGATTGAGGTGGGACTGGGCTCGCTTGAAGCCGCCCTTTCCCGTCCGGCGAAAGCGCTTGGCAGCGCCCCGGTTGGTCTTCATCTTCGGCATGTCGTTTCCACTCTTGTTGGCCGTGCCACGTACCGTTGAAGCGGCCGCTGCAGGCGGGGTAAATGGTCATTGCGTTCAAACGCGTTGGCCGTTACTCACTTTTTCTTGCGTAATCTGCTTGCTTGATTACTTGCTCACTTCCTTTTGGCTCACTTCCTTTTGGCCTATTTCTTTTTGGGCGCCATCACCATGACCATCTGCCGCCCTTCCAGTTGCGGCATTTGCTCGACGACCCCATAGCTCTCCAGGTCATCCCTGACCCGGGTCAGCAGCTGCGCGCCCAGTTCCTTGTGCGCCATCTCCCGGCCCCTGAATCTCAGCGTAACCTTCGCCTTGTCCCCGTCCTCGAGGAATTCGACCAGCTTACGCAGCTTGATTTTGTAATCGCCCTCGTCGGTGCCCGGACGGAACTTTATTTCCTTGACGTGAACCTGCTTTTGCTTGCGTTTGGCTGCCTGGGATTTCTTGTTTTGCTCGAACAGGTACTTGCCGAAATCCATGATGCGGCACACCGGCGGGTCCGCGTTCGGCGACACCTCGACCAGGTCGAGACCTTCATTACGGGCAACCGAGATCGCCTCCACGAGCGGCATGACGCCGCGTTGTTCTCCGTCCGAATCGATGACCCGGACGCGGGTCGCGTCTATCTCTTCGTTGCGCCGCACGCGCTTGGTTACTGCGATACTGAAATCCTCCAACGGTCCACGGGTAGCCCCGCACACCAGCCAGCCTCCCGGCCGAGTGACGACGGGAACGCGATTCTATATACCCGGCAACCCGGAAACAACCGCCTAAACCGGGAATTCTCTCGAAAAACACTGGCTGTGGCAGGCGCACAACAGTCCATTCCGCCCCGCGGACGGACGCGGGCCGTGTTACCGCAGCGGCAGGCGCTCGGGCAAGCTGCCAAACGTGCACCGCCAATCCCGCCGGGTATCGCCTATCCGATTGCCGATGTCGTCACGGGACCGTCTGGCCACGGATTACTATCCGGCCAAACGCCGAACCGCTGACGCAAAGTTGTTCATCTCCAACCAGGTTGCAGATGAACACCGACGCGTTCGCGCTCGCCGGTCCTCGTACGAAAGTCCCTTCATGGGGATAGACGCGTGCCGTGTGGGTATGCGCCTGACCGTCACAAACGACCATACCGTCAATTCCGGTTTCGCCCGTCGCGCCGGTTCGCTCCTGACCGGCACCGGCATACCCTTCCTGGAACTCTTCAAAGCCCGGCAGGGGATCGCAGGCGATATGAATCCTGATGACAACTGCGCCATCAGACGCAGGTGCTGCGTGCTTGGCGATCGCTACCCAGATATCATCGTTCTGCGCGGTGGCGTTTGTCGGTACGGCAATGATGCCGGCCAGAACGACCGGCACGAGCGCGCGAATGCGGCTCGCTACCGCAAGGAGATGCATCGAGAGACCCTCCACTATGCGGGCGCCCCGCGGAACGGCTCGCAGTGAGTGGACCTGCAGTCGAGGGCACCCCTGCCAGGAATCTTGGGCCGCATACTGCCACAAGTCAACGCCGAGCCCAGCGACACATAGCTGCAGATTATTCCGGACGCTTGGTGTACACATCCACGCATTTGGCGAGCGCCCGGATGCCCTGGATTGTGGCCGGTCAGCTGTAAACCATGTGACCGGAATACACCCCTGCGGGATTGGTGGGCGATGATGGTTTCGAACCAACGACCTCCACGATGTCAACGTGGCGCTCTACCCCTGAGCTAATCGCCCCTCGTTACTCTTTCTGCCTGCCTCTTTCCCGCCGACGCCCGGTTGGCCGGTAGCGTTCGTCCGGGCCGTGCCCTCGGTTGGCGAACCCCTGAGCTAATCGCCCCTCGTTACTCTTTCTGCCTGCCTCTTTCCCGCCGACGCCCGGTTGGCCGGTAGCGTTCGTCCGGGCCGTGCCCTCGGTTGGCGCCTGTCCGGCCGGAGGGCGGCAAACGATACTGAAACCGCGCTTGGCACGCAACACTTGCTGCCGCTTTTTCGCGTGTTCAGCTGGCTCGGGTGTTCGGTAGTCCGAGGCCGTGCTGCCGGATTGTCGCGATTTCGTCGCGTAGGCGTGCCGCCTCCTCGAACTCCAGGTCCCTCGCGGCTTTCAGCATGCGCTTTTCGAGTTTTGCGGCCTCCCTGACGAGCTGCTCCGGCGTCATCCGCTCATAGCTCGCGCCCGCCTCGGCTACCTTGCGCGGTTTGCGGCCGGGCACCGGGTACGAGGCTTCCATGATGTCTGCGACCTGCTTGACGATCGTCGCCGGCGTGATCCCGTGCTGCCGGTTGTACTCGACCTGGCGTTCGCGTCGCCGGGTTGTCTCGTCCAGCGCCTTCTGCATAGAACCGGTGACCGAGTCCGCGTAGAGAATCGCGGTCCCGTTAATGTGGCGGGCCGCACGCCCGATCGTCTGGATGAGCGACCGTTCCGAGCGCAGGAATCCTTCCTTGTCCGCATCGAGGATTGCAACTAACGAAACCTCGGGCATGTCGAGCCCTTCGCGCAAAAGGTTGATGCCGACGAGAACGTCGAATTCTCCGAGTCTCAGGTCCCGAATGATCTCGGTCCGCTCGACCGTGCCTATGTCGGAGTGCAGGTAGCGCACCCGGATGCCGTGTTCCTGAAGGTAGTCCGTGAGGTCTTCGGCCATGCGTTTCGTGAGCGTCGTAATGAGCACCCGCTCGTTGACCGACACCCGTAAATTGATTTCGGAGAGCAGGTCGTCGACCTGCGTGCGTGCGGGCCGCACCTCGACTTCCGGATCGACGAGGCCCGTCGGCCGCACGAGTTGCTCGACTATCTTGTCCGCGCGGGCCTTCTCGTAGTCACCCGGCGTTGCCGATACATACAACGTCTGTGGCGCGAGGCGTTCGAACTCGTCGAAGCGCAAGGGGCGGTTATCGAGCGCCGACGGCAGCCGGAACCCGTGCTCGACCAGCGTTTCTTTGCGCGAGCGGTCGCCCCGGTACATCCCGCCGAGCTGGGGAACGGTGACGTGGCTTTCGTCGACCACGAGTATCGCATTCGGGGGCACGTAGTCGAACAGGCAGGGCGGCGGCTCACCTGCCTCGCGCCCGGACAGGTAGCGCGAATAGTTCTCGATGCCCGAACAATAGCCGAGCTCCCTGATCATCTCGAGATCGAAGAGTGTTCGTTGCTCGAGCCGCTGCGCTTCCAGCAGCTTCTCTTGCTGCCGGAGCCACGTGAGCCGCTCCCGCAGCTCCGCTCGAATCTGCTCGGTCGCCTCGAGCAGGCGTTCCCGGGGGGTGACGTAGTGCGTTTTCGGAAACACCGTGAGGCGCGCGACTCGACGGGTGACTTCACCGGTCAGCGGATCGAAATAGGCAAGCGACTCGATCGCATCGTCGAACAGCTCGACACGGACGGCATCCCGTTCGGACTCGGCCGGGAAAATGTCGATGACGTCGCCGCGCACGCGGTAGGTGCCCTGCTGCAGGTCGAGCTCATTCCGCGTGTACTGCAGCTCGGCGAGGCGCCGGAGCATGCTTCGCTGGTCGATGCGGTCGCCCCGTACGAGGTGCAGGATCATGCTGAAGTACGCTTCCGGATCACCAAGACCGTAAATGGCGGAGACGGTCGCCACGATAATGGCGTCCGGCCTCTCGATGAGCGCCTTGGTTGCTGAAAGGCGCATCTGCTCGATATGCTGGTTGATCGACGCGTCTTTCTCGATGTAGGTGTCCGAGCTCGGGACGTAGGCTTCCGGCTGGTAATAGTCGTAGTAGGAGACGAAATACTCGACGGCGTTGCGCGGGAAGAACTCGCGCATCTCCCCGTAGAGTTGCGCCGCAAGCGTCTTGTTCGGCGCGAGCACGATCGCCGGGCGTTGCGTCTGCTCGATGACGTTTGCGACGGTGAAGGTTTTGCCGGACCCGGTCACGCCGAGCAGTACCTGCCGCGCGAGGCCGTCGGTGAGCCCCTCGACAAGCCCGTCGATCGCAGCCTGCTGGTCGCCCGCCGGCCGGTACGGCGATGCCAGCGTCAGCCGGTCCCGTTCGTCGCTCGTCGTCTTCTTGGGCAGGTGGGTTGTTTCACGTACCATCGGTTGGCCAGGTCTCCGGAGTAAACCGCTTTGAGTTTATCAGTTTCGTCGCGCATGACTCGCGTGCTGCCCTCGCCCACCGGGAAGACACTTGCGCTCGCCAGCCGCTTGCGGTCGGAAGGCCGGGACATCCTGAGTCTCGGGGCCGGCGAGCCCGATTTCGACACCCCGCAACACATCAAGGATGCGGCGATCGCCGCCATTGCCCGCGGCGACACCAAGTACACGCCGATCGAGGGCACCGCCGAACTCAAGGCAGCAATCCAGCGCAAGTTCCGGCGCGAGAACGAGCTCGATTACCAGCCGGGACAGATTCTCGTTTCCGCGGGGGGCAAGCAGAGCCTTTTCAACCTGTGCCTCGCGTTGCTCAACCCGGGCGATGAGGCCGTCGTTCCGGCGCCCTACTGGGTCTCCTACCCGGACATGGTGCGCGTCGCGGACGCGGAACCGGTCATCATTGACACCGGCATCGGCACGGGGTTCCGTATTTCGCCCGATCAGTTGGCGGCCGCTATCACGGCGCGGACGCGGCTCGTGTTTCTCAACAGCCCGAGCAACCCGACCGGCGCTTGTTATTCCGCGGCCGAGTTTGAGGCGCTCGGCGAGGTTCTCGCGGAGTACCCCGACATCGTCATCGCGTCCGACGAGATGTACGAGCACATCCACTGGGCGCCGGCGCCGTTCGTGAGTTTTGCGACCGCGTGCCCGGCACTGTACCCGCGCACGGTGACCTGCAACGGCGTCTCGAAAGCCTACGCGATGACGGGGTGGCGGCTCGGCTACGCGGGCGGGCCCGCGGAGCTCATCCGCGCCATGGCCACGATCCAGAGCCAGAGCACATCGAATCCCTGCAGCATCTCCCAGGCAGCCGCGGTGGCTGCGCTCGACGGGCCGCAGGATTGTGTTCGCGCGATGTGCGCCGCGTACCGCGAGCGGCACGAGTACATCGTCAAGGCCCTGAATGGCCTTGCCGGTATCCGCTGCCATCCCGGCGGCGGGGCCTTCTACGTATTTCCGCATGTCGCCGACGCCATAACGCGGCTCGGCCTCGCAGACGACATTGCATTTTGCGACTACCTGATTCGCGAGGCGGATCTGGCCTGCGTGCCCGGCAGCGCCTTTGGCGCAGCGGGCTACATCCGGATATCCTACGCCTGCGCCCTTGAGACGCTGGCCGAGGCGATCCGGCGCCTGGAACGAGCGCTGGCGGCTTGACTTCGCGGGAGGGCTGAACCAGAATCGCGGCCCTCGTGGCGAGCCATCGGTTCGCCGCGAACGCCAGGATGACAACGATCCCCGGTAGCTCAGTTGGTAGAGCGATTGACTGTTAATCAATTGGTCGCTGGTTCGAGTCCGGCCCGGGGAGCCACCTGCCTAATACTCCCCTCCTTCGGGATGGCGTCCCTGCCGCAGCCATCTCCAGTCCCTGGGTAGCGAACGTGACTCGCTTGTGATCATTGCTGCGCGCTATCCGTTCGGCTAATCACGAGAGGCCAGCTATACACTACAAGTAAGAGCTACTCCTGAGAATGGACCAGCAGCCGTCACCCAAGCCGCCGGATATCGGCGGCAACCTCTGACATGTCGTTGTTGAGCTGATGGTCGCGACCAGCGAGCCTGCGGACGACTGCTTGCGGAATAGCCCTCGCGTAGAGGCCGACATGCTCGAACGGCGCCGTTTCGTCCTCGCTGCCGTGATAGACATAAACTGGTGTCTGAGCAGGCAGCCTCTTGCCAAGACCGGACATGGGCTTTATGTCCTCACTCGGCCAGCCACTTTCGCCCACGAAGGGCGCCGCGAGAAGAAAGATGCCGCTCAACGCCAGGTCGGGCGGCTCTTCGACGACAGTATTGATCAGGATCGTTCCGCCGATCGAGTGGCCCACCAGAATGGCTCCATCATCCAGTCTGCCGAACTCTTTCTTGAGAGCTGCCTTCCAGCGCGCGTACTTGGGGTCTGCTCCGTTCGGCATGTGCGGGTAGCGAATCTGGTATTCCGGGCCAAGCTCTCGTCCGAGGGATTCGACGAGCTTGTTGTCCCATTTGTCATGCGTGCCTTCTCCGCCACCGCCCTGAACAAACAGCACCTGATGTGGCATGTGAATCCTCGTCAACGTGAGCTGACGCAGCGAAGCCGACAGTGCACGCCGGGTCAGCAGCCGAGATTATAGCGAACCTGGCATACGTCACCTCACGGCCGAGAAGCATACCCCGCCAGGAGCGGACGTCCGCTCAGTGAGTCATTCATTTGCCGCAACATCAACCAATACGAGAATGTCGCTCGCGCGATCCTCGAGCCTCAACACGATCTCGAGAGTGTCCTCGACCAACATTCCCCTGTTGCCAAAGAGCCCTTCAACGTTCATATCTCTCTGTATCAGCTCGGGCCTGCCTTCAAAGCTCGGTTTCGGATAGTCATTCATTTGATTCGTCTTGTACGCAATCGCATACGTCGGAATCTTGTTATGCAGATAGCGAATTATCTCCTCTCGATTTGCCTCCAAGAGACCAGATTGGTTACGCAGGCGGGATACCTCGGCGGGCCAGGCCGCCAGCATCCCCTTCAATCCACTATCTGGGACTTCGGACAAGTCACCGGACGCGAGAAACGCCTGCAGCGACCCCGACTGTAGCTCAAATGTTGCTGCTCTGAAGCTCAGGTCCAATAAGGTCAAAAGGCCATCCATGGACTGCAACTGCGTGTCAGGCCCGATATGTTGTAGAAGATCAGATATAGCTTCTCGCAGCCCAAGGAGCGTGTCGGCCAGACTCGACAGTTGGGACTGAACTTCCAGGAACTCTGCGTGTAAAGTTTCGAGCGGTGCATGAGTTCGACTTTGATCAGTCTTCTGGTCCCACCACGCATCAATCGCAAAGGCAAGAAGGATGCTCGCGACAATTGCTGCTGATTCCGCTGCAATCCTCGGCCAGGGAATTCTTAAGGCAGTAGACGTCACCTAATTGCCTTGCATCATGAACACGGGCTCTTTAGCAGGATCACATTCGGGCAACGTCCGAGATGAGTCAACTTCTGCCCGTCATGAGACTACGGAGCGACTGGCACATTTCGGCCCCAAAGCAGCGGTTCAATGCCTCAGACGCGGCGCACGCGCATATCAAATTGGATGTACTCTTGGTCCCAGAGGCTGTGCATCAGGATCGACGACGGCACCATGAACCCTAACCAGATCCAGTAAGCCTTGTGAATTGACCGCGTACGCACCAGGTCCCAGATAAACATCGGAGCGACGGCCAGCAGAATGTACAGGTCCGGCGAAAGAGGGCTTGCCGGAAGCGTATGCGGCAACCACGTTATCCGGTCGAAAGCCGCCGGCAAGGCGGGCGCAATCGCCAGGAACAACATCCGCTTGTGAAGACCTGCATCGCTCTTGCGGGCCATAAACGCAATCAGGATGAACAGCGAAAACAGAATGCCTACCCGTATCTGGAGCAGCATGATGTTGTCAAAAAAGCCCAACAACGCTTGCATGCCCGCCTGAGTCTCGGCCGGGGCCGCCTGTGCGAAGCCCACGACCACAATGGCTGGCGCAAGCACGACAGCTGCAACTCCCAAACGGGTCGATCGCACTGGTAAGTGTGCTTTCCGAACGGTGATACCCGGCTTGATTTGCGTGCGGTGTGGCAACGGTTGACATCGGATTCCCCCTTTTTGTCCGACTCCCGCGCCGGAACAAAGAAACATTACCACCGTGGTCGATGGCGGAAACAATCTTTGCGGCCGCTTTGGTTTACGCGCCGCGAGGCGGAATATTCGCATTCAGGCGGAACAGGTTGCCCGGGTCGTACTTCGTCTTCAACGCGACCAGTCGCTCGAAGTTGCCGCGGTAGTTCCGATTGACTTTTTGCTGCGTATCATCGAGCGACACGTCGTTGGTGTAGAACCCCTCGGTGTAGGGTTCATAAGCGGCAAAGTAGTCGCGCACGTAGCGGATGTGCTCGGCCGGATCACTACCCATGGCCCAGTCAACCGAGAAAAGTGAGTCGAACGCGACGTAGCGGTGCGCAAAAGCGGTGGCATCATCGGCTATGCGCCCGACCGCACCCCCGCCATGCTGGAAACCGACAAATACACCTCTGCCGGGATGCGGTTCGAATCCGTCCACCAGCGTATCGACCATTTTCGGCGTCAGCGCCGAAACGAAGCCGGACTTCAGGTACGCACCCCTCGCCCGCGGGTCGCTGATGTCACCTGACTTCTGGACCGCGACGTAATCCATCGGCCCGACCGAGTCCTGCACGATCTTGCCGGCTTTCCGCAGCGGCGCCAGCACCCGGTCGGCGAGCTTCGGGTCACCGCTGTAACAGATCCCGAGGGCAACGCCACTGAAGCCGCCCTGCTGGCTGACCATGCCGCCATCGACGTAGAGTTCGTCAGGCGCCGATACTGCAAACTCCGAGTAGACATTCAGGACCTGCCGCGCCTGCTCCAGGGGGAACACCAGGTCCCCCGCAATCACGGTGCGACCCATCGGATGCAACCCGAATTCGAAATTGGTTACCACACCGAAATTGCCGCCGCCGCCGCGCACGGCCCAGTACAGATCGGGATTCTCGTTCGCATTGGCGTGCAGGAATTGTCCGTCGGCCGTTACGATCTCGACGCCGCGGACATTATCGATCGCAAGCCCGAAACGACGTGCGACACGGCCGAAGCCGCCGCCAAGGGTGAGACCGCCTACGCCGGCATGCGACACGGTCCCCGCGGTAGTTACCAGCCCGAACGCCATGGTTTCATGATCCATGTCGCCGAGCCAGCTGCCGCCCGAAACCCACGCGATACGGCGCTCCGGGTCCACGCGCGTGCTGCGCAGGAGACTCAGGTCGATCATCATGCCGATGTCTCCCCGAATGCTATTTTTGTCGGCAATTGCTGCGTTCGCGCAGGGCGCGGCACCGCGGCTAGCCTAAGCTACCTGTCGTCGCCTCGCAACCGGGGTAGCAGGGCCTCGAGATAGGAACGAAATTGTGGTCCGGTATCCGGGTGCTCGAGGCCATAGGCGACGGTCGCCCGGAGATAACCAAGCTTGCTGCCGCAGTCGTAGCGGGTGCCCCGAAACGCGTAGGCGTAGACCGGTGCTTCCTTCATGAGGTCGGCAATACCATCCGTCAGCTGGATTTCGCCCCCCGCCCCCCGCCCTGTCTTTTCCAGTTTCTCGAAGATATCCGGCGCAAGGAGGTACCGTCCAACCACGGCAGAGTTGGACGGCGCCACCTCCGGTTTCGGCTTTTCCACGATCTGCGTTATACGATTACGGTCCCGCTCATCGACCGCCACGATACCGTAACTGGACGTGCTCTCCCGCGGCACGGTTTCGACGGCGATCACGCTGCCGCCGTGATCATAGTATTCATCGGCCATCTGCTTCAGGCAGCCCGGCTTACCGGCAATGAGGTCGTCGGCGAGGTGGACGAAAAACGGTTCGTCGCCTACTGCCGGTCGTGCGCATAGCACTGCGTGGCCGAGCCCCAGGGGCTGGCCTTGCCGGATATAGATGCATGCAACGCCTCTCGGCACGATGCCCTGGATGGACTTCAGCAGGTCGTGTTTGCCGCTATCGCGCAGCGACTGTTCGAGCTCCGCATCGATATCGAAATGATCCGCGATCGCGCGTTTCGTGGCGCCGGTGATAAACACCAGCCGTTTTGCGCCGGCTTCGATGGCTTCCTCGACCGCATACTGGATAAGCGGTTTGTCCACGATGGGCAACATTTCTTTCGGGCTGGCTTTGGTGGCGGGCAGGAAGCGCGTTCCACGTCCGGCAACCGGAAAGACGGCGGCGGTAACTCTCTTTCGCAAGTCGGACTCCCGGTAAATGCGTCAGGGGCCGCCATCATAGCAAGTCCCGCTTGCGGATTCGCAGCGGCATTTTTCGATCCGGACATACGGTCGCCGCGCCGGCGGGTTCCGGCGCGGCGCACGGGGCTGCCGGTGTCTCGCACCTATTGCTCGACCGAGCCGATTTTTATGTCGGCGCGGTTGATTTCGATAGTGCGCTCACCGATGCCTTTCACCAGCGTAAGCTCATCGGCATTCTTGAATGGCCCGTGTTTCTTGCGATACTCGACGATCGCCTCCGCCTTGGACATGCCGATGCCTTTCAGCGAATTGGAGATCGTAACTGCATCCGCTGTATTGACGTCCACGGGTTCCGCAGCAGCGGCGAACGGCAACAGCAACACGGCGACCGGCAATATCCTCCTCAACAGCTTCATGCTCGACTCCTTGTATAATGACTCCCGCGAAATCGCGGTCAGGAGAGCGTAGTGAAGAGGCCCGGCACTTGCGGCATAAGAATCGGGGAAGAACGGGGAAAAACGCAGGCGATCAGGTAATGCTGTGCTGCAGGACGGTATCAAACTGAACACGTGAGGCTGGCCGTTGTGTCTCCCAGCTCCGACAGCTGGGACACAGCCAAAGCAGGCGCTGACTGGAGAAACCGCACTCCTGGCACTGGTAGCGAGGTGTGGACCTGGCCAGCTTCGACATGGCATGCCGGGTCCGCGCAAGTGCCTTGGCACTGCCCTCGGCCAGGGTCTGCATGTCTATGAACTCGGCAAGTGTCGGCTCGTTCAGAAGGTATTGCTCGACGCACTGATCGATGACCGGGATGCCGCCGATATCATTCACGATCGCCGTGTATGCGACGAGCGTGTTCATTTCCGGATTCTTGCGCAGCATATTGCCGAGTGCCTTTTCCAGCTCGTCGAGCTGGTTCTCGCGACGGTAAATCGCAACGATTTCCGGCAGTGCTTCCGCAATCAGGTACGTGTGCTCCTCGATGATGCGGTGATACAGCTTCAGCGCGGTTCGCGTATCGCCGGTGTCACGGGCAATGTGTGCGCGAACCAGTGCGCCGCGCATCGTTCTCGGGCGGCCGTCCTGCGCGTGTTTCACGTAGTCTCGCGCCGACGCATAGTCACCTTTTACTGCTGAGGCCTCGGCCAGCTCGCAGTAATAATGAGCGATTTGAAGCGCGAGAGAGCGGCCGCCGAGCGTCTCGAGCTGCTGTCCGGCCTCGATGGCCTTCTGCCATTCCTTTTCCTGCTCGTAGATTCGCGTCAGGTTCTCCAGTGCTTCCACTTGGTAGCGGGACCCCTGCGCCAGTCGTACGAACATCTTCTCCGCCCGGTCGAGCAAGCCGGCCTTGAGGTAGTCACGGGCCAGCGAGAACAGCGCCTGGTCGCGCTGTTCCGAGGCGAGGTCCGGCCTCGCGATGATGTTCTGGTGAATGCGGATAGCCCTGTCAACTTCGCCGCGCCGCCGGAAAAGACTTCCCAGCGCGAAATGAGTCTCGATGGTCTTGTCGTCGACGCGGACCATCTGCAGGAAGTGCTCGAGCGCCTGGTCTGTCTGCTCGTTCAGAAGGAAATTGAGGCCCTTGAGATAGTCGATGTTAAGCGGTGGCGGCGGTTCTTCCTCGTCCCTTTCGCCGAAACGGCCAAGCGCCCACCCTGCCGCCGCCAGTAGCAGGAACAGGCCCGCCAGCAGGAAAGTCGACTCAGTCGGCATCGGTCATCGGCAGACTGCGCAGGTTCGAGACCTCGGATTGCGAAGCTCGCAACGCCTGTTTCAGGTTCCGGCGCTCGCGGGTCAGGCCAAAGACCCAGAAAGAGGCGCACGCGACGCCGAACAACCAGCCGGCTGCAAACGCCGTGGTTATCGCCAGGGAGACGCTTGTCTGCCAGTTGAAAAAGAGGTAGTCGACATCGATCGCGCCGGGATTTTCATAAGCGAACACGAACATCGCGATCACGACCAGGATCGCCACGGCGATGATAAAGATGCGGTACAGCATGGAACGGCTCCCGCGCACGGGCAAGGCCCGATAGTACAGATTTTATGGGGTCCGGATCGAGTCGCTCAGTGGCGCATGGCGGTGGCGGCGCACCGGCAATCAGCTCTTGATCGGAAACTGCCGGCTGCCATCGACGCGTTCCCGCAGGTCCTTGCCGGGCTTGAAGTGGGGAACGTATTTGCCGGACAGTGCGACAGCCTCCCCGGTCTTCGGATTACGGCCAATGCGGGGCGGCCGGAAGTGCAGTGAGAAGCTGCCGAAACCGCGAATTTCGATGCGCTGCCCTTTCGCCAGCGAATCGCTCATCAGATCGAGCAGGTGCTTGACGGCGAGTTCGACATCCTTGGCCGGGAGGTGTTTCTGTTTGCGGGCGATGGCTTCAATGAGTTCGGATTTCGTCATATTCTCTGTCTTCGTCGCACCTGAACGTAACCCACCGATTCGTAAAGACAAATATAGCCCGGACCGGGTGGTCCGGGCTACTGTTTTAACGTAATTAGTTACTGCCGCCGGACATTTTTTCTTTCAGCAGCTCACCCAGCGTCGTGCCGACCGTGGCTGAACCGCCATCCTGATTGTAACTGCTGATCGCCTCGGCCTCTTCATGGACTTCCTTGGCCTTGATCGACAGCTGCACCGACCGATTCTTGCGATCGACATTGGTGAACTTCGCTTCGATCTCTTCGCCGACCTTGAGAACCGTACGCGCGTCCTCGATGCGACCCCGGGCGAGTTCGGACGCACGCAGCGAACCGAGCACACCATCGCCAAGATCCACGGTCGCCCCGCGGGCATCCACTTCGGTCACCGTGCCCTTCACGATGCTGTTCTTCGGATGCTCTGCAAGCCAGGCCGAAAACGGATCTTTCTCGAGCTGCTTGATTCCGAGAGATATACGTTCGCGTTCGGCGTCGATGGCAAGCACCGCGGCCTCGAGATCCTGGCCCTTCTGGTAATTGCGCACCGCCTCTTCACCCGGCACTTCCCACGAGATATCCGACAGGTGCACGAGACCGTCGATCCCGCCGTCAAGCCCGATGAAAATGCCGAAATCCGTGATCGACTTGATCTGTCCGGATACCTTGTCGCCGCGATTGAACGTCGTCGCAAACTCCGTCCAGGGGTTCGACTTGCATTGCTTGATGCCGAGGGAAATTCGGCGGCGCTCTTCGTCGATCTCGAGCACCATTACCTCGATCTCCTGGCCTACCGTGACTACCCGCGATGGATTGACGTTCTTGTTGGTCCAGTCCATCTCGGAAACATGCACCAGGCCTTCCACGCCGTCTTCGATCTCGACGAAGCAACCATAGTCCGCAATGTTGGTAACCGTGCCGAACAGGCGGGTTTGCGGGGGATAACGGCGAGCAAGGTCCTTCCACGGATCGTCGCCGAGCTGCTTCATTCCAAGAGACACGCGCTGGCGTTCGCGGTCGAACTTGAGGATTTTGACCTCGATTTCGTCGCCCACATTTACGACTTCGGATGGGTGCTTTACACGCTTCCACGCCATGTCGGTGATGTGCAGCAAACCGTCGATTCCGCCCAAATCCACGAACGCGCCATAGTCCGTCAGGTTCTTGACGATGCCTTTTACGACGTTCCCTTCCTGGAGTTCCTCGAGCAACTGTTCACGTTCGGCCGAGTATTCCTGCTCGACCACGGCGCGACGCGAGACGACGACGTTATTGCGACGCTGGTCCAGCTTGATGACCTTGAACTCGAGGCTCTTGCCTTCGAGATACGCCGGATCACGTACCGGCCGAACATCGACCAGGGAACCCGGCAGGAACGCCCGGACGCTGTCGATCTCCACGGTAAAGCCGCCCTTGACGCGACCGTTGATCACGCCTTCTACGACCTGGTCGTTTTCGAATGCCTTCTCGAGTTCGGTCCATGTGCGCGCACGGATCGCTTTTTCACGCGATAGCTTGGTCTCGCCAAAACCATCTTCGACGGAATCCAGTGCAACTTCGACCTTGTCCCCGACGGCGATTTCGGCCTCGCGAAGGTCGTTACGGAACTGCTCGATAGGGATCACGGCCTCTGACTTCAGGCCGGCGCTGACGAGTACTACGTCATCATTGATTGCGACCACGGTGCCGAAAATGATTGCTCCCGGCTTGATTTTCTGGCTCGCAAAACTTTCTTCAAATAATTCAGCAAAACTTTCAGACATGTTTATGAAATCCGAACGGCGCCGCAATCATTGGCTCGCGGGGCCGTCACCGTATGCGTCGCACCACGTCCTGTGGCTGACGGTAATTACAAAAAGAACCGGACTCCATGTCCGATCCCACCAAAAACTCTCATCCAGGGAAATCCTGAGTTCGAGGGGAACCACTTAGTCCCTGGCCCAGTCGAGGACAATACCTGCAACGTCTTCGATCGAGCGGCCCGAGGAATCAAGCATCCTCGCATCCTCCGCAGGACGCAGCGGCGCTACACTGCGCTCGGAATCGCGCCTGTCACGCGCTTCGATGTCCCGCGAAAGGGCGGCAAGGCTAACATCAATACCCTTGCCTTTCAACTGCTTATGGCGCCTTTTCGCGCGCTCCCCGGCGCTCGCGGTCAGAAACACCTTGAGAGTGGCGTCGGCGAAGACCTGGGTACCCATATCGCGCCCGTCCGCAACCAGCCCCGGCGGCCGCCGAAAAGAGCGCTGCAGGTCGAGAAGCGCGTCGCGCACAGGCTGCAATGCCGCCACCTGCGAGGCTCCGGCCCCGGTGGCCTCGGTCCGGAGTTCGTCGGTAACATCCTCGCCTGCCAGCCAGACCCGCTCGCCTCCATCGACGTCGCTGCCGAACATGACTTCCAGTTGTCGGGCAATAGCGGCGAGCTTTCGGGGTTCGTCGAGGGGCACGCCGGCACGCTGTGCCGCCAGTGCCGTCAGGCGATAGAGGGCACCGCTGTCCAGCAGGTGATAGCCGAGCGCATCCGCCACCCGGCGGGCGATCGTGCCCTTCCCGGAGCCGCTTGGCCCGTCAATCGTGATGACCGGGATATCGCTCATGGCCCGGCACGGCCGGCGAGTTCGATTCTCAAACCGAGGCTTCCGAGAATGCCGGCGAAGCCCGGAAACGACGTATTCACGGCAGCCACGTCGCGCACCAGGACCGGCGCGGCCGCAATCGAGGCAGCCATTGCGAAGGCCATCGCAATGCGATGATCGCCACGGCTGTCGACCGCCCCGCCGCGAAACCTGCCGCCGTGGACGATTGCACCGTCCGGCGTCTCGTCTACATCGATTCCCAGGGCGCGCAAACCGAGTGCCATTGCCGCGATGCGGTCGCTTTCCTTGACCCGTAACTCAGCGAGTCCCGAGAACCTTGTCCTCCCACTCGCCCGCGAAGCAGCGACGAACAGCACCGGGAACTCATCGATAGCCAGTGACACGAGAGCCGGGTCGACGTCGATTCCGCGGAGCGCCGAGGACCGGACGCGGACGTCCGCGACCGGCTCCGCGCCGAGATTGCGCCGATTCTCCAGTCGAATGTCCGCCCCCATCGCCTGCAAGATATCGATGACGCCGGTACGCGTCGGATTGACGCCGAGGTTTTCGATCATTACGTCGGCATCGGGCGCCAACAGTGCCGCTAACATCGCAAAGGCTCCGGAGGACAGGTCCGCCGGCACCTGGATCGCCGTAGCGACGGGCCGTTGCCCGCCATCCAGGCCTATCCAGCCGTCCTCGCGCCCGACGTCGACCCCCATTGTCGCAAGCATCCGTTCGGTATGGTCCCGGGTGACGGCCGGTTCGCGTACCGTCGTCCGTCCTGTGGCGTACAGTCCTGCCAGCAGCACGCAGGACTTGACCTGTGCGCTCGCCATCGGCATCGAATACTCGATCGCCGTCAGCCGGCGACTGCCGTGGATCTCGAGTGGCGGCATGCCACCCCGACTGCCTATCACCGCACCCATGGCTTCCAGCGGCTCGATCACCCGCCGCATCGGACGACCCGTGAGCGAGGCATCACCGGTCAGCGTGCTATCGAAGGACTGACCCGCAAGCAAGCCGCACATCAGGCGCATGGCGGTACCCGAATTGCCGAGATCGAGGGCAGACGCCGGTGCCTGCAAGCCGTGCAGCCCCACACCGTGCACGGTCACGTGCGTACTGTCCGCCTGCTCGATCTCGACGCCCATGGCCCGGCAGGCGGCGAGCGTGGCAAGGCAGTCCTCGCCGGCCAGAAATCCGGAAATCGTCGTACTGCCATCCGCAATGCTGCCGAGCATCAACGCCCGGTGCGACACCGACTTGTCGCCTGGCACCGTGATCGTGCCGGTTCGTGCGGCGGAAGGTTCGATGCGAAAATCCATCGTCCCGGCAATATTCAGGCGATCGCCTTCGGGTACGCGCCGAGCACCTTAAACAGGGAGCTTCGCGATTCGAGCTCATCGAGGGCTTCCCGGAGCGGCGATTCCGCGGCGTGGCCATCGAGATCAATGAAGAATACGTAATCCCAGTTCTTGCGCCTGGAAGGCCGGGACTCGATACGGGTCATGCTGACGCCGTGCTCGGCCAGCGGCTTGAGCAGATTGAACAGCACGCCTGACCCTTCCGCGGTACCGCTCGTTGATACGAGGATGGTCGACTTGTCGTCGCCACTCGCGGCCAGCAATTCCCTGCCAACGACCAGGAACCGGGTCGCGTTGTCGGGCCGGTCCTCGATATTGTTGACAAGGATTTCGAGATCGTAGACCTGCGCGGCGACGTCCGGTCCGATGGCCGCAGTACCCTGCTCGTCCCGCGCGCGCCGGGCCCCGGCCGCATTGCTCGACATGCCGATCAGCTCGACGTGCGGCAGGTGCTCCCGCAGCCAGCTGCGGCATTGCGCCAGCGATTGCTCGTGGGCGCAGATTCGCTGGATCCGGTCGAGGCCCTTTTCGTTACCGAGCAGGTGTTGCTGGATACGCAGTTCGATTTCTCCGCCTATCTTGAGCGGCGAGGTGAGGAACATATCGAGCGTGTTGTTGACCGATCCCTCCGTCGAATTCTCGATGGGGACCACGCCGAAATCCGCCGCGCCGGACTCCACTTCCTGGAACACCTCGTCGATGGTATGAAATGGCAGGGCGCGCACCGAATGACCGAACTGCTTGTATACCGCTGTCTGCGTGAACGTCCCTTCGGGACCGAGAAATCCCACCTTGAGAGGCTCCTGTTGCGCGAGGCAGGCCGACATGATTTCACGAAACAGGCGCAACATCTCCTCGTTACGCAGCGGACCCTGGTTTCGCGCCTGGACACGACGCAAGACATCCGCCTCACGCTCCGGACGGTAGAAGCTCGCGGCCGCCACGGGGCCGCTCTTGGACAGCCCGACCTGTTGTGCGAGGCGCGCACGCGCGTTGATCAGCGACTGGATCTGCTCGTCGATCGTGTCGATCTGGACCCTGATCTCATCGAGATCCGGCGCCTTGTCCTGCTGCTTTCGCACCATCGCGATACGTCCCGCTACCGTTCCGCAAACTCTTCGATCCGGCGCCGATGCGCCATAAGGCCGCTGGCGCTCAGGTTACAGGCTCGCCGAGGTTTCGGAAAGTAAGCACACCGTCGATCGCCCGAATGCGCGCCTCGGTTTCGGGCGTAACCTCACCGTTGACATCAACCATGGTATACGCGAGCTCACCCTGCGACTTGTTCAGCAGGTCTTCTATGTTCAGTCCGGCTTCCGCGAGGCAGGTCGAAATCTGCCCCACCATATTCGGCACATTGGCGTTAGCTATCGTTATCCGGTGGGCGTTGGCGCGTGGCAGGCGGCACTCGGGAAAATTGACGGAAAACCGGATGTTGCCGTTCTCCAGATAGTCCTTCACGTTCTCGGCGACCATGACGGCGCAGTTCTCCTCGGCTTCGTTCGTCGATGCACCGAGGTGCGGGAGCGACACGACGCGCGGGTGCGCAATCAGCTCTGCCGTAGGGAAGTCGCAGACATAGGCGTGCAGCCTGCCGTTGTCGAGCGCAGCGAGTACCGATTCGTTGTCGCAGACGCCGCCGCGGGCGAAGTTGATCAGGAGACTGCCCTTGTTCATCAGGGCGATGCGGTCACGATTGACCATACCCTTCGTCGCGTCCACGAGTGGTACGTGGCAGGAGACGGCATCGGCTTTCTGGAACAATTGATCGAGTGTCTCCGCCTGCTGCACGCCCGAGGAAAGCTGCCACGCATTTCGGACCGTCATTTTCGGGTCAAAGCCGACCACCTTCATGCCCAGGCTCAGCGCAGCATTCGCTACCTCCACGCCGATTGCGCCGAGGCCGATGACGCCGAGCGTGCGCCCGGGCAGCTCGAAGCCGACGAACTGCTTTTTGCCGGCCTCCACCTTCTTGGCCAGGGCTTCACCCGTTTCCGTCAGCGATTTTACGTATTCGCTCGCGGCACAAATGTTACGGGCGCCGATCAACAGCCCCGCGATGGCGAGTTCTTTCACCGCATTTGCGTTCGCGCCGGGTGCATTGAACACCGGGACACCGCGTCTGCTCATGGCATCGACGGGAATGTTATTGGTGCCGGCGCCTGCGCGCCCGATCGCCGCGACGGACGCCGGTATGCTCATGCCATGCATATCGTAGGAGCGAACAATAATCGCGTCCGGATTGCTCATCTCCGATGCGACCTCGAACCGGTCACGGGTAAGGCGCCGCAAGCCGGCGACAGCGATGTTGTTGAGCGTAAGTATCTTAAACATTGCGTTCAAACTCGCGCATGAAATCGATGAGTACGTCCACGGCCTTTTCCGGTACGGCATTGTAGATCGAGGCACGCATGCCGCCGACGGAACGATGACCCTTCAGGTTCGTGAGTCCGGCAGCCTCGGCCTCGACGAGAAAACGCTTGTCGAGGCCTGCGTCGGCCAGGATAAACGGAACATTCATCCACGATCGTGCGTCCTTGCTGACCGGATTCGAATAGAAATCCGATGTGTCGATCGCCGCATAGAGTTTGCGTGCCTTGCGTTCGTTGACGACGGCCATCGCCTCGAGGCCGCCTCGCGCAAGCAGCCAATTGAACACCTTGTCCGCGACGTACCACGCGAACGTCGTCGGCGTATTGGTCATCGAATCCGACTCCGCGTAAGCGCGCCATGTCATCAGGTGGGCCAGGTTGGCAGGCGCGCGCTGAAGCAGATCCTTGCGTACGATCACGAGGGTAAGGCCGGCAGGGCCGATGTTCTTCTGCGCGCCGGCATAGATTACGCCGAAGCGGTCGACGTCGATCGGCCGCGAAAGTATCGTACTCGACATATCTGCTACGAGCGGCGCTTCGGTCTCGGGTATGAAATGGAACTCGACACCCGCAATCGTCTCGTTCGGCACGTAATGCACATACGCTGCAGCATCGCTCAGCGCCCAGCCGGATGGATCGGGGATGTAGGTGAAGTTCCTGTCCGAGGCATCGGCGGCAATGTTCATCGCGCAGAATTTCTTTGCCTCGCCGGACGCCTTCTTGCCCCAGCTGCCGGTAATCACGTAGTCCGCCCTGACGCCTGTCGACGCGAGGTTCTGCGGCACCATCGCCATCTGCAACGTGCCCCCGCCCTGCGGAAACAGCACCGCATAGTCGCTCGACACGCCGAGCAGCTGGCGCAGATTTGCCTCGGAGCGCGCCGCGAGCTCGATGAATTCGGCACCCCGATGGCTCACTTCCATCACGGACATTCCCGTACCCTGCCAATCGGGAATTTCATCGCGGATTTCTTCGAGTACTGCGAGAGGCAGCGCGGCGGGACCGGCGCTGAAATTGTAAACGCGAGACATGTCGCAGGGATCCTTGCTGGAAAAAGTATTCGGGCTGCGCAGGGGCGGCATTGCAGGGCGCGTATTGTACGGTCTGGCGACGCGAATGCACTACCCGATTGGCATGAGCTTATGAACGAAAAGAGTTTCGGATAAAACTACTCTTCGTCGCCGATCAGCTCGATCCGGGCAAGCCCGACGAGCCGTTGCCCTTCTTCCACGCGAATCAGGCGCACACCCTGCGTATTTCTGCCCATCACCGATATGTCGTCGACGGGCGTGCGTACCAGCGTCCCGTTCGAGCTGATCAACATGATCTCGTCCTCTTCGCGTACCTGGAGCGCGCCGACGGTGCGGCCGTTGCGCTCTGTCGTCTGTATCGCAATGACGCCCTGTCCGCCGCGGCCCTGCACCGGGAAATCCTCGATCCGGGTGCGCTTGCCATATCCGTTTTCCGTCGCCGTCAGCACGAGGCCGTCGCGGACGATTGCCAGAGCAATGACCTCATGGCCAGGCGCCACGCGGATGCCACGCACACCGGCCGCGCCGCGGCCCATCGGGCGCACATCGGATTCGTGGAAGCGGATGCACTTGCCCGAGCTGGCCATGAGCAGGATGTCTTGGTCGCCGTCCGTAATCGCGGCGTTGACGAGACGATCGCCGTTACGCAGATCGATGGCGATGATGCCGCTCGTCCGCGGACGGGAGAACTGCGCGAGCGGCGTCTTCTTCACAGTACCGGCAGATGTCGCCATGAATACGTAACTGTCTGCACTGAAATCGCGCACCGGCAGAACCGTATTGATGCGTTCACCGTCCTCGAGCGGCAACAGGTTGACGATCGGTTTACCGCGGGAGCCCCGGCTGGCCTGGGGCACCTGGTAGACCTTGAGCCAGTAAACTTTGCCGCGGCTGGAAAAGCACAGGATCGTGTCGTGCGTGTTCGCAACGAACAATTTGTCGATGAAGTCCTCGTCCTTCACCTTGGTCGCCGATCGCCCGCGTCCGCCGCGCCGCTGCGCCTGGTAGGAATCGATCGGTTGCGATTTCGCGTAACCGCCGTGCGACAGGGTCACGACGACATCTTCCTGCGGTATGAGATCCTCCATGCTGAGGTCGGCATGGTCCTGGACGATCTCGGTGCGGCGCGCGTCGCCGAAGTTGACGCGCAGCGCTTCCAGCTCCTCGCGGATGACGGCCAGCAGCCGGTCGGGATCGGCAAGTATCTCGGAAAGTTGTTTAATTTTCTCTAGTATTTCTTTGTATTCATTGATTATTTTTTCTTGTTCAAGACCGGTCAGCCGATGCAGCCGCAAATCCAGGATGGCTTGCGCCTGCACGGGTGACAGGCGGTAGACCGTGCCGATGAGTCCGTATCCGTCGTCGAGATGATCCGGCCGTGTGTCGGTGCGCCCGGCACGCTCGAGCATGCCGGTGACGGCACCCGGCGCCCAGTCCACTGCCCCGAGGCTCGCTTTCGCATCTGCCGGCGTGGGTGACTTCTTGATCAGATCGATCACCGCATCGATGTTGGCGAGAGCGACTGCCTGGCCTTCGAGGACATGCGCCCGATCGCGCGCTTTCCGGAGATCGAAAATCGTGCGCCGCGTAACGACTTCACGGCGGTGAGACAGGAACGCTTCCAGCACCTGCTTGAGGTTCATCAGCTTCGGCTGGCCCTCATGCAATGCGACCATGTTGATGCCGAACACGGTTTGCATGGGGGTCTGTTTGTACAGGTTGTTCAGGATGACATCGCTGACTTCGCCGCGCTTCAGTTCGATGACGATGCGCATGCCGTCCTTGTCGGATTCGTCACGCAGCTCGCTGATGCCTTCGATGCGCTTGTCGCGCACCAGCTCCGCGATCTTTTCGATGAGGCGTGCCTTGTTGACCTGGTAGGGCAATTCCGTCACGACGATACGTTCGCGGCCGTGCTTGTCCATGTCCTCGATCTTGACGCGGGCGCGTATATGTACGCGGCCCCGGCCCGTGCGGTACGCCGACAGGATGCCCTGCGCGCCATTGATGATCCCTGCAGTCGGGAAATCCGGTCCCGGCACCAGCGCCATGAGGGCCGGGACATCGATTGCCGGATCGGTGATCATCGCCAGGCAGGCGCCGACGATCTCACCCAGGTTGTGCGGCGGGATATTCGTCGCCATGCCGACCGCGATGCCCGACGAACCGTTGACCAGCAGGTTCGGGACCCGTGTCGGCAACACCGACGGCTCGCTTTCGGAGCCGTCGTAGTTCTCGACGAAGTTGACCGTTTCCTTTTCGATGTCGGCGAGCAATTCGTGCGCGATCCGCGACATCCGGACTTCGGTATAACGCATGGCCGCCGGCGCGTCCCCGTCGACCGAGCCGAAGTTTCCCTGTCCGTCGACCAGCATGTAGCGCATCGAGAAGGGCTGCGCCATGCGCACGATAGTGTCGTACACGGCCGAATCCCCGTGCGGGTGATACTTGCCGATGACGTCACCGACCACGCGGGCGGATTTCTTGTACGCTTTGTTGTAGTCGTTGCCGAGCTCCCGCATGGCGTGCAGGACACGGCGATGCACCGGCTTCAAACCGTCGCGAACGTCGGGCAGCGCGCGCCCGACGATGACACTCATTGCGTAGTCCAGATAGGACTGCTGCATCTCGTCTTCGAGACTGCGGGACAGCAATTCCTGGGCAACTTCAGCCATTATTCCTCACATTCCAAAGCCGTTCCGGCACCCAAAACGGCAGCACGGCGCCGCCTCGATAACGGTGCCGGCAGGCAGGTAATCGTCCTGGGTCAACCGGGTCAGAATCAGCTTCGTTCGCAGGTTTCCGGACCTTTCGCGAGCCGGAAAAAACGCCGCTCGCCACGGGCTCCGGGAGCCTCGAAACCGGAGCGCAATCATACCACAGGTGCGTATACTTGCGCTCTCTCATGAAGCACTGTGACACCCTGATAGCGCCCCGCTGGTGCATACCCGTCCGGCCTGCAGGCCGGGTTCTCGAAGATCACGTCGTGGCAATTGCGGACGGCCGGATAGTCGACATTCTGCCGCGACGCATTGCTGCCGAGACGTACCAGTCGAGCGTCATGCTGGAGCGTCCCACGCATGTGCTGATTCCCGGATTGATCAACGCCCACACCCACGCCGCAATGGCGCTCATGCGTGGCTACGCCGATGACCTGCCGCTCGAACGCTGGCTTGCGGACGGCATCTGGCCGCTCGAAAAACGCTGGGCCAGCGCCGAGTTCGTTCGGGACGGCACACAGCTCGCCATTGCCGAAATGCTGCTCGGCGGCACGACCTGTTTCAGCGACCAGTACTTCTTTCCCGAGATCGTCGCCGACACGGCCGTCTCGATGCAGGTGCGTGCGGTGATCGGGACGCCGGTCATCGAATTTCCCACGGCCTGGGCAGGCACGGCCTCCGAGTACCTGTCGAAAGCCACGGAACTGGTGCACGATCGTTACGTCGACCACCCCATGATCACGACCTGCTTCGCACCGCACGCCACCTACACCGTGTCGGACGCCACGTTTCGCGAGCTGCGCGTCCTCGCCGACCAGCTCGACGTACCGGTCCAGATTCACCTGCACGAGACGGCGGCCGAGGTGGCAGATGAACTGCGCCGGACGGGCATGCGGCCCCTCGAGCGTCTCGCACACCTCGGGCTCGTGAACAACTTGCTGCTCGCCATCCATGCCGTCCACCTGTCGGAGAAGGATATTCGACTGCTGGCCGACGCCGGCGCCAGGATCGCGCATTGCCCCAAGTCCAACCTGAAGCTCGCGAGCGGGATTGCGCCGATACAGCGCTGTCTCGATGCCGGGATCGTCGTCGGGCTCGGCACCGACGGCGCCGCCAGCAACAACCGGCTCGACATGATTTCAGAAATGCAGGTGGCGGCATTGATCGGCAAGGTCGCAAGCGGTAATGCCGCGTCCCTCGATGCGGCCGAGGCGCTGGCGCTCGCAACGATCGGCTCGGCCGAAGCGCTCGGGCTCGGCGAGGAGGTCGGCTCGATCGAGTTGGCCAAGGCGGCGGACCTGACGTGCGTCGATTTGGACAGGGTCGGCTCGCAGCCGGTGCACAACCCGGTTTCGCAGCTGGTGTATGCGACGGGCGCCGACCAGGTGTCGGACGTCTGGGTCGCAGGCCGTCATGTCGTCGCCGGCGGTGAATTGACGCAGGCGGACCTGCCGAGCATATTGGCACGTTGCGATGAATGGCGGCTACGAATGACCGCAGGCAGAACGAGCCAATGACTTCCGATTCCCCTCTCAACATCGATGCGGCGGAGCTCGGGAAATTCGACGCTCTCGCGTCCCGCTGGTGGGATCCGGACGGCGAGTTCCGGCCGCTGCACCAGATCAACCCTTTGCGCCTCGATTGGATCCGGCAACAGGCAGTGCTCCAGGACAAGCGTATCCTCGATGTGGGCTGCGGCGGCGGGATACTCGCCGAAGCCATGGCCCTTGCCGGCGGCCGCGTTACCGGCATCGACATGGCGGAGGCCCCGCTTGCGGTCGCCCGGCTGCACCAGATCGAAACGGGCGTCATCGTTGACTATCAGCGGAGCACTGCCGAGGACCTCGCTGCACGTGAAGCGGGAACGTTCGATGTGGTGACCTGTCTCGAAATGCTGGAGCACGTGCCCGACCCTGCCGCCGTCGTCAGTGCGTGTGCGACGCTGGTGCGCCCCGGCGGCCACGTTTTCTTCTCGACGATCAACCGTACGGCGAAAGCATTCCTGTTCGCGATCGTCGGCGCCGAATACCTGTTGCGGCTCCTGCCGGCGGGAACGCACGAATACCGGAAATTCATCCGTCCGAGCGAGCTCGAAGACTGGGCCCGGCAGGCCGGCTTGTCGCTAAAGCGCAGCGCCGGCATGCACTACAATCCTGCGAGCCGCTCGTATTCGCTGGGGTCCCCTCTGGACGTCAATTACCTGATGGCCTTTCACCGGCACGAGCAGGCCTGAATGACCATCACCGGCCTTCGCATCGATGCCGGCTGGCTGGAGTTCGGCCTGCCTGCACTTGCCCTGGGTTTGCTCGTGGGTGCGTTGCTCGGCTGGTTCCTGGCGCGGCGCAAGACCGCAGAGCTCGAATTACGCCTGAAATCACAGGCGACAGTCGAGCGCGAGCGGGAGTATGCCCTTGAACTTGCCAACGCGAAGCTTGCCCAGTCGTTTGCCGACCTGAGCACGCGCTCGCTGCGTGACAACAGTGCGAACTTCCTGCAACTGGCGGAGCAGCATCTGAACGTGCACAGCGAAAAGGCCAAGCGGGAACTCAGCGAACGCGAGAAGGCGGTCGAGAGCCTGGTCAAACCGATCCGCGATGCGCTGGACGCCTCCCGCCGCCAGATCGACGAACTGGAGCGCACGCGGCAAGAGGCTTACGGCGGTATACGCGCGCAGCTCGAGCTGATGCAGGTCAGCCAGAAGTCGCTGCAACAGGAGACCAAGAATCTCGTCAACGCGCTGCGGCGTCCCGAAGTCCGCGGGCGCTGGGGCGAAATCACGCTTCGGCGACTCGTCGAACTGGCGGGCATGGTCGAACACTGCGACTTCCAGGAGCAAGTACACACGCCCGGCGAAACGCAGAGCATTCGCCCCGACATGATTGTCCGCATGCCGGACCGGCGCCAGCTTGTCGTGGACGTGAAGACGCCGCTCGATGCATACCTGGAAGCGGCAGAGGCGCCCGGCGACGCCGAACGCAAAGCCGGGCTGGCACGGCATGGGCGCAACCTGCGGAATCATATCCGCCTGCTGTCGCAGAAGAGCTACTGGGACCAGTTCGACGAGAGCCCCGACTTCGTCATCCTGTTCATTCCCGGCGATCAGTTCCTCAGCGCGGCGCTCACTGAGCATGCCGACCTGATCGAGTACGCGCTCTCCAGGCAGATTATTCTCGCGACACCCACCAGCTTCGTAGCGCTGCTCAAAGCGGTAGCGTATGGCTGGCGGCAGCAGTCGCTGGCCGAAAACGCGAAGGAGATCCGCGTTCTGGCCGAGGACCTGTACGGGCGGCTCGGCACGTTCGTATCTCATATGAACCGTATGGGCCGGCAGCTCGCAAGCAGTGTCGAGACGTATAACAAAGCGGTAGGCTCGCTCGAGCGCAGCGTCCTTCCCGGTGCGCGCAAGTTCGTCGAACTCGGCGTACACGAAAAGCGCGAACTCGAGCGGCTGCAATCCGTGGCGCCGGTTCCGCGGACGATGATTGAAGACGCCGACGACGAGGCGGATGCTCCGCCCGCCAACGACGAGGCGGATGCTCTGCGCGCCGGCGACGAGGCCGATGCTCCGCCCGCCGGCGACAAGCTTTTGCAATAGCGCGACAGCCGATGAGTCCGAAAGACTACACCTACGCGGACGATTTACTTCGTGGAAGGACCGTGCTCATCACGGGCGCCAGCGACGGGATCGGACGGGCTCTGGCGCTCGAGGCGGCACGAACCGGCGCTCGGGTGATTCTCCACGGTCGAAACGTCCGGAAGCTCGAAGCGGTATACGACGCCATCGACGCCATCGCCGGCAGCCAGCGGCCTTCGATCGCCGTCATGGATCTCGTAAGCGCCAATGCAAACGGGTACGAAACGCTGGCTAATAGCCTGGCCGACGAATTCGGCCGCCTCGACGGGCTCGTGCACAACGCGGCAATCCTCGGCGAGCGTTTTGCCATCGAACAGTACGATGCGGTGATGTGGCAGCGCGTTCTGCACGTCAACCTGACAGCGGCATTCGCGCTGACGCAGGTGTGCCTGCCGCTGCTGCACGCCGCCCCCGATCCGTCGATCGTCTTCACGACCAGCGGTGTGGGCCGCAGCGGCCGCGCGTTCTGGGGTGCCTACGCCGTCTCCAAATTCGGCGTCGAAGGCTTGTCGCAGGTGTTGGCCGACGAGCACCGGCACGGCAAGTTGCGGGTGAACTGCATAAACCCCGGCGCAACGCGAACCGCGATGCGTCTCGCGGCTTATCCGGCGGAGGATCGCGATCGCCTCAGCGCTCCGGAGGAAGTGCTGGCCCCGTACATGTTCCTGCTCGGGCCGGAGAGCCGCGGCATTACCGGACAGAGCCTGGACGCTCAATAGTTTACTTTCAAAACCTCAAATTACCTTTTGTTTTTACGGGTTTTTTTCGACCCGGAACGCCGGCAGCCGGCGGCGCCAGCCCCGCTGCAAGGTAAAGCTGCCGAACCTCGCCGGCGGCAAGGTCTGAGTAACGGCCACGTCGAAGGGTGCGCGGCAAAGCCACGGGACCATAAGCAACCCGCATCAGCCGGCTCACTTCGTAGCCCAGCGCCTCGAACATGCGACGCACTTCCCGGTTTCGGCCTTCGCGCAGGACCACCGTGTACCAGCGATTGCTCCGGTCACCCCCTGCGGACTCGATCGACGCAAACGATGCCGGGCCATCCTCGAGCTGTACGCCTTGTTGCAATTGCGAAATGTGCTCGTCCGGGAGCTGCCCGTGCACACGGACGGCATAGCGCCGCTCGATTTCCCTGGAGGGGTGCATCAGGGCATTGGCAAGCTCCCCGTCGGTCGTAAACAGCAGCAAACCCGTCGTGGCGATATCGAGGCGACCGACAGCGACCCAGCGCGCGCCAGACAGCGCCGGCAACGCGTCAAAAACGGTAATGCGGCCCTCAGGGTCATGACGCGACGTGACCTCTCCCTGCGGCTTGTGGTAGGCGAGGTGGCGGTGCGCCTGCTGCGTGGCCGGCAGGCCGAGCCGTCGGCCGTCGAGCCGCACGTCTTCGTTACCTTCGAGGGTCTGGCCCGGCGAAGCAGGCTGGCCGTTTACGGTGACTCGACCCCCTTCGATCCAGCGTTCGACCTCCCGCCGTGAGCCATGGCCGGCAGCGGCAAGCACCTTCTGGATGCGATCCCCCAAGGGGTGTCAGCCGCGTCCGGATTCCGCCGGGTCCGGCCACTCCGAGACGATCAGGTCCTCGTCGGCGGACCGCGACTTCGCCGGTCGCTCCAACTCCTCTTCCTCGATCGGCTGGAGCTCCGGAATGTCGTCGTCAGCGGCTGGCATCGACGTGACGGATCCGTCGTCGCCGTTGTCGTTGGATGCGGTGCCACGCTCCGGCAGCAACAACGGCACTGCCGAGTTCGTCCTCCGGCCGTTCCGGATCGTCTCCCAGGGCGTCGACATCGGGAAAGTCGAGTTGAACCCGGAGGCTCTCCCAGTCTGACAGATCCGCAAGTTCGGGAAGGTCGTCCAGCTTCTTGAGGCCGAAGTAATCCAGGAAGCCCTTGGTCGTCCCGAACATGGCCGGTCGTCCCGGCACGTCGCGATGACCGACCACGCGGATCCAGTCGCGTTCCAACAAAGTGCGTACGATGTTGCTGCTCACCGCGACGCCGCGGATATCCTCGATTTCGCCGCGGGTGATGGGCTGCCGGTAAGCCACCAACGCCAGAGTTTCGAATAGCGCACGGGAATAGCGCGGCGGCCGATCTTCCCATAGCTTCTGGAGACGATCCGCCATGGCGCTCCTGATCTGCAGCCGATAGCCGGATGCCACCTCGCGCACCTCGATCCCGCGATTCTCATAGTTGTCATTCAGTGTTTCGATGGCCTGGCGGATCTCCGACTTGTCGGGCACTGAGCGGCCGTCGAACAACCCCTGCAACTGATCGACACTGAGCGGACGGCCGGCGGCCAGAAGTGCCGCCTCGACGAAATGCTGTATTTCCTGTTGTTCCATTGCAATCGCTTTTGTCTGTGGGTTCGAATCAGGCGGTATCGCCGAGTTCGGAAGCGGCCAGGGTTGTTGCGACCGAGATCCTCTCCGACCTCTGTATCGCGCACGTCACCGACCAGGCGCACCTTTGATGCCGCTCGTATGTGTAGTGGCGCATACTCGCTGGCCTGTACCACTTCTATTACCGCTTCCTTCAGCAGTTCGAGGATCGCGATAAACGTTACCGCCACGCCCATCCGACCTTCCTCGGCATCGAACAAGCTGCTGAAATCAGTAAACGTACTGGCTCGGATACGGCTCAGGATTTCGGACATCCGTTGCCTGACCGACAGCGGTTCGCGTTGCACGTGCAGGTTCGTAAACAATTCGGCGCGCTTCAGCA
This sequence comes from uncultured Pseudomonadota bacterium, assembly GCA_963713215.1. Classification (GTDB taxonomy): domain Bacteria; phylum Pseudomonadota; class Gammaproteobacteria; order Steroidobacterales; family Woeseiaceae; genus UBA1847. The sequence goes on along the minus strand of CAVQKY010000007.1, from coordinate 235,251 downwards.
CATCGTGAAATGCGAGCAAGAGTTCCTTCAGCGTTACATCCGGGAGTTTGCTTACCACCTTCCGTTCCGGAGCGTCTGCGGTTGCCTGGTGAAAATCGCGCTCGAGTCGCGGCAGATCGGATAGATCCTGCGCTGCCTTCTTGTAGCGTTCATATTCCTGCAGGCGCCGCACGAGCTCGGCCCGGGGATCGTCTTCCTCTTCTTCCGCGGCCTCGGGCCGGGGCAGCAGCATTCGAGACTTGATCTCCGCGAGCATCGCGGCCATCACCAGGTATTCGCCCGCAAGTTCGAGCTGCATCTCGCTCATTAGCTCTATGTACTGCACGTACTGCTTGGTGATTTCCGCGATCGGAATATCCAGAATGTCGATGTTCTGCCGGCGAATGAGGTACAAAAGGAGATCGAGCGGTCCCTCGAATGCTTCGAGAAATACCTGCAGCGCGTACGGCGGTATGTACAGATCCTGCGGCAGTGCCGTGATCGGCTCGCCGTCTACGACGGCAAAGGGCATCTCGCGCTGCGCGGGGGACGTTGCCTCGTCCTGGGTGGGCTTCGGCGCATCCTCTTTCCTCAAGACTCTTAAATCAGGCTTCATTCGATCGTTCCGCGGCAGTTCGGGGCATTCTATCGCACACGGGGACCGATCAGCGCAACATACTCGCGTCGCCCCGGCCCTCGCGCAGCACTTCCGCCGTGCCATGGCTCAGGTCGAGCACGGTTGTCGGCTCGATACCGACGGGCCCGCAATCGATGATGACGTCGATGTCGTGGCCTATGCGCGCCTCGATCTCCAGGGGATCGGTGAGCGGCACGTCATCGCCGGGCAGCAGCAAGGTCGAACTCATGATCGGCTCGTTGAGGCCATCCAACATCGCGCGTACCAACGGATGGTCCGGAACCCTGAGGCCAATCGTGCGTCGCTTCGGATGTTGGAGGCGCTTCGGGACTTGCCGCGTCGCGGGCAGGATGAACGTATAAGGGCCCGGTGTCAGGTTGCGAATCAACCGGTAAGCCCAATTGTCGACACGCGCATAGAGGCTGATTTCGGAAAGGTCACAGCAAACCAGCGTAAAGTTATGATTCTTCTCGGTCCGACGGATCCTGCGAATTCGATCCATGGCCCGCTTGTCGCCTATGTGACAGCCGAGGGCGTAACACGAGTCGGTCGGATAGGCAACCAAAGCGCCGCAGCGTATCGCCTGCACGACCGCCGCGACCAAGCGCGGTTGCGGGTCAGCCGGATGAATTTCAATGAGTCTGGCCACGCGGCGGATTGTAGGGCAGCGAATCGGCGCCGCAAGTCTTTTTCCGCAAGAGGCATTTTTTCGCACAACCGGCTATCATTCGCGTCCCCTCAGCGACGCACGACCCCCGATGCACGTTTTGTTCGAATTTCTGCCCCTGATCCTGTTCCTCGGTGCATACCTGCTGAAGGACATCTATTTTGCGCTGGGCGTGCTGATGGTGGCGATGCCGGTCGGCCTCGGCGTGAAATTCCTTCGCACCCGCAAGCTGGACCGGATGTACCTCTGGTCTACGGTTTTCTTGCTTATTGCCGGTGCGGCGACTTTTTATTTTCGCAATCCCAAGTTTCTCTATTGGAAGCCCACCGCCTTTTATTGGGCGCTCGCCGTGGCGTTTCTCGCCAGCACCTGGATTGGTGATCGCCCGCTCGTTAAGCGCTTTTTTGAAATGACGGGCGGGTTGCCGACTGCGAATATGGGCACTGCTGACTGGACGCGGCTGAATTTCGTCTGGATCGCGTTTTTTTTCCTGATGGGCGCGCTGAACATCTATATTGCGTATAACTATCCGGAGCCGTTCTGGGTCAAATTCAAGGTGTTCGGCCTGATGGGCCTGACGATCGTGTTCATGCTGGTGCAAAGCTTCTGGTTGTTCGCGAAGCTGGGGATGTCATCAGAATCGGAGCCAGGAAAAAAGTAGCGTGTGGTTCGCCATATTAAGTGAAGATGTTGCAGACAGCAGTGCTCGCCGCGCCTCTGTTCGCAGCGATCACCTCGGCAGATTGCAGGCTCTCGCCGAGGAAGGGCGACTTCTCGTCGCCGGTCCGCACCCGGCTATCCCGACGGACGAACCTGGCCCGGCGGGCTTCACCGGCAGTCTTGTCATCGCGGAGTTCGAATCGCTCGCTGCAGCGCAAGCATGGGCATCGGATGACCCGTATGTCGGTGCCGGCGTATACGCAAAAGTCTCCGTCAAGCCGTTCAAGTTGGTCCTGCCGTGACTGATCGCCGGGAACGAATCGAAGCACTGTTGGTCGACACGCTCGAACCCGTCGAATTGCGTGTCAAGGACCAGTCCCATTTGCACGCCGGGCACGCCGGAGCCAGTGACGGCCGTGGGCATTTCGAGGTTCATATCGTCGCTCGGGTTTTTGCCGGCAAGTCTCGTATTCAGAGACACCAACTTGTCTACGGTGCCCTCGCCGAGTTGTTGAAGACGGATATCCACGCCCTGCAAATCAGGGCAATGACGCCTGACGAGGTCTGATTGCGGATCTGGAAAGGATTATTATCAGGTACCTATTTGTTTGAGGACATCACCATGTCATTGTTTTATGGCCCGCGAAGGTCGGGATTGGTGCTCGCTGCGTTGCTGCTGGCAACCACGGCATACGCGGAGACAGAATTTACGGTAAACGGCGTGGACGTCGACAGCCGTGTGCTGGATGTTTACGCTGAGTCGCGACTGCAAAAACCTGCCGCACAGGCGACGGCCGAAGAGCGGGAGGTATTAAAGGACGAACTGACGGATATCTACCTGCTGACAACGCAGGCTCGAGCGAAGGAACTCGCGGACGACCCCGCAGTGAAAGCACAGCTCGAACTTCAAAAGCGAGGGACGCTGGCGCAAGCGGCCGCCCAGGACTTTTTGTCGCGTAACCAGGCTACGGAAGATGAGGTACTCGCCGAGTATGCGCGGCAAATCGAGTTGGCCCCACCGCTGGAATTCAAAGCGCGCCATATACTCGTCGAAGCGCAAAGTGCAGCCAATGGGTTGATCAAGGAACTCGATGAAGGCGCTGATTTTGAAGAGTTGGCCAAAGCCAACTCAACAGATGCGTCGGCACGGAATGGTGGCGACCTGGGCTGGTTCTCGCCTAACCAGATGGTGCCGCCTTTTTCTGCGGCGGTCGCGGAACTCGAGGACGGCGCGTATACCAAGGAGCCGGTGCAAACCCAGTTTGGCTGGCATGTGATTCTGCGCGAGGAATCGAGGGAATCCGAACCACCTACGCTGGAGAGCGTTCACGACGTCATCAAGCAACAGCTCGAGCAACGTAAATTGCAGGAATACCTCGCACAACTGCGAGAACTTGACAAATAGTCGAATCGACTTAACGTAATGCGGTGTTTTAAGGGCGCTGAAAAGCGCCCTTTACTTTTTGCGAATTTGATTTGTGATTCTGGTCACAGCATCAAATCCCGCCCGATCCCTACTATAGCCCTCGAGTCATCCCTAATCGCTCGGGGCTGGCTCCTCCAACCCTCGCATCTCCTTCAAAGGTTGATACGAGAACTAAGTCGGCAGGGACGCCGACTTTTTTTTGGCCAAAGAAAAAGGCTACCGAGAGGTAGCCTTCTTCATTCCAAATCGGGCGAAAACGACCCTGTTGGAGTTCCATCGAGCGCTATGGAACTGCCCTTCCCTGCCTGGCGAACTTCTAACGAGCTGCCGCTTCCCCCGCAACCATTAAACCGCGAACATTCGGCTGCGTGCCTCTGAATGTCCAGACTGTTCCAGCTCCAGGGTAACCACTGGCCAAACTCGACGTGTAGTCAACTTCCAATCCGCCCATCGATACGCGGCCGCGAGCAGTGTCGACGGCCGACGGTATACCCGTGACAAAGACTTCAGTCGACCCTGGCACGTACTGCTCAGACGAAACGACAACGCGATCGGCGTATATGTGGCCTGGGCCTATTAACGAACCTTCGACGCTAACCAGATTTCCCACTTTGAGCCTGCCAACTTGAGTAGGGGAGAACAACACAGTCTGTCCCATCACTACAAATGAGCCTGCCTGCGAATCCACGTCGTCGATTGGGCCAAACAGCAGATTTGAGCCCTCGATGCCATTGATGTTCGAACCTTCGATGCCCCGGATGTTGGAACCCTCGATGCCGTGGACGTTCGAACCTTCGATGCCCCGGATGTTGGAACCCTCGATGCCGTGGACGTTCGAGCCTTCAATGCCCCGGATGTTGGAACCCTCGATGCCGTGGACGTTCGAACCTTCGATGCCCCGGATGTTGGAACCCTCGATGCCGTGGACGTTCGAACCTTCAATGCCCCGGATGTTGGAACCCTCGATGCCGTGGACGTTCGAACCTTCGATGCCCCGGATGTTGGAACCCTCGATGCCGTGGACGTTCGAACCTTCGATGCCCCGGATGTTGGAACCCTCGATGCCGTGGACGTTCGAGCCTTCGATGCCCCGGATGTTGGAACCCTCGATGCCGTGGACGTTCGAACCTTCGATGCCCCGGATATTGGAACCCTCGATGCCGTGGACGTTCGAACCTTCGATGCCCCGGATGTTGGAACCCTCGATGCCGTGGACGTTCGAACCTTCGATGCCCCGGATGTTGGAACCCTCGATGCCGTGGACGTTCGAGCCTTCGATGCCCCGGATGTTGGAACCCTCGATGCCGTGGACGTTCGAACCTTCGATGCCCCGGATATTGGAACCCTCGATGCCGTAGACGTTCGAGCCTTCGATGCCCCGGATATTGGAACCCTCGATGCCGTAGACGTTCGAGCCTTCGATGCCCCGGATATTGGAACCCTCGATGCCGTAGACGTTCGAGCCTTCGATGCCCCGGATATTGGAACCCTCGATGCCGTAGACGTTCGAGCCTTCGATGCCCCGGATATTGGAACCCTCAATGCCGTAGACGTTCGAGCCTTCGATGCCCCGGATATTGGAACCCTCAATGCCGTAGACGTTCGAGCCTTCGATGCCCCGGATATTGGAACCCTCAATGCCGTAGACGTTTGAACCCTCAATCCCTGACGCGTTCGATCCCTCGATACCCCGTGTATTAGACCCCTCAATCCCCAAAGAATTTGAGCCTTCAATGGCTCGAGCGTTTGAACCCTCAATTCCCTTTGTATTCGATCCCTCTATTCCCGCGCTGGCCGAATACGGGGTAACGACAATCAGCGTCGCTCCCAAGGCAGCTAGTACCTTGGCGCTTTTTGCCCTAGTCATTTTCTCGCTCCTTACGATAGGTGCTTAATTCTCCAACCACTCCAAATTTCGATTTTTTTTCTTTTGTTAAGAAACTCACGCATTCTAGCGTGACCAAAAAAGGTGTTTTGTCGCTAACTATCTGGGTCTACATCTAATTCGAGAAGTAAATCTCTCAACGTTTGATTCTCAGATGGCCGCTCAACATAGTGAATCATGTACAAGCCGGTGTTTTTCTTGACCTCATTTTTTCGAGCTTCGCGATTATTTGATGCCAACCATATATCCAAATCTTCAAGCAGTGCCTGACCACGTACACGAATTACTTTATCGAATTCTTCGATGACCTCATCAGTACACCCTTCATCAGCAAAAACATTTCGATCAAAGTAGCCTCGGCCAAGCGTATCGTTGTCAATATTCGTAGCCGCCGTGGAAAAGATCCTGTAGCCAAGTTCTCCCAATCTATTGATCAGTTCTTCTGAAAGCTGACGATGTTGATAGTCTCGCTTTACAGCCTTGAACCGTCCCTCGGAAACCTCAAGCACGCAACCAGATCGAACCAATTCGTTGAGCATTTGCCTGGGCGCCATGTCTCCGCTGTATGTCCGAACCAGCCGGACAAAACAAGGTTCTCCAGTGTCTTGAGTATCGTAAGGTAGTTCAATCGGAATCCCATAAGGCCCAGTGTAGTCGGGATCATTGTACCAACCAGTTAGCACTCTACTTGGTCGCGATGGTTTGATCTGGGCTGCTTCAGATGCAACCGCTCGATCGATTACGTTCTTAACTTCTTTTCGCGTTAAGCCAGTTAGAATTGCTATTTGCGATTGGTTGATGCGTTTCCCGACGTCCCCGTATCTGATAGCCATCTCCACGTACGCGTCCTTCGCTGCCTCGGAAAGTTCTGTGTGACTCATGCCTTGGCTAATCAACAATCGAACTAGGGGCTTTAGCAACCTTCGGAGTGCGAGGCGTAGGTGTTCTTGAACTTGTTCTCCCATCCCGGTCATCTACCACCGATTATGTTGCATCCTATCAACGTCATCTTTACCACTCCAACTCATATTTCCTGACACCGAAAGCACAGATACGGAAATGGTGCTGTCATAAGCGCCGATATTTCTCTACTCGGACAATAATTGGGATCTCGACTGGCGAAAAAAGCGACTTAACTTATTCTTTTATCTAACTTTTTTCTCGCAATCCAGATAGGTTCTGGCGGCTGGTAAGGTCGATCTACATCTTCATACAGACTAGCTTTGGCGCCGGGGCCGGCAGCACTTTAACCCAATACTTTTGTTTGAAAATATTGCAATCTGCGCAAATTGGTCTTGTTTCTAGTGTAACTAATTACGAAGACGGTGGAATTGATAAATATTGACTCTTGTGAATATCAAGCACATTTGGGAGCCATCCGGTAACTCGGTCGCTTACGAGATGTTTCGATACATAAAAATACAGCGGAATTACGGGCGCACTTTCCAATACTAGCTCCTCGGCTTCAACAAGAAGCATTTGTCTTTGATGTGGATCAGAAGCCAAGTTCGCTTGTTTGATCAGTTCATCGTAGATCGGATTTGAAAATCCGGTGAGATTTGAGGAATTACCTGATTCGAAAACCTGGAGGAAGGTATATGGATCGTTGTAATCGCCAACCCAGCTAAGTCGAAAAAGTTCAGTCTCCAACCCGTTGCGCACATTCTGAATAAACACCCTGAATTCTTCGCCGGCTAGCTGAACTTGGATACCCAAAACATCACGCCACATTGACGCGATGGCTGTAGCGATTCTTTCATGACCTCCCCCTGTGTTATACCGAAGTTCGACTTGCAATTGACTTGGGTTTTCTATGCCTGCCTCTTTTATTAAGCTCTTTGCCGCTCTCTCCCGCTCGCTTTGCCCATGCGACGTGTGCGCTACATTTGGGTAGTTTGCTACTCCAGGGGGGACAAATCGGAAGGCCGGGATCTCTCCTCTGCCCAAAACCTTTTCGACCAAGATCTCACGATCTATAGCCAACGATAGTGCATGCCGAAACTTTGGGTTCTTTCGAAAAGGTCTGGCATCCAAATTAAACCCCAAGTAGTAGATGCCAAGCATCGGCGCTACCTGGAGCACGCCCTTTGAATCGTTTTTGTATTTCTCAAAATAGAACTCCGACACGTTATCTGTAATATCAAGTTCGCCGGCCGCGAAACGTATCGGTTCGATATCCTGACCAATTACGTGATAGACAACTTCGTCAATATCCACATCACGAACTCCCCAATAATAGTTGTTCCTTTCCAGTCGAAAGCTCGAGCCAACAACAGAAGCAACTAGTCTATATGCTCCGTTTGAGACCGGCCCAAGCTTTTCGGAATCATCTTTCAAGCTACTATGTCGCGGCTGAAGAGATGGATGTGCGAGCACATGAAGAAAATATGGAGTTGGATGTTCCAATTCAATTTCAACCGTCTGAGAATCTGCCGCTCTAATCCCAAGCGCGTCGGGCTGTAGGACATTGTTAAGAATTTTCGTGGCATTTTTGATTGGAACAGCATTGTGAGAATTCGGTGACGCAGTCCTGGGATCTACCAACCGCCTGAAGGATCGCACTACGTCTTTCGCGTCTAGTGCCGAACCGTCTGACCACATTAGGCCACTACGCAGAAAAAAAATGTATCGCAGACCATCATCCGAGATCTCCCAACGGTTAGCAATTCCACCGATGAGATCGCCACTTGCGTTGAGTGTAAGCAGCCCTTCCCCGATATCGAAAAGAATGGTCGCGGCATCGTTCCCCGAGTATTCGTGCGGATCTAGCGAATCTGGACTACTGTTTATACCCCTGTTGAGGACTAAAGCATCACTAACGATGTCGTTATCGCAGGAGCAGAACATCAACATCGCGACGATCACGGAGGATATTCGACCGATAGGACGAGCGTACAACTGGTCGTTTGACAAAATACCTACCTTCAATTGAACGCGTTGCGTGCCCAGCGTGCCGCACAGGCATCTGTAAGAGTCGCCTCAAGCTCAATACCAATCGTAACTTCGATCCATATTGAATTCTAGGGACTCATTGTGCACGATACGTCGCTGCACAAAATGGCAAATAACATTAAGCTATGCCTACGCCCTCGCAGGAACATAGCGGCACGAACGAATTGGACGGTCGATTAGATTATGCAAATTGAAGTCTATTCGTGCGCTGACGACTTTCTGGAGGCGTGTCTCCCGTGGCTCATGCTCAGAGAAGATTTTTATAATGGCATCATCTCCACTGCCTGTTTGGTTCGAGACAAAAGTAGCATATTCCGGCCACCCTACCTGTTTTTCAGCCTAACTTATAACGCAGCTGTTGTAGGATGCGCGATCCATGTGGATCCGGATGGACTGTTGATTAGCGAAGTGCCGGACGAGGCGGCAAGCTTAGTCGCACGCGACATATTTCGAAGAATGCCGGACGCACAAAGAATCTCCGGCGACGCAAAATCGACCCAACTGCTCGTAGCTGAACTCGCGGAAACCGACAAAAGACTGTTCAATCTAGAGCAGACTTGGAATATTTATCGCTTGGATTCCCTGCCGAAGGTTAGACCAAGTATCGAAGGGCGACTACAACTGTGCGGTCAAGCAGAGCGGAGCCTGGTGCGGGAATGGGGCAAGCTTTACGCTAAGGAGAGGCCTACTTTTGTCGATGCTGAGTGCTTCTTTTTGCGTAAGCTAGACGAAGAGTTGCTATACATGTGGGATTGCGACGGACCTCAGGCCATTGCGTCGATCTCGGCACCTACGAAAAATGGCATTAAAATTTCGGCGGTTTTCACACCGATTGAATTAAGAAACTGCGGCTTCGCCACGGCCGTCGTATCCGATCTTTGTGGAAAGTTGCTAACTGAAAAGTATACTTTTATTACGCTCTCGGCCGAAGATGGACATGATAGTGAGCGCATGTACCAAGCTTTGGGCTTCCGACAAATCGGTACTCGACGGTCCTATCGGCTGGGGATCCCTCACGTACTGTGATTATGGATTGACTAATTGCCGAGACGGCTCCGGAGTCTCGCCGTTAGTCAATGGACAAGCGTTCGTGAACTCAAGCTATGCATTTTTCCAAATTTGCTGAAGTTTCTTGTCACGTTCCTCGTAGTAGAAAATGCCCATTGCAACCGGAGTGCATTCACCATGATCTTTTTGACTTTCATGTCCGTGTTCGAATCCAGAAAATAGATCATCGTACGAAATAACAGCTTCTCTTGCTCGATCCGCACAAATTCGTCGAACTCGAACAAGGTCCACCTTTCGAATATCTCCAGTAAAAGCTGTCATTTGGACCCAAGTAGGCTCCGTACTATGAGGATTGTTATTGTGCGCGATATTCTCGAGGATCGCATATGCTCCGTGTAGTAGGGACAAACACACGTTTTCATGGCCATGTTCGGCGTGGATATCACGACGTAAGAGGCGTAGCGTTCCATCTTCATCCTCGGCTATTGCGGATACCCGCTTCAGTTCCGTTCGAATTGCACCTGGTGGAATGTCGCCAGCGTATCGTCTAACCAGTTCGGAAAATGTTGCGCCACTTCCCGTGAATGGAAGAGGAGCTGGTCGACCATATTCATCTAAGAATTCCGTTTCGGAGTGCCAACGATGTAAAATTCTACCGAGCGGCGTATATTTTCGCGAAACCAAAACTTCTCCCGAAGCCAATTGGTCGCGCAATCGTCTTACCTCCTTTCGGGTGAGTCCAGTCATCACTGCAATACGCGACATATTAGTCGGCCGGCCACGAATTCCGTACTCACTGGAGGCGACATCTACAAACGCGGCTTTTACGACCTCAGCAAATTCGCGGTAGCCAATACCGTAGCGAAGCAGAATCTTTGCGATAGGTCGTAAAACGACGAAGAATGCATCAAGTATTTGTTTTTGGATTTTGTCTTGCATGCGCGATGAATATATTCAGGTCCCTGGGTTTTGGCCAGCAAAAGGCGGAGTATGGGAAAATCTGCCCAGTCTCAGCACGCGGCACGACTTTTGTCTACGGCCATAACGGCGGAACATTGCCATAAACGGGAAAACCCGAGAAGCAGCGAAATGCTTTCAGAGACTTCCTGAATAATCAGGCACTTAAGAGAGTATCCAGCCCGTCTTCATCAATAACGACTATCTCCAGTGACTCGGCCTTGGCGAGTTTCGAGCCGGGGTTGTCCCCGGCGACTACATAGTCGGTCTTCGCAGAAACGCTGCTGGTGACTTTCCCGCCACGCGATTGGATTTGAGCCTTGGCTTCGTCCCTCGTCATTCTCGAGAGTGTTCCGGTGAGCACAAATGTCTTCCCGCTCAACGTACCTTCGACTTTTCGCAGCGCTCCCTGATCCTCCGGCCAGGTGACGCCCGATCTTTGAAGATCTGCAATGACTTCCCGATTGTGACTTTCCGCAAAAAATGCAGCGACGCGAGCGGCGACTACAGGGCCGACATCCGGTACGGATTGCAGCTCTTCCTCAGACGCCGACAGGATCCGGTCCAGTTTTCCGAAGTGCGTCGCCAGACCGCTTGCGGTGGCCTCCCCTACGTCCCGGATTCCCAGGCCGTACAAGAACCGTTCCAAGGACGTCGACTTGCTGCGTTCAATTGCCGACAATACTTTTTTTGCGGATTTCTCGCCCATTCGCTCCAGCGCTGTAAGTTCGTCGGCAGTCAACGTGTAAATGTCCGCCGGAGTCTTAAGCCTGTCGAGCGCGACCAGTTGTTCGATAAGCTTTGCGCCAAGGCCTTCGATATCCATCGCCCGGCGTGATACGAAATGCTTCAGCGCCTCCGTTCGTTGTGCAGCGCAGACGAGCCCGCCGGTACATCGCGCTGCGGCTTCCCCTTCCTCACGTACGACCGCAGAACCGCATACCGGGCAGCGCTTCGGCAGCTCTATCCGGCGGGCGTTCCTTCTTCGCTTCGATTTCACAACCTTGACGACTTCAGGAATCACGTCACCCGCCCGCCGGACAATGACGGCGTCGCCGATCCGAACATCTTTGCGGTGCAGTTCATCCATATTGTGCAACGTCGCGTTGCTGACCGTGACGCCACCAACAAACACTGGCTCCAGGCGTGCGACGGGCGTGAGCGTTCCAGTCCGGCCAACCTGGAACTCCACACCGTTCACCCTGGTCATTTCCTCTTGCGCCGGAAATTTGTGCGCGATGGCCCAACGAGGCGCGCGTGACACGTAACCCAATTCACGCTGGTGCGCCAGACGATCTACTTTGTAAACTACGCCGTCGATGTCGTAGTGAAGCTGATCGCGTTGTGCGCCAATTCCGGTGTAATAATCAAGGCAGCCTGCTACACCGGAAACGACCTTCCGTTCCGGGCAGGTCTTCAAACCCCATGCCTGCAGCTGGTCAAGTATTTCGCTGTGGCGCTTTGCAAGAGTACCGTTCTCGACAAAGCCGACGGAGTACATATAGATGTCGAGCGGCCGCTCCGCCGTAAGTTTCGGATCCAGCTGTCGTAAACTGCCCGCGGCCGCGTTCCGCGGGTTTACGAATGTCTTGCTTCCGGACTTGGCGGCAGCCTCGTTGTAGGCGAGAAATCCGGCGCGGGGCATGAAGACCTCACCCCGCACCTCGAGCGTTTGCGGATAGCCCGAACCGCGAAGTCTCAATGGCACACCTTGAATCGTTCGAATGTTGTGCGTGATGTCTTCACCGGTCGTCCCATCGCCGCGTGTCGCTCCGCGCACGAGCCTGCCGTCTTCGTACAGCAAGCTCACCGCGGCGCCGTCCAGCTTGGGTTCCGCCGCGTATGCGACGAGCGGATCATCGTCTGCGAGTTCCAATTTTTCACGAACGCGCCGGTCGAAATCGAAAAGTTCCTGCTCGCTGAATGCGTTTTCTAGTGAGAGCATCGGCAGCCGATGCTTTACTGTCCCGAACGCAGCAATCGGCTCAGCGCCTACGCGCTGCGTCGGCGAATCGCTGCTTACGAGGTGAGGATTTTCCCGCTCAAGGGATTGTAGTTCCCGCAGGAGACGATCGTACTCCGCGTCTGGAATTTCCGGGTCGTCCAGTACGTGGTACCGATAGTTGTGGTAGCGAATTTGCTCACGCAGCGTTTCGACCTGCGCGGCGATGTCGTCAGCACTAGGCACCGCACAAGCCCCGGAGCCCGCTCAGGCGACCTTGTGACTGTGCCGGAATTGTACGACTTCCTCGCGCATATACCGCTCCCGCTGAATGCTTAGCGTGCTACCGGACTCGTCCAGCAACTCGCCATTCAGAGACTGCGCGAGCGTTCGGGCAGCTGCCATCAGCATATCGAATGCATCCACGCTGTCCACGGGTCCGGGCAATACCGCGAACAGGCTGATTCCCGGGATTGCCTGGTCGTGAATATTTGGTAGATCGAAGCTGCCCGGTTCAATGAGACTGGCGGCGCTGAAAACGGCGTCGCCCTCGTCCTGGCCGGCCAACCGGTGAAAGATGCCGAACTTGCCGTGGCGCATGCCGATGCCACGCAGGTGCAGGATGATCTCATCGCCTCGGAAGGTGCCGCCGCCGCGCGCGATTATCCGCAAGGCAACGATTTTCTGCGGTGCGGTTCGCGCTGGCGATGTCTCTTCTGTCGTTGCCGTTGCAACATCGTCGGGCTCGTCCGCAAGCGCTTCCGCTTCATGCCGGGAGGCGGATTCGGAGTCGTCATGTCCGCCGCTGCTGGTTTCGAGCGTCGGCTCCCGGCGTAAACCGGCACTCGGAGTCTTCGTGCCACCCCGACGCGTGTACAGGTACACCCCCCCGATCACGAGCAGGCCGATTACGAGGAGCAGCCAGCGCATTCCGTCCATTGCGAATCAGCTCGCGGCCATTTTCACCGCTTCGTCGAGATCGACCGAGACAAGGCGGGAAACACCCGGCTCCTGCATTGTGACGCCGGACAGCTGTCTCGCCATTTCCATCGTCACCTTGTTATGCGTGATGAAGACGAACTGCACCCGTTCCGACATATCGCGAACGATATCGCAAAAACGAGCAACGTTTGCATCGTCAAGCGGCGCATCGACCTCGTCGAGCATGCAAAAAGGCGCTGGATTGAGTTCGAAAATCGCGAATATCAACGCAACGGCGGTAAGCGCCTTTTCGCCACCGGACAACAAGTGAATGGTGCTATTGCGCTTCCCAGGCGGGCGAGCCATCAGTGTCACGCCAGCCGTAAGGAGATCGTCACCGGCAAGTTCCAGATAGGCGTGGCCGCCGCCAAAAAGTCTCGGAAACAACTTCTGGAAGCCGGCGTTGATACCGTCGTAGGTTTCCTTGAACCGCGTGCGCGTCTCGCGATCGATCTTGCGAATCGCACCTTCCAGAGTAGAGAGAGCGTCGGTAAGGTCCTTCAGTTGCGCATCGAGATATTCCTTACGCTCCGACTGTTCCTTGAATTCGCTGATTGCCGCCAGGTTGATAGGCCCGAGCCGTTCGATTCGACGACGAGTCTCTTCGAGCTTTTGCTCCCAGACCTCGGTCGCCGCCGTCTCGTCCAGCTCCGCCAACAAGGCCTGATAGTCGTATCCAGACTGCGCAAATTGTTCCGTCAGGCCTTCGCGCCGCACGCGCAGTTCCTGCACGACCATTTCGGCCTGGCTGACGACAGTGCGCGCTTCATCAACATCGTTGTCGTGTTGAAGTCGGGACTCGTCGAGTTCGCGCAGCCGGGCATCGATTTCCTCGGCGCGCCGGCGCGCAGACGCCAGGTCTTGCTCGACCCGCACCCGGTGCGCCAGCTGCTCATCGAGTCGATCCTTGTTCTCGGCCAGCGGCGCAGCACTCGATTCGAGCTGTTGCTTGATGTCTCGTTCGCGGCCCCGGAATTGTTCGAGCTGCCGCTCCATACGCGCAAGGTTCTGGGCGGCGGAATCCTTGCTCGATCGCCGGCTCTCGAACTGGATGGCGATGCTCTGCACGGCGAGCCGGTCTTCCTCGGCTTGCCGGCGAACGCGGGCCAACTCCGCTCGCAATTCATCGCGCCGTGCCTCCAGGCCTGCTTTCTCGGATTCGAGGGCCGACAGCGTTTCGACGGCCTGTGCGTGCCGCCGCTTCGATTCGCGCAACTGCTCGTCCGCTGTGATTCTCTCGTTGTCGAGTTCGCTGCTTTCCTCGACGATGGCCTGGCGCCTGGCTGTAGCCTGGTCCATCTTGAAGCGGGCCGATTCGAGCGCCGACTTGATTTCGGAGTACTCATTCAGCAGTGCGGCAGCGTCCTGCTGAACCGACTCACGACGCTCCTCCAGTTGGTTCAGACGCGTACGTCCGTCATGCAGTAACTTCCGGGCGCTGTCGAAACGTGCCTGGAGTTCGCGGATTTCCACCTTGAGCCGGCGCATTTCATGCTCGCGGGCGAGCACTCCGGCCTTCGCATCCTGGTCGCGTGCCACTCGCAGCCACTGTTTGCCCAACCAGATGCCATCGCCTGTGATGACCGACTCGCCGTCGTCCAGCAACTCCCGAATCGCGAGCGCGCCGTTCAGTGTCTCTGCGACGCGTACCCGAGACAGCAATTCGGCCACGGTTGCCGGCGCACCCTGAACCTTTGCAGCCAGGCTCTGTGCATTGTCGATAGCGGCCTGACCGCCGGCCTGCAGCACGGTCAGGCGGCCCGCCTTGAGATTCGCAATGCTCTCCGTGACGGGCTCTATATCGTCGACACACACCGCCTGCAGGTAGTCGCCCAGCACGGTCTCTACCGCTTTTTCCCAGCCGTCCTGCACGTCAAGCGCCTGCGCAACGCGCTTGCTGCCGTCGAGGCCCTCGTGGTCCAGCCATTTTTGGATGGACTCTTCGCCTTCACCGAGCGCTGCTTTCTGCAATGCCTCGAGTGACGCGTACTTGCCTTGCGCCGAAAGCAACACCGTGCGGCGTTCGTCCACCAGCTTCGTCAGCTTCATATCCTGCTCACGAAGTTTGCGGACCTTGTCGGTTACATCGGTGAGGTGACGATCGAACTCATCGCGCGCCAGGCGCTTGTGTTGTTCCTCTGCCGCTATATCGTCATACGCGGATTTGAGCGCTTCGTGACCGGCGCTCGACTTCGATTCTTCGAGTTTCCGGCGGCGGTCGGCGATCCCCTGCAACCGGGAATCTAGCTGGTCGGCCCGCGTCTGCTCGACGCTTCGGACCTGTTGCGACTCGTTATAACGCCGTGAATACCCTTCCCATTGCTCCTGCCAGTCGGCGAGTGCCGCTTCGGCCCTGATAAGCGACTCGGCGGACGCTTTCTCGCTTTCGCGCGCGTCTTCCAGGCCCGGAACCAGTTCGTTCAGGGTCAGCTCCAGCTGGGCGATCTCATCCTGATCCTTGTTGATGTGATCCAGGATTTCCGACGCCCCGAGAATCGCCTGTTGCAGGTCTTTCTCCTGCCTGTCTCGCAATTCGCGCGCATGTTCTATGGATTGCTCGAGACGTGCTATTTCGCTGCCAACCTTGTAGTACCGGCCCTGCACTTTATTGAACTCATCACTACGCTCGGTTTGCTGTACTCGTGCCTCTTCGATTGCGGCTTCGATCTTTCGCTGATGCGCGATCGCCGCCTCGAGGCGAGTCTTGTGTTCCGAAAGCGCGACATGCGCCGTCTGAGCCTTTTCGTCCAGGACTCTCAATTTCAAGGCGAGAAGCTCAGCCGAGGTGCGCCGTTCCTCGCCCTTGTAGCGTTCATAGCGTTGCGCAGTCTTGGCCTGCCGATCGAGGTGCCGCAATTGCTTCTCGACCTCCTCCAGCACGTCCTTCAGGCGTTCCAGGTTCTCCCGCGTGTGCTTGATGCGGTTGGACGTTTCGCGGCGGCGCTCCTTGTATTTTGAGATCCCCGCCGCCTCTTCGATGAACACCCGCAGTTCTTCCGGTTTGGCCTCGACCACCCGGGAAATCATCCCCTGCTCGATGATGGAGTAACTGCGGGCGCCGAGCCCGGTGCCGAGAAATACCCCCTGGATATCCTTGCGCCGGCAACGGGTGCCATTCAGGTAATAGTTTGAAATGCCGTCCCGGCTCACGTCGCGGCGGATCGCTATCTCCGCGTACCTGGCGTACTGGCCCTCGAGGGTGGTCTCGCTGTTGTCGAACAGCAGCTCGACGGAGGCAGCTCCGACCGGCTTCCGGACGCTCGAGCCGTTGAATATGACATCTGTGATCGAGTCGCCACGCAGGCGGCTGGCCGAACTCTCGCCCATGACCCAGCGCACGGCGTCGATTACGTTGGATTTGCCGCAGCCGTTCGGGCCGACGACGCCGACCAGGTTGCTCGGGAAAGTGATGTTGGTGGGATCTACAAAGGATTTGAAGCCAGCGAGCTTGATTTTGCTGAGTCGCATCGGAAGAGTGGTCTAGCCAGGGTGCCCCAGAGATGGCGGTAGTGTAATGGAAACGGCCCCATAAAACGATTGTCGCGGCAAAACGACAGCAGCGCTCGGGACCCGCAGAAATCCGGAAAAAAACGGGCTTCCCTGCGGGACCAAGCCATGTATAATCCCCGCCTTTTCTCGGTCCGGCAGGAGTTGAAAATGCCCGCAAAGAAGACCGCGAGCAAAAAGCGGAAGAAGACCACGGCCTCCGGCAAGACGGCGGGCAAGGCTGCTCTGCGGAAGTCTGCGACCAAAAAACGCAAGGTGACCAAGAAAAAGACGAGCAGCAAGCCTAAAGCAGCCGCCCCGAAAAAGACCGCGTCCCGCAAGCAAGTCTCGAAGAAAAAAGCAGCCCAGCGCAAGCCGGTCGCAAAAAAGAAGACCGCCGGCAGGAAGAAGTCCGGCAGCATTGCATCGACGGCGAAAAAGGCTGTTTCGGGGAAAACCGCACGAAAGAAATCGTCGTCCCGCAATACCTCGCGTTCCGTCCAAAAGGCTTCCGGTTCGCGGTCAGCGAGCAAGAAGCGGCCGCCGGCGAAAATGATACCTGTGCGGGCAGACCGACCGCGTGCAAATCTTCTCAGCGGCCCGATCCATGGCATCGAGCCGTACAAGCCGAAGCGCGGCGAAGAGTACATGAGCCCGGACCAGCTCGAGCATTTTCGCAAGATCCTTACGTCGTGGAAGCGCGAGCTGATGTACGAAGTCGACCGCACTGTCCACCATATGCAGGACGAAGCTGCCAATTTTCCGGATCCTAACGATCGCGCAACGCAGGAATCGGAGTTCGGGCTGGAACTGCGGACAAGGGATCGGGAGCGCAAGCTGCTGCGGAAAATCGACTCTGCACTAACCCGTATCGACGAGGGGACCTATGGCTTTTGTGACGAGACCGGCGAGGAAATCGGGCTGAAGCGCCTCGAAGCGCGGCCCGTAGCCACGTTGTCTCTCGAGGCACAGGAACGCCGGGAACTGGCGGAGCGGCAGTTTCGCGATCGGGACGATCGCTACCGGTAGACGGTCCCGGAGAGCGGAGCCGGATGAGCCAACCATCAGGCTATGTCGGGCGATTTGCTCCTTCGCCCACGGGACCGTTGCATTTCGGTTCACTCCTGGCCGCCGTAGCGAGCTACCTCGAAGCGCTGCGGCGCGGCGGCACCTGGCTCATCCGCATCGAGGACATCGACCCACCGCGCGAACAGGCAGGTGCATCTGAACGGATTCTCGAAGCGCTGGAGCGCTACGGATTCGAGTTCCAGGAACCTGCGACACGCCAGAGCCTGAGCGAGGCGGCGCACCACGCGGCGATTGGTCAGCTCCTGGAGTCCGGTCGAGCCTACTACTGCGACTGTTCCCGCAAGGAATTGACGGAGGCAGACCAGGGACCGCTCGGCTCCATCTATCCGGCGACCTGCCGGCACCGGCACCTGGCTCCCGCGCCGTCATGCGCGATCCGGGTTCGCACCGATGGCGCTCAGATCGCTTTCACCGATCGGCTGCAAGGCGCGCAACGTCAATCGGTCGAATCCGTCTCCGGGGATTTCGTTATTCGCCGGCGCGATGGCCTCATCGCCTACCAGCTCGCGGTCGTGGTCGATGACTATCGCCAGCGCGTCACCGACGTCGTCCGCGGCATCGACCTCCTCGAGACCACACCGCGACAAGTCTGGTTGCAACGGCTCCTCGGGTACGACACCCCCGCTTATTCGCATATCCCGGTTGCCGTGGATAAGCGCGGCCGCAAGCTGGGCAAGTCGACGGATGCCCCCGCCCTGCCGCTCGATGCGCCCGCGCCGGTCCTGTTCCGCGCTCTGCTGGCATTGCAGCAGGCGCCCCCACCGATGCTTGAACGCGCGTCGCTTGCCGCAGTGTGGGCGTGGGCCGCTGAACACTGGAACCTCGATCGACTTCGCAGGCTGCGTTCAGTAGTGACAGCGGCGCCGCTATGGTGACGTAGCAAAATCGGCTATTGTAGACGGCTTATGAAACGCCTCATCAAGAAGTACCCGAACCGGCGTCTTTACGATACGAGGGAGAGCCGCTATATCACGCTCGCGGACATTCGGGACCTCGTGATGAACGGCGTGCCGATTACCGTCGTCGACAAGCAAAGTGGCGTGGACATCAGCCGTGCAATTCTCCTGCAGGTCATCAGCGAACAGGAGCAGCATGGCGATCCGATCCTGAGTGAAGCTTTCCTCGCCGATGTAATCCGAGCTCACGACAGCGTCGCGCCCGGCTTTCTTGGGCGCCACCTCGAGAACAGCCTGGCG
This sequence comes from uncultured Pseudomonadota bacterium, assembly GCA_963713215.1. Lineage (GTDB taxonomy): Bacteria > Pseudomonadota > Gammaproteobacteria > Steroidobacterales > Woeseiaceae > UBA1847. Next base: position 216,386 of record CAVQKY010000007.1, on the reverse strand, counting down.
CAATGGCGGCAACAGCGAAACCTGTTGTCCGCACCGGCGAAACAGGCTGTCGGGGGGACCGGGGAGCCCGAAAATACGACCAATCGGCAAAAAGTTGGGTAAGCGGCCGCGACATCCACGCGGCCGAAATCGTCTTGACAGCAGGGCCCTCGATGCCCTAGCTTGGAACAGGCGACAGGGATATGCTCCCCCGCCCCCTGTTGCCATGCCTGAAGGGGTCGACACCCTACGGCAGGCCCCCCGCGCAAGCGGGGGGCCATTTTTTTGGGCATCCCCACGCACCGACGATAGATGACGGACGATAGCCGGCAGATTGTCGCGAGCCAGTTCCGGCCGCCGCGATGGCTCAGAAACCGACACCTGCAAACGATCCTGGCCTCCATGCCCTGGGCGTATGTGCGCTTCCCGCCGATCCGGCGCGAGATCCTGCAGTTGCCGGACGGCGACGAAACCGCAGTCGACTGGCTCGTGCAGGACGAACTTCCGCCACCGCATGCTCCGTTGTTGCTCATACTTCATGGACTCGAAGGATCAGCACGCTCCTCCTATGCCCGTATGCTGATGACACAGGCCGAGAAACTCGGCTGGCACTGCTGCGTCATGCACTTTCGCGATTGCGGTGACTACTCGAACCGTCTGCCCCGCCGCTATCACGCCGGCGAAACCAATGACGTACGTTACCTTCTGTCGCAGCTCGACAGCAGCGAGGAATTCGGTCCGATCGCTGCCGTCGGCTATTCCCTCGGCGGCAACGTGCTCCTCAAGTACCTTGGCGAGGCGGCGGACACGACACCGCTCCGGGCCGCGTGCGCCGTGTGCGTGCCGCTCAACTTGTATCTTTGTGCAGAAGCTTTAAACCGTGATTTTTCAAAGGTTTATCAGGTTTACCTTCTAAAGCGGATGAAGAACGCACTGCGCCGGAAATTCAACCCACACACCGCTGCATTCAACTGGGACAAGGCCATGGCGGCGACCACCTTCGGTGAATTCGACGACGTCGTCACGGCGCCGTTGCATGGCTTCAGCGGCATGAGCGACTACTACGATCGCGCGAGTGCCATCGGCTTCCTGAGATCGATCGAGCGTCCCACACTGATCGTGAACGCAATTGACGATCCGTTCATGACCCCGGACGTGATCCCCGGGACGGACATGCTTTCGGAGCACATTACTTTCGAGGTCAGCAGTCACGGCGGGCATGTCGCCTTTATTGACGGAGGCACGCCCTGGAAGCCGCGCTTCTATCTGCCGGACCGGATCACCGCTTTTCTCGAGCCGCACCTGGCGCGGCCGGGACTATAGATTTCCCATAAAAAAAGCCGGGGTCCCTCGCGCGGACCCCGGCCGGTGATTTGCCTTCTCAGGCGGCGTCGACTTCTTTCATCGAGAGACGGACGCGGCCCTGGCGGTCGACCTCGAGCACCTTGACCTTGACGATATCGCCTTCGGAGAGCTTGTCGCTGACTTTCTCGACGCGCTCGTTCGATATTTGCGAGATGTGAACCAGGCCGTCCTTGCCGGGCAGTATGGTTACGAAGGCACCGAAATCCATCAGGCGTGCCACCTTGCCTTCATAGATCCGGCCGACCTCGACGTCGGCGGTAATCAGTTCGATGCGCCGCCGCGCCTCCTTGCCGGAGGCGCCGTCCACGGACGCGATGCGCACCGTGCCGTCGTTGTCGATATCCACCGTTGCACCGGTTTCCTCGGTGATGGCCCGGATGACCGCTCCGCCCTTGCCGATGACGTCGCGAATCTTTTCGGGATCGATCTTGATCGTCATGATCGTCGGCGCCCATTCGGACATTTTTTCGCGCGGTTTGCTGATGACCTTCGCCATTTCAGCAAGAATGTGCAAGCGCGCATCCTTCGCCTGCGAAAGGGCAGTACCCATGATTTCGCGCGTGATGCCCTGGATTTTGATATCCATTTGCAGGGCGGTGACTCCATGTTCCGTGCCGGCCACTTTGAAATCCATGTCGCCGAGATGATCCTCGTCGCCGAGAATATCTGTCAGCACCGCGAAGGCGTCCTTCTCCTTCACGAGGCCCATGGCAACACCGGCCACCGGCGCCTTGATCGGCACACCCGCATCCATCAGCGAGAGGCTCGTGCCACACACCGAAGCCATGGAACTCGAACCGTTCGACTCGGTGATCTCGGAGACCACCCGGATTACGTAGCCGAAGTCCTCGTTCGTCGGCATAACGGCCTGGATTCCGCGACGGGCCAGTTTGCCGTGTCCGATCTCTCGCCGCTTCGGCGAGCCAACGAAGCCCGTTTCACCTACGCAATAGGGAGGGAAGTTGTAATGGAGCATGAACGGCTCCTTGTACTCGCCCTCCAGCGCGTCGATGATTTGTGCGTCGCGGCCGGTACCGAGAGTAGTAACGACGATGGCCTGAGTTTCGCCACGCGTGAACACCGCCGAGCCATGCGCACGGGGAAGGACACCCACTTCGACCTGAATCGGACGGACGGTTGACCGGTCGCGGCCGTCTATGCGCGGCTCGCCGGCAATGACTCGTTTGCGAACCGTCGACTTCTCGAGCTTGGACAGGGCGCCCAGCACGTCGGCCGCCGTCCACTGCGAGTCTTCGCCTTCCGCTGCGAGGGCCATAAGGGTGGCGTCCTTCACGGCCTTGACGGCCGCCTGGCGCTCGAGCTTGTCACTGATACGGTAGGCATCGCTCAGTCCGCCCTGCGCATGTTCCGCGACAGTGTCGCCGAGGGCGGTATCCTCGACAGCCGCTTCCCACGCCCACGCCGGTTTACCGGCATCGGCGGCAAGTTCCCTGATCGCGTTGATCGCTGCCTGCATCTGCTCGTGGCCGTACATCACTGCGCCGAGCATGACCTCTTCAGACAGTACTTTTGCTTCCGACTCGACCATCAGAACTGCATCGGCGGTTCCGGCAACGACGAGCTCCAGTGCGGACTCGGCGGATTGCGAGGCGCTCGGATTCAACAGGTACTTGCCGTCCTTGTATCCTACTTTCGCTGCCCCGATCGGACCCGCAAACGGCATACCCGAGATAGCCAGCGCTGCCGATGCACCGAGTAACGCCGGGATGTCCGCATCCACTTCCGGGTTCAGCGACATCACCGTAGCAATGACCTGTACTTCGTTCCGGAATCCTTTCGGAAAGAGCGGCCGCAGCGGCCGGTCGATCAGACGGCTAACCAGCGTTTCTTTCTCGCTTGGCCGGCCCTCACGCTTGAAGAATCCGCCCGGGATTTTGCCCGCGGCATAGGTTTTTTCCTGGTAGTTCACGGTCAGGGGGAAGAAGTCCCGGCCGGGTTCTGCAGACCTGCGGCCGACGGCGGTCACGAGGACGACGGTGTCGGCCATCTCTACGATCACCGCGCCATCCGCCTGGCGCGCAATGGCGCCGGTAGTCAATGAAACTTCGTGCTCACCGTATTGGAATGTCTTTTTGATTGCTTTCACGTTGCTCTGCTCGATTGATTTTTTGAATGGCGACCGGTTGCGCTCCCGACGACGGGCCCGCCCCGGGTCACAGAATTGCTAAATTGTGCGGGCGTCTAGCGACGCAGACCGAGCCGGTTGATGAGCTCGCGGTAGCGATCCTGATCTTTGGACTTGATGTAGTCGAGCAACTTGCGCCGCTTGTTGACCATCTTCAGCAGACCCTGGCGGCTATGATGATCTTTCTTGTGCTCACCGAAGTGCTCGGTAAGCTCGGATATTCTTGCAGATAACAACGCAACCTGGACTTCGGGGGAACCGGTGTCGGCTTCGCCGCGCCCATAATCGGATACGATTTTTGCTTTCGTCTCACTGGAAAGTGACATTTCTCAATTGCTCCACAGTACGTCTGTACTTTTCTTTACATAGCCCATTTTTAGAGCGCGGTATTCTAGCGCCGGAACAGTTCCATTAACAGGCCCAATATCGTTTTTGCCGACAAATACTTACCGCAGCGAAAACAGCCGTTTCGGTGCGACACTGCCGGCGCCTGCGGCCTCACCCACACCCAGAAACTCGCTCCTGCCGCGAGGCCCGTAAACCCGGATCAGTCCGACATGTGCTGACCGATCCGCCGTGACAGTCATGCCCTGGCGGAAGCGCCCTGCGGCCTCCGCGTCCAGGGTGACTTCCGGCCAGCCGCCGAGCGCTTCGTCCGGGGGCAGCAAGCGCGCGGCGAGCTGCTCGGGGCCGGCAACGGCCAGCGCCTCCGCGGTAGCCAGATCGATCATCGCCGACGTTTCAAAGCCCGCCACGCTTTCGCGATGGAGGTGTTGCGTATACGCCACGGTACCGGCCCGTGCCGCGATGTCTTCGACGAGCGTCCTTATATACGTACCTTTGGAGCACCGGACACGGAATACCAGCCGGACACCGGCGGCCTCCAGGAGTGCGATGTCGTGCACCTCTATCGCCCGTGCTGCGCGCTCGACGACCTGACCCTGGCGGGCGAGTTCGTAGAGACGCTTGCCGTCCTGTTTAAGGGCCGAGTACATCGGCGGCACCTGAGTCGATTTGCCGCGAAAGCTGTCCAGGATCGCAGACCATTCCTCGAACCCGAGGGCCGGCAAGGCTGCATCGCCGGTCACCGTGCCATCCCTGTCGCCTGTGTCGGTCGCTCGTCCCAACCGCGCAACCACGCGGTAGGTCTTGTCCGCGTGCAGCAGGAATGCGCTCACTTTCGTTGCCTCGCCGAAACACAAAGGCAGCATTCCCGTCGCGGCAGGATCGAGCGAACCGGTATGCCCGGCTTTCCGCGCCCGCAGCAGGCGTTTGACCTTTTGCAAAGCCCTGTTGGATGTTATGCCTGAAGGCTTGTTCAGCAGCAGCACGCCGTCGACCGTTGCCGGCCGGACCAGCTTTTCCCCTTGCATCAGGCTAGTTCCGATCGTCGTCCGACGCGGCGTCGTCGGCGTCGATCGCAGCGTCGATCAGCTGACTCATGCGCGCAGCATGCGCAGCGCTGTCGTCATGCACGAACCGCAGTTCCGGAATATGCCGTATCTGTATCGCACGGCCGAGTTTGCTGCGCAGGAAGCCGGCGGCACTTTTCAGGCCATCGGCTGCAGCCGCCGGATCGCCCTCCGGATCGAACAGGCTGAAATGCACCCGCGCGCTGCCCAGGTCACGCGAGAGCTCGACGGCGGTGAGCGAAACATCCGTCAGCCGCGGATCCTTGACTTCCGTGCGCAGGAGTTCGCTCAGTTCGCGCAACACCTGGTTGCCGAGACGCTGGCTGCGCGAGAACTCCCTGGGCATCGCTGGCTCGGGCGCCTAGTCGAGTGTACGCGCATATTCGACGCGCTCGAAACATTCGATCTGGTCACCGACCTTCACGTCATTGTAATTCTTCACCCCGATACCGCACTCGGTGCCGGCGCGAACTTCGTTGACGTCATCCTTGAAGCGACGCAATGATTCGAGTTCCCCTTCGTAGATCACCACATTGTCGCGCAACACCCGGATAGGATTCGCGCGCCTGACATAGCCCTCGCTGACGATACATCCGGCAATATCGCCGAACTTCGGCGACTTGAAGACTTCCTTGACCGTTGCCAGGCCGACGATCTGCTCGCGAATCTCCGGCGCGAGCAAGCCGCTCAGGGCCGCTTTCACGTCATCGATCGCTTCATAGATAATGCTGTAATAGCGTACGTCGACCCCGGATTCCTTGATCGCGGCCCGGGCCGCGGCGTCTGCGCGCACATTGAATCCAATAATCACCGCACGCGAGGCTGCCGCGAGCGTAGCGTCCGTCTCAGTGATACCGCCGACGCCCGAACTCAGCACCTTGACCTTGACTTCGTCGGTGGCAAGCCTCGTCAGCGCATCACGTAATGCTTCGGCACTGCCGTGTACGTCCGACTTGATAATCAGCGAAACCGACTCGGCTTCGCCCTCCTTCATCTGGCTGAACATGTCCTCGAGCTTCGAAGCCTGTTGCTGCGCGAGCTTCGCGTCACGAGTCTTGCCCTGGCGGAACTCTGCGACCTCTCGCGCCTTGCGCTCGTTCTTTACGACCAGGAAGTCATCACCGGCACTCGGGGTCTTCGACAGTCCGAGCACGACTGCTGGCTGGGACGGGCCGGCCGACCTGATCGACTGTCCTTTCTCGTCGAACATGTTGCGAATGCGGCCGTACTCCTCGCCAGCGATGATCATGTCGCCCTGGTTGAGGGTACCGGACTGGACCAGGAGTGTAGCCACCGCACCGCGGCCCTTTTCAAGGCTGGCTTCGATGACGATACCCTGCCCCGCGCCGTCAACGACCGCCTTCAGGTCCATCAGTTCCGCCTGCAACAGGATCGACTCCAGCAATTTGTCGACGCCCTCGCCCGTAAGTGCAGAAACGCTGACGAACAGGTTCTCGCCGCCCCATTCCTCGGAAATCACCTCGTGCTGCGAAAGTTCATTACGCACCCGGTCGAGATCGGCGTTTTCACGGTCAATCTTGTTGATTGCGACAACCAGCGGCACCCCGGCAGCGCGGGCATGCTGGATCGCTTCGACCGTTTGCGGCATGACCCCGTCATCGGCGGCGACAACGAGCACGACGATGTCAGTTGCCTGAGCGCCGCGGGCGCGCATCGCCGTAAAAGCGGCGTGGCCGGGTGTGTCGAGAAACGTGACTTTGCCGCGCTCGGTGTCGACCGAATACGCACCAATGTGTTGCGTGATACCGCCCGCTTCGCCGGCGGCAACCTTGGTCCGACGGATGTAGTCGAGCAACGAGGTCTTCCCGTGGTCGACGTGACCCATGATCGTAACGACCGGCGACCGGTGAATGGCCTCGCCTGCGTCTTCGGCAGACACTTCGTCGGCAAGCAACTGCTCGTCGATGTCCGCACCCGAAACCGGCTTCCCGACGTGGCCCATCTCTTCGATCACGAGCATCGCGGTGTCCTGATCAATGACCTGGTTGATGGTCACCATGGCGCCCATGTTGAACAGCACCTTCACGACCTCGTTGCCTTTCACCGCCATACGCTGGGCCAGTTCGGCCACGGCGATGCTTTCCGGCACCGCCACTTCGCGCACCACCGGCGCTGTCGGCTTTTCGAACCCATGCTGGGCATCGCCACCGAGCGACACCGGGCGCCGACGCATCGGCGATTTCCGTTTGCGACGTCCGCTCTTGTCCCCGGCGACGTGCAGCTCCTTACGCCCGTACTTGGTCTCGAGCCGCTTCGGCGCACCCTTGGTCTTGTCTTTTTGCCGACGTGTCCGCGCATCCTGCTCGGCTTTTTCGACCCGCTCTTTCTCGTCGGCGGCGCTCCGGGCCGCCTGGGCGGCGACATTCCGCGCCTCCTGCTCGGCGTCGAGCTTTGCCTGCTTTTCCTTCTCGATCGCTTCCGCTTCACGCTTGATGGCCGCTTCCTTCTCCGCGGCTGCACGCGCCTCTGCCGCACGTGCGGCTGCTTCGCGTTCTTCGGCCTCCCGGCGCTGCCGGTCCAGCTCTTCCTGTTCCTTTTGCGCCTGTTCCTCGAGCACGTTGCGCTTCACGTAGGTGCGCTTTTTGCGGACCTCGACGTTGACCGTGCGCGAGCGGCCTTGCGCACCCGAAAGCTTCAATTCCGACTGCGACTTGCGTTTCAGGGTGATTTTTGGCGGAGACGCATCCACGCCGGCCGTATCGCTACGACCGTGGCTGCGACGCAGGTGCGTCAGCAGTTCCAGTTTCGCGTCATCACTGATGGTATCGCCTGAGCTCTGGACCTTGATGCCGGCCTCGTCCAGCTGCGCCAGCAGTTTCTCAACCGGCACCTTCAGTACGTCTGCAAATTGTTCAACTGTTACGTCTGCCATACCTTTACTCCGCTCAACCGTCAGCACAGACGGGCGCGCTCAATTCCTACGCCTGGTGTTCGGCCTCGAACCAGTGCTCGCGAGCCTTCATAATCAGCGCCGCAGCCAGTTCCGCATCCATCGTCTTGATCTCGAGCAGGTCATCCGTCGCGAGTTCCGCCAGATCCTCGCGTGTCACTACGCCGTTACTCGCGAGCTGGTAGGCAAGGCCCTTATCCATGCCCTCCAGGTTCAACAAGTCCTCTGCCGGCTCCGCCTCGTCAATTTTTTCTTCCTTGACGATGGCCTGCGTAAGCAACACATCGCGAGCGCGGTTCCTGAGCTCGTTGACGATTTCCTCATCGAACTCTTCGATCTCGACGAGTTCCGAGGTCGGGACATACGCCACTTCTTCGATCGTCGAAAACCCTTCCTGAACAAGGATCAGCCCGATTTCCTCGTCAACGTCGAGTTGTTTCGAGAACATCTCGATGAGTTCTCGTGTTTCGGTTTCGCTCTTCTGCTCGGCATCTGCGGCGGTCATGACATTCAGTTCCCAGCCTGTCAGCTCGCTCGCGAGACGAATATTCTGGCCGCCGCGTCCGATCGCCTGCGACAACTTGTCCTCTTCCACGGCGATGTCCATGCTGTGCGAATCTTCGTCGACGACGATAGATACGACTTCAGCGGGCGACATCGCGTTTACCACGAACTGCGCCGGGTTCTCGTCATAAAGAATGATGTCCACACGCTCGCCGGCCAATTCGTTCGACACCGCCTGCACACGGGATCCGCGCATGCCCACGCACGCACCGACAGCGTCGATGCGCCGGTCGTTGCTGCGAACCGCGATCTTGGCGCGCAGACCCGGATCACGTGCGGCGCCCAGGATGTCGATGAGCCCCTGCCCGACTTCCGGCACCTCGATCTTGAACAGCTCGACCAGGAATCGTGGCGAAGTGCGGGTCATGAACAATTGCGGACCGCGCGGTTCGGAACGTACCTCGGTCAGCAGCGCCTTGATCCGGTCCTGTGGCCGCACGGGCTCACGTGGCACCATCTGGTCGCGGGGAACAAAACCTTCGGCATTGCCGCCAAGGTCGATGTACACGCCGTTGCGATCGACCCGCTTGACCAGACCGGAGAGCATTTCGCCCTGCCGCTCCCTGTACTCCTCGACCACCTGCTCACGCTCGGCTTCACGCACCTTCTGTACGATCACCTGCTTTGCCGTCTGCGCGGCAATGCGCCCGAAGTCGACCGATTCCATCGGCTCCTCCACATAACCGCCGGGCTCGACGGCCGGATCGAGCTCCACGGCGTCGATCATGCGAAGTTCCCGCTCCGGAAACTCGAGTTCCGTGGATTCGTCTGCGAAAACGAGCCAGCGCCGGAAGGTATCGTAGTCGCCGGTCGCCCTGTCTATCGCGACGCGCACGTCGATGTCCTCGCCGTGTTTGCGGCGCGTTGCGGACGCCAGGGCCGCCTCGATGGCCTCGAAGATAATTTCCTTCTCCACGCCCTTTTCGTTCGATACGGCGTCGACCACCATGAGAATTTCTTTGCTCATTACTCCAAACTCCAGTTCGGCCGGACGGGGTTCAGCCGCCGCCAGGCACCAAGCGTGCGCTGTCGATAGTGGCCAGCGGCAGTCGATGTTCTGCGCCGTCCACCTCCAGCACGATGTTCGTGTCGTCCGTCGCGACCAGGCGCCCGCGAAAACGCCGCCGGCCCCCGATCGGAAAACGTGTCTGCACTTTCACGGTTTCTCCAGTAAACCTTTGAAAATGCGCAAGTTTTGTCAGCTTTCGGTCAAGTCCCGGGGATGACACCTCGAGGTCGTAACGTCCCGGGATGGGGTCTTCGACGTCGAGCAGCGCGCTTACCGCGCGGCTGACTTTCTCGCAGTCCTCGAGCCCAACCCCGCCTGCCTGGTCGATATAAAGGCGTACCACGCCGCCGCCGCCCGAAAGTCTGACTTCCAGGTCGGTCAGCTCGTAGCCCAGTCGTTCGACATTCGGCTCGAGCAGTTTGCGAAGCTCGTCTCCGGTCATCGGTTTAAACTGTATCTCGCTGTTTAAAAATAAAAAAAGGGCCTTCGGCCCCAATCCATCCCCCGCTTGGCGTACGGCTCGCCGACCGCCTGCGGGCAACAAAAAACCCCTTGAGCGGGGCTTACCTACCGCGGAGTGCAATGCTGCTCCCGGTAGCGTGGGTTGCACCGCCTCGCGGGACCGATGCCTGCGAGCCAGCGCCTACCCGTGCACTGGCGCGCGATTATACGGCAAGCCGCCGCCGCTTAGCAATTATGGAGGCCGGCCCGTCAGGCACGCTCCTCCGAGCAGCCTTGCAGGGCGCCGGCGAAGCGCTCGCTGCGTTCCGCGCCCCGACCCACCCAGAGCTGATAGCCGACGTAGTACTTGAAAACGTTACTGACGTAGGTAACGGTCTCATGGCCCAGTCGGCGCGCTGCGACAATTTCGACGTTGTCGAACCAGCGGTCTGGATCGTAGCCGCTCGCGGCCGCTTCGCGTCGCAGCTGTGCAACCTTGGCCGGACCCGCATTGTAGGCCGCAAGGGTGAATACCCACTGGCCCAGGGCATCGAATTCCTCCGAGGCGAAATAACGATCGGCAAGGAAGCGCATGTACTTTGTCCCTGCGTGCACATTGCCGTCGACCGTACTGATGTCGTCAACACCGACGTTCGGATCGGCGGCGGTCGACGGCTTGATCTGCATCACACCTACGGCGCCTGCGGGGCTCCGCCGATCCTGCTGGAAATTCGATTCCTGGAAAGCTTGCGCGGCAAGCATCAGCCAGTCGAACTCGTAGCTCGAGCCGTAGGTCTGAAAGACGTCGACGAGTTCACGGAGATCCTCGAGTGCCTGCGGCGAGTGCGAACAGCGGACGCGGTCCGTATCGGACAGGTAACGATTGTATGTGTCGTTGCCGATCATCGTTCCTTTGCCGTACGTGCGCATGAAGCCGTCCAGAACCGCTTCGAACTGCGGGTTCGCCGGACGCATCGCCCACCCGATCTGGCCACCCTTGTTGATGACGAGATCGTCCCGGATGCGGATATTTGCAAACGCGGGAGCCCAGAACTCTGCCTTGTAGTCGTCCAGCACCGTTATCCCGATCATTCCGGTATCGACCATTTCGAGGAGATCCTCGGCTTCGAGTATCTCGTCTGCCGCGACCACCACCGGCGCCTGCAGCCCGCGCGCCGCAAAATCGGCGGCCACTGCTTCCAGGTGCTCGAAATAGCTGCTCGAAGCGCGGACGACGATTTCCTGCCCTGCCAGGTCGTCCATGGCGGTGATCGGCGGCGCCGCGGGTCCGCTTACAATGACTTCATCGATATCCGTGAGCAGCGGCCGGGTGAAACCGACGAGCGGCGCGCGCTCATCGGTCATCGTCAGATCGCCGGCGATGAGATCCGCATGGCCTTTCAGCAACGCGGGTATGAGCTGGTCGCGGCCCAGTGGAACGACGACCACGTAGACCTTGAGATCGCCACGCTTGAGCTCTGTGTTGATGTGTTCTTCGAAGCGCTGCAGGAGCTCGTACGTGGCGCCACGCGGGCGCCCGTTTTCATAGAAGAACTGGTAACCGCCGTACGGCACGACGGCACGCACAATGCGACGCTCGACCATGGCATCGAAGTCACCCAGCCACGGTTCCCAGATACGGCCGAAGGAAAGCGGCAGCTGTTCTCCCGGCGTGACGCCTTGCGCCGCGTCGTCGGGCGGCAGGGGATCTGTTTCGCTGGCGGCTATGGGCTCGCCCGAAGTCTCATCATCGACGGCGGCAACGGACGCGTCCGGGTGCGCGGCGCCGTCAGTTGCAACCGGTGGACTTCCCGTCGCAGGATCTTTGCTGCAGCCAGGCATCATCGACGCGCAGACAGAAAGCAGCGCAACAAACGACTGTACGGCACGGGCGGTACGCATCGGCGCATTGTTGCGCATCTGCCTTTGCCCTGCCAGCGGGACATCGGGGTGGCTGCAATTGTCCCGAATGCTATGCTCTCGCGGTGACGGAACCCGGGAAAAAGCCGCCGACCATCTGGCACGAACTGGTGCAGCGCCGGGTAGTGCGCGTCGCCCTGTATTACGGGGCTGCGGCATGGCTTCTCGTCCAGATTGCCGACGTCGTGCTCGAAGCTTTCGCTGCCGACGCGGCCCTCCGGTACTTTATTGCCGCCGCGGTCGTCGGCTTTCCCGTCGCACTCGTGCTCTCATGGATGTTCGATCTCACACCGGCCGGGATCGTCCGCACGCCGAGCGCCGAAGCGAATGCCATAGCCGCGCGCTCAATTGCCGTTTTGCCCTTCACGAATCTTTCCGACGACGTCGAAAACGAATATTTTTCGGATGGCCTCGCCGATGAAATCCGCGATCGTATCGCGCAGGTCCCGGGGGTGCGTGTAGCGGCGCGATCCTCGTCTTTCGCGTTCAAGGGCAAAGTTGTCGACGCGCGCGACATCGGCCGGCAACTAAGCGTCGGGCTGCTCCTCGAAGGCGGCGTGCGCAAGTTCCGTGACACCCTGCGGATCTCCGCGCAGCTCGTCGACACGCGGCGCGGCTACCAGGTCTGGTCGCAGAGTTTCGACCGCCGTCTGGAAGATGTGTTTGCCGTGCAATCGGAGATTGCGCATTCCATCCTCGACGCGGTGCACGTCCGCATGCTCGATTCGCCGGCCGCCGATGCGCGGACCGAAGATTTCGCTGCCTATAATCTCTACCTCCTCGGGCGTTATCACTTTCACAAGCGCACCGAAGCGTCCTTGCAACGCGCTGTGAAGTATTTCCGCGACGCGATCGAGCGTGATCCGGATTACGGCCTCGCCTACAGCGGACTCGCGGATGCGACGTGCCTGCTCGGCACCGGCTTCTACGGCAATCTGTCTGCCGAGGAATCTCTCGACGTCGCCCTGCCCGCTGCGCACCGTGCGCTCGAGATCGCACCCCGCTCCGCGGAGGCCCATGCATCCATCGGGCTGATACTGCAGCTGCAACGTGATCTGGACGGCGCTGCCGCAGCACTCGAGCGGGCCATCGAACTCAACCCGAACTATGCCCTCGCGTATGTCTGGCTGGGATTGGTACTGATGTCCCAGGGCCGCTACCGCGACGCAGAGAAGCGCGATCTGGAAGCATTGCGACTGGATCCGCTTTCGCCGATCGTCAACGCCAACACGGCATTTGACGCGCTGCGATTTGGCCGCCGCGACGCAGCCGAGGCCGGATTTCGAAGTGTTCTCGAGCTCGACCCGACCTTCCCTGTCGCGTATTCCGGGATGGCTCGGGTACGGCTCATACAGGCCAAACTCGATGAGGCGTTCGACTGGCAGGAAAAAGCAATCGAGCGCGCACCGACCGTGGCGTACTACCTCGCGCGCAAGGGTTTTATCATCCTCCAGTCCGGGCATCCGGAGCAGGCGCGCCCGTGGTTCGAGGCGGCGCGGCGGAGCAGTCTCGACAAGCATTACCTCGGGGATATATTCGTCGGCGTCGCTGCCGCGGAACAGGACTACGAGGGGCTGCGGCGTATCCTTGATTCAGACGATGCGTTCGATTCGCCGCACCGCGCACTTGCCGCACTCCTGCTCGGCGATGCCGGCACCGCGCTGGCCCTGTATCGGCGGCAGTGTCCGGACCCGGTCTCAGTCCTTCACGACATCATCAATTACGACATCTTGTGGCGAATCCCGCACACCAACTATCGGGCAATGCTCGAATTGCGCGAGGGCAATGCCGGCGCATCGGCGGATCTCAATTTGCTGCTCGAACTCGTTAGCGACTTTAGCGCGCAGGGCATCGTCAACGCCGATCTGCACTACTGGGCCGCCACCTCTTGCGCCGTCCTCGGGAGAGCCGATGATGCAATCTCGGAACTCGAAAAAGCGGCCGCGCTCGGCTGGCTCAGCACGTGGTGGGCGCGTCGCGACCCCTGCCTTGAACCGCTGCGTGGCGACGAGCGCTTCGAAAGTATTTTGCGCAATATAGGAGCAGCGGTGAGCAGGTTTAGCTTCGTTGGAGCGGGCGTTGCCCGCGAATCAGACGGGCCGCGATAGAATCGGAAGTCGACGTTGGTATCGCGCACAGCCGGGCTGACAGCCGCTCCAACGGTTCAAGCTTCCATAAGCACTATGTCCCAACGATAGGTGGCGGGCGCTTCCAGCCGGGCGACCGAGGTCGATGCGCCGGCACCGAGTTCCTGGTAAAGGGTATCGGCCGCGTTTTTTTCCTGTTCTTCGGGGAAATACATTTGTGCGGTCAGCCGGTGAGCGCGACCCCCTACATCGAAATGGATGTGCGGCGTACGCAGCCCGATCGGCGAGTCATAGAATTTCGGCTTGATCGTCTTTATCCGCCATGCACCGGACGGTCCGGTGACGAGCCTGGCGACGCCCTGGAAGTTCGGGTCGAGCGGCTGGGTGCTCACTTCGTTTTCATGCGCATAGCGGCCGAACGCATTCGCCTGCCAGATCTCGATCCTGGCGCCGTCTACCGGATTACCGCGCCGGTCGAGTACGCGGCCGCTCACTTCGATCACCTCGCCCTCCGCACGGACCTTATGACCCTTGAGCATCGTGAGGTCGCTGTCGTCCTCGCCCGCGTAGCCCAGAGGGTAAAACGGCCCTAGCGGCGATTCCGAGGTTTCAGCGGGAGGCGTCTTCGCCAGTCCGCGGATAGCGGCAAGAGAAACGGCACCGGACGCCGCGGCAACGAAAGCTCGTCGCGAGATGGACTTTCGCTGGCTCATATCCGGTCCCCTGTTACCGCTCCCCGAAGTGAAAGAATCATGCGCTTGCCGCTACAACAGGGTCAATTGGTTTCATCTCGTAGGCTTTTCCCCGAGATAATGTTCGATTTCAAGGATCACTTATCCCATGACTTCCTGAACGGCCTGGCGGCCACCGACCTGCTCCTGCCACCGGCGCAGGTTGTCATAGGCCGACAGATCGTATTTCAGTTTCGGTCCCCAGCTCGCGACCACATACAGGTAGGCATCCACGACGGAAAACCGGTCACCCAGCAAATAATCGTTATCCGCAAGGTGCTTGTCGATGTAGCCGAAGCGGACGTTGAGCCGGTCGGTCAGGATCGGTCGCATGGCCTCGGGCAAATTCGGGTTGAACAGGTGCGAGAACAGCTTGTGCACTTCCGAGCTGACGTACCCGAGCCACTCGTGCAGCCGCACCCGTTCGAGCGTTCCATGGGGCGGTGCCAGTCGGGCGTCCGGGTACAGGTCGGCAACGTAGGGCAATATCGCGACGTTCTCGGTCAGCAACGTACCATCGTCCAGCTCGAGCACCGGCACATAGCCCTTCGGGTTGATGTCGTTCAGGTGCCGGCCATCCGGCAATTTGCGGTCGCCACGCAAGTTGACCTTTACGAGTTCGAAATCCGCGCCTGCCTCCGTGAGCACTATCTGCGTTGCCATCGAACAGGTACCTGTTGCCGAGTAGAGTTTCATCGCTATCTCCGATGCTTAAACTCGCTCCCGCGATAATTGTACCCGACGGGAAGCGTCGCCACGATTCTTCGGATCAAGACGCTCGCCGCTTCATGCGCGCGCGATCGCTCGCAAAGCGAATGATATGGCCAGGGCTCGATGGCCGCTTGAACAAGAGCTTGATCGCTTGCCGAAAGCGCCGATCAGCTACGGCACGCTTGATTTGCTCGAACCAGCCAACCAGCAACCACCGCTGCTCGTGCTCGTCGAGCGCGGCCTGGAGCTCGGTGGACTCATACTGCGACGCGACCGCTCGAATGCGCTGGCTGCTCGCGACAGCGTGCCGCGCCATGCGCGGCAGCAGAATCTCATTACGGCTCGCGGATGCGAGCGTCTGCCGATACACATAGTGGCTCTCCGGGTACAGTAGGAATCGCGCGCCGCAGAGCAGAGCCCGTGCGTAGAGATGGATGTCCTCCGCGAACCGCAGGTCCTCCGCATACCGCAGCTTGTATTCGTTGAGGAACCGGCGTCGCATCAGAGGCTTCAGATAGCCGAGGCTGCAGCATCCGCCAGCGGGTATGTCGCTCTTGATGAGGGCCTCCGCAGACAATTGTTCGACGTCGTGCCCGTTGCGCCGCCACGTCAGGAGTTCCGCCGGAGTACCGGGAAGTCTCGCACCCTGAAAGAGGATGCCGTCGGCGATCAGGTCGGCATGCTCTCGCTCACCAGCCTCGGCCAAAAGGCGCAATCGATCCGGAAGTATCTCGTCATCGGCATCGATGGGCGCTATCCACACGCCGCGCGCCATCTTCAGCGCCAGATTGCGAGCTGCAGCCTGGCCGCGGTTGGTCCGTTGGCGAAACAGTTGCACGCGTGGATCGCGAGCCGCAAATTGCTCGGCTACGCGCACGGTATCGTCTACGGATCCGTCATCCACGATGAGCATCTCGAGGTTCGACAAGGTCTGCGCGAGCACCGATTCAACGGCGGCGGGCAGGCTTTGCGCGCCGTTGTAGACCGGCATGATGACGGAGACGGCCGGTTGGTCGTCATGCTTCGGCACAAAGGCCGTCCTAGACATCAATGGCGCTGCGACGTTCAAGATCCAGACTCGTCAGCTCGAACGGCTGCCCGTCGTGATCGCGGAGCTCTATTCCGAAAAATCGCGCGATGCTTGGTGCGATGTCTGCAGTTTTGATCGCGGCCACGTCGCCGCGCATGTCCGCGCCGTGCCCCGCGAGGATGCAGATACCGTCGGGAGTATGGTCGCCGGTGCGATTGTCGAGGTGCTCCCGGGACAGCTCACCGATCGTGTCGGACCTGACTCTCTCGATCGGCGCGTTGCGATTCCATGTCACGAGCAAATCCGGCAGCTTCTCCAGGTAGATGCCGGAATACTCCTTGCGTGTTACCACGATGTCCTTGATCAGGGGCTCGCCGGTATCGGCGTTGACCACCTTCATGAGCTCCGCCGTAAGGAAGCGCAGGAGCTCGTCGGCTTCACCGGGTTCTACGGTACCACTGCCCTCGCGGCCCTTGATATTCAGCCTGACACCGCCAGACGCGTTATTCGCGTAGACCTCGAAGAAGCGCCGGTTCGCGTGATCGCCGAGGAACTTGGGCGGGTGTAGCGCGCCACGGAACGGCCGCCGCAGCAGCTTCAGGCGGCCGCGTATCTCGATCGGTACGCGGTGCCAGAGCGCGCGCAGCCTGGCCTTGCGCGAGTGTCGCGCTACGCGGCCCGTGCCTTTATCGAGCCGCAGCAGAATGCGATCGAGCAATCCGGTGCCACTGAATGAAGGTCCCATGCCGTGGCTGCCGAACAGCATGATTGTCGTGTGTGCATCGACGGCCGCGAGGATCGTCTGGAGGCTCTTGTCGAACGCGCGGTAACAGTCGCGCAACGGCTCCCCGAGCTCCGCCTCGTTCTTTGCTGGAGTAACGTGGGTGACGCGGCTCGTTGATGTGCCACAGATGATGACCCGCGCAATGCAAGTCCGAGCTGGTGACGAGTGCGACGTCCCAGTCGACGCTGTCCAGGAAATGCTGCGCGAGCTTTGCCTTCCCCTCGATGCGCCGCAGGTAGATGTCGCGAAAGCGCCGATACTCGTCGAGGCTCTCGGGCGACATGACGTCGCACATCACGCCGCCCGCCGGATCGGGACCGACGAGCGCCAGGACCTCGGCAGCGACTTCCGGCGGGTGCGTCTTGAACTCAAAGGTATTACCGTTCGCCGGCACGTGCGTGCCCCAGTCCATGATCGTGACCCCGTTGATCTGCGGATCGACGAGCGTGTACGGCGGGTCGATCAGCAAGCAGCGCAGCCCGGCGTCCGATAGCTGTCGCCATACCGTCGGCGCAGTCTCCTCAGGACCGTACCAGCGTTCCGTGTAATTCGCCGGATTGAAGTTGCGCCGGCCGTCGTACATGGGCTGGCGGCCCGGCAGCAGACCCGTATGAAACACCGGCCAGACGGCGCCGGCCTCCATCCCGCGCGGGTTCTCGACGCGCCGTGAATTGCCCGCCGCCATCAGGCGGCTCAGGTTCGGGAGGTCTCCGGTCGAGCTCCACTTGCGGAACAGCTCGGGGCTGCCGGCGTCCACGCCCACAATCAGGAGCTTGCGCTTCGCGTTCACTTCGCTCCTCCGTAGTCCTGGCTGCTCCATCATCCTGCCTCCGCATCAGGCCGAAAAACGACCGCTGTCTCAAGGACATAGATGCATGAAGTATGCCAATCGTGCCGGCTGCGCCGGCGCGACGGCCGCTCCGCGCGTCCACTCGGGCACATAGACCTGCGACGTCTTCTGACCCTTTCCGATCAACGAGTGGTATCGAGCCAGTCCGCCAGCAGGTCGAGCATCTCGCCGAGGACGTCCACGTCCTTCCGTCCGGTACGTTTCGGCACGTGGAAGGAATGGTCAGCCTCGTCGAACAACCGCAACGTCGCCTGCTTTCCGAGACGTTGAATGAGCGGCCCCAGAAGGCTCGGATCCGCGAAGTCGTCGCGTGCCCCCTGCAAAAACAGGAGCGGGATCCCCACGTCGAACAGGTGCTTTGCGCGCTCGTCCGATGGCTTGCCCGGTGGATGCAAGGGAAAGCCGAGGAACACGATTCCGTGCACTCCCGGCAGCGGCAATTCGGCCTGTGTCTCTGATGTCATTCGCCCGCCGTAGGACTTGCCGCCCGCGAACAAAGCGAGCTCCGGAACGAGGCGTGCCGCCTCGCCGACCGCCGCGCGCACGGTGGCATGCGCGATCTTCGGGGAATCCGGCCGCCTCGATCCCCGCTGCATGTATGGGAACTGATATCGCAGCGTGGCAGTTTTGCGCGCTGCGAGCCCGGCCGCGACGGCCTCCATGAACGAGTGGTTCATGCCCGCACCCGCGCCGTGCGCCATCACGTAGCACGCTGACGCGTCGGCCGGCGCCTGCAACAACCCGGTCACGCGCCGTGTCTCATCGACGTCGATGCTTATGGACCGCACTGCGGTATTCATCGCCGTCGCCTATGACGGCGTCGGACACGACGAAGCGCAACTTCCGGCTCGTACAGGTTCCTGCCGCGCTTGTTGTGCCCTGGCTGGTCAGAACCCCTCCACGGAGGGCTCCTCGAAACAACTTTAACATTTGCTCGTAACTGCAGCCTTTCAGAGTCAGGACACTGTCTTCCGCGCCCTGACGATTTTCGGTTCTGGCCGCTGAGGCATCTGCCAGAGATTATCTGTTATCCCGAAATATAGTGTTGCAGTTGATCGATCAGGACTTGCTGTTCGTCGATCGTCGCCTTGACCAGGTCGCCGATCGACACAAGTCCGATTACTCGCTTGTGGTCGAGAACCGGGAGATGGCGGACACGCTTGTCGGTCATGAGAGCCATGCACTCGTCAACATTCCTGTCCGGTGTGACGCACAGGACCCTCGTCGTCATGAGGTCCCTGACTTGCAGGGTCTTCGAGGATTTACCCTCGAGGATGACTTTGCGGGCGTAGTCTCGCTCGGTCACGATACCGACCAGTTTCTCACCGTCCATCACCAGCAATGCGCCGACGCCCTTGTCCGCCATCAGCCGCAGCGAATCGAAAACCGTGTCGTCCGGCCGGACCCACCAGACGTCGTGCCCCTTGTCCTCAAGTATGTGCCTGACTGTTCTCATTTCAGCTCGCTCGTTTTTTCTCCAGAATAGTCGATACACGCAGTTCCTGCATTATCTGCGGCGGCGGCGGCGATTGGACCGTCCTCGATCACCGGTCGACGAGAGCGCTCGCGGGAGCCTCCGCTCATCCCCCTCGGGCACCGCCGCAGTCCAGTCTTCCGCTCTGACCGCCCCCTCTTCCCGCCGCTCGACTGGCGGGTTGCCGCCGACATCGGTCCCCTCGCCGCCGGGCTGGCAGGGCTCACACCGGGCCTCGTATATGCATTATCCGCCCAACGACCTCCACGTCATTGCGCTCCGGATTAGCCGAGCCGCACACGCGTGCCGCCCTTAATCGGCGCGCCGGCAAACCGTGCTATCGTGCCGTGCGACGGACTTAAGGGGACACTTTGGGCAAGCTCATAGCGGAGCTGCGGCGGCGTAACGTTTTCCGCGTTGCAGGCGTCTACGCCGTCGTCGGCTGGCTCCTCGCGCAAGCCGCGTCGCTTCTTGAGACCTCGCTCGCACTGCCCTCGTGGTTCGACGGGGTCATGGTGTCGGCGCTGCTCCTCGGCTTTCCCGTCGCGCTCATTCTGGCCTGGGCGTTCGAGCTCACGCCGGAAGGCGTGCAGCGGACGGCTGAGACGCCGCACGGCGACGGTGTCGCGGGCGAGCTGCGCAGGACCGATTACGCGATCCTTGCGGGCGTCGCCCTCGTGGCCGCGCTCTTCATCGCCGAGCGCGTCCTGCCGCCCCCGCCCTTTGCGTCGGATCGAGCGGGCGATGATCCAACGGCGACGCAGGTCGCCGGCGCAGACTCTCCATCCGCGCAAGCGTCAACCATAGCTGCCCAGGGCGACGAGCCGCCCGCCGCCTCGATCGCGGTTCTGCCGTTCGCCGATCTCTCGCCCGACGGCGATCAGCAATACTTCTCCGACGGCGTGGCCGAGGAGATCCTGAATGTCCTCGCCCGGATCGACGGTCTCAAAGTCGCCTCCCGCACGTCGGCATTCCAGTTTCGCTCCACGGCAGCCGGCGTACCGACGATCGCCGGCGAGCTCGGTGTCCGCCATATTCTCGAAGGCAGCGTCAGAAAAGCCGGCAACGCGATCCGCATCACGGCGCAACTCATCGACGCCCAGACGGACGCGCATTTGTGGTCCGAGACTTTCAACCGCGCGCTGACGACGGAGACGGTGTTCGCGATTCAGGACGAGATCGCCGCTGCGATCGTCGCAGCGCTGCGTGAGAAGATCGGCGTCAACGTCGGCGAAGCGGCGCGCGCGGTAGCGCCCACGGACGATGTCGATGCCTACGGGCTTTACCTCAAGGGCCGCGCGCTGTTTCAGTCGCGGCGCAATCTCGACGAAGCTGACCGGGTCCTGGAACTTGCGATTCAGCGTGACACGCAATTCGCGGATGCCCTCGCGATCCGCGCCGCCATTCACCAGTTCGGGGGCGAGTACGGAGCCCTCACGGGCGACGACCTCGAAGCCAGGCGCATGGGCCGCGCATTTGCCGAGCAGGCGCTCGCGATCAATTCGCAGAGCAGCCTCGCGCTCGCCGTCACGGCGTTAAGCCATTTCTACGATCACCTCGAGGGACGGGGCTCGGAAGGCTACGAGAACATCTTCGCGGCATTCGATCGCGCCCTCGAGCTGGATCGCCGCAATGCCGGCCGGTGCGGCAGAACGACTTCGAGTGCGAAGAGGAAAAGGTACGGTTGTGCCAACGGGTTGGCCACCGCCAGCTCCGGGAAGCGGGAAAAATCCCGGTCCGCGGACCAGTCATAGAGCATCGCAAACGCGCCAGGGGCGAGCTGAGCGGAATACTCAAAAAACATACTGCGCAGCGATAGCGGTTCGCATGCCAGTCAGGGGCCTGCGTCTTGACGAATTCACCGAATTGGGCTGCACGGCAAGCATCCGTCCCCTGCACTATTACAATAGCGCCGCGTTGGGATCGCGGAAATGAATTCGGTCACAGTTCTCTGATGGTTGAGGACGTATCGGCTCGGTCGGCAGGCTGGGGTTCGACCTCGGACCGGTGCGCCGTTCGCTCGCGGGCCCACCCGGAACGTCAACCGCCGCAAGGGAGGTATTTTGCATTGGATAGCGGAGGCAAGCCAGCATTGGTCACGACACAGAACATCACCAGGCTCGCAGACCTAGGTCCGGTTACGAGCCACTTCGCCAGGACAAATCTGGCTTTCGTTCATGCGCCACGCAATCCCGCAGATACAAGTTGATAAGGCTTTGATACGGAATTCCCGTTTCCTCTGCCATTTTCTTGAAGTAGGTGATTACATCGTCACCCATTCGAATGGTCACTTGGCGCTTTAGCTTCGAGGCATAGGGATTCTTCCTGGACCTCATCTTTGAAAAGTCATACGCCTTTCTCATTTCAACGGCCCTTCATAGAACTTGCGTCCCGCCTTGTCGCTTTCCTGGCAGAATGATTCGAATGACCTCGGCTGACTCACGCTAACCTCCGCGCTCCTGGCGCGTAAGCCAATCTGTCTGTGCTTTGCCTATTGCCTCATGAATCCGACTGACACAAACGATCCAATCTACGGCCTGATCGTACAACTGGCCGAGGAATTTCTGTCCGTGAAAGTCATCCACTCTGCTTATCAGCTCGCACTACGTTGCGACGCGTGCTGGCACGACTCTTGCTACCCACCACTCAGATTAGGCACGCATCAGCGCAAAGCCGCATAAGAAGCCTTGAGCCGCGTCAATTCACTTTCTTTGAGCACGTAAACTATGCAAACTCCAATGAAGATTCTACTGAGTGCCGGCTTTGCTGCGGCATCGATGTACTACCTCGACCCCTCACGGGGCAACGAGCGCCGTGCCGATGCCCGTGCCCGGCTCGAACACGGTAAGGTGCCGTAGCGCAAGACGTCCAGATGGGCAGCAACGGCTTGGACTCGGCGGCGCGCCACGCTCGTGGTGCCGGACGCAAGCTTGGCCGGGAAACCGGTAAGCTGAATCATAATAGCGCCGCAATCGTCGCCGCAGGCGCCGCCGCGACGGTTGCGTCGTTCCTGAATCGCAACCGGTCCCACGGCAAAGCGCGCGCGGCCCTGCGGGATGCGCCGCGTGCGACGTTCCTGCCGATCCCGGGCACCTGGATCGTCGACACCTCGGCCTGGCTGTGCGGCCACGATGTATTACTTTGACTCCCTACTTAGGCCAGTCCCGCCGCACACGCTTGCGCGCCAGGCTTGCCGGTTGGCGTGACGAGGCGAAAGAGAAGGTGAGCGCCATCGGCCGGAAGTTGCCGGCGCAGAGCAGAGGAAAACACGGCTCTCATGGCCAGCAACGGATCCGCCGATCGCCTCCGAAAGCAGAATCGTGTGCATGACCGTCCGCTGCAGGATCTAGGATATACGGGGACAGTGATCCACGAGTGCCTGGGTCACTGTCGCCAGTTCGGATCGCAGAGCCCCCGCACGAGGCCACCGTTCACGAAAGTCCGTACGATCGATGACCGTCCGGTGAGGTACTGTCTTCGGCGGCGGCTCGGACCTCCACTCCAGTTCACTGCCGATGTCGCTCGCTTGCTCAGGCTGCTCGCGATGTCTGGCGACACCATCATCGGACATTTCGCCCAGAGCGCCGGCGAGACGATCGATGTCCCTGGACGTCTCCACGGCGCGGCCCGGCAATGCGATATTTCGTCTTACGATGAGCCGCCTCACTTGGTCACTTCCATTGGCGCATCACTTGTTATGGCCGGGGGGGCTGAGGTGCTTGTCGAGGAAAGCGAGGTAGGCGTCGGAAGCGTCGATCCTGTTTTCGCGCTTGGTGAAACCGTGGCCCTCGTCCTCGAACAGCACGTATTCCACCGGAACGTCGTTAGCGCGCAGGGCTGCAACGATCTCGTCGCTCTCTACCTGCAGGACCCTGGGATCGTTCGCGCCCTGCACGACCAGCAGCGGCCTGGTGATGTTCTTCGCGTGAAACAGCGGGGAGATGCGGCCATGGCGTTCGCCATCAACGGCCGGGTCTCCCATCTCGTCGTACAGTGCTTCCTTGAACGACTCCCACCACGGCGGGATGGACGTAAGCGTGCGCACCCAGTTCATCACGCCGAATATGTTGACACCGACGTCGAACACCTCCGGCTCGAATGCGAGCGCCGCGCCCACCATGTAACCGCCGTACGAGGCGCCGATGATTCCGATGCGCTCACCGTCAACCCAGTCGAGCGACTGCAGGTAGGTTTTCGCCTGGACGATGTCCTGCAGGTCGACTTCGCCGTGCTTGCGGTCATCCATGTGGAAGAACGTCTTGCCGTAACCGGACGAGCCGCGGTTGTTGGCGGCGAGAATGGCATAACCGTGATTGACGAGGTGCTGGATCGTCGCCGAATACCCGGTGCGGCTCTGCCCGCCCGGTCCGCCGTGTACCCACACGAGCGCCGGCACCTTGTTCGGCCGCCGCCTGCTTCGGCCGATACAGAATCGACGGGATCTCGAGCCCGTCGTAGCTCTCGTACCTCACGACCTCGGATTCGACCAGGTCGGCCTCGTCGATCTCGGGATTCAGGGCCTGCGTGAGGCGCCGGCCCTTGCCGGTGACGAGGTCGACGGTGTAGACGTCGTTCGGCGAGGTATCCGAGCTCAGCATCAGTGCGATTTTCGACTCGTCGCGCGAGAACCGGATCTGCGCGAGATCGCCGGGCGGCAGGTCCGCGAGGCTCACTTCCTCGCCGCGCTCGCTGTCGAGAATGCGAACGACGGTACTCGCATCCTCGTTGATTGCGGACACCCGATATCGTCCGGAATCGGAGTACGTCACGAACATCACGTCCCAGGCCGCCGAAACGAGCGGCGCTTTCTCGCCGGTTCCGAGGTCGTGGATCCACGCCTGCTCGAACTCGCCATGCTCGTCCGTCGAGTAGACAAGCTGCTTGCTGTCGGGCGTGAACTCGTGGATGCCGTGCGAGACGTTGCCCTCGTGCTGCGTGATCAGTTCGGGCTCGGCGTCGCCGGTGCGTGTGTCCAGCAGGTAGATGTCGGAATCCGCGCTCGTTCTCGGCCTGAGCAACGCAATCGTCGTGCCATCCGGCGATACGGCCTGGACGTCGAACGCCTCGTCGTTCCGAAACACGAGCGTGCGCTCGTAGTCCTTCACGGCGTAGCGGTACAGGTCGAAGGCCGCGGGATCGAGTTCGTTCGTCAACACGTAAAAAGACTTCCGGTCGCCCGACCAGTCGACGAACTGGGCCTTGACCTCGGCTCCCGGCGTCAGGTCCCGGGTCTCTCCGGAGACCTCGCGCACGTACAGGTGATCGAGTTCGTTGCCGCCCTGGTTCGCGGTGAACAGGGCGCGGGCGTCTTCTGGAAACCACGAGACGGCGAACGTCGAGTCGGTCGTCGAGGTCGTCAGCGGTTTCCGTTCGCCGTCGACGGGCGACATCGACCAGGCATTGAAGATGCCCGTCTCATCCGAACTGACGAGCAGCGCCTTGTCCTCGAGCGACCAGGCATACCCCCCGGCGAGTCCGTAGGTGGTCGTCGTGAAAAAGGCTTTGGCGTCGTAGCGCGTCGGCGCAGCGGGCGGCGTCGTGGTCGGCTGTTCACTCACCGCGGTCGGTTTCTTTTTCAGAGGGACCGCATCCGCCGAGAGATACGAAAGCGGCGAATGCAGCAAGCAGTAATGTTTTCCTGGACATGACGAGCGACTCCCGTGCACCGATGCGCGCATGATATCCGATGTGCGCGCCACGGTGTCCTGACTGACCGGAAAGTGCGTATCGACGGCCTTCTTATATGGGCCGGCGAGCCCAGTGAACCTAACCGCGTCTCGCGGATACTCACATGCAAGGAGCGCCGCGATCGCTGCGGACGGGGAGGTGGACGCCCCATTATCACGTAACA
Source organism: uncultured Pseudomonadota bacterium (assembly GCA_963713215.1). Taxonomy (GTDB): domain Bacteria; phylum Pseudomonadota; class Gammaproteobacteria; order Steroidobacterales; family Woeseiaceae; genus UBA1847. Next base: position 191,121 of record CAVQKY010000007.1, on the reverse strand, counting down.
AGCGGACCAAGACCTAAGTACTGAAGTCGATTGAATCAAGAGGAGTATTACGATGACGATCAGGTCCCTTACTTCCGCCGGTGCCGCACACCCAACCCTGAACGCCCGCGGGCTCCCGCGTTGTCTGCGCCGGGCATCACTCATTGCTCTCATGGTGTGCACCACCGTGCTGAGCCGGGCCGCAGCACAGACGCCCGCACCGACCATGACCGTCCCGAACCTCGACGTGCGGCCGCTCATCGACGGCTTCGTCACTCCGATCGGCCTCGCCTTTCTTTCCGACACCAAGTGGCTGGTCATCGAAAAGATGACCGGCGAGGTGAAAGTCGTCGACGACGGCGTCGTCACCGGGACTGCTCTCGACCTCGCCGTCAACAACGCCTCGGAGCGCGGCCTGCTCGGCATCGCGGTCCATCCCGACTTCGAGTCGAACGGGTTCGTGTACCTGTTCTGGAGCTGCATCACGCCGCCGCCGCCGGAGAACGCTCCCTTCTTCGCAACGGCGGTACAGTGCGAGGGAACACCAGAAACAGGAGCGGATTCGGAAGACCTCCTCGCGACGCCCCTTCTCGGCAACCGCGTCGACCGCTTCATGTGGAACGAGGTAACCGGAACGCTCTCGTTCGACTCGAACCTGATCATGCTGCGCTCCTTCCAGAACGATTCCTCCACTTCGCCCACGGGACCCAACGGCGAAATTCAGCCCCCGCGCGCCAACCACGATGGCGGTGTCATCCGCTTCGGGCCCGACGGCAAGCTCTACATCATGTTCGGCGACGTCGGGCGCCGCGGAAAACTCCAGAACCTTCCTTCGGGGCCGACGCCGACCGGGCTCGGCCCGGCGGTCCCGGACGATCAGTTTGGCGGGCCGGAGCCGGACGACTCGCACTTCACCGGCGTCATCATCCGTCTGAACGACGACGGCTCGACGCCGACCGACAATCCGTTCTTCGCCGTCGGCGCCACACTGGGCGGAGAAGTCGGCAGGAACATCCAGAAGATCTTCGCCTACGGAATCCGCAACAGCTTCGGCATGGCATTCGACCCGCTCTCCGGAAACCTCTGGGACCAGGAGAACGGCGAGGACGCCTTCGACGAACTGAACCTCGTCCAGCCCGGATTCAACTCCGGGTGGATCCAGATCCAGGGGCCGGCGTCACGCATCGAGCAGTATAAGCAGGTCGAGACCACCGCCCTGCACCACGAGGACTTCCCCAATCTCCAGCAGTTGCGGTGGGGACCCGACAACATCGCCGCCAGGAAGAAGGAAGCGCTGTCGCGCCTTTTCGTCCTGCCCGGATCGCACTACAGTGACCCCGAGTACAGCTGGGTCCACGTGCTCGCCCCCGCCGCGATCGGGTTCGTCGACTCGGTCGCTCTCGGATCGGAGTGGTTCGGTGATCTGTTCGTCGGATTCTCGGTCAACGACGACCCGCTCGGCGGCGGGCTGATGGCCTTCAATCTGACGGGCAGCCGGCTCAAGATCGTCGGAGACAAGATCGCCGATAACGAGACCTTCCACGACCCGGGGGCGAACGAGAAGCACATCGTGGGTATCGACTTCGGCATCGTGACCGAGATCCTGACCGCACCAAACCACAACCTCCTGGTCGTGTCTCTCGACAAGGGCACGGTCTTCGAGATCTTCCGGCGTCCATGACAGCGAAGCGGTCCGCAGGGTACGGCCGATCAGGGTGGCGTGCCGCGGCACCGGTTCGCCCGCGGCACGACGCGGCCAAAATCCGGGAGCACCGCCGATGAAACCGGCATTTGCGGGTCGAAAACCGAGTTGCATCCTTCTCTTCGTCACTGGCATTGCGGCGCTCGGCTCGGGCATCGCCGTGGCCGCGTTTTCGGCGGCTGTACTGATGCCGAAAATTTCCACCGTGACCCGCGAGATTCAAGCAGACCTCCGCGCTGCCGACGACACATTGGCCGCCTTGGACAAAAGCGACGGGCTCCTGGCCCGCTCCATCGAAAGCCTCGAGGCGCAGGCAAAGCTGGTTGCCATTCTTCCCGGGACTTTCACTCACGTGGAAGACCTGCTGCGATCGGCGGCGAACACGTTTTTCTCCGCCAGCGATGTGGCGAAGGAAGCGGGCGAAGGGGTGGCCGGGCTCGTCCTGCCGGATTCGGAGACCGCCGAGAGCGCACGGGCGCTGCGACGGACCTCCGAGGAGATGCAGCAACTGGCGGCTGTCATCGGCAAGCTTGGCGGAGCATCCGAGGCGCTCGCCGCCGATCTTGGCGGGCTGTCCCGGGAGCTTGCCGGCAGCCCACCCAAGTCGAAGTCGGATGCCGGCCGGCTGACGACCGCGCGTCGGCACCTCCAAGCGCTGCGGGACGGCATCGCCGAGGCCGACCTGCCCACGCTCGCAATGTTCGGGGGCGTGGCCGTCGCGGGTCTCTACATCATGATCGGAGCAATGTGCCTCGCTCTGGCGTCAGGACTTTCGGCCCAAGCACCAAATTCTCCATAGCGACCAGGAGGAACTCGACCAGATCGGACTTCAGTTCGTCAGGCAGCCAACAAGTGCCAAGCGCGTCGCGAACCTATCCGCGCCGGCCCGCGTAATGATTTACGCCGTGACCCGTCCAGGTCGGGGCGGCTCTCGCCGGCATCCTCAGTATTGCCAGCCAGAAACAGCTCAGCCGACGTCGCTTCGACATGAATCGGTTCGGTGAATCGACTTACGCGAACTCGTCGCGGCTGAATGCTGGCGCTAGTAATTCGTGCCGTACGGCTGTACCTCGCCATTGATGATCAGAACGTTCTTCAAGCGTTCGTCCGTCGCATCGCCGGGGCACGGACCGATTATCGGATCCCGTTCCGGATGATCGATTGCTGCTTGATCGAAGATACCCTGGGGATCTGTAATGTTGTAGGTCGTGCTGTGCAGGTATCGCCAGAAAGGATCCAGAGTGGCTCCAGGCCAACGCGTGAAAACGATCCATGCGTCATCGATGCTGCCTGAGACGGCATTGTCGGCAAGATCGAAGTCGATCGAACCGTGGTAGATGCGCGGGTCGCAAGAAGAATCAGCGGGGTCGAACCGGAATGGGAAGCCGGCGTCGAGCAGGAAACCGGTGACGTTGTCGTGTAGTTGATTGCCGCGGGCCCGCGCGCGGATGTGGCCTGTCTCCTGCGTGTCTCCGGGCAAACCCGGTTCGCGGAAAATGACGAACAGGCGCATCCCGAACTCGTTGCGACTCAGGTCGTTGTTCCGAACAACTGTGTCAAGCTGGTTTCCGAGTTCTGGAATGAATACGCTTGAGCCGACCAGCAGCACGCCGCCCAGGTCGTTGTCGACGGACCGATTGCCTTTGAACATCACGTTCGAAGGCGAAGCGCGATACCCGGCAGCCAGGATTGCCCCGGTCTGGATACCTTGGAAGTGGTTCCCAACGATTCTCCCTGATGAAGCAATGGTTTCAACCCCGAATCGTCCGGGCGCACGAAATTTGTTCCCTCGGACTTCGAAGTCCTGGACTCGCCTGATGGTGAGTTCGGTGGCAAAGTCTGCGTGTTTCAGTACGAAGCCGCGAACCGTGACACCCCTGATGACTTTCCCATCGCGTCGCCCGACGGAAATCAGCGGCTCGGATCCCAATGCTTCGGTCGCCTCGATGCGCGTCGTCGTGCCTGGCTCGGTGTCATTCGTTGGCAAGCCTTGATCGTCTTTGATCAGGACGCTTGCGCCACGAAGAACCAGCGACCGATCGATTACCAGCGTGCGGGCAATCAGGTATTCTCCCGGCGCAACATCGATGATCACAGCGCCGGATATCGTCTTCGCTTCCGCGAGCGCCTTTGGCAGGTTCCGGTATGCGAATCGGGGCGTGACACCGTTTCCGCCCGGCGCCGCGTTGTCATTCACATAGATGATCCTCGGAAGCATCACCTGTGCGGGTGCGTCCGCCAGTGCGACTGGCGACCACGCTGCCGCAAGGAATGCAATCAGGCTCAATAGCTTGTCGAAACGCATAAATTTCTCCACTGGCCTGAGGGCCAAGTCGATTACACCCTCGGCTTTCTGTAAAGTGCGAAGTTGGCGTCGTACCGGGAGGCTGACAACTAAGAAGAAAGCCGCGAGAAATACGCGGCCAGACGTACGCCAATGACCGATGACCATTACTGTTCTTCTCAACGGCGAACGCCGCGCGGCGCACCCTCCCATCACCGTCGCTGGGGAGCGCCACCTTTTATTGGCACTTGCAGAGTACGCCGGCGTCCGCGGGAGCACAATGACCGCTGCCGGAAAAAGCAGTCGTTCAGAACAAGTCTTGCGGACTGGTCCAGCACTAAGTCTGCAATGCATCCCAATGGTCTGGCCTCGATAATTCGGACCAGGGCAGTCCGGTAGCCGCCTTTTACTCTGGGTTTTCCTCAAGATATTCCTGCAAGGATATGATCCGGACTTCGTCGAACCGGCCAAGACGAAGCATTGCCTTGTCATCGGTGACGATAACGTGTGCTCCACCCGTTCTGGCGCATCCCAGTATCCTATTGTCCGACTCGCCCTGCAGTACATCGATTCGGCCGCGCGGACGTACCACGTCGGCGAGGTCCGCGAGAAAGACTGCAATGCGCGCCAACTGATCCGCATCCTTCGCAAACTTGCGGGAAAAAACACCCAGTAGCTCGTCGACAATGACCTTGGAAACGATCAGTCGATCGGTTCCCTCGACGATCCTCATCAGTGCCGAATCGGCTTGACTGCCCGGCAAAAGAAACGCTGACACATGGCTGGCCGTCGCCGTTGCTGTCCTCGAGGACCGCCGACTGATGGATGACCGATGCCAGCCGTCGCTGCAGAAAGCCCGCCCAGGTCGGCCGGCATTTTACCGGGCTATTTGAGGATTTCCTTGGCTTGAACGCAATGGTGCACGGCCAAAAATCCATGCGGACAGCCAGCCGAATGCTGTCATCGAAATGAGAACTTCGGCCAGGTGTGCGGCGCGTAGCTGTTCCGCCATATAGGGATTCGGCAGCAACAACTGAAACGAGGAAATAATACCGAGGGCCACCCCCGTGCTTACCCGGCTGTCCCGATGCGTACCGTGATTGCCGATCACCAGCCACAGGATGCCCGCCCACAACATCCCGCGTGCGAACTGAAAGAGCGGCAGCCAGACCGGGAGCTGCAGGTTTTCGTAGGTGCCGGCGAATGCGCTGCCTGCCAGCGGCACAGCGATCAGAAATCCGGCACCGAAGTAAATGGGAACGTACACTGCGCCGATCGCGAGTGCGGGAAGCAGCGGCGGCACCAGGACGGGTTGCGTTGCCTCGGCCGGCTTGACGGCGGCGATCCACACCGCGACGGGAGCGAACAACATCGCAGTCGCGGTGCCGTAAAAAACACTGAATGCGAGCTCCGGCCATGACATCAGGGGTTCTGCCTGCCAGATATTGAGAAAGAATGCCGCCTCGATCAGCATCTGCAGGTACTTGGTGCCCCAGTAGAAGGCGAACACGAGCCATACCTGGTGCTTGCGGCCGACCTGAAGACCCGTGAGCAGGCAGTAGACTGCGGCCGCTTCCGCGCCGGCTATCGTAAAAATGCCTTGCCAGTCGACCGGCATATTCAGGAACGACGCCGGCACCGTGTTTCCCAGGAACGCATGGGCGAGCATGCCGCTCAGCATTTGCGTCATCACGAGCACAAGGCTCATCGCAAGCCAGCGGACACCGTGTAACCCATATGTGGCCATTGCCATCTCCAGCCGCGTCATTCGGTGGACCGATCTTAGATGTCATCGGAGTTCGCCGTACATAGGCAGAATACCCGAGCGGCGGTGAAAATCCGGCCTCTATGTTCCGATCAGATCACGCTCATCAGCTCGCCAACCGCACGATACGCCTCGTTGATGGCTGCATCCGTGTGCGGGCTGGCTGCCGCATCCGCATTCGCAATCGCTATCCGCCCATGCCGACGCCGGCCGATGACATTTGGCCGGTCGTCGCTCGTCGAGAAAGCCCATTCGATCGGGTCGAACAGGGGATTGTAGGAATAGGTGTAGCCGTGGGCCCAGCGATTCACGGTAATACCGAGTATGTCCCTGTCCGCATCCAGCCCGTGCGGCGCAAACATGTCGTGGAGTTGGCCGCGAATTTCCTTTTCGAAAGTTTCGAACGAAGTCGCCAATAGCTCTGCCCTGCCGGCACGGTGCTGGTCGCGTCGCGACAGGCCTGGCTTGCAGGGATAGCGGCCCATGCCGAGAATGATCGGCTCATCGGGGCTCGCGCTGGTCCTGTAGTCGCCCAATGCCAACGGAGTGCTGAGCGACAGCGTCGTGTGGTAACCGCCCGGCGCTGCGATGTAATTGACTTTGGCATCGACAAGCGATCGCCAGTTCGACAGCAGCACGCTCGTGTAAACGATCGGTGCTTTCACGCCATCGCCGAGTGCCAGTTTCTGTTTTTCCGGAAGCTCCGGGCATATGTGAGGAATGACAGCGTTCCAGCAGGCAAGCACCGATGCACGGCCGCGTACACGGAAAGGCTCGCCATGCTGTACATAGGTCACCGCAACTTCGGATGAATTCGTATGCTCCACGTGGATTGCCGTGCTGTTGAGCCGTAGACGCACATGGTTTTCTGCCAGGTCAAGCCGGCTATAATCGGCTTTCGCAGTGACGATCTGTTCCATCGTGGATGCGGACATCGAACCCGGCACCAACGATCCCACCAGCAGTCGGGTGATCGTGGCATTGCCATCGGGAAAATACATGTCCGGGTCGCCGTTCCCTGCGCGCGCCGCGTTCTCTCTTCCGTGTTGCCCGCCAGGTTCGTTGACCAGCAATCCTGGCGGTATCTCGGGCAAATTCATGCCGGAGAAGCCCGCGAAGCCCATTTCGTAGCCGTAAATGGCCGGGATTGCATCGACGCCCGTGCCAAACAGGCTGTTCACTTCAGGGTTGAAAAGGGTGGCTACTTCAGGCTCGCACTCCGCAACACCGGTGACGAAGTCGTAGTAACTCATGCGAATAAGTCTTGCACGCTTCTCATTCGGCGTCAGTCCCGGGAAGTAGTCCCTCGCGTCCGTAAACAGGCGAACCGCATCCGCGCGCGCTTTTTCCGACATCGGTGCTTCGGCGAAGAATTCAGCGGCTGGACGGACGCCGAGCCCGGACACTATCTTGTTGTCGCCATAGGTCTTACGGTCAAAAAATACGCCGAAAGCCATGCCGAGATCCTTATAGCGGTCCTTCACCGACTGGATCGCGCGGTAATAACGCGTCCGGTCGATGCCGAGTTCCCAGAGCAATCCGGCGGCGACCGTGCTGTACTGCGACGGAGCCTCGACATTCAGCGTTCCCCCGTTGCGCAGGTACATCCTGCCATCGTGCCAGAATTCGTTGCGCTTGGCGTGGCCGCCGAAATCATCGTGATTGTCGATGATCAGGATGCGCGCATCCGGGTTTACCTGCTTGCGATAGAAGTATGCAGAAGTGAGTCCACTGATGCCGCCACCAACGACTATCAGGTCATACACGTCTTCGACTTCCTCCGGAGTGCCAAAGACGCACACCGTCGCGAAGCGCATGCGCGACCTCGTAAGCACCGTCATGCGAGCCCCGCATTCCAGTGAGTATCGGCGGGTAGTTGCCCGACATTTCGTTTGCCGCGACTGCCATCGCGAGTCCTGGCGGCAAAAACGAGCTGCCAACGGCAACACCGATACCGTTGATGAAATCACGCCGCGAAACCACCGGCCGTTGTCCTCCCCATCTCCCGCACTGCTTCGTCATAGTGGCCCCAATCCCCGGAAAAGCAGGCTCAATAGTGGAAGCAATTTGTCGTCCATTGCAAGGACGTTCACGAACATGGGCAAGCCGGCGCGGTCCCGCTATGCTGGCGAACTAGCCGGTCAGCCAAGTGTGTGATTCAGTCCCGGCAATTCGACGTTCATGATCTGGCGCGCGGACAATCCTACGTAGCCTGCTCGGGAAGATCCCCGTCGAGCTGGTCGGCAACGTTCTGGTCGCGCCCGTGGTGGCTACCGGCGCGGGACACATCAATTCGAGCCCCGCATCGATAATTCCAGCATTTATGGTAGCGGGGCCCTGCTTTGCGCTGTTCCGCAGGTACCGTTCTGCCTGCGATTTAAGTAACTCAGCCGAACCGGAGCTTGCGGCGCAGCGTTCGCCGTGTCGCTTTTTGGTTTCAACAGGTCGCGAATTTCCTCTTTGACCAGTGCGAGGGCGCGCTGGAGGATGCCGCCATGATTCTGGCCGATGTGACCGATCGGGTCGTCGCTGTAGCCCAGGCCTGCGGGCTGGAGCGCAGCAAGTTTTTCGGCAACGTCGAGTAAGTGGAAGGACGTGTGCTCGCCTGTCTCAACGAGCACGACGAGGAGTTCAGCGACACCTGCTAGTCGTCTGTCGACGACCTGGTCGCCGACTAGAGCAATAGGGTGACAGTTACCTTATTGTTCAGGGTTGATTGCCGAGGGTTGATTGTACGACCGGCTTCGATCTATGAGCATCAGTACTTGACGAGATACTTCTTCGACTCGAGGCAAACGCTGAACGCCTTCTTGAAATTCTGCATCTGTTCAGCCGTCACCTCGGCGCGGTCGTCTGCGTTCGCCGCCGCGCTTTGCTGTGCTTCGGCACTGGCTTGCTTCCCGGAGCGCCGGCCGTGAACGGCGCCCGCCGCCGCGCCCCAGGCCGCACCTTCGCTGGCATCGTCGTTCGCGATCTCGCCGACCAATGCGCCGGCTGCTGCGCCACGCACCGCGCCGCGGGCAGTGGAGCCTTTGCCGGCCTGGCCGGCAGCGGCCATTTCGGCTTCGGCCTGCTGCTCGTCGGCCGTCTCCTGCTTCTCGAGCTCGAAAGGATCGACGCCCGCATTGGACACGGCCCACTCATAGCACGCGGCCTCGTCCTTCGACTGCTGCGCCGCATCCTGGCCGTCGGAGGGAAACGCATAGACTTCGAGCGTGGCGGACAGGCTCTTCGCCGGAGCCTGTGCGAGAGCGGCGGCCGACACGACGACAAGTGCGCCGCACACAAGCAGGTTCTTCATCTCTCTCTCCTGTTGAATGGCAAGTGCGAAGGATTTCCGCCCTCCGGGCCCCGAATCAGAAACGGAAGCGAGCGCCGACGCCGGGTCCGCTAAAACGGAAACCCTCCATCAGGCCCTCGTCTCCCTCATCGTATTCGAGATGACGGTAGGCGATAACAATATCGCCCCAGCCGTAGGTATATTCGAGACCGGTCATCGCCTGCCAGGTCAGGTCGGACGATCCCGTTCCGATATCCACGTAATACGGGACGGACCACTTGCTTGCACCGATGCCGATCCTGCCGCGCACACCGACGATACCGTCCCAAAGGTCGGACTCCGTAGCGATATTCCCCTGCGCCGGCAGGACAACGCCGCCACCAGGCCCCGTAACGTCGACGCTCAGGTTCCAGCTCGTTGATGCGTCGACACCGAAGTAACGCACGCCGGCAATTACATCGACGTTTGAAGTCTCCGTCTGCTGCAGGGTATAGCCCGCGGCAAGCGAGATACTGAGCCCATCGAAGTCGGTTTGCGTGTCCAGGTTGGCGGTGACGCCAACCGGAATCGACCCCCCGCTTTCAACCGATTTGACCCGGTCGTCGTCCGATTCGAGGCCCAGGTAAACCAGATCGGCGACTACCGAGAAACGGCCCTTCCTGACACCGCCATTGAGGAGCAGGACGCCGTTGAGCAAATCCAGCCAATCGGTCGGTCCGACATCGACGCTTGGTGCGCCGCCGCCGGCTGGTGGCGGATCGTAGTTGAGATCGCCGCCAATCGTCGGCAGCCACAGATAGGGCGTTATCTGGAATTCCCAGCCAGGCTCGCTTTCATCGGCGATCGCGTTCAGGCCGATGAACGTGGAGGTCAGTAATACCAATAGTCTTCGCATGATGTCTTTCCGGAATGAAATACGCAGCCGGCTGCGGACAGTGCAGCCCGGCAAAGTGCTTGGCAAACGCCATCTGTCTTTTCCTTCGTCTCCCTCTCATCGTATTCGAGGTGACGGTCGGCGATAATCATGTCGCCCCAGCCGTAGGTATATTCGAGAAGGGAGTCTGAAGGGGCGTGCCTAAATGTATACTGACAGGCTGGCGCGGCTGCCGTCGCTTTCCAGGCGCGGCGCGGAAAGTCTGAATGCCCTTTTCGGTTGTAACCTCAAAGCCTCCATTGTACATGAGCTGAGGCACTGCAATAGCCGACAGCAGCCGAGGCAATTCTCCCCGGAGTGAACATCATGTCACTGCAACATCTGGCCAATACCCGATTATCCCTGATGGCGCTAGCCATCTTGATGCTGACCGCCGCCTGCGGCAAGGATTCGCCGTCGCCGGCGAACGGAACTCCGATGGATCAATCTGCCGAGGCCGCGCCGATTGAAGCGCCGGCGAACGAAACTCTGACGGCTCAGCCCGTCGAGACCGCGCCGACGGTGGCGCCGGTCGTCGAAACCCCGGATACGCAGGCCGCAGCCGCGATGCTCGCGAAGTGGACCGGCGATCTCGACGGCATGATCGAACGGCGGGTTATCCGTGTACTCACGACCTACTCGAAGACGACTTTTTTCATTGACCAGGGGACACCGCGCGGTCTCGTTCCAGACACCTTCAAGATGTTGGAGGACGATCTCAACAAGCGCCTCAAGAACAAGTATCTGCGGGTTCAGATCGTTTACGTGCCAGTGGCACATGACGATCTGATCCCGGCCCTCGTCGACGGACGCGGCGATATCGTAGCGGCGGGCAAGGTGATGACGGCTTGGCGAGCGGAGCAGGTCGATTTCACGAATCCGACGCGGAGCGGAATCTCCACGATCGTCGTGACCGGTCCCGAAGTGCCCCCGGTGACCACGGTTGAGGATCTCGGCGGTAAAGAAGTGTACCTGCGGCCATCGGACGTCGCGAAGGACGGCATCGAGCGCTTCAATGCGCAACTAAAGGCGGCCGGCAAGGCAGCCGTCCAGATTCGACCTGCGCCCGAAGTCCTGGCCGACGAAGACTTGATCGAGATGGTCAGCGCCGGCCTTGTGCCTATAACCCTCGTCGATGATTACATCGCCGAATTCTGGCACCAGGTGTTTCCCAATATCGTGCTGGGCGCCGCTGTTCGTACCGACGCGCAGACCGCCATGATGGTGCGCAAGGGGAGCCCGGAGTTGCTGGCGGAGCTCAACGCGTTTCTCGCTCGCTACCCGGAGGGCTCACTGGAGAGGAACGTGTTGCTGCAGAAGTATCTGAAGAGCCTCAAGTACGCGAATCCGGCGACGTCGGCGGAGGACATTGCGCGATTCCGCGAAGTCATCGATCTCATGCGCAAGTACGGTGAGCAGTACGACATGGACTACCTGCTCATGGCGGCGCAGGGTTACCAGGAGTCGGGCCTCGACCACGAGCGCCGGAGTGCGGTCGGCGCGGTCGGCGTGATGCAGGTGATGCCCGATACGGGCGCGGAGCTGAACGTGGGCGACATCAAACAAGTCGAGCCCAACATCCACGCCGGTGTCAAGTACATGCGGTACATGATCGACCACTACTACGCGGACGAGCCGATGGACGACCTGAATAAAGGCCTGTTCGCCTTCGCGTCTTACAACGCCGGACCCGCTCGCATCCGGCAGCTTCGCAAGAAGGCGGCCGATCGCGGGCTCGACCCGAACAAATGGTTCAATAATGTCGAGGTGGTCGCGGCGGAAAGCATTGGTCGCGAGACCGTGCAGTACGTCTCGAACATCTACAAGTACTACCTCGCCTACCAGATGGTCGTCGAGCAGCAAGAGCAGCGTGCCAAAGCGAAGGCTTCATGAATGAGCAACTGCGACTGGATCTAACTCCGTCGAGCACAAACAAGGGCGAGAATGTTTAGCGCGGGACGCACATCAGCAGTAGCTATTGCACCGGCGGTCCATCTGATAGCGAATGGGCGCAGGGCTCTCGCCAACCTATGGCTCCATGGAGAGAACCCTGCGGATTTCATCTGTCTTCAATCCAATCGCCATCGGTCGAATGAAGCCTGGCAGGACGGCTGCGTCGTAGAGTTCCTGAATTAGCCCGGTGATACGGAGCCAGTGCACGGCATCACCTGAACGCAAATCCACGATCAACAGTCCGCACCGGGGCTCCGCGCGCTTGCTCGTGAGCTCCAGCTCGAGCCGCAGACCGCTGAACGTCCGGTTGCCGCGCGGCATCGACAGCCCGATGATGGCGTAATCACCATGAAAGGCGAGCCCCCGTGCGTATCCGGGACAGAAAGTCACTTTCTCGAACTTGCCTCTCTCCTGATCCACGTAGCCGAACCAGCCGTTCCCGGAATCCAGCAGCCACAGTCGGTCACGGTAAATGCGCGGTGAATGCGGCATCGAGAGGCCTTCGATGACGCGTTCGTTCCGGCGGATGTCGTAGACGGCACCGCCGTCGAGGCGGTGGTCGCGCCACCCGTCTGCCACATCGCTTTCGCTGACCATGGCAACGAAGCGCGGCTCGCCACCCATGAGAGCGACGCCGTTCAGGTGACATCGGTCCTCGGCGGCGAGTTTGGATATGAACGGCGGGCGCCAGAGCGGCTTGAAGCTGTGAGTGTCGCTGACCGTCGCCAGGCAACTGAACAGGGTGTTGACGAAAATCGGCCGGGAGGCATTGTCCACAACGATGTCGTGTATATCGATATCGCCGGTCGTCCAGGCAACCTGCGGCACATAAAGTCGATCGTAACCGTTGTACGTCTGCCCGGCCGGAAGCGAATTCTCGAATCGCCAGAGCTGATAAAGCGTGCTCACGTAGAGCGTGTCTTCGCTCACGCTCAGGCCCATCGAACGGTTGAACGTGCGGTTGAAGATCTCCAGGCGGCCGTTCGGCTGCAGTCCCAAAAAGAACAGCTTGCCGACCTGGTACGTCGTGAAGACGAGACTAAGGCGCTGCTCGGCGAGCCACGCAGTGAATCCGCGCGAGGTGAGAAACTCGAACCCGGCTTCTTTTTCAGCCGATGCCTCGCTCGGCTGCGTCACGCGGGTGCCCCAGGCTGGCAAGTCCGGAATGTAGTTGCTGCTCTCGCAGATTGCCCTGGTGTCGCGAGTGCCATACCGATCGGTTCAGGTTTACCGATCGCTGATCGTGCCCATGGCATCGCCATCGGCAACGACGGCGTTATTGCTGCGAACCTCCACTCGCAGTCGGAACTCCTCTTGCCCTTCAACGACATCATCGTCCGCAATCTTGACGTAGATCGTGTGTTGGGTCGCACCGGCCGGGATCAGGCGCGTGCCCGACTTCGACTCGTAGTCGCGGTTCGCGGAGGCCGTGACATCCACGGTCTGTAGCGCAATCTTCACATCCTTCTTCGTCGGCTTCGACAGGCTGAGCACAAATCCCGCGTACTCACCTTCGGCGGCACGGGCGTTCGCCACACTGAGGCGTGCCCAATCGCTCGGGTCGTCGTTATCCACGATGATGCCCTCGGCGCTGGCCTGACCCAGTTCGGCATTCTCGGGCTTCGATAGCTTAAGCTGCAGCGTTTCGTTCGCCTCGATCATTGCGTCGTCGACGGTCGGGACCCAGAGGATCCGCTCGGTCTCGCCGGGTGCGAACAGCCGGGCACCACTCTTCTCTTGGTAGTCGTCCGGTGCCAGGGCGGTACCGTCAATGGTCGTCACATCGAAAGTGACGTTCGCAGCGACCGGTTGCGACAGCTTGACCGTGAACCGCAGAAAATCACCCTCGACCGCCGCCGGGCTGTTGACGATACTCAGCCTCGGCGCCGTCGGCGACCCGGCCGCTCGGCCGAACACCACGTAGCTCTCGCCGGCTGCTGATCGACCGGCCGGATCGGCATAGAACGCGCCGATCAAGACGTCATCGAGGCCATCGCCATTGACGTCGCCGGCCGCGCTGACACGGCCCGCGACATCGCCGGCGTCGATGCCATTCAGGACGAAGCCCGCGCTGCCGTCGCCGCCGTTCGCCGGCAACAGGCTCGAGAGCTCCAACTCGGCGGTAAAACCACCCGCCGCCGGGTCCCGCCCGAACACCACGTAGCTCTCCCCGGCGCCAGCAGAGGGACTACCGATCAAGACGTCATCGAGGCCATCGCCATTGACGTCGCCGGCGGCGCTGACCGACCAGCCCGAGGCATCGCGGGCGTCGATGCCCTTCAGAACGAAGCCCGCGCTGCCGTCGCCGCCGTTCGCCGGCAGCAGGCTGGAGAGCTCGAACCCGGCGGGAAAACCACCCGTCCTCTGGTCCCGCCCGAACACCACGTAGCTCTCCCCGGCTGCTGATCGACCGCCTGGAGTGGCGTCCCAAGCGCCGACCAGGACGTCATCGAGGCCATCGCCATTGACGTCGCCGGCCGCGCTGACCGAATGACCCGAGTAATCGAAAGCGTCGCTGCCCTTCAGGACGAAGCCCGCGCTGCCGTCGCCGCCGTTCGCCGGCAACAGGCTCGAGAGCTCGAACTCGGCGGGAAAACCACCCGCCGCAGGGTCCCGCCCGAAGACCACGTAGCTCTCCCCGGCATCGGATCGACCGCCCGGAGCGGCGCGCCAAGCGCCAACCAGGACGTCGTCGAGGCCATCGCCATTGACGTCGCCGGCCGCGCTGACGGACCAACCCGAGAAATCGCCGACGTCGATGCCATTCAGGACGAAACCCGCGCTGCCGTCGCCACCGTTCGCCGGCAGCAGGCTCGACAGCTCGAACTTGGCGGGAAAACCACCCGTGGTCCGGTCCCGACCGAACACCACGTAGCTCTCTCCGGCATTGTATCGACCGCCCGGAGTGGCGCGAGGAGCACCGACCAGGACGTCATCGAGGCCATCGCCATTGAGGTCGCCGGCCGCGCTGACCGAAACGCCCGAGTAATCCGGAGCGTCAATACCCTTCAGGACGAAGCCCGCGCTGCCGTCGCCGCCGCTCGCCGGCAGCAGGCTCGAAAGCTCGAACTCGGCAGGGAAACCAGCCGCCGCCGGGTCCCGCCCGAATATCACATAGCTCTCCCCAGCATGGATTTGACCGCCGCGCAAAGCGCCGACCAGGACGTCATCGAGGCCATCGCCATTGACGTCGCCGGCCGCGCTGACCCAACGGCCCGAGCGATCGTCGGTGTTGATGCCATTCAGGACGAAGCCCGCGCTGCCGTCGCCGCCGTTCGCCGGCAGCAGGCTCGACAGCTCGAACCCGGCGGGAAAACCACCCGCCGCCGGGTCCCGCCCGAACACCACGTAGCTCTCCCCGGCAGACGTTCGACCGCCCGGATCGGCGAGATAAGCGCCGACCAGGACGTCACCGAGGCCATCGCCATTGACGTCGCCGGCTGCGCTGACCGAATAGCCCGAGAAATCGACGGCGTCGATGCCCCTCAGGACGAAGCCGGTGCTGCCGTCGCCGCCGTTTGCCGGCAGCAGGCTCGACAGCTCGAACTCAGGCGGGAAGGGACCTGCTGCCCAGGCTCCCACGCCGTGGGCGGCGAGTCCTAAGGCAAGCAGACGAGCCGGTATCCGCGGCCCCGGGCGGGGCTCTGCGAGGGCGCGACGGAGTGCCGCGGCAAGCATATTCCGGCGACGCGCCGGAGCTGCGATGGGTGACAATGGGATTGCGATTTGCTGATTGCTCATTAGCAGTCCCCCATAACACTCAAATTGGCTGGCGACAAAGTATATATAGCCCAGTAATGGCGGTTCCGCATTGGCTGAACGTCGCTCGAATCGGGCAGCACGCCGGACTCGGCGACCGCCCCGATTCGCGGATGCCGTCACATCCGTCCGAATGCGCCAGCAGTATCAACGCGCCCGGCTCGAACTTTACGATCGCATTGAAGGCGACCTATGCCTGCGCGGGCTACGTCAAACGCAAGGGCTGCTCGAATGATGGATCGCTCCGCAGATCACCGACAAGAAAATTCGGTTGCTGGAAAGAGAGGGAGCGGTTGAAGCCGCCGTGCTTCGTGAAGCAAGTTTTGATGGTAGCGGAGGCTGCTTTACTTCAGGAGACTTCGAGAATCTCTTTCGCGCGAGTCAATGCTTTCATTGACTTGTCGTGGTCGCCTGCCTGATGTGCCTTTTCACCCTCTTCCCGCAACTGCCTGACTTCCGCGAGTTCTTCTTCACTCAATCGCTGCTCGACGGCTGGATCGTTGAGCGCCTCGTCAATTTCACCCATATAAAGAGGACAGGAAGCCGCGAAAGCCAAGCTTGAGAACGCAATGAGAAGCAAGCCAGTCAACACTTTTGGAAACATTTCGTCTTTCTCCCATAACCATTCAGTCGTTAGATGAGGTTCAGTCGCGGTAGCACGTGCCGCGCAACCTTTGCCGGCGACTGCAAGCGATTCCAAGCCTTTGACCAGCCGCTTAAGCACCCTCATGCTTCAGGCTAGATCCGCCTGCCTCAAAGAGCAAGCGGTCGTTCGAATGCGCAGGGCGTTACGGCTGGTTTTTTCTTCCAACCCGTCGACCGGGAAGTTTCTGAAGGAATGGATCGAGGAGTTCGCTGCTTTCGTCGAACGCGTCTACCGGGTCCTGCCGCGCCAAGCCGATACCTCGCCCAGCTACGCGAATCCGCGCCAGTAGCATGACGCGGCAATGACGAAGGCCGCTCGGCTACCGCCGCAGTGGAATCGCTAGCCGAGTTCGCGCTCGAACAACGCAAGCATCCGGCTCCAGGCCTTCTCGGCTTTCTCCTCGTCATACACGCGCGAATCGAGCGGGCACCAGCCGTGCATTGCACCTTCGTAGACCTCGATCTCTGCCTCGACGCCCGCCGCGTCGAACGCTTCGCGCAACAGCACCTTGGCTTGCGGTTCCTGCTCGTCGTCGTTTTCGGCGATGGCGATGAGCAGGCCCGCTTCGACCTGCGGCGCAAGAAGATGCGGGCTGTCTTCCGCGTCGGTGGCGAGGCCACCGCCGTGGAAGGAGGCACCGGCTCCAATGCGTTCAGGGATGGCCGCCGCGAGTCGAATTACGTAGGAACCGGTCATGCAATAGCCCGACGTGCCCATCATGCGTCCGGAATCCACGCTGTCCTGCTCGTCGAGCCAGGCGACAAACGCTTTGCCGTCGGTTACACAAGTTTTCGGGGACAGCGCATTCCGGTGCGGTGTGAGGCGTTCCCGCACAGCCGGGTCGGCAAAGCTTTCGCCTTCCTTCAACACTTCACCTTTTGCCGTACGGTAATAGGGATTAACGACGAGCACGGCGTATCCGGATTCGGCAAGGCGATTGCCCATCGTGCGGAAAGCCGGCCGGATGCCCATGACGTCGGGCCAGACGATGACGGCCGCGTGTTCGCCGCCAGCCGGCCGAACGAAGTATGCATCCGCCGTGCCGTCAGGCGTCGGAATGGTGACCTCGGACTCATCGACGTCGAGCGCATTGGCCGCGCGGGGCAGAAGCGCGGCCAGCGTCGCGATGGAAACGACGGTATTGAAATCGCGCCGCGTCAGGCCCCGCTTATGCCGCCACGCCTCGTTGTCACATTCGGTCTGGTCATCGCACATTCCTATTCTCCTTAGTTTCCATCGCCCGGCGATCCCTCTATAGCACGAAGATAGAGCAGGCGACACTGCAAGCGGGACTGACGCAGGAAGAAATGACCATCCTCGTCTCTCAGTGGTAGTCCCGATACTCACGCAAGCTTCGATGACGACTGAGTCTTCGCCCGTTCCCCGATTTGATATGCTGCTTGCGACAGCCGCCGTGCAAGAATGGGGAGTCCGACCGCCAAACCGATACAACCCGCGCCCGCTATCCAGCCAAACAGGTCGAACTCACCCATCCATCTTATGGCGAAGAAAAACCCTACTCCGAGTATTAGAAAGGATGGTGAACAACCAAGCAGGAATCGTTGGTGCCTTCGAAGGTCAAGATACTCCGACGTGATTTGCTCGTTCTTCAAATATGCGACGTCGAGAAAACATGTGATGGAATCGTGGCCTTCACGGCGTTCGAGCGTGTCGTCGATGAAAGTTGCGACTTGAATCGCCACAACTCCAATCGCATAGCGGATCACCAGCACCGGGATGGTGAACACAATCGCCCACGTGGAACTCGACGCATATTCCTCGATGAGGAGATACCAGCGCGCTGATGCTGTAGACCGCGTCGTTCAGCTCCCAGCGCGAGTGTTTCAGGCGCTTGACGGCGGTCTTGTCCCGTGACAGCAGCGCGTAGTTCTCGGTGGCCATGCAAAAGATCTCGTGGGAATAGCAGGACCTCCCGAAAGAAGGCATTATCCTGCGCTTGCCCCGCGCGCAACGACAGACTAAGTGGTGTGAGTTTCTTCATCGTGTCCGACCGTCATCTGTGTCCTCGTCCGTCAATTCTTCATCCATGTTTGGCGGATAGTGCATTTAAGTGGCCTTATGTGAGCCGGCGAGGCCGGCGGGCGGGTTGGGGACCGGGCGGATGACTGATGCAGGACTCAGTCGAGGCCGCCATCAGGGCGGAGCCGGCCCGGTCCCTCGTCGTTCAGGCGTCGGAAACTTTCGCCTTCGAGCTGGAAATGCCGGGGAGAACCATCCGTGACAGCAGAGGACGCCGTTGGCGAAAGCTCGGGCTTTGGGCGCACCGGGCGCCGGATCGGCATTGTGCTTGGCCCCTTGCTCGCGATCGGTCTGCAAGCCTTGCCGCCGCCGGAAGGCATGAACGTCGAGGCGTGGCGCGTCGTCTCCCTCGCGGCGTTGATGGTGGTCTGGTGGGTGAGCGAAGCCATCCCCATCGCCGCGACCGCGCTGATGCCGCTGATCGTGCTGCCGCTGGTCGGCGCCGCGGGAATCAAGGAAGCGGCCTCGCCTTACGCGGACCCGATCGTGTTTCTGTTCATCGGCGGATTCATTCTGGCGGCGGCGGTGGAGCGCTGGCGTCTGCAAGAGCGCATCGCGCTGTCGATTGCATCGCGCGCCGGCGGCCGGCCGGCGGCGTTGGTCGCGGGCTTCATGATCGCCTCGTGCGTAATCTCGATGTGGATTTCGAATACGGCGACGACGTTGATGCTGGCGCCGATTGCGATCGGCGCCGCGCGGGCGCTTTCACCGGATGACAAGCCCGACCTCGCGCTTGGTGGCGCTTTGGTGCTCGGCGTCGCGCATGCGGCGACGATTGGCGGGATCGGCACGCCGGTGGGTACGCCGACCAATCTGATCGGCATCGCGTTTCTGGATCGTGCCGGTGAATCCATCGCCTTCATCGATTGGATGAAGTTGGCGATTCCATTGATGCTGGTGATGCTGCCGCTGGCTTGGTTACTCTTGTCCATGCCGCTGATTGGGCGCGGGCATGATCGCACGACGGCGATTGCCGGCGTCGTGCGCGAGGCGTATGCCAAGCTCGGCCCGTTGACGACACCAGAAGTGCGCGTCGGTTTGGTGTTCGGCGCGACGGCGCTGGCGTGGATGTTTCGCACGCTGATCGTTGAAATTCCTGGCCTCGGCGCGCTCACCGATACGGGCGTCGCGTTGATCGGGGCACTGGCGCTGTTTGTCGTCCCGTCCGGAGGGGCGCGCGGCGAAAAGCTGATCGATTGGCCGACGGCCGAACGCATTCCCTGGGGCATCGCAGTTCTCTTCGGCGGCGGCTTGTCGCTCGCGGCGGGCATGGAGGCGACAGGGCTCGCGACGTGGATCGGCGAACGGATTTCGGACATGGACGGCGTCAGCGCGTTCGGGCTCGTCATTGTGCTGGTGATCGTGACGATCTTGGTGTCGGAGCTCGCAAGCAATGTCGCGACGCTGACGTCGATGTTGCCGGTGATCGCCGCTGTGGCAGTGGCAACGGGCGCACCGCTGCAGCCCCTCGCCTTCCCCGTGACACTCGCAGCGAGTTTCGCCTTCATGCTCCCGGTTGCGACGGCGCCGAACGCCATCGCCTATGCGTCCGGGCTGGTGACGTTGAAACGCATGTTGACTGTCGGCTTCGGCCTAAATATCGCCGCGGCGACTTTGATTATTGCGATGACGGCGGCGAATTAGCGCGCATTGGGTCTCCGTACCTGACGCAGGGAACGCCGGATTCAACCCCGTCATCTTTGCTGCCGCCGCCGACGCGAATGCACGCATCGGCCTCAGTCCTACCCTGACAACGAAACTCAACGCGCTTGAGACGCGCGGGACGACACTGGTCGTCGAACTCGAAGCCGCCGACGTCGTTTTCGAGGTCCCGGACCTTGGGCGAAATGGCACGACGTCGTCGGGAACCTGGGGACGACAAGCTTCTCGAGCGCATTCCCGGGACGACAAAACGCCTCTACCAGTTCACGGCCATTGACGACTGCACCCGTATCCGGGTGTTGAAGGTCTACGATGCGTGCAATCAGGGGACCGCGATTCAGTTTCTCAATCAGGTTCGGCAACGCCTGCCGTTCCGGATCCTGGTCATCCAGACCGACAATGGGGCCGAGTTTCAGTCGCAGTTTCACTGGCACGCCGAATCGCTGGACATCCGCCACGCGTACATTCGCCCGCCGACGCCGCACCTGAACGACAAGGTCGTGATCCGACTACGAGATCGTCATCGCGGCGTGTGCGCCAAAGCCGGTCGTCGTCTACTGCAAGAGCTGCGACAGCATTGGCTCCATCGCTTCCGCCCATACCGCGTAGCCGGTGGCGTTCGGGTGCAGCAGGTCCGGCATCAGTTCTGGCCGCAGCGCGCCGCCTTCGTCGAGAAACAATTCATTCAGGTTCAGGAAATGGACTGTCTCGCCGTCGGCCAGCGACGCAATCAAATGGTTTATCTCTTCGTTGCGTTCCCGCATGTCGTTGTAGGGCGATGCGTGGTGCGGAAAGATGGCGAGCAGCAATATCATCGACTCCGGAAGTCGTTCGCGCAGCTCCCCTACGATCATCGCAATGCCTTCGGCCGTGTAGGCGGCTGGATCCATCCGATGCGCGGTATTGTTCGTCCCGATCATCAAGACGACGAGTTTTGGTTCCATGTTATCGACGGCACCGTGCCGCAAGCGCCAGAGCACGTGTTCCGTCCGGTCGCCGCCAAAACCCAGGTTGAATCCGCTTCTGTCGTGATAATGCTGCTGCCACACTTTCGCACCCTGACCTTCCCAGCCTTGGGTGATGGAATCGCCGAGCATCAGCAAGTCAACGTCCGAATTCCTGGCCTGCTCGATCTTCTCCTCATGTCGTGTGCGCCACCATCCCACTGCCCAATTTGCGTCCTGTTCGACCGGTTGAATGGCAAAATTGGGTGGCATGCCGCTGGTTGGCTGCGAGTTGCATGCCATCAGTGCAAAAATGGCGAGAATGATGACGAGGAAACGCTTGGAAATTGGCATTTGTGTTGGTACTTCGACGTGAAAAGTGGACACGAGGCACACCAGAAGGTGCCCCCAAAACGCCACAAAAGCAATGCACACCCGACAGTCTCATGTGCCCACTATCCCACTGATTCTTGCCGAACATGGCAACGAATAGAAAGACAAAGCCTGCAAAGAAGCCAGCACGGCGAAATACTCTCTTGCGATGAAAGGGACCGGTGGAACCGGCCCCTAATCCGTTCGTAGCCGACCGAGTGTCAACTAATGTGTCCGGAATAAGGTGTAAACCACGTGGCCGGAATACAACCCTATAGAAATGGTAGCGGGGGCCTGCTTTGCGCTGTCCCGTTGATTTCGCAACGGCTTCGTATCAGGTAGATTTGCGCCTAACTAATGGCGCGGCGACTGCGTCCTCAGGAGTTACTCCATAGGATTCAGCACCCCGCCCTCTCGCCCGTATCCGGACCATCTCCCACGCGGCCCCACGTAAGCGCCGTTCAGGTAATAGCAGGTGTATTACTTCAGGAGACTTCGAGAATCTCTTTCGCGCGGGTCAATGCTTCCATTGACTTGTCGTGGTCGCCTGCCTGATGTGCCTTTTCACCCTCTTCCCGTAACTGCCTGACTTCCGCGAGTTCCTCTTCACTCAATCGCTGCTCGACGGCTGGATCGTTGAGCGCCTCGTCAATTTCGCCCATATAAATAGGACAGGAAGCCGCGAAAACCAAGCTTGAAAATGCGATGAGAAGCAAGCCAGTCAACACTTTTAGAAACATTTCGTCTTTCTCCCATAACCGTTTAGTCATTAGATGAGGTTCAGTGGCGGTAGCACTTGCGGCGCAACCTTTGCCGGCGGCTGCGAGCGATTCCCAGCCTTTGACCAGCCATTTAAAGCACCTTCATACTTCAGCCTAGTTCCGCCTGCCTCAAAGAGCAAGCGGTCGTTCGAATGCGCAGGGGGTTACGGCAGGTTTTTTCTTTGCGTTCATAAGTTATCGCCTCTTCATCGTGCGCCCGTTCGAACGGAAATTCTTCGAACATCCTCGCTACGGGGTAACGACAGCTGACCGTGCCTCGAGCCTATCTTGCCGATGACGATGAACCGCGGTTCATCCTCGCTCGGAGGATGACAGTGTGTCGTTGATCGAACTATCACAGATTGCTCTGCCGGGTGGGCCGGGCCGTCGTGCGCCGGCACGCGGCCTCTCGTCGACAGATATGCCAACGGCAGGGCTGCGCGGAACATATGCAATGGTCGACCACGAGGTAGTAACTGAGGAGACCGCCTATGGCGATCTCAAGGAGGATCCGATGTGCACATCGGGGAAGCGCGTGGGCGCCGCTCGAAGTCAGGTCTCCGCCTGTCGAATCCGGATTTCGCGTTGGTGTTGCCGAGGTAACACCCGGGTCACGAGCACAGCACGGGCGACGTCCGCGAGCCAGCACGCGTTCGTAGGATGAGATCGAGCTCGTGCCACTCGATCGGCTTTGTCAGATGAACGTCGAAGCCCGCCCGCTCCGTCCGATGCCGGTCTTCATCCTGGCCCCATCCCGTTACGGCAACGAACAGTATCTCCTTGCCGCACGACAGCGCTCGGGCCCGTCGGGACACCTCGATCCCGTCCATTCCCGGCAGCCCCAGATCAAGCAGCGCGACGTCCGGGGCGAACGCCTCAATCTGCTCGAGCGCGGTCGGTCCGTCATACGCTGTCTCGACAACGTGACCGTTCATCTCCAGCAGCATCCGCAGTCCCTCGGCAGCGTCGATATTGTCATCCATCACCAGCACCCGTAAGGCCGGTCTATCGGACGCGTCCCTGCGGTCGGCCCGGTGGCCTTGAAATTCCACGGAGCACGTCGGCAGGCGTACAATAAACTCGCTACCGCATCCGAGCCCTTCGCTCCTCGGTTCGATCGCGCCGCCATGCAACTCAATGATTTGACGGGCCAGAGCCAGTCCGATTCCCAGGCCTCCGCCGGCGCCATCCCGATGCTCTGGAATCTGACTGAACAGCTTAAAGAGGCTGTCGATGCGGTCGTGCGGAATACCGTAGCCTTCGTCCCTGACCCGTACGACGGCCTGCCCACTCTCCTCCTCGCTCATCACGTGGATGGTGCCGCCCGGTGCCATGTACTTGGCCGCATTGTCCAGGAGATTGGCAAACACCTGCGTCAGCCGCTCGAAGTCACCATCCACCCGCACATGCTCATCGGGCTCCTGGACCACAAGGTGGTGTCGCCGTTGCGCCACCAGCGCCGTCGTTTGCTCGACCGCCGCCTGAATAGGAGCTTTCAGGCAGAGCGGCGCGCGTTGCAGCTCGATGGCACCCCGGCTGATGCGCGAAATATCGAGCAGATCGTCCACCAGCCGCACGAGGTGTGAGAGCTGCCGGTTCATCATCGGCAGGAGATTGTCGAGGCGCTCCAGGCTCCGCGGAGCCTGCTCCAGGATTTCCAATCCACTGCGAAGCGGCGCCAGCGGATTCCTGAGCTCATGGCCCAGAACCGCCAGGAACTCGCCCTTCGACTGGTCAGACTCTCGCAGCGCGTTCTCCGCCTCCTTGCGCGCCGTGATGTCCTGAATCATCGAGATCCCGTACAAGGGTTGCCCATGATCGTCACGCTGCAGCGCAGTCGTCAGATGAACCCACACCAGGCGTCCATCCTTGCGCATGTAGCGCTTTTCAATTTGATAGCCATTGGACCCGCCACGCGCCATATCCGCTAGGAGCTCAAGACCGGCCGACACATCGTCGGGATGGGTGACGTCCTGGAAGGTTCTGGTGTTTAGCTCGTCGCGACTGTAGCCGAGGATTTCACAGACCCGATCGTTGACACGCAACCAGGAACCATCCATGCCGACATGAGCGATACCGACTGCCGCGTTCTGAAAGGTCGCCCGGAAACGCTGCTCGCTCTCGCGTAGAGCGGCCCCCATCTCTTCGAGCTCCTGCGCATGCCATTCGGCATCGAACTGTCTCGATAGGGCCGAAAAGACCACTTGCGACATGGCTATCATCGCGGCCGCGAACACACCGAATACGAGCGCAAGTGTTCCGCCCGCCGCACCGCCCACCGCTACGTAGTAGACGGTGGCCGGGACCGTGCAGGCTAGGATGAACATGGCGGCGACTTGTGGAACGGCGGCCAACGTCGCCGAAGCCCCTGCGGCCATGCCGCCCATGGTCAGAATCAGGACAATCTGCACATGAGGTGGTGCACCCGGAAGAAAAGCGGTCAGGGCGCCCCATACGCTTCCCGAGACCGTTCCCCAGATCAGCGCGTGGTACAGGCCACGTCGGCTACGTGTGGTGTCTCGCAGAGAATGCGGCTCAGCCGGGCGCTTCCACCAGCGTGCCATCCACAGAGCGGCCAGGCTTACCTGGACCGCGGCCCAGACCCATACGGCACTCGAGTAGCCTTCCGAGAGCAGAAACCCGGCTATCAGCAACGCAACGGCGATCGTCACGCTGCCGTTGATCGGCGCCTGGGCGGCGAGACGTGCCAGATATGCGCGCGGAACGCCGCTGCCGATCTGGTCGATGAGCTCGTGGACTTTGTTGTGGGAGCCAGGGCGTCGCACGCTT
The DNA here is from genome assembly GCA_963713215.1 of uncultured Pseudomonadota bacterium. Classification (GTDB taxonomy): domain Bacteria; phylum Pseudomonadota; class Gammaproteobacteria; order Steroidobacterales; family Woeseiaceae; genus UBA1847. The sequence continues at coordinate 166,271 of CAVQKY010000007.1, read as the reverse complement.
TGCACTTTGCTCACGCGCGATCGCGCGACGGATTGACGCCGTCGCCCTCTCCTGCTCCGAGCAAAGAATACATTTGAAAAACCCGCCCTTCGAACGCCCTGTGCTGCACATTCCTGTTCACTGCGTTATGCATCACGACGGCGTGGAAGTCTAGCCCAGAGTTACATACTCGCAGCCTCAGACTCAGAACTGCGCTGGGCTGCCAGTTCAGATACGTCATTCATCCCCCGCGCCGAAGCGCCGGTCCTGCTCCTGGCCCAACCCCGTGAGCGCAACGAGCGCGATGCCTTCTCCCCTACTTCGTCCCGAAGTTGCTTGTCCTGGCGCAGCGCCTGCAGCTCATCCATCCATCAGATTGTGGCTAAGACGCCACGAGTCGGCTTCGGGATCTTCAGCAGGCACTCCGCCAGCAGCTCGTGCGTCGCGATGAGTTCGATCTCCAGTTCCTTGTGCACCCTGGTTTAAAACGCCAGTGGACAATTTGCGGCGGTGCAAAGATGGCCAAACTGATCCCGGGGCTGGTTGCCGAGTACCTGGCGTGGGTCGCGGAGCTGGAGGCAATTCTGTCGCCGGAGGGAATGGCGCTTCGCATCGCGGGAAGCGGATCGCAAGTTTGTACGGTAGCGGGGGCGAACTTGGCTGAGCATCTCGGCCAAGCCGAATACTTTGGCGCGCTCCTTTTCGACCGTGGGCTAGATACTACGCGTTTTACCAGGCGTACTCGACGATCAGGCCGAGCAGCGGCAAAGTTTCCTCCTCCTCGTCGACAATTTCTCCCGTCAGGATGTTGAACTCGGGCTGCAGGCCAGCCGGACCGCCGTAAACGTTCAGCACGTCCGCGAACAGCACAAGATCCACCGGGCCGATCGGACGACGGTAGTCGACGCGCACATCGAGTGAATGGAACGCATCGCCGCGATCGACATTCAAAGCACTCCTCTCTTGCGAATAGCGCACGGGCGGGTTCGGCGCCAGCACGTCATCGTGAACAATATAGCGGTAAGTTGGTTGCCCGGAGCCGTACTTCCAGCGTGCCCCTACCTGCCATCGATCGTTGATCTCCCAGCGCCCGCCGACAGAGACGAAGTGCTCGCGGTTGAAGTCCCAGTCGTACTCGCCACGCCCGTCATTATCGTCCACCTGGTAGCGATTCCAGGAATAGACGAAGTCGGCCGACCAGCCCTGATCGAACCTGCGAGTCAACACCAGGTCCACGCCGGTGTTAGTGCCCTCACCATCATTTGAAATTCGGCCGTTCGTGCGGCCGCTCTCCACGAGCCGGTTATCGAGATCCTGATAGTACGCCTCTACGAGCAGATTCAGGTTGTCGCTCAGCCGATAGTCGAAGCCCAGGCTGAAATGCGTAAGCTCTTCGCTCTCGAGATCAAAGTTATCAGGGTCGGCCGCACGGGCGAGGTTGCTTGGCGGCTCATAGAAGATGCCAGCCGTTGCCGACAATCTCAACCGGGGCGAAATCGCATAATTGAAGCCAAACCGCGGCGATACCAGGTCCTCGTCACCAAAGCCATTGCGATCGTAGCGGATGCCCGCACGCAGATTGGCATCGCCCCAGTCGAATAACTGCTCGCCGTAAACGGCGTAGTTGGTTTCGCTTGCGCTATAGATCGAGTTGATCTCATCTGGTTGCAACACGATGTAGTTTGCGCCCGGGGGGCGCGGATCGTCAGACTCGTAGATATAGCGTATCCAGTCCTCCCGCAGCTCAGTCGAGTAGTCGAGATCGATGCTCGTAAGCTGCAGCCCGGCACGGAATATCCCGGGGCGGTTCCCGAACGACACATCGCTGCGCCAGCCGAGTTCCGACTCCTTTTCCTTCACGGCCAGGAGTTTCTCGCGCACCGGAACCTGGTCGGCTGGCGTATCCGGCGGCACCAGGTCCGGGAAGGCCTCACCCTCGGACGACACGCGGTCGCTCTCACGGTAGTAGATACGGTTTGTCCATTCGCCATCGTCGCCAAACCTCCGCCGCCAGGTGCCACCGATGAGCGCGAGGTCCTGGTCTTCGTTCTGCAACGTGACGTCCTCGATGCCCTCGTCCTCCTCGGCGGCGAGTATGTGGTTAATGTCCCGCGTGTACTCCTCAGGCGCGTATAGGGCGAGAAACTCGAACTCGTCGTCATCATCGAGACGTGTATGCGTCTTCAGGATCACGTCCGTGGAAACCGGCGCACCCAAAGCCTCTTCACCAATAGTCTCGAAAAACTGGCCGAAGTCGAAGCGCCGCGCCTGCAGGAACATCGAGGTGTTGTCGCTAAAGCCGCTCGGCCCCTCGTAAAGGAATTCGGCGCCGGCGAGATCGAGACGCAGGCTGCCGACAGGCGACGGCGCGCCGTCCACGACCTCGAATTGCAGGAGCGATGCATCGCGGCCGCCGAACTCCGCGCTCCAGCCGCCCGGCGAGAACTCTGCGCCGGCAACGGCATTGGGCGCAAAGATGGAGTAGCGGCCGCCATTGATGATTTCTTCCTCCTCGCCCAGCGTCTGCTCGAAGTGCACGACTTGCCGGAACGGGAAACCATCGACATAGATGAGGTTGCTTTTGGGGCCATGGCCCCGCACGGAAAAAGCCGCAAACTCGCCGTTGGAGACGACCCCTGGCAGGCCGCTCAGCGCGCGCATAACGTCGCTGCCGCTGCCAGCCGCGTTACGCAGCTCGTCGCGGCTCAGGAATCTGTTCGAGACGGCGCCGAAGGGGTCTGCCTCGCGTGCACGAGCGACAACGACGATCTCGTCCAGCGAGTCGGGCACCGGCTGCAGTTCGAAGCGAAGACTGCCTGTCCGTTGTTCCAGCACTCGGACCGCGGGCTCGACGGCCGTGACGTATCCCGCCGATTCTGCACGCAATTCAAAGAAACCGTCTTCCAGGCTGTCGAGCAGCGCCCGGCCTTTATCTGTGGTTGCCGAGCTCACATCGCCGTCACGCGACTCGGCCGTAACCGTCACACCATCGACGGGCCGGCGCGTCACGGCATCGACGACCTCTACCGATATCGCGCCAACGTCGGCAACAGCGGGAGTTGCCACAAGTAGCAGCAAAAGGGCCTTTTGCATCCCGAAAACAGCTTGATGGAAACTACGTAACATGGCGAAACCTGGTGAGAAGTGATGATTTCAAGTTCAATCTTGTTGCGCCCTGGCTCGCGGCAGGGCAGCCCCATATGCTGAATCCGGGCCGCTGATACACAATGCGACACTCATGACATTCCATGGCGACAGTTTACCCGAGCGATTCCTGTCCGGTTGTAAAGGAATGTAACAAAGTTGTACCTGACGGATCGGCAGTGACCGCGAGCTGAGATGGCTGCGCCGGTCATCGTTTGGTTGCGGCGCAACCTCCGCCTTGTCGACAACCCGGCGTTGCTCGACGCCGCCGAGTCCGGGCACCCCGTTCTGTCCGTTTATGTGCCTGAACCGTGTCGGCGCGGCCAGCGACCGGGCATCGGATCGCCCCGAAACACGAAGTCTCCAGCTCGCCGGCCTCGCCGTTGCGCGCGGACGTACTCGTCGCGTTGCGCAGGACGGTGGAGGCTCAGCATCCAAAGCTGCCGATCCTGCCCTACATGTCGACGGGCGCCACCGACAGCACACACCATCATCCGATATACTGTCATTTTCACTGCCGCTAAACCTCCAGAAAAACTTGAGATGTTCTAACGGTAGCGTAGTGACTGTGAAAGAGATGTCGCCGAACCGTGACCTTGCCGTCGATATGCGAAACTGACGGCCGGTTGAAGAACGACACCCGTCGTCGCGGTACTGCGAACGGGATGGAGGGGACGCGGTCGTTCACGTTTTGGTCACGTTGCGGCGACCGATTGGTCAGCCTTCGCGACGCAAACTAGAACGTGTCGGCAACGTCCACGGGAGGACGGCAACGATGACACAGGCTCTGCGTGCAAACTGCATCCGTGTGCTGGTGGTCGAAGACAATCGGGACATCTGCGAGAACATAGGTGACTATCTCGGTGCCCGAGGCCATATCACCGATTTCGCACACGACGGTATAAGCGCAATGCATCTGGCGCTGACGGAACCGGTCGACGTGATCGTTCTGGACCTCATGCTCCCAGGCATGGATGGCTTGACTTTTTGCCGGAAATTGCGCCTTGAGGCGAAACGGGATACGCCGGTCCTGATGTTGACGGCGCGCGATACGTTGCCGGACAAACTGGCGGGGTTTGACGCCGGCGCCGACGACTACCTGGTGAAACCGTTCGCACTTCAGGAGTTTTATGCGCGCCTCGTGTCTCTCTACAGACGCGGCCAGGCAAAGACCACGCAATTGCTGAGCGTCGGGGACTTGACGATGGACAAACAGACCCTCGAAATCCGGCGAGGTAGTCAAAAACTGAGTCTTAACCCTGCGTGCCTGAAGATCCTCGAGCGGCTGATGGAAGCTTCACCCGCTGTTGTGATGCGCGCCAGTCTGGAAACCCTGCTCTGGGGTGATGAGCGACCCGATAGCGATGCGCTTCGTTCCCATCTGTACAAGTTGCGCCAGGCGATTGATAAGCCCTTTGACCGGCCGCTATTGCACACCGTGCATCGCATTGGTTATCGGGTGGCAGAGTCGGACGACGATGTTCCGGCATAGCCTGCGTACCCGTGTTGTCTTCGCGTTTGGATTGTTTGCGGCGGTGCTCGGCATCACCAGTGGATTCGGTACATTCGCGGCGATGGTAGTCACCGAAGACCGTATACTGGAGAAACAACTTCTCCTGTCCGTGACAGACTACATCGGCCGATCCGAGGCCGATCCCGACGCGCCGCTGCCGCACTCAGCTTATGTGAAGAGCTATCGCGAGCCCGTCGACCTGCCAACAGCGTTGCGCGATTGGGCGAACGACATGCCCGATGAAGGATACTACGAATTCGAGAGTGATGAATTGCATGTCGCTGTAGTCACCACCGGCGTACCTTCGAGACCCCTGTACGTCGTAGCCGACGTTTCGGGCATAGAGGCTTCCGCGACCGAAGAAGTGTGGTTGATCACTGGCTTGGTCACAATTGTCTCGATGTTGACCCTGCTGGCGATCGTCCTGGGTGCCTTTATCAGCCGTCGCGCCATCGATCCCGTAATACGCTTGGCCGAAGCGGTTGGCGGCATAAACTCGGAACAGCTGTCGGACGACGATTGGCGGCGCGTCAAGGCTGAGTGTTTTCACGACGACGAGGTCGGGCTGCTGGCAAGGACCATCGAGAAGACCCTGAAGCGCATTTGCGCGTTTATCGACCGTGAACGCTATTTCACGAATGCCGCGAGTCACGAACTGCGCACGCCGATAACCGTCATTAGAGGAGCGTTGGAACTGCTGGAGCCTGCCGAGCTCTCCAAGAATGCATCCCGGGCAATGGGACGCATCAAACGCGCAACGATCGACATGCAAACGACAATCGATATGTTCCTCTGCCTGTCTCGTGAATCCAATGACAGCAGTTACAGCGAACACTTCGAAGTCGGCCCCTTGGTTGACCAGGCGATCGAGCAACAGCGCCATCTGTTAGCCAACAAGGAGATAACCGTCGACGTGAAGCGCTTGACTAACCCAACTTTGCTCGGTCATCCGCAGGCATTCGCTATCGCAGTCGGCAATCTGGTACGCAACGCATTCGAACACACGCCCCATAATCAAGGTCCGGTTAGCGTCCGGATCGATCAACACGAAGTGTCCATCAGTAACCACAGCGGCTTGGAAGTTGACGATCCTGAGGAATTGAGTAAACGGCGTTCCCGCGGGTCGGAGACACAAGGGTTTGGACTCGGGCTTAGCATTGTCGAGCGACTCTGCGAGCACAATGGCTGGACATTCACGCTGGACGCCAACCGGGGCGCGATCGACGCTTGTTTGTCATGGAAACCTCGTCACTTGAACGTCGATGCGATTATCCGGCAGCATGCCTCGATTGTGAACGGAGCGGAAGCATAGGCTGCTGTCGTCCGCGAGATATTCCAGCGCTACGCCGCCGGCGATACCCAGCGTGCGATTGCGGTGGACCTGAACCGGCGAGGGATCCCCTCCCCCGGCGCCAACTGGAAATGTCGCTAGCGCGCTTACCGCGCTCATCGCGCCGCCGCGCTCATCGCGCCGCCGTGCCGCCGTGCCGCCGTACCGACGATGATCTCGTCCATCGTTACCGGGGATATCCCTTCGTCCTGCGCGACGGCTTACGTCATCGGCGACGGTCACTGCCGGGCGAGCGCAGCGAAGACCTCCGGGAACGGTGCCGCGTGTTCCTGTCCCGCGATACGTCGCCCAGAGTTGATTAGCACTTCTGCCGCGGGGAACTCCTGGAGAAATGAAATCTACGATCCTGGCGGAAATATATACAATAGGCTTTGCAAAAAGCGCCGTACAACCGGCGTGCGCGAGCCGCAACCCAAGACCGAAATCTGCAGGATCAGCCGGCCGAGGTCGTGGCATGCATCTTGCTGAGACTTGCTGAATACAGGGTGCAGTGTCCAAACCACGAATGAACGAAACGACCAGGCCCGACGGCATCACTCGTCCATGAGCACTCGGGAGCTACTGAGTCGGGACGATCATTTGTCCGCCTTGCTCGTCATCGATGTCATCAATCATTTCGCCTTTCACGACGGCAGGAAATTACTCTCACAGGCGAGGACTATGGCGAAAGCTCTGAGCGATCTCCTGGAGACCTGCCGTTCCATCAATGTCCCGGTCATCTACGTAAACGACAACTTCGGTGACTGGCGCTGCACCTTTGACGACTTGGTTGCCCGATGCGAACAGAGCAAAGCGGTGAAGTCCTTCGTGGCAGCCCTGAGGCCGGATTCGACCTCTTACTACATCCTGAAGCCTATGCATTCGGGCTTCTATCAAACCAGCCTTGAGGTCCTGCTGCGTGCGCTGGGCGTCAAGAACCTGATCTTGTCTGGCCTGGCAACAGACTATTGCATCGAGTTTACTGCCAAGGACGCCTTCATGCGCAACTATGGGCTCTATGTGCCGGAAGACTGTTCAGTGGCTATACAGTCAACATTTCACAAACGGAGCATCCAGTATATGGCCCGCGTACTCGATGCTTCAACGGAGCGCTGGGCAACCTGAGTCCATGTGGCTTGCGATCGGACCCATACTTGTCGCCAGTAAAAAGGTGCTAGCGCCGTTTCGCAATGCCATTGGTGCCTCGCGTCTCCGAGTTCCGCAGACGTCCCACGGATCGGAGCGGGCGAAAGCGCCGTAAGCTGGAGCGGCCAGCACGATTATAAATGTGCTCGCGCGCCGAAAGGAATTCGCGCGAGACATCTCTTTCAGCGAGGTATAGGTCCGCGATCACGTGTCACGTGCGCCTAACGCCCGAAGCTCAGAGGTGCGGGCCGGGAACCGCCAGCCGGGATGTGACGAATCATGCACGGCCCCGCATCCTCTGCAGCGCGATGTTAGGCCAGGGAGACTAATGGTTCCGGCTAAGGGCCCGGATGGCTTGGCGGTTGCCACGACGGGGCATCGAAGTAGTTGTTTCGCGAACGGTCGTACAGTCCCGTCAGAACATGCGGCACCCAAGGCGGGGTGCGGTATAGAGAAAGCTCCGTGGCCCCTACGAATGCTGCGCCATTGGTTTCATCGGAGGTCTGACGCAACGTTCCGCCACGCTTTTCACACTCGAATACGGTCATCACGTATGCAGTGCGGTCACCGTTCGGATAGGTGACGACACAAGAGGGGCCGCCATAAACACCGCGGAGACGAACGGGATCGATGTACAGGCCTGTCTCCTCCCAAACTTCGCGAACGACGGCATCGGCAGGCGTCTCTTCTGGGTCTACAGACCCGCCAGGTGCGCTCCACACTCCATCGGCGATTTGCCGCACCAGCAGAATGCGATCGAACTCGTCATAGATAATTCCGGTGACCGAAGGAAGAACGATCAGTTCTGATCCGATGGCCGCCCGCAGACGTTGTACGTGCTGTGATATTGTCATGTTGACCAGTCTTTGAACGGCCTAACTACAGGCAGCGTCGCGCTGCAAGGGGAAATGCACAATTCCGCTGGCTTCGTATCAGGTAGATTTGCTCCTAACTAATGGCGCGGCGACTGCGTCCTCAGGAGTTACTCCATAGGATTCAGCACCCCGCCCCTCGCCCGTATCCGGACCATCTCCCACGCGGCCCCACGTAAGCGCCGTTCAGGTAATAGCAGGTGTATTACTTCAGGAGACTTCGAGAATCTCTTTCGCGCGGGTCAATGCTTCCATTGACTTGTCGTGGTCGCCTGCCTGATGTGCCTTTTCACCCTCTTCCCGTAACTGCCTGACTTCCGCGAGTTCCTCTTCACTCAATCGCTGCTCGACGGCTGGATCGTTGAGCGCCTCGTCAATTTCGCCCATATAAATAGGACAGGAAGCCGCGAAAACCAAGCTTGAAAATGCGATGAGAAGCAAGCCAGTCAACACTTTTAGAAACATTTCGTCTTTCTCCCATAACCGTTTAGTCATTAGATGAGGTTCAGTGGCGGTAGCACTTGCGGCGCAACCTTTGCCGGCGGCTGCGAGCGATTCCCAGCCTTTGACCAGCCATTTAAAGCACCTTCATACTTCAGCCTAGTTCCGCCTGCCTCAAAGAGCAAGCGGTCGTTCGAATGCGCAGGGGGTTACGGCAGGTTTTTTCTTTGCGTTCATAAGTTATCGCCTCTTCATCGTGCGCCCGTTCGAACGGAAATTCTTCGAACATCCTCGCTACGGGGTAACGACAGCTGACCGTGCCTCGAGCCTATCTTGCCGATGACGATGAACCGCGGTTCATCCTCGCTCGGAGGATGACAGTGTGTCGTTGATCGAACTATCACAGATTCCATAGTTCATGCCCCGGGACTGCTCTGCCGGGTGCCGCTGTGCGCCGGCGCGCGGCCAGTTGCGACTACGACGCTGACTTTCCGCCGCCGGCACGGGCATTCAAGGAGGGCCTGGCCGCAGTTGAGGCGCTGATCTTCGTAACGCCCGAGTACAACCGTTCGATCCCGGGCGGACTGAAGAACGCCATCGACTGGGCGAGCCGGCCATACGGAAAGAACTCGTTCGCGCGCAAACCTTCGGCGGTCATCGGCACCTCGCCGGGGATGATCGGCACGGCGCTGGCTCAGCAGAGCCTTCGGGGCGTGCTCGCCTTCTGCAACTCAGAGATGATGAACGCGATAGAGGCCTACATTCAGTTTACTCCCGGCCTGATCAGCGACGAGGGCGAGGTGACCAACCCGTCGACCGAGAAGTTTCTGAAGGAATGGATCGAGGAGTTCGCTGCTTTCGTCGAACGCGTCTACCGGGTCCTGCCGCGCCAAGCCGATACCTCGCCCAGCTACTTCGAATCCGCGCCAGTAGCATGACGCGGCAATGACGAAGGCCGCTCGGCTACCACCGCAGTGGAATCGCTAGCCGAGTTCGCGCTCGAACAACGCAAGCATCCGGCTCCAGGCCTTCTCGGCATTCTCCTCGTCATACACGCGCGAATCGAGCGGGCACCAGCCGTGCATTGCACCTTCGTAAACCTCGATCTCTGCCTCGACGCCCGCCGCGTCGAACGCTTCGCGCAACAGCACCTTGGCTTGCGGTTCCTGCTCGTCGTCGTTTTCGGCGATGGCGATGAGCAGGCCTGCTTCGACCCGCGGCGCAAGAAGATGCGGGCTGTCTTCCGCGTCGGTGGCGAGGCCACCGCCGTGGAAGGAGGCACCGGCTCCAATGCGTTCAGGGATGGCCGCCGCGAGTCGAATTACGTAGGAACCGGTCATGCAATAGCCCGACGTGCCCATCATGCGTCCGGAATCCACGCTGTCCTGCTCGTCGAGCCAGGCGACAAACGCTTTGCCGTCGGTTACACAAGTTTTCGGGGACAGCGCATTCCGGTGCGGTGTGAGGCGTTCCCGCACAGCCGGGTCGGCAAAGCTTTCGCCTTCCTTCAACACTTCACCTTTTGCCGTACGGTAATAGGGATTAACGACGAGCACGGCGTATCCGGATTCGGCAAGGCGATTGCCCATCGTGCGGAAAGCCGGCCGGATGCCCATGACGTCGGGCCAGACGATGACGGCCGCGTGTTCGCCGCCAGCCGGCCGAACGAAGTATGCATCCGCCGTGCCGTCAGGCGTCGGAATGGTGACCTCGGACTCATCGACGTCGAGCGCATTGGCCGCGCGGGGCAGAAGCGCGGCCAGCGTCGCGATGGAAACGACGGTATTGAAATCGCGCCGCGTCAGGCCCCGCTTATGCCGCCACGCCTCGTTGTCACATTCGGTCTTGTCATCGCACATTCTTATTCTCCTTAGTTTCCATCGCCCGGCGATCCCTCTATAGCACGAAGATAGAGCAGGCGACACTGCAAGCGGGACTGACGCAGGAAGAAATGACCATCCTCGTCTCTCAGTGGTAGTCCCGATACTCACGCAAGCTTCGATGACGACTGAGTCTTCGCCCATTCCCCGATTTGATATGCTGCTTGCGACAGCCGCCGTGCAAGAATGGGGAGTCCGACCGCCAAAATAGTGGTGACCTGAAGCAAAAGTCCCCTCTGTTGTTGGTATCCTTTGGCAGGATTCACGATAATAAGAACCGGCGGGGCTGAACATGCACCAGACCCGATTTTTGCAATTGGTAATTTCCGGTACGGGCCTCGTGCTCGCCAGCGCGGCCGTGACGCAGCGCGACTTTGCTGATGTCGAAATCAAGACGCACAAGGTCGCCGACGGCGTCTACTACCTCGAAGGCGCCGGCGGCAACATCGGCCAGTCCGCCGGCGAGGACGGCGTCGTCATGATCGACGACCAGTTCGCGCCGCTGACGGACCGGATCGTCGCCGCCATTCGCGTACTCGACGCGGGCGAGATCCGCTTCGTCATCAATACGCACCTGCATGGCGACCACACCGGCGGCAACGAAAACCTCGGCAGGATGGGGTTGATCCTGGCCCGAGACGACACGGACGGTGACACCGATCCCGCGGCGCGATACCGCGGTACGCACGGCGATCCCGAGCGTTTCCTGCAGGCCGTGTATGCCGAACTCGGCGGGGCTTCGCACGAGCGACGGTAGCACCACGACGGTTGGAGCGGCCGCCGTCTATACTCACGGGAGTGGAGGAACACGCGATGATCGAACTCGAAGTGAACGGCAAAGCCGTCGCCGTCGACACCGGCGGTGACACCGCCCTGCTCTGGGCCCTGCGCGACCACTTGGGCCTCACGGGCACCAAGTATGGCTGCGGCGGCGGCTACTGCGGCGCCTGCACCGTGCAGGTCGACGGACGGCCGATGCGTGCCTGCCAGGTGCGGCTGTCCGCGGCCGCGGGCAAATCCGTGCGCACGATCGAAGGCCTCTCGCCCGATCGCAGCCACCCCCTGCAGAAAGCCTGGATCGCGGAGCAGGCGCCGCAATGCGGCTACTGCCAGTCCGGCCAGTTGATGCAGGCCGCCGCATTGCTCGAGTCGAACCCGAACCCCTCGCGCGAGGAGATCGTGCGGCACATGAACGGCATCATCTGCCGCTGCGGTACCTACACGCGCATCATCGCGGCCATCCAGCGCGCCGCGAAGGAGGCATGAGATGGCCTTCGCTCACGTGCCGAAAACCAGGCTGTCCCGCCGGCAATTCCTAAGCGGCACCGCTGGCCTAACGTTTGCCGTCGGCGTCGGCTCACAAGGCGGGTGGCTCGTCACGAGCGTCGCGGCGAAATCGCAACCCGTCGAAATCGGTGCCTGGGTACGGATCACGCCCGACAACGCGCTCACGATCATCACGCCAGCGGCCGAGATGGGCCAGGGCTCGATGACGGGCGTACCCGTCGCGCTGGCCGAGGAGCTCGATGCCGACTGGGACCGGGTCACCCTCGAGATGGCGCCGGCCGAGCCCGGGATTTACGGCTTCGAGGCATGGGGCGGCGGGAAACGCATGATGATCGTCGGCAGCCTCGCCGTGCGTTCCTACTTCCAGCCGATGCGCATCGCCGGCGCGCAGGTGCGCAAGTTCCTGGTCGGCGCGGCGGCTGAGGAATGGGGCGTCGATGCCGCGACCTTGGAAACCGGCAACAGCACCGTCATCGACCCGGCCAGCGGCCGCCGGCTCAGTTACGGCGAGATCGCGTCGTTCGCGCGCGTACCCGACGAACTGCCGGCCGTCACCGCCGACGAGCTCAAGCTTCGCAAGGACTTTCGCCTGATCGGCAAGCCGGTCGCGCGCCGCGACCTGCCCGCCAAAGTCGACGGCACCGCGATGTACTCGATCGACGTGCGCCTCCCCGGCATGGTGTACGCGAGCGTCGTCCACTCGCCGGTACAGCTCGCGCCGCCGAAGTCCTGGAACGATGAGGCCGTGCGCCAACTGCCCGGCATCGTGGACCTGGTGCCGCTCGAGCACGGCGTCGCGATCGTCGCAAAGACCTTCGAGCAGGCGCTGGCGGCGCGATCGTCGCTCGAGGTGGAATGGGACACGGGCGTCGCGGCCGCCGGCTACGACTCCGAGCCGGCGCTCGAAGTGGCCTACGAAGCCGTACTCGCCGACGGCACCGAGGCCAAGGTCGTCAGCACGGAAGGCGCCGGCGCGGCCGTGTTCGGGCACGCGGCACAGACGCTCAAGCGCTCGTTTCGCAGCGACTACGGCTATCACGCGCAGATGGAACCGCTGAATGCCGTCGCCCGCTTCAATGAAGCCGGCGATGCCGTGGAAATCTGGGAAGGCACACAGGCGCCCGACACGTCAAGGGCGGGCATCGCCGAACTGCTGGGGCTCGACATCAGCCGCGTCACGCACCACCAGCAGTACCTCGGCGGCGGCTTCGGCCGGCGTTCGATCAACGACTACACGATCGAGGCTGTGCTCATCGCACGCGCAACGAAACGCCCGGTGAAAATGATCTGGACCCGCGAGGAGGACCTCGCCTACGGCATGTTCCGGCCGCAGAACCTGCAGTGCGTGGAGGCGGCGCTCGATGCAAACGGCAATGTCACCGGCTGGCGGCACTGCGTTGTCGGCGACGGCGAAGGACTCCTCTACTCCGGCATCAACCTGCACGAGTACTACGGCATCCCGGACCGGCAGATCGAGACGCGCGGCCAGTCGCACGGCATCCGCCTGAAGCACTGGCGCGCCGTCGCGCACCCTTTCAACCTGTTCGCGATCGAATCGCTGGTCGACGAGTTGGCGGTGCAGGCGGGCATGGACCCGTTCGCGTTTCGCCGCGCGCACATGGCGCTCACGCCGAAGGCGCAGGCCGTGTTCGACCGGGCCGAGAAAATGTCCGGCTTCCACGCGCCGCGCCCTGCGGGCCGTGCGGTGGGCGTCTCCGTCAGCGAGCGCTCCGGATCGCTCGGTGCCGGCGTCGCCGAGATCTCGCTCGACCGGGCGAGCGGCGTCATCCGGGTGCATCGCGTGTGGGCCGCGATCGACGGCGGCATCGTCGTGCAACCGGAGATGGCACGGGCGAACGTCGAGAGCGGCGTCGTCTACGGCATCTCCAGCGTGCTCAAGGAACGCGCCACGGTGAAAGGCGGCGTCGTGCAGCAGTCGAATTTCCACGACTACGTGGTGCTGCGCATGTCCGAAGCGCCCGAGGAAATCCAAGTCGAGTTCATCGAGCGCGACACACCGCCGACCGGTCTCGGCGAAATCGGCACCCCGTTCGTCGCCGCTGCGGTCGCCAACGCGTTCTTCGCACTCACCGGCAAGCGCCTGCGGCACATGCCGTTCACGCCAGAACGCGTGCGCACGGCATTGCAGTTCTGACAAACCTGAATGGGGTCGAACCGAATTTTCGCAAATTCGGTTCGACCCCCTGCCGGGACTAGCAGTCTCAGCCGCCTCCCTGCAGCAGTTACTGTGCTTCCGGTGCGAGCCCCAATCGCTCCGTCGTGGGGCCCGTGCCTCCGGCACGACGATCGCCGGGCGCCAGAGCGCGGCGGCCCACACCAGCACGGTGGCAACCAGCAATGCGCTCCAGCCGATGACGACGGCTTTAGCACCGGGCGCGAGCGTCGGCAGCACGCGGACACCCTCCACCACAAGACCATAAAAGCCACTCGCTTCGTTGAGACCGCCCGGGACGGATGCGGCCAGCACCAGCAGCCGCCACCGTACCAGGCCTGCGGTGCCGGCTGCGGCGGGCAAGGTTCAGGCGGGAATACTGACGCCAGCACCCTGCCTATTGCGCGATACGGGATGGGTGCTCTGTCGCTGTTAAGTCAGCTGGCAGCAGGCCGCCCACCGCGCCTGGACGGCGGCTGTCCGCGGCACCTTCCAGTCCGTCGGGACGAACTACAATCAGGTGCAGTCCGGAGTTCTCTCCGCTACTCGGCGTGACCCGGTAGCCACGCGCGGTCATCGCTTCCACAAGCAATGCGCCGCCTGTCGCGTCCGCTTCGATGAGTACCGATTCACCCCGGGCAATAATATTCGGGAAGTCCGCGGCCTCCTGCGCGCTAAGGCCCCAGTCCAGGATGCCGAGAATCGACTTTGCTGTGTACGCGATGATGGAGTTACCCCCCGGGGATCCGGTGACGAGCAACGGTCGACCATTGCTGTCGAAAACGATCGTCGGAGACATCGAGGACCGCGGCCGTTTGTACGCGGCAATGGCGTTGGCCGCCAACGGCGCGCCGCCGGCGGGTGGGTGGAGCGAAAAATCGGTCATCTGGTTGTTCAGGAAGAACCCGTTGGTCATGCGCAGCGAACCAAAGGGCGCACCGACCGATGCCGTCATGGAAACGGCATTGCCGTAGCGGTCGATGACCGAGAGGTGGGTCGTTCCCGCCGCTTCGAGGGACCGGTCGATGCTAAACCGCGATGCCGCCTCGCCCGCGCCCGCAAACGACAATGGATCGCCGTGCGTCGGCGTTGCATCTGGCGCGAAGCGCTCAACGGCGCGATGTTTCAGGTAGTCCGGGTCGACCAGTGCCCCGAGCGGGACATCCACGAAGTCAGCATCTCCGACGTAGTGGTCACGATCGGCGTATGCCAGCCGTTGCGCGTCGATGAACACACCGATCTTGTCAGCGAGCGTTACGTCGTCGGGCATCAGCATCAGGTCGTACAAGGCGGGAATCATGGCTACTGCCACTCCCGACGAAGGCGGGGAAGCTGAGCAGACCGAATTCTCCCGGAAGGCGGCACAGACGGGGCGCCGGGCAACAGCCGAATAGTTTGCGAGATCCGCCCTCGACAGGATTCCGGCGAGCGGCGGCAGGGCCACCCGCGCAACGATGTCCCTTGCAACATCCCCCCTGTAGAATACGTCGATGCCTTCATTCGCGATGCGCTGCAGCGTACGGGCATATTCCGGGTTCCTGACGCGATCGCCGGCGGCAACCGAGACCCCGTCAGGAAAGAGATAGGCTGCAGCCTTTGGGAAGTCTCCGGAGAGGACTACCGGGGCCAGGCGCTCGTTGTAGCGCGCGAACTTTTCTGTCAGTACGAAGCCGTCGGTTGCCAGTGTGACCGCGGCACCGAACAGTGACGACCAGGCCACCTCGCCGTAGCGATCGTGCGTGGCCTTGTACAAGGCGACGGTGCCGGGCACGCCGACGGAAAGACCGGCGGGCCAACGCTCGAGAAAGCCGATTTCCGTACCGTCGATTGAAAACATGTCACGGGTGGCGAGTGCCGGCGCCGTTTCGCGTCCGTCGTACAGCACCGTCGTGTCGCTGGCGCGATCGTAAACCAGCATGAACGCGCTGCCGCCGAGTCCGGAGCTTTCCGGCTCGACCAGACCCAAGACAGCATGTGCAGCTATGGCCGCATCGACTGCATGGCCGCCGCGATCCAGCACGTCAATTGCTGCCCGCACCGCGTCAGGGTTCGCCGCACTGACCATTGCTCCATGCGGCCAATCATTGGCCGTCACCTGCGGCGACCCGGGGGGTGACGGCGTTGAGTCGCTCGACGTCGTACATCCCGCGAGCTGGGCACTGCCCAGCCAAATCAGGCAGATACGTTTGATCACGGCCGCCGGTTTGCGCCGCTGCGACGGTTTGTGACTGGCCATCAGTGAGTTTCCTGCTGCTTATTTTGGGTTCCCGTTCGCTGCAAAGGTGAGCGAATTTTGTGCGCAATTCAACAGCTGGACACGAGGCGCTCCCGTATAGGGCTAACGTACGCCCGCACGTCACAAGCAATAGTCGGAAAGAACGCATGCCGGACCTCGGCTGGACCCCTCGGTTGCGCTTCACCGCAGTGGAATCACCGACTACGAGCATTCCTGCGGTTGCAGCGACTTCACCTTCGGGCCGTCTTTTCCACCGCCTTGGTTCGGGTTTATGCTTGGAACCACGCCAATTGAGCTAATCGACACCAGATGTTATTCGATGAATGCGCTGGATCTCTTTTTGCGATATGGACTTTACAGACGCCTGCGGCGGTACCCGGCGGCGGTCGTCAGCCTCGTTTTGGTCGCGACGGCCTTGGCCGCCGGATGCACTACGACGCCGCCGTAATCCCGGTCAATGCTCGATCCGCAGGCAAATTTCGACGCCTACAGGACATTCGGCTGGCGCACCAACTCGAGCGCCGACGGATCCAATGAACCCATGTCCCTGGGATGCAGCGCAAAGGTTACGGCGAAGCACCGGCGGGCAGCGCCGCCGATTTTCTCCTCGATTACGAGGCAGCGCGCACCGAGAAGATGCAGAGCACTCCCTTCCGCATCGGTGTCGGTGTCGGCAGCTACGGCAGCAGCAGCGGAGCCAGCGTCGGCACCAGCACGCCGGGCGTCAAGAACGTGATTGAAGGCTCACTGGTCGTTCACGCCATCGACCCGGTCCGAAATGCCGAGGTGTGGCGGAGCCGCATCTCGCGCGAGCTGGGCAAGGGCAGTGTTCCGACCGACGTCATTCAAAGCGTGGTTGCAGAAGTCTTCAGCGACTTCCCCGCGCGTGCCCCTGCACAGTAGCTGTGGACAACTGCCGCCTCCTGGCTGCGGGACGCTACGAAAGTTAAAGTAATTAATCGCTCAGAACAAAAAGGGTCCCGCGGAGGGACACTTTTGTTCATTTGGTAGCGGGGGCTTGATTTGCCCTGTCCCGACAGTGCGGCGAATAGTCCGGCTCAAGTAGCCTGTGGCCGCCCGGTCAGTTTACGGCGGCGGCCGGAAAGTCGATCCAGTTCAATGCCTGAGCGCTGCTGGCATCGCGAACCTGCACCGCAGCAGCCGTGCCGTCATCCCTGACGCCGAGGACAGCGAGCTCGGGTACGCCGTCGCCGTTGCTGTCGAGGCGGGTCACGGCCACGACGTACCAGTCTTTGCCGAAGAACTGCATCTGGTGGATCCACCGGCCCGTTCCAGCGTCCCGCACCTGCACGACACCCTGGCCGTTGGCCTTCCGGAACAGCACGGCGATATCGGGGGACCCGTCGCCGGACAGATCCCCGAGCCCGGCAACGCCGATGGCCGTCGCGGCGCCCAACCCGGGACCCGGGAACACGAACGTGTTGAGCCGGTCCTGGGTCACGCCGTCCTTGATGACGACCTTCGCCGTGCCATCGGTAAGCGTAAACAAGCTCGCCAACTCAGGGTGGCCGTCGCCGTTACTGTCCTCGAGGGCTGCGAGGTCGCGATACTCGCGTGCCGCATCCACCGGGAACTGCATCCGGGCCACGGTTCCATCGTCCGCGGCGGGCCTTAGCTCGATGCCACCTCGGAGTGTATCTTTCCGGACGCCGAGGACGGCGATCTCCGGCCCGCCCATGCCCCTATCGATGCCGGTCACGGCCGTCGTATCCCAGTCCTTGCCGAAGAAGAGCAAACGCCCCGCGTCGCTGCCGGTCGCGGCGTCCTTTAGCTGCACGATGGCCGGGCCGTCCGGCTTGAGGAACAAGGCGGCCAGCTCAGGGTAGCCTTCGCCGGATATATCCGGGACGACTGCCAGGTCAACCAACGGCAGGCCGGATTCGTCGAATCCGAGCGCGCCGAGGGCTTGCTCCGTGGCACCGTCCCGGATGAGCACCTCCGCCTGGTTGTCTGCTAGCATACGGACCGCCGCCAGCTCCGGCGAACCATTGCCGTTAAGGTCCGGTACGCCGACCAGGCTTACGTATTTCGGTCCATCGAGTGTGGCGACGAAGATGTCCCCTGCGCCATTTGTGTCCCCGGGTACGAGATTGGTCGCGTGGGACAAAAAGGCCAGAATTCGACCATCGGCACTGAAGGACATATCGTAGCCGGTGAAGCCATTGCTTTCAGTCCCGTCGTAGCCGACATTCACGCGTGATGTCGCTCCGGTTTCCAGGTCGTGCACGAAAAGGTCCGTTTCATTGTTGCTGTCACCTGGCACGAGATTGCCGGCATGCGAGTTGAAAGCGACGTAGCTGCCGTTCCCACTAATGACGGACCTCTGCGTGCCCGGCCCGCTGTCCCCATTATTCGCCTGCCTGCCGTCGCTACCGACATTAATACGCCGGGTAACCTGCAATGCACGGTCGCGAACGAAGACATCGGGCTCGCCGTTGGTGTCGCCTGGCACGAGATTGCTTGCGCTGGAATTGAATACCACACGTTGGCCATCCGCGCTGATCGACTCGGTCCATACCTCGCTATAGCTGTTAGCCTGAGCCCCATGGGACGCCACGCTAACGCGTTCCGTGGTGCGGTGCCTGCGGTCGTGGACAAAAACGTCCCCGTAGCCGTTGGAGTCGTTTGCGACAAGATTGTCTGCGTCTGAATAGAAGGCGACGGAATACCCGTCTGCGCTGATCGAAGGCAAAAGGCTCAGCTTATTGCCCTGTACACCGGCGGAGTCCACATTGACGCGCTCGGTCGTGCCCAAGTCGCGGTCATGAACGAAAACATCCAGCGCGCCATTCGTATCATCCGGGACCAGGTTGTTGGCGTTCGATGCAAACACAACGAACCGTCCGTCGGCACTGAGACTTGTCTGTTCGGTGTTGCCATTATTGCCGGGCACGCCGTTCGAACTAATACTCACGAGTTCGCGCAAGCCCGATTGCA
Organism: uncultured Pseudomonadota bacterium; assembly: GCA_963713215.1. GTDB lineage: Bacteria > Pseudomonadota > Gammaproteobacteria > Steroidobacterales > Woeseiaceae > UBA1847. The sequence continues at coordinate 147,312 of CAVQKY010000007.1, read as the reverse complement.
GGTCCAGAACGTAGATACCGTATCCGACGGCTGTCGCACTGTAGGCCATGTACCGCCCATCGGCATTCAGACTTCCCCTGTAACCCCAACTCGGTGGCACGGTACGAGTCGTAACGGTTTGCCGGTCGTGCAAGAACAAATAATCGGGCTGCACGTTGAACAGGACGTACCGCCCGTCAGCACTCAGCGACGGGGCACTGCTACTCCTGTGAAGTGGGAATTCGAGGCCGTCCGGGTTCAGGCTGACGCGCTCGATCTGTGAATGCGCAGGCGCCGGGTCGACGCAGATGCCCAGCAAAAGAACCAGCAAGCCCGGGAATCGGGCCGCTGGCCGGCGCCTGAAAGTTTCTGCGCGCGCGTTCATGCAGCTCAGTATGGCTTTGCTCGCCGCGCCCGGACATTGCGGGAAACCACTATGGAGAAGTGCCGCCGACGGCCGAAGTCCGCTAGAAATGCCGGTAATGCAACGGATACCGACAGGCTAGCCACGCTGCCAACACTGGTAGGCTCCGAGCCCTTCGGAATGTACCTATTCCAGCTGGCCGGACGGTGCTAAAGAATACGAACTGGTTCGACGATCCTGCCGCCACCTGGTTGCCATTCTCTAGGCATAACGTGGCAGGCGATGCGCCAAATAGGACCAGGGACTCGGAACATGCGAACCATCAGCAACTATCTCGCCCTGTTTGTCTTCTCGCTGGCATTTGCTGTCCCCGGCATTGGCTTCGCCGGTGGCTACGTCTGGTTCGACACGCTTGAAAACACCTGGACGGACCGGGGCAAATACGTCGCAGACCTCGCGCTACATGAGGGTGCAATCTATGTGGCTGCTCGCGCTGTCCTGATCAAATACAGCACTGACGGCCAGGAGTTGTGGCGGCGCGAGCCGGTGATGCGTCCCTACGAGAGTGACATCGTCCGGGTCGCCACCGATGCAGACGGTGTTTACGTTGCCGGTAGCAGCCAAGATGAAGATGGATACTACCGAGGGCTGGTGCAAAAGTTTGCTCATGATGGCACGTTCCTGTGGGCCAATATTGACGACTCGGATGGCGGTGGCGACATCTGGAGACTCGCCGTTAGCGATGCTGGCATCTACACCGCAGGCCAACGCTACCCTGAGGGCGACGTACTCCGTCTTTTGACGCCGGACGGCGAGACCGTTTGGGAGCGATTGCTCGGCACGCACACTTCTACCGGCGGACTCGCGGTCGGTAGCGGCGTAGTCTACGTCGCCGCCGATGATCGCATTTTCGTTTACGACAGCAACGGCAATCACCTGACCGATTTCGCCGTCCCGTTGAAAGTGGGCAACGTCGGTATCAATGCGAGCGGCCTCGTTCTACACGAGAATCATCTGTACCTGGTTGGAGGGGAGTTAACCGGCCCTGCGTACTACACGATCGTTCGCACGGACCTGGAGGGCGTCGTCGCATGGAAACGTTCATTGGCCGACTACGAGTATCCGGGCGGCCTCGCGGCCACAAAAACAGGCGTCCTGCTGACGACCCGGTGGGAGGACGATAACGCCCGCGAAGCACCTTCAGCGGTACTCCTGCACTTCGATCTTTACGGAGTCGAACGGGAACTGTGGTCACGTACTGCCGGCAATTCCAACCAAGACCTGGGGCCTGAGGTCATCGATCCAGGGCCGATTGCGATCACTGCAAACCAGATTTACCTGGGCGGGTCTGTCCATGATCCTGATGTTTGGACCCCCTTTCCGCACGCTTTCGTTTCGCACCTCGACATGCAGCCGAGGTACTGGCGCGTCGCCCGGATAGCGGACGCCAATGGGAACGGCACGCCTGAGTTGGCTGCGCTGCGAACATTGCCCGACGGTACGGCGGAGGTCATTGTAAAGGATACTGCCACGAAGGAGCAGTACATCCGCGGGCTTCCCTTCGCGGTACCGGGTGCGCTGGAGATCGACGTCGCAGGCGTGCTTGATATGAACGGAAACGGAACTCCGGAGGTCGCGGTGCTGCTCAGGAAACCTAATGGACAGGGGGTCGTTCAGATCAGGGACGCTGGGACTGGGAAGTGGATCACGCAAATGATGTTCGTTGGCGCTGATTGGGAGGTCCGAGCGTTGGCCGATCTGGATCTGAATGGGGACCAGGTGTCGGAGCTCGCGGTACTCGCCCAATCGGATGACCTGCAGTCGACGGGTGTGCAGGTGCGAAGTTCGGTGACCAAGGCCCAAGTGCGCTGGGTCAGCCTCCCCGCGCCATCGTTGCCGGAGGAGACGGTTATCGACCTCGCGAGCGTCGAGGACGTCAATGGCAACGGATCGCCGGATCTCGCCGTCCTGTATCGCGTTAACGAGTGGTGGGGCGGGGGCGACACGCGGTACGTCATTGCAGACGGCGTCACCAGACAACTGATCAACGAGAGTACGATCGTGCAGCCGCCGTTCCCGGAGCCGCTACGAAAAGCGCTCGGCTTGGCCGGATTCCGGAGCCCGGGGCCGGCCGCCAGCTTTGGTGTTGCGGTCCTATTCGACAAGCCCAATGGTCAGGGCGTGGCGAAGCTGTCAAGCGCTGCAACCGGTGCGGGCATGGGCGAGTTGTTTTTTGTCGGCAAGTCATGGGCCGTCCGGGACATCACGAGCCAGGACCTCGATGGCAATGGCTTTTCTAAGATTTCGGTGCTGGTCGAAGCGGACGATGGCTCCGGATCGGCAATCCAGATCAAAGATCCGGCTTCTCGCAATCAAGTGCAGTGGATCGGGCTGCCACCGAACTGACGACGGCTTTTACCGCCCTCTTCGGAGACAGAGGCTGGATTGACTTCCCCGTGGGCAGCGCATTCATCATTTTTCTTTCAGTTAGCGCCGACGCCCGACATTGCGGCGGCCCTTTTCTGGTCGGTTACCCTCTTTCAATGAAGCACTGGGCCAGGATCGGGAACGCGCGCGTGCGGCCCTTCAGAATGTCATCGGCGAACCCCTGACGCTGCAGCCCGACGAGTCGGGCAAGTTCTTTTGGACGGAGTAACAAATGCAAACCGCCGCCCTACTGCAAGCAGCGGGCGGCGGAAAGTGGGTAATAATGGTAACGGGGGCGTGATTTGCGCTGTCCCGACACTTCAGCGAACAGTCCGGCTCAAGTAGCGACCCGTGGCAACCGGGACGTGCTCGCAGATGCTCGCAGTACACATTGGCAGGGATACCGCGACGCCGGAATAGTTTAAAAAAGGCCGCCCCACTTCCCCGGCGTCGGTCCGACGTGCAGCATCGCCGGCCTGTGCCGGTGGTGCATTTTTTTGCCAGCCGCACCGGCCGCCCGGCCAGGGCGACTCAGCAAACGGGTTCCGGTGCGCGCCAACCCCGTCGGACACGGCTGCCAAGGACTCGATCCTCCGCCCGGCTCCGGTTCGACTATAATGACAGCGCCTCGAAAAAAAACCTCGTCGTGCATCGGTGCCGGCGATTTCAGGAGGATTCCTCGTGAAGATTTTGACTGTCGTGGTTCTCTCGATATCGGCGCTCGTCGCCAGTCCGCTCGTGAGCGCGGGCGGGAAGGGCCATTCGCCGGTGGCCCGGCTGACGATCGCCGCGCCCGAGGCTACCTACCAGAAGAAAAGTGTCCGCAACGGCGTTGTGACATTCGAATACCGCAACCGCTATGGCGTACTCGGCACCGCGCAATGGCCCCTGATCCTGCGCTTCGAGAGCCACACCGCGCTTGGCTTCGCGGCCAGCGCCACTGCCGACGAGCGCAAGCGCGAAGCGCTCATCCTCCGCGACCCGGACGACTGTTACAACTTGGCCTCCCTAGTCGCGGATTTCGGACTCACCGCCTTCGACCCGGCATGTGCAGGCCTGCCAGAAGACGAGACCTGGATCGAGGTGCAGACCGAGAAATTCGATACGTTCGAATTTGAGGACAACGTCGGGACCGGCAACGACGTAATTCGAGGGCGACTGGTCGCCGACGACTACGTCGAAGGCCTGCTGCTGGACACACCGTACCTGGCTTTAAAGGGCGGCCAGATCACCGCGGTCGGGCCGCGCGTTGGTGCGCCGCAAGGGGGCGACGGGCAACAAGCCGTCCTGGACGGCTACGGCTACGGCGCCGATGACGATTTCGTGAGCCTCGTCCTGTTGGCGGATATCGGCGGCGCCCGCGTATTCAACGCGGACTTCGAACTCACGCCGGGTGTGATCCGCAACCTGGCCGGCTTCGTCAACACCGTGTCGGACGAGTTGCTCGACGGCCGCCGGCAAACGGCGATCACGGCGTCGATTCACCCGCTTGCCGGCCTGTTCGAGCCGATTGCAGTCTTCGACTTTTCGGTCACCGACCCCGCTTACGACGGCGCCGATTATCTCCGCCGCGTCGACAGCTCAGCGCTCGCAGCGCTTGAGCTTTTCTCCGAGATCCCGGTACAGACCGACCCGCCCGTGGAAGCCAACCAGTTCTACGACGAACTGCTGGCAGGCTACTATCCGGCGGAATTTACGGCGCGAGCCGTCGTGGTAGCAGGCCAGGCCCCGGACTACGTGCACGACCTCGACGGCAACGGAAAATTCACGGCCAACGACGTTCGGAAGGCGGGCTACCGGCTGGTTACGAACGAGGTCTCCATCAACCTTGTCGTGACCCACGAGAACCTTCTGGTGGAAAGCCTGGAAATCAAATGCCTGCCGCGAACGGTATTGTTCGACGATCTCGACGGTGATGGTGCGGACGGCGAGCCGTTCAAATGCTCGGGCAAGTCCGGGTCCTCGCGCTCCCGGCGGGTACCCCGCTAACCCGGACTCAAGGCGCGCGCCCGGACGAGTTCCGGTGATTTGGCCGGAGCAGCCTGCCACAGGTCGATGAAGTGCCGCGCTTCTTCCGCGGCCCGGGAAAGCTGGCCGTCGTCGGCTAAGAATTCGGCGAGCAGGAGACGCGCGCGAGCCCGGTCGAGCTCGAGGTCGAGCCTGGGGTCGCCGGGGTCGCGCCGTTCGGCCGCACCTCGGGCCAGCTCAAGGGCCTCATCCAGATCGCCGACCGCGGCACGGTGACGGGCGAGTCCCAGTTCGTACAGGGCGTAGTTGTAGCCGCCGCCCTGTGCCGCCGACTCGAGCAGGACACCCGCGGCATCCGTCTGCCCTTGCGCCAGCGCCGCCAGCCCCGCCAGATAGTCGGCGGCCATCTGTTTCGTGGCATCCGCTTCGTCGGCCTCGATCGTGCCGCGGATGCTGGCTACGGTCGTGTCGAGCGCCTCGAATTGTTCCAGCCGGAGCTCGAGCAGGCCGCGGGCGAACAGGTAGCGCGTAATCGGCGGCGGCGCATTTGCCACAGCGGCGTCGATGCGGAAACGGGCGCTCTCAATGTCGCCAAGTTCCATAAGCGCAAGGCCCGTGTCAGCCATGGCCAGCGACTGGCGCAGGCTTTCCTCTTCGATCAGTGCGAGCAGCGCATCGACTGCCTCGACCGAGGCGGCGAACAAGCCGCGCGCCCGCAACGCATACGACAGGTCGAACGCCGCGTCGATGCGGTAACCCGCCGTGGCCTCCTCGTTGCCACTCAGCGAGCGCCACAGCTCTTCTGCCGTCGCCATGTCACCACGCAGGTATTCGCTGCGGGCGAGCCCGAGCATCGCGAATTCGAATCGCGGCTTTTTGTCGAGCGCCGCCCGGTGACGGGCGACCGCGGTGTCGAGTTCGCCTTGTTGCTGCGCGAGGTTGCCGAGAAGTGCGAGCCCGTACGCGTCGTCCGGCATCATTTCTGCGTAGCGCGTGAGTACCTCCCGGGCCTCGTCGAGTGCACCGACGTCGAGCAAGCGCTCCCCGAGTGCCATCCATCGCATAGGGTCGTAGGGGTGGATGTCGAGCAGGCGACGGAACTCTTCGATGGCCGCCTGATCCTGGAAGTCGAGCCAGTAAGCTTCGGCGAGCAGGGTACCCGCCTCGATCTCATACGGGTATTCCGCAACGAGCTCCTCGTAGACGTCAATGGCTTCGGGCAGGTCCCGCTCGGCCACGAACCACGCACGCGCACCTTCCACGTACAACTGCAGGCGGCGCGACAGGCCGGCGTCCATGGGGATCTCGTCCAGCGTAGCTTTGGCGAGCGCCGGTCGGCCGGTCAGTTCGTACACGAGCGCGAGGCGAAAGCGTGCGATGTAGTAGTCGGGTGCCAGCTCCAGCGCACGTTTGAAGGCCGCCTCCGCGGCCTCGTAGTCGAAGTCGATGTGGTACTCGAGGCCGGCGATATAACTCTCGTAAGCGGCAATGTTGCCGCTCGCGAAATCCGCCTCGAATAGGCCGACGCGCTCACGGTGCGGGATATTGAGCGCGCGCTTGATTTCTGTGGTGAGCTGGGGAACCGTCGCAATGATCGATTCGGCATCTGCGCCGGCGGTGCGCGGGCTGACGATCTGTACACCGGATTCCAGGTCTTCGACGGACGTCGTGAGCACGATGCCGCCGGGGGTGCGGATAAGCTCACCGCTGATCAGGTAATCGATGCCGGCTCCGCGCCATGCCGCGGCGGGGTCCTCGCCGCTCGGGGCTGCGGATGCCAGGGCGTTTGAGCGCGCCTGCGACACCACCACCACGTGCTGCGACTCCGCGAGGTCGCTGCGAATGAGGTTTGCGATGCCGTCGCCGAGCCATTCGTCCCCGCTCGTCCCGGTGATTTGACGCGGCGCTGCGACGGCGATTACCGGTTGGGTCTTGATCGCGCCCCGCGCAATACGCGGCGTTTCGCGGACGACGTACTGGTCCCAGAGCAGCCACAGCGAGCCCGCGGAGATGAGCGTGGCAACCATCGTGACGGCAAGCGCGGGCCAGGCGCCGTGGCGCCGCGAAAACGCGGACTCCCCGGTCCGCTGCACGCCCGACCGGGAGACGTCGAGCGTCCAGGCCGCCAGCATCGCGGGCGGAAAGCCGGCGACGAACAGGATGATGAGCGCCCGCATTGCCCAATCGGGGGCGCTGAACTCCGGAAAGACGATGGACGCGACCTGGATCGCCAGCCACGCGAGCACGAGGTAGGTTGCAGCCGAGCGGAAAACCCGCCGCCGTTTCAGTTCGGCAAGGAGCCCAGGCTTGTTGTCGGGATCGACCACAGCCGCAATCTTCTGGCACTACGTGCACACTGTAAAGCATTCGGCAACGCGCTGTCCCGCAGAATGTGAACGAACCGGGCGTCCCGCCGGACCGCCGGGTCGGCTGCGCAAGCTGTGTAAAGTATCGATTGCGGTAGCGCCCATGCCTCGACCGTTGGATACTCAGGCACCTGGAATATATTGCGGTGGCACGCTAGGTTCGAAGCGAATGGCTAGTCCGATGTGCGGACTATGCGTGCCAGGAATTGTTCCGCTTTTCGGATCTAGTAACGGGGCCAATCACGGTTGTTCCGACGGCGCAAGACGGCGAACGTTTCCTGACCGCGAACTTCCCGGCCGTCGCCGCAAATTCAGCGAGAACGGCCGGGGAAGGTAGATTGGTAGCGGGGGCCTGATTTGCGCTGTCCCTACAGTGCCGGTCCGCGTCAAATTAAGGTAAGTTCGGATGTCGCGGTCTTTTCCCCGTGTCTCGCGGGCGCGTAAGCCCATCGGCACTCGTGGGATCTATCCTGACCCTACCCTACCCTGCCCCACGCCACGTCATCGTCGTCCGTCATCTTGCACCTTTACTAGCGAATTCTTGCCGGGCCATCGAGCTTAACGTCGGGAATTGAATAATAAGCTGCGTCTATGGCGCTCGTCAGGCAAGTTCAGTCGGAACTCGATACTTAGACTGACTTCTGGCTGCATGACTACGTTGAGGACCGATGCGATTCCTTTCCTTACTCGGACCGCTCGTCCAAAGGAGTCCGATCGATCCTTCGCACCCAGTCGGTAACGCTCTCATCGGGGCGCCGCTTCCGGTCGTACTTGCTGCGGTCACGCATGGGCCCGCCCTTACGCAGAACGTCCGGCGTCCGCCCGGTCCTTGGCTTCTTGCTCACGGCTCGTCTTTCTTCTTGACGTCGCGAAGTTGATGGCTGCCACGCTCCAGGAATCGCTTGGCCATGATTTCCTCTTTTGTCGCCTCAGAAGCGGTACCGGTGGGGGTAGTAGGCTTGCTGGGATGAAGCTGACGCAGCCGCTCCTCGCGTCGCTCCATTATCTCCACGAGAAGCAGAATAGCGAAAAGTGGCGGCGCAACCTATAGCTATCAGAGAAGTTCCTTGGGGATGTTTCCTCCATTCTCTGCGAGCTTCTGAAGGACGGTCTTATGGAGCCATATATTCATCTGCGCAGAATCTCCCATCTTTTCCTTGGGACATCCTAATTCGGTCGCAAGCTCCTTTCGCGTTTCGAGGCGGCTATCCAGGCCCAGGAGCTTAAGAAGATCCACAATTGACGTTTTCCAGTTAAGCTTCTGCGAGTTCGATGCCGCGAGACTATCAAGTTTCGCGACGACATCGACTTGCGAAATGCGCACCACAGCAGCTTTATCAACAGGGGCTGCCGGCGGACCCGCAGCATAGGTTGGACGGGGCGTGGGTTTACTCGTTTCCGCCTTTTGACCGAACCCTAGCTTATCGAGGATTGAGCTGAAAAGACTCATTGTCGGACTCCTTTCGGTGGTGTGGGAGAATCCCGCAGATCATTCACGCGAATTAGTTCTGAAAAAGTGCTTACAAGGACGAGGAACAAACAGCCGCAGGCCCCTTATCTCTATTGTGCGTTTGGCTATTTAGGCCGATTTTCGGTACCGCAGTAAACTTGCGGAATAGAATCCGTCCGGCACAGGTCAAGCAAACTTTTCGAGACCTTTTTTCCCATCGTACAATCATTCACCGGGCCACCCTTGCGCAGAACGGCCCGTGTTCGGCCGGTCCTTGGCTTCTTGCAAATAGCTTGGCTCCTCCCGCGTACTTGGACAAGGGCTAGAGGTTCAACGACCAGCAGCTTCACTGCGTTGTGCCGTTTGCGCCTTACGGCGCGAAGCTGGTTTGTCCGCATCCGGTTCGTCTGCCGCGTCGGCAATACCCATCTCCGCTTTCAGTTCGCTCTTGCGCCGAAGAATCTTCTTGCCCAAGGCTTCCATGTCGAGCTTGGCTTTCTTGGCCTTCGGAAACATCTCGCCCTGCTCTTCCGTGACGTGGTGGTTGATGTATTCGCCCAGCACCATCACCGTGGCGGCATACTTCTCATCCGAAGAGTCCCAGGATTGAATTTGCGCGATTAGGTCCTTGGCAGTTGCGTGTTCAACTTCGGCTTCGTTGAGCAAATCCTCATCATCGATCCCCTTGCGTACGGCGGGATAGAAAATCTCCTCCTCCACCGTTGCATGTATCGTCAGTTCAGCACAAATTTGCTGTGCGACTTCCTCCGCCTCCTCATCAGATTGTTCCTCGTGCAGGCTCTCGAATTGCTTGAAGAGCTTTTTCACCTTATTGTGGTCTGCAGTCAGGATCGCGATCGCGTCGGCTGCATCAGATGATTTTTTACGTGCGGTTGCCATGACGTTCTCCTTAGAGTGGAATTGGCAGGACTGTTTGTACTCTCAAAAGACAATTTCGACTTATTTACGACTACAAATGGGGTTGGCACCGATCAGGGTGTCGGTGCGTCGCCAGATTTGGCGAGATCTTGCGCCATTTGGTAATGCCCTTTAATCATTGGCAGCGTCTTCGCAGCGAACGCCTTGACATCGGCGTCCGTGCCGTTCGTCGCCTGGTCGGTGAAAAGAACGACGTCAGCCTCATGATCTTTGACCCCCGCTTCGGTGATATACAAGCGATCGAAGTCGGGGCCTTGCGCCACTTCGAGCTTCTTCAAGAGATCCTTTTGCTTGGCATCGGGTTCTTCCGGGAGCGTCACGCCCTTCGCCTGCGCGATACGCTTGAGTTCTTCACCCGCCTTGCCGTGGTCTTGAACCATTTGCCGACCAAATTTCTTGACATCGCCGTTGGTTGCCTTTGCGGCTGCGAGGTTGCCTGCGGTAACCTCCAGGTGCCCGCCGTGCGCGGCCTTCGTCATGAATTGCTGGTCCTTACTAGCCATGCTCGGACCAGCGCTTTCCTCTGCGGCAGGGCCAGGGGCAGCAACGCTGATGAGCGAGGCTATAGAAGCAACTGCTATTGTTCTCAGAATGGTGTGCATGAATGTCTCCTGTGATAAAGAATCATTTGCGTGGATATTTGCGGTCTAATTCGTCGATGATCTTTGTTGGCGTGCTCGGGTTCCACGCCCCCCAAGATACGATCGAGCTTTTCTTCTCTCCTATCGTCACCCTCTTTCGATTGGGGATGAGCCGATGTGCGAGAGAAACGCCTTTGAGGCTTCAACCCTCCTGCTTCTCAATCGGATGACAGCCCTGAGTGCGATTTTTTACAACGCCGCGGCAAACCATTCCTTTGCAGGAAGGGGGCGGAACGATGGAATTACGGTTCCAGTCACTTCCGGGTCCGTGGGTGTGTGAGACGACAGATCGTAGTGCGCTCCTTGCATAACACGTGCCAAGTGATGGCTCGGCAGACCGATTCTTGTAACGGAACCCTGCAGCTCGGTTGAATGGGCCATCTCTGGCGTTTAGTGCCGGCGCCGTAATCGGCATAGCAGGCTTCCTCATCCTCGATGCCGGCAACTGATCGGGCCAATCACAGTCGTCCCGAGGACCCAAGACGGCCAACGTTTTCTGACCGCGAACTGCCAGCCGTCACCGCAAATAGACGGGCTCCGCGTAAAGCTTCACGTGGGAAAAACGTTTTTGTTCTTACGCTCGCAGACGAGTGCGTTGCAACCAAGAGCCCCGCGCTCACTTCTTATGCGATACTGACATCAAGTCTCAAATCGTGAGGGGCATGATGGGCACTGGACGCTGCCACTGCGGAGCCGTCGGCTACGAGTTTGATTGCAAACCGGTCAGCGCCTGCTACTGCCATTGCTCGCTTTGCCGCCGTCTGACCGGAGCGGCGTTGGCGCCATGGTGCGAAGTCCCGAGCGGAAATCTGTGCTGGTCGGGACGCGACCATCTACATAAGTACAGTCTTACCGAGCGCTACACCGTCTTTTTCTGCCACGCGTGTGGCGCGCCCTTGGCAACGACCCACTCGAAGTGGCCCGATGCCACGTCTCTGCTCATGGGCGCACTTGACGACGACAGCGGGATCGCGCCGCAGTATCACATCTTCACTGGCTCGAAGGCGCCTTGGCACGAGATTCACGACTCGTTGCCGCAGTACGAGCGCTGGCGCGACGAGGCGTAGATGCCATTGTACCCGTGTGAGCGATGATGCCGGACAATATTCACCCGCGCTAGCATTTCCACTGAACTCCTGTTTTGCAGATATGGATCACGGGTCCGAGCGCATTGTAGGCAAGCTGCGGCGAGCTCATTCGCTTCCAGATAACCCTGTCCTAAAAAGGCAGGTCGGTACGCACGGCCAAGCTCCACGATGATCGTTGTTAACGCTGTGCCGCTTCCCCTCCCTCCGGCACTAGCTGTATTCGACGGTCGTACCCGACTCGAATAATGTACAGCAGCGTGCTCTTCCTGCAGCGGGAGGCGACCGTCGAGCGGTTTTTGGTGTTTGGGCAGGCTGATGACTCCAACTCGCAACCGCCCCGTCCACGGTGCGGGCACAGTACGGTGGCATAGGGCGCCATAGTGTTAAGCTGTCGATGGTGGCAACATCGCGCCTGCGGCGTTCCCCGGTGGGGGTTGTCAGCCTCGCTTTGATCGCAACGGCATCAGCCGCCTCATGCACTTCGGCTCCGCCGAAGTCCCAGTCGATGCTCGATCCGCAGGCCGATTTCGGCACCTACACGACGTTCGGCTGGCGCACCGACGCGAGCGCCGATGGCTCCAGCGAGCCCACGTCGCTGGTGGAAACTTACATTCGGGCAGCGATCGCGTCAGAGATGCAGCGCAAAGGCTATGTCGAAGCACCGTCAGGTAGCGCCGCTGACCTCCTCCTCGACTACGAGGCTGCGCGCGCCGATAAGACGAAAAGCAGCCCCTTCCGGATCGGCATCGGTGTCGGCAGCTACGGCAGCAGCGGCGGCGCAAGCGTCAGCACCAGCACCCAGAGTGTCAGGAACGTGAGCGAAGGCTCACTGGTCGTGCATGCCATCGACCGTGCCCGCAGTGCCGAGGTGTGGCGGAGCCGCGTATCGCGCGAGCTGGGCAAAGGCAACGTTGAGCCCGAGGTCATCCAGAGCGTGGTTGCGGAAGTGTTCAGCGACTTCCCGGCACGTACGCCTTTTCAGTAGCTGTCGTCAACCGCCGCCTCTCGGCTGCGCGACGCTATGAAGGGTCAAGCAGTCATTAGGGCAAACAAAAAAGGGTCTCTCCGTGTCATCCTTTTGTTCATTTGTAGCAAGGGCGTGCTTTGCGCTGTTCCTACAGTGCCAGTCCGCGTCCAATTGAGGTAAGTTCGGACGTCTGACGTTTCGCGCGGAGCTTGCAGGTTTCCCCCACTAGCTGCCCACCCTGCCGTCCCCGCTTGCAACGCTTGTCGCTATCCTAGCGCGGGATTTTCCCTCGTGTCTCGCCGGCGCGTATGCCTCGTGGGATCTATCCTGACCCTATCCTGCCCCACGTCACATACGGCAACAGAGGCTCGTTGGTGAAGTCAGTCGCAATGACTGCTTGACTTCCCTGTCTTTAGGCTCATTGTACTAATCCCTCCATGGGTGGCATCCCAGGTGAAGCCTCCCGCGACATTTGAGCGAGTGCCAGTTCGTCAGTCCTGACGGCTCGACTTCCATTTACTGATGGTCAATAGCAATCGTCCCGGACCGGGGTGAACGGTTAGGTACTTGCGCGCAACTTACGCGGTGGCGGGGACATTCGCTCATCGATGGGATTTCATGCAATACAAACTGTCGGTCGTTCTCACCTTGGAGTTACACCGCTCAGTTTTCCCAGACTGTTACTTTCAGAAAGGAGCATGGCTATGAATGCCGAAACAAAAACGTCAAGCAGCGACAAGACTGCTGTGCGACCGTTTCGAGTGGAAGTTCCGGAAGCGGAACTGGCCGATATGCGGCGGCGCATTAAGACCACGCGGTGGCCGGAGAAGGAGACCGTTGCGGATACGTCGCAGGGCGTGCCGCTGGCGCCGCTCCAGGCCCTCGCCGGCTACTGGGCGACGGACTACGACTGGCGCAAGTGCGAGGCGAAGCTCAACGCCCTGCCCCAGTTCATCACCGAGATCGATGGGCTCGACATCCACTTCATTCATGTGCGTTCGAAGCACAAGGGCGCGTTGCCCGTCATCGTCTCGCACGGATGGCCTGGCTCGATCCTCGAGCAGATCAAACTCGTCGGCCCGCTCACCGACCCCACGGCCTTCGGAGGCCGCGCGGAGGACGCTTTCGACGTCGTGATCCCGTCGATCCCCGGTTATGGGTTCTCGGGCAAGCCGGCGGCGACCGGCTGGGATCATGCCCGCATGGCACGCGCTTGGATCGTGCTGATGAAGCGCTTGGGATATAGGCGATACGTCGCGCAAGGCGGCGACGTCGGCGGACAGATCACGGACGCCATGGCGGTCGAGGCGCCCACGGAGCTCGTGGCCATACACACCAACTTCCTGTTCGCGCTCCCGCAGGACGTGTCGGACACGATCCAGGCTGGAGGGCCGGTGCCGACCGATTTCTCCGACGCGGAGCGGCGCGCGCTCGACAAGCTTAGGGGCTTCTTCGTCAAGAACGCCGCTTACGCGATCGAGATGGCGACGCGTCCGCAGTCGCTCTACGGACTCTCCGATTCTCCTGTCGCCCTCGCGGCCTGGCTGATCGACCACGGCGACGGTGACGACCAGCCGGCGGCGACGGTCCTCGAGGCGATGCGCACGCCGTCCAAAGGACAGCCCCCGGAGCGGCTGACGCGGGACGACGTGCTCGACAATATCACCCTCTACTGGCTGACAAACACCGGCGTCTCCGCGGCCCGCAGCTATTGGGATAACAAGCCCCCGTACTTCGGCCCCAAAAACTTCTCTATTCCGGCGGCGTTCACCGTCTTCCCCGGCGAGATCTACCAGCCCTCCCGGCGCTGGGCAGAGCGCGGCTACGCGAATCTCACCTACTTCAACGTGGTGGACAAGGGCGGGCACTTCGCGGCGTGGGAAGAGCCGCTGCTTTTCGCGTCGGAGATGCGCGCGGGATTCAGGTCGCAGCAGGCGGACAAGGCGGCATAGCCTGCGCACTGCAGGACGTGATCGGCGGAGCCGTGACACTCCAGCCAGACGAGTCCCGGAAATTCCTGTGGGCCGAGTAAGAAATGAAAACCGCCGCACTGCTAGGAGTAGCAGGCGGCGGCGAGTCGGGCAGTATCCAGAATCGGGAGCCACGCGTCGCGGTTTGCGTTCAGTTCCTGACGGTATCGCCGCCGGAACTCCGGCCAGCGCGACACCTCGTGGCCGTACCATTTCCGGAGTTCCGTGCTCGGCGCCACTGCCTTCTGCCACGCATCCGCGTGCAGGTCTTCCTTCCGGATACCCCGCGGCCAGAGGCGCTCGACCAGGATGCGCCGTCCGTCGCGGGGCGAATCGGGTTCGTAGACGCGCTTGATGCCGATCGTCGCCATTCAGGGACCTGAGCTCGGCGACCAATCAACCCGCAGCGTGCGCTTCCATTGCCGCTTCCGCTTCGAGGCTTTCGACGTCACGATAAATGGTGGCCACGGCCGAGATGTGTCCTCCGTCTACGAAGCGTGCGGCGAAATCGTACTTCGCGGGGTCGCCGTCGGTCTCGATCCGGTCCCATCGCACGGCATGGCCGACGTAATTGATGCCGGCATCGTAGTGCTGGCTCCAGAAGAACGGCGCCTCGCGATACGCCGCTTTGGCCCCGAGGATGTTGCGTGCCGCGGCCTGGCCCTGCCGCTGCGCGACCACCCAGTGCTCGACGCGGATGCGCTCGCCGCTCATCGTGTCCGGCCAGCGGGCGATGTCACCCGCCGCGTAGACCTCCGGCACGCTGGTCTGCAGATACTCGTTCACGACGACGCCGCGATCGACTTCTAGGCCGGCGGCCTCGGCCAGCACCGTGCGCGGACGCACGCCGATGCCGACGACGATCAGGTCCGCCGCCAGCCGGTCGCCATTCTGCAAGGTGACGCGATCGGTTTCGAACCGTGCCGCAGTCTGCTCGAGGTGGAACACGACGCCCTTTGCTTCGTGCAGCGTCCGGATAAAGTCGCCCAGCGCTTCCCCCATGACCCGCTCCAGCGGGCGCTTGTCGGGCGCCACCACGTGCACCTCGACCCCGCGCTGGCGCAGCGATGCGGCGACTTCGAGCCCGATGAAGCTCGCGCCGATGACGACGGCGCGTTTCGCTCCGGCCTCGACGGCAGCGATGATCGCCTCGCTGTCCGCCTGCGTGCGCAGGTAATGCACGTGTGGCAATTCGGCGCCGGGCGTGTTCAGGCGCACCGGTTCGGCGCCGCTCGCGAGCAGCAGTGAGCCGTAGCCCAGCGCGCTGCCTTCGGCCAGCCGCACCTCGGCAGCCGCGAGATCGATCGCGGCGACTTGCGTATTCAGGCGCAAATCGATCTGTTGCTCGCGGTAGAACTTCTCGCTCCGCAGCGGTATCCAGGAGCGCTCCGCGGTGCCGGCCAGGTAATCCTTCGAGAGATTCGGCCGATCGCACGGTGGCGCGGTGTCGTCACTCAGGATCGTCACCGGTCCGTCGTAGCCCTCGTTGCGCAGCATCTCCGCCGCGGCCTCGCCGGCCGCGCCGCCGCCCACGATGACGACCGACGATGGCGAGCGTGCCGGCCGCCGGCGCGCACCTGCCGGCGCGGCCCGCTCACGCACGTACAGCCTGTCGTTCTCGACGTCGACTCTCCAGCACGAGACAGGGTTGAGCGCGGGCGCCCCGACCGCCTGGCCGGTGGCGAGATCGAAACGGGCGTGATGCCACGGGCAGCGCACCGTGCCGCCGACTACCAGGCCCTTGTCGAGCGGTCCGCCGTAATGCGTGCATTTCGCACTCAGGGCGAGCAGCTTGCCGTCCCGTCGCGCGACGAGCACGTTGTCGTCGCCGACGTGACCGCCGAGCATGCCGCCTTCGGGCACCTCGGTGAGAGCAACACCTGCCGTCAGATCCGGACCCGTTGGTCCCCGCTTGCCGCTCATGTGCCGTCCCTCCGTCGAAACACCCATCCGTAAGGGTAGTACAACAAATCGTTCGCTTGTTTATCTGCTCTATACTGGGACATGCCGTTTCCATTGGGTGACGAACGCCTCGCCTCTGAATGGCTCGAGGCGGACGGACTGGGCGGATTTGCCTCCGGAACGGTCTCCGGCATACGCACGCGGCGTTACCACGCCCTGCTCCTCGCTGCGAGCGAGCCTCCGGGCGGGCGCGTGGTGCTGGTGAACGGCATGGACGCCTGGCTCGAGACCTCCTCCGGACGCTTCGCGTTGAGCTCGCAACGTTATACACCGGATACCGTCTATCCGGACGGCCGGAAGCGGTTGCTCGATTTTCGCCCGGAGCCATGGCCGCAGTGGACGTTCGATCTCGAGGACGGCAAGGCCGTCCTTCACGAGATCTGCGCGAGCCCCGGCATTCCGGGAGTGTCACTGCGCTGGCGGATCCGGAAGGGCGACGCGGCGCGGCTCCTTCTGCGCCCGCTCTTGTCCGACCGCGACTATCACGCCCTGCATCATGAGAACGAGGCATTCGACTTCGAACCCGAGGTCGCCGGAGCCCGCGCCACCTGGCGGCCTTACGAGGGCCTGCCGGCGATCTCGATCCAGGCGAACGGGGTCTAGCGGCACGAGCCCCTCTGGTATCGCAACTTCCTTTACCAGGCCGAGCGCGAGCGCGGCCTCGATCATGTCGAGGACCTGGCGTCACCCGAATACTTCGACTTCGACCTGGGCGCAGCCGACGCGGTGGTCAATCTGCAGGCGGGCGAGATCGCGACGTCCGCCGTCGACGATCCCGGCCGCCACGTTCGCAGGCAGTTCGAGGGCGAAGCCGCTCGTCGCGCAGCGTTCGCGTCGCCGCTCGAGCGTGCGGCTTCCGCCTACATCGTGCGGCGCGGGCGCGGCAAGACGGGGACCTGGTCAAGGTCATGAGCTGGTACGACAACGAGTGGGGCTACGCGAACCAGATGCTGCGCGAAGCGCGCTCCCTCGGCTCATGAGTCCGTGCGCTGCTCCGCGATCAGCGCGATCAGCGCTTTCTGCGGATCGGCGAATTTCCGAATAGCCTCCTCCATCAGAACGCGCTCCAGCATCCCCATGTCGACGCGCTGATCGATTTCCCTGATCACGTCGGCCGGCGGCGTCTGATCGACCTGGCGTGTGTACTTTTTTTTCGAAGCGTCTACGGCGTCGTTGGTGGCCGGCGGGTTAGTGAGGATCCCGTCGCCGGCAAACGCTTCGACGTACTTGTCGGGCTGATCGCCGGGCGTCTTGACGCCGGTGCTCGCGAAAACGATCTCCTGCTGCAGCCGTAAGTCCTTGTCCGCCCAGAACCCACGGTTTTCCCGCCAGATCCGCTTCGCGTTCAGAATGCCGACCAGGCCCCGGGCGGCGCAGCTCAGCTCCGGAACATGCTTCTCCGTATAGACGTCCACGCGCGACACGAAGATACTGTAGACGCTCTTGAAATCGCGGAGCCCGTTTTCCCGGCGCTGCGCGCCGCGCCAGATCGCATCGCGCGCGACGCGGTACTGCCGCTCGGTGAACATCAGCGTCACGTTGATCGTGACACCCATGGCAGCGATCTGCTCCAGCGAATCAAGGCCCGCCCGGGTTGCCGGCACCTTGATCATGCGGTTCCGGTGTCCGGCCGACCAGTGTTTCGCCAGCTCGACATAACGCTCCACCCGCGCCGCGTTGTCGAGGCCCACGGCATCATCCTCGATCAATGGATCCAGCTCGAAGCTCACATAGCCGTCGTCGCCGCCGGTCTCCTTCCACACGGGCAGGAAAACGTCCTGTACCGACCTGACGAGCTCGTCGTTCAGCTCCCACGCGATGTCCTCGTCGGACAATCCCTGCCGGATACAATCGCCGATGCGGCGCTCGAACTGCCCTTGCCGGAGGATTTGCGAGACGATTACCGGATTCGATGTTGCGCCGGTAATTCCCCGCGCCCGGTTCTTCGCGATCTCGTCCGCCGCGATGCCGTCCAGCCACACCTTCGAGCCGGTTGCGAGGAGCGCTGCGAACGACATGCCGAGCCCGTCACCCGAGACTGAACGGG
The DNA here is from genome assembly GCA_963713215.1 of uncultured Pseudomonadota bacterium. Classification (GTDB taxonomy): domain Bacteria; phylum Pseudomonadota; class Gammaproteobacteria; order Steroidobacterales; family Woeseiaceae; genus UBA1847. The sequence goes on along the minus strand of CAVQKY010000007.1, from coordinate 129,144 downwards.
TCGCTGGCCGGGAACGTGCCCTTCAGCGCCTGGTCGAGCTTCTCGTCGTCCAGCCGCCATTGCGCGTCGGCCGCCGAAGTTCCCGCCGCCGTGACCACGCGCCGGTTCGCGTCGAAGCGGACGATGCCGGATTCGGTGGCGATGGCGTCCATCGGGATGTCGTGGCCCTGCGGATGGATGGTTGCGAGCCGCCCGACCTCATAGCCCACGCCGACGGTGAACGGCCGGGGCTGCGTGGCGGCCAGCGTGCGATCGTAATAGCCGGCGCCGTAGCCCAGCCGGTACCCGGCCGCGTCGAAACCGAGCAATGGCACGACGAGCACGGTGGGATGCGCCACGACCCGCTCGGCCGGCACCGGAATGCGCCAGGTGCCGCGGGCGAGCTTCGTGCCCGGCTCCCAGCGCCAGAACTCCAGGGGCTCGTTCTTCTCGACGATCACCGGCAGGCTGAGGCGCGCTCCCGCTTCGTGCAGGGATGTCGCCAGCCCGCGCAGGTCCATTTCGCCCCTGAACGGCCAGTAGAAGCCGATCGAAGCACCCTCGAGCTCGGGGACATGCCGTTCCAGCAGCGCGACCACGCGCGCCGCGCCCCGCTCGCGGTCGTCGCGGCCGAGCGCCAGCCGCCGCTTCTGCAGCGCCCCGCGTTGCGAGCGGCGCCACTCGTAGATTTTCGAACTGGATTTCATCCAATAGACGTCCTGGGCATCGCGCCCACTCACCGGGTTCGTCGTGGATTCGACAAGCATCCGGGAAGCCAGCTGGAATCGGAGGTGATCACCAGCCGACTTCATACTTCATTATAGAGGACCGGCGCTGCGGCGTTTCAGGGCGAGGCGCCTTCTGTTTCTGCCAGTTCATTAAGCGCAATGATGGAATGCGCGTAGGCTCCGCCAGCGCGCATTTCCGCTGCGACCCAGATGGCCTCCATGATCTGCTCGTGGGTTGCACCTTTGCGCGTGGCGGCGCGGGTGTGACCCTTAATGCAGTATGGGCATTGCGTGGTATGTGCCACGGCGACGGCGATGAGCTGCTTCGTGATCGCCGGGAGAGCGCCGTCGGCGAAGACGGCTCGGCTGAACGCCTGGAAAGCGTCGTGAGTCCCGGGCGCAAGCTCCTTTCGCCGGGCCGCGAGTTGCGGTGTGCTTGCCGGAAACAGGTCGTCAGTCAAGTTGGACACCTCCGTCCTTGATGCTTCATGGGCGCTGCCGGATCTCGCCTCCGGTCGGATGGCGTTCGATGGTCATGAATAGGCTATAGATATATGGACACCACCCTGAACCTCAACCCCGGCCATCGCCCTGGATCAATCTTTACTCTCCTTGTTGATGGGACAGGCTCCACATCCTTATACGTTTCGCATCTCCTTAGCACTCGCTATTACGCTTCGCCTTCCGCGATTTGCCCCGGCAGTACTTCTCTTATGAGCGACACTGTGCTCATCCAGAAATTCAAAGATCTTTCTACTTCGTCATCAGCCTGAATCTTGTTCAAAATGTATTGTGCCGCGCCCTCGCTGATGGGTACATCGCAATCACTAAGAAAAGTCTGTTTGCGGCCAGTAACCTCAAAGCAATTCTTCCAAAACTCCTCTTGGATGGTAGCAGGAATAATCGAGCGAACCACTTCTCGATATCGCGGTACATGAGACCATACATCGTTCAATTGTTAGCGCCGGAAGGGAGGTTGGGTAATGTCAGCCATTGCCGGCGACAAGACAAAAGGCACCGGCATTCTCAACAACGCACTTTATGTCGGTCAGGTCCAATGGAACCGGTTTCGATGGATTCGCTCTGCTGCAGATTCCTGCAAGCGGAAGCGCGTACAGAACACGAAATCGGAGTGGATCACGCACACAGATGAGCGCCTGCGGATCGTGCCTGAGAAGCTCTGGAACGCCGTCAAGGCGCGTCAGGCAGCACAGGGCAAGGCGATCGGGGATCGCGTCAAGCAGGGTCTCTCGAAGGACGCGCGAAACGCGTCGGATGCGGTCCGAAGTACCTCTATTCGTCAGTCATCGAGTGCAGCCACTGTGGCTCGAACTACACGATTGCAAACAAGACGAGCTACGCGTGCGCGGGACGGACGAACGGCGGTCACTGTACCAATGATGGCTGGCTTCCCCGGAAGGTGGTAGAGGCCGGCTGCTTGTCTGAGCTGAAGGCTATTTTGAAGTCAGACGAGGTCTGGGCCGAAGTGTTGCGTCGGGCAAACAAGCTGCGCAAACAAGGAAGCAAACCACAGAATCACAGCCGGGCGATAGCGGAGCTGCGAGCCAAGATCGAGAACCTGACGGACGCCATCGCATCTGGAGCACTTCGCGACTCGCCGTCGCTCGGTGAACGCCTCAAGGCGTACGAGGATGAGCTGGGGAGGCTTGAGGCTGAGAGCCAGAAAGCCGATTCACCCCCTGCCGAGAAACTGATACCGCGCCAGAAAGAAGCCTACAGGCGGCTGGTCGACGACTTGGAGAATCGCCTCGACCAGGTCGAAACCGACCAAGCCCGCGCGGAGCTGCTGAAGCTACACGGGAAGATTCTGGGTTGAAACTACTCCCGAGGAAATCCGGCTTTGGACGACCAATGGCGCAATTGAAAACGCCCTGCTCCGAGGAACAGGGCGCAATCAAGTATTTATGGTAGCGGGGGAACGCTATGGCGAATTGGGCGAATTATCGGCAGCCCGGATTCCACTGGAAAAAGCGGCCTGACGCCATGATCGGAAGCCCCCGAATCGTGCCTTGAGGACCTTTAGGATCGCGTATCCCGCCCCGTCCCGTTCGCCCCGGACGTCACGTCGTCGCAGGGGCGATCTCGCGCTGTAGCCGCGACGACGCTGCACGGGGGATACGTGAATTATATACACCTGCCGTTGGACCCCTTTCCCCTCGCCTGAACGTCACTCAAACCTGAATCACGACGACGGCGCTTTGTCCATCTGATCTGGCCGCGCTTGTCGCGGCTCTTTTTCGTTGTGACATATTGTCGGACGGAGATCACACTTGCATCCAAGATGCAGTTCGCCGACGGCGGACTCCGGGGGCGCTATAGTGCATCCACAACAACAAGAAAGCACTCCATGAGCCTGCCGCAGCACGTACCCCCTGAGCTGTAGTAGCTTCGATCAGGCCGCGCCCTCCCAGTCGTGGCCTTTTTTTTGCCTGCAAAATTGGACGAGCAGCTGCGAGGCGGCAGCACTTCAAATAGATCAAACGGGAGCACGTCAAATAGAACTCAGAGTCGCCGACAAGCTAATACTCGCACTACTGGCAGACATAATTGAGAAGCTCGAAATTAAGGGAACTGTCGATCCGGGCTTCTTGCGTGCGGCCCTGAACGGACAAAGCTGGGCTCTTGATCGGACCTTGTCAAACGACGTACTCGGAGAGGTGCCAGCAAGTACCGTCCAACACGTGATGGGTACGCTTGAGATGTGGCACTACATCGAGGAAAGCTTCGCCCGCTTGAGCGACGCAGAGAAAGAAGCCGTTCTAGATGCGGCTCCAGCATTTTGTGATGGCGTACGTTTTCCTGGCTGGGACACAACCTATGAATTTGACTGCATCTCAGTAGCGGACATGCTTGTCCAACACATGGGGGATTTCCCGCGATACAGAGAGTGTGACTTCAGCACCGGTTCTCCGAGGGCGGGGCTATACGACCGCATGCGAGGTCCGTTTGACAGGGCGGGTGGGGGATTACTTAACCAGGAGCAGCTAATTGCTGTTTTGCGGGCAGGAGCCACGAAATACTAGGAGGCGTGGAATCAGTTAGCCCGACCTAGACTGTTTTGGGAACGCGTCGAAGTTGTGGCCGTCAACCTCGCGATACTCCAAGTTGCCCCGTTTCGAGTGGAAGTTCCGGAAGCGGACCTGGCCGATATGCGGCGGCGCATTAAGACCACGCGTTGGCCGGAGAAGGAAACTGATACGGATACATCGCAGGGCGTGCCGCTCGCGCCGCTCCAGGCCCTCGCGCAATACTGGGCGACGGACTACGACTGGCGCAAGTGCGAGGCGAAGCTCAACGCCCTGCCCCAGTTCATCACCGAGATCGACGGGCTCGACATCCACTTTATCCACGTGCGTTCGAAGCACAAGGGCGCGTTGCCCGTCATCGTCTCGCACGGATGGCCCGGTTCGATCCTCGAGCAGATCACGTCAGCCCGCTCACCGATCCCACGGCCTTCGGAGGCCGCGCGGGTCAAATGCCGTTAATTACAGGAACAGCGGGCCGCAGTTCGGACTCGCACTGGTTCTGCCACCATCGCGATCGAGCGTCAGCCGCGGAGTGAGTGCGGCGTGACCTTAGACGACCCGGACATAGCTCGGGCAACGGGTCCTCGGCACCAGGCCGGTTACTCCTCGGTCGTGAACGTCTGCTCCACGACCACGATGTTGCCGTTCTCGGCGATTGTGTGAATGCCGATCTGGAATTCGCCGCCGCGCACCATCAGTGTGGCCGGGATTCTCCAGCTCGTCACGTGCGGTGGCAGATTGATCGTGAACGTCTGCTCCGGATCGGCGGACTCGTTCTCGAATTCGAGCACGTAGCCGGCGCCCTGGACCGACGACCATTGAATGGTCAGCGCCTGCCTCGCCGGCAATTCCGCGTCTGCGGCGGGATGTAAAATGGTCGCCGCGGCCGGTAACTGGTGCGACAGGGTGAGGACGGTGCGGAACACCTCGCCGGCTGTCGACACGCCGCGCAATGCGTACTCGCCCTCCGGGTAAGCGGCGAGCACCGCCTCGCCGGGTGGCTCTGGCGACTCGAAATGAAACTCACGCATACCGAGCGTAGTCAGGTCCGGGGCGCGCAATCGCGCCATCGTCCGGCCGTCCGGGGACCGGATGGTCAGGAGCTGGAGCCCGTCGTCGCCCGCCGTCCCGGAAATCACGACCTCCGTATCGCCGTCCGTCGCATTTTGCTCGACGAACATCGTGGCCTCCTCGAAGGGCTTTCCCGCGAGGGCCGCTGTCCATGCGGTGACCGTGGCAAACAGCAATGCGAGTCGGTACTTTTGTTTCATTTCGGATTCTCCTCGGGCAACGGGTTCGTGATTCCATAGACGGAAGGAACCGACAAGTTCGGTCGGTGCTCGTCGTTGCCGTGCACCCGGCCGTATGCGCTCGCGGTTGCACAGGTTGGACGGCCGGGAATCCCGCAATCGGTCGGTTGATTGTACCTGCCGGCCCGGCGCCCGAATTATGTCTAGTCAGCCGGGAGCAGCGAGCGAAACAACGCGTCCTCATCGAGTTCCTCCAGCACCTCGACGGCGCGGCGCCGCACCGCCGCATCGGGATCATCGAGCGCGTGTTGGACGAGGGTTCGGGACGCCGTCGCCTCGAGCTCGCCCAGCGCCTCCACGGCCGCCGCGCGCACGCGCGGGTCGGGATCGTTCACCCCCTGCTCGAGGTACGCAAGTGCCGAGTCCCCGCCGGCGAGCGAGATCGCCTCCACCGCATCGGCGCGGCCCGCGGCATCGGCGTTCGCAACCGAACTGGCGAGCGCGGCAAGCGCTTCGTCGCCACCGATGGCCGCCAGCGATTCCGCGGCGGCGTCGCGAATACGCTCGTCGGGATCCGCTAGCGCATAGCTCAGCAGTCGCACGGCATCGCCATTGGCGAGCCGCCGCAGCTGGCGCACCGCGCCGCGCCGCGCCGCGAATTCCGCCTGCAACAGCGTCGTCTCGATGAGCAGCTGCGCCTCCGGCGGAATCGACCCGGCGTCCGCGAATATCCACAGTGCGCCGCGTCGCGTGCCCGAATCGCGGGTTACGTGCAACTGGTAACTCTCGTCCGCAAGCACCCGCTCCACGAAGTCCGCCAGGGGCAGGGCCTCGGCCGGCGGGCGCGTATCCCCGCCGAGCTCCGCCGGCTGGATGAGATGCAGGCCGCAGGCCGCCGCCACCGACTCGACGAGCGCCTGCCTCGGCACGATGCCTGCGCCGACGAGCACCTGGCCGTGTTCGCAATCGGCGGCAGGGCCGTCCGGATCCGCGCTGGCAGGCGGGGCGGCGAGGCCGCACAGCAGCCCCGCCGCCAGCACGGCCTGAACGGTACGACTAGTCCTCTTCCTCGAAGCCACAGCCGTTCTCTTCCGTTTCATTCACGCAGATGTCGCCTTCCTCCGAGAACGTCGCGTTGTCGTCGAAGCCGATCGCGCCGACTTCGATCTTCGCCGGCGTGTTCGGGGGCAGGGCTTCGAGGTAGTCGTCCGGCACCTCGACCTCGAGTTCCTCCACGTCGCCGGGGATCCGCACGACGTAGGTGAAGCCTTCGTGCCCGTCGACTTCCGGTTCGAAGACCACTTCCCAGGCGGCGACCGGCACGTCGGCCGGCGGCGTGGGCAGCAATTCCATGCCGTCCGAGCACTCGCCGAGGTCGTCACCGGGCGCCCAGGAGATCGACCCTTCGAAGCTGTCGTCGTCCGGCTCTAACTCAAACTCGAGGTCCGTCGGGGCGGCCGGCAGGTTGAAAGTCAGTTCGGAAGCGCCGAAGGACCGTTCCCCGTCCTCGCCGATGCCGACGAAATGGTAGGTGCCGGCATTCCACCGGTCGAGGAAATCCTCGAGCGTGACGAAGTCCTCGTCGTCGTTCTCCGGGTCGTCATCGAGCGTCGGGTCGAAGCACAGCGGCTCGGCGCTTTCGGCAAAGGTTTCAGTGAGGGTTTGCTCGCGAAGCTCCCTGTGAACCCTGTATCTGAAGATGCGCCTGTGATTGGGATTGTAAAGCACTGCGGCTCTGAGGTCGTCGCCGTCCATCAGGAAGTGGAATCCGATGTCGCCGTCCGTGGCGTTGATCTCGATCAATACCTTGCATTCGCCGAAATCGCCGCAGGGCTCGGTCGCGCTCGCTGCCAGCGGCAGCGAAGCCAGGGCGACGGCCATCGCGAGCGGTCGCAGTGGGATAGTTGGGTTCACGGCAGTTCTCCCGTCGTTTTGTGGAGTTTCAGGCAGGCTTTCGATCGGCCCGCTTCCAGTCTTGCACCATGTTTGACGCACGAGTTCCAGTGAATCGGTCGTTGCCCGCGCGCCAACCGGTTCCTGCCGTACCGCCCGTCTATGGTAACGAAAAGGCTGGAGCATTCATGGGCGCGCACCTCCGCCAGTGGTCCTGGCTGTTCAATAGGCTGTTTTCCGCTCCCGGAATCTAGTATAGGCGAGAATTCTGGCTTTACGAGTGCCGGCAGGCCGCCTTGTGGGCTCCGACCCGGTCGCGCTATCACGCCGCCGTCGTTCGCGATTCCGACAGACACAACATCGAGGCGGTGTGGTACGACTACGGGGAAAGCTGGCTGATTGCCGTCCGGCATGGCATGCGATAGCGAAGACGTGCAGGACGGTTACGACAGCGCGCGACGGGGCCACAAAATGCAGGCCGGTCTGTCGGGCACGGCACTGGAGAGCCGCGCCAAGGTGCACCACAGCGCCGGCGGGGCCTGCTACGGCTACACGACGGTCGCCGCAACCCCGAATGACCCGGACAGTCCTCGATTGATCGTGATTGACAAGGCGCAGGCGAAGATCGTCCGCGACCGCATCTTCAAGCCGTGGATTGCGGGCCAGTCGTGTAAGCAGATCGCGAAGGATCTGAACGCTGCTGGTATCGACTCTCCCGGCGCACGATGAAAGCGCAAGCAGCGTCGGTGTCGTGGATGGGTCAATTCCGCTATCAGGTCGATTCTCCTGAACGAGCGTTATCGCGGCAGCGTGCGCTGGAACAAATCGAAGTGGATCAAGGACCCGGATACCGGCGAGCGGCGTCGTCGTGCGAATCCCGAGTCCGAATGGCTGTCGTATCAGGACGAGTCACTTCGCATCATTGACGACCTGACGTGGCAGCGGGCGCAGGCACGCTTCAGGGACACCCCGAAACAAACGGCACGCAGGGGCCGACCCGCCCGCTACTTGCTGAGCGGGCCGCTGACCTGCGCCGATTGCGGGGCAAGCTTCGTCATGGCGGACAACCGCGCATACATGTGCAGTTCGTTCAGCAACGGCGGCGCGCATCTTTGCGGCCAGAAGGTCCGCGTGCGTCGCGATGTCGCCGAGAGTGTGCTGCTCGCGCGCGTTAAGGAACAACTCTTGAGCGACGACGCGGCCGCCTATGTGCAGCAGCGGATTCGCAAGGCGGTGGACGGGTTGGATCGCAACCGGGGCGCGGCGAAACTGGAGGCCAAACTCGCCAGCGTGGACAAGCGGATCGGCAATCTCGTCGCGGCGATCGAGTCCATGGGGGTCTCCGAGGCGCAGGCCGAGCAACTGCGACGACTGGAACTTGAGAAGCGCGACGTCACGGAACAGGTCGCGGCGATGTCGGTTGACCGCGAACCCCTCGCCAACCTGCCCGACCTGATCCCGAAGTTGATGCTCAAGTGGCGCAAACTGGTCGAACGAATCGAAACGCTACCCTCGAATCCGCACACCCGCCCCGACGACATCGAGGCCGCGCGCAAACATTTGGGTGCGCTGATTGGCAAGGTGAGATTCGCACACGAGGGGGGTGCCGTGGGCATTCCCGACCCTGAACGCAGCAGGGCTCGCCGAAGCGAGCCCAGTGCATATAAAAATGGTAGCGGGGGCTCGCTGCCCACGCTATTCTGCCTTGGTTACAGCGATGGATATTCTCTCGAGCGGGACACGGTCGAAGACCGTCAACGCGCTGCCGTCCGCGCCCTGACGACCTTGGGAGCCGGCTGCTGCATTGCCTGCCAGAGATCGTAATCCGCCTGCATTCTTAGCCAGCTCTCGGCACTCGGCCCGTGCTTTGGGCCTCCGAGCCAGGCCTCCAGCCGCCTGGCCATATCGGCGGAAATGCCGGACTGTCCATGGATCAGCCGAGACAACGTCACTCGCGCAACGCCCAGCTGCTTTGCGGCTTCCGTCACCGACAGGTCCAAAGCCGGCAGGATGTCCTCGCGGATCGTCTCACCGGGGTGCGGCGGATTGAACATTCGTCCCATGGTCCTGGCCTCTCAGTGATACTCGCGATAGTCGAGACGAGGTCAAGGGGCAGGCTTTCTCAAAAAATTGTCGTGCCGTACGTCGCCTGGTCTCAGTGACTCGATTGTCAGGGATTCAATTGGCGATGACCCGCCAAATTGTTCCTGAATCGAGAGCGACATATAGGATATTTCCGGGGCCCATGACAAGACTGCGAATACGAGCGCCGGGTAGTGGAACGGCTGCAGTCTCTACGACTCCGCCGTTTGAATCGAGGCGTAAGACCTCAGTTCTGCCAGCGGCCATAATTCCCACCATGAGAGCCCCATTCCAGCTCTTCCATTGAGAGCCTAGCAAGAAGGTGGATGGGCCCAGTCCTTGAGAATCGCTATAGACTTTCGTTGGTCTCAATGCGGCTCGAAATTTTTCGAGGTCGGTCATCGATGTCATACGGCCATCCAACCTGTTTGAAATATAACCGCAATAGTTACTCGCGCAGGTGACACCAGGGTCAGGTTTAGGATCCCAACCTCCATTGCCGCCCGGATGAATCCGCGTCACTTCGTCGCTATGGTTGGGGCCGTGCTCGCTGATAAAGACCTGACTCGTGCCAGGGCGAAACGCGATTCCCTGCACATTTCGAAATCCGTACGCAAAGATCCGCGGATCAGCGCCTTGCGGCGGACTATTTTTCGCAATGGCGGCTCCATTGCGATTGACTCGTAGAACTTTGCCGCCTAACAGTTTTAGGTTTTGTGGCAGGGGACCACTGTGATTGTCACCAGTTGCAATGAAGAGTTGGCCCCAGGAATTAAATCCTATCCTTCCACCATTGTGTGCGCCAGCATTGCCCCAATCATTTGGCGCGTTCTTATATGGGATATCGGACACGATATCGACTCGTTGAGTGACCGTTGTCAAGCTTGAATCGAGAGTCAGACGGATCACGCGATTAGTGTGTGGGCTGCTCAAGCTCGAAGACATCATCACGTAAACGCGGCGATTATTGGCAAACTTCGGATCGACAGCGACTCCCATCATTCCGCCTTGTCCCTGACAAAGCAGATCATTCGCGACCCGCGCGGAACCAGAAACTCCGAACAAGCGCGTCCTTGTGCCATTCGGAAAGCGAATGGATAGACCCAGACATTTTTCGGTATAGAACATAGTTCCGTTGGATAGAAACGCCATATCCCATGGGCGTTGCAAGCCAGTCATAAAGTCCGAACGCGTGAGAGTGGGCGCCTGCGCGAGACAAACTTGAGTGACACTCGCCGCGAGTGCAAGTGCGAAAGACCAAGCGATAATTTTTTTCATCGGCCTCGCCTTGATTCAGCAACTTTAGGATCGCGCCTGCGGGTCGTCAGTGGGATTTCGCGACACCGACAGGCTACAGCGCGGTCAGCGACAAAGCCCTTGAGAATGGCATTGCGCCCCGCACCTCTACAATAGCGCAAAAACCGGAATTTCAACGAGCCCCAGCTGGACTATATGCGCCCGCATCGGCAGCACGGGGGTTGCCGCGAGTATGCGCCGGGCACCCGCTTTTGCATCAACCGGGTGGAACTCGTCACCAATGTCGGTACCTAACTCGACAGTTCGTACCACCGCTATGCCGAAGGCGGCGATCCCGCGGACCTGCCCCTCACCTCGGTGGCCCATTTGGAGGGTGTGGCGGTTGCGGTGCCGGCGGACTGCCGGGGCATCGATCCCGGGCTGCTCGAAGGCCTGGACCGTGCCCGCCCTGCGGTGCTGTTCGTCGCCGGCTGGTCGCGTCACTGGCGAACCAGCCGCTACTTTGACGGTAATCCCTATCTCACCCGGGCGGCGGCCGGGTGCCTGGCCGCAGCGGGTGCCGCGTTGGTCGGCATCGATTCGCTCAATATCGATGACACCCGCGACGGTGAACGTCCGGTGCACAGCGTGCTGCTTGCCGCGCGTATTTCCATCGTCGAGCACCTGACTGTCGCGCCACTCGAAGAGCGTCCTGAACGACAGCACTGACGGTCTTTTCTTCGGCTTCGGCCATCTCTTCCACCTGCCGGGCCAAATCCGGCGGCAATGAAATCGTTTTCTTGACGGCGGTGATCATGTAACCCCGCTCCAGTGCTGGTATGAATAAATCATACTCCGGACGTGTCCTCGGAGTTCCGCACTTGGCGCTCGGCCGCGCTTTGGGCGTCCGAGCCAAGCCTCAAGCCGCATGCCCACGGCAGAGATGCCGGACTGCCCGTGGATCAGGCGCGACAACGTCACCTGCGCCACACCTGGCTGCTTCGCGGCTTCCGTCACAGGGAGGTCCAAAGTCGACAGGATGTCCTCGCGCCGCCTCTTTCTAAGTTCAATTGCTACTAGACTTAATGTGCTTTCGAGGAATCCCCCCTGCGAGGGTTTTTTTACCAGTACGACAAGGAAGTTTACGCGATAACGCCACGCGGCGTCTCCCGCGGACTGCGGACGTTCAGTCATGCAATAGGAAATCGGCCGTAGGTGCCGCCTCTCTCTGAAATTTCGTGGTGGCGGGCGCGTTGCAATTGCGATGGAGACTTCAAGTGCTTTCGATGAAACCCTTCCGCGAGCGGTTTTTGACCAGTAAGGCAAGGAAGTTTCCGCGGTAACGCCGAGCGGCAGCTGCTGCGGATCGCGGACGTTCGCTCAGGCAATCGGATCAGGTCGAAATTCCGTGCTGGTCGATGCACAGATCGTCGCGTCCCGGGGATCCTGAGCATCGCCACCCAGAAACAAGTTCGGCCCGGGAAAGCGTCCTTAATGGACGCCTCCGGGCCGACGCAAATGGCGTTGGTAGCGGGGGCAGGATTTGAACCTGCGACCTTCGGGTTATGAGCCCGACGAGCTGCCAGACTGCTCCACCCCGCAACGGCAAGCTGCGCATCCTACGCAGATGGCACAGCGATAGCAACCCCGATATGGGCATGGAAAACGTGGTTTCAAGCTGTGGCCAGCGTGCGAGGCGGGAGCCTGTTCAGGGGACGCCAAGTGCCTGATTGCAAAGGGCCCAGAGCCAGCCCGGCAGGATGCCGAACGCCAGCACCGCGAGGCCGTTCACGCTCACGAGGACCCGGCTGTCCATGCTGGCTTGCACCAGCGCCCGGTCGAGAGGTTCCTCGAAGTACATGTACCAGACGACGCGCAGGTAGTAGTAGGCACCGACGACTGACGTCAGCATCATCAGCACGGCGAGCGCGGGCTGGCCGACACCGAGCACGGCGTTGATCGCGTTCAGCTTGGCGAAAAACCCGACGAACGGCGGCACGCCCGCCATGCTGAACATGAAGAACATCATCATGAGCGCGAGCCACGGGCTGCGCGCGTTGAGGCCCTTGAAATCGGACAGGTTCTCGGCCTCGTAGCCGCGCCGACTGAGGAGTATGACCATGCCGAACGCGCCCGCTGCCGTCACCGCGTAGGTCAGCGTGTAGAACAGTGCCGCCGCGTAGCCAGCCGGCGTACCGGCAAAAACCGCGAGCAGGATGAAACCGACGTGGCCGATCGTGGAATAGGCGAGCATGCGCTTGATGTTGCCTTGCGCGATGGCGACGAAATTACCGAGCAACAGCGACAAGACCGCGATCACCATCAGCATGTCCGCCCACAACTCGTGCAGACCCGCTAGGCCGTCCACCAGGATACGCAGGGTTAGAGCCAGAGAGGCGAGTTTCGGCGCCGAGCCGATATACAGCGTCACCGGGGTCCTGGCACCCTGGTAGACGTCCGGCAGCCACATGTGAAACGGCACGCCGCCAAACTTGAAGGAAATGCCGACCATCAGGAACGCGAGGCCGAACCACAGCGGCACGCTGTTCACGGCCGGGTTAGTCCGCACCGCCTCGGCGATTGCCGGAAACTGCACCGCGCCCGTCGCTCCGTAGACCCACGAGATGCCGTACAGCAGGCAGCCGGATGCAATGGCGCCGAGCACGAAATACTTCATCGCGGATTCGGTCGAATTCACATTGCTGCGATCGATCGCCACCAGTGCATATTGCGCGAGTGCGAGCGTCTCGAGGCCGAGGTACATCGTCAGCAGGCTGTTAGCCGAGATCATGACCATCATGCCCAGCAGACCGAACAGCCCGAGCAGATAAAACTCGCCCTTGTGGAGGTCATTCGCCACCAGGCTGCCGCGTGCATACACGAATGCCGCCGCCACGATTCCGACGGCAACGATCTTCAGGACCTGGGACAGGCCGTCGCTGACATAACTGCCGCTGAAGGTCTCGACGCGTGCATCCGGCGCAGTGGCAAACAGCACCCAGAGCGTAATGCCGAGCGACGCGAGTGACAGCCAGTAGGTGATGACGCGCCGGTCCTGTTCAACGAACAGGTCTGCGACGAGCACGACACAGATCAGGCCCAGCAGAGTCATCTCCGGTGCCGCGACAGCGATTTCCATCCAGTTCATAGGCAGGTTACCCGAGCTTCGACAGCCCGACTCGCTCTATCAGTTGCTCGATCGTCGGGTTCATCATGTCCACTAGCGGCGCGGGCCACAGGCCGACGAGCAATACCGACAGGGCAAGCACGCATAGCACCAGGAACTCGCGCCGATTGAGGTCGCCGAGTTCGGCGACGTTGTCGTTCGCGATCTCGCCGTACACGACCCGCTTGATCATCCACAGCGTATAAGCTGCACCGAGTACCAGCGTCGTGGCGGCGAAAAAAGCGATCCAGAAGCTGGCCTTGAAGCTCGCGATGATGACCATGAACTCGCCCACGAAGCCGGACGTGCCCGGCAGCCCTGCGTTCGCCATCGCGAACAGCACGAAAAATGCAGCGAACACCGGCATCGTATTCGCCACGCCGCCGTAGTCCGCGATCTGGCGGCTGTGCACCCGATCGTAGAGGACACCGACGCAAAGGAACATCGCCCCGGAGATCAGGCCATGCGAGACCATCTGCACCATACCGCCCTGCATGCCGAGCACGGCGCCGCTCGAACCGCTGATATGCCAGGCGAGGAAAAAGCCGAGTGTCACGAACCCCATGTGTGCGATCGAGGAGTAGGCGATCAGCTTCTTCATGTCCCTTTGCATCAGCGCGACAAAACCGATGTAGACGACGGCAACGAGCGACAGCCCGATCATCATCGCCGAGAAGTACTCGCTGCCGTCCGGGACGATCGGGAGTGACAGGCGAATGAAGCCGTAGCCGCCCATCTTCAGCATGATCGCGGCCAGGATCACGGAGCCACCGGTCGGTGCTTCAACGTGCGCGTCCGGCAGCCACGTATGCACCGGCCACATCGGCACCTTGACGGCAAAGGCGAGCAGGAAGGCGATGAAGATCAGCTGTTGCGCCTGCAAGCCGAGCGGCACGTCCATCCAGCCTGCAAGTCCGAAGCTGCCGGTCTGCAGGTACAGGTAAACAAAAGCCACCAGCATCAGGACCGAGCCAAGGAAGGTATACAGGAAGAATTTCAGCGTCGCGTAAATCCGCCGTTTGCCGCCCCATACGCCGATGATCAGGAACATCGGTACCAGCATGAACTCCCAGAATACGTAGAACAGCAACCCGTCGAGCGCTGCGAACACGCCGATCATCAGGCCTTCAAGAACCAGGAACGCCGAGAAATACTGTGCCGGCCGCGTCCGGATCGTGTTCCAGCCGGCGATCACGACGAGCGGCGTGATAAAGGTCGTGAGAAGAATCAGCGGCACCGAGATGCCGTCGACACCGAGATGGTAGTTCGCGCTGAGTGCGGCGACCCACGGCACGAGCTCGACGAACTGCATGTCCGCGCTCGAAAAATCGAATCCGCTCCATAGCAGGGTACTGACGAGCAGCACGAAGAGCGACACGCCGAGCGCCGTCCAGCGCATGATGCCGGCGCGTTTCGACGCGCTGTCTGCCGCGTCGCCGATGAGCAGCAGGACGCCGCCGCCGATGATCGGCAGCCAGATGAGGTGACTCAGCACGTGATGGAAGTGGATGTTCATTCCCGGCTATTTCAGCCAGATCAGCCAGCCGAGGAAGATCGTCAGGCCGATGATCATGGCGAACGCGTAGGTGTACAGGTAGCCGGTCTGCAGCTGACGCATGACGCCGGCCAGCCGCCCCACGGAGTTGGCCGTGCCGTTGACCAGGACGCCGTCGATGAACGTCTCGTCGCCCTTCTCCCAGAGAAACGAGCCAACCCTGCGGCCGCCGCCGGCGAAGCCGCGGATCCAGAGGTCGTCGAAGTAGTACTTGCGATCCAGCAGGTCGTACAGCCAGCTGAAACGCTGACGAATGACACCCGGCAGGTCGGGCTTTTTCAGGTACAGGTACCAGGCTACGCCCGCACCGGCCAGCGCCAGCCAGAACACCGGGGTCATCGGCGCATGCGCGAGGAGTCCCAGGGGACCGTGCCATTCCTCGCCCATGTGGCCCAGCACATCGTGCGCGGAAGCAACGACGATCGCATCGCCGAAGTAGCCGCCGAACAGCACCGGCCCGGCGGTGAACCAGCCGATAACCGCCGACGGAATGGCGAGAAGGATGAGGGGGACCGTGACCACCCGGGGGGATTCGTGCAGGTGGGACCTGGTCGCGGCATCCATGCGCGCCTCGCCATGGAAGACGAGGAAGAACATCCGGAACGAATACACGCGCCGTCACGAACACGCCGAGCAACACGCTCAGGTAGCCGATCCAGTAAACCAGCGCGTCCGTCTCCCGCCAATGCGACTCGCCGATGGCTTCGATGAGCAGGTCTTTGGAGAAGAAGCCGGCCGTGCCCGGGAAGCCGATGAGGGCCAGTGAGCCGATGAGCGCAGTCCAGTAGGTGATCGGCATGTACTTGCGCAGCCCGCCCATCCTGCGGATGTCCTGCTCGTGGTGCATCGCGATGATCACCGAGCCGGCGGCCAGGAACAGCAGCGCCTTGAAGAAGGCGTGCGTCATGAGGTGGAAGATGGCTGCGCCGTAGGCCGAGGCGCCGAGCGCCACGGTCATGTAGCCGAGCTGGGACAATGTCGAGTAAGCGACGACTCGCTTGATGTCATTTTGCACGATGCCCAGAAGGCCCATGAAAAATGCCGTGATGGCACCGATGATCATCACGGTGCCGAGTGCATGGACGCTGAGTTCGTACAACGGCGACATGCGCGCCACCATGAAGATGCCGGCGGTAACCATCGTGGCCGCATGGATCAGTGCCGAGATCGGCGTCGGGCCTTCCATGGAGTCCGGCAGCCATACGTGCAACGGCGCCTGCGCCGATTTGCCCATGGCACCGATGAAAAGCAGGATGCAGATCACCGTCATGGCGTTCCAGGCGCTGCCCGGCCATACGCTGATCGTCCGGGCGGCGATCGCCTCCGCCTGGCCGAAGACCTCGGCGTAGTCGAGTGAATTCGTGAACAGGACGACGCCGGCGATACCGAGGATGAAGCCGAGATCCCCGACGCGGTTGACGAGGAATGCCTTCAGGTTCGCGAAGATCGCCGACTCGCGCTTGAACCAGAAGCCGATCAGGAGATACGACATGAGGCCGACCGCTTCCCAGCCGAAAAAAAGCTGCAGGAAATTGTTGGCCATCACGAGCATCAGCATCGAGAACGTGAACAGCGAGATGTAGCTGAAGAACCGCTGGTAGCCAGGATCGTCGTGCATGTAACCGATCGTGTACACGTGCACCATGAGCGACACGAAGGTGACGACGGCCATCATGAGTGCCGTGAGCCGGTCGACCAGGAAGCCGATCTCCATGCGGAGGCCGTCAGTGACTGCCCAGGTATATACGCTGATGTTCTCCGCCGCCGCGCCGCCCCACGCCATGCGATACAGGACGAGCAGCGACAGTGCGGTGGAGATACCCACGGCGGCGATCGTCACCGTGTGTGCCAGGGTCCGGCCGATCTGCTTGCCGAACAGGCCCGCGACGATTGCCGCCGCCAGCGGTGCGAGAACGATGGTCAGGTAATAGCCGTACATCCGCCCTAGCCTTTCATCGCATTGAGTTCCTGGACGTTGATCGACCGGCGGTTGCGGAACAACACCACCAGGATCGCCAGGCCGATCGCCGCTTCCGCGGCAGCCACGGTCAGGACGAAGAATACGAATACCTGCCCGAGCGTGTCGCCGAGATAGCGGGAAAAGGCGATGAAATTGAAATTCACCGCCAGCAACATGAGCTCTATGCACATCAGCAGCAGGATCAGGTTGCGCCGGTTGATGACGATGCCCGCAATGCTGATGATGAACAGGATCGCGGCCAGCGTCAGGTAATGCTGCAGGCCGATCATGCCTTCGGCTCCGAGTCCATCTTCACGATCCGGATGCGGTCTTTCGCCCGTACCGCGACCTGTCTCGAAATATCCTGTACTTTGAGCCCCGGCCGCTTGCGCATCGTCAGGGTGATCGCCGCAACGATCGCGAGCAGGAGTATCACTGCAGCAATCTCGAAGGCGTACACGTGCTCGGTGTAGAGCACCGCGCCCAAAGCCTTTGTGTTGTCGTAGTCTTCAGGCGTCGGCGTAAACGCGAAAGACATGCCGGACTTCGCGGCCTTCACCCAGATCAGCTGAACGAGCTCGACGGCCATCACTACGGCGATGAAGATCGCCAGCGGCGCGTAACGGTTCAGGTGGCGCTTCACGGCCTCGACATTTACCTCGAGCATCATGATCACGAACAGGAACAGCACCATCACCGCCCCGACGTATACCAGCACCAGGACGATGGCCAGAAACTCGGCCTCGGCCATCAGCCACAACGCCGCGCTCTGGAAAAACGCCAGCACGAGGAACATGACCGAGTGCACCATGTTCCGGGCAAAAACGACACCCAGGGCCGCGCCGATCAGCACGGCTGCAAAGAGGTAAAAGAGAACGGATTGGATCAGCATCCGGGGCGTCCGTCGCCCTTACCGGTACGGCGCGTCGGCAGCTTTGTCGGCTGCGATCATGGCATCGTACTTGTCCCCCACGGCGAGCAGCTTGTCTTTGGTCATGATGTTCTCGCCGGCCTTTTCGAAATGGTACTCATGAATCCGCGTCTCCACGATGGCATCGACCGGGCAGGCTTCCTCGCAGAAGCCGCAATAGATGCATTTGAACAGGTCGATGTCGTAGCGCGTCGTGCGACGTGTGCCGTCCGTACCGACGGCCGAATCGATCGTGATTGCGAGGGCGGGACACACGGCCTCGCACAGCTTGCAGGCAATGCAGCGCTCCTCGCCGTTCGGGTAACGGCGCAGCGCGTGCAGGCCGCGGAACCGGTACGACTGGGGTGTCTTCTCCTCCGGGTACTCGATCGTTACGCCCTTCCTGAAAGAATTGCGCAAGGTAACGCTTAAGCCGCGCAACAGCTCCCAGAGCGCGAAGGTCTTGAGGGTACTTATTACTCTGCTCATCTTGAAACCTGTGTCTGCCTGGAAGCCGTCATCCGGCCCAGGGACCGATGTCGAGCCACGCAAGTACGCCTTCTACGGCGATCCAGACAATCGTGACCGGTATGAATACCTTCCAGCCGAGCCGCATGATCTGGTCATAGCGGTAGCGCGGAAACGTCGCGCGGAACCAGAAGAACGAATACATGAAAAATGAAATCTTCAAAAACAGCCAGAAGAAGCTCGGTGCGGCCACGATCGCGAGGAACGTCCCGTCGAGGAACGTCCAGCCTTCGAACGGCGAGGCCCAGCCACCGAGGAAGAAAATCGACGCCAGCCCGGAGATCAGGACCATGTTCGCGTATTCCGCGAGAAAGAACAGCGCAAAGGCGACGCCCGAATACTCCACGTGGAAGCCGGCGACGATTTCCGATTCACCTTCGGCGACATCGAACGGCGCCCGGTTTGTCTCGGCGATTCCCGACACCCAGTAGACGACGAAAAGCGGGAACAGCGGCAGCAGGAACCATTGCGACAAACCGCCCGCCTGCCTGGCAACGATGTCGCCGAGGTTGAGGCTGCCGGCGGCCATCAGTACGCCGACGAGGGCGAAACCCATGGCGATCTCGTAGGCAACGATCTGGGCCGCCGAGCGCATCGCACCCAGGAAGGCGTATTTCGAGTTCGTGGCCCAGCCCGCGAGAATGACGCCGTACACCCCCATGGACGTCAGCGCGAGCACATAAAGGAGCCCGGCATTGATGTCGGCAATCGTAAAGCCCGGGTGCAGCGGCATGACCGCCCAGGTGGCCAGTGCCGGGATGAGCGTCAGAAGCGGCGCAATCACGAACAGGAACTTGTTCGACGCCGTGGGTAAGACGATTTCCTTGATCAGGAGCTTGATGACGTCGGCAAACGGCTGGCCGAGGCCCAGTGGCCCCACGCGGTTCGGCCCGATACGGGACTGCATGTGACCGATGACCTTGCGCTCGAAGTAGGTCGAAAACGCAACGACGAGGATGACGCCGACGGTGACGAACAGGATCTTCCAGGTCACGATCGTCAGGTATTGGACGAGCGGTGGCAGCGAGTGCCAGATGTCGACGATGAATTGCGGCACCAGGCCCGTCATGGGCCGCCACCGTCAGCCGCGCGCCGGGCGGCCTGCGTTCTTTGCAATGCATCCGCGCGGCGTACGAGACCGTCCACCGAATACAGCGGGATATGGATGAACGCCTCGGCGGAAACGTCTTTGTCCGCCTTGGCATAACGGGTCGGCCCCGCGGCCTGCGCAACCGGCGTCACGTCACCGAGCGCCGCGACCAGCTCGTCGCGAATCTCCTCGGTGCTGACGTACTCGAAGCCGGGTATGCCGAGGTGGTTGCCGAGCACGCGCAGCACTTTCCACGCCGGCCGTGACTGCGCCACCGGGTTCGAAACGCCAGCGAAACTTTGCCAGGTTCCCGCCACGTTGACGTAGGTGCCCGACGTTTCCGCGAAGGTACCGATGGGCAGCAGCAGATCGGCGCACTGCCGAAGCGCCGGCGAATCGAACGGCGTCAGCGCCACGACGAAGCCCTGCCTGCCGAGTTTTTCCACGGCGGCATCGACCGCCGGCAGGTCCGCATCGGGTTCCGTGTTCAGAAGTACGACCGCATCGTGGCTGACCTCGAGCATGGTCGCAGCCGGCCGGCCGGTCGCCGGCTTGGTGCGGCCGCGGAGCTCCCGATGCGGAAGGACACCGGCAAGATGCAGCCCCGCGGTGTTGGCGCCCTCCGTGAGGGTACCGAAGGTGGCGCCGCTCGCTGCGGCGATTTCGGCAGCCAGTGCTCGTATCGTCGAGAACGCCGGCGAACGGTTTGCGACATTGCCGAGGAGCACGAGTCCTCGTTCCACGTTCAGGGACTCGGCAACGGCTTTCTGTGCCTCGTCTGCCTTGATGCCTTCGCAGACCGCGGAGATCGACGGCCGGAGCTTCGCCCCGCACGCAGCCACGGCCACGCCGGCCAGCATCTCGACGAGCCCGGCACCGGCCAGATAGCGGTGCACGTGAAAGAAATACTCCTGTCGCAGCAGGCTCGCGAAACTGACGGCGGCCCCAGCCACCGCCGCCTTGCGTACGCGGTGCGCAATAATCGGCGCTTCGTGCCGCAAGTGCGAACCGACAACGAAAATGGCTTGCTGAGACTCGATCTCCGCAATCGGCATGCCGAGCCAGGGAAACAATGCATCGTGGTCCTGGTCGCTGGTGTCGCGACGGCTCAGCCGATGATCGACATGCGGCGTCCCGAGGTGGCCGGCAAGCTTCGCCAACAGGTAACCTTCCTCGACGGTGCTGCTCGGCGACGCGAGGACCCCCGTTTTGCTGCCCGCTGCGCGCAGCCGCGCCGCCGCCAGTTCCAGTGCGGACTCCCAGTCGATTTCCCGCCAGGCGTTGCCCTCGCGCAGCAACGGCACCGGAAGCCTGTCTCCCGCGTAAATGCCCTCGTAACTGTAGCGGTCCCGGTCCGAAATCCAGGTTTCATTGATCGACTCGTTCTCACGAGGAACGATGCGCTTCACGGTACCGCGCAGGACGTGAGCGTATAGGTTGGAACCGACACAGTCGTGCGGCGCCACTGTCGGGCGCTGCAGCATTTCCCACGCACGTGCGCTGTAGCGGTAAGGCTTGTTGTTCAGCGCTCCCACGGGACAAAGATCGATGATGTTGCCCGACAGCTCATGATCGACAGTCTTTTCCACGTAGGTACCGATCTGCATCCATTCCCCCCGGTCGGTCGTGCCGAGTTCCTGGATCCCCTGGATCTCCTGGCCGAAACGGACGCAGCGCGTGCAGTGGATGCAGCGCGTCATGTCCGTCGAGATGAGCGGGCCGATATCCTTGTCCTTTACGACACGCTTGCCGTCGTTGTATCGGGAAATATCGCGGCCGAAACCCATCGCAAGGTCCTGCAGCTCGCACTCGCCGCCCTGGTCGCAAATGGGGCAATCGAGCGGGTGGTTGATCAGCAGGAACTCCATCGTCGCCTTCTGCGCGGAGACTGCCCGTGCCGAACGCGTGAACACTTTCATGCCCTCCGCGACCGGCGTCGCGCAGGCCGGCAGCGGCTTCGGTGCCTTCTCCACCTCGATCAGGCACATGCGGCAATTCGCGGCGATCGACAGCTTCTCGTGATAGCAAAAACGCGGCACGTAAATCCCGATACGATCGGTGACCTCGATGAGCATCTGGCCCTTGCGCGCCTGTACGGCTCTGCCGTCCACCTCGATGTTGACAATATCGCTCATGGGTCAGGCGGCCGCCTCCGTCGCCCCGTCGACGACGCTGCGGCCGTGATTGTCGATCATGTACTCGAATTCGCTCATGAACTGCTTGAGAAAGCTCTGCACCGGCCATGCCGCGGCATCGCCGAGCGCGCATATGGTGTGACCTTCGATCTTGTTCGCAACGTCGACGAGTTTGCCGAGGTCCTCGCGCGTGCCCTGGCCCTCGACGATGCGGGACAACATCCGGTACAACCAGCCGGTTCCTTCGCGGCAGGGTGTGCACTGGCCGCAGGATTCCGCCATGTAGAAGCGGGATATCCGGCGCAGGACGCGTACCATGTCCGTGGTTTCGTCCATCACCATCACCGCCCCGGTACCGAACGACGACCCGGCTTTTTGCAGGGACGGATAGTCCATGGTGCAGCCCAGGATGGTTTCCGCGCGCATCACCGGCACGGACGAGCCGCCCGGGATGACGGCTTTCAGCTTGCGGCCGCCGAGCACGCCCCCGCACAGCTCGAGCAGCTCGCGAAACGGTATCCCCATGGGCAGTTCGTAGTTGCCCGGCTTTTCGACGTGCCCCGATACCGAGAACAGCGCCGTGCCTCCGGAATTTTCCGGGCCGAGGCCGGCAAACCACTTGGCGCCGTTGCGCATGATCGCCGGCACACTGGCGAGACTTTGCGTGTTGTTGATCGTCGTCGGTTTGCCGTAGAGCCCGTAGTTAGCCGGGAACGGCGGCTTGAAGCGCGGCTTGCCCTGCTTGCCCTCCAGGGATTCCAGCAGTGCCGTTTCCTCGCCGCAGATATAAGCGCCCGCGCCGACGAACGTATAGAGATCGAAATCGATGCCCGAACCACCGATGTTCCGGCCGAGGAGCCCCGCATCGTAGGCCTCCTGTACCGCTGCCTCGAACCGGGGCACCGGCTCGTCAATGAATTCGCCGCGAATGTAGTTGTAGCCGATGGTTGCACCCATGGCGTAACCGGCAATAGCCATGCCCTCGACAAGCGCATGCGGGTTATAGCGCAGGATGTCGCGGTCGTGACAGGTGCCCGGCTCGGATTCGTCGGAATTGCAGACGAGGTATTTCTGGACCTCGGTCCCTTTCGGCATGAAGCTCCACTTCAACCCGGTCGGGAACCCGGCACCGCCCCGGCCTCGCAGCCCCGACGCCTTTACCTCGTCGATTACCTGCGCCGGCGTAAGCCCGCCCGCAAGAATTCTGCGCCACGCCTGGTAGCCGTCGTGCTGCTCGTAGGTCGCGAGCGTGTGCGGCGCATCGGCGCCAAAGGTGCTGAAGCAGACCAGGTTTTGCGGATAGGCCATGGGCGCGGCTACTCGAGTCCGTCCAGGATCCGGTCGACATCGGCGATCGACAGGTTTTCGTAGTACTTGTGGTCGACCATCATCATGGGCGCGCCGCAACAGGCCGCCAGGCACTCTTCTTCCTTTTTGAGGAAAATCCGGCCGTCCGGGGTGCTCTCTCCCAGCTTGACGCCGAGCTTCCTCTGCACGTGCCTCACCACGCTCTTCGGCGCCACGCAGCATGCACGAAACGTTCGTACAGATCGCGACATTGTGCCGGCCGACCGGGCGCGTATAGAACATCGAGTAAAACGTGGCCACCTCGTAAACCTGGATGGACGGCAGTTCGAGGTATTCGGCCACGGCGTTCATCAGGTCTGCCGTCAGGTACCCGCCGTTCTCGTGCTGCGCGGCATGCAGCGCACCGATGACCGCGGAACGCGAGTGCTCTGCCGGAAACCGCGTTTTCCAGTGCTCGATCTCGTCGATGACGTGTCGCGAGAGCGAGACCGGCGCGTTCTCCGCGACGCCGCCGCCTGGCAGTTCGGGCGACCGGGCCATCAGCGATCCACCTCCCCAAAGACGATGTCCTGCGTGCCGATGACGGCGACGACATCCGCCAGCATATGCCCCTCCACCATTTCGGACATGGCGGAGAGATGCGCGAACCCGGCGGCGCGGATCTTCACCCGGTATGGCTTGTTCGCACCGTCGGACACGAGGTAGACACCGAACTCCCCTTTTGGATGCTCCAGCGCGGCGTAGACCTCCCCGGCAGGTACGCAGTAGCCTTCCGTAAACAGTTTGAAATGGTGGATGAGCGATTCCATGTCGTCTTTCATTTCCACGCGCCGCGGCGGAACGATCTTGTGATCGTCCGCAATTACGGGGCCCGGATTCTTGCGCAGCCAGTCCACGCACTGTTTGACAATGCGATTCGATTGCCTGAGCTCCTCGATCCTGACGAGGTAGCGATCGTAGCAATCGCCGTTCGTGCCTACCGGGATGTCGAAATTCATGCGATCGTACACTTCGTACGGCTGCTTTTTGCGCAGGTCCCACTCGATACCCGAGCCTCGAAGCATGGGGCCTGAAAAGCCGAGCTGCATCGCCCGCTCAGGCGTTACGACCCCGATATTCACGGTGCGCTGCTTCCAGATGCGATTGTCCGTCAGCAGCGTTTCGTATTCATCGACAGCAGTCGGGAAGCGTTTGGTGAAGTCCTCGATGAAATCGAGCATGCTGCCCGACCGTGCCGCGTTGATTCGCTTGAGTTCTTTTTCGCTGCGGAATTTCGACTCCTGGTACTTCGGCATCGTCTCCGGAAGGTCCCTGTACACGCCGCCGGGCCGGTAGTATGTCGCGTGCATGCGCGTGCCGGAAACGGCCTCGTACAAATCCATCAGGTCCTCACGCTCGCGGAAGCAGTAGAGGAACATGGTCATCGCGCCGATATCGAGGCCATGGGCACCGAGCCACATCAGGTGATTCAGGATACGGGTGATTTCATCGAACATCACGCGTATGTACTGCGCGCGCTCCGGAACCTCGATGCGAAGGAGCTTCTCTATTGCCATGACGTAGCCGTGTTCGTTGCACATCATGGACACGTAGTCGAGGCGATCCATGTAGCCGATGCTCTGGCTGAACGGCTTCGACTCGGCGAGTTTTTCGGTCGCTCGATGCAACAGGCCGACGTGCGGATCGGCCTTCTGGATCGTCTCGCCGTCCATCTCGAGCACGAGCCGCAGGACGCCGTGCGCGGCTGGATGCTGCGGTCCGAAATTCATCGTGTAATTCTGGATCTCAGCCATCGATCCGATCCTTGAGATCCGCCGAGTACCGGTTGTCTTCCCGAATCACGCGTGGCACCAGCGTCCGCGGTTCTATGCTCACGGGCTTGTAGGCCACACGGCCTTTCTCGGCGTCGTAGTGGACCTCGACGGTGCCGATGAGCGGAAAGTCCTTGCGAAACGGATGGCCGATGAACCCGTAGTCGGTAAGAATTCGGCGCAAGTCGGGATGCCCCTCGAACAGGATGCCGAACAGGTCGAATGCCTCGCGTTCAAACCAGTTGGCGCTATTCCAGATGTCGACTACCGACTTCACGATCGGGGGATTACCCGTTCCGGTAAAGGTCTTCAATCGAAGCCTGAGATTGTTCCTTATCGAGAGCAGGTGGTAGACGACGGCAAAACGGCGTGACGGAAATTCGTCCGCTTCGTCCAGTACGACGGGAACGCGTTCCACACCACGGCTGAAGCCCCTTTCGGTCGCTTCTGCCGTGGTCCATTCATCCAGGCCGAAAGTAAGATAGTCGACGCCACACACGTCCATCAGCATTTCGAAACCGAATTCGCTGCGCAATGCCGACGCGACCTCCAGCAGGTCGGCTTTGTCCGCCTCATAGCTGAGCTCCCCGCAGGTCGATTCGACGCGGACCAGCTGCTCACCGAAACGCTCGTCAACCCGAGCCGCTAGAGTCTCGTAACGATCATTCATCTTCGTTCTTATGACCTGGCTATCGTGCTCGTACGACGGATTTTCTTTTGCAGTTGAATCAGGCCGTAAACCAGGGCTTCGGCAGTCGGCGGGCACCCCGGAACGTACACGTCTACCGGAACGATCCGGTCGCACCCTCGCACCACCGAGTAGGAGTAGTGGTAATAGCCGCCGCCATTGGCACAGGAACCCATCGAGACAACCCAGCGCGGCTCAGGCATCTGGTCGTAAACCTTGCGCAGCGCGGGCGCCATTTTGTTGCACAGCGTACCTGCGACGATCATGCAGTCCGACTGGCGGGGACTGGGACGGAAAATAATGCCGAAGCGGTCCAGGTCGTAGCGCGCCGCGCCAGCCTGCATCATCTCGACGGCACAGCAGGCAAGCCCGAAGGTCATGGGCCAGAGCGAACCTGTTCTCGCCCAGTTCATGACGGCGTCGACGCTCGTTACGACGAAGCCCTTCTCCTGCAGGCTTTCGCCGGCCGCCGCCGCTTCCCGGGGAGCCGAATGCGGGGAGGTGGCTAGTCCCACTCGAGCGCCCCTTTTTTCCATTCGTAGACAAAGCCCACGACCAGGATAGCAAGGAACAATGCCATCGCGACGAGCCCGAATGCGCCGATGGCATCGAGCGAAACCGCCCATGGGAAGAGGAAGGCGATCTCCAGATCGAAGATGATGAACAATATCGCAACGAGGTAATAGCGCACGTCGAACTTCATGCGAGAATCGTCGAAGGGCTCGAAGCCGCACTCATACGGCGACAACTTTTCCTGATCCTTGCTGCCACTGCCGATCAGGAAACCGAGGCCCAAGAGCAGCAGCCCGATTCCGGCTGCAACACCGAGAAAGATCAGTACCGGAATGTATTCTTGAAGCATTGTTGCCTGTGAGAAACGCGTGCGAAATGACGCGGAATACAGCGCATTATTGTATCAGTCCAGGCTGCCGTGAATACAGCCCTTTCGACCCGGTGCTGCATGCTCAAGCGGCAGGTCGCTCTCGCGGCATCAATGTGAAAAACCCGGCTCATCGCCGGGCTTTGCACATATTTGGTGCTCTGGGCGAGACTCGAACTCGCACGGCTCGCGCCACTGCCCCCTCAAGACAGCGTGTCTACCAATTCCACCACCAGAGCTCAGTGTTCTTTATTCTACTCGCGTGACGCGTCCTCGTCCGGCATGTCCTGCTGCGGCTGGTCGTCGACGGCCGGCAGCTCGCCGGCGGCTTCCTCGTCGCCGGTCTCTTCGTCTCCTATGACGGGCAGTTCATCGGAGAGTGCATCATCGGTCTGCTCAGCCGGTACCGGCTCGAGGGTCTGCCCTTCATCCGCGCCGTCGAGCAGGCTGCGCGGCTCGGTGCCGAGGTGTTGACTGCTCAGCCAGGCGAGCGTCAGGCTGCTGACGAAAAACGCCGTCGCAAAAATTGCCGTCATGCGGGAAAAAAAGCTTGCCGATCCGCGCGCGCCGAATACTGTGCCCGACGCACCGGCGCCGAACGCCGCACCGGCATCCGCCCCTTTGCCCCTTTGTAAGAGCACGAGGACGATGATCAGTATCGCGATCAGCGTGTGTATACCCAAAACCACTTTTTGCAAGGTGTCCATAGTTCCTCAGCTCGTTCCGGCCGCTGCGACGATCGCGAGAAAGTCGGCCGCCTTGAGTGACGCGCCGCCGATCAGCCCGCCGTCGATGTCCGGCATGGCGAGCAGGCCCGGCGCATTCTCGCCCTTCATGCTGCCGCCATACAATATTTTAAGCTTCGCTGCGATCCCCTCGTCCTCCGACGCGAAGCGCCGGCGTATATGCGCATGCGCGTCCTGCGCCTGCTGCGGGGTCGCCACCTGCCCCGTGCCGATAGCCCACACCGGCTCATAGGCCACTACCGACGCCGCTAATGCAGTAACGCCACAGGCCGCAAGCACCGCATCCAGTTGCTCTGTTATCACCGCATCCGTTCTGCCCGCCTCCCGCTCTGCCAGCGTTTCGCCAACGCAAACGATCGGTACCAGCCCCGCAGCGAGCGCGGCGCCGGCCTTGGCCGCAACCTGCTCGCTGCTCTCACGGTAGAGCGTACGCCGTTCGGAGTGGCCCACGATCACGTACGTGCACCCCACGTCCAGTAACATGTCCGCAGCGACTTCGCCCGTATAGGCCCCTGCCGCATGTTCGGACAGGTTCTGAGCGCCAAGCGCCAGGACCGTACCCGCGACCTGATCGGCTACGGCTGCCAGGTAGGGAAACGGTGGACAAACCAGCACTTCTGCCGCGGTATCCGCCGGCAACCTGGCCAGGATAGCCGCCACCAGCTCGCGATTTCGGGCCGCGTCGCCGTTCATCTTCCAGTTACCGGCTATCAGGATCTTGCGCACGCGCCTTAGGCCTCCGGACCTGAGGGCGCGGAAGGATACCGGGGGGCAAGACCTAAATCAATCCGCGCGCCGGCGGTCCGCGCGCTCAGCGGGCGGCCTCCGCCACGACCGCCGCCAGCCGGTGGGCAAGCTCGTTGACGACGCCTGCATCCCGCCCTTCGACCATGACACGGATGACCGGTTCAGTGCCGGAGGCGCGCAATACGACCCGGCCGCTGTCCTGCAGCGCCTCCTCCGCCGCGGCGACCGCCTCGCAGATCGGAATGTTCTCGCTCGGGTCGAGGGGCCGTCCGATCCGCACGTTCACCATGGTCTGCGGGTACTTGGCCATGCCGCCCGCCAGTTGTGACAGGGGCAGCCCGGTTTCCTTCATGATGGCCAGAACCTGCAGTGCACAGATCAGCCCGTCACCGGTGGTGGTCTGGTCCAGAACGATCATGTGCCCCGAGGTCTCGCCTCCGATCACCCCGCCTGCGGCCTTCATGGCCTCGAGCACATAGCGATCGCCGACATTGGCGCGCCGGAAGTCGATGGCGTGATCGCGCAGCGCATGTTCCAGGCCAAGGTTGCTCATGACGGTGCCGACCACCGGTCCCTTGAGCGTACCGTGGCGGTGCCGCGCCATGGCGAGTATGAACAGGAGCTGGTCGCCGTCGATCAGGTTGCCGTGCTCGTCGACCATCACGACCCGGTCGCCGTCGCCATCGAGCGCCACGCCGACGTCGGCGCCGATGACGGGCACGGTCGATCGCAGCAGTTCGGGTTGTGTCGAGCCGAATCCGGCATTGATGTTGCGGCCATTGGGCGAACAGCCGATCGGCACCACCTCGGCGCCGAGTTCGGCGAGCAATCGCGGACCGACCTTGTAGCCCGCGCCGTTCGCGCCGTCGTAGACGATCTTGAGCTTGTCGAGCGTCAGGTGCGACGGAAAGGTCCCCGCGAGAAAACTCTGGTACCGGCTGCGCGCCGTGTCGATCCGCTTCGCCTTGCCGAGAGAGGCCGAATCCCGGGTTATTGCGGGGCGTTCCAGCTCGGCCTCGATTGCGATTTCGACGTCGTCCGACAGCTTCGAACCTTGACCATCGAAGAACTTGATGCCGTTGTCGACGTAGGGATTGTGCGACGCGCTGATGACGACGCCGAGATTTGCGCCACATTCCTGCGTGAGGTATGCGATACCCGGTGTCGGCAACGGGCCAACCAGCAACACGTCCGCACCCGCAGCGACGAATCCCGCCTCGAGTGCCGACTCGAACATGTAGCCGGAAAGCCGGGTGTCCTTGCCGATCAGCACGGTACCGCCATCCGGCACCAATACGCGCGCCGCTGCACTCGCAAGGCGCAGCGCAAATTCCGCTGTCATGGGGTCTACACCGACCGTGCCCCGGATACCGTCGGTACCAAAATACTTCCTGCTCATTTCACCACGCTCCCCGTTTCTTGCCGCGCCCGACATCCTGCCTTCTTGTGCGATGCGACTCATGCAGAGTCTGCCTCAGTGCCTGACTCCGTCACGGCACGCACGATCTTCAGCGCGTCAACGGTCTCGGCAACGTCGTGCACGCGCAGGATACTGGCGCCACTGAGCGCCGCGATGACCGCCGCTGCCACGCTTGCGGCGACCCGGTCAGCGACATCGCGCCCCGTCAGGACGCCCAGGGTCGCCTTGCGCGACAAGCCAACAAGAAGCGGCCGGCCGAGCCGCGCTAATTCTCGCAGATTCGCGAGCAGTTCGACATTGTGCGCGGCCGACTTTCCGAAACCGAAGCCGGGATCAAGGAGCAGGCTGTCTTCCGGGATCCCCGCTGCGATACAGGCGGCGAGCCGTCGCGACAGGAAATCGGCCACCTCCTGGCAGACGTCCCCATAGGCCGGGGCTGCCTGCATGCTGCGTGGTTCGCCGCGCATGTGCATGAGGCAGACCGGCACGCCGAGTTCGGCGGCAGCCGCGAGCGCACCGTCTTCCCGGAGCGCACGAACGTCGTTCAGCAGACCGGCGCCCGCCGCCACTCCGGCCCGCATGACCTCGGGTTTGCTGGTATCGAGGGAAACCGGCACGTCCGTCAGTCCGTGCAAGCCCTCGAGCACCGGGATAACGCGGTCGAGTTCCTCCGCGGCCGACACGGCCTTTGCGCCCGGACGAGTCGACTCCCCGCCGACATCGAGCAGAGCCGCACCGGCCGCCAGCATCCGCTCGGCTTGCCGCAACGCAGAGTCGCGGCAGGCGAACTGGCCGCCATCGGAAAAGGAATCAGGCGTCACATTAAGTATGCCCATGACGGCCGGCCATTTGAGACGAATCCGGCCGATACGGATCGGCGCTGCCGACGTACCGCCCGGCACGTCGGAGGAGCCGTCAGTTTTCGACAGCCGGACCGCCGATGGCGCCAGGTTCGGGCCGCGTCTTGCCGCCGGGGGCAGTGGACCCGCCGGCGGTATCTTCCCAGTCCGCCGGTGGCTGCGGTTCGCGGCCTTCCATGATGTCCTTGATCTGTCCCTGCTCGATCGTTTCGTACTTGATCAGCGCATTTGCCATCATGTGCAGCTTTTCGATGTTCTCGTCGAGGATTTTCTTCGCCCGCTGGTAATTCGAGTCGATGATTTTTCGCACTTCCTCGTCGATAGCGTGCGCCGTATCGTCCGATACCTGTTTGTGCTGGGTCACGCTGCGGCCGAGAAAGACCTCACCATCGTCCTCGCTGTAGGTGAGGGGGCCCAGGCGGTCCGACAGGCCCCACTTGGTGACCATGTTGCGTGCAATCTCCGTCGCGCGTTCGATGTCGTTCGAGGCTCCGGTAGTCACACCGTCCGGGCCGTTGATCATCTCTTCGGCAATACGGCCGCCGAAAAGGCTCGAAATCGCCGACTGGAGCCGCTGCTTCGACATGCTGTACCGGTCTTCCTCCGGGAGGTACATGGTGACACCGAGTGCGCGCCCGCGAGGAATGATCGTCACTTTGTAAACGGGGTCATGTTCTGGAACGAGGTAGCCGACGATCGCATGCCCGGCCTCGTGATAGGCGGTATTGAGCTTCTCTTTTTCGCTCATCACCATGGAACGGCGCTCGGCGCCCATCATGATCTTGTCCTTCGCCTTCTCGAACTGTTCCATGCTGACCACACGCTTGTTCGCGCGGGCGGCGAACAGCGCCGCCTCATTGACCAGGTTCGCGAGGTCGGCACCCGAGAAGCCCGGCGTGCCGCGTGCGATATAGCTCGGGTTCACGTCCTCGTCGAGGGGCACCTTGCGCATGTGAACCTTGAGGATCAGTTCGCGGCCGCGGACGTCCGGCAACGGTACGACGACCTGGCGATCGAAGCGGCCGGGCCGCAACAGCGCAGGATCGAGCACGTCCGGCCGGTTCGTTGCGGCGATGACGATGATGCCTTCACTGCCCTCGAACCCGTCCATTTCGACGAGCATCTGGTTCAGCGTCTGCTCCCGTTCGTCGTGGCCGCCGCCGAGGCCCGCACCGCGGTGCCGGCCGACCGCGTCGAGCTCGTCGATGAAAATGATGCACGGTGCCTGCTTCTTCGCCTGGTCGAACATATCCCGCACGCGCGATGCGCCGACGCCGACGAACATCTCGACGAAATCGGAACCGGAGATCGTGAAGAACGGCACCTTGGCTTCACCGGCTATCGCCCTGGCAAGCAGCGTCTTGCCCGTACCGGGAGGGCCGACCATCAGGACGCCCTTCGGAATCTTGCCGCCGAGCCGCTGGAATTTGCTCGGGTCTTTCAGGAACTCGACGATCTCGGCGACTTCGGCCTTGGCTTCCTCGACGCCCGCCACATCGGCAAAGGTGATGCCGACCTGGTCCTCGCCGAGCAGGCGAGCCTTGCTCTTGCCAAACGACATGGCGCCGCGCCCGCCGCCACCGCCCTGCATCTGGCGCATGAAATAGATCCAGACGCCGATCAGGAGCAGGATCGGGAACGAGCTGATCAGCAGTTGTCCGATCAGGCTTTGCTTCTTCGGTTCCGTGCCGTCGAACTGGACGCCGTTTTCGGCGAGCATGCCGATCAGCGGCGTATTGTCGGTTTCGGGGCTGATCGTGTAGTACTGCAGCGGCTCCTGGTTGTCGGAGTCGTACCGGATCATCTTGTCTTCGAACTTCACAACCGTGACGCGGCCGTTCTCGACCTGCTCGAGGAACTCGGAATACTGCTGACGCTGCGCCTGGACCCCGTTTACGCCCGACAGTCCCTGCACGACCGACAACAGGACAACGATGATGACGATGAAGACGAGAATATTTTTGGTCAGATCATTCACGATTCGGATTCCGGTGGCAGCAAACGTCCGCGGCGATGGCAATTTAGACGCACTCTAATACGTATAGACCCTACTACAATCGGTAGTTCCTCGCTACCAGGTAAACCTCACGGCTGCCGGCTCTCGAGGCGTCCGGCTTGGTGACCCGGACCCGGTCGAAGGATCCCCGGGCCGCGGCGATCAGGGCGTCGCTGCCCTCGCCCTGGAACAGTTTGCAGACGAAATCGCCGCCGGGCCTCAAGACCTGTCCACAGGCGTCCAGCGCGAGTTCCGCGAGATACATCGATCGGGGCTGGTCCACGGCCCTGGTGCCGCTGATATTGGGGGACATGTCGCTCAATGCAAGGTCGGCCCGTTCGCCCCCGAGCGCTGCGAGGAGGCGCTCGAGTACGGCCTGGTCGCGGAAGTCGCCCTGGACGAATTCCACCGAGGGCAGGCTATCCATCGGCAGCAGATCGACCGCGACGATGCGGCAGCGTCCGTCCAGGGTTTCCGTTACGTACTGGCTCCAGCCGCCCGGCGCTGCGCCGAGATCCACCACCCTGAGGCCCGGCTTCAGCAGGCGTTCCTTGCGGTCGATCTGCGCGAGCTTGAATACCGCCCGCGAGCGCCACCCGTCGCGCCGCGCCTGGCGCACATAAGGGTCCTTCTCCTGGCGCGTCCGCCAGTCGCTGTTGCTGCGGCGCGGACCGCTCACGGAAGCGCGCCGTCGGACCCGCCGCCGCTGCTACAATGTGCCGCCATGCTCAAAGAATCCCAACTGAAGTATCTCCGCGGCCTCGGCCACCAGCTGAAGCCCGTCGTCACTGTCGGCGACAAGGGCCTGTCGGACACCGTACGCGCCGAGTACGAAACCGCGCTCGCGTACCACGAGCTGATCAAGGTCCGGCTTCGCGTCGGCGACCGCGATCGTCGCGACGGTCTGATCGATGAATTGTCTGCGGGCGCCGGCGCGGTCCTCGTGCAGCGCATCGGCAACGTCGCGCTGCTGTACCGCGAGAACCCGGAGGCTCGCAAAGTCCGGCTTCCGGCATCCTGACCGCTTACTCGTAACGAACGTCGAGCACTTCATATTCCTTCTCGCCGCCGGGCGCCGAGACATTGACGACGTCGCCCTCGTTCTTGCCGATCAGCGCGCGCGCAATCGGTGACGTATAGGAAATCTTGCCGGTCTTGATGTCTGCCTCATCCTCGCCGACGATCTTGTAGACGATCTCGCTGCCGGTCGCTTCGTCGATGAGCTCGACCGTGGAGCCGAACACGATCCGGCCTTTCGCGTTAACCGCCGTCACATCGATGACCTGGAGGTTCGAGAGCTTGCTCTCGATTTCCTTTATCCGCCACTCGATGAAGCCCTGCTGTTCCTTCGCCGCGTGATATTCGGCGTTTTCCTTGAGGTCGCCGTGCGCCCGGGCCTCTGCGATGGCCCTGATGACGTTCGGCCGCTCGACGGACTTCAGTTGTTTCAACTCGGCCTGCAACAGTTCGTGGCCTTCTACCGTTACCGGTACCTTGTTCACGCCACGACCTCGTTGTGAAGATCCTGCAATCGATTCACGTCGCTGTCATCCAGATGTTCGATGGCCGTGCAGGTTGCCTTGGCGGCGCCGAGCGTCGTGTAGTACGTCACGCCCCGCCGCACGGCTTCTGCGCGGATGGACAAGGACTCGTTGATAGCCTGTTTGCCTTCGGTCGTATTTACGATCAGATCGATCTCGCCATTCTTGATCATATCGACGATGTGCGGGCGGCCTTCGCGAACCTTGTTCGCTCGCCGACATGATACACCAGCCCCGGCAAGCGTTTGCGCCGTGCCGTGCGTGGCGACCAGATCGAAGCCACGAGCCTGAAGAATTTTGGCGAGTTCGATCGCACCCTCCTTGTCACGATCTCGCACGCTGATCAACGCGGCGCCCTGCCGCGGCAAGACGACGCCCGAAGCAAGCTGTGCCTTCGCATAGGCCTCACCGAACGACCGCCCGACGCCCATCACTTCGCCCGTCGATTTCATCTCCGGGCCGAGTATCGGGTCCGAGCCCGGAAACTTGATGAACGGGAAGACGGCTTCTTTCACCGAGTAGTAGCGCGGCACCCGCTGGTTGACGTAACCCTGCTCCGCGAGAGACTGGCCGACCATCACCTTGGCCGCGATCTTCGCCAACGGCACGCCGATGGCCTTGGACACGAACGGCACGGTCCGGGATGCGCGCGGATTGACTTCCAGCAGGAAAATCGTGCTGCCCTGGATTGCGAACTGGGTATTCATGAGTCCGATGACCTTGAGGCCCCGCGCGAGCTTTACGACCTGTTCGCTCAGCTGATCCTGCAACGCCTGTGACAGGCTGAACGGCGGCAGCGAACAGCCGGAGTCACCGGAATGAACGCCCGCCTGTTCGATGTGTTCCATGATGCCGCCGATCAGGACGCGTTGCTCGGCGTCGCAGATGCAATCGACATCGACCTCGATGGCAGCGTCCAGGAATCGATCGAGCAGTACGGGACTGGCGTTCGATACATGAATCGCCGCGTCCATGTACGCCTCGAGATCCTCGTCGCTGTGCACGATCTCCATGGCGCGACCGCCGAGGACGTAAGAAGGCCGGACCACCAGCGGATAACCGACCTGGCTGCCCATGCGGACCGCTTCTTCCTTGGTGCGCGCGGTGCAGTTCGGTGGCTGCAGGAGGCCGAGTTTGTCCACGAGCTTCTGGAAGCGTTCCCGATCCTCGGCCAGGTCGATCGAATCCGGCGATGTGCCTATGATCGGTGCGCCGGCTGCCTCGAGATCGCGGGCCAGCTTGAGTGGCGTCTGGCCCCCGTACTGCACGATCACGCCCTCGGGCCGCTCGAGCTCGATGATGGCGAGGACGTCCTCCAGGGTCAGCGATTCGAAATACAACCGGTCCGACGTATCGTAGTCCGTCGATACGGTTTCGGGATTGCAGTTGACCATGATGGTCTCGTAGCCCGATTCGCGAAGCGCGAGCGCAGCGTGCACGCAGCAATAATCGAATTCGATGCCCTGCCCTATGCGGTTCGGCCCCCCGCCGAGAATCATGATTTTTGGGCGCTGGCTCGGCTCCGATTCACATTCGTCGTCATACGTCGAATACAGGTACGCCGTCGCCGTCGCGAATTCCGCCGCGCAGGTATCGACGCGTTTGTACACGGGCCGTATGCCGAACTCCTTGCGGCGCTTGCGAACGACGCTTTCCTCGATATCGAGCAACGCCGCTATTCGCGCATCTGAAAATCCCTTGCGCTTGAGGCCGCGCAGGCGCATGCCGTCGAGGCTCGCTATGCCGTCGGCGAGAATCCGGCGCTCTTCGCTGACGAGGTCTTCCACCTGCGCGAGGAACCAGGGATCGATCCGGGTTATTTCTGCGACCTCGTCGAGTTCGAAACCGCCGCGGAAGGCGTCGGCCACGTACAACAGGCGGTCAAAGCCGGGCATCCGCATTTCCTGCCGCACCCGGTCACGTCCGATTTCCGTGCTCAGGTCGCGCGCCACCGGCTCGAGACCCGCAATTCCGATCTCCAGCCCGCGCAGCGCCTTCTGCAGCGATTCCTGAAACGTGCGTCCGATCGCCATGACCTCGCCGACGGACTTCATCTGCGTGGTCAGGCGGTCGTTGGCGCCGGGAAATTTTTCGAATGTAAATCGCGGGATTTTCGTAACGACGTAATCGATCGTCGGTTCGAATGACGCCGGTGTCGCACCGCCGGTGATGTCGTTCTTGAGTTCGTCGAGTGTGTAGCCCACCGCGAGTTTCGCGGCAATTTTCGCGATCGGGAAGCCCGTGGCCTTCGACGCCAGGGCCGAGGACCGCGAGACGCGCGGGTTCATTTCGATGAGCAGGACGCGCCCGTCGTCGGGATTGACCGCGAACTGAACGTTCGACCCCCCGGTGTCGACGCCGATCTTGCGCAATACGTCGATCGACGCGTTGCGCAGGCGCTGGTATTCCTTGTCGGTGAGCGTCTGCGCCGGCGCGACGGTAATGGAATCGCCGGTGTGCACGCCCATCGGGTCGAGATTCTCGATCGAGCAGACGATGATGCAGTTGTCGTTCCGGTCGCGAACGACCTCCATCTCGAACTCTTTCCAGCCGAGTACCGACTCTTCGAGCAGCACTTCGTTCGTGGGCGAAATCTCGAGGCCGTGCGCGACGATGCTCTCGAATTCCTCCCGGTTGTAGGCTACGCCCCCGCCCGATCCTCCCATGGTGAACGAGGGCCGGATAATGGTCGGAAAGCCGATTGTTGTCTGCTTTTCGATTGCCTCCTCGAGCGAATGGGCGATCTCGGCGCGCGGAGTCTCAAGCCCGATGTCGGCCATCGCTTTACGGAACAGGTCCCGGTCCTCGGCCATGTCGATCGCCTCGCGGGATGCGGCGATCATCTCCACCTGGTACTTCTCGAGGACGCCCTCCCTGGCCAGATCGAGCGCACAATTGAGTGCAGTTTGACCGCCCATCGTCGGCAGCAGGGCATCCGGGCGCTCTTTCTCGATGATGCGCTCGACCGCGGTCCAGTGGACCGGCTCGATATAGATTGCGTCGGCCATTTCCGGGTCGGTCATGATCGTCGCCGGGTTCGAATTGACCAGGATGACGCGGAAACCTTCCTCCCGCAGCGCCTTGCAGGCCTGTGCACCCGAGTAATCGAATTCGCAGGCCTGACCGATGACAATCGGACCAGCCCCGATAATCAAAATGCTTTCAATATCAGTTCTTTTTGGCATGAATATAAAGTGACTTATCCGGCCACCACGGCACGGACGGTGCGCTTTTTCTGCGCCTCCATGTCGCGGATGAAGCGTTCGAAGAGGGGCAGGAGGTCGTGCGGGCCGGGACTCGCTTCCGGATGACCCTGGAAACTGAACGCGGGCCGGTCCTTGCAGGCAAGACCCTGGAGCGTGCCATCGAAGAGCGAGCGGTGCGTCGCCTCGACCGATGGCGGCAAGCTCTCTTCATCCACCGCAAAGCCGTGATTCTGACTCGTAATCAGCACCTGCCCCGTGGCCAGGTCCAGGACGGGATGGTTGGCCCCATGGTGGCCAAACTTCATCTTCACGGTGCGCCCGCCTGTGGCAAGGCCGAGTAACTGGTGTCCGAGACAGATGCCGAATACCGGCACGCGGCGCTCCAGGAAGGCCCGGATCGCCCTGATGGCGTAGTCGCAGGGCTCCGGATCCCCTGGCCCGTTGGACAGGAAGATACCGTCAGGCGCATAGCCCATCGCCTCCTCGGCGGTGGTCGTCGCCGGGACGACGGTCATGCGGCAATCGAAATCGGACAGCATGCGCAGGATGTTGCGCTTGATGCCAAAGTCGTAGGCCACGACGTGATATGGCGCCACGCGCCGGCTCATCACCCGTACCTTCTTGCCGAACGTGGTTCCGAAGCTCCACTGGTAGGGCTTGTTCGTGGTCACGAATTTCGCGAGATCCATCCCCGCGATGCCTGGAAACTTGTTGGCGTGTTCGACGGCGCGTGCGGGATCGACATCGCCCGTCATGATGCAGCCCGACTGCGCACCCTTGCTGCGAATGATGCGCGTGAGCTTGCGGGTATCGATGTCCGCGATCGCCACTGCATCACCCTGCCGCAGGAAGTCCGTGAAGGACCGGTCGGCACGCCAGCTCGAGGTCAGCCGGGAGCTGTCACGAATGACCAGGCCGGAGGCATGAATCGCCGACGATTCCATATCCTCGCTGTTCGTGCCGGTATTGCCGATGTGCGGGTAAGTGAGTGTCACGATCTGGCGACAATAGGACGGATCCGTGAGGATCTCCTGGTAACCGGTCATCGCCGTGTTGAACACGACTTCGCCAATGGTCTTGCCCTCGGCGCCGACCGAGGTGCCGTGAAACACCGTCCCATCCTGGAGTGCCAGTACTGCGGGCGTAGTCAAAAGCGAACCTCGTCTGCTGTGATTCCGAGATCGCTTTTTTTGCCGGTGCCAGATGCGACGAAGCGGAAGGACTTGGGCCTCCCGCTCTCATTTTCGCTGACCGGACAGCGATCCGGCGTAGTTTACTCGAAGCCTATGGAATATCCAACGAGCGAATGTCCGACGAGACGCGGCGCTTGGCGGCGTCAGTCGCCGAACAGGACGTCGCGCATCGCGTACCTGCCGGGCGCGCGCCCCACGACCCAGCGCGCCGCGCGCAACGCGCCGTCGGCAAACACGTCGCGCGTAGTGACGCTGTGCTCAAAGGACAACGTCTCGGTCGGTGACTGAAAAACGACGACATGGTCCCCCGGTACGTCGCCGGTACGTTCGCTTCGGTAGGTGACGTCCGCCCCCGGACGTGCGTCAGCCATCGCCTCGCCGAGCTTCAGCGCCGTGCCGGAAGGCGCATCTTTCTTGTGCACGTGGTGGGTTTCCTCGATGCGCACCGTGAACTCCGGCCCCAGAGCTGCCGCCGCCTGCCGGACGATGGCCTCGAGCACCGTGATGCCCTGGCTCATGTTCCGGTCGTACACGATCGGCAGATGCTCTGCCGCCCTGTCGAGCGCCGCAAGCTGTGGCCCGGTGAGGCCGCTGACGCCGCAGACGAGCGGCCGCCGAAGCCGGGTCGCAACCGCGAGCACAGCCTCGGTGCCCGCCGGCAGGCTGAAATCGATCACCACGTCGGCAGCCTCGACGAGGGCGGTGAGGTCCTCACCGCGGCGCCATATGCCCGCCAGGATCCACTCCTGCTGGTTCTCCAGCCGGGCGGCGACGCTCCGGCCCATGCGCCCGGCGCCGGCGATCGCTATGCGCAGACGCTCGGGCATGGCGGCTATTGCTTGATCCGGTCGAAAAACCGCTTGACCGACTCGAGCCAGCCCCCGGCTCTCGGGCTGTGCTTCTCGCCCCCGGAACGCAGCAAGTCGTCGAAACGCAGCAGCAGGTCGCGCTGCTCCTCCGACAGGTTGACCGGCGTTTCGACCACCACCGTGGCAAACAAGTCGCCGGTGCGCGGATCACGGACGGTTCTGACGCCTTTGCCGCGCAGCCGGAAGACTTTCCCCGACTGGGTGCCGCCCGGCACTTTCAAAGACACGTGTCCGTCCAGGGTTGGCAGCTCGACCTCGCCGCCCAGCGTTGCGGTCGTAAAGCTGACGGGCACTTCGCAGTTGAGGTTCGCACCGACGCGCTCGAAGATCTTGTGCGGACGCACCCGGATTTCGACGTACAGGTCGCCTGCGGGACCGCCGTTCCGGCCCGCTTCGCCCTCGCCCGACAGGCGAATCCTGTCGCCATCGTCCACGCCAGGCGGAACCTTGACGGACAGCGTCTTGTTCTTCTGCACGCGTCCGCGGCCATGGCAGTCCGCACAGGGATCCGTGATCACGGTGCCTGCGCCCTTGCACGCAGGACAGGTCTGCTGGATGGAGAAAAACCCCTGTTGCATGCGCACCTGGCCCATGCCCTCGCAGGTTGTGCAGGTTGCGGGGGCCGAGCCGGGCCGGGCACCGCTGCCCTCACAGCTCTCACAGACGACGTGCGCGGGAATGTCGATCTTTACAGTCTCGCCGGACACCGCCGTCTCGAGATCGAGCTGCAGCTCATAACCGAGGTCGGCGCCGCGAAACACCTGGCTCTGGCCAGTTCGCCCGCGCCCGGCCCCGAAGATGTCGCCGAACACGTCGCCGAAGATGTCGGCAAAGCCTTCCGCGCCGCCAAACCCGCCGCGCCCGCCGCCGCTGCCACGCACACCGGAATGACCGTAACGGTCATAGGCGGCCCGCTTGTGCTCGTCGCGGAGGACTTCGTAGGCTTCTTTCGCTTCCTTGAAGCGTGACGACGCGGTGTCGTCGTCCTTGTTCCGGTCGGGATGGTGCTTCATGGCAAGCCGACGGTAGGCTTTCTTGATGTCGTCGGATGTCGCCGTTTTCGCAACCCCCAGGATGTCGTAGTAGTCGCGTTTTGCCATAGCGTCCATAAAGTTCGGGCGCCGCGAACGGCGCCCTGACTACCCTTTTCGATCCTTAGCCAGCAGACGCCCGACTATGCCCGCTTTGATTTGTCTTCTTCATCGACTTCTTCAAACTCGGCGTCAACCACGTCATCGTCGCCCTGACCGGAGGATTCCGCCTGGCCGCCGGGCTCGCCACCGGCCTGTTGGCTCGCGAGCGTCTGCTCCAGTCCGGCCGAGGCCTCGTGCAGCGCGCGGGATTTCCGCTCGATCGCGTCCTTGTCGTCGCCCTCGAGAGCCTTTTTCACATCGGCGACCGCGTTCTCGACTGTCATCCGTTCCTCGCTCGAGGCCTTGTCGCCGAGGTCCCGGAGCGTCTTCTCCGCGCGGTGCACCAGGGCGTCTGCCTGGTTACGTGCGTCGACCAGTTCGCGGAATTTGCGATCCTCTTCGGCATGGCTCTCCGCGTCGGCAACCATCTTGTCGATTTCCTCGTCGGACAGTCCGCTCGATGCCTTGATGATGATGTTCTGGGACTTGCCGGTCGCCTTGTCCTTTGCCGACACGTTCAGGATGCCGTTGGCATCGATGTCGAACTTCACCTCGATTTGCGGCAGACCGCGCGGCGCCGGCGGGATGTTTGCGAGATCGAAGCGGCCGAGCGACTTGTTGTCCGCGGCGCGCTGGCGCTCACCCTGCAACACGTGAATCGTCACGGCCGTCTGGTTGTCGTCCGCCGTCGAGAAAACCTGCTCGGCATTCGCCGGGATCGTCGTGTTTTTCTCGATCACCTTGGTCATGACCCCGCCGAGCGTCTCGATGCCCAGCGACAGCGGCGTCACGTCGAGCAGCAGCACGTCCTTGACATCGCCGGCCAATACTCCGCCCTGGATCGCCGCGCCGAGCGCCACCGCTTCGTCCGGGTTGACGTCCTTGCGCGGTTCCTTGCCAAAGAAATTCTTCACCGCCGCCTGGACTTTCGGCATGCGCGTCTGGCCGCCGACGAGAATCACGTCGTCGATTTCATTGACCTTGAGACCGGCATCCTTCAGGGCAATCTTGCACGGGCCCATCGTCTTTTCGATGAGTTCATCGACGAGCGACTCGAGCTTGGCCCGTGTCAGCTTGATGTTGAGATGTTTCGGCCCGCTCGCATCGGCCGTGATATACGGCAGATTGACCTCGGTCTGTTGCTGCGTGCTCAGTTCGATTTTCGCCTTTTCGGCCGCTTCCTTCAGGCGCTGCATCGCCAGCGGATCCCGGGTGATATCGACGCCGCTTTCGCGCTCGAATTCCTTGGTCAGATACTGAATGACCCGCAAGTCGAAATCCTCGCCGCCGAGGAACGTGTCGCCGTTCGTCGCCAGTACTTCGAACTGGTGCTCGCCGTCGACTTCCGCGATCTCGATGATCGAAACGTCAAAGGTGCCGCCGCCAAGGTCGAACACGGCGATCTTCTTGTCGCCGCGCTTCTTGTCCATACCATAGGCGAGCGCGGCCGCGGTCGGCTCGTTGATGATGCGCTTGACGTCGAGGCCCGCGATCCGGCCGGCGTCCTTGGTCGCCTGGCGCTGCGAATCGTTGAAATAGGCGGGTACCGTGACGACCGCCTCGGTCACCGGCTCTCCCAGATAGTCCTCGGCAGTCTTTTTCATCTTCATGAGGACGCGCGCGGAAATCTCCGGCGGCGCCATCTTCCTGCCGCCGGCTTCGACCCAGGCGTCGCCGTTCTCGGCCTTGACGATCTTGTATGACACCATGCCGATGTCGCGCTGCACGACGTCGTCTTCGAAACGACGGCCGATCAGGCGCTTCACCGCAAACAGCGTATTGGTCGGATTGGTGACGGCCTGGCGCTTGGCCGACTGGCCGACCAGGACCTGATCGTCTTTGGCGAAGGCCACGATCGACGGGGTCGTGCGATCGCCCTCCGAGTTCTCGATGACCTTGGGCTTGTCACCTTCCATCACTGCGACGCAGGAGTTGGTGGTACCCAGGTCAATCCCAATTACTTTGCCCATTTGTTCTGCTCCAAAAAATCGGTTGCGAATAGCTCGGATTGGGCCGTTCTGGGGCCGGCGGCCGCGGTTTCAAGCGCTTTGCCGCGATTCGGCGGGGGAAATGGCTTCAGTCGCCGGCCGGATCTGCGGCAACGACGACCATCGCCGGCCGGAGCAGGCGGCCGTTCAGCACATACCCTTTCTGGATCACGGCAAGCACCGTCCCCGGCTCCGCGTCCGCCGCCGGCTGCAGGGTTATCGCCTCGTGGTACTCCGGGTCGAAGGGCGCCCCGTGCGGGTCCACCTCCTCGATTCCAAAGCGTTCGAGGGCCGACGAGAGGAGTTTCAGCGTCGCTTCCTTGCCCTGGAGGAGGCTCTCCACGTCCGCGTTCTCGGCGGCCTGGATGCCCATCTCGAGACTGTCCTTGACGGCCAGCATCTCGCGGCCGAAGTTTTCGAGGGCATAGCGCCGGGCATTCTCGACATCCCGCGCAGAGCGCTTGCGCACATTTTCGGTTTCGGCC
The DNA here is from genome assembly GCA_963713215.1 of uncultured Pseudomonadota bacterium. GTDB lineage: Bacteria > Pseudomonadota > Gammaproteobacteria > Steroidobacterales > Woeseiaceae > UBA1847. The sequence goes on along the minus strand of CAVQKY010000007.1, from coordinate 86,714 downwards.
GCGGCCCGCAGGTAACGGTCCCAGTTTTCACTGGCCCGCGACTCTGCTGCGGCGAGTGCGTCTTCGTCCTGCCGCGAGTCGTTCCCGTCAGCCGCGTCGTCGCCGCCTGGCCCGTCCCGACGATCTGCTTGCCCGTTCATTATTCGTCTCTCCAGCTCGGTCTGTGCACTGGCCCGGAGGCCTCGTCCCGTGCATTGGCCCGGAGGCCTTCTCGATGTACCGGCCCGGAGGGCCAGCCGTGAAAACTCAGAAGTTTGGGGGTTCGGCGCCAAATTACAAGCGCCGGCGGCTTTCTCAGCCGCGCGTCGCGATCGCAGAACGCAGGAGCCGGGCGGTAACATCCACGATCGGGACCACGCGGTCGTAGGCCATCCGTGTGGGTCCGATCACGCCGAGCACGCCGATCGTGCCGTCGTCGAGTTCATAACGGGCGGTTACGACGCTGCAATCGTCGAGAATTTTGAACCCCGATTCCTCGCCGATGAACACCTGTACGCCGGTCGCGTGGATGCTCCGGTCGAGCAGGTCCAGGATCAGCTGCTTCTGGGAGAACGCCTCGAACAGGCGCCGCAACGTGTCGACGTCCGACAACTCGGCGAAGTGCATGAGATTGGTCTCGCCGGCCAGGACGTAGTCGGATCCGGACTCGGGTTTCATGGCCGACTGTGCGACGGCAATGATGTCGACCATCGCCTCGTTCATGGACGCCCGCAGTTGTTCCAGGTCCGCCAGCAGACGATCTCGCACCTGCGGCATCGCCTCGCCCGCGTAGTGCTCATTGATGAAATTCGCCGCTCTCGTCAATTCGCTCGCGTCGTACTCGCGCTCCGTGTGGAGAATCCGGTTTTGCACCTCGCGATCGTTGATGACGAGAATGGCGAGTATCCGCTTGTCCGACAAGGGCAGGAATTCGATCTGCCGGAGAATCGCCTGCTGACCGCGCGGAACCGAGACGACTCCGGCCAGGCTCGTGACCTCGGAAAGCATTCGTGAGACGGAATTTACGAAACTCCCCGGGTCGTCTGCCGAGCCGCTGAGTTGTGCTTTCAGCTTCTCCATGTCGCCACCCTTCGGTTCGCGATAGCGCACGAGGGTGTCGACGAAAAGCCTGTAGCCGCGCGGCGTCGGCACCCGGCCCGCACTCGTGTGCGGCGCGGACACGAGGCCCATGTCTTCGAGGTCCGCCATGACATTGCGAATGGTGGCAGGACTCAGGTCCAGTCCCGAATCGCGGGACAGGGTCCGCGAACCGACGGGCTGTCCATCGCGGATAAAGCGCTGAATGAGCACCCGCAGCAGGTGCCGCGCGCGTTCATTCGGCTGTGAAGAATTCGCTTCTGCAGGCATCCACGGGAAACAACGGCCTTGAGTTACACGCCGCCATGTTAGGGTATCGCCGAACGCTAGCAACCGCTTGGCGGTCGGTCAAGGGTCTGCAACAATGCGCTTCCGACGCAGCGGGCCTTCCAGGGCGATACGATCGCATGAACGAGTTCCAGCGAATTGCCGTACTCGGCCGTCACGACGATCCGCGCGTTGTGGAGCCGATGCAGATCCTGGTTCGTTATTTGACAGAACAAGGCGTCGAAGTTCTTGCCTCGGACGAATTGCCCCTCGGCAGCAAGGTAACCCGTCTGCCGGAGCCGGAGCTGCCGCGACAGGCGGATCTCCTGGTTGCGATCGGCGGCGATGGTACGATGCTGTACGCCAGTCGCCTCTCGAGCGACAGCAACGTACCGCTGCTCGGCATCAACCGTGGCCGACTGGGGTTCCTTGCGGACGTCAAACCCGACGAAATGCTGTCCAGCATGGCGAAGGTGTTGGGTGGTGATTACCTCCGCGATTCACGCTTGCAACTCCGCGCAAGCCTGAAGCGCGCGGATGGTTCCACGGTATTCGGCGATGCATTGAACGATGTCGTCCTGCAACGTGTCGAGACCGGCCGCATGGTCGACTTCGAAACGCGGATTGGCCGGCACTACGTGAATACCCACGCCGGCGATGGTCTTATCATTGCGACCCCTACCGGCTCCACAGCCTATGCGCTGAGCTGCGGCGGACCGATCATCGAACCGCAGCTCGACGCGGTGGTCGTCGTTCCGGTCTGCCCACATACACTGACCGACCGGCCGATCGTGATTTCATCCCGCGAGACGATCGAGGTCCGCCTGCTCGATCGTGATTTCACCCGGGCCGAAATCACGGTCGACGGTCATACCGTCTCGGAAATCCTGCCGTCGGATCGCCTGTCGATCAGCGCTGCACCGTCGCGCATCACGCTGATTCATCCGCCCGGCTACGACTTTTACGGCATTCTGCGCTCCAAGCTTTTCTGGGGCAGGGACAGCCGTGTCCGCGTCAATGAGGACGGCGAATGCTCCTGAACCTCCAGGTACGCGACTTCGCAATCGTCGATCGCATCGATGTCGATTTCGAGTCCGGACTGACGGTGCTGACCGGCGAAACCGGCGCCGGCAAGTCGATCCTCGTCGACGCCCTGGGCCTCGTGCTCGGCGAACGCGGCAGCGCACAGCTGGTCCGGCCGGGCGCCGCCCGCGCAGAGTTCAGCGCGGGGTTCGACCTCTCCGCTCTGCCGGCGGCATGCGACTGGCTCGGCGAGCGAGAGCTCGATGACGAGGACAATTGCCTGCTGCGCCGGCTGGTAAACGCCGATGGCCGCTCGCGCGCATGGATCAACGGCAAGCCGGTGCCCGTACAACAACTGAAGGAAATAGGCGAAATGCTGGTGGATATACACGGCCAGCATTTTCACCAGTCCCTCGGGCACAGGGCGGTGCAGCGAAACCTGCTGGATCATTTCGGGGACCTCGGCGAACTCCGCTTCAAAACGGAACAGGCGTTTCATACCTACAGGGCGATCGGCGAGCGGCTGAACCGGCTCCTGGACGACGACGGCGGCCGGTCGTCACGAATCGACCTTCTCACCTTCCAGTTGCAGGAACTGGACGCTCTCGATCCCGCTCCGGGCGAGTCCGGTGCGCTCCAGGGCGAACGCCAGCGGCTTCAGAACAGCGGCCGGCTCGCCGACGGCGTGGCGCGCGCGCTGGCCGCCTTGTTCGATGCCGATGCCGGGAACGCGAATTCCCTGGTCGCCGAGGCGTCGCACGCGCTCGACAGCCTGCTCGCGTACGACGCCGCGCTTGCCCCTGTAGCCGAACTCATCGAGAGCGCCGCAATCCAGATCGGCGAGGCAGCCGACCAGCTGCAACGATATGCCGACGGCATCGAGATGGACCCGGCGCGGCAGGATGCGGTCGAGGAGCGGCTGGCGGCCATCCAGGCCGTGGCCCGAAAGCACCGGGTCGAACCGGACGAGTTGCCCGCATTGCGGGAGCGGCTGGCCAGTGACCTCGCCGAGTTGCAGGATGTCTCCGGCCTGAGCGCGACGCTGGAACGCGAGTTGACCACCGCACGTGCCGCCTTCGCCGAACTTGCCGCGGCGCTCTCGGCCGGCCGCCGGGCCGCCGCGACCACCCTCGGCGGGAAGGTCAGCGACGCGATGCATGGCCTCGGGATGCCCGGCGGGCGCTTTGCGGTGGTGGTCGAACCCCGGGACATCGGCGAGGCCCGCGCACACGGCGTCGACGAGGTGCGTTTCGAGATAACGGCCAACCCGGGACAGCCCCTGCAGGCTCTGTCGAAGATCGCCTCCGGCGGCGAACTCGCGCGGATGAGTCTTGCCATCCAGGTGATTGCGAGCGACGGGAGCATGATACCGACCATGGTGTTCGATGAGGTCGACGCAGGCATCGGCGGCGGCGTCGCCGAAATGGTAGGGCGGCGCCTGGCGCAACTCGCGCGGTCGCGCCAGGTTCTGTGCGTCACTCACCTGCCACAGGTGGCGAGCCTGGCCGACCAGCATTTCAGGATCGCCAAGGTGTCCGATGCGAGGAGCACCAGGACCCGCATCGACACGCTGGCCGGCGACGCGCGCGTTCAGGAGCTGGCGCGGATGCTCGGCGGCGTCGAGATTACCGAGAAGACGCTCGCGCACGCCGCCGAAATGCTGGCGGGTGCACCGAAGAAACGCGCCTGAGAAGCGACGCGCTCAGGACTTTTTGCGGCGTGGCCGTACGTACAGCACGAGGCTGTGATCGAGCAGCTCGAAGCCGTGCTTTTCGGCGATCTCTTCCTGCAGCCGCTCGATTTCATCGCTGACGAATTCAACGACCTCACCGGAGTCGATACACACCATATGGTCGTGGTGCTCCCCATCGTCGAGTTCGAAGACCGAATGCCCGCCCTCGAAATTGTGCCGGGTCACGAGCCCTGCGGATTCGAACTGCGTCAAAACGCGGTACACGGTTGCGAGCCCGATGTCCTCGTGGGCGCCGAGCAATTCCTTGTAAATGTCCTCGGCACTCATGTGCCGCGGCTCCGCAACTTCGAGGATCTCGAGGATTTTCAGCCGCGGTAGCGTGATCTTGAGGCCGGCTTTTCGTAGTTCCTGTCGTTGCTCCATCGCTTGCCTCGCCGGATTGTCGCTCTGGGTATCGTGACGTGAGTCAAGACGGTATCATGCGCGGCTATTATGACGCAGTCGGCGCCGGGCCACTACTGTTGCGCCGCCGCAGCTGCGCCCGTTTCTCCTGCTTCGTCGAACGAACCAATGAAAAAAATCGCTCTCCTGGTCCTTCTGGCAGCAACCCTCGCGGCGGCCGGCTGCGTGTATCGCGCCAATATTTCCCAGGGTAACCTGATCAAGCAGGATGACCTGGACCAGGTCAAACTGGACATGACGCGCAACCAGGTGCGCTTTCTCCTCGGCACGCCGCTTATCGATGATCCATTCCATGCGGACCGCTGGGATTACGTCTACTACATGAAGATAGGCCGCGACGACGCCGGGTTCAAACGCTGGGTGTCGATTTTTTTCACCGACGACAAGGTGAGCGAAATTCGCAAGGAGCAGGAGCTCGCGCCGGATCTCTAGACCGTTTGAGCGGGCGTAATCCCGCGAATGGAGTGCGCGTCGATCGGCCGCCTTCGAGTCGCGGCTGGCTGCTGCTCCTACCGACCCGAAGCGCGCTCGCGTCGTGCATCGCGGGGATCGAGACGGAGGGGCCGGTAGAGCTCGACCCGGTCACCGCTCCTCAGTATCCGCGTACGCGGCACAATCTGTCCCCATATGCCGGTGTCGCACGTTCGCAGGGGATGGGCAGGAAATCGTTCGTAGAGACCGGACGCTTCGACGGCATCCTCGACGGTAGCACCCGCCGCGACCCGCAAGGCGACAAGGACCTGCTCGTCGGGCAGCGCGAACACGACTTCGATCGCCAGTTCACGTCGCTCGGACACGGTTCCCGTACATCTCGTGCGCTCGCCGCGTAAACGCATCGACGAGCGAATTACAGATTTCCTCGAACACTGAACCGAGCAGGAGGTCAGTCAGCCGGCTCTCGAACTCGAATGAAAGCTCGAGGGCCACCTTGCTGCCGTCCGTGCCAAGCGTGTGGAATGTCCATGCTCCCGCCAGTGTCCGGAACGGACCTTCGACCAGTTTCAGCGTGATCGATTCCGGCGGCCTCAGGGTATTGCGGGTGCGGAATGACTTGCCGATGCCACCGCGCCGTATCTCGAGCGTTGCTTCGATGTCGCGGCCGTCCCGCCGCTCGATGCGGGCGTCGTGACACCACGGCAGGAACGACGGGTACGATTCGATGTCCTCCACCAGCGCGAACATCTGTTCAGCGCTGAACGGAACGATCGCGCTGCGGTTTATCCTGCGCATCCGGATATTCGACCTGATCCGTTATCCTCTTCAGGAGTTCAGCTGACCGCGTTGCCGAGGATCAGCAGGATGCCGATCGGCGCGAGGTAACGTGCAAGGACACGCCAGGCCCTGTAAAGGCTTCCCGGGCCGCCGAGCTCCTCCGCGGTGGAATTGCGGCACATGATCCAGCCGGCGAAGACCACTATCAGGAAGCCGCCGACCGGCAGAAGAATATTGCTCGTCAGGTAGTCGATATTGTCGAAAATGGTACCCGCGAGGAACGTGACGTCGCGCAGAACATTGAACGACAGCACCGAACCGAAACCGATGGCCCAGATGACAAGGCCGACGAAGATGGCCGCCTGGGCGCGGGACTTGCCGAACTGCTCCACCAGCCAGGCGACTGCCGGCTCGACCAGGCCCAGGGCGGACGTCCACGCCGCAAATGCGAGCAGCACAAAAAATACGGTGGAAAAAATCACGCCGCCGGCCATCTGGCCGAAAGCAAGTGGCAAGGTCTGGAAGACCAGTCCGGGCCCGTCGGCTGGGCTCAGGCCATTCGCGAATACCAGCGGGAATATGACGAGTCCGGCGAGCAGGGCGATGCAGGTGTCGGCAGCGACGACGGCTGCGGATGCGCCGGTGATCGAGGTTTCCTCCGGCAGGTAGGCCCCGTACGCCATGATGGCGCCCATGCCGATACTGAGGGTAAAGAATGCCTGTCCAAGCGCGGCGAGCACGCTGCTCCAGCCGAGCTTGTCCCAATCGGGAGAGAACATGAAGGCCGCGCCTTCCATGAAGTGACCCGAGCTCATCGAATAGCCGAGTAATGCGAGCATCAGCACGACCAGTGCCGGCACCATGAACCGAACTGCCTGCTCGAGGCCCCGCTCCACGCCGCGCGCCACGACGAATACCGTCAGTGCCATGAACACCGTATGAGCAAAGGCGACCGATACCCAGTTGCCCGTGAATTCTGCGTAGATCAACGAAATGGCCTCGGCGGAAGCGCCGGTAAACGCGCCGGAGACACTTTTCACGATGTAGGCCAGGACCCATCCGGCGATGACGCTGTAGTACGACAGGATGAGGACACCGGCGATGACGCCGATCACGCCCACCCAGCGCCATGCCCGCGTGCTGCCCTCTTCCTTGCCGAGCAATGCCATCGTTGCGACCGGGTTCCGGCGGCCGCGCCGGCCGATGAGGATCTCGGCCATCATCACCGGCATGCCGATCATGAATACGCACGCCAGGTACACGAGAACGAAAGCGCCGCCGCCATTCTCGCCGGTGATATACGGAAATTTCCAGATGTTGCCGAGCCCGACCGCGGAGCCGGTGACCGCCAGGATGAATGCCATACGCGACGACCAATGGCCGTGAAGCGACGTGCGCTTGCCGCCGGTTGCCTGGTTACTCAACATTGGATTCGGTATTCCCCGCCCGAGAGACCCGCGATTCTCATACAAATGCCCGATTCTGACAATAAAACACGATATTCGCGGCGAACCGGGAGGGCGAATCCGTATAATGCTCGCCGCGTTGGCCCCTTCAGCCATCCCCTATATTTAAGAACCAAGCACCCGAGCGATGAACAAAGGCAAAAACACGAAGCCGCAGGTGCGCCTCATCGCAGTGAACCGCCGCGCGCGGCACGACTACTTCATCGAAGATCGCTTGGAAGCCGGTCTTGCCCTCGAGGGCTGGGAAGTCAAGAGCCTGCGCGCCGGTAACGCCCAGCTGACCGAGGCGTATGTGCATGTCAGAAACGCCGAAGCCTGGCTCGTGGGCGCACACATTTCACCGTTGCAAACGGTGTCGACGCACATCAAGGCCGACCCGACGCGAACGCGCAAGCTGTTGCTCAATCGCCTGGAGCTCGACCGGCTGATCGGCCAGGTCGAACGTAAGGGATATGCACTCATTCCACTCGATCTGCACTGGACCAAAGGCCGCGCCAAGCTCGAGATCGGTCTCGCGAAGGGCAAGAAACAACACGACAAGCGCGCCAGCAAAAAAGACCAGGATTGGCAGCGGCAGAAAGCCAGAATATTGAAACATTGAATAAATACAACGTTTTATAGAAGATAATTAATGTTTTTTATGTTACGCAATCCGGGTTAATGGGCGGTCGTCGTTTGCAATCGACCGGCCTGCCCATACACTAGGCGCTACCCGGGGGTGACATGGTTTCGACGTGGGTCGCGAACCTCCGAGTGCATGCCGAGGGACAGAGCACCTCGTAAATCCAACTGTAAAACTCATAGTTGCCAACGACGACAACTACGCACTAGCTGCTTAAAAACCAGCTTGGTGTCCTCTGACCGATACGTGCTCGTGCGTTCGGAACTCAGGGGTCATTTTCACGAGACCGCGTCCGATGCGTGTCCAGGGTAATCGGGCGTTAAAACAGGACTGGACTGGCTGTGAGTTTTCCCTGCCCGTCGGGTAGCGCACAGCGAGACTAAAGACGGTATAAGCATGTAGAGCTCGGAGCAGAGGGCTTGCGGACGCGAGTTCGATTCTCGCCACCTCCACCAATCCCGATCGGGCCCGCCAGACCGGCGGGCCCGATTTACTTTCAGGTCTTTACATCGAACGCAGGAGCCACCGTTGGAGCGGCTGCGAGGTCCCTCCCCTGTGAGCGGAAGCATCTGCGGCCGAACGTGCAGGAGCGCGCCATGCGCGCGAATCTTCGCGTAGTTCCATCCGGGATCAATTCGCGGCTGACACAGCCGCTGCTACCAAAAAAAGGCCGGTTTCGAGCGAAACCGGCCTGGCAGCACCCGGCAAAGGACCGGGTTTCGGGGATTACACGCGAGCGGTCAGGGAAAATTCACTTCGGTGATCTCTTTGGCGAGGATCGCGGCGCCCTTGCCGTCAGGCGGTTCGAATGCCGCGCCATCACAGGTAAATGCGACTTCATACTCGCCGGCCACGAGGAAGCCGACGGAATAATTGTAGCCCTGCGTCCCGTCGCCCTTGTCGAACGGGTGCACCATGGCGGTCGCGACCGGGTCGTCGGGATCTTCGACGGCAGGATCGATGCCGTTGGGAATCACGCCGTCGTCGAACACGAAAACCGACGGCGCACAAGCGGATTCCGTGACTGCGTCCACGGCCGTGGCGAGGTCGGCGGCGATCTCGCCGACCAGCGTTCCCGCTTCGAGATTGTTCACGAGTTTCAGCGTCGGCTTGAAGATCATGTCCGGCGCGAGGCCCGGCGGCGTGGCGAGCGAGCGCATCAGGTCCACCTCTACCGTGAAATTCGCGGTCTGGTCGGCGGCGATGATGAATGCGCCGTTGATCTGCAGGCCGCGTTCGGCGCCGCTCGGCACGTACAGGCTGTGAACGGTGCCGTCCTCGAAGGCGATGTAGGATTGCTCGCCCACGCACAGGTCGCTGGCCGGGTCGTCGCCCGTACCGCCGGTGCCACCGAGGGCGGCGTTTACACCGAGCCGCATGAACTGGTAGGCGCCGACCGGCAGCGGTTCGCGAAAGAGTAACGGCGCGGCGTTGGCGCCCTGGAATTCGAGCAGGTTGATGTTCTCGACAACGCCGAGGTCGACTGTAAAGGGCGCTTCTTCACCCTTGAACTCGATGTGGTCGAAAGCGATGCACACCTTCGTTGCATCGTGAACGGGCGCGTCGCTGATACCCAGCGAAAGGTAGCCGGTGCCGTCGCCGCTGTTGGAACTCCCGCAGCCCGTCATCCCCAGCGCGGCAGCAAGCGCCGAGGCTAACGCGAATCCCTGGCAAGTCCTGCGCATGTCATTCTCCTGACAACAGTCGTTTGAACAGTGGCGGACGGCACCGGCCGTTCGGCAGCGCCGCCAGGCTTTAGATTCTGGCGATGCTGACTTGGGGTTAGAACGCCGGCGGCCCGGAGGCGGTTGCGCAAATTTGACATAATGAAGAAGCCTTTCGCTGCGAGACCGGGTACCGTTTCCTCGACGCGCACTGTGCCAACATGCATGCAACCGGACTGCCGTCCGGTTCGTTTAGAGCTTGTCAGGAGAATGAATGGGCAGCGAAGACCGAGGACAACCGGGCCGTATCGTCGCGCTGACGACGATCCTCGCTCGGCGCAACCGGCCGCAGGATCGCTTCGAGGCGCTCATGCAGTCGCACGTCGAAGCGTTGTACGGTGCGGCGCGGCGTATGACGTGGTCGTCGCACGATGCCGAAGATCTGCTGCAGGAGGTCTATGTGCTCGCGTTCGAGCGCCTCGCTGAACTCGAAGTCATGGAGTACCCACGCGCCTGGCTCATGCGCGTCATGTACAACAAGTTCATCGACGGCCGGCGCAAGGAAGCGCGCTCGGCGCTCGGACACAGCGCGACGGGTGCGGAATCGAGCGACCCCGACATGACGCCCGGCGAGGCCGGCGGGCCCGACGACCTCGCACAGCAGGAGCAGGACCTGAAACGGATACTTTCCGCCATGCGCCATCTCGACGCGGCAAGCTGTGCGCTCGTCGCCATGCACGACATAGAGGGCTACGGAATCGAGGAACTGAGCACGATGACGGGCCTGCCGGCAGGCACCATCAAGGCTCGCCTCCACCGCACCCGGGCAAAGCTCGGACGTTTGCTCAAGGCACACGAACTCGGGCAACCGCGCCTTCGAATCGTGGGGAGGGAAGGATGAACTGCGAGGAATTTGAAGCACAGGTCGAACGCCTGGTACGTGGCGAGTTTGTGCCCGCGGCCGAGGACGCGTGCCAGACCCATGCGGCGCAGTGTGACGCATGCAGTGATCTGCTCACTGGCACGCGCGCCCTGCTGCAGCTCCGCGACAGGACCGTTGATGCCGTGCCACCGTGGCTGTCGGCAAGTCTCGTCGCCGGGTCCGTACCGCGAGCAGCGCCCGCCCTGCGCGAAAGGCGCTTCTGGCAAGGCGCAGGAGCCGGTGCCGGGCTTGCCGCTGCGCTCGCGATCCTGATATTCAGCTGGCAAATACCCGAATCCGTGGTGACCGAACCGCTGGCGTCCAAAGCCGCCGAGGTCGTGGTGGCGATGGACGAGCAGCGACTCCTGGATCTCGCAATCGAAACCGACAGGCCGCTCGAAGACGCACGCATCACCATCGAATTGACGGGCGGCGTTGAGCTCGATGGCTACGGATTGCAGCGAATCATAGAATGGAATACGGACCTGAAGGCCGGGATCAATCGCCTGAGCCTGCCAGTGATAGCGGTCGATCCAGAGGGCGGGCGGATGGTCGTTCGGCTCAGCCATCCGCAAAGTGAACAAGTGTTCGTCGTCAGGCTGAAGACCGAAGCGTAATATGTCAACAAGCGGCAACCGAGTGGTATCTGCGGACGTTTACACTCCAGGCACGGCACATTGCCGTACAGGACTCGACAAGTATGCCGACATGGACATGAAAAGGTCTCACCCCGCGGGTAAGTTACTGTGTCTCGCGATGCTGTTTGCCACGATTGCGAGTCCCGCACTTGCCGAGGACACGGGGGAAGACGACGAGGCAGAGATCACCATCCGACTCATGGAGACGGCTGATGCAGAGCTGCCAGCGGCCGTTACCGAACAAATCGAGCTGCCGCCGGCGGCGACCGAAGACCGGGAGGCCGTGGAAAACGCACAGCGCGGCATCGAGCACGCGAACAACAATCGCGACCGACGCGAGGAGGGTCAGGCCACTGCAGACGAGGCCCGCGACCGCGGGGCGGAAATGTCGGAGGAAGCCCGGGAAAACGTCGAGAACCGCGGGCGATCCGAGGAGAACCAGCCAGACCCGCCGAATCGTCCCGATAATCCCGGTCCTCCCGAATAGCAGCCTCTCAACCGCCGACCCACCCGTTTCCCGTCGTTCGTTCAATCTCCAGCGACGCCGAAAAGTCGCGATCAGTTCACAGTTCCGGCATGCCGAATAGGCGGACAGCCGGGTGCTTTTGTAGTCTGTGCACAAACTACAGGCTGAAAGCGGCATGCGACTTCAGGACCTGCTTCGACTGCATCTACTGCTCCTGATCGCAGCCATCGGCACGTCGCGTGCCGACGTCGCGGATTACTGGAACGAGGGTCTGCAGGCCTGGGAGCAGGCGGACTACCGGGGTGCCCTCGGCAAATTCGCGGCCGCGCGGGATGCGGGGCTGGATACGCCGGCCGTGCACTACAACATCGCGGTCGCGCAGTACGAACTGGGGCTTTACGCTGAGGCCGCGGACTCGTTCGAACGGATCGCAAGACGCTTTCCGCAGATGCGCGCGCTGGCCGAATACAACCTGGGCCTCACTGCGACGCAGCGGGGACAACCGGATGCGGCACGGCGCCACTTTGTCGACGCACACGCAGCGGCGGCCGATGACCGGACCCTGCGGATCCTCGCTTCCCGGCGACTGCGTGAACTGGAGGCCGGACCTGTACCGGGCGCCGCATGGACTGGGGCTCTCGGCATCCGCGCGGGCTATGACAGCAACGTGGCGCTGCGGGACGAAGCGGGTCTCCCGGCCGGCACCTCCACGGAGAGTCCGATGTTCGAGCTTTTCGGGACACTACAGAGCCCGCAGGGCGCGACCGGCGGTTTCAGTGGCGATGCCGGCCTGTACGTCGTCCGGTACCCGGACGCCGGCGATTTCGACCAGGCGGAAGCACGATTAGCCGGCGGATACGAGTGGCGAAGCGCCGCCTGGCACTGGTTCGTCGGGGCAGAGGCCGCTGCCGGCAGCCTCGCGTCCGAGGCCTTCGACCGCCGGCTCGGCCTGCACGCCAGCGCAAGCCGGCCCGTCGGCGCGTACGGCGTCGCGGCATTCGCCGTGCACTACGACGACATCAATGCAGCCGACGAGACGTGGGCGGGTATCAGCGGCCACCGCTGGTTTGCCGACGGCCGCTATGGCTTGACAAGCGGGCCGCATCGTATGCGCTTGCATTATCGGCATGAAGAGAACGAACGTGCCGATCCTGGCGTGTCGCCCTCGCGCGACCGATGGAATGCGGACTACCGCTTTCTGGCGAGCAACGGCGTCAGCTACGAACTGGGCGTGGAGTACCGCAGCAGCAGTTATACCGAGCTGGAAGACAGCCGGGACGAAGTGCTGACCACCATGCGCGGTGCCGTCAGCTATGCGATGAGCGGCCGCTGGTTGCTGTTGCTCGAGTTGCGCGTAGCGGATAACGACTCGACCGATCCGGCCTTCGAGTACGACCGGAACGTGCTGTCGCTGGGGGCTTTTCGGCTCTTCTGATTTCCCGATTTGATACTCCGGCCCGCGATTCCCGGTACCCCGACCTGGTCGCCCCACCTCCCCGCACACGCTTTATTTTCGTGATCCACGTCACAGTTGCGACCGGCGACTGCAACACGTTTTCAACCGCGGGCGTTTTCCGGCCAGGCGTGCAGGCAAAATGGGAGAAATCAGCGACAGGTGCGTGCCCCTGACGCTGAGCAACACCGGCCTGAGGGCACCAGCGGCGGCAACGACGGCGTCAAATGGGAGGACTGCTGGCGGTAAAGCAAGGCCGACGGCACCGAGGTCGGATTTGTGAATGCGAACACATCATCGACGAGGCTGCCGCCCGATTATCCGGGATTGACTGTACGGGAGAAATGCAATGCATATCAAACATGCTGGATTGGCCTTGTTTCTGGGTCTGCTGATCGCGAGCTGGTCGGCATCCGTGCTCGCCGACCCGCCGGCGCACGCCAAGGCCCACGGCTGGCGTGCCAAGAACGACCCGTACTACGTGGGGTACAACGGCCGGCGCTGGGATAGCGACTTCGGAATCGTGTCCGGACGCTGCGATCGTGAGGCGGTGGCAACCGTGATCGGCGGAGTTGTCGGCGCTGTCGTCGGGTCGCGCGTCAGCAGCGACGAAGACCGCGTGATCGCCGTCATCGTCGGCGCGGCGGCGGGCGCGATCATCGGCAACCGGATTGGCCGCCAGCTCGATGAGGCCGATCGTGGTTGCGTGGGACATGCGCTCGAGATGGGCGAATCCGGCCGGGCGGTTTCCTGGCAGAACGAACGCACCCGTGTGCGGTACGAAATAACGCCGCATGCGGCGACCGGCCGTTCCAGCCCCAACTGCAGGGCGTTTACCTTTCGGGCTCACCTCGATGACAACGTCTCGTTGCAAGAAGGCGTTGCTTGCCACGCCGATGCGGGCGTCTGGAACATCGCGGACGTTTCCACGCTCTGAGTAAACGATTCCCGGGCGCGAGGACGGTCACGGGTGCCACTTGGTGTCGTGCAACATCGAGCCCAGCGCGGCGCCCGATGTCGAGATGACGTAGTTATCGAAGCCGTCGGTCGATCCCAGGGTCACATCGAGGAGCTTGATCCGGTAGAGCTTTTCCAGGCTTTGCTGAATCTCGCCGGGTCTGCGCTGAAGCCGTTCCGCGAGCTCGGGTGCCGAGACAGCGAAGCCGGGCTTGAGTGTTGCCGTTGCGGTCAGTACGGCGACGTCCACCGCGGAAAAATCCACAGCGTGTGCCGTCAGGGATGCTGCGGCTTCGTCCGGCCGGTTACGGAGTACCCGGACGGCCCAATGAGTCCGCAGAGACTTCCAGATGCCCTGCACATAATGCGCAACATTGCGCACGGCAAATTCGACGACACGTACGACCCGCAGCACGATGCGAGCGGCGAGCCAGGCGATGACCCCGCAGGCAATCCAGCAGATCGTCGCGAGGACGGCCATTCCGTCCGGCGACAGCGCGTCGGGCAACAGGCCAAGGGAGGCCCCGACAGCCGGTGCATGCACCTCCACCAGCCCGAGCAAGCGCTCGGCCGGCGCGTACCACAGCCTTGTGAAGAGCGATGAAACGGTCGCCACGTCCTGCATCCCTGTGCGCAATCGTTACGCGCAGGGGGAACTATCAGGTCGGGACGGCTCCGGACACTGTGACGCAGGTCACGAACCGGCGATCGTGGCGATGGTTCGCAATTCGCAAAAAAACGGCGACGCGAAGGTGCGTAACGCATCACATACCCGTGTGTGACTTTGGTCGAAACTGGGCGTCTGAACAGGATGTCAGGCGGCCTTAACAGGCGGGGAAGCGGTTCGCTGCGGTTTCCCGAAAAGGACTTCGAATCATGTTGGTGCATGCACTTCAGCCTGCAGCAGTACCCGCGCTACGGGAACCCACGCGACCGGAAAACCGCCGTATGGTCACCGGGGTCGCCAGCGGGTGACCCATGCATAAGCCGCGAGAGGCGAGCTGCGGCTCGCCGACGTCTGGTCGCCCGCGCCGTACCTTTGCGCACTGTGTTGCAGCTTTCCTGCTCGTTGCAGGCATGTCCGCGCACGCGCAGGACTGCTCGGACTACCTGAACGGCCTGCTCGACGGCGAGGCAGGCACAATCGCGCCCTCGCAGCTGCAGATCGACCGTACCTGCACGATCAGGAATTACCCGGCCGGTAACGAACTCGGAACGAACTTCAGTTTTCTTACGCAGCCTGGCCAGACGGATGATCGCTGGGTCGTTATTTTCGACAATGTCGTCCACACCGGGCAGATGGCCTGCAACGCGGTCGCCGGGCACAAGATCTGGTTTACCAACGGCTCGTCCACGTCGATCCAGGAAGGCTGCCAGAACCTCCTGATCCCGGTCGAGAAGATCGACAAGCAGGGACCGGCGGCTGCATCGATCGGGGTGCCGTTTACCTACCGCTTGACCTTACCCGTGCTCTTCGACCCGGGTACGGGCACCGTGATCAATACCGAGGGTTCGCTCAACGAGCTGCACAGCATCACGCTGATAGACGACCTCAACGCCACCGGCGTGGATCTCACGTACGTGAGCCACAGTGTCTACTGGGAGACCAGCGGAACGGCAGTCAGCCATACCTTCGTCAACAACGGCGGCGTGCTGACCTTCGACAACTTCCCGATCATTCCCGCTGGCGAACAGGTGATCCTCGAGATCACGGTCGTCCTCGAGGATTCGCCCGTGAACTCGCCGGGCACGCAATTCATCAACACCGCGAAATGGGAGTTCGGCCGGCTGATCGACGGGGTGTTCTACGAGCCGTTGCCGGGCGAATGGGGCATCAGCGAGCCGACCACCATCGGTGGTCCGGAACTCGTCATGACGAAGTCCGGGCCGGCGACGCTGAACCTCGGCGACGTCGGCGACTTCGTGCTCGACATCCACAACACCGGCAACAGTGATGCCTGGGACGCGCAGCTCGTCGACCGGCTGCCGAACGCGGCGAACGGCGGCATGTGCGACGCACCGCCCGTCATCACGAGCGCCCAGGTGTTTGCTGCCGATGGCACGACTGCCGTGCCCGGCAAAGGTCCGCTCACAGCCGGCGTCGACTACGACGCTAATTTCAACGATGCCCCGCAATGTGTGCTGTCGTTTGCCGCCCTGACCGCGGCGGCGGTCATCGGCGCCGATGAACGCCTCGTCATCCGTTACCAGTCCGAACTCGACTGGAACACCGCCAACAACATCACGCTGACGAACGTCGCCGGCGTGACTGCCTGGTTCAACGACGACGACGGCAACCCGAACCGCCAGGGCTACGCCCGCACCGTTACGAACGGTACGGTCGGGACGCCCGACCACCAGGATGCGCATACGCTGGCGACCGTTCTCACGGGCTACTACTTCGAAAAGACCGTCGCGAACCGGACGACCGGCGTATCCCCGTCATCCGACGCAGCCCCGGGCGATGCGCTTCGCTACACCCTGCGCCTGCGCACGACGGACAGCGCGCTCAACGATTTCCGCTTTTACGACGAGCTCGGCGCGCTCAACGCGCAGCCATCCTTCGTGCCGGGAACGCTCGCCATCGTACCCGGCACCCTTCCGCCGGGCGCCGATGCCGGCAACACGAACCCGGCCGGCGGTGCGGACGGAACCGGCGTGCTCGACATTCGCAGCCTGAGCCTTGGACTCGACAGCGAGCTGCAGATTCAGTTCGACGCGACGCTCGCCGATACCCTCATTGACGGCAGCGTCGTGGCAAACCAGGTGCAGCTCATCAGCAACGGCCCGGTGCTCCTGAGCGACGATCCTTATCTAAACGGCACCGCAGACCCGGAAATTGACGGCGACGAGGACCCGACACGCGTCCTGATCGAGGCCGCACCGCCGGTGGCGCTCGGCAAAGGCAAACACTCAGGCCACCGCCGCGATCGGGGAGGTGTTCAGCTATACCGTGACGGTGCCGTCCGCGCCGCACACGGCACCGATCTACGACGTCCGCATCCTCGACGACCTCACTGCGTCGGCCGCGGATCTCGAATTCGTGTCCGTCGCGCGCATCGGCGGTACCGGTACCTGGACGCCCGTGAACACCGGCACTGCAACGAGCCTGGTCATCGAGGATCCGGTCAACGGCATCGACATCCCGGCCGGACAGCAGGCGGTCGTCGAAATCTCCGTGCGGCTGATCGATACGCCGGCGAATGCCGCGGGCCTCGCGTTTACCAACAGCGCAAATTACATCTACCGCCTGCTCGACGGCGATCCGCTGACAGCGCGCACTGGCGATGCCGGCATCTCCGGCCCGATGACAGTCGTCGAGCCGGTACTCACCGTCGACAAGTCCGGCCCGCCGCAGATGCAGGTGGGCATTCCGGGGACGTTCACGCTCGATGTCCATAACTCGGGCGGCGCGACCGCTTACGGCGTCACGCTCGCCGACATCCTGCCGAGCCAGGCGGACGGCGGAATGTGCGACACGCCGCCGTCCCAGTTCACCGCCCAGGTCTTCGCCGCCGACGGCATAACGCCGGTGTCGGGAGCGCTCACCGCCGGCACGGACTTCAGCACGAGTTTCGCGCCCGCCCCTGCCTGCGCGCTCGGCATTTCGATTTTGAATGCGAACGGAGCCATTGCGCCCGATGAGCGACTGATCGTTTCGTACCGCGCCGACCTCGACGCCGATACCCAGGAACTGGCGAGCCTGACGAATATCGCCGGCGCGACGACGTGGTACAGCGGCGACAACAGCGATGCGGCGCTCGCCCCTTACCTGCGCACGTACCCGCGTGTGCTCACGGACGGCACGATCAATACCCTCGACCACGAGGATGCCCATACCGTCATCGTCTTCACGCCGGTGCTCCTCTTCGAGAAAAGCGTCGTCAACCTGACGACCGGCGACGACCCGGGACTCACCGCGACACCCGGGGACACGCTGCGCTACACGCTGACCATCGAAAATGCCAGCGACACGCCGATTGCGAGCTTCGGCCTGCGCGACGAGCTGGACCGCCTGAACGCCACCCCCGCATTCCAGGCCGGGACACTGACCGTCGTGACCGTGCCAGCGGGCGCCAGCAGCGCCGGTACGAACCCGAACGGCGGCGCGGCCGGAACGGGCCTGCTCCAGGTCAGCGGGCTCAGCATCGGCGGGCTCGGGAGCAGCATCACCATAGCGTTCGATGTGACCCTTGCACCGGTCATCGGCAACGGCAGCTACGTATACAACCAGTCGCAGGCGCTCTTCAGCGGCGTGCCCATAGCTCAGAGCGACGACCCCAACGTCAACGGTGCGGCCGACCCGAATGTCGCGGGTGACGAGGACCCGACTCAGGTCCTGATCCAGTCGGCGCCGGACTTCCTGGTACAGAAAACGTCGAGCTATCTCACCGGCGATCCGAACGTATTGCTGGCCGGCGAGACGCTGCGCTACACGATCAGTGTCCGCAACGTCGGCACCGACCACGCCAGCAACGTGCGGATCGACGACCAGGTCCCGGCGAACACCGCGTATGTTGCCGGCAGCACGACGCTGAACGGCACCGCGCTGCCCGACGATGCCAACGGGCTGTCGCCGCTCGTGAACGGAATTCCCCTGAATGCGCCGCAGGACCCGACGCCGGGGGTGCTCAATGCCGGCATAGCCGACAACACCGCCGTCGTGGCCTTCGATGTCGTCGTCTACCCCGACGTCGCCGATGGCACGATCATCGAGAACCAGGCGTTCGTGGACGCGGTCGACTACGGCGTCGCGGATATACCCTCCGACGATCCGCGGACCCCGGTCGCCGACGATCCGACCCGCGATATCGTCGGCAATTTCCCGCTCCTGTTCGCGACCAAGGCCGCGGAACTGCTGGTGGACATGGGATCGCCGGGCATCGTGGACCCCGGTGACGTGCTCCATTACACGATCACGATCTACAACAACGGCGCGATCGACGCGACGGACGTCGAACTGTCCGACCGCGTTCCCGCCAACACGACCTACGTACCCGACACGACGACGCTGAACGGGCTCGCGCTCGGGCAGCCGGACGGCGGGACGTTCCCGCTGGAAGGACAGCCGGCCGTGAGTTCCGCCGACCTCACGCCGCCGATCCCGACGGGGAACGACGGCGTCATCACGGCCGGCGCGTCGGCCGTGGTCGAATTCAACTTAAGGGTGGACGATGCCGCGGTTCCCGGCACGCTCATCGTCAACCAGGCCACGGTCTACACGGCGGAAATGCCGAACCTGTTGACCGACGGCGACGGCAATCCCGCCACGGGCCCGGAGCCCACGGTCGTTGTCGTCGGCGACGCCCAGCAGCTGGCGATCACCAAGCAGGTCGCCGTCGTCGGCGGCGGGCCGGCCGTCGCCGGTGCGACGCTGGAGTACAACGTCGCCGTGCAGAACATCGCCGCGGTGCCGGCCCAGTACGTCGTGATCACCGACGATCTCGACAACCCGACTTCGGGGTACCTGGCCTACGTCGACGCGTCCGCGACGCTGAACGGCCTGCCCGCCGGGATAAGCGTGAACGGTGCCGTGCTGACCGCCGACTTCGGGACGCAATACGGCCCGCTCGCGCCGGGGGCCAGTGCCGTGCTGCGATTCCGGGCCGTCATTAACCCGGACCTCGCGGACGGCACCCGGATCCCGAACACCGGCGTCGTTACGTGGAACGATCCACCGCAAACGGCGGAAGCCACCGTCACGATCGACGTCGGCGGCATGCCGAATGCCGGCATCCTGAGCGGCCAGGTGTGGCACGACGCAGATTTCGACAACACGCCGGATGCCGGCGAGCGAGTACTGGAGAACTGGAGTGTCGCTCTGGTACGGAACGGGGCGACGCTGCGGACACTGCAAACCGGCGCGGACGGTACCTATGTAATCGGCGGGGTCATGCCGAACTACACGGCCGGCGAGACCTATTCGCTCGTCTTTACGGCGCCGGGCAGCGGGCCGCAGGCGGCGAAACTCGGTGTCACCGACTCCGATTTCACTGACGGCCTGCAACGGATCGACGACATCGACGTGCAGTCCGGCAGCAACCTGCGCGACCTGAACCTGCCCATCGACCCGAACGGCGTCGTCTACGACGCGATTTCCCGCCGGCCGGTACCGGGTGCGGCGGTCACGATGCTCGATGCACTCCGCAACACACCGCTGCCGTCCGCCTGCTTCGACGATCCGGCGCAGCAGGGCCAGGTGACGCCTGCCGACGGCTGGTACAAGTTCGACCTGAACTTCTCGGATCCCGCCTGCCCCGGCGGCGGCAACTACGCCCTCGCGGTCGTGGCGCCGAACGGCGACTATCTCGCCGGTTTCTCGGAACTCATCCCGCCGGCAACCGACCCGACCACCGCGCCGTTCGATGTCCCCGCCTGCCCGGGCAGCGTCGACGACGCCGTGGCGGGGACCGGTACTCACTGCGAGGCGCAGCCATCGGAAATCGCGCCGCCGGTGTCGGTTCCGGCGCGCAGCGCGGGCACGCGCTACCACGCGCACCTGCGCCTCGATGCATCGCAGTCGCCGGGCTCGAGCCAGCTGTTCAATAACCACCTGCCCATCGAGCCGCAGCTCGGCGGCGCCGTCGCGGTGGTCAAGACGACGCCGATGCTGAACGTGAACCGCGGCCAGCTCGTGCCGTACACGATCACGGTGACGAATTCCTACGGCGCGGACCTTTACGACGTCAACGTCGTCGACCACTTCCCGGCCGGCTTCCGCTACATCGAGGGCTCCGCGCGATTCGACGGCACGCCGGCGGAACCGGCACTGGCGGGCCGCGACCTCGTCTGGTCCGGGCTGGTACTGGCGGAGAACGGCCGGCACGACATCCGGCTGCTGCTTGCGGTCGGCGCCGGCGTCACGGAAGGCGATTTCACGAACCGGGCCGAGGCCGTGAACGCACTGACCGGCAACCCGATGTCCGAAATGGCAACGGCGACGGTGCGCATCGTGCCGGACCCGACCTTCGACTGCACGGACGTCTCGGGGAAGGTGTTCGACGACGCCAACCGCAACAATAACCAGGACGCCGGCGAACCCGGCCTTGCCGGTGTGCGCGTGGTGACGGCTCGCGGCCTCGCCGCGACGACGGATGCCTACGGCCGCTACCACATCACCTGCGCGATCACGCCGCACGAGGGCCGGGGCAGCAATTTCGTATTGAAGCTCGACGACCGGACCCTGCCGAGCGGCTTCCGCACCTCCGGCCGGCCGTTGCAGCTCGAGCGGGCCACGCGCGGCAAGGCCCTCCGGATCAACTTCGGTGCCTCGATACACCGCGTGGTGGCACTCGACGTCGCGGATGCGCTGTTCGAACCGGGTACGACGGACATGCGCGCCCAGTGGCTGCCGCGTTTCGACCTGCTGATCGAGGAGCTGGCGGCCGCACCGGCCGTCCTGCGGCTCGCCTATCTGGCGGACGTGGAGAACGAAGCGCTCGTCGAGGCCAGGGTCGAGATGCTGAAGGCGGAGGTTACGGCACGCTGGCGCGCCCTGGATACGCCGCCGTACGAGCTCGTTATCGAGCCGGAGGTGTTCTGGCGCCGGGGCGCCCCGGCCGACGAGACGCCGGCGGGGAGGCAGTGATGGCGGCGGGCCGGCTGAACCGTTTGGCCATCGGCGCGCTGTCGCTGGCGCTGCTGTCGACGACGCTTGCGGGCGAGGTCGACGAGGCAGAGCTCGGCGAGGCCGTCGAGCGGCACCTGTCGGACGACATTCCGCTTACCCGCTGGGCCTACGATGCCGAGCGCGTGGACAGTGAGGACGGCGACCGGCTGGAGTCGCGCGAGGTGCTCGCGGACGGCCTGGAGACCGTCAAGCTCAGCAATCTCGTGCCGCCTATTCAGTTTGAATCGGGCGTAGCACGGATTCCTGCGGAGACGGTGACCCTGCTCGGGGACCTGCTTGCGCGCATGCACGATCGGATCAACGTGCGCCTGCACCTCGTCGGACACGCGGACAACCGGCCCTTGTCGCCCGCACTGGCGGAGATTTACGGCGACAACCGCGGCCTTTCCCGCGAGCGGGCCGGCGAGGTGGCGGAGCACCTGCAGACCCTGCTGGCGCTCCCTGCCGAAGCGATCTCCTATGAATGGGCCGGTGACACGCAACCGGTGGCGTCGAACGATTCCGAATCCGGGCGTGCAGAGAACCGGCGCGTCGAAGTAGAAGTCTGGTACGACGAGGTCGTCGAGCAGGTGGCGCTCGAGGAGTTCCTCGTGCCGCACGAAATCCAGACGGTGAAGGTTTGCCGGATGGAGACGGTCTGCAAGCTGCGTTACCTCGAGGGCCACGCGCATCGGGCGCGCCTGCAAAACCTGATTCCGCCCCTGCGATACGACAGCGAGGCGGTCGAGGTAACGCCGGAGTTCCTCCACCAGGTAAGGCAGGCACTCGGCAACCTGGCCGAAAAGGAAAACGTGGTCGCGCGCTTCGTAGGCTACACGGATGAGCAGTCACTGGATGGCCGGATGGAGCGCATCTACGGCGATGCGCTCGGTCTCTCCAGGGCGCGTGCCCGCCGCGTCGCCCTGGCCGTGCAGGAAGCGCTCTCGCTGCCGTCAGCAACGATCGAGAGCGATGGCCACGGCAGCAGCCGCCCGGTCGCCAGCAACGAGACGGAGCGGGGCCGCGCACTGAATCGTCGCGTCGAGGTCGAATTCTGGTACGACGATCCACTGCAGGAGTTGCCCGACGAGCCGCAGCTTTGCCCGGAGGCGGCCGGTGCCGAACTCGTGACCCGGCGTTACGACCCGCCCTGGGGCCCGATTGCGAACATTGGTTACGAAAACGGCCGGCCGGTCCTCGCCGAAGGCTATGTCGGCCAGCTCGAGCGGGCGCTGGCAGAGGTCGCCGACCGCACGAACCCGCGCCTGCGCTTCATCGGCTACACGCGTAACGAGCACCTCGAGCGCCGCACCGCCGCGGTGTACGGCGACGACATCGGGCTGTCGGCCGCACGGGCACGGCGCGCCATGGAAGCCGTCGCGAGCGAACTCGCACTGGCAGCGAACGAGGCAGAGTTCGAAGGCCGGGGTTTCGTACATTCCGACGACGTCGTGAACTCAGGCTTCGTACAGGGCGAAACCTCGCATGTGGCCGTGCAGGTAGTGTACGACGAACTGGCCATACTGGACGACTACGAGGGCGTCGGGATCACGCGCATCACCCGCGAACTGACGCCGCAGAACCCGCTTGCGCTCAACCTGATGCGCATCACGGTGGAGGGCGAGCCGCTCGACGACCGGAAGCGCAGTTCGGCGGATATCCAGCGTTGCACCGACGTCGCTTTCCAGGCTGCCGACATCCGCTTCACCTACGACAATCTGCGCTCGGCGCCCCGCCTTGCCGTATCGGCATGGCCGGCGCAGATCCGCATGTCGCGCATCTCGGACTTCGGCATGCTCGTCGCGCCGATCCGATTCCGCATGCACACGAATTACCCGGGTTTCATCGAACGCGCCGAGATCCGGGTATTCGCGAACGAACAGTCGCCGGAGGCCGAGCCGCTGGACGTCGTCCCGATGGGGCCGGACGGGCTGGCGAGCTGGCAACCGCCGGCCGCGTGGTTCCGGGGGCCGGTGAAGGAAGTTGCCTACGTATTGCGCGCCTATGGCGAGGACGGCAATTTCGACGAAACGCGAGCGCAACCGCTCTGGGTGGTTTACGACGACATCGAGCAACTCGATACCGACCCGATCGACATCGAACCCGGCCTCGAACCCGACGAGGCGACCGAACTCGCGCTGCTCTCGCAGTACGGCGACAACAGCCTCAGCACGCACAACATAAGGCTCGGCAGCGGCACGGTGAACGTCCGCGGGAGCGGCATACCGGCCGGCCACGAGGTGTGGGTCGCGGGACGCCAGGTACCGGTCGACGAGAGCGGCAGCTTCATCAGCGAGGACGTATTGCCACAGGGCAAACACACGGTCGAAGTGGCCGTGGTCGACGAGGACGGCGCGGGCGAGTTGTACCTGCGCGACTTCGAGCTCAAGAAGCGCGACTGGTTCTACGTCGGCATCGCGGACCTGACGCTGTCGGCGACGGACAGCAGCGGGTCCATCGGCCTGTTCCAGGGAGAAAACGCACAGTACGACTACGATTCATCCGCGGACGGCCGGCTCGCATTCTTCGTCGACGGAAAATTCGGAGAGCACTGGCGGTTGGCTGCCAGCGCGGACACGCGCGAGGGGCCCCTGGAGGACCTGTTCAGCAATTTCATGAGCAAGTCGCCGCAATCCCTGTTCCGGCGCATCGATACGGATTATTACTACCCGACCTTCGGGGACGACAGCATCGTCGAGGAAATGGCGCCGACGATGGGCAAGTTCTTCGTCCGGCTGAACCGCAATGACGACTATGCGCAGTGGGGCAATTTCAAGGTCGGCTACGTCGGTAACGAGCTGGCCCAGGTGGACCGCGGCCTGTACGGTGGCAACGCACACTACCAGTCGGACGCGACGACATCCTTTGGCGAGCGGCGCTACGTGCTCGACGCGTTTGCGGCGGAACCGGGAACGGTCGGCAGCCGGGAGGAGTTTCGCGGCACCGGCGGGTCCCTGTACTTCCTGCGGCGCCAGGACCTTCTTGCCGGGTCCGAGCGCGTGCGCATCGAGTTGCGCGACAAGGCGTCCGGGATCGTCACCGGGGTGGTGAACCTGGCCCCGGCGCTCGATTACGACATCGACTACCTGCAGGGCCGGATCCTGCTTACCGAGCCGCTCGCCTCGACCGCCGACGACAACCTGCTCGTGCGCAGCGACTCGAACAGCGGCGACGAGGCCTATCTCGTCGTCCGCTACGAGTACACGCCGGGTTTCGACGAAGTCGATGCCGTGGCGGTCGGCGGCCAGGGCCATGCGTGGCTCGGCGACTGGTTCAGGCTCGGCGTCACGGCGAACGACAACGCCGAGGACGCGAGCGACAGCAGCCTGGCGGGTGCCGATCTGACCTTCCGGCTCGCGGCAAATACCTGGGCCAAGGTCCAGCAGGCGCAGAGCGAGGGGCTCGTGGCACTGCCGGAGCAGTCACCGGATGGCGGCTATGTTTTTACGAGCTATGACCCGGCGAACTTCGTCAATGCCGATGCCGGTGCGGACCGGGTGGATATCAGCCTGTCCTCGGCCGACCTCGTCAACCGGGGCAACGCCCGCCTGACGGCTTATGTGCAGGACACGGAGGCGGGATTCTCCGGTCCGGGCCTCGCGACACTGAAGGACACGCAAACCCACGGCGGGACGTTCAGCATGCCGTTCGCCGACCGTTTCGCGCTCGGCGCCAAGCTCGACAACCGGAGCGAGACGCTGGGACTCGAAACACGTACCCAGGAATACAACGTGAGCTACCAGCTCAGCGACCACTGGGACCTCGGTGCCGGCTACCGCCTGGACGGCCGCGTCGACCGGTCTCCCGTCGTCGTCCTGACCCAGGAACAGGGCGAGCGCGGCGATGCGGTCGTACAGGTAGGCTACGACTCGAAATCGACCTGGAACAGCTACGGCTTCGTGCAGGATACCGTCAAGGTCACCGGCAACCGCGGCGAGAACGCGCGCGCGGGCTTCGGCGGCTCGGTGCGACTTACGGATGCACTGCGAATCGATGCCGAGATCTCCGACGGGGATCTCGGCACGGGCGGGCGTCTCGGCACGAGTTACCTGTACTCGAACCGGACCAGCGTCTACGCGAATTACGCACGCGACACCGAGCGCAACGTGAGCGACCCGTCGGCCGCTCGCGGACCGCAGGGCAACCTGGTCGCCGGCGTGAAGACGCGTATCGCCGACAGCACCAGCGTGTTCGTCGAGGAGCGCTACCAGCACAGTGCGGCGACGACGGGCCTCACCCACGGTACCGGCATCAACTTTGCGCCGAACAAGCGCTGGACCCTGTCGCTTACGACCGATATCGGCAACCTGCACGACTACCAGACGGGTGCGGAAACCGACCGTCTCGCCGGCGGCGCGCAGGTCGGTTACGCCACCGGCGCCCTGCAGGTCGCGGGCGGCGTCGAATACCGCAGCGACGAGGCGGAACAGCTCGACCTTTCCCGGACGGAGCGCGAGACCTGGCTCTACCGCTCGAGTTTCAAATACCAGCTCGATCCGGGCTCGCGCCTGATCGGCAAACTCAATCATTCCGACAGCGAGAGTTCGCTCGGCACGTTCTATGACGGCGGCTTCACCGAAGCCGTGTTCGGCTACGCGTTGCGGCCTGTAATGAACGACCGGATACAGGCGCTCGTCAAGTACACGTACTTCTTCAATGTGCCGACCACGGACCAGGTGACCCTCAAGAATATCGCCGCTGAATTCATCCAGAAGAGTCACGTGGCGGCCGTCGATATCGACTTCGACCTGACCACGCGCCTGACGTTTGGCGGCAAATACGCCTACCGGCTGGGCCAGGTGAGCCTGGACCGCGAGACAGAGCAGTTCTTCGACAATAACGCGAGCCTGTACGTGTTGCGGGCCGACTACGAGTTCCGCGAAAACTGGGATTTCCTGCTCGAAGGCCGGGTGCTGTCCATGAGCGACATCGGGGAACGCCGCAGCGGCGCGCTGGCCTCCGTCTCACGCTGGGTCGGGGAGCATTTCAAGGTCGGGCTCGGCTACAACTTCACCGATTTTTCCGACGACCTGACGGACCTCGATTACGACCACCAGGGCCTGTTCCTGAACGTTACGGGCACGCTGTAAGCCGGCCCAGCCGACTGCCAAAAAGGCGGCGGCGGATGGCAGCCCTTACCTCAGGTCGTGCTTCTCCGCGTGCTTGGCGGGTAACGCCTCCTACAGGGCATAGAGCGCGATATAGGTGAACGCGCCACCCAGGTAACCAAGCAGCGCCAGGAAGGAGATATTCCGCAGGTACCAGAAGAAGTCGATCTTCTCCATGCCCATCGCGGCGACTCCCGCCGCCGAACCGATGATCAGGCAGCTGCCGCCGGTACCGGCGCAGTAGGCAAGCAGCTCCCAGAAATGTCCGTCCAGCACGAAATACGCCAGCCACCCGGCCTGGTCGGCGCCGGCTGCTGCCAGCTGATCCGGCGTGACGAGCGGATACATCTTCATTGCGCCGGCGACGAGCGGGACGTTGTCGACGATGGCTGAAATGAGGCCGATGGCGATGTTGATGGCGTAGACGTTGCCGAGTTTTTCAGCCAGGAGCGCACCGACTTGTGCGAGATGACCGGCCGTCGACAGGCAGGACACGGCGAGCAGGATGCCCAGGAAGAACAGGATCGTGGTGGTGTCCACGCGCTGCAGGACGCCTGCAATCGAGAGCGGGCGCTTGTCCTCCGCATTCTTGCTGCCATGCATGATTTCCGTGACCACCCACAGCACGCTGAGACCGAACAGCATGCCCATGTACGGCGGCAGGTGCGTCACGGTCTTGAACACGGGCACGAACAACAGGGCGCCGATGCCCAGTGCGAACACCAGCTTGCGTTCGAACGGCGTCACAGTCTCGCTTGCAGTGTCGTGGTCCGTCGCGACGTCGGCAACCCGGATCTCGCCCTTCAGCCGGAAGCTGAGCACCGCAAGCGGCACCAGCAGGCACACCACGCTCGGCAGGAACAGCTGTTTCATGATCGAAACGGTGGTGATCTGGCCGCCGATCCAGAGCATGGTGGTCGTGACGTCGCCGATCGGCGTCCAGGCGCCGCCGGCGTTGGCTGCGACGACGACGAGACCCGCGTAGAACCAGCGTTCGTGGTTGTCGCTGATCAGCTTGCGCAGGAGCGAGACCATCACGATCGTGGTGGTCAGGTTATCGAGCACGGCCGACAGGAAGAAGGTGATGAAGCCGAGCACCCAGAGCAGCAGCACTTTGTTGCGCGTCGTGATGCGGTCCGTGATGACCTTGAAGCCTTCGTGCGCGTCCACGAGTTCGACGATGGTCATGGCGCCGAGCAGGAAGAACAGGATCTCCGCGATCTCGCCCAGGTGGTGGCGCACCTCGCCGGCCGTTTCTGCATCGACGCCCAGCACCAGTGCGGTCCAGGTCAGGACGGCCGTCAGGACGGCCGAGGCGGCCTTGTCGATCCCGATGCGATGCTCGAAAGCGATCATCAGGTAACCGACGACGAAAATGACCGCTACCAGTGCGTACATACGAGACCTCGTTTCAAGCGTGGTTTTAGCGGTCAGTCTACAGATAACGCCCGGGCCCTTGCTACATGCTCGGGGGGGACCGGCCCGGAGGCTGGTGCGGCGGTTCAACAGGCACAGGCGAACGTGCCGCCGCGGCGCTCACTGAGCGACACGGTATCGGAATATATGCGGATTGAATTGAGTTCGTGAGGCTTGTATGGTTGCCGTGACATCGGAGATGCCCTTGCAGCAGCGTCAATTCTTTCCCCTTTTGAAGGTATTGAGCTTCCTGGTGTTGTTGCTGATGCTGGCGGGAACCGGCTATGCGCTCGTCATCTCTATGATCCATTGGTCCGGCATTGGCGTCTGAGCGACAGGCGATGTCATGAACAATCGGCAAGCCAGGCATTTCGCGATCGCATCCACGGCGATTGCCGCTCTGATTTTTCTGGTCCTGACGGTCGACAGCCATCGCCAGTTTCCGCAACTGACGAATGCAGAGAACATCACGCCCGCAGTGACGCAGGGCAAGGACGTCTGGCACGACAACAACTGTATCAATTGCCACACGTTGTTTGGAGAAGGGGCTTACTATGCGCCGGATCTGACGAAGATCGCCGAACTTCGGGGCCGGCCGTACCTCGAAGCGTACATGCGCGATCCCTCGCAGTTCTATGATGAGCAGATCCACCGGCGATTGATGCCGAAGCAGGCGCTGACGGACGAGGAGATCGCGGACCTCGTGACATTCCTCGAGTGGGTCAGCAGGGTGGACAACCAGGGATGGCCGCCTCGCCCGATATACGTGACCGGCGCGCTCACGCGCGACGCAGGTCCTGCCGCCCAGCAACCGCCGTCGGAGTACGCGGCGCGGCCCGTCGGTGAAGACGATTCCGGCGTAGCCCGCGGCGAGAATGTTTTCCATACGGCGACGCCGGCTTGCAATGCCTGTCATTCGACTCGCCCAGGCGCGGACATGGCCGGTCCCACCCTCGCCGGCCTTGCCGCCCGGGCGCAAAAGGTGCTCGCATCGGACGACTATAAGGGCGCCGCCACCGACGTCGCGACGTATATCCGCGAGTCCATCACGTCGCCGAGTGCGCACCTCGTCGCCGGCGCGATGTTTTCGGCGAACGGTGTTTCATTCATGCCGAATACCTACGCAAACACCTTGAGCGAACAGGACATCGACGACCTGGCCGCTTATCTCCAGTCGTTCAGGTAGGCGCCGCAGGAACAGGCACGGAGTATTCGATGCGCTACAGGTCCCAATCGGTCGCCTACTGGTATTTCGCAGTCGCGCTGCTGCTGTTCGGGTTGCAGGTCGTGTTCGGCATGCTGTCGGCGGCAAAATACCTGGGCCCGGATCCGTTGCTTTACGTCCTGCCGTTCGACGTCACGAAAGTCATTCACACGAACTTGCTCATTGTCTGGGTCCTGACCGGCTTCATGGGCGCCACCTACTGGCTGGTGCCCGAAGAATCGCGGCACGAGTTGCACAGCGTGAAGCTGGCCGTTGTACAGCTCATTTTGTGGGTCGCGATGGGCGTCAGCGCCATCATCGGTTACCTGTTCCGCTTCGGCACCGGAAACAAGCTCCTCGAACAACCGCTGCCGCACAAGATCGTCATCGTCGTTTGCATGCTGATTTTTCTCTACAACATCGCAATGACGATCAGGAAGTCCGGCCGCTTCACCACCACCGAAGGCGTGCTCGTGCTCGGCCTGGTGAGTGCGGCGCTACTCTTCCTCCCGGCTCTCCTGCACTACGAGAACTACACGGTTTCCATCTTCTACCGCTGGTGGACGATTCACCTGT
Source organism: uncultured Pseudomonadota bacterium (assembly GCA_963713215.1). Taxonomy (GTDB): domain Bacteria; phylum Pseudomonadota; class Gammaproteobacteria; order Steroidobacterales; family Woeseiaceae; genus UBA1847. Next base: position 56,879 of record CAVQKY010000007.1, on the reverse strand, counting down.
GGGTGGAAGGCGTATGGATGATGATCATGGGATCGTTCCTCGCCTACCTGCTCATCCGCCTGTCCGGCGCCGATCGCGAGGTAATGGAAAAGTGGCTGTACGTGATTGTCGGGCTGGTCTTCATGGCCGGAATACTCGGCACCGCGCATCACTACTACTGGGTCGGCGTGCCCACGTACTGGCTGCCGATCGGCGGGTTCTTCAGCGCGCTGGAGCCGGTCGCCATCGTCGGCATGGCGGTTTATGCGTACGCAGCAATCCGGCGATCCGGGCTGACACATCCCAATGCGCTGGCATTGCACTGGGCGGTGGGCAGCGCCGTATTCACCCTGTTCGGCGCGGGCCTCCTCGGGCTTGCGCACACCTGGCCGGGTGTCAACAAATGGACGCACGGGACCCTGATCACAGCCATGCACGGGCATTCGGCGTTCTACGGCGCCTATGCAATGATTGTTCTGGCCATGGTTGTCTATGCGATGCCGTCCTTGACTACTGGACGCGCTGAACGCGGCAGCGCCGTCGGGTACTGGGCCTTCTGGCTGCAACTCGTCGGAATGTTCGGCATGACCTTGTCGTTTGCCACGGCAGGTATCGGGCAGGTTTACCTCGAAAGGATCATGGGGCTCGGCTATCTCGAGACGCAACTCAAAATCCAGGTGCATTTCCTGATGCTGATGCTGACTGCTTCGGTCTTCGCCGTGGGTGTGGGCCTTTTTATCTATGACTTCTTCCGGCACGCGCCGAGACTTGAGACCGAACCGCAGCCGGAGACTGCACCCGCCACGTGAACAGCGAAGCGGCTGGGCGGATTGTAACGGCCAGGGGCGCGGAGCCTTTTTACCTGCCGCTCGGCAGCGAGATAGCGGTCTTCGAGCGCTGTCATGCACAAAAGCTCGCCGTCATGCTGAAAGGGCCAACTGGCTGCGGCAAGACACGCTTCGTCGAGTACATGGCCTGGCGACTCGGTCGTCCCCTCGTGACGGTGTCCTGTCATGATGACCTGACGGCCAGCGACCTCGTCGGGCGGTACCTCATACGGCACGAGGGCACCGTCTGGCAGGATGGTCCCCTGACGCGCGCCGTGCGCGAAGGCGCGCTCTGTTATCTCGACGAGGTTGTCGAGGCGCGCCAGGATACGATCGTCGTGTTGCATTCGCTGAGCGACTACCGGCGTATTCTGCCTATAGACAAGACGGGCGAGCTCGTCGAGGCAGCGGCAGGCTTCCTGCTCGTGATTTCCTACAACCCCGGCTACCAGCGGATGCTGAAAGATCTGAAGCCCAGCACGCGGCAGCGCTTCGTGGCTCTCGATCTGGATTTCCCGGATGCCGAGCGCGAAACGACGATCATCGAACGGGAAAGCGGCGCCCCCCACGCGATCGCGCACGATCTCGCCGTGCTCGGCCGCCGCCTTCGCGAGTTGCGTGACCGCGGGCTGGTCGAGGTGCCGAGCACCCGGCTCCTGATCGCTGCCGCCCGGTTGATCGCCGCCGGCATCCCAGTCCGTGATGCCTGCCGTACCGCCGTGGTCGCGCCGCTTTCCGACGATGAGGCCCTGCTCGGCGCGATGCAGGACCTCGTCGACGCCACGTTCACCTGAGCGACAGGTCACCGGCAACAATGGCCGAAGCCGAAGAGGTGATCACGGATGTCGCGCGGCACGCGACCGTCTTCGTCCGCGACCTGTGGCGCCGCTACGGTGCGGACAATCGCGCAGATGCTCATCTGCAGCTTAGCGATGTCACGCACCGCCTGAGCCTGCTCGTGTTCAGTGTCTTCGGCACCTGGTATGACATCCGGCCGGCGCAGGAACCTGCGCCGCCTACGCTGCTCCGAAGCCTGTTCGGCGGCCGACACGGGCCGGCTTGCAGCGAGCCTGTTCCTGCAACGGATGGCCGGCTTTTGTGGCTGCCTTCCACACTCAATGAAGCCGATCCCGCGGCCGCCTTGCAGCAATACCGTACGATGGCGCTGCAGCAGGCAATGCGCGCCTTTCGTGGCAGCGCAGATCCTCTTGCCGACGCAGCGCCGGACATCGCCGGTGAGATCCACCTGCTTCTGGAAGCGCTCTCCGCGGACGAGGACCTCGTTCACCTGCTGCCAGGCACCAGACAGCCCGTCAATGCCCTGCGCCGCGCGTCGCTCAACAGGCGGCCGCCCTTATCCGGCTTTCCCGCGCCTGCCCGGCCGCTGGAAACGTTCGCCCGCCGGCTGATGCAGAGCGAATGCGGCTCGGCGGTCTGCCTCGACCTGAAGACCGGCTCACCCGCCGAGTCGTGGCAAAAAGCGCTGTTCCTCGCCCGCGAACTGCAGCCAGTCGACCGGCGGCGGCCACATCGGTACGCCGGGTTGCTGAAAAACGCCTGGACGGGCGACTTGCTCGCGCCGGAAGCCGGAGTGCCGGGCAGTGCGGACGGGGCGACGACCGACGACGACGACGATGACAGCAGGACGCGAGCCAGCCGTATGCCGCGCCGGCCGAAAGTGCGGCGACCGGCACCTGAGGACGAGGGGGACGACCGCGACGGCGGAATCTGGATGTTGCAGGCGGACGAGCCTCACGAGAAGGCTGAAGACCCCATGGGCATCCAGCGTCCAACCGACCGCGACGACCACCCGCACAGCCAGCAGCTCGGCGATATGCTGGGCGAGTTGCCGGAAGCCCGGCTGGTGTGGTCACCGGGCAGGCCCAGAGAAGTCCTGCTGTCCGACGATCCTCCGCCGGCCACCACGGGCTCCTCAGTCGATGCGGGCATGGATCGCGAATCCCTTTTTACGTACCCCGAATGGGACTATCGCCGCGCCGCCTACCGGCTTCCCGGCGCCACCGTACGCGTGTTCCCGCCGGAAACCGGGTCACGCGAATGGGTCGAGCGCATTCTGGCCGAACACCGGGCAATGCTCGCCCACATACGTCGACGCTTCGAGATGCTGCGGGCGCGAAGGGTTGTGCAGAAGCGGCAAACGGACGGCGATGAAATCGACCTCGATGCCTGCATCGACGCGCTGGCGGACCTGCGCGCAGGCACCCGGTTGCCCGAAAACCTGTATCAACGTTGCCGTCCGGCGCAACGGGATACCGCGATCATGCTGCTGGTGGACGCCAGTGGTTCGACGGACGCCTGGGTGGGATCGCACCGGCGGATCATCGACGTCGAGCGGGAAGCATTGCTGCTCGTGTGCATCGCTTTGCGCGAAATGGGTGCCTCCCATTGTGTACGGGCCTTCTCCGGCGAAGGACCCGACGCCGTCACGGTGCGCCCCATCATGGAGTTCGACGAGATATTCGACGACGACATTGCACTTCGCATCGCCGCACTGGAACCGGAACGATACACCCGTGCCGGGGCGGCGATTCGGCATGTTTCGGCGGAGCTGATGCAACAGAACGCAAGCCATCGTCTTCTCCTGATGCTGTCCGACGGGAAGCCCAACGATGTCGACGAATACGAGGGCCGCTACGGCATCGAGGATGTGCGGCAGGCGGTGGCGGAAGCCAGGATGCAGGGAATCAATCCTTTTTGCCTCACCATCGATCGACAGGCAAGTGCCTATCTGCCATGGATCTTCGGCGCAAACCAGTATGCGATGCTGCCGAAGCCGGAGCTGCTACCCGCGATCCTGCTCGACTGGATGCGGCGACTGATAGCAACGCGCCAGACGTGAAACGGCGCTGTAGCGGCGCGAGGTCCCCGCGAACCGTTGCAATCCCGTAACAATGCTGCTGTTACTGGCACAAAAGTTGCAGCCCTGTTCGCAGCGGGACACCGGTGTCTCCGCACTTCGCCGGGACCATACGACATGCGCTACCACGTCCTTGCCTGTGATTACGACGGCACGATCGCGCACCACGGCACGGTCGATCCCGCGACCGTCGACGCGCTTGCCGCGGTGAAAAAAAGCGGACGGCGCCTCGTGCTCGTAACCGGCCGCGAACTCGATGACCTGTCGAGGGTGTTCGCGGAGCTCACCCTGTTCGATCGCATCGTCGCAGAGAACGGCGCGCTGCTCTACGACCCTGGGAGTCGAGGCGAAAAGCCACTTGGCGCCTCCCCGAACGAGGCCCTCGTGCGCCGGCTCGAGGAATCCGGCGTCAACCCATTGTCGGTCGGCAAGGTCATTGTCGCGACCTGGTCCCCGCACGAGCACGCTGTGCTGGAAGCGATACACGAGCTGGGCCTCGAACTGCAGGTGATCTTCAACAAGGGCGCCGTGATGGTGCTGCCCACCGGCATCAACAAGGCGTCGGGACTCACCGCGGCGCTCGCAGACCTGAAACTCTCGGCGCATAACGCCGTCGCTGTCGGCGACGCAGAGAACGACCATGCACTCCTGAAGCTCTGCGAGTGCGGCGTCGCCGTGGAGAATGCGCTGCCGGCGTTGAAGGACGCCGCGGACTACGTGACGCGTGGCGACCACGGCCGCGGCGTGCGCGAACTTTGCGACCTGCTGTTGCGAGAGGATCTATGCTCGCTCGAACCGCGACTCACGCGGCGCCGCATACCGATCGGCGGGGATGTGAGCGATGCCGAGTTCACCCTCCCGGCGCACGGCGGCGCCGTGATGGTCGCCGGGACCTCGGGCGGCGGCAAGTCGACTTTCACAACGGCGATCCTGGAGCAGCTGATCGAGGACGCTTACCAGGTCTGCATCGTCGATCCGGAGGGCGACTACGAGCACTTCGAGGGCGCCGTGATCCTCGGCACCAGCGACAACCCGCCGACGGTGTCGGAGGTGCTCGAGGTGCTGGACGATCCCTCCCGGAGTGTCGCGGTGAATATCCTGGCGCTGGATATCGACGAGCGCCCGGCGTTCGCCGGCAAGCTGTTCCCGGAGCTACTCAGTCTGCGTTCCGCCACCGGCCGGCCGCACTGGGTGGTCACCGACGAGTCGCATCACCTTTTCCCGCGCGAATGGCAGGCTGCGGATGCCTTCGTGACGGACTCACTGGCGAACTACCTGCTGATTACGGTACATCCCGACCACATCACCTCGGCCGTGCTCGAGACCGTGCAAACGCTCATCGCGATCGGTGCCGACCCCGAGGGCACGATCGCGGACTTCTGCACCGGACTCGGCCTGCCGGAACCGCCCTCCGCCACTGACCGGGATCCCGACGACGATGCGGTCCTGTGGCACGTCGACACCGAGGACCCGCCGGTGCGCTTCCGCGCCCGGAGCCCGAACCAGAAGTTGCGCCGCCACCTTCGCAAATACGCTGAGGGTAAGCTCGGCGAAGACCGCAGCTTTTACTTCCGCGGCCCCGACGGAAAGGTGCGCTTGCGCGCCTACAACCTCGCGTCTTTCATGGATCTCGGCGACGGGGTCGACGAGGAGACCTGGCTTTACCACCTGAAGCGGCGCGACTATTCCGTTTGGATCCGGACCTCGATCAAGGATGATCAGCTTGCCGAGGAGATTGCGGCAGTCGAAGCCGCGCCGGATATTCGGGCCGCGGACAGTCGCGCCCGAATCCGCGAGGCGATCGAACAGCGCTACACCTTACCTGTATGAATCCCAGCTCCTGTAGCCGCTTTAGTTGTAAATTTGCTTGCAGGATTCGCAGTGTGCCGCCGAGGAGTGGTTGCCCATGTTGGATCACGTTGGAATAGCAGTGAAGGATGCGAGACGGTCCCGGGCGTTCTACGACGCCGCACTGGCACCCTTAGGCATCGCGATGTTGATGGAAGCCGGGCCCGACGTCACCGGGAGCGGCGGTACGGCCTGCGGCTACGGCAAAGGCCAACATCCCTTCTTCTGGTTCGGCGACAACGAGAAGGTCGGCGAGGGCTTTCACGTTGCCTTCACGGTCGATTCGCGACAGCTCGTCGACGCCTTCTATGAGGCCGCAATCGCCGCTGGCGGTACCGACAACGGCGCACCGGGGCTGCGGCCTCACTATCACCCGAACTATTACGGGGCCTTTGTGCTCGATCCGGACGGTCATAACGTCGAAGCGGTATGCCACCGCCCGGAATGATACGAGACCCTTAAATTGAACTGCGGTGCGGCGCGGGCGACGCCGGTCGTCGCGGTGCTCCCAGGCCCCGCACGCGTTCGGCACGCTACTGCTCGATTCACAGGTCCTTCAGCGTCGCGACCGACTCTACTTCAATCCCGTTCTCGGTAATGCGCACGACGGTGGTCATACGGTCGTAGATTTCGGCCATGGCGGCGAAGGCCCGCTGCACAGCGTCGGTCTCTTCGGCTGTCATCGGCTCATCGCCGTCGCCGTCGCCGTCGCCGTCGCCGTCGCCAGGATTCGCCATCATTCCAGCCGAAATGAGTTCGTAATACTTGCCTGCATCCATGGTCATCGCGAACATCGGCGGCGGCACCATCGAGGTAGCCGCAAGCGCCGTGGTCACGCGCGTCTGGGCCGCAGGCCCGACGGCAATCGACAAGGCGTCCTTGGCCATTGCGGCGTAGGCATCGAGCCCCATCGCCTCGACCTGCGGCAGGGCCAGTGCTACCGCCTCACCATTCGGCTGCAGGTTGAGCTCCGCCAGCTCCGGGCTGAACATCATGCCCATCGCCACGAGGGCGGCTGCGTCCTTGATCGCAATAACGACGCCGGCCTCGACTGTCGCGGGATCAGGCGGCTGACCGCTTGCCAGCGCCGTCATGTCCACCTCATCCAGCACCGCGTTGAAGCCGCGAATGCCGTACACGATAGGTGGCAGTGGCTGTGCCAGCATCTCGCGGCCCTGCGCCACACCTGCCTGGAGCTCGGCAAAATATTCGCATTGGAACGGGTCTGCCTCCATTGCATCGAGACGTGCCGCATAGAAATCTCGAAGTGCCTGCATGTTGACGCTTGCTCCGAACGAAAACGCACCACCCTGGTCCTGACCGAGTCCGGGGACTTCAGCCGACGCACCCTGCAGCCCGGTTGCAATGTCTTCACGTAGCTCGACGGTCAGCGAACCGCTGACCCTGTCGAGGCTGATTTCGTCATAGCCGAATACGGTGCGCGGCGCGATGCCCGCGAGCTCCCGGATTTCGACCTTGCAAACCTCTGAGATCGAAGTCGCATCGAATTCGACTTGTTCCATCAACGCGGCATTGATCGCCGTCGGTTCGTCGAAAACGCTGTCGACCAGCCGGATCGTATCGATGAAACCGGTGTAATGGTTCGAGTATCCATACTTTTCGACGATGTCCGCGAGAACGGTCGTATCCGCGATACTTTTCGACGGCAACTCGAGTCCCAACAGCTCGCGCGTCCGCTCCTCGTCGAAATCCCGGGGCATTGCAGTGATCACCGCACTGCCGTCGAAAAGTCCGATGATCACTCGCATATGGTCAACGTCGACGTAACGGTACTCGTTGCCGTCGATGGTTGACGATTGCATTGGCTCTCCTGCTGCGTCCTCGAGGCCGCCGATGGTCTTGTCGAATGCAGCGGGATCCGCCACCTCGATACGAAGAACCGGCAGCAATCCGTTACCGTACAGCACCAGTTGGCCGTCCCTCGTGAAGCCGGCGTCCTCCCAGCCCTTGACGGAAAACAGCGGCGCCAGTTCCGCGAGCAGGGATGCAACGGCTTCTGCATCGCCACCGGCCTCGGCCGATTCCCGTGCCGCCATCGAGCCCAGCATGTCGCGGTACGCGGCAAGAATCTCGTCGATGTGCGGTTCGATGGTATCGAGGAATTCATCGTCGAGCGGTTCGCCGCTCGCGAATACATACGGGGTATCGGCGGGCACGAAGCGAAGCAGCCCTTTCGCATCGCCAAACGCATCGTCGGAATTGTCCGAGCAGGCAGAGAACACGAGGATAGCCAGCACACAGGCCAAAGCCGCGCGCGGGTTAACTTTTCCAGTCATCGTTGCTGATTCCTTACGGGACGAAACCCGACGTCATTTACCAAGCAGTTCCAGTTCCGGCCGCGGCGTCCGCAGCAGGCTCGAGTGGCGAGTTTCGGGTGGCTGTCTTGAACAGTCCGCAAACGGTCTGCTCATCCGATGGTCATCGGCTGCCGTTTGCCCGCAGTATACGTCAATCGGCGGGGAACTTTCATAGCCCTTGCGGGGGCCGCGGCGTTCACTACACTCACCGGATGTCGATAACGATACGAACGCTCCGGCCGCCCGACCTTGATGCAGTTCTCGAACTGAACGAAAGCGCAATCCCGGCGGTGAACAGTCTCAGTCGGGAGGACATCCAATGGTTCGCGGACCACGCCGCGTACTTCCGGGTGGCAGCGGATGCGAAGGGAATCGCGGCATTCCTTGTCGGCTTGCGCGACGGCAGTGCCTACGAGAGCCCGAATTATCGCTGGTTCAGCGCGCACTACGCGGCTTTCGCCTACGTCGACCGGGTCGCCGTGGCCGAACGGGCACGGCGCCAGGGGCTTGCGTCGCAGCTTTACGATGACTTCGAAGGCATGATGCGTCCGCTCGTAGCTGTCGTGACCTGCGAGGTCAACCTGCATCCGCCGAACCCCGGCTCTATGCGCTTTCACGAACGACGTGGTTTTCGCCGCGTTGGCACGCAGGAGATCGACGACGGCCGCAAGAAAGTCGCACTGCTGGAATTGCGTTTGTGACGGCCGCCGACCCGGCTGCGCTGGCTTTTCGGCAACTCGAACCGGGCGACATCCTCGACGCACTCGACGATCTCGGTTTCCGGTGCAATGGCCGTTTTCTTGCGCTCAACAGTTATGAAAACCGGGTGTATAAAGTCGGCATCGAAGACGCGCCGGACATGGTGGTCAAATTTTACCGCCCGGGCCGCTGGAGCGACGCCGCCATTCTCGAGGAACACGCCTTCTCGTTCGAACTGGCCGACACCGACATCCCTGTCGTTGCACCGCAACGTATCGACGGGCGTTCGCTGTTCCGCTCGGGGCCGTTCCGGCTCGCCGTGTTCGAAAACCGGGGCGGTCGTGCACCGGAACTCGACAACCGCGACCAGTTGCGGCAACTCGGGCGATTTGTCGCACGCATTCACCGGGTGGGGGAAACCGCAAGCTTCGACGCGCGGCCGGCGATTGACATCGACACGTTCGGCTCCGACTCCTGCGACTACCTGCTGGAAAACGGCTTCCTCCCGGAGGAAATGCACGACGTGTATGTCGGGGTCGCGGAGGCGGCAATTGACGGTGCCGATGCGGCATTCGAGCGCGCCGGGGACTTCAGGGAACTGCGCCTGCACGGTGACTTTCATCCAGGCAACGTGCTCGTCGACGCGGAGCGCTTCCACATCGTGGACATGGACGACACCCGCACGGGACCCGCGGTTCAGGACCTCTGGATGTTTCTCTCCGGGGATCGGGAGGAACAGACCCCGCAACTCACGGCCCTGCTCGAGGGATACCAGGAATTCCGGCGTTTCGATGCCCGTGAATTGCATCTCGTCGAGGCGCTGCGCAGTCTGCGGATCATGCACTACGCCGCGTGGCTTGCGCGTCGCTGGGAAGACCCGGCGTTCAAGCACGCCTTTCCCTGGTTCGATTCGCGGCGCTACTGGGACGAGCACATCCTTGCGTTGCGCGAACAGGTGGCGCTGATGCAGGAACCGCCACTCGAATGGCGGGACTTTTGACCGAGACCTATCGCGAGGGCAGGAGACGACGCCGGGGCACAGACGCGTCGAAGCGATCAATCCAGCGGCCGAAGGTCTCGCGGCTGAGCGTCGCGAGCTCATCGATGTTATGCGGGACCTGTTGCCGAATGCGGTCCGCATCAACACGGCCCCGCTCCTGCTCCAGCATGGACTGGTTTGCCGGAACGCTCAGCCAGCGTTCGATCAGGTGACTGTCGACTTCGAGGTGAAACTGCAGACCGTAGGCATGTTGGCCGAAGCGAAATGCCTGGACGCGGCTGGCCGGCGAGTGGGCCAGGTGTGTGCAGTCCGGAGGCAGGTCGATGCCGTCCTCGTGCCACTGGAAGACACGCTGACTCGACGCAAAAGCGGACAGCACCGGATCGGATTCACCCGCAGCCGTCAGATGGACGTCATGCCAGCCGATCTCGCGCCGCTCGTTGGGCGCCACCGTGCCGCCCAGCGCCTTCGCGAGCAACTGGGCGCCGAGGCAGATTCCCAGGATCGACATCTCCCGCTGCAGCGCCTCCTTCAGGATCTCGACCTCGGTCAGGAGGTTCGGGTAATCCCCGATCTGGTCGGCGTTCATGGGACCGCCGAGGACGATGACTGCGGCGTAGCCCTCGAGCGCGGGACGTTGCGAGGCGTCTCTCCCGAAGTTCACGTAACGGATGCGAAATCCCGCCTCTTTGAGCAACGGGTCAAGAGTGCCCAGCGGCTCGTAAGGAACATGTTGAAATACAAGAATTTTAGGTCGAGCCATCGGATCCCGTCGGGTGCCACGGCGAAGGTCTGCAAGCGCGCTTTTTTTTGTCTGCAGCGGCCGCCGGCGTGCGGCGGATCTTATTGCACTGGCGTGCGTCCGGCACTACAGTGGAAACACGATTAAAACAGTGTGGCGGTGGAACTCTCAAGCCCGATCTCGCTCTGACATAGGGATCGATGACACCGTGATACACGCGGGAAGCAGACATTTGAAAGCCATGCTACGCAAGGTTCTGCCAGGAGTCGCAGTGAGCCTGCTTGTGGCCGGGTGCGGCTCGAACGTGCGCATCGATCCTCCAACCATTCCCGAACCCCTGATCAACACCGTTCCGCTGCACGTTGCCGTACGGATACCCGTCGAATTCCAGGGTTTCGTGCATACCGAGGAAATTATCGGGAACGAGGAATGGACAATCGACCTCGGCCGTTCGAACGCCATCTTTTTCGAACAGCTTTTTCGCTACATGTTCGATGAAGTCACGGTACTGGGCCCCGAGGACGACGAAACGCAGGTCCGTTACGACGCGCTCGTCGAACCTTCAATCGACGCGTTCGAATTTTCCGTGCCCTCGCAGACGAAGACAGAATCGTTCGCGGTATGGATCCGCTACCGGCTTCGCGTCTTCGACCCTGCCGGCAGGCTGGTGGGCAACTGGCCCGTCAGCGCCTACGGCAAGAGTCTGACGACGATGATGGGTGGCGACGAGGCATTGCAGCGGGCCGCGATTCTCGCGATGCGTGACGCGGCCGCACTGATGATATTCCGTTTTGATCCCGAACAGTTCATGCGTACTTTGGCGAGCGGGGCCGAAGCCACTGAGGAAAATGTCGCGCCCGAAGACGACGACGAGAACGCCGCCGCGATGCGCGCGGCGCCGATCGAGGGAAGCAGCAATGAATAGGCGGGTCACTGCCGGCCAGGCCAGAATGCTGGTCACGTTCGCAAGCCTGGTTTTGCTACAGGCATGTGTGACGTCGCGAGTCGAGGACTCCCGCGAGGCCGTGACCGGCATTGCCGGTGACGAGTCCATTGTCATCATGGCCAAGAGTTACCATCTCGGCAACGAGACCGAAGACAACTACATCGCCTGTATCGAGGAAGCCCTCGCACGCGGCAAGAAGGGGCTCAATGTCATCCCGCACCGGCAGTTCGTCGACTCCCTGTTTCCCTGGTTCGAACCGCGCACGGCTCCGGCAGAGACCGGCGGGCTTCCCAAACTGATGGAACGGCCGGGCGTAAAAGACAAGATCCAGGAGCAAGGGGTACGCTATATCGTCTGGCTGGACGGCGATACCGAAAAGGTCGCCGGCGGCGGCAGCCTGTCGTGCGCGGCGGGTCCCGGCGGCGGCGGATGCTTCGGGTTCGCGTGGTGGCAAAAGGACGCCGACTACACCGCTTCGATCTGGGATCTCGACGAACTCGAATCCGCGGGCACGGTTTCGGCAGACGTCAGCGGTACCTCGTTCCTGCCTGCCCTGGTCATCCCCATACCGCTCATTGCGCGGACGCAGGCTGCGGCGTGCAAGGGCCTGGCCAACCAGCTGCGCATCTTCATCGTCGAGGGCGACGCAGAAGAGAAAGCTACCTGAGGTCCTGGGGCAGGCGTCCGGCACGCAGAAACGTCTCACGGTAATATTCCGACGACAGTGAGGCCAGCGTCACCGTACGGCCGGAAGACGGTGCATGGACGAACCGGTCGTCGCCCACGTACAGGCCGACGTGTTGCATCTTGCCGGCAATCGAGAAGAACAAGAGGTCCCCCGGCTCGAGTTCGTCGCGCAAGACGGTCGACGTATGCGACCAGAGCTGGAGCGTGGTTCGCGGCACGGATTTTCCGGCGAGGCGATACGCGTACTGCACCAGCCCGCTGCAATCGAACCCATCCGGTCCTGCGCCGCCATAGCGGTACGGCGCACCGAGTTGTTCCAGGGCGGCGTCCGCCGCCTCCTGGCCAAGGTAATGGGGCGAAACCGGCACCGGCCGCGTCGCGGCCTGTCCACGGCCCTTGCCGGCGCCGGGTGGCAGGGACGCACATCCCGTCGCCAGCAGCGCAAGCGCGAGCGCCAGCACCCCCCGCCCCTGATCGATCCGAAAGCTCCTGTTCATGGCAGCAGGATAGCGTCCGCGTGCTTGAACGGGAACGAACCGCGTCTCAGCGGCCTGCCGCCCGGTCAGCGGGGTCGATGCGGCCCGCTACCCGGCCGCGGACGGAGTTGACGAGTACGATCGATTCCGCTCGGGTGAGTTCACCGGCTGGAATTTCCCGTTCCTCGAGCTCGGTATGTTCAAGCAGCCAGCGCCGGAACGTCCCCGCGAGCAGTCCGCTCGATACCGGCGGCGTGTAGTCGCGCCCCTGCAGCCGCACAATAACGTTGGCACGCGTGGTTTCGGTGATGCAACCCGCAGTATTCCACAGCAACACGTCGTCGCATGGGCCGGTGTCCGCTACGGCGGCAGCGTAGACCCGTCGCCGCGTCGTCTTGTGGTAAAGGAACGGATTCCGGTCGTCGACCGGGTATTTTGCGAGCCGCAGGCACCAGACGCGAGGCCCGGATTCGTCCAGCGGTTCGGCGTCGAGGCTGCACGCTCCGCCGCGATTTACCCGCAGCCGCACGCGCATCGATGCCCCGAACCGCGCAGCACCTGCGTCGAGTACCGATTCGACCGTCCGGCGATCCAGCTCAAAATCGAAGTAACGGGCGGAATCCAGCAACCGGTCCAGGTGAAAGTCGCGAAGAAAGAATCCGTCGCCGGGCGTCCAGCGCAAGGTTTCGAGTAACTCGAAATCGCCGCCCGGGTCGTCCGGCAGTTCGAGCACTCGAGCCTTGACCTCGCATTCCTGGTACTCGTCGTCGGCATCGGAATCCCAGACAATGCCGCCGCCGACGCCATAGGTGGCGGTGGCGTCGAGCCGATCGACGACGGCGGTCCTGATCGCGACGCTGAACTGCGCCCGCCGGCCCGGTGAAATCCAGCCGATCGCGCCCGAATACGCTTCCCGGGGCGTCTGTTCGAGTCGGGCGATAAGGGCCATTGCCGCTGTCTTCGGTGCGCCGGTCACCGATGCGCAGGGAAACAATGCGGGGAAAATCTCGTCCACGGCGGTGCGCGTGCGTGCCTCCACGGTCGAGGTCATTTGCCAGACAGTCGGGTACTTCTCGAGCTCGAACAGTGCGTGCGTGCGCACGGTTCCGGGAACGGCGATCCGGCCGAGGTCATTCCGGATCATGTCCACGATCATTACGTTTTCCGCTCGATTCTTTTCCGAACCGTGCAATGCCGCGGCGATGGCCTCGTCGCTCGCGGTCGTCATGCCACGGCGTGCCGTGCCCTTCATTGGCCGGCAGCGAATATGCGACCCCTCCAGTTCGAAAAACAATTCCGGCGAAGCGGACACGATGGCGAAGTCGTCGAACTCGAGGTAGGCGCCGTACCGGGCGTTATGTGCAATGCGGAGAAACAGGGCCCACGGATCCTCGATTCGAGGGCTCCGTTTGCGGATCGTGTAGTTGACCTGGTAACAATTGCCAAGGGCAATCTGCTCCCGGATGGTGCGAATGGATCGTGCGTACTCATCGCGGTCGGTCGTCAGCCGCCAGTCGTACTTGCCGACGTCGCCCGGCGCACCGGGCACCCCGTGAAGCGGCCGAAAACCCGCGAATAGGCCGAAAGCAGCAAGCGGCAGGCGGCCTCTTTCCCGCGTCCGTAGTGACCGGTCGAACGCCGGCGCCGCCTCGTAGCCGACGAAACCGGCCGCAATCACGCCATCCCGGTCGACGGCACGCTGAGCTTCCGTGAGGACGGCCGGTACCTGGTCCGGCGCATACGCCACCAGCGTCCCGACCGGCTCGTCATAACAGCGCCAGCCGGCGGACTCACTGTCCCGAAGTACGATCCGTTTGAACATGAGGGTCCGACCGCTGAATCAATCCTGACGTGCTGGGCTATCATAGCGCCCGGCCGGCGCCACGCGCCGGCTGATGAGCATAAGGTCAGTCACGGCTATCACTCACCCACCAGGAAACCTGAACGTGCCACCATCGTTTCACCGACCCCACCTGGCGGCAGCCATTCTGCTGGTTGCCGTATTCTTCACATTCGGCAAGGCTCTTGGCACAGGCAACGATGACGTCGTTCGCTATGGCCTGCATTACGAACTGCAGCCGGAGCTCAAGGACGGAACTGTCCAGGTTCGCCTCAGCCTCGACCAGGACACGGCTCTGCTCAGGGAAATGCGATTTGGCGCGAAGCGCATCACTGATGTCGAAGGAAATGGCCACCTTCGGAAAGACGGAAACGATTACGTCTGGCGTCCCCCGGCATCCGGTGGCACTCTCAGCTGGCGCGCGAATGTCCGCCATGAGCGCAGCGCGGGCGGATTCGATGCCTGGCTCGATGAAGAGTGGGGTCTGTTTCGTGCCGAGGACGTGATCCCGAGGGCGTCGACCCGTACGCGCCGCGGAGCAATCAGCACCACGGATATGCGTATCGACCTGCCGGCGAAGTGGTCTGCCGTTACCGAGTACCGGGAACGTGACGGGCTCCTACCCGTGCCCTCCGGCGACCGCCGCTTCAGGCAGCCATCCGGGTGGATCGTCATCGGTCCTCTCGGCGTACGCCGCGAGAAGATCGCGGGAACGCGTGTCGCAGTCGCAGCGCCGATAGGCGCGGACACCCGGCGCATGGACCTGCTGGCGCTTCTCAACTGGACCTTGCCGGAACTTGCCCGGCTGCTTCCGCAACCGCTGCCGCGCCTGACAGTCATGAGCGCCGGCGACCCGATGTGGCGTGGCGCACTGTCCGCACCGCAGTCCTTCTACATTCACTCGGACCGGCCCCTGATCAGCGAAAACGGGACGAGCACGGCAATGCACGAGGTGATGCACGTCGCCATGGGCGCCACCGCAAAGCGCGGTTACGACTGGATCGTCGAGGGCTTCGCGGAATACTACTCACTTGAACTCCTTCGCCGAAGCCGGACGATCTCCGAACCTCGCTACGACGCTGCCCTGGCGCAACTTCGCGATTGGTCGAGCTCCGCCAAAACGCTGTGCAATCGGCATTCAACCGGCGCGGAGACGGCACTGGCGGTCACGATCATGCACGCCCTCGACCAGGAAATCGGACGCCGCCGCCAAGGGCAAGCACGGGCTCGACGACGTGCTCCGCACAATGCTTGGCTCCGGCGACAAGATGTCGCTCGAGAATCTCAGGGAAGCAGCCGCAACGGTCATCGGCAAAACCCCGAAGGCACTTCGCGACAAAAAACTACCGGGCTGCAGCAAGCTTTCCGGCTAGCGGGACAGGCGTATGGACCAGAGGCACGACCTCGAGCTGATACTTCGCTCCGGCACACCGGTAGTCGTGCTGGAAACCGAAGACGAAGCACGCATCCTCGACATGCTTCAGTCGATGGTCATGAGTCCCGGCGGCAGCTACGTCCCTTTATTTCGATGGACGATCACGGACGGCCTGCAGCGGCAGGACATCGCACTCGAACCGCAGAAATTGAATTCCGCCCCCACCGACGTCCTCAAGCACATTCGCGCCGTGGCGAAACCCGGTATCTACGTCCTGCTCGACTTCCATCCATTTCTCGATGATCCGGTCCACGTGCGACTGCTGAAGGACATCTGCATCCAGCAACCCGGGATCCGCCGGCAGGTAGTGATGATCAGCCACAAGATCAAACTCCCGTCGGAACTTGAGCCCTACGCGGCGCGTGTCGAAATGGCGCTTCCTGACGACGGTGAGCGGATGGCCATCATACAGCGCGTCGCCGACGAGTGGTCGAGGGACAATTCGGGTGCGAAGGTGCAGGCCGATCAGAAAGCGTACAAACTCCTGGTACGAAATCTCGCCGGCCTGACCTATCGCGACACCGAACGTCTCGCGCGGAACGCGATTTGTATCGACGGCGCGATTACCCGCAGCGACCTGCCCGAAGTGATGAAGGCGAAATACGAATTACTGAACACGGGTGGCGTCTTACAGTTCGAGTACGACACCGCCCGATTCACCGAGGTCGGCGGCCTGTCGCGCCTCAAGCGCTGGCTCGAGCAGCGCCGGGCTGCATTCCGGGGCGATGAAGATGCCCGGCACCTCGACCCGCCGAAAGGCCTCTTGCTGATCGGGGTCCAGGGTTGTGGCAAGAGCCTCGCCGCTAAAGCAACGGCTGGCGCATTTGGCGTACCCCTCCTGCGCCTGGACCTCGGCGCGGTTTATGACAAATACCATGGCGAAACCGAGCGAAAACTGCGGGAATCGCTGCGCACTGCTGACGTCATGGCGCCCTGCGTGCTTTGGCTCGACGAAATCGAAAAGGGTCTCGCCGGCCGCGGCGGCGAAACCGGGACGACGCAGCGCGTGCTCGGCACCTTGCTCACCTGGATGGCGGAAAAAAGGACAATGGTGTTCGTCGTGGCCACCGCAAACGATATCAGTGCCCTGCCCCCCGAACTCGTCCGCAAGGGCCGCTTCGACGAGATTTTCTTCGTCGACCTGCCCGAGAGCGATGTCCGCCGGACCATCTTTTCGATCCATCTCGCCAGCCGGGCGCAAGATCCTTCCGGCTTCGATCTCGTCGCGCTTGCGGCGGCGAGCGAGGGGTTTTCCGGGGCCGAAATCGAACAGGCGATCGTGTCCGCGCTGTATGCGGCCCACGCCCGGAAGCAGGCGCTGACGACCGGACTCATCGATGAGGAGCTGCGCCAGACGCGGCCATTGTCGGTGCTCATGGCCGAACGTGTCGCCGCGCTGCGACAGTGGGCTGCCGGCCGTACCGTCCCCTGCGACTGAAGCACTGCCGTTGCCGCCAACCGGAGCTTGTCGGCACCCTCTGTTCGAGCTAGTATCGGCATATGACTAATGAAAGCAAGAAGATCAATGAGTTAGTCGAGAACGAGGATGAGCCGACGTCGGAATGTGAGGCGCTCACGGCTCGCCAGTTCCGCTACGAATCCGGCCTTGTCCGGGCACGCGAAGTCGACGAAGCAACGCTCGAGGTCGTCGAACCTGACGCTGTGCCTGCAGATCAGCCTCAGATGCGGCGCGCCGATCCCGCAGAGCGCACCGAACAGCATCGAGCGATTGCGTTACGATTTCGAAAAGATCCGCAGCAAATGGCTCGGCCTGCAAGCGGAAGTGCAGACCCGCGAGGAGCTGACCGACCGCCTCGATAGCGAGCTCCGGGCAGTGCGCAGCGAGCTTGGCCATACTGCCGCGCTGCTGGCGCAACGGGACGCGACGGTCGAGGCGCTGCACGCACGCATCGAAGAACAGGATGCCGAACACCGAAAACTGCAGCGGCTGTTCGAGGAAGTTCGGATCGCCAAGACTCAGCTCGAGTCCGGTAACGAAATCTCGACGGCACGCGAGCAACTGATCCGCTCCGAAGGTGCCCTGGCGGGACTCAAGGCAACGCTCAGCGGACTCCGGAATCAACAGCGCCAGACCGAAGCTTATGCCGACACGCTGCGCCGCCAGCTGTCCGACCTCCGCGCCGATTCGCAATCTGTGTTCAGTGAGCGCGCCGCCTTGCGCGTTGAACTGCAGAATGCGGAGTCGACCACTTCTGCCCTGCAGGGGAGGTTGCTGGCCGCAATGCGCAGGGCCGAAAGCGCGGAAAAGGCACTGGCGGCGGTACGTGAGGTGCACGAGCAGGAACTCCGGCTGTTGCGCTTCGAGCTGAGCGAAGCGCAGGAAACCCTGGTGGAAACGTCGCAAGTCACGGAGCAGCTCGCCTGCGATCTCGCCCAGAACCGCGGCCACCGGATCGAACTCGAGCGTGTTCTGACGGACCACGACCAGCAGAGCCGGGACCGGATCGCGGCGCTAGAGAAACAGGTCGGACACCTGGAGAAAATCCTCGCAGACTACGAGCGCAAGCTCGAGACGAAGAGTAACGCCATAACGGCGCTGATGAATGAACTGTCACGACGGAGCAGTGCGGAGAGCCGCTACGATGTCGACGACCGTACGATTCTCGATGCGGCGCCGCCTCCGGACGGCGGAACGGACCGTGCCGCCGGCGACCGGGTCATGCGCCTGTTGATTGGCAATTTCGGCAGCCAGGAGTTGCGGTTCCCGCTGTTCAAGAAGCGCCTGACGATCGGACGTACGCGGGACAACGATATTTACCTCAAGGCTGAGTACATCAGCCGGCGCCACGCAGTCGTGATGAGCGAAAACCAGACCACCCGCATCATCGACTGGGGGAGCAAGAACGGGGTTTATGTCAATTCGCAACGAGTCAGCGAGCATTTCCTGAAGAGTGGCGACAGGGTCAAGATCGGGTCGGTTGAATTTCGTTACGAGGAATTGCAACGCCGCGACCCCGCCTGAAACAGCCGCATCCGCGATTGTGAGCACAGTCACGGACGCTGCCTGCTGCCTGCGCTAGACTGATGGCGCAATAGCAGGAAGCAGGACACCTACAGCCATGCTTGGCAGTACCGCAGGGAAGCCGGTAACGCTCACGGACACGCAACAGGTCAGCCTGAATGCAGGGCGGCTTGCGACCCGCAAGATCTGGCTGCCGAAAGTCATCTACGACGTCCTGCCCTGGTTTTACCTCGCCTCCGGCGTCATCGCGTTCCTGACCACCCTCTACATCAGCGAGTGGTTCTGGGTGTTGCCTCACTATCTCCTGTTTTCCGCGGCATGTATCCACTTCGGCGCGATCATCATCAGTCGGCGGCACGCGCGGCCGGCGGCGGAGGACGGGACGGCCTGAGCCCGGTTGCTTGACCGGAGGGCATCGCTAGGGAAGGATACGCCCCTTCGCGTTCATGGCGGTCCCGCATGCTCCCTCCCGACAAGAATCTTCGTCGCCCGCTGCTTCGTGAGCTTGCGTTCAATGCGGCTCTCGTACTGGCCGGGGTGCTGCTTCTACCGCTGGGCGTCTACTTCGTGGGCCAGTGGGTCTTTGGCGACTACGAAGGCGGCGCTTACGGCGACTTCTTCGCCGCCCTGACGGACCGGCTGCAGGCCGGCGAAACCTCCGCGTGGTTTCTGGTCCTGTCGCCCCTGCTGCTGGTGCTGCTCGTTCGGGGGCTGTGGTGGGGCTGGCGCACAACTGCCGACCTGCGTTCCTGACCGCTGAATGTCTGGAATGCCGATTTGTGAGGCCGGTCACGCCGTGATCGGCCAGAATCGGCTAACTAGTGTATTGGAGGCATCTTTTTGCATGCCGGCCCTGCCGCCGGCCAGGACAACACCAGCAGACCTGAGATGTTAGAAAGATTGATCAACTGGTTCACATCGCGCGATGAGGAGGACGAACCCGCGGGCCGGGCATCGACCTTGAATCGCTCGGGGGCGTTCAACGTTCCGCGCGCGCGCGACAAAAAGCCGCTGGCGGCGGGCCGCCCGGCCGCACCGAAGCCGCCCGCGACCGGCGAGGTCCGCATCAAGGTCGGCCTTGACGGGGAAATCGCGGACCTCGGCCCGGGCAAGAATGTTTTGCTCCGGGATAAAGCGCGGCCCGAGGATAGCGGGACGCACGAAACCCTTTCCGTCGTCGATGACTCGCCGGTTCAGATGAGCGAAGAAACTGGCATCGATCCCTACAATACAGGTAAGTTCGACCGCTCGAGGAACTGGGACAAGCGCTTTCGATGAGACCATGAGCCTGCGGGTCACCTTCGAACTCGACGAGTCGGACCTAAAGCATTTTCGCCTGATCATGCAAGCAGCACGCCAGACGGCCGCGCGGCTTGCGCCGGCCGCGGTCGTCGCCGCCGCGAACGAACGCCTGGACCGGGTCGGCGAGCACACACCCCCGGCATTCGTCGCCGAGCGGCTGGAAACGCTGCGGCTCCTGATCAGGATGCTGACCGATATCGACTGGCGTTTGCCACATGCTGACGCACGACGGGTATTGAGCGCCCTGACCTATTTCAACGAAACGAACGACCTGATCCCGGACCATGTGCCGGGTCTGGGGTTTCTCGACGACGCCATCATGATCGAACTGGTTGCAAGAGAGCTGCGCCATGAGCTCGACGCGTACCGCGACTTCTCAGACTTCCGGCGGGAAAAATCCCTGGAAACGAAGTCTAAGCCGTTGACGCGCCGAAATAAGTGGCTGGAAAACCGGCGCCTTGAACTGCTGGAGCGCATGCGCAGGCGGCGGCAGGCCGAGCAGGAAGAGGAGAAGCCGCGGCCGGGCCTGTTCGGTTGAAGCCGGCCCGGGTATGCTTTGCAGCCGTTACCTGGGCCAGTAATGCCAGCCGGTAGCCGCAAGTCCCGCCACGAGTCCGGCCTGGGCCGGCCAGCGCCAGGCGCGCCAGGTCGCGAGCGAGTAGAAACTAAGGGCCGACAACGCGGTCATACCGAGAAAGATCAGGAGGCTCGTCACCAGCGGCCGGATCTCGCCGTGGATGCGCGGATGGTCCGTACCGATGAGCAGGAAGACAATCAGAACCATGGCCAGTGAAACAGCGATGGACAGGCAAGAGCCGAGCAGGAAACCGTTTATTACCATCAGTGGACGCATTCGAACCGTGCCGAAGCCAGGCGTTCTTGCCTGCGCAAAGGGTTTTTTGCCGGGTATGCCCTTGATCCAAGGGCGCCGGGGATCTAGCCTAGCTTATACAACTGGCGACCGACTGTGCCAATCAGCCTTGGAGAAAGTGCATTGAGAAGGAACCGTAGCCGTCGCGAGCCGTCGTTCGTCGCGGCAGTAATTGCGTTGTTCGCCATCCCGGTTTTCGCCAGCACGACAGACGTGGAAACGGATGCTCGCCTCGAGCCAGAGCAGCGGCACGAAAACATCGGCGAGACAGTCACGCATTTCATCCAGCGTTCACACTACAACCACACGGCTGTCGACGATGAGCTGTCGTCGGAGGTCCTGGACCGTTATATCGAGTCTCTCGACGGAAATCGCATGTACCTGCTCGCGAGCGATATCGAGTTCTTCAACAAGTACCGTTACAAGCTCGACGATTTCGTGAAGACCGAACCGCTCGATGCGATTTACGACATGTTCGAAGTTTACCGTACGCGCGTGCGTGAGCGGCATGAGTACGCGCTGAAGGTCCTCGAATCCGAGCCCGATTTCACACTCGACGAAGAGTTTCAGTTCGACCGCAGCAAAGCGCCATGGGCGACGACGTCTGCGCAGCTCGACGAAATCTGGCGCCAGCGTGTCAAGAATGACGCACTGCGGCACATCCTGAACGACAAGCCCTGGGACGAAACTCGCGAATTACTCACGAAACGCTACCAGCGACTGCTGCGGCGCATGGATCAGGTCAATTCCGACGACGTCTTCGAAGGCTTCATGAATGCTTTTGCGCACACGCTCGATCCGCACTCGAGTTACCTGTCCCCCCGAAACTCCGAGGAATACCGCATTCAGATGAGCCTGAGCTACTTCGGCATCGGTGCATCTCTGCAGCCTGACGATGACTACGTCAAGGTCGTGGGCATCATTCCGGGCGGCCCGGCGGCCATCGACGGCAAGCTGAAGCCGGAAGACCTGATCGTCGGCGTCGGCGAAGGCACCGACGGCCCGATGGTGGATGTGGTCGGGTGGCGCCTCGAGGATGTCGTCGACAAGATCCGCGGTCCGGCGGATACGGTGGTGCGCCTGCAGGTTCTGCCGGGCGATGCGTTACCCGGCAGCGGTGAAAAGGTCATTGCCCTGCAACGCGGCCAGGTGAAGCTCGAGGAACAGGCGGCAAAAAGCGAGGTCATCTCGATCCCGAACGAAGGGCGGGAGTGGCGCATCGGCGTCATCGACGTGCCCTCTTTCTATCGCGACTATCGCGCGCTCTCCGACGGCGACAAGGACTTCACGAGCACCACCCGTGATGTGAAGCGACTGATCGGCGAACTTGAAAAACAGGGAATCGACGGCCTGGTCATGGACCTCCGCGGTAATGGCGGCGGCCACCTGACCGAGGCCACGGCCTTATCCGGGCTGTTCATCGACAACGGCCCCGTGGTACAGCTTCGCAACGCCAGCGGCCGCATTTCGCGACTCGACGACCCGAATCCCATGGCGCAGGTCGCATACGACGGTCCCCTGGCCGTGCTGGTCGATCGTTTCAGCGCCTCGGCGTCGGAAATCTTTGCCGCAGCTATCCAGGACTATGCGCGCGGTATCATTATCGGGCAGCAGACCTTCGGCAAAGGCACGGTGCAAAACCTGTACTCCCTCGACCAGTACATGAAACCGGAGAAGGACAGCGAAGACGGTTTTGGCCAGCTGACCCTGACGATCGGCAAGTATTACCGGGTTACCGGCGAGAGCACCCAGCATCGGGGCGTCAATCCGGACATCGCCTTACCCTCAGCCATCGACGCTGAAGAGGTAGGCGAATCGATCCGTGACAGTGCGCTGCCATGGGACACGATCAAGACCACCCGTTTCGCCGCCGGCGAACCGCTCGATTCGACCATCCAATCGCTCATCGTGAACCAGGAGGGCCGCGCGAAATCCGACCCGAATTTCCGCTGGCTGCTTGATGGCATTCAGGAGTACGAGGAAATACGTGCCAAGGACACCGTTTCGCTGAACGTCGACGTCCGACGCATGGAGCGTGAGGAGGAACTGGAACGGCGGCTCGCCCGGGAGAACGAACGGCGCCTGGCACTCAATCTCGAGCCGCTTGAAAGCACTGAGGATATCGAGGAGGACGACATGCCTGACGTCCTGCTTCGCCAGGCCGCCGACATCGTACGGGACATGGCGGAAATGCGTGCCGTGAGCCGTCCGCCGGCGCAAACCGCGCAGGTCGAAAAGCGGGTGCGCTGACCCCGGGGGTGCTGCTTGCGCGGCCTCGGCCAGGTGTTATACTCGCCTACGACACTTGGCCGCCGACCGACCCGGGTGGTGCGTTGGGACAAGACCGTAGCAGCGTGATCCGCGCCGTATCCGGCGCCCTGCCAGCGACCTCGCTGTTGCTGATCGGTTACTTTTTTGCGCCCGCCGCTCTCGCCACCGATATTCCCTGCGACCGAGCCGGCCCTCTTGACGCGCCCCCCGAAGGATTGCAGGTCCGAATCATGGATCTCACCGACGTTGCCGACGATACCGGCCTCGACCGTAATTTCAGCGACGAATCCGAGGTGTCGGTACCGGATCTATCATCACGCGCCAGATCGCTCGCCATCCTGCGGGATATTTTCGGCGAGACAGTCGGCAGCGATGCGCTCGACGTGGCTCGCGTTCGGGCGCAGGAACTGCCGGCAGGCGCCGACGACAAAGTGACGCTGCGTCGCCCGACCGCCGAAGCCTCCGGCGCCGAACTGTCCGCGCCCGACGTGTCGGCCAGCGAGGAGGCCGGCACCAACGCCGCGGCGGCAGGCTTGCCCGGCGTGTCCGAAGAGGAGTCCCGTCGCTATCGTCGCCAGATGTACCGGACGGACATTTGAGATCTCGAGCTCAGCGGCTCAGCACGGACGAAATACCCCAGTAATTGTCCTGTAGCAGGTTAAGCTCCAGTTCCCGAACCTGGCCGGTTTCGTCTATATCCAGTACCGTGGCCACGGACGGCGGGTGCGGTACAGCTTCGTCGTCGCCGTCGAATCTCGCACGCTCGGCGATTCGTTTTGCCCGGCACTGCAGGAGATCGGCGTAGTCGCTGGCTTTCCCCATGGAGTCCTGCAAGCGGCGAATCGAGAGCAGCAACCGGTCGCAGTCACCCTTCGAGCCGTAACGCACCGACCCTGCCCCCTTGCTGCCGGCTTCCCGCGCCATAGCGGCGATTCCGTCCTCGCGAAAGTGCAGGAACACCTGATGAGCGAACGAGAGAACCATGCAATTGATCGAGCGCTTGGCATGGACATCCAGCCCCTCTACGTCCGGTGGTTCGTCGTGCCGGTGTTTGGTCAACGCGCTTTTTAGCTGTGATCCGAGCTTCTGATCCGCCTCGATACGTCCGGCAATGTCGTCAAGTGTGCGCTTCGTGGCCCGTTTCCTGAGGAAGCGTAGCAGCCGGTTCGTCGAGGAGTATTTCTGCTGCACGGCCTGGAGTTCTGCGCCGGCGCTCTCAATACGATCGGCGACCTCGGCGAGCTCTGCCTCGAGTGACGCGGCCGCGGCGTCGCGCTTTGCGCCCCACGCCACGAGCAACTGTCGATGCTGGCGCTGCTCCCGCTGCTGCTTCAGCTGCTCTGCGAATCGCGCCATCTTGCGCTCCAGGTGCGCATCGAGTGCACGAAACTGGTAGAAGACGGCGACGTTGTGCACCCACTCCGGATCGAGAAGCAGGGATTCGAGTTGCACGAGCTGCTGTTGCGCGCGTACGGCATGACCTTGTTGTTCCTTGATGCGGTCTTTTAGACGAAATGTCTCGTTGCGCAGGTTGGCAAATTCCTTCTTGAGTTCCGCCCGGTTCCAATACAATTCGAGAAGCTTTTCACTATCCTGCGCGTCGCCGCGTGTTTGGCCGAAAATTGCGGTCAGGTTCGTCACTGCGTCCCTTTACATAACCCGGAAACCCGCGGAAAACGGGCCGTCGTGGACTGATAATGCCGTCCGCCGCGTCTGCGAATCCGGACGCGGTCGACAATTTCGGATGTTGCAGGCGTGTCAGCGATCGAGTATCAGGTGGCCCTGCTCGCGCAGATAATCGAGCCACTTGTTCAGCACCATGTTCCGCCGCCAGCGAGTGCCGAGGTCACGCCGTTGCTCGCGGAGCAGGCGCCGGAACCCGGTGTGCCGGTGCTGCCGCCCCAGCCGCACCGCTTCCGCCAGCCGGCCATCGAGATAAGCCCGAACCAGCATGTCCGGATCCGCGATCCGTTCGTTACCGTCCTTGAAGTAATAGGTCAGGGTAAGCGTTACCGTATAGCGTGTCCGTTCGAGAATCTCTACGTGCAGGTCGCAGTCGCCCGCCACCCGGGACCGGTAGCAGCCGTCAATGGTCTCGAGGTCCGGAATCAGCCCGAGAAGCCGCAGGTAGTTGCTCTCATACACGGACATCAGTCCGACGAAACTGCCGGGACTGACTATGGTCTGCGGAACGAGCCTGGAATCGAGCAACATGGTCGGAATATAGCAGCAACCCGCAATGAAAATCAGGGTCGCACTCGACGTTCGACACCGGTACTATCAAGAATTCGACTGGCGATTTCCTCGATGGAGAATTCCGTCGTATCCACGTATGGAATTGCATATCGACGGAACAGCTTTTCCGCCTCCCGGATCTCGAAGCGCACTTGCTGCGCCGTCGAATAGCGCCCCAAAGGGCGCCGTTCGCGGCGAATTTGCCGAAGGCGTTCCGGTGCAATCGTCAGGCCGAACAGTTTTTGTTTCTGGCTCGACAGAACCTCCGGCAACTCGCCGCTTTCGAATTCCTCGTCGGTAAGGGGATAATTTGCCGCATACACGCCGTACTGCAGCGCGAGGTACAGGCATGTTGGCGTCTTGCCCGAACGGGAAACGCCAACCAGCACCACATCCGAGGCATCGTAGTTGCGGCTGATTCCGCCATCGTCGTTTGCCAGTGCGAAGTTCGTCGCCTCGATGCGTCGCATGTACGCATCGATGTCGCTCATGCCGTGGGCGCGGCCGGGAGCATGTGTGGGCTGTTCATGAAGCTCTTCGCCCAGCGGCTCGAGAAATGCGTCGAAAATATCGAGGTGCAGGCCTTTTGCCTGCCGTATTATCGCGCGGCACTCATCCTGCACAAGCGTGGAAAAAATGATCGGTCGAAGCGTCGAACTACCGGCTGCTTCGTTGATCTTGCGCACGGCGTCCCTTGCCTTGTCTTCGCTATCTATAAATGGCAAAGTCACCTGCCGAAAATTCTGGCTGTTGAACTGAGTCAGCAGACTGTGACCCAGCGTCTCCGCCGTGACGCCGGTCTGGTCGGATAGAAAATACACAGTGCGTTCGTCCACCCGGTCGATTGTCCACGTCCTGACACGGAACACAAGGGAGTAGCCTTTTGGATAGATACGTAGTCCGACTCGACGAACTGGGCATGGGCGATATCGAAAAGGTGGGCGGCAAGAACGCTTCTCTCGGCGAAATGATCAGCAAGCTCAGCGACGTGGGCGTAAGCGTGCCGGGTGGCTTTGCGACGACCGCGGAAGCCTACCGGGAGTTCCTGCGCACGAACGGTCTGGGTGAGCGCATCGGGAAGCTACTCGACGGTCTCGATATCGATGACCTCGCGGCATTGTCCGAAGCCGGACGTTCGATCCGCAAGGCGATTATGGAATGCCCGTTGCCGGACGGGCTGCGGAAGTCCATTGCCAATGCGTGGAACGAACTGTCCGGCGGTGACGACATCGCTGTCGCGGTACGCTCCTCTGCGACCGCGGAAGACCTGCCCGATGCCTCCTTTGCCGGTCAACAGGAAACCTTTCTCAATGTGCGGGGCGTGGACAAGGTCATCGAGGCGCTGCACAAGGTCTACGCCTCACTCTTCACGGACCGTGCAATCGCCTACCGCGTGCACCAGGGATACGAGCATGCGCAGGTGGCATTGTCGGTTGGCGTCCAGCGTATGGTTCGAAGCGACATCGGTGCGGCTGGCGTCATGTTCACGCTTGACACGGAATCCGGGTTCCGTGACGCGGTATTCATTACCTCGTCGTGGGGCCTCGGTGAAACCGTGGTCCAGGGTGCCGTAAATCCCGATGAATTCTACGTTTACAAACCGGCGCTTGCTGCTGCGCGTTTTCCGATTCTCCGGAAGAACCTCGGAAGCAAAGCGATCAAGATGGTTTACAGCGACAATCCTTCACCCGGTCATACGGTAGATACCGTCGAGGTCGACCTTGCCGACAGCTTGCGGTTCTCGCTCACGGATAGTGAGATCGTCGAACTCGCACGCATGGCTGTCAGCATCGAAAAGCATTACCAGCGACCGATGGATATCGAATGGGGCAAGGACGGGGAAGATGGCAGGCTCTACATACTCCAGGCTCGTCCTGAGACGGTCCAGAGCCGCAGTGGGCGGACAATTCAACGCTACACACTCAAGAATCGTTCACGCGTGGTAACGACTGGCCGCAGTATCGGGCAAAGGATCGGCCGCGGAACGGCACGCGTCATCCGCGATTCCGCCGAGATGAATCGCGTTCGCGCGGGCGACGTCCTGGTGTCGGACATGACCGATCCGGATTGGGAGCCCGTAATGAAACGAGCCGCGGCAATCGTGACGAATCGCGGCGGCCGCACGTGTCATGCGGCAATCATCGCGCGCGAACTGGGAATCCCTGCCGTTGTCGGCTGCGGCGACGCCACAGGGGCAATCCGCGATGGTGACATGATCACGGTCAGTTGCGCGGAAGGCGACGAAGGCTTCGTCTACGCCGGTGCACTCGACTTCGACGAGCAAGTAATCGAACTGGACGCCTTGCCCGAGATACCCGTCAAGATCATGATGAATGTCGGAAATCCCGACCGCGCCTTCGATTTTGCGAACATTCCGAATCGCGGCGTCGGGCTGGCTCGCCTCGAGTTCATAATCAACCGGATGATCGGCGTGCATCCGCAGGCACTGCTCGAGTACGAGCGGCTCGACACGGCCACGCGTGAAGCGGTCGATGAACAAATGGCGGGATACCCGGACCCTGTGCGTTTCTATATCGACAAGCTAGCCGAGGGGATTTCCACCATTGCGGCTGCGTTTGCGCCGCAGCCGGTCATCGTCCGCATGTCCGACTTCAAGTCAAACGAATACGCCAACCTCATCGGGGGCGAGCGCTACGAGCCGGAGGAAGAGAATCCGATGCTCGGCTTCCGCGGCGCAGCCCGCTACGTTGCCGCAAGCTTTCGCCCCTGCTTCGATATGGAGTGCGCCGCGTTGCGGCGGGTTCGCGAAGACATGGGGCTCGATAACGTCCAGATCATGATCCCATTCGTGCGCACGGTCCAGCAGGGATGCCAGGTGATAGATCTCCTGGCAGAAAACGGGCTGGAACGCGGGAAGGACGGCCTGAAGATCATCATGATGTCGGAACTGCCGAGCAATGCTTTGCTGGCCGACAGGTTTCTCGACTATTTTGACGGGATGTCGATTGGCTCGAACGACATGACCCAGCTTACGCTGGGCCTGGACCGAGACTCGGCGCTCGTCGCCGACATGTTCGACGAACGTGACGACGCCGTGAAGGCAATGCTCGAAATGACCATCCGCGCATGCAAGGCGCGGGGTAAGTACGTCGGAATTTGCGGCCAGGGGCCATCCGACCATCCCGAACTCGCGCGATGGCTCCTTGACCAGGGTATCGAGAGCATGTCGCTGAATCCGGACAGCGTCGTAGAGACCTGGCTGTTTCTCGCCGGAGAGGCTGTGTAGACCACAGAAGCGGCGCGACCTGCACCGCGCGTTCAGGCTGCCGCGACCCCGTTGCGCTCAGAAGCGGTCGTAACGGGAGCGGCGCTGCCACCGAATCCGCGGCAACCAGAGACCCAAAACGATGCCGACGACCAGCACGAGCCCACCCGACATGAACCAGTAACGATTCGTCTGGCTCGATAACTCGCGGTTCTCCTGCTCCAGCGACTCGACGCGGACGTCGGTGTCGACGAGCTGCTCCCGCAGCTCCTTGTTCTGCTGGTTGATCGACAACACGTTGGAGGCGGTCTGTTTGATCTCGGCCAGCTCGGTCTCGAGGGCGCTTTTCTCCTGTTCGAGATTCTCGATCCGAGACTGTGCGGCGTCGTACTCTGCGCGCACTGCGCCGAGCTGTGCGGACAATGACGTGCCCTCTGTAGTCGCCGACGTCAATTGCGAACTAAGGCGCTCCAGCTGTTCCCGGGCACTGGGCTCCGTCATCAGGAACTGGGTCTGCACCCATCCTTCCGTGCCACCGGCGGTGCGGACGCGCGCCCAACCCGCTTCGTCGTCCCGCTCCAGTACCTCGAGTTCGTTCCCGCTCGGCAGCATCATCCGGATCGCGTTCTGGTTGGTCGGGCCCGTGCGCAAATTGATGGTGAATTCGTCGCTGACCCATGCAGTCTCTGCGGTCGCAAGGCACGGGAGGAGGAACAGGGTCAGGATCAGGCCGACGGCTTTCAGGGGCATTGTCACTTGCATGTTTGTCTTCCGCGGAACTATAAGGCAAGCAGACCCGTCTGGCCAGCCGAATTGCTGGGATATCAGTCGCTTGAATGCGACAAATAATAAATCAGGTTTCATTGCGGCGTAAGGGTCCGGCCGTTGATCCAGGAAACCAGCAGGTTATTGGCCGGCATGGCGTAGATTCGACGAAGCCGCAACCCGGCATCGGCGGCGAGCCTGTCGATCGCCTCGAGATCGCGCAATCCCATGCGCGGGTCCCGCTCGCGGAGCGAACGGTCGAATGCGGCGTTGCTGTCCACGTTGAAGGCACCGCCGCGGCGAAACGCGCCGTAGTAGCAGAAAACTCCCGCGCCTTTCAATACCGTTGCGACAAACGGCATCAGATTGCGTACCGCGGACATGTCCATGATGTGCAGGGTATTGCTCGAATAAACGGCGTCATAGCGGCTATTGAGCATCGGGGGATCACGCATGTCCACCACCATCGGGCGCAGCACGTTCGCCAGACCCTCCCCCGCGAGACGCGTCTCGATCAGCTCGAGATGCTCCGGAAGATCGCTGGTTTGCCATTCGACTTCCGGCAGGGCAGATGCGAAGTGGACGGCATGTTGTGCCGTACCGCAGCCGATTTCGAATACCGACCTGCAGCCTGCCAGTTCCGTTTGCAGCACGCCGAGAATCGGTTCGCTGTTGCGAATTGCTGCCGCGGAAAATGCGGGTGCCGGCATCAGCCTGGCGACAGCGCGTCGGCCGCCATGAGCTTCGATCGATACCAGGCCAGTTCCGCAATGGAATCACGGATATCGGCGAGTGCACGATGGTCCGAACTCTTTGTAAAGCCCGCGGCCACGGCGGGCGCCCAGAGTTGGGCCAGGATCTTCAGGGTACTGACATCGAGGTTGCGATAGTGAAAATAGCGTTCCAGGGCGGGCATCTCGCGCGCAAGGAACCGCCGATCCTGGCAGATGCTGTTGCCGGCCATCGGCGACACGCCTTCGTCCACCCACTGCCGGAGGAATTCGACGGTGAGCCGCTCCGCCTCCGCGTGCGACACCGAGCTCGACAGGACGCGCTCCATGAGGCCGGATTCCGCGTGCTGACGCGAATTCCAGTCGTCCATCGCCGCCATCGTTTCGCGCGTCTGGCGTATGGTTATGACCGGACCTTCGGCCAGCTCGTTCAGACGCAGGTCCGTGACCACCGTCGCTATTTCGATGATGCTGTCGCTCGTCGTATCGAGCCCGGTCATCTCGAGATCGATCCAGATCAGGTTCCTCCGCTTGTCCATTTCCTTAGTGTAACGCGGCAAGCGGTGCGGCACGCAATGCTTGCGGGCATACTTCGACATCTGGCGCACGGAATAGACGGTATGCACAGCCGGTCCGCTACGGTCATCGCAACGTTCAGCCGGCGAATGCAAATCGCGTTCCCGGGCGGCGACGCTAGCTTCGCACGTATCAAGGGCAAGACGCTGCGGCCGGTTTGCGGCGACGTCGTGCGCGCCGAACCCCTGGCCGGGGAAGAAGAGTGGCTGATCACGGGTATAGAGAACCGACACAACGAGTTGTCGCGGCCGAATCGTCGCGGCGATGCCGAGGTCCTCGCGGCCAATATCGACGTTGTCGTCGCCGTCGCCGCTGCCTCACCGGCACCCGACTGGTTCATCGTCGATCGTTACCTTTGCGCCGCCGAGCTCATGCACGCCGAGGCGATTCTCGCCTATAACAAGACTGATGAAGCGCTGCCGCCAGGTACCGATGCGGCCCTCGCCAACTACGCCGGGGTAGGCTACGCGGTCCACCGTACGAGCGCGGAAACCGGCGAGCAACTCGACGAACTGCGCCGCAGCATCGGCATTCGGACCGCGATCCTCGTCGGCCAGTCCGGGGTCGGCAAGTCGAGCCTCATCAACCTCTTGTCGGGTCCTTCGAAGCAGAAAACCTCCGGCATATCCCGCTCGGGCGAAGGACGACACACGACGGTCAATTCGATGATGCTGCCGCTGCCCGGCGGCGGGGCCGTCATCGATTCACCGGGCGTGCGCGATTATGCGCCCGCACTCGGCGCAATCAGCGACGCGGAAGCCGGCTTTCGCGAAATCCGCTTGGCGGCCGGCGATTGTCGCTTCGCCAATTGCCGGCATCTGAGGGAACCGGATTGCGCCGTCAAGATGGCGGTTGATAGCGGTACCATCCACGCGCGGCGTTACGAAAGCTATCGCCGTGTCCTTCGGCTGGCCGAACGACTCCAGAGCCGTTCCGGTTGAAAATACCCGCGCCGATACATGTTAGCGCTCTCAAAGATGCATCGCTTGCCGGTGCCGTTCATAATCGCGTCCCCGCTTCGCGCGACTCATTGAGTCCTACCTACCAAAGCGAGACGCAAGGATGACGACGAATCTGGACTCGCTGCGGCAATGGGTCAGCGAAGTCGCCGCGCAGACGAGGCCTCAGGCAATTCACTGGTGCACCGGCACGGACGAGGAGTACTCGCGGCTGGTCGAGCAAATGCTGGCCGACGGCAGCTTGATCCGGCTGAACGAAAAAAAGTATCCGGACTGTTACCTGCATCTCTCCGATCCCTCGGACGTTGCTCGTGTCG
This sequence comes from uncultured Pseudomonadota bacterium, assembly GCA_963713215.1. GTDB lineage: Bacteria > Pseudomonadota > Gammaproteobacteria > Steroidobacterales > Woeseiaceae > UBA1847. Next base: position 24,968 of record CAVQKY010000007.1, on the reverse strand, counting down.
AACACCTTACGTACGTTTGTACGAGCCGCGAGGACGATGCCGGGCCCAATAATCTCTGGATGGCGCCTGCCGACGCTCACGCCAGCGTCGATGCATTGTTTGCAGGCGCCATGCACGGCCGCACGATGTACGTGGTGCCCTACTGCATGGGACCGATAGATTCGCCGTACGCCCGTTGCGGCGTAGAACTTACCGACAGCGCCTACGTCGTCGTCAACATGAAGCTCATGACCCGGATGGGGAGACGTGCGCTCTCGAGGATCGAACGCGACGGCCAATTCGTCAGGGGACTGCATTCGACTGGCGACCTCGACCCGGACCGGCGGCTCATCATGCATTTTCCGGAAGAGCTCATGATCAAGAGCATCGGTTCGGGGTACGGCGGGAATGCGCTGCTAGGCAAGAAATGCCACGCTCTGCGCATCGCGAGCTACCAGGCGCGCAACGAAGGCTGGCTCGCAGAGCACATGCTGATCGTCGGCATCGAGAGCCCGGGCGGCGAAACGCACTATATCGCCTGCGCCTTGCCCTCCGCCTGTGGGAAGACGAACCTCGCAATGCTGGTTCCGCCGGCGTCGCAGCCGGGGTGGAAGGTATGGACGCTCGGCGACGACATCGCCTGGCTGCATCTCAATGACGAAGGTCGGCTGCGCGCCATCAACCCGGAGTCGGGTTACTTCGGTGTCGTCCCGGGCACGAACCCCAGCACGAACAGGAATGCCTTCGAGATGATCACCCACGATGCGATATTTACGAATGTCGCCCGGACCGTCGCAAACGAGCCATGGTGGGAGGGCAAGGGAATCGGTGAACCCCGCGTCGACTGGCAAGGCCGCCCGTACCGGCCCGGGACCGGACCCGCGGCGCATCCCAACGCGCGCTTCACGGTGGCAGCCACGAATAATCCCAGCTATACGAGTCTCGCGGATGCGCCGGAAGGCGTGCCCATTTCCGCAATCGTCTTCGGCGGCCGGCGGCGGGAACTCGCGCCGCTTGTCTATGAGGCCACGAACTGGAGGCATGGCGTACTGGTCGGCGCCGCCGTCGCTTCCGAAACGACAGCTGCCAGCGTCGGCGAGGTCGGTGTGGTGCGACGTGACCCGATGGCAATGAAGCCGTTCTGTGGTTACAACTTTGCCGACTACTGGGCGCACTGGTTGTCGTTCGAGGCGAGATCGGACAGACTGCCGCGCATTTTTCACGTCAACTGGTTCCGGCGCGACGCCGAGGGCCGGTTCCTGTGGCCGGGTTTCGGGGAAAACCTGCGCGTCCTGCGCTGGATCATCGACCGCTGTGAAAATCGTGCTGCAGCCGTGGAGACGGCAATCGGTCTCCTGCCGGCGCCAGGCAGTCTCGACACCGCAAACCTCGACGTCAGCAGCGCCGTGCTCGGGGAACTGATGTCGATCGATACCGGGCAGTGGAAGGCCGAAATGGCGTCGGTCGGTGAATACTTCGACGCATTCGGCGAGCGTCTGCCGAGCGCCCTCAAAGAAGAACAGCTGCGCGTGACACGAGCTCTCGACAAGGCGCACTGAATCGCCGGCGGCCCGGCCCTGTCAGGAGAGGGCCTTGTAATGTATGCACAGGGAGGATCCCGGCTGCTCCGCCCGGCCAAGTCCGATGGTGCCTTCACCGTGCAATTCTCGTGAATCGCGACGCACGAACACTTCGTTACCCTGCACGTCCTGGAGAAAAGTGCCGTTCGTACTCTGGTCGATCAGCACGAATTTGCCGCGGCGCATCTCCACCTTTGCATGAATACGGGAAATAAGGTTGCCCTTGATGACCAGGTCGTTGTCGTCTGCCCGTCCGATACTGACGCTCTTGCGTTTGTCGGACAATTCCAGTGCCGTGTCCCGGAATCTCAGCAAAAGGCGCGACACCTTGCGGTCCTTGTGCTCCCACTCGATCGTGGGCAGCATGCTGGTCGCTTCCTCCGGATTCCATAGAAGTTCGTAGAGCGCAACTTCGTCGAGGCGGCCGCGGACCGTCGCCACATCGATCTGCCGGGTCTGTTTCTGAAGCTCCGGGCTCATCTTCTTGACGGTCTCGCCCGAGATAATGATCTGCCGCGCCTTTGCCTGGGAGGTCATACGATTGGCGGTATGCACCGCTGCGCCGAAGATGTCGTTCTGTTCCTGTACGACGGGACCGAAGTGACAACCGATGCGGATGGAAACGGGGATCCCGCCTTCCTTGCGGGTGTCGGCTGTAATGCGGCCCTGCATCATCATGGCTGCGCTCATGGCCTCGTCGACACTATCGAACGTGGACATCACTTCGTCGCCGATGGTCTTGATCACCGTACCGTTGTACTGGTGCGTGGCATCCTTCATGATCTCGAGGCAAGCCGCTACAGTTTCACTCGCCTTGGTATCGCCGAACTGGTCGTACAGCTGGGTACTGCCGACGACGTCCGCAAAGACAATTGCCACTTCAAGATCGCGTGCCATATGCCGATTTTACAAGCTATTTTTCGGCAACGATATAAGCGATCCACGCCAGGTCGGCTACGCCCTTCCCGTCGGGCGTGAAGATGCCATTGCCCTCGCCCTCCTCGTCCTCCCCTTCCCAATAGACCGTCACCCTGCTGAACCCGGCCTCGAGCAGGATGTCCCGGAGTTCGGGCGCGGTGTAAAGGCGCCATTCGTAGGTAAATGCTTTCTTGATACGCGAGCCGTCGGGGAATTTGAAGTGAATGTGGCAACGCATGTGGTTCGTGACCGGGTGAAACTTCGCCTGGTCCCACACATAGGTGAAGTCGTCATACTTGGTCTTTTCACGGGTTTCCTCGAACGATTCCGGTCCGCCAAACATGTCCAGGAACAGGACGCCGTCATCCTTGAGCGCCGAGCGGCATCGCCGCATGTAGGCCAGCATCGTCGCGCGTTCTACGAAAATCCAGTAGCTGAAATTGAATGCCGCGAGAATGTCGGCCGGCGGAGTCTCCACCGTCAGGACATCGGATTCGACCAGGCTTACACGCGGCTGGTCCTCGGCCGGAAGGCGGCCGATGCGGTTTCTCCGCCCCCAGGCGAGCACCTCCGGGTCGATATCCACGCCGATCGCCTGGAACTCCGGCCCTTGCTTAACCCATGCGCAGGAGGCGGCCGCCGTTCCGCAAAAATCCTCGCGGAACAGGTTAGCCGTACGCCCGCGCAGGTCCCGAAAGGTCGACTGCAGAAACTCGACCTCGTTTTCCACGTTCTGGACCGACAGTTCGTACAGTTCATGAATGTCGGCCTCCTCGGCCATCGTCGGCTTTTTTGCCTTCGCTTTCGCGCTCATTGGGAAGCGTGTGCTCCTTGGGATTCAGTCGTGGGAGAGCGTGCCGGAAAGGCTCGCATTCTATGCAGCTTGGGGTAACGCGTCGAGCGCTGCAAGCAGTGTTTGCGGACCGGCATCGTCGAGGTGAGCGTGCTCGCTCAGGTAGCGCCGCCAGGCACGGGCTCCCGGCTCGTTCGCGAACAGCCCAAGCATGTGCCGCGTCATGCGGTTGAGCCGCTCGCCCTCTGCGAGTTGGCTTTCGATGTATGGCAGCATCCGCTCGACGAGGGTGCGCCGCTCCGGAGGCACGATTCCTGACAGAAAGTGCTGTTCGAGCTGGCTGAGAAACCAGGGATCCTGGTATGCCCGGCGGCCGACCATGACGCCATCGAAGGTCTCCAGAAAATCCGCGACTGCCCCGAGCTCATCGATGCCGCCATTGATCACGACATCGAGTTCGGGGAACGAAGCCTTCAGTCGCCTCACTCGGTCGTAGTCGAGGGGCGGGATCGATCGATTTTCTTTCGGGTTCAGGCCGTCGAGTATGGCGATCCGCGCGTGTATGACGAACTTCCGGCAGCCCCCGGCGGCCACGGTTTCGACGAAACGCCACAGGAACGCATCGGAATCCTGATCGTCGATGCCGATACGCGACTTGACCGTGACGGGTACATCGACCTCGCCCTGCATCGCCCGAAAACAAGCCGCGACGCGCTTCGGCTCCGCCATGAGGCAGGCCCCGAACCGGCCGCTTTGCACGCGATCGCTGGGGCAGCCCACATTGATGTTGATCTCGTCAAACCCCATGGCCGCACAGCGCGCGGCGGCGCGGGCCATCAGAGCCGGCTCGCTGCCGCCGAGCTGCACGGCGACGGGATGCTCGGCCGGGTCGAAACGCAGCAATCGCTTTGCGTCCCCATGCGCGATCGCCGCTGCCGTGACCATTTCCGTGTAAAGCAGGCTGCCCGGCGACAACAGCCGCAGGAAATACCGGCAATGCCGGTCGGTCCAGTCCATCATTGGAGCTATCGAAATTCTATATTTCAAAGGGTTGCCATATTTTCCTGACAAACTGCTCGCAGTAGCGAGGCCTCTGCAGAGCAAGGCTCTCAGGCCGGGCGCGCGAAGGCAATACAGGCGTCGCCCGAGGCCTCCATCGCTCGGCCCCGCAACAGGGTCTATCGGCAGTGCCGGTGTCAGTCGTCGCCCGGGCGCAAGTGCTGTCGCACCCAGGCTTCGAACTTCTGCAGCATCTCGCTGAGAAATTTGCGGGTCGGCTCGTGGACGAGCTTTCCCTCGTCATCGAAGCGTTCGGCCGCCTTCGCGATCAGCACTTCGGCGGTCGGCAGCAAGGGCATGGCGTTGTAAAAGAAGACCTGGCGAAGGTGAGATTGGGCGCGCGCCGTGCCGGTCATCGACATCGACGCACCGACGATTGCGGCCGGCAGGCCGGCCACAGGTCCTTCCCCCGTCGGCCGCGAGAGCCAGTCAAGGGCGTTCTTGAGGACTCCGGGAATGCCGTAGTTATATTCCGGCGTCGCAATGAGTAGTCCGTCCGCGCCTTGCATCCTGTCTCGCAGGGCTTTGACTCCGGGTGGCCACCCCGCCGCCTCGACGTCCTCGTTGAACGGCTCCACGCCCTCGAGCGTGATGATGTCGATATCCATAGTGTCCGCGGCCATCTCTGCAGCGGCACGCAACGTTGCCGTATTGTACGAGCCCTTGCGCAGGCTCCCTGAAATTGCCGCAATTCTGAGGGTATTCGCCATGTGCTATCCCGGTTCTCGATCCATTCCCCGGACCAGGTGCAAGTTCGGTGCCAGTGCAACAACGGTGGCGGCGGCCCGAAAAAAAACCCCGGCCCGTCCCTTACCAGCCGGCGCATCACCTTACGGGGAGCGGATGCGTGGCAGCTGGCAGGAGCGAGCCGGGGAGACCAAAAAGCCTGCAGGTATGTCGGGGAAGGACTTACGGGGAACGTAATTGAAACCTGCGGCAAGTGGTCAACTACTCATTTTTCTCCTCGTTTGCTTTACCTCGTCTGTTTTACTCGGCGTCTTCCTCTTCGCTGTATTCATCAGCGTGCGCGTCGTCATACTCGGCCGCAGTCACGTATCCGTCCTGGTTCGCGTCCGCAGTCGTGAAATCAGCGCTAATCTTCTCATCGGCAGCCGCTTCTTCCTGAGTCAGCAGACCATCGCTGTTGGCGTCGAGCTCGTTGAAAGAGGTTTTCTTCTCCATGTCGCCAGCGTAGGCGGCTGCGCCCAGGCCAAGCGCTGCGAGAGATACGATTAACTTGTTCATATGCGTCTCCAGGTGGTTGATGGTTTTGATGGAACAAGAACTGTTCGTTCAGTGCTTTCGTTGCAATCACCGTGCCAAGCCGGTGCTTGCCGACATGCACCGCGAACATGCTGGGTTTCTGGCGCGGCTGTCGCGGATTGACGACAGGGCAACCGGAAGAATTTTTTGCAAGCCTCGGTAAGAAGTGCACGAAGCAGCGCCTGGTGTCGTTGCAGAGCGACATCCGTGCGCCCGCCTGCCGCGCCCGGTCACGCCGCCGGGCACGGATGTTGCAGCCTCATGCGCATCCGCGTCTTGCATATAAGCCTCATGACCGACAGCGATCTCGACACGTTTCTTGCCTTGCTGGCCGAATTCGATACCGCGATGCTCGTGACCCGACGTAAGGGCGAATTGCGCTCTCGGCCGATGGCGATTGCGGATACCTCGCCCGACGGTCGCATTCGCTTCATCACCCGCGATGACAGCGGCAAACTGGATGAGCTCGAAAACGATAACCGTGTAAATGTTTCGATGCAGGGGAAGTCGACGTTTCTCTCGGTTTCCGGGATTGCGCGGCTGAGCAGAGACGCGAGCATCGTCGCGGAGGCCTGGCAATGGAAACAGGGACTGTGGTTCGGTGACGGGCAGGAAGATCCGCACGTGGTCGTTCTCGAAGTGATTCCGACCGACGCAGAATTCTGGGATCGCAGCCGCGTCGGGCTCGTCAGCCTCGTCCTCGTCCGGGCGCGCCAGTTACTTTCCGACAACGCCCCGCTCACTACGGATGCCGTCGGACAACACGGCAACGTGGACTTTCGCGGCAAACCGCTTTAGCCATCGCCCGGCGTCCCGGAGCACTCACCTGCTGCAGGCCCCGCCAAACATCCAGGGAGTGGCAGCAGGCACGCACCGATCAGTGCGCCAAGGTAGCGGACCGGCACCAGCGCTGCATCCTTGCATATTTGCAGTCGCGGCGTTGTGCGGATTGCAGGCGTTGCAGCGCGTGCGACGGCCGCCGACTCAGAGCAGCTTGCTGAAGACCACCTTATCGTCCCCGTCAGCGTAAAAATCCGGGAACACCGCGGCGACGACGAAACCACTCCGGTGATAGAACGCGCGGGTGGGTGCATAGTCCGGGCGGCCCGATGTGTCGGCGTAGAGACGTTCGCCGCCTTCGGCCCGGCACGCCACCTCGGTCGCGGATAGCAGCCGGCTGCCGAGCCCCTGCCGCTGGGCCGATGGTGCCACCGCGATCCAGTAAAGGTCGAATCCGGACCGGGTTGCCGGCACTCGCCCGTAGCAGGCATAACCGGCAAGTGAGTCGCCCGCGGGCGAGTCGGCAAAGAGGAAACGGTAGCCGCTCCCCTCACCCTGCCGAAGGACGTCCTCGACGAGTTCGACCGCGATATCGATTTCGTCGGGGCGGAAGAAGCCTGTGTCCGTCACCAGCTTCTGCACCAGCGCAACATCGCCGGCCCGTGCCCCGGCGCGAAAGCTCATGTTGAACGCAGTCCTGCGCCGGCCACAATGCGTTCGACCAGCTTTTCATAGCTCATGCCCGCCTCGAGTGCGGCAGCGTACAGGCCGGCATCGCGGGCAAGGCAGGGATTCGCGTTGACCTCGAGTATCCATGGCACACCGTCGGCATCGACGCGGAAATCGACACGGGCGTAGCCGGACAGTCCGAAAATCATCCAGCATTTCTCCGCCAGGGCTACGACGGCCGCCCTGAGGCCAGCGGCAAGTTCCGGGTACACTCGTTTCGTAGCGTGATACTCCATGGCGTCGGGCTCCCACTTGGCGGCATAGCCGACGATTCGCGGCTTGTTTGCCGCATACCCCTCGAAGGCGATTTCGGCAATGGGCAGTACCTCGGGCCGGCCCGCGGCACCCAGTACCGATACGTTGAACTCGCGTCCGTCCACAAACCGTTCGGCAAACCACTCGCCGCCATGCTGCGATTTGCTGGATTCGATACGCCGCGAGACGGCGCCGGTGCCGGACACGACGCAGCCGTCGTCGAGGCCGAGCGACGCGTGTTCCCATACCGACTTGACGATCCACTGTCCCTCGGCGGGCCGGGCGGCGTCGCCGCAGCCCCATTCCGGGGTCGGGAGCCCGTACTTGCACAACCACTGTTTGGCAAGGATCTTGTGTGACGTGAGGTAGAGCGATCGGGCATCGCAGCCAGTGATCCGATAGCCCCTGCTCTCGAGCAAGGCCGGCACCGTGGCGACAAGCGAACCCTGGCCAGCCAGTGCCTCGACGAGGTTGAACACGATGTCAGGCGCCAGGGATTCGAGACGCTCCAGAAGCTCGCCGAGATCGAGACCTACCTCGACGCACGCCGTGGCATAGCCCAGCGCATGCAGCGCCGCCGATACCTGCTCGGTCTGCACCAGCGCATCCTTCTCGTCCGGTCGCGCACCCTCTGCGAGACGCTCGCGCAGTAACGCGACGAGGCCCCGGTTCCCTGCCACGGGGCGTTTACTCAGGCAGCAGCGCGGGCCTGTCGCGCCTGCGCCGGCGCGACACGCTTCAGCGCCGAATCCATGATCCTGCCGATGAGCGCCGGGTAGCTCATGCCGACCAGGGTCGCCATGATCGGCAGGTCGGAATGTTCCGGGTGTATGCCGGCGAGGGGGTTCACCTCCAGGAAATGCGGCGCGCCGCGTTCGTCGAGGCGAACGTCGATACGACCTGCGTCACGGCAGCCGAGTGCGCGCCATGCCTGTACCGCGAGTTCCTCGACTTCGCGCCGCAGAAGTTCTTCGTCGAGCAGCCGGTAATGCACGAGTTCTTCGCATAGTTCCTTGTTGCGGTACGAGTACACGTTCGCGTCCGCGCCCGGGCGCAACACGATCTCGAGTGTCGCAAGCGCCGTCGCGGCTCGGCCGCTTCCCAGGATACCCACCGTGAACTCGCGTCCCGGCAAAAAGCGCTCCACGAGCACCGGTTGACGGAACTCGCGCAACAGGTTGCGGACCACGCGTTGCAATTGCCGGCGATTGGCGACCTGAGAGGTGATGCCGATTCCCTTGCCGGTTCCCTCCGCAAGGGGTTTCGCGAAAAGCGGAAACGGCAGCTCCACGTCCCGAAGTTCGACGGCATCTGTCACCACGGCGAAGTCGGGCGTATTCACGCCGGCGGCGCGAACGATGTGCTTGGTCATGCCCTTGTGAAGCGTCAGTGCACATACCAGCGGATCCGAGAACACGTACGGGATGGCGTAAGCATCCAGCAGTGCCGGCACCTGGGCCTCGCGTCCGATTCCGTGCATGCCTTCGCAAATATTGAAGACGAGGTCCCAGCGTTCGCCGCCTACGAGGCGGCTCGCGAGCTGCCGCAGGTTGCCGATGCGGACGGGCTCGAAACCGAGCGCAGAGAGTGTCTCTACTATGCTGTCGATCGTATCCACACGATCGAACTCCGCCGTTTCGAGCTCGCTGTAGCCCTCCGCGAGCCAATCATCGCGCAAATCGTAGGTGACCCCGACGCCCAGCTTGCGATTCATCGGTCACGCTCCTCAGGCAGTGCGGCAGCCGGTTCCGGGTCGGGATAGCGATAGACGTCGCCGTCAAAACTGCGGAGCAGCACATCGTCGCCATCCCGCCCGAGCGTGTAGTCGGGCGCCAGCGGAATCTTGCCGCCACCTCCGGGCGCATCGACAACGAACGTCGGTACTGCATAACCGGTGGTGTGTCCGCGCAGGCCGCGGATCAGTTCCACGCCGCGCGACACCGGTGTCCGGAAATGCGAGGAGCCGGTGATCGGATCGCACTGGTACAGGTAGTAAGGACGCACGCGGATCGCGAGCAGGCCGTGAACGAGACGCTGCAGCGTCGCGACGTCGTCATTGACGCCCTTGAGCAGCACCGTCTGGCTGCCGAGCGGAATGCCGGCATCGGCGAGCCGCCCGCAGGCCTCGCTGACCTCTGGCGTAACTTCGTCCGGATGCGTGAAGTGCAGGCTCATCCACAGGGGGTGATAGCGTTTGAGCATGCGGGTCAGCGACGGCGTAATCCGCATGGGCTGCACGACCGGTTGTTTGCTGCCGATGCGAACGAACTCGACATGCGGGATCTTGCGCAGCCGGCGCAGCACGTATTCCAGCCGGTCGTCATCGAGGCTCAAGGGGTCGCCACCGGAAATCAGCACGTCCCGCACTGCCGGGGTCGCCGCGATGTAGTCGAGCGCCGCCTCGATGTCCGTCTTCTTGACACTGCGCTCGCCGACCGATCCGACCATGCGCGCGCGCGTGCAATAGCGGCAGTAAACCGAGCAGAAGTTCGTTACGAGCAGCAACACGCGGTCCGGGTAGCGATGCACCAGGCCCGGCACCGGGCTGTGCCCGTCTTCCCCAAGGGGGTCCTGGTCCTCGCCGGGCGTCTTGAGGTACTCGCCCAGTACCGGAACGACGGTCTTGCGCAGAGCCTGCGCCGCATCAACGCGATCCAGCAAACTCGCGTAATACGGCGTGATACCGACCGGGAGGCTGCCGGTATGGCGCTCTATGGCTGCCGTCTCGTCGGCGCTGAGGTCGATCATCCGCGCGAGATCCGCGAGCGTCCGCACCCGGCTCCGATTTTGCCAGCGCCAGTCGTTCCAGTCGGCGATGGAGGCGTCCGGATAGAAAGCGCGGCGAAACACATCGCTTCGCTCGGAAATCCGGAATGCCGGACGTCGAGAGCGAATGACCGTAGGACCGGTGCTTTTTTTATGGATCAGCGGGGATGAATGCGGTGTTGCGGCGGAACCGGGGTCGGGGGAGACCTGTTGGGGAGGCTCCTCCAGGGGACTCGTATTGAGTGTCACCTACGTAGACCTGGTTGCAGATGGGCGACCTGCTGGTGTTTATCCGATCCGGCCCTTCGGATCGTCCGGGCGTTTGCCCCTGAATTCGCCGCAAATATAAGTCGGTGCGAACTGATGTCAACATTTTTTTCCAGAAGGTTTCGACGGCGTCACACAGGAGTGCCCACTTGTCGGGAGCCGGCGACAGTGGCGACTCCCGAACGGACGCGGAAAGTGTCGTGCTGGGCCGGTTCTCGGCGGCCGGCTGCTCCCGGCGCGTCGCCCGCGAGCGGCGCCCCGGCGGCCTCAGGTCACACGTCGTTTTTGCCTGCGCCGTCCAATCCGCGCACCCGGGTGCGCGAACAAATGTTCCTGCGCCGCGGTGCGGACTCGTTTGCAGGTGCGTGTAAATTTTACGCTGCCGGCGACGCGTACTAGAATCGATCGACAGCTCTCCTCGCGCCAATGCTCGGCGCCCTGAAGGAACACTCGATTTTGAGCAGCGGCCCCTTGTCAGACCGTCGCCAGGCTGGCGTCTACCTGCACGTGAGCTCATTGCCCGGACCTTACGGAATCGGCGACCTCGGCGCATCGGCTCGCGACTTCATCGATTTCATGCGTCGCTCGGCGCTCTCGGTCTGGCAGTTCCTTCCGCTGGGACCGACAGGCTACGGCAATTCGCCGTATCAGCCTCTCTCTTCCTTTGCCGGTAATGAACTGTTGATTGCGCCGGACGACTTAATCGAGCTCGGGCTGGTGGACGAAGACGAGACCGCCGCGTTGCTCGCACTGCCGGGCGACCGCGTCGACTTCGACCGGCTGATACCGCGCAAGAATGCCGTGCTCGATCTCGCGGCGGCACGTTTTTCATCCCGCGCGAGCGCCGCTCTGCAACTGGAATACTCGAGGTTCATAGCGAGGCATGAGGCGGAATGGCTCAACGACTACGCCCTGTTTCGAATTCTTAAGAGCGAATTCGAGCCCCGGCCGTGGCAGGGATGGCCCGGGCCGCTGCGATGGCGCGAGCCGGGCGCGCTCGCAGCATTCGCGGCAGTCCATCGTGACCGGCTCGAGGCGGTACGCGTAATCCAGTTCCTGTTCTGGCGCCAGTGGAATGTGCTCCGACGCTACGCGACCGAATCAGGCGTCCGGCTGTTCGGCGACCTGCCGATCTACATCGCGCTGGACAGCGCGGACGCCTGGGCGCGTCCCGGGCTCCTGCGCCTCGATGCCGACGGCTGGCCACGCGTCGTCGCGGGCGTGCCTCCGGACTATTTCAGCGCGGACGGTCAGTTGTGGGGCAACCCGTTGTACGACTGGCCCCGCCATGAAACCGGCGGGTACGCCTGGTGGATCGATCGGCTGCGTGCCTCGCTGCTGCTGGCCGATTTCGTCCGCATCGATCACTTCCGCGGCTTCGAGTCGTACTGGGCGGTACCCGCCGGGGCGGCCACGGCACGTGAGGGCCGCTGGGAGCCGGGTCCGCGGGACGCGCTCTTCGATGCGTTCCGCAAAACGTTCGGCGGTCTCCCGATCGTTGCCGAAAACCTGGGTGTCATCACCGAGGAGGTCGAAGCCCTCCGACACCGGCACGGCCTTCCGGGCATGGTTGTCCTGCAATTTGCCGTCGGTGATCCGGGCTTCCGGCTCGAGCAGATCGAGGAGAACGAAGTGTGCTACACCGGAACGCACGACAACGACACCACCGCAGGATGGTTTCACGGCGGTCGCGACGATACCCGTACAGCCGATGACGTGCGCGCCGCCCAGGAAGCCGCTTTGCGGCTCACCGGGGGCACGGCCGAAAGCATTGCCCTCGATTTCGTCCGTACTGCATTTGCGAGCAATGCCCGGCTCGCGGTCGTGCCGCTGCAGGATCTGCTCCAGCTCGGCTCGCAAGCGCGGATGAATACGCCGGGCAAAACCGGCGACAATTGGCAATGGCGGGCCACCGTCGCCCACTTTAGCGCCGATCTTTGCGACAATGTGGCCAGGATCGTCACGACCACGGCTCGGGAGGGCAACAATGGCAGACGCGATACAGGGTGACGACGGCCGCTTTGTCAGTCGTCTGACACGTGAAACGCTCGCCCTCATACTCGCCGGCGGCCAGGGCACCCGCCTGCACGAACTGACCAACTGGCGCGCCAAACCGGCGCTGCACTTCGGCGGCAAATTTCGAATCATCGACTTCCCCCTGTCGAACTGCCTCAATTCCGGCATCCGTCGCATTGCCGTGCTGACGCAGTACAAGGCCCATTCCCTGATCCGGCACATCGTGCACGGCTGGTCGTGGTTCCGGGCTTCGCGCCAGGAGTTCGTCGAGGTGTTGCCGGCGTCACAACGTATAGGCGGCGAATGGTACCGCGGCACAGCCGATGCCGTTTACCAGAACCTCGATATCATTCGTACGCATGAGCCCCGGCTTGTCCTGATCCTCGCCGGCGACCACATCTACAAAATGGATTACGGTCCGTTTCTGGCTGCCCACTCCGAGCTCGATGCCGACATGACGATCTGTTGTATCGAAGTGCCGGTCGAAGAAGCCGCAGGGCAACTTGGCGTCATGACGGTCGACGCGAGCGGGCGAATCATTCGTTTCGACGAGAAGCCTGCCAAACCGAATTCCATACCGGGCAAACCTGGTATATGCCTCGGCTCCATGGGCAACTACGTCTTCAACACGGACTTCCTGTACGAGCAGGTCATCAAGGATGCGGATACGCCCGGTACCCAGCACGACTTCGGCAAGAACATCATTCCGTCCATCCTCAAGGACTACCGCGTTTTCGCCTATCCGTATCGCGATGCCGCGACCGGGGCCCAGGCATACTGGCGGGACGTCGGGACGCTCGATGCGTATTGGGAAGCGAACATGGAACTCGTGGCCGTCACGCCCCAACTCAACATCTACGATCGTGAGTGGCCGATTTTCACCTATCAGTGGCAGTCCGCTCCGGCAAAGTTCGTGTTCGACGAACCGGGCCGCCGGGGCGAAGCCATACAGTCGATGGTCTCGGGCGATTGCGTGATTTCCGGTTCCGCGGTGCGCAATTCGCTGATCTTTTCGCGTTGCCGTGTCCACTCCTACAGCCTGATAACCGATTCCCTGGTCCTGCCCGATTGCGACGTCGGCGAAGGAAGCCGCATTGCCCGCGCCATCATCGACCGCGGCTGCAAGATTCCGGGAGGGACGGTGATCGGCGTCGACAAGGACGAGGATCGCCGGCGCGGGTTCCGGATCACCGAGAAGGACGTAACGCTCGTAACGCCGGAAATGCTCGGTCAAAAGATGCATTTCACCCGCTGATTCGCAGGACACACACCCATTTCCGCCCGCGAGGTCATATTCGTCGCCGCTGAGAACGGTGCGCTGCCCGGTGCCAAGGTCGGCGGAGTCGCCGACGTCATTCGCGAGCTGCCGGCAGCGGTCGCCGCTCAGGGCTGGCGCGTCACGGTGCTGAACCCGTCCTACGGCAGCCTGCATCGTCTGCCCGGTGCGCGGGCGCAGACGCCTCTGCGGGTCGCCTTCCGGGGACGCTCGTTCGTGTTCACGCCCTACGCCGTGCCGGGCGGCAAGGAGGCGGTTCGCTGCATCGTCCTCGATCACCCGCTTCTCGCACCGACCGAGCCAGGCATCGTGTACCACGGTGACGCCGCCGACAGGCCGTATGCGACGGACGCCGGCAAATTCGCGTTCTTTGGCGCCGCCGTAGCGGCCTGGCTCGCGGCGCAGGCACGCGTGCCGGATGCACTGCACCTGCACGACTGGCACTGCGGCACTCTGGCGGTCCTGCGCGCGTTCGACTCGCGCTACACCGGCCTGCGTGCAATCCGGACGGCCTTCACGATCCACAATCTCGCGTACCAGGGCCAGCGTCCGAAGCGCGGAGACGCCTCGGCACTGGACACCTGGTTCCCGGCCCTGCCGTACGATCCTCTGCAGGTCGCCGACCCGACCAATGCCGACGTGTTCAACCCCATGGCGGCGGCGATCCGCCTGTCGGACCGCGTCAACGCGGTTTCACCGACTTACGCCAGGGAAATCCAGCAGCCCAGCCGGCTGGAAGCGGGCTTCGTGGGCGGCGAAGGCCTCGAGGACATACTGCGCCAGCGCGCTCGCGACAAAGCGTTGTTGGGCATCCTGAACGGTTGTGACTACCCGGCCACGACTGCGGAATCCTTGCCGTGGAGCACGCTCCGGCAGTTGATCGCGGAGGCGCTGGCCCTCTGGCAGGATCGGGACAGGCACCCCGACGCTCTGGAAGCGCACCGAATGGCCGCCTTGACCCTGCAAAGCCTGCCGGACAGGCCGCAGGTAGTGCTGACCAGTGTCGGGCGCATTGTCGACCAGAAGATGCGGCTCATGTTCACGGCGGCGCAAGGCAGCGCGACCTCGCTGGAGTGCATCCTTCGCGAGCTCGACGCCGGCGGCCTCGTCATTCTGCTCGGGACGGGCGATCCATCGTACGAGTCACAACTGCTGCGCCTGGCCGGCCGCTCCCGGAACCTGCTGTTCCTGCGAGGCTATTCGGAGGCCCTGAGTGCCGCATTGTACAGCTCGGGAGACCTGTTCCTGATGCCATCGAGTTTCGAGCCCTGCGGCATCAGCCAGATGCTCGCGATGCGCAGCGGACAACCCTGCGTCGTGCATGGCGTCGGCGGGCTCAGGGACACCGTTCAGGACGAGCGGACCGGGTTCGTCTTTGATGGCGCAACGCCCGAAGCCCAGGCGCGAAATTTCGCCCGGCGCGTCGCCGACGCGCTCCGCCTGCGCCACAATGAGCCACAACGCTGGGAGTCGATCCGCAGAACCGCGCGTGCACGGCGCTTCGATTGGGCCCATGCCGCCCGGCGCTACATTCAGGACATGTATGAACCGCACTGAATTTCAGTCCATTGCAGATGGCCGTCACGGCAACGTATTTGCGATCCTCGGTCCACACCGGCAAGGCAGGCATCGGGTCGTCCGGGCATTCCTGCCGCAGGCCCATTCGGTCGAGCTTGTTGGTCGCGACAACGCAGTACTCGCCAGCATGGAGCGCGTACATGCAGAGGGCTTGTTCGTCGCGACGTTGCCGCCGCGGCTTCGGAACTATCGGCTGCGCATCACCGACCATCGCTCGCACAGTTACACGATCGAGGACTGTTACCGCTTTCCGTCCACGTTGAGCGACGTCGACCGTTACCTGCTGGGCGAAGGCACCGACCGGCGCATTTACGACAAGCTCGGCGCGCACACAATGCGGATTTCCGGCGTTGACGGCACTCGCTTCTCGGTATGGGCACCGAATGCATCGCGGGTCAGTGTCGTCGGCGTTTTCAATGACTGGGACGGCCGCAGGCATGTCATGCGGCTGCACCCGGGCAACGGCATATGGGAGATTTTCGTTCCGCATGTCGGGAGCGGCGACCATTACAAATTCGAACTGCTGGACCGGGACGGCCGCTTGCTGCCGCTGAAGGCGGACCCGTTCGGCCGCGTATTTGAAGCGCCGCCCGGTAATGCCGCTCGCGTCCATCGCAGCCGCTACCGCTGGCAGGATACGGCGTGGCAGGCCGCGCGTTCACAGGTGCCGGGCCTGGACCGGCCTGTGAGCATCTACGAAGTACACCTCGGATCCTGGCGCCGGAAGGCCGATGAAGGGAACCGCTACCTGACTTACCGTGAACTGGCGGCGGAACTCGTCGAATATGTCGTGAGAATGGGTTTTACACATATCGAATTCCTGCCGGTCACCGAGCACCCCTTCGACGGATCCTGGGGGTACCAGCCGATCGGCCTCTTCGCACCCACGCAGCGCTTCGGGGATCCCGACGAATTTCGCTACCTCGTGGATTGTTGCCACGCTGCCGGCATCGCCATCATCATCGATTGGGTGCCCGCGCATTTCCCGCGTGACGAGCACGGGCTGGCCCGATTTGACGGGACCGCCTTGTACGAGCACGAAGACCCTCGCAAAGGTGCACATGCCGACTGGGGCACGTTGATCTTCAATTTCGGGCGTCGCGAAGTAGTCAATTACCTGATCGGCAGTGCATTGTTCTGGATCGATGAATTTCATATCGATGCCTTGCGCGTCGATGCGGTTGCCTCCATGTTGTATCTCGACTATTCACGCTCGCACGGCGAGTGGATTCCGAATCAGTTCGGCGGCAATGAGCACCTGGAGGCCGTCGAATTCCTGAAAAGGCTGAATGCGGAACTTCACGCCCACGGCGCCCAATCGTTTGCCGAGGAGTCCACGGCATGGCCGGGTGTGTCCCGGCCGACCGATGCCGGTGGCCTCGGCTTCACCTACAAGTGGAACATGGGCTGGATGAACGACACATTGCGCTATATGAGCGAAGATCCGGTCCATCGCAAATTTCATCACGACAAGATGACGTTCGGCCTCGTATACGCGTTCAACGAAAACTTCGTACTGCCGCTGTCGCATGATGAGGTCGTGCACGGCAAAGGATCGCTGATCGGGCGCATGCCCGGCGACGAGTGGCAGCAATTCGCGAATCTTCGTGCGTACTTCGGCTTCATGTTCGCGCATCCGGGCAAGAAACTGCTGTTCATGGGCAGTGAACTGGCGCAGCGGCATGAGTGGAACCACGACCGTTCTCTCGACTGGCACTTGCTGGCCTATGCGCCCCACCACGGTGTGCAGGCGCTCGTCCGTAGCCTCAATGCCCTTTACCGGCGCACGCCGCCACTTTTCGAACTCGATTTCACGCCCGAGGGCTTCGAATGGCTGGACTGGAACGATCGCGACAACAGCATCCTTGCATGGATCCGGCGGGACAAGAGCGGCGGTGCGCTGATCTGCGTCACGAACTTTACCCCCGTGGTGCGTCCAGCGTTTAGAATCGGCGTGCCGGATGCCGGGCGATATCGGGAACTGCTGAACTCCGACGACCAGCGTTACGGCGGCAGCGGCGTGTGCAATCCGCCCGCCGACGCCGAAGCGATCGGGATGCACGGACGGCCCTGGTCGATTGCGCTGCAGTTGCCGCCGCTCGCGACTATCATCCTGCAACGCAATAGCGACTAGGGTCGCGGAGTCTTACATGGCAGTACGGCCAAGAAAACAATCCGGCGTGGGTGATATCGAGCTTCTGCAGGCGCCTGACCTGCCGATGACGGCGGATGCCATCCTCAAGGATTTCACACATTATTTCGGGCGCATGCTGGGGCGGCGTACGATCCAGACGCGCTCGCCCTTCCTGTACCAGTCGGTCGTATTCGCGGCACGTGACCGGCTGATGGAGCGATGGGCGCGTACGCGCATGGCGATCGAGCGCGACGATAACCGACGCACCGCATACCTTTCTCTCGAATTCCTGATGGGGCGTCTGCTGCGGAATGCGCTGATCAACCTCGGTATCGAGGGCGACACGGCGGAGGCGCTCAGCAGGCTCGGCATCGAACTCGAAGACGTGTACGAACGCGAATGGGACGCCGGATTGGGGAACGGCGGGCTGGGCCGCTTGGCGGCATGTTTCCTGGACAGTTGTGCCACTCTCGCCCTGCCGGTGGTCGGCTATGGCATCCGGTACCGCTACGGCATGTTCCACCAGCGAATCGTGAACGGTTACCAGGTCGAGGAGCCCGATGCCTGGCTGCGCGAAGGTTTCCCCTGGGAGATCGAGCGGATCGAGTATGCGCAGACCGTACGTTTCGGCGGACAAACCGGCGCATACACGGGACCGGACGGCAGCACGCGCTATCGTTGGTTCGACACGCACGACGTGCTGGCGATCCCGTTCGACGTGCCGGTACCCGGCTACCGCAACGGCATCGTCAACACGCTGCGACTGTGGTCCGCCGCGGCGACCGACGAATTCGATCTCGAGGAATTCAATGCCGGCAGCTATGCGGATGCGGTGGCGTCGAAGAACGCCGCAGAAAATATCACGATGGTGCTCTATCCGAACGCCGAAACCGAGAATGGCCAGGAATTGCGGCTCAGGCAACAGTATTTTCTTGCGTCCGCGAGCCTGCAGGACACGCTGCGCATCTGGATAGAGCAGCATGGCCGGGAGTTTGCCGATTTTGCAGCGAAGAACTGCTTCCAGCTGAACGACACGCACCCGTCCATCGCGGTGCCGGAACTCATGCGGCTGCTGATGGACGAGAACGGCCTGAGTTGGGACCGTGCGTGGGCGATAACCTCCCGAACGATGGCCTATACGAATCACACCCTGCTCCCGGAGGCGCTCGAGTTATGGCCCGTTTCCATGTTCCGGCGCCTGTTACCTCGTCTGCTCGACATCATTTACGAGATCAACGCGCGATTCATTGCCGAAGTGAGCAACCGCTGGCCGGGCGACAACGAGCGTATCCGGCGTATGTCGCTGATCCAGGAGGGCCAGGAACCGATGGTGCGAATGGCGTATCTCGCGATCGTCGGCAGCTTTTCGGTCAACGGCGTTGCCGAACTGCATTCGCGCCTGCTGACCGGTGGCCTCTTTCGCGATTTTGCCGAGTTCTGGCCCGCAAAATTCAACAACAAGACCAATGGCGTCACGCAGCGGCGCTGGCTGGCGGCCTGCAATCCCACGCTCTCCGCGCTGATCACGAGCCGCATAGGCGACCGTTGGGTAACGCGGCTGGAGGAACTGGAGCTGCTTCGCCGTTTCGCAGGCGACCGCGACTTCCAGAGTGAGTGGCGGCATGCGAAGCTGGCGAACAAGGTGCGTCTCGCGCGCGCGCTCGAAGAAAAAACCGGTATTCCCGTGCCCGTGAACATGTTGTTTGACGTCCAGGTCAAACGCATCCACGAGTACAAGCGGCAGCTTCTCAACGTTCTCCACGCCATTCACCTGTACGACACTATCCGCCTCGGAACAGGAGGGGATCTGCCGCCGCGGGCCATCATCATCGGCGGCAAAGCCGCGCCCGGCTACGTCATGGCGAAGAACGTGATCAAGTGCATCAACAATGTCGCGCGGGTCATCAATTCCGACCCGATGATGGAAGACAGGCTGCGGTTGATTTTCTACCCTGACTACAACGTCTCGGCGATGGAACTGATCTGCCCCGCGGCAGATATTTCCGAGCAGATCTCGACCGCCGGTAAGGAAGCGTCCGGCACAGGCAACATGAAATTCATGATGAACGGGGCCATAACGGTCGGCACACTGGACGGCGCCAATGTCGAGATTCGCGACGCGGTCGGCGAGGAGAATTTTTTCCTGTTCGGCCTCACAGTGGACGAGATAGCGGAACGCCGGAACTCCTATGACCCGCAGGAAATCATCAATGCAGACGAAGCGTTGGGCCGCGTGATGCACCTTTTGCAGAGCGGCCACTTCAATCGATTCGAGCCCGGCGTGCTGGATCCCGTGATCCGGGCAATACGCGAGCCGGCGGATCCGTGGATGACCGCTGCCGACTTCCGCAGTTTTGTCGACGCACAGCGCGAAGCCGACCGTGCGTGGCGCGATACGGAGCGCTGGACCCGTATGAGCATCCTCAATACCGCGGCATCCGGCCGGTTCTCGACAGACCGTACGATGCGTGACTACAACGAGGGAATCTGGCACCTCGACCCGGTGAAACTGCCGAAACGCTGATGGAACGCGGAGAGCCCGCGCCACTCGGCGCCAGTGTCCAGGCGGACGGCGTTAACTTTGCGCTCTATTCATCGGTCGCAGACGCCATTGAGCTGTGTCTGTTCGATGCCAGGGGACACGAGACGGGCCGCCTGCCCCTGCCGGCCCGCAGTGGCGACGTCTGGCATGGTTTTGCGCCCGGACTCGGGTCGGGGCAGCGCTACGGCTACCGCGTATACGGTCCCTGGAAGCCTGCGGCCGGCCAACTGTGCAATCCGGCCAAGCTGCTCGTCGATCCTTACGCGCGACAAATCGTTGGCGATTTCCGCTGGCGTCCGGCCGTCCGGGGATTGAGCAAGGTGGACTCCGCACCGTACGTGCCGAAATCCGTTGTGCGAGCGCCCACTTCACCGCGGACCGCCCACCCGCAAGTACCGTGGCGCGACACCGTGGTTTATGAAACCCACCTGCGTGGCTTTACCATGCAGCATCCTGCCGTCGATCCGGCCGACCGTGGCAAATTCCGCGGCCTGTCGAACGGCGCCGTAATCGACTATCTCCGATCGCTCGGCGTCACGACGATCGAGTTGCTGCCGATTCACGCATTCATCGACGAACGGCACCTCGCAAAGCGCGGCTTGCGCAACTACTGGGGTTATAACTCCATCGCGTTTTTCGCACCGATGCCGCGTTACGCCGACTCGGACCCGCTCGAGGAATTTCGCGACATGGTGCGAACGATTCACGACGCGGGGCTCGAAGTCGTGCTCGACGTCGTGTACAACCATACCGGGGAAGGCGACCATCACGGTCCAACCGTGTCGTTTCGCGGCATCGATAATGCAGCGTACTATCGCCTCGCGGCCGGTGACCTGTCGCGGTACGTTGACGATACCGGGGTCGGCAACACGATCAATGCCGACAGTGGTGTCGTGCAGAATCTCGTGCTGGATAGTCTCGTCTACTGGCACCGGGACATGGGCGTAGACGGTTTCCGCTTCGACCTCGCGACCGTACTCGGACGGCACGCGGCCGGCTTCAGTACGGCGCACCCTTTGCTGCACGCGATCGGCAACCACCCATTGCTGCAAACAGCAAAGCTCATCGCCGAACCCTGGGACCCGGGCCCTGGCGGTTACCAGCTTGGCGGCTTTCCGGCCCCGTGGTGCGAACTGAACGACAAGTTCCGCGACGGAGCTCGTCGATTCTGGCGCGGCGATCTCAAGATGAGTGGCGAACTCGCGCGGCGCATGCACGGCTCGGCGGACCTTTTCGAACGGAATGGCCGTACGCCGCATGCCAGCGTCAACAAGATCACGAGTCACGACGGATACACGCTCGCGGACCTCGTGGCGTATGAAGACCGCCACAACCATGCGAACGGCGAAAACAATCGGGACGGCAGTCGCCACAACTTCAGCCGAAATTACGGGGTGGAAGGCCCGACGAACGATCCCGCCATTACCCGGATGCGGCGACAGCAGCGGTTGAACCTGTTGGCGACCCTGCTGTGCTCGCAGGGAACGCCGTTCCTCCTCGCGGGCGACGAAACCGGCAACAGTCAACAAGGCAACAACAATGCCTACGCGCAGGACAATGAATCCGGCTGGATTGACTGGCGCGGGCTTACCGAGGATCCCGGTTTCACCGAGGCGGTGCGGACATTGCTCGCGATCCGCCGTGAATTCCCGCTCCTGCGTCTGGACCGCTACGTCCATGGGCGCGACATACGTGACGGAATCGAGACCGCGGTCGGATGGATAAATCCGGACGGCGGCCTTCGAACCGACGAAGACTGGGACTTTGGGCATGCGTTCGGCCTGCTGCTCGAGCGCCGGGAACACGGCAGTCACGCAATGGCAATCGCGGTGCTGATGAATGCGTGGCGTGATACATTGCTCTACGAACTGTCGCCACTCGTCCCGGACTGCCGATGGTCCGTCCGGTTCACGAGCGGCGACGCAAATCTCGACGACGATGGCTGCACATTGCGGCTCCCCGGACATTCGATAGCCATCGTCGCGGGCGACCGGATCACAGGCGGCCGTGACGGATGAACGATAGGATTTGCTGGCGTATTCTACACCGGCCGGGTATTGGAGCGGGACGATGGAACACGACGATCGGTCGGCAGAAAAGCCAGCGGTCGACCTCGGACGCCGGAGACTTCTCGGCGTCGCGGGCAGCGGCCTCTTGATGGGTGGCTTTCTGGGTTCGATGACACCGGCCCATGCGGCAGAAACCCGTGGCCTTCGCTGGGGAGTGGTCGGCACCGGCGGGACGCCGGACATCCGACCCGGCGACCGGATCGTGGTGACCGCGGGGACCGCCCGCAACGAGGTCACCGTGGACGACATCCGGTGGACCGGGGCCCCCGAACTCGCCGCGAACGGGGACGTCGTCATCCGTGGCGTCGCGATCCGTGCCGACGGCACGGTCATCCCGCCGGCCGTCCTGGACTCGGGCGAGTTCCGCAACGAGAGCGGCAAGTACCGCGCAACCCCGGACGCCGTCGAGGCGGACCCGGGCGTGCACGGCGGCTTCGTGGTGCGGTACCGGGCGCCCTACCTGGGCTTCCGCAACAGCGACGGCCTGACCGAGACCCAGCGGAAGCAGGCGCTGCTCACCGAGGACGGCCACGCGATCGGCATCGGCCACACCGAACCCCTGCCGCGGGAGTCCATGCTCGTCGACGGCCTGGCCGACGTGACCGGCCCCGCGGTCGGCTGCGAGAACTTCAGCCAGGACCTGCTGCCGCCCAAGCCGGTCAGCCAGACCCCGGCCCCCGAGACCCGCGACGTGGGCCGGCTGAGCAACGTCACCGTCGGCTTCGACGAGCCGGTCACCGGCCTGAGCAGCTCGACCTTCACGCTCTCCGCCTCCAACGGGACGGCGGTGACCGCGGGGGTCGCCTACAACCGGACCACCGGGGTGGCCACCCTCAACCCCTTCCCGGGCACCACCGACCCCCTGGCCGCCGGCACCCGCTACACCGCCACGGTCAGCGAGACGGTCACCGACGCCGCGGGGAACCCGCTGCCGAAGACCAGCTGGTCCTTCGTCACCAGCGGCGAGGGCCCGGACAACGACCGCACCGCGCCCACCGTCGCCAGCCGGACACCGGAGTCCGGTGCGACCGGCGTGGCCCGCGGTGCGAACGTGCTGGTCGGCATCAGCGAGGCGGTGGCCAAGCCCGACGCCGACGTCGGTCTGGCTGGCCGCGCCGGACGGTTCGAAGGTGCCCGCCGTGGTCAACGTCAACGCGACCACCAACACGGTGATCGTCAACCCGGACGCCGATCTCGCTGCCGGCACCACCTACCAGGTCGTCCTGACCGACGGTGTGAAGGACCTCGCCGGCAACAAGCTGGTGCCCACGACCTGGACGTTCACCACGAGCGGGACGGCGTCCGGGGACACCGTGCCGCCGACGGTCCGGCCAGTCGCCCGCACCGGGCGCGACCGGCGTGGCCAAGGGCGCCAACGTGCTGGTCGGCATGAGCGAACCGGTCGTCAAGCCCGGCGCCGTCGTCCGTCTGGCTGGAGGGCCCGGACGGGGCGCGGATCCTCGCGGCGGTCAACTACAACGCGACGAGCAACACGGTGATCGTCAACCCGGACGGCGACCTGGTCGCCGGCACGTACGAGGTCGTGCTGACCGCCGGCGTGAAGGACCTGGCCGGTAACAAGCTGGCACCGACCAGCTGGTCGTTCACCGTCGGCGCCGCGTCGGCGGACACCGTCGCACCGACCGTCACCAGCCGCACGCCGGACCGCTCGCCACCGGCGTCGGCCTGGCCGCCAACGTGCTGATCGCCTTCAGCGAGCCGATCACGAAGCCCAGCGTCTCCACGGTGGGGCTCCAGGCACCGGACGGTTCCAAGGTCTCGACGGCGGTGAACTACAACGCCACCAGCAACACCGTGATCCTCAACCCCGACGCGGACCTCGCGGCGGCGACGGACTACACGGGTGGTGCTGACGGCCGGGGTCAAGGACCTCGCCGGCCTGCCCGTCGCCGCGGAGAGCTGGATCTTCACCACCCGCTGACCGGCACTCGAGCCACGAGAGGCCCGCCCGCGACCGGCGGACGGGGCCTCTCGTCATCTCGTCTCTCAGCGCGGGGCGCGGCGGCGCTCCCAGTTGGGGTCGAGCTCCTCGTCGTCGTCGTCGGGACCGCCGAAACCGACGACGCTCTCCATGCCGGGGGAGAGCACGCCCCACTCGATGAGCCGCGAGGTCAGCTCGTCGGGGCTCATGTCGTAGATGATCGCCAGCGACTTGAGGTCCTCGGTGCGGATCGACAGCACCTTGCCGTTGTAGTCGTGCCGCTGCGCCTGGATCGTCGAGGCGTAGCGGGCCAGCGGGCCGGCCTCGTCGGCGGGCAGCGATCCCAGCGACTCGAGGTTCAGCACGATCTTGGTGCTGGTGGTGACCGCGGAGCTGGGCCGCGGGTCGGGCAGCAGCTCGGAGACCGGCACGCCGTAGAACACCGCGAGCTCGGAGAGCCGCTGCACGGTGACGGCGCGGTCGCCGCGCTCGTAGGAGCCGACGACGACTGCCTTCCAGCGGCCGTGCGACTTGTCTTCCACACCCTGCAGGGAGAGCCCCTGCTGGTTGCGGATGGCGCGGAGCCGGGCGCCGAGGGCCCGTGAGTAGTCGGTGCTCATCGCTGTCTGCTCACTGTCCGTCGTCTCGAGAAGGTCAAGTTGGTGACTGAGCGTACTGGTCGGGGGGTTTCTGCAACAGGAGGAGTTCTTTGGTGTGTTAGTGACGTGACAGGTACTCAGCGTGACGTGGGACTGACGTCATCCGGCACGGGACGTCGGCGCAGGGGCGCCCGGGCCGGTGCAGTACCGTCGTCCGCGGTCCGATCCACTCCTTTAACGACCCGTCCAGTGAGGCGGGGAAGGAGGCCTCTTTGGCCCGCTCGTCCGAGCCTGCCCGGAGCCCGTCCCCCGGCAGTGCCCCCGCAGGTGCCCCAGGCACCCTGCTCTCCTCCGCCGACGTCGCCCGCGTCGTCGATCGCATGGCCCACCAGCTCATCGAGCGGGCCGCGACGATCGAGCCGG
>CAVQKY010000006.1:855000-1797132 GCA_963713215.1 uncultured Pseudomonadota bacterium | reverse complement strand
CGGTGCGCTGCATGGCGTCTCGATACAGTGTGCCGTCGCTCGACTCGAAGACGCCGACCTTGTATTCGTCAAAGCCCTGGCGTGTGGCCAGCTCTGCTCGCTCGCCCCGAGATGCCACTTGCCGGTAATGGCGGTGCTGTAACCCTCCGACTTGAACAGCTCGCCGAGCGTGACCTCGTCGGCCTGCAGCGTGTTCGGCGTCCCGGCGATGATGACCGTGCTCAGGCCCAGGCGCTGCGAATATCGACCGCTCATCAGCGCCGCGCGCGAAGGCGTGCAGGCCGGTTCGACGAGATACTGCGTGAGGCGCAGGCTTTCGCCGGCGAGCCCGTCGATGCGCGGCGTCGGCATGCCACGGATTTCGCCCGCGCCGTAGGCGCCGATGTCGCCGTACCCGACGTTATCGGCCAGCATGATGACGACGTTCGGCCGCTCGGCGGCAAACGCGACATGAGCGAACAACGTCAGGACGGGCAGCGAGATGCTGACCGCCAAAGTCGGAAATTTTTTATACGAGCGCTTCACAATTTGTGTTCCATGGTTTGGCGGTGCAAGGCGCTGCAACGTGGGTCGAGTGTGGCGGATGGGGGCAGCGCCCGATATCAAAAAAGCGCACGTCCTGCAGGCCGGTCCGTGGGATCTTTCGCGCGCTCGAAAACTCAGGAAGCTATAGCCGACGGACGTGACGAACGACCACTCGCTGTTCGCTGCATTCAGCGATCGAGCTGGTCGGTCCGTTTTCCGCGCACCTACAGCAGGCGGAGGATCGTGACGATCAGCAGGAGCGCGAAGACGATGCCGAGGCCGATGGCGGCAGGCTCGAGATCGTCCGTCGATTTGTCGTCATGCATGGCTGGGCCCCTGTCCTTCGGTTTTTCCAAATACACAATCGGGAGACCGGAAATTTGTTATACGGGCGCTTCACAATTTGTGCTTTGCCTATTCGGGGCGCGAGGCGACTGCAGTCTCGAGCCTTAGGAGGGAGTGTGACGGACGGTGGAGTGCCCGATATCAGAAAAACGCACGTTCAGAGGCGTTTGCAAGGCCCTTACGCAGGGGCGAAAGTCAGAAGCTGTAGCCAACGGATGTGACGAACGACCAGTCGCTGTCCGGGGCATCCAGCGACTGCGGTTCGTTGTCGTAGCTGTGTTGCAGGGACAGCCTGTAGAAAAGGTCGTCAACGATTTCATAGCGCATCTGGATGTTCGCATCCGTGCGCACCCTGCCGGACACCGTCAGGCTCGGATATACGGTCAGGCTCGTCGAGATATCGATCTCCGGCGCGTCGAAGCGGTAAAGGTCATAGGAAAACTGGAATATCCCTTCAAAACTCTCCTGGGTCTGGCCGTCGGCGAACTCCTCGTGTGATGCGCCGAGGCCGACAGCCGTGAAGAACTCCTGGTGCGGTGTCTGGAAAAAATAGCGGCCAATCCCGCCACCGACCAGCACACGAAGGTCCAGTCCCAATTCGTCGTTGCTGGCGAAGTTACCGCCCCCATTCCAGAACCAGCGATTGCGCAGGAAGATCTGTTGGTCGAACGCCACGGTATGGCTTTCGGCTGACGGATTCTCATCGGATTCGCTGCGCGCACCATCATACGTAAGATCCCAGAGTCGCTTTTCATCACGGTAGGTGAGGCCGGCATTCATACTGACCTGGCTGACATCGTTCGCCGCGGCGGCGCTCCAGCCGAAACTGATGTCGCCGTCCAGCCGATCCCTGAGCCGCCCTTCATCGAGCGCATAAATACGCGACGTATTGGCGAGGGGAACGCTCCTTCCAGATCCGTCCCCGGCGTTCCCGATAAGCAGGGTACCCGTCTCGCCGAACTCAGCGGGCCTGGCAACGGCCCGGGTACCGTCCAGCATCTCGATTTCGAAGAGCTGGTTGCTGCGCAACTGCGCTACCTTGTCCCATTCGATCTCGATGGTGCCCATGAAATCGGTGCTGTAGCTCAATATGCCGCGCTCCAGCCCCTTGACCTCTCCGGTGAGGCGCTCCCCGTTGATGAAGACCACGACGTCGGTCTTCGGGGCAGCCGCAAGCTGCTGGTTCGCCAGCAATGCAGTAGTCGATGCGATAACAACCAGGGCCATTCGCGAGGTACGAACTCACGAACCGGCGGCCCATCAGCGGAAAATCCCCCGGTCCATGATCGTGCCGTGACCGACCGGCCGGCCGACGGTCAGCCACAGGCTCCAGGAGTCGAGCGATGTGGAGCCGAGGCCGAGCGTCAACGGTCCGAGCATCGTGCGGCCGGCGAGGTACACGGAACCGCCGTAGAATTCGCCGCCGTCCTCGCCGTCCAGGCGGCCATGAACCGCGCCACCCGTAAGGCGCACGCCGCCGTACAACGCGAGATTGCGTATCGGGAGCACATCCTTCAGCTTCCACAGATAGCTGGAGTCGATGGTCCAATAGTTGTCCGCGCGCAGTTCGCCGAGTTCCATCCCCGGCAGGCTGGCAGGGCCGCCGAGCGCAAACTTGCGATCGGCGGGCAGGTCGTCGCCCAGGTCGGTGCCTCCGGCCGCAGAGACCCAGATCACGTCGCGGCGGAGCGGTATGGCAACGCCGACGCCAAGCTCCGCGCGTTGCCACTCGCGATCCGCGCCGAGCGAGTCTTTAATGTCCAGGTACTCGAACGCCAGTCCGAGCCCACTGGTCGGGCTGAACGGCGTGTCGCGGCTGTCATACTCGGCAGAAACCAGGATTCCCGCATCGACGAAATCGTCTGCGGGCAGCAATTCGGAGCCGATGTCCACTTCGATGTCCCGCTGGTCGTAAAGATAGGAAACGCGTGCCTGCGCGAAACGGCTCAGATTTATACCTGCTGCAACAGCCGCTGTACTGTCCTCGAACGCATAGCGCGCTACCCGCTCGCCGTCGTCGAAAACATCCTGCGCGGATCGGGAAAACCAGGCACGCGGTTCGACAAAAAACCTTTGCGCGGTATCGAGTGGCTGGTAGAAGCCTGTGGCCAGCAGTGACTCGCCGCCGACCTGTACCTCGTTGCGCCATTCGGCGCCGAGCGAGTTCACCCAGGTTCGATTATGCCTGCCGTAGAGCAGGAATCTCAGGTCGCCGTCCCAGGATGCATAGGCGCCCATATCGAGCTTCAGATAGTCCGGCCCCAGTTGCTTCTCCTGCGGCAACCAGGTGAGCATCGGTGACTCCGGGTCGCCGTCGAGGCGATAGCTGACCGAGTCGAATTCCTGAAGGACCGCTATCCGCTGCGCCTGTGCGCTGATCGTATTGGCGTCGACGAGATCCCCGGCTTTGAGCTGGTCGTCGCTCGCCAGAAATTCGGGATTGACGCGCTCGAGACCCTCGAAACGAATGCCGGCAAGGCGGGCTTTCAGCTGTTGCGTATCGGTCACTTCCTCGCGCCACGCGAGATACGTGGGCTCCGGCACGGCATATTTCGCCAGCGCTGCCGACATATCGCGAGCGGCGTTCTCGCCGAGCACGACGGTTTCGGCCGTTCTCTCGAAGTCCGCGGTGCCGATCGTGCCCATCTCGACATTGATGAGAATATCGTCCGCCGCGAGCGAATCGAGCTGCAATGTCTCGTTGGCGACGATCATTACATCCATCGTGCGGCCGAGTATCTGTGTCGCGCTTTGCAATTTCGCGGGATCCGCGGGCAGCTCGACAAGATTTACGACGATGACGATATCCGCGCAGAGATTCCGCGCGACATCGACCGGGATGTTTCGTACCAGGCCGCCGTCGGACAGGATCATGTCGTCCAGGCGTACTGGGGCAAAGGCGCCTGGAATCGACATGGACGCGCGCATGGCCGTGGCCAGATCGCCCTCATGCAGCACGACCATATTGCCCGAGACCATGTCGGTCGCAACCGCGCGAAAGGGAATCGGCAGTTTGTCGAAATCCGCTTCGAAGCGTGCGGACGCTACGTAAAGGCGCAGCAAGTCCTCGATGCTGCTCGTGTTGATCAGACCGCCGGCCGTCGTGAGGCCATCCGGAGTGATACCGAATTCGAGATTGTTACTGTAGGTTGCACCCGCCCGCTTTTGTTCGATCGGTTCGAGGTCGCGCCGGCCCTGGCTGCCCACGACCTTCTGCCAGTCGATCGCTACGATGAACTCTTCGAGTTCCGCGGCCGGAATTCCCGACGCGTACCCGCCGCCGACGAGCGCGCCCATGCTGGTACCGGCAATACAATCGATGGGCACGTGAAGCTGTTCCAGGACCTTCAGCACGCCGATATGCGCTCCCCCTTGGCTCCGCCGCCGGCAAGGACGAGCCCGATGCGAGGCCGGTCGTTATTCCCGGGCGGCGGCGCTGCCTGCGAGTAATCGGCAGCTGCGATCAGCAACACTGCGCAAGTGAAGATGGCGATGCCTGTCTGTTGCCGCCGCGTGCGCATGTTTCCTACCTTTGCGGGGCCAGGGGCCGGGGCCGCTCGCTGCCGGGGGGCGGTCAGTGTTTACCAGCGGAACGTCGCCCCGACCGCCGGCCCGCTGAAGTCCAGTTCCTCGATGGGGCCGTCCAGCTCGTACGCTAGGGTAGTCCATGTGGCAGTGAGCTGGCCCCAGTCGAAGGCATAACCGAGTCCGAGGACTGCCTGCCACGTGAGGTCTGAGTCGCCGGTACCGATGTCAACGTACCAGGGCATGACCCAGCGTTGCTCGGCGCCCAGCGCGACCCGGCCTTTGGCGCCGACGATGGCATCCCACTGTTCGACCGACGCGTCGCGGCTCCCCGTGCGTGGCGGCGGCGGGGTCGGGCCGAAGTCGCCGACGAATTCCCAGTCGAGACTCTGGTTAATGTCGGCCAGGCGGGCGCCGGCCAGCAAATCGAAGGTCGCGTCCTGATCGGTCCGGACCCGGTACTTGCCGGCAATCGTCCAGAACGTGGACTTCAAGTCGAATTCCGCGTCGGCGGTGACCGCGGCCGGCAGGGTTATACCGCCGATCGTGATGTCGCGGCTTCCCGATTTCGATTCGCCGACGTCGAGATAGACGAGGTCGGTGAATCCGCCCCAGCGCCCTTTGTGGAACTCGAATGAGCCCTGGGCGGTCATCTTGAGGTGATCGAGGATCGTGGAGACATCGACATCGATACTGTCGTCGCCCACCGGCAGCGATGTGTCGCCGCCGATGTCCGGAAACCAGCCGTAGACGCTTAGCGCGAATTGCCAGTCATCCGAGGATTCCTGCGCAACCACTGACGGCGACGCAAGTCCCGCAACCCCGAGCACGCATAATGCTGCCGAGACCTTGGCTGCGCTTGTCTTGCGATTGATGTGACGCGCCTTGATTCGAGGGATGTGTTCACCGACCGTACCTCTCTTGTGGCGTTTGGGGAATGCGGCGACGAGTCTGACAAGCCGCGCAACGTATCGATATCAAAAAAACGCACGGCCTGACGTCCGACCCGTTGCGAAAATTTTTGTCATTGGACAAAGTCGCGCACATGGACAGCGCGCTGTCTGGCTGCTCGATTACCCGCCTGGCAGCAGGGAGTTTCCGCCTTAGTCCTGTTGGCTGGGCCGGTTGCCATGCGCCGCGAGGTTTCGCGGGCTTTTGCCGGAGGTTCAGCGTGTCCGACGGCAGTTCGCCGGCAGCTTTGTAATCGAGCGAAAACTGGCCCATGTGCGTGAAGCCGCACTGGCGTGCGATCTCTGCGACCGACGTGTGCCGGGGGTCCGCGTGCGCCAGGAGTTTGTGAGCCTGTTCCAGGCGCTGCCGCTTGAAGTACGCCATCGGCGTCGCGCCGTAGGTTCGGAGGAAAAGGTAACCAAGGGTCCGGGGACTCACGCCGGCCGCACGGGACAGATCGCGCAGGTGGATCCTTTCCGCCAAATGGCCAGACATGTAGGCCAGGGCGTTCGCGAGCTCCGGGCATTGTGGCCTTTTGTCGTTCTTGCTCCTCGTGTCGCCCAACAGGATCTCGCGTGTAGTCCGGCCGCAAACATTGATCCTGCGCGCGCCGGGCAGGCGGGCGCTATCGGGATTCCGCATGAGACGCAGGGGCCGTGCCCCGGCTCAAGAGTCGTAGGAGCGCCCCATGGGCGCGAATGCGGGAACCGGATCGGTCGCGCCCATGGGGCGCTCCTACGGGTGAAGACCTTCCCTAGCGAGTTGCGGCGCCGAGCGTGGTGCTCGGGCTCTGGCCGAAGAGTTGTTTGTACTGCACGGAGAACTGGCTCAGGTGGCAGAAGCCAAGCCTTGTAGCCTCGCGGGTCACCGTCGTCGTGTGGCCGAGGGTTCGCAGCCGATGACGGACTTCGGTCAGCCGCAGCAAACGCAGGTAGCGCGACGGGCTCGTACCGAATGCGTCCGAAAACGCGTATTCGAGATAGCGCCGGCTGACACGCAATGCAACGCAGAGTTCGTCGATGCAGACCGGCTCCGAAATCCGCTCGCGCATGTAGCGCTCCGCGCGTCGCGCCAGGCTGAAATGCGCGAGCGCCCGGTAGCTTGCTTTATCGGGCGACGCATCGAGGGAAATCAACGAGGCGCCCAATGCATTGCGCATATCCGTGAGCAGCCACTGTTCGAGTTCGACGCCGACGAGCAGCGGCGTTGCGGGTGTGACTATAGCAGCAGCGGCCCGCCGGAGGTCATCGAGCCGGCAGGGATCGGGCCGTACCCACGCGCATTCGGACCGGAATTCGAACGCGCGCGAGTGCTGCAGGTTCTGCGCAATGGATGCAACCCAGTGCAGCGGCACGACCAGCGAGGTCCAGGCGTAGCTTTCCGAGACATGCCCGTTCAGTTCGCCGCCGGGTTTGAAAACCAGCATGTGAGAATTATCGATGTGATGGCCGTTCCAGGTCGCCTGGGCATGTGGCGGAAACAGGGCAATGCCGAAGCGTTGCGGATCGAGGCGACCGCAAACCCTGATGGACTGGTTCACGTGCCCCTGGTCGATGGAAAAGTCGGCCAGCGAAACCTGGCTGAGCATGGCATCGAGCCGGCCGGGCTTGAGCTGAACGAGCTCGAGATCCGAGCCGCTCACGGCATGGTTGAGTTCGTCTACGTCGTGGAGAAATACCGACGACGAATCGGGATTGGCCAGGCTGGTGGACGCGTTGTCCATGCCGCGCACTCTCTTGCGTTATTTTGACAGGCGCGGCAGAGCTTAACCGAGCGTCGGATGAACGCCAAGCGGAGGAATAACAATGAACCGTCTGGACAAGTACCCCTTGCGCGGAATTGATAGCGATCCCGGATGTCCAGGCGCAGACTGCCGAGCGATAGTACCGGCGTCAGCGTCATAAGAACGGGGAACAACAATGCGCCAATAGAACTATTTCTCGATACTCGGCGGCCTGTTTTTCTTTCTTAGCGCAATGACCGCGGGTGCCCAGGAAGCCGCGCCGCCTGCGGAGGCGTTGAGCGACACCTTCCAGAAGCAGGCAAGTTACTCGCCGTATGCCGGCCGCAATTTCGCAACCAACGTCTACTGGGGCGACACGCACGTGCACACCGGCGCATCGATGGACGCCGGTGCCTTCGGCGCGGACTCGGGCCGGCAGACGCGTTTCGCTTTGCGAGCGGCGAGGAAGTCACCGCGGCGAACGGCATGAAGGTGAAACTCGCCCGCCCGCTCGATTTCATCGTCGTCGCAGATCATTCGGACAACATGGGTTTCTTCCCCAAGCTGTTCGCCGGCGACCCGGACTACCTCGCCGACCCGACCGGCAAGCGCTGGTACGACTCGATGCAGAAGGGCGGGCAGGACGCCGTTACAGCTGCCACCGAAGTGATCGATCGTTTTTCGAAGGGCACGTTCCCCGCGGCGCTTGCTTTCGTGCCCGGCACAGCGACCTATCGATCGGCCTGGGAACGGACGATCAAAGCGGCCGAAGACCACAATGAGCCCGGCCGCTTCACGGCCTTCATCGGTTACGAATGGACCTCGAACACCGGCGGCAACAACCTGCACCGCGTGGTGATGTTCCGCGACGGCGCCGACAAGACGAGCCGGATCGAGCCCTACACAACCGCTCCGGCCCGTCGGCAGCGACGATCCGAAAGACCTCTGGAAAGTACTGCAGAGCTACGAGGACACGACCGGCGGACAGGTTCTCGCGATCGCCCACAACGGCAACCTGTCGAACGGCATCATGTTCCCGGAGAACGACTCCTTTACCGGCAAGCCCATTACGCGCGAGTACGCCGAAACCCGAGCGAAATGGGAGCCGCTCTACGAGATCACCCAGATCAAGGGCGACGGCGAAGCTCACCCGTTCCTTTCGCCGACCGACGAGTTTGCGGATTACGAGACCTGGGACAAGTTCAACCTGAACATGAGCGTGCCGAAAGAAGACGACATGCTGCAGTACGAGTACGCGCGCACGGCGCTGCAGATCGGCCTGCAGCAGGAAGCGAAGCTCGGCACGAATCCCTACAAGTTCGGCATGATCGGTTCCACCGACACGCACACGGCGCTCGCGACCGCGGACGAGGACAATTTCTTCGGCAAGCATGCCGGCACGGAACCGAACGCAAAGCGCATGGAACATCCGGTCGGCTGCTTCGGCGAGAACTGCATTTTGGGCTGGCAACAGGCGGCCTCGGGTTACGCCGCGGTGTGGGCAAGCGAGAACACGCGCGAGGCGATCTTCGATGCGATGGAACGCAAGGAGACCTACGCGACCACCGGGTCCGCGATGATCGTGCGCTTCTTCGGCGGCTGGGATTTCGTCGCTGCCGATGCGCAGAACCGCTTGCCGGCCGGCGTCGGTTATGCGAAGGGCGTGCCGATGGGCGGCGACCTGCGGAGCGCACCGCCGGCAAGTCGCCGAATTTCCTGGTTGCGGCCGTCAAGGACCCGATGAGCGGCAACCTCGACCGCATCCAGATCGTCAAGGGCTGGATCGACGGCACGGGGCAAGCGCCAGGAGAAAGTCTACGACGTGGCCTGGTCCGACGAACGCAAGCCAGGCGCAGATGGCAAGTTGCCGCCGGTCGGCAACACGGTCGACGCCGAGAACGCGACCTGGACAAACACGATCGGCGCCCCGGAGCTGATCACGGTCTGGACGGACCCGGACTTCGACCCGAAGCTTCGCGCCGTCTATTACGCCCGTGTGATCGAGATCCCGACGCCGCGCTGGACCACCTACGACGCGAAGTACTTCGGTGTCGAGGTGCCCGAGGGCGTGCCGATGACGACCCAGGAACGCGCCTACACCTCGCCGATCTGGTACACGCCCTGACAGCGCCGGAGCCGCTCCAAGCGAGAACGCTGTCTCGTGGTAGCAGTCTTCCCCGGCGGCAAATGGGGATAGCCACCGTATTGCCGCGACTGGCCCGCGAGGCATAAAGACAAGAACAAGGCGCGCGCAGGGTGCACGATGACGATTTTGCTGATTACCGCCCTGGCAGTGATCGCCATGACCATCGTCGATTCATGGTCTCGGGACGTCCTGGTGGCTGCATCGGGTCGGGCGGCGATACCCCGGTGCCAACGCAAGGGCTCTCGATGCCGGGCGAAGGCCGGGGTCATCATCCAGACCGTGCTCTTCATGATTGTCCTGCACTTCGTCGAGATCCTCATCTGGGCGGCGGCTTACCTGCTGGTCGCCGCGGAAGAATTCGATTCCGTCGAAGCCGCGATCTACTTCTCGGCCGTTACGTTCACGACCCTCGGCTACGGCGATATCACGCTGAGCTCGAACTGGCGACTGCTGAGCGGCTTCGAGGCCATCGGCGGAATCGTGCTGATCGGCTGGACGACCGCCTTCCTCTACGCGGTCCTGCAACGCATGTGGCAAGCACACGTGACCACGACAGGAGGCACCCATGAATAGCCCATGAATAGCCCGATGATACTTGCCGACCGCGACGAACGGCGCTTCACGCACAACATGATGACCTCGTTCATCCAGATCGCGACGCTCGTCCTGCTCGTCGGATTCTGCGCCATCATCATCGGCCCGTTCGCAGCCATTGTCGTGTGGGGCATCATCCTCGCTGTCGCCGTCTATCCCCTGCACCTCAAGCTGGCCGCGGCGCTCGGCGGCAGGGCCAAATGGTCGGCGACGATCATCACGCTTGCGGGCCTCGCGATCCTCCTGCTGCCCGGCTGGTTCGTCGTCGACTCTACCATTGGCACGGCACAGGCGCTGCACGCGGACCTGAGCGAAGGCGACCTGCACATACCGCCGCCGGACGATTCCGTCAAAGGCTGGCCGGTGATCGGCGAGAAGCTCTACGCGGCGTGGAGCGCGGCGTCGAGCAACCTCGAGGCGATGCTTTCGGAGTATCGGCCCCCAGGTCAAAGCCGCGGCCGAGCGCTTTGCGCAGGCGGCCGGCGCGCTCCTGTCCGGGATGCTGCATTTCGTCGCCTCGATCATCATCGCCGGGTTCTTCCTCATGTTCGCGCACAAAGGCTACGACGCGACGGTGCCATCTGCGACCGGATCTCGCAAGGTCGCGGCGCGCACCTGGCCGACCTCATGGTGTCGACGATACGCAGCGTCACGAACGGTGTGCTCGGCGTCGCGGCGATCCAGGCGGTGATGGCCGGCATCGCCTTCGCGCTGATCGGCCTGCCTGCTGCCGGGCTCTTCACGCTGCGTGATCCTCGTGACCGCGATCGTCCAGATCCCGGCGATCATCATCATGATCCCGCTCATCGTCTGGGTCTTTTCCTTCGCCAGCACGGGCGCTGCGACGGTGTTCGCGATCGCTGCCATCCTGATCGGCCTGAGCGACAACGTACTGAAGCCGTTGCTGCTGGGACGCGGCGTCGACCTGCCGGTGCTGGTCGTACTCATCGGCGCCATCGGCGGCATGATCCAGTTCGGCGTCATCGGTCTCTTCCTCGGGGCGGTGATCCTGGGCCTCGGCTACCGGGTGATCTACGACTGGGTCTGGCGCCGCTCGCCCGACCCGCAAGCGGGTCCGGTGGGCGGTGAGCCGGCTGCGAGCTAGCGGAACGCCTGCTCGGATACACTCTCAACCATGCGAAGGCTCTGGAAATCGTGCGCGGTTGCGGGCGGTCTGTACCTGTCCGCGTGCACCCTGGTAGGCCCCGACTACGAACGGCCGGAAGCGCCGCTGGCTCCGGACTGGTACCAGGCCGAGATCGCGGGCCTGTCCACCTCGCCGCAGGAGGAAGCCGCATGGTGGAAGCTCTTCGGGGACCCCGAACTCGACCGGCTCATCGCGCTCGCGCTCGCCGACAACAATTCGCTCGAGATCGCCGGGTTGCGCGTGCTCGAGTCGCGTGCCGCGTTAGGTCTTGCCACCGGGTTGCAGTACCCGCAGGCGCAGGTCGCAGCGGGCGGTGCGACCGCCCTCTCCGCGAGCGAGAATGCCGCCAACACCGCGGCCGGCGATCTCGACTACGTCCAGTACGATCTCGGCATTTCGGCCAGCTGGGAGATCGATTTCTGGGGCCGCTACCGGCGCGGCATCGAAGCGGCCGACGCGCTGTACCTGGAGTCTCTGGCCGCGTACGACGATGCGACCGTTATCGTCGCTGCACAGGTGGCGTTCGCCTGGCTCACGGTTCGCTTGATCGAGGACCAGATTCGGATCACGAAAGACAACGTCGCAAGCCAGCAGCGCAGCTTCGAGATCGTCGACGTGCAGTTCCAGAATGGCGAGACCTCGGAACTCGATGTACTGCAAGCGAGGACGCTGCTCCTCAGCACGCAGGCGACATTGCCGGTCCTGGCCGCGGACCTGAACCAGGCGCGGCACGCGCTGGCCGTGCTGGTCGACCTGCCGCCGGGCGCGGTGCAGCCGATGCTTGTCACCGACGCGGGCGTTCCCGCCGTACCGCAGCAGCTCGCGATCGGCATTCCCGCCGACCTGCTCCGGCAACGTCCCGACGTGCGGGCAGCCGAGTATCGCGCCATGGCCGCAAACGCGAACGTCGGTCTTGCCGAAACCGACCTCTACCCGAGTTTCACGCTGAGCGGCTCGGTCGGCCTCGTCGCCGCCGACGACACGGACACGACCCGTTCCGGTGTCTCCGGCATCGGCGAACTGTTCGACGGCGACAGCCTGACCTGGTCCGCGGGTCCGGCGTTCGTCTGGCCGTTTCTAAACTACGGCCGGATTCGCAACAACGTCCGCGTGCAGGATGCGCGCCTGCAGCAGGCACTCACTGCCTGGCGGGAAACGGTGCTGCAGGCGTCGCGTGAAGTCGAGGACGCTGTCGCCGACTTGAACGGCGCGCGTGAACAACACCGCCTGCTGGAAGAAACCGTCACGGTCGCGCAGCGCGCCACGGATGTGTCGATGCTGCGCTTCCAGGAAGGCTTCGCGGACTACCAGCGCGTCCTCGATGCGCAAACCGCCCTGTTCACCCAGCAGGGCCGCCTGGTCGCGAGCAAAGGCGACATGGCCGTGGCGCTGGTGTCGCTGTATCTCGCGCTCGGCGGCGGCTGGCAGGCGAACGACGCGGCACTGGTGCCGGAGAGTACGATTGAGACGATGCAGGAACGGACGAACTGGGGTGATCTCCTGGACGAGCCGGTGCCGCAGGAATGAGCCCGCATAAGGATAAGAAGCGATGACTGACGGCGAAGGCGACGAAAGCGAAGCCCCAGGCGAACCCGAGGCAAAGACGCGCGACCCGGTGCGCACCTGGACGCTGCGGCTGCTCGTGTTATCGCTTGTCATCCTCGTCGCCTATCTCGTCTTCGACCGCATGACGCCGTACTCGAGTCAGGCGCGCGTGCATGCGCTGGTGGTGCCCATCGCCGCGGAAGTGTCCGGCACGGTCGTCGAGGTCGCAGTTGCAACGAACCAGCGGGTGACGGCCGGCAACCTGCTGTTCCGCATCGACCCCACGCAATACGAGCTCGCCGTCGCGGGGGCCGAGGCCAGCCTCGACGCGGCCCGCGAATCGGTCGGCGGATCGGAAGCCGGGATTCCGGCCGCCGAAGCCAATGTCCGCGCGGCGGAGGCCAGCCGCCAGAAAGCGCAGCAGGACTACGTCCGTCTGCGCCGCATCAAGGAGCAGGATCCCGGCGCCCTGTCCGACCGCCAGGTGGAGGCCGCGGAGGCAACGCTCAAGGTGGCGGTGGAACAGCTTGCCGCGGCCGAGGCGAGCCTCGAACAGGCACGGCAGAGCCTCGGGCGTGCCGGCGAGGAGAATTCGCGGATCCTGCAAGCCAATGCCGCCCTGGAGCAGGCCCGGGTGAATCTCGCACGCACCACGATCAATGCGCCGACGGACGGTGTCGTCACCGACGTCCGGGTGGACAGGGGCAACTTCGCCGGCGCCGGGGCACCGCAGATGACCTTTGTCTCGACCGAGGACGTCTGGATCCAGGCGGATCTCACCGAGAACAACCTCGGCCACGTCGATGCAGAGGACCGGGCCGGCGTGATCTTCGACGTGTACCCCGGCCGGGTGTTCGAGGGCTCGGTGCGCGACCTGGCCTACGGCGTCGCAGTGGATTCGGCGCCCTTAGGCAGCCTGCCGACCGTCGACAACGATCGCCAATGGCTGCGCGATGCGCAGCGTTTCCCGGTCGTGATCGATTTCGTCATGCCGCGCGAGGACCTGCAGCGGCTGCGGGTCGGCGCGCAGGCATCGGTCATCGTCTATACAAACGACAACGTCATCCTGCGCCTGCTGGGTGGCCTGTACCTCCGGCTTGCGAGCCTGTTCTCCTATGCCTACTGACCTGCACGACTCGACGGCCGGGCGGATCCGGCTGCGGCGGGTCCTCAGGCTGACTGCGGGAACGACGCTCGCGCTGTGGCTGTCGCAGGCAATCGCCTGGCCGTTGTCCTTCGTCGCGCCGATCCTGGCGATGGCCATCCTGGCCCTGCCCGTGAGCCGCCCCCCGGCCGCGTTCTTCGTGAAGATCGTCGCCGCGCTCGTTGGGAGCGTCTACGCCTCATTCGTGTTCCTGCCCGTGCTGGTGCACCAGCGCATCGCGGGCCTGATACTCGTCGCCCTCGCGCTGTTCCACACTTTTTATCTCACCGCGCGTGGCAAGCCCGCCGTGATCGGCACGTTCTTCACGATCGGCATCACGGTGACGGTGGCCTTGGGCTCCGTGTCCGTCGACGTGCTGCTCGCGGTGGCCGAAGGCCTTGCCATCGGGGCGCTCGTCGGCGCAGGAATAGCCTGGCTCATGCACATCGTATTACCGGACCCGCCGATGCCGCGGCCGCCGGCGAGACCACCTGCACCCGCGCCGGAGTTCCCGGTGCGGCGCGCGCTTCGTTCGCTGGTCGTCGTATTGCCCGTCACGATCTGGTTCCTGCTGTCACCGGCCAGCGCGAGCAACGTCGGCGTCATGATCAAGGTCGCGGCGATGGGCCAGGAAGCGTCCGGCGCCGGCGCGGGCAACGCGGCGAAATCCCTGCTCGTCTCGACGCTGGCGGGTGGCGTGGCCGCCGTCGTCGCCTGGGAACTCCTGTCGGTCTGGCCGTCGCTCACGATGTACGTGCTCGTGGCTGCGACAGCCACTTTCTGGTTCGCGGGCAAGATGTTCAAGGGCGCCGGCCCGGCGCCGGACGGCGGCACCTGGATGTACGCCCTGTTGACGATGTTCGTCGTGCTTGCCCCGGCGGTCCTCGATACGCAACTCGGCAGCGCCGCCGGCACGTCGTTCTACGATCGCCTCCTGATGTTCGCCGGCGCGTCGCTGTACGGCGTGACCGCGGTGTACGTGTTCGATGCATTCTGGCCGTTGCCGCAGCGCCAGCCGCTGCAGGCAGCGTTTCCTTAAGGATCTGATGCGACGGGAAGTCCCTTGAGCGACGCAACCGGTCCCGGTTCGGACCCGGCAGCCGCCTTCCGGCAGCCACCTGCCGCGACCGGCGCGTTGCGCTGGATGCCGGGCCTCGCCACGCTGCGGAACTACGAACTCGCATGGCTGCCGAACGATCTCGCGGCGGGACTCGTTTTGACGACGATGCTGGTTCCGGTCGGCATCGCCTATGCCGTCGCGTCCGGCGTGCCGGGCATCTACGGCCTGTACGCGACGATCGTCCCGCTGCTCGCCTACGCGCTGTTGGGCCCGAGCCGCATCCTCGTACTGGGCCCGGATTCCTCGCTCGCCGCGGTGATCCTCGCCGTGGTGTTGCCCCTGTCCGCGGGCGATCCCGCACGGGCGATCACCGTTGCGAGCCTGATGGCCATCGTGACCGGCATCGTCTGCATCGCAGCCGGCATGCTGCGCCTCGGCTTCATCACGGAACTGTTGTCGAAGCCGATTCGCTACGGCTACATGAACGGGATCGCGCTCGTCGTCCTGATCAGCCAGCTGCCGAAGCTCTTCGGCTTCTCGATCGAAAGCACGGGGCCGCTCCGCGACCTCGCCCGGATCGCAGAGGCGGTGCTGAACGGGGAGTGGAACGGCGCGGCGTTCGCCATCGGCGCCGGCGTGCTGGCCACGATCCTGGCGCTCAAGCGCTTCCGGCGCATCCCGATCATCCTGCTTGCCGTCGTGGCCGCGACGGTCATCACAGGCATGCTGGACCTTGCGGCCACGGCCGGCGTGAAAGTACTCGGCCCGCTGCCGCGCGGGCTGCCTTCGCTCGTAATCCCGTGGATCGGCTTTGCCGAGCTCAGCAGCATCGTGATCGGCGGCTGCGCCGTGGCGCTCGTCGCTTTTGCCGATACCAGCGTACTGTCGCGGACCTATGCGGCCCGGACCAGGACCAGCGTCGACCCGAACCAGGAGATGATCGCGCTCGGCGGCGCCAACCTCGCGGCGGGCTTTTTCCAGGGCTTCCCGATCAGCAGCAGTTCCTCCCGTACGCCGGTCGCCGAGGCCGCCGGCTCCCGAACCCAGCTCACCGGTGTCGTCGGCGCGGTGGCGGTGGCCCTGCTCCTCGTCGCAGCCCCCGACCTCCTGCAGAACCTGCCGAACAGCGCCCTGGCGGCAGTGGTGATCGCGTCGGCGATCGGCCTGTTCGAATTCCGCGACCTCGGCCGGATCTGGCGCATCCAGCGCTGGGAATTCTGGCTGTCCATGGTGTGTTTCGCCG
Organism: uncultured Pseudomonadota bacterium; assembly: GCA_963713215.1. Lineage (GTDB taxonomy): Bacteria > Pseudomonadota > Gammaproteobacteria > Steroidobacterales > Woeseiaceae > UBA1847. Next base: position 1,781,184 of record CAVQKY010000006.1, on the reverse strand, counting down.
GCGTGGCGACGTTCGGCGCGATCCCCGGCATAGGACTCGCGGTGACGATCGCCGTGATCGAGTTCCTGTGGGATGGCTGGCGCCCGCACTCGGCGGTGCTCGGCCGGGTCGAGGGCATTCGCGGCTATCACGATGTTGCGCGTTATCCCGCAGCGCGGCGAGTGCCCGGACTGGTGCTGTTTCGCTGGGATGCGCCGCTGTTTTTCGCGAACGCGGAACTGTTCCAGCAGCGGGTGCTAAAGGTTGTCGCCGATGCGCCTCCGCCGGTGCGGCGCCTGGTGGTAACGGCCGAGCCGGTCACCAGCATCGACGTGACCTCGGCGGACATGCTGGACGAACTCGAGCGAACGCTCCGCGAAGCAGGTATCGAACTGCATTTTGCTGCGATGAAAGATCCCGTCAAGGACAAGCTGCGGCACTTCGAGTTGTTCGAGCGTTTCGGCAGCAGCCGATTCCACCCCACCGTCGGCGCTGCCGTGGACGCTTATCTTCAGGAGAATGCGTAAGCACTGCGTGAACTGCAGTGCTGCCGTGGGAAAGGGTAGAATGCCGAATCTGCGGCCCGAGTAAAGACCCACTTGTCCCTGATCAGCGAGCTCAATCGCCGCAACGTATTCCGGGTGGCCGCCGGTTATGTCGTGTTGTCCTGGGTGCTCCTGCAGGCGACGGACCTCCTGATGGAAGTGCTCGGCCTGCCGGACGTCTGGGGCAAGGCGGTGCTCGGCCTGATGGTGATCGGCTTCATCCCCGCGATTATCGTCTCCTGGGTCTACGAGATGACCCCGGAGGGCCTGAAGCGCGAAAAGGACGTGGCGCCGGCCGAATCCATCACGGCGCATACCGCGCAGAAGCTCGATATCGCCATCATTGCGCTGCTGGTCGTCGCCATCGGGGTTTTCGCGGTCGACCGCTTCGTCCTGGGCCCCGATGCCATGCCGACGGCCAGCCAGGCGGCCGGTCATTCGGCGGCCCCGGATCCCGGAATTCCGGTCGTCGCGGTGCTGCCGCTGCAGGCATTCTCGAAAAATGATGAAGGTACATTCCTCGCCTCCGGCCTGCACGACGACCTGCTGACGCGACTCGCGCGGCTCAAGGCGTTCCGGGTCATCTCGCGAACGTCCGTCATGGAGTACGCAGACACCGCGAAGAACCTGCGCCAGATCGGTGCCGAGCTCGGCGCCGGCTATATCCTCGAGGGCGGCCTGCAGGCCATCGGCGGCAACGTGCGAATCAACGCACAGCTCATCAATGCGACCACCGACGAACACCTGTGGGCAGAAACCTTCGATCGTGAGCTGACCACGGCAAACCTGTTCGAGGTGCAGGCGGACATAGCCGGCGCTATTGCAGAGGCGATGCACGCGACCTTGAGCCCGCAGGAGGTTCAGCAGCTCAGCGACGTACCGACCGAAAACCTCGATGCCTACCAGAGCTACCTGCACGGCATGGAGGACCGTGAGTCGCTGACGCAACCGTCCTTGCAGAACGCCGTCGCCTCGTTCCGGAACGCCACCGAGCTGGATCCCGAATTCGCCGAGGCGTGGGGGGAACTGTCGATCGCCCAGGTTCGCTTGTACTGGGAGGATGGTGCAGAGGATGACGCCTCGCCGGACCTCACAACCAGGGACGCCGCGGAAAATTCGCTCGAGCGCGCCAGGTCCCTGGCGCCTGACAGTGTCGGCACGCTGATGGCTGACGCTTACGTTCAGTACTACGGCTACCGCAACTATTCGAACGCCCTGATCCTACTCGGCCGCGTCGAATCGATTGCGCCCCACGACGCCCGCGTGATTGCGCTGCGCGGATATCTGCTGCGCCGCCTCGGCCGGTTCAGCGAATCTGCAGACGCCCTGCTTCAGGCGCAGACCTTCAGTCCGAACAGCCCCAGCCTCTATCGCGAATCGATGGTTACCCTGGTCGAGGCGGGGCGCTGCGCGGAAGCCGTCGACCTGAGAAACAGGGCTCTCGCGAAATTCGACAACGAACCGGGCATTGTGGGGGTTTCGGCCTGGGTAACGCTGGGATGCGAACAGGACGTCGGCGCAGCACGAGCTTTGGCGCTGCGCGTCGATGTCACGACGCTGGAGCAACTGGATACCATGAGTTCGGCGCTGATCGTCAGCAGAGACTTTCCAGCGGCCATTCAGTTGCTGACCGCGGCCAGGGACACCTGGATCGAGCGCCCGACCCATCGCTTGAAGGTCGAAAGCCTGCTGACCTGGCTCTACCGGCAAACGGGGCAGGACGCGCTTGCAGGCGAATCGATGGAAACGGCAGAGCAGCTGTCGGCATCGATTGCCAACCCCGGCGCCACGACGCTCGGCGACCTGGCGCTGGCGGCGGCATTGCGCGGCGATACGACGGCAACGCTTGAACTCGGCAAGCGCACCCTGGCGGCCGCACCGGAAGACGAATTGATCTACCAGAATTTCGCGCTGCAGGTGGTTCGTTCGTATGCGGTCGCCGGCCTGTCCGGCGAAGCGCTCGACGTGCTCGAAGACACCCTGAAGAACCATCATTTCGGGCAGCCGCAAACGCTGGTTCTCGATCCCATGCTCGAATCGATCAGCGAAACGGACCGGTTTCGGGCCCTGGTAGGAAAGGGACGGACCTGATTCGCCGGTCCCAGGGTGCGGCTCCCTGCTATTTTCCATTGCGGTACAAAACCCCTCCCGGAGGGGTTTGCCGCCGAGCGGATCAACGTGGCCAGCGACAGACCGGCTCCAATCATTTGGTTATACCAACCCGTAAGGCACCGTCTTCGGGCCCCGTCAGCGTTGGCACGACGTATGCATTATCTTGCTTACCCTTTATATTCGACAGGAGCTGGCTGATGAACAGCATCATCAAGACTTCTTTAACGCCTCTTGCCGCCGCCGTTTTGCTGGTATGTGGCAACGCGGTGGCCCAGGACGATCCGGTCAGCAGACCGGATATTCCCTCACAGCCGGAAGAATTGCAGACGCCTGGACCGGCGGAGCCGTGGCAGCCCAATGCGGAAGATGTACGTGCCCGGCCGGAGCAGGTCGAAGAAGCGATCGACGAAGTGCTCGACCCGGAATCCGACCCCTCGGAGACGGAGGACAGCGAAACCGACTCCCTCGACACCGATCGTATTAATAGTGGCCCGCCGACGGACGACCGGCTGGCTGGCGAGCGAATCGACAGCACGATCGAGGACGAGGGAGTGCCGGATGATGTCGACGAGCTGGAGAACGAGGAAGCAGCTGAAGATTTTTAACGATCCGACATCGGTATCTTGTCGCATCACACCGAGTGCACTCACTCGAAATCGAGAAAAAACGTCAGGCGCAGGTGCACGTCGGTATCGGGGCGTTGTCCAGAGTCGTCCTCGTCATAACGCTTGACCACGACGTTGGGCGTGACGGCGTAGCGCTCTGCGGGCCGAAATTCGAAGCCGGCGATGAGCAGGGTGGCCCTGGCGGACGGGTCGAACGGCAGGTAGTCGATGTCGTCGCCCTTCACGCTCGGTTCGAACAGGCGGTCCACGCGCAACACCATGTTCGAGCGATTGCCGGTGCGGGCCACCAGGAAGGCGGAGGCGAGTTCGACGCCCGGGTCGTCCTGCCGGTCCTGGTGCGAGTACTGCAGGCCCCAGCGCAGGGCGTCGGACTCGAAGCCGACGAAGCCCTGCAGCGTCCGGCGATCCGTTTCTCCGGGGAGTACCTCGTAGTCGGCGTACAGGTCGATCGTCCAACGCGGGTCGGGTTGCCAGCTTGCAGCCGTCATGAGCTTGCGCCCGTCGCCGTCATCGGTGCCGAACTCCGTCCCGGCGCCGAGCATTACCCGGTAAGAGAACCGGCCATCTGTCGACAGCGGCCCGCTTAGCGCGATGCCGGTCTCGCGGCTGGGCAGGCCCTGCAGGTCCATCGGCGTGCGGGCAAGGTAGCGCATGCCCCACGACTTTTCGATCAGGTCGAACGTCGGCGTGGGCGACAGGCCGACGAGCAGTTGATGCTCACCGAACTTACCGCCGAGGTAGAGGTCCTTGACGTCGACTTCGACGTCATACTCCTCGAACTCTCCCGACTGGTTCGCTTCGAACCTCAGCCGCCCGAACCAGCGCTTGCCGAAGTCGGCATCGACGGTGAGATAGGCACGTCGCAGTACCGCACCGGCGGCATCGTCGCCCTCGTCGTCGTGATACGAGGGTATGTAGTACAGGTCGCCGAACATCAGCCAGCCTATGCTGAGTTTGCGAGCGTCCTCGCCGGCGTCCGCCGCGCCAGCGGGTCGCGCGAGTGCAAGCACGAGGATGAAGAGGCAGGCTTTCCAGACTGTCGGCGGCTGCATCTGCCAATACTCGCGCGGTGCTCCTGCCTCAGAGCGGCGGGGTATCGGGGATCACGAAGTAGGTCAGGCCAAGGATCAGGTAGACGGCGAGCAGCTGCACGCCCTTCAGCCAGTCCGAACGCCCGTCACCGGCGATCTGCCCGGTGATGAGGACCGCGAGGAGCATGCTCAGCACGAGGCCTCCGGAAAAGATGAGGTCCATCGGCCGGGGACCCACGAACAGGCTGACCAGTACCAGCACCGGGGCGACGAACAGCGCCACCTGGACGCCGGAACCGATCGCGATCGACAGTGACAGGTCCATCCTGTTCTTCATCGCCACGGTGACGGCTGTGGCGTGTTCGGCGGCGTTGCCGAGGATCGCAACGATGAAGACGCCGACGAAGACGTTGCTGAGCCCCAGCCCGTGCGCGGCCGGTTCCACCGCCCCGACCAGGATTTCGCTCATCCAGGCGATGAACGCAGTGGCGACGCCGAGCACCGCGAGCGCTTTGCCGACCGGCCAGGCCGCCGTGTGCTCCGTGTGTGCGTCTGCCGGCGCCGGACTGGAGAACAGGGCCTGGTGCGTAACGAGCGAGAACACGAGAAACAGCCCGTAGACCAAGAGGAGCAGCACGGAGATCGACACGCTCAGGAACCCGACTGCGCGCGGCAATGCGTCGGGGACCGCAAACAGGTAGGCCGCGGGAACGATCAGCCCGATGGTTGCGAGAGTCAGCATGGTGGCCTGCGATCGTGCGCCTGCGGCGGCGAAGTGCTGTTCGCGATGACGAAGACCACCGGCAAGCATCGCCGCCCCGAGCACCAGCAGGATGTTGCCGATGATCGAGCCGGCGATCGACGCCTTGACGACGTCATGCAGGCCTGCGCGCAGCGCCGCCAGCGCAATGATGAGCTCCGCGGCGTTGCCGAAGGTGGCGTTGAGCAAGCCGCCGATTCCTTCTCCCGCACGAGTCGCGAGTTGCTCCGTAGCACGCCCGAGCCAGCCGGCGAGCGGCAGGATGGCCAGTCCCGCGGCGACGAACACCAGCAGGTGCCGGTCCGGAGCGAGATATTCCAGCGCTACCGCGAACGGAACGAAGGCGAGCAACAGGTTCAAAATCTTCACACGGCCTCCCGTTCAGTGTGCCGTCGGCCCCGGAGGACAGTCCGTCGCGGCGACGCGGCCGGCGCGTGCGGTAATCTTTCGGATAGCGGCCACCAACGGGCAGGCGTATCGTCGCAGGGCAGCCGGTCGATCAAAGAACGGTCGGGCTCGGAGAGGTCCATGGAAGAGAAGGAAGACGAAAAAAGCGGACAGGGCGCAAAGCCTCCGCACACCGTGTGGTCACGCCATCTCGACGGCATTGCCGACGAACTCGTGCGGCTGACGGCGATCTGCGACGTCGACCTGCGCGCACCCGGCGCCATCGACCGGGTGCTGCGTGGCGATGCCTCGGTTTGCGGGAGCAAGAACCCCATCGGTTTCAAGAAGCTGCGCAGCCTGCTCGCCGCCACGTACGAATCGCTGAACAAGGCCGTCGGCAGAATCGGCGTTGCCGACACGCGAGCAATCACCGCGGAGATCATTGCGCGGGTCGACGCGCACCGCGCCGCCGGCGGGCAGAAAAAAGGCGCCTCCGGGAGCCCCTTCGGCGGCACCTGACAACGCGGAACCTGACAAGCATCAGAACCGATCTCCAGGATCGCCGGAACTCGAATTTGCCGGGACGGCGGTCGTTGCGTAGCGAAAATCCGGTCGTTCAATAGCGCTCGTCGATGTATTTCACCGCATACCTGGATTCCTTGTAGTCGCCGCGGTCCTGCCGTTCCGGCAGCACGATCTCCGGCCGCGGAGGCTTCTCGTAAGGAACCTGGGCAAGCAGGTGCGTGATGATGTTGAGCCGCGCCCTCCGCTTGTCGTCGGTCTTCGCCACATACCACGGTGCATACCCGGTGTCGCTCGCCTGCAGCATGTCGTCGCGGGCTCTCGAGTAGTCGTACCAGCGGCTGTAGGACTTGAGATCCATGGGCGAGAGCTTCCAGCCCTTGCGCGGATCGTCCATGCGCGCCTTGAGGCGGCGCGTCTGTTCGTCCTCGGACACTTCGAGCCAGTACTTGATCAGGATAATGCCGGAGTTGACTATGGCCCGTTCGACGAATGGTATTGCCTGGAGGAACTGCCGGGCCTCTTCCTCCGTGCAGAAACCCATCACGCGCTCGACACCGGCCCGGTTGTACCAGCTGCGGTCGAAGATGACCACCTCACCCGCCGCCGGCAGGTGCGGCACGTATCGCTGCACGTACATCTGGCTTTTTTCCCGTTCGGTCGGGGCGGGCAGGGCAACGACGCGGAACACGCGCGGACTGACCCGGTCGGTGATGGCTTTTATGGTGCCGCCCTTGCCGGCGGTGTCGCGGCCCTCGAACAGGATGCAGATCTTCAGCCCTTGCTGGACGACCCAGTCCTGCAGCGCCACGAGTTCGCCGTGCAGGTTTTCGAGTTCCTTCTCGTAATCCTGGCGCTTCAGCGCCTTGTTCTTTTTCTTCGAGCCGGGAACATCGGTCTCAGGATCCTTCTTGTCTTTTTTTTTGGTGTTCATGCTCGCGGTCTCGAGTCGGTGTGTGGTCGCCCTGGTCAGCCCACAGCCCGCAAACCGGGCGCGCAATGCGACTGTTATCGACTGCCGCATACTACTATGGCCCCCGCATTACGGCAGTCCGCAAAATCGATCAGGGAAGTGCGTAATAGTACCGATTGTGGGTCCTCTAGCACCGGGTGAAATCATGCCCGCATTGCCGCGCACCCGGGCCGGATGACATGAGCACGGCTCGGGCATTGTTGGTCGCGGCGCGCAGGCTCGGGCTGGGGCTGCTAATGACTTGTTGCAAGAGGAACAATCCATGAACACTCAATACCCCGACGACGCGGATCCGCGCCTTCTTCCCGATAACGAACCCGTCGCCGAAGCGCCCGCCGGTGTGGATCGACGGACGTTCCTCATGCGGAGCGCCGTGGTCGGCGCGGCAGCCGTCATCGCCGGCGTCCGCGTGCCGGGCGCCACCGCCATTGCGGCTACCGGCCCGACCTCGCCACCGCTCGGCGCCACGATGTCGCCCGACCTGGAGGCGGTCCGGAAAACGAAGGGGCCTGTCATGACCCTGCTGGACGAGTTCTACAAGGTCGGTCCGGGTCCATCGAGCTCGCACACGATCGGGCCGATGCGCATCACCTATGACTTCTACCAGCGCTGTGCGAAGCTCCCGGCCGACAAGCTCGCCGGCGTCACCGGCATGAAGGTGCATCTTTTCGGCAGCCTGAGCGCCACCGGCAAGGGCCATGGCACGGAACGCGCCGCGCTTGCCGGCATCATCGGCAAGGAGCCGGCGACCGTCGAGCCCGCCTTCCTCGACGGCCTCGCGGCCAACCCGAACCAGAGTTTCCCGGTGACCCTCGGCGGCAAGTCCTTCAATGTTTCGTTGAAGGACGTCATCTACGATGCGCCCAAGGGCGATTTCCCGCACCCGAACACGATGACCTGCAAGCTGATGGCGGGCAACGATGTGGTCTATGAGCTCGAGTATTACTCGCCGGGCGGTGGCTTCATCGAGTGGAAGGGCTACGAGCCCCCGAAGAAGGGACAGCCGAAATATCCCTACGCGACCATGAGCGAGCTCCAGGCGCACGCCGAGAAATCGAAGCTCTCGATCGCCGATCTCGTGATGGCGAACGAGATCGCAGTCTCCGGCCGCAGCGAAGCCGAGATCAACGCGTTCATCGACAAGATCGCGACCGCCATGGTGAACATCGTCAAGGCCGGCCTGGCCGCGCCGACATCCACCTTGCCGGGGCCGATCAAGCTCAAGACCAAGGCGGGCGAAGTCTACAAGCGCGCCATGGAGGACGAGTACGAGCGGCAGCGCGGGATCGGCGTGGTCGCCGCCTATGCGCTGGCCGGTTCGGAGGAAAACGCCCGCGGTCACCTGGTGGTGACGGCGCCTACCGGCGGCTCGGCCGGCGTGATGCCGGCGCTGGTGTACGCGGTCGGCGAGGGCGGACGGAAACTTTCGCAGGAACAGATTCGCGACGGCTTCCTTGCCGCGGCCGCCATCGGCTACCTGTGCAAGCACAACGCGACCCTGTCCGGCGCCGAGGGCGGCTGCCAGGCGGAGATCGGCGTGGCGTCGGCCATGGGTGCCGCCTTCCTTGCCGAAGCACACGGCGAGCCGCATCGCGTCGTCGCCAACGCCGCGGAGTCGTCCCTGCAGCACCACCTCGGCATGACCTGCGACCCGGTCGCGGGCTTCGTGCAGGTGCCGTGCATCGAGCGCTGCGCGTTCGGCGCCGTCAAGTCCTGGACCGGCTTCATGATCGCGAAGAACGAGATCCCGGCGGACCGCCGCGTCGACTTCGACACGACCGTCAGCGCCATGGCCCTGACCGCGAAGGAGATGAATTCCAAATACAAGGAAACCTCCGAAGGTGGACTCGCGGTCTCACTGGTCCTTTGCTGAGGCCATAGTCCGTACGAAAGCGGCCACACACGAGCGGGAGGTATCGACATGAAAAATGCCTCCCGCGTCGCACTGGTCGCGTGGCTGATCGCGGCCGTCTACTACTTCTACCAGTACATGTTGCGCTCGGCGCCGGCGGTCATGCTGCCCGAGTTGTCGACGGCCTTCGGCATCAGCGCGGCCGGCGTGGCCTCGATGGCCGGTCTTTTCTATTACGGTTATTCGCCGTTCAGCCTGGTCGCCGGCGTGGCGATGGACAAGTTCGGGCCGCGCAGGGTGATACCGGTCGGCGCCGCGCTGGTCGGCATAGGGTCCCTGATGTTCGCCTCGGGCGATGCGGGAATTGCGAGCGTCGGCCGGTTCCTGCAGGGCGCGGGCGGTGTGTTCGCGCTGATCGGCGCCGTCTACATCGCAACGACCAGCTTTCCCCCGTCGCGGGCGGCGACACTCATCGGCGCCACGCAGATGTTCGGCATGGGCGGCGGGTCCGCGGGCCAGTTCGCCGTCGGGCCGATGATCGCGGCCGGCGTCGTCTGGAGCAGCTTCTGGTTCGGCATGGGCATCATCGGCCTGGTGATCGCTGGCCTGCTGTTGTTCCTACTACCGCGTCGGCAGGCCGGCGCCACGGCCGCGAAGGGCCCGGGTGCGCTCAGCGCGCTGGCGACGGTCTTTCGCAACCCGCAATCGCTCCTTTGCGGAATGATCGCGGGCCTGATGTTCATCCCGACGACGATCTTCGACATGGTCTGGGGCGTGCGTTTCCTGCAGGAAGGCATCGGCTATGACTACGGCGAGGCCGTGATGCGCTCCGCGACGGTGCCCATGGGCTGGATGATCGGCTGCCCGCTTCTTGGGCGCCATCTCCGACAAAATCGGGCGGCGCAAGCCGGTGATGATCGGCGGTGGACTGGTGCTGCTCGGCTGCCTCGCCTGGATACTGTACGGGCCGGCCGACGTGCTGCCGCCCTACGTGCTCGGCATCGTCACGGGTATTGCCTCCGGCGCGGCCATGCTGCCGTACACGGTCATCAAGGAGGCCAATCCCGCTGAAATGGGTGGCACTGCCACGGGCGTCATCAACTTCCTGAACTTCACGTTCAGTGCACTGCTCGGCCCCGTCTTTGCGCGGAAACTGGTCAGTGTCTCCGGCGGCGCGGCGGAGATGGAACTCGAACATTACCAGGTCGCGTTCGAGCCGCTGCTCTATGGCGTCGGACTGGCGCTCGTACTCATCCTGGTGCTGAGAGAAACCGGGCCCGCCAGGGCGCGATCGAATCCTGAACTCGCCAGGAGCTCATCATGAATGTAAGCGCTGCACGCATCACGGGTACCGGCAAGTACGAGAGCCTGCTCGCCCGCTGCAAGGGACTGGAGCCGGTGCCGACCGCCGTGGCGCACCCCTGTGAGGAAACGGCGCTCGCCGGGGCGCTCGAGGCGGCGGCGGAAGGACTGATCCGGCCGATCCTGGTCGGGCCGGTGGCCAAAATCGAGGAGACCGCCCGGCAAAGCGGCGCCGATCTCGAGGGCATCGAGATCGTCGATGCCCCGCACAGTCACGGCTCGGCTGCAGCCGCGGTGGCACTGGTGAGGAGCGGCAAGGCGGAACTCCTGATGAAGGGCAGCCTGCATTCGGACGAGTTGCTGGGCGAGGTCGTGAAGCGCGACACCGGGCTGCGCACCGCCCGTCGCATCAGCCATGTGTTCATCATGGACGTCCCGACCTATCACAAGGTCCTCATCGTGACCGATGCCGCGATCAATATTGCGCCCGATCTGGAAGCCAAGGCCGACATCGTCCGGAATGCGATCGATCTCGCGATCGCGATCGGCGTCGAGATGCCGAAAGTCGCCATACTGGCTGCGGTCGAGACCGTGAACCCGAAAATGATCGCGACGATCGACGCAGCCGCGTTGTGCAAGATGGCGGAGCGCGGGCAGATCACGGGCGGCATGCTGGACGGCCCGCTCGCGTTCGACAATGCCATAAGCCGCGAGGCGGCAGACATCAAGGGCATCGTGTCGCAGGTCGCCGGCGATCCCGACATCCTGCTGGTGCCGGACCTCGAGGCCGGCAACATGCTCGCGAAGCAGCTGAGTTTCCTCGCCAACGCCGACAGCGCCGGGCTGGTGCTCGGCGCGCGGGTGCCGATCATCCTGACCAGCCGATCCGACAACGTCCGGTCGCGTATCGCCAGCTGCGCCGTCGCGAAGCTGCTCGCGCATGCACGACGGGTGCAGACGCCGGCGGCCGTGACGTGAGCGGCAAGCCGGCAGCGCGCGAGGCGGACGTTCACGTACTCGTATTGAACGCCGGCTCGTCGAGCCTCAAGTTTTCCGTTTTCAGCCTGGAAGGTGCGGCGGAGTGGTCGGTCGAGGCGCGCGGCCTGATCGAGGGCATCGGCACCGCGCCGGCGTTCCGGGCCAAAGACGCCGACGGCCGATCCCTCCCCGCCCCGCCGATCGGCGGCGTCGCGAACGCCGGCGAGGCGCTCGATTATCTCGCGGCCTGGCTGCGCGCGCGATTCGGCGGCATGGGCCTTGCCGGCGTCGGGCATCGCGTCGTGCACGGCGGCACTCATTACTCGGCACCCGTCGCGGTGACGCCGGAGGTCCTCGCGAACCTTCGCTCGCTCGAGAGCCTGGCGCCGCTGCACCAGCCCTACAACCTCGACGCCATCGACGCCGTGGGCGAGCGCCTCCCGGGCGTGCCGCAGGTCGCGTGCTTCGACACCGGTTTTCACGCCGGCCAGCCCGCGGTGGCGCGGCTGGTGCCGCTGCCGCACGCCATTCGCAAAGGCGGCGTGCAGCGTTACGGCTTCCACGGCCTCTCGTACGAGTACATCGCGTCCGTACTGCCCGCCGTTGCGCCGGAGATCGCAGCCGGACGCGTCATCGTGGCGCACCTCGGCAGCGGCGCCAGCCTCTGCGCGATGAAAGACGGCCGGAGCGTGGACAGCACGCTCGGCTTCACGGCGCTCGACGGCCTCTGCATGGGCACCCGGCCGGGCGCGCTCGACCCGGGCGTCGTGCTGTTCCTGTTCCAGAATCTCGGCATGTCGCCGGCGGAGGTCGAGACGCTGCTCTACAAGAAATCCGGCCTGCTCGGCATCTCGGGCCTCAGCAACGACATGCGCGACCTGCAGGACAGCGACGAGCCGCAGGCGGCGCTCGCCGTGGACTACTTCGTCTACCGTGCGGCACGCGAGCTCGGCGGGCTGGCCGCCGTACTCGGCGGGGTCGACGGCATCGTGTTCACGGCCGGCATCGGCGAGAACTCGCCCGAAGTCCGCCGCCGCCTCTGCGAGGCCTCCGCATGGCTCGGCGTGGAAATTGACGACAAGGCCAATGCCGCCGGCGGAGCGCGAATTTCCCGCGCCGGAAGCCGCGTATCGGCCTGGGTCATTCCGACGAACGAAGAACTGATGATCGCCCGGCACACAGAGGCCGTGCTCGGGCTTGACCAGGCCCGCTCTCGGCGGGCCTGATGGACAATAGCCCGCTCTCGGCCGGGCCTGACGGACCAATAACCCGCTCGCGGCGGGGCCTGACGGACAATAAGCGCCCGCGGGGGCGCCTGAGGACATGAACATGGCTGCGACAGCACCGAAAACGGACACCGTGGACAACACCGCACCCTGGCGGGGATTTCATTCCGGCTTGTGGCAAAGCGAAATCAACGTTCGCGACTTCATCCAGCAGAACTTCACGCCGTATGACGGCGACGAGTCGTTTCTCGCCCCGGTCACGGACCGTACGCAAAAGATCTGGAAGAAGCTCGAGGCCCTGTTCGTCGAGGAACGCAAGAAAAGCGTGCTCGACGTCTCGCAGATCCCGAGCTCCATTACCGCGCACCCGCCCGGCTATATAGACCGGGAGCACGAGATCATCGTCGGCCTGCAGACCGATGCGCCGCTGAAGCGCGCCATCATGCCGAACGGCGGCTTCAGGCTGGTCGCCAATGCCTTGAAGACCTACGGCTACGAAGTCGACCCGCAGGTCGAGGAAGCCTTCACGAAGTACCGGAAGACCCACAACGATGCCGTCTTCGACGCTTACACCGCAGACATCCGCCGCTGCCGCAGTTCGCACATCCTGACCGGTCTTCCCGACGCCTACGGCCGCGGGCGCATCATCGGCGACTACCGCCGCGTCCCGCTCTACGGCGTGGACCGGCTGATCCAGCGCAAGCAGGAGGAGAAGAACTCGCTCGACGATGCGATGTCGACCGACGAGATCATCCGCGACCGCGAGGAACTCTCCGAGCAGCTGCGCGCGCTCGAGGAACTGAAGCAGATGGCCTCGGCCTACGGCTTCGACGTGTCACGGCCGGCCGTAAGCGCAAAGGAAGCGATCCAGTGGCTGTATTTCGCTTACCTCGCCGGCGTCAAGGAGCAGAACGGCGCCGCCATGTCCCTAGGCCGTGTGTCGACCTTCCTCGATGTCTACCTGCACCGGGACCTTGCGGACGGCGCGATCGACGAAATCGAAGCACAGGAGATGATCGACGATTTCGTCATCAAGCTGCGCATCGTCCGCTTCCTGCGTACACCCGAATACGACGACCTCTTTGCCGGTGACCCGACCTGGGTGACGGAATCCATCGGCGGCATGGGCGATGACGGGCGCGCGCTCGTCACGCGCACCAGCTTCCGCTTCCTCCAGACGCTCTACAACTTGGGCCCGGCGCCGGAACCGAACCTGACGATCTGGTATACGCCGCGCCTGCCGGACGGTTTCCGGCGCTTCACGGCCAAGGTCGCGATCGATACGAGCTCGATCCAGTTCGAGAGCGACGAGATCATGCGCCGGGCCTGGGGCGACGACGGCGCTATCGCCTGTTGCGTATCGCCGATGCTGATGGGCAAGCAGATGCAGTTCTTCGGCGCGCGCGCCAACATGGTCAAGTGCCTGCTGTATGCGATCAACGGCGGCAGGGACGAGATCAGCGGCAAGCTCGTGGCGCCCGGCTTCGAACCTGTCGCCGGCGACGAGCTCGACTTCAACGACGTCCTCGCCCGCTTCGAGAAGATGATGGACTGGCTTGCCAGCGTCTACGTCAACGCGATGAACGTCATTCACTACATGCACGACAAGTACGCCTACGAGCGCGTCGAAATGGCGCTGCACGACTACGCGCCGCTGCGCACCATGGCATTCGGCATGGCCGGGCTCTCGGTGGTCGCGGACAGCCTGTCCGCCATCAAGTACGCGAAGGTACGGGTCGTGCGCGACGCGACCGGTCTCGTTACGGACTACGAAACCGAGGGCGAATTCCCGGCCTTCGGCAACAACGACAATCGCGTCGACCAGCTCGCAACCTGGGCCGTCAGCACGTTCATGAGCAAGCTCCGGAAGTACCCCACCTACCGCAATGCCCTGCATACGCAGTCGATCCTGACCATCACGTCGAACGTGGTCTACGGCAAGGCAACGGGCAACAGCCCGGACGGGCGGCGGCAGGGCGAGCCGTTCGCGCCGGGCGCGAATCCCATGCACGGCCGCGACAGCCACGGCATCCACGCATCGGCGGCATCGGTGGCCAAGATTCCGTACCGGGACGCCGAGGACGGCATCTCGTTGACGACGACGCTCGTCCCGACCGGGCTGGGGCGCGTGGAGGCGGACCGCATCACGAACCTGACCGCGATGCTCGATGCTTTCTTTGGCGTCACCGGCTATCACATGAACATCAACGTGTTGAACCGCGAGACGCTCCTGGACGCGATGGACCACCCGGAGAAGTACCCGAGCCTCACGATCCGCGTGTCCGGTTATGCCGTCAACTTCGTGCGCCTGACCCGCGAGCAGCAGATGGACGTCATCAACCGGACCTTTCATGGGGAGTAATAGCCATGAGGCACAGACATGAGCAATCGTCATGAGTGACGCCGTGAGTGACGCCGAGCACCTTGCAAGACCGCCGCTCAGGGCCAAGAGCCCGTTCGAGATGCGCGTGCACCTGTCGGACGACCTGCCGGAAACCGACGTCAAGAGCGCGCTCGAGACCGGCGACATGGGCTTCCTGCACTCGTTCACGACCGGCTCCACGGTCGACGGGCCGGGCGTGCGCGTGGTCGCCTGGACCACGGGCTGCCTGTGGCGCTGCCGCTATTGCCACAACCCGGATACCTGGACGATGCGAAACGGCTTTCCCGTTTCCGTCACCCATGCCGTCGACGAGATCCGCAAGTACCGGCACGGCCTGAAGGTGATGGCGGGCGGCCTGACCGTCAGCGGCGGCGAACCGCTCATGCAGCACCGCTTCGTGCTCAAGCTGCTCGCGGCCGCCAAAGGCATGGGCATCCACACGACGATCGAAACGAACGGCTTCCTGGGCGAGAAGCTCGCCGATTCTGACCTGGAGACGATCGACCTCGTGATGCTCGGCATCAAGTCCTGGGACCCGGAGCGGCATCGCGAGCTCACGGGCCGCGACATTGCCCCGACGCTCGCCTTCGCCCGCCGGCTCGCGGCCGCGAAGCGCCCGATCTGGGTGCGATTCGTGCTCGTCCCCGGCCTCACGGACCACGTTGACGACCTGCGCGCGATCGCGGAATTTGCCGCCGGGCTCGGCAACGTGGAGCGGGTGGAAGTCCTGCCGTTCCACCAGATGGGCCGCTTCAAATGGCACGAGCTCGGCATACCCTACCGACTGGAGGACACCACGGCACCGTCCACGGAAGATGTGGATCGTGCGCTCACCGTGTTCCGGGCTGCCGGCCTCAACGCCTGCTAGTACGAGGCGCTGCCGATACGGCGCGTCTCAGTGTGGCGAAGATGCGAGGAAGCTCGGCGAAACGAACGTCGAGCCGGAGCGGACCCGGTCAACCGCATTGAGCAGCTCGTCGGCGATATCCCGCTTGACCACGATGCCATCCGCGCCGTCCGCCAGGGCGGCGCGCGCAATCTCGGGATCTTCGTACAGGGACAGCACGATGAGCCGTGCCTCCGGAACGTCCGCCTTGAGCTGGTGCAACAGCGTTGCAAGGCCGTCCTGCCCGAATCCGAGATCGATGACGATCAAGTCCGGTCGCAGGCGCCGCGCGCTGTCGAGCAGTGACTCGGAATCTGCGACACTCACGACGGTGCCAGAAACCGCCCGCAACAGGTCACGCAATCGGTCGGCGAGAGCGGTGTGGCGGTCGGCGAGGATCGCACAGCCAAATCCTTCGTCGATTGCCCTCGTCATGTACGGATGCCCAGGCCCCCTTACGGCCGAAGGTCTTCAAGGAAGTCCCTATCAGACGCCGATGCGGGATGATGAGGCATTCGGAAAAATACCGGTGCAGGGCTGCAATACTACCGGTGACACGAAACGTATCGTCAGTGCCTGCTTCGCTACTGAGCTTCGTTTGCGAAAGCAGGTTGCCGTCGCGGCCGCGAAATCTTCATTAGACAGGTTCTAGTCGGCCAGGCCGTGCTGCACGGCAAAACGAATCAGCTCGGCATTGGTAGAGACATCCAGGGTATGCATGATCTTGTATTTATGGCTCTCGACCGTTCGCGGCGAAATATCGAGGCGTCCGGCGATGACCTTTGCCGAACAGCCGTCGACCAGCAGACGCAGGATCTCGCGCTGACGAACGCTCAAACGTTGGAAAGGGTCGAGCTTCGCTGTCCGTTCGGATTGATTTCCGCTGAACAACTCTCCCGCGATTTCCGGTGACACGAACACATGAGACGCCATTGCGGCGCGCACCGCGAAGACCAGTTCCTCGACGGCCGATTGCTTCAACACATAACCCAGTGCACCGGCATGGAGGGCCTCACGCGCATAAGCCACATTATGATGCATGGTCAGGAAAACTATCTTGACGGCCGGATCGGCGGCTTTGAGTCGCGCGAGTGCATCGAGGCCGGACATGCCCGGCATCGAGATGTCCGACACGATCACGTCCGGACGCAGGCGTCGGGCAGCCTCGAGCAGCCGTTCGCCGTTATTCACCACGTCGAGCAGCTCGAACTCCGGCTCCAGGAGACGCTTCAGCCCCTCAACGACAATGCGATGATCATCGGCGAGCAACACCTTGATCTTGTTCATGCCGGGCACCTCCGGACGGTACTTCCGCAATAATAGTCGTTCCCCGGCCGGGCTGGCTGACTACCTTCAGTCTGCCACCGGCGAGGTGCGCCCTCTCCATCATGCCGGATATGCCGATGCCGGAAGAAAAAGGCAGCTTCCTGGAATCAAATCCCTTGCCATCGTCGCGTATTTCGAGCACCAGCGAGTCGTCAATTTTCCTGAGCGTCACGCTGATCAGGCTCGCATCCGCATGCTTTACGACATTCTGGAGCGCTTCCTGCGCAATGCGATAAAGGCACAGCGCGGTCTCCCGCGGTATAAGGACGTCGACGTCCTCAATCAGGTTTTCGACGCGCTTGCCGGTCTGGCGGCGCATGCGGTCGACTTCGGTGCGCAATGCCGTGACCAGTCCGAGTTCGCCAACGATGGACGGGTGCAGCTGGTAGGACATGTCGTGAACGTCCTTGCCCAGGCGAACGAGTTCCGCGTGCATTCGCCTGAGCGTCTCCGGTGGGTTCGCCCTGGGAGTGCCGGTTAACAGCAGCGCGGCATCGATGGACAGTCCGGCCAGCCGTTGCGACAGGTCGTCGTGCAGTTCCCGCGCCAGGCGTGAACGTTCGTCCTCATGCGCCGAAATCAGGCGGCTGCTGAGGCGGGTGCCGGCGAGTTCCGCGGCAAAACGCCGGCGGCGGTGGACCAGCAGCATCCCGATCGTCGCGGTCTGCGCGGCGAGCAGCGCGCCGCCGAGCAGTAGCCAGCCGACATAGCGCTCCCAGATCCGGGGTTCCCGGAACAAAATGCGGCTGTCCGGCGGCAAGGCACGGGTGTCGATGCGCCACTTGCGGAGCTCGCGCCAGTCGTACGTAGGTTCGGTAGGCGGAACGACGCGGACTATCGGCGCTTTGGCAGGATTTTCGAGCAGCTCCAATGCCTCGGTGGCCATCGCTTGCGCCATCCGGTCCGTCGGGATGAGCCTGCCGCCGACGATGCCGTGGCCGAGCTGCAGGTCGAATACGCCGAAGACGGGAGCACTGCTCGCCTCGGCTATTCTCTCCAGAGCGGTATTGAGCGGCAGGATCAGGCCCTCTGCGTCGATGCTGAGCATACCGAAGAGAACCGCAGAGTTCTTCGGCAGAGCCTGCACCAGCGCCTCGATCTCCGGCATGCCGAGTTCCGAGGTGTAGCTGAAGCGCAGCCGGTCGCCGAAACGTTCGAGGTCCTTCTCCGCCTCGATCGTCAGGTCGCGCTCCAGCTCCGAGGCGCCGAACGCGACCACGATATGACGGGTTTCCGGCAGCAACTCGAGGATCGCATCGACCGTCCATTTAAAGGCGAAGGTCGACACCACCCCCGCGTCCCCCGGTTCGAGAATGGCTGGATCGAGGTAACTTTGCCTCGAAACCATGAGCACCGGAATCCGGACGGGAACCACCTTGCGATTGCGCAGCCAGAAGTCGATGGCCGACGGCCCCATAGTAACGACCAGGTCCGGCTGCTCGCTGGCGATCCGGTTGCGGATGAGCTTGATCTGGTAGGGCTCGCGGTCCTTCCTGCCGCCCCAGCTTGCGTCGAGACTGATCTCCGCGAAGGATATGGGTACGTCGACATGCGACTGTAACCGCTCCCGGAACAGCTGCGTACGAATTGCGTACGGGCTGGCCTGCGCATCCAGCGATTGCAATATCAATACACTTGGCCAGTTCTCCGGAGCGGGTACGGAAGCGGGTCCGCCGAGCAGCGGAACCGCAAGCGCCAGGTAGAGCAGGATACGGATCCGCCGCAACATCGCGCAATTCTGGGACCAAAGCGCCGGGCGCCGCAACGTCGGTACGGCCGTGCCCCGGCTGAGGTGACAATGCCCGTCGGCGCGCATGGGAAAATTTCAGTCGATGCATCCGTACTATTCCGACTGCCTCGCGGCGCCTTGGCTGCTACATTGCAGACGGCAGCCGCCGGCTTGGGCGGCGGAACATCGGTGCGGCAACCAAAGGCTTTGCTACATGCAGTCAGTGCAATCCATGCAGCGCAAGCTCGCTATAGTGCTGCTGACGATTGCGTCCGTCCACGCGCCGGGTGCACGCGCCGCCACCGACGATGAACTCATACTCGAGCGGCTCGACCGGCTGGAGCAACGGCAGGCGGAACTGGAAGCGGCGGTAGCAGCCCGCGACGTACGTATCCGCGAACTCGAAGCGCGGCTCGCGGAACCGGCGGACGCATCGCCGGCGCCGGTGGTGTCTTCGACTGCCTCGGAAGTCACTGCGGCGGCCGCGCCGGGAACGGAACCCGAGGCACCAGGCGATGAATCCGGCTTGTTCCAGTACGAGGAATACGGCCTCTTCCAGCCCGGCGGCGCCGGTTTCAAGATTGCCGATACGCCGAACGGCGACGTCAACTTCAGTGCCTGGGGCTATATCCGCTACCTGAACCAGCAAGGCCTGGACGAGACCTACACCGACGCCTTCGGTCGGACGAGCACGCTCGACCTGCGCAACGACATACAGGTCAACAAGGTCAATTTGTATTTCAGAGGCTGGGTCTTTGACCCGCGATTTCACTACAACTTCTGGAGCTGGACGACGAACACCAGCCAGGGTGAGCCCGCGCAGGTCGTGATCGCCGGCGACCTCGGCTACAAGTTCAGCGATGCGTTCGACCTCCGCTTCGGCGTACTGCCCCTGCCGGGCACCCGTACATTGCGCGGCCAGCACCCGCACTGGAACAAGGTGGATCACCGCACGATCGGCAACGAGTTCTTCCGGCCGAGCTTCACGACCGGGATCATCGCGAACGGCAAGCTCGCCGAAGGCCTGTACTACCGGGCCGCCATTGCGAACAACATGAGTGCGCTGGGCGTCAGCGCCGCGCAGCTCGATGACGAGTTGAACACCGTATCGGCGTCGCTCTGGTGGATGCCGACGACCGGCGAATACGGCACTGCGACGGGTTACGGCGATTTCGAGCACCACGAGGACGTTGCGACGCAGTTCGGCGTCAGCGCCACGCACAGCCGTGAGTCCCGCCAGAACCAGCCGGGCACCGAGAGTCCCGAAAATACCCAGCTGCGCCTCTCGGACGGAACGGTCATCTTCCGGCAGGACGCCTTCGGCACCGGCGGCACGATCCTCGAAGCGACCTACTTCATGACCGCGCTCGATGCGGGCTTCAAATACCGCGGCTTTGCGCTCGAAGGCGAGTACTACTTCCGCTGGATCGACGACTTCGACGTCGTCGGCACGATCCCTGTGAGCGAACTCTATGACCACGGGTTCGAACTGCAGGCGTCCGCGATGCTCGTGCCGGAGACGGTATCCGCTTACCTCGCCGGTTCGAAGATCTTTGGCGAATACGGCGACCCCTGGGACCTCGGCGTCGGCGTCAACTGGTTCCCGTTCGGCCAGCGCCTGATGCGCGTCAACGCCGAGATGCTGTACCTCGACAATTCACCCGTCGGCTATTCGAGCGTACCGTTCGCGGTCGGCGGTAATGGCTGGGTGTTCCAGACCAACATCGAATCGAGATTCTGAGGGACAGGCGGCATGAACTACGGAGTCAGACACTGCTTCAGGGGCCGGGCACGCGGCAGGCGGTCCGCGCTGGCAGGCGCCGTGGTGGCGGCGCTCGGCTGGGTCGCGCTGGCGGGCGCCGCGGCCTCCGCAGCCGAACCGTTATTCCACGATTCGCATTTCCACCTGACCAATTACGTGCAGCAGGGGACGAATCTGAAGGACTACGTCGCCATGCTCGGATCCACGGTCGGCCGGTCGACCGTTTTCGGCATCCCCTTGCAGCAACAGTGGGATTACGAAAACACGGGTGACTGGGCGCCGACCTACTACCTGCAGACCGACGCGCCGCTCTACTACTACTCCTTCACCGACGCGAATATCGCGATGCAGTACCTGGCCCTCACGCCCGAGGAGCAGGCGCGCCTCGACCCGATGATCATCGGCTTCAATCCTGACGACATGTACGCCGCGGAGCACATCCGCCGCGTGCTGACGACGTTCCCTGGGGTCTTCACCGGCATCGGCGAATTCACGATCCACAAGGAATTCGTGTCCTCGAAAATCGCCGGCGGTCCGGCGAGCCTGACGGACCCGGCGCTCGACCGAATCTTCGAATTTGCCGGTGAGGTCGGACTCATCGTGCTCATCCACAACGACGTCGACATGCCGTTCCCGAAGGCGGGGCAGGACCCTTATTCGGCCCGGCAGTTCGGCGAACTCCTGCGGCGTCACCCGGATACGACGGTGGTCTGGGCGCACATGGGGCTTGGGCGCATCGTACATCCGGTCGAGGACATGGCCGGGATCATGGAACGCGCTCTCTCCGACTCCGGGCTCAAGCACGTATACATCGACCTGTCGTGGGCCGAAACGGCGAAATACCTGGTCGCCGGCCCCGAGGCGATCGCGATCGCGGCGAAGTTCATCAACCGTTACCCGGATCGATTCCTGTTCGGCAGCGACGAGGTGGCCCCTGCGTCGATCGCCCCGATGGTTGCCGTGTACGACACCTACGCTCCTCTGTGGGCAGAACTTACGCCGGAGACACGCAGCAAAGTGCTCAAAGGCAACTACGAAAAACTATTCGACGCGGCCCGCCGCAAGGTGCGGGCCTGGGAAAAGGAGAACCTGCAATGAACCACTCCCGCAATGTCCGCGCGCCTGCGTCGCTGACATGTCTGCTCACTGCCTGTGCCATCGCGCCCGCGGCCCTGGCGCAGGAGACCGGCAAGCGACTGGAGCTGTACGGCTTTGCCATGCTCGACATGGGGTATGAGGCCGGGCAGACCGATCCGGACTGGTTCGACGTGCTGCGGCCGACCAAGCTGCCCTCATTCGAGGACGAGTTCGGCGACGACGGCCACTTTTTCGCCGGCGTCCGGCAGAGCCGTCTCGGCGTCAAAGGTTATATACCGACGTCCTCCGGCAAGGAGATCAAGACCATTTTCGAGTTCGAGTTGTTCGGCACGGGGTCGGACGCCGGGCAGACCACGTTCCGCCTGCGGCATGCCTGGGGCGAGTACGGCCAGCTGGGGCGCGGGCCAGACCTGGACGCACGTTCATGGATCCGGACGTCTTCCCGAACACGATCGAGTACTGGGGCCCGAACGGCATGGTGCTTTTCCGCAACGTGCAGCTGCGCTTCATGCCGATGCAGGGCGAGAACGAGCTTCACATTCGCGCTGGAGCGACCCGGCGCGAGCGGCGATCCCGGGGTGCTGGTCGGCTCGCCGGAACTTGCCGGCCTGACCCCGCGGTTTCCGCTGCCTGACCTCTCGGCGCATTTCCGCATGAACCGCGACTGGGGGCACGTGCAGATTGCCGGCATCCTGCGCCACATGGAATGGGACGACGCCAACCCGGTACCGTTCGATGCCTCCGGGGATGCCACGGGCTGGGGCATCAACTTGAGTTCGAACCTGAAATTCGGCGACGACACGCTTCGTTTGCAGCTCGTCTACGGAGAGGGCATCCAGAACTACATGAACGACGCCACCGTCGACGTCGGCGCCACGGGCGATGCGGACGTCGGGGAGGCGATCCCGATGCTGGGTATCGTGGCATATTACGACCACACCTGGGCCTCGGGCTGGACCAGCAGCATCGGCTATTCGCTGCTCGACAACGACAGCAGCGCCGCCCAGGCGCCGTCGGCCTTCGCCACGGGACAGTATGCGTCGGTCAACCTGCTCAACCACGCCGTCGACAACCTGATGTGGGGTGGAGAGCTGATCTGGGGAGAACGGGAAAACAATTCCGACGGCTTCACGTCGGATGACCTGCGCCTCCAGTTCTCATTCAAATACAACTTTGGCTACAGCTGGGGAGGCCAGCAATGAAAACACATATGCAAAAATTCGGCTTGTTGACGACTGTCTTTCTGTTGGGCGCGTGCGCGGCACAGGCACAGTCGGCGAAGGAAATCCAGTCGGCCCTGGACGCCGCCTACGCGAAATACGGGACCCTCAAGGAAGGTGCGAACGCCGATTACATCCCGGCACTCGCAAAGGTCGACCCGAACATCTACGGCATCGCGCTCGTAACGACGGACGGCAAGGTCTACACCGCCGGAGACGTGAAATCCGAGGTTTCGATCCAGTCGATCTCCAAGGTATTCACGTTAGCCAAGGTGCTCGACGAGCAGGGCCCGCAGGCGATCGAGAACACGATCGGCGTCGACGCCACCGGCATGCGCTTCAACTCCATCGTGTCGGTCGAGTTCTCGCAAAAGGCACTCGGCGGGCCGGAGATGAACTCGCTCGTCAACCCGGGCGCAATCGCCACCACGAGCATGGTTAAAGGCGCGAACCGGGAGCAGATCTGGAACAGCATCCTTTCGTACTATTCCGATTTCGCCGGCCGCCCGTTGTCGGTCAACCAGGAAGTGTTCAAGTCCGAGTCCGACACGAACCAGCGCAACCAGGCGATCGGCTACCTGATGTACGCCTATGGCTATATCAAGGACGAGCCGATGCGGGCAACCGACATCTACACCGAGCAATGCTCGGTCAGCGCGAACGCGAAGGATCTTGCGATGATGGCGGGCACCCTTGCGAATTCCGGCAAGAACCCGGTGAGCGGGAAACAGGTCATGAAGTCCGAGAACGTGCCGGAGCTGCTGGCGGTGATGGCGACGGCAGGCCTCTACGACGACTCGGGCAAATGGCTGTACCGCACCGGCCTGCCCGGCAAGAGCGGCGTCGGCGGCGGCATCATCGCCGTCTCGCCGGGCAAGTTCGGCATCGCGGTGATCTCGCCGCCGCTCGACGAGGCCGGCAACAGCGTACGGGCGCAGAAAGCCATCGCGGACATATCGGCGGCGCTCGGCGGCAATCCGCTGGCGCCGAAGCCGCGCTGACACGCGAAACGGCGGCCTGTGGACCCGACCCGGCAAGGTAATTGCTCGTCCGGAATCCGACCTGTGGTAGAACAAGTACAGAATTCCAGCCGCTCGCAGTCGACACGCGTATACGATGACACCTGCCCCTGCCAGCCCGACCGGCGCGATCCGCGGACCCGCTCTGACCTTCCGGGGCGACCCGTTCAAGGACGGCCTCGACGACACGATGGTGTACGAATCCGATGCCATCGTGGCGTTCGGCGGCGGAAAAATTACCCACTTCGGCCCGGCCGGCGAAGTGAAGCGTGCGCTCCCCGCCGGGATGGAGATTCGCAATTACGGATCCGACTCCCTGATCTCCGCCGGCTTTCTCGACAGCCACGTCCACTTCCCGCAGACGCCGATGATCGCGGCCTTCGGCGAGCAGCTGTTCGACTGGCTGAACAAATACGCGTTTCCCATCGAGCGCCGGTATGCGGACAAGGCGTTCGCGTCGTCCGTTGCGAAGGTGTTCCTCGCCGAATGCCTGAAGAACGGCATCACCACGAGCTGCGTCTACTGCACCGTATACCCGCAATCGGTCGATGCCTTGTTCGAGGAAGCGGAGCGGCTCGGCTTGCGGATTGCGGCGGGCAAGGTTCTCATGAACCGCAACGCGCCGGACGTACCTTCTCGACACGACGCAGAGCGGCTACGACGAATCCAAGGCATTGATCGGCAAGTGGCACGGGCGAGGCCGGCTGATGTACGCCATTACACCGCGCTTCGCCCCGACCAGCACGGCCGACCAGCTCGACGCCGCCGGCGAGTTGTGGAGCGAATTTCCGGACTGCTACATGCAGACGCACGTGTCCGAGAACCCGGGCGAAGTGACCCTTGTGCGTGAGTTGTTCCCCGACCGAAGGGGATATCTCGACGTCTACGATCACAGCAAGCTGTGCCGCCCGCGCGCGGTGTTCGGCCACGGCATCCATCTGACCGATGACGAGCTTGCCTGCATGCACCGGACCGGGTCGGCGATTTCCCACTGCCC
Source organism: uncultured Pseudomonadota bacterium (assembly GCA_963713215.1). Taxonomy (GTDB): domain Bacteria; phylum Pseudomonadota; class Gammaproteobacteria; order Steroidobacterales; family Woeseiaceae; genus UBA1847. Next base: position 1,756,471 of record CAVQKY010000006.1, on the reverse strand, counting down.
GACGTCCAACTTCTTCCTCGGCAGCGGCTACCTCGACATCTTCCGCGCGATGGACGAAAAGCGGCCGGTGCGGGTCGGCCTCGGCACCGACCTCGGCGCCGGCACGTCGTTCTCGATCCTGCTGACACTGAACGAGGCCTACAAGGCGGCGCAACTGAACAAACACGCACTGACCGCCGGCCATGCCTACTACCTCGCGACGCGGGGCACGGCGCACGCCATGTACATCGACGACAAGGTCGGCAGCATTGCCCCCGGCATGGAAGCCGACCTCGTCGTGCTGAACATGAAGTCGACACCGATCATCGACTACCGCATGCAATTCGTGGAGGACATCAACGAGGCGCTGTTCGTCCAGATGACGCTCGGCGACGATCGCGCCATTCAAGCCACCTACGTGGCCGGTGAATCGCGTTACGAGAATGCAAGGCACTGAGATACGGCAGAAATCCTATGGCGCATGACGACATCCTCGAACCGGCATCGGCACAGATGCCGTCAAACGCGCAACGCTTGTTCCTGCGCTATTTCACGGCCATACTCATCGATCTCACGGTGCTCAACCTGTTCGACGAGTATTCAGACAAGGTTTCGGTCGATACGTTCACGACCTCCCTGCTGGCGGCGATCCTGCTGCAGGTCCTGTTGAAAGCGACGTTGGCGGTCGAACACCGGGTGGCGGCTTACTTCAATGCAAAACAAGGCGGATTCGCACGATTCCTTCGGTTCCTGAGCGCCTGGCTGATCCTGTTCGGTTCCAAATTCGTTATCCTGGAGGCCATCAGCATCGCGTTCGGCGACAAGGTCGTGTTCGAAGGCGCCTTGCACGGCCTGCTCACGCTCATTGTCGTGCTCGTCGTGATGCTCCTGGTCGAGGAGCTCGTCGTGCGTTTCTATCGTCGGCTGGCATAGTTCTCGAGCGAGTCTCTGGACGCCAGCCACAACGGATCCACAATAACCATGCACACCATTACAAGGAGAACCTGAAAATGAAAAAAAGAATGCTTTGGGTACCGGTACTGCTAGCGCTCGCAGGCGCTGCCGGCGCGCAGGACACCCTGCTCGATTACGTCGTCGAATCCTGCCAGGCCGATCTCGACAAATACTGCAGCCAGGTGACGCCGGGCGAGGGACGCTTGCTGTATTGCGTCGCGGCGCATCAAGACAAGATATCGGATGAGTGCGAAGGCGCGTTGATCGATGCCGCGATGATCCTCTCCGACGTGACCGACCGTGTAGTCAGCGTCGCTGAGGCCTGCAGCACGGAACTCAGCAAGTTCTGCGGCAACGTCGAAGTCGGCGAAGGGCGGGTGCTCGCGTGCCTCGACGAGCACGACGAGGAGCTCAGCGATACCTGCGAGTCGGCGGTCGACGAGCTGGTAGTCGAACTGACGCAGCCGTAGGAGCGGCTGTCGGAGCGCGCGATTGACAGGTCGTCGGGTCGTTGGAGCGGGCGCTGCCCGCGAATATGACGTTGTCCGATCTGACCTCGTTCGATTCGCGGCTGACAGCCGCTCCAACGGCTCATACGGTGGCTTTGCCGGGAATCGGTAAGGTCACCGTTTCCCGCTTCAGCCAGCGCACGCCGGCCAGGACTAGAAATCGAGCTTCAGGTACAGCATCGCCCCGGTATAGGCCCAGTCGACGTCGCCCTGGAACCGGTCGCCGTCGAACCCGACGTCCAGGCGGACGCTGTTGATGCCGAGGCCCAGGGCTGCCGTGTCGTTGAACCCGTAGTCGATGCCGGCGAAAAGGTCATACAGGGAACCGTCGAAGTCGTTGTATTCGAACATGAAGATCTCCGCGCTGCCGCGCAGGAGCCATCGTTCCGACAGGTGATATTCGCCCCGCAGGCCGATGACCGGCAAGGGCGCGGTGATGTCGTTAGACTGGACACTGAGTCCGAGCGGGCCGGTGCCGGAAAATGACGTGCCGATGTCCGCGATATACAGGCCTGCGGTGAGGCCGAGGAAATCGCTTTCGTCGGTCAGGAACTGCCAGGTGTACGCCGCCTTGTAGATCGTCAGGTCATGGTTGCCCTCGAGCTCCGAATTGATCTCGAACGTCGTATCCCCGATCGTGATGTCGCGATCGATGACCTTGGTAACGCTGCGCGACAGGTCGAAGGCGCTGACGTCGATGCGATGATGTGCTGCAAAGCGCCAGTAGGCGTCGAGCCGGAACACCGTGTCGGACCTGTCGAAGCCCAGTTCGCCCTCGAGGTCGACATCGCTACCCGCATCGCCGTTGTCCGCATCGATTCGAGTGTCGCTGTCACGGTCGGTGAAGAACGCCCCCAGGCTCACGCTGAAGGTGGGTGGTTCTTCCGCCGCTGCCGGCGACGCACCAGCCAGCAACAGCGTCGTTATGGCTGCGATCTTCGGCACAATCGCAAATGGATCCGAGGCGCTTACCGCATTGAACATTTGTTTGTCCCGAAGAGAAGCCGAGGATGATGCCAAGGGATGATTGCCAAGGCTTGTTTGGCAGGGGTTGAATCCCGGGCGGCTTCCTCGAAAAAGCTTACGACGGCGCTGCCGGTGCAGAGGCCCGCCAAAAAAATACATCATCCGTTCCCCGGGGCATGTTGTTCTGCTACGGATGCTGACAGACAATATGCGTTCCTACAAGGGCTCCGGAATGTTGCCGGACGCAACCGGCGACACCTTATGGCGGGCACGAGAGGACTGTTGGCATGCGCATGGATTCTGCTGCTTTGGCAGGCTTCTGGGGCCGGGCAGGCAGCCGAATCGTCGCCGGTCGAGTCGTCGGCCAAATCGGCGGTCGAATCATCAGTCGAAGCGGCGGTGGAATCGTCGGTCGATAAGCGGCCGCCGGTGGCGCCGGACATTCGCAAGGACGACACCGAGCTCAAATTGCAGCGCGGCAACCTCGTCATCGTCCCGATCCCGATTTCCAATCCCACCCTGGGAACCGGGCTCGTCGGGGGGGCGGCCTGGTTCTATGGACAGACTGCGGAGCAGGCGGCCCAGCAACCGGCATCATTGACAGCGGCCGCCGGCCTGTACACGGATAACAACAGCCGGGCCCTCGTCCTCGGCCAGCAGAACTACTGGAGCAGGAATCGCTGGCGCTTCACGGGCGCCGTGGGCGCCGCGGACCTGAGCCTGAGCTTGCCGACGTCGGATGACGCCGGGGACGACGGCGATACCGACTGGAACATCGAAGGCGCGTTCCTGTTTGCGAAGCTGGCGCGGAAGTTCGCCGGCAGTTGGTACGGCGGCATGCAGGTACGCGGCATCGATGCGGACCAGGCGTTCGGCGATGTACAGGAGTCGGACGGTTTCGACATCGATGCCAGCATTAATGCCGTCGGTGCCGGCGTGCTCGTCGAATACGACAGCCGCGACATGCCGATCAACAGCTACGCCGGCCGCTACTTCATGCTGGACGCTCTCCTGAACTACGACGCGCTCGGCAGCGATTCGACCTACCAGAACTATTCGGCGACGTACCGCGCCTACCGCGAACTCCGTGACGGCCTCGTTTTTGCGTGGGAGATCCAGGGCTGTGACCGGTCGGGCCGCGTGCCGCTGTGGGACGCATGCACGATACGCTTGCGCGGCTTTTCGGCAACCGACTACCTCGGCAAGGTTTCCGGCTCCGGACAGGCGGAGCTGCGCTGGCAGTTCTCGCCGCGCTGGGGCGCCGTGGGATTCGCCGGCGCGGGTTTCACGGCACGCGCGTTCGACGAACGCGTCGAGGACGACACGATCCCGAGCTACGGCATCGGCGTACGTTTCATGGTGTTACCGGCGAAGCGCGTGAACCTGAGAGTCGACTTCGCCCGCTCCAAGGACAGCGACGCGGTGCATGTTTCGGTCGGCGAAGCGTTCTGAGCTGCCGCGGGCGCGGCCCGCGCTCTACGTGCAGGCATGGGACGGCTGAACGTCGGTGGCGGACGTTGTCCGGCGGCGGTCGTGCATCAGCCCAGCAGGTGAATGAGGTTCAGGACGACGGTCTGGTAGTCGCCGCCTGAACTCGTGACGAGGCCGGTACTGACGCCCAGCCGAAGGAGGTCCTGGGGCTGACCGGCCACAGGAGAGACGCCCCGAACGTGGAGTTGCGCTGCAGGTCGTCGCGGCGCAAGCTGCCCACCGTGGTGCGCCCGCCCTCGTAAAAATTCGCCTCGAGCGACGCCCAGCGGCCGCCGCCGAAGCGCCGGACCAGGTGCATCTCGGCCGCGTAGATCGGCGCCTGTTCGCGGGTCTGCCCGAGAAACTCGTCGTTGTCGCCAAAGAACCACGCACCGCCCTCCAGCTCGAAGTGCCATTCGGACGTCAGTGGCAGGATGTAGCCGAACTCCGCCTTGGCCGCCCAGCGGTTCGCGCCGGTGTTGATCAGCTTGTCCGTTTCGTAGTCGCCGGTGGGGGCGATGACTTTCAGGCTGGCCGCCAGAATCGGACGCGGATCCGCGGCCAGCGCGCGAAATTCCTCGCGCGTCATGGTTGGCGCGCCGGTAAGATTGATTGCGAGCGTCAGTGCCACATCGCCGATGTTCGACAATGTTCGTTCCCGCAGTACGCCCGCCACTTCCCCGCTTGTCGTACCCCATGCATAGGGCAGCTCGAGGACGATGTTCGACGTCCTGCCGAACAGGGACAGGGTATGGAAGTAACCGGCGATCGCCCGGTGCAGTGACGAGTCGACGCCGACGACCGGCAGCGAGGGATCGGTGATGACGTCCCCCCAGGAATAGGCATACGCGACCGAGACGATCCGGGTCCCCTGTGGCGCGGGCCAGTAGGCCCGCGGCGACAGTTCCTGTGCGATGGCCGGCCGAGCTGGCAAAGCTGAGCAGCAGCGCCAGCTTCGCGATTTTCGGCATCAGCGGCCCGGAACCGGCGTGCAGGCGGCAAACACGACCACACCCCGTCCCTCGCTTACCGAGGTGAACGTCGCCTCGCCGCTCAGCTCCGGTACGAGGAGCGTGAATGCGCGGCCCTGTTCATAACCATGCATCCTGAGCAAACCATCAGCGCGCTCGACGGACGAGACCTGCGTGTGCCGGTTCTCGCCGCTTGCTGCCGTGGTCGACAGCGTCTTCGCCCGTGTATCGACGTTGATGAACCGCGGGATATTGAGCGCCGAGGCGGGCACAGTGGTGCAGCCGTCGTCGGGTAAACAGATCGACGCCTGCAGGGTACTGCAAAGTAACTGGTCGGCGCCCCGGATATCGTCCGCGAAAACGCCGAGCGGCAGTCCCGCGGCGAGGAGCATAAGGAACGATTGCTTATTCATTGTTTTTTTCATTGTTCTTTCCCCGGACGGACGGCGATTTCCGCGGACGTCCCTAGTATTTGACGAGGTACTTCTTTGCTTCGAGGCAGACGCTGAAGGCTTTCTTGAAATTGTCGAGATCCGCGGCCGTCAGTTCCGCGCGCTCCGCCGCATTCCCGGCTGCCGCCTCCTGCGCTTCGGCATTGGCCTCCCGTCCCTTGCGCCGGCCGTGGACGACGCCTGCCGCCGCGCCCCAGGCCGCCCCTTCGCTCGCGTCGTCGTTCGCAATTTCGCCGATCAATGCACCGGCTGCTGCGCCGCGTACCGCGCCGCGCGCGCCGGACCCTTGCCCGGTCTGCTGCGCGGCGGCCATTTCCGCCTCGCTCTGTGCCTCTTCTGCCTGCGCCTGCTTGGCGAGTTCGAAGGGGTCGTTACCCGTGTTGCCTACGGCCCACTCGTAGCACGCGGCCTCGTCTTTCGACTGCTGCGACGAATCCTGGCCGTCGGAGGGAAAGGCGTAGACCTCGAGCGTAGAGGCGAGAGTCGTGGACGCGTCCTGGGCGTTGACGGCCGTTGCGGCGGCGACGAGCGCGATGGCGATCAGTGGGTTTTTCATGGATGTCTCTCCGGTGTCGGCCGGTGTAGGTGCCGGTGGATGCGGCGCGCCAGGCGCACGCTACCAGCCGAAAGTGTAGCCGATCGCGAGACCGGCGAAGCGTACATTGTGGTCGGAAGGCTGGCTTCCGCCTTCGCTGTGGTCGATATCCAGGGCCCGTGCGCCGAGCGATAGCGTGTCGCCGTTCCCGAACCGGCGCAGGAAGGCGGCGTTCACCTCGAGGGAAAGGTCGGACTCGCCCGCGCCGACGTTGGCGCGGACGCGAAACGTCCAGTTCTCGCCCAGCTTGCTGTCGCTGCGGATGCCGGCGAACACGTCCAGCCAATTCGATGAATTTTCCACGGAAGCGGCGGTCGCAGGGTCGAACCTCGTGTCGAAATTCCAGTAGCGGCCACCCACTTCGACCCAGAAGTCCTCCGACAATGCCCGGCCGTAACCCCCCTGCAGGATCAGCGTGTCGATGTCGGCGGCAAGAGGTCCGCCGATCGTGCTCGTTACTTCATCGTTGTCGAGGGCCAGGGAAACGATGTCCGAGAACAGGAGGTTGTGGCCCGATTGTGCTTCGACGCTGACGATGATGCCGCCTTCGAGGACATTGACGATGTCGTCGAAGTCCGTTGCGAAGTCGACGTCGAGGATGGCCGTCGAAATCGTGCCGTCGATGCCGGCCGCCCACAAGTAGGGGGACACGGACCAGTCCCAGCCTTCCGCACGCACCGGCACGGCAGCCGCCAGCAACGCAAGTAAGCAGGGCGCGCGCGAGCCGTTCATTTGCAACCGGGGTCCGTTGTGGGCGTGCAGATGTTGGCAGACAATATGCCTTCCCACAAGCGACCGGACCGGTGCCGGAGCCTTCGTTCCGGCGGCTCATCGGCGTGAAAGAATCGTGATCCGCGCCGCTTTCCTGGTGCCTGTCGGGCAGGACGCTCTGGGCACAGACGAGGCTTAGCGGGTGATGCAGACCGACTCCATACGGGCCGCACTGGCGTATCTCGACCCGCCGCTGGCGGAGGGCGATTGCGAGCGTCTCGCGGCACTGCTTGCCGAACTCGAACGCTGGAACCGGAAGATCAACCTGACGGCCATCCGGGAGCGCGGGGCAATGATCACCGGACACCTGCTCGACAGCCTGGCGGCGAGGCATCTCCTGCGCGGCGCGGCGATACTCGACGTCGGCACCGGTGCCGGCTTTCCGGGGCTGCCGCTCGCAATTGCCGAACCGGATCGCGACTTCCACCTGCTCGACAGCAACGCGAGGAAGATCCAGTTCGTTCAGCACGCGGCAGGCCTTCTCGGTCTCGGCAACGTGCGGGCGGTCAAAGCCCGCGCCGAGGACTATGCACCCGGGCAACGCTTTGGTACCGTGATCGCCCGGGCCGTGGCCACCGTGCCGCGGCTATTGGAACTCGCCGGCCACCACGTGGGAGAGGACGGGGTGTTCGTAGCCCTCAAGGGGCGTTTCCCGGCGGACGAACTAGAAGGGGTGCCCCCTGCGTGGGGCTTCGACGTTACCGAACTTCCGGTACCGGGCCTCGCCGCCGGTTCCCGGCATGCCGTGGTTCTGCGGCGGAGATCGTAAGCGTGCCCGGACGGACTGAACCATGACGCGGATCATTGCCATTGCGAACCAGAAAGGCGGTGTCGGGAAAACGACGACCGCCGTCAACCTGGCGGCGTCGCTGGCGGCCACGCATCGGCGCGTATTGCTCGTGGACATGGACCCGCAGGGCAATGCGACGATGGGCTGCGGCATAGACAAGCGGGACGTGGAGTTTTCCACGTGCGACGTACTGCTCGGCGACGCGAGCGCCGCGGATACGATCATTTCGCCGCCCGAAGGCGGTTTCGCGGTGCTCCCGGGCAACGAGGACCTGACGCTCGCCGAGGTCAAGCTGCTGCAGGAAATCGGCCGGGAGATGAAGTTGAGGCACGTCCTCGTACCGGTGGTCGGGATGTACGATTTCATCCTCATCGACTGCCCGCCCTCGATCAACATGCTCACCGTCAATGCGCTGACCGCAGCCGATGGCGTACTGATACCGATGCAATGCGAGTACTACGCGCTCGAGGGCCTGAGCGCGCTGCTCAACACCGTCGAACAGGTGCGCAGTTCGGTCAATCCCGGTATCGAGGTATTCGGCATCCTGCGGACGATGTTCGATCCGCGCGTGAACCTGTCGAACGAGGTGTCGCTGCAGCTCCTCGAGCATTTCGCCGACAAGGTGTTCCGCACGGTCATCCCGCGCAACGTCCGGCTGGCGGAGGCGCCGAGCTTCGGCCGGCCCGCGCTGCTGCACGATCGCTCCTCGCGCGGCGCAATTTCCTACCTCGCCCTGGCCGGGGAAATCCTGCGCCGCGAGGATGCCCGCACGGCCGCGGTGGGATGACCGGGACCGTGTTGAACAATTCCTTACGCCGAGGTCGAGCGAACATGGCTTCGCCAAACCCCGCGCCGGTTGGAGCGGCCGATGGCCGCGAATTGCACGCGGCCCGAATCGGCCGCAAGCGGGTCGGCGCTGACAGCCGCTTCAACCCAATGAAGGACCTGTGAACGTACGCAAAAAACGGCTCGGCCGCGGCCTGGACGCCCTGCTCACGAAGCCGGCGGGAACGGATGCGGGTATTGCGGAAGCAAGCGCCGGCAAGGGCGACGGGCTGCGGCGGATCCCGCTCGACCTGCTGCAGCGCGGGCAGTACCAGCCGCGCGTCGACATACGTCAGGAATCGCTCGAAGACCTTGCCAGCTCGATCCGCGCGCAGGGCGTCGTGCAACCGATCGTCGTGCGGCCTATCGGCGCCGGCGGTCCGGACCGGCGTTACGAGATCATCGCCGGCGAGCGCCGCTGGCGGGCGGCGCAAATGGCGGGCTTGCAGGATATCCCCGCCGTCATCCGGGAGGTCGCGGACGAGGACGCCATTGCGATAGCGCTCATCGAAAACATCCAGCGTGAGGATCTCAATCCACTCGAGGAATCCCGGGCGCTGGATCGCCTGATCCGGGAATTCGAGCTCACGCACCAGGAAGCCGCCGACGCCGTGGGCCGTTCGCGTGCCGCCGTAAGTAACCTCCTCAGGCTGCAGGAACTTTCGGCCAAGGTGACTCCGCTGCTCGAGGGACGCCAGATCGACATGGGCCATGCACGGGCGCTGCTCGCGATCAGTGACCCCGTGCAGCAGTACGACGCGGCGCGCCAGGTCGTAAAAGGCGGGCTCTCGGTGCGAGCCACCGAGCGCCTGGTCAAATCGATGCTGGACCCGAAACGCACGTCTAAGGCGGCGTCCGCGGGCGCCGATGCGGACATCCGTCGTCTGGAGATGGACCTCTCCGAAAAACTCGGCGCAAAGGTCCGGCTCGAGCACTCCAGCAAAGGCGCCGGCAAGCTCGTCATCAGCTACAACAGCCTGGATGAACTGGACGGCATTCTCAAACACATCAGGTAATGACAGGCTCGCACCGGTGGCTGCGACGGTGGGCGCCGGTCGGTCGCAAATCCCTTCTGTGCGGAGCCGCCGGTGTTCGGGAGCGAATTGGCACTATCCGGGGATTTCGCCGTTTTTCCCGGAAAAAACGCACATTTTCGGCCCGTAAGCCGCCGGGTTTTGTGTTGCCTTGCCCGGTGGCTGCCTCTATAATGCGCACGCCACACGCGAGCTCGCCTGGATAACAGCAACGAAGCACCGCAAACGAAGCGCCACCAGCCACCGGCCTTGCCGATGGACGTGGCGTTTTTAATGCCAGAGGCGAACGGATGCTAAGGGTGCTTGCGGCGCAACTCGGGTTTGGAGCGGCACTGGCCGCCATGCTCTGGATCGGGTTCGGTTACGTCGCAGGTTATTCGGCCCTCCTGGGTTGCCTGATCTCCGCGGGGCCGAACGCATTCCTGGCATTGCGGCTCAGCGTGCCACGCCGGGACCCCGGGGCCAAATCCCTGGTTCGGGCAGCCTACATCGGAGAGCTGGGAAAACTGGCGTTGACGGTGCTCTTGTTCAGCATTGTCTTCGTCACGGTGCGACCGCTTGCGGCCGCACCATTGTTCGCGGGCTTTATTGTTACGGCGCTGGTGCCCCTCGCGGGACTCCTGTTCCGGCATGAACACGACGAGAGACGAGAAACGGTAGAAAAGCATGGCGAGTGAAGGCGGCCACGGCCCGCAAACGTCCAGCGAGTACATCGAGCACCACCTGCAGAACCTGCAGGTCTGCAAATCGGAAACCGGTGATTGGGTCTGGAACGAGTGCGCCGGTAATTTCTGGACGATCAACGTCGATACGATGGGCTGGTCGATCATCCTTGGCGCGCTGTTCGTTTTCCTGTTTCGCCGGGTGGCAAAAAAAGCCTCCACCGCCACGCCGACGCGCTGGCAGGCGGCGGTGGAACTCATCGTCGAATTCGTGAACGGCGCCGTCAAGGACACGTTTCACGGCACCAGCCGGCTGATAGCCCCGCTGGGGCTCACGATTTTCGTCTGGGTATTCTTCATGAATATCATGGACCTGATTCCGGTCGACTGGATCCCGACACTGATTGCGGACCGGCTTTTGGGCATTCCCTACATGAAAGTCGTGCCGTCGACCGACGTGAACATCACCTTTGGCATGTCGATCGCGGTGTTCTTCCTGATTCTTTTCTATACGACCAAGTACAAGGGACCGCTCGGGCTCATCAAGGACCTGACGCTGCACCCGATAGCGCCGCCGACCAAAGGCATCGGCCTGCTCGCGGCGCCCATCATCATTGCGTTCAATTTCATCCTGGAATCGGTGTCGTTGCTGGCGAAGCCGGTGTCCCTGAGCCTGCGACTCTTCGGCAACATGTTCGCCGGCGAACTCATCTTTATCCTGATCGCCATCACTTTCAGCCAGGGTCTTCTGCTGGCGGTTGGCGGCGGCTTCCTGCACCTGATATGGGCGGCATTCCACGTGCTGATCGTCACGCTGCAGGCCTTTATTTTCATGATGCTGACCATAGTCTACTTGAGCCTGGCCAGCGAATCGCATTAGTAACCGGTTTGTTGCTTTAAACACCTTGGACAAGATCTTCTCTAGGAGAAACTGATGGAAACTGTTATTGGCCTCACCGCGATCGCTGTCGCACTTCTGATCGGTCTCGGCGCCCTTGGAGTGGGCATCGGCATGGGTCTCCTGGGCGGCCGTTTTCTCGAAGGCGCCGCGCGGCAGCCGGAGCTTGCTCCCATGCTGCAGACGAAGATGTTCATCGTCGTCGCGCTGCTTGACGCCGTCGCGATGATCGGTGTGGGTATCGCACTGTTCTTTGCGTTCGCGAACCCGTTCATTGGCCAGCTGCAGAACGCAACCGGCGGCTAAGGTCGTAGGAGCGGCTGCCCCAGCCGCGACTGCGAAAATGCTGAATTAGGAAACTTGCTCCAGGTCGCGGCTTACAGCCGCTCCAACGACAACAGGTAGAGCACGTGGACATAAACCTGACTCTCATAGGCCAGTCGATCGCGATGGTCATCTTCGTGGTTCTCTGCATGAAGTTGCTCTGGCCGCCCATCCTCCGTGCCATCGAGGAACGGCAGAAGCAGATCGAGCACGGCCTCGCCGCCGCCGAACGCGGCGAAGAGAAGCTGAAGCAGGCGCATGCCGAGGCAGAGGAAATCGTTGCCGACGCCCGGCGCCAGGCGACCGGCATTCTGGACCAGGCGAACGCCCGGGCGAACGAGATCGTCGCCGAAGGCAAAGCTGCCGGCGCCAGGGAACGGTCCCGCCAGGTCGCCGCCGCCGAAGCCGAAATCGAGGCCGAGACGAACCGGGCTCGCGAGGAACTGCGCGGCCAGGTATCCGCCGTGGCGCTTGCCGGTGCCGAGAAGATCCTGCTGCGCGAGATCGATGCCCGGACGCACGAAGACATCCTCAGCCGGCTGGCGCAGGAGCTGTAAGCCCACATGGCGGACAACAACACGATCGCACGGCCCTATGCGCAGGCGGCATTCGACGTGGCGCGCGAGGCCGGTGCACTGGAGGAATGGTCCGGCAGCCTCGAGGTCGCAGGTGCATTGTTCGCGAACGGCGAACTCGCTGAATATCTGGGTAATCCCGCATTGAGCGAGGCGAAGCAGCTCGACTTCCTGACCGGCCTGTTCGAGAAGGCCGGCGCATCGAAATTCGCAGGAGCGGACAGCAAGGGTACGAACTTCCTGAAGCTCCTGATCGAGTACGACCGGATCGCGGTCCTGCCGGAGATCGCGGTGCATTTCGATGCACTGAAAGATGCCATCGAAAACACGATCGAAGTGACGGTTCGGTCGGCGGCAGCGCTTTCGGACAACGAGAAGCAGCGATACGTGGCGGCGCTCGAGAAGCGCTTCGGGCGCAAAGTCGAGCTCACGACGGAACTCGATGAAACTCTCATCGGCGGAGCGGTGATCCGCGCCGGCGATGTCGTGATTGACGGATCATTGCGTGCCAGGCTCGAAGGCCTTGGCAACGCGCTGGTCAACTGAAGAGGAAAAGCAGCATGGCACTCAAGGCGTCGGAAATCAGCACGCTGATCAGGGAACGCATCGAGAACTTCGAAGCGGCTGCGGAAGCGCGGGACGTCGGCACGGTGATCGCGGTGACCGACGGCATCGTCCGTATTCATGGCCTCGCTGATGCGCGTTACGGCGAAATGCTCGAGTTCCCGCAGAACACCTTCGGGCTGGCGCTGAACCTCGAGCAGGATTCGGTGGGCGCGGTCGTGCTCGGCGACTACAAACACATCACCGAAGGCGACACGATCAAGACGACCGGCCGCATTCTCGAAGTGCCGATCGGCGAGGGCCTGCTCGGCCGCGTCGTCGACGCCCTCGGCAGGCCGATCGACGGCAAGGGCCCGATCAAGGCCGCCGGCCAGGCGCCGATCGAACGCGTCGCGCCGGGCGTCATCGAGCGCCAGTCGGTCAGCCAGCCGGTGCAGACCGGCCTCAAGGCGATCGACTCCATGGTGCCGATCGGCCGTGGCCAGCGCGAACTGATCATTGGTGACCGGCAAACGGGAAAGACCGCCGTCGCCGTCGACACGATCATCAACCAGCGTGGCACGGGCATCAAGTGCATCTATGTCGCAATCGGCCAGAAAGCATCGTCGATTGCAGGCGTGGTGCGCAAGCTCGAGGAAGAGGGCGCTCTCGGCCACACGATCATCGTCGCTGCCGCCGCTGCAGACAGCCCCGCGATGCAGTACATCGCGCCGTACTCGGGCGCGACGATGGGCGAGTACTTCATGGACCGCGGCCAGGACGCGCTCATCATCTTTGACGACCTGACGAAGCAGGCCTGGGCCTATCGCCAGGTTTCCTTGCTGCTTCGCCGCCCGCCGGGCCGCGAAGCCTACCCCGGCGACGTTTTCTACCTCCATTCGCGCTTGCTGGAGCGGGCCGCGCGGGTGAACGCCGACTACGTCGAGCGTGTCACGAATGGCGAAGTGAAGGGCAAGACCGGTTCCATGACGGCGCTGCCGATCATCGAGACGCAGGCCGGTGACGTCTCCGCTTTCGTACCGACGAACGTCATCTCGATCACCGACGGCCAGATTTTCCTCGAGACCGACCTGTTCAATGCCGGCATCCGGCCCGCCATCAATGCCGGCCTGTCCGTATCGCGCGTGGGCGGTGCGGCGCAGACAAAGGTCATCAAGAAGCTCGGCGGCGGCGTGCGGCTCGCGCTCGCGCAATACCGCGAGCTTGCGGCTTTCGCGCAGTTTGCCTCCGACCTCGACGCAGCGACGCGCGCCCAGCTGGAGCGCGGCGAGCGCGTTACAGAGCTGATGAAACAGAAACAGTATTCGCCGCTTTCCGTAGCGGCAATGGCGCTGTCATTGTTCGCCGCGAACGAGGGTTTCCTGGACAAGATTCCGGTTAACAAGATTACTGTCTATGAAGCGGCGATGCACGATTACGCAAAGGCGAATTACAGCGAGTTCCTCGACGAACTGAACAAGACGGGTAACTACAACGACGAGATCGTGGCGAAGTTGCGCGAGATTCTCGAGGCCTTCGCGAAGCAGGGAGCATACTGAGTTGTTGGAGCGGCTGACAGCCGCTCCTACTCAGCCGCTCCAACGGCCCCGGAGACGAGATGGCAGGTGAAAAAGAAATACGCTCCAAGATCGCTTCTGTAAAGAACATGCAGAAGATCACGAGCGCCATGGAAAAGGTCGCCGCGAGCAAGATTCGCAAGGCGCAACGGCAGATGGAAGCATCGCGGCCGTATGCCGAGCGTATCCGCCGCGTGATCGGCCATCTTTCCCATGCCAACCCGGACTACAGGCACCCGTACATGACGGTGCGCGAGGTGAAGCGTGTCGGCTACATCATCATCTCGACGGACAAAGGCCTCTGCGGTGGCCTGAACGTCAACCTGTTCAAGAGCGTCATTCGCGAGATGGCGGACTGGCGACAGAAAGACGTCGGCGTCGACCTGGTACTGGTGGGGGCCAAGTCCGTGCAGTTCTTCCGCCGTATCGGCGGCAATGTGCTCGGCACCGCAACGCACCTGGGCGACCGGCCGGCGGTAAACGACCTGCTCGGTTCGATCCGCGTGATGCTCGACGCGTTCGAGGACGGCCGCATCGACAAACTCTTCCTCGCCAACAACGTCTACGTCAGCGCCATGAGCCAGAAGCCCGTGACGACGACGCTGCTGCCGATCAGCGCGATCGAGCTTGAAGATGAGGCCCTCCAGGATCATTGGGATTATATCTACGAGCCCGATGCCGGTGAGTTGCTGGATGACGTGTTGATGCGCTACATCGAATCGCAGGTATATCGCGGCGCCGTCGAGAACTTCGCATCAGAAATGGCCGCCAAGATGGTGGCGATGAAGTCGGCGACGGACAACGCCGGAGAGATCATCGAGAACCTGCAGCTCAAGTACAACAAGGCACGGCAGGCAGCTATTACGCAGGAGATCTCGGAAATCGTCGGCGGCGCCGCCGCGGTTTCCGGCTAAAAACGGGGTCAGAGTACATTTCCCGATCGTGGGAAATGTACTCTGACCCCACCAGACAGGACAAACGTATGAGCACCGGAACTACTGTGCAGGTCATTGGCGCCGTCGTGGACGTTGAGTTCCCGGCAGGCCAGATCCCGAAAATCTACGACGCACTTCTCATCGACGAGGCCGACATCACGCTCGAGGTGCAGCAGCAGCTAGGCGACGGCGTCGTGCGCACGATCGCGATGGGCTCATCGGAAGGCCTGAAGCGAGGCATGTCGGTCACCGACACCGGCCAGCCGATCTCGGTGCCGGTAGGTGTGAAGACGCTCGGCCGCATCATGGACGTGCTCGGTAAACCGATCGACAACAAGGGTCCGATCGGCGCCGAAACCATGCTGCCGATTCACCGCGCGGCGCCGAGCTACGAGGACCAGGCGGCGACGACCGAGCTCCTGGAGACCGGTATCAAGGTCATCGACCTGATCATGCCGATCTCGAAGGGTGGCAAGGTCGGCCTGTTCGGCGGCGCCGGCGTGGGCAAGACGGTGACGCTGATGGAGCTCATCAACAACATCGCGAAAGAGCACGGCGGCTATTCCGTGTTTGCCGGCGTGGGCGAGCGTACCCGCGAGGGCAACGACTTCTACCACGAAATGACGGAGTCAAAGGTCATCGACAAGGTGACGCTCGTATACGGCCAGATGAACGAGCCGCCGGGCAACCGCCTGCGCGTCGCGCTTACCGGACTCACGATGGCCGAGGCCTTTCGCGACGAGGGCCGCGACGTCCTGATGTTCATCGACAATATCTACCGTTACACGCTGGCCGGCACGGAAGTATCCGCGCTGCTCGGCCGCATGCCTTCCGCGGTGGGCTACCAGCCGACGCTCGCCGAAGAAATGGGCGTGCTGCAGGAGCGCATTGCATCGACCAAGACCGGCTCGATCACGTCGTTCCAGGCGGTTTACGTACCCGCGGACGACCTAACCGACCCGTCGCCGGCCACGACCTTTGCGCACCTTGACGCAACCCTGGTGCTGTCGCGCCAGATCGCGGAACTCGGTATTTACCCGGCCGTGGACCCGCTGGACTCCACGTCTCGAATCCTCGACCCGAACGTCATCGGCCAGGAGCATTACGACTGTGCGCGAGGCGTGCAGGCCGTACTGCAACGTTACAAGGAGCTGCAGGACATCATCGCGATTCTCGGCATGGACGAGCTATCGGAGGACGACAAGCTGCAGGTCAACCGCGCGCGCAAGATCCAGCGCTTCCTGTCGCAGCCGTTCTTCGTGGCCGAAGTCTTCACGAACTCGCCGGGCAAGTACGTGTCGCTCGCGGAGACGATCCGCGGCTTCAGCGGGATCGTGAACGGTGATTACGACCACATCCCTGAGCAGGCGTTTTACATGGTGGGTGGCATCGACGAAGCCGTCGAAAACGCGAAGAAGTACATGTAGGAGCGCCCGCGAATTGTTGAAGCGGCTGTAAGCCGAGACGGTACATGCAGGAGCGGGCCACGCCCGCGATTTGTTGGAGCGGCCGTAAGCCGCGAACGGTACAAAGCGGCGAACCCGCGAACACAAAAAGCGAGCAACGTCATGGCCACAATACGTGTCGACATCGTTTCTGCCGAAGGCGAGATCCATTCGGGGGAAGCCCGTATGGTCTACGCCCCGGCGAAAATGGGAGACGTCGGCATTGCGCCCCGGCACGCGCCGCTCCTGACTGCCCTCAAACCGGGCGAAGTCCGTATCGAGACCACTGACGGCAAGGAAATCGGCTTTTACATCACAGGCGGCATCCTCGAGGTACAGCCGCACCTGGTCACCGTGCTCACCGACACCGCTCTGCGCGGAGACCAGCTCGACGAAGCAGCCGCGCTTTCGGCCAAGCAACAGGCCGAGGAAGCGCTGAGAGGCGTATCGAGCGAGACCGACCTGAAGCGCGCGCAGATGGAACTCGCCGAAGCCGAGGCGCGTTACCGCGCCTCGCAAAAGCTCAAGGGCAAGGGCTAGACGCAGGAGCGGCTGTCAGCCGCGAACAAGCCGCAGTCGATCGAACGTCGTTCCATTCGCGGGCCTACGCCCGCTCCAACGGCGGGCAACGCCCCTTCCATCCGCGCGCCGCCGCAATCTGCCTTACTCGGTGAGCGTGAAATTGTTCAGCTGAATCGCACCGTTCTTGAACGCCGTGTCGATGTAGAAATCCTCGGTGCCGGCAATCGTCGAAGTATAGAAGGTCACGCCGTTCCGCTGGTACTCGAGCTCGGTACCGGAAACCCGGATCGACAATGTGTCGCCGACCGCGATCGTGCCCGCGCTCGCCAGCCAGTTCCCGCTCTGCCGCGCTTCGAGGACGCCGTCCGCGCAGCGCAAGCCATACTCGATATCGGTGCGTTCGGGACCGGTTTCATTGATGCCGAGACCGACGACCCAGAGACTGCCGACCGGCGTGGACGCGACGGTCCAGCTGACGGTGTAGTCATCTATCGCGCCCATCGAAGACAAGCTTGCCGAATTGATGGTGTTCGTCCAGTTGTTCGGAATGCCGGAGTGCGAGATGTTGTTCGCGACCACCGTGACGCCGCCGGCCTGGTTGATCCAGTTGACGATCGGCTGGCTCGCGGGCGGATCGACCGGGTCACCCGGCTCGCCGTAGACGCTCACGTCGATGTTGGTCACGCCGCTCTTGAAGGCCGTATCGACATAGAAGGACGGTGTGCCCGCGTAAGACGTCGTGTAGAACGTGGTGCCGCTGTGCCGATACTCGATCGTCCCGTCGTTGACGAAGATGGAGATCATGCTGCCATCGACGACGGCCGGACCGTTCGTCCGCCACGTACCGTTCTCGTACACGCCAAGCTGCCCGTTCGACACGCGCAGGCCGAAGTCGACGTCGCGGAAATCGGCATTGGCTTCGGTAACGCCGAGACCGACGACCCACAGTGCAGTGGCCGTATCGCCGTTGATCGCGAAGCGAACTTCGTAGCCGTTGTCGAAGCCGAGGTCAGAAAGCGGTACGGAATACACGGTGCTGTTCCAGCCCGATGTCGGGCCGAGGTACGTCACCCGGTTGCCGCTGGTCGTGACGGGACCCGCATGGCCCAGCCAGGATTCGAGGCCGACCAGGACCGGCCCGTCCACGTCGTCGTTCAGGATCGTGCCGGTTGCGGTGCCGTCGGTAACGTTCGCATTGCTGACGCCGCCCAGCGTAACCGTGAAGGTCTCGTCCGGCTCCAACTGCCTGTCCACGCCGAGGGCCACTGCAACCGTCGTCGACACGCTGCCCGCCGGAATCGACATGGCTTTCGCGGCAAGCGCGGTATAGTCACCGTCGCTGACGGTCGCACTGTCATCCGCGGTCGATACCGTAAAGTTCACGGCACTGGCAAACGGGGCACTCAGGGATATCGTGAAGCTCAGCGTGCCCTGGTCTTCGTTCGCGGTGGCATTTGCAATGGAGAGGCCGGGCAACAGGGCATCGTCGTTCAGTATCGTGCCCGTTGCCGACCCGTCGATTAGGTTTGCGCTGGCGCTGACGCCGGCCAGCGTCAGCGTGAAGGTCTCGTTCGGTTCCACTTCGCTGTCGCCGCCGAGCGGCACCACCACCGTGGTCGACAGGCTGCCCGCGGGTATCGTGCCGGGCTGTGCGGCCAGGGCCGTGTAGTCGCCATTGGCCACGGTCGCGCTGCCGTCGGCCGTCGAGGCCGTAAACGTGATATTGCTCGCCAGGGCATAGTTGATCGACACCGTGAAGGCCATCGAGCCGCTGTTCTCGTTCACGGCAGCGTCTGCGATCGAGAGGTTCGGTTTCCCTGAGTCGTCATTTTGAATCGTCGCGCGCCCCGAGCCGTCCAGGAGCACGACATTACCGCTCACGTTGGTGAGATTGACGAGCAGGTACTCATCCTGCTCGACCGACGTATCGGCGCCGGTGACGATCGTTATCGTCGTCGACAGGCTGCCGGCCGGGATCGTGTACACCTGGTTGATGATCGCCGTGTAGTCACCCGAGGTGTAAGTGGCCGTCTGGCTTTGCGTGTTCACGGTAAACGTCACGTTGCCGGAGGCAATCTTGTCCAGCGAGACCGTGAGCGGGATGGCGCGCGAATCCTCGAAACCGGATGCATCGTTTATCGATAGTCTCGGCAGGAGCCCGTCGTCGTTCCGGATCGTACCGGTTGCCGAAATATCCACCGGACGCGCGTTGCCACTGATGTTCGAGAGTGTGACGGTCAGCGTCTCGTCCGGTTCGGCCGCGGCGTCGGGAATGACGGGTACGGTGACCGTTACCGACAGGCTGCCGGCGGGGATGGTGTAGGCGGAAGACAGCAAGGCCGTGTAGTCGCTGTTGGCGACGGTAGCCGTGCCGTCCGTGGTCTTCGCGACGAAGCTCACGTTGCCGGCCGCGGGTTCTGCCAGGGAAACCACGAACGACAGTGCGCCGCTGTCTTCGTTCGCGCTTGCATCCGCGATCGAGAGGTCGACCGGCAATGATTCACCGCAGCCCGCGAGCGTTACGAGGTCGATCGCCTTCGTTATGCGCTTGCCGTTCGCGCCGACGATGAAATGCCGTATGTCCTGCCGCGAAAAGTCGAGACAGGCGGAGTTCTGGCCGGACGTACTGAAGTCGAAGCCCTTGTTCTGCGTAAAGCGGACGCCGAGATTGAAATTGAGCTGGCTGGCGGGACTGGTAGCCACCGAATCACTGCCCGCGAGGCTCACGCCGGTGACGTTGCTCCACGCTGCGTTCCCGGTGATCGCGCCCTGGGTGCGAAGGGCGTCGCCATCGGCGCGGCCGCCCTTGGCACGAAAATGCCAGTTATCCGTACCGCAATCCCGCCAGAGGAACGTGGCCGGGCCGAAATCCAGGTTGTACGGTGGCTCGCCGCACTCCTCGCCGGGGAGCAGGGTGGTGTAGATCGGCGTGCCCTGGTTCGCCGCTGCGATACCCACGCCCTCGGTCGCGACGTAAAGGCTGTCGGCCGAGACGTTCGTGAAGTTGTCCACATGCCCGGACGGCCAGCGCACCTGGACGTTCGCCGTCGCATTCGCCGCGAGGCCAAAATGCAGCCACTGCTGGTTCTGTGCCCAGCGCGTGTAGCCGCCGTCCTGCTCGCGCAGCTGGGTCTTCCCGCCCGACGTGACGTAGACCTTGGCGCCCATGCCGTCGCGGTTCGAGGCCACGCCACGTAGCTTGATCTGCAGCCAGTGATTGCCGTTGCCGAGGTTATGCAACAAGGTGTCGGGGCCGCCCTTGCCCCAGGGGTAGAACAGGAGACCATTCGCTACGAATAGGTCGAGAAAGCCGTCCAGGTCATAGTCCAGGAACACGGCGTTTTCCGCTACGCCGACGTCGAAGCCAACGCCGAGCGGGCCCTGTGCGCCGGTCGATGCCTGCTGGGTGAACGTGCCGTTGCCGTTGTTGATGAACAGGCGGTTCGGGATGTTCTCCGGACCGCGGCCGCAGGTGAGGTAGATGTCGACATCCATGTCGTTGTCGAAGTCGCCGGAGGCGCCGCCGCCGCAGTTCACGGGAACGTTGAGGCCCGCGGGCGTGTAGTTCCAGCCGCCCGGCGTGTTGGAATAGAGACGCGGTGCGATCGGCGTGTCGCGGCTGCTCAGCGCGATTTCGGTCAGCCCGGTAATGGCCTGCGTGGACTCCGCGATGATGTAAGCCTGCCCGTCGCTCGGCAGGTTGACTTCGTAACGATTGAGGCTGGCATTGTAGGTTACGCAGACGCGGTACTGGGCCGTCGGGTCCGTGCAGCCCGAGCCGCCCGGCGCGATAGTGAACATGTACGGGGGAACGTTCCGGCTGAGCTCCCGGTTCCAGACGTTCACCGTCAAATTGCCGCTCGTCTGGAATGCGAAACCGTAGTTCGCCGGATCGCCGGGGTTACGTGCGATCCAGCCGTCCACCCGGGTACTGCTGTAGTAGGCGGCGCCGGTGGGGCGCGTGGCGCCGCGGACCATCAGTACGTCGTTGCGCAGGTTGTTGTCGAAGTCCCCGATGATCGTCGAGTTGACGTTACCGAGCGCCGGCAGCTGGGAAGTGACGTCGACGAACGGGACGGAGCCGTAGTCGTAGGCGAGGTTCGGCCAGATGCCACGCTCGACACAGATGAGTTCGAGGCGGCCGTCGTCGTTGATGTCCATGAAATGGACGTAGTTGATGTCACCGTTGACGCAGCCCTGGCCGGTCCCGGTCTGGATGGAGAAGCGGCTGAGTGAGTTCTGGTAACGGAAATAGTTGCCCGGGCTCAGTCCCATCTGGAAGGTGTCGAGCTTGCCGTCGTGGTTGAAGTCCACGAAGCCGGCTACGCGCGCGGCGGAATCGCTGCGCACGCCGAGGGTGCTGGCGCGTTCGACGAATGTGCCGTTGCCTTCGTTCACCCACAGCTGGCCGTCGCCGGTGACGCTGACGCCGATGAAGATATCGGAGTCCCCGTCATTGTCGAAATCGCCGAACGAGGCGCCGTGCTTGTCATCGGTCGGCTGGGAGATCCAGAGACCGGAATCCATCTCGTAGGCAATGTCTTCGAAGAGGCCAGTGCAGGTGTTGCGATAGACGCGCGGGTAGTCGCGATGGCCCTGGACGAAGATGTCCAGGCAGTTGTCGCCGTTGAGATCGCCGATCGCCGCCCCCCAGCTTTCCGTGAAGCCGGTGAGTCCCACGGTCTCGGAAACGTCCTCGAACTGGATCTGGGCCTGCGCAAGCGGCGAAAATGCCGGGGTCGAAGCCGCTATTGCCACACACACCCGGGCGACGCCCCGGAGAGACGGAATCAGAAGAGTCACGGAAGTATCATCCTTGATGATGGCCTGAGAGTCGTCCGGCCATGAAAGAGTCCAGATTTAATAGTGCCTTGTGCGCCGGTTGATTCGCTCCCAAGCGGCAACCGCGCGTACATGGTGTTGCAAGAAGCCGGCCAGAGTGTGCAAGTGCTTGAATTCGTTCAAAGATGAGATTGTTGCTTCGTCTGGCGCCCGGCCACGACTGTACAAAAAGCCGACGGTTTTTCTGGCGTTTTGGTGCATCAGGCAACGCAAGACCGGCGGCGAACGCGTTCACCGCGCGACGCCGCGACCGGAACCCTGGTATGTCAAGAAATCCGGCAGTAGCAGCAGGACTGCTCTCAAAGCCCGGCCCGCGGGGATACAACGCCCGTCCGGGAATAACTCCACGAGCCGGTAAGGCGCGTCTCCGGCCGATGGCCGCGCAGGTTCACCCGCTGCCACGCGGCAAAACGCGCGGGCTCGACTTCGGCAGGCACCTGCCACCCGTCCCGAGCGAAGTACTTCACGACGTATTCATCGAGATAGCCCGCATCGCGGACCCGGACGAGAGTGTCGAGGTACGGATCGCTCCGCGAGGGGTCGGCCTGGCGTTTCTCGTCCCAGGACTCCGCGAGCAGCCGCCGGGCCATGAATTCGCAGCCGTAGGTGCTGACGCGCGAGGGAATGTCGCCGCCCGCCTCGAGCTGGCAGGCGGCCTTGCCGAGGCTGTAGACCACCCAGCTCTGCAGCACCGGGTCGCCATCGACCATCGCGCGTTGGGACAGAGTGAACGTATCGCCGTCCGTGACGCCGTCACGCGTGTAGATGGCGTTATTGCAGGCCACGAGAGTGAGACAGGTGAGCAGTGCCGCAATGCGTTCCATGGCTGGATTCTCGCTGCCCCGACGTGAACAAGGCCTGAAACTGCCGGTTGCCGGCGCTTGCGGTATTATCGGCCGCCGGGAGACCTGGCATGACACGGAGTTTGCGCTTGGGCTTGAGTATCGTCATTCTCGCCGCGGGCCAGGGCACGCGCATGCGATCGGCCCTGCCCAAGATCCTGCAGCCGCTGGCCGGACGGCCGCTCCTCGCCCACGTGCTCGCGTGTTCGCGGCAACTGGGCGCCGACGACATCTGCGTGGTGTACGGCCACGGTGCGGATCGTGTCCGTGCGGCATTCCGGGAGGCCGATATTCGCTGGGCGCTGCAAGCCGAGCAACACGGCACCGGGCACGCCGTGCGGCAGGCGATGCCGGCAACACCGGACGGCAACCGGGTTCTCGTGCTCTACGGCGACGTACCCCTCACGCGGCCGGCGACACTCGCCCGGCTCCTCGCGGTGCCGGTGGACGACGTCGCGCTGCTCACGGTGGACCTGCCGGACCCGGCGGGCTACGGCCGCGTGGTCCGGGAGGACGGCGAAGTCCGGCGCATCGTCGAGCAAAAGGACGCCTCGCCGGGCGAGCAGGCCATCCGGGAAACCAACACGGGGGTCATGCTCGCGCCAGCCGCAAAACTCAAGGACTGGCTCGGCCGTCTCGGCAACGACAATGCGCAGGGCGAGTATTACCTGACCGATATCATCGCGATGGCGGTCGACGACGGGGTGCGCGTGCACGGCATCAGCGCCCCGAACCAGGAAGAAGTGATGGGCATCAATGACCGGAAACAACTGGCCGAGGCCGAGCGGGCGCTGCAGCGGCGGCAGGTGGACGAGCTGATGGAAAAAGGCGTGAGCTTTGCCGACCCGGCGCGCATCGACATACGGGGGACCCTCACCTGCGGGACCGACGTTTACATTGACGTGAACGCCGTATTCGAGGGTGACGTGATACTCGGCGACAACGTGCGTATCGAATCGAACAACCTCGTGCGCGCGAGCCGGCTCGGCGCCGGCACCGTGGTGCACCCGAACTGCCACATCGAGGGCGCAACGACGGGCGCGGACTGCGAGATCGGGCCGTTCGCCCGGCTGCGCCCCGGCGCGGCACTCGCGGCCGGGGTCAAGGTGGGCAATTTTGTCGAGGTCAAGAACAGCGAGCTGGGCGCAGGGAGCAAGGCGAACCACCTGAGCTATATCGGTGATGCCACGCTCGGTTCGGGCGTCAATGTCGGTGCCGGCACGATAACCTGCAATTACGATGGCGCAAACAAGCATCGTACGACCATAGGCGACAATGCCTTCATCGGCTCGGGCGTCATGCTCGTGGCGCCGGTGGACGTGGGTGCGGGAGCGACCGTGGGCGCCGGCTCGACGATCACGAAGCCGGTGCCTGCGAACGAGCTCACGCTCGAGCGTTCGAAACAGATCGTCGTTCCCGGTTGGAAGCGGCCACAGAAAAAAGGACGCTGATCATGTGCGGCATTGTCGGCGCGATCGCCGAACGCAACATTCTCCCGATCCTCATCGAAGGCCTGCGTCGGCTCGAATACCGTGGTTACGACTCGGCAGGCGTCGCGGTGGTCGGCGCCGACGGCCGGATCGGCCTGCGCCGGACGGTCGGCAAGGTGGCTGAGCTCGAGCACAAGCTCGAGGCGGAACCGCTGGCAGGCAACATCGGTATCGGCCACACCCGGTGGGCGACGCACGGCGGTGTGACCGAGGCGAACGCGCATCCGCATGTCTCGGGCGACCGGGTGGCAGTGATTCACAACGGCATCATCGAGAACTACCTGCCGATCAAGAAGGAACTGATCGAGAAGGGTTACAAGTTTCATTCCGAGACCGATACGGAGGTCGCCGCCCACCTCATTCATCACTATCTCGCGAGCGGGCTTGACCTGGTTGCGGCGATGATCCGGGCGACCCAGCGATTCGAAGGCGCGTTCGCGCTGCTCATCGTCGATGCGAAGGACCCGGAGCGCATCGTCGTGAGCCGTGTGGCCAGTCCGCTCGTGATCGGTCTCGGCCTGGGCGAGAACTTCGTTGCGAGCGGTGTTCCCGCCTTGCTGCCGGTGACGCAACGCTTCATCTACCTGGAGCAGGGCGACATCGCGGAGATCCGCCGCGACCGAGTGACCGTGTTCGACGCCGAAGGCAATGAAGTCCGCCGCGATGCGCACGAGACGCAATGGGACAGCGAGGCGGCGGAAAAGGCGCCGTACAAGCATTTCATGTTGAAGGAAATCTTCGAGCAGCCGGCGGCGCTCTCGGATACCTTGTACGGCAGGGTCGAGAACCAGCGGGTCGTTCCCGCCTCGCTCGGAGCCGATGCGGACGCCTTGCTTGGCAAAATCAAGAACATTCATATCGTCGCCTGCGGCACGAGCTATCACGCCGGATGCGTGGGCAAGTACTGGATCGAGGCCCTGGCCCGCATCCCGGTACAGGTGGAGATCGCGAGCGAGTACCGCTATCGCAATCCGGTGGTGCCAAAGAACACGTTGTTCATTACGCTCTCACAGTCGGGCGAGACCGCAGACACGCTCGAGGCGCTCCGGATCGCGAAGCAGTCGAAGTACCTCGCCACGCTTTGCATCTGCAACAGCGCGCACAGTTCCATGGTCCGCGAGTCCGACCTTGTGATGCTGACGCAGGCCGGGCCGGAGATCGGCGTAGCAAGCACCAAGGCGTTCACGACGCAGCTCCTGTCCATCCTCATAATCACGCTCATGCTTGCGCGCCACACCGGCATGACAGCGGATCGCGAGAAGGAACTCGTGGCGCATCTCACGCATGCCGCGGCGGCGGCGGGCAAAGCGTTGCAGATGAGCGATTACCTGAAGGGGCTGGCAGAGGAGTTTGCCGAAAAGGAACACACGCTGTACCTCGGTCGCGGGCCGATGTGGCCCATCGCAATGGAAGGCGCTCTGAAGCTCAAGGAAATCTCCTACATACACGCCGAGTCGTACGCCGCCGGCGAGTTGAAACACGGCCCGCTCGCGCTGGTCGACGAGAACATGCCGGTGGTCGTCGTCGCACCGAACTACGAGTTGCTCGACAAGCTGAAATCGAACATGCAGGTGGTCCGGGCCCGCGGCGGGCGCCTGTACGTATTCGCGGACAAGGCCACGGGTATCACCGGCGAGCCGGGAACGACGGTGATCGAGATGCCGCACGCGAACCGGCTCATCGCCCCGATCGTCTACACGGTGCCTCTGCAGCTTCTTGCGTATCACGTCGCGGTGTTGAAAGGCACCGACGTCGACCAGCCCCGCAACCTCGCGAAGTCCGTCACCGTAGAGTAAAACGCTCTTTTGTAGGAGCGGCTGCCAGCCGCGAATGGTACGAACGAATTTCTACCCCCGAAGGAAACCCCAATGATTGGATATATTGTTCTTGGTACCAATGATCTTGCTCGCGCCGCGTCTTTTTACGACGAACTGCTAGCGGAAATGGGCGTTACTCGCATGATGGAGTTTGGCGAGCGAGGCTACGCATGGGCTGCAGCAATGGACAAACCGATGCTCTGCGTAATGAAACCCCACGATGGTCAACCGGCAACAGTGGGTAATGGCGTGATGGCCGGCATTGCGGCCGATTCGCGCGACCAAGTCGATCGGGTCCATAAAAAGGCGATTGAGCTCGGCGGCTCCGACGAAGGCCTTCCGGGCTTGCGCGCCGAGGGTGGCGACGGCTTCTACGCGGCCTACTTCCGCGACTTGGATGGCAACAAACTCGACGTGTTCAGCTATGGCTGAGATATTGCGATGCGCTTTGCTTCCACCAGCCTGGAATACAAATGGCCGTACACTCCGGAAGAGCGGCGCTGTTGTCATATCACGAAGCGGGGCAGCCACGCCCCGCCTCGCGACAGTCGGGGCGCTTACTTCGCGACGGGTACCGCTGCCGTCGCTGCCACCTTCCACTCACCGTCTATCTTCTGCCAGACGTGCAGGCTGTGGTGCGGGTCTTCGCCGCTGCTGCTGTGCGTCATGATCGCAGCGTCGTCGCTCAGGAATCTCACCTGGTAGTCTGCGGCCTCGTAAGGACCTTCCGGCGGCGGGTTCGCATCGGCGTCCTCGAGCATCTCCTTCTTGCCGCCGGCTCCATCGGGGCCTACCTCCATGACGTCATCAGCCAACAACGGCGCGACGGCATCTGCACTGCGGGATTCGCCCCACTTCTTGTCGAGTTTGATCAACATGTCGGTCTCGTCCGCCTGCGCAAGTCCGCCAGCCAGCAGCAAGGCTGCGGACATTATCGTTGACGTTCCCCTGATTATTCTTTTCATTCTCGTTCCTCGTTTTGGCCGCCAGATCTGGTTTAGACAGGGCGACAGTTCGCGGAGTATATCTCGTGCGAGTTTTCACGGTTGCGATTCATTTTCGCCCCGGAGGACCCAAGAAGCAGGTATCTACTCCTCCTCGCCTTCCTTCTCGTTCTCGCTCTCGTCGTCATCCGGGCCACCATCCTCCCGCTTGTCGTCACGCTTATCCTGACGGCATTCGGGGCGGGACTTCTCGTCCCCCGCCTTGCACTCGCGTTTATCTTCACGGGCGTCATCACGGTTGTCCCGCCGTTCGTCGCGGCGATCCATGCCCTGAGTCTCAGCAACAGCTTCAGACACGATAACTATATCGGTAGTGACGGCGAACGCCAGAACAGCAACGAGCAGCAGAATCTGTTTCACACTCAAGCCTCTCACCTGAACCAGGAATGCGCGTGGCGCAGAAAGGCTACGCCGGTCGCGTGGTAAATCGAGTATAGGCTCGCGTTCCCCTGAAGCGCCAGCCCGCAGGGCTGGCGCTAACTTCCCGCCAGGTGGCGGTTAATGAAATCGACTGTCTCGCGCATGGTGCGTACGCGACTCTCGTACGACTGCAGCCCGTGGCCCCCGTCCGGCAGCTTGATGAAGGCGACCTCCTTGTCCGCGCGATCCAGACGAGAGCGCATGGACTTCGATTGGCCAATCGACACGATTTCGTCGTCCTCGCCGTGAATCAGGAGCACAGGCGCGGTAAAATCCTCGGCATGCTCCGATGGCGAAATGGAATCGAGATATTTGCGATCGATTACGCCGCCGCCCAGCGTTTGCGCGAAGTATTCTTTCGTCGTCCTGCTGTCGTTGCTCCAGAAGGCGTCGTGGTCCACCATCCGGTTGAGATCGGCCACCCCGTTTATTGACACGACACAGCGCCACAGATCCGGCTGGAAGGCGCCACCGGCCAATGCAGCGTAGCCGCCATAACTCATGCCTACGATGCAAACCCGTGCTGAATCGACGTAACCCTTTGCAACGAGCGCCGCGAGGCCGTCGCCGAGGTCGGACTGCATCTTGCGACCCCACTCCCCGTTGCCCGCAATGCGGTGATCGAAGCCGAAGCCGGTAGAGCCGCGAAACTGCGGCTGGATGACGAGGTAGCCTTCGTCGGCCAGGGCCTGTGCAAACCAGTCGAACCCTATCGTGTCGCTAGCGGCGGGGCCGCCGTGCGGCAGCATGACGGCCGGCAGATTTTTGACCGCATCCATCTTGTGGCGCGGAATAGTCAGCAATGTGGGAATTCGCAAGCCATCGGCAGCCGTGTACGAGAACTCGACGACCGGATGGATGGTATCGTCGTCGAAACCCGGCCGCGCATTGGCCAGCAGGGCGGGTTCCGCGCCTTCGGTGAGCACGAAGTACTGGCCGGAGAACGCGGGTCCTTCGACGTAAACCACGAGGCTCTGCCAATCCCTGGTCCAGTCGACCAGCCACACCGAGTTGCCGCGCACGAGGTCGGCGATCTCGCTGATGCGCGCAGTGATGGTGGCATCGAGGAATTCGTAGCTCGGTGTGAAACCCGAATAGCGTACTCCGTAGACAACGCGGTTGATGTCCATGTACACGTCGTCCACGTCGGCATCGTCGCGACCGAAAATCCGCCCCGTGAGCGCCCCGTCCGCCAGTGCCATCGTGTAGTAGCTGTGCCGCCGCGTCTCGTCATCGTAGGAGCCGACGACGAGCGACGCGTGGTCGCGGGTAAGGCCGACCGTGGATATTTCACGCAACGCCGAGTCATGGCCGTAGATCTCTTCCCAGTCCTCGCCGTTCCTCGCTGCAATGACGTGGCGTTTCCCACTATCGTCGAAATATTCGTGTACCAGCGTCTCCCCGTTGCCGTCGATCAGGAAATCGCTGGAGCGGCGCTTGCCGGGAAAACCGATTCGGGGGCGCCTCGGGTTCTCGAGATTCACGCGAAACAGCGAATACGGGGGTTTGTCGGTCACCTCGACATTGCCGGAGAAGGCGGGCATATAGATGTATTTTGCGTCGGGCGAGACGCCGACAACCTGCCCGAGGCCGGTCTGCCCTCGATACACGCCCTCGCCGGGGACGAGCAGCGGCTGCAGCTCGCCGGTCGCCAGACTGAAAACCCAGGCCGAGCTGACATCGTACTTGCCGCGGAAACCGGCAATCCGGCCGTGATCGGAAACCACGAGTACGAGCTTGTCTTCTGTAACCCATTTGAGGCTGGAGGGATTGACGACGTCGTTCAGGCTGACGCCACCCAGCGCCCGCTTGCCCACAAGCGAGTAAACGATGATGGCGTCGCTGTCCGCCGTCGTTCTCCGCCAGGCAACATTCGCGCCGTCCGGCGAGATCGTCAGCATCTGGTTTTCCTGCTGCGCGCCGTAAATTTCGGCCCGGTCCGCGACGGCGAGCGCCGGAAACCCGAAGACGATCAGCACAATCAGTGGAAATGCCCGCCGAGCACTACACCGCCGGCACGAGCTGTGCGCGTGGTGCATTAACGTCTCCCCGTCGTCCACCGATGCACCGATTCTAACAAGCGGGCGAGGACCCTGCCGTACTTGCATGCATGTATCACGACTGACACTCGTTATTAAGGAATCGAGATACATTGGATACATGACGGCCGCATATCGCCGTCTCCCGGCCACCGGCTATGATCTCCGTTGCTGCGGATTGCCTTCGTTCGCGAACCGGAGCTGGAGTCTCTTTCAAGCGATCGTTCCAGGGTATTCGGTATAAGATCGGCGCTGGCGAGTGATTACATTTCTGTCGAAGGGGGTAGAGGTGTTTCGTAATTTTTTTGCAGTTGCTCTGTTTCCCACGCTTTTCGTCCAGGGCGCGCTGGCGCAGCAGGCGCCCGGAGGCACCCAGGGCAGCGGCGCCGTGCTCGAAGAGGTCACCGTTACCGCCACCCGGCGGGCACAGAGTATCTATGACGTCCCGATGGCGGTCAGCGCCTTCACCGAAGAGACCATGTTCCGGCAGGGCATCACGGACCTGACCGATATCGGCAAGTTCGTGCCGAACCTGACCGTGACCGGCTTTTCGGCCGGCCACGTCTCGTCCGTGAATCCCTTCATTCGCGGTATCGGCCTGCAGGATCATCTCATTACCACCGACCCGGGTGTCGGCGTGTACGTGGATGGCGTCTACCTGGGCAGGCAGGTCGGCCAGAACTGGAGCCTGGCGAACATCGAGCGGGTCGAGGTACTGCGCGGTCCGCAGGGCACGCTGTACGGGCGCAATACCATCGGCGGTGCGATCAACATCATCACCCGCCAGCCGGGTGACGAGAGCGGCGGACGCATCACCGCGCAGGCGGGATCGCGTGGCCGTTTGGGCGGGGACGCGTACTGGAACCAGGCGCTTACCGACAGCTTCGCGGCGTCGTTTACCGGCGCGTACACGCAACGTGACGGCGTCGGCGACTTCCGTAACCACGCTGCCGCCAAGGAAGTCGGTGAAATCGAGGAATGGAACGTCCGGCTGGCCGCCAAGTGGATGGCGACCGAGGATTTCTCGGTACTGTTCGCCTATGACATGAACGACGGTGACGGCGGGTTGCGTCCCTACGATACGCTGATTGACGAGGTGCCGACCGGCCTGTTGTACGCGACGGGTGCGCGCAATTCCGATAGCGCGAGCGACCCCTACGACAACAACGGCGGGTTCTATGTGGTCCCGGGTACCGGGGCGATCGTGGACCGCTCCGCGGTGACCAACGAGGCCGACGGCTGGTCCGTCACGGCCGACTGGGCAATGAGCGACGCGCTCGCCTGGAAGTTCATCTACAGCGACCGCAGCTCCGAGTACGAGGCCGGACTGGACGACGACTCGCTCGGCAGCATCGCCGATCCCTCCCGGGACAGCTCTGGAGACTTGCTGTTTCCGGGCACGGAGAACGGCACCGTCTTCTCCTACCCCGAGACCGGGTTCGCCGACCAGGAATCGGCCGAGTTGCAGCTCTCGGGCGACCTCGGGGGCTGGGACTTCGTGGCCGGCCTGTACCGCTTCGAGGAAGAAGGCGGCAACCGCCAGGATCCCAACTTCTTCCTCGGCGGGCCCGGCGTGTTCATCAACCAGCAGGAAACCGAAAGCCTGGCGGTATACGGCAACTTCGGCTTCGACCTGAGCGACGACCTGCGCGTATCCTTTGGCGCGCGCTACACCGAGGACGAAAAGCATGCCTATACCGCACCGATCGTAGGCCTGCTGGAGGCGGAGAACTCCCGGGATTGGGACGAGCTGACCGGGGAACTGGCGGCATCCTGGGCAATGTCGGACCGGCTGAACCTGTACGGGGCCGTGCAAACCGGCTACCAGTCCGGCCAGTACCCGGCGCGCGCCTACTGCCTGTTCGGCGCGCTCGGGCCGAACGGCGTCACCTACCCGAATTGCTACGTCGCGGGCGAGAACGTTACGGCGATCAACTACGAGGTGGGCCTCAAGGGGCAGCCACTCGACACCCTGAGCATGTCCGCCGCCGTGTTCTATACGGACTACTCCGATCTGCCGTACCAGGTCAGCAGCTCCAGCGGCGCGGGGTTCAATACCGTCAACATCATCGTCGACCAGACCTCGGCGGGCTTCGAATGGGAAAGTTCCTGGTCACCGACGGACAATTTCTTCCTGCATGCGACGCTCGGCTTCATCGACGTGGACGTAGATAACCCCAATCCCAACGTCGTGGCGCCGCTGACCCCGGACATGACCTGGTCACTCAGTCCCGAATACACGTTGCCCTTGCAGCAGGGCGCGAGTCTGTCGTTCCGGGCGGACTGGTCGTTTCGGGATGACATGTACGGCGAGCCGTCGAAGGACCCGGCGCGCATGACCGAGATCGAGAGTCGCGACATTGTGAATGTCGACATCGCCTACAACAGCCCCGGCGGGAACTGGACGCTCGCGCTGTACGGGCGCAACGTGACCGACGAGAAATATGCGAATGCGAAGCTCCTGCCGGACGATTACCTGCTGGTCATTCTGAACAACGATCGCAGCGAGTTCGGGGTGAGGTACCTCTATAATTTCGATTTGTGACCGGCCGGCCGCGTGGCTCATTTGATTTTGTAGCGGTGCTGTCGCCCGTGGGGCAAATGGAGCGGCGTGGCAGGCAGGAGCGAGGGCATGGAAACCAACGAACTCCATCGCGGCAGACTGATCGACCATGTGCAGCTGGTGGTTGCCGATATTGTGGCGAGCCGCCGGTTCTACGAGGCGATCCTCGCGGTGCTGGACATTCCTCTCGGCGGGTTTGCCGAGGATTACTTCTGGGCCGACGAACTGTTTGTCTCCACTGCCGGCAGCAAGGCCGCGCAGGGGAAACTCACCGGACGACACCATCTCGCCTTCCAGGCAAAGGATCGCGAGACGGTGCAGCGGTTCCACGCGGCCGGACTTGCGCAAGGCGGCAGGGACCATGGCGGGCCTGGCGTCCGGGACTATCACCCCGGCTATTACGCCGCGTTCCTGCTCGATCCCGACGGAAACAATATAGAGGCCGTCTTTCACGGCGAAGCCAGCCGCAGTTCGGATTCGGTCAGGATCACCTTCTAGCTGTGTGTTTTATTTGCCCGAACATTCAATAACAAAAAGACAAAAGGCTCCCATGGTGCCGTTTTCGGACGACAGCTTGTGGAGACGAGACCTGTCACCAGGCCATAGGCAAGGGCGCACGGGCCATGCCATCGCAGGTTCGTGGCCGGCGCTACTTGCCTGCGCCGCGGGCGTTGCTCTGGCGGACGAGACCGGCGAGCACGAATTTCATACCTGGCGCGACTACGGTGGCGGTCCGAGCCACATTCAGTATTCGTCGCTCGACCAGATCAATCGTGACAACGTGCATCATCTCTCGGTCGCATGGACCTACGACTCCGGCGATATGGACACGGAAGAACGCGGGTACCATGCGGCGCGCCGCCTGCATCACACGCCGATAATCATCGGCGATCGACTGTTCGGCGTCAGCCGCGCGCTGCGGGTGTTCGCGCTCGATGCCGCCACGGGCAAACCGTTGTGGCAGCGCGAACCGACCCTGCGCGCGGGCGAAGAGAGCATGGGCGGCGTGTTCATCCGCGGGCTCATGCACTGGCAGGGTGAACGCATCCTCTATACGGCGGGGCATTACCTCTACGCACTCGACGCCGGCACGGGCGAACCGCTGAGTGATTTCGGCGCGGATGGCCGCGTCGATCTCCGCGAGGGCCTCGGCCGGCCCGTGGACTCGGTCGGGATCTCCGCGACCAGCCCCGGTGTCGTGTTCGAAAACCTGGTCATCATGGGCTCAACCGTCTCCGAGACGCTGCCGGCGCCGCCCGGCGACGTGCGTGCCTACGACGTGAGAAGCGGCAAGCTGGCCTGGTCCTTCCATACGATCCCGCATCCGGGCGAATACGGCCACGACACCTGGCCCGCGGATGCCTGGACCTACAGTGGTGGCGCCAATGCCTGGAGCGGAATGAGCCTCGACCGCGAACGCGGCCTGGTGTTCTTCGGCACGGGCTCCGCGGCAGACGATTTCTATGGCGCCAACCGTATCGGCGACAACCTGTTTGCCAACAGCGTGGTTGCACTCGATGCCCGTACCGGCGAGCGCCGCTGGCATTTCCAGGTCGTTCGTCACGATGTCTGGGACCGCGATCTGCCGGCGCCTCCCGTTCTGGCCACCGTGAACCGGGACGGCCGTCCGGCCGATGCAGTCGTCCAGATCACGAAATCAGGGCACGTTTTCGTCCTCGACCGGGAGACTGGCAAGTCGCTGTTTCCGCTCGAGGAAGTGCCGGCAGCGCCATCGGATATCCCGGGGGAGCAGCTGGCGCGCACCCAGGTACTGCCCAGGTTGCCAAAGCCTTTTTCGCGCCAGGTTTTCGACGAGTCGCTGGTCACGGACCGTACGCCGGAAGCCACCGCGCATGTGCAGAAAGCCCTGGAGGACATCACGATCGGCGGCCAGTTCATCCCGCCGGGTATGGCCGCTCAGGCCGTTTTTCCGGGCTTCGATGGCGGCGGCGAGTGGGGCGGACCGGCCTTCGACCCGGGGACCCGGCTGCTGTACGTCAACGCGAACGAAATGCCATGGATCCTGAAACTCGACGAGAAGCAGCCGTTGCCCGCCGGCGCAGACGCTGCCCGGGCCTACTCGACCCTATGTGCCTCCTGCCATGGCGAAGACCGGAAGGGCAGCGGGGAATTCTCCGGGCTCGAGGGCTTGAGCGAACGCATGACGCACGACGAGTTCACGACCTTGTTGCAGACCGGGCGCGGCCGGATGCCGAGTTTCGAAGCGCATTTCGACTGGCAGGGCCTGAACGCGATGGCGTCGTTCCTGTTGCACGGAAAGAACACGTCGATCGAGTCGGCACTCGGCGCAGACTCGCCGTTGTTCCTGCGTTACCGGATCGACGGCTACCCGCTGTTCACCGATCACGAAGGCTACCCCGCGGTGAAGCCGCCGTGGGGCACGTTGTCCGCCATCGATCTCGACAGCGGCGAATTCGCATGGCAGGTGCCGCTCGGCGAATACCCGGAGCTGGTCGCAAAGGGAATGCGCAACACCGGTTCG
Source organism: uncultured Pseudomonadota bacterium (assembly GCA_963713215.1). Lineage (GTDB taxonomy): Bacteria > Pseudomonadota > Gammaproteobacteria > Steroidobacterales > Woeseiaceae > UBA1847. The sequence goes on along the minus strand of CAVQKY010000006.1, from coordinate 1,722,154 downwards.
CAAAATTACGGCGGCCCCGTCGTCACGGCCGGCGGACTCGTCTTTATCGCCGCCACGTTGTTCGACAGGAAAATTCGCGCCTTCGACAAGGCCACCGGCGAGCTGCTCTGGCAATATGAGTTGCCGGCCGCCGGCGTCGCCACGCCGGCCGTGTACGAAGTGGGCGGCAAACAGCATGTCGTGATTGCGGCGGGCGGCGGAAAATTCGGCGGGGCGCAGTCCGGCAAGTACATCGCTTTCGCGTTGCCGCAGGCGGCGGAACAATAGCCGAGAAATCAATTGCCGAACGGAATCGGGCGCACTGGGAGGATTCGAAAATGTCTCTAGCACGTCGATGGCGGGCCCTCGTCGCTGGCACGGTCGCTGGCCTCGTCACCAGCCTTGCGGCCGGCACGGCCGGCGCAGAGGAGCTGGGGCTGCAACTCTACAGCCTGCGCAATCAAATGGCCGAGAATCTGCCGGCGGCACTCGCCAGTATCTCCGACTGGGGTCTCGAGTACGTCGAGGGCGGCGGAACGCTGTATGGATTTACCGTCGATGATTTCCGTGAAGAACTGCAAAAAAACGGCCTGTCGCTGGTCAGCGTAGATACCAGCTTTGAGGAACTCCGCGACAACCCGATCGCGGCTGTCTACAAGGCACGCTACTACGAGGCCGAATTCGCAACCTTCTACTGGATTCCGCATGACGACAGCGAGGGCTTCACGATCGACGATGCGCGCAAAGCCGTTGCCGTCATGAACGAGGCGGGCAAGCTGCTGAAAGAGAATGGCGTGACCTTGCAGTACCACCTGCATGGCTACGAATTCGCACCGCACGCGGACGGCACCGTCTTCGACATGATGGCCACCGGGGTCACCGACGCGAAATTCCAGATGGACGTCTACTGGGTGCGCCAGGCGGGCGAGGATCCGGCAGCATTGCTGAAGAAGTATCCGGGGATGTTCACGTCACTGCACCTCAAGGACCGGACGCCTGGCGCGCCGGATTCGAGCGACGGCCATGCGGACGTGGAGACCAACGTCGTGCTGGGGCAGGGGGACGTCGGCATCGCCGAAGTCGTGAAAGAGGCGCGGCAGCAGGGCATTCGCTTTTTCTTCCTCGAAGACGAATCCTCGCGCGTCCTCTTACAGATCCCGAAGAGCCTGGCCTACCTGAAGTCACTGCCAGCGAAGTAGTCCAGTGTTTCTCTTTCGATCCATCGCTGCGGCCATCGTACTCATCTCGGCCATTCTCTCGTGTCCCGCCGCCGGTGCCGTGTCGCCGACGCCCGTTCCGACCGGCTCCCGTCCTAACATACTTCTTATAGTCGCCGACGATCTCGGTTATGGCGACCTGGGTGCCTACGGCAGCGAGATCAGGACTCCTAACATCGATGAACTCGCTGCAGAGGGCGTGCTGTTCACGCAGTTTCACACTGCACCGATGTGTGCGCCGACGCGCGCGATGCTCCTGTCCGGGAATAACAACCACATTGCCGGCATGGCCAGCCAGCAACAGGTCGGCATCCTGGGAACGGAGTTTCCGGGCTACGAGGCCGGCCTGTCCGCGCGGGTCGCCGCGCTGCCGCGGGTGCTCCGCGATGCCGGCTACCATACGTACACGGCAGGCAAGTGGCACCTTGGCGTCGATGCGTCGGCGAGCCCGACTGCTGCGGGTTTCACCAGGTCGTTCAGCCTGTTGCAGGGCGCCGGCAACCACTGGGACAGTATCGGCTTCGAGAACGGGCCCGCGACCTGGTGGGCCGATGGCGACTTCGCCGAATACCCGGCCGGCGAATACTCCACGGCTGTCTACACGGACCGCCTGATCGGTTTCATAGAATCCAACCGGGCGGACGGTAAACCGTTCTTCGCCTTGGCAGCGTACACGTCGCCGCACTGGCCGCTGCAGGTGCCGGATGAAGATCTCAATCTCTATGCCGGACACTACGATGAGGGCTATGACCGGCTTCGCGAACGCCGTTTCGAATCACTCAAAGCTGCGGCCATAGTCCCGGCCGATTCGTCGCTGCCCCCGCGTAACGATGCGGTTGCCCCCTGGGACTCTCTGACCGGCGAGGAAAAGCGGCACGAGTCACGGAAGATGGAGCTCTATGCCGCGATGGTCGAAAACCTCGACGACCACGTCGGCCGACTCCTCGAGTACCTGCGCGATAAAGACCTGTATGAAAATACGCTCATCGTGTTCATGTCCGACAACGGCGCAGCCGGTGAGGATTTCTATAACGACGGACCATTCGTCGATTATGTTCGACGGCACTACGACAATGCGTACGCACTCATGGGAACGAGAGCCTCGTTTGTTTCGTACGGTATCCCGTGGGCGGAAGCCGGCAGCGCGCCGTTTTCGGGTATCAAGGGCTACACACGCGAAGGCGGACTCGTGGCTCCGATGATCATCGCGGGTCCCGGCGTTGCAAGAGCAGGCGTGATCGACAGGAGTTTTACCACAGTGATGGATGTTGCCCCGACGTTGATCGAACTGGCGGGCGCCCGCTACCCGGATGACGGCTCGGTCCAGCCAATGCTCGGTGATAGCATGTCCGGATTGCTTGCCGGGGATTCGGCCAGGGTACACGACGATGATTATGTGACAACGCTCTATCACCGCGGCCGCGCGTACCTGCGCAAGGGGCCCTGGAAGCTCGTCAATCTCGAGCCGCCTTTCGACGAGAAGCACTTCGAGCTATTCAACGTATCCGACGATCCGGGCGAGACGACCAATCTGGCCGCCAGGCATCCCGATATTTACGCGGACCTGACCACGTTGTGGCGCGAAGAGCGACGGCGCCTCGGCATAGTCCTTCCTGAGGATCTTTGAATGCACCGGCGGCGGCCAGCGGGGCAAAACCGGCCCTTTCAATCCTGGTCGAACCGCTGCCATTACGAGGCGTATACTGGGGTCCAACCCGACCCGGTCGGAGAGCGTCGCTCTTTCAAGCGTCTGCTCGATAAAAACAAAGAGAGGGTCTATCGTGCGCCCGTCATCTTGCCGGCACGTCACCGGCCAACGCTCCCTTCTGTTCACCCTGCTGACCCTGTGCGTGTGGCTTCTTGCAGCCTGCGGCAGCGACAGCGATGGCAATGATGACAACAACGGCGGCGGAGGCAGCGATACGCAGCCGCCAACGATTACCGCATCCGTATCACCGGCGGCGAACGCTGCCGGCTGGCACAACGACGACGTTACGGTCAGTTTCGATTGCGCGGATGCGGGCAGCGGGGTCGCGACCTGCCCGGGCGCGGTCGTCGTCGACACGGAAGGCGGGAATCAGGCGGTGAGCGGGACGGCGACCGACGTTGCCGGCAACTCCGCCAGCACCAGCGTCACCGTGAACCTCGACAAGACGCCGCCGGAGCTTGCGGAGTACGACCCTGCCGACGGCGAAACGGTACTGCAGCCCGGCATCAACCTGACAGGGACCGTCAACGACAGCTTGTCAGGTACTACCAGCGTAACCTGCGCGGATGACGCCACGACGAACGAGGCGGTGCTGAGCGAAGGTAGCAGCGTGGAAGAGTTGCTGTTCGGCTGCAGCCTGCCGCTGGTCGTCGGCGAGCAGGCTATTACCGTCGCGGCCACCGACCTTGCGGACAACGTCGTCATGACGCCCCTCAGCATCACCCACATTCCCTTGCCGGAAATCGCCATCGACGCACCGGAGTTGGGCAGCGTGGCGTCGATGGCCTCGACGCTGGTCACCGGTACGATCGACGATCCGTCCGCCACTGTCCGGGTGAACGGCATGCTCGCCGCCATCGCGGCCGGGCGCTTCGAGGCAACAGTGCCGCTCGATTACGGCATCAACACGCTCACGGCCGTGGCCGAAAATGCGGCAGGTACCGCGGCGGCGCAGGTACGGCTGATCGCGGTATACGGGAACCAGCGGCCGCCGATCGTGCAGCTTACCCGGCCACTGCCGGATTTCGTCATTGGCGGCGAGACCGGGACGGATCAGAACCTGCTCGTCACCGGCTGGGTGCGGGACAACCGCGTCGCCCCCGGTGCGCTGCCGCCCGAGGTCTCCGTGACGGTCGAGCAGATTTCCCCCGACACCGGCGCCGTGATCGCGACGACGACGGTGGACGCGGTCCTGGCCCAGCAGGAACTCGGCCTGTGTACGACCGAAGACGTCTGCTGGCGCTTCGATACGGCGACCATGTTGCCGGCCGGCACGCCGTTGCGGCTCGAGGTCACTGCAGTGGCCGAAACCGGCAGCGAGACCGCCAACGAGTTGCGCTCGGGCGCTGTCGACTATTGCTTCCAGAACAACGGCGACAACAACGCCTCGGGCGCCTGCGAGGCCTCACTGGCCCAGCGCGCCGGTTGCACGCAGAGCCGGCGCTGTATCGAGAATTCCGACGGCTGCCCGGTGGCGTTCGGGGAGGACCGCAACGATCCGACCGGCGGCGTGCTCGGGCTCGTGTCGACTGCCTTCGGCGTCGTCGAGGACCCGGGAACGGCGGCGGGCGAGTTCACGGTGTTCGGCGAGGAGCGAGGGGTAGCGCTGCCCTGCAACCAGCACGATGAGTGCTACCACCAGTGGTGCCCTACCGAAGGCCCGACCCGCGCCGGCGTGGTGGCGGAAAAGCAGGCCTGCAACCTGCGCTTCGAGCAGAACCTCCTGGCCCTGTGCCGCAGCGCCTACCCGGAATTCAGCTGCCCGGAGCAACGTATCGGTGCAGACAATTGCGAACAGTGGAGTGAGGAAAAGAACCTCTGCCTGACCAATGCACGGCTTTACTACACCTACGTGGTCGAGGACGCCGATCGCTACCTCGTGGCCGGCACGCACTACGACGAATACCCCTATGGCGGGTTCCTGACGCCGGTCGCCGGCTGCCCGGCCGTCCAGTAGCCGCGCACGCGAACCGTGCCGGCGATCCACGGTACCGCCCGGAGGAACGGCGGCCACGCTCGACTAAAAGGCGATGAACGACCAGCGTAGGACATTATCCGAGAGCGTCGTCGTGGCAGACGGTTCGAGCGGCACAGCCGGTCGAATCATCAAGGCCGGTGAGTTCTCTGGATGCCCCTGCTATTCCGTGCAAACAGCGTTGCAGGTGCCGGTCGGAAGGAGCGGCGTAGGTGGCGCGAGAGGCGGCAGCCCGTGCACCGACCGGGCCCGGTCGCAACGCTCGTTGTGGATACCATCGACCCACGACGCCTGGAACTCGCGGCACGGGGACGCGCGCTTCTCATAAATTGTGCAGCACACTGAGCTGCCGATCGTGCCCGCGAGTGCAATACACCGAGGCGGTCTGCCGTCGGTGCCGCGCATCGCCACCAGGTGCCTTGTAACCGGGACCGTCAGCTCGGCCGGTGTGATGCCTTGAGCATCGGCCGTCGTTTCGAGCCAGTGGAAAGATGCGCGGAAAAAGGCGCAACACGCGCCGCAGGACAGACACGGGTTCGACATAGACGCCGGAATGGCACGCGATTTCAGGGAAAGGTGCGTGATTGTGCTCGCGAAACCGCAAACCGGCAAGCTCGTTGGAGCGGGCGTAAGCCCGCGAACGGAACGAACGTACTTCTGTCCGTGTACTATTCGCGGCTGACAGCCGCTCCAACTGATAATGCCGCCGGGAGATACGCCATGACACCGGATACCGTAAAGGTCGAATCGTGACAGGCACGCGCTGGGTCGTGCTGGCAATACTCATCCTCGCAAGTTTCGTTGCTTACGTCCTTCGGACGAACCTGTCCATCGTCAGCGAGACGATGATGCACGACCTCGGCATGAACGAGTACCAGCTCGGTCTGGTGTTCTCGGCTTTTGCCGCGGGCTACGCCATTTTCCAGTTCCCGGGCGGTCTCCTGGGCGACCGGTTCGGCCCACGGCGAACGATCACGGCGATCGCTATCGCCTGGGCCGTGCTGACTGTGGCCACTGCCGTTATTCCCGGCACGGGCGTGCTGCCGGTCGGCGCGATCGTAGCGTCGCTGATCGTCATTCGATTCCTGGTCGGCGCCGCACATGCGCCGTTCTTCCCCGTGACGATCGGCGGCACGATTGCGAGCTGGTTCCCGGTCCGCCAGTGGGGGCTGCCGAACGGTCTCTCCAGCACGGGGCTGACGCTCGGCGCGGCGGCGACGGCGCCGATGGTCGTCTGGCTCATGGAGGCGCACGGCTGGCGGGGCGCACTGCTGCTGACCGCTCCGTCGGCCCTGGTCGTTGCGGCTATCTGGTACTGGTACGTCACGGACGATCCCGGGAACCACCCACGGATCAGCGCGGCTGAGCTCTTGCTCATACGGTCCGATCGGCCGCCAGCGGAGCACAAACTGGAGCGTGGCGTGTGGAAGCTGGCTCTCGGCAACCGCAACATACTCCTGATTACCCTCAGCTACTTCTGCATGAACTACGTGTTCTACCTGTTTTTCAACTGGTTCTTCTTCTATCTCGTCGACGTGAAGGGCTTCTCCGCCGCCGATGCCGGCATGCTGACCGCAGCCTTGTGGATTCTCGGCGCGGTGGGCGCAACCGCAGGCGGGTTCGCCTGCGACCTTCTCGTGCGCCGCCTGGGCGTCGGGCACGGGCCGAAATACCTGACTATGGCGGGCCTTCTGCTGTCGGCCGTTTTTCTTTGCGTCGGTGCACTATCCGGCGAGGCCACGGTGGCGGTCGCCGCCCTTTGCATCTGTTTTGCCTGCAATCAGCTGACCGAGGCGCCCATCTGGGTCGCGACCATGGCCGTCTCCGGCAAGCACGCGCAGGCCGGTACCGGCGTTTTGAACACGGGCGGCAATCTCGCCGGGATCGTCGGCGCCATGCTGGTCCCTGTGACCGCGGACTTCCTGGGCTGGCCGGCAGCGATCATGAGCGGCGCCGTGTTTGCTGTCGTCGGTGCCCTGCTGTGGCTCTTCATTCGCGCCGATGAACCCATGAGCGCCGCCGTCAGTGCCGCCGCAGCAGGATCGACGCACTAGTCTCGATAGCTCCCCGCATAGAGCCGCAACAAGGGCATGGCGGAAATGCCATGCAACAGGACCGATAGCGTGATGACGACCAGCACAATGGAAACGAGTGTCACCGCAAGTGACTCTTCGACCCCGTGCTGGATGGCGTACATGAGGTAATAGACAGAGCCGATGCCCTTGACGCCGAACCAGGCGATCATCGATTTCGTCCGTCGCGATTCGCGGCTGCCCAGCAAGCCGACGAAAACGCTGATCGGGCGAACGACGAACAACAGCAATCCGGCGAAGGCGACGTAAGGCCACTGCCAGGAATCGGAAAAAAGCATGCCGCCGATGATGATCAGGAGCGCCACTTCGAAGAGCCGCTCGAACTGCTCGACGAGGTGCAGCGACACCTTCGTCATATACGCGGGCTCTTTGCCCTCGGCGGTGCCGGCATCCGGTCCGTCCAGCCGGGCCTCGGTTCGATGCAGCATGAATGCCGCCGCAAACACGGCCAGGAACCCGTAGCCCGACAGCAGCAGCGTGAGCCCGTAGGAAAAGGCGATCAGGCCGAGCGCCGCGAAGTTCTCCATGAATTCGCTCGTCAGCCCGCGCTTGGCGAGTCGATGTATCGCAAAGGCCGTGGCGATACCCGCGGCCCCGCCCAGAGCGACTCCGGACGCACAGGCCCAGAAGACGTCGACGAGCCACCACCGGCCGAAGCCGTCGCCGAGTTCATGCAGGCCGAGAAGCCCGAGGCCGAGCATCACCATCGGGAATGCCGTGCCGTCGTTCAGGCCGGCCTCACCGGTAAGGGAAAAGCGCATGTGGTCGTCATCGTCCACGCCTCTTACCTGGACTTCGGACGCGAGCACCGGATCGGTCGGCGCGAGTACCGCGCCGAGGAGTACGGCTGCGCCGAGCGGCAGGCCGAGAAGCCACATTGCCACCCACGCAATCATGCCGACCGTCAGCACCATGGACAGGGTGGCAAGCCGAAACGGCGACCACCAGGCCCGGTCACCGACCGGGGCGGCGAGTTTCAGTCCGGCTGCAAACAACGAGACCAGCACGGCGACTTCGGTGAGGATCTCGAGAAACGGGGACTCCTCGATGGGGTTGAAGTGAAACTGGTCGGCAACCATCGGGCCGAGCACGATGCCGACCAGCAGGTACACGATCGCCGTCGATATCGGCATGCTCCGGATATGGGCCGCGGTCAGAGCCATGAACAACAGCACTGCGCCAATGACGAGAAACCATGTAGCGACGATCATGTACGACCGAACATGGCAGTGCTTCGAGATATGCCGATACTCATGGCGTTATACTAACGCAATGCATACCAAGGACATCGCATTCACACGCAGGGATTCGCCCCGCGGCGGGCGCTACGAGGCGATCGCGAACAGCGCGAACGTGATCGGTGAGCTCATCTACGATCGGACTGGCGATAACGTGATCGTCGCAAAGCACACCGAAGTGGACGAGGCGCATCGCGGCCAGGGCATCGCAAAGCGCCTGGTCGGGAAACTTATCGCGGACGCTCGCGCGAACGGCGACACAATACGGCCGCGCTGTTCTTTTGTCCGTGCGCAATTCGACGCACATCCCGAGTGGAACGAATTGCGGGCGCCGTAGTGACACCTGCCCGATCGGACACGGCGCGCGGGTTGCCGGTGTCGACATCGTCCGACGAGCACCGCGACGGCGTCCCATAATGGGCATACCTGCTTCGCGGGCGGGGCGCTTACCGCGGCGCAATATTTGCGCGATAGTCCACCCGGTATAGAAACTTGCGAAAAAAACCTGACGCGTCCATGCAACACGCGCCGCCCGTTTGAGACCCGCAGCACCCTTTAGTGGCACCCGATGTGACAATAACCAGGGGATTCCCAAATATGTGAACAGCCGCACGTTGCATTCTGTGAAGCGAACTAGCATTTGCCCGACTTGGGCATGCTTATGGAGAAAAGTCATGCAACGTACGACCCTGGCAATGGCGCTCCTCGCGCTGTCGGCAACGGCATCTGCGGGAGATTTTGACTACAACTACCTGTCCGTCGGCTACGGCAATATGGAGTTCGACAGCATCGATATCGATGGGGACGGCTTCGGTCTGGCGGGTTCCTTTGCGATCAGCCCCAGCTACCATGTCTTCGCGGGATACGAGAGCGCGAGCCTCGACTTCGACGTGGACATGACACGCTGGGCCGCCGGTCTCGGCTGGAACGCGACTCTCTCGCCGACCGTCGACCTGGTGACGCGTGTGTCGTACCAGTACATCGAGCTCGACGTATCCGGTTTCGGCAGCGAAGACGATAACGGCCTCGGGCTGGGACTCGGCCTGCGCTTCGCCGCGACCGAGCAACTCGAGCTCGACGGCGGGATCGACTACGTCGACTACGGCAACGGGGGCGATGACACGGCTTTCGGTCTCGGCGGGCTGTACAGCTTCACCGAGACCTTCGCACTCGGCCTGGGTGGCAGCTGGAGTGACGACGTCAGTTCGTACACGGTCAGCGGCCGCTTCTACTTCGGCCAGTAACAACCCTGTAAGCTTTGCTTCGAGCCCCGCTGCGTGCGGGGCTTTTTTTTGAATATCATGCCGGCGGATAGGGCCGCGACGGCGGCGTCGCCAGTGTGACCAGGTTGCCGTCAGGATCACGCACCTGCGCCAGCGTCGAGTAGTCGCCCGCAATGTCGTCCCCGAGCACGATTCCGAGGCCCCGCAGCCTGCGGCGCTCGGCCGCGACATCGTCGACGACAATGAACATCACGCCGCTGCCGGCGATTTCGTCGTCGGTTGAAAGCGCCACCCCGCCCTGGTCGACGAGCTCCCACTGCACCAGCGTGTCCATCGGCCGGTAGTCCGGTTTACGACCAAGGAGTTTCGTATACCAGTTCTCGGCCGCCGCCAGGTCTTCGGTGAGTAATACGGTGTAAATTTTCTGCAGTTTCATTTGTACTTCTCCGGGTCCATCCCGGTGTGAACGCCTGTGTTGCGAAGGCTGCAGTGAGCCAACACCGGAATGGACGTCAATGCAAATGACCGAAACCGTACTAATCCTCAGGCGCTGCATCCCATTTAGTCTTCATCTCCTTGCCCCATGCCTTCGGATCTTTTTGGTGCAGCTTCTTCATGCCTTCTGCGACCCCGGGATGCTTGTCCATTACGTGGGCAGTCATTTTCTGAACCATCTCATCCCAGGATTTCGCTGTAATTTCTTCATCACACGCACCTCCGAGTGTCCTGCAAGTGAGTGTTTTCACGCTCATTCTCCGTTCATTTCAGGGTTCTCGGAGGTACCTGCAAGTTGTATGCCTCATCGGGCTCGAATCGGCCCGGCCACTCGCCAGTCTTTGAAATCCAAGCTCCTCCCACCCATGAATCGGCATCCAGGTGCCAGACTGGTTTTGTTAGCACTGGTTGAGAGCGAGGAGGATATTGCCGAACTAAGTCGGACTGGCGGTCTGGTAAGCCGCTAGCTTTCGATTCGCGCGAAGAGTATGCCGACCACCCGCAGCAACAGCAGCGCGAGCACCGTCACCATCACCGCGAGCAGCACCTGCTTGAGGCCGACCGCCACGCCGATGCCCGCGACGAGCAACAGCGAGGCCGCGGTCGTCAGGCCTTCGACCTTCTCGGTCCCGTGCTTGAAAATCGTGCCCGCGCCGAGAAACGCGGTGCCTGTCACGATTGCCTCGATGATGCGTACGGGGTCTGCGCGCAGGAGCGACGGCGCGGATTCCGTCGCGAAGTGCGCGATGATGGCGTCCGTGAGGACCACCAGCAGGCATGCCGCCGCGGCCCAGAGCGAATGGGTGCGGACGCCCGCCGGCTTGTGCGCGAACTCCCGCTCGAGGCCGACGACGCCGCCCAGCACGGCGGCAATCGCCACGCTGATGAGCATTTCCAGTTGCCCGAACCAGTTGCTGTCGAATATCTCCATCGCGCCTTGCTCGAACCCTCGGCCGTATGCCTGTCAGCCGGCGACGGTGTCGCCGCCGAGGATGGGCAACACGTTGCCCGTGACGTAGCTCGAGTCGGGCTGCGAGGCGAAGAACACATAGGCGGGCGCGATTTCTTCCGGTTGCGCCGGACGCTTCATCGGCGTATCGGCGCCGAAATCCCGGATCTCGCCCTGCTCCAGTTCCGCGGGATTGAGCGGTGTCCACACCGGCCCCGGAGCGACACAATTCACCCGTATTCTCCGCTCGACGAGATTTTTCGCGAGCGACTTGGTAAACGCATGGATAGCGCCCTTCGTTGCCGAGTAGTCGAGCAGGTGAGCGCTGCCCTCGAGCCCCGTAATCGAACCCGTGTTGATAATGGCAGCGCCGGGGTAGAGATGGGGTAACGCGGCGCGCACCATGTGGAAATAGCCGTCGATGTTCGTGCGGAAGGTTCGCGACCATTGCTCCGGCGTGATGTCGCCGATGCCGTCCTGGTGTTTCTGGTACGCGGCGTTGTTCACCAGGATGTCGAGCTGCCCGAAGGTCTCGATCGTCCGCTCGACGGCCTGCTCGCAAAATTCGAGGTCGCAGACATCGCCGGCCAGAAGCAGCGCTTTGCCGCCGGCTTCGTGCACTTCGTCGCGGGTTTTCTCGGCATCCGGCTGCTCCTCGTCGAGATACACGAGGGCGACCCGGCCGCCTTCGCGCGCGAACAGCACCGCCACGGCGCGGCCGATTCCGGAATCACCGCCCGTGATCAGCGCGACCTTGCCTTCGAGCTTGCCGGCAGCGCGATAGTCCCCGGCCTCGTACTGAGGCCGGGGGTCCATGTTCTCTTCGAGGCCGGGCGGTGAGATGCCCTGGTCCGGAAACGGCGGCCTCGGTTGCGGTTCGGGTTGCTGCATGACTCCCTCCTAGCCGGAGCGGCCCTGGCCGAGCATCTGCTCACGGGATTGCTTCGCCCGCGCCGCGGCAATTGCCGATTCCACATCCTGTTGTTCCTCGGGCGGCGGCAGCACGGCGGGCAGTCCCAGTGAACGCAGCCACAGTTCCCTGCAGAAACCGCGGGTGTGATAGAGATGATGGTCTTCTTCCTCTTCCACGACGTCACACGCCTCGTACAGGAGATCAGGCGCATCCCCTTCGCACTGCTTGGCGATCTCGGCGAGCAGCGACCAGTTCAGGTGATCCTTGGTTTCCGCGAGCACCACGCATTCGGTCGCCGTAAGTTCGGCGGCGCGTTCGTTGCCGGCCTCCCGGGCCATCTGCATCGCGTGGACCAGGGACTCGCCCAGGTGCCGCACGACTTTTCGTCCCGGCGTCTCCGTCGACGTGTCGAGCCCCAGTTCGTCGAATATTTCCTCGAGCCTGTCGCGGTGGCCCTCCGTCTGCTCGAGATACTCCTGCCATTCGCTCTTCAAGTCTTCGTTCACCGCGCATCTGATCGCCTCGGTGTAGACCTGCACGCCCCCGAGCTCGGTCTCGAGCGCCTGGTACAACAACTCTCGCAGTTGCTCCTCGTTGAAGATCTTGTTTCCGTCGATTTTGCCCATGACTCGGTTCTCCAGCCTCTCATTTTTGGTAGGACATCTTTGTGGATGACACGAGCCCTATGCGATCTTTACAACGCCACGGCAAAGTTTGCCCAAGCACGCTTTGCCGATCGGCATCGCCCGGCGAGTCAGTCACTCGCCGGGCGTCTGAATGCGGGTTCTGGCCCTGTTCCGGCACGCCGGAGCCATCGATCGCACGGGGCCCTCAGCCATGCCCTGCACATCGCGTGCCAACCGCTTATTCGCCGGGTCGGTCGGCGGCGACCTGGTTCGCGCCTTCGAAATAGAGATACAGACTTCGGTCCGCGAGCGCGGGATCGAGCGCGAGGTCGCGGCGGTAGATGCCGACGCCCTGCCGGTACGGCGTCGTCTTGTCCTGACCGTCCGTTGCATTCCAGGTGTGCGGGAGGGTGGGCCGGCCGCGCAGCCTGCGACGAGCAGTACGAGGACCAGGCAGAGTCAATCGAGCCAGCCGCCCGAGAAGCCAATGCGCTCGAGGCCTTTTCGTATGTACGGGTTCTTGCGCATCGTGTTCCAGACGAGCCCGCTCTCATGGTTCTCGAGCATCGCGAGAATCGGGCCCTGGTCGATGCCGAGGTAGTCGTTCGCAATCCAGCCCTTGTCCGGCACCACGGTACCGGCGCTGCCGTCGTAATCGGCGAAAGTGAAACTCGGGTTGAAGGCATCCTTGAAGCCGTAACGGGTGTACAGCGCCTCGCCGTAGGTATTGCGCATCGCCATCAGCGCCCGGATCGACAGCGCCGGCGTGAATGCCACGGAGCCCCCCGCCGCGGTCGGCGCAATCGTGCCGTCGTCGACCACCCGGATCGGGCTTGCGCCGCGGGCAGCGTAGCCGAAAAACTGCCGCGGCTCGCCGTTCACCCTGCGATCCTTGGTCCAGCCCGGACCGTCGCAGGCGGTCAGGCCCCAGGTATCGCCGTCATACGCTGCCCACTCGTTCGGGTTGTCCTCGGCGTACGCGCGCTGCGCGAGCGTCGCGCGCCGGCTGTTCTCGAAATAGTCGATGCCCTTGCCGCGCATGAACTCGTCCTGGATCCCGCGGAAGTCGATCCAGACATGCGAGTACTGGTGGCCGAACAGGGGCTCGAAAGCCAGATGCTCGTAGCCGTAATATTCCGCCCATTCCTGTTCGAGACGCGCCGCCCAGCCCTCGTCCCAGGCCTCGCGCGACACCGGGTGCGTCGGCGAGCCCAGTGCCAGAACATAAATCAGCATGCCTTCGTTGTAGCCCACCCAGTCGTGCGGCTCGAAGCCCTGCTCCGGTTTCCAGCCCATGGCAAGACCGCGGGAGCCTTCGAGGTTGGCGGCGGGGGTATCGCCGGCCCCGCGCAGGAAAAAGGTCCAGTCCGCGCGCCGGTAGAGCCGATCCGCCGCCGCCCGGATCGCGCGCTCCGTCGGCGTGTCGCGGTCGAAATAGGACTGGGCGAACAGGACGCCGGCGAACAGCAGGCTCGTGTCGACCGAGGAGAGCTCCGTCGTCCCGTGCCGGGTGCCGTCGTCGAGTTCGAGAAAATGATAGAAAAAGCCCTTGTAGCCGGCCACGCTGGCGACACCCGGCCCCTGCGGCGCATCGAAATACGCCTCGAGGCAGCGCAGGGTGCGCTTCGCGGCGGCCTCCCGCGATACGTAGTTCCGCTCCGCGCCGATACCGTAGGCCGTCAGCGCGAAGCCCGTCGCGGCGATGCTCGAAAACGGCGCGGACGGCCAACGGTCCGGCGCGAGGCAGTCGTCGGGGTCGGTCGTCTCCCAGAAATAATCGAAGGTGCGACGCGCAAGTTCCGCGGCGAACGCGCTTTCCTCCACCGACAGGGCCTGTTCCGCGGGAGCTGCCGCCATGTGTGGCACCTGCTCGCCCTGGGGTGCGGCACAGGCCGCACTGGCGCCGACCAGCGCGCCGAGCCAGTACGCCTTCGCCGTCCTCATTCCGTTCTCCTCATCGCTCGCCCATTTTCCGGTACCGGCGTTGACAACGATTGCAAGACAAAAGCACTTTCATTTCAACTGTTCTTGCATTTACTGACATCGATATCTATGGTTACGGAAACGCGGCTTCGCCGTTCTCCGGATCCCCCGCCGGGCGCGAAGCAGCACCCGGTCCGGGCGGCGGAGACCCGCCCGGACCGAATTTCGGGGTGGGGCACACCAATGACTGTCGGCACATCGATATCGCGGGCGGCGCTCGTACCTGTGGCCGCGCTGCTGATGCTGCTGGTTGCTGCGGCGCCGGCGCCCGCGGACGAGACGCCGTGGCGCGATCCCCCGGGCATGGCTGCCTTTGTCGACGAGTTGCTCGGCCGCATGAGCCTCGAGGAGAAAATAGGCCAGCTCGGGCTGTTCACGAGTGACTGGAGCGTCACCGGCCCGACAGTACGCGAGGGCTACAAGGACGATATCCGGGCGGGGCGTGTCGGCGCCATTTTCAATGCCTACACGGCGGCGTTCACGCGCGAGCTGCAGACGCTCGCCGTCGAGGAAACGCGCCTCGGCATCCCGCTCCTGTTCGGTTACGACGTCATTCACGGCCATCGCAGTATATTTCCGATTTCACTCGGGGAGGCGGCGTCCTGGGATCTCGCCGCGATCGAACGGAGTGCTCGCGTGGCCGCGACGGAAGCCTCTGCGGAAGGCCTGCACTGGACGTTCGCGCCCATGGTCGACGTCACCCGGGACGCGCGCTGGGGCCGGGTTTCCGAAGGCGCGGGCGAGGACGTCTACCTCAATGCGCGGATTGCCGCGGCGCGGGTGCGCGGTTTCCAGGGCGACGACCTGGCTGCCGTCGACACCGTGCTCGCAACGGCCAAGCACTTTGCCGCGTACGGCGCGGCACAGGCCGGCCGCGACTACCACACCACCGACATGTCCGAGCGCGAGTTGCGCGAAACCTACCTCCCGCCGTTCAAGGCCGCGGTCGAGGCCGGCGTGGCAACGGTCATGACCGCCTTCAACGAAGTGAACGGCATCCCCGCCACCGGCAACGCGTACCTGATCGCCGACATCCTGCGCGAGGAGTGGGGATTCGACGGCTTCGTCGTCACCGACTACACGTCCATCAACGAGATGGTCCCGCACGGTTACGCAAAGGACCTCGCGCATGCGGGGGAGCTCGCGATCGATGCCGGGGTCGACATGGACCTGCAGGGCGCGGTCTTCACCGAGTACCTCGGCAGCCTCGTCAGCGAAGGGCGCGTGTCGCCGGCGCAGGTCGAAACCGCCGCGCGCCGCATCCTGGAAATGAAGTACCGCCTGGGGCTGTTCGAGGACCCGTACCGTTATTCCGATGAGGCGCGGCAGGCTGCCGAGATCTACAAGCCGGAACACCTGGAGGCGACGCGCGACATGGCCCGCCGCTCGATGGTCCTGCTCAGGAACGAGGCTTCCACCCTGCCGCTCGACCGGAAGGTCGCGCGCATTGCCCTCGTCGGCCCGCTCGCGGACAGCGATGCCGACATGATCGGCAGCTGGTCGGCGGCAGGCGACCGCAACGATAAGCCGGTCACGGTGCGCGAAGCGCTCGCGGCGAGATTCGGAAACTCCGTCCGCGTCGACTACGCGCGCGGTGCGGGCTACGGATTCGAGGATGCCGGCGACACGTCGGGCTTCGCCGAAGCACTGGCGGCCGCCCGCGCAGCGGACCTCGTCATCGCCGTGATGGGCGAGCGCTGGGACATGAGCGGCGAGGCGGCGAGCCGCACCTCGCTCGACCTGCCCGGCGCGCAACAGGCGCTGCTCGAGCAACTCGTCCGGACCGGAAAGCCCGTGGTGCTGGTGCTCATGAACGGGCGGCCGCTGGCGCTCGAGTGGGCGGACCGGAACGTGCCGGCCATCCTCGAGGCGTGGTACCCGGGCACGATGGGCGGGCACGCGGTCGTCGACGTGCTGTTCGGCGATTACAACCCGTCGGGCAAACTCCCCGTGAGCTTTCCCCGCAACGTGGGCCAGGTGCCGCTGCACTACGACATGAAGAACACCGGCCGGCCCTATTCGCCGGATAACCCGGAGCAGAAGTACCTGTCCCGCTATCTCGACACGCCGAACTCGCCGCTGTACCCCTTCGGCTACGGCCTTTCCTACACGAGCTTCGAGGTGTCTCCGATAGAGCTGGACGCGGAGGAGATCGGTTTCGACGGCACGCTGACGGCATCGGTCACGGTGCAGAATACCGGAGCTTACGACGGCGAGGAGGTCGTGCAGCTCTACATCCGCGACCTGGTCGGTTCCGTGACGCGGCCGGTGAAGGAACTGAAGGGCTTCGAGAAAATCCGGCTGGCCAAAGGCGAGAGCCGCGTCGTGCGCTTTGCTTTGGACGCCGAGGATCTCGCCTTTTATCGCGCCGACATGAGTTACGGCGCAGAACCCGGGGCGTTCGAACTGTTCATCGGCACCTCCTCCGACGACACACAAAGCGCGCGCTTCACGCTGCAGGGCGATGCGGTCGAAGAGAGGCGCGTCGCCACGCGATGAGCCCGGGCCGATTCGCGATCCTTGTCCTCGTGCTCGCCTGCCTCGCGAGCGGCACGAGCACGGCGGCATCGGGTTCTTCACGGCCGAACATACTCTTCATCATGTCCGACGATCACGCCGTGCAGGCGCTCGGCGCTTACGGGCATGCGATCTCGCGGCTCGCGCCGACGCCGAACATTGACCGCATCGCGCGCGAAGGCATCCTGTTCCGCCAGTCTTTCGTCACCAATTCGCTGTGCGGGCCGAGCCGCGCGGCGATGCTGACGGGCAAGTACGGGCACGTCAACGGCTTCAGGCGGAACGGTGATCATTTCGACGGCAGCCAGCCCACCTGGCCCAGGATGCTGAAGGCGGCCGGTTACCGGACGGCTGTCGTCGGCAAATGGCATATCAATCAGGCGCCGCATCGCAACTGGATGCCGCCACTCCGCCACGCCAGGCGTTTCGAGGACACGCAGTTTCCTGTGCCCGCCACCTACTTCGACGACTACGCCGGCCGCAAGGCCGCCGCCCTGCAGGAAATGATGAACATCGACTACGCCCCGACGTTCCTGGAACTCGCGGGCCTGCCGGTGCCGAAGGACATCCAGGGCGTTTCGCTCGCCGGGATCCTCGCCGGCGAGCGTCCGGCGCACTGGCGCGACGCCATTTATTACCAGTATTTCGAATACCCGGGTTTCCACTCCGTGCGCGCGCACTACGGCGTGCGCAGCGAACGCTACAAACTCATTCGCTTTTACGGCGATATCGACGCGTGGGAGTTTTTCGACCTTGAGCGCGATCTCGCTGAGACGCATAATCGCATCGATGATCCCGGTTACCGGGTCGCCGTTGCGGCCTTGAAGAACGAACTGCAATCGTTGCGGACACTGTACCGGGTGCCCGGCGGGGAGACGGGCTGAATGCGGCGAGTAACCATCGGTGATGTCGCGCGCCATGCGGGCGTCTCGCGAAAGACGGTCTCCAGGGTCGTAAATCGTGAGGCGAATGTCAGCGACACGCTCAGGCGCAAGGTCGAGAAGGTCGTTGCCCAGCTGAATTACGAACCCGATCGCCAGGCACGCAGCCTGCGCTCCGGCCGTTCATTTCACGTCGCCTTCCTGTACGCCTCGCCGTCGTCCTATTACGTGATCCGGCTGCTCGAGGGGATTCGCAAAGCCTGCATCGAGCACGGGTACCAGCTCGTACCGCTGGAAACGGATGCGCGCGGGTCGCGTCTCGTGCTGTCTCTCCTCGAATTCCTGGAACGCGAGCGGGCGGACGGGCTCCTGATGATGCCGCCGATGACCGACAACGAGCAGTTGCTGGCGGCGCTGAACGAGGAAGGCATTCCCTATGCGCGCATCACGCCGGGCAGCGTGCGGCCGAACATGCTCGATGTAGTAACGACGGGACGCACCGCCGGCCGCGAAATGGTCGAGCATCTCCTCAAGCTCGGCCATCGCCGCATCGGCTTCGTGGCCGGCCATCCCGACCACATCGCGATGGCCGACCGGCTGGATGGCGCGGAGGACGCAATTCGCAACTGGAACGGCGGCGCCGCGGAACTGGTGATTCGTCCGGGCCTGAACAATTTCGAGAGCGGGCTCGTCGCGGCGCGTGAGCTGCTCGATCTCGAGCCCCGCCCGACGGCCATCTTTGCCGCCAATGACGACATGGCATCCGGCGTCATCTTCGAGGCTCACGAGCGTTCCCTGCGCGTGCCGGACGACCTGAGCGTGGCGGGCTTCGACGACACGCTGCTCGCCCCGCACATCTGGCCGGGTCTCACCACGATACACCAGCCGATCGCGGAACTCGGCGCGCAGGCGACCGAGAAGCTTTTCGCGCAGATCAAGGGACAGGCCGTGGCGCCCGTGACGGAAATCGCGACGAGCTTCATCGAGCGCCGTTCCACCGGCCGGGCGCCGCGGAACGCCGATGAGCGCTGATCCTCCCGGGTCTTGACGCCGGCGCGCGAGGTACTCGGACGCCGTACGGTCGCCGGCTACGGCATCGGCGACTTCGCGATGAACCTGTACTGGGGTGCGCTCTCCTATTTCCTGCTGTACTGGTACACGGATGTCGTCGGCCTGCCGCCGGCCGTGGCGGGGTTCGTGTTCTTCGCCGGCACGGCCTGGGATGCACTGACGGACCCGACGGTCGGCTACATCGTCGGCCACAACCGCTCGCGATGGGGCCGCTACCGGCCGTTCCTGCTGTTCGGATCGATCCCGTTGTCTCTGGCTTTTGCCCTGCTTTTCTGGGTCCCGCCGCTCGAGGACACGGCGCTGGTCGTGTTTCTCCTCGCGGTGCACCTGCTGTTCCGCACCGCGTACACGATCGTCGGCGTGCCGTACTCGGCGCTGTCCGCCCGCATCAGCCGGCGCAGCTACGACCGCACCTCGCTGGCCGGCGCGCGCATGATCGCGGCGACCGGCGGCAGCCTCGTCATCAGCAGCGCGGGCTTTCCGCTGGTTCGCTACTTCGGCGGCAGCGACGAGCAAAGCGGATTTTTTCACCTGGCACTCCTGGCCGGCTCGATTGCGGTCATCTTCCATCTGGTGTGTTTTGCCGCAACGCGCGAGCCGCCGGAGGCGGATCTCGACGGTGCTGCGGCCGAGAAGGGCTATACCCTGCGCAACCTCTGGACGATCATTCGCGCGAACACCGCGTTCCTCTACCTGCTGGCGATGATCCCGCTCTTTTCCGCGGCGGCGGCGGTCTACCAGAAGTGCCTCGTCTACTATGTGAAGTACGGCCTGGATGCGCACGAGGCGCAGCACATCGTGCTGTTCGTGCACGGGCTCGCGGCACTCGCCGCCACACCGCTCTGGGCGTACGTCGCGCAACACCGGGGGCGGCGGCGGGCATGGCGCTGGTCGACGCTCCTGATGGCGGCGGCCGCTCTGCTCCTCTACTTCAGCACGCCGGCGGGCTTCGGCAGTTTCCTGGTCATGATGCTGCCGTTCTCCGTCGCCTACGCCGCCATGGGGGTGCTGTTCTGGTCCATGCTGCCCGATACGATCGAGTACGGGCAGTGGAAGAGCGGCTACCGTGCCGAGTCGCTGTTCTTCGGCATCGCGTCCTTCGCCCAGAAAATGTCGATCGGGATCGCAGGCTGGTTCCTGGGCACCGCACTCGGCGCAGTGGGCTTCGTCGCCGACGCAACGCAGCCGCCGGCCGCGGTGCTGACCATGAAAGCGGGCATGACGCTCGTGCCGGCCGCCCTGCTTGCGTTCACCCTGCTCATCGTGATGCGCTATCCCCTGGACACCCTGCTGCACACGCGCATCCGCGCGGAGCTGTTCGGCGAAGGCGAGACGCCCTGAGCCCGTCAGCGGCCGCGCATACCGGAGGCGAACATGAAGATCACAGCACTATTATCGGCCATCGCCCTCGCCGCCATTCCCGGCATGCCCGAAGCCGCAGTCGGGAACGACGACAAGCCGCGCAACATCATCTTCATCCTCACCGATGACCAGCGCTACGACGAGATCGGCCTTCTGAACCCGCTACTCGAGACGCCGAACCTCGACGCCCTCGCCCGCGACGGCGCATTCTTCAGGAACGCGTTCGTTACGACGGCACTATGCTCGCCCAGCCGCGCGACGATCCTTACCGGGCAGTACATGCACGATCACGGCATCGTGGACAACAACGTGCCGTTTCGCGGCGATCCGCTGTTTTTCCCGATGCTGCTTGACGACGCTGGCTATGCGACCGCCTTCATCGGCAAATGGCATATGGGCGGAGAGGGCGATGCGCCGCAGCCCGGCTTCGATCGCTGGGTGAGTTTCGAGGGGCAGGGTCATTACCTGCCGGAGCAGGGCGGTCCGGGCGGGGCGATGCTGAATGTCGACGGGCAGCGCGTCCCGCAGCAAGGCTATATCACCGACGAGCTCACGGCGTACGCGATCGACTGGCTCGAAACGCTGGACGGCAAGTCGCCGTTCTTCCTGTACCTGTCGCACAAGGCACTGCATGCCGAGTTCGTCCCTGCGACCCGGCACCGGGACCAGTACGCCGACGCCGAAATTCCCGAGCCGCCGTCGCGAGCCGACACGGCAGAGAATTACGAAGGCAAGCCGATGTGGGTCAAAAATCAGCGCAACAGCTGGCACGGCGTCGACTACCCCTATCACAGCACGCTCGATGTGCAGGAGTACCAGCGCAACTACCATCGCAGCCTGTCCGCCGTGGACGAGAGCGTGGGGCGGCTCGTTCGCTGGCTCGAGGATCGGGGGCTCGAAGACGACACGCTCGTCCTGTTCATGAGCGACAACGGCTTCCTGTTCGGCGAACACGGCTTGATCGACAAGCGCAACGCGTACGAGGAATCCATGCGCGTGCCCCTGATTGCGTGGGGTCCCGGCGTGGTGCGGACGAGCGGGGACCGCCACGAGGTCGTTGCGAACGTCGACATTGCCCCGACGCTCGTCGAGGCCGCAGGCCTGCAAAGCGCGCCGCAATTCAGCGGGGACAGTTTTCTCGCGCTGATCAGGGAGCCGGCGGCAGACCCGAAGTGGCGAAACGAGCTGCTCTACGAGTATTACTGGGAGTACAACTTTCCACACACCCCGACGACGTTTGCCTTGCGAACGGAGCGCTACAAGCTGATCCAGTACCACGGCGTGTGGGATACCGAGGAACTGTACGATCTCGAAAACGATCCGCGCGAGATGAAAAACCTGATCGAAAGCGCGGAACACCAGGAGCGGATCGCAGACATGCGCCGCCGGCTCTTCGAGCTCCTGGCAAATGCCGGCGGCGAACACGTGATTCCCTGGTCGCGCCGCGACCACGATGCGGCCGTGCTGCGCCACCGGGACGGAGCGAAGGCCGCGGAATTCCCGGAGAAGTGGCTCAGGCCGTAGGAGCCGCTCCAACGGGTCGCTATTGCGGGTGGCCTGGCAGGTCCGTGACGCGTGTCACGGAATGTGAGTTCCGTGCCTGTAGCGCTCGCCCTCGATGTTCTAGACTCAACACATCTGCCGATTTTCTGACGAGCAAGCAATGACCCGATTTCCTGCACCGGTGTATGCCGGAAACACTTTTATCGTTAAGAAGTTGACGCGGTCACTGCTCCTCGGGACCGCCGCCTTTGCACTTGGCTCCTGCGGCGGCGGCGGCGGCGATGACGGCGGCGGACCGAACGACGGCTGGCAGGCCGGGGTTTTCCAGCCCAGCGCGCAGTTTGCCAACCGCTGCGTCGCGCCCCGGAGCGGCACCGACCCCGCCACCGGCAACCCCTATCCCGACGTGCAGGGGACGGTACTCGACGAGAACAACTACCTGCGCTCCTACAGCGACGAGACCTATCTCTGGTACGACGAGATCGTGGATCGCAACCCGGCGACCTACAACAACCCGCTCGCGTATTTCGACGTCCTGAGAACCGCGGCGACGACCGCTTCGGGGCAGCCGAAGGACAGGTTTCACTTCACCTATGACAGCGAGGAGTGGTACCAGCTGTCACAGTCCGGCATATCGGCCGGTTACGGCGCGCAATGGGTATTGCTGTCCAGCACCCCGCCGCGCGAGGTCCGGGTCGCCTACACCGAACCGAACTCGCCGGCGACCGACATGCAGCTCTCCCGCGGCGACCGGATCGTCGCCGTCGACGGCGTGGATATCGACGACAACACGCAGGCGGGCATCGACATCATCAACGGCGGCCTGTTCTCTCCCGCGGTCGGGGAGATTCACGAGTTCATCGTCGAAGACCAGGGTGGCGGCTCGCGTACGATCCAGATGACGGCGGAGGCGATCACCTCCGACCCGGTGCAGAACGTCCAGGTTCACGATACCCCAGGCGGCCGCATCGGCTACCTTTTGTTCAACGACCACATCCTCACCGCCGAGAGCGGACTCGTCGACGCGATCGGGCAGCTCGGCTCCGGTGCCGGCATCGACGACCTGGTGCTCGACATCCGTTACAACGGTGGCGGCTACCTGTTCATCGCGAGCCAGCTCGCTTACATGATCGCGGGACCGGCGCAGACGGGCGGCGAGATTTTCGAGGAGGTGCAGTTCAATGACAAGCACCCGGCGACCAATCCCATCACCGGCGAGGACCTGGAGCCCACGCCCTTTTACGACATCACCTCGGGCTTCGGCTCCCTGCCGGGAGGCCAGGCGTTGCCGACACTGAACCTGTCGCGAGTATTCGTGCTCACCGGCCCCGGCACCTGCTCGGCGAGCGAGGCGATCATGAACGGGCTCCGCGGCATCGATGTCGAGGTCATCCAGATCGGCTCGACGACCTGCGGCAAACCCTACGGCTTCTACGCAGAAGACAACTGCGGCACGACCTATTTCACGATCCAGTTCCGCGGCGTGAACGCCAAGAATTTTGGCGACTACACGGACGGCTTCTCGGCGCAGAACCAGTCGAGCCCGGGCACGGCCATCCCCGGCTGCTCGGTCGGCGACGATTTCGGCCACGAGCTGGGCGATTTGGCGGAAACCCGCCTTGCCACGGCGCTCGCCTACGATACGCAGGGTTGCCCGGCCGCAAGCGGCGCCGCTCCCCCCGGCTTCAGCAAGCTCGGGGTGCCGGACTCGCTGACGGACGGGATGGTCGTGAAACCGCCGCACCTCACGAACCGCATCATGACCCGGTGGCGGCAATGAAGTGGCGCATTTCCGCGATCGCATCGGCCGTAGCCGCCGGCGGCTGCGTCGGCATGGCCTCGGCCGACGACGTCCCGGCCCGGATCAGCCCGGCGACCGCCGCGAGCCGGGCCGTGCTCCAGGACGCAGTCAACGACGCCTTGCAGACGGAGGTCCTGCTCGCCGACGACGCTCTGACGGCGAGCAGCGTGCTGAACATCGAGCGTAATGTACCGGGCGGTATCGGAAGTCAGCCCGCGCAGGGGCGCAACATGGATATGCCCATCCGGTTTCGACTGGTCCTGAACGGTGACGAATGCATCCTGATCGACGAGCGTGACGAGTCGCGCCACGTCCTCGGCGGTGTCTCCTGCGTGCCTGAATAAGGCACGTCAGGCCGGCGGGTCGACGTGCCGGCGGAACGTCATGACGCGGTAGAGGTAATAAAGAAAAGCACCCCCCAGGATGATGTTGCCCACCGGCGATATCCACTCACCGACGCGATCGAATTCCTCTCCCAGGGTGTGACCCGCAAAAATCAGCACCGTGCTCCAGGCGGCGGTGCCGATACCCGAGAGCAGCAGGAAGCGCCACGGCGTCATGCCGCAGACGCCGGCCGGAATCGAGATGAGCGTGCGGATGCCGGGCACGAGCCGGCCGAGCAGGACGGCCTTGCCGCCGTGCTGCGCGAACCAGTCGTTGACCTTGTCGATGTCCCCGGGGGCGAGCGTCAGCAGCCGCCCGTGTCGGCGGGCGAAGCGCTTGAGCCCGCGGGTGCCGACGGCCCGTGCCGCGAGGTACCACAAGCTGACGCCGGCCAGGGAGCCGAGCGTCCCGGCAACGAGTGCCAGCGGCAGAGAGAAGTGGCCTTCGGCCGCCTTGTAGCCGGCAAGCGGCAGTACGAGTTCGGAGGGAATCGGGGGAAATACATTTTCGAGAAACATGAGCAGGGCGACACCGGCTGCGCCCCAGCTTTCGATCAGCCCCTCGATCCAGGCGGTCACCGCGGGCCTCCCTCGAATCCGTTGCAGTCTTCGTACGACGCGGGCATTTCCTCCTCCCCGTTGTGTATCACCGCTTCCACCTTAACACGCACCGGACGAGCCCTCCGCGGCTGGCGGCGTACCGGTACCGAGGCTTCGACGCTATAATTTGCGCATCCCGCCGATCCGGCCGGTGGTCGTGAGCAATAAAAATGGACGCGCGGATGGAGAGTAAGCAAGCCACACCCACGGTCTTCGTCGTCGACGACGACGAGGCGGTCCGCCAGTCGGTGCTCTACCTCCTGCGCTCCGTAGGGCTTGCCGCAGAAGCGTATTCCTCGGGAAATGCATTCCTTGCGAGTTTCGATCCGGACCGTCCGGGCTGCGTCGTTCTGGACATTCGCATGCCGGGACTCAGCGGACTGGAATTGCAGGGGCGCCTCTCGGCGGCCGGCAGTCTGCTCCCGATCATTTTCGTGACCGGTCATGCCGACGTGCCGATGGCTGTCGAAGCCTTGCAGAACGGCGCGTTCGATTTCATCCAGAAACCTTTCCGCGATCAGGACCTGCTGGAGCGCGTCAACGCCGCGATCGATGCGGATCACCGCCACAAGCGCGAGCAACACCACCACGCCGGGATTGCGGCACGCCACGCCACGCTGACGGAACGCGAGCGCCAGGTCATGAGCCATGTGGTGTCGGGCCAGCCGAACAAGGTAATTGCATATGAGCTCGGGATGAGCCAGAGGACGGTGGAGATCCATCGCGCTCGTGTCATGGACAAGATGGCGGCGCAGTCGCTTGCGGAACTCGTGCGCATGAGCATGCAGCTGTCGCCGCCGCCCGACTCCTGACGGCGTCTCAGGCGCTTCCTGTTGCCAGTGTTGCCCGCGCCATGCGGAGGAGTTGCTCCGGCTCGACCGGCTTGTTCATCACGCGGCTGTTCGGCAGGTCATCGACATCCCGCACGATCTTCGACGTGTCGCCGGTGACGATATACGCGGGCACGCAGGCACCGAGGTCTTCCCGCAGGCCTTCGATCGCGTCCATTCCGTTCGAGCCTTCGGCCAGGTGGTAGTCCGAGATGATCAGGTGCGGCGTGCTCTTGTCCCCGGCCACGAGCTTGCGCGCTTCGCGTGCCGAGGCGGCGACGGCCACCCGGTAACCTTCGAGCTGCAGCAGCAGCCTCCAGGCACGGGCAACCTGCGCGTCGTCCTCGATGATGAGAATGAACGCGGACGGCGCCTCGCCGTCGTGATTGTTTTCGAGTTCCTCCGGATTCTCCGCCACGGACGCCGGCGCGCGTGCGACATGGAGCGTGAATTCGGAGCCCTCCCCCGGCGTCGAGCGGACGCTGATCCTGTGTCCGAGGAGGTCTGCCAGGCGGCGCGTGATGGCCAATCCCAGGCCAAACCCCTCGCGCTTCCGGTCCGGATTCCGCAGCTGTACGAACTCGCCGAAGATGTTGCCGAGCTGCTCCTGCTCGATGCCGATGCCGGTGTCCGTGACGGAGATGGCAACCTCGCTGTCGGTGAGCGAGCATGCGAGCGCGATGCTGCCGGTCTCGGTATAGCGGATTGCATTGGACACGAAGTTCTGGAGTATCTCGGCGAGGAGGTCCGGATCGCTCCGGACCCAGCCGTCGTCCGCAAGGACGGAGAAGCGGAGATCCTTCTGTCGCGCCTGCCGCGTCCATTCCGCGGCGAACTGTCCGAACACGCGCCGGACCGGAAACGTCTCCACGTTCGGTGCGAAAGCTCCCGCATCCAGGCGGCTGACGTCGAGCAGCGAGTTGAGCAGGTTCGTCATGCCGTCCAGCGACTCGATCTGGCTGGCTATCATCTCCTGGGCGAGCGGCTCATTCACCGTGCGCCGGAGCGCGCCCGCGAGGAGCCTCAGTGCCTGTACCGGCTGCCGCAGGTCGTGGCTGGCTGCGGCCAGAAACGCGCTGTTTGCCTTTTGCGCGCGTTCCGCGTCCTGGCGGGCCGCGGTCAGCGCCCGCTCGGTGGCGTCGCGCTCCGACACGTCCCGGATCATGCTCGCGACAAACGTCGCCGCACCCGAGCGGATCGGACTCAGGCTGATTTCCACCGGGAACTCCCGGCCATCGGCGCGAAGTCCCGCAAGTTCCATCCCGGAGCCCATCGCACGCAGCTTGGGACCGTCCATATAGTTGCCGCGATGCGTGATATGCCGCGTACGAAATCGTTTCGGAAGCATGATCTCGACGCGCTGGCCCAGCATTTCGCCTCGGTTGTAGCCGAACATGCGTTCCGCTTCGGCATTCGCGATGACGATCCGGCCACGCCCGTCGACGACGAGCATGGCATCCGGCGCTGCGTCAACGAGATAGCGGTAGAACGAGTCCGGAACGGCGATCGACGCTGACCGGGCGTCGGCATCCGTCGGTGCGGCGGCATCGACGGTTCCGTTCGAATCGTTTTCGTTCACTGTCAGTCCGATGCCAGGTAGTCCCGCCGATCCCATTGTGCCACGGGCCGTCTCCGCTCGTGCGCCGATGGGCGGTTCAGGGAAGTGGCTGAACGCATTGTCAGGCGATCATTTCGCCTGCGTCGACGTCGGCGCGGTACCAGTCGGGTTTGACGACGAGCATGTCGCAGGGCAGCTGCTCGAGGGTACGCTCGGCCGTCGATCCGATATAAATGCGTCTCAGGGGATTTCTCGCCACCGCACCCATGACGACCACGGTCGCCTTGAGCGTCTCAGCGAGTGCGGGCAGCTCCTGGTGGGCGAGGCCCGAGACCAGGTGCAGGTTGTTCTCGCTCAGTTCGTGCGAGTCGGTCAGCTCGCGGAAGCGCGATTCATGCCTCGTGCGCATTTCCTTTTCGATTTCGTCGGATAACAGCGCGGCGGGGACGTAAGCGTTGGTTGTGACCGACGCGATTTCGAGCCGCGGATCGTAGGCATGGAATGCGTGGAGCTCTCCACCCGTCGCCCGGCTGAGCGTGCGCGCCAGCTCGAGGATCTTGTCGTCGAGCGCGGCCGGTTTGTCGTGCGTGTTCATCGGGTCCACGGCCGACAGGAACAGCGGCTGCGACGACAGGCGAAAGGGCTTGACGAACCACAGTGGCGACGCGCAGTTGCGCATCAGGTTCCAGTCGGTATTCGTCAGGATACCGCGCAACAGGATGGAGTGATGGTGGGTATCCTTGAACACCAGGTCTGCGTTCGTAGCGGCGGCAACCCGGGCGATACACTCGTGCAGCGGGTGGCCCCAGGTCGCCTGCGTCGTGACGCCGAGGTTCTGTTTCCTGAGTGGCTCGGCGAGCCGCTCGAGGCGCTCGCGAAACTCGTCCATTACGTCGGTGCGCAGGCGTTCGAGAGAACTCGCGTCATAGAAGCGGTTTCCCGCGAGGTAGTCGTTGTAATAACAGAGCAGGAGGTGCAGCGAGGCGCCGGTCTGGCGTGCGATCCAGCTCGACCGCTCGAGCGCCGGCTGTTCCTCGACAGTCGGATCGACGACGCACAGGATCCGCGAAATTTTTGGCATGAACGAGCCTGCTGAATGCCGCATGAGAGGCCGGCTTTCCGGCCAGTAGCCAGAATAGGTCGCCGCGTGCAAGGCCCTCAATAGGTTGTGCCCGCTACCCGACTGCGGCAAGTACGTATCGACTCCGTAACGGGAGGCGCGGCGGGAAGAACAAGGGCGGGTCAGGAGCGGCCGGCTCGCCCGGCAAGCCGGCCAATCGCCGGTCCCGCGAGGAGCGGCAGGGCGCTGAACAGCAGGATGAGCGCCCAGCCGGAAGGGACGATCACCCCGTAATCGACCGCCGTTACACACACGACGAGGCCCCGGAAGCCATTGCCAGCCCGGAAGAGGGCCACGCCCGGGCCAGGGCCATCCTAGAGATCGTTGCGGAATACTGAAACAGCGACACCCGCACGCGCTCGCCCCGCCCAGAGCTGCGCCGCCCGGCGGTTTCGGGCAAATGGACAACGATGTCACAATTTCGAAATTCCCCTTCATTTTCCTCTGCTTTTGGCCTAGGATCGATGTCATTGGGCCGATCTCAGGATCGGCCGAGAGACACCGACTCAGGAGGGGGTTACATGTTGCGTAAAAACAAATCCAGGGGGGCGGCGACGGCGCGCCCCGCGAATTCGGTGAGTAACAGGCACTGGCAGGGCCTCCCGGAGCGCAGCCTGCTTGCCACCGCGGTCGCGAGCTGCCTGATGCTCGGCGCCCCCACGGTACTCGCGCAGTCCGGCAATGCGAATCTTCGTGGCCAGGTTGCCGCCTCAACCGCGGGTGCGGAAGTCACGGCGACGAACGTCGCGACCGGGACTGTCCGCCGAACGCAAACCGATGAACTGGGCCGCTACACGATGGTCGGGCTGCCGCCCGGTACCTACGTCGTGGAATCGGGCGGTGCGACTGACACAGTGACCTTGTCGGTGGCCTCCAACGCCACCCTGAACCTGGAAGCCGACGCCGGTGGCGAGGCAGTTGAAGAGATCACCGTGTTCGGCCAGCAGACCGGCGGGCTCGACGTCTATACGTCCGAGGTCGGCGGCACGATTTCACCGCGGGAAATCCAGCAGCTGCCGCAGGCGACGCGCAACTTCCTCGAGTTCGCGGACACCGTGCCCGGCATGGCCTTCGAGACTGACGCACAAGGGTTCACCAGCCTGCGCGGTGGCGCGACCAGCAACAACATGGGCAACCTGTACATCGACGGCGTCGGCCAGAAGAGCTACGTCGAGCCGGGCGGCGTCGCCGGGCAGAACAACACCCGAGGCAATCCATTCCCGCAGCTCGCCATCGGGCAGTACAAGGTCATCACCTCGAACTACAAGGCCGAGTACGGCCAGGTGGCGGGTGCGGCAGTGACGGCGGTCACACGGTCCGGCACCAACGACTTCGAGGTCGACGCTTATTTCCGGTACACGGACGAGAGCCTCCGCGAGGAACGGCCGGATGAAAAGGCGGAAGGCGTGGACAAGGTCGACTCGCAGACCGAGGAATACGGCTTCGCCATCGCCGGACCGATCATCCAGGACCGCCTGCATTACATCCTCGCGTACGAGTACAAGGACCTCATCACGCCGCGCAGCGTATCGCCGACGCCCGAGGCGTCGGGTTACGTGCAGTACCTTCCGGCCGACGTACAGGCGCGATTCGGACCCCAGGATGTGCCCTTCGAGGAAGACCTCCTCTTCGGCAAGCTAAGCTGGAACCTGACCGGCGACGACCTGATCGAATTCAGCGCAACCTATCGCGACGAAGTGCAGGTCGACTCTGTCGGGGGGCAGAGCGCCGCCGAGCACGGCCGCGACGCCGACAACAAAGACGAGCGCGCCGCGCTGCGCTGGGAGCACAGTGCGGATTCGTGGTTCAACGAGCTCCTGTACACGCTCGAGGACAGCGAGACAAACGCGTTTCCGACGGCGATCGGCAACGGCGTCACCTATGTGCAGGTGACCCCGACAACCGAATGGGTACTGATCCAGACCGGTCCGGCCAGCGGTTTCGCCGCCCCGCAGCGCAAGCAGGATGGCTGGTCGATCGCCGACAACTTCACCCTGTTCGGGCTCGACTGGTACGGCGATCACACCGTCAAGATGGGCGTCAGCTACAAGGACATCGAGCTCACCTCGCAGGATGCCGGCGCGATCAATCCGGAGTTCCGTTACGAAGTAACGCCGGCCGGCGTTGCGCCTACGCCGTACCGTGTGAATTTCAACGCGCCCTTCGCCACACCGGGCCAGCGTGCAGTAGTCGAATCCGACTCCAAGCAATACGGCTTCTACATCCAGGACGACTGGTTGATCGGCGACAAGCTCATCGTGAATCTCGGCATCCGCTACGACTACGAGGAAAACCCTGCATACACCGACTTTGTAACCTCGCAGGCCTTCGTGGATGCTTTGTACGCCGACGATCCGGACCTGCCCGGCGTGCAACCCTGGGCGGATCGACTGCTGCCGAGTGGGCTGAATGCCGCGGATTTCGTCAGTACCGGTGACAATCGTGACGACTACGACGATGCCTGGGCACCACGTCTCGGGTTTTCCTACGACATCAATGCCGATGCACAGTTCGTCGTGCATGGTGGTGCAGGGCGGTTCTACGATCGCAACCTGTTCAGCATCATGGCGCTGGAAGTGAGCAAGGCGGCGCTCTCGCCGGTGGAGATCCATTTCCAGAACCCGGCGACAGGCGAATGCTATCGTGGCCCCACCGCTGGCCGGGGTTGCGTGCCTTGGGACCAGGCCTACTTCGACGAGGGCATACCCGCGTTGGCGCAGATCCCGATCTCCGCCGGCAGTGCCGAGTTGTTCATGCTGAACAACAACCTGGAGACGCCGTACACCGACCAGTACAGCCTGGGCCTGACCACGCAGCTCGGCGAGTGGCAAACCGACGTGACGGTGCAGCAGATCAACGGTTACGAAGGCTTCATCTTCACACTCATCAACCGCTATCCGGACGGCTCGTTCTTCCAGAACGGCAGCCAGCCCTGGGGTGAGCCGGTGCCGGGGTACGCGAACACGATCCTCGGAAACAACGGCATCGAATCGGAAAACACGCAGGTCCTGATCTCAGCCAGCAAGCCGTACACGTCCGAGTCAGGATGGAGTGTGACACTCGCGTACACGCACAGCGACGCCGAGCACAATCGCCAGATCGACGACAACTTTGCGTTCGACAAAGCCACGATTGACCAGTATCCGTTCATCGACGCAAACGGCGTGCCGGAGCATCGCTTCGTCGCCGCGGGTTCGATCGACGGTCCGTGGGGCATGACCTTCGGCGCGAAGCTCGTGCTGGAGACACCGCGGCCGTTGAACACGATCAGCGACTATGGGAACCGGCCGCCGGACGGCTCCTCTGCGCAGCCATTTGCCTACGATCCGCCCGGCACCGGCAGCTTCATCATCGGCGGCGACATCTGGGGTTATCGTACCGTTGACCTGCAGGCGACGAAGGAATTCCGGATCGGCGACTTCGGATTTACCGCGCGCGTGAACCTCTTGAACGCCTTCGACTACGAGAACTATTCGGGGTTCACCCTCGTCACCCCGGGCTCGGGTGGTGTGCTCAATCCGGTCGTCGACGTGAATGAGTTCGGCGATGCGTACTACGTGCCGCGTACGATCAACTTCGAGCTCGGCTTCAACTTCTAAGGCCCGTAGGCGAAATGGGGTCAGAGTACATTTTCCAGCGTGAAAATGTACTCTGACCCCGTTTTGGTTACTGTCACCAATTCATGGTTCCCGCACCAGTTCGCAACATCGTCATCGTCGGGGGAGGCACGGCCGGTTGGATGGCGGCCGCCGCTTTCGTGCACGTTCTCGGGCCCGAGTACCGGGTGCGGCTGATCGAATCCGACTTCATCGGCTCGGTCGGTGTCGGCGAGGCGACGGTCCCGCACATCAAGGCGTTCAACAACCTCCTGCGCATCGATGAAGCCGATTTCGTCCGCCGGACACAGGGTTCGTTCAAGCTCGGCATCCAGTTCATCGACTGGGGCCGCATCGGCGATACATACATCCACGGCTTCGGCTCGCTGATAGGGCCCGACCTCGGCCTGCTGCCGTTTCACCAGTACTGGATCAAGGCATGGCTTGAAGGCCGGGCAAAGCCGATCGGCGCCTATACCCTCAATACCGTCGCCGCGCTGCGCGGCAAGTTCATGGTCTCGGCGAAGGACGCCCCCGCCGGATCGCCGCTGGCCAATATCGCCTACGCTTATCATTTCGACGCCACCCTGTACGCGCGCTATCTGCGCGCCTTCGCCGAGCAACGCGGCGTCGTTCGCATCGAGGGCATCGTGCGGCAGGTCGTGCTGCAGCCGGAGTCGGGCTTAGTCCGGTCGGTAGAGCTCGAATCCGGCGAGTCGATCGCTGGCGATCTGTTCATCGATTGCACCGGCTTCCGCGGCCTGCTGATCGAGGAGGCGCTCGGCACCGGCTACCACGACTTCACTCACTGGCTGCCCTGCGACCGGGCGCTCGCCGTACCCTGCGAGAAAGCGGGCCCGCCCGTGCCTTACACGCGCTCGACCGCGCGCGCGGCCGGCTGGCAGTGGCGTATCCCGCTGCAACACCGGACCGGCAACGGCTACGTCTATTCGAGTATGTACACGAGCGACGACGAAGCCGCCGCCACGCTGCTCGCGAACCTCGACGGCAAGGCGCTGGCCGAGCCCAAACTGCTGCGCTTCACCACGGGCCGCCGTAAATTGTGCTGGAACCGGAACGTCGTCGCGCTCGGGTTGGCGAGCGGCTTCCTGGAACCGCTCGAGTCGACCAGTATCCACCTCATCCAGTCCGGCATCTCGAAGCTGCTGGAGCTCTTTCCGCGGGAGGGCTACGATGCGGTGCTCGTCGATCGTTACAACGCGCGGCTCGCCTTCGAGTTCGACCGCATACGCGACTTCATCATCCTCCACTACCACGCCACGGAGCGCGACGACACCGCCTTCTGGCGCTACTGCAGGGACATGTCCATCCCGCCGGAATTGCAGGCGAACATCGACCTGTTCACGGACAGCGGGCGTTTCTTTCGCAACGCCGACGAGCTGTTCGCGGACATCAGCTGGATCCAGGTGATGCTCGGCCAGCGCATCGAACCGCGGGCCTATCATCCGCTCGTCGACCTCGTGCCCGCCGATGACATCTATCGTTTCGTCGACGGCGTGGCGGCGACCATCGGGCGCTGCGTCGACGCGATGCCGGCGCACCAGGCCTTCATCGACCGCTGCTGTGCGGCGGTGCCGCCGGGATGAGCCGTTGGAGCGGGCGGTGCCAGCGAATTGAACGTCGTACGAACCTACCGCAAGTACACCCGGTCAGGATTTACGGCTGGACCATCCTTATTGGCCGGCTCAGGTTCGTCGCTGCGGCCCTCATGCTCGTCGCGATATTTGCCGGCTGTGCGGCGCGACCGGCCGCCGATGCCGCGGCGGGCGGCGCAAGCGGCGGGTTTTCGGCGGCGACGAGCGATTCGCTGCCGTCCGCCGACTGGTCGCAGGACATCGCCCGTTTCGCGGACCTCGACGCGGCCTCGCCGCCGCCGCTGCACCCGATCGTATTCACCGGCAGCTCCTCCATTCGCATGTGGCCGTCGCTGGCGGCGGACTTTCCAGGGCGGGCGGTGCTCAATCGCGGTTTCGGCGGTTCCCAGGTCCGCGATGCCACCTGGTTCGCGGAAGAACTCGTGGTTCGCTACCGGCCACGCCAGGTCGTCGTCTACGCCGGCGACAACGACATCGATGCCGGGCGCAGCCCGGAACAGGTGCTGGCCGATTTCCACGCTTTGGTGGCACGGCTACGCCGCGACCTTCCGGACGTTCCCATCGTGTGGATATCGATCAAGCCGAGCGTCGCCCGCGCCGCGCAGATGGGCGCCCAGCGCAAGGCCAACACCCTGGTCAGGGAAGCCGCGGCAGACATGACGCAGGTCGACTTCGTCGACGTGTTCACACCGATGCTCGACGAAAACGGAGCGCCGCGGGTAGACCTGTTCATCGACGACGGCCTGCACCTGAACGAGGCCGGCTACGCCTTGTGGCGGCGTATCGTTGCGCCGTACCTGATGTAGGAAGCGCGCCATGCGCGCGATCAAGGCCCATTCGCGGCCACCGGCCGCTCCTACGCGCGGGTGACAGCCGCTCCAACGGTGCGCCGCTAAATCAGTTCGGCTTCCGGAACTTGAGCGTCATCCTATCGGACTCGCCGATTGCATCATACTTTGCGCGATCGAAACCTGGCGGCGAGGGCTTGCCCTCTTCCTCGGCACTCTGGCGCGCCGGGGGCAGTGTCCACACGCCGAACGGATGATCCTTCGTGTCCTTCGGATTGGCGTTGATCTCCGACTTTGCTTCGAGCTCAAGGCCGGCTTTTTTCGCCTGCTCGATCACATAGGCCTCGGTGACGTATCCGCCGGACCCTTCCTCTTTCGCGCCGGGATCGGCTCGATGCTGTTCGACGGCCAGGATGCCGCCGGGCTTGAGCGCCCGCGCGAATTCACCGAAGGCTCTCTCCGGCGTGATCCCGTACACACCGCCGGCCCAGCCGTGAACCGAGCGCGCGGTGAGGATGAAATCGAACTGATTGTCCCCGAGCGGCTCGGAACCGGGACCCCAGCTGATCAGGTTGACCTTGCCGTAAACCTCAGGCTTGGCAGCGTACTTCGCGTCGAACGCGCTGCGCTCATCGCGTGATTCCTCTGAGAGCTCCGGATCGTTCAGATCCGCCGCCGTCGCGTAGAAGCTGCCGCCGGTCGCATGCGTGTACGGCGCGAGGATGTCGGTCCACCAGCCTCCGCCCGGCTGCACTTCGAGTACGGTCATTCCCGGCTCCAGGCCCCAGAACGCCAGGGATTCCACGGGGTGTCGATAACGATCGCGCGCCCTGTCTTCTGCAGTCCGCCACTTGCCGGCCACTGCCTCAGCCAAAGCGGGATCGCTGTCCGTCTGAGCCGAGCCGGCTGCCGCGAATGACAGGGACACGGCGGCCGTCACCGCGACGATTGATTTACGCATGATGCGACCTCTTTGAGTGGGAAGCCCGCAGGATACCGCCAGTATGGAAAAAACTCGAACGGCCGATTGCATCCCACTGCATCAATCTTTTCCGTCGTCCTTCTCGAAACCGATCGCATCCAGTGCGGGCCTGATCTCCGGATTCGCCATGAAGTGTTCCCAGACGAGCCCGGTGCGATGGTTCTCGATCATCACCGTGATCGGGGCCTGGTTCAGCGCCATGTACACCTCCTCGAACCAGTCCTGGCTTTCGTTGAAGCCGTCGTGGAAGCCCCAGACACCCCAGACCCGGTCGCCGAGATCCCGGTAGTAGTGTTTCAGCGCCGCCATGGATTCCTTGGGCGTCCACGGCATCGAGGCGAGCGAGGCCATGACGTTGATCGTGCCGTTGTCGTCCCGCGGCAGTGGCCGGCCGCCGCCGTTGTTGATGCCGGCCGAGAGCCCCCAGGTGTCCGCGCCGTAGCCCTTGTGTCCGCGCGGGTTGTCGACGCTGTAGGCGTTGCTGATGAGCGCGATTGCCCGGTTGTTCTCGTAATAGTTCGTGTAACGGTCGCGGATGCCGCGCGGGTCGAAGCCGAAGAACGAGAAATGCGTGAAGAACAGCTCGGCGCCGTTGCCTTCGCCGACATCGAGCCTGATCCCGTAATAGGTGTTGCCGTTCACGTAATGGTCGCCGGCCGTCGTGCGGCTCCAGTTGCGACGGTACTGGATGTGGCGCTCGGATGTGCCGGCCCAGCCCGTGTGATACATCTCTGCCGGCACCGCATGCGTCGGCGAGGCGATCGCGAGCAGGTAGATGATCATCGTCTCGTTCCAGCCGATGAGCGGATGATTGATGTGCCACTCGTAGTCCGGCGACCAGTGCCAGTACAGCACGTCGCTGTCGGGCGTCTTCCGGTACCAGTCCCACTCGATCTCTTCCCAGAGCCGCGTGACCGTGTCGCGGATCTCACGCTCGGCCGCGTTGTCGCGGTCGAAGTACTGCCGCGCCGCCAGCAGGCCCTGGATGATGAACGCGGTTTCGACGAGGTCGCCGCCGTTGTCGTACTTGCCGAACAAGGGCACGGTCTTGCCGGTGTTGCCGTCGAGGAAATGCGGCCACACGCCGTGAAAGCGGTCTGCGCCGGCCAGGAAGCGCACGATCTTCAGCACGCGTTCGGCGACCGCGGCACGCGGTTCGAAGCCGCGCTCGGCGCCGACGAGGAGCGCCATGACGCCGAAGCCACTGCCTCCGAGCGCGAGCAGGTTCGGGTCGCCCGGCAGCACTTCCGGTGCGAGCCCGGCATTTGCATGGCCGGTTTCCCAGTAGTAGCGGAACGAGCCTTCCTGCACCATCGTCATGAGTTCGTCGTCGCTGAACTCGCGGGTAACTGCTTGCTTCGAGACCGGCGATGGCGGCGACTCGTTCCCTGCGAGATCGAGCGCCGTGACCCGATACACGGCTTTCGTGCCCGGCGGGCCTGCGAAATCCACGGCGCGGGGGCGGTGCCCCGGCTGCGTACCGACGGCCTCGAAATTCCTGCCGTCTGCGGAGCGGTAGATACGGTATTCGAGCAGATCGTCGGCCTCGCTCGCTCGCCAGGCGAGATCGAAATGCCGTTCGTAGGCTTCGACTTCGAGGCCGGCGGGCGCGGGCGGTGGCGTGTTCTCGCCGGCATCGGCGTCGCGAACGCGGATGTCGTCGATCAGCAGCGTGTGTGGCTTACCGTCGTCGAGCCCCTGCACCAACGTCACGCCCGCGATGTCGCGGACCGTGAAGCCGCTGTCGGCCGTGCCTTGGACGAGCCCGAACATCTCCTCGAACGGCAGCGTAATCGTCACCCATTCCCCGGCCGGGATTACGTCGTCACCGCTCACCAGCGTCACGGTCGGCGTGCCGTTGCCGCTCGCATCCGCGAGCGACAGGCGCGGCGAATTCATGAC
Source organism: uncultured Pseudomonadota bacterium (assembly GCA_963713215.1). Lineage (GTDB taxonomy): Bacteria > Pseudomonadota > Gammaproteobacteria > Steroidobacterales > Woeseiaceae > UBA1847. The sequence continues at coordinate 1,685,245 of CAVQKY010000006.1, read as the reverse complement.
GCTGATCTCTGCATCCGCGAAGACCCGTAACACCAGCGCGTCGCCTTCGAAGCTGAACGGCCGCGCGTAGCGGCGGCTCGCATCGATCGTCGCCTTCCAGTCGCCGCCGAACGCGGACGTCCAGCGCAAACGCAGGGCGTTCGGCGGACTGACGGAACGGCTCGCATCCACCGGCAGGGCGCCGTTGATCAGTTCGAGCGAGCTCGGCTCGATCACCGTGCCGCTCGTTCCGTACGCGCCGGCGACGGAATCGCTGTTGTCGAAGATGACGTGCCGGTCGTAGTAGGAAGGTGCGTCCCCGCCCGCCGCCAGTGCCGTGCCGGCGATGCCGGGAACGAGCAGCAGAAATGCTGTCGAGAGTAGTCGTCGCATGCTGTAGACCCCCGCGGCCAGGGCTTGATCCGGGTCTGGCCGCTGACATCGATACTATTGCAAAAGCCCCGGTTTTAGAAGGGAATTTAGACTTGTTGATATCGATGTCTGGCCGCAGGAGCGCCGTTTTAGCGGGCGTTGCCCGCGAACGGTTCGCGGCATGAATCGCGGCTTTTCTTCGACGGCGCCTTGTTCGCGGCTGGCAGCCGCTCCTACCTCGCAGACAATCTCGCGTCCAGCGAGATCTCGGCATTCAGCACTTTCGAGACCGGGCAATTGGCTTTCGCCTTGGCGGCGAGATCCCTGAACGTTTCCTGGTCGATGCCGGGGACGTTCGCCTCGAGCGTCAGCTTCACCGCGGTAATACTGAATCCGCCGTCTTTCTGTTCGAGCGTCACGTCCGCGGTCGTCGCAAGCTTCTTCGCCACATGGCCGGCATCGCCGAGGATTTTCGAGAGCGCCATCGAAAAGCAACCGGCATGCGCGGCGCCGATGAGTTCTTCCGGGTTCGTGCCCTTGCCGCCCTCGAAACGGCTGTTGAAACCGTAAGGATGCTCGGCGAGCGCGCCGCTCGCGGTCGAGATCGTACCCTTGCCGTCCTTGATACCGCCCTGCCAGGTGGCGGAACCGCTGCGTTTGATCTTCATGTTGTCCTGTCTCCTGTGTTCGTCCCGCGCCAGCCCCATGCCCGAACGCTACCCCATTATCCCGCATGGCCGCAAAGCTGCCCGCCGTCGCTGTGCCACGGCCGGGCGCGCGCCCTGCCGGGTCGCGTATGATCGTGGTCCGGAGGGAGGTCTCTCGCAATGCGGCGCTGGCTTCACACGATCGCGTTACTGCTTGCCGCCACGGGGGCGCGCGCCGATTCGCCGCCGCTGCCGCTCGACTTCGACGACCGCGACGGCCTCGTCACGGTCATGGACGGCGAGCGTCCTCTGGTCGGCTACCAGCACGGCCACATGCCGCCGCCGGCGGGCGTGGACCCGGCTTTCGGCCGCAGCGGCTTCATCCATCCGTTGTGGTCGCCCGGCGGACAGGTACTGACGCGGATCCAGCCTCCGGACCACTACCACCACTATGGGATCTGGAACCCGTGGACGCGCGTGCGCTACGACGGCCACGACTACGACCTCTGGAACCTGGCGGACCGCAAGGGCACGGTGCGCTTTGCCGGATTCGCGAATCGGCAGTCGGCCGGCGATATGGCCGAACTGGCCGTGCGCCACGAGCACGTCGCGTTCGTCGCCCCGGATACGGAGCTCGTCATACTGGACGAGCTACAGACGATCCGCGTGCACCGCCCGGCGGGGGACCGCTACCGCATGGACCTGGTCATCGAGCTGACGCCGGCGACGGACAAGCCGGTCGAGCTTCCGGAATACCGTTACGGCGGTTTCGGCTGGCGGGCGACCGGGGCCTGGCACGCCGGCAACAGCGAGATCCTTGCTTCCGAAGGACAGGACCGCAGCACCGCCGACAACACGACCGGGCGCTGGTTCCTCGCGCAGGGGGATGCCGGCGGCGAGTGGGCCGGTGCGCTCGTCATGTCGCACCCCTCGAACTTCAACCACCCGGAGCCCCTGCGCATCTGGCCTGCCGGACAGGAAGGCGGCGACGTGTTCGCGACGTTCGCGCCGACCCGCAACACGGGCTGGACACTCGAGCCCGGCCGCACGTATACGCGCACCTATCGCTTCCTGGTCTATGACGGCCGCCTGGGCCGCGAGGCGGCGGAATCGGCCTGGCGGGAATTCGCGGCAACGCCCGTCGGGAACGGGGGCCGGCTATTCCCAGGAATCGATCAGTGCGGCGTGCCTGCCGGTCGCCGCCGGATCGGGTGAAGCCGTGTTCCGGAATTTCTCGATCATGACGAGCTGGCAGTGGCGGTCGCCGTCGTTCGCACGCCGCCGGGCATAGTGGCCGTCGGAGTCCATCTCCCAGGCACCGCAGTTGTCGGTGAGCTGCAGATCGAGGAATTCGCGCAGCTCCGACTGCAGGTCGACGTTTCGCACCGGCACGAGCGCCTCGACGCGGCTCACGAGATTACGGGTCATGAGATCCGCCGAACCGATGTAATACTCTTCCTCGCCGCCGTTATGGAAGTAGTAGATGCGGGAATGCTCGAGGAAACGACCGAGGATGCTGATGACGCGCACCGATTCCGACAGGCCCGGCAGCCCCGGCCGCAGGCGGCAGGTGTCGCGGACGATGAGATCCACCTCGACCCCGGCGCGGGACGCTTCGTAAAGCGCACGCACGATGTCCGGGTCCTCCAGCGCATTGGTTTTCAGCTGGATGAGCCCGTTGCCCGCCTGCTCGTGGTGCCGCGTCTCGCGCCGGATCTTCTCGAGCAGCGCGGACTTCATCTGCAGCGGCGCGATCAGGAGCTCGTCGTAGTGCCGGCCGCTCAGCGAGCCGGAGGTCATCAGGTTGAAGAGTTCCGTGGTGTCCTTCGCGATGGCCTTTTCCGAGGACATGAAGGCGAGGTCGGAGTACTGCCGCGCGGTCACGGAATTGTAGTTGCCGGTACCGATGTGCACATAGCGGCGCAGCTTGCCTCTCGGCATCTTGCGCAAGACGAGCATCGCCTTCGCATGCGTCTTGTAGCCGACGATGCCGTAGGACACGTGGATGCCCGCCTCTTCCAGCCGGTTCGCCCAGCGTATGTTGGCCGCCTCGTCGAAGCGCGCCTGCAACTCGAGAACCACCGCCACCTGCTTGCCCTGCGTTACCGCCTGGATGAGCAGCGGGATGATCTCGGATTCTTCCGAGGTGCGGTACACGGTCGTCTTGATCGCCAGTATGTCCGGGTCGATCACCGCTTCCTTGAGGAAGCGGGTCATCGAACGGTCGAAGGATTGATACGGATACTTGAGGAGCAGCGGGCCGTTCGTATCGAGTTCGTCGAAGATCGACTTCACTCGCGCAAGGCGCGGATGGTCCGCCGGCTCGTGATTCGGGAACCTGAGATCGGGACGATCGAGACCCGCGAGCGGCATGAGATCGCGCGTGCCGAGCAGGTCGGTGACTTCGTAGATGTCCTCCGGCCCGCTGAATTTCAGCTCGCGGATCAGGTGACGCCGGAGTTCCGGACGCAGGTTCGGCGCAACCTCCAGGCGGACGACCGGCGCGAAACGCCGGTCCCGGAGTTCGGCCTCGATCATTTCGAGTAGATCGTTGGCGAGCTCGTGATCCCGTTCGACGATGGCGTTGCGCGTCACGCGGAACACGGCCGCCGAGAGGATCGCCGCGCCGGGCAGCAGCAGGTCGAGGTTGCCGGCGATAACCTCCTCGAGCAGGACGTAGCAGTTCGTCTCGCCGATCTTCATCAGGCGCGGCGTGCGGCTCGAACTCGGCGTCTTTATCCGCACCAGGTGCGGGTCCTTCTCGGCCGGGTCGTGCACCTCGACCAGGAGATTCACGGACAGGTTCGAGATGAACGGAAACGGATGCGCCTCGTCGATGGCGAGCGGCGTAACCAGCGGCAGTACGGCATCGCGGTATTGCTTGCGCACCGTCTTGCGGGCGTCCTCGTCGAGCACCTCGTAGGACTCGATGCGGATGCCGGCCTGGTCGAGTTCCGCGAGCATGCTGCGATAGATGAGCGCGCGCTCGCCAAGCGCCTTCACGATGACCTCGCGGCAATTAAGGATCTGCTGCTGCGCCGTGCGGCCGTCGACCGTCGGCGTGGTCATGCCGGCGCCGAGCTGCTGCTTCAGGCCGCCGATGCGCTTCATGAAGAATTCGTCGAGGTTCGAGTCGAAGATCGCGAGAAACTTCACGCGCTCCAGCAGGGGGTTCCTGGGGTTTTCGGCTTCGGCCAGCACACGACGATTGAAGGCGAGCCAGGTCAGCTCGCGATTCAGGTACAGCGCCGGGTCGTCCAGGTCCCACTGGGCCTGGCTGACGGCGGAGTCGTCGAGCGGTGTCACGCTGGACATCGAAACGCCTTTCGGGGGTACATCGGGACCCACAACCTTACGTCTCGATGGCGCCGTTCGCAATCGACTCCGTCTCATCGTTTCCTGCAGGTTACGGCGGCGTACCGGCCCGGAGAGCGCGCCGCTCATTGACCAGCAAGAGAAGCTGCGCGGCCGCCTCGGCGTCTGCCAGGGCACGATGGTGCTGGCGGAGCCCGATATCGTAGGCCGCGCACAGGGCGGCGAGACTGTAGGAGCCGTGTCCGGGGTACAGTTTGCGCATGGCGGCGCAGGTACAGAGCTTCGGATAGCGAAACGGCCGTCCGAGCCGCCGGAATTCACGCCCGAGGAAGCCGTAGTCGAAATCGACGTTGTGCGCGACGAAAATACTGCCGCCGAGGAACGCCTCGAGACGGTCGGCAACGTCGGCGAATACGGGGGCATCGGCCACCATCGCCGGGGTAATGCCCGTCAGTCGCGTGATTCCGGCAGGAATGCCCCGTTGTGGGTTGACGAGCGTCTGGAAGCGATCCACGATCGCCCTGCCCCGGACCTTGACAGCGCCAATCTCGGTGACGCGGTGGCGTTCGCCGGGGCCGCCGGTCGTCTCGACATCGATCACGACGTAATTCTGCTCCGGATCCAGGATCCAGCGCACGCGCAGGACGTCCGCCCGGAAGCCGGCGTCCCGCAGCTGCTGCAGGCACAGGAGCTGGTTACGCCGGAGCTGGTCGCCATCGGTCTTGACCTCCACGAAGCGCACGCCGTCACCGTCGACGACCATCAGGTCGGGATACCCGTGGCGCGCATGCGCGTAATCGCGGCCGAGCCGCTCGAGGATGGTCCGCAGGGCCTGCGGCTCCGCCCGCCGGATCAGGATGAACAGGGCATCGAGCAGTGAACGCTGCCAGCGGAACACGCCGTTCGGTTTGCCGTAGTGCCGCGTGCTCGACTGCAACAGAGCCTGTTGCAGTTGCGCCGGCCGCTCGAGCAGGCCGAGCTTCCGCTCGATGGCCGTGCGGTTCGTCGACCAGAAGCTGCCGTCCGCGAGGGACGACGGCAGGAACTCGAAGGGCGAATGCAGCGCCGCTCCGGGCCCCTCGAACAGTTCCTCCCAGAACAGCAGGCCGAAGAAGCTGCGCCACAGGCCGTTCTCCGTGCGAAACGCCGCCTGCCCCTGCCGCTCGAACCACGCGGCCACGGCCCTTTCCGGGGTCCCCGTGTGCGATTCGTCGAGATCGACGACGGCTGCGGCGCGCAGCTCGTCCGTCAGCCTCGAGGTTCGCTTGTTACCGAACTTCAGCGCGTACAGGTCCTCCGCGACGAGGGCTTCCTCGTCGTTCCGCGGGTCATCGATGGCCCGCTCGAGATACTCTCGTGCGTCGTCCCGCCGCCCGCTGGCCAGGAGGAGTCGCGCCACGCGTTCGCTGCAGCGGGCAGAGGCGCCGCGCCGGTACAGCTCGAGCGACGATTCATGCTCGCCGGATTGCTCCAGCAGGCGGCCGAGCCGGAACGCGAGCGTGTCGCGCAGGGCGGTACTGCCATCGTGCAGCGGCTCCGGCCAGTCCGCGGCTTCCTTTGCGAGCGCCTGAACCGTTGCGGGCCCGGCGGCGTCGAGCGCGTAGAGGCGCGCGGCGAAGTACCAGTGCTCGAGCGCCTCGCTGCGGTCGCCGTAACGGGGCTCGTAGCTGTCCTTGTAGTCGTGCGTGCGGACGAGGCCCAGATCGCGCATCGTGAACTGCGACAGTCCGTCCTGGACGCGCCCGAAAAACAGGAACAGCAGGAAGCGGATATCCTCGGCATGGCACTGGATGAACAGGCGTTGTCCCGCGCGGCAAAGCAGGGCGTCCGGCGGGCAGTGCGCTGCCGCCAGCGCGACGAGATCGGGTTTCCTGAGCGAGCGGCTCATGCCCGGCACCAGCGGCACGAGCAGGCGGTTCAGGTCGTTCTTCGTCAGGAAGCGCAGGATCTCGTCGAACTCGCCTGCACCCGGACCGCGAACCCAGCCCGCCTCCCGCAGTGTCTCGAGCAAGGGGGCGGGATCGCCGAGTTCTGGGTAGCGAAGCTGCACCGGCGAAAAGACCCGGCCCTTGCGGTTGACGAGGCGCACGTACAGGCGGCGCGCATCGAGCGGCAAACCGCGGAAGTCCCCGATCAGGCGCCGTTGCCCCTCCGACAGCACATGGAGATAGTGCTGCTCGACAAAGGCGAGCATTTCCTCGAAGTGGGCGTGGTAGTAATGTGTCGGCAGCGGCTTGTGCCGCCTGACCGGTGCCCAGTGCGTCTGGTCGAATTCGGCGTCCGTGCTCATTTGCTGGCGGAAGAAAAGAAAGAATTGCCGGCAACACTTTAATTCTTTCTCTTCCTTCCTGCCATGCCGCCTAGGGCGGGACGCGCAATGCCGTTACCCGGAATGCGATCGGGCCGCTCAGGAACGAGGCGTTCGCATAGAACGCCGGCGTGCCGCTGTACGTACTGGTATAGACGATCTGCCCGTTGTGACGGTACTCGAGGTAACCGGGATGGACGTGCAGGGCGATGACGTCACCGTCTTTGAGAGCAGGCCCGTCCGAGCGCCAGGTTCCGCTTTCGTAAATCTGGAGCAGGCCGCCCGAATTCCGCATGCCGAGCTCGATATCGCGCCAGCCGCCGAGCGTGCCCTGGAAACCGAGTCCCACCGTCCATATGGAGGTCGCCGGAGTGCCCTCGATCCGCCACCGGACTTCGAACGAACTCCCGAGGCCAAGGCTCGACAGCGCCTTGGAAGAGGCCAGGTTCTGGATCCAGCCCGTGGGGCTGCCCGTGTAACGGACCAGGTTCGAACTGATCGACACCCCGCCGGTCGGCGCGTTCCAGTCGACCACCGGCACCGGCGTGTTGCCGGTGACCGAATAGAGGCCGGCATCAATGCCCAGGCGCGACTGCCCCTCCGCCAGCGCCGTGCAGGCGGTCAGCCCCGCCGCATCGGCATCGCTGTCGTTTCCGCCCCCGGCTGCCGGGTTTTTCGGACTGAACGCAAAGCCGGCGGGCGCAACGAATCGCAGGCGGAAGCGGCCGGCATGGACGCCGTCGAACATGAACATGCCCGCTGCGTCGGACGCTGTGGTGGCGACCTCCGCGCCGTTGTCGCAGTTGATGAGGTGTATGCCAATACTGCCCAGTCCAGACTCGCTGGCGTCCTGGGCACCGTCCCGGTCTGTGTCGAGCCACACATAATCGCCGATCGAACCGGGGTGGACGACAACGCCGCAGGACTCGAGCGTGCGCAAATTAACGGGCGCGGATAGATGAAAGCGGGTGCCGCCTATGTGCAAGGCGGCACCGGTCGGAATCGCGTCGAACCTCAGACAGGCATCCGCACCGTTCGGCACGCTGAAGTTGAACCCCTCGGTGTCCAGCATCGCAACGCTGATGTTGAAATCGAGGTTCTGGCTGAGTGTGTCCTCCGGCTCGAGACCCACGCGTGTGATGCCGGTGGCGACGGCGCTCGCGGCGACGTGACCGGCGTAGCGCTTGGCCTCGCCCCGGTCGCCGCCCGTTACGCGAATACGCCACGCCTGCTGGGCGCCGATGCTGCACTCTCGCCACGCGTACATGCCGGCCTGGCTGTCATGGTCGAGATCCGGCGTGCCGCAGGTGTCCGGCAGGCCGAACGGTGCATGCGCCCCGGCGAGGTAACGCTCGGCATCACTCGTCAGGATCCGCACCTGCTCGGCGTTCCGGGCCGCGGTGGCGACGTTGTACCACTCGTTCGGGTCGGCGCTTCGTTCATACAGTTCCCGGAAGCCGTCGCGGTATAGCGTGAATCGCCGGTCCGGAAGCCTGAGCGACAGTTCGTCCTGCGGTCCGTAGGTGACTGCGACGTCGGTCCAGTTCGGCGCATTACCCTGCAACAGCGGCACCAGGCTGCGATAGTCGATGTGGTACAGAGGGTCGTCGTCGGCGTAAGCCGGCAGCGGGATTCCGGCGAGCTCGAGGAGCGTCGGATAAATGGCGGAAATACTCACCGGCCGGTCGACTTCTGCCACGGGCGCCGGCAGGAACGCCGGCGGAATGCGGAACATCATCGGCACGCGCGTGTCTTCCTCCCACAGTTTCTGCTTCTGCCAGGTCTGCTTCTCGCTCAGGTGATAGCCGTGGTCGGAGACCAGGACCACGATCGTGTCGTCGGCATGGCCGGCGGCAGAGAGTGCGTCAAGGACACGGCCCACTTGCTCATCCATGAATCGGATGCCCGCGAGATAACTGTGAACCGCCCAGCGTACGGCGGCAGGGTCCCTGACGAGCGGGGCCCACACTTGTTCCGCTGCGAACAGGCGGCCGACGGGGCCGACGTCGTCGAGGTCGCCGCTCATCGTCTGCGGGAGCACGATGCTCGACGTGTTGCCGCCAGCAATGCGATCGAAATATGACCGCGGGAAATACCAGGGTGAATGTGTCGAGCGGAAACCGACGGCGAGAAAGAAGGGCCGTACGTCGGCGGGATTCCGATTCGCGAAGAATTCCTCCGCCCAGGTCGCGACGATGTGATCCTCGATAGCCGATGCCGGCGCGTTGACCACACCCCAGTCGCCGCCGCCGGCCCCGCCGCGGGTGATGCCGTCGAAACCATTGATGGGGATCGCCGCGGCAGGTGGCGTCGCGCTGATGGGCTTCGGTGTGTACGTGTCCCAGTTGGCCAGATCGCTGTTTTTCGTGTTCCCGTGAAAGATTTTGCTCAGGCCGACCGTGTAATAGCCGGCTTCACGAAAGGCCTGGTTCAGCGACACCGCCTCCGGCAGGAACTCTCGCCATGGCTGGTCCGTGTTGATCCTTACACCGCTACGGCCAGGGCTGATGCCGGTCAGCAGGCTGGTTCGGGAAGGATTGCACAGCGCAGCGGCAGCATGCGCACTGGTAAAAAGAATTCCCTCGGCCGCGAGAGCATCCATGCGCGGTGTCCGCGTCTGCGGATGCTCGTTCAGGACGCCGATCCAGTCGTTGCTGTCGTCGAGGATGATGAGCAGGACGTTCGGCGGCTCCTGTCCCCGGGCCAGGCCCGCCGAAAAGAGTGCCCAACAGATGAGTGGGACGCAGCGACTCGTTGCGCGCAGGAACTGCAGTGAAAATGGTTTCATATGATTCGTCCCCGCGACCTACACCCCTGCAATGGCCGCTGTGACGCAAGCGTACTCGCCAGCAACGGCAGCAAGAATACGTACATCTCGCAGTCGACAATTCCAGGGCGTCGGGGTCGGCGTCCGTGCCGGGCGCGCACAGGTGGTCCTCCGTAAGTGCGCCGGGATACGGTCCGTGCTCGCGTTTTCGCGGGCGTTGTATGAGCAGTCAGGCTAAGACGTACGACGGACGCAGCACCTGCGGCTAATGCGACATTGTAAAACTACCAAGCGTAATCGCGCCGTTCTTGAACGCGGTGTCAATATAGAAATCCTCCGTACCGGAGATCGCCGAGGTGGTGATCGGCACATCGTTTCGACGGTACTCGATCGTCGTTCCCGAGACCACCATCGACAGAACATCGCCTGTCGCAAGCGGGCCTGCGTTGACTATCCAGTTGCCATTGACCCTGATGTTGAGTGTTCCCTGGGAACTCCGCATGCCGAAATCGACGTCGCGCCATATTTCACCAGGAGTCTCTTCGGCTCCCAGTCCCACGACCCATGTTGTCGACGCCGGCGACGTTTCGATAGTCCAGCTTACTTTGTAATCGCCGCTTGCACCCAACGCGGACATGCGAGGCGAATTTGCGGTGTTCTGATTCCAGTCTGCCGGAATGCCCGAGAAGTGCAGCGCCGAGCCGGTGACGGTAACGCCTCCGCCTACGGCGACCCAGCCGGTGATTTCCGTTTCGCTGGGTGGGTCGACATCGACACTATCTCCCTCGACGGTCACGCTGAGCGCGATCGCTCCGCTGCGAAAGGCGGTGTCGATGTAAAAGCCCGGCGTGCCTGTATAAGCGCGCGCGTACACCGTCGTCCCGTTCAGACGGTACTCGATCGTGCCGTTGCTGACGTAGATCGAAATCACGTCGCCCTGCGCCATGCTGGCCGAGTTGGCGCGCCAGTTGCCGCTCTCATAGATCGATAGTTGCCCGTTCGCGCCGCGCAGGCCGTACTCGATATCACGCCAGTCGCCGTTTGTTTCGTTCACACCCAGGCCGACGACCCAGATCGAGCCGGCCGGATCGCTCTCGAGCGTCCAGCGCACCTCGAATTCGTCGACAAATCCCAGGCTCGCGAGTGGCGCTGAGTAGACCGAGTTGAGAAACCAGCCTGCAGGCGTGCCGCTGAAGATCACGCGGTTGCCTATCGTCGTTACGCCGCCGGTCGGCGCGCTCCAGGTTTCGATCGGAAGCTCGCTGCTCTCGCCGGCATCGTCATTGCGAATAATTCCGGTGCCGCTGGCATCGGCGACCGTGACGTTGCCAACGACGTCGGCCAGGCCGAGCATCAGGGTCTCGTCAGGCTCGTCAATTTCATCGGCCGTGAGCGGGACAGCGAGGGTGGTCATTGTCGCCCCTGCCGGAATCGTGCCGGCGAGTGCAACGAGCGGCGTGTAATCGTTGTCGGCGGCCAGCGCCGTGCCGTCGGCTGTGCTGGCGGTGAAAGTCACGTCCGAGACACTGGTCCCGCCGCTCAGCGTTACGGTGAAGACGAGCACACCGGAATCCTCGTCCGCGGCGGGATCGTCGATCGCGAGGACCGGCACCGGGACTGCCGTAGATACAAGACCTGCATCTATGCCCAGCCGGGACTGTCCTTCGGCCATCGTCAGGCAGTCCGTCAGCCCGGTCGCCTGATTCGGGTTGCTGTCGACAGACGTGCCCACAGGCGCGCGGGCGACAGTCAGCGCATAGCCTGGAGGGGCGATGAAATGCAGGCGAAAGTTGCCGACAGGCACATTCCGGAGCATGAATTGTCCGGCGCTGTTTGTACTCGTTGCGGCAACCTCGTTGTTGTTCTGGCAATCGACGAGCCGTACTTCCGCACCTGCGTAGCCGGACTCGGCAAAGTCCTGTGCACCGTCGCGGTCGGTGTCGATCCACACATAGTCGCCAATTTGTCCGCTGCCTGAAGGCCCATCGCACATTGCCAGGGTGCGCAGGTTGAGCGGTTCGGACATCGCGAACTTCGTGCTGCCGATGCGCAGTTTGCTGCCGGCAGGGAGCGAGTCCAGGCCGAGGCATATGTCGGTATTCACTGGGAGAGCGATATCCGCACCGTCCACATCGGTGCCGGCTACGCTGAACTGAAACCGTAAGTTACCGTCGATCGTATCGCCGGCTTCAAGGTCGACGGGCCCGGCGACTGCCAAACCTTGCGGGACTGTCACCTCTCCGCCAATCGACGTAACCCCCCCACCGGCAGCCGCAACTGCACGAATCCGCCATGCATCGTGCTCAGTGACAGTGCAGTCGCGCCAGGCGAACACGCCGGCATTTATTGCAGGATCCATTGCCGGCGGACCGCAGGTTTCGGCATAACCGAACGGGGCAAACTGACCGGTCAGGTACCTCTGCGCATCGTTGCGAAGCAGCGCGACCAGAGAATCGAACTGTATTGAGCCGGCGACGTTGAACCACTCCTCCGGGTCCGTCAAATGATCATAAAGTTCCGCGAACGAATCCCGATAGATCGTGAATCGCATGGAGTGCAGCCGAAGGCTCGCGTCCTCGCCCCGGCCATAAGTGACGGCAGGTCCAGCCCAGTCCGTGTTGGCCGAGGTGTCGAGTAACGGTACGAGGCTACGATAGTCGATTCGATACAATGGATCGTCTTGCGGGTAGACGGGCGCGGCGATACCGGCAAGCTCGAGCAGTGTCGGATAGATCGCTGAAATGCTGACCGGTTCGTCGACTTCGCTCGGGGTTGCGGCGAACATCCCCGATGGCAGCCGGATGATGAGCGGCACATGTGCATCTTCCTCCCACAGCATGAACTTCTGCCATGACAGTTTTTCGCTCAGGTGATAGCCGTTGTCGGAAACGACCAGGACAATCGTGTTGTCCGTGTAACCGGCGCCATCCAGGGCGTCGAGAATGCGGCCCAGCTGGTCGTCGGCGAATGCGCCGGCAGCGAGATAGCTGTGCACGCCCCACCGCACCGCTGCCGCATTGCCGACCAGCGGCTCCCAGATAGCTTCGGCTGCCCATTGCCGACCTACGGGACCGACGTCGCTCAAATCGTTGTTCATCTTCGGCGGCAGCTGGATGTTGTTCGTATCGCCGCCCGCGATACGGTCAAAGTATTCGACCGGGAAGTACCAGGGTGAATGCGTTGCCCGCAGGCCCAGCTGCCAGAAAGAATGGCTGTGGATCGGCGGGGTCGCGCCCGGCAATATATTGAACCGCCCAGCTTGCGACTTTGTGGTCGTCTATCTCACTTGCGGGCGCATCGACGATCCCCCAGTCGCCAGCACCCAGTCCGCCGCGGTCGATATCCACGTTGTTGATCGGGATTTCGCTCGCCGGGGGCTGGGCGCTGGAGGGCTTCGCCTGGCGAATGTCCCAGTTCGGTAGGTCCTGGTTGGTCTCGGCGCCGTGGTAAACCTTGCCGAAGCTGACCGTGTGGTAGCCGGCATTACGAAACGCCTGGTTGAGCGATACGGCTGAAGGCAGCCAGTTGCGCCAGGGTGTTCCGAAATTGTCCTTGATACGGCTGCGTGCGGGACTGATACCAGTCATGAAGCTGACGCGGGATGGATTGCACAGCGGTGCGCCGGCATGTGCGTTCCTGAACAGTACGCCCTCCGCAGCGAGCGCATCGAGTCGGGGCGTCTCGGTTTGGGGATGACCGCCGAGCGCTCCCACCCAGTCGTTCATGTCGTCGAGGATGATCACGACGACATTCGGGGTGGTTTGCCCGGCGGCCGGCATCGCGAGTACGCAAAGCCAGACGGCCGCGAGTACGATCCGCGCGATCGCGGTCGGGCAAGCGAGCAACAACAACGGAATTGGAATGCCACGCTGGACGTAGCACCGGCGACGACATGGACGTTGCATGGTCTCTCCCCGATGAACCGATTCATGCTGAATCGGTTCGACCGCTGTTCCGGTTTTCCGCGGTGCTGGTGGACCGAACCGGTATTTCCGCCCGATACGTCGAGTGCGGGCTTCTGCGGGTTCATCCCTGAAGACCCGGGGAGCCTGGGCCATCGCTTTTTGTTTTTTCCGGCGGGCTGGTGCAATGTCACCAATCGCAGTCGGGCATTGCATTTCTTTCACAAAACCCGACACGAAGCAATCGTTTTCGAATGTCCGGCCGCTCGTCACGGCGCCCGGGAGTATCCTGTTGCCGGCGATCCTGCTGGCCGCGCTGCTGGCCGTGGGAACCGCCGCCCCGCAGCGGTCGGCCGAGCAGCTCGCGAACGGGGCAGGTCACTGATGAATCCGCCTGCAGCGACGGACTGAAAAGCCGGAGTTATCGAAATGGAAGAAAAAGCTAACGTTCATGACGGACGCTGCACCTGCGGGCAGGTGCGCTACCGGATGGAGTCGGCGCCGCTCATCGTGAATTGCTGCCATTGCCGCTGGTGCCAGCGCGAGACCGGCACGGCGTTCGCGCTGAACGCGATGATCGAGACCGGCCGGCTGACGCTCCTGGCCGGTGCGCCCGTCCGGGTGCCGACACCCTCGAACAGCGGCAAGGGGCAGGCGATATTGCGTTGCCCCGAGTGCCGCGTTGCGACATGGAGCCATTACGCCGGCGGCGGCGAGGCGCTCGCATTTGTGCGCGTCGGGACGTTGGACGAACCGGACCGGTTGCCGCCGGATGTGCATGTCTTCACGGCATCGAAGCAGCCGTGGGTGCAACTGCCCGAGGGCATCCCGGCCTTCGAAGCGTACTACCGCAAGAGCGAGGTCTGGTCGCCGGAGAGCCTCGAGCGCGTCCGCTCGCCGTGAGAAAGTGCCACGTACAATACCTGGGCGATGCCGACGTCGGCGGCGCATCGACAATCCAGGAACAATGACCCGGAAGACCAGGCGATACAACGCTGTGGTGCTGAGCCTCGCCGGCGTCGGCGTGGCGCTGCTCGCCATCGTGCTGTATGTCGTCAGCATCGATCACGGCTACCTGAAGGCCGAAGTCGAACGCCGACTGTCGGCAACGTTCGGACGACAGGTGGTCATCGACGGCGACATGCACCTGACGTTCCGGCGGAACGTCCGGCTGTCCGTTGCAGGGCTGCGGATTGTCTCCGGGGACTGGACGGAGAAGCCCGATCTCATGCGGATCGGCACATTGTCGGCAAGCTTGCGGACCTCGAGCCTGTTCCGCGGCCCGGTGGAGATCCAGGATCTCGCGATCGACGACACGCTGATCTCTCTCGAGAAGCATCCGGATGGGCGCGTCAACTGGGACCTGGGCGGCCACGATCCCGAGGCTGCCGGCGCGCCGCAGAAAGCGGGCGGCGTGGCGGTCGTGCTTCGGTCGGCGATGGTCACACGGACCCGCGCGGTCCTCGAGTCGCCGGATCTCGAACAGAAACTGTATGTCACGATCGACAGCTTGTCGCAGAGCATCGACGACGGCGGTGTCATCGACACGACGCTTGCAGGCAACGTCAACGATACGGCGCTCACCTTTGCCGTGCAGGTGGACAGCCTGCCGAAGCTCATCGCGGGTCGGGACGTCGGCATGACTCTCGACGGTTCGCTCGGCGAAGTTCGCCTGGCGGGCCGCATTTACATGGACGACCTGGCGCAGCCCGAGCGGCCGAGCGTCGACCTGGAACTGCATGGACCGAACTTTGCCTACCTCGCCGCGATCCTGAGACTGCCGGCGCGTCACACCGGTGCCCTCACCGTCGACGTCAAACTGGAACCGCAGGACGCGCGCCTGGCGTTCGACATTGACGGGGAGATCGGCGCCTTGAGAGTCCGCGCACGGGGACAGGTCGACGATCTCACCCAGCCAAAGTCGATCGAAGCGCAGGTGGATGCGAGCGGCCCGAATGCGGCGGTCGTCGCCGCGGCGTTCGGGGCGAAACGCGTACCGCAGCTGCCGTTCTCGCTGGTCGGCAAGCTCGAGAACCGTCCGGACGACGTGCGCTTCCACGGGGTCCGGCTACGGCTCGGCGCCAACGAATTTTCAGGCAGCGGCGTCCTGCGGCCCGCCGAGAATATGGCGGTCGATGCAGACATCACGGCGCAAGGGCCGAGCGCTGCCGATATCGGCGCCTGGTTCGGCGTCGGCGAGCTGCCGGCAGAGCCGTTCTCCATTCGCAGCCGCATAGCACGCGACAGCGCCGGTCTACGGTTCGCGGACCTGCATGCCAGCGTCGCCGGCAACGAGTTGACGGGTAATGGCAACATACGCGCGGGCGAGGCACTACTGGTCGACGCGCGGCTTGCCGCGCAAGGACCAGACGCGGCGGTCGTCGCCGGGTGGTTCGGTATCGGCTTTGTTCCGGCGGGGCCGTACGAGATAACGGGACGCGTCGCGAACGACAAGGACATCGTGCGGCTCGAGAAGCTGGATGCGCGACTCGGGGCGAACCGCGTGTCCGGCGACATGACGGTCCGGCCCGGTGACGACTTCTCGATCGACGCTGCGCTTTATGCGGAAGGCCCGAGCGCTGCGGATTTTGGCGTGTGGTTCAACTTCGGCATGCTGCCGGCAGACCCGTTCTCCATTCGCAGCCGCATAGCACGCAACAGTGCCGGCATGAAGTTCACGGATGTGCATGTCAACGTCGGCGGCCACGAGTTGACAGGTAACGGCACGATACGCACCGGTGAGGCACTTGCCGTCGATGCGGAGCTTGCCGCGGCGGGACCGGACGCGGCGGCTGCCGCCTCGTGGTTCGATATCGACTTCGTTCCGGCGGGGCCGTACGAGGTCACCGCTCGCGTCGCGAACGGCAAGGACGTCGTGCGGCTCGAGAAGCTGGATGCGCAGCTCGGGGCGAACCGCTTGTCCGGCGACGCTGACGGTCCGGCCCGGTGACGACCTCTCGATCGACGCCGCGCTTTACGCAGAAGGGCCGGATGCCGCCGCTGTCGCAGCATGGTTCGACGTCAGTCGCGTCCCCGCACAGCCGTTCACCGCGAATGCCCGCGTCAGGACAGGCGACGGCGGCATCCGGCTGGACGACATGCGCATGCGCCTCGGCAGCAATGAATTCAAAGGCAGCGGTGCGTTCCGCCTCGGCGAGATCCCGTCGTTCGACGCGGTGCTCTCGGCGGATCGCCTGGACATCAGCGAGTTCCTTCGCGCGGAGCCGGACGAGGTGGCGCAGGGCGGGCCGCCGAGCGCTGAGAGCGATCGGCTGATACCCGACACCCCGGTGCCGTTCCACTTATTCGACGGATTCGAGGCGCGCATCGACGTCCGGGTGGGCGAAATCGTCGCCGCTGCGCGCAAGCTGCGCGACGTCGGATTGAAGGCCGAGGTCCTCGACGGCCGCCTGCTCGTCGAGGACTTCGAAGTCACTGACGAGGCAGGCGGACGCCTGACCGGCGCCATCGCGCTCGGCCGGAATCACCGCGGGGCCGACCTTCGCCTGCGTCTGGCGGGCAGCAACCTGAATCTGGGTCTTCCAGCCGCGACTGAAGCGGAGCGAAAGGCCCTGCCGCATTTCGACGTGGTCGCCGCGTTCGACGCATCGGGCACGACGCTGCGGGACCTTTTTGGTTCGGCGAGCGGCTACGCGCGGCTGGAGTCGGGGCCCGGGCGTCTGCGATTGGCGGAAATGCCATTCTTTACCAACGACTTCCTGTCCCAGCTATTGAATACAGTGAACCCTTTCCTCAAACAGGATCCCTACACCGCGGTCGAGTGTGCCCTGCTGATTGCGACGATCGAAGACGGAACGACGGATGGCGAGTCGATGCTGGTCCTCCGCAGCACGCGGCTCGATGTCATAGCGCGGGCCGAAATCGATCTGGCCGTCGAGTCGGTCCGCGCCGACATCACTACAATGCCGCGGCAGGGACGCGGCGTCAGCCTTTCCGAGCTCTTGCATCCCTATGTCCAGGTCGGCGGCACCCTGGCGAACCCGCATTTCGAGATCGACAAGAAATCGACGCTGATCGAAGGGGGCGCCGCCATTGCAACCGGCGGCCTGTCTATACTCGCCAAGGGCCTGTTCGAACGGGTGACGGCAGGCGAGAATCCGTGCACGGCGGCGGAGCAGGCAGCCGCGCCGAAATTCGACGCATTCGTAAGGAAATATGGAGGTGACCTATCCGCCGCGCACTGAAAGTGCTGCGCGAGAGTCTCGTGCTGCAGATTTTGATCGGCATTATTGCGGGCGTGAGTCTCGCGCTCCTGGCGCCGGACGCGGCGCGAGCCGCGATGCTCCTCGGCGATTTGTTCGTGCAGGCACTGAAGGCGGTCGCGCCGGTTCTCGTGCTGGTGCTCGTGGCATCCGCCATCGCGAATCGAAACGCGAGCCACATGGGACAGATGCGGCCGATCCTGCTGATGTACCTCGTGGGGACCATACTTGCTGCGCTGCTCGCCGTCCTGCTCAGCACCTTGTTCCCGACCGCGCTGAACCTCGAGGTCAACGATCTCGACGTCACGGCGCCGCGCGGCGTCACACAGGTACTGGGCGCCCTGCTGCAGAAACTCGTGGATAACCCGGTGAACGCGGTGCTCGAGGGCAATTACATCGGCATCGTCGTGTGGGGCGCGCTGCTCGGAATTTTCCTGCACCGCGCGGCGGAGACCACACGGCGCGCGCTCGGCGACTGGTCGGACGCTGTCACGCACATCGTCCGCATCGTCATCCGGCTCGCCCCGGTCGGCATCTTCGGCCTCGTCGCCGGTAACCTTGCCGACTCCGGCCTCGCGGTGCTCGCCGGCTATGCCCGCATCCTCACCGTGTTGCTATCCGCGATGCTCATCATGGCCCTCGTCGTCAACCCGTTCATCGCCTGGATCGCGATGCGGCGGAATCCGTACCCCCTCGTCTTCACGGCCCTGCGCGACAGCGGCATCACGGCTTTTTTCACCCGCAGCTCTGCCGCAAACATTCCTGTCAACCTCGCCCTGTGCGAGCGCCTGAAGCTGGAGAAGGACACCTACGCGGTGTCGATTCCGCTGGGTGCGACGATCAATATGAGCGGCGCCGCGATCACGATTACCGTGCTCACGCTCGCGGCGACACACACGCTCGGCATCACCGTCGACGTCCCTACGGCGCTGCTCCTGTCCGTGGTTGCGGCGCTGTCCGCCTGCGGCGCATCGGGCGTGGCGGGCGGATCCCTGCTGCTCATTCCGCTGAGCTGCGGCCTCTTCGGCATCTCGGACGACGTGGCAATGCAGGTCGTCGCCGTCGGCTTCATCATCAGCATCCTGCAGGATTCCGCGGAAACGGCACTCAACAGCTCGACGGACGTGGTCTTTACAGCCGCGGTCGCCGGCAGAACGGGATAAAGCTGAGACTAACCCTATGATATCCGGTTGGTTTTCAGTCAAATACTGTATATAATCACAGCTCCTTTAAACCACAGGGAGAGTGTCATGGAGCATGCACTGAGGGATATCAGGCGACGTTCGATCGACGCACTGGATCAGGCGATTTGCCGCCTCTCGGCACGCATGGATGCGGCCTGCTACGAACAGCTGGTGTTGATCCGCGAGCTGGTCGAAAAGGCCCTGGATCTGGCACGAGACAGCCTGGCCAGGGATGACGCCGAACTCGCCGGCGAGTCCTGGAGTGCCCGGCAGGCCGATGCGCTCATCGCAATGGCGCGAGCCTATCTCGGGGGAGAGCCGTCGGATCGCACGCGGCCCTACCACCAGGTGACGGTGCACGTGGATCGCTCGGCGCTCATCGACGGGCGCGGCCGCTCGGGGCTGCCGATCGAGTCGGTGCGGCGGATCGCCTGCGATAGTGAAACAGTAACGATCGTCGAGGACGAGAATGAACAGCCCTTATCCGTCGGACGCCAGAGCCGCACGGTACCGAAGCGGATCCAGCAGGCCCTGTGGGCGAGAGACAAGGGCTGCACGTTCCCCGGCTGCCGCCGCACCCGCTTCGTCGATGCACACCACGTCGTGCACTGGGCCGATGGCGGTGAAACGAGCCTCGATAATCTGCTGCTGCTTTGCAGCCGCCATCACCGCGCGGTGCACCAAAGGGGGCTTTGCGATCCACAAGGACTTCCAGGACGGCTGGCGCTTCTTTCGACCCGACGGCATCGCGGTACCGGAGTGCGGCTACGTCGCTGACCAGCATCGCGACGATGACCCGGAGGCAACGGCAGGCCTGTCGCTGGCCAGGGTGCTCCGCTCCGCCCACCCCTCCGCGAGGGGTTTTAACCCAAAGCGGAAAAACCCGCTGGTCAGCGCCCGGGAAAGCGCAGGACCGGACGGCTAGCCGGGAATTTCCCGGGTGAATGGTGAGCCACACCCGGAGCGGACCCTCCAACACTTCTAATCGCCGTCCGGCGAGGGGCTGGGTTCGCCGTCCAGGCAGCACCCACTCACTCGAGCAATGCCGCCACCGCGCTTGCGGCCAGCAGGAACGCACCGACGCCATAGTATTGCGTGTCGGATTCGGCGACCTGTTCGGGCCGGTCGGAGATCGGCTGGACCCAGCCGAGCTTTCCGTCGTCGGCCACGGCGCGCGTGAGCGCCTGCCAGCCCGCCAGTGCGGCCGGCTCGAAGCGCTTGCGATCGAGAAGTCCCGCCGCGATCCCCCAGGCGAACCCGTAGGTGAAAAAACCGGTGCCGCTGGTTTCCGGCGGCGAGTTCTGGGGGGCGAGCAGCGACGGCGCCCAGTAGCCGTCCGCCTTCTGGAGTGCGAGCAGGCGTTCGGCCATGTCGATGAACAAGGCCTCGAGCTCGTCGCGCTCGGGATGCCCTGCCGGCAGCATCCCGAGAATATTGGCGATCCCGGCGAACACCCAGCCGTTACCGCGGCTCCAGAAGAGCTTCCTGCCTTCCGCGTCGCGCTGGCCAAAGAAGCGGCTGTCGCGAAACCAGAGCTTCTCGACCGGGTCGAACAGGAAATCCCGCGTGGCCCGGAACTCCGCGAAGGCGTAGCCGGCATAGCGCGGATCGCCGGTTTCGAGCGAAAGGCCGATCATCGCCGGCGGTGACATGAACAGCGCATCGCACCAGCACCAGCGGACGAGACACTCGGCGGAGGCGTAGCCGTCCGCGCCGTAATGGAACCCGAGGTGCGCCACCGGCGGGTCGGCGAGCAGGCGATCGAAGCTCTCACGCATCGGCTCGAGCGCCGTCTCGCCCGCGCCGTTTGCCGCCGCCCACAGGTAGGCCTGGCCGATGGCGTGGTCGTCCGCGAATGGGAGCCAGTCACCGAGGCGCCAGTCGTTCGTCCGGCCCATCGCGAGCAACGCGTCGCGATATACCGGGCTTTGCGTGCTATCGGCAAAACGCGTAAGCCCGATCCAGAACGCGGCCTGTTCCCAGCCGCGCGGCTGCCCGGGCGGTTTATCCTCCGCCGGCGCGCCAGGCAGGTAACCGAGGACCCGGAGCTGCCGGTCGGCCACGCCCTGGCCGAGCGCCAGCACCGCGTCGCGCCCGCTCGCCTGTGCGAGCGCCGCCAACAACGGGACGCACAGGAGGCCGATGGCGATGCCGCGCCGCGCGAACGAGCGCCTCATGCCCGCGGCCCTGGCGGGGCGGTGTCGCCGCCGAATCGGGCACGGTATGCGCTCGGCGTTACGTCGAGTTCCCCGGAGAATGCGTAGCGCATTGCTTCGGCCGAACTGAAGCCGCATTGCCTTGCGATCGCCGCAACCGGCAGGGCCGTCGTCTCCAGCAGGCTCTGTGCCTTCGTGACCCGCGTCCGCGTGAGATACCGGCCGACCGGCATGCCGAGCTCGGCCTCGAAGCGCCGGCGAAAATTGCGCTCGCTCATGCAGGCTTTCGCGGCCAGCGACGCGGTGTCGTGCTGCCGGTGCAGGTTATTCGTGAGCCAGTCGAGCAGCGCATCGAACTTCGTGGGTTCGGCCTGGGCCGCAATGAAGGCATTGAATTGCAGCTGGTCGCCGGGGCGTTTCAGGAACACGAGCAGCCGCTTCGCGACCTTCAGTGCGAGGCGACGCGAGTGATCCTCTTCGACCAGCGCGAGCGCGAGATCGATTCCCGCCGTGATGCCGCCGGAGGTGTACACGCCGCCGTCCTCGAGGTAGATCTGGTTGGCCTCGACCCGGACGTCCGGGAAACGGGTCCGGAGTTCGTCGGCATCCATCCAGTGCGTCGTCGCCCGCCTGCCCTGCAAAGCGCCGGCACTTGCCAGCAACAGGGCACCGGAGCAAACCGAACACAGCCGGCGGATGCGTCCGCGCGCCCGCTGCACGAACGCGATCAGTGCCGGGTCCTCGAAAAATCGCGCGCCGCCGGTCAGTGCACCGGGCACCAGCAGGGTGTCGATATCGTCGATGGAGTCGCCGAGCGCGCGCTCGGCCGCAATCGTCAGCCCGGACATCGAGCGCACCGGCCGTCCGTCTTTCGAGATCACGATGACGCGGTAGGCCGGGACCCGCGTTTGACCGTCATCGATGAGCTGCTGTGCCGCGAGGTTGAAGGTCTCCAGCGGCCCGACGATGTCGAGAAGCTGCAGGCCGGGATAGGCGAGCGCCGCGATCGTGCGCGGCTCACTCATCGCCGGCCATCGCTCAGGTCAGTGTGCCCGCGCCGCCTTCGGGTCGGCCAGGCGGGCACGCACTGCCGCCGGGAGGAACTCGTGAAGTGGCGGATAGAACTGTACGAATACACCCTCATAGGCGCCGTCCCGCTTGTGGCATTCCACGCAATCGTTCGGCAGCGCAATCTCGGCGGCCACCCGATCGCCGTTGTCCACATTATAGAAGTTGAAGCCGTCCGGAAACCGCGCGCTGTCCTTGTAGTGGATTTCCGCGAAGTGCAGGTCGTCCATGACGAAACCGGCGCGGTTGATGGACAGTTCGTTCTGAGACCCGTAGAAATGCAGGGCGATCATCGTGCCGTCGGCAAATTTTCCCGTTTCTTTAAACGCCCGGTAAGCCGCGGGCTCCATCCGGGCGACCTGGAACATGCCGGGGCTGCCGGGGTCGAAGTTCGCCTGGGAATAGCCCATGCCGAGCGAGCTGCCGATGAATACCCATTCATCGAGGTTATCGGGCACGACGAGATTGCCGTCGGCGTCGAATCGCGCGACGTCGAGCTTTCGCCCGTCGCTCGCCAGCGCGAGCAGCACGGGTAGGGAAAGCAATGCCGCGAGGGCGGCGCAGGCCGATATTCGCATCGAACGCTCCGGGTCGAAGTCCGTCCGAGGTATAGCAGGCGTCGCGTCGCGATCGAAGGCCCGGGCGGCGCTTTGGCCGCACGTGCCGCCAACGTGGCCGGGAATCCCGTCTGGCCGGCCGCCGGCCCCTTCGGTATCGTGGCTTTGCCACGCCCGCAAACCCGGAAGCGAATGAATCCCGAACAGCCACGGTCCGTTCTGCGCCTCAGGAAGCGACACGATCCCCGCCTCCGCGAGCGGCCCACGGCGGCCGACGGGGCGAAGCTCGTACAGGCGCAGTCCGTGGGGCACGGCCTGCTTGCGGGCCTTCTTGCCGTCGCCGTGTGCATCCTGCTGTGGGTCCTGGTCACCGACCTCAACGGCCGGCTGCTGCCGTGGATGCCGGTGCTGATCGGCATCCCGGTAGGGCTCGCGGTCCGCCGCGGCGGGCAGGGCTTCGACTGGCGGTTTCCGCTACTGGCTGCGGTGCTCACCCTGGGCGGCGCTCTCGCCGGCATCATCGTGATCTCCGCCGGCACCACGGCGGCGGAACTCGACAGCTCGACCTGGACGATACTGCGCAACGTGACTGCCTGGACCTGGCCCGTGTTCTTCGATGAGGTGCTGACGGCCGCCGATGCGATCTTTGCCGGGAGCGGTGCCCTGCTGGCGGCTTTTTTCTCGTTCCGGCGGCTCGACCGCCGCGAATTCCAGGCCGTGCGCCTCTACGAAGACGAACAGGGGTCAAAACCCATTCAATGATCGCGGGTCGCTGAAGTCTTGTTGCGCCGAAACAGGCAAACCTGCGAATAGCAGCCATCCGAGGCAGACAGCGATCAGGTGTGTTTTATAGCTGAGCATGTTGCGTTCCTTTAACTCAGCAACGGCATCAGGCGGCCTCGGGTGCAATCACCGGCGCGGGCCGCCGCAACAGCGGCTCGCGGCGCACGGCGATGAGGCCGATGACGACGACGGCGATCAAGGGCAGCGGTATCCATACCAGCCTGTGCCAGCCGAAATAGTGAATGACGGCCCCGGCAGCGAGGGAGGCGAGCGCCGACGAGCCGAAGATCATGAACTCGTTGACGGCCTGGGCCCGGAAACGCTCCTGGTTCGCGTAAGTGTAAGTCAGCATCGTCGTGCCGCCGACATACAGGAAATTCCAGCCGACACCGAGCAGGACCATCGCCCAGCCGTAGTGCATGAATGCCTGTCCCTGCATCCCTACGACTGACGTCAGTATGAACAGGCAGGCGCCGGCCAGCATTACCCGAACGACGCCGAAGCGTTCGATCAGCATTCCCGAAACCAGGGACGGCACGTACATCCCGAGTACATGCATGCGGATCACCGAAGCGGTGTCGCCCAGGGAAAACCCGTCGTTGACGTGCATGCTGAGCGGAGTGGCGGTCATCAGCAGGGTCATCAGCCCGTACCCGGTGGCGCCGCCGAGCACGGCCACCAGGAAAAGGGGTTGCCTGACGAGGTCCCCGAGCGGCCGGGATGGTGCGGCTGCCGCGTCCTGTAGTTCGCTCCGCCCGGGCTGCAGCAGCAAAAAGAGCGCGGCCTGTGCGGCATACATCGCAGCGAGGACGAACAAGGGGCCTGCGTAGGGACCGGTTTCTGCCCAGCTATCGCCGCGCGTCACGAGTTCGGGACCGAGGAGTGCCCCGCCGATGGAACCCAAAAGGACGATGGAAATGGCGCGCGGCACGTACGGCGGCGGGACGCTCTCCGCGGCCGCGTAGCGGTACTGCTGGGTAAACGCCATGTTGATCCCGAACAACATGCCCGCGACGACGAACAGGCCGAAACTCTGAAGGTGCAGCGCCAGCACCGCCAGCAGGACGCCGGCAATCGACGAAAGCGAAGCTAGGGCGAAACCGAGCGAGCGGCCGACGTTCCGCATCAGCATCGTGGCGGGAATGGTCGTTGCCGCGACGGATACGACCATCATCGACACCGGCAAGGTGGCGAGCGCTTTGTCGTCACTGAGCGCTTGCGCCGATGATTCCGCCCAGCGTCACGACGACTATCGATCCGGTGGCCGAGATCAGCTGGCAGACGACGAGGATCGCGAGGTTGAGTTTTTGCATGGCCGACCGAGCAATTGCAGGCGGCTATTCTCACACATCCGTGTTCGGCGGCGGGGGCGTTTGTAAGCGGCCCCGGCCGTCGTCAGTCCTCTACGCCGAGTTCCCGCAGGACCGCAGCGCGCAAGCTCTGGGCCTCCGGACTCGTCAGCTTGCGCGGGTGCGGCAGGTTCACGTCGAATCGCGCCTGGATTCTGGCCGGGCGCGGTGACAGGACGAGAATGCGATCGGCGAGGTGGATCGCTTCCTCGACGTCGTGGGTGATGAGCATCACGGTGTGCCGCTCCTCGCTCAGGATACGCAGCAATTCCTTGCGCATACGCAGGCTCATGAGCGCATCCAGCGCGGAGAACGGCTCATCCATGTAAAGGATATCCGGCTTCACGACCAGGGCGCGCGCGAGTTCCGCCCGCTTCAGCATGCCGCCCGACAGTTCGTGCGGGTAGCTGTGCTCGAATCCTTTCAGGCCGACGATCGCTGCGTAGCGATCCGCGAGCTCTTCCTTCTCCGCCTGTGCGCGCCCGTTGAGGCCGAAGGTCAGGTTCTCCCGCACCGTCAGCCATGGAAACACCGAGCCGTGCTGGGAAATCAGGATGCCCTGGGAGCTCGGCTGTTCGCGAGCTATGCCGTCGATCTTTATCGATCCCGCGTCGGGACGGAGGAAGCCCGCGACCACGTTCATCAGCGTCGACTTGCCACAGCCGGACGGGCCGACGATCGCGACGAACTCGCCGTCGGCGACGCTGATGTCCACGCGATCGACGACCGGCAGCACACCGCCCTTGGCCGGGAACACTTTGCTGATGCCGGCTATCTCGATCTTAGTGCGCATAGCGCCACCGGACGAGCTTGTGCCGCTCGAGCAGCCGCATGCTGCCGTCGAGCAGCAGGCCGATGAGGCCGATGATGATCATGCCGGCGATGACGAGGTCATAGCGGTTGCCGGCGTTGCGGGAATCCATGATCAGATAGCCGAGCCCGCTCCGCAGGGCGATCATCTCGGCCGCCACGACGACGAGCCAGGCGACGCCAAGACCGACGCGCATGCCGACCAGTATCTGCGGCAGCACTGCGGGGATGACGACCTGCCGGAACAGCGTGTAGCTCGATACCCCGAAGTTTTCGGCCGCACGAAGGTAACGACGCTCGATCGTCTGCACCCCGGCGATCGTCTGGACGATCATCGGGAACACCGACGAGATGAAAATCAGGAAAATCGGCGAGGCGTTGCCGACGCCGAACCACAGGATCGCGATCGGAATCCAGGCGATCGGCGAAATCGGACGGAGAATCTGGAACAGCGGATTGAGTGTCAGGTAGGCGCCCTTGACCCAGCCCATCCAGAGCCCGAGCGGAACGGCCACGGCAACCGCCAGCAGGAAGCCCGCGGCGACACGAAACAGCGACGAGCCGATGTGCATCCAGAGCGTGCCATCCTCGATGAGTTCGAGGGTGCCGGTGACGACCTCCCAGGGTGTCGGAAAGATCACGCTGCCGGTGAATTCGACGCCTGCCCACCAGATAGCAAGCAGGAGTGCGATGATGGCGAGCGGCGGGAGCGCCTGCAGGACCCTGGTCATGCTTCGGCGGCGCCGCCGGCGGTGAGTTGCCGGACACGCCAGCGCAGGCGTGACCATGGATTGCCCGGGAAGGGGTCGACGACGATCTCCATCTGCCCGCTGGCGTGCGCCGTGCATGCAAAGGTGTAGGTGGACGCGCTGCGGAACGGCAGCCTGAAACTCTGCCCGGGCATCATCAGCGTTGGCCCGAACATCTGCGGCACCTCGTCCAGGTTCTTCAGGACGAGCACGTCGTTGACGCCGAGCGTCAGCCGGATGGTGTCGGGCAGGATCTCGACCGGATCGCCGGCCATGCGCGCCGCCCAGGTGCCTGCCGGAATCTCGAACACGGCTTCCCGCGAGCCCGATCCAACGGGCGCGAATGCGGCCCATGCGACCAGCACGAACAGCGGCAATGCGGTGAGCACGGCACGCATTACTGCTCCTCCATGAGGATGTGTATGTCGTGCAGGAAATCCTCCGCGCTATGGCCGTACGGCATCAGGGCGCGGATGCGGCCGGCCCGGTCGATGAGGTACGTGTACGAGGAGTGCGCGTAGCTGTAGCCGGTCCCTGCGGCCTTGCGACTTGCGATGACGCCGTAGTCGCGGCGCACGGCCTCGAGCGCTTCTTCGGTGCCGGTTCCGCCGACAAACGATGCATCGAATCCGGCAAGGTACTGTCGCATGCGCTCGGGCGTATCCGTTTCGGGGTCCACGGTGACGTAGATCACCTGCAACTCGGCGGCGTCCGCCGCGAGCTTGCGGCGCGCCTCTGCCAGGACCGCGAGTGTCGTCGGGCAGATCTCCGGGCAGGAGGTAAAGCCGAAACCGAGGACGATGATCTTGCCGCGATAATCGGCAAGCCTGAGTGCCCTGCCATCGGACCCGTCCAGCGCGAGCTCCGGGGCGTCGCGCGGCGGGTCGAACACGCCGCCGATGAACGGCGCACCCTGCCCGGCGGACGGGCCGGCGGACAGCAGCAGGAGGCAAAAGAGGACGACGGGACGAAGCATGGCGTGCCGCTTACAACGCTATCGCCGCGGGCTTCGCGTTGCGTGCAAAGCGCTCGTCGACGTAGGTTTCGTAGGGGATTTCGTGACCGATCGTGCCGGCCTCGACCGACAGCCGCATGAGTCCGTCGAACTCCTCGCGGATCATGCGCAGGTCGCCGTAAGTCACGCGATCCCGCGGGTTTTCCATCACGTAGCGGATGATCTCCGGGTCCTGGTTGAAAAATTCGCGCCGTGCGGCGATCTCGGCGCCCTTGTCGCGGTTTTCCTGCCGGGCGTCGAGCCATGCGCCGGCGCCGAGCACGTGATCGACGAGCGACTGGACGATCTCCGGATTCGCGGCGATCAGTTCCTCGCGCACCGTCAGCACGCAGCAGATGTAGGTCGGCCATTCGTCGCGGGTCATCCGCAGCGTCTTCGCGTAACCCGCCTTTTCGGCGGCAGCGCCGAACGGCTCGCCGGTGCAATAGGCATCTACGGCATTGGCGTACAGCGCAGCCGGCATGTCCGGCGGCGGCATCTCGATGAGTTCGATGTCGGCGGGTGTCATCCCTTCCTCGGCGAGCATTTTGCGGAGGAACAGGAAGTCCACGGCGAAGCGGCTCGGGATGGCAATGCGCCTGCCGGCGAGATCGCGAAACGACTCGTACGGAGAATCCGTACGCACCATGATGACGGCGCCCGAGCGGTGGCCCAGGGAGACGATCTTCACCGGAATGTCTTTGTCGGCAAGGTCCATGACGAGAGGTGCCAGCATATAGGCCGCGGACACCCGGCCGGCCATCAGCGACTCCTTGATCTCCGGCCAGCCGCTGTACTTGCTGTACGAAAATGTGTACGGCGTGCGGGACGCAGTAGTGCTGTTGCGAGCCGAATTCGCCACACAGGCGACGGGCAGCGTCAGGTTGCAGGTGACGGGCAGGCCGGCCACGACGAGCGTGTTCGGATCGCCGTTCGAGCCCGCGCAGGACCATCCCGCCAACGGCAGGGCCGCCGCCGAAAGGCTCTGCAAGAGCTGTCTTCGGGTCAGGATGACGGCCACCGGGAATGCCACGCGGTATATAGAGGACGCCTATGATGCGCAATGTCCCACCTATAAGTCAACGCCGGGCGGGCCGGCAAAATCGGTGCTAGGATTTCCCCGGTCCCCCACGAAGCAGGCACATGCACATCCCCTCCGAACACCGAATTGCCGCCGGCGATCCAGCCCGGCGCGGGGCGTGCGGATGAGCGAGGTCGAGATACGGCACCTGCGCTACTTCCTGGCAGTGGCGGAGACAGAGAATTTCACGCGGGCCGCCGAGCGGCTGAACATCTCGCAGCCGAGCGTTTCACAGCAGATCACGCAGCTCGAGCAGATACTGCGCACGCCCCTGTTTCGCCGCGTCGGCAAGCGCGTCTATCTCACGGAAGCCGGTGCGGCGTTTCGCAAAGGCGCGGACGTGGTGCTGCGGAAACTCGAGGACGCCTGCCACTCCGTGGCCGACATCTCGGGGCTCATGGGCGGCCGCGTAAACCTCGGCGTGATACCCGCACTGCACTTTGCGTGGGTGCCGCCCATACTGGGGCTGATGGCAAAGGACTATCCTGGCATCAGCATTGGCGTGCAGGAACTTGCGTCGAGCGATGTCGAAACGGAGATCGAGGCCGGGCGCCTGGACCTCGGGTTCGGCCTCATGACCCGCAATTCACCCCACCTGCGTTACGAGCGGCTCGTCTCGCAAGCCTTTTCGCTGATCGTTCCGGCGGCGAGCCCCTACGCGGAGCGCAAGAGCGTTCGCCTGAAGGAGCTGGGCGGAGAACGGCTGCTGATGCTGCCGGCCTCCTTCGACATGCGGCGTGCGGCGGACGCGGTGCTGCTGCATGCCCGCGTTTACCCCAGCGTCACCTTCGAGATCGACAGTATCGATGCGGCCCTGTCGAGCGTCATGCAGGCCGGCATCCCCACCTTGCTGCCGGCGATCGTCCTGCGCGGCCGCGAGATGCCGGGCCTTCGGGCCGTCCCGCTCGCCGGCAACACCCGGCGTATGGAGTTCGGCATCCTCTGGCCTGCCGCCAATGGCGCGGAACCCGCCTGTGCCGTCGTCGCGGCGGCACTCAAGGCATCGCTCGGCGTCCAGGCGGCACGCCGCACCGCCTAGCCCGCTGCCGCCGCCCTGGCCTTCGGCCGGTCGAGCTGCCGCAACACGAGCGTGTCGATCTCCTTGTCCGCGTTCTCCACGCCGAGGAAAAACGGCGGCTGCCGGCGCAACAGCGTCCAGTTGCCGGTGGAGATCACTTTGACCAGGTGCTTGATGTTGTTCGTGATCGCTTCGATGTAGGGATTGTGGCCGTCGTACAGCGCCTCGACGTAACGGTAGGCCTTGTTGAACTGCGTATTCAGCCGCTGGCGCATGACGTGCTGGTAGAACATCGGCGTCTTCTCGAGCAGGTGCTGGCCCGATTGGTAGCGGATCATGTACTCGCCAGGCCGCGCGTTCTCGACGGCCACGCCGCCCACCACGAACTCCTTGTACAGGCGGTCACGGCACTTCTCCAGGTAACAGCGGTCGGCCATCTGCGCCAGCATGTCGGCGGTGCCGATGAGGTGCCCGCAGATGATGTCCCGCGGATCGTCCAGTTCGATCGTATCGAGGTCGAGTTCGTAGCCGGTGAAGTGCACGATCATGCTCGCGACGCCGACGTCCCGCGTCATGCCGAGTGTCGGCAGGTAGCGTTGCAGGAAGTCTGCGCTGCGCGACACATGCTGCATCGTGAATTCGGCACCGTTCGTAAAATTCCGGTCGCGCTCGGTGTGGCGTATGTAGCCGGCGTCGTGAAACAGCGACACGATGACGGCGAGCAGTGCCCGGTGCGGACCCAGGCGATCCGCCGGCTCGACGCTTTTTTCATAACCGGCGACGAGACGCGCCAGCGCAAGGGTCATATCCAGCGAGTGCTGCATGTCGTGATAGGTCGTATCGCAGCCGAGATAACTTGGGAAACGGCCCGTGAACAAGCGCTGGAAATCGTAGAAGGCGAGCCACAAGCGGTCGAAGGAGGCACCGGGCCAGGTCCGCGAGAAAATCTCGTGAACGGCGTTGCGAACGGCAGGCGGACTACTTACCTGGACGGTGTTCGTGACGTCGTAGTCGTTGCGACGGTCCTGGCTTATGGCGTTCGCATGCGGCGGCATGGAGGATTAGTCTACTCGTTTGGCGCGGCGCGGATAGCGGCAAAAGTGTGCGTTACGTCACGCTTTTCGATGCTTTCTGTAAAAACTCGGGGCCTCAGGCCGAAAATTCCGCCACGACCGGCGCATGGTCCGACGGGCGGTCCCAGGTACGTGGCTCCCTGTCCACCCGGCTGCCGGTGCAGGCACCCGTCATCGCGTCGTTCGTCAGGATCAGGTCGATGCGCAAGCCCGCGTTACGCCGGAACATCGCGGCCCGGTAGTCCCACCAGCTGAAGGTTTTTTCGGGCTGGTCGAACTTCCGGAACACGTCCGTGAAGCCGAGTTCGAGAATCGCATTCAGGGCGGCCCGCTCCGCGGGACTGCAGAGGATGGCGTCACCCCACTTCGCCGGGTCGTAGACGTCCTGGTCGCGCGGCGCGATATTGAAGTCGCCGAGCACGACGAGCTTTTCGTGCCGCTTCAGTTCTTCCGCGAGGTAGACGCGCAGCGCGGACAGCCAGGACAGCTTGTAGGCGTACTTCTCCGAGCCGACTTCCGACCCGTTCGGGACATACAGGTTCACGACGCGCACGCCATCGATCGTACTCGCCAGTACCCGCCGCTGCGGGTCGACGAAACTCGGGAAATCGACGTGCGGGTCCTGCAGCTCGTGCCGCGCAACGATCGCAACGCCGTTATAGGTTTTCTGCCCGCTCGCCAGCGCGTGGTAACCGAGGTCGGCAAATTCCTGCTCGACGAAGGCCTCCGTCACCTGCTTGATCTCCTGCAGGGCCAGGACATCCGGGCCGTTCGCCTTCAGCCAGTCGACGACGTGGGGCAGCCGCACCTTGAGTGAGTTGACGTTCCAGGTCGCGATCTTCACCGGGTGTCAGCTCGCAATACCGCTGTGCCGGAGGAGCGCGTCGATCTCCGGTTTGCGGCCGCGAAACGCAACGTACGCGTCCATGAACTCCCGGCTGCCGCCGATCTCGAGGATCTCGTGGCGGAAGCGGTCGGCCGTGCCGCGATCGAAAATGCCGGCTTCCTCGAAGGCGCCGAAGGCGTCGGCAGCAAGCACCTCCGCCCACTTGTAGCTGTAGTAGCCCGCGGCATAGCCGCCCGCAAAGATATGCGCGAACGCGTGCGGCATGCGGTTGTACAGGGGATGGCGCAACAGGCCGACCTCCTCGCGCACCTGGCGCAGCACGGCCAGCACATCGGTGCCGCCCGCCGCGTCGTATTCGCTGTGCAGCCGGAAGTCGAACAGTCCGAACTCGAGCTGGCGCAACATCGCGAGGCCGGAGCCGACGTGCCGGCTGGCGTTCAGGTGGTCGAACAGCCGGCGCGGCAGCTCTTCGCCGGTCTCGGCATGGCCGGAGCAGTGCACGAGAACGTCGTAATGCCACGCGAAATTTTCCATGAACTGGCTCGGCAGCTCGACGGCGTCCCACGGTACGCCGTTGATGCCTGCGATGCTCGGATAGTCCACGCGCGTCAGCAGATGATGCAGCATGTGGCCGAACTCGTGGAACAGCGTCACCACGTCGTCATGGGTAAGGAGCGACTGCCGGCCTTCCTCCGGAGGTGCGAAGTTGCACACGAGGAAACCGACCGGCAGCGTCGGCGAGCCGTTCAGGTTCTTGCGATTGATGCAGTCGTCGATCCAGGCGCCGGTCCGCTTGCCGCCCCGGGCGAACATGTCCGTGTAGAAGCCGCCGATCGTCGTGCCGGAATGGTCGCGGATCTCGTAGTACGCCGCATCCGGATGCCAGGTCGCGACGTCGCGGCGTTGTTCGAAGCTGACGTCATACAGGCGGCCCGCGAGATTGAACAGGCCGCCGATCGCCTTGTTGGCAGGGAAGTACTGTTTCAGGACCTCGTTCGAGATCGAGAATTTTTCCTGCTTCAGCTTTTCGAGCCAGAAGGTGACGTCCCACGGTTCGACTGCCATTCCGGCAAACTTCTGTATGTCGGCCAGTTCGCGCTTTGCCGCGTGCCGCGTGCGTTCCGCCAGTTCGCGCAGGAAGCCCGTCACCGCCTCGGTCGACGCCGCCATTTTCGTGGCGAGCGAATAATGCGCATAGGTCGCGAATCCGACGAGGTTGGCGGCCTCGTGCCTGAGGCGAAGGATCGCCTCGATGTTGCTGCTGTTGTCGTAACTCGTATCGGCCGCCTGGTCCGAGGCCCGGGTCACCCACGCGTGGTAGAACATTTCCCGGAGCTGGCGGTTCTCGCTGTGCGTCATTACCGCGTCGTAGGTCGGGTAGTCGAGCGTCAGCACCCAGCCGTCACGGTCGCGCTTCGCCGCTTCGTTCTTCGCGCGCGTGATGTTGCCCGGCGGCAGGCCGGCAAGCTCTGCCGCGTCGTCGATGTGCAGCAGCCACGCATCCGCCGAATCCTGGATGTTCTGTTCGAAGCGCGCCTGGATTCCCGCAAGCTCCCGCATGATGGTGCGGAAGCGGGTTTTGCGGTCTTCATCGAGATCCACGCCCGCGAGGCGAAAATCACGAAGCGCGTGCATGACGGCGCTGCGGCGTGCGCCGTCCGCGTCCGCAGGCAGGTTGTCGTCCACGCGGGCGTACGCCTTTTGCAGCCGCTGGTTCTGCGACAGCTCGGTGCCGTATTCGGTCAGGATCGGCAGCGCGGCGTTGTAGGCCTCACGCCACTCGCGTGAGCCCAGTACGCTTTGCAGATGCGTCACCGGCGACCAGATGCGCGCCAGTTCGTGCTCCATATCCTCGAGGGGCGCGACGACCGAGTCGAAATCGGGCTCCGGGGTATTCGACAATAAGTCATCCAGCCGGCGCCGGTGCGAGGCGATGACTTGAGTGAGGGCGGGCACGACGTGATCGGGCGCGATGTCCGCGAAACGCGGGAGCGTAGTGGTATCGAGCAAGGGGTTGGTCATCGACTGTGCGGCCACAAGGTATTTTGCGATAGGCTGTTGCCTCTCGTGGCGCGAAAGTTTAGCACAGGCCCGGCGAATCACCGCCGGCCGTTGTTTGCCGAACGCACCACGTTCGGCATTCGAGGAGCACGAATGAAGTACGACTACGACCTGCTCGTCATCGGCGGCGGCAGCGGGGGCCTCGCGCACGCGCAGCGCGCGGCCGGCTACGGCGCCAGCGTCGCCGTCATCGAGTCGGGTCCGCTCGGCGGCACCTGCGTCAACGTGGGCTGTGTGCCGAAGAAAGTCATGTGGTATGCCGCGGATCATGCGCATCATTTGCGGCATGCGCGGGACTACGGCTTCGACCTCGACCTTCGCGGGCATGACTGGGGTGCGCTCAAGGAGCGCCGCGACGCCTATATCCGACGATTGAATGGCATCTACGCGAAAAACCTGGAAAAGCACAATGTCGAATACATCGCCGGGAAAGCCCGCTTTCGCGACCCGCATACGGTCGAGGTCGGCGACCGGGCGCTCAGCGCGCCACGCATCGTCGTTGCGACCGGCGGGCGCCCGCTGGTACCGGACCTCCCCGGTGCCGAGCTCGGCATCACGTCGGATGGCTTTTTCGAACTCGAGCGCCGGCCCGACCGCGTGCTGGTGGCGGGCAGCGGCTATATCGCGGTCGAACTCGCAGGGATCTTCTCCCTGCTCGGCAGCAAGGTCATCCATATCGTCCGCAAGGGCGGCATACTGCGGGACTTCGACGCGATGCTCGGTGCCGAACTCGCCGACGCGATGCGTGCGGCGGGCGTCGAACTGCACACGCGTGCCGCGCCTGTCGGCGTCGAGCAAAGCGCCGACGGCCTCGTCGTAGCGACCGATGACGGCCGGCGCTTCGGCCCGGTCGACACCGTCCTCTGGGCGATCGGCCGCGTGCCGAACACGGAAAGCCTTGCCCTCGATGCGGCCGGCGTGCACACGGAACTGACCGGCTGCGTACCTACCGATACGTACCAGAAAACCAATGTCGACCATATTTTCGCCTTGGGCGACGTGTCCGGGCGGGCCGCGCTGACGCCGGTCGCGATCGCCGCCGGGCGGCGGCTCGCGGATCGGCTCTACGGCGGTATGGAGGGCCGGCACCTGGACTACGCGCTCATCCCGACCGTCGTTTTCAGTCACCCCACGATCGGAACGGTCGGCCTCACCGAAAACGAGGCGCGCCTCGAGCACGGCGACGCGGTCAGGGTGTACCTGTCGCGTTTTACGCCGATGTACTACGCGCTCGGCGAGGAAAAGCAGCGGAGTACGATGAAGCTCGTCACCGTGGGCGACGAGGAGAAAGTCGTCGGCTGCCATATCATCGGCGAGGGCGCCGACGAAATGCTGCAGGGCTTCGCCGTGGCCATTCGC
The DNA here is from genome assembly GCA_963713215.1 of uncultured Pseudomonadota bacterium. Lineage (GTDB taxonomy): Bacteria > Pseudomonadota > Gammaproteobacteria > Steroidobacterales > Woeseiaceae > UBA1847. The sequence continues at coordinate 1,650,643 of CAVQKY010000006.1, read as the reverse complement.
ATGGGCGCGACGAAAGCGGATTTCGACGACACGGTCGCCATTCACCCGACGAGCGCCGAAGAGCTCGTCACTATGCGCTGACGGAAATCTGTTTGAGGACCGGCGCCGTATCGGGGCGCACGCCGCGCCAGAGATGAAACGACTCCGCGGCCTGCTCGACGAGCATGCCCCAGCCCATGACCGCGGCCCCGGCGTCCTGCGCCCGCGCCCACAGCGTGAACGGCGTGGGGTTCGCGCCATACGAGAGGTCGTAGCAGAGCGTCTGTCCGCCGACCGCGGCGTCAGGATACGGCGGTGACTCGCCCTTCAGTCCGGCCGAGGTGGCATTGATGACGAGGTCGTAAGGCACGTCGGCCGGCACTGCGTCGAAGGCACAGGCGCAGAGCGCAGCATGGCCACCGAGGCGCCCGACGATGTCGTCTGCGCGGGACAGCGTCCGGTTCGCGATCACGAGCGCCGCCGGGCGTCGCGCGAGCAACGGACCGGCGATGCCGAGCGTCGCGCCGCCCGCCCCGAGAATGAGGATGCGGCGGCCGGCAAGCGCGAAGCCGAGATTCGACTCGAGGTCGCGAATGAGGCCGATGCCGTCGGTGTTGTCGCCGAAAATCTCGCCGTCCTGGAACGCAAGCGTATTCACCGCGCCGGCCTGCTCCGCGCGCTCGCTCAACTGGTCGCACAGCCCTGCGACTGCGGATTTGTGCGGGACCGTGACGTTCAGACCCTTGCCGCCGGTGCGCTGGAACTGCCGCACGGCCTGCTCGAGCTTTTCGGGACCTACCTGCAGCAGCTCGTAACGGATCTGCTGGCCGGTCTGTAGTGCGAATAACTGGTGGATGACGGGTGAGCGGCTGTGCGAGACCGGGTACCCGATGACGCCATAGCGATCGATAATGGCCGGTTCATCCGACACTCCCGCGTTCTCCCCGTATCAGCGGCACCCGGATTATAACGACTCACGGAGCCACCGCGCCGCATCCGGCGCGAAATACGTGAGAATCGCGCTCGCGCCGGCGCGCTTGATGCCGAGCAGGGCCTCGAGGACGCACTGGCGTTCATCCAGCCAGCCGTTCGCAGCGGCGGCTTTCAACATCGCATACTCGCCGCTGACCTGGTAAGCGAACACCGGCACGCCCGCGATCTGCCGTATGCGCTGCACGATATCGAGATAGGGCATCGCCGGCTTCACCATCACGAGGTCCGCGCCTTCCGCGATATCCATCCGCACTTCGCGCAGCGCTTCGTCGCTCATCGAGGGATGCATCTGGTAGGTCGACTTGTCACCGCCGGCCAGCCGGGCAGCGGAGCCCACCGCGTCGCGGAACGGGCCGTAAAAGCCCGACGCGTACTTCGCCGCGTAGGCGAGAATCAGCGTATTGCGGTGCCCGGCATTCTCCAGGGCATTTCGAATGGCCCCGACCCGGCCGTCCATCATGTCGGACGGCGCGACGATGTCGGCGCCCGCCGCGGCGTGCGAGAGCGCCTGCCGGACCAGCATTTCGTTGGTCTCGTCGTTCAGCACGTAGCCTGACGCATCGACGATGCCGTCCTGCCCGTGCGTCGTGTAAGGGTCCAGCGCGACGTCAGTGATGATGGCGAGCCCCGGGTACGCGTCGCGCAGCGCACGGACGGCGCGCTGGGCGAGCCCGTCGGGATCGGCGCAGGCGCTGCCGTCCGCGGTTTTCGCGCCGTCGTCGACGACCGGGAACAGCGCAACGGCGGGCACGCCGAGATCCACCGGTTCGCGCAAATCCTCGAGCAGGCGGTCGATACTGCGGCGGGCGACGCCGGGCATCGATGGCACCGGCTCCGTGATACCCCGGCCCTCGACGACGAACACCGGCCAGATCAGATCGTCGAGCGCGAGGCCCGTTTCCGCGACGAGGCGTCGCAGGTTCGGTGTGCGGCGGCTGCGGCGCAGGCGCGTTTCTGGGAACTGACCGTACATGTCCGGGTTCATAGGAGGAGCACAGCTTCGAATAGTTGTCGATTTTCCCTGTATTTAGGTAGGGTTTCCAAGTCCTGGGTCGCGTTTTCGGCGGCCCCGGTAATAAAAAACACAAGCCAAAGGTCACCTTGCATGAGAAGCAGTAAAGCCGGCGACGTCCGGCGCAGGAGATTCGACCGCATCGTGGGCGTATTTCACCAGGATATCTATCGTTACGCGTTATGGCTCAGCCGTGACCGCGCCATTGCCGAGGACGTCGTGCAGGAGGCGCTGTTGCGCGCCTGGAAATCGCTCGACGCCCTGCGCGAGGACGAGGCCGCGAAGTCCTGGCTGCTCACGATCGTGCGGCGCGAGAACGCCCGGTATTTCGAACGCCAGCGCCCGACCACCGTGGACATCGACGCCCTCACACCCGAACAGGCAGCCGCGCTTGCGGGAGCGCCTGACGATGAACTCGGCGAACTGCGGGCCGCGATTTTCGACCTCGAGGACGGCTATCGGGAACCGCTCGTCCTGCAGGTGCTGCTCGGTTACAGCACCCAGGAAATCGCGGATCACATGAACCTGAACCAGGGGGCAGTGCTCACCCGTCTGCACCGCGCGCGAGGGCAGCTCAAGGCGGCCCTCGCTCAACCCGAGTCGAACTCATGAGCCCGTCGATGTCGCCGCGGGACTGTGATGCATGCCGGGAGATCCTCTGCGCCGATCCGCGCTCGGACCGTGCACGCGAGCACCTCGGGGAGTGTGCCGCTTGCCGGGCGTACCACGCCGACATGCTGGCGTTCGACGCCGACATTGCGCGGGCGCTCGCCATCCCGGTGCCTGCATTCGACCTGACCGCGCTGCCGGCTGCCGACTTCGCGGGCGAACCCTTCAGCGCAAGAAGGCAGCGGGGCGTCCCGGGCTCGGCCTGGCTGGCGTTGGCGGCCACGGTGGTGTTAGGCGTCCTCCTCGGGGTGCGCTATGCCGGCGAAGAACTCGTGGCGCCCTCGCTCGGCGAGCAGATTCTCGCGCACATCAGCCATGAGTCCGGCTCGCTGGTTCGTTCCGACCAGCCGGTCGGCAGCGAGCGCCTAGCGCGGATCGTCCCCGGGAACATTGCAGAGCTGGGACCGGAAACCGGGCTCGTCACGTACGCGCAAAGTTGCATCATCAACGGCCATAGCGTGCCGCACCTGGTGGTGCAGGGCGAGCACGGGCCGGTGACGATCCTGCTAATGCCGCACGAGACGGTCGCGGAGCCACAGGAATTCGACGATGGCGTGCTGCAAGGTGTCGTCCTGCCAGTGGGCGAGGGCAGCATCGCGATCGTCGGCGAACACCCTGCCGATCTCGACCGGCTACGGGAAACGATGAGGAATTCGGTGACCTGGCAGATCTGAACGCCGGGCACCCCAATAACGCCCGCCACCGGGGGGGCAGCAACAGGAGAAAACCATGTCAGACAGGAAAACGGCAACACCGGTCGCACTGGCCGTCGGGGCAGCACTTGCGGGCGCGTTTGCTTTCGGTTCGAGCGCCAGTGCGGAGACCGGCGCGAGCCCGTTCGCAATGACCACCTTGAGTTCCGGCTACATGCTGGGCCTCGGCGAGGGATCCTGCGGCGGCGACAAGGAAGAAGGTGAGAAGGGAGAGAGCGAAGGCTCCTGCGGCGGCGACAAGGATAAGGACGGCGAAGGCAAGTGCGGTGAAGGGTCCTGCGGCGGCGACAAGGACAAGGACGGCGAAGGGTCCTGCGGCGGCGACAAGGAAAAGGACGGCGAAGGGTCCTGCGGCGGCGACAAGGACGAGGAAGGCGAAGGCAGCTGAGGCGGTTCGCTCTGAGCCGGACGCACGGCTGAAGACCGTTGGAGCGGCCGTTGGCCGCGAATTGAACGGGGTTCAGATAAACCCCGAACCATTCGCGGCTGGCAGCCGCTCCAACGGGGCTCCTTTATGTCATCGCTTTGCCTTGATTCGACGACCCGGCAGTATTCGACGACTCTGTAAGATCGATCGGGTTTAAGGTAAGAGCTCACCGGGTCAGGAAGTTTCGATGCCGAAGTCACCGATTCGATGCGCCTGGGCCGAGGGTAACGGCCCCGCCTACATGGCCTACCACGACACCGAGTGGGGCGTGCCCGTGCATGACGACAGGATCCAGTTCGAATTCCTCGTGCTCGAAGGGGCCCAGGCCGGTCTCAGCTGGTCGACGATCCTCAACAAACGCGACGGCTACCGGAAGGCATTTGCCGGGTTCGAACCGGTGAAAGTGGCGCGGTTCACGCGCCGCCGTATCGAGACCTTGTTGCAGAATCCGGCGATCGTCCGCAACCGCCTCAAGGTCGAGTCGGCTGTCAGCAACGCAAAGGCGTTTCTCGACGTACAGGAGGAGTTCGGCAGTTTCAGCGACTATATCTGGGGCTTCGTCGACGGCCGCCCGCTCCAACCCCGCCGCAGGCGCGACGGGGATATTCCGGCGAGCTCCGCGGAATCGGACGCGCTCAGCAAGGACCTCAAGAAGCGCGGCTTCCGCTTCGTCGGCAGCACGATCGTCTACGCGCACATGCAGGCCACAGGCCTGGTCAACGACCACGTCGTCGACTGCTTTCGCCACAAGGCCTTGAACAAACGCTGAACCCGGCCCTTGCATTCGTCGGCCGATCGCCGGATCATGACGCCCCGGTACGACAAAAAAACCAAGTAAAACAAGGGGAAATGGCCATGTCGGAGCAAGTCACGCGGGTCCCGCCGGACACCGCCTTCTGGGTTATCGGTTTCGTCGCACTGCTGTGGTACCTGATCGGCCTGTTCTTTTATTACTCGGGCGTGTCGGCAACGCCGGAGCAACTCGCCGAGGTCATGACGGACGAGCAGGTCGCGATCATCACCGGCACGCCGGCATGGGTGACCGCGGCGAATGCGATCGCCGTGCTGGCGGGCGTTATCGCAAGCGTCTTGTTACTGATGCGAAACAAGCTCGCGGTGCCGTTCTATATACTGTCGTTCGTCGCGGCGATCGTGCAGGACGTCTACGTGTTCGGCATGTCCGACTCGATGGAGGCCTTCGGGATGCAGCCCGTTGTGATCCAGGGTCTGGTGCTCATCATCGGCATTTTTCTCATCTGGTACTCACGCGCCAAACGAACGGCCGGCGTCCTGACCTGACCGGCGCCCCGTTGGAGCGGCTGCCAGCCGCGACTGGATCGTTCGTGGTTTAATCGTAAGCCCATGAACCAGGCCAATCCCTTGCCCGCGTCCCCGCGCGACATCCTGCGCGAGGTTTTCGGGTACCGCGAGTTCCGCGGCCACCAGGAAGCGGTCATCGAGGCGGTGCTGGCCGGTCGCGATGCACTCGTCGTCATGCCGACCGGCGGCGGCAAATCGATTTGCTACCAGGTACCGGCCTTGTTGCGGCCGGGCACGGGCCTCGTCGTGTCGCCGCTGATCGCCCTGATGCAGGACCAGGTTGCAGCGCTGCGTGAACTCGGCATCGATGCCGATTTCCTGAACTCCAGCCAGACTTCCGAAGTGCAGCGCGCGGTGATCGACCGGCTGCGCTCGGGGCGTCTCCGGTTGCTGTATGCCTCGCCGGAACGCCTTGCCGGCGATTTCACGCGCTCGCTGCTGCAACAGGTGCAGCTCTCCCTCATCGCCATCGACGAGGCGCATTGCGTGTCGCAGTGGGGCCACGACTTTCGCCAGGAGTACCTCGCCCTCGACGAGCTGGGACGGCTGTTCCCGGATGTGCCGCGGCTGGCGCTGACGGCTACGGCGACCGAACGCACCCGCGTCGAGATACTGGAACGGCTGGGCCTCGAGGACGCCAGGGTGTTTATTGCGCCGTTCGACCGGCCGAACATCCGCTATCTCGTGCAGGCGCGAACGGAGCCGAAGCGGCAGTTGCTGGACTTCCTGAAGGGCTACCGTGACCAGGCAGGCATCGTGTACTGCCTGTCCCGCAGGAAGACGGAAAGCACCGCGGAGTTTCTTTGCGGACAGGGGTTCCGGGCCCTGCCGTACCATGCAGGCCTCGACGCCGAAACGCGTCACGAACACCAGCGCCGTTTTCTCGTGGAGGACGGTGTCATCATCGTTGCGACCATCGCCTTCGGCATGGGCATCGACAAGCCGGACGTCCGTTTCGTGGCGCATATCGACCTGCCGAAGAGCATGGAATCGTATTACCAGGAAACGGGACGCGCCGGCCGCGACGGCGATCCGGCCGAGGCGTGGATGATTTACGGCCTCCAGGACGTGGTGCGCCTGCGCCAGATGCTCGACCAGTCCGATGCGACCGAGGAGTACAAGCGGCACGAGCGTTCGAAACTGGATGCGTTGCTTGGCTGGTGCGAGGTCACGGGCTGCCGTCGCCGGCCGCTCCTCGAATACTTCGGCGATGCAGTGACAGCCGATTGCGGCAACTGTGACGGCTGCCTGTCGCCCGTCGGAACCTGGGACGGCACCGAGGCCGCACAGAAAGCGCTGTCGGCCGTTTATCGGACAGGGCAGCGATTCGGCGCCGCGCACGTCATCGACGTGCTGCTTGGCAAGGCAACCGACAAGGTGCAGCAGCACCGCCACGAAACGCTCAGCGTATTCGGCATCGGCACGGACCGCGGTGCGACGAGCTGGCGTTCGATTCTGCGCCAGCTCATCGTCATGGCGTACCTGCGCGCCGACCCGGACCGCTTCGGCGCGCTCGTCCTCACGGACCGAAGCCGGGCCGTACTGCGCGGCGACACCGCGGTACGGCTCCGCGAAGAGCCCGAGCGGCCGGCCGCCCTGCCGAGGACACGGGGCTCAGTGGGTCCGGTGGCCGACGATGACCGTGACCTTTGGGAGGCATTGCGCGCCTGCCGCCAGCGCCTCGCCGCGGAACACAACGTGCCGCCCTATGTGATATTCCATGACCGCACCTTGCGGCAGATGTTGAGCGACCTGCCGCAGACAGAGGCCGGGCTCCTGCAACTGTCGGGCGTGGGCCAGTCCAAGCTCCAGCGTTATGGGGCCGCGTTTCTCGAGGTCCTTCGGGCGTCAGCTTGAGGAACGGTTCCCGGCGCCCGCGATTCGCAGAGTGGGGTCAAGACTCGTCGCGCATGAACACATCCTCTATCCTGAGGCCGAACGCGTCCGCGATGCGGAAAGCGAGTGGCAGCGAGGGATCGAACTTGCCGTTCTCCACGGCGTTGATGGAGTTGCGCGAGACGTGTACGCGCTCGGCCAGCTCTGCCTGGCTCCATTCCTTCTCGGCGCGCAGCACGCGAATGCGGTTCTTCATGTTCGTCGCACCGGGATCGAAAGCATCATGCGCGGCGTCATCGTTTCGCGACCCACCAGCAGGCATGCACGATCAGGTAGCAGGCCTGGACGAGTATTATCAAGACCAGACCGCCGCCCATGTACGCGCCGGCTGCCTCCGAGAACGTGAACAGCGTGTCGCCGTCGGGATTGGAGAAAGGCTCTACCAGCCACTCGGGCAGGGACGTCAGCCACGGCGTCATCAGCCAAACGACGGCACCGATCGCGTAGCCCCAGTACATGGAGACTCTGTCGGCCGCGCGGACCACTTCGTCCTGAACCGATGTCCAGAACCACATCACGGCGACGCTGGCCAAAAGCGCCGCGGCCAACAGCGTCACGAAGAGCGCCTGGAAGGCGGCACGGTCGAGCGCGCGTGCTTCGTGTGCCTCGTTGTAGAAGACGTTCAGCCCGATGGCTGCAGCCCCGCAGGCGAACATCACGGTGGCAGCCCAGGCAATCCGCCTGTTTCGCGGTAGGTTATTCATGCAAAGTCACCTTTTCGAAATGAACAGTGAACTTGTCATAACCTTATTGCCATGTCAAGTGTGCTTGGCATGGCCCTCTCCTGCCCGCATGGTTTGCAGGAGCGGTGGGCAGCTGCAATCAGTTCGGTACGAGAATGGTCAGCAGGGTCATCGCGGCCAGGCCGGCCGGGGTGTTGTGCGATATGGCGCCCATGTAAATGGTGCCGGTCGCGAGGCCGAACCAGTCGACCGCGACAGCCTCCGTGCTGCCCGCGCTGATGAAGCTCGGCGCGCTGACGCTCATATTGCCCCGGTCGTCGAATTCGCCGATCGACCAGCCGAGCAGCGTGTAGTAAGCGCCGGGCCCGCCCGTCACCTGGTCGGTTTCGAAACCGTGAATCAGCACGGCGTAGACGCCCGCGGGCGGACGATAGTAGTCGAAGCGTTCCTGTGATGTCGGCTCGCCGCTCTCGCCGATCTTGTTGCAAGTCACTCCATCCGGGCAGTAATACACGTACATGTCGAGGTCGTCGGCGCCATCGGTCAGTGCATCGAACAAGGCGAAGCGCAGGTAGAGCTGGTTCGCCGGCACATCGATCATGTGCGCAGTCACGCCGTTCGTCGCGCGGAAGCTAAACGTCTTCGACGGGTCGTTGTCGACGAAGTCCTCGATGACGACCGGAAGCCTGAGCCCGTGGGTGCGCGCCTCGTAGACGCCCGTGTAACCGAATTCCACGTCGAATGCGAGATTGCCGTCCGTGCCTTCGCCGACCAGTTCGGCAGGCGCGGCGACCGACACCGGCTTGACCGCGACGGTACTCCGCACGTCGTGCTCGGCGCTCGACCAGGTCAGGGCGCCGAAGCGCCACAGGTCGAGGGGCCCGGTCTCGTACCGGAGCGTCACGTCGTATTCGGCGGTAGCGCCGGGCGTGAGCGACAGCGTCGGCGGGTTCACGTTTACCTGGATGCCGGAGGGCGCCTCGACCGTGACGGCGTAGGTACCGGACACGTCATCGACGTTCGTCACCCGCCGGGTGAGCGTCAGTTCGCCCGTGAGTCGCGAGACGGCGATCGATGGCTGGTTCATGTCGCGCGCAAGGAACGAGTAACCCGCGTCCTGAAGCTCGATGCAGCGCTCCGGCGTCACGACCTCGTAGTCGAAGCCGCAGGCCATTGCATCGTAATCCTCCGTCGCGAGCTCATAGACGAGACCGGGCCGGGCGGCGCTGTTCGGCACGATGTGGCCCGCACCGAAGTCGAAACCATGCACCGGCGACTCGCCGTCTGCCTGCGTAAGGTCCTGGCGCGCGGTCGTCATCAGTGCCGACTTGAGTGCGGCCGGCGACCAGTCGGGATGCCGCTCGAGAAGCAGGGCCGCGACGCCGGAGACGTGCGGCGTCGCCATCGACGTGCCGCTCAGGTAGCCAAACTGCTGGCCGCCGCCCGAATTGACGGCATCGGCCGTCGTACCGGCGAAAATGTTCACGCCCGGCGCCGTGACGTCCGGTTTCAGGATGTCCTGTACCGGCCCGGGCCCGCGGGAGGAGAACGCGGGCACGAGGTTGCCGGTCTCCGCCGCCGTGATAAAGAGGCTCTTGTCGAGCACCGCCGTGATGTCGTTCCCCGCGTCGATCTCGGCGATAAACAGGTTGCCGTCGGCCTGGCCGACCATGACCGCGGGCACCGTACCCTGCACGTCGTTCGAGCTGTTCATGACGATCGGGCCGCCGGCGTCGTTGTAGACGACCACGGCTGCCGCGCCGGCATCGGCCGCGTTCCTTACCTTGACGTCGAAATCGCAGCCGCCGCGCTGGATGAGCGCAATGTTGCCGTCCATTTCGCCGCCGTTCACGAGCGCCTCGCAGGCATCGGTCGTGGTGCCAGGCTCGTCGTCCGGCAACACGTCCTCGCCGTCGTCGGCGAGTACCAGCAGGCCTTCGACAGGATCCGCCTCGGCGAGCGGCGGCGTGAAATTTGCCTCCCGCACGGCGTAGCGGCCGGCAATGGTGGCCGGCGCTTCGATCTCCATCGCCTCCACCGAGGTCTCGCCGTCACGCGAGGAGGCCGCGGTCGTCAGGACCCAGGGGCCGCCCGCCGGTGAGCCGATCGTGCCGAGGTTCGGGCCGTCGTTGCCGGCCGCCACGATCGCGAGGATGCCCGCCTTGGCCGCGGCAAACAGGGCGATGTCGTCCGGCGCCGAGATCCGGAGCAGTGAACTGCCGACGGAGTAGTTGATGATGTCGACGCCATCGGCCACGGCGGCATCCACCGCCTGTGCGAGGTCCGAGCTGTTGCAGGAGGCCCGCTGCTCGTCGGGCCTGAGCCAGCACGCCTTGTACACGGCAACCCGCGCCCGCGGCGCCATGCCCTCCACGGTACCGATCTCCGTGTCGTACACCGACGCCCGTACGCGATTGCCGGCGGCGGTCGTCGCCGTATGCGTGCCATGGCCGTCCACGTCGCGCGGCGAGAAGATCTCGCCGGAGTCGATCGGCCCGCCGGCACGCGCACCGTCGGCAAACCAGCGCGCGCCGATCAGCTTGTTGTTGCAGTCGCTTGCCTCGAACCGGTCGCCCTCCTGGCATACGCCATTCCAGTCCAACGGCGGCTCGTAGACCAGGAGGTCCTCGGCTCGCCGGTACTTGCGGCACAGCCAGCGGCCCAGTAACGAGTTCTCTGCCCAGCTTCCCTGGCAGGCCCGCGGCCGGTCGACTTCCTGGGTGTCGGCGAGCGCGGGGTGCTCCGGGTATACGCCGCTGTCGATGAACGCGATGACGATGTCCTCGCCGTCCAGACCGAGCCCGCCGCGGAGACTCTCTTCGCCGCTGTACAGCCCGAGGAACTCCGGGCTGTAATTGGTCGCGAGCGGCCGGACCTCGTCCTCCCAGACGTTCGCCACCTCCGGCAGGGCTTCAAGTTTATGTGCCGCTGCGGGGGACATCCGCGCCGCGAAGCCGTTCAGGCCGTAGACGTAGCTGTAGATTTTCTCGGCGCCATGGCCGGCCTTTGCCAATACCCGGTCCTGCGCTGCCGCGAGCTTCGCGGCATGGTCCTGCATGTTCGGATCGTTCTTGTCGAAGCGGGGCGCCGCACTGCCGGCCGGCTTTCCGGCCGCGGCGATGCGGGCATGGAGTTCGGCGGCGGAGGGCTCGCGCAACTGGACGATGTACACCTTGCGGGCGGCGGCGTCATCCGTTCCCGCCAGGCGGAGGTTCGTGCCGTGTCCTATGTCGCGCAACTGGCTTTCGGCGGCAAGAACGCCGGCCGGAGCCAGGGCCGAGAACAGGACCGGGACCAGCAGCCAACGGGGTGGAATGATTCTCAAGGTCTGCTACACGCTGCCATTTTGACCGGAACTTAGCACACTGCGAACCTGTCGCGCCCCTCCGGCGCTCAGGCCCGTCCGGCTCGCTGAACGCCTCGCGCCCCCGCCGTTGGAGCGGCTGCCATTGGCTCAGGCGCCGCCCGGCTCGACGAACTCGAAGCTCGCGTCCGCATCGCCGAAGACGAACACCCGGCAATTTTGTGCATCGGCGGGCAGGGTATAGCTGGCGCCGGTTTCGATGGGGGACTGCAGGCGGTAGCTGTCGCAACGGGCCTCGAAATTCGTCAGGGCCCCGTCAGCCCCTGCAAACGCGAAGTCGCGGCGTGTCGGCCGGTAATACCACAGCGGCGTGCCTTCCTCGCAGTCGCAGGCTGTCCCGAGGCGTCCCCGCGCCACCAGCGCCGCATCGCTTTCCTGCGTGTCGCGGATGGCAGCGAGTGCCGGCGCGATCGACTCGAGGTCGGCGTCGCTGTCGCGCTCGCTGCGGAGTCGCTCCGCGGTGGCGAGTGCGGACGTGTACTGCCCGGTCTCGTACTCCACCTCGAAGATCCGCTTCAGCAGGTCGCGCCTGTCCTTCCCGGTCAATGCATTGTTATCGTCCACGGCGAGCGCACGGCGATAATGCTCGAGCTTGCCGAGCCCGTTGCCCTCCTGGTCCTCGACGCGCCCGGCCATCAGTGCCAGCATCGTCTCTTCGTAAAGGTTCCAGCCGCCCAGCGCGACCGCTTCATCGAGCCGCGCCCGCGCTTCCCCGGTTTCCTCGTTGTGTACATGCGTCATGATGCGGCGGTACCGGCGCAGGAAGTTCGACGTGGCGAGATCGCGGCCGCGCCGGACTTCGAAGCGCATTTCGGCGATGTTGTTGCCGAGTTCAACACCGCCCTCCGCCGGCATGGCGAAGAGCCAGTCGTCGATGGCGTCGAGGGCGGCCTGTTCGAAGGCTTCGCCGCCGATCGAATCGAGAATGACGGGATCACTCGCACGGCCGTCGCGTGTGACGACGAAGTCCACCCGGACCCAGCCTTCCTGGCCGGTGCGCACTCCGCCCGGGAATGACGGGGTCGGCATCGCCACCGGGACCGCGCGAAATTCGGAGGTGTCGATATCGGTTTCGAAAACGGTTTGTGCGGCTGCCGGACCGGCACACAGGCCGGACAGCGCCGCGACGGCGAGCATGTTGTTGCGCATCAGGCGTACCCGTGGTTGTGGTGCAGCGCGTCGTGCGCCGCAGGCTCCTGGCTTCCCAGTGCCAACTCATTGCAGAGATGCGTTCAGGTCGCGAAAAGTTGCATCGGATCGGCAAAACTCTTGAATTCGAGGGCGTTGCCGGACGGATCCTCGAGGAACATCGTAGCCTGTTCGCCGACCTCGCCGGCAAATCGAATCCGCGGTGAAATCAGGAATTCGCAACCGGCGGCCTCGAGCCGCGCTGCCAGACGTTCCCATGCGGGCCGCGGCAGCACCACGCCGAAATGGCGGCTCGGCACTGCGTCGCCGTCGACCGGATTGGTCGCGCCCGTCGCGTCGTCACCGGCCACGAGGTGCAAAGTCACCTGGTGGCCGAAAAAATCGAGATCGACCCAGCGGGACGCGGTTCGCCCGGTGCCGCAGCCGATGAGGTCGCAGTAGAAGCGCCGTGCTGCCTCGAGATCCACCACCGGGATGGCGAGGTGAAAAGGGTGAAGTGCTTCCGTCATGCGGTAGTCCCCAGCCAGTCGCGCGGTCGCAGGTAGTCGCGATACAGGCGCGCCTCGTCGCTGCCCGCCGCGGGTTGCCAGTCGTACTCCCAGCGCACGAGCGGCGGCAGCGACATCAGGATCGACTCCGTCCGGCCGCCGGACTGCAGGCCGAACAGCGTGCCGCGGTCGTACAGGAGATTGAACTCCACGTAGCGGCCCCGCCGGTACAGCTGGAAGTTGCGTTGCCGCTCACCGTAACGATGCCGGCGCCGCCGCTCGACGATCGGTGCGTACGCCCGCATGAAGCTCGCGCCGGCGGCTTGGAGAAAAACGAAGCACGCCGCAAAATCCGGCTCGTTGAGGTCGTCGAAAAACAGGCCGCCCGCGCCGCGGGTCTCGTTACGGTGCTTCAGGAAAAAATACTCGTCACACCAGGCCTTGTATCGGCCGTAAACCTCCGGCCCGAGGGTGTCGCAGGCCGCCTTGGCCGTCCGGTGCCAGTGCACGACATCGTCGAGGAAAGGATAATAGGGCGTGATGTCGTAGCCGCCGCCGAACCACCAGGCCGGCGACTCGCCGCGCTCACCTGCAACGAAATAGCGGAAGTTGGCATGCGCCGTCGGCACGTACGGATTCAGGGGATGCAGTACCAGCGAAACACCGACGGCCTGGAATTCGCGGCCTGCGAGTTCCGGCCGGTGTTTCGTCGCGGACGGCGGCATGGCCGCGCCATAGACGTGCGAAAAGTTCACGCCGGCCTGCTCGAATACCGCGCCGTTTCGCAGCACGCGGCTCTGTCCGCCGCCGCCCCCCTCACGCTCCCACGCGTCCTCGGCAAAGACTGCGCGTCCGTCGAGGTGCTCGAGTTCCGCCACGATGCGGTTCTGCAGGGACAACAGGTAATCCTTTACCTCCTCGATCGCATTCATGATGTTCGCGCCCTCGATACCTTGCCCGTGTCGAGCGCCCGGATTTCAGACGGTCCGCGCGCCGGCCCGCAGTCGCCGGGCGCGATGTAGTCTACAAGAGTGCGAAAACGGCGGCGCAGCAGGTAGCGATTCGCCACGACTGGCCGCCCGGCGAGGTTCGCGCTCGTGGACGTCACCGGCAGCCCGACGCCCTCGCAGATCGCAAGCGCCACCGGGTTCGCGGCAAGCCGCACCGCGACGGTCGGATGGCGCCCGGTCAAAAGGGGCGAGACGCGCGGCCCGGGCCGGACCAGCCAGGTCACTGGCGCCTCGGGACGGGGCGGCGGCAGCCGGACGAGGTCGCCCTCGGCGACCCAGCCTGAGAGATGCTCGGGGCGTGCGGCGAGCAGGATCAGGCCCTTCCCGGCGCCACGGGCCTTGATCGTGAGCAGCCGTCGCGTCGCCTGCAGGTCGTCCGGGAGGCAACCGAGGCCGTAGACGCCTTCGGTCGGGTAGGCAATCACGCCGCCTGCCAGCAGCGTGTCGACAGCCAGGCGGATCGGCATGCGCACGCGCGAACGCCGGGCTAGTCGCCGCCGTTCGGGGACGGGCCGGACGCGGGGGGCTTACCCGCAGAGTTTTTCGTTTTTCTGCCGCTCTTCGCCCCGACCCGTTTCTTTTTGGACGCTGTCTTTTTGGACTTTTTCTTCACTTTTTTCTTCGGCGCCTTTTTCGCGCTGGCCGCCTTGAGGGTAGCCGCGGTGTCCGGCGCGGCGACCTTCCTGCCGGCTTTTTTCTTGCCGCGCCGCCCGCGATCCGGTGCGGCCAGGAGCAGCTCCCGGCATTCGTCGAGCGACAGTGACTTCGGGTCCCTGTCCTTCGGCACACGGGCGTTTTTCGCCTTGTCCGTGATATACGGGCCGTAGCGGCCGTTCAGAACCTGGATGCCGTCCGCTTCGAAATCCCGGATGATCCGGTTCGCATCCGCAATCTTTTTTTCCTCGATGAGTTCCAGCGCGCGGGCCAGTTCGATGGTGTACGGATCATCGTCGCCGCGAATCGAGACGTACTTGTCGCCATAGCGGATGTACGGCCCGAAACGTCCGACGCTTGCGGACACCGACTGCCCCTCGGCGGTTTCGCCGAGCGTGCGCGGCAACTTGAACAGCTCGAGCCCTTCCGCGAGCGTGACGTCGTTCATCTTCTGCCCGGGACGAAGGCCGGCGAACCTGGGCTTCTCCTCGTCGTCCTTGGTGCCGATCTGCACGAACGGTCCGTAACGGCCCATGCGCACCGTCACCGGCTTGCCCGATTTCGGGTCCGTTCCGAGTTCCCGAGCCTGCGCCACCTGCTCGCGGGTAACCGAGGTTTCCTTCTCCTGCACGAGTTCGTGAAACGGGCGCCAGAATTCGTCGAGTACCGGCACCCATTCCTTCTCGCCCAGGGAGACGGCATCGAGGTCGTCTTCGAGGCGGGCCGTAAAATCGTAGTCGACGTATTGCGTGAAGTGGTCGGTCAGGAAGCCGTTGACGATCCGCCCGATGTCGGTCGGAATGAAGCGCTTGCCGTCCGATTCCACGTACTCGCGATTCTTCAGCGTTGCGATGATATTCGCGTACGTGGACGGGCGGCCGATCCCGAATTCCTCCAGCGTTTTTACGAGACTGGCTTCCGTGAAACGCGGCGGCGGCTCGGTGAAATGCTGCTCCGGGCGGAGTTTCTCGAGCGCGATGTTGTCGCCCTCCGCGATTTCCGGCAGCAGGCGGTCCGTGTCGTCAACCGCGCCGTCGTCGATATCTTCCTGGTAGACGGCAATGAAGCCGGGCTCGACCAGCACCGAGCCGTTCGCGCGAAACGTGTTGCCATCGGCGGCGGCGCCGGCCGCCATGTCGACCGCGACCGTGTCGAACACCGCCGGCACCATCTGGCAGGCGACGGTGCGCTTCCAGATGAGCGAATACAGTTTCATCTGGTCGGCGTCGAGCGTGCCTTCCAGCGACTCCGGCGTGTAGGCAACCGAAGTCGGGCGTACGGCCTCGTGCGCTTCCTGCGCATTCTTCGACTTGTTCTTGAAGCTGCGCACTTCGTCAGGAAGGTTCTGCTTGCCGTAGCGCTCGGCGATGAACGCACGGATCTCCTCGAGCGCGATCTGGGCGAGCGTCACCGAGTCGGTACGCATGTAGGTGATGAGGCCGACGTTGCCCTCGCCCGGCAGTTCGATGCCTTCGTAGAGCTTCTGCGCAACGCGCATGGTGCGCTGCGTATTGAAGCCGAGTTTGCGCGAGGCCTCCTGTTGCAGCGTAGAGGTCGTAAACGGCGCCGCCGGGTTGCGCTTGCGCTGCTTCTTACTGACGCTGACGACGGTCAGTTCGCCGTTGGCGGCTTTCAGTATCGTGCTTTCGACCTCGCGTGCCGCCGCTTCGTTTTCGAAACTGAACTGTTCGACCTTCTCGCCGCGATAGGACACCAGCCGGGATGCGAACGGCTGGTCCTCTTTGCTCAGGTCCGCCTCGATGGTCCAGTACTCACGAGCCCTGAAGGCCTCGATTTCAAGCTCGCGCTCGACGATCAGGCGCAGCGCCGGGCTTTGCACGCGGCCGGCAGACAGGCCGGGCTGTACCTTTTTCCACAGCAGGGGCGACAGGTTGAAACCGACGAGGTAGTCGAGCGCACGGCGCGCCTGTTGCGCGCCGACCAGGTCGTCGGAAATGTCGCGCGGGTTTTCGACCGCTTCACGTACCGCATTCTTCGTGATCTCGTGAAACACGACGCGGTACACGGGCTTGCCGTCGAGCGCGCCTTTTTCATTCAGGAGTTCGACCAGGTGCCAGGAAATCGCTTCACCCTCGCGATCCGGGTCGGTCGCGAGATACAACGCGTCCGATTTCTTCAGCGCGCGCACGATCGCATTCACATGCTTCTCGTTGCGCTCGATGATGGAGTACTTCATCGCAAAGGAATTGTCCGGATCGACCGCGCCTTCCTTCGGCACCAAATCGCGCACGTGCCCGTAAGACGCGAGAACATCGAAGTCCTTGCCGAGGTACTTGCTGATGGTCTTCGCCTTGGCGGGCGATTCGACGATGACGAGATTGCGTGCCATTACGGGCTGCGGAAAGTTCTCTGAACCGGTCGGTGGATGAAAATGCGGCGAGCAATGCCGCGCCTCAATACATGCTCGGTCACGGCATGTCAAGAAATGAACCGGGAATCTGTGCTGCAGCGGCCCGCGGCCGCGAATGCGGGGTTCAGTTCAGTGAACCAAACCCGCATCTTCCTCGAAAACGAGGTCTTCCATGCGTGCGTAGGCCAATTCCTGCCCGGGCTGGCTGAACAGTACCATCAGCACTACCCATTTGATTTGCTCGACGTCGATGTCGTGTGTCTCGAGCGCCAGCAGGCGGTCGACCAGGATTTCGCGATGCGGCGGTGACAGGATACCGATCTGCTCGAGATAGATAATGTACCCGCGGCAGCTGACGTCGAGCCTCTCCAGTTCGAACGAGTTGTAGATCCGTGTGCCGTGGGCGGTCTGCGAATTGAGCGGCAGGGCTTCCTGGTGCTCGGTGAGGCCATCGAGCCAGTCGAGAGCGCGGTCGATTTCGGGGTCCGCGAACCCGGCCTTTGCGAGTTCGAGACGAAGCTCATTATGATCGGGCTCCGGCTCTTCCTCGGTGTCCACGTAGGTCTCGAACAGGTACATCAAAACGTCGAGTACGTTTTCTTTCATGCCTGGAGCGGCTCCCTTTCCTTGGGTACGAGTACCCTTTAAAGCTGGACTTGAAGTGCGTCAGGTCAGCAATGCGTAGCGCCCGCCGGACAATTTCTCGACTTTTCCGTCTAGCTCCAGAATCAGGAGCATGGAGGAAACCTGTTCGATCGTCAATCCGGACCGGGACGCCAGCTCATCGGCGCTGACGGGATCGTGGCCGAGTGCTGCACATAACGTACGGTAGTCGGCATCGTCGCCGGCAAGGCCGGCGGACGGCGATTGTGGCGTCTCTTCCGGGAATTGCAATACGTGAGCGGCCAGCGGACCGAGCTCGCTGACGATATCCGCCGCGGATTCAACGAGCTTCGCACCGTCCCGAATCAGGCGGTGGCAGCCTCGCGCCATCGGATTGTGGATCGAACCCGGCAATGCGAACACCTCGCGTCCCTGCTCGGCGGCGAGCCGCGCCGTGATCAGCGACCCGGACTGTCGAGCGGCCTCGACGACGAGCGTGCCGAAGGATAGTCCGCTGATCAGCCGGTTGCGTTGCGGAAACAGGTGTTTCATCGGCGGCGTGCCGAGCGGAAACTCGCTGACGAGCGCCCCCTCTGCGGCGATTTGTTCCGCGAGATCGCGATGCCTCGCCGGGTACACGGTGTCGACCCCGTGGCCAAGGAATGCGACCGTGGGCGCGCCGGCCGCGAGGGCGCCGCGGTGGGCCGCGGCGTCGATCCCGGCGGCCAGGCCGCTCACGATGCAAAAGCCGCTGCGGCCGAGGTAGCGTGCGAACTCGAATGCATTCCGCTCGCCGCCGCGCGTCGGGTTGCGGCTGCCGACGATCGCGAGGCACGGCAGGTGTAAGGCATCGGGATTGCCACGCACGAACAGGACGTCCGGCGGGCTGTCGATCGCATTGAGCAGAGCCGGGTAGAGCTCCTCGCCCCGCGCAATGCGGGCATGGCCGGGTGCGGCGAGCCAGCCGGCAAGCGGGTCGTCGGGGGCGGGTTCGATCACGGCCCCATCATAGCGCCAGGGCTGCGCTCCGCATGACCGAATTGCTGCGGCTTTTCACGTGGAATCCGGGCCGGCGGCTGAGCAGGCGTACGAGCCTGCGGGTTGGAGCGGGCGTTCGCCCGCGAATTGAACGGGCTTCGATTCTGCAGCGACTTATTCGCGGCCGGCGGCCGCTTCCGACAGCCGAGCGGCGCTCTGCCAGTCCCGCGAAGGAGGCTTCGGCTAGACCGGATTCCGGACCGCGTCGTGGATATGGATGGCCTGCGTGGCTTCCATTACCAGCCCGTACGCGATGCCCTCGTAAACCTTGAACACCATGATCGTGCCCGCCTCTTCATCCGGCAGCGTTACGTCGCCGCCGGTGATGCGGTCCTCGACGACCGCGCCGGACTGGAACACGGTGAGGACGTCGCCCACGGTAAGACCGTCGCGGGCGCCGCGGTTCATGACGACCACCTGGTACTGGCCGATCTGCGTGACGCCGCCGACAACCGACATGATGCGCCCGTCGATCTCGCTGTCGGGTGCCTTCGGGAAGAAGTTGAGCGGGATATCGGTCTGTTCCGGGATCAGCCGGTCACCCTCGATGGCTTCCTGTGCCGTATCCGTAAGCCAGACCGTCGCCGGGTCGCCGCCGCGCCGCAGCGTGCCCTCGCCGACCCAGATGCCCTGGTAGCCGACGACTTTCTCATTGTCCGGGTCGATCAGCGGGTCGCCGATGTGCACCACGGAAAAGCGCGTGCCCGGCATGTCGCTCTCGATGCCGCGCACATAGATCTCGTTGCCTGCGGCTGCGACCAGGTGGTCGCCGCGCGTCCGGAGCAGGTACGGCAGGTCGTCGGCTTCGTCTTTCTCGAGCACGACGCCGGTGCGCAGGAAGGCGGAGATGGATTCATAGGGAATGCTGTTCACCGCCTCGGTCAGCGGTGTGACCCGCGACTGCGGCGACAAACGGTACGTCGAGGCCCGCACGTTCGTGATCCGCGGCTGTCCGTCGATGTACACGAGGCCCAGCACGTCGCCGGGATAGATAAGATGAGGATTCTCGATGTTCGGGTTCACGTACCAGATTTCCGGCCAGTACCACGGGTCGGAGAGGAATCGGGCCGAGATGTCCCACAGCGTGTCGCCGACCTGCACGACGTACTCGTCCGGATGGCCCGCCGCGAGCGGCACCGGGCTTGCGGCCTGCGTGAGCTGCGGCTCGTAGGGAGCCGCCTCCGCGACCGGGGTCAGCTCGACGGAACTCGTCGTCGCGGCCGCGTTCGAAGTCCTTGCAGGCGCTGTACTCGAGGCGACGGGCTCGGCTGTCCGCGGCGGTTCGTCATTCGCGAACGGGTTCAGGGAGCAGCCCGCCGTCGCCGAAACGAGGGCCAGCGCCGTCAGCCGCAGGGCGGAAGTGAAGGTCTCGGTCTTGGGGAACATGGCGTGAAGGGTGCTCCAGGTCGTGTCTGATCGGATGCTCAATCCGGCATTGCTATAATATGTCGTGCCGGCCTCGCGGGGGCTGCCAAGTACGTCACATTTCCGGCCCCGGGGCACCCGGCGAATGCGGAAATTCGGACGGCATCGTCTGACGCGATATTCAATGCCGTCATACGTTTAGCGGAGCCTGGTCGTAAGGCACTCGAGCGATCGGGCCTTTAAATTTGGCAACAAAGCACTATTCTTCCCGTAAAGATGCAGCAAAAGCCGTAGCGAAATTATGACAAAACTCACAATTTTGGAGTTTCCGGATCCCCGGCTCAGGAAGAAGGCCGCAGCCCGTCGAGGTGGTCGATGATGCCCTGCGGCTGTTCATCGACGACATGTTCGAGACGATGTACGCCGCGCCCGGGATCGGGCTCGCCGCCACGCAAGTGGATTATCACTACCGCGTGCTGGTGGCCGACGTGTCGGCCGACGGCTCGGCGCCGCACGTCCTCATCAATCCGCAAATCCTCGAGAAAGACGGCGTGGCCGTCACCGAGGAGGGTTGCCTGTCGGTGCCGGGTTATTACGAAGAGGTCGAGCGCGCGAACCATGTCCGGGTCGCGTTCGTAAACCGCGACGGCGATGCCCTCGAGATGGAAGCCGAAGGCCTGCTCGCCGTCTGTTTCCAGCACGAAATGGACCACCTCGAAGGGAAGCTGTTCGTCGACTACCTGTCGGAAGCCAAGCGCACCCGGATCCGGAAGCGCCTCGAGCGCGACCGCCGGCAACACGTCGCCTGAGCCGCAAGGCCGGCAGGCACCCGACCCATCCGGCGATGGCCTCCCCGCGCATCCTGTTCGCCGGTACACCGGCTTTTGCTCTGGCGTCGCTCGAGGCACTCGTTGCTTCGGGGACGGTGCCGGTCGCGGTGCTCACCCAGCCGGACCGGCCGGCAGGTCGCGGCAGGCAGCTCGCTGCGAGCCCGGTGAAACAATACGCGGTCGAGCGCAATATTCCTGTCCTGCAACCGGCAACCCTCCGCGATCCGGGGATCGTCCGGCAGCTGGCTGCCCTGGATCCCGACCTGATGGTCGTCGTTGCATACGGGCTGCTCCTGCCGCCGGCGGTACTCGAGCTGCCCGCCCGCGGCTGCGTCAATGTCCATGCCTCGCTGTTGCCGGCCTGGCGCGGCGCGGCGCCGATCCAGTCCGCGATCCTGGCCGGTGACGGGCAAAGCGGCGTGAGTCTGATGCGGATGACCGAAGGGCTCGATTGCGGTCCTGTCTATGCCCGTCGCGAATTGCCTGTTGCAGATGACGAGACCGCCGGCGAGCTGCACGACCGCCTGGCGGCGGAGGGCGCTCTGCTCCTCGTCGCATGCCTGCCCGGGCTCCTCGCGGGGACGCTCGCTGCCAGAGCGCAGGACGACAGCGCGGCGACTTACGCGAGGAAGATCAGGACGGCCGACGCCGAACTCGACTGGCGCGGTTCCGCAGCGCTGCTCGCCCGCAAGGTCCGCGCCTACAACCCGGTGCCGGGCGCCTGGTTCATGTGCGGGAGCGAGCGCATCAAGTGCTGGCGCGCCACGCCGGTCGAGGCGCCGCCCGGGCAGCCCGGGGTCGTGACCACCGCCGGCGGGTTCGTCGTAACCTGCGCCGACGGTGGCTTGCGCCTCGAACGCCTGCAGCGGCCGGGCAAGCGACCGGCCGATGCGCGCCTGCTCGCGACGGAGCTCGGTCTCGACGGCGCCGTGCTCCCCGCGGGCCCGATGCTTGCCGAAGGAAAATGAGCAGCACGCCGGCCGGTGCCCGGGTGCGGGCGGCCGCCGCCACGGCGGTCGACGCCGTCGTGAACCACGGCCGATCGCTCGATGCGGCGCTGGCGGACGCCGAGGTCGCCGGGGCTGACCTCGGCCTGTTGCGAATGCTGTGCTACGGGGCATTGCGCCAGTACTGGCAGCTCAGCGACTGGATCGACGCGCTCGCCGACCGTCCGCCCCGCGGCAAGGACGGCATCCTGCGGGCCCTCATCGCGGTCGGGCTCCTGCAGCTCGCCGACAGCCGGATCCCGGATCACGCGGCGGTGTCCGCAACCGTGGATGCGGCCCGCCTGCTCGGACGGCAGAAAGCGGCGGGATTCGTCAATGCCCTGATGCGGCGCTTCCTGCGGGAGCGGGACCGCTTGCCGCCGCCGGCCAGCGAGATGGTCGCGTGCAATCACCCGGCCTGGCTCATCGATACGCTGAAAGCGGACTGGCCGGAGGACTGGGCGGACATCCTCGCCGCCAATGACGAGCAGGCGCCGATGTGGTTGCGCGTGAATCGCCGCCGCGGCACGCCGGAAAACTGCCGGGAGCGGCTCTCGGCGGCGGGCTTCGAGGCGGCCCTGCAGGCCGGCTGGCCGGACGCGCTCCGCCTGGAGACGCCGGCGCTGGTCGCGTCGCTGCCCGGTTTCGACGAAGGCGAGTGCTCCGTGCAGGATGCCGCGGCCCAGCTCGCCGCGCCCTGGCTGCTCGCGCCGGGTTTGCCGGCCGCTTCCGAGGGCAGTCGGCGGGTGCTCGATGCCTGCGCCGCGCCCGGCGGCAAGAGCGCCCATTTGAAGGAGATCGCCGGCGATGCCATCGAACTCGTGGCCGTGGAAATGGACAGGGAGCGGGCGCAAAGCATCGACTCCACCCTGGAGCGGCTGCAGCTCCAGGCCTCGGTCATCATCGGCGATGCCTCGCTGCCGGGCACCTGGCACCGGCCGCCGCCGTACGCCGCCATCCTCCTCGATGCACCGTGCTCGGCGACCGGCGTCATCCGCCGTCATCCCGACATCAAGCACCTGCGTCGTCCCAGCGACATCCAATCCCTGGCCGGCCTGCAGCGGCGTCTCCTGGATGCACTGTGGCCCCTGCTCGCTCCGGGGGGCCGGTTGCTGTACGTCACCTGTTCGGTGCTTGCCCAAGAAAACGATGCGCTTGTCGGCCGGTTCCTCGAGGCCACCCCGGGCGCGGAGGAAAACCCGATGTTGCAAAATAACAACATCCGCGATGTAATGCGTCGCAAGGCCTGTGGCTACCAGCTCCTGCCGGGCACCGCCGGCATGGACGGGTTCTATTTCGCCTGCCTCGAAAAGGTTCTCTGACAAATGCCGCAACACGTTCCCCGCCTGCGTCTCCCCGGACTGCCGATGCTCATCGTCGCGGCGGTGGTCCTGCTGGTCGGCAAGGTGGCGGCGCAGGGCCAGATGGAGCGGCAGGGTTACTTCGAGGTTCGTTCCGCCTCGACCGTGATGAGCAGTGGTGTCTACCGGCTCGACGCGCGCCTGCAGCTGGTGCTGTCATCCGATGCGCTCGAAGCGCTCAACAGCGGCGTGCCCCTCACGATAGAGCTGCAGACCCAGGTCATACGCGCCCGGCGCTTCTACCTCGATGCGGTCGAGGCCGATCTCGTCACCCGCTTCCAACTCGAGTACCGGCCCCTGAGCCAGCGCTACATCGTGCGCAACCTGAACAGTGGCGACCAGGGATCCTTCGCCACCCTGTACTCGGCACTCAACGATCTGGGGCGCATCACCTCGCTGCCCGTCATCGATGCCGCACTGCTCGATCCGGATTCCGGGTATCGCATCCGGATCCGCGCGATGCTGCAGACGCAGCAATACCCGGCGCCGCTTCGCCTGCTGTTCTTCTGGCGCAGCGAGTGGCACCTGCAAAGCGAATGGTACGAATGGTCCTTAAGACAGTAAAACGCGTCCTCATTACGCTGCTCGCGCTCGCCGGCGCCGGCCTGGCGCTCTTTGCGCTGTATCTTCTGAGCCGCACCGCGCAGAACGCCGACGAGTTCGACCGCCTGCACATCGTCATCCTGTCCATCAACATCGCCGGCGTCCTGGTGCTGCTCGTCCTCCTGGTCGGCAACCTGGCGCGGCTGTTGCGCGAGTACCGTACGAATGTGCCGGGTTCACGGCTCAAGGCACGCATCGTCGGGATGTTCGTCGTCCTCGCCGTCCTGCCGTTGCTCGCCGTGTTCTATTTCTCGTACCAGTTCATCAACCGCGGCATCGATACCTGGTTCGACGTCGAGATCGAGGAAGGCCTGAACAATGCGATCCGCCTGAGCCAGGCCGTGCTCGAGATCCAGAAGCGCGACCATCTGATCGACACGCAGCGGGCCGCGAAGCGGCTCGCCGACGTCAGCGAGCGGCAGCTGATCTTCGAGCTGTCGATGCTGCGGCGCGAGAGCGGGGCGCGGGAGATGACGCTCTTCGGCGAAAACGGCCGCATCGTCGCCACCAGTACGGACAGCGCATCGGCCCGGCTGCCCGAACCGCTGACCGAGGAAGTGGTGCTGCAGGCGGCGCAGAACCGGCCCTTCGTCAGCCTCGATCCGCTCGAGGACGGACGCTATGAAATCCGGACGGCGACCGCCTTTACGGTACAGGGCCGCGCGCGGCCCGTCGGCGTCATCCAGGCGCATTTCCCGGTGACGGAGCGGCTCGGCCGGATGACCAGCAGCGTCGAAACCTCGCTGCGCGAATACCAGCAGCTCCTGTTCCTGCGTGAACCGCTGAAGAGCACGCTGACCCTGACGCTGACGGTCGTCCTGATGCTGAGCCTGCTCACCGCGATTTATGGCGCGTTCATCCTGTCGCGGCGACTGGTGCAGCCGATTCAGGACCTCGTTGCCGGCACGCGCGCCGTCGCGAAAGGCGATTTCGACACGCGCCTGCCGACCACCGCGCGCGATGAAATCGGCTTCCTCATCAGTTCGTTCAACGACATGACGCAGAGGCTCGCCGCGGCGCGCCGCGAAGCGAGCTTTTCGCAGGCGCAGGTCGAGGCGGAGCGCAGCAACCTGGAGGTCATCCTGGCACGCCTGTCGACGGGCGTGGTGGCGCTCGATCACGACCTCAAGATACGGACGGCGAACCAGGCATCCGGCGCCATCCTGAACATCGATCTCGACACGCGGGTCGGCCAAAACCTCGTCGAGGTTGCGAAAAGCGAGCCTCTGCTCGGGCAGTTCGTCGATGTCGTTCGCGTGCATATCGATGCGGGCGAAACGGACTGGCGCGAACAGATCCTGCTGCGCGGCGACGTCGGCCGCCGGGTACTGACCTGTGCGTGCACGACCCTGCCCTCCGATGGCGATTCGCCGCCCGGGTTCGTCATCGTGTTCGACGACATTACGGCGCTGCTGCAGGCGCAACGGGACGCCGCCTGGGGCGAGGTTGCGCGCCGCCTGGCCCACGAGATCAAGAATCCATTGACGCCGATCCAGCTTTCGGCGGAGCGGCTGCGCCGCAAGTACCTCGGGATCGATGTCCGAGGATGAGGCGCAGGTACTCGATCGCGCGACCCACACCATCGTGCAGCAGGTCGAGGCAATGAAGGAAATGGTCAACGCATTCAGCGATTACGCCCGCGCGCCCGACATGGACATCGGACGGTTCGACCTCGACAAGCTCGTGCACGAAGTGGTCGACCTGTACCGCGCGCAGGACAGCAGCGTGCGCATCGTCGTGACCGCGGACCCGACGATGCCGACCGTCGACGCGGATATCGGGCGCGTGCGCCAGATGCTGCACAACCTGGTGCGCAACGCGATAGAGGCGCTCGAGAACACGACCGACGGGCCAGGTGGATGTGCAGGTGTGCGCGGCCGAGGTCGACGGCATAGAAATGGTGCAGATACGCGTCGAAGACAACGGGCCCGGCTTCAACGCCGCAACGATGAGCCAGGTCTTCGATCCTTATGTGACAACGAAACCCAAAGGAACCGGTCTCGGCCTGGCAATCGTGAAGAAGCTGGTCGAGGAACACATGGGTACGATTCGCGCCGAGAACCGCAGGGAAGGCGGCGCCACGATCGTTATCCGGCTGCCGCGCACCGAGGCGGCACGTGAGGCCCTCATTACCAAGGGCTTCAACAGAGGCGAACAGCGGAGGGAGAGAGCGTGACAAATTCGCAAGTACTGGTCGTCGACGATGAGGCCGACATCCGGGCACTCATTTCCGACATTCTCAGCGATGAAGGGTATGCAGTCACCGTGGCGGCGAATGCCGCCGCGGCCCGCGAGGCCAAGGCCGGTCGGCGCTTCGACCTCGTGCTGCTCGACATCTGGATGCCGGATACGGACGGCATCAGTTTGCTACGGGAATGGTCGGAGTCGAACGAACTCAATTGCCCGGTGGTGGTCATGTCCGGGCATGGCACGGTCGACACCGCGGTCGAAGCGACGCGTCTCGGTGCGCACGATTTCGTCGAGAAACCGCTGTCGCTCGCAAAGCTCCTGCGCACCGTCGAAAGCGCCCTCGCGTCGGCGGGACAGGGGGCGCGGCCGCGCGGCACCCTGCCTGCGCTGCTGGCACCGGTCGGACGTTCCGAACTGATGCAGGGCCTCCGCGAGAAATCGCAGCAGTACGCGCGCCACGATGCGAGCGTGTTGCTCTCCGGCGAGCCCGGCACCGGCCGCGGCGCGTTCGCGCGCTACATGCACGCACTCAGCCGTCGTTCCGACGAGCCGATGATCACCGTCAATACGGCATCGCTGACCGACAGCAACGTCGAAGAGCAGCTGCTCGGCAGCGAAGCGGCGGATGGCATCAACGCCGGCGCATTCGAACGCGCGGGACGCGGTACCGTGGTTATCGAGGAGCTTTCCGACCTCAGCGAGGCCGGGCAGAAAATACTTCTCGGCGTACTCGATGACGGCAGGTTCATGCGCCGTGGCAGCAAGGAGCCGACACGGCTCGAGGCGCGCGTGATTGCCACGGTCACCGCGGATTACGAATCCAAGGTGGAAGCGGGAAAACTGCGCCGCGACCTCATTTCGCATCTGCAGGTGCTCCACCTGCGCGTGCCGCCGCTCAGGGAGTACGCGGAGGACGTGCCGGAGCTCCTGACCTACTACGTCGACAAGCTCGTCGACGCGGAGGGGCTCACCTTCCGGCGCTTCAGCGTCGCGGCCCAGAACCGCCTGCGCAATTACCCCTGGCCGGACAACATCCGCGAATTGCAAAACCTGGTGCGGCGCCTCCTCCTGACCGGCAGGGACGACGACATCTCGCTCGCCGACGTCGAAGCGGAAATCAGCGATACGCCGACCTCGGACGAGCCGCTCGTGAAGCAGGACCTCCTGGCGCTGCCCCTGCGTGAAGCGCGCGAGCAGTTCGAGCGCGCGTACCTGCAGCAACAGCTCGTGCTATGCGACGGCAAGGTGGGGCAACTGGCGAAGCGCGTCGGCATGGAGCGCACACACCTCTATCGCAAGCTGCGCTCGCTCGGTGTCGACTTCAAGTCGGTGGGTGCCGACGAACCGTAGGAGCGGCTGCAAGCCGCGACCGCGCCTACGGGCGCCCGACGGCCGGACCTTCCTGCGGCCCCAGCGGCGGCTCGCCCGCAGTGGTCACCGCCACCGCGGGCTCCAAGACCATCGCCCGTACTTTCGCCACGTCATAGCTCGACCGCGCTTCCACCTCGATCAGCCGGAGACCCGCGCTTTCGCAGGCCTCGCGAAGGAAGGCGTGGCGCTCGGACCGCGTGTCTTCTTCATGGCTGCTGTCGTGCAGCTCGATGACCGCGTGAATCGCGCACGACGCCGGCTCGCAGAGAACGAAATCGAAGTGCTTCGAGCTGATACGGTCGAGCGACGCGCGCAACTCCTGCTTCTCCTGGCGGCGGTCCGGCTTCAGGACGTCCGCGACCCGGACCTTGGCGAACACGGCGTACCGGTCGCCGACGGCCAGCTGCAGGACCTGCAGGAACGAGAGTTCCGCCGGGGACAGCAGAGCGTCAAAGCGTCGGTAGCCGCACACTTTCGATGGCGCCTTGCCGCGTCCTTTCAAAAGCCTGAGGACGATCGCCCCGATGATGATCGCGACGACGATCGGCCAATCGATCGGCAGGTTACTCATCGCATCCCCCTGATACGCCTGGACGGCAAACACCCCCTAAGCATAGGCGTCGCGTCAAATGCTGTCACTGCCGATTGCCCGGACCGTGACCTGGGTCACGCAGGAGCGGCTGACAGCCGCTCCTCCGTACCAGAAACGCCGCGAGGTCTTCTCAGGCGCGCCAGTACTCCGGCGTGAACAGCACGAAAATGGTCAGTACTTCGAGCCGCCCGAGAATGCAGGCGAATGCGCAGACATATTTCACGGCATCGCTCACGCCTTCAAAATTGGCGGCGACCGTGCCGAGGCCGGGCCCCAGGTTATTGATGCAGGTCGCGACGGCCGAAAAGGCCGACACCTGGTCGAGGCCGAGGTACATCAGGATAAGCATGAGGATGACAAAGACGAACGCGTAAATCGTGAAAAACGCCCACACGGCACGGACGACCGGCTCCCGGACGATGTCTTTGCCGACACGCAGGGGCTGGACCATCCGGGGGTGAATGAGGCGGCGGACCTCGATTATGGCCTGCCTGCTCATGATCAAAAGCCGTATGACTTTCATCCCGCCGGCGGTCGACCCGGCGCAGCCGCCGATGAACGAGACGAAAATCAGCGTTACCGGCAATAGCGATGGCCAGACGGAGAAATCGGCGATGCCGTAGCCTGTCGATGTGATCACCGACACGATCTCGAATATCGCGAAGCGAATGGCGGTCGGAATCGCCCAACCGCCTTCGCTGACGAGGATGATTGCGATGAACGCCGAAAGCAGGAAGACCGTCATGGCGAAGGCCCTGACCTCCGGGTTTTTCGTGTAGGGCTTGTACGACAGCTCGGTGTAGGCGCGAAAATGAATCGCAAAGTTCACGGCGCCGAGCAGCATGAAGACGATCGCGACCGTCTCGATCGCCTGGCTGTCGTAGTAGCCGATGCTGGCGTCCCAGATCGAGTAACCGCCTGTCGATACCGTCGACAGGCTGTGCGCAATCGCGTCGAACACCGGCATGCCCGCAAACCAGTATGCCGCGGCGCACCCGGCGGTCAGGAGCAGGTACAGGCGCCACAGTGCGCGGGCGGTGTGCATGACCCGCGGCTGCAACTTGTCGCTCTTTGCAGGGCCGGTCGTTTCCGCGCGCATGAGCTGCATGCCGCCGATGCCAAGCATGGGCAGCAAGGCAATCGCCGCGACGACGACCCCGATCCCACCCAGCCACTGGATCTCCTGGCGGAAGAACAGGAGCGATTTCGGCAGGTATTCAATGCCGGTAATCGCCGTCGAACCGGTGGTCGTGAACCCGGATGCCGATTCGAATACCGCGGTAGCAAAATCCATGCCCCCGACCAGCATAAACGGCACGGCGCCCAGGAGGCTCAGCGAAAACCATGAGATAGCGACAATCATGAAACCGCCGCGCGTACGCATCTGTCGCTCGTCCGGTGCGCGGACTGCCAGGCATATGAGGCCCGCTACCAGGCCGGCACCGCCCATCAGGAAGAAGTGCCTGTGAAAGCCGTCGTCGTAGGCCAGCGCCACGAGCGCCGGTGGCAGCAACGCGAGGCTGAACACGATGACAATTAAACCGAGGACCTTCGATATGACGTGGAACATTGCAGGTGGAGCAGGCAGGAAGAATCAGAGATCGCAATTCTGCTCGGCACAGCGTACGTGCACACGTAAAACCTTCGCAGAAACTTTATGATTTCTTGACACCTTTGCGGCGCACAGGGGCTTGCGCAATAATGGCCACCGCCAATGAACAGCAGGTTGGGTATGCCCCTCGTCAAGGACGATCGTCGGTTGCCGAAGCCGGGTGGTATCGCACGCCTGTGGGAGAGCCTGCGGCCGTACCTTGCAGCCACGGTGATCATCGGTATCGCGTCTGCTGTCGCTCCCGTTCTCCAGCGTCTGCCGCACGCAAACAACTCGCTGCTGTTTCTGACCGGCGTGCTCATTACGGCGGTTCGCTACGGTACCTGGCCGAGCGTGTATGCGAGCCTTCTGAGCTTCGTTATCTACAATCTCCTGTTGACCCCGCCGTATTTCACGTTCGACGTGGGCGAAGAAGGCGATCTCGCGACGCTCGTCTTCTTCCTCCTCATGGCGTCAATCACCGGCAATCTCGCCGCCCGCATGCGCGAGGCGAGTCACAAGCAGGAACTGGCGCTGCGCCACATCGCCGCGCTGCAGGATTTCACACGAAGCGCGGCCGCGGCCGCGTCTTGCGCGGACCTGCTGAAAGCGCTCACGCGGCAACTTGCCGGGCATTTCGGGGCCGACTGCATCGTCGAAGTTACCGGTGGGTGCCGGCAGCGAGGCAGCGGTGGCCACGGGCGATGCAAGGACCGCCGCAGGCAGGGTTGCCATCGACACGATGCGGCAACGGATGCAGTCGGGCCACTGGTCTCGCTGGCCGATCCGGCTGAACCGCGGCACGGACGGCTATGTAGCGGCTGATGTGACCGGGCTCAGCCCGGATGAACGGCAGTATGCCGGTACCATCATCGACCAGGCCGCCGTCGCTCTCGATCGGATCCTGCTGGTGTCCGAACTCGAAAGCGCAAAGTTCTCCGCCGAGCGTGAGCAATTGCGTGCATCCCTGCTGTCATCCGTGTCGCATGACCTGCGGACGCCGCTCGCGTCCATCGTCGGCGCAGCGTCCAGCCTGGTGGAATACGAACACTCCCTCAACCCGGCGAATCGCACGGCACTGATGAATACGATCCTGGATGAGACACATCGACTCGATCGCTATATCCAGAACCTGCTGGACATGACGCGCCTCGGTCATGGTCCGCTCGTGCTGGATCGCGATTGGGAGGACACTCGTGATCTTGTCTCAGCCGCCGTGCGGCGCCTGCGCCTCACCGATGACGTTCGTGTCGAAACCCGCATCGATGAAGACGCCCAGTTGATCTACGTGCACGGCGACCTCATCGAGCAGGTGCTGGTGAACCTGCTTGCCAACGCTGCCCGGTACACGCCGGCGGGCAGCCAGGTCGTGGTCTCAGCCGCAATGAACGGCGACGATGTACTCATTGACGTCGCCGACTGCGGTCCGGGGATTCCGGAGTCGGACCGGGAGCGCGTGTTCGATCTTTTCTATCGTGTGCATGAAAGAGATCGGCAGAGCGGCACCGGTCTCGGGTTGACGATCTGCCGGGGAATCGCGGTTGCGCACGGCGGCGACGTGACGGCACACAGTCAGCCGGAAGGGACGGGTGCAGTACTTCGCTTGCGGCTGCCGCGGGTGCTGCCGGCGAGCGGCGGGTTCGAATGAGCCAGACCAGTCGCCCCGGTATCCTGCTGATCGAGGATGAGGCACATATCCGGCGCTTTCTCCGGATCGCACTCGAGGCGCACGGCATGCAGGTCACGGAGGCCCGTCTCGGGGAAGAGGGATTGCACAGCGCGGGGGAGGTGAATCCGCAACTCGTGATCCTTGATCTTGGTTTGCCTGACATGGATGGGCAGACCGTCATACGCCGGATCAGGGAATGGTCCGCGGTACCCATCCTGGTGCTATCCGTTCGAAGTGACGAGAACGAAAAGGTGAAAGCACTGGATGCTGGCGCCAACGACTATGTCACCAAACCGGCGGGCATCTCCGAATTGATGGCCCGGGTGCGTGTGTTGTTGCGCAGCCAGGACCCGGCGCGGGATGACGAGGCAGTCTACGAACGGGCAGGGCTGCGCATCGACCTGTCGCGGCGGGAGGTACTGCTCGACGGGCGGCCGATACACCTCACCCGCAAGGAATACGACTTGCTTCGACTGCTCGTACGCAGGGCAGGCCGCGTGGTCACGCACCAGCAACTCATGTCCGAACTGTGGGGGGCGGAGTTTGCGCGCGAGACGCACTACCTGCGTGTTCTCGTCAGCGGCATGCGTCAGAAATTGCGCGACGATCCGGCGGATCCGCGCTACATCGTGACCGAACAGGGTGTCGGGTACCGCCTGCGGGAATGAACGTAGCAAGCTGTCGGAGGCTGCGAGCCAGTCGTTCCTTTGGCCGTTGGAGCGGGCGCCGCCCGCGAGTAAGATGTCGGCGGAAATATGCGCGCCTCAATCGCGGCTTGCAGCCGCTCCAGCGTACAGCCTGATGAGACGATCGATCACACTGCTGGCTGCAATGACGACAGGTGCCTGTGCCCTGGGGCCGGGCGAGACCGGCTGCATCACGGATGGCACAGCGCGCGTCGCCGACTACGCGCCAGCCGAGCTCCTGCTGCTGGTCGCGGCGCCGGATCTCGGTGACGGGCAGCGGCCGTACCTGGCGCTGAAACACGGCGATGAGGCGCAGACGGTCGGCGGCGAACTCCTGGCCGAGACGGATCCGGCCGTGCTGGCGCTCGTGCCGCGTCCGGAACATTGCGAGCCGGCGACGTTGCGTGCATTCGCCATCGACACGGACCCGGTTTACTGGAAGAAATTCTGGTCGGAGGCGCGGCCCGACAGCGGCTTCGAATTCGGCGTCGGTATCCCCGGACTCGAAGAAACGACCGAACTGGATATGCTGGGCGTGGCGCTGGTCGCACGTTCCGGCGACGATCTCGTGCTGGGCTGCGGTTGCCTGAACCGGTAACCATCGCGCGCACGGCACGCTCCTGCGATGCGTCGTGGGAGCGGCCGATGGCCGCGAATGAGGCGGTGCCGGCAATACGGGAGACGCATTCGCGGCTTGCAGCCGCTCCAACGGCGGCCCGGCTCGTCAGTTCGCGTCGCCGAAAACGCGACGGTCGATCAGCTCGCACCAGTCCGGCGACGCCGGCTCCTGTGGCGGTATGTCCTCGAGCCCGATGCGCTGCATCACGACAGACTGCCAGGCGGTGGTGCCGGGCTCGGGCCCGAGTGCAGCTTCCTCCGGCTGCTTGACCGTGGACTCGATCAGCCAGAACCAGTTCTCGTTACAGGGTTTCGGCCCGTTTTCGCCGGGGTCGTCGTCCGGGCCGAAATCCGTGCGGCGCGACACGGCCGGACGCTCCGCCGGCAGCAGGCGGCCGTCTGCCCGGAATTCGATGCCGGGGTCACCGAAATCTTCGCGGCTCAACCGTTCGATGAGCGCGCGTGCCCGGTTCGCCGGGTCCGGCACGGGGCCGTTCGGCCGCTCCTGCACCGTCGAGACGATGTTGCCCTCGAGGAAGCGGCCGTCGCGGTCGAGTCGTACGAGCAGGATCGGGGCAACGCCCTTGATGCCGTCGATGCTGATGCCGAAATGGGTGGCGAAGTTGCCGAGGCTGTAGGCGATCAGGCGGTCGTTGTAGCGTTCCATGGCGCGTACGACGTGCGGGCCATGGCCGAGCACGAGGTCCGCACCGGCGTCGACCGCGAGTCGCGCAAATCGCACGACGTCGCCCCGCGGCTCGCCGAAGTACTCCTCTTCGGCGAAGGTGACGCTCGTGTACCCGGTGCCTTCGGCGCCACCATGGAAGGACACGATCACGATGTCGTGATTCGCGGCGAGCTCGGCAATCGTGCGTTCCGCGTACAGGTAGTCGAGCATCATGTTCGAATTTTTCGTCACCGCGTACGCGATGAGCGCTATACGCATCCCGTTGTGCTCGAGAGACGCTGAAGTGCCGACGCGGCCGCTGTGCAGGATGCCGGCCTCGGACAGGGTCTGCATTGTCGTCGTGCGGCCTTCCTCGCCGAAGTCACGCGCGTGATTGTTGGCAAGGCTCAGCACATCGAAGCCGGCGTCGGTGAAATGCCGCGCATAGCGCACGGGGCTGCGAAAGCGATAACAGGCACTCGGGTTCGAGCACTTCTTGCCGGGCTCCCCTTTGTCGGCGAGGACGCCCTCGAGATTGCCGAAGGCGATGTCGGCGGACTCGAGCCACGGCCTGACTGCGGCGAAGTAGTGTTTGCCGTCACCGTCCGGGAGCTGATTCTCCGGGTACTCGGTACCGATCATCATGTCGCCGACCGCCGCGATCGTGAGCGTCGGCGCCTCGACGACTTCCTGCCCCAGCGCCGAGCCCGCGAGTAACAGCAGCAGCGGCCCGTGGCCGCGGCAGAGGAGCGGGCGACGCCCGTTCGTTGGAGCGGGCGCTGCCCGCGAATGAGACCGGGCTAGAACCACGCGCCCCTCAGTCGCGGCTGTCAGCCGCTCCAACGGCGGCTGACAGCCGCTCCAACCGCTCGGGCTACTCACCGAGGCGGATGCGCAACGCATCGATCCTGGCGGCGCGCAGACGGCTGCGAAGCAGGTTGAGTTCGTCGAGGTCGTCGGTGGGGCCGATGCGCACGCGGTGGTAGGTCTTGTCATCGATCGTGACCTTCTGGATGCTCGACTCGATGCCCTGCAATGCGAGTTCCGCCCGGCGCCGGTCGGCGTCGGCGTAGGTCGTGAACGAACCGGCCTGCAGGACGTAGACTCCGGGCTGGACGACGGCTTTCGGCTCGACATTGCGTGCGGGATCCGCGTCCTCCTCCGTCACGACGACTTCGAACGCCGGCAGCATCTCGTAGAAATCGAAGCGGCTCTTTTTCGGTTCTTCCTGGTCGCTGTCGCCCCCGGCCGTTGCAGCCCCCGCCACTTCACCGTTCTGGTCCAGCGCAGGTTCCATGCTGGCGGGCTCGCGTATTTCTGCTGCGGGCACTGGGGCCGCTGCGCGCCGGTCACTGAACCACACGGCCGCCGCCACGGAAAGCCCGATGGCGAGACCGAAGGCCCCGTAGAGCCATCCGGGATAGTCCTGGCGTTCGTTGCGCGAGGAGCGCCTTCCGCGCCTGGCGGCCACTACATCGACTCCGGCGCCGAGACGCCGATGATGCCGAGTCCGTTCGCGATCACGTTTTGCGTCGCGCGGCACAGCGCGAGACGCGCATTGCGCAGGTCGCTGTTCTCGACGAGAAACTGCTCCGCGTTGTACCAGCTGTGGAAATCGTTCGCGAGTTCGCGCAGGTAATGCACGAGATGCTGTGGCGCGCGGTTGTTGGCGGCGAGTTCAATGACTTCCGGGTAGCGGCTGAGCGTGCTCATCAGCGGCCGGGCCTGGATCTCGGTGAGCGCGTCGAGCTTCGCGAGCCCGGTATCGCGATTCCATTCCAGGCCTTTTTCTTCGAGTTGCCGGAATACGCTCGCAATGCGCGCGTGCGCGTACTGGATGTAAAACACCGGGTTGTCGTTCGACTGCGACTTCGCGACATCGAGATCGAAGTCGAGATGCTGGTCGTTCGAGCGCGATACGTAGAAGAACCGGGCAGCGTCGTTGCCCACTTCGGTGCGCAGTTGCCGGAGCGTGTCGAACTCGCCGCTTCGCGTCGACATCTGCATCTTTTCGCCGCCGCGATAGAGCGTCACGAACTGGACGAGCTCCACCTCGAGGTCTTCGCCGCGGTAACCCATGGCCACGAGTCCGGCGCGCACGCGCGCGACGTAGCCGTGATGGTCGGCGCCGAGTATGTCGACCAGCCACTCGAAGCCGCGTTCGCGCTTGTCGAAGTGATATGCGATATCGGACGCGAAGTAGGTCTTGATGCCGTTTTCGCGGATGACGACACGGTCCTTTTCGTCACCGAAGTGCGTCGCCGGGAACCAAGTCGCGCCGTCTTTCTCGTACAGGACTCCCCGCTCGCGCAACACGTCGAGCGCCGCGTCGATACGGCCGGTTTTCGTCAGGCTCTGTTCCGAATACCAGTTGTCGTACACGACGCCGAACTCGGCCAGGTCGTCCTTGATGTCGTCGAGGATCGAGTCGAGTGTCTGTTGCCGGATGCGATCGAACAGGTCCGGGCCGAGCAGCGTCTTCGCTTTGGCGACTATTGCCTCGACATACGCTTCCTTGTCGCCATGCGGCTCGTCCGCGGGCAGCCCGGCGTTAAACTCGGCCGTCGTTACCGCCGGCAGGCCGCGCGTGTCGATGGCCGCCGCAATATCGCGGATGTACGCGCCGCGGTACCCGCCCTTGGGAAACGCCACCTCGATGCCAGCGCGCTCGAGCAGCCTGAGCCAGACGCTGGCGCCGAGGATGTCCATCTGCCGGCCGGCGTCGTTCACGTAGTACTCGCGGCTCACCGGGTAGCCGGCCGCCTCGAGCAGGTTGCCCACGGTCGCGCCGTACGCCGCAAGGCGTCCGTGCCCGACGTGCAGGGGGCCGGTCGGGTTGGCGGAGACGAACTCGAGGAGAACCCTGGGCGCGGTTCGGGCGGGCTGGCGCCCGTAGTCCGCGCCGCGCGCGAGGATCGTCGCGACTTCGCCATGAAATGCCGCCGGGCTCAGCCGAAAGTTGATGAAGCCGGGACCGGCAATCCCGACGTCCTGCACGGCAGGGTCTGCGGGCAACGCCTGCACGATCTGGGCCGCGAGTTCGCGCGGATTGCGCCGCGCCGGTTTGGCGATCCGCATCGCGACATTGGACGCAAAGTCGCCGTGGGCTGCATCGCGCGTCCGCTCGATGCTCGCCGTGACGTCGAGACCGGCGGCAACCACGGCCAGGCCGGGGTCGGACGCCAGTGCGTCGGAAACGAGTTTTGCTACCAGGCTTTTCATGCGGTGCGGGAGTGGCAAGAGGGACTGCGCCGTCGGCGAGCCGCGATTCTCCGGGAAAAGGTGGCCGCATTCAACGCCGCGTCGATCGCCCCCGTTGGAGCGGCTGTCAGCCGGTACCGGTACGTCGCAGAATCTCGACCGGCGTTCGATTCGCGGGCTGGCGCCCGCTCCAACGGCCTAGAACGTATCGATCGGGTCGACGTCGATCGACCAGCGCACGCGTCGCGCTTCCGGCAGCGACTCGAGCCAGGGCCTCAGGTCGCGAAGCACGGCATGCAGCGATTGCCGTTGCTCGCTCTGCAACAGGAGCTGTGCGCGGTAGAGCCCTGCCTTCCTGGCCATTACGGCATCCACTGGCCCGAGAACCCGCACCCCATCCGCGTCATTGCGCGCCAGGCGCCGGCGGGCGGCGTCGAGTACGCGGTGGGCGTCGGCCCGGCGGTGCGACGACGCGCGCAACAGCGCCAGCCGTGAATAGGGCGGCCAGCGCGTTGCCTGGCGCTCGGCCAATGCCGCCGTGCTGACGCCAGCATAGCCCTCCTCGAGCAGGCGGCGCCAGAACGGGTGGCGCGGAAAAGCGGTCTGGATCAATACCTCGCCCTGTTTTCGTTCGCGGCCCGCTCGCCCGGCCACCTGCACGATGGATTGCGCGAGGCGTTCGTCGGCGCGGAAGTCGGTACCGAAAAGTCCCTGGTCTGCGTTCACCACGGCGACGAGCGTCAACTTCGGAAAGTGGTGGCCCTTCGACAGCATCTGCGTGCCGACGAGGATGTCCGCGCTGCCTGCGGTCGCGGCGGCGAGCGCGACGTCCATCGCTCCCTTGCGCGCCACGCTGTCGCTGTCGATCCGGGTCACGGCGCGGCCGGGGAACGCAAGCTCCAGTGCGTCCTCGAGGCGTTCCGTGCCGGCGCCCAGCGGCCTGACCGGCGACCCGCATTCGGCGCACGCCAGGTCCAGGGGACGGCTCGCGCCGCAGTGGTGACAACGGAGCTCGTTCGCCCGTGCATGCACCGTCATGCGCGCGTCGCATCGTCGGCAGCCGGCGACATGCCCGCAGCCGGCGCAGATCAGGGTCGGTGCGAAGCCGCGCCGGTTCAGGAACAGGAGGACCTGGCCCTCGTCGGCCAGGTGGCGCCGGATGGCGTCGCGGACCGGTTCGCTCAAGCCCTCGTCGGCCGGGAAGCGGTTCGTGTCGACGAGGTTCAGCGCCGGCGGTGCCGCGCCGCCGGCCCGCACGGGGAGCCGGAGATGCGTGTAATTGTCGTCGAGGCAGTGCTTCAACATCTCGAGCGTCGGCGTGGCGGAGCCCAGCACCACCGGGATGCCGGCGCGGTTCGCACGGGCGATGGCGAGATCGCGGGCAGAGTAGCGCAGGCCGTCCTGTTGCTTGAACGACGGGTCATGCTCCTCGTCGACGATGATGAGGCCGGGCCGGGCCAGCGGCGTGAAGACGGCGGAGCGCGTGCCGACGACGAGCCGCGCGGTGCCGGCGCGGGCCCGGCGCCATGCGGCCAGGCGTTCGGCATCCGTGAGCCCCGAGTGCAGCAATGCAGGTTCGATCCCGAGCCGATCGCGAAAGCGGCCGACGAGTTGCGGCGTCAGCCCGATCTCGGGGACGAGGACGAGCACCTGCCGGTCCGAGTCGAGCGCCGTCGCGATCAGACGCAGGTAGACCTCGGTCTTGCCGCTGCCGGTCACGCCGTCCAGGAGAAATGCGGCAAAGCCACAGCTGTTGCCGATGCCGTCGACGGCTGCCTGCTGTGCCTCGTTGAGCGTCGGTGTCTGCGCCGGGGAGCGCGCCGCCGGCGGCTCGCGATCCGCGTTGCGGACGTCCGCGCGCGAGACCAGCGCCTTCGCAGCAAGCGGCGCCAGCGCGCGGCGCCAGTTCGGCAGCTCGATATCGAGCGCGTCCGCGTCGAGGCCCTCGCCGCCGGCGTCGAGCAGGAGCTCGAGCAGTGCGGCCTGCTTCGGCGCCCGTCGCAGGAGGGCCGGGAAATCGAGCGTTTCGGCCGCAGTCGTCGCGACGTGCCGTTCGATGACCGGGTAAAGCGGCTCCCCCTGGCGCAGGAGTGCGGGGAGCGCCGTGGCCACCGCCTCGCCGATCGGGTGGTGGTAGTAGTCGCTCATGAAACGCAAGAGCCACAGGCTCTCCTCGTCGAGCAGCGCGTCCTCGTCGAGAACGGACTCGCAACGTCGGAGTTTGTCGCGGTCGAGGCCGGATTCGGTTGCCAGGCCGAGCACCACGCCGGCGACCTTGCGGCGGCCGAAACCGACGCGTACCCGCGACCCCACGGCGGGCACCGGCCCGCCCGCCGGCGGCAGGTAATCGAACAGCCGCGACAGTGGCACGGGGATGGCGACGTTCAGGATCGGTTCGGCAATGGCCATCAGCGCATAGAGGCAAGACGCCGCCGGCGACGGTCCGGCTGCCGTTGTCAACCGGAGACGCCGCCGGGCGTTAAAAAGGACCAGGAACGGTAGAGTACCCGGTTGGAGCGCCCGTTAAGGGGGTCAGAGTACATTTTGCGTAAGTTCGAAGTCGCCGAGGCCGCGGCGGTTACAAAATGTACTCTGACCCCCTTCAACGGAAATGTACTCTGACCCCCTTCAACGCTGGCCTTGAACCTGCCGGATAATCGCGAACTGGACCGGTTCCTCGCCGCGGTCGAACGGCGCGCATTGCGCATCGCGGAGATCGCGGTGCGGGATCGCGACGAGGCGCTCGATATCGTGCAGGTGGCGATGATTCGCCTGGCCCGGAAGTACGGCGAGCGAGCCCCGACGGAATGGCCGCCGCTGTTTTACCGCATTCTGCAAAACGGTGTGCGCGACTGGCATCGCCGGCAGGCCGTGCGCCGGCGGGTACTGGTGTTTTTCGACCGCGCGCCCGGTAACGCGCCGGACGACAGGGAGCCGGCTTTCGATCCGGTTGCCGCCGCGCCGGATCGCGCGGGCATGGGTCCCGCCGACGTCCTGGCCATCGACCAGGCGATGCGGCAGCTCGAAGCGGCGCTGCAGGGGTTGCCGGCGCGTCAACGCGAAGCGTTCATGTTGCGTTGTTTCGAAGGCCTGGACACCGCCGACACGGCAACGGCGATGGGCGTTACAACAGGCAGCGTCAAGACGCATTACTTCCGGGCAATGCAGGCGCTGAAACAGGCACTGGGGGACGACTGGCCATGACTGGGCCTCGCGAACACGAAGAATGGGCACGACGCGCGAAGGACTGCTTCGACGAGAGCGTCGAGCGGCTGGACGCCGCCGCGTTGTCGCGGCTCAGTCGCGCCCGGCACGAGGCGCTCGCGGCGCATCCTGCCGCGCCGGCCCCTGCGTGGCGCCGCCTTACGCCGGCGGCGGGTCTCGTCGCTGCGCTCGCAATCGTTGCGCTGCTCATCCCCCGGCCGGAACCCGCGCTCCCGCCGATGCCCGAGCCTGTGACCAGCGATGTCGAGCTACTGCTCGGGGAAGACAGGCTCGAGATGATCGAGGATCTCGAGTTCTATTACTGGATGGACGAACTCGGGGCGGCCACGGGCGATGATGCGGGCTAGGTACCTGCCGCTCCTGCTTCTGTGGCCGGCGGTGGCTGCGCTGGCCGGTTCGCCCGACTGGTCCGGGCTCAGCCAGGCGCAGCAGGAAGTGCTCGAGCGCTTCGCCGGCGAGTGGGACTCGTTTTCCCCCGAGCGCCGCGAGCGCATGCTCGACTGGGCGGACCGCTGGCTCGAGATGTCACCGGAGGAGCAGGAAGCCGCCCGCGCCCGGCTCGACGAGTGGCGGGAGATGCCGCCCGAGCGGCGCGCTGCGCTGCGCGATCGCATGGAAGCGTTTCGCGACCTGCCCCCCGAGGAGCAGGACCGTATCCGGGCGCAGTTTCGCGAGTTTCGCGGTATGCATCGGGAGCGGCGCGAGGAACTCAGGAAGCGCTGGCAGACGATGACGCCGGAGGAGCGCGAGGCCGTGCGCAAGCGCATGAAGAAACGCCCCCCGCCGCCGGACGATCATCCGTAGCGGTTCCAACCGCCCTCAGGTCAGTGTCGGCAGCCCCAGCTTCGCGCGCTCCGCTTTCGCGCGTTCGATGGAGCGCTTCTCGAGTTCGATGAACTGCGGGTCATCCCGGAAGGCGTCGAACGCTGCTTGCCAGAAGCCGGGCATACTGACGAAGCCGACCTCGACCGCACGTGCGAGATGCCGAAGCATCGCGTCGCGATCGCCCGTCAGCGCCGCGTACTCTGCTTCGTTCATCCAGTAGCTGAAGTTATCGGCACCGAGGGTCTGCTGCGTATCGAGCGTTTGCCGCGCAATACGCAAAGCGGTCCTGGCATCGTCATCGTTTCCGCTCTCGAGAAGCGCGAGCGCGGCGTTCGTCGCCATCGGCGCGCCAAAGAGTTCGGGCGGCGTCGGCAGGTTCGTTACCCAGCCATCCTCCGTACCGAACTGCGATTCCAACAGGGCGATCAGTTCGCCGGCGCGGTCCTGGACCAACAGCCAGTCGCCGATGGCTCGGATCTCGACCTCTTCATAGATGCGTGAATCCGCAGTCTTTGCCGCGGCTTCCGCTTCGTCGTTGCGATCGAGCAGCCACAGTGGGATGAGTCCATCCGCATTCGACAGCACTTCTGCCGCCCGTTCGTACTCGCCGAGGAACAGGAGCACGGTGCCGAACTGCCCTTTGGCGACCGAGGCTCGCGTGTTGTACTCCCACGCCCGCTCTAATGAGGTATGCGCCGCCGCCAGCTCGCCCTGGGCCAGGTCCAGCATGCCGAACGCGAGCTGCACGAGCGGGGATTCACCCGCGATACGCTCGACGCGCCGGATCAGCGCCTCGGCGGCATCGATCTGGCGGGTTTCTACGTAGCCGACAACGAGGTTGTTGAAGGCCGGGCGATACAGCGGGTCGTGCTCCATCGCCAGTTCGTAGAGTGCGATGGCTTCGGCCCGCCCGGTGGCCGCAGGCAGCTCGATCGCGAGCCAGTTGATGGCGTTCGTCAGGCTGGGGTTGATTTCGAGCGCACGGCGGAGGTCGCGAATCGCCTGTTCGCTGTACCCCACGTCACGCGTGCCGTACCACAGCCCGGAGACCGCCAGTGCCTCGGCGGAGTTCGGGTCGAGCTCCAGCGCGCGATCGATCAACGGCCGGCTTTCGGCCAGTGCCTCCTCGAGCGGGATGTCGCCGTAACTCGAACCCGAATCCGAGAGCAGAACGAGCGCCATCGCCTTTTGTGCGAGCGCGGGAGCGTAGTTCGGGTCGAGCGCCAGCGCTTCGTCGAGCACGCGCAGGGCGTCCTCCATGAGCTCGTGGTTGCGCGTGTGTATCCACTGCCGGGCCTTGAGATAGTTCTCGTAGGCCCGCGGATCGGTCACCGCGACGCTCTCGACCGGGCTGTTGCCGAGGATCGTGGCTTTCAGCACGACCGCGATTTCTTGCGCGATATCGTCCTGGACTTTGAAGATGTCCGTCAGTTCGCGGTCGTAGTTGCGCGAGAACAGGTGAAAGCCGTCGTCGGCCTTGATGAGCTGCGCGGTCACGCGCACCCGCTTGCCGTCCGTCCGCACGGAACCTTCGAGGATGTTGGCCACTTCGAGGACTTCGCCGATCTCCCTGAGGTCCCGCGTTTCGTCCTTGAAGGCAAAGGACGACGTGCGGCCGGCCACCTTGAGCCCGGGCACCTGCGCCAGCACGTTCAGCAGTTCCTCGGAGATGCCCTCGGCGAAATACGCCTGGTCGCCTTGAGGAGAGAGGTCCTTGAAGGCGAGTACGGCGATGGATTTGTCGGATATCGTCGACGCCGCGCGTGCCTCAGTAGTGGTGGCGTCGAAGACGGCCTCCGCCGGAGCCTCGTCCGGCACGATCGCGCCCGCTGGCGATGCAACGGGTGCGTCCGTCGCGAACCACTGGGCACCCACGATCAGCAGCACGACCACGAGCAGCCCGATGATCAGCCGGTCGAGCTTGCGGCCGGTATGCGGCGTAATGGACAACGCGGGATTGATCTCGCTCTCGCGCCGCAGGCCTTCGGGAGTGAGTTCGTAGAGCCAGGAAAATGCCACCGCAACCGCAAAGCCCAGCGCGACGATGAGCATCAGGACCTGCATGACCCACGCGGGTGCCTCGATATTCTCGAGCACGAGGTCCGTGACCTGCAGCATCAGCCACGCGGCGACCGTATAGGCAACAGCCACGCGAATGACGTTGCGTCGCCCGAGCTCCCGGAACCAGTCGGCCAATCAATTCTCCCCGATGAACGCCGCATTATACGGAAACCCGGGCGCGTTGGAGCGGGCGTAAGCCCGCGAATCGAACGCGGCCGGAAATGACCGCGAACCATTCGCGGCTGGCAGCCGCTCCAACGGGCTAGCCGTTCCGCTCCAACGGGGTTGTGCGACCGCGAGCCTTTTTGGATAGAGTACGCCCCTTGTGCCGGAGGGGTGTGCATGCGAATTGGCGTTCCCAAAGAGATTCATCCGGGTGAAAAGCGGGTCGCGACGACGCCGGACGTTGCTGTCGAACTGCAGAAACTCGGTTTTACGGTTGCCGTCGAGGCCGGTGCCGGCGATGCCGCGAGCTACGCGGACGACGCCTATCGAAGCGCCGGCTGCGAGATCCTGGCGGCGCGGGACATCTGGGACCGCTCCGACATCATCCTGAAGGTCCGGGCGCCGGAGGGCAGCGAAGCGGGCCGCCTGCGCCGGGATCAGACACTCATTTCCTTCCTGTGGCCGGCGCAGAATCCCGCACTCGTCGAGCAGCTCACCCGTACCGGCGCCACGGTCATGGCGATGGAC
Organism: uncultured Pseudomonadota bacterium; assembly: GCA_963713215.1. GTDB lineage: Bacteria > Pseudomonadota > Gammaproteobacteria > Steroidobacterales > Woeseiaceae > UBA1847. The sequence goes on along the minus strand of CAVQKY010000006.1, from coordinate 1,607,740 downwards.
AGCGTGCCGCGGATCTCCCGCGCGCAGAAAATGGACGCGCTGAGTTCCATGGCGAATATCGGCGGGTACCGCGCGGTGGTCGAAGCGGCACAGCACTTCGGCCGCTTTTTTACCGGCCAGATCACGGCCGCGGGCAAGGTGCCGCCGGCGAAAGTCCTCGTGATCGGCGCGGGTGTCGCAGGACTTGCGGCGATCGGCGCCGCAAAGAGCATGGGTGCGATCGTGCGCGCCTTCGATACGCGCCCGGAAGTCAAGGAGCAGGTCGAGAGCATGGACGCCGAGTTCCTGATGCTCGACTTCGCCGACGAGGATGGCGCGGGCGAAGGCGGCTACGCCAAGGTCATGAGCGAGGAATTCATTGCCGCGGAAATGGCGCTCTTCGCGGAGCAGGCGCGCGACGTCGACATCATCATCACGACCGCGCTCATCCCGGGAAAGCCTGCGCCGAAACTCATCACCGCCGACATGGTGCGCTCGATGCGAAACGGCAGCGTCATCGTCGATCTCGCCGCGGAACAGGGCGGCAACTGCGAGTTGACGCAAAAAGACGAGGTCGTGGTCGAGAACGGCGTCACGATCATCGGCTACACGGACCTGCCGAGCCGTCTCGCCGCGCAGTCGAGCCAGCTCTACGGCACGAACCTGCGGCACCTGCTCACCGACCTCACGCCTGCGAAAGACGGCAACATCGTCGTCGACATGGACGACGAGGTGATCCGGGGCGCGACCGTCTGCAAGGACGGCGTGACCACCTGGCCGCCGCCCGCACCGAAACTTTCCGCTGCGCCGAAGAAGCCCGCAGCGGCGCCCCCGCTGGCGCCACCGCAGCCGAAAAAGCCCTCGGCGTCCGGCCCGCTCGCGGCCATGGTCGTCGGCGCCCTCGCGCTGCTCGGACTCGGCGCCGTCGCGCCGCCGTCGTTCATGTCGCACTTCACGGTGTTCGTGCTCGCCTGTTTCATCGGCTACATGGTGATCTGGAATGTAAGGCCGGCGCTGCATACGCCGCTCATGAGCGTCACCAACGCGATTTCCTCCATCATCGTCATCGGCGCACTGCTGCAGATCTCGTCGCCGAACGGTCTGATCGTGGGCATTGCCGCATTCACCGTACTGATTACGAGCATCAACATCGCGGGCGGCTTCGCCGTCACGCGGCGCATGCTCGATATGTTCCGGAAGTGAGGTCGGCATGATCGAAGGCGGCATCGTAACGGTCTGCTATATCGCGGCAACCGTGCTGTTCATCCTCGCGCTCGGCGGCCTGTCCAACCAGGAGACCGCACGTCGCGGCAACTGGTACGGCATCGCGGGCATGGCGATCGCCCTGCTGGCGACGATCTTCGGCGTGGTCACGCAACACTATGTGAGCCTGCTCGTCGCGCTCCTGGTCGGCGGCAGCATCGGCATCCTGCTTGCGAAACGCGTGCAGATGACGCAGATGCCAGAACTCGTCGCGATCCTGCACAGCCTCGTGGGACTTGCGGCCGTCGCCGTCGGCTACGCGAACTTCATGGATCATTCGACCGCGCTCGTCGGTGTCGAAAAGAGCATTCATGACATCGAGACCTATCTCGGCATCCTCATCGGCGCCGTGACGTTCTCGGGCTCGGTCATCGCGTTCGGCAAGCTGTCGGGCCGCATCGGCGGCAAGCCGCTGCTGCTTCCCGCGCGGCACTGGCTGAACCTCGGGCTGCTCGTCGCCGCGATCGCGTTCGGCTACGCTTTCGTCGAACAGTCGGCTGCCGGGGACGGCATGGGCCCGCTCCTGTTGATGACGTTGGTGGCGCTGGCTTTCGGCGTGCACATGGTGATGGCGATCGGCGGCGCGGACATGCCGGTGGTCGTCTCCATGCTGAACAGCTATTCCGGATGGGCCGCGTCGGCCACGGGATTCATGTTGTCCAATGACCTGTTGATCGTTACCGGCGCCCTTGTCGGCTCGAGCGGCGCGATCCTCTCTTACATCATGTGCCGGGCGATGAACCGCAGGTTCCTGAGCGTCATTGCCGGCGGTTTCGGCACCGGCGGCGGCACCAGTGCCGCGAGCGGGGACGAGGAGCAGGGCGAGGTTGTCCCGATCGATCCGCACGAAACCGCGGCGCTGCTCTCGTCCGCGAAGGAAGTCATGATCATCCCGGGCTACGGCATGGCCGTCGCGCAGGCGCAGCACACGGTCTACGAGATCACGAAGGCGCTGCGCGATAAGGGGGTCAGAGTACGTTTCGGCATTCACCCGGTCGCCGGGCGCATGCCGGGCCACATGAACGTGCTGCTCGCCGAGGCACGGGTGCCCTACGACATCGTCTTCGAAATGGACGAGATCAACGAGGAGTTCCCCGATATCGACGTATCGGTCGTCATCGGCGCAAACGACATCGTCAACCCGTCGGCGCAGGAGGTGCCCGACAGCCCGATCGCGGGTATGCCGGTACTCGAGTGCTGGAAGGGGAAGACGACCATCGTGCTGAAACGGAGCATGGCGACCGGCTATGCCGGCGTGCAGAATCCGCTGTTTTTCAAGGAAAATACGCGGATGCTCTTCGGTGACGCGAAAGCAACACTGGACGAGGTGCTGAAAGCCCTGTAGGCGAAAAAGCGAAAAAGGGACGGAAAAGGGGTCAGGTTACATTTTTGGCTGACCATTGGGCGCCATTTGCGCCAGCATCCACACCAAAAATGTAACCTGACCCCTTTTTCGACCTGAGCCCTTTTTCGCTTTTTCGCCTGCTGTTGTTTTTCCATCGACTGCGGCACACTTCGTCCGACGGGTTTGCAACACAATAGTTGCAGGCCGTGCGCGGACGAGACGAGGTTTGCGTATGCTCGCTGGAATGGCTTCCGACATTGCGCAGCAGGTGCTGCGAACAGACGTCGCGGGGATGCCCCTGGAGTGGATCGACTACCGGGAGGCCGTGCGCCTGTATCACGCCGAGCAGGTCGCCTACGACTGCGGCACAAGGCTGTACACGGTGTTCGGCGGCTTCAGTTCCTTCCACGGCAACCGCAGCCAGATCGACGTCAACTCGATCATCGCCACGCACGGGACCAGCCAGAGCCTGTCGAAGAATCGCAACAAGTACGTCCCGCCGCTCAACAACCGCACGCTGTTCAAACGGGACGCGAACATCTGCCTGTATTGCGCGATGCGCTACCCGACGCGCGATCTCACGCGTGACCACATCACGCCGTTTTCGCAGGGCGGCACCGATGCCTGGAACAATGTCGCGACCGCCTGCCGCCGCTGTAACAACTTCAAGGGCGGCCGCACGCCGGAGCAGGCGCACATGCAGCTCATCGCGGTGCCGTTCACGCCGACCTATGCGGAATACATCTACCTCAAAGGCCGGCGCGTGCTCGCCGACCAGATGCAATACCTGCTCGCGCACATCCCGCGCTCGAGCCCTCTGCACGCGCGCCTGACCGACCACCTGTTCTCCGGCAAGGACGTCATCGACACGCATTTCCACGATTGACGCCGTTGGAGCGGCTGCAAGCCGCGAATCGTACGCCGTCGATTCGAACCGCGATTTATGCCGCGTTCAATGCGCGGGCAGCGCCCGCTCCAACGCGGCAGCGCCCGCTCCAACGGCGCTCCTGCGATAGGTGAAACCCCTTATCGTCGCGGCACGCCGCAATAGATATCGTGCAACAGGTGAATGACGCGTTCTGCGGGACCGGGGCACAGCGAGTAGTAGATGGTCTGCGCCTCGCGGCGCGTCCGGACCAGGCCTTCCTCCCGCAGGCGCGCCAGCTGTTGCGACAAGGCCGATTGGCTGAGGGAGATACCGTCATTGAGTTCGCTTACCGACATTTCGCGCTCGGCCAGCGAACAGACGATCATGAGGCGCGACTCATTGCCCAGCGCCTTCATCAGCCGCGCCGCGTCGCCCGCATGTTTGCGCATCACCTCCGGCGCCGCGGGCGGTGGCCGTTTGGCCCGGGTTCCTGTCATCCCTCAACTCCGATCGTATAGGGAGGCCACGCGTGCCTCGCGAAAGTCCGGACTATAAAGCATTGAATATTAGCAATCAATAAATAAGTGTTGACTAATTTAGCATTTGAGAATATATAAACGCCCAAAGGCCCAACGGAAGTCGTGTCATGGCAACTATCGCAGTGCTCGGCGCCGGCATCGGCGGCGTGTCACAGGTTTATGAACTCCGGAAGGCGGTGCCGAGAACGGATAGGGTACTGCTGATCGGGGACGGCGAGCGGTTCGAATTCACGCCCTCGAACCCGTGGGTTGCGGTCGGCTGGCGGCAGCCGGACGACATCGTCGTCGACCTGCCCGGCCTGATGCGAAAACACGCCATCGACTTCGACGGACAGGGTGCGAAGCGGCTGCATCCGGGGGACAACGAGATCGAGCTCCGCGACGGCAGCCGGGTCCGCTACGACTATCTCGTGATTGCGACCGGGCCGAAACTCGCCTTCGACGAGGTGCCGGGGCTCGGGCCGCACAAGGGCTTTACGGAATCCGTCTGCAGGACCGGGCATGCGGCGCTGGCCCATGGCGGCTTCCGGAAACTCGTGGACGCACCGGGACCGGTCGTCATCGGTGCGGCGGCGGGCGCGTCCTGTTTCGGGCCCGCGTACGAATATGCTTTCATCCTCGATACGGAGCTCAGGAAGCGCCGCATTCGTGACCGTGTGCCGATACATTTCGTGACGCCCGAACCCTATGTCGGCCACCTCGGACTCGACGGCGTCGGCGACACCCGGAGTCTCATGGAATCGGAGTTTCGCGGCCGCCACATCAAGTGGACGACGAATGCCCGCATCACATCGGTCGAGGACGGGACGCTGCACGCCACCACCGTGGACGAGGACGGCGACGAGCTGAAGCAGATCGATCTGCCGTTTGCACATTCGATGATCCTGCCCGCGTTCAAGGGCGTGGACGCCGTGTTCGGCATCGAAGGCCTGACGAATCCGCGAGGCTTCATCCTGATCGACGAACATCAGCGTAACCCGGCGTTCCCGAACATCTACGCCGTCGGCGTCTGCGTCGCGATACCGCCGGTCGGGCCGACGCCGGTGCCGACCGGGGCGCCGAAAACTGGCTACATGATCGAATCGATGGTAACGGCGGCCACGCACAATATCGTTGCGGCGCTCGCTGGGCGTCCGGTGGAGGCACGCGGCAGCTGGAATGCGGTGTGCCTCGCGGATTTCGGCGACAGTGGCGTCGCCTTCATCGCCATACCGCAGATCCCGCCACGCAATACGAACTGGGCAAGGCAGGGCAAGTGGGTGCGCCTCGCGAAAGTAGCCTACGAAAAGTACTTCCTGCACAAGGTGCGCGCGGGCAAGACCGAGCCCTACTACGAGAAGGCCGTGCTGAAGATGCTCGGGACCTCGCGACTGAAGGCCGGGCGATGACTGGCCATACCTCGGGCAACGGTTTGCACGATTCCCTGGCCCGCTTCGCCACGCGGCGCCCGCGCACGGTCTACGCGCTGGTGCTGGCGGCCACCGTGGCCGCGATCGCGATGCTGCCGCGCATCCACATCGACACGGATCCGGAAAACATGCTGCCGGCGACACAAGCCGACCGGCTATTCCATGACACGGTGGAAAAACGTTTCGTGTTGCACGATGCGATCGTCGTCGGCATCGTCAACGAAAGCGACCCGAACGGCATCTACAATGTGCAGACCCTGGGCGCACTGCACGCCATCGGGAAACAAATCCTCGGCATGGACGGGGTGATCGCACCGGATCTGATGTCGCTGGCCGAAGCGGACAACATCGGCCAGGAGGGCCCGGGGACGATCCGTTTCGAATGGATGATGAAGGACCGGCCGGCGAGCGCGGCGCAGGCCCTCGCGATTCGCGAGAAGGTCGAGCGTCTGCCGCTGCTGTTGAATACCGTCGTGTCCGGGGACGGGCGCGCCGCCGCGATTTACGTGCCGATCGAAAGAAAGGACCTGAGCTACGCGATCGCCCGCGATATACGCGAACGGACCGAGGCACTGGCCGGCGACGATACCTGGCACATCACCGGGCTGCCGGTCGCGGAGGACACGTTCGGCCACGACATGTTCGTGCAGATGGGCATCTCGGCCCCGCTCGCCGGCCTCATGATCTTCCTGCTGATGCTGTACTTTTTTCGCAGCGCGACGCTCGTCATCGCCCCGATGCTGGTCGCCATGGCCAGCGTGCTGATCACGATGGGCCTGTTGATCGGCATGGGCTTCACCGTGCACATCATGAGCTCCATGATCCCGATCTTCCTCATGCCGATCGCGGTCGTGGATTCGGTCCACATAATGTCCGAGTTCGCCGACACCTACCGGCCCGGCGACGATGTGCGTGCGGCCATCAACAAGGTGCTCGGCCACCTGTTCACGCCGATGCTTTTTACCTCGCTGACTTCCGTCGTGGGCTTCGCGTCGCTGCTGCTGACACCCATTCCACCGGTGCAGGTTTTCGGCGCCTTCGTCGCTTTCGGCATCCTGCTGGCTTTTCTCATTACGATCGTGCTCATCCCTGCGTACGTCGTGCGGATGCGGCCGGCCGCGCTCGAAAAGCTCGCACGCCGTGACCCGGGGCGCCCGGTCGACACGCCGCTCGCGCGCGTGCTGCGCGCGACCGGCCGTTTCAGCCTGCGCTACGGGAAAACGCTGTCTCTGCTCGCCGTTCTTTTTATCGCCTTTAGTGCAGTCGGGATCTCCCGCATCGGGATCAACGACAATCCGGTCCGCTGGTTCAAGGCGAACCATCCGATCCGCGTGGCGGACGACGCGCTGAACCGGCATTTCGCCGGCACGTACGACGCCTTCCTGGTGCTGAGCGCAGAGCCGGGAGCGGCAGTCGAGCGTGTTCGTGCCGACGCGATCGCGCAGGTCGGCGCACTCGATGCCGGGACGGCCGGACCGTTGCGGGACCTGCTCGCCGCCGATGCCAGGGACGCGAACGCCTGGTTCGGCAGCCTCATTGCCGCACTGGACGACGCCCTGTTCGCCACCGCGGATCCGGCCGGGGTACGGATCCTCGAGGAACTGATGGAATCCGCCGAGGCGGCGCAGACCGAATCGCGCCTGTTCCAGCGGCCCGACATGCTCCAACGCATCGAGGAGCTCCAAGGCGTGCTTCAGCGTTCGGGTGTCGTGGGCAAAACGAATGCGTTGCCGGATGTCGTGAAGGTCGTGAACCGTGAACTTCGCGGCGGCGCCGAGGCCGATTACCGTCTGCCGGATTCCGCTGCAGGCGTCGCGCAGACGCTGTTGCAGTACCAGTCCTCACACCGGCCCGGCGACCTGTGGCACATGGTGACGCCGGACTTCTCCTCAGCGGCGATCTGGCTACAGCTGAAAAGCGGTGACAACGAGGACATGAGCCGTGTGATACAGACGCTCGAGGCACACCTCGCCGAACACCCGATGCCGGCGGATATCGACGTCCGCTGGGCGGGCAAGACCTACATCAATGTCGTCTGGCAGGACGCCATGGTGAAGGGCATGTTGTACAGCCTTGCCGGCGCTTTTCTCACGGTGTTCGTGATGATGTCGCTCCTCTTCCGCAGCGTGCGCCTCGGCCTGCTCGCCATGGTGCCCCTGTCGGTTACGATCGTCGGCGTATACGGCATCATCGGCTGGATCGGCAAGGATTACGATATGCCGATAGCGGTGCTCTCGTCGCTGACGCTCGGGTTGTCCGTCGACTTCGCCATCCACTTCATCGAACGCTGTCGCAGCCTGCTGCGGTCGGAACGAACGCCGGCACTTGCGATGCAGTCCATGTTCGAGGAACCGGCACGGGCCATCGCACGTAATGCGATCGTCATCGCAATCGGCTTCACGCCGCTGTTTTTTGCACCGCTCGTTCCCTACATCACGGTGGGCGCGTTCATGGCCTCGATCATGGCGCTCTCCGGCGTCACGACGCTCGTATTGCTGCCGGCAATCCTGTCCTGGGCGGGGCCCTGGCTGTTCCCGGCCGAACGGAAAGAGGGCGCCTTCGCCGTGCAGGGCGCCGCTGCAGGCAACGGAGGTTGACATGAAAATCCTGGGACTGACCCTCGGCGTACTGCTTGCTGCGACGGCGCACGCGGCGGAGCCATTGACCGACGCGGATGAAATCGTGGCACGGGCGAACCTTGCCGCGTATTACGGCGGCGACGACGGGCGCTCGGACGTGCGCATGATCATCGCGGATGCACAGGGACGGCAGCAGCGCCGGCAGTTCACGGTACTGCGGCGCGACGTTACCGACGGCGGCGACCAGCAGTTCCTGGTGGTGTTCAGCCAGCCGGCCGATGTGCGCGGCACCGTATTCCTGGTGGACAAGCACGTCGACCGTGACGACGATCGCTGGCTTTACCTGCCGGGGCTCGACCTGGTCAAGCGCATCTCGGCGGGCGACAAGCGGACGAGCTTCGTCGGCGCGCACTACTTCTACGAGGACGTTTCCGGCCGCCGGCCGACGGACGACAAACATGCGCTGCTGGAGACAACCGACGACGCCTACGTACTGGAGCATATGCCGCTCGATCCCTCGACGGTCGAGTTCGCGAGCTACGTGACCTGGATCGATCGCGAAACCTTCCTGCCGATGAAGATCGAATACCGCAATTCGTCCGGCGCGGTCTACCGGCAGGTCGACGTCCTGAAGGTCGAAGTCATCGACGGCCACCCGACGGTCACCCAGAGCCGGGTTTCCGATCTCTCGGGCGGCGGCCAGACCGACATGCAGTTTCGATACATTGCGTACGACACCGGCGTACCGGCCGACGTGTTCGGCGAGCGTTCGTTGCGCGCGCCGCCCGGCGAGTGGCTGGAACGTCCGGTGGACTAGCGCGGCACCGCATGCGCTACCGGCTGCTTCCGCTGCTGCTGCTGCCTGTCGTGCTGTACGGCCAGGCGGATGATGCCGGCGATCCGTTCGGCTCGGAGGAGTGGGATGACTGGCCGGAGGAGTCGACCGCGCTCCGCTTTTCCGGGTTTCTCGAAGCCGCCGCCGGCTACCGGCTCCAGGACGACCCGCTCCTTGACGCATCCGCGACGCTCGAGGAGCTGCGCGGCCGTATCGAGGGCACGTGGCAACCGGGCACGCTCGATGTCGTTGCCAAAGGCGACCTCGGCTACGACGCCGTCGAACGGGACCTGATCGCCGATCTGCGCGAGCTGACGGTGGCGTCCGGTGTCGGCGACAGCACCGACGTAAAGCTCGGCCGGCAGGTTCAGACCTGGGGCGTCGGCGATCTCCTGTTCCTGAATGACCTGTTCCCGAAGGATTACGTCTCGTTCTTCGCCGGGCGCGACGACGAGTACCTGAAAGCGCCAGGCGATTCGATGCGCATTTCCCATTACAGGCCCGCGCTGAATGCGGATTTCGTGTGGACGCCCCGCTTCGAGCCGGACGTCTACCTCACAGGCGAGCGCTTTTCGTTTTTCTCGCCGGCGACCGGCGGCAACGTCGCCCCGGAACCCCCGCTCGATGCCGTCGAGCCGGCGCACGATCCCGGCAATGCCGAGTTCGCCCTGCGGCTGTTCCGTTCGCTGGCCGGCACCGAATACGCGCTGTACTTCTACCGCGGCTTCTTCAAGCAGCCGACGGCGCTCACCGCCGACCTGCAACCGACCTTTGCGCCGTTGAGTGCCTACGGCGCGAGCCTCAGGCGACCGCTCGGCCGCGGGCTGCTGTCGGGCGAGTTCGCCTGGTATGGCTCGCGGGACGATGGCAGCGGCGCGAACCCGTACCTGCCCAACAGCCAGTTGCGCGTGCTCGCGGGCTACGAGTGGGAAGCGCGGCCGAATTTCACCGTCGGGCTGCAGTATTACCTCGAGCAGACACAGGATCACGACGAACTCCTGGCGGCCTCGCCGTACCCTGCCTTCGAGCCCGACGAATACCGGCACCTGCTGACCAACCGGCTGAGCTTTCGATGGGCGCGCGAGACCTATGCGCTGTCGCTGTTCACATTCTGGTCGCCGAGCGACGACGACTTCTATCTGCGCCCCTCCTTCACCTGGCGCCGCGACGATCACTGGCAGCTGGTCGCCGGCGCCAACCTGTTTGGCGGCAGCGAGCCGCAGACCTTTTTCAACCAGCTTCGGGACGCGAGCAACGCGTACCTTCGGCTTCGCTACAACTACTGAGGAAGAAACTCATGAAGAAGTCTATGTCCCTGGAACATGCCGTCGAAGCGTTTGCAGGATTCATGGTTTTGTTGTCGGTGATACTGACCGTGTTCGTCCATCCCGGTTTCATCTGGCTGACGGTGTTTGTCGGCGCGAACCTTTTCCAGCAGGCGTTCACCGGTTTTTGCCCGGCCGGCATCGTCCTGCGCAAGGTGTTCGGTTTCGAAGCATGTGAATCGCGCACGTAGGAGCGGATGATGCCCGCCGTTGGAGCGGGCGCTGCCCGCGAATTGGACGGGGTTAAATCCCGGTTCTTATCGACGGCGAACCGTTCGCGGCTGGCAGCCGTTCCAACTCGCGGTTCGTTTCGAAGGCGCTTCCTCTTTCGCGGCCGGGCTCATTGTCCCTGAACCTCTTTGGGAAACCGGTCGGCGACGAGGTTCAGTTCCAGTCCGTGTTCGAGATAAGCCTTCATGCCCGCGAGGGTCCAGGTGAAACCGCCCGTCGACTCGCAAACGAACTTCACGAGTTCGTCGCCGGTACCCGTCCAGCCCGACTCCTCGACGTCGACGAAAGTACCATCACTTAGCTCCCTGAACCTCCACGTAACCGTGGTGCGTCCGCTGTAGCCGGGCCATTCCATTTCGATCCGCCTGTTCGGTTCGATCGTCGTGGCGGTAACGTCGACGGACACACCGTACATGTCCCAATGCCACTGCACCGTCTTGCCCACAGCAAGTCGGCCTGTTCCCCTGCTAAACCAGAAGTGAGACGTAATCGCCGGATCGACGACCGCTTCGAATACTTCCGCAACAGGCCTGCGGATGAGCATTGCCGTGTGCGCGACGGGCGATTTGGTCAGTTGCATGGATGCCATTGCTGCCTCTCAGGCCGATGAAGCCGGGGCTCGTCGTGGCTGGCCTCGACGTAACTCGCAAAGTTGTCGAGTATCGCCTGCCAGCCCGTGCGCTGCTGCTCGATCGAATGTTCTGTTTCTGCATCGAACGTGACGTTGACCTTGACGCCGCCCTTGAAGGGCACGAACTCGACGCGCGCATGGCGGTCACCGAACGCGTATTCGATCAACTTGTGCTTTTTGATCTTCGTGTAGGTGCCGGCAAAATCGAAACCCACACTGCCATCCCTGGCTTCCATACGGGACGAGAAGGCGCCTCCTTCGCGCAGGTCGACTTTCGCGTCCGGCGTGTGCCAGTCGTCCGAGGCGGCATTCCACTGCTTGATGTCCTCCGGTGTCGTGTACGCGCCCCATACGGCTTCGATGGGCGCTTTCACGGTGGTCGTAACTGTGATTTTCTCGACGGTCATTGTTGATTCTCCTTCAGAGCCAATGCGTCCCTGAGCGTCAAAAAGCTATTGGTCGATATCCGGTTCCACGAGTTTCGCGAGCTTGCGCAGTGATTCCTGCCAGCCGAGATAACAGGCTTCCGTGGGGATCAAATCCGGTATCCCTTCCTGCGTAATGCCGATCTCCGTGCCGACCGAAACCGCCCGCAGGCTTACGGTGACTTTCATCTCGCCGGGCAAGTTGGGGTTGTCGAACTTGTCCGTGTAAACGAGGCGTTCGCCCGGCAGGAACTCGAGGTAGGTGCCGCCGAAAGAATGGCTCTTGCCGGTCGTGAAATTCCGGAACGACATCTTGTGATTACCGCCAACCCTGGCTTCGAGTTCATGGACGGTGCAGGTGAAACCGAACGGCGGCAGCCAGCTGGCGATGGCATCCGGTTCGACAAAGGCCCGAAAAACCTTCTGCGGTTGGCTCGCGAAAACACGATGCAAGTGGACAGTGTTCGGCATGGCAGGTTCCTCTCAAATGTTCAAGTGAGAGTTACTTTTTGGCGCCACCCAGTCAAGGCACGAGGCTCTGTGTTGGAGCGGCTGGCAGCCGCTCCAACGCCGCATTACCCGTCAGTTTTCGCTGTCGTCCGCGGCGATGACTTCCCACAAGGTGCTGCCGGAGCAGCTTGCCACTTGGGCGAATGCCTCGTCGGCTTTGCCGACCGGTGAATCCGGGTCATACCGGTCATAGAAGCTGCCCCAGGCCTCGAGTGCGGGTGCACGCAGTACGAACTCGAATCGTTCCGCGCTTTCAGGCACCACGATGGGCCAGCGGAGACTCAGGCTCAAGCCTTCACCACCTTCCATGCTGCGCGCAGCACGCAACCAGTCGGCTGCCGCAGCACGGGCGTCGTCCAGGCCTTGTCCCGGCTCCAGGACGCATGACCAGACCTGCTCGAAGTCGTTGGCGTATGCGTGAGCACTCCAGCCAACTGTGGCTGCCAGGTAGATCAAACAAGAGGCGCGGCGAAGCATGGAAATTCTCAATGAAAGAAGCGATCCGGTGGATTCTACGCCTGCCAGCCGCTCCGGCTCAGCGGGCGGCAAATTCGGCCAGGAGCTTGCTGAGCTGGCCCAGGTCGATCGGTTTCAGCAGGTGCAGGTCGAAGCCGGCGTCGGTGCTGCGCTGGCGGTCCTCGTCCTGCCCGTAGCCGGTGACCGCGACCAGCCTGACGGCGTCGAATACGCGCTCGGCTCGCAGCGCGCGCGCCACGGCGCAGCCGTCCATGCCGCCCGGCAGGCCGATATCGCACAGCACGACGTCCGGCCGCGAGCTTCGCGCGGCCGCGACGCCTGACGCGCCATCCGCCGCAACCGTCACCTGGTGCCCGTCGAGCTTCAGCAAGGCCTGGAGACTGATTGCCGCATCGACGTTGTCCTCGACGATCAATATGTCGAGTCCCCGCGGCTGCCCGGTCACCGGCTGCCGGGCCGGCGCCCTTGCCGCCGGCGGCAGGCCGAGCGGCAGGGTCAGTGTGAAAGCCGAGCCGTGCCCGAGCCCGTCGCTGTGGGCGACCACCGAACCGTCGTGCAGGTCGACGAGACCCTTCACCAGCGCGAGCCCGAGCCCGAGTCCGCCCGAGCTGCGGTCGAGGCTGTCATCCGCCTGGCTGAAAGGTTCGAACAGCCGCGCGAGCATGTCGCGGGACATGCCGCGCCCGTCGTCGCTCACGGCTACCGTTGCGGTGCCGCCGGACTGCCGGAGCGCGACACGCACGCTGCCGCCGGCATCGGTGAACTTGCCGGCATTGTGCAGGAGATTGCCGATTGCCTGGGCGAGCCGCACCGGGTCGGCGACAGCCCACACGGGCTCACCCGGGATGTCGAGTACGAGGGCGAGTCCGGCGTCGCCCTCGAGCGTCGCCCGGTAGTCTTCCGCCGTCTGCCTGAGGATTTCACCGAGATCCACCGTTTCCGTGCGCAGTCGAATCTGCCCGCGCGCGATACGCGAGACATCCAGCAGGTCGTCGGTCAGGCGCGCCATGTGCGACACCTGCCGCTCGATGACCTGCGTTGCCTGCCGGATGAGTTCGTTGTCCTGGCCGACACGCGTCAGGATTCCGGCTGCGTTGCGAACCGGCCCGAGCGGGTTGCGCAGTTCGTGCGCGAGCACGGCAAGAAAGGCGTCCTTGCGTTCCGAGGCTTCGCGCAGCGCGTCGTCCGCGTGCCTGCGGTCGGTGATGTCGAAGTTCACGCCGATCATGCGCAGCGGCTCGCCGGATTCATCATGAAATACCCAGCCACGGCCTTCCACCCAGCGGATCGAACCGTCCGGCCAGAAGATTCGCCATTCGGCGCCGAATTGCCCGGTCTCGAGCGATTCCGCCACGGCCGCCTCGGCCGCCTCGATGTCATCGGGATGCACGCAGGCGCGCCAGGCTTCGTAGGAACCGGCGAAGCTGCCCGGCGGCAGACCGTAGATGGCTTCCAGCTCCGGCGTCCAGAGATTGACGTCGCTCCTGATGTCCCATTCGAACGTGCCGACCCGCGCCACTTCCGCGGCGAGGCGCATGCGCTGCTCGTTTTCCCTGAGGCGTGCATCGGCCTGCTTGTGCTCGTCGATGTTGACGATGGAGCCGGCGTATCCCTGGAACGCACCGTGGCGATCGAAGCGCGGCCGACCCGCCGCGAGGACCCAGCGGGAACCGCCGCCGGGACGCTGCAGCCGGAACTCGAGCTGGAAAGGCGCACGCTCGGCGTTCGCGCCGAAAAATGACGCACGCACCCGCTCCCGGTCAGCGGGATCGACGATCTCGGCCCAGCCGTAGCCCAGGCCGTCCCCGGTTTCCTGCCCGGTGAATTCAGTCCACCCGCGGCTCAGGAACGTGCAGGATCCGGCCGGTTCGGTCTCCCACAGGATGGCCGGCGCCGCGTCCGCCAGTTCCCGGAACGACGTCTCCAGCCGTTTGCGCTCCGTGACGTCCTGCCAGGCCACGACGAAGCCGTCCGCCAGGCGATTCGCGCGGATATTCATCCACCGACCGATGGGCTCGCCGTCCCGCTCACCCTCGAAGAACTCCATTTCGCGAGACAGCGGCTCGCCGCTGTTGACGACCCGGCAGTAGGCATCGAACAGGCCGGTGTTGCGGTGGATCGGGCGCAGCTCGAGCAGGTTCTTGCCGATGAGCGCTTCGCGCGAAATGGCGTTGTCCCTGCACACCGCCTGGTTCACGTACTCGATGCGGAAATCGCTGATGCGCCCGAGCCCGTCGCGCACTGCGCTGAAGATGGCGAAGCAGTCGAGCAGCGATTCGACCGACGTGCGAAAGCGTTCTTCGGACATGCGCAGCTTCTCGACGGCGGCCCGGCGCGCGGTCAGCTCGCTGAAGATCCCCACCGAGCCGACATGCTTCCCGTCGGGGTCGAACAGCGGTGCGGCGCCGGCCAGGGTCCATACCTCCGACCCGTCCTTGTGCCGGAAGCGCCATTCGAAACTTCGCCGCAGGCCGCGCGAGCGCTGTTCCATGTGTTCTTTTGCGACGCCGTGGTCGGCTTCGAAAGCGAACTCGAAGACAGGCCGCCCGATCATTTCATCCGGCAGGTAGCCGAGCATCGCCGCCATGCGGTCGTTGACGTAGACGAGCCTGCCGTCGAGATCGATTTCGCCGATGCCGTCGTGTGCCGCTTCCACCAGGCGCCGGAAACGTTCCTCGGAGTACTGCCGCTCGGCATCGACGGCGCGCTTGCGCTCGTCGATGTCGGTGGCGGTGCCGAACCAGCACACCACCTCGCCCTTTGCATCGCGATAGGGCTCGAAGCGGACCAGGAACCACCGGTACACGCCGTCATGCCGGCGCACCCGCTCCTCGTACTCGCCCGCCTTCCCTTCCGCAACCGCCGCGGCCCAGCGGGACCGGGTCGCGTCGAGGTCGTCCGGATGGATCACCGCCTCCCAGCCGAGACCCGTGGCCGCGTCCGCGGAATGGCCGGTGAACCGGCACCAGCGCCGGTTGACGAACTCGACGCCGCCGTCGCGGCCGGCCACCCAGACCAGCTGCGGGATCGAGTCCGCCAGCAGGCGAAAGGAATCGTCGAGCGGTGTCGCGGTAAGTCGGTGGGTTTGGGTAGCCATGTGCCTTCCCGACATGAGCCTCGCGAATGGTCGCACGATCGGCGGCCCGGGGCGAGGCAAACGGGCGCGGTGGTGCCGGATCGTAAGTTTTTCGCCGCGGCGTAAAGCTTGCCAACGGGCCCCGCCAGCCGCTGTTTCATGAAACCTGCGGGCGCCCAAGCCCCTGATAAGGCTTGGGATGGCCGTGTCCGGACTTGGCACGGTATCTGCATTACCCCCAGTGAGGAAAACATAAACCAGGAGGAAGAGCGATATGAACACTAGGATGAAGTTTCGATCGACGCTGCTTGCTGCAGCTGTTGCACTGGCGTGCGGCAGCACCGTAGCAGCGGAGGACGAGGCCGGCAACATGGATACGCAGACGTCTGACCAGTACCAGACCCAGACGGAGCCGTCCTATGAGTCGACCGATCAGACCCAGCAGCCGTACCCGGAGACCGAGCCGACGGATTCGACAACCGAGCCGACGGATTCGAGCGAGCCCTACGGCGATGAAATGGCCGGTCAGGAGGAGATGACGCCGGAAGGCCAGACCCAGATCCCCCCGACGACGACCCCGGACTCGCAGACTCAGGATCCGCAGTGGAGCCAGGACCAGGACAGCACCGCGAGCGACAGTTCGCAGGCTCAGGGTTCACAGGACTCGCAGTGGAACCAGGACCAGACCAGCATGGCGAGCCAGGGTAAGGGCAAGGAAGTCTTCACCGAGGAGTTTGCCAGCGAAAACGAACTCGGCGAATTCGTGAAGGCTATTGAGGCCGCCGGTCTTGGCGATGCGCTGGCCGATGGCACGGAGTACACGATCTTTGCGCCCACGGATGAAGCATTTGCAAGCTTCAAGGAAGAAAAGGGTGAGGACTGGTCGCCAGAGCAGAACCAGGACGAGCTGACGGAGATCCTGCGTTCGCACGTCGTGGTCGGCAATCTGGACCGTGAGCAGGTGAAGGCGCTCGACAAGGCCCAGGTGCTCACGGGCTCTGAAGTGCAGATCTCCGCCGAGAACGACGAGTTGAAGATCGGTGACGCCAAGGTCGTGGACGAGGTGGAATTGACTACCGCAGACAACATCACGATCTACACGATCGACAAGGTCATCGATCCGACGACCCTGGAGCAGAGTGCCTCGACATCAGAGCAGCAGGATAGCGCCACGAGCTCACCAAGCGAGAGCGGCTATTCTGAGTCCGAGTCCGAGTACGAATCCGAGTACGAAGAGGAAGACGAAGCCGCAGAATAACAACGCGGCAGCGCAGGCCGCGTTACCCCACATGACAAGCGGCAGCGCGGAGCCCCGGACTTCACCGTCCGGGGCTTTTTTTTGCGTTCACGCAACCGGTGGAGCCCGAAGCGGTCTGATACGATGTGACCCGCATGAGCCCAGTGCGTCCCATGACCGAGCGACACCGCAAGCTGCCGCGAGCCGCGGCCCTGCCGGCCGTGCTCTGTGCCGCGGTGCTCGCGGCCGGCGCCGGTCCGGCCCTTGCAGCCGCGTCCGGCGCAAACGCGGCACCGGCCGGACGCACCCACATGAACGAACCGCTGCGCGCGTCGATCGCCAGGGTCATCATCGTCGCGGGCCAGGATCCGGCGGAGAAGGAGCTTTCCGGCTCTTACGAAAAGGCGACGCCCGGCCTGTACGGCGGGATGGCGCAGGGCGGTGCCCTGGGTACGCCGACCACGCAGGTCGGCCCGGTCACGGTCAGCTTCCCGATTCCGATACTGACGCTGCCCGGCATGATCGCGGGCGGTGTCGCCGGCGCCACGAAGCGCGAGATCCAGGAGTTTCGGGATGCGCTGGCCGAGAGAATCGAGCAGGCGGCCGACGGGCCGATCCACAACGACAAGCTCGCGCGCTACGTCTACCAGGAGCTGCGCCCGCTCGAGTCGCCGGAGCCGGGGCTCTTTGCCGCGTCCGTACCGATTCCGGAGGATGCGGATGCCGTGCTGTACGTCAACCTGCCGGCGATGAGCATCGACGTCGACACGGCCGATGCCGTCATCACGACGGCGGCGCACCTGAAACTCACACGCCGCAATGATTCGGCGAATCTCTATGAGCGCACGGTTTACTACCAGGACCGTGCGCCACTCGCGCGCTGGACCGACAATGAGAACGCGCTCTTCGACGATTACGCGAACTTCGCCCTGCACTGGCTCGGGCGTGAACTCGCCGCGGAATCGTTTGGCCGCGTGGATAGGCCACAAGCGTTCCGGCCCGGCGGCTCCGGGAGCGTGAAGCTCGCGCGCCGCAATCCGTGGCAGGCGGAGAGCAAATCCCTGCAGCCGGTGCTCGCGTGGGAGCCGGCGCTCGCGGAGGCGGCCGACGCCGCAGGCGCGGACGCCTACGAGGTGGAGATCTACGACGCGAAGCGCCTCGTCTACCAGCAGCGGCAGCTGCCGGGACGCTCACACGCGCTCGTCACGCCGCTGAAGGCTTGTGGCGAATACTTCTGGTCGGTACGCCCGGTGTATCGCACGGACGATGGCCTGCGCTTCGGCCGGTGGATGCGCAAGCCCCCGGAGGGCGATGCCGAGGCGCCGGCATTCGATGGCATCGCGGGACGCAACGCCGCCGAGGCGCCGGCATACCTGCAGGATTTCGCGGCGCTCACGATCGACTGCCGCGCGACGTAGGAGCGCCGCCCCTCTTCTTCCAGTCGAGCTCCCAGACGCCGGAATCACCGAGGCGGCGCTTGCGGCCGTCGACCAGAGCTGGTAGGACCATCGCGACGAGAGTCCCGAACGCGGCGCGCGGGCCGATGTCGCGCTGCAGAGCAATGAAAAAAATGAGAACTCAGCCGCGGCGGCAGGCGCTCTGTTTTTGTAACGTTGCGCGGATGGCTGTCAGCAAAGAATCGCCCGTCTACCAGGTGGTGTTCGAAGGACGCTACCTCGATGGCTATGCGCCGGAAGACGTGCGCGAGGCGTTCGGTATTCGCTTCGGTACGGAAGCCGCCAACGCGGTTTTTTCCCGGCCGCGCGTCGTTTTGAAGCAAAAGATCGACCTCACGCAGGCCGAAAAAATGCAGGCGGCGCTCGCCGGTTTCGGCATGCAGTCGAAGCTCGAGCGGCTGCAGGCGCCGGGCGTCGAATTGTCGCTCGTCGAGGATGCGCCCGCGCCCGCGGCATCGGCGGACGAGACGGCAGGCCGAGCCCCGGCGGCTGCACGCGAGGAACGCGGCGTCATCGAGGGCCGCCTGGGAGAGCGCCGCGCCGCGCCGAGAGAGGTGTATGCGCGCAAAGACATTGCCGCCGCATTCTCCGCCGCTGTCGAGCTGCCGCCGCCATCCGCCGCGTACCGCAAGCAGCTCGTACCGGTGGCCCTGCTGATGCTGCTCCTGCCGCTCGCCTATGTCGCGACGGCGCTCACCGGCGCCTTCGGTGTCGTGTGGCTCGCGAGTACAGGGCGGGAACTGTTTTTCGCCGTGGTTCGCCCGGGTTACCTGAGCATGGTCGTCTACGGCGCCGTGTGGGCTGCCGCCCTGCTGCTCACGGCATTTCTCTTCAAGCCGCTTTTTGCGCGCACGCCGCGCGGCCTCAGGACGGTGCAACTCGACCCGGCCCGCGAGCCGGTGCTGTTCGAACTCGTCGAGCGCATTACCGACGCCATCGGCGCACCGATGCCCGACGAGATCCTGGTCGACACTGAAGTGAACGCGTCGGCACGGCTCACGCGCGGCGCGCTGTCGAAGCAACTGACGCTGACGATCGGACTGCCGCTCTTCTGGGGTTGCGACGTGAAGGCGCTGACGGGCGTACTCGCCCACGAGTTCGGACATTTCACGCAGCGCTGGGGCATGCGGGCCGCCTGGACCGTCGGCTGGATCAATCACTGGCTGTACCGGCAGGTGCACGAACGCGACAGTTGGGACCGGTTCGTCGAGGGCATGGCCGCCCGCGATTTCCTGCTGCTGAACCTGGCCGCCGTACTGGCGCAGGCCGGCAGCTTTCTCTGCCGCCTGCTGTTTGCCGTACTGTCCCGGCTCGCGGCCCTCATCAGTCACTCGTTTTCGCGGCAGATGGAATTCGACGCGGACCGGTACGAAATCGCGCTCGTCGGCAGCGAACAGTACGAGCGCACGGTGGCGGCGTTGCGGACCCTCGGCGCCGCGCACGCCTCGGCGCTTGCGGATCTCGGCA
This sequence comes from uncultured Pseudomonadota bacterium, assembly GCA_963713215.1. Taxonomy (GTDB): domain Bacteria; phylum Pseudomonadota; class Gammaproteobacteria; order Steroidobacterales; family Woeseiaceae; genus UBA1847. Next base: position 1,588,087 of record CAVQKY010000006.1, on the reverse strand, counting down.
AGGCGCTGCAGGCGGGCAAGATGATCGACAACCTGCCGCTCATGGTGGCGCGGCGCGCCGAACGATTCAGCCAGCAGGAACGCAAACGCATCCTCGCCGCCATCGAGGAGGTGAACAGCAGCCCGTTCGATACTCATCCGGCGGACCAGGAGCGCGTCCAGGCCGCACGCGAGTACAAGGCCCCGGCGTGCTTCGAATTCGAGGGCAGCGCTTCGCGGCTCCTGCGGGAGGGCGACCGGCTGAGCCGTGTCGCGACGCTGCAGTGGTATCGGGCCATGGGGCTCGACGTGCAGCCGAAGGACCTGGCGCCGCTCGAATCCTTCGAGGCCGAAGCCAGCAACCTCGAGCGAGCGAGCCAGGCGAGCCAGCAGTTTTTCGCGGGGCTCGACGATCTGCCGTTGTGGTTCGACTGCCCCACGGAAGACGCCTTCGCGGGCATGAACGACGAACAGCTGAAGAGCGAACTCGACGCGCTGCAGGGGAAGCTCCGGCTCAATCGCAAGGAGTACCTGGGGCGCCGGGACCGTTTGAAGCTGCACCGGGATTACCTCAGCTGTTACGGGCACGCGCGGTTCTGGCGCGAGCGCGGCGTGGAGGTCGACCCGTCGGCCTACCGGCTGAAAGTGTCGACCTCGAGCCTCGGGGAAATCGACGAGAACCTCGCCGAGCACCGCAACGTGGTTGCCGTGATCGAGCAGGAACTCGCCGGTTGCACGGAACTGCTCGGTCGCCAGCTCGGCGCCGGGCTGGAATTTGCGCGGCGTGCGGGCCGCACGAACCGCGCGGAGCTCCGTAAGCTGTACGAGGCCTACGACTGCCTCGCGCAGGCGGCGAAGAAAGCACGGCTGCTGACGTCCACCTCCGAAAGCCTTGCGCTGCTTATCGACGCCTGCGATCGTTTCCCGGGGGAGGCGAAGCACCAGCGCCAGCTGGACGCGGAGTCGGAACGCAGCGGCCACATTGCCGAGGCGATTCGCCACCAGCTCGCCCGGGTGGAGGCGTTCGGCGCGGCACCGGCCGCGGCCGCGCCGGACGCGGAAACGCGTGTCGCCGGCACGGCCTTCGCGCAGCAGGCGCATGCCGACGCGCAGCAGTTGCTGTGCCAGATCGACCGGCTGGTGCTCGGCACCCGCGGCCGCATGGCCGAACTCGGCCTCGCCTCCGCCGTCGGAGCGGCTGCCAGCCGCGACTGACCCGCTGCCGGCCGCCGTTGGAGCGGCTGTCAGCCGCGACCGGTACGCGGCCGGATTGAACCCGTCCGATTCGCGGGCAGCGCCCGCTCCAACGGCGCCGGGTATACTCCGCCGATGCAATATCTCATCGACGCGAGCGTCTACGTCTTTCGCGCGTACTACTCCATGCCGGACGACATGGTCGATGGCGATGGCTTCCCCGTCAACGCGCTCTACGGCTTTTGCCGCTTTCTCGGCGATTTCGTCGAAGCGGTGCGGCCGGAGCACATCGCCGTCGCGTTCGACGAATCGCTCACGACCTCGTTTCGCACGACCCTCTACCCCGCGTACAAGGCCAACCGCGAACCCGCACCGGTCGAGCTCAGGCGGCAGTTCGGACAGTGCCGCCGTTTCGCGGAATCGCTCGGCATCATGGTGTGCGCGGATCCGCTCTACGAGGCGGACGACCTCATCGGCACGCTGGTATTCCACGGCCGCGCGCAGGGCCGGCCGTCGACGATCGTAAGCCGCGACAAGGATCTCACGCAGCTCCTGTCGAAGACGGACGTGTTCTGGGATTTTGCGGGCAAGGGCAAGCTCGGCTACGAGCATATCCCGGCGGCGTTCGGTGTGTGGCCCGAGCAGATCGCGGACTTCCTGGCGCTCGCCGGCGACAGCGTGGACAACATCCCTGGCGTACCCGGCATCGGGAAGAAAACCGCCTCGGCGCTCCTTGCGGCCTATGCCACGCTGGATGACATCTACGCGAATCTCGATCGCATTCACGAGATGCCTCTGCGCGGCGCACGTACGCTCGGCGCAAAACTCGAACTGCATCGCGACGCCGCGCTGCTCGCCCGCCGTCTCACGGCCATCGCCTGCGACGCACCGATGGCCGATCCCGAGTTCGTGCTGCGGCCGCGGCGTCCGGACCTCGGCCGCATCAACGCACTCTACGACGAAGCGAACTTCGGATCGGCCCTGCGCCGGCAAGCGGAGCGCATCGCCGACCTGTACGCGGCCTGAGTCCGGTGGCGGGAGCGGTATTTCGCAAGTCCGGGCCGGCGGCCGCACTGCCGATGTTCGAGGCCGAGGCCCGGGGCCTCGCCGAACTCGCCGCGGCGGACGCGGTGCGGGTGCCGGAGGTGTACGCGGTCGGCACCGACGAGCGCGGCGCCTACCTCGAGATGGAGCGCCTCGCGCTCGTCACGCCGGATGCCGACTGCGAAGCGCATTTCGGCGCGCAGCTCGCGGCCTTGCATCGCGTCACGGCAGGGAAGCACGGCTGGCACCGCGACAATTTCATCGGCGCGACCCCGCAACAGAACGCGCAGTCGGCGGACTGGCTCGTGTTCTATCGCGAGCAGCGGCTGCGCCGGCAGCTGGAACTCGCGGCGCAAAACGGCTACGCGGGCGAATTGCAGTCACTGGGCGCCGCGCTCATTGACCGGCTGCCTGCGCTGCTCGAATCGTATGCGCCGGTGCCGTCGCTGCTGCACGGCGACCTGTGGGGCGGCAACTGGAGCATGGTGGACGGGCACCCGGTCGTCTTCGATCCGGCCGTCTACTACGGCGATCGCGAGACCGATCTCGCGATGACGAGGCTGTTCGGCGGCTTTGGCCGTGCGTTCTACCGCGCGTATGACGAGACCTGGCCGCTCGCGCCGGGCTGGCAGCGGCGGCTGCCCCTCTACCAGCTCTACCACGTGCTGAATCACCTGAACCTGTTCGGCGACGGCTACCTCGCTCGCGCCCTGCATCTCTTGCGGCAGCTGGCCTGAGGTCCGCCATGATCGCGAAGAACCGCTGTCTCGATTGCAGCCACGCCTGGCAGGACCGGCCGGTCGGCTTCGCCATTCACCAGGCCTGCCCGAAGTGCGACTCGCTGTACTGGGAGTGGAAGAATTACGATGCCGGCGCCGAGCCGAAACGGGATACGCCGTCCGTCTCCCTGGCGAGCAAGCACCCGTCATCGTAGGAGCGGCTGTCAGCCGCGACCGGTTCGCGGCCTGATCGTGCTACGCCTAATTCGCGGGCTTACGCCCGCTCCAACGGCCCCAACTGCTCCTACAACACCACCGTGTCGGCGACCTCGATGCCTTCTTCCACGAAATCCTCGTCGAAGAGGTAAAGCATCGTGCCCTCCGGGGCACGCAACGCGGCGAACGCCCCTTCGAATCCCGGGAAGCTCTGCACGCGGAACCCGTGACGCTCGCAGGCCGCTGCAAGCGCTGCGCGGTCCGTGCACCGGAAGCACAGCGATGGCCCGCTGAGCGCAATGCTCTCCGAGAGCCCGAGCGCAATGCCGCCCGCGTCGAAGCGCATGTGCAGCGTCGGCTCCTCGCGGATCGTCGTCACGACCGGCGCGATCGGCGCCCAGAAGCGCGCGGCGTGCATCGCGTCTTTTACCGGCAGCGTGAGCTCGAACCACTGCCCGCACAGCGAGTCGGCGGTGTCCTCGGCGGCGCCGAAGTGGGTGCGCGCCTCGAGCATGATGAGCGTGTGCCGGTCGAGGTCGCTCAGGTGCAGTTCGTTGAACGCGTCCTCGTCGAGCTGCATTTTCGTGAACTTGAAACCGTGATCGGCCATCGAACGCGCATGCCGTGCGAGTTCGTGCTGCACGAACGCAATGCCGGGGGAACTGAACACGCGGTCGTGAAGCCCGATGCACAGCGCGCCGTCGCTGACGACCGCGTACTTGTGCGGCCAGATGTCACCGCTCTGCACTTCCTCGAAACCCAGCAGCTTGTAGAAGTGCAGCGAGTCGAGGATGTCCGGCGTGTGCACGGAGAGCTCGAGGAAACGGCCGATGCCGCTCACCGCTCTGCGCCCATCGCGAAAGCCCGTTCCCGCGACCGCTGGCGGTCCGCCGCCTCGCCGGCGCTGCGTCGTTCGCCCGAGGTTTCCGGCCAGCCGGCCGCGTGTTTCCAGACCAGGCGTTCGAGAAACGCCACGTGCCCGTCGCTCGCATTCAGCGCGGGAATGTAGTTCAGCTGCCGGCCGCCGGCCTCGATAAAGAACTCTCGGTTCTGCATCGCAATTTCCTCGAGCGTCTCCAGGCAGTCGGCGGCGAAGCCGGGACACACGACGTCGAGCGAGCGGACATGCCCGTCGGCCAGCGCGACGACGGTCTCGTCGGTGTAGGGGCGCAGCCACTCTTCGCGCCCGACGCGGGACTGGAAGGTCACCAGCCAGGCCGCATCGGTGAGGTCGAGCGCTTCGGCAACCAGCCGGGCGGTCTTTTGACACTGGCAATGGTAGGGGTCACCGGCGAGCAGGGTCTTCCGCGGCAGTCCGTGGAAGGAAAAAAGGAGCTTGTCTGCGCTCCCGTTGGCTGCACGGTACGCCCGGATGCTGTCGGCGATTGCATCAATGTAGCCGGGCGCATCGTGGTAATGAGTAATGAACCGCAATTCCGGCACCCAGCGCCTGAGCGACAGCAGCGCGGTAACCGCATCGAACACCGAGCCCGTGGTCGTCCCGGAGTACTGCGGGTAGAGCGGCAGCACGATGATGCGCCGGGCACGGGCCGCGTGCAGTTCGTCGAGCGCGGCGGCGAGCGACGGCTCCCCGTAGGACATGCCGAGTGCGACGTGCACGTTGCCGGCAAGCCATGCGGTCAATCGCGCCGCAAGTTTGGCGGCGATCGCGCGCGAGTGGACGAGCAGGGGCGAACCCTGGTCGGTCCAGATCTTCCGGTAGTTCTTGGCCGACCGCGCCGGTCGAAAGCGCAGGATGTAACCGTGCAGGATCGGCCACCAGAGCCAGCGCGGCGTCTCGACGACCCGCGGGTCGGTCAGGAATTCGGCGAGATAGCGGCGCACGTCCCGGGCCGTCGGTGCGTCGGGCGTGCCGAGGTTCACGAGCAGCACGCCGAGCGCATCCCTTGTCGCCATGCTCGTAAGACGGCGTTGCCTCGAATGTGTGCATGGGTGTCCCGGCCCTCGCGAATGGGCGTAACGTTACGCGAATGCCGTCTTTCACGCCATTGCAGGAGCGGCCGTTGGAGCGGCCGTCAGCCGCGACCGGTTCGCTGTTGGAGCGGCTGTCAGCCGCGACCGGTTCGCGGATACAATTAGGCGCGTTCATCGCGGGCACCGCTCGCGCCAACGACAGCCGCACCCACTTCCACCGTTACCCGGAGACGACCCATTGAGTGACGACCCCGACACCCGCTCCGCGCGGCGAAGCCTGATCCGCGATGCCGCCGTATTCCAGGTCAAGCTCGTGTTCGACGGTGTTCGCGACCTCCTCCTGGTACCCGTATCCCTCGTCGGGGCAATCATGAGTCTCATCGACAGCAAGAGCGGGCAACCGGGTCCGCAGTTCTACGATGTGCTTGCATACGGCAAGCGCACCGAGCGCTGGATCGACCTGTTCGCCGCGCTGAGCGACCGGGAAACAATCGCGCTACCGGAGGATGGCAGCCTCGACAAGGTCGTAAACCGGATGGAAACGTACGTGATCGAAGAGTACAGGCGCGGCGGCATCACGAAGCAGGCGAAAGACCGTATCGACCAGGCCCTGAGTTCCCTGCACAAGCGCCGAAAGTCTTGACAGCGGTCACCGGCGCAGCCGCCGACGGCGAGCAGCCGGAACAGGCCGAACAGCTGCTGAGGCCGCCGTCCGCAGCCAGCAGTTCGAGGGGCCGGGAAAAAGTCCGGGCCGCGAGTGCCTAACCGGCGCAAACTTTGACTTCAGGCAGGCCGGAAGAGGGACCGCGGTACGTCACGCACCCGTCGCACACGAACAACTCGCCGGCGGGGGAAAAGTACTTCCGCCGGTCGTCTGCGCCAGCAGTGGGCGCGTTCTCAACGGGCACTTCGATGAGTTCGTTATCCGCGGCACGAACGCGCTCCTCCGCAGAGCTTACAATCCCGGGAGCACGCTCCTCCGCAGAGCTTACCGCCCTGTACACACGCTCATCCGCAGAGCTTACGACCCTGGGCGCAAGCTCCTCCGGCACGGCTACCGTAGCCCCATCCAGTGCAAGCGCGTTCGGCTCCACCGATACGGCACGACGGCCGACGTTTCTGAGCAGGTACACGAGGTTGGCGCGCGCGAACAGGATCAGACCTGTCCCACGGCCGGCGAACGCTACGTCGCCAATGGGACCTTTGAGCTCCTCGATGAGCGGTGACTCGAAGTCGCTTACGATGCGCACGAGCGACTCGTGAGCCTCGTCGCGTGATGCGCACTCGAACAGATCGATCCGAACCATGGCATTCGGTACGCTGACGTTCGTGCAGAACGTCCGCACCATCCGTGGCGAGCTCCTGGGTGTGGCATCCCTTTCCAGCCCGCGGGCCTGCACCATTTGCCGCCCGAGATTGTTTTGCGCATCCAAACGGCTCGGGCCGCGTTGTTTGCATATGGTCCAGCCTTGCACATCGCCAGTCTTGACTGTCCAGTTACACGCACACAGTGTCTGGCCGAGCCTGTTGCGGCCGCACCAGTCGTCGTAGCGAAGGCGGCGCTTCACGTGGTCGACGAGACTGCTGCTGACGTCGTGCATTATCGCTGCCGTTCAGATGACGAAGCGCCGCTGACGCGTGTGCGGCTGCGCCTCGCATAGCCATCGGCTGGCGGGGGACGCCAACCTGTCCCGGTACTGCCCGTCACCCGCACGGCCAAACCGCAAGTTGGCCACGAGCAGTGGCGTGTGCGGGCCGCGAGTCGGATCGACGTCGGCATCGACTTGCAGCGATGCATCGAACACTTCATCCTGCTCGGTACAATCCCCTTTCCAGGCAACCTCGTGCATGTTGTATGCGCCGACCGCGCATGCCGATAACCACATGGAAGACCCGATGGCTCGCGTCGGATTCAGGGAAAACGGCACGCCACCGAACATTCTCGACTCCCACAGGTCGCAACCCAACGCATTGGCGAAGGTCGCCACTGCGCTCGCGCAATCCGAGCAGTTCACGTAGCGCCCGTTGCCGATACCGCCCCGCAAGCGCTCAAGAAACTCGGTGCAATCGAACACGCCCGGTATCAGCGTGTAGTGAGGCGTCCCCAGTTGACCGGCCGCGGGACCGATACAATCGTACTCGATCCTCTCGCCACCGGCATCGTAGATCGCGCGCGTTATGCGCGTAGCGGTCTCGTCGCGCGTACGTGCGCCCGCAGCCCAGCGGCATGCTACATCGAGCACTTCGACCCAGGGGAGCTGGGTATTTATCGACGAATAGGGTTGCTGTACCCACGGCGCGGTTGGCAGACCGATGATCGAGTAGATCAAATGGCGAGTGGTCCCGAAATCCGTCCAGGGCGCCTCAGCCTGCAAACGATACTGCCACCTCCAGTCCACCGGATGAACACCAACCCCTCGCTCCTGCAGCGCGACATCGCGAATGGTAAATTGCTCGAAAGACGATTCACCGTTCGGCTGGAAAACGATCTCTCGCGGCTCCAGGTCGCCGAGCACCGCCGCTGCGGGCGTTTGCGCCAGCAGAGCGTAATACCATTGATAGGCGTACAGGACTTCCAATCCCGAAAAGAGGTAAGGGTACAGGGTCTGAACCGGCGGCGGCGGCCAAGCGGGATTGCTGACGGCACGTATTTCGGCGCGCTGCACGCTGGCGTCGCGACGGGCAAACTGCACCGCGACGGTCAGTGCCTGACCCGCGATCTGCTCGAGCGCGTAACAAGCCACGGAATCGGAACGTCGTCGATTAACTTCTCTACGCCACTCCGGGACGTTGAGAAACCGGTCGTTGTTTCCCCGCAGATTTATTGCGTCAGCCGTGGACGAATCGGAATCGTGGTTGAACGCGATGGCTAGCAACTCGACACTCACGACGCTGTTCCACTTCGCCTAATCATGCTCGAGCCTTCTGTCGAGCCTCGACTCGTTTGGTTCGACGAAGCCACCGATCACCCGGACCGTCTTCCGCTCGCGCCGAATAGCCCCAATGGCTGTGGTTGACTCTCCGTCCTTCGTGCGCAGGCGCTGGATGGCTTCGGCAGTCGCCGCAACTGTAGGGTTCTCGAAGAATAGCCGCAGAGGGAATTCCACGCCGAACTTGCCGCGAATTCGCGACACCAATCGCGTCGCCATAAGCGAGTGCCCGCCGAGTTCTGCGAAGAAATCGTCCGTGACGCCGATCTGCCTGAGCCCGAGGATCTCCGCCCAGAGGCTCGCGACGGCCCGCTCGACCGGATTCCGGGGTGCGACAAACGGCGTTTTCAGCCTCCGCTGGCCCCATTCGGGCAGAGGCAGGGCGCGGCGGTTCACCTTGGCGTTCGGGCTGAGCGGCAACGTCGGAAGCGGCATGATCACGCTTGGAATCATGTAGTCCGGGACGAGCTCGGCGAAGTGGCGGCGCAGCGCAGCAACGAGCCGGTTCAGGTGCGAGGGGTCGGAGGGACGATTTGCATATACGGCCCATGGCCGCATCGGCCGTGGCTCGGTAGCGATTGAGATCCGCGAGGTATCCGGGATGCACTCCAGCAGAAGATCGTAGCTGTCGGGTCGATCGATGCAGCACCGCATCCCGACCGCAAATCCTGCCGCCGCGGCGACCTCGCACACTTCGGCCGGATCGAGTCCGGCGTGTGCTGCCGGCATGGCGACGTCGGAGGGCGGCGACTCGTTGGCGCCCATCGCTTTGGCCGTACGGTACTCTGCAGCGATGCGGGCGTTCGTCACATTGCTAAGCGCTACCCGCTGCGAGGCCTGGCTTTGGAGCATACGCGCGAGCTCCTCGATCGTGAGCGGCGATGACCTCCAATCCACCCACGTTTCCTGCCCGCCCGACGATACCGGCGCCGTCTGAAGGACGACGTTATAGCGAAACCGCGTGAACTCGTTCGCCGTCTTGCCTCTTTTCGGTTCGATGTGGACGGATCGAATGGCCGGCAAGTGGCCGGGTAGAGCCGCAAAGAACGCGGGATCTATCGCCAGCTCGCGCTCGCTCGCCACCCGTCGCTGGGCACGCGACCACAGTTCGCTCGATGAGGCGGAAGGTGCACGAAACCCCTCGATGCTCAGGTAGAACGCCTCGAGCAGGCTGCGATGCCGTACATCGCCGATGATCACGCTTCCGTTCGGCGCGAGTGCTTGCACCGCACGTTCGAGCACGCGAACGAGGTAATCTATGGTTGGAAAGTATTGTGCCACGGAGTGGATGATGACGACGTCGAAACTCCCCGCCGGGATGTCGGTGAAGTCGTCCGCGGCCTGCGCTCGTACTTCGACGGGAATCGACATCTCACAGAGCTGCGCTCGCACGCAATCGATGGCCACGACAGAAAAGTCGGTACCGAGGTACGCCTGGCAGTGCGGCGCCACTCGGAACAGCAGAAGTCCCGCTCCACAACCCAGCTCCAGGACACGAGCCGGGCGCGCGGACAACACAAGCGCTACGGCTTCGTCGACCCACTCGCGCACCTCGCGCGCCGGAAGGGCGTTGCCGGTATAGCTGCTCACGAATCCACTCGTATTGAATCGGGGTTCCGATCCGCTCGCGTCCTCGTCGTACACGCTGTCCCACACCTCCCGCCAACTTCGGATGGCGTCCTCGGCCGACGCCCCTGTCGCCTCCCGCGGGACGACGTAGGCAACGAGACGGTCCTCGCCCGTTTCATCCGACCGCACCGCGCATGCGGCGGCCTCCACGCCAGGACAGCTGGCAGCGACACTTTCGACTTCCTCGAGCGCGACCCGATGGCCCCGTAACTTCACCTGGAAGTCGGTCCGACCGATGTACTCGAGGTTGCCATCGGAAAGCCATCGGACCAGGTCGCCGGTGCGGTACAGGCGAGCACCGGGCTTACTGGTCAGCGGATCAGGTATGAACGCATGGCGATCAGGTGCCGCGGCGTCGAGGTAACCCGATGCAAGCCCGGCGCCGCCGACATACAACTCACCGCATACGCCGACCGGCACGGGACGCTGGGCGGAATCGAGGACATACGTTCGGACATTCGCGATAGGTTTGCCGATCGGGACGCGATATGGCGTCCTGGAAACGCCTCGCGGATCCCACCATGTTGCGTCCCAAACCTCCGAGGTGCCGTATAAATTGAACAGCACGGCGCCGGGAAGGCTGCGACGAAACGTCTCGAACAGCTCCGCGGTGAGCGCTTCGCCGCTCGAGACCCAGAACTTCAGCTCGCGCAGTTCATCACTTACGTTCCGTACGCTCTGGAGCATAGCGCGGAGCAGCGACGGCACGAGCCAGATGCGCGTCACCCGCTCGCGGGCGAGGGTCTCTACGAGCTCGAAGACATCCTTCACCACGCCGTCGGGGATGATCACGGTCGGGACGCCCCGCAAGAGACCACCGAGCAGTTCCCAGAGCGAGTCGACGAAATTGAGCGCAGTCTTCAGACAGCCCACTTCTCCGGGTTGCCACGGGTAATCCGTCCACATCCAGTGGAGGCGGTTCAATACCTGCAGATGCGGCACGGCCACTGCCTTGGGACGTCCCGTGGATCCGGACGTGAACATCACGTAAGCGAGTGCTTCGGGACTTACGGTGAGTCCCGGATTCGTCGACGGATAAGCTGCCAGATCCACCGTGTCCAGCAGGACCGGCGTGAGACCCTCCGGAACCAAATGGCCGAACGCGGATGCCGCGACGACGGAACGTGCGCGCGTTTGCCGCAGGTATTGCTCCAGACGCTCCCTGGGATAAGCCGGATCCAGCGGCACGTAAACGGCGTTTGCCTTGAGAACGGCCAGCAGTGCTGCCGGTACCTCGAGCGAACGCTCGATACAGATGCCGACCATATCACCGGGCTCGACGCCACGATCGATCAAGTGATGGGCAATCCGGTTTGCCCGGTTGTTCAGCTCAACATACGAGAGTTTTTCGCCGCGGCAACTGAACGCCTCGGCAAACGGCGTTTCGCTCACGCGATCCTCGAACAGCTGCACGAGGCTGCGTTCCAGCGGAAACGTCCGGTCAGTCCGGTTCCATTCGGTCGTCACCTGGTCATAGTCGTCGTCTGTGAGAAGCTTAAGTGCCGATACGCGCTCATCCGGATTGGTCACGATCGCTCGCACGAGAGTCTCGAAATGCGACGTGAGCCTCAGGATGGTCTCTTGATCGAACAAATCGGTGTTGTATTCGAATTGCGCGTGCAGCCGCCCGCCAGCCTCCCATGTGTGCAATGCCAGGTCGAAGATGGACGTGCCGCGATCACGCGGGACCGTTGCCGGTTCCACCGTTTCATCAGTCGCCATCGTCGGCGCATTGAACAGTTGGAAGACCACCTGAAACAACGGATTGCGTGTCAGGTCACGATCCGGCTGAAGCTCTTCGACGAGCTTTGTGAATGGAACGTCCTGATGCGCATACGCGTCAAGCGCCGCCTTTCGTACACGCTGCAGGATCTCGCGAAACGTGGGCGTACCGGAGAAGTCCGTACGGAATACGAGCGTGTTGACGAAAAAGCCGATCAGCGGCTCGACTTCTTGATGATTCCGGTTAGCGATGTACGATCCCACGACCACGTCCTGCTGACCGCTGTAGCGGTGGAGCAGCGTCTTGAATGTCGCCAGGAGTGTCATGAACAACGTGGCGCCTTCCTGCTGACTGAGCCTCTTCAGATCCGCAGACACTTCCGCCGAAAGCACAAAGTTGTGTTCTGCACCGCGGAAGGTCTGCAGTGCCGGCCGCGGCCGATCGGTCGGCAGCTCCAGCGCCGAAAGATCCGAAAGCACCGTCTTCCAGTACCGCACCAGGCGATTCAGCACATCGCCTTGCAGATATTCCCGCTGCCAGGCCGCGTAGTCCGAGTACTGAACCTCGAGCTCCTCGAGAGGCGAGGGCCGGCCCATGGCGAACGCCGAGTAGAGCGCGCTGAGTTCCCGGAAAAACAGGCCCATTGACCAGCCGTCGGTCACGATGTGGTGAATGGTCAACAGAAAGACCCAGTCGGCCTGTCCGAGCCGTAGCAGGCCCGTTCGCAATAACGGGCCGGTCGTGAGATCGAATGGCCGCCGCGACTCCTCGATTGCGAGTCGAGCGGTTTCGGCTTCACGTTGCCCGGCCGGAAGCTGTGACAGGTCAACGATTGGAACTTCAATTTCCAGCGCTTCTTGTACGACCTGGGCCGGTTGATCGCCGACCATCCGGAACACTGTCCGGAGCGTCTCGTGACGCCGCACTATCTCGTTCAGGGCCCGTGTCAGGAGGCCGGGATCGAGCCGGTAGCGAAGTCGCAACGCATGATCGATGTTGAAAGTCGAATTCCCTGGCGCGAGCTGGTTCACGAACCAGACGCGCTCCTGCGCGAACGAGAGTGGTGCCGGATCCCTGCCGGCTCTCCTCACGATGCGGAGAACGGGCTGACGTGCTTCGGAAGTCTCCGCAAACAGGGTGAGGATCTCGAGCTTGCGCGCCGCGAGTTGCGCAATCAGGTCCGGTGTCAACATCCCGGGCCTGGCGCTGTACCGTAGCCGCCCGTCTTCCGCCCACAGGCGCACCCCGAGGCTGCGCAGATGGGTGAGGAGGGCGAGCGTGCTCACAGCATCCCTTCCTCGAGTCCGTGCACTGCGCTTTCGCCGGCCGTTGCCGGCCCTCCTTCCATCCAGCGAAGGGTATCGATGACCGCCGCCACACCAGCGATCGTAGGCGCCTCGAAGAACTGCGCAAACGCCAACTCCACGCGAAACGCCTCGCGTAGCCTCGAGATAAGCTGCGTAACAAGTAGCGAGTGACCACCGAGATCGAAGAAGCTGTCGTTGATATCGGCGCGCTCGACGCGCAAAACTTCCTTCCAGATCCCGGCCACCGCGGCCTCCGTTTCCGTGCCGGGTGCCGCGACCACTGACGGCAGCGAAACGATCGTGTCGGCATACGGAAGGGCCGCCCGATCCGGTTTGCCGCTCGGCAAGCGCGGGATCGATGGAAGCTGGACAAACATCGCGGGAATCATGTACTCCGGCAGTTTGCGGCGCAGGTGTGCTCGCAACTCGTTGTCCCGCATCGAACCGCTGGCCATGACCACATAGGCGACCAGACGTGGATCGCCTGCCGAGTGCTCCTGTGCGATTACGACGGATTCGCGCACCGATCCATGTTCCAGTAAAACCGCCTCGATCTCGCCGAGCTCGATGCGGAAGCCGCGCAATTTGATCTGGTGATCGATCCGCCCGAGAAACTCGATGTTCCCGTCGGGCAGATATCTTCCGATGTCTCCGGTTCGGTACAGCCGCGCCCCGGCCACCGTGCTGAACGGATGATCGACGAATCGCTCGATCGTAAGTTCCGGACGATTCAAGATAACCACGCGCCAGCCCGGCGCCACCAATGTAGATCTCTCCACTCATCCCGACGTCGACTACCTGCCGATGGGTATCGAGGATGTAGATTTCGGTGTTGCTGATCGGGCGCCCGATGTGGACGATGTCAGCGGGTCCATCGTACTCGGCATAGGTGCAGTAGCATGTCGTCTCCGTCGGTCCGTACAAATTGAAGAAGCGCCTGCCGGGTGCCCATCGCGCAACGACGCCAGCCCGACATGCTTCGCCCGCCACGGTCAGACACCGCAGTGCCGGGACATCCGCATCCGGCAGCACGGCAAGTGCCGACGGTGGCAACAGCACGCTCGTGATCTGCTCTTCCCGCAGCGTGCTTACGAGCTCCGGGCCCGGGATGAGGCGGTCGGGCGACGCGAGGCTTAAGCGGCCACCGGCGCCGAAAGCCAGCATCACCTCGAAAACCCAGCCGTCGAAGCTGAAGGAGGAAAACTGCAGCACGTGGCTGTCGGCTCCCTCGCCGAGCGCGCGGCGCTGGTCGGTCAGACAATTTGCAAGCGAGCGATGCTCGACCATCACGCCTTTCGGCCGCCCGGTGGATCCGGACGTGTAGATGACATAAGCGAGGTTGTCAGGCCCCGCGGCAGCCGGCAGGTTATCCGGTGAATGCGCGGCAATCGCCGGCCAGTCGGTGTCGAGGCAGACGATCCGGCCGCGATAGGCCGGTAGCTGGTGGACCAGCCGCTGCTGGGTCAACAGAACCGGGGCACGAGTGTCCTCGAGCATGAACGCGAGCCGCTCCGACGGATACGTCGTGTCGAGCGGTACATAGGCGCCCCCGGCTTTGAGCACGCCCAGAACCGCCACGATCATTTCGAACGAGCGTTCGACGGCGATGGCCACCAGGTCTTCGGGCCCGATGCCGATCTCGCGCAGGTGCATGGCCAACTGGTTGGACCGCGCATTGAGTTCGGAATAGGTCAGGCAATCCGCCCCGTTGCTGACCGCGACGGCAGCGGGCGACGCTTCCACTTGCGCCTCGAACAGGTCAGCCAGCGTGCGATCCTCCGGGAAATCACGCCGGGTCGCATTCCAACCCACGACCAGGCGCTCGCGTTCGGCGTCCGTAAGCAGGGGGAGATCGCACACCCGTCCGTCGGGATTCGTGACGATGCCCTCCATGACGCGAACGTATTGGCGCGCCAGGCGCGCGATCGTCCGCCGGTCGAACGATCCGTCATACAGGAAAATAAGCTCGAGTCGGTCGCCGGGGAGAACCGCGATCGAGAGGGGATAATTCGTGCGCTGGAAGTGGCGTACGGCTGTCGGCGCCCCGGCATCGTTCCGGCCTCGGTTGCCGACGGGATAGTTTTCGAGACCGACGATGGTGTCGAAGAGCGGATCGCTACGCGCAACTCGGCTCCAGCCGTGAATGTCGACCAGGGACGTATGTTCGAACTCGCGGGCGGCGAGTTGCTCGGCGTGGAAGTTCCTGAGCCAGTCGATGACCCGCGCCTCCGGAGCGATACGCGCGCGCACCGGAATGGTATTGATGAATAATCCGAGGATCGATTCCACCCCCGGCAAGCTTGCCGGCCGGCCGGAAACCACGGATCCGAACACCACGTCGTCCGAGGCCGTGTTACGCCCGAGCACCACCGCCCATGCCGCCTGGACCACGGTGTTGAGCGTCATCCGGTGCCGTTGCGTGAACTGTTTCAACTCAGCCGTCAGGCTCTCTGGCACATGATCGTTGTACTCACTGTAAGCAGCGGCGTCGGCGGCGGCGGAAGAGGCCAACAGCGTCGGCGACCAGAAATCCGCGAGGCGCCCGGTCCAGAACTCCCGGGCGGCCTCGTCATTCTGCGCCTGGCGCCAGGCGATGTAGTCGCGATACGGACGCGGGGCCGGAAGCGCTGCGTCGCGGGCCTCCCACGCCGCCTCGTACAGTGCCGTGAGCTCCGCGGTCAGTCGTTGCAGACTCCAGCCGTCGAGCAGCAGATGGTGGAAAGTGAGAATCAGCCAATAGTCATCCGGGCCACTGCGGACACTGGTCAGACGAAACAGCGGCGGCTGGTCAAGCTTGAAAGCGCGGCGGCGATCGGCCAGCAGGAGCGCCTCGATGTCTCCGCCCAGCTCCAGGAACTGTTCCGGCTCGATGGTGTCGACGACCGGCGCGACGCTGCGGAACACGATCTGCACAGGCTTATCGAGCCCCTCCCAGCAAAACGCGGTGCGCAGGATCGAGTGCCGCTGAAGCAGCTGCCCGAGCGCTTTCTTCATTGCGTGCTGTGACCAGATGCCTCGCACGGCAACACACAGCTGCTCGAGATACACGCCGCTTTCCGGAGCGATAAGCGTGTGAAACAGCATGCCTTCCTGCAGCGGGGACAGCTCGTAGACGTCCTCGATCTCGAGGCTGTTCATGGCGGCGCTCATTGCTGCTCTCCGGAGGATTTCAATCGACGGAAAAGCTTGTCGAGATTTCGCTGGTCGAGCCGCGCGTGGGGGAAATCCGAGGGGGTGTAGCGGGGCGCGTCGACGGTTTGGCCGAGCCGGATGAGCGCGCGCAACGTGTCGAGAAAGCCGGCCGCCAGCCGCTCGATGGTGGCCGCCGCATGGTAGGCGCTGCTGTAGGTCCAGTACACGCGCAAGCGCCCGCCGAGCACCGCCGCGTTGATCTCCAGCAGATACGCCCGGTGGGCGCGCGGGCTGCGCAGCGGCCCGGTCGCCGCCGCGTCGGTATCCGCCAGCGGCGCCGGCCGGGTTCCCGGGGCAAACTGCCCGAGGTAGTTCATGCTGATCGCCGCCCGCGGCCCCGCCAGTTGCTCCCGCAGCGGCGCCGGCCCCAGGTAGCGCAGCACGCCGTAACTCAGGCCGCGCGTCGGAATCGCCCGCAGCTGCTCCTTCACGCCGCGTAAGGTCGCCGCCAGGTCGCCAACCCCCTCCCGATGCAACCACACCGGAAAGATGCTCGTAAACCAGCCCACCGTCCGCGACACATCGACGCCGGCAAATAAATCTTCCCGCCCGTGCCCTTCCAGATCGATCCGTAACGCCGCCCGCCCCGTCCACGCCGCATAGGTCTCGAGCAACGCCGTCAACAGCGCATCATTGATTTGCGTGTGCCACAGCCCCGGCACCTCCTGCAGCAGCCCCCGCGTCTCCGCCTCGTCCAACGCCACCACGAGCGTCCGTTCCGCCGCCACCGTATTGGCACCCCCGTCCAGATCGCGCGGCAGCGGCGCATCCGCCGTTTGCTGCCCGCGCCAATACGCCGCGTCGCCCACCGCCGCCTGCTGCGCATACGCCTGCAGCCGTTCGCCCCAGCGCCGGATCGAGCTGGTCCGCGGCGGCAACACCACCGCCTCCCCGCGCGCCCCCTGACCCAGCGCCGTCTGCAGGTCCTCCAACAAAATCCGCCACGACACCCCGTCCACCGCCAGGTGATGCACCACCCACAACAGCCGGTCTCCCGCCGCGCCGCGCCGCAACACCGCCATCCGCGTCAGCGGTCCCGACGCCAGGTCCAGGCTCCCCTGCACGCGCGCCATCGCCGCCTGCTCGGCCGCCGCCTGCACCGCCCCCGTCATGCCGGTCAGATCCCACTCCTCGCACACCGCCGCCGCCGCCGCCGTGCAGCGCCCCTGCCACCCCGTCGCCGTCTCGCTAAAGCGCAGCCGCAACGCATCGTGATGCGCCTCCACCGCCGCCAGCGCCGCCCGCAAGGCGCCGAGCGCCGTCCCCGGCGGCAGCGGTAACAGCACCGCCTGGTTGAAATGCTGCGCCTCGCTGAACGCCTGCTCGAAAAACCACGCCTGCACCGGCAGCAGCGGCACGTCGCCGGTCACCGCTTCCTCCGCCTCCGCCGCCGCCTCAAGCGGCACCGCCACCGCCGCCAGTTCCCCTACCGTCTGCTGCTGAAACAGCTGCTGCGGGGTGATCTGCCAGCCTGCCTGCCGCGCGCGCGCAATGATCTGAATGCTCAGGATCGAATCACCCCCCAGCTCAAAAAAGTTGTCCGCTACCCCCACCCGTTCCAGCCCCAGCACCTCCGCCCAAATCCGCGCCAGCGCCTCCTCGACCGCCGTCCGCGGCGCGACATACGCCGTCGCCAGCTCCGGCCGCACCCCCTCCGGCGCCGGCAGCGCCCCGCGATCCACCTTGCCGTTCGCCGTCAACGGCAAGCGCTCCAGCACCACCACCGCCGCCGGCACCATGTACTCCGGCACCCGCTCCTTTAAATAGCGCCGCACGGCAGGCACGCCCGGGAACGCGCCCTCCGGCACGACGTACGCGACCAGGCGGGGCCCGCCTTCGCGATCGTCACGGATGCAGGCGACGGCGTCGGATACACCATCACAGGCGCGAAGAACCGCTTCGATTTCGCCGAGCTCGATGCGAAAGCCGCGAAGCTTGACCTGCTGATCCATGCGACCGATCAGGTGAATGTTGCCGTCCGGCAGGTAGCGTGCGCGGTCGCCGGTCTTGTACAGCCGCGCACCGTCACGCGGAACGAACGTGTCGGCGATAAACCGTGCCGCCGTGAGGTCGGGCCGGTTCAGGTATCCTTTCCCTACGGCCCGTCCCCCGATGTACAGCTCGCCCGGCACACCGATCGGTGTCGGTCGCAACTGTTCGTCGAGAATGTAACTGCGGGTGTTCGCGATCGCCTTTCCGATCGGGATGATCCGCTCACTGTCATCCCGGGAACACACAAAACAGTGCGTGTCGATGGTCGCCTCTGTGGGCCCATACAGGTTGATCAGCTCCGCGGCGCTCTGCTCGTGAAATCGGGCGACGAGATCGTTGGTCAGCAGCTCTCCGCCGCAGAAGACCCGCCGCAGCGTCGTGCAGTCGGCAAACTCGGGGCAATCGAGCAGCAACTTCAACAGCGAAGGCACGACCTGGAGAATCGTGACGCGCTGTTCCGCGATGATTCTCCGCGAGTGTATGGGCATCGCGTCGCGCCTCTTGCGGGGCAAGCACGAGCGTTGCTCCCGCAACCAGCGGCGCGTAGAACTCCCAGACCGAAGCATCGAAGCTGAACGGTGTCCTCTGGAGCACCCGGTCGTCGCTGCCCAGGGGAAAGCGTTCCTGCATCCATTGCATGTGATTGCAGATGGCGGCGTGGTGAATCATTGCGCCCTTGGGCGTGCCGGTGGATCCCGAGGTATAGATGACGTATGCGAGGTCTTCGCGCGTTGCAGCGGCGGGCGGCGGGCGAAGCGCAGGGATTTCCGCCGGCCAATCGGTGTCCGATGCGAAATAGCGCCTTTTCGCCACGCAACGCCAGCCGCTCGAGCACGGACGACTCACTGATGAGCAGATCGGCACACGCGTCATTGATCATGAACTCGAGCCGATCCCGAGGATAGCTTGGATCGAGCGGGAGATAAGCGGCCCCGGCCTTGAGAACGCCGAGCAGCGCCGCGACCATAGCGGGCGAGCGGTTCAGCGCGACAGCGACAACCGATCCCGGCGCGATGCCGCGGGCGGACAGCACGCACGCAAGTGCGTCCGCCCGGCGATTCAGCTCCTCGAAAGTCACTCGGTCGGTACCGGCGACGAGCGCCGGTGCATTCGGCGTGCGGCGGGCCTGCTCCTCGAACAGCTCGTGCAGACAGACATCGTCCCGATAGGCGACCTCGGTCTGGTTCCATTCCTCCCGGACCAGGCGCTCCTCATCCGCATTGCATAGCGTCAGCAGTGACACCGGCGCGTCGGGGTCCTCGAGCGCACTTTCAAGCAGCCGCCGGTAGCACGTCGCCATGCGTTCGATGGAGATACGCTCGAACAGGTCGGTGCTGTATTCGAACCGGGCACGCACACCATCCGCCGTCTCCCAGGCGTTCACGGCCAGATCGAAGATGGCCGTACCCTGCTCGATGTCCGTCGGCATCGCAGTCGCGGCGGAGGCCGGGCTCGCAACGCCCGGCGTATTGACGATCTGGAAAGTCACCTGGAAGAGCGGGTTGCGGCTGAGGTCACGGTTCGGATGAAGCTCCGCAACCAGCTTCTCGAACGGGAGGTCCTGGTTCTCGTACGCCTTGAGCGTCACCTCACGAACACGGCGAACGATATCGCGAAACGACGGCTGGCCCGATAAGTCGATCCTCAGTACCAGATGGTTGATGAAGAAGCCGATGATGTTCTCGAGCTCGGGGCGGTTGCGGCCGCTGATCGGGCTTCCCACGACGATCTCGGACTGGCTGGAGTAGCGGCTCAACAGGACGGAAAACGCCGCAAGCAGCGTCATGAACAGCGTAACGCCTTCCCGTTGACTCCACTCCTGCAGCCGGGTCGTCTGCAGCCGGGAGAGCGCGAGGTCGAGCTGGGCACCGCGATAGCTCTGAACCGCGGGCCGTGGGCGATCGAGCGGAAGCTCGAGTACAGGCAGCTTCTGAGCTTGCGTCCTCCAGTATTCGAGTTGTGCATCGAGCGTGCTGCCGACCAGATGCTGGCGCTGCCAGACGGCGAAATCCGCGTACTGCAGCGGCGGCTCCGGCAAAGGCGATGGCCGGCCGAGAGAAAAGCCAGCGTACAGCTCAGTCAATTCGCGGAAGAGGATACCTACCGACCATGCGTCGCTGACGATGTGGTGAAGTGTCAGGAGCAGGAGGTAACCGTCGGAGCCGAGGTCGATCAGAAGCGCTCGAATGAGCGGCCCGGTCGCGAGGTCGAACGGCCGCCGCGCTTCCTCCGTGGCCATGCGCGTTGCCTCCGCCCGCCGGCTCGCGGGAGCGACGCTCCGCAGATCGAGCACACGCATCGGCATACGAACCTCGGCGCCGATGATCTGAACCGGCTGCCCGTCAGTGCTGCCGAATGTAGTGCGGAGCGACTCATGCCGGCGGACGATCTCTTCAAGACATCGTTGGAGCACGCCGGGATGCAGTCCACGGGCCAGGGGCACAGCGACCGGCGTGTTGTAGAACGGGTTACCCGGCGCAAGCTGGTCGAGGAACCAAAGCCGCAGTTGCGAGAACGTAAGCGGGGCAGGACCGCTCTCGCTGCGCCGCGGTATCGTGCGCGCAGAGGTCTCCGCGGGCGCCTGACCACCGAGCCACTTGTCGAGCAGCCGTTGTTTGGCGGACGACAGGGTTTCGCGACGTAGCGGTGGGTTCGGTCCGATTCTCCATCATCTCGTCACTCGACCTCGGCCAGGGCTTCCAGCATCTTTACGGCTTCTTCCTCGCTCAGGCTTTCGACCCTGCGTGCGATGTCCTGCTCGAGCGCGGCCGCGAACGCCCTCAGATCGTCGGTATCGAAAACCCGGCTCAAGGGAATCTCCATTGCGAACGCGGCACTGACTCTCGACACGAACTGCGTGGCGAGCAGGGAATGGCCGCCAAGCTCCAGAAACCGGCCCGCGATACTCACTCGGGGCTGCCCCAGAACCTCGGCAGCGATGGCCGCCACCTTTCTCTCGATGGCAGACGCAGGGGCTACGTAGGCGCCGGGTGCCAGAGGACTCTCTGCTGCGGACGTGTTCCTGTAGCGCGTCACATCGAAGTCGCTCACCCGCTGCAACAGTTCGCCCAGACGGACGTTTTGCTTCGTCACCACCTGCCGCAGCAACATGACCATGTGCTCGAGCATTCGGCGGACGTCGGCTGGACCCAGGCGGCCGGCATCGAAGACTGCCCGGAGCGTAAAGCTCGCCCCGGGGACGACGAGGAGAGCCAGTGAATAGGCCGTCCGCGCACCGACGAAACGGTTTTCGCCGATCCGGGGCGACGTATCGCCCGAACCCGCTTCGCCCGCGCCCGGATAGTTCTCGTACACCAGGATGTGATCGAACAACGGCACCGCCCCGGGAACGCCGGCCCACTCGTGGATCTCTGCGGACGAGCAGTATTCGAACCGGCGCAGTTCGGTGTTCTGCGCCTGCAGCTCCTTCAGGAACGTGCAGACATCGAGCGTATCCTGTACATGAACGCGCACGGGCAACGTGTTCATGAAAAGACCGATGATTGTTTCGACTCCGGGCAGATCGGGCGGGCGTCCCGAGACTGTCACTCCCATCACGATGTCCGAACGGCCCGTATATCGGGAGAGCAGCACGGCCCAAAGCCCTTGCATCACGACGCCGGCCGTCACCCGGTTCTGCTGCGCAAATCGGTCGAGGGCGGTCATGTCCTCGGCGGCGCAGCGTACTTCCTGCTCCTGGTGACCGCTCACACCCGTTCGCGGCAACCGGCTGGAGGCCGTCGTGCGGCCGAAGGGTCCGGCGATTTGAACGCCTTCCAGTTGCCGCCGCCAGAATCGCCGGGCATCCCCGGGATCCTGGCGCTGCAACCATTCGACATAGCTACCGTACTGCGTGGCGTCCGGCAGCGTTGGCGCAGTGCCGGAGGAGCGAGCGACGAAGAACGCCGTCAGCTCGCGGAACAGCACGGCGCGACACCAGCCGTCGTACAAAATGTGGTGCTGCGTCCACACGAGTTCGTGCGTGTGCAGGGCGGTGCGGATCAGCGCCAGGCGGATCAACGGCGGACGGCTGAAATCGAATCCGCGCAGACGCTCGCGACGAAGGTATTCGTCGAGGTGGCGCTTGCGGTCGACGGGACTCCGCAGCCGCCAGTCGTGAACGTCGAGTGGCACCGGAACGCTCCTGAACACGACCTGGAGCGGTTCGCTGCGCGTCCGCCAGCTGAACGCCGTGCGCAGCATGTGGTGGCGATCGAGCAGGTCCTGCCACGCAGCCTTGAATGCGTCGACGTCGAGGGGTCCGTGCAGCGTATGCACCTCCTGCTCGACGAATAGAGCGTTGCGATCGTCCTGCAAGCTTCGCAGCAGCATGCCCTGCTGCTGGGGGGACAGTGGATAAACGGCCTCGATCTCCCGACGTGCGCTCACGCGACCGAGCCTCCTTCCGTCGCGTCCAATTCGGCAAGAACGGCATCGAGCTGGTTCTGGGTCAGCCGCGCGTGGGGGAAATCCGAGGGGGTGTAGCGGGGCGCGTCGACGGTTTGGCCGAGCCGGATGAGCGCGCGCAACGTGTCGAGAAAGCCGGCCGCCAGCCGCTCGATGGTGGCCGCCGCATGGTAGGCGCTGCTGTAGGTCCAGTACACGCGCAAGCGCCCGCCGAGCACCGCCGCGTTGATCTCCAGCAGATACGCCCGGTGGGCGCGCGGGCTGCGCAGCGGCCCGGTCGCCGCCGCGTCGGTATCCGCCAGCGGCGCCGGCCGGGTTCCCGGGGCAAACTGCCCGAGGTAGTTCATGCTGATCGCCGCCCGCGGCCCCGCCAGTTGCTCCCGCAGCGGCGCCGGCCCCAGGTAGCGCAGCACGCCGTAACTCAGGCCGCGCGTCGGAATCGCCCGCAGCTGCTCCTTCACGCCGCGTAAGGTCGCCGCCAGGTCGCCAACCCCCTCCCGATGCAACCACACCGGAAAGATGCTCGTAAACCAGCCCACCGTCCGCGACACATCGACGCCGGCAAATAAATCTTCCCGCCCGTGCCCTTCCAGATCGATCCGTAACGCCGCCCGCCCCGTCCACGCCGCATAGGTCTCGAGCAACGCCGTCAACAGCGCATCATTGATTTGCGTGTGCCACAGCCCCGGCACCTCCTGCAGCAGCCCCCGCGTCTCCGCCTCGTCCAACGCCACCACGAGCGTCCGTTCCGCCGCCACCGTATTGGCACCCCCGTCCAGATCGCGCGGCAGCGGCGCATCCGCCGTTTGCTGCCCGCGCCAATACGCCGCGTCGCCCACCGCCGCCTGCTGCGCATACGCCTGCAGCCGTTCGCCCCAGCGCCGGATCGAGCTGGTCCGCGGCGGCAACACCACCGCCTCCCCGCGCGCCCCCTGACCCAGCGCCGTCTGCAGGTCCTCCAACAAAATCCGCCACGACACCCCGTCCACCGCCAGGTGATGCACCACCCACAACAGCCGGTCTCCCGCCGCGCCGCGCCGCAACACCGCCATCCGCGTCAGCGGTCCCGACGCCAGGTCCAGGCTCCCCTGCACGCGCGCCATCGCCGCCTGCTCGGCCGCCGCCTGCACCGCCCCCGTCATGCCGGTCAGATCCCACTCCTCGCACACCGCCGCCGCCGCCGCCGTGCAGCGCCCCTGCCACCCCGTCGCCGTCTCGCTAAAGCGCAGCCGCAACGCATCGTGATGCGCCTCCACCGCCGCCAGCGCCGCCCGCAAGGCGCCGAGCGCCGTCCCCGGCGGCAGCGGTAACAGCACCGCCTGGTTGAAATGCTGCGCCTCGCTGAACGCCTGCTCGAAAAACCACGCCTGCACCGGCAGCAGCGGCACGTCGCCGGTCACCGCTTCCTCCGCCTCCGCCGCCGCCTCAAGCGGCACCGCCACCGCCGCCAGTTCCCCTACCGTCTGCTGCTGAAACAGCTGCTGCGGGGTGATCTGCCAGCCTGCCTGCCGCGCGCGCGCAATGATCTGAATGCTCAGGATCGAATCACCCCCCAGCTCAAAAAAGTTGTCCGCTACCCCCACCCGTTCCAGCCCCAGCACCTCCGCCCAAATCCGCGCCAGCGCCTCCTCGACCGCCGTCCGCGGCGCGACATACGCCGTCGCCAGCTCCGGCCGCACCCCCTCCGGCGCCGGCAGCGCCCCGCGATCCACCTTGCCGTTCGCCGTCAACGGCAAGCGCTCCAGCACCACCACCGCCGCCGGCACCATGTACTCCGGCACCCGCTCCTTTAAATAGCGCCGCACGGCAGCCGACAGCCGTTGCGCGGCGTGAGCGCCCAGCGGGTCATTGGCGAGCTTCTCCGGAATGCGATCCACGCACGACGCCATGCCCGGCGCGCGAGGCGCCCTATCGTTGCGCGCGGAGAACTCGACGTCGAACGTCATATCGGCGTCGCTGGACCAGCAGATCGAAGCCCGCCGTGAATCCTCGAGTCCCAGCCTCCAAAGCTGCTCGGGCTCGATTCCCGCCTCGTGGCTCGTCTCGAGCGCCAGCTCGCCAGCGCAGCGGGAATCGGCGGATGCAAAAAGCTGCTGCCAGCGTTCGATCTCGTTCACCACGCGCGCGTTCGGCACCTTGCGAACCAGAAGTCCTTCCGGACGCTCGGCAAGCCGTGCGCGCAGCCTGGGGAGGTCGATCCGGTCCCGTTCCCAATGCAGCTCATTCGAGGGGGCGCCCGCAGTCGACGCCTCGTCGGTGTACAACACGACGTCATACCGGAACATGGAGAGCTCGTTGTGGGCCAACCCGCGCTTCAATTGCACTTCGATTCCCGTCACGCCCGGCAGCCCCGCCCCCTGTGCCGCGAAGAACAGCGGATCGAGAACGAGCTCGTGCTCCTCGGCCGCTCTCGCTCGAACGCGCTCGCGCAGTTCGGCAATCAACACATCGGGCGCACGGTGCAACTCGATGGAAGTGTGAAGTGTTTCCAGGAGTCGCAGGTTCCTGACATCACCGACAAAGATTCGGCCACCCGGCGCAAGCACAGCCAGCGCGCCCCGGATCACCTCCATGAGCAGAGTCGTGTTCGGAAAGTACTGAACGACGGAATTGAGAATGACCGTGTCGAACTCGCCCGCCACGAAGCTGCTGAAGTCGTCCGCGTGTTGCTCGAGGATCCGAATCCGGTTCGCGAGCTCCCCGGACCGTTCGACGGCCGCACGCAGGAACCCGATGGCGACGGACGAAAAATCGGTAGCGGTGTAGTGCTCACAGTGCGGGGCGATCGGGAACAGGAGCAGGCCGGTACCCGCACCGATCTCGAGCACGCGCGATGGTCGATGCTCCAGCACACGAGATACGGTGCCGGCGACCTGCTCTTCCATTTCCTCGCGCGAAATCGGCAGGCCGGTATAGCTGCTGTTCCACCCTGTCGAATCGAACGTCGCCTCGCCCGACGCGTTCCCGCCGTCGTCGAGGTCGTCGTAGATGATTCTGTCGTAGATGTGCTGCCACTCGGCGATACGGGCGCCAGCGCCATCGGCGGCCATCGGTGAAGCTTCGGTGTTCGCCGCCGGCACGACGTAGGCGACGAGGCGTTGATCACCGGTCGAATGCGGCTGCGCGACGACAACGGCGTCTCCCAGCCCGGGATGCTGCAGGAGGACGGCTTCGACTTCGCGCGGCTCCACGCGGAATCCACGGATCTTCACCTGCTCATCCAGGCGCCGCAAAAACTCGATGCTCCCGTCGCGCCGCCAGCGGACCAGGTCGCCCGTGCGGTAGAGACGCGAGCCGGGCCGCTCGTCGAACGGGTGCTCGACGAAGCGCTCGGCGCTGAGCTGCGGACGGTTGAGATACCCAAGCGCCAGTCCGTCGCCCCCGGTATACAGCTCGCCAGGCACGCCGATCGGCACCGGCTGTCCGTGCGGGTCCAGAACGTAGACCTGCGTGTTTGCGATCGGCCGGCCGATCGGGACGGTGACGGCGTCCGGCGGCACCTCGATCACCTGCTGCCAGGTGGTGAATGTCGTGTTCTCGGTCGGCCCGTAGACGTGAATGAGGCGCTCCGGCGCGCCATGTTCAAGCACTTCGCGTACCGGCCGCGGGTCGACCGCGGAGCCACCGAACAGGAGATGCCTGAGCGATGCAAACGTGTCCGGCTTTTCGCGGACGATCTGGTTGAACAGGGACGTGGTGACGAAGGCCGTAGTGATGCCCTGTTCCCGAAGCTCCCGGGCAAGGCGACCCGGCGACAGCGCCACCTCGCGCGGGACGCCGACGAGGCAAGCGCCATTCAGCAAAGCGCCCCAGATTTCGAAGGTTGCCGCGTCGAACGAAAAATTCGACATCTGCGCGATGCGATCCTGCCGCCGGATGTCGATGTAGTCGGTATTGCGGACGAGGCGCACGATGCCGCGATGGGGAATGCACGTGCCTTTGGGATCGCCGGTCGATCCGGACGTGTACATCACGTATGCGAGCGCGTCGCCACCACCGGCCGGGGCGCAGTTCGAAGTCGGCTGCGAAGCGATGAGCGAGGAGTCCGCATCCAGCCGCAGCACCGGAACACCGCAGGCCGCGAGTTCGCCGGCGCGGCCTTGCCCGGTGAGCAAAAGACGGCATTGCGCGTCCTCGAGCATGAATCTCAGCCGCTCAACGGGATACTCCGGATCCAGCGGCAAATAGGCAGCCCCGGCCTTCAGCGTGCCGAGCGCGGCAATGAGCATGTTGACGGATCGGTCCGTGCAGACAGCCACGATGGAACCGGGTTGGACGCCGTGCCGGAGCAGCGCGTGCGCAAGCTGATTCGACGATCGATTCAGGACGGCGTACGACATTGCACGCGTGCCGAACACCGCGGCCGGCGCTTCCGGTGTGGCCGCTACGTGCTCCTCGAACAACTCGACGACTGAAGCGTCGCGCGGATAGCCGCTCGCCGTGCCGTTCCAGTCGCTCACGACGATGCGCTCCTCCCGCGGCGAAAGCATGCGTAGCTCGGAAATTCGGCACTGCGGAGCGGCAACAGCACTCTCGAGCAGCCGTTCGAAGTGTTCGGCCAGGCGGGCGATCGTCGTTGCCTCGAACAAATCGGAGCTGTACTCGTATTTCGCCGTCAGCGTCTGCCCGGTTTGAAAGAGCGAAACCTCGAGATCGAACTTCGCGGTACCGGTGTGTACGTCCGCAACCGACAAGCCGGGATTGGCAACGCCTGCTTTGCCGGCGGCAGGGCTCTCGAACAGCTGGAAGATGACCTGGAAGAGCGGGTTGCGCCCAGGGTCGCGGTCGGGATGAAGCCGTTCCACCACCATCTCGAAGGGAAGGTCCTGATGAGCGTACGCTCCAAGGGTGGTCTCACGGACCCGCCGAAGCAGCTCATGAAATGTCGGGTCCCCGTCGACATCCGTGCGCAGAACAAGCGTGTTGACGAAGAATCCAATGAGATTTTCGGTTTCTGTCCGGTTTCGATTAGCGATCGGTGAACCGACAGCGATGTCCGTCTCACTGGTGTACCTGTGAAGGAGAACATTGAAGGCGGCGAGCGCGGTCATGAATGGCGTCACGCCTTCTTCGCGGCTGAATCGTGTGACCGCCTGCGTCAGGCCCGCCGAAAAAGGCACGACCAGCTGGCTGCCCCGATAGCTCTTGATTTGCGGCCGTGGCCTGTCGCCCGGCAGCTCCAGAACAGCGGCGCCCGCGAGTTGTTGCTCCCAATAGGCAATTTGCTCGTCCAGAACGGCCCCGCGAAGCCGGTTCCGCTGCCACACGGCAAAATCGGCGTACTGAATTGGAAGCTCGGGCAGCACCGGCGACCGACCGGCGGCCAGTGCGGCGTACGCCGCGGTCAATTCTTCGAACAGCAGGTTCATCGACCACCCGTCGCCGACGATGTGGTGGAGCGTCAGAAGCAGAACGTTATCGTGCGTATCGAGCTTCAGAACCTGGGCACGGACCAGGGGACCCTCCGACAGATTGAACGGCGTACGGGCCTCCTCCTGCGCGAGTCGGCGCGCTTCGTGTTCGCGATCGGCAGCGGGTATGGAGGTCAGATCGACCGCCCGCAAGGGTATCGTCAGCTCCGGCAGGATCAGCTGTACCGGTTGCCCGTCCTGCACGGAGAAGACGGTCCGCAGCGCTTCGTGACGCGCCACGATCTCGTTGAGCGCTGCCTCGAGGAGCGTGGTACGAACGTCCGCGGCAAGCCGCATTGCGGCCGGAAGGTTGTAGAACGCTTTATCAGGAGCGAGCTGCTCGAGAAACCAGAGGCGCTGCTGCGCGAACGACATCGGAAAAACGTAAACTTCGCTGTCGTTCAGCATCGTCGCGCCCATGTCACGATTTCCGCCGCCGACCAAGGCGTTGCTGTGAAAGCACGGGCGCTAGACGTGCCGGCGTGGCGGGGCAACGAACGGGCACCGGTTCGCGAAGAAACCGAGGCGTTGTTGGACCTCCACGAACCGCCGCTGCGTGATGTCGCCGGTGCACTGCAGCGTCCGCGAGTCGAGCGACGTATCCGACTCCAGGTAAGCGTGCAGCTTTTGCGGTGCGTCGGCGCGGGGCTCGCCGACCAGTCCACGTGCCTGGGCGAGAGGCAACATCGGGTCCGAAGCGCGCGCCGATTGGCGCATTTTTCTGACCGCCACCACTGCATCCGGCGAGCCGGTCAGCGACTTCGTGTACCCGCCGCCGAGGTTGTTGCGCGGCAGATGCAGGTGCTGCTCCCGCCACTGAAAGATGCCGTTGCGGACAACGAGTGCGTTGTTGATCAGCTGGTGGCATTGCCACGCCCGCGCATCGTCGAATCTTGCTTCGTCGACCCGGCGAACGGCGTCGGCAACGGAATGAGGCTCTGAGCCGCCAGCCGTGATTCCCGTGAGGTGGCCTTGAACGGCCTCGGCGAGCTGATGGTATAAATCCGTGAACATGTGGAAGCGGAGGCAGACCGAATGGCTGCCACTCGTCAGTCCGAGGTTTTCGCGAATTTCGTGGTAATCGGACGTGGCGAGGTTATCAGCCATAGGCGGCAACGACGCGAGCATGCCGTCCATCATCACGGTAACGCACTGCAGGTGTGCAATCGCCGCTGGCAACTGCCCGGCGCGAATGTCGCGGATGGCTTGCTCTATGTGATCGTTGGCCTCGTTACCCAGTATCTCGGGAATCTGGTGAAGGCCGCGGAATTGCGTGAAGTAGGTGTCACCCGTCAGGACGCGGTCGTAGACGGCATCGCGCAACCCCTGGGTGACCACGAATCGCTCATACGACGGCACGACCGCCGACACCGGAACGTCCGCGAGATTGGTTTCCCAGATCGTCGAATCGTGGTTACTCACGCGGCTCAGATGGATGAACGTGAATAGCGGATTGTCGAGCGACGCATCCGCAAGCACGCCCGGCAGATCGAGCGTCCCCGCGTCGACATGTGCGAGGACCGCCGCATCGAAGTCGGCGAGCACCGCGAGGTACTCGTTGAAAGCGGGTGATTCGGAAATGTGGAGACGGCCTTGAGCCGCCGACCCGGCGCAGACGAGGCCGAACTGCGACGGCATCGTGCTGAGGCGCAAAAGTACCCGGTGGAAGCCACGCGCCCAACTGACTTTCACCGCTGCACGTGCGATAGACGATTCTTCGAGATCGGAGACGGCGCGCCGGAGAACATCACTCAAGTTGAGGATCGCGATCTCGACCGCCTGGAAGACCGCCTGCATCGTGCTTGCCGCCGACGCGTTCGGGAGTGGATACGCCTGTCGCGCGGCGTCGAGCACCGGCAGGCCCTGCAAATCCCGATATTGCTCAGCAATGACACCGCGCTCATTGAACATGGCGGGTCCCCGCAACCCGGCGCGTCGCTTCTCGTGAACATCAGCTTGTGAATGGCGTGCCATGCCGCTCTCCGTAGTAGGCCTTCGAAAGCAACGGGTGTCGACCCACCCGGACCGTCACCGCGCTATTTCCTGGTCCCTCCCCCGGCGGCAGTAGCCGCCGTCACGCTCGCCGCAGCGGTCCAGCGTTGCCGGGCGCCTGCCAGCGATGCCGCCCGCAACCAGCCCGCGGCCATCACGGTCTGTAGAATCGCATTGAGCATTTGCAGATTCACATTTGCCGGATCGAGTTTGGCCCACGCATCCTTCAGCGCCTCGAGATATTCACGGTACGCCGTATCGATCTCTTCCTGAGCCTGCTCTGGCGCCAGAAGCTCCTGTAGCCTGCGCGCATACTCCGAGTAAACGCGCGTCACGCGATCCTGAATGAGCTGCGGATTTACCTGATCCTGCAGGAGTTGCTGATATCCCGTGTATGCCTCCGTGGCACGATGCTGAAGATCCTCGAGCGAGTCCGCCTCGACCGCAGCCTTCGCGAAGTTGCGGTACATGTCGGTCGTTTGCTGCTGCAGTTCGCGAGGTACGAACGCCTCGTTCCAGGATTGCACGGCGTTTCGCTGCGCCTCGGCGAGCCGCTGTGGTAGATCGGGAGCCGACACGAGTCGTTCCAGTGTCTGCCGATACGCGTTGAACGCCTCGACGAACGCCTCGAGGCCGGCATTCGCGCCTGTTGATTCCTGAGATTCCATGGGTTCCTCCTTACGTCGGCCACGTGACGTTTCCGGGACGGGTTCCCGGCTAGAACGCTTTGGCCGTCGCTGTTTGGTTTTCGCCATAAGAGCATTCCTGTGCGCTGCAAACGACGCCTACGTCGACGCTTCCCGGGCGGGGGGTGAGGTGGGGGAGGACGTCCAGATGGCCGCGACGTTTCCCGTAGCGACTACCGCGGCGAACATCATGCTCTGCGCAATGCCGACGAGCAGCAAAGGATCGAGCGTGTCGACTTCGAGAGTGGACCACGCCTGGCGGGTGGCCGCGAGATATCGCCGAAATGCTTCCGCCGTGCCTTGCTGGATCGACGGCTGAGTAAGGGCCTGCTGAAGAACCTGCAGGTACTTCCCGTACGCTTCGGCCGCCTGACGCTGCACGTCTTCGTCGTTGATCGCCGACTGCAGAACCCGCCAGTATTCTCCGTATGCCGCGACAAGTGGTTGCTGCAGCGACGTTGAAGCCATTAACGAGTAAACGTTCTGCGTGTACTCGCTATACGCTTCGTCGAATTCGCGCGTATCGCTCCGGGACGCTTCTGAGTGCAGTGGAGTCGTTTTACCCGACTGCATCAATTCCTCCTGCAGTTCTTGTTGTAGCGTTTTCGAGTTGGTGTCTTGAAGATGGAGTACCGGCTACGGAAGGTATGGCACTCTTACCGATCACAATAGACCATATCGTGGGGCAGTCAAGCGCGATCTTGAAACGAAGATTTTCCGATGTGAACACGTTTTTTTTTTGCTTCGGATTACGCATGAAGTATGCGAGGTTTAATTGCCGTTCAGTCTTCCGGTAACGAGGTGGTGATATTGATGCAAGTGGTACGCAAACATCGAATTCGAGCGGACGGATCGTTTTTGCAATCGGCGAGCGAGCGCTTGCACCGGAATGCACGCCCCGACAGGTCATGCTACAGGTCGAGCGAGTGCATCCAGTGAATGCCGGCCGGCACAGGAGAGGCGAAAGCCGTGCTCCCGCACCGTGTGACCGGCGGAGCGGGGCCGCAATTTTGGGGGCAGCGCGCGACGAACTGCCGCGGACACCCCGACCCGCGCCTCACCTAAGCGATCTTTTTGCGTTTACGGTGTATGCGTTTGAGTGTGCACCGGCGTCGCTCGACGCGTTACTGCCGGAAGAGCGGCCCTTCGTTGCGGGGGTGGCGGAAACACGGGCACTGCAATTTGCGGGAGGCCGTGCGTGTGCACGCAGTGCGCTCGAGGCACTCGGCGTGGGCGGCGCTTCACTGTTGCCCGGCCGGGACAGGGTGCCGATCTGGCCGGATGGCATGCTTGGCAGCATCACCCACACGAGGACCTACTGCGGCGCCGTCGCATGCCGGCGCAATGGCCGTCGCGGGATTGGCGTCGACGTCGAGATTCGCAGTTGTGTTACGGAGGAGATCGAGCCGCTCATTGTTACGCCGAACGAGCGCGCCTGGCTCGATCGCGTCGCACCGGACCGTCGCCAGACTCTCGCGGCAGTGATCTTCAGCGCGAAGGAGTCGTTTTACAAAGCGCAATACTGCCTGACCGGCGCGTGGCTCGAATTCCAGGACGTCGAACTGGTGGTGAATGAGGAGGAGCGCAGCGTTGAGGCGCAGGTGCTCATGCGACTGCCAGCGCTGGATGCCTGGGGGGGCCGGCTGAAGGGGCGGTATGCCTGTTCAGGGGAGCATGTGTTCACGGGGTTTGTATTCGAGCACGAATAGGGGATCGTAGAGAGCGGGCGCCGCCCGCGACTTGAACGCGGTTTCGAGTAACTAAGGCTTGTTCGCGGCCGATGGCCGCTCCAACGGGCGCTCCGACCGCAGGAATCGCCGGCTCCAACGTGCCTCGACACAGCACCGTTTATGTGAACTCCGTCAGCTAATAATCACAGTTCCCTGCTACGCTGATCGCTCGCTTGGAAAAGGAGGGTCAATGGATGACCACGAAGCCATTTATTCCCGCCGCACTGGCGCTTGCCGTCGCGGCCTGCAGTTCGGGATCGGACGGCGAGGCGACGGGCGTGCTCAACCTGTCGCTCACCGACGCCGCCATCGACACCGTCAAGGAAGTCCACATCGAGTTTGACGGGGTAACCCTCAAGCCTGCCAGCGGCGCGCCCATCGAGATCATGTTCGATGCGCCGAAGTCATTCGACCTGATGCAGCTGCAGGACGGCCTCACGGCGGAACTGCTGCCCGACACGACCGTGCCCGCCGGACCTTATAACTGGATCCGCCTGCATGTGAATGCGGAATTCGACAACGTCTACGATTCCTACGCGAAGCACGACGACGATTCCGAGGTCGAGGTTGCGGTGCCGAGCGGCAGCGAAACCGGCCTGCAACTTTCGAACGGCGTGACGGTGCTCGCTGGCCAGACCGTGGATATCGTCATCGATTGGGATTTGCGCAAGGCTCTGACGGACCCGGTCGGGCAGCCGGGACTGTTCGTGCGGCCTTCGCTACGCGTCATCGACATGGCGGAATACGGCACACTCGAGGGCAGCGTTGATCTGGCACTCATCGAGGCCGCGGATTGCACCAACGATCCGGTGGCGGACACCGGCAATGCCGTCTACGTTTACACCGGCGACGTACCGGAACCGGAGGACATCCAGCAGCTGGAAACGGATCCGCTGGTGACGACGAGTGTGAATTACGACGGGGTTGTGCACGGCTACCGCATCGCATTCATGCCGGCGGGAACGTACACCGTCGCGTTCACCTGCCAGGCAAGTGACGATGTGGCCGATGCGGCGGACGACATCGTATTTTCGCGGGTCATCACGGGCGTCGTCATCGAGGACGGCGGCACGACCGTGGTCGATATCCAGCCGCTCCCGTAGGCGCGGCTGGAGCGGCTGCCAGCCGCTCCGACTCGCGGTTACGGCCTGACGAATACCGCCGTCGTGCGTGCCGGCACGTAGAAGGTATGCTCGTCGTCATCGTATTCGGCCAGGCGGACCACCGCGTCGTCCGAGTCTTCCTGGACCGGGTGCAGTGCAAATTCACTGTCTTCACCGCTGTCGAGGACGAAGCTCTGCGCGGCGGGCGAGGCATTGAACAGCACGACGATCTCGATGTCCTCACTGCCCCGCAAACTCATCACGACGAGGCCCGGGACCTGGTCCGGGCCTGTATTGTGAAATTCGACACCTTGCATCACCTCCTGCCCGGTGCGCAGGCGGAACAGCGGCGAGCTGTTGCGAACCTTAAGCATCTCGCGCAGGTGCATGCCCGCACGACGGATGTCGTGACGATCGATGTCGCCGAGTGCAGGGTTACCGAGCAGTGCCGACTGCTCGGGCCAGTTGGCCTGGTTGTCGCCGAAGGGCGGCAGGCCCCGGCCCCAGCCCGTCTCCGTGTAGCTCCAGTCGACGAAGTTGAACCAGTCGCCGGAATTGTAGCTGTTCCGGTCCATCGACTTGGATCGCAAGATGTCCTGCCCCGCGTGGAAGAACGGCACGCCCTGGCTCAGCGCGATGATGCTGTTGGCCAGGTTGATGACGCGGATGCGGTCGTCCATGCTCGTCGCTAGCGGCAGCTTGTACTGGTTGATGTCGAACAGCGTCTCGTTGTCGTGCGCGGCGGCGTAGTTGATGATCTCCTGCGGGTCGCTGGTGT
Organism: uncultured Pseudomonadota bacterium; assembly: GCA_963713215.1. GTDB lineage: Bacteria > Pseudomonadota > Gammaproteobacteria > Steroidobacterales > Woeseiaceae > UBA1847. The sequence continues at coordinate 1,554,121 of CAVQKY010000006.1, read as the reverse complement.
AGCCCGCGCCCGGATTGCCGAAGTAATCGATATCCTTGCCCTTCACGAGGTTGCCGAAGCGATCCATGAACTGGTACTCGGCCATCGTCCCGGCCAGGCCTAAGCGAATCCAGTCGGTCAGGCGCAATAGCTCCTCGAGTTCGCCCTCGCTGCCGCTGTTCAGTGCATTCGGATCGGTGTAGAGCCCGTTGACGAAGCCCTGGCGGCGCACGTGGTCCGCGCCTGAATCGAACGGGCCGCCGCCGCGTACGCCGTCCCGCATCCGGTCGTTGAACGAACCGACACCGGTGCCCATACCCATGTTGGCCTGCGTGGCCTGCTCGAAGCGCGCATCGTTGGCCACTTCGCCGAAGTTCCAGCCTTCGCCGTAAAGGTAAATCGCGCTGCCGTCGACGCCGTCGTCCTCGAGGGTCAAGGACTGGAGCATGTCGCGCGCTTTCTCGATGTTGGCCTTGGTGTGATGCCCCATGATGTCGAAGCGGAAGCCGTCGACCTTGTACTCCCTCGCCCAGACCCTGAGCGAATCGAGCATCAGCTTCTCCATCATGTTGTGCTCGGTGGCGGTATTGGCACAGCAGGTCGAGGTCTCAATGTAGCCGGCGTCGTTCTGCCGGTGATAGTAGCCGGGCACGACCTTGTCGAGCACCGACTTCTCGCCGCCCTGGCTGCCGCTCGTGTGGTTGTAGACGACGTCCATGACCGTGCGCAGGCCGATGCCATTGAGGCCGGCGACCATCTCGCGGAACTCACGGATACGTGCCGGGCCGTCCGGGTCAGTGGCGTAGCTGCCTTCCGGCGCTGTGAAATGGAACGGGTCGTAACACCAGTTGAAGCCGTCCTGGTCGCGAATCGGCTCGATCGCCGCCTGCTGCTCCGTGCCGTTCGGCGCAAAGCCGGACAGGTCGCCGGGGTCGGCATGCGTGCTGCGGTCCTCCGCAATCGTCGCGCAGTCGAAGGCCGGCAGCAGGTGCACGTGCGAGAGGCCGGCGAGCGCAAGGCTGCGCAGGTGCTTCGTGCCGTCACTCGACGGCAACGCAAACGCGCCGAACGTGCCCTTGATCGCTTCCGGTACGGTATCGTCGTGAATGCTGAAGTCGCGCACGTGCAGCTCGTAGATCGCGATGTCTTCGGGCGCGGGCAAATCGGGCTTGCGCAGGCGGTCCCACTTCGATGGCTTGAGATCGCCGTCATCGAGATTGACGATCTGCGTGCGTTTGCTGTCCATGGACAGGCTCTGCGAGTAGGGATCCGTGACGTAGAAGGTCTCGACCTGGCCCGAGTAGCGCGCGAACACCTCGATCTCGTACAGGTAGTACTTGCGGTTCCAACCCGCATTGCCGACGGTGCTCCAGGTACCCGTTGCCGCGTCTTCGGTCATCGGGACGACCGCGCTCGCCGGACTCGCATCGTTCGTGTCATCAAACACGTGCAGCGTGACCCTCCGTGCGGTCGGCGCCCACAGCCGGACGGTCGGGGTCTTGCCGTTCCATGAAACGCCGAGTTCGCCACTGTAGGTATAGAGCTCATCGAGCACGCCGGGGTGCTGCACGCCGGTCGCATCGACCGGGTTGCCTTCGCTGTCCGTGGCGGCGAGCGCGAACTGGGTCTTGAGAATCTGCGGCACGAGGCCGAGATACGCCGGGTCGAGCGTGTAGACGGGAAGACCGGTGAGGTGCCTGAATTTCTCCGCGAGCGCACCGTCGACGACGCCGTCGCGCACCAGCGGTATCGTCGCGTCAGCGCCGGTCAGGCCGTCGGCGGCCAGGACGAGATCGGCATCCGCGCTGTAGTGCAGCGAGACGTCATTGCCTTCGGCGACCGGCCACGCGAAGGTATCGGGCGCGAGCCAGTAGGCACGCGCCTCCTGGATGTTGCCTTGCGGCAGTTCGCCGCCTGTCTCAACCCCGTGCGTGACGGGATCGTAGGTGAATACGACGAGATCGTTGTCATTCGGTACGGTGAGCGGAATATTCGCGCCGTTCTGCACTCCGCCGGCGCCGTAGTTCTCCGTCCAGTCCTCGTTGTGCGCGACCTTGAACTCGTAATTGCCGGCAGGAATGTCGCGCGTCGCAAACGTGTACAGCCCGTCACCGTCCGGGTCCTGCAGCCAGGATCGCAGACACCAGGGCTGCCAGTCACCGGAGCAGCCGAGTTCCGACTGGAAGCTGCCGGGCACCGAGGCGATCACCGAGTTCTGGTTACTCGTGATCCAGTTCGTGCTGCGCTCGAAGTAAAACTTGACGTCGGTCGGCGCCGCCAGGTCCAGCGGGATATTGGCGCCGTTATAGGTGGCATTGAGACCGTAATTCTCGTTCCATGTCCCGTTAAGCGGCGCCTTGTACTCCCAGTTACCGGCCGGCACGTTGAAGACACCCTGCCATACGGTGTCTTCGGCATCGTAGTTCAGGAACGTCGCACTGCACGCCGGTTGCCAGTCGCCCGGGCAGCCGAGTTCCGACTGCAGGCTGCCTGCCACCGTGACCAGCGCGGGCTGGATCAGGTGATCGGAGTGATCGTAAATGATGGTGATATCGCGCGGCGCCAGCAGTTCGAGCTGGAAGTTGCCGCCGCCCTGGCCACCGTCGCCGTAGTTCTCGTCCCAGCTATCGTTGAGCGCTATCTTCCACTCCCAGAAGCCGGCCGGGACGGCGAAGGTCGCTTGCCACAGCATCGTGCCGGGAACGTTCGCGAGTTCGGTCGCCGAGCATTCGGGCTGCCAGTCCCCCGGGCAGCCGAGTTCGGACTGCAGGCTGCCGACGAGTGCGACACCTGCGGGATCGGCCGTGTGATCAGCCTGCGCCGGGGCAACGAACAGCAGCACGGAAAATAGAAAAACGCACTGCAACAAACGCTCCGGCGAGCCAACTGCCGTTGATGACATCACGCACCCCCCTCTTCAGATGCTTTGTCCTTTCCTGAACGTAGGCGGGTGCTGTAAACGAGTCAATGCAATGAATTCGTATTCATTATCGCTGTTGGGGCGGCTGCCAGCCGCGACCACTACGCGGGCGGAACGACGTTCGTCTTATTCGCGGCTGGTAGCCGCTCCAACGAGCCACCCTTCAGGCGCGCGATGTAGTCCTTGTACGCCGCCATCGCCTGGTGGGCGAAGAGCCAGATGATCGGCAGGTTCGCGCACACGACGATGCCGGTGCCCGTGCCGATCACATTGTCGAGGGCGGCTGTCGTCCTCACGAGACCGAGCGTCGCGATGACGATCAGCGCGCAGTACGCGAGCTTGTACGCAAGCACCGGCCGCACGCCGCCGATGAACACCACCGCCTGCTCGCCGTAGTAGGACCAGGAGATGATGGTCGAGAGCGCGAAGAGCCACACGGCGCCGGTGATCACCCATTTGCCGAGGCCGGGCGTCACCGAATCGAAGGCCTTCGCCGTCAAGGTCGCGCCGACGTAGTCGCGGTAAATGCCGTCGCTCACGATCACCGGCTCCCGGCCGGCAAACGGCAGCCAGTCGGCGGCGTAGCCTTCGGCCGTCGCGACGACATAGCCCGACACCCGGTGCAGGTCGTTCGCGCTGACCGGGTTCTCGCCCGCGCGGACGATGATCGAGACGCTGTCGCCACCGCGCCAGTCCGTACCGGGCAGCGGCGTCGTCGAAAACTCCCAGCCGGCTGTGCCGTGCTCGATCGACGGCGTTTCCGGGAACGGCAGGTCCGGCGCCCGGTTCCAGATGCCGGTGGAAAGAATAATGAGTGCGGTGAACGTGCAGACCACGATCGTGTCGATGAACGGCTCGAGCCCGGCCACCACGCCCTCGCGCACCGGCTCGTCGGTCTTCGCCGCCGCGTGCACGATCGGTGAGGAGCCCTGTCCGGCCTCGTTCGAGAAAATCGCTCGTTTCATGCCGAACAAAAACGCCGAGCCCGCCGAGCCGCCGAGGAACGCGCCCGCCGCCTCGGAGGGCGCGAACGCGGATTTGAAGATCAGCGCGAATATCGACGGGAGCTCGCCCGCGTTCACCACCAGCACCCAGAGTCCCGCGAGGAGATACGCGCCGACCATGAGCGGCACGATGAGGCCGGCGAAGCGGCCGATGCGCCGGATGCCACCGATGATCACCGTGCCGACCAGCACCGCGAGCACGATGCCGCAGATCCAGGACGGCACGCCGAAATAGGCCTGGGTCACTTCGCCTACGTTCCAGGCCTGGAACATGTTGCCGCCGGTCGCCGTGGAGATGAGGAGCGAGACGCAGAACACGATGCCGATCGTGCGCCCGAGCCGCGGAAAGCCTTTTTTCGCGAGCGCCCGTTGCGCCACCCACATCGGCCCGCCGTGCGGGTTGTCGGGATCCTCGGTGTTGCGATAGAGCATGGAGAGCGTGACTTCGGTGAGCTTGATCGCCATACCGAGCACGCCCACCACCCACATCCAGAACACCGCACCCGGCCCGCCGAGGGCGATCGCGAGCGCTACGCCGCCGATGTTGCCGAGTCCCACGGTCGCGGAGAGCGCGGCCATGAGGGCCTGGAAATGGTTCAGCGCGCCGGGATCGTCCGGGTCGTTGTAGCGGCCGAGGACCACGGCCGGACCGTGCCGGAGCGCCCAGTACTGGCAGAAGCCACTCCACACGGTGACCACGATGCCGGTGCCGACGATCGCGTACAGCACGTAGTCATGCCAGAGGATCGAGTTGATCCAGGCGAGCGCCGCGTTGAAATCATTCATGGGTGGCGTCAGCCCGTCAGCGTTGCCGCTGTTGGAGCGGGCATTGCAGCGAATAAGACGAGGTTCGATTCTGCGGCGAATCGAACGCGGCACAGTTCCCCGGCGAACCGTTCGCGGCTGGCAGCCGCTCCAACGACCTACGCCGCCTCCATGATGGCGGTGACGCCCATGCCGCCGGCGGTGCACACGGAGATGAGTCCGCGCCCGGAGCCTTTCTCCGCCAGGAGCTTGGTCATCGTCGCCATGATGCGTGCGCCGGTCGCGGCGAACGGGTGGCCGATCGCGAGGCTCCCGCCTTTCACATTGAGCCGCGTGAGGTCGATGGGCCCCATCGCTTTCGCCCGGCCGAGGCGCGTGCGGCAGAATTCGTCGGACTGCCAGGCCTTGAGCGTCGTGATCGTTTGTGCGGCGAACGCCTCGTGAATCTCGTAGAAGTCGAAGTCCTGCAGCTCGAGTCCCGCCTGGTCCAGCATTTCGGAGACGGCGTAGACGGGCGCCATCAACAGGCCCTCGTCGCTCACGAAGTTGACGGCCGCGGCCTTCGCGAACGTGAGGTAGGCGTTGATCGGCACGTTCTTCTTGCGGGCCCAGTCCTCCGAGCCGAGCAATACGGCGGCGGCGCCGTCGGTGAGCGGCGTGGAATTGCCGGCTGTCATCGTGCCGTCCCCGCTTTTGTCGAACACCGGCTTTAATTTCGCGAGCTTTTCGATGGTTGAATCGCGCCGGATGTTGTTGTCCTCCTCGACGTCCTCGAAGGGCACCACCAGGTTTTCGTACCAGCCCGCGTCCCAGGCCGCCGCGGCTTTCACGTGGCTCGCGAGCGCAAGCTGGTCCTGCAGCTCGCGCTCCACATGCCACTTCTGCGCCGTGATCTCCATGCTCTCGCCCATGGAGAGCCCGGTGCGCGGCTCGACGACCGCGGGCGTCAGCGGCCTCAGGTAGCCCGGCCGCAGTTTGAACCAGGGCGTAATCCGCCCCATGAAGGAATGTGCCGTGTACGCGTCCATCATGATGCGGCGGAATTCGTCGCGGTAGACGACCGGTGCATCGCTGATCGAGTCGACCCCGCCGGCGATGCCGGAATCGATCTGGCCGAGCGCGATCTTGTTCGCGATCATGATCGCCGCCTCGAGGCTCGTGCCGCAGGCGCGCTGGACATCCACGCCGGGCGTGCGCATCGAGAGCCCGGCATCCATCGCGGACTCGCGGGCGAGGTTGTAATCGCGCGAATGCTTGATGACGGCGCCGAGCGCCACGTCGCCGAGTGTCTGGCCCTTGAGGTCGTACTGGTTGACGATGCCCTGCAAAGCCGCCGCCATCATGTCCTGGTTGGAGCAATACTTGTAGGCGCCGTGGGCACGGCAGAAGGGGGTGCGGACGCCCCCGACTACGGCCACCCTGATCGCGCGTCCGTCATGCAGCATGCTGGTCTCCGGGCCGAATCCTGTACTACCGCGAAACTTTACACTATCCCGCCGTTGGAGCGGGCGAAAGCCCGCGAATAAGAGGGGCCGGATTACACACGGTCTTATTCGCGGGCAACGCCCGCTCCAACGCGGCTGACGACCGCTCGAACGGCGGCTTACCTCGTTCCTGCGTGTCGTGCAATCATGCGCCTCGGGATCTGAACAACAACAACCGTGGCCTCATGACCGCTCCACTTTCCTGGCGGCATGAGCTGGGCCGCCTGCTGCGTCTCGCGGGCCCGCTCATCGTCAACAACCTGTCGATCGCCGGCATGCAGTTCGCCGACGCCGTGATGGCCGGGCGCATCAGCGCGCGTACGCTCGCGGGCGTCGCGATCGGCGGCAGCGTCTGGTTCTTCATGTTCACGATCGGGCTCGGCATCCTGATGGCGATCGCGCCGATCGCGGCGCGCCACCATGGGGCCGGCAACCCGGAACTCATCGGACGCTATACGCGCCAGGGCGTGTGGCTTGCGATGCTCTTCGCCGTGCCGATCATCCTCGTTTCGCATTTTCTTGTTCCGCCGCTGCTTGCGGTCATCGGCATCGACGAGGAGTTCCGCTCGCTCACGATCGACTACGTGAAGGCCATCTCCTGGGGCGCACCCGGGATTTTCCTGTTCCTCGCATTGCGCTTCACCACCGAGGGCATCGGCGAGACCCGCCCCATCATGTATACCTCGGTGTTCGCGCTCGCCTGCAACGTGTTCCTGAACTGGGTGCTGATGTACGGCAACCTGGGATTCCCGGCGATGGGCGCGAAAGGCTGCGCGGCCGCGAGCGCGGCGACGATGTGGCTCATCGGCATCATCCTCACCGTGTACATGCTCACTCACCGCCGCTATGAACCGCTGAAGCTTTTCACACGCATTGCGCCGCCGCGGCCCGAGATCCTGAAGGAGGTCTTCGTGCTCGGCCTGCCGATCGCCGTCATGATCACGGCGGAGGCGGGGCTCTTCAACGCGGTCGCGATTCTCATGGGCACGCGCGGCACGGCGATCACGGCCGCCCACCAGATCGCGATCAACTTCGCCACCACGACCTTCATGGTGCCGCTGGCCCTGAGCTCCGCGATCACGGTCCGCGTCGGCCACGAACTCGGCGCGGGCAACCCCGTGCGGGCGCGTTACGCCGGCGGCTTCGGCATCGGCGTGTGTGCCGTGTTCATGACCTGCTCGGCGGTAGTCATGCTGCTCTTCCGGGACCTGGTCGTGAAGCTCTACACCGACGACCCGGCCGTCCAGGGCCTCGCGGTGGGACTGCTGCTGATGGCCGCGATCTTCCAGGTCGCCGACGGCATGCAGATCGGCGGTGCCGGGGCGCTCCGCGGCTACAAGGACACGCGCATCCCGATGCTGGTGAACACCTTCGCGTACTGGGGCGTGGGCTTCCCGCTCGCCTACCTCGCGGCCGTGACCTATCGCCTGCCGCCGAACTACATCTGGGGCGGGTTCATCGCGGGCCTGGGCATCGCCGCCATCCTCCTCGGCTGGCGCTACGCGATCGTCTCGAAGCGGCCGTTGGAGCGGCTGTAAGCCGCGACTGGTTCGCGGCCGGATCGAACCGCGTTCAATTCGCGGGCAGCGCCCTCTCCAACGGCCGACTCGTCCGTTCCAACGGGCGTCAGCGCGTCTAATCCGACCTCGCCGACTCGCGGACCTCGTCGTACTTCCTTGCGGCGGTCGACTTCGCGGCGTCGACGCTGCGATCGCGCGCTTCGCCGAGCACGTCGTCCTCGAGTTCGGTCGGCGGCACCAGCGCACCCAGGGCGGCGCCGATCGCGACCCCGAGGCTGCCCGCGAGCAAGGGCTGCTCGCGATAGAACTGCACCAGGCTTTCGCGAGCGTTCTGCGCCGAATACCTCATGCTTTCGCGAGCGTTCTGCGCCGAGTACCTCATGCTGTCGGCCGTCTCGTGGATCCGGTCGCCGACTGCGGCGGCCCGGTCGCGGGTTTTTGCTGCGGTGTCGCCAATCTTGTCCTTGAGGCTCCGCCCCTCTGAACTGCTGAATGTGTCCGGAGCGCCGTACGTGTCAGAACCGCCGTACGCGTCCGAACCGCCATACGTGTCGTAGTAGTCGTATGGACGCGCGGCACCGTGTCTTTTGGACGACAACATCATCCACGAGATGCCGACGCTCGTGAGCATCAGGGGAATCGGGTTATTTTTCACCTGGGAGCCGAGGTTGCGGCCAAACTCGCCGCCGTGTTCGCGGGCCATGCCGAGCGCCTGGTCCAGAAGTTCGCCGGGCGACAGCCGGTCGGACAACTCGCTCGCGGTCCTGCCGACCCGTGCGCGGGCCTCGTCGACTTCGCGCTCCAGGCGTTCCGGGCTTTTCGCTTCGTCGTGTCGATCGTCGTCGCGACGAATCGCATCGCCGCGGGTATCGGTAGCTTTGTTCATCGGGTTGCCCTCTTCAATGTCTCCTTGTCCTTTCTCGCGGACTCCATCGTGCGATCCGGCACGAGCGAGCGAGCGCTCATTTTCGCTTTAGCTGCACGGACCATCAGGTAGCCGACCAGGAGCGCTGCCGCGCCGACGATAAGGGCTGCGAGCCACGGGTCGACGACATTGCTGAGCCCGTACACTGCGCTCAGGAGCAGGATCACGAGTCCCGCCATGGCGATGGCGGCGCCCGTCGCAATCGCGCCGACCGCGGTCTGCACCTCGGATGCGGACTCCCTGACCTCCGCCTTCGCGAGCTCGAGTTCCTTGCCGAGCAGCGTGGACAGGTCCGTTGCGAGGTTACGAATCAGCTCTGGAATGGAATCGGCGCGTTCACGCTGCGCTGCCGGCGCCGGTGTAACCGGCGTGTTCCTTTGCTCCTGGTTCATAGCATCTCCCTCCCTTCACCGCTGCGAGGGGCAGCCGGCGACGTGAGCGTTTCCACACTGTCCCGTTCGGTCCGGCGCTCCGGCGTGCCGGTCGAGAAATCCTCAGTCAGGAACGTATCGTCATCCCGGAAAGTGTCATCGTTCCGGTAAGCATCGGCCTGGTAATCGACGTTCTCGTAGGCATCGTCGTGGTGGTGCTCGCGCTTTGCACTCGCCTTGAAGAAGCGCGACAGGCCGAAGCCCACCGCAATGCTGCCGAGCATGAACAGCGCGGGATTGTCCCGCGCCAGCCGCTTGGCATCGCTCGCCAGCTCATCGACACTGCGGCCCTCCAGCTGCCCGGCCGCGGCCGCGAGGTTGCCGCTCAGCTCGCGCGCGTAACGGGCAAGGCCCTGGCGGTCGTGATCGTCGAGATTTGCTGCCGCTGCATCGATCGCATCCGACAGCGCATCTGCTTCCTCGGCGAGGCGATGCTGCCCGGCCTCGGCTTTCTTGCGCGCCTTGGCACCCACTTCGCGTTTCACCTCGCGGGCGTCCTCTTTCACTTTCTGTTTCGTCGTCCCGGCGCCCCCGGGCTGTTTGCCCGCGTTGCGGCCATTGGGATCGGGGTTCGTTGGTGACATCACACACTCCTCGGCATTCGGACGAATGCTCGCTCTTGATTGGGACGAATTGCGCCGTTGTACAAATGTTGTACAAGTATTTGTGCAGGTACGCCTTGCAAGAAGCAGGCCAAGCGCAGAGGGCGCGAGGGCACGCGATTGTGTGTAACGGACGCACGTATTGTTGCCAATGCAACGGCAATTTTTTCAACGTTGGTTGGAGCGGCTGTCCGCCGCGAACGGTTCGCGGCAGGATCGAACTCCGTTCCATTCGCGGGCCCGCTCCGCTCCAACGGGGGGAGCGCCCGCTATAACGGGGGAGAGCGCCCGCTCCAACTCTGCTACCATCCGCTGCTGATTTTTTGACCCCGCCGGGCAGACACGACCCGCACACGATGAGCTTTGAAATCAACGACCTCCGACTCGCCGTCATCGGCCTCGGCTACGTGGGCCTGCCGCTCGCGGTCGAATTCGGCAAGCGCTATCCGACCGTCGGCTTCGACGTCAAGGACACCCGCATCGCAGCGCTCCGCGAGGGCCGGGACGCGACCCGCGAGGTCGCCGCGGAGGAGCTCAGGGCCGCGACCAGGCTCCGCTTCACGAGCGACGCGGAAGCCTTGAAGGGCGCCAATTTCTACGTCGTCACCGTGCCGACGCCGATCGGCGAGAGCAACCGCCCGCTCCTGACGCCGCTGAAGCTCGCGAGCCAGACGCTGGGCTCGGTGCTGAAGCCGGGCGACGTCGTCGTCTACGAATCCACGGTCTATCCCGGGGCGACCGAGGAATTCTGTGTTCCGATCCTCGAGAACCGCTCCGGGTTGAAGCTCAACGAAGACTTTTTCGTCGGCTACAGCCCCGAGCGCATCAACCCGGGCGACAGCAAGCATCGCCTGCCGTCGATCCTGAAGGTCACTTCGGGCTCCACCCCGGAGGCGGCCCGCTACATCGATGCGGTGTACCGCACGATCATCACCGCCGGCACGTACCTCGCCTCAAGCATCAAGGTGGCCGAGGCCGCGAAGGTGATCGAGAACACCCAGCGCGACGTCAACATCGCGCTGGTGAACGAGCTCGCCATGATCTTCGAGCGCGTCGGCATCGACACGGAGGAAGTGCTCCGGGCCGCGGGCACGAAGTGGAACTTCCTGCCCTTTCGCCCGGGGCTGGTCGGCGGGCATTGCATCGGCGTCGACCCGTATTACCTCACCTACAAGGCCCAGCAGCTCGGCTATCACCCGCAGGTGATCCTCGCGGGCCGGCGCATCAACGACGACATGGCCGTGTATGTCGGCTCGCGCATCCTGAAGAACATGCTCGCGAAAGGCATCCAGCCGCTCGGCGCCCACATCCTGTTCTTAGGCGTCACCTTCAAGGAAAACTGCCCGGACGTCCGGAACTCCAAGGTGGTGGACGTCGTCCGCGAGCTCGAGACCTACGGCGCCACGGTGCACGTGCACGACCCCTGGGCCAGCCCCGAAGAGGTGGCATCGGAGTATGGTCTGCAGATGATCGAGACCCCGGAGACCGCGTCCTACGACGCCATTGTCATCGCCGTGCCGCACCGGCAGTTCGTGGCGCTCGGCGCGGATGCTATCCGCGCGTTCGGCAAAACCCCCTCTATTCTCTACGATATCAAGTACGTGCTGCCGGTGTCCGAGTCCGATGACCGGCTGTAGAGCACCGCCGTGGAGCGGTTGCCAGCCGCCGTTGGAGCGGCTGTCAGCCGCGAATCGGTCGCAGTTTCGATCATCCACGTACTAGTCGCGGCTAACAGCCGCTCCATCGAGACGGTCAGGAATTGAAAATCCTCGTTACAGGCGCGGCGGGTTTCATCGGCTATTTCACCGCAAAACGCCTCCTCGAGCGCGGCGACACGGTGGTCGGCTTCGACAATTTCAACAGCTATTACGACCCGCGCCTCAAGCGCTCGCGCGCCGGCAAGCTCGCGGAGTTCGACGCCTTCCGCATGGTCGAGGGCAACCTCGAGGATCGCGAGGTCGTGAGCTCCACCTTCGGCGAGCACAAGTTCGACAAGGTCGTGCATCTCGCGGCCCAGGCCGGCGTTCGCTACTCGATCGAAAACCCGCACGCCTACATCGACAGCAATATCTCCGGCACCCTGCACATCCTCGAGGGCTGCCGCCACACGAAGGTGAAGCACCTCGTGTACGCCTCGTCGAGCTCCGTGTACGGCGCGAACACCGGCATGCCCTTTTCCGTGCACGACAGCGTGGATCATCCGCTCGCGCTCTACGGCGCGACGAAAAAAGCCAACGAGCTGATGGCGCACGCCTACTCGAGCCTGTACGGCATCCCGACCACGGGCCTGCGCTTTTTCACGGTGTACGGCCCCTACGGCCGCCCCGACATGGCGCTCTTCCTCTTCACCCGCAACATCCTCGCCGGCAAACCCATCGACGTCTTCAACCACGGCAAGCACCGCCGCGATTTCACCTACATCGACGACATCGTGGAGGGCGTGATCCGCACGCTCGACCACACTGCCCAGCCGAACCCGGACTGGGACGGCGAGAACCCGGACCCCGGCACCAGCAAAGCGCCGTACCGGCTCTACAACATCGGCAACCGCCAACCGATCGAGCTCCTGCGCTACATCGAGGTGCTGGAGGTGTGCCTCGGCAAACGGGCGGAGATGAACCTCCTGCCCCTGCAGCCGGGCGACGTGCCGGACACCTGGTCCGACACCGAGGACCTCGCCCGGGACGTGGGCTACCAGCCCGAAACCCCGATCGAAGTCGGCGTGCAGAACTTCGTCGACTGGTACCGGGAGTACTACCGGGCGTAACCGCGGCCGCCGGCCGCTCCAACGGCGGGTACGAGGCCTCCGCCCGGACCGTTGGAGCGGGCGCCGCCCGCGAATTGTGGGAGCGGCTGCCAGCCGCGAATAGTTCGCGGCCAGATCGACCCCGCCGGATTCGCGGCCAACGGCCGCTCCAACGGGACCGCCGAACCCCCTGTCGCCCGTCCCCGACGCCCGCGGGCGACCGCCCCGCGCCAAATGCTGCTACCATTCCCCGCTGTTTTTGATGCCCCGCCTGTAAATCCCGCCTGAATGCACGCCTTTTCACCGCCATCCCCGCGCCGCCGCGCCCCGGCCTTCGCAACAGCCCTCCTGCTGGGCTTGAGCGTTTCCGCGGTAACGTGGGCGGGCCCCATGCTCCCGGCCGGGGACACGGCGCTCCGGAGCGACATCCAGTACCTTGCGGATCACGGCATCATCACCGGCTCCGTCTCCACCTGGCCGCTCGCCTGGGCGCCGATTGCCAGAGACGTAAACGCTGCCGACCCCGCGAACCTGCCCTCGCACCTGGCCGAGGTGGTACGCCGCGTCCGGGCCCGGGCCGAACAGGCGACACGACAAGGCCAGCTGCTCTTCACCGCGGAGGTGGCCGGCGCCGATAACCCCACCCGCGTCCGCGGCTTCGAAGACACGCCCCGCGGTGACGTCGATGCCCGGGCAGGCGCGGCCTGGCAGGGCGGCCGCTTCTCGGCGGAGCTCAACGTGCAGTACGTCGATCCGCCCGTCAACAAATACATCGAAGACTCCGTCAATGTCGTGCAGGACGACGACGAGGTGCGTGTGGACGATTCGCTTCTCGCCGTGACGCTCGGCAACTGGTCCATCGGCGCCAGCACCCAGCAGCGCTGGTGGGGCCCGGGCTGGGACGGGAGCCTCATCCTCTCGAACAACGCCCGGCCGATCCCCTCGCTCGTCATCGACCGCGTCTTCACCGATGCCTTCGAGACGAAGTGGCTCTCCTGGATCGGCCCCTGGGATCTGACACACAATGTTCGGCCAGCTCGAGGAAGAGCGATACATCCCGAATGCGCACTTCTTCGGCATGCGCTTCACCATGCGCCCGCTGCAGTCGCTCGAGATCGGCTTCTCACGCACGGCGCAGCTCTGCGGCGAGGGCCGGCCGTGCGGTTTCGACATCTTACTGGGACATGTTCTGGGGTGACGACAACATCGATGATGACGATCCCAATTCCGATCCCACACAGCGGCCTGGCAATCAACTCGGCGGCTTCGATGCGCGCTGGAACCCGGCCTTTTGGGACCGTTCGCATGGCGTTCTACGGCCAGCTCATCGGCGAGGACGAAGCCGACTTCTTCCCCAGCCGCTACCTCGGGATGTTCGGGCTCGAATGGTCGGGCTATCTCGATAACCGCTGGTCCTCGCGCTTTTTCGCGGAGTACGCCGACGCGACCTGCGAGTTCTACAAGTCAGACGACGGCCCGAACTGTGCTTACCGGCATGGGCGGTATCGCACGGGCTACCGCTATCTCGGCCGCGTGATCGGCCACCCCGGCGAAAGCGACGCGGACTAGTCTCGGCGGCTGGGTGATGGTCGATCCCGGACGCCACCGAATGGCGCGTACTGCTGCGCGCCGGCGAGACTCAACGACGAGGGCACGCCAGACCTGTACCACACGCTGACGCCGACGCGCGCAGGAGTTCGCGAGCATCGACTTCGCCCATGCGCGGAATTTCAACTTCGGCCGGCTCGAGCTCGGGCGTCGGCTACGAACAGCTCGACGACCTCGCCTCCGGTGAGGACGAGGGCGATGCCCGCGTGTACCTGCAGTGGCAGCAGTCAGCCCGAACGCGGTGATCGGGCACATCCTCATCGTGTGCGTGGGCAATATCTGCAGGAGCCCCATGGCGGAAGCCTTGCTCAGGCAGGCGCTGGCGCCGGCCGGTATTACCGTGCGCTCCGCCGGGCTCGGCGCACTGGTTGATTACCCCGCCGAGGAGCACGCGGTAACATTGATGCGGGAACGGGGGATCGACATCACGAATCACCGGGCACAGCAACTGAGCCCGGAGCTGTTGGCTGCGGCCGACCTGGTGCTGGTCATGGAAAAAGCCCACAAGCGGGCCATCGAGCAGAACGAGCCGACAATGAGAGGCAAGGTCTTTCGCCTGGGCGAATGGCAGGACGAGGACATCCCCGACCCCTATCGCAAGCCGCGCGAAACCTTCGAAACAGCCCTGGCCGCGATCGACGCCGGCATCGCCGCCTGGCTCCCGAAGATTCTCCCCGTAGGAGCGGCCGATGGCCGCGAATTGATCGCGACAAAACTACGCGCGAACCATTCGCGGCCGACGGCCGCTCCAACGACCGCGAACGGAACAAACCGTGAAACCCAGCACCCTCCACTGGCTTACCCTCACCGCCGCCCTCACCCTCCAGGGCTGCGTAATCGCCCCCGGCATGAAAGCCCAGTCCACGGGCCAGGTCGAAGTGGAGCAGGGCACGGTCGTCCGCGTCCAACCCATCACCATGGATCTCGTCTCCCGCCTCGACGCCGAACGCGAGGCCGAAATGCGCTCACTCGCGAATCAGCTCGCGCAACCCAAAGAGCCCTACCGCATCGGCCCGGGCGACATTCTGCAGATCGTCGTGTGGGACCACCCGGAGCTTACCAACCCTGTCGGCGAATTCCGCGATGCGGAGAGTTCGGGCCAGCAGGTCGGCGAAGACGGGCTGCTGTACTACCCCTACGTCGGCACGATCCAGGCGGCAGGCAAGACGACCGCCGAGTTGCGAAGGATCCTCACCTCGGCACTCAGTGCATACATCCAGAACCCGCAGCTCGACGTACGCATCGCTGCTTACCGCAGCCAGAAGGTGTACGTGGTCGGTGAAGTGGCAAGTCCCGGCGTCCTGCCCTTAAACGACCTGCCGCTGCTCATCGTCGATGCCATCAACCTGGCCGGCGGCCTGACGCGCCAACGCGCACAAGAGCGGCGTCAATATTTCCCGCAACGGGCAGAGCTACGAGGTGGACCTCAAGGCGTTGTACGACCACGCCGACTCGAGCCAGAACCTGGTGCTGCAGGATGGGGACATCGTCAATGTGCTCGACCGCAGCCACCAGAAGGTCTTCGTCATCGGCGAGATCACCCGGCCGGGCGCGGTCGACATCGCGAACGGCTACCTCACACTTGCCGGAGCATTGGGCGAATCGGGCGGCGTTTCACAGTTGACTGCCGACCCCGAAAACATCTTCGTTATTCGCGGCGTGGATCGTGAAGAGCCGGAGATCTATCACCTGAACGCGAAGGAAGCTTACGGGCTGGTGCTCGCCGAGCGCTTCGAGATGGAAGCGCAGGATGTGGTGTTTGTCGACACCGCCGGCGTCTCGAGCTGGAACCGCGTGATATCGCAGCTCCTGCCGTCGTTCTCGATCATCAACACCTTCGACCGGCTGGGCAGTGAGTAGCTTGGATGAATGACCTGAGACAGCCGAATTGCACCTGCCGTCCCTCCGCCCGGCAATACAACCGGGTATACGGGCGGACCGGACGAGAACACGCTCGACCTCGGCGAAATCATCCGGGTCCTCCTCCAAAACCGCTGGCTGATCCTCGCTATCACCGCGTTGTGCCTCCTTGGCCGGGCTCTACCATGCCGCCACCGTCACGCCCATCTACCGGGCGGACGCGCTCCTGCAGATCGAGGAACGGCAGTCGGGAATCGGCGAGCTCGACATCAACGAGCTGTTCGCAGCCGAGACGCCCGTCACTGCCGAACTCGAGATCCTGCAATCCCGCTCGGTGCTCGGGACCGTCGTGGACAACCTTGGCCTGGATATTGTTGCGACGCCGGCGGGTCGACCGCTGGGCGATTCGATAGCCAAATTGTTCGGCAGGGCCGGCCCCGATGCCGCGATCCGCGTGTCGAGCATGGAGCTGCCCGAGTCCCTGCTCGGCGAATCGCTGGTGCTGGCAAAAACCGGCGATACCGCCTATCGCGTGGAGACGGGCGCGGGAGACACCCTGTTCGAAGGAACGGTCGGCACCGCAAGCCAAGCCGAACTCGACGACGGCTCGACAGCGAGCCTTTTCGTCTCGAAGCTCTCGGGTGCGGAAGGCCAGGAATACACGGTCACGCGCCGTAGCCGCCTGTCGGCCATACAGGGCCTGCAAGGCAGCATGGACGTTGCCGAACGGGGAAGCTGGTCGGGCATCGTCGAGGTCACGCTGACCGGGACCGACCCGGCAATGGTCAGCCGGACCGTCGATGAAATAGTGAACACCTACGTGCGGCAGAACGTGGAACGCCGCTCTGCGGAAGCCGAGCAGACATTGCAGTTTCTCGACGAGCAGCTGCCGGACGTAAGAAAGGAAATGGAGGCCGCGGAGGCCTCGCTCAACGAGTACCGCCTGGAGAAGGGCTCGATCGACCTGCCGCTCGAGACGCAGACCTTATTGCAAACCATCGTCGCGACGGAGGGCGAGATCAATAACCTCCACCAGCAGCGCGACAAGGCGCTGGAGGCGTTCACCGAAGCGCATCCGACGATCATCGTGCTCGACCGGCAGATCGCGCGGCTGAGAGACGAACTGGAGGAACTCAACCGCCAGGTACGGGAGCTGCCGAACACCCAGCAGGAATTGCTGAGCCTCGTTCGCGACGCCGAGGTCACGACCGTGCTCTACACGTCGCTGTTGAATACCGCGCAGGAGTTACGTGTGGCGCGGGCCGGCACTGTGGGCAATGCGCGGGTTATCGATCATGCCGTGCAGCCGAACTGGCCGATCTCGCCGAACAAGCCGATGATCGTGCTGGTTGCCCTCGTCATCGGCGGGATTCTTGGGATCGCCGCCGCATTTCTTCTCAATCTGCTCCGCTGCCGGCGTCCATGACCCGGACCTGATCGAAAAGCACACGAGCATCCCCGTTTACGCAACGATCCCGCACAGCAAGAACCAGGATCGACTGATCGCGCGGCTCAAATCGAAGGACCAGGCAAGAGCGATACTGGCCACGGAATTTCCCGACGATGCGGCCGTAGAGAGCCTTCGCAACCTTCGCACAGCCCTGCATTTCGGCATGATGGATGCGAAGAACAACTGCATCATGATTGCCGGGCCGAGCCCGACCGTCGGGAAGTCCTTCGTCAGCGTCAATCTCGCCACAGTGCTGGCAAGCAACGAACAGAAAGTGCTGCTTGATCGACGGCGACCTGCGTCGCGGACACCTGCATGAGTACCTGGGGCTGACGCGCGAGAAGGGCTTGTCGGACTACATCAGTGGCTCGCGCGGGATTGCCGACTGCATCCACGCCACGTCTGTTCCGGGATTGATGTTCATGCCGACAGGCAAAATTCCACCGAACCCGGCGGAGCTACTGTTTCACCAGCGGTTTCTGGACTGTGTCGATGCTCTGGGATCGCAGTACGATCACATTATTATCGATTCGCCGCCGATACTTGCCGTTACCGATGCGACGATCATCGGCCAGGTGGCGGGTGCAACGATCCTCGTGCTCCGCGATGGCGATCACACCATGCGAGAAATCGAGCAAAGCGTGAAGCGCCTGAACCAGGCGGGAGTGAATTTGCGTGGGATTCTGCTGAATGACGTCAAGCAGATGGGGCGGCGGTATGGTGCGTATGGGTATGCGTACCAATATTCCTATGCCAAATCCAAGTAAAGATCCAACGATGCCAGCTAGCATCTCAATCGGTGCGATATGACCAACCAAATTCACGCACTTTCTGATGTCCAGTCCGCACAGTATAGGTCACAACACCCGTATCTGGCAGTTTGTGGTAGTACTTCCGGGTGCGACGATCGGTGAGGACTGCAACGTATGTTCGCACTGCTTTATCGAAAACGACGTCGTCGTCGGTGATCGGGTAACAATCAAGTGCGGCGTGCAATTATGGGACGGGCTTCGCGTCGAAGACGACGTGTTCATCGGGCCAAACGTGACGTTCACGAATGATCGCAATCCGCGTAGCGGAAACCGCGACTTTAAGGTTCTGCAAACTGTCGTCGAGAGCGGTGCTTCTATCGGGGCCGGCGCTGTGATCCTGCCCGGGCTCCGAATCGGAGCTGGAGCATTCGTCGCGGCTGGCTCCGTGGTCACAAAAGACGTTCCATCTGGAATGATGGTTCTCGGCAATCCGGCCCGTCTTAACGGAAAAGCACGACATGTCATTAGCTGAATGCAAAATCATTGACCTTCCGAAAATTTCGGATCCGCGTGGAAATCTGACTTTTGTTGAAGGTACTCAACATATTCCTTTCGCCATTGAACGCGTCTACTACCTTTACGACGTACCCGGCGGAGCAGAACGAGGCGGCCATGCACACAAGGAGCTTGAGCAACTGATAATCGCCATGTCGGGAAGTTTCGATGTGATAATTGATGACGGCAAAGAAAAGAGGCGCATCCACCTCAACCGTTCCTACAATGGTCTGTACATATGCCCGATGATCTGGCGGGAACTCGACAATTTTTCATCGGGCTCAGTCTGTATGGTCCTGGCCTCGAACAGGTACAGTGAAGACGACTACTACCGAGACTATGCGGAATTTTTAAGGGTGCAGTCGCGAGCATGAGCGGAAAACTCTTCGTTCATATTGGACTCCCGAAAACCGCCACGACGACGCTTCAGAGGGAAATCTTTCCGAAACTTTCAGGCGACCACATACAGTATCTCGGAGTCTATCAACCGAGAAAAGATACTAATCAGACTGTTTTTTTTGAGCAATTTTGCCAAATCGTCTATTCAGGCGATGGTATAGACGAACTGGCCAGGACGTTGTCGGAAATGTTGGAAAGTGGAGCAACGTACGTTCTTTCTGAAGAAATGCTGACGGTTAGTTCCGGCAACGCTTCTTGGCAAGCGAAACTAACCAATCTCGCAAAGCTATTGAATGGGCTGGACTACTCGATACTCGTTACGGTTCGTGAACCAACTGCAGCTATGTTTTCTTACTACATAGAGCTTTACGAGCAGTTTTCCCGCAGAAAAAGAGCTTCTCAGATGTCGCCAGAAATGACGAGCGGATGGAAATTTTCCATTACAAAACGCTCATTGAAGTACTTTTCGGCAATTTCGATACCAACCGAATTTTTGTTCAGAGGTTCGAGGACATTGTGGGCGGTCGAAATGAAGAACTTTGCCGTTTCATCAGTTCCGGCCGTCTGGGCTGGGATGGCACCAAGCCCCACAGGCACAACGAACAGAGGCGAACCGGTAATCTCGTTTATACGCGCAAAAAGTTCACGCTAGCCGACATCCCCCGGCGCCTCGCCGTTTTACTAGGACTGCACGAAACTCGACTCATCGGCGTCGGTAAGAGCGTACTGCGCCCGGCTATCAATTGCTTGATCGTGTGCATCTTTTTGAAAAAACAATTGTAGTGCCCTCCGAGCTAGAAATGAGGCAACTGAGGGCCGATCTGCAACGCGAAACCTCTGCGCTCGAGAAGCATTTTGGCATCAAATACTAGAGCAACCCGAAGCAGTTCCCTTTCTGTCCTTGAGTGAGGCGTATAAGGAACTGCAGTCCGAGATTGAATCCGCCGTTCTCGCGTCGATGCAATCAGGCTGGTACATCCTTGGCAAGGAAGTCGAAGCGTTCGAGTGCGAATTCGCTAGTTTTGTAGACGCTAAAAGCTGCGTCAGCGTCGCAAACGGCTTGGATGCACTACACCTTGCGTTGGTGGCAATGGGCGTGGGGCCAGGCGACGAAGTAATTGTTCCGTCCCATACCTTTATTGCAACGTGGTTGGCCGTTAGCCAATGCGGCGCAACACCCGTACCCGTTGAGCCAGAGGAAGATACTTTCAATATCGACGCAAGTTGCATTGAGTCCGCGATAACCAGTCGGACCAAGGTGATCTTGCCGGTTCACTTGTATGGCCAGCCTGCCGACCTGGATCGGGTTATGGAAATCGCACGAAATCATAGTCTGATGGTGCTCGAAGACGCCGCGCAAGCACATGGCGCGCGATATAAGCGTAAGCGCATAGGCGGCCATGGTGACGCTGTTGCCTGGAGTTTTTATCCGGGCAAGAACCTCGGTGCGTTCGGCGACGGCGGCGCAGTGACGACGGACAACCCGGATATTGCGGACCGTATTTGTGTGCTCCGAAACTACGGTTCCCGTACGAAGTACGTCAACGAAGTACAGGGCTTTAATAGTCGACTCGATCCCATCCAGGCTGCAGTATTAAGAGTGAAGCTAAAGTGGTTGGATGAATGGAATCGTCGTCGCGCCGCCATAGCTAAACGCTACACCGCGGCGTTAGCTGATAGCATTTACAGGTTACCCATCGTTCCGTATTGGGCAGACCCTGTGTGGCACCTTTATGTAATTCGCACTGCTAGGCGTTCGGAGGTCCAACGACATTTGGAACGAACTGGAGTCGCAGCACTAATGCATTATCCGATCCCACCACACCTCCAGCAGGCCTATTCGCAACAGGGTTTCCGAAAAGGCGACTTTCCAGTCGCGGAAGCTATGGCGGACGAGGTTCTCAGTCTGCCGATGGGGCCTCATTTAACTTCCAGCGACGAGAAAAAGATCATCGGGTCTTTGCTTCAGTTCAGTCCGTGAAATCCCACCGGCAGATTTTCCGGTCCAGCGCTATAACCGGTACAGCATCGGCAGTGAGCGTAATTGTCGGTATTTTTAAAGTTAAAGTTCTGGCCGTCCTCCTAGGGCCGACAGGGGTCGGCCTGATGGGGTTATACCAGAACATCCTGAGCATGGGGGCGACATTGGCAGGATGCGGCCTCGCGAACAGTGGTGTTAGGCAACTGGCCGCAACGTCCGGAGACGCCGAAACGCTGGCGATTGTTCGCCGCGCACTTTGGCTTGGAAGCGTCCTGCTCGGTCTGGCCGGTATGTCAATTCTTTGGATTGTGCGGGAGTCAGTTGCACAATGGGTTTTCGGCGAGGTTGCCAATGCGAGTGATGTTGGCTGGCTAGGGCTTGGCGTTCTGCTAAGCCTAATTGCGAGTTCCCAGACAGCGTTGCTTCGCGGTTTGCGAAAAATTGGCGATCTTGCGCGCGTAACTATTATTGGCTCTATCCTCGGAGCTGCAATAGGCATTGCAATTGTTTACCTGCTTGGGCAAGACGGCGTGTTGTGGTTCGTGCTAACCGCGCCCGCACTAAACATCATAGTTGCGACTTACTATGCCGCCCGCTTGCCAAAACCAAGCGCCGAACACGATTGGATAGCAATAAAATCGCAATGGGATGCCATGATCCGGCTGGGCCTGCCGTTCATGGCCGCGGCTCTTTTCAATCTTGCAACGCAACTCGCGGCGCGGTCCATTGTGCTACGGGAATTTGGCATCGATGCCACCGGATACTTTCAGGCCGCGTGGTCGATCTCGATGACTTACATCGGATTTGTACTTGGTGCAATGGGCACCGATTACTTCCCGCGCCTATCTGCGGTCATTGGGGACAAAAAGCAAGCGCGAACCTTAGTTAATGATCAATCTGAAATGGCGTTGTTGCTCGCTGGTCCAATCCTTTTGGCAATGATCACTTTGGCACCTTGGGTAATACACGCCCTCTACACGGAAAGTTTCGCTCCGGCATCGCATCTACTGCGCTGGCAGGTGCTAGGCGACATCATAAAGGTATCAAGTTGGCCGATGGGGTTTGTATTGCTTGCTCAGGGGCGAGGCATATTATATCTACTGACACAGCTTACTTGGGACATCAGTTATCTCGCGCTCATTTTTTACGGAAGTACTCGGTGGGGCCTGGTGACGGTCGGCGTCGGATTCTTTATAGCGTATATTGTCGTTTACGTCTTGAATTCAGTATCCGTCGCGTACCTCATCGGATATCGGCCAACATTACGCAATTTGTTGCATACTTTAGTTCTCGTAGGCTGCGGCATACTGGTACTCTGGTTCACCTCTATAAGCACCGTGATGATGCTGGTTATAGGCGCGGCGGCCACGCTCATTACGGCCGCATCATCTGTTAAGAGGCTTGATACTCTCCTCGACCTCCGAGCGTGGTTACGGCAAAAGTTAATTCGTTGAATACGGTCTGTGGAACCTTGGCCAAGGTTGCCGGTACCGCTAGATGTATACCTTCGGTTCCATTTCAAAAACATGGCGGCTACAACGGCGTTTCGGAATCAGTAATGAGTGATCGGTCCCTTGCCCGCAGTAACGCTCAAGAAAATAGAACATTGGTCACGTTCGTTCTTCTTGCATATAACCAAGCGGAATTCATTCGAGAGGCGCTGGAGGGGGCGCTTTCACAAGCCTATAGTCCCCTACAATTAATACTGTCCGACGATTGCTCTACTGACGCGACATTCAAAATAATGCGCGAATATGCTGACAACTACAGTGGGCCACATGAACTAATCCTAAACAAAAACGAACGTAATTTAGGAATCGCCGCGCACTTTTCTCGAATGGTAGAACTATCGTCAGGCGACTTTATCGTGGTAGCTGCGGGCGACGACGTTTCCTGTCCTGATCGTGCCGCGGTGTCAGTTCAGCCTATGTTGGAGGATTCAAGAATCTCATTTACTCAAACAGGTTACCTCAATTTCTCAAGATTGAATGAGATATCGAAAGATTGTCGGCGAACTACGAGTCCGCCTTACGGCTATTCCGTGACTCTCGCGCAATACATGCAGGGAAATGCGCCTGTCTTTTTAGGAGCTGCGAGGACTATTAGAAAGGCGTCACTTATGCAGTATCCTGCTTTGGGGGACACATGCCCTGAAGAGGACAAGCCCAGCATATTTAGATTGCTAATGACGGGACCTGCCTTTTTCATTGATTCTGTCGGTGTCCTTCGCCGAGTGCATCGTGACAGCTTAAGCTCAGCAAAATCTCTAGCGACAATGGATAAGGATTCTTTGATGCATCAGTTTCGCACTGACACAAATCATGCAATTCGATTGGGTCTGATCAACGATGCAACCGCTAGAGAGATAAATGAGTGGATCGAGAAATACTTGAATAGGCGCGAATTGACGTCGCGATTTGACGCTGCTGAGAACAAGGTTGA
The DNA here is from genome assembly GCA_963713215.1 of uncultured Pseudomonadota bacterium. GTDB lineage: Bacteria > Pseudomonadota > Gammaproteobacteria > Steroidobacterales > Woeseiaceae > UBA1847. Next base: position 1,530,698 of record CAVQKY010000006.1, on the reverse strand, counting down.
ATTTTTCATTCGACGTTGCGTCCTGACTAACCAAATTACGATTCGACATAAGGTACACCTCCTTAAGCGGGCGCTTACCGGTAGATGAGTGGCGGACTACGGCATTGAACTTATTTGGTTGATGACAAATTGAGAATCTCTTCACTTGGTAAAAATCTTGGCACCTCGAAATTTGGTTTACTTATTGGAATATTGGCGGCCTCCTGGGACTAGGGGATCCACCGGCGGCACCTTGTACAACTATAAGTTGGTAGAAGCATGGTCTAAAAAATTTGGTGTCGAGGTCATTGCTCTGAATGCGCCAAATCGGTCGGTTCCCGCGGGCGTTACGCTGTCCACATTTCAAGATTATCGCAAAGCGTCGGCGGCGTGGCGATTTGTCAGATGGCGAAGAAATTTGCTTGCAGAGATCAAAAAGCACCCTACAGACACGACGATTGTGACTACGTCTGCGACGAACGCCGTGTTGAAGGATGCTCGGACGGAAGGATATGAAACAGTAGCCGTCGTCCAAGCCTACGAGGATTTCGGCTTTTCAACTCCGGGGGGAAAGCTAATCGACCGTCTGCGTGGTTCCAAAAGGCTTCTGGCAACAGGTCAAGGCCTGCGCGGATATTTGGATCGTGCGGAGACGGTTATAGTTAATAGCGACTATATGGAAACGATCGTAGGCGCAGTATTTGGGAGAGGTCTAAAAACGTATAGACTTTATCCGCCATTAACGTTGCCAATTCGGACAAAAATCGTTTTTAGCAGAGAGTCACTAACTAGTGTTGGTTTCGTGAATCGGTCTGGCAAGAATTTGGAGTTCGTGATTGTTTTAGCTGCATCAATGCCGGCGGTTCGGTTCTTGGTATTTGGACACGAGACAGAAGAGCTAAAAAACCTTCCGAAAAACGTCATTTTTCGGGGATGGATGGCGAACAAGGAAGAAATGTATGCTGAAGCATATACTTGGATGGTTCCGTCATACTGGGAGGAGCCCTTTGGTTTAGTTGCAATAGAAGCTTTATCGCAGGGCTGCCGGGTTGCGGTATCGTCGCGCGGTGGTTTGCCAGAAGCTGTGGGAACGCATGGACGAGTATTCTGCGATTTTGATATTGCAGAATGGCATACGTGGATTATCTCGGGGGATTTTAAGCCCTATCAGGAAATGAGTCGGAGCTGCTTTTCTCACTTAGATCGTTTTAGCGTGGAAAACTTTAAAAGACGAGCTCTGGATTTTTTTGGTTAGTTGGTCGAGGCATGAAATAGAGTAACCAATCGGCTTTGATGAATTGAGATATCTCTAAGCACAGTTGGAAACTCGAAATGGTTTACGGCGCCTAATGTTGTGGTAAATCGAGCTCTGTACCGGATTTCAAGACACTGGCATTGCCGAAAGAAGCTTCTTCCTTATGCACACTTGCTACATGACGGCATAGGGGTGGCATCAGCGACTACACGATTTGGTTTACGCTTGAGAGATTGGCTATTCCGTCTTGTGGATTTGCAGGTATACATTACTGCTGTCCTCAACGTTAACAAACGTCCCAAGTGAAGGGACAACGAATATCGATAGTGCTGCCAGACCTTCGTCTAGGCGGCGCGGAACGTATCCATGTCAGCATGGCCCGCGAATGGTTACGACGACGGCATTCGCGTCGAGTTCGTCCTGCGCCAGGCTCGAGGTGAGTTGCTTTCCTCGTTGCCGGAGGGCGCGACGGTAGTCGATCTTGGAGCACGGCGTGTACGTAACTCGGTGCTGCCACTTGTACGTTACCTTCGGTCTGCTCGCCCGGATGCCCTGCTCGCGGCCATGTGGCCATTGACCGTCGTGGCGCCTGTTGCCGCGTGCTTGGCCCGGTTCCAGGGAACCGTCGTGGTAAGTGAGCACTCGCCCTTGTCACTGGCGTATGTACGGAAAGGACCATTGCACAACATGTCAATGCGCGTCAGCCAGCGGCTCGCGTATCCCCTGGCTGATGCACGCGTGGCCGTGTCGCGAGGGTTGGTGGATGATTTGTCCCGATTGTCCGGTTTGCCGCCTGCGCAGTTCCAAGTCATACACAACCCGGCCGCACTTGGTAAAGCGGCCGAGGCTATTCCCCCGCCTGTCGAGCTTGCGGGCGTAAACAAACCCTTAATCATTACGGTAGGTACTCTGAAGCAGGTCAAGCGCCACGATTTGTTGATCGAGGCGTTCGCCCGCCTGCCGGCCGAGCTCGGCGCCACCTTGTGTATTGTTGGCGAGGGGCCGGAGCGGTCCGCGCTAGAAGCGAAGATCGCAATGCTCGGGCTTTCGCGCCGGGTGCTGCTGCCGGGCTTTGCCGCAGATCCCGTGCCCTGGTATGCGAAGGCCGACCTGTTCGTACTGTCATCGGATTACGAAGGCTTCGGTAATGTCATTGTGGAAGCGCTGGAGCAGGGCACGCCTGTCGTCAGTACGGATTGTCCCGTCCGGTCCTCGCGAGATCCTTGATGATGGGCGATACGGCCGCCTTGTCCCTGTGGGTGACGTCGATGCGCTCTGTAAAGCAATGCTGGAGACCTTGCACGCTCCCCCCGACCCTGCAGTCCTGAAAGCTCGTGCAGCGGACTTCGCGGTGGGGAAGATCGCAGAGCAGTATCTGGATGTATTGTTGCCGAACCGTCACGCCCCGGTGCCGGCGTGAGCGGCGGTGTTTTGTACCTGTCCTACAGCGGCATGCTCGAGCCACTGGGCCAGTCGCAGGTTCTGGCCTACCAGGAGCGCCTCGCCGCGGGTCACCCCGTCCACCTGGTCAGCTTCGAGCGAGCGGGAGACTGGGTGCAGGAAGACCAGCGCGCCGCGGTGGCCCGCCGCATCGCGGCTGCGGGCATCCACTGGCATCCCTTGAAGTACCACAAGCGCTTCTCCGTGCTGGCCACACTCTGGGATATTGCGCAGGGCACCGTCACCGGCCGGCGCCTGGTGCGCACACACGGTCTCAGTATCGTGCATGCTCGCAGTTATGTTGCCGCCGTCATGGCACTGGCGATCAAACGGATGACAGGCGCCAAATTCGTCTTCGACATGCGCGGATTCTGGGCGGACGAGCGAGTAGACGGGGGTTTATGGCCGGCGGGCGGACGCCTGTATCGCCTGGCCAAGTGGTTCGAGAGGCAGTTCCTCCTGAACGCCGACCACGTCGTTTCCCTGACCCATGCGGCGGTGCGCGAGATGGAACGGTTCGACTACTTGCAGGATCGCATGCCCCCGGTGACAGTGATTCCCACCTGTGCCGACCTGGACCGTTTTGCACCGATGGATGTGCCGAAGGCCGGGTTCGTTCTGGGCTATGTAGGCTCGGCAGGCACCTGGTACCTCTTTGACGCGGCGGTAACGTGTTTCATGCAGCTCCGCAGACAAATACCGGACGCGCGAATGCTGATCCTCAATCGCAACGAACAGGACTATATCCGCGAACGCCTGCAAGCCGGCGGGGTGCCGCCGGACGCGGTGGAATTGCGTTCTGCCACTCATGCGGAGGTGCCGGCACAGATGGCCCGCATGCACGCAGGCGTTTTCTTCATCAAGCCCGTATTTTCCAAACAGGCGTCCGCTCCCACGAAGCTGGCCGAGTTCCTGGGCTGCGGTATCCCCTGCCTGTCCAATGCCGGCGTCGGCGACATGGCCGGAATCCTGGAGGGCGAGCGCGTCGGCGTGGCACTGGACAGCTTCGACGACTCCTGCCTTGAGTACCGGTATCGAAAGACTTATCGAACTGACCCGGCAAAACGACATAGCAACACGCTGCGTCGCCGCCGCCCGACGCCACTTTTCCCTCGATGAGGGCGTTGCCCGCTATCGAGCGGTTTACAACAGCCTGAATGCCGCCTGAGCCTGCAACTTCACGTATGGACGATGGTGGAACGCCCTCGCAACGCGCCGGGCGCACGGTAGCGCTGTTCGCCAACACTGACTGGTACCTCTACAATTTCCGGCGCTCGCTGGCACTGGCCCTGCGCGAGGCGGGATACGAACTCCTTGTTGATCTCTCCACCCGGCCCGTACGGCGAAAAACTTCAGGCGCTGGGACTGCGCTGGGAGCCATTGCCGATGGAGCGGCGGAGCCTGAACCCGCTACGCGAGGCGGCGCTGCTTCGGCATCTCGTACGATTGTTTCGCCGGGAAAGTCCCCAACTGGTCCACAGCTTCACGATCAAGAGCGCCGTGTACGGCTCGCTGGCGGCGCGCATTGCCGGTGTGCCGGCGCGGGTCAATGCCGTTGCCGGCATGGGTTATGTTTTCATCAGCGGCGATGCGAAAGCGCGGATCTTACGGCCAGTGGTGCGAAGGCTGCTGCGGCTTGCGCTGGGCGGCGCCAATGCGCGCCTGGTATTGCAGAACCCCGACGATGTGATGTTGTTCGGCAACTGCCGGGCTGGTGCCGGCGGACCAGGTTCGACTGGTCATGGGTTCGGGCGTGGACTGCACGCGCTTCGCGCCCGGGCCGGCGCGGCCGGGTTCCGCTCGCTTGCGCGTACTGTTGCCGGCACGCCTGTTGTGGGACAAAGGGCTTGCAGAGTACGTCGCCGCGGCGCGTTCACTTCGCGCAGAAGGGCGCGACATCGAGTTCCTGCTGGCGGGCGACCCCGATCCCGGCAATCCCGCCGCGGTTCCCGTGGCTACCGTCGAGGGCTGGGTGAACGACGGCCTGCTGCAGTGGCTCGGCCATGTAGACGATATGCCGGCACTGTTCCGGTCCGTGGATGTCGTGGCACTACCCAGCTACCGGGAAGGCTTGCCCAAGGGCCTCATCGAGGCCGGCGCCTGTGGCTGTGCCCTCGTGACCACGGACGTTCCCGGCTGCCGCGAGGTGGTCATGCATGGCGTCGACGGCCTGCGCGTCCCGGTCCGCGATGCGGCGGCGCTGGCCAATGCCATTGCGCAACTCGATGACGATCGCGAGCTGCTCGCCCGGCTCGGCGCAGCAGCGCGCCAGAAGGTACTGGCGGAGTTCGACGAACGTATCGTCATCGTGAAGACCCTCGCCATTTATCGTGAGCTCCTGGCTTGAACGACGAACGGCTTCACGTCCTTTTTCTCACACGCTACCCGCGCCGGGGCGCATCCAGCCGGTATCGCGTGTTTCAATACCTGCCGTACCTGGAAGCGCTGGGAGTGCGCTGCGAGGTACAGAGCTTCATGGACGATGCGATGTACCGGCTCAGCTCGCAGCCCGGCAAGACCGGGCGCAAGCTCATCGCCAGCCTGCGGGCCTGCGCCCGGAGGCTCGCGGCATTGCGACGCTGGCGCGAGTACGATGTGATCTACATGCAGCGTGAACTCCTGCCCTTCGGCCCGCCGCTCATCGAGCGCTGGATGAAGCATCGCGGCGCGGTGCTGTTCTTCGACTACGACGATGCCCTGTTCATCAAGAAGCCGAGCCGCTACAACCCGATTGCGACATGGCTGCGGTCACCGGCCAAGACGCTCGAGATCTTTCGCCTGGTCGATTGCGTGGTGGCCGGCAACGACTGGCTCCGCGATGCGGCCGCGGCTGAAGGCGCGAATGCGGTGACTCTCGAAGTGGCTGAGGACACGGCACGCGTCCCGATGCACGCGCCCCATAGCAACGACCGGCCGGTCACTATCGGCTGGCTGGGCTCGCCGTCGACCGTCAAGTACCTGCATCTGATCGCACCGGTGCTGCGCCGGCTTGCCGCCGATTTTCCCGACCTGCGATTCGAGATCATGGGCGGCGGAGATTTCGCGATGGAAGGCGTGCCCTGGACGCTTGGCGATTGGTCATTCGAGGGTGAGCTGGAGGCGCTCGCACGCTTCGATATCGGGCTGATGCCGCTGCCGTTGGAGGACTGGGCGAAAGGCAAATCGGGCGGCAAGGCGCGAACCTACATGGCGGCGGGCGTGGTGCCCGTCTGCACCGCGATCGGCTACAACCTCGAGCTGATCCGGGACGGCGAGACCGGATTCCTTTGCCTGACCGAGGGCGACTGGGAGGACGTCCTCCGCCACCTGATTGACGATGCGGGGTTGCGCAATCGTGTGGCGGCCGCGGCACGCGCCGACGTCGAAGAACGATTCGCGCCCGCACAGCAGGCGGCCAGGCTGCACCGTTTGCTGCTGTCGACACATCAGGCAAGTTCGTGACTGGGGCAGCGCTGCCGCCTGCCGTCGTACTCGGGCTGTCGCCAACCGGCCTGCATGTGGTGCGCGAGCTGGGCCGCGCCGGTGTCCCGGTCATCGGCGTCAGCGACAGCTTCCAGGCGGGTGCGGCCTCGCGTTACCTGGTCCAGAAGCTGATCGATCCCGATCCCGAACGACGGCTGGACTGGCTGACCCGCCGGTTTCCATCCGATCCGACGGGACTCCGGCCGGTCCTGATACCGACCTCCGACCAGGATATCGATTTCCTCATTAATAATGCGCCGCGCCTGGCCGGGCATTTCGTATTCCAGCGTTCCTACGCCGACGGGCTCGCCCGCCGCATCATGGACAAGGAGACGTTTTACGAGCTCTGCCAGATCCACGACATTGCCTATCCGCGGCTTCGCCGTGGGTTGCCGGAGGAGATCGCCGCGCTCCGCGATGAAATTACCTACCCCTGCATGATCAAGCCCAGCCGGATCCAGGATGTGAAGAGCCAGCTACGCGGGCAAAAGGGCTGGTTCGCTCGCGACGCTACCGAGTTTGACCGGGTCGTTCCGGAATTACCGGCAAACGCGGGCACGCTATTGGTGCAGGAGATCATCGGGGGCCCCGAGAGCGCCATCACGTTGTATTGCGGCTATTTCGACGGCACCGGCAAAGTCCATCAGGCCTTTACAGCCCGCAAGCTCCGCCAATACCCCCCCGGGTTCGGTTCCGCCTCACTGGTCCAGAGCGCACCGGAGGACGAGAGCCGCGGGATCGCCGAAGATTTCCTCACGGCCCTCGGCTATCGTGGCATTGCCGCTGCAGAATTCAAGCCGGACCCTGCCACGCGTACTCTAAAGATTATCGAAATAAACGTGCGACCGTCGCTGTGGTTTTCCCTCTCGGGCGCCTCAGGCAAACCCACGGTGCTCGCGGCCTATCACGACCTGGCGGGAACGGCTGCGGATCCATCAGAGCGGCCGCAATTGAACGGCGTTCGCTGGCGGTATGCACTCAAGGATAGCTGGTCGACTTTGTTCTACAGACGGCGACCATCGTTCATACTACCCGCCCCCGATACCGAAGCAGTCGGTCCCGCCGCCCGCCATGTGCATGCTGTGTACGCCCGCGACGACGCTTGGCCGGTGCTCGCGGAGATCAGGCACCTCGCTCGGAAGATTTTGCAACGGGGCGTGGCGCCACTACGACCTGGCCGGTAAGCTGCGCGTCTGCCGAAACTCGGAGAACTGAGCGCCGCATGCACGTTTATCTTGGCATTTACGGCCTGATGGTATTACTGGGCATGGTCGTGCGCGATCGAGATGCCCGCCCGTTCTATTTTGTGCTGGGCCTGTTCCTTTTGTGGTTCATGGGCACCCGAAATCGCGTGGGCTGCGATTTCTTCGGCTATCTTTCCCGGTTCAACACCATTTCCTACTGGGATGATTCGGGAGGCGCAATTCCGACCGAGGAAATCGGCTTCGAGATCCTGATAAACAGTGTCAGCTCCGCGGGTCTCGAGTACATGTGGCTCAACGTTTTCGCGTCTGCTGTCATTATTTTTTGCTTCCTCATATTCGCGGCAAATCACCGCTACTCATTGCTCGTCCTGGCATTGCAGTTTCCGATCATGATCATCCAGCTGGGCATGTCCGGATTGCGCCAGGCAATCGCGGCCGGTTTCGTCATGCTCGCGACCGTTCAGTTCAGCAAAGGGAGCCGACTCTGGACCGGCATCCATATACTTCTCGCGGCCCAGTTTCATATGTCCGCGATCATTTTCCTGCCCATCGCATTAATGGCAGGACGCAAGGTCTCTACAGTAAGGCTGACTGCGGCGCTGGTTATTGGCGTACCGATGGTGGGATTTATCCTCGCCGACCGGCTCGCCACTTACACCGATCGCTACGTGGACCAGATCTACGGCGAGACGTCTGCCGGTGGCGCGTTGATCCGCTATGTCTTGATCTTCATTCCATCGCTGCTCTTCTTCCTCTACCACCGGAAAATGAAGCTGGCCTATCCACGGGACTACGAACTGTTCAAGTTGTTCGCGCTGATAGGAATTACGATGGGCACGCTGATCTTTTTCTCATCCGTGGCGCTCCACCGAATAATCTTTTACGTGCTGCCCGTAAGTACGGTCATGCTGATTTACTTGTCTACTGTGATCTTTCCCAAGTCGCAGTTGACCCTCGCGAAGTTCGCGCCAGCGCTGCTCTTCGGGGCGTATAGCACTTCGTGGTTCCTGATGTCCTATCACGCGGATGTTTGCTATATCCCCTACCAGAGCTACACGTTCACGGGACCATAGCGAGAATTCGGTTTGCGGATCGCCAGCTTCACGAGTACTCGGCGCGCTTTACTGTGAGACATGCCTTTTATGGCCTGGCTTTGGGGTAGCGACAATGGCAATGGTAAACGCCGTAGCCGTGGGGGCAAAGCGAAACGGAAGGCCCTCGACTTGCTCGATCTGCCAGTATCGTCTGATCGCATTAATCAGTACTCGGTGGTTGAATCCTTTGTGGTCGTTGCGCTCAACTCGCTCCGTTTGCCCGAGCGTATGCCAAAGTACATCGGCACTGGAGTATGCCCGGCTCTGTTCTCGGAGCACTGCCTTGCCAAAGAATTTCGCCAGGAAAACAATTCCGATTTCGTTGGGAACTGTGATGAGAAGGCGTCCGGAAATCACACGGGACAGTTGATGAATATAGTCATCTACAATCCGATGGATCTATGTGCTCGAGAGTTTCAAGTGAAACGCCGACGTCAAATGATTTGCTTGCAAGGACTTCGAGGTCAGTCAGGACTTGATGACTTGATAAAGGACCAGTCTGGCGATTCCCGAATACTTCGCACGCGCATTTTGCAATGCATACCCGCCTCCCCAGTCAGCATCATAGCCACGATAGATTTCAGGCTTTGTGACGTATTCCAGAAGTCGCCCATCGTGGCAACCAATTTCGATCAACGAGTAAGCCGACTCCGGCATGTCGGCCAACTGGCGCGCAGCCCAATGGAAACGTGCTGAGTGCAGATACCGGCGCCAGCCTGCGGTTTCAAATAGCCGTTTATCATACCGAATTCTTTCCCGCGCCACTTATTCAGGCTCCAAGCATTGCAACGCCTCTGACCAGAGCGTATCTCAAACGAACATCATCAACCCATTCATTCTCGCCGACGGGACTTGCCGAGCGGAAAAATCCTGCACTTCATTCAAATGAGGCGGTGTTCAACATCCCGGGTTTCGCCACCAGCTTTGACAGAATTCGTCTGTAACCTGCCAAAGGCGAAAATCGGTCCCTATAATAGTCGACGACCGCACATGCCCTGATACAAGTCGATCGTGTGCGGGCCATGCGCATCATCCATTTCGACACAGCCAATGAACACCTCCTCGTAGCGGTTTTCGTCAAGCACGACGATCCGGAACGCATTTAGACGGGCGCCATATCCGTAGCAATTGTCCTGCCCGAACCTGATGAGCCCGTCACCGCAACACACAATTCTGCCACCCATCCGGGCACAGGCCGGATCGATCACAACCGGGCTGCAAGGATGTTTTCGAAACAACCCGTCAATGGAAGTTGCATGGTACAGGTGTAATACGTTTGCGGCGGACGTTCCTTCACCGAAGAACAAATAAAACTGTATCGTCCCGAGCCAGGAGCGTCGCATCGAGTTGTCGCATACCGCCAAGTCCCTTGAGGAAAAGCTTTCGAGTCGCCGGACCGGGACAAATTGAGCACAAACGGACTCGAATGTGATGCGACTTCCGGCATGAGGAACTCCTCTCCTTTGATACTGAAGGAAAACGGATAGGAGTAGTGGGCTCCGCTCAGCAAAACGTTCGGTTGCCGTGTATGATTGAGGTCGATTTCCACGATCTCGCCGAGGCCGGTCCTGCTCCTCAATGCTTCGAGCCGTATTACGCTGCCGTCGGCTGAAAAAAAGGGTCTGCATAGAATGAATAGCCGTCAGCGACAGGAATGTCCTCCAGGCTCTCGCGACGCAATATAGTCCGATTTTCGAAGTTCCGCGGAGAGCCGGGTCGTCGCCACCTGCCATCGTTTCTCAACGAAGGCACCGTAGAGCATTCGCCGAAGTTTGCGCACCAGAATCCGGGCGCATAGCACGATGATGGCACGGTTCGGCGGTGGCCACGGCTTCGAAGACGTTTTGGGGGGCTCTAACTGTATTCCTTGCTGGAAGTTGACTATGGCCTTTCGCAACAGGAATCGTGAAAGCGAATAGATATTGCGAACCGTCTTCCGGTATGAGTGATGGAAGACCTTGCTGTACGCAACTGCATATACTTCGGCCGGACGGCCTTTTGGCGACACAGTTTGCACCGCCAGAGCAGCTCTTGCCCTCATAATTCAGAACGTCGTAAAGACCCAGGGTGTTTCCGCCCGGGTTCTCATCAGTAAACATGAGTATCGGCAGGTTGTTCTGCTTGTCATCGCAACGCAATCGATCGATGCCGAAATTGATGGCAAGCTCCACGTCGTTACCTGCCAGCCACTGCAGCACATCGTCGGGAAGTATCTGCGATTCTCCAAGCTGCTCGAATTCGACGTCATGCACGTCCCAGGCGTCGACAGCAACCGGTATCTCAGCTGCCTCCGGACAACGGTCGCCATGTCGTCTGAGCAGGAGTACGCCCAGATTTCTGACGCTCACAGGATGCTCGCTCGGATTTGTGCAATTGATGACGGCTTTTACGTGCAGGACGTCACTCGCTTCTTCGAGTGCCGCGAGCTGCCAGTGCCTCAGCTTCCGATGAGCAATCAGAATGGCGACATTGGTCTTCTTCATGTTGAATGTGAGCCGTTGGATACCCGAAGAGGGCGTTCGCGCAACCGCGACTTTTGTAGCAGCATGTGCGCCGAGTCCGGCAATTCCGGCATGCTTGCTCGTTAAGGTTAACCCAATACAGCACCTTAGCGCGGTTGTCCGTACTTAAACGCAACATGCCTGGCAAGCATCTGACTCTTCAACGACCGTTTTTGAGAGCCAGGGCAATGAACACGAAGATGCGATACTCGCGTGAGCGTCCGGATGCGGCAACACACTCCCGCTGTGCACAATGCATTGGGCTACTCGCGGTGGCCCTGGCACTCGGCTCCCCGGGCGCCGTCGCGCAGGGCGTCGAACCTGACTTCCCGGTTCTCGAGCAGGGAGCGCCCGCGGGTACGGGGCGGCTCGCTCCCTGCGAGCTCGGCGTGGAAGGCGCCGCGCGCTGCGGTGTCCTCCGGGTTCATGAGGATCGGGACGCTCGCACCGGCAGCGTGGATATCCACTTCATCGTGCTGCAGGCGCTGGATCCGGCGGCGAGGGAAGACGACGCCATCACCTTCTTTTCGGGCGGGCCGGGGGAGGCCGTGACCAAGAACGCGAGCATGTTCGCCGAGGACGCCGCAGCGTTCCGTCAGAGCCGGGACATTCTCCTCGTTGATTTCCGTGGCACCGGCCGCTCGGGCGCGTTGCCGTGCGATGGGCCGTACCCCGGTGGACTCGAGTCCCGGTTCGGCACCGTGTTCCCGAAGGACCACGTCGCAGACTGCGCGGCACGGCTTGCGGCCGTCGCAGACCTTGCGTGGTATCGCACCGATCCCGCCATCGACGATCTGGAGCAGGTCCGCAAGTGGCTCGGCTACCCGGCACTGAACCTGATAGGCGGCTCGTACGGGAGCCGTGAGGCACAGGTGTACATGCGCCGCTACCCCGGTTCGGTGCGCACCGCGATCCTGAATGGCGTCGTCCCGGTAGGCCGGGCCGGCTACCTCGACACGGCGCCCTTGCTGCAAAGAGCGATCGATGCCGTCTTCGCCGACTGCCGGGCGGACGACGCGTGCCGTGCAGCCTACCCGGGGATCGAGGCGCGTCTCGAGGCGGTGATCGAGCGGCTGGATCGGGCCCCGCCGACGGTGGAGGTAAAGGGCAGCGAGGTGACTTTCGGCCGGGGCGATTTCGCTTATGCCTTGCGGGGGCTGCTCTACGGCAGGTCCGCCGAGATCCCCTACTGGATTGACCGGGCGTGGCAGGGCGAATGGCAGCAGCTCGCGGAGTATTACCTCGAGAGGACCGACTGGGTCGCGGGCGATTCCGGCACCGGTTATCACTTCTCCACCCTCTGCGCGGAGGACCTGACGCGAATCACCGGGCAGCAGATCGAGGCTGTGTCGGCGGGGACCTTCGAGGGTGGACACCTCATCCGCAGCTACCGCGACGCCTGCGCGCTGTGGCCCGCCGCGCCGCTGCCTGAGGGTTTCGGGCAGCCCGTGCGCTCCGACATCCCGACACTGCTCCTCTCCGGCAGCCGAGATCCGGTAACGCCGGCGCGCTTCGCAGACGAGGTTGCCGAGGGGCTGCCGAACAGTCTGAGCGTGGTCGTCCCCGGCGCCGGTCACGGCGTCGGCGGGCCCTGCGTCGAGAGCCTCGCGCTCCAGCTCATCGAGAGTGGCTCCGTCGAAGGACTCGATCCGTCCTGCATCGAGGCGGTGCCCTCGCCGCCGTTCCGGCTGCCGGATGAAAACCGCGGGGCAGGCGATGGGGCGTGAAGTCGATGCGGTGAGTGCGCAACGCTTTTAGGTATTGGCTGCCAGTGCTTGTTATACAGGTCAGTTTGCTGAACAACCCCGAACTGCTGATGGTTACCGCTCGAGGACAAACAAATCCATCTAGTCTGACTGAGGTTGAGCGAGAGCAGTGCAAGGCTTGGACCATACTAATTCTGGATAACTGGGAAAGGATGTATAGCCGCGAGGAAGATGGATTGATTCGGCGGGACACGATGGCTGGCTGGAACGAATATTTTGCGGGGTGGGCGCGGCGGGTGCTTACTCAAGAGACGTGGAGTGATATCAAATGGCAGGACTCAGGAAACGAGTTCGCGGACCTGGTTGATGCCGCTTTGGCCAAAAGTCGCTGAACTTTTATTTCACCTTGCGGCGCAACCGGTGGCGTTCTTGCCCCGCAGAACTCCGAATGATTTCGGCATTAGTAACCTAATCAATAGGAACTTCCGTCGCTTGTTCAGCGACCAGCTGCCACCGCGGGCCGTCCTTCACCCACACCGAAATAAAACGTTCCGTCGAATTAAACGGCTGCCCGTCGGATTGTCCCTGCGCCCTGAAGTACCCCGTAACCACGCCCGTGCTCCCGTAAACGCGTATCTCGACGCTTTCGCTCGCTCCCGACTCGATCTTTAGCTTCCCGGACCGAATAAGTTCGATTTGCTGCGTCTTGTTCAGGATCTCGCCACCCGTCGACGTGTAGGTAAAATCGTCGGCGTAGAGATCGCCAAGGGTTGCGGTGTCGCCTTCGATAAGTGCATCGTCGTACACTTGGTTCAATGTCAGCAACTCCATCACTGCCTCCTCGGCAGCGGACAACTTTTGACCTTCGGCTTGGGCAAGGGCGGTACCAGTGCCCAACGCTAGCATTAGGGATGCGAGCAGAAAATGTTTCACCATGTTTTTCGATTCCTATTGCGATGCCGCTGAAGATTGTATTCACGAATAGCCGGTGCCTTGGTCTGTGTCTGATATTTCAAACGTATTGGCGCTACCGGTTAGAATGGACCATCCAAAAGACGTTCCAGTATAGACCAGACCGCACAGACACTGCCGCCCGGTAGTTCCTTTTGCGCGCGGATGGTTTTGTTGCGTACGCGAATCTTTCGCGAGTGACGCGCATACGACTGAGTTATACAAAAACTCGGCGCACAGTGTCCGATGGCGCGACGGCGCACCCATGCTGGCACGACTCTTGCTAAATGCTACCTGTATGAGGCACGCATCAGCGTAAAGCAGCAATAGAAGCCTTGCGCCGCGTCAATCCACTTTCTGTGAGCACGTAAACTATGCAAAGCGTAATGAAGATTCTACTGGGCGCCGGCGTTACGGCGGCATCGATGTACTACCTCGATCCTTCACGCGGGCAGGACCGCCGCGCCGAAGCCCGCGCCCGACTCGAACACGGCAAGGATGCAGTAGCGCAAGGCGTTCATAAAGCCAGCAGCGGTTTCGACTCAGCCTCGCGCCACGCTCGCGTTGCCGGGCACAGGCTTGGCCAGGAAACCGGCAAGTTCAGCCATGGTGCCCGCAACCTCGCCGCCGGCGCCGCCGGGACGGCTGTGTCGTTCCTGAACCGCAATCGGTCCCACGGCAGAACACGCGCCGCCCTGCGGGATGCGCCGCGTGGGAAGTTCCTGCTGATCCCGGGCGCCTGGATCGCCACCATCGGGCTGGGTGCGGCCGCGATGTATTACCTGGATTCCTCGCAAGGCGAATCCCGCCGCGCACGGCTTGTACGACCGGCTCGCCGGTTGGCGAGACGGGGCGCAAGAGAAGATGAGCGCGATTGGCCGGAGGTTGCCGGGCAAAGCAGCGGAAATCACAGAAGGATTCACGGATCCAATGACTGGAAACGGGTCCGATCACTTCCGAAAGCAGGATAGCCTGCAGGACCGTCCGCTGCAGGGCTAAGGTAACGTCGAGCCAGGCGGGCAGCGGCGCGTCAGCTCAGCTAGCGGATTTGCCGGCGCGACGTTAATCTCGTTAAGTGGGGGACATCACCCACTTTCGAGGATTTCGCCGTGCCCAAGGTCGACCTAGCCGCCGTACCAATGCGCAAAGGCTCGGGCTATCCTTCCCCGTTCGATGCGCCGTGCGCCGACAGAGTGCGGCAGCGCCTGGGCGACGCTGGCGGGCTGCGGGACTTCGGGGTGAACCTCATGCGCTTGCCGCCCGGCAATTGGTCGAGCCAGCGCCATTGGCACTCGCACGAAGACGAGTTCGTCTACGTTCTTGAGGGAGAACTGACGCTGATCGAGGATGGCGGGGAAACGGTTCTTCGCGCCGGTGAGGCTGCCACATTTCCAAAGAACTCTGGCAACGGTCATCACATGATCAATCGGTCTCATGTTGACGCAATTTACCTCGAAGTCGGCTCACGTTCACCTGATGATGTCACGATCTGTTCCGACATCGACATGATGAGCACAAACGCCGACGGCCGGTTCGTCCACAAGGATGGCATCCCCTACTGAGAACCGGGACCCTATGTCGAGGTGCGACGTCCGAGACAGTCACTTACATGGCCAAATGGTTTTTCATCGCCGGCGCGCTGCTGCTCGTCGTCGGGGCGGCCCTACAGTTCGCGCCCTGGACCATCAACTGGTTCGGCAGACTGCCGGGCGACCTCCGCCTCGGTTCCGGCAGCACGCGCGTGTTCATCCCGATCACGTCGATGATCGTGCTGAGTATCGTGCTCACCCTGATCGTCAACCTGTTCCGCCGCTAGGAGTCGCAGTAACGATGGGCTGTTGCCCGCGACGCCGTCCGGGATGACGAGCTCTGCCGCCGCGAGTTGTTCTTCGCCGAGCCCTACGGAGGCCGGGAACGCCGTATCTTATCGGTTTGAATCAAAATGGAGATTTGGAAGAACTTCCCAGCAATGCCAACGTTTATTGGGGACCGATGATGGCGGATATTGTTACCGTATTGGACGAATGAACCGTTTCTGGTGCCATTGGCCGAGTTAACAACGTAACGGACCGGGCCATGGTCCATATTATTACTATGACAGTGCCAGTCGCAGGCATGTCTGAGGAGCATGGCAGGGTGGGCGGGTAACCTATGGCACGGAATTCGCTGCGTACGTAGATGAGATCTTTGCCGGCAGTAGGAAGTGAACCAGGGCATAACCCACAACCGGCGTAGCTAATGTGTTTTGCGCGAGTGAGTAATCGAAGAATGAATTCTTGGCGGTCCGGCTTCGGCCTTCTTGCGCTTTCGCTGATCTCCTGCAGCCAGGGTAACTCGCAGGACCGGCGTGCGTTAGCTGCCGCTGAATCGTTCGTCGACGCTTTCTATTCGTTCGATCCAGGTCAACTCAGGGAAGTTCTCGCGTCGGCCGAGCCGTCGCTCCCGAAGATGCTCTTCACTTTTCTGAGTACGCACGGAATGCCGCTCCGCCGGAAGACTCACGATCGCCAGAGTAGCGTCTGCCATGTCTCAGCATTCCCACCGCGCGCGTTGGAGCGGGCGTAAGCCCGCGACTTGAAAGCGGCCGGAATTGAACCGCGAACTCTTATTCGCGGCTGTCAGTCGCTCCTACGATTCGCGGGCGTGGCGCACTCCTAAGAGTGTCGCTGGCATGGTCCGCGAATGAGACACGGCTCGATTGTGCCGCGTACAATTCGCGGCTACTGACAAGAATGTCCTATTCGCGGCTGACAGCCGCTCCAACGTCGCAACAATGCTGGCCAGCCACTTTCTAGACTTCATACGGCACGACAAGGTTTTGCGGCACAGGGCGATGATCTGCGTCGTGCTCGCGCTCGTGGCCGCTGGCAGCGAAATCGCCGTGACGCTGGCGCTCCTCCCCATCCTGGCGTCGCTGGGTGTTGATGCCGGTGAGGAGCTGGGGAACTTTATCGACCGTATGCCGCCGGCGGCCTGGCTGGTCCTGTTCGCTGCGGCTGCGTTCGTCCGCTCGTTCGTTACCTGGCAATCCTCCGTGCAGGACAATCGCGGCTTTCATGAAGTCGCTGTCTCACTGCAGACCCGGCTCTACGGGGCCCTTTCTCGAGCGCACTGGGACGCGGTGCGTCGCATCTCACCGCCGGCACT
Source organism: uncultured Pseudomonadota bacterium (assembly GCA_963713215.1). GTDB lineage: Bacteria > Pseudomonadota > Gammaproteobacteria > Steroidobacterales > Woeseiaceae > UBA1847. The sequence goes on along the minus strand of CAVQKY010000006.1, from coordinate 1,513,958 downwards.
GACCAACGCGCTCCAGACCCAGGCGTATGCTGCCGGGGACGGCTTCAGCTCGCTGGTGCAGCTGGCGACGGCCGTCCTGCTCGTCATCGGTTACCTCATTTCGGCCGCTTTCGTCTTCCCGCTTGCCGTGCCGTTCGTGCTGGTGATGATTCTCGTCACGTGGCGGCTCAACGCGGGCAGCTCCGGCCGGGTCCTCGAACACGCAGAGCATTATTACGCGGCCCAGGAGGACCTCCACCAGCGCTACGAAGACTGGGTGGCCATCAGCCGCGTTGCCTCGTTCGGCATGGATACGGCGAAACTCGCCAGCCGGTTCGAGGCGGATGCGCGCCAGGCCGCCGGGTCATGCCGTGAACATTTCCTACTCGTCCGCCTTTACCCGCGTGACGTACGACGCGAGCGTTGCCATCGCCATCCTGGTCGGCGTTCCGATTGCGTGGCAGCTGGACACGCCACCGGCGCTGCTGGCGTTCGGCCTGGTGCTGGTCGTGCGGGTCCTGCCGCGCATCGCCGGCATTCACACCGGCTACCAGGGCATGATCCGCGCCGTCGCGCCCGTGCGCGCGATAGCCGAACTTGCGGAGAAGCTCGAGCGTGACCCGGCAATGTCGGCGGCAACGGTAGTTCCAACGGACGAGCGGCTTGGGTGGCAGGTTCTCGCGCTCGCCGGCGTCGGTGTCGAGGACAGGCTGCGCGCCTCCGGCCGGCGCTGGATACTGCAGGACATCAGCCTCGAAGTACGTTACGGCCAGTGGCTCGCGTTGACCGGGCCGACCGGCGCCGGCAAGACGACACTCGCCGACGTCATGCTTGCGCTCGTGCGGCCCGATGCGGGCCGTCTCAGCCTCGACGGCCGCGACGTCGACGATGCGCTTTCGAGCCGCTGGCGCCAGCAGGCAGCCTACGTGCCGCAGGACGTGGTGCTGTTCGACGCCTCGATCCGCGACAACCTGAAGCTCTACGTGCCGGAGGCGACGGACGAAGAACTCGAAGCGGTGCTTCGGCAATCGGCGGCCGAATTCGTCACCGAGCGCCTGCCCGAAGGTCTCGATACGCGGGCGGGCCCGGGCGGGCGGTGGCTGTCCGGCGGTGAGCGCCAGCGTATCGGTATTGCACGCGCGCTTCTGCGGAAACCCGGTTTCCTCGTGCTGGACGAGCCCACCGCCGCACTCGACACGGCGACCCAGGCCAGGCTGATGACGGCACTCGCCGAACTCGAGCACACGATGAGCGTGGTGCTGATCACGCACCGGCAGGAACTCCTCGAACTCGCCGAGCGCGTCATCCGGATCGAAGACGGCCGGATCGCCGTTGGAGCGGGCGTTGCCCGCGAATGAGGCGCGGCTTCGGGCTTTGTCTTAGACGCGGCCTCGCTCTTATTCCCGGCTGGCAGCCGCTCCTACCCCGTAAAGCGATGAACCTCGGTATATCGGCCGAGATCTTCGCCGCCGATCACCACCGCATTCCCGCAGGTGAGCCAGGCATGGCCGGCCAGCGCGTCATCGCCGAGACGCTCGACCCCGAGATGTATCGTCGGCACATAGCCACGGCGTTTCAGCAGGGCTCGCGCCGCGATCGCCTGCGGCAGGCAATCCGAGCGCCAGGGGACGTTCGCGGCCGCCGAGGTCACGGCGAAGGCGACGCGTCGCAACAGCTCGGGGTCGGGACTGCCGTTAATATCCTCGGATTCACGGTCCGGCCATCGCGCCATACGGCGCTCGAACGGCACGATCGCGAGCCCGATGCGGGCTGCGCCCAATGCGGCAACTGCACGCAGGAAAAGCCACTTGTCCGCCGTCTCCAAGCCGGCGAAACGACGAAGTTTTTCCTGCCAGCGAGTGCCCTGCATGGCCGGATTATGCCCCCCGAGGGCATAATCCGGCCATGAGTGAACCCCTCGGCGAACATTACGGCTATCTTGCGGATCGCGTGAAACTCGAGCGTTACCAGTCGGCAATCGAACGCCTCGTGAAGCCCGGACATGTCGTGATGGACCTCGGTTGCGGCAGTGGGGTGCTGGGCCTCATGGCCTTGCGTGCGGGCGCCCGCAAGGTTCTTTTCGTCGACGAAGGCGCCATTATCGAGGTTGCACGGCAGACGATTGCCCGGTCGGGCTTTGCCGACCGTGCCGAATTTTTCCACGCGAACTCGTTCGAGCTCGACGTGCCCGAGCGCGCCGACATCATCGTGTGCGATCACGTCGGCTACTTCGGCTTCGACTACGACCTCCTCGCTGTACTGGCCGATGCGCGGCAGCGATTTCTCGCGCCCGGCGGCGTCCTGGTGCCCGCGGCCCTTAGCATCAAGGTCGCTCCGGTGGATGCGGAAGACGGCCGGGAGCTCGTGGCGCGCTGGCAGAACGGCAACGTACCGGAGGACTTCGCCTGGGTGGGGCTATCGGCCGCCAATTCGAAGCACGGTCTCACCGTAAAGGCAGAAAACCTCCTCGCGGAACCGGCGACGCTCGCGACATTCGAAACAGGAACGGGCACTGCCGATTTCCTGAGCTGGCACGCCGACTTTGTCTGCGCGCGCAACGGAACCCTCGACGGCCTGCTCGGCTGCTTCGATGCGCTGCTTTGCGACGACATCCGCATGAGCAATGCACCGCTGGCCACGGAAAGCCTGCAGCGTTCGCAAGCGTTCCTGCCGCTCGATGAACCGGTATCCGTGCGCCAGGGTCAACAAATTCGCGCCACGGTCATGGCCCGTCCCGTCGACAACATTCTTGCCTGGACGCTGGTATTGCCGGAACAGGGCCGGCGCTTTTCTTTGACGACGTTCAACGGCCTGTTGCTGGACGATGAGGCGCTCGAGCGCTCCCGGACGGACCGCGTTGCCCGGCTGAACGACCGCGGCAGGGCACGCCAGGTCGTGCTGTCCTACTGCGACGGCGCACGAACCGTCTCTGATGTCGTGGCGCTCGTTTGCCGGGAGCACCCTCGGCTGTTCCCCTCGGCCCGGGCGACGGAAACGTTTGTCAGGAACGTGCTTGCGCGCGATACCGGCGAATGATCTGTTACTCGGTGGAACCGGCCCGGTCCCAGCAACGCATCGGGACGAAACCCTTTCACCGGTTTATCTTCCCGGACGGCACCGTCTGGACCGAGTTCTATCGTGTGGAGGACGGCTACCTGTTGCGTTTTCCCGATCTCGCGGACTTCGAAGTGTCCGCAAACGGGGACACCGTCACGGCCTACCCGTCTGCCGGCACCGACGAGGCAACCCTCGACCATCTCTACATCAACCAGCTCGTGCCGCTGGCACTGAGCCGCCAGGGCCGCCCGGCCTTTCACGCGAGCGTCGTCACGGTACCCGGGGGCGCGGTCGCCTTTCTCGGAAATTCCGGCATGGGCAAGTCCACGCTCGCCGCATCGTTTGCCCTCGAGGGTGCGGCCTTCCTGACCGACGATGCACTGATTATCGACGAGTGCGACGGCATTCGCGCAATCCCGAGCCACGCCTCGTTGCGCCTCTGGGACGACAGTGTCGAAGCGCTCATCCCGGAGGGCACGCCCGAAGCCGAGGCCATCAGCTACTCGGACAAAACGCGTCTGCTCGCGGGCGATCCCCTGCACTACTCGAACGAGCCCGTGACATTGCTCGCGGCGTTCGAACTTCAGTGGCGCGATGTCGACGCTATCTGCATCGAGCCGCTCGAAGGCGCCGGGCGGCACATGGCCTGGATAGAGAACTCGTTCCTGCTCGACATCGAGGACCAGGATCTCCTGGCCCGGCACTTCGACTGGACGTACCGCATCGCCGATCGCGTGCCCACGTTCCGGCTGGATTATCCCCGCGACTATGGCATGCTGTCCCGGGTTCGCGATGCCGTGCGCCGGCAGGCAGCGAACCCCGGATAGCCGCATGAACCTGGATAATCGGATAAAAATGGACTCCCGCCTTTCGATACCGCCGCAGGTCATGTCCCGGCCGGTCGGTGACGAGACTGTGCTGCTCGATCTCGCGAGCGGCCAGTATTTCGGGCTCGACAAGGTCGGCAAGCGCATCTGGGAATCCATTTCTCGCGGACAGAGCCTTGCCGAGACCGTCGAGAGTGTCGTCGCGGAATACGACGTCGGTGAGGAACAGGCCAGGCAGGACGTGATCGATTTCGCGAAGAAGCTCGTCGACGCGAGGTTTACTTGCCCACGGCCTGCCCGGCGAATAGTTCGGCGAACGCGTCGGCATCGTCCTTGCTGCGCCGGCTTGCACGTCGACGGCCCTGCAGCGCGCGAATCGCGTCGCCGGGCTCATCGTGCAGGAACAGCGAAAAGCCGGCCAGGCGCATCCAGCGGAGCATGGGACATGCGTTCCGGCAGGTCATTTTGCAGCCAGCAATCGAGCCAGCTTCGGCGCAATCGACCGGGCTCGAGTTCAGCCAGCATGTGCGACACCAATGCGGGCGCGTGCGGTTCTGCGAGCACCTCCAGCCAACGCAATGTAGCCCATGCCGCTGCGCAGACGCCGTTCTCCTCGAGCATAGCTTTGACGCGAGGCCAGTCGCCGGGCTGGCCGCGCAGCCATTCGAGGAGGTCCGCCACGCGATGCAGGCCCATTTCCCAGCTGCCGAGGTGCTTGACGAACGCCGGATGCACGAGGAGCGTGAACAGCGCGTCCTCGGGGCTTTGCATCCACAGGCCATGCAGCCGCCTGCGCCGCCCCAGCATCGCCTCGATCGGATCGGTGCGCAGCCGGCCTTCGCGCAACAAACCCCAGTGCAGATCGACGACCGCCTCGTCCCGCGTCAGCACGAGTTCACGGCTGATGGACCGCGGCTCAACGGCCGCTGCAAATCCGACGCTGGCCAACACCTTCGCGGCGTCGACTTTGTTGTCCGGCCGCACCTGGAGGTCGAGATCGACGCAGGCCCGGAGAGCCGGGTTCGTATAGCAAATCAAGCGGTTTGCCGCGCCCTTGATCACGAGATGCTCGATGGCCGCGGCATCGAGGGCTGCACCGATCTCCCGAAGCGCATTGTCCTGGGCGAGGAACAATGCCTCCGCCTGCATGCGGGACGCGTGGAATTCCTCGCGCTGCGTACGCGCATGCCACAGGGGCCCGAGGCCATGGTCGATGATGAACGCGACGAAATCCCCGGAGCGCTCTTGCAGTGCCGCAACGAGCTCGTCGCCGGGCACATCGGCGTGCGTCGCGAGCATCGCTGCCCGGTAATCGTCGAGTCGTGACATGTGATAATAGTAGCCGACTTATGAGAGGCGCCGTTCATATCGACAGTACGGGCGTCGTCGAGGCGGACCTCGGCGCGGCGGCGATCCGGCATGCGGCATCCGCTTGTAGCATCGCCGCGGATGCGACGCTCTATTATCGGGACGAATTGCTCGCAACGCTCGGGGCTCGGTGACGACGTCAGCGGCGACGCCGGACTGATCCTCGCCGCCTATCTTCGCTGGGGTGAGCAATGCGTCGACCACCTGGAAGGGGATTTCGCCTTCGTCATTCATGACCCGCGCAACCGGACGCTTTTTTGCGCTCGCGATCCGTATGGCATGCGGCCTCTCTATTACCACTATGCCCGCGGCGAGCGGTTTGTTTTTGCCTCCGATGCACGCGACGTGCTGCGCTTTCCCGGCGTGCCGTTCGCGATCAACGATGGGCGGATAGCGGATTTCATCGTGCAGGAGCTCGAGTGGATCGACTACACCAGCACTTTCTATAGGGACATCTCTCGCCTGCCACCCGCGCACATGATTACGATCAGTAGCACTGGCCTGCGTTTGACGGAGTACCGGCTGCCGGTACCCGGGCCGGAGCTAAAGCTCAAGACGGACGAGGAATATAAAGACGCGTTCCTCGATGTTTTTTCGCGTGCCGTTTTCGAGCGGCAGCGGGTTCGGGGAGGCGAGGCCGGCTCGATGCTGAGCGGCGGCATGGATTCGGGTTCGATTGTCGCCATCGCTGCAAAGCCGATTCGAGCCTACTCGCTGGCAAGGCGGCGCGGCGCCCCCTGTGCCGGGTGTGACGAGTCACGCCGCATCTACGCGACGCTCGACTTCCTGGGCCTTGAGGGCACGCAGATCATTGCGGACGAGTTCGACGGCCTGATGGATGAACTCGGCACGAATTTCGCGGAACCCTATGACGGCCGGTTCCTGGCCCTCAAGGCCATCTACGCAACGGCGAAGCGGGACGGGCTTGACGTCGTGCTCGACGGTGCCGCCGGAGACCTCGTGTTCCATGAAGGTCCTTACGTAACCAGGCTTCTGCGCCGTGGCGAGTTCGGACAAGCCTGGCACGAGACCGTCGGAGAGCAGGCCTTCTGGGACGGTTCGTCGGCCGTGCCCGCCTTTCTCCGGTACGCGGCAAGCGCCTTCACTCCGGAGGTTGCGAAGCGCCTGGTCCGGGGACCCCGGCAGCGCAGGGACGAGCGAGGTTACGTCAAGGCATCGCTCATCAGTCCGGCAGTTTGCCGAACACGTCGACATCATGAGCGCGTTTCGAGCGCATGCGGGAGACGTTTTCGGGCCTCGAGTCGCACGACCCCGGGCTCGATCGGGTCCGGAAGATCCGCCCGAACCTGACGGCGGGCCGGGAGCGCTACGGGCGCCTCGCGGCGTCCGTCGGGATCGAGCCGCGCGATCCCTATACCGACCAGCGGGTCGTCGATTTCTGCTCGCAACTGCCGGACCACCAGCTCGCGAGGGACGGCTGGTTCAAGTTCCTGCTGCGCAGCGCAATGGCCGGCCGGCTGCCCGATACGGTCCGCTGGGGCCGGGGAAAACCGCATATTGGCAGTGTCTATAACGAGACTTTTCTCAAACGGGCAAAAAGTCGCGGGAGCCTGGGCCTCGACGAATTGCTGGCGACGCTCGGGGCCTATGTCGATCCGGACGCCCTGCGCCGCGCGTGGCAGGAATTCGACGCGGGCGGCGAGGCAGAATCCGTCCACAGGGCCTATGTCCTGTCGCTCTGGCTCGCCCAGACTGGGAAACCAGCGATTGTGCCCGATTACCGACAAGCAGAAACGCCCGGAACAGGGGGACGATTCAACCCGCAAAGTCGCGTACAATAGGCCGCAGCTGAAGGACTTCGGATTCGTCGGAATGCTGACCTGCGGGGTAGCATAGGTCCGAATGACATCTTATGATGTCCATGAAATGACCTGGTAGGAGCGGCTGCCAGCCGCGACTGGTACGAAGAAGTATCCAACGACGTTCCATTCGCGGGCAAACGCCCCGCTCCAACCGTTCAAACGAGCGCCGCCCTCGACCAAGCGACGGCCCTTGGCGCAATCAGTAGTGGGCCGGAGACAATGCAATGAATGAAAGACAAGCAACATCCGAGAATTCGGCACCAGACCCGGCCAGGGCGGCGTACGAAACGCCGGTTGTGAAAGATTTTGGATCCGTCGGCACCCTGACTCAAAGCGGCACCATAATGACGGACGAATTCGCCCCGGGAATGATGGGCCCGATGCGGCAAATGCCGTAGCAGCGAGTCGGTGGGAGCGGGCGGTGCCCGCGAATGGAACGCGGTTCAAGCAACTTCGAGTCGCGGCTGCACAAGCCGCCAAGCGCAGCTTTAGCGGCCTAAGGCCGAGTGAGCGCGCGTTGATCTGCTTTGAGGCCAAAGTAGGCCAGGAGCATCAGGTAAACCAGCGCCAATGGGGGAATGAAGCCGGCCACGACAGCGAGCAAATGGTACGCAAAGGACAACCCGAGCTTTCGCGCAAACAGAGCGTACGTCACCCAGAAAAGCAGAAGCCAGACGGCGTAGATCATTCCTAACATGCTCAGATCGATGTCCATCGGCTTCCTCTTTTATGCACAAATCCGATGCTGGGGCCGGGGATTGGCAGATGCCAGTTTAGGTGCTTCGACAGTCACCATCAAATGTGGTGCTACGTCTTACGGACACTCCGCCTCTGTCCCAACTGCCGGAAACCAGGCCAGGTCCTTCGCGTCGCACGGCGGGATCACGCCTTCGACCGTGCTCCGTCGCCCATGTAGAACCCGTACTGCGTGCCGCGTCGAAAATGGAACCCCCAGTTCTGCGGGCGGTTCTGCACGAGCGGGATCATATACGAGCGCGTAAAGAAAACGTTGCGCTGTTGACGTCCCCGGCGTTTGCTGCAAAAGCGCCAACACGACGGCACACCTGGCGGCTATGGTTCAATCGTGCCGGTGTTCACGCACTTGACGACTTCGACGGCCTTGAGCTGTCCTCCCCCCAGTGCCGCAACGGCGGGTCTTGGCTTGCATCGAGCGGGCGCCTGCGCGCGCCGGCATTTCCAGAACGAAAGCAAAGATTCGGGCACCCGAGCGCCAGGCGAGCGGGCCCGCTTTAGCGCGATGCGCGCGCGACCGGGCCGCCCACCCGCCATGGCCGCCTGGTTTGTCCACGCTGCTTGACTCGCCGTCTCACATAAGGCTCCACGCTGCTCGACTCGACGTCTCACATAAGGCCGCTTATACGCACTATCCGCTTCCTTCATGTTAAACAGCGAGGAGTATCGCGCGCTGAACGATGAAATCGCGGAGCTTCGACGGGAAATCGAGCGGTCCGATGGGCAAGGCAGAACAGGTTAGGCGAAGCAAATGGTAGCGGCTTTCATCCATTTGCGGATTCAACTGGTCATTTCAACACCTAGACTCTATCACCGTGGAGGAGGATGTTGCATATGAGACAGCGAAAGAGACGTCACTAAACTGATGCTGAGAAAGCCGTGATGTGGGATCGCTGGCAGAAAGGCGAATCAATGAACGAGATTGGCCGACTGTTCGGATCCAGGGCCATTCGTCGATCCAGAGGATTTTTGCCGAGACGGGTGGTATCGGACCGGCTGGGAGAAGGCGATCGGTTCGGTCGCTGTCGCTATCGGAGCGAGAGGAGATTTCCCGGGGGTTGGTTGCCGGCCGGTCGGCCCGCTCGATCGCCGCGCAGCTGGGTCGAGCACCGTCGACGATTAGCCGCGAGATCCGTCGCAACCGCGGCCGTCGATATTACCGCGCCCAGCACGCTGATGAGGCGGCCTGGGATCAAGCGAAGCGTCCTAAAGGTCTGTAAACTGGCAGCAAGTCCGGCGCTCACCCGGTTGGTGGTCATAAAGCTGCAGAGCTTTTGGTCGCCAGAGCAGATCGCTGGATGGCTAAAGACCGAATACCCAGGCCAAGCGCAGTACCAAGTGTCACACGAGACAATCTACAAGAGTCATCCAGCGGTGCTTTGAAACGCGAACTGTTGCAGTATCTCAGGCGAGCCCGTGCCGTGCGGCGATCACGGCATCACACGCAGAAGACCGCCAACCACGGCCGTATCCTGGACACCGTATCAATCAGCGACCGTCCGCCGGAAGCCGATACTCGCGCCGTCCCCGGTCACTGGGAAGGCGACTTGCCGTTTGGCAGCAAGAACAGCCAGATCGCGACTCTGGTTGAGCGGCAGACACGTTACGTGATGCTGGTGAAAGTACCAAGCAAAGACACGGAGACCGTTGTCAACGCGCTGGTCAAGCATGCGCACAAGTTGCCCCGGGAGCTGAAGTCACTCACCTGGGATCGTGGCAAGGAGCTGGCCGCACATAAGCGCTTCAGTCTGGCGACGGATGTCGAGGTGTACTTTTGTGATCCTCAGCAGCCCTGGCAACGAGGCTCGAATGAAAACACCAATGGACTGCTGCGCCAGTACGGCCGCGGAAAACATTAAACTTCCAGACACCGGCTCATTGCTTTGCCGAATGCGTTGCAACGACCAGTTGAATCCGCAATCCATTAGCAGACGTTCAGTCCGGCGAAGTCGGGCGTGGGACGCGGATCTGGCAATTCGTCGTTGTATTACTGGGTGCCCATCGGCGCCGACGTCAACATTTGTTCACACTGCTTCATCGAGAAAGACGTCGTTATCGGTAACCGGGTCACCATCAAAAACGGTGTTCAGATCTGGGACGGATTGAGAATCGCTGACGACGTCTTCATCGGGCCGAACGTCACGTTTACCAACGATCGGTACCCCCGGAGCCGGAATCCCGATGCCGAATTCCTTCGGACCGCCGTGCTGGAAGCCGCATCCATCGGGGCCCGGGCCGTGATCTGCCCGGGCATCACAATCGGCGCCGGGGCAATGGTGGCGGCCGGTGCCGTCGTCACCAGGGACGTATCGCCCGGGGTAGCAGTACTGGGCAATCCGGCTCGATTACGGGAACAACAGAATGACCATTGAAGATAGTCGGCTCATCGATTTACCCAAGATCGCGGACCCCGCAGGATCCTCACCTTTGTCGAAGGCATGCGCCATATTCCCTTCGAGATTGCTAGGGCGTACTACCTTTACGACGTTCCGGGCGGCGCGGAGCGCGGCGGGCATGCGCACAAGGCACTGCGGCAGTTGATGAGCGCCTTGGCCGGAATTTTCGACGTCATCCTGGACAATGGCCGGGAGAAACCCGTGTGCACCTAGATCGCCCCTACAAGTGCCTGTATATCGGTCAGATGATATGGCGGGAGCTGGACAACTTTTCGTCTGGGTCGGTATACATGGTGCTTGAATCCAACCTGTACGACGAGGAGGATTACCGGGACTATGAGACATACTTGGCGGCTCTTGCGGATCGGAAAAGACGGACATGAAACAGGTCTTCATTGGCGGAACTGGTCGGAGCGGAACCACCATCCTGTCCCGGTGGCTCGGAAGTCACCGATCGCTGGTGCGCATACCCTGTGAAACCCGCTTCATCGTCGACTCAGGCGGCCTCATCGATCTGCACGACGACCTCACACGTTCGTACTCGCATGACCGCGCAAGAATAACCACACGGCGCTTTTTCGACCTGATGGAGAACGACATGACATCGCCGTGGTCGGCGCCCTATGTCGGATTCGATTTCGAAAGATTGTTTTCCAGCAACTACAGAAAGAGCTTGGAGGAGTTCCGGGATTGCCTGGTTCTAGGATGCTATTCAGGCAGCGACTTTCACTCACCTTCCCGACTTTCGAGGACGCTTGACTCAACGCTCCGCAGAGCGATGCGCTCCAGGCCTGTAAGGCGGATTAGAAAACTGTTTGGAGGTAAATCCCGGTCCGATCTTCCCATCGAAGAGATTCTTGTGTGCAGGAAGTTCGATTCATCGGAACTGGCCGAGAGAATGGGGGCTTTTGTAGGCAGGTTGTTCGGGGAGTTTGCACGGAATAACGGAGCGGATGGCTGGTGTGAAGATACACCGGCGAATGTACTTCATATCCCGTTCCTTCGCCAGCTCCTCCCGGAATCCAAGCATTTACACGTAGTGAGGAATCCTTATGGCGTCGCCTATTCATACACGCAGCAGACATGGGCGCCGAGCAATTTCGAACTTGCAGTGCAGTTGATGAGGCAACTATATACACAGTCGATTGAAGTAACCCGGCAGGCGCTGCACGAAGACGGCAATTCGTTACTGACAGTTCGGCTCGAAGACCTGAGCCACGAGCACTGCAGAAACCGGATATGCGAGTTTCTCGAAATCGACCGGGAGCAGTTCGACAGTTCGATCACGATTCGGCGAATCGACCCCGAGGAAGACAAGGCCAAGCTATCCGCTGCGCAAATTGACTACGTCGATAAGAATCTCTCGTTCGTGTTGGCGCATTTTGGCTACCAGGCCAGTGGCAGTCTCGGAACTCCGGCATGAACAGGTCTGGTTACCCGCATGAATGAAGTGAAGGTGCCTTTCCTCGACGTCGCAGCAGCATACCGCGAACTCGAAGTCGAAATTCAGGAGGGCGTGCGGCGTGTGCTTGAGAGCGGGCAGTACATTCTGGGGTCGGAAGTCGAGGCGTTCGAAGCCGAATCTGCCAACTATTTTGATGCGCGATACTGCGTCGGAGTCGCGAGCGGCCTGGATGCGTTGTACCTGGCGTTGAAAGCGTTGGGCGTGGGCCCGGACGACGCGGTGATCGTTCCTTCGAACACCTTCATCGCGACGTGGTTGGCTGTCAGTCACGCAGGCGCCACGCCAGTTCCCGTCGACCCGCTCGAAGATACTTTCAATATCGATGCCGCCGGCATCGAGCAGGCGATATTCGACCGAACCAAGGCAATCCTGCCCGTGCATCTGTACGGCCAGCCGGCTGATATTAATCCGATTCTCAATCTCGCGAAACGAGTCGGATTGAGCGTCGTGGAGGACGCCGCACAAGCGCATGGCGCGCGATACAAAGGGAGACGCATCGGCGCCCACGGCGACGTGGTGACCTGAAGTTTTTATCCCGGAAAGAACCTGGGCGCCATGGGTGATGGCGGCGCCGTAACCACGAACAACGCGGAGGTTGCCGAGCGCATTCGTTCGCTGCGCAACTACGGCTGACGACTTCGACGGCAGAAAGTTCAGCTTGCCACCAGGTACGTGGGCTAATGACAGGCGACTGGATACACTGCAACAGTTCGGCGGTCGTGATTAATGGCTGCACTCAGGCGTCGCCAGCACTGCCCGGCAGGCGCACATCGTCGCGGAGCAGCGACCACCAGCCGTCCCGCGGCAGAACGCCCGCAAAAAAGTCGCCAAATGCACGTACCCTGGCGGTCAGGTAGCGATTGCCCGGATAGACGAGCAACAAAGTCGGCGCGGGAGCGACATAAGCGCTCAGCACGATGCGAAGATGTCCGTCGGCAATGGACTGGTAGGCGACCGCATCGGGCACCTGCGCGATACCGAGCCCCGCAATCGCGGCCTCGAGCGCGCCGCCGAGCGACGTGAGCCGCAGCCGCCCGAACGGCGCGAACGTCTCGGTCTTCCCGTCCGACTGGAACAGCCATTCGCGCCCGCGGCCCGTCGACGGGGAAATGAAGCGAATGCACTCGTGGTGCGCGAGATCGGCCATCACCTCCGGCGTGCCGTTCGCTTCGAGATAAGCAGGCGATGCGCAGGTGAGCCAGGCGGCCGCCGCGAGTTTCCGGGCGACGAGACCGGAATCCGGCGGAACCTCGAAGCCGCGAAGCGCGCAATCGATCCCCTCTTCCACGAGATTGACGACGCGGTCCGTGACGATGAGCTCGACGTCGAGCTCGGGATATCGCTCCATGAAGAGCCCGAGGGCCGGCATCAGGATCTTCTCGCTGAACGACTGCGGCACCGATACCCGCAGCCTCCCGCGGGGCGCGAGGCGCGTCCCCGACAGCCGGTCCTCGGCCTCGGCGATCTGGCCGAGCACCCGGACGCAATCGTCGTAATAGCTTCGGCCCTCGTCGGTAAGGCTCAGCCGGCGGGTCGTCCGGTGGAGCAGCCGGGCGCCGAGGCGCTTTTCGAGCTGGCCGACCGCTTCCGTAATGCTTGCGCGCGATATCCCGAGGTCGTCGGCCGCGCGGGCGAAGGCCCCGTGTTCCACCACACGGACGAAAGCCTGCATGCAGAGTAGTCGGTCCATTCGATTGTTCGGGCTGGCCGAACAATCAATTTATTCCTGTCCCGTTTATTCGGCAATGGGCTCGGCCTAAATTAGCGGCCCCGGCAGGGTCCCGCCGGACGGCCATCGGACGGCAATACCGACCGGCCGCCGGGACATTCACGCAGGAGGAACGAACATGGCACAGAAACGAACCATCGCAGTCGTCGGCGCGACCGGCGCACAGGGCGGCGGCCTGGCCCGCGCGGCGCTGCGGGACAAGGACAGCGGTTTCGTCGTTCGCGCACTCACCCGCAATCCGGACTCGGACAAGGCGCGAGCCCTCGCCGAACAGGGCGCGGAAGTCGTGGCGGCGGACCTCGATGACGCCGAGAGCCTGCGTGAGGCGTTCGCCGGCGCGCATGCCGCGTTCTGCGTCACGAACTTCTGGGAACACTTCTCGCCCGACAAGGAACAGGAACAGGCGCGGCACATGGCCGAAGCCGCGAGGGACTGCAACGTCCGGCACGTCATCTGGTCGACCCTCGAGGACGTGCGGCAGTGGGTCCCGCTGGCCGACGACTCGCTGCCGACCTTGATGGGCAAATACAAGGTTCCGCACTTCGACGGCAAGGGCGCCGCCGATCACTTCTTCACGGACTTCGGCGTGCCGACGACCTTCCTGCGCGCGTCGTACTACTGGGAGAACCTCATCTATTTCGGGATGGGGCCGCGGCAGGGCGGCGACGGTACGCTCGTGTTCACCCTGCCGCTCGGCGACGATGGCAGATTGCCGGGAATCGCGGCCGAGGACATCGGCAAGTGCGCCTGGGGCATTTTCAAGGGGGGCCGGCGCTACATCGGCCAGACGATCGGCATCGCGGGCGAGCAGCCGACCGGCAACGAGATGGCCGCGGCACTGACTCGAGCGCTCGGCAAGGAGGTGCGCTACCAGGCGATTGCGCCGGCCGACTACCGCGCGCTCGGTTTTCCGGGGGCGGAGGATCTCGGCAACATGTTCCAGTTCCAGCTCGAAAACAACGAGATGTTCTGCCGCGCACGCGGCGTCGATATCGCAAGGACGCTCAATCCGGAGCTTCTGGACTTCGCGGACTGGCTGGCCGAAAACGGCCACCGGATTCCCATCGGCTGAGCGGCGGACGGCCCGGGGGGGATGCAATGTCACACGCTAACAGCTTCCGTCTGCGCGCGGTGTCCTTGTTTGGCGCCTGGATGCTGATGTGCGGCACCGTAGCGACTACGCAGGAGGCCGTGTCGCAGGCGCCGTCGACAGCGGATCAGTTGCCGATGCGGCTCAGCGACACCGGCCTCTACGTGCCGGGATCGACGCAGGTGCGGCCGGGGATTCTCGCCTTCACGCCGCGCTTCCCGTTGTGGTCGGACGGCGCGAGCAAGCGCCGCTGGCTGTACCTGCCGCCCGGCACCGCGATCGACGGCGCGGACACGGACGCGTGGGACTTTCCGCGCGGCACGCGCCTCTGGAAGGAGTTCAGCCACGGCCGACGCGTCGAAACGCGCTACGTCGAACGCCTTGCGGACGGTACCTGGCGCTACGCGACCTACGTCTGGAACGCGGACGGCACCGAAGCGTTGCTGGCACCGGGCCAGGGCATGAAGGCGCTGCCGGTCGACGGCGTGGCCGGAGGCATTTACGAAATCCCCACGCGGGATGATTGCCGTGCCTGCCACGAAGGCGCGGCCGTCCCGGTGCTCGGTTTCAGCGCCCTGCAGCTCGCTGCGGATCCCGAACCCGGCGTTCCGCATGCCGAGCCGAGACGTTCGGACGACGTCGATCTCCAGGCGCTGCTGCGCGGCGGTTTGCTACGCAACATGACGACGGACTCGATCGTTGCACGGCCGGCGCTGTCCGCATCCTCGCCTGTCGCGCGTGCAGCGCTCGGCTACCTGCACGCGAACTGCGGCCACTGTCATAACGACCGCGGTCCGCTCGCGGACATCGGCCTCGACCTGTCGCAGGGAATGGCCGACACCGAGGGTGAGGACCGGGTTCTGCGCACGACGCTCGACGCGCCCGCCGACGCGAACGTGCTGGGCCTCGATACGCGCATCGTGGCCGGACGTCCCGCCGAGAGCCTGCTGCTGGCGCGCATGATGTCGAGGAATCCCTATAACCAGATGCCGCCGCTGGGGACGCGTATCGCCGACAGCGAAGCGGCAGTCGTCATCGAAACGTGGATTGCACAACTACAGGACCGGGAGGGAGATGCGTTATGAAGAATCGTTCGTTTGACAGTACGAAGGCGTACATCGCTGCCGTGTTGCTCGCGGCAGGCTCGAGCGTGATTGCCGCGGAACCCGCGACCAGCGAGAGCACCGCGAATGCCGACATCGTGGAACGGGGCCGCTACCTGGTGCTGACGTCCGCCTGCCATGACTGCCACACACCGTGGACGGTTGGGCCGAACGGCCCCGAGCCGGACATGAGCCGCATGTTGTCCGGCCATCCGCAGTCGGAAGTCATTTCGGAGACAGCGCCGCTCCCGGCACCCTGGGTCGCGGCAGTCTCGCCGACCAACACCGCCTGGTCCGGGGAATGGGGTGTCAGCTTCACCGCCAACCTGACGCCGGACGACGAGACCGGGCTCGGCAAGTGGACGCTGAACATGTTCAAGGACACGATCCGCACGGGACGGCACAAGGGCCGCGGCAGGCCGGTACTGCCGCCGATGCCGATCCCGATGTACAAGCACTTTTCCGACGCGGACCTGGAAGCGATCTACGCGTTTCTCAAGTCCATTCCGGCCGTGCAGAACAGGGTTCCGGAACCCCTGCCGCCGGCGGAAGCGGCGAACTGAGCGTCGTTGGAGCGGCTGCCAGCGCCGTTGGAGCGGCTGCCAGCCGCGAATGCGACGAAGCATCGCGCTTCCGAAATGTAACCTGACCCCATTTTCATTTATCAACCGGCATTGCGTCGATCGGATCGACGAACGCGATGAACAGGATGCACGGCGCACCCGGTGCGCAGCTCGCGGAATGCGGCACGCCCGGCGGCCCGTACGCGTAGTCGCCGGTACGAAGCGTCGTGATGTCCTGGCCCTCGTAGCTGACATCCATCTGGCCGGCGATGAGCACCATGCGTTCAGCCGATGTATGGCGATGCAGCGGGATCTGTGCGCCGCCCGGTACCTTGAAGAAGATGTCCGCGTTCGCGGCGGCCGGGTCGCCATGCAGGACCGCGATCGTGCAACCCTCCGGCATGAATTCCGGGCAGGGTCCCCATGCGAGGCCCTCATCGTCAGGGCCCATCGAGACCGCCGGTTGGTCGGCGAGAAGCCCGCTTCCCGGGAAGAACGAAAGACCATGAACATGGCGAGGATCGTTGTTCGAAACGCGATCATGTGAGTTCTCCATACTTGGCTGCGTGCACGGCTGTGGCGTGAAACGCTACTGACGGACACCTGTGGGCCTGTAGCTCCGAGAATAGTGATCTTGCCCTCTGCGTCAAGCGCCGGCTGGCGTCTCGCCGCCGTACAGGCGCTGGCTCGCACAGTCGCCCTGAACTAAGCTCAACTTGCCCTGCGCCGAAATCGCATTAGGGGAAACCGATCGTGAGTTTGACAGCCCTGTTGCATCGCTTGCGCCAGCGCGGAGTTGTCCGCGTCGCTGCGAGCTATGCGGTGATTGCGTGGCTGCTGCTGCAAATTGCGGATGTCACCTTCGAGCCACTCGGCGTGCCGCACTGGGTGATGATTTCGCTCAT
Source organism: uncultured Pseudomonadota bacterium (assembly GCA_963713215.1). GTDB lineage: Bacteria > Pseudomonadota > Gammaproteobacteria > Steroidobacterales > Woeseiaceae > UBA1847. The sequence goes on along the minus strand of CAVQKY010000006.1, from coordinate 1,496,900 downwards.
CGTGACTACGGTGCTCGGCTTTCCCGCCGCGATTGCGCTCGCCTGGCACTTCGAGCTGGGCGATCACGGTCTCGAGCGTGACACGGCAGCCGACGCAGCAATGCGCCCGGCCGTCCACGGGCTGCGCCGCTACGCCGACGTCGCCATCATCGGCGTGCTGCTGGCGACGGTCGCGGTGCTGGTGGTGCGGCAATCCGACTTCGCAAGGCCGCCGCCGCCCGACCGACCGACCATCGCCGTACTGCCGTTCGCCAACCTGAGCGGCGACCCCGAGCAGGAATATTTCTCCGACGGACTCGCGCAGGAACTCATCGACCGGCTCGGGCGAGTGCCAGGCCTTGCGGTCATCGGACGCAGCTCGTCGTTCTCGTTCAAAGGCAAAACCCTCGACCCGCGGACGATTGCCGAGCGTCTCGGGGCGACCACCGTTCTCGACGGCTCAATGCGTCGCGAAGGGCAGCGGCTCAAGGTCTCGGCCACGCTGATTGACGGACTCTCAGGCCGGACGATCTGGTCCGGGACATTCGATCGGGACCTGGTTGAAGTATTCGCCGTGCAGGAGGAGCTCGCCGCGACGGTGACCGATGCGATCGTCCCGGCGGCGCGCGGCACTGCGACGGAAGCCGCATTCGCGCCGCCGACTCGCGACATCGCGGCCTACGATCTGTACCTTCTCGGCCGTGCCGCGCAGGAGGCGCGAACTGGCGAGCGCCTGCGCGACTCAGTCGGGTATTTCGAGCGCGCCCTGGAGCTGGATCCGGATTACGCCAAGGCTTACGCCGGCCTCTCGCGCTCGCTCGTGCTGTGGCAAGGCTACGGCCGGCACTCGGCGCCAGCGGACGTCCAGAAACGCGCGGAAGCCGCGGCCTACCGGGCGCTGGCCACGGACCCGGACCTGTCCGAGGCGCATGCCGCGCTTGGCACGGCGCTGCGGGATCGTGATCCGGCGAGAGCGGAGGATTCGTACGAGCGCGCGCTGGAACTCAACCCCAACAATGTCGTCGCCCTGTACGACTACAGCGTGTTGCTAAGTGCTGACGAGTCACGATCCGCGGCGCAGAAAGTGCTGTTCGCGAAGGTACGCGAGCTCGACCCCCGGCTCGCGATCGTCTGGTTGAACGTGCTCAGTCAGCTCCTCGAGTCTGGCAATATCCCGCAGTTCCGGATCGAGTATGCGCGGGCGCTCGACACCCTGGCCGACGACCCCGACGCGCTCAACCTCCTCACATGGCCCGCCGTGCATCAGGGGTTGCCGACGGAGATTTACCAGGCGGCGCTCGCGATCGAGCAGGCCGGGAACCTGAACCTGGCATTAGAGGCCGCGATCCTTCCATTGATCATGGTCGAGGACTATGTCGGTGCGCGGAATCTGGCTGACCTGGCTTACAGACGCGGCTGGGCGAAAGAGAGGACGCTGCGGCAATTGCTTCACATGGCCGCGGCGTCGGGGGACTGGGATGAGGCCGATGACCTCGCCGGCGACATCGAGGCGTCGGGGGTGGTGGACGCCTCGAACCTCGGGCCCGTTGCGTTCTTTCTCTCGATACAGGGGCGCTATGCGGAGGCCGCCGAGGTATATAGCAGAATCGATCCGCTTCCGGAGTACCCCAGTGTGCCTGCATTCGGCGCTGCACTGCTGGGCGCGACGCAGGGCCTGCCGGCGCTATTGCGTACCTACCGTGCAACGGGTCGCACGGATGAAGCGGACCAGCTTGCAGCGCAATACCTGGCGTCTCTCCGGCAAACTCGAACAGAACCCACGGCGGCCGGTGCCCACCAGGTACTGGACCTGGCTGCGCTCGCGGCGAACGAAGGCCACCAGGACGAAGCGGTGACGGCACTGCAGAGCGTATTCGAGCACTCGCATCTTATTGTGCCGTTCGATCCACGGCTGCCGTGGTTTCGCAGTCTCGAGGGTCACGCCGGCTACTTGCAGCTACTGGCCGAGCGGCAGCGCCGCATCGATCAGGCGCGCGCCGAGATGCGCGCCCTCGAATCGCAGCAACCCGACAGCCTGTTGGTTGAAACCATTCGCGCAGCCCGAACCTGAGGACTGATCTTCGGCCGTTGGAGCGGGCGCTGCCCGCGACTATGATGCGGCTACACATTGCCTTATTCGCGGCTGGCAGCCGCTCCAACGGCGCACACGTATCTACGCTGAGAACCCGTCATGGCGAAGAAGAAGGTAACGACGAAAGCCAAAAAGAAAACCACCCGCAAGAAAAAGCCCTCGGCCACATCCGCGGGTGAACGCCGCGCGAGGAACGCGAAGCGCGAGGCGGCAGGAAGCAGCAGCCCGCCCGGAACCCGGACCATTCTTTACGTCCACGGCATCGGCAACAAGCCCACCGCCGAGATCCTCAAATGCCAATGGGACGAGGCGCTCTTCGGGTTCAACCTCGGCGAGCGCAGCCGGCTTGCCTACTGGGTCAATCGCATCGCCTATCCGACGCCGAGGCAGGCGTCCTGTGAGGCGCCGGACTTGACGGCGACCGGCACGCCGGAGGAGGTGTCGGGCCCCAGTGCGCGGACGACGGCAGGTCCTGCGTTCGCCCCGGAGCTGCTGCTGCCGCCCGAAGCCGATGAACCCGGGGCGCGCGAGGCGCTGACGCGCATCGCCATCGAGGCGCTTCAACGACCGTCCCTCCGCGGACTGTCGGCCTGCGACATGCACGCCCGGGTGTTGCCCCTGCCGAAGCCCCTGCGGATGTTCATCAGCCGCCGGATTACGAAGGCGTTTCTTCAGGATGTGCACGAGTTCCTGTTCGTGCCGGAACGCCGTGACGTGATGCGCGAGAGCGTTCTGTCCCGGCTGCGTAGCGGCGGAGGGCCGTTCGTTGTGATCGGCCACAGCCAGGGCTCATTGATTGCCTATGAAGCGCTCTCGAATCTCACGGCGGACGACGGCATCGAGGTCGACCTGTTCGTGACGATCGGCTCGCCGCTCGGGCTCGAGGAGGTGCAGGATCAGCTCAAGCTCATGACGCGGCAACGCCGCCTCGCGGTGCCCGCCGTCGTGAAGCGCTGGATAAATGTCTCTGACCCCATTGATCCGGTTTGCGCGGACAAGCGGCTCGGGGACGACTATCGGGCAACGAACGGTGTCAAGGTCGAGGACCTCGTACGCTGGAACATGGACTCGCCCCGCGACCCGCATTCGGGCAGCGGCTACCTGCGCCTGCACGAAGTGCGGGCGCCCGTTCGCGAAATCGTGGACCGGGAACTCTTCCAGCGAATCGCGCCGTTCACGATCGCCCGCGACCTCGTCAACGACATGGAGATGGCGGAGCATCCGGAGCGACATTCCGTGCTCATTGAGCTCCGGAACGAATGGCGCAAGGACGCAACGCCGGCGCCGGCTGCGGAGGTACGCGAGGCCGTCGTTGAATGGATCAAGACCTCCATTGCAAAGGCAGACCCGCCGCTCGATGAGGAAGACGTGGACCTCGAGCCGCTGTCCACGTACGTGTCCGCGAAACTGACGCGTGGCGAGATCGAACGCCTCTCCGAGGAGCTCCGCCTGACGGCGGTTTATCGCGTGTTCCGGAACGCGCGCAAGCGCGCCTTGCTGGATCAGTCGATCGACTGCCTGCAGTGCGCCACGGCGCATCGCGGTTACAACGCGCGTGGCAAAGGCATTCTCTGGGCGGTGCTCGATTCCGGCATTGATCCGGACCATCCGCACTTCACGGCCGGACCCGAGCCCAATATCGAGGCCGTATTCGATTGCCTCCGAACCGGCCCGGTCCGCCAATGGACGAGCAAGTCGAGAACCATAGGCGTCGACCGTAACGGGCACGGTACGCACGTCGCCGGCATCGTCGCGGGCGGCGGCGTTCCTTCACTCGACATCTCGGGGCTCGCACCGCACGCTCGCCTGCGCAGTTACAAGGTGCTGGACGACGACGGTGTGGGCAGCGATGCCAAGATCATCAAGGCGCTCGACCACATCTACGAGACCAACCGAAACTCGGCGACGCTCGTCGTCCACGGGGTAAACCTGAGCCTCGGCGGCCCCTTCGACCCGGAGTCGTTCGGTTGTGGCGACACGCCGCTCTGCAAGGAGCTGCGCAAACTGTGGCGGCAGGGCGTGGTCGTCGTGCTGGCCGCCGGCAACGAAGGTTATCTCGAGCTGCAGCAGGGCGACGACATCGTCGGCCTGAACACCGATCTTTCGATCGGCGATCCCGCGAACCTCGACGAGGCGATCGCCGTCGGATCGATCCACAAGACCAAGCCGCACATGTACGGCGTCTCGTATTTCAGCTCGCGGGGGCCAACCGCCGACGGCCGCTGCAAGCCGGACGTCGTGGCTCCCGGTGAGCGTGTCCTGTCCTGCCGTGCCGGCGCGTCCCCGGGCACACTTACGCGCAAGAACCTCTACGTTGCGATGAGCGGCACGAGTATGGCGGCGCCGCACGTTTCGGGGCTGATCGCGAGCTTCCTGTCCGCGCGCCAGGAATTCATCGGCTATCCCGACCGGGTGAAGCAGTTGCTGCTCGAGGCGTGTACGGATCTGAAACGGGATCGCAACCACCAGGGAGCAGGCATGCCGAACCTGGTGAAGATGCTGCTGATTACGTAGTCTCGCCTCGCGGTTCGAGCGAACGCTGACGCCGTTCGAGCGGGCGCTGCCCGCGAATGGATTGCACATAATTCCATCCAGGGCACCATTCGCGGCTGTCAGCCGCTCCAACCCGGCTGCTCCTGCCTCAGGATCGCTGTCGCCGGCGTTGGACGAGCCAGTAGAAGAGCGCCGCGAGTGCACCCGTTGCGATGATGCCTGCCCCGATCACCAGCCACCGGAATGACCCCGGCGGCGGATCACCGCGCATCATGGCGACCCCGCCGATCCAGCCGAGGTACACATGGACGAACACGACCGGCAGCTGGCCGAGGAATGTGCCCGCCAGGTATTTGTGAAGCGGCAGGTCGGTGACCGCGAATCCGAAATTCTTGATCGTCGCCGGCACGAAAGGATTGCAGCGTGTAATGGCCACGACCTTTATCCCTTGATCCGCCAGGCCCTTCAGGAACACGTCGCAGCCGTCGATGCGCTCGAGCCGCGCACGGACGCGGTCGAACGCCACGTAGCGCGCGAACAGGAAGACGAGCACCGCACTGGTCGTCGAGCCCGCCAGAGCAGCGAGATAACCGGACCACAAGCTGAACAGCACACCGGCCGCGATATTGAGCGGCGTCGTCGGCACGGCCAGGCAGGCAAGCGCAACGTACGCTGCAAAGTAGATCAGGAAGCCCCAGTAGCCGAGGTAAAAGATTTTCGTCATTGCCACGGTGAGCCATTCGCTCAGCGGCAGCAGCCATGCGAGCAGCGCGATGACGGCCACCGCAATACCAAGCGGCAACAACACGTAGCGTAGTTGCTTTTTCGATTTCAAGGGCGTTCGGCGTACCTCGGCATCGGCCTGATCAATTCCGCACGAGCCCCGCATCGGCAAGGGCCGCACCGAGAGCCTCGAACGCCTGCTCGGCCTGTTGAAGCCCCTCGTAGCCCTCCGCGCATGCCGTTACGACGACGGCGCCGTCCTCGAGGTGCGGGTTGAGAATGCCCACGTTGCAGCAGCGAGCGATCTGGGTGCCCGTTTTCTGTGCGAAGCGCGCGCCTTCCGGCAATCCCGCCTTGATGCGGCGATCGCCGGTGGAAATTGACTCCATCAGTCCGATCAGCTTCCCGGTATGTTCGTCGTTCAGGAGTTCCCGCCGTTGCAGGCGCTCCAGCAAGTGGCCGAATGCCTCGAGGTTTGCCGAATTGATGCCCTTCGTGTAATAGCGCTCGAACGCCTCCTCGCTGCTTCCCGCGTTGGCACCGCTGGTGTCGATCGCGAGTTTCTGCAACAGCATCTGATAGCGCGCTTCCAGATCGTCCACGGTCTTCAGGTCGATAAAGTCGCGGTTCGTCAGCGTTCGGACATCCGGGTGAACCTCGCCGTAAGCGTCGTAGCGCACCTGCAATATCGTGGTGAGCGGACCGAAGCCCTCCGGAACCATCTCACGTACCTGTTCGTTGAAAGTCTCCTCGCCGATGAGACGAATCAGCATGTCCGTCGCGGTGCTGTCACTGTCGCGAATGGTGTGGCCAAGCAATTCGTCGACCGTGAATCGAGCCCCCGGTTCCTGCCAGAGCAAGTCGCCGCCGCCGTCGACGAAGTCGGCGTCCGTGAGTTCCAGTTCCTGGTCCAGCGAAATCTCACCGTCCTCGACCCGCCGCAGGACCGCGATCGCGAGCGGAACCTTGATCGTCGAGGCCAGGTACCAGTTGCGATCCGTGCTGTGCCGGACCTCCCAGCCTTCGCCGAGGTGCTTCACGTAGACGCCGAAACGGCCGCGCATAGCGCCGTCGATACGGCCGATCTCCGCCGATAACTGCGCGGCCTTCGCGTTTTCCTCTGCTTTCGGCGCCGGCGATGGCAGAATGAGGCAAAAGACGAAGACGGCCGTCAAAAAGCTGCGAATGGTCTGCATGAAATCCAAGCTGAAACTCTCCCGATACGTGGGCCACCGGACACATCCGGCGGCGACCTTCGTTCTACCCCTGGGCGTGCGCGGACATGACGTTCATGTCTATTTCCGCATGTTAACGCATGTCAAACGACGGTGTCCGCGGCGGACAAGAGCTGACACGTGAGCCAAAACGGCGGCAGAATCGATGCGCTCGATGCCCTGCGCGGCTTCGCGATATTCGGCATTCTGCTGATCAATATCCAGGTGCTGTCCGGGTACGGCTTTATCGGCCCCGAAGGCCGCAGCGCGCTCTCGGCGAACGCGTACGACGAAAACCTGCAATACATCCTCGACCTGCTGGTGCGGGCAAAATTTTACAGCCTCTTTTCACTGTTGTTCGGATACAGTTTCGTCATGCTGGCGGAACGAACGACGCAGGATGCGGGTCGTGCGCACCGGCGGCGCCTGCTCGGTCTGATCGTCATCGGCCTGGCGCATTCCATCCTGCTCTGGCCCTGGGACATCCTGCTGCTCTATGGCCTGACGGGATTCCTGCTGTTGCCTTTCATGAACGCGTCACCGCGCCGTTTGACGCTCATCGCCGCAGGACTCTTTGCCGTCGTGGTTGTCCTCAGCGTACTGGGGCCGCAGCTCGGTTTGCCCGAGGGCCGGGGAGCGCTGGCAACCCGGGTGCTGCAGGAAAGTGTGCCTGTCATGGCCGGCGGCAGCTACGCGGAGGTCGTGCAGGCAAACATTCGTCTCACCGGCAGCATCTTCGTGGAATGGCTGCAGGAATTGCGGCCGCTGCGCGTACTCGGGATGTTCCTCCTCGGCGCCGCCGCAGCGAAGCTGCGGCTGGCCGAGAAGCAAAGCGGCAGCGCAACGCTGTTGCGCCGGGCTGCCTTGCCGCTGCTGCTGTGCGGTCTGATGTTGTCCGGCATGGAGACCTTTGTGTCGCCGGTGGCGTCCTGGGAACGATTCGCCTGGATTTTTGCCGAGTCCGCCGGCCCGCCGCTGCTGGCCCTTGCATACGCGGCGGTACTCATCCTCTGGTGGCAGCGGGACGGCCCGCTCGGCGCCGGAGTCAGGGCTGCGCTGGCCCCGGCCGGACGCATGGCGCTGACCAATTACCTGTTGCAGTCGGCGATCTGCGTCCCGCTTTTCTACGATTTCGGCAGCGGATTCTTCGCCGAGTTTTCGCTCGGCAGGCTGCTCTTGTTTTCAGTGGCTCTTTTCATCGGCCAGATGATTTTCAGCGCGCTATGGCTCGCGGTCTTCCGGCAGGGACCGATCGAATGGCTGTGGCGCTGGCAGATCAAGGGCGAGAGACCGCCCTTGTTGAACCGTGCGAAGCCGGTGCAGGCGTCGTGATGACAGTGTGGCCGAATTTACGAATGCAACGGTCAGCTGCGAAAGCGCGGCGCGACGGGGTGCGTACGGGCGCGTGTGGATCGCGGCCAGACAAATGCACTGCAGGATGAAGATCGGGATGTACAAGGATAGGACGGACATTCTCGAAGAGAGTGCCTGAGGGATAATGCTCGCGGACGTCGCTCGAAACGTCGCCGATGCGGGGCGTCGGCCGCGAATGGTGCTGGCGTATTTCCATACAAGTACCAGTCGCGGCTGGCAGCCGCTCCTACGCTGCCGCTCCGAAATCCGAATTACGGTTTCAGGCATCTCAACCTGAGGTACAGCGATTCCCGCCCGATCAAGGAGAGGCTCCTCATGAGAATTTTTGCCCGATGCGTTGCGTGCCTGTTCCTCCTGGCTGGGTTTTCCGCGGCGACAGCACAGCAACCGGAGCCCGCCAGGGTGATGTTGTTCGGGATTTTTCACTTTGAAAACCCGGGTCTCGACGTCGTCAAGACGGATCAGATCGACGTCATGACGAACGAAAACCAGGAATATCTTGAAGCGCTCGCGGATCGGATCAGTCGTTTCAGGCCCACCGTAGTATTGCTGGAGTTCAGCCCGGCACTGGAAGAGGAAATGCACGAACGGCTTCAACAGTATCGGCAGGGTCGTTACGAGTTGCCGGAAAACGAAGTGTACCAACTGGGTTTTCGTGTGGCGGCGCGCAGTAAGGTCGAGAACGTATATGGCTTTGATGAAACGAACGTGCAATGGCAGGCCGAGCCATTGTTTGACTACATGCAAAGCAGTGATCCTCGAGCGAACGCCAGGATGTCGGCACTGATCGAGGAAATAACGCTGGATGAGAAAAAGGCACAATCCACGCTGTCGCTTCCGGAACTGCTGGTGCGTGCGAATGACGCCGATCGCGATAGCTTGAATCGGGCGTTCTACCTTTTGACCAACGAGGTGGGTGACGACGACGACTTTGTGGGCGCGGATGCAAGCGCAAGCTGGTGGCACCGCAATTTTCGCATGTACGCCCTCGTGCAACGGCATGCACAGCCCGGGGCGCGGGTTCTTGTCATCGGGGGTCAGGGTCACATCGCGATTTTTCGTCAGTTGCTTGCTGACGATCGCGAGCGTGAGGGTGTGGACGTTCTGCCGTATATTTTGTAAGAGCGGGCGTTGCCCGCGAATTGATCGCGCTTCGATCAGGCCGCCTTCGAGTCGCGGCTGGCAGCCGCTCCAACACCACGCCGCTGTCGCGCTTTACGGACATCTTGCCCAAATCTGGGAAGTTGTTAGCATGGTCGCCACATCGCAGCTGAAAGTCTTGGGGCAGGCTTTCAGTGCACGGGAGCCAGGGCCGGCGCAAGACCGGTCTAACAACAATTCGAGAGTAAGCCCTTGTTTTCACAGGCCCATATTCTGGCGGCCATGGCCGTCTCGTTCACTGTTACCGTGACGTTCATGCTCGCGCTCCGGCCGCTGGCCGCGCGCAACGGGCTCGTCGACAAGCCCGGCGGGCGCAAGCACCACGGCGCGGACGTGCCGGTGATCGGCGGCGTCGCGATGTTCGCGGGTCTCATCTCCGGGCTCGTCCTCACCGATATTTCGAGCCAGGCGTTTGCGAGCCTGCTCACGGCGTCGACGGTGCTATTGCTCGTCGGCCTCATCGACGACCGCTTCGAGCTACCGGTGATCGCCCGGCTGGCCTCGCAGTTCGCGGCAACGCTCATCATGGTTTACGGCGCGGGGCTTGCGCTCGCCGACATCGGCGACCCGTTCGGCTCCGGCACCATTGCGATGGGCAGCTTCACGCTGCTCTTCACCCTGCTCGTCACCATCACGATGATCAATGCCTACAACTTCGTGGACGGGGCAGACGGTCTCGCCGGCACGATGGCCTTCATTTCCATGGGCGCCGTCGCCATCGTCGGCGGCCCGAACCACCCGGCAACGGCGGCCGCGCTCGTCGTGCTCGCCGTCACAGTGGCTTACCTCGCCTTCAACCTGCCGGTGCACATCAACCGGAAACTGCGCTCGTTCATGGGCGATGCCGGCAGCACTTTACTCGGCTTCTCCATCGTGTGGGTGACGCTCGGCGTGAGCCAGGGCGAGGCGCGGCTGATCTCGCCGGTGCACTGTTTGTGGTTTGCGGCCATCCCGATTTTCGACTTCATGACCTGCTTCGTGCGGCGCGTGTTGCACAAGCGTTCGCCGTTCCACGCCGGCCGTGACCATTTCCACCACGTGCTCCTCCGCGGCGGCTTCAGCGGGCGCCAGGCGCTTGCGCTGATGTCGAGCTTCCAGGCGCTTTATGCCGCGTTCGGCCTCTTCGGCTACTTCGCCGGCGTCGAGGACTACTGGATGTTCTTCGCCTGGTCGGCGCTCGGCTTCAGCCAGCGGACCGTGTTCCTGAAGATCGCGACGGTGAGGCGCAGTGCGAGGCTTCGCGGCGTGGCGCAGGCGCGGGTGCTGGCATCGGTGTCCGAGGGCTGACGCCGCCCAGGAGCGGCTGCCAGCCGCGAATACTTCACCGTCAAAAAAGAACCGCGATTTCCGCCACGATACCCTTCGCCAATAACGCCTGCAGCCAATTCCTGGCCGGGTTCTTGCAGGGTCTTCGTGGTGTCATTGGAAAATCCGAGGTAGGCAATCATGAAATCCAAGACCTGCAGGCTGACGGCAGGCTTTCGCATTGCTTTCGACCACCGGGGTGTGCAAGCAGCGGAAATGGTCATTGCACCGGGGGAGAAGGAAGGCGGACCCGACAATCGCCACCAGGGTGCGGATCAATGGCTGTTCGTCATCGAAGGCACGGGACTGGCGATCGTCGAAGGGTCCCGGCGCAAGCTGCGCCGCGGCAGCCTGCTGCTGATCGAAAACGGCGAACGCCACGAAATCCGCAACACCGGGCGCAAGCTACTCACTACGCTCAACATCTATTCGCCACCGGCGTACGATCAGAAAGGCAAACCCAAGGCGGCAGGGAAGCCGTCTTCACGCCTGGCAGCCGCTCCTACCGCCGGATTACCGACCCCGGGAACGCGCCGGTCGGCGCAGCCTCGTTCCACACCGGCACGCCGTTCACCCACACCGTCGTGATGCCGGTGCTCAGGGCTTCCCAGTTTTCGGGTGTCGCGTGGTCGATGACCGTCTCCGGATCGAACAGTACGAGGTCTGCCGCCATGCCCGGTTCGAGCAGGCCGCGGTCGTCGAAGCCCATGTGCCGGGCGGCGAGGCCGGTCATCTTGTGCACGGCATCCTCGAGCGAGAGCAGCCGCTGCTCGCGCACGTAGCGACCGAGGATGCGCGGATAGCTGCCGCGGGCGCGCGGATGCCGGTCGACGATGCCGCCGTCCGTGCAGACATTCGTGTGCGGCCACTTCAGGAGCGCGACGATGTCCTCCTCGAGCATGCTGCGGGCGATGATCGAGTTGGCGCGCCCGCCGTGTTCCGCTGACCACTCGGCGGACTCGGCCAGCAGTTGCAGGTAGGCGCTGACCGGATCGGTGCCGCGTAGCGCCGCGACCTCCGGCAGCGTCTTGCCGACGTAACCTGGATAGGGTTCGTAACGTGACAGGATGATCTCTTCGGCTGGCGCAATTTCCGTCAGCGCAAAAGTCGCTTCCTCGCGATCGGTGATGTCGCGCTCGGGCAGCAACACGAGCAGGTCGGACTGCCAGAACTCGTAAGGGTAGATGTCCGCGGAGATGTCCACACCTTCGGCGCGGGCACGGTCGAGCTTCGCGATGAATTCCGGCGCGCGCTGCAACAGGCTCTTCATCGCGAGCTTGATGTGCGAGACCTGCACCGGTATGCCGGTCTGTCGGCCGATCTCGATGATTTCGTCGAGCGCCTGCTCGAACCAGCGATCCTCGCTGCGGATGTGCGCGATGTAGCGTCCGCCGGCCGCGGCGGCTACGCGGGCAAGCCTGAGGACTTCCTCCGGTTCGGAGTAGATGCCCGGATCGTACTCGAGACCGGCGGCAAGGCCGAGCGCGCCGGTGTCGAGTTCCTGCTTCAGCAACACTTCCATTTGCGCGAGCTCGGCGTCGGTGGCGGCGCGCTTGTAGTCCTCCCCCAGGACCTCGAGGCGGATCGTGTTGTGGCCGGCATAGGACGCGACATTCACGGCGACAGGGCTCGCTTTTAGCGACCCGAAGAAATCCGCGAGCGGAAAGTGCGAGCCGCCGTCCTGGCCCGCGACGATGGTCGTGATGCCCTGGCTCACGACGGGGACGGCGTCCCGGTGCTCGCCGATGGCACGATCCGCGTGGCTGTGGGTGTCGATGAATCCCGGGGCCAGCGCCTGGCCACGGCCGTCGATCACCGCTTCGCCCTCGAGTGGCTCGAGATCGCCCACGGCGGCGATCCTGCCGCCGGCCACGCGAAGAGCGCCGGGCCGTGGCGGGGCGCCGGTGCCGTCGAGGAGGATTACGTTCGCAATGAGGAAGTCGTCCGGCGGCGTGTCCGGCCCGGCAACCACCGTGTCCGGCGCGTCGCGGCCGCACGCGGCGAGCAATGTCATGACGATCGGGAGAGTCCAGCGGCGGACGGAAGGAAACCGGAATGTTGTATCGATCATGGGACCGCCGCATGCACTGGACAGACCGGCGTATGTTAACGGAAGACGGCCGCGCGGTTGGAGCGGGCGGTGCCCGCGAATGGAACGGGCGTAATTCTGCCCGCGGACCGTTCGCGGCTTACAGCCGCTCCAACACCGTGTTCAGAGATGTTTCGGCGCATCCATCCGGTTGTGCAGCACCCGGACAATCAGGATGGCTTCCTCTTCGCGCTTATAAAAGACAATGTGCGATTGGTGTTCGAAACGGCGAAGTCCTTTGGCGAGCTGTTCCGCACGGCGGCCAAGCCGAGGATTCTCAGCGAGCTCCGCAAGACAGGCCTTCAGCTCGTCGCGATAGCGCCGTGCACGCTCGATGCCGAAGCGTTGTATCGTGAAAGCGGCTATGGCCTCGACATCCATCGCGGCGCGACGGGAGAGGCGGTACTCAGCCATTGGTCGCTTTATACCGCGCCTCCGCCTCTGTCCAGATGTCATCGATACTTCGTGTACCCGGCCCGCTGGCAAGCCCTTCTTCAATGGCGGCTTTCAGCGCCCGCTCTTTTTCCTGGTCCCGGCGAATGAGATCGCGGAAGTATTCGCTGTCATTCGTGTAGTCGCCATTGGCAACCCGGGATTTGATCCAGTCGTCCTGGGCGTCCGTCAGCGTGATTGTCTTGCGTACGGTGGCCATCGCCGTCCTCCGGAGCAGGTCGTCATACGATTGATGCAATATAGCATACGGAGAGCGCCGTTGGAGCGGGCGCTGCCCGCGAATGGTACGAACGCAATTCTGTCCGCGAATCGAACGGGCATAAATTTGCCCGCGAACGAGTCGCGGCTGTCAGCCGCTCCTACCGGGCGTCGCGGAAGACGGCGTCGAGGGAGGCGACCTCGACCGGTTTCGTGAGGTGCCCGTCGAAGCCGGCTTTGCGCGTATGCTCGCGATCCTCGGGCTGGCCGTAGCCCGTGACGGCGACCAGCTTGATATCGCGCAGCGCATCGTCGGCCCGCACGGCGCGGGCGAAATCGTAGCCGCTCATACCCGGCAGGCCGATGTCGCACAGCACGATGTCCGCCCCCTGCTGCCGCAGGAGCGCGAGGCCTTCCGGTGCCGTCGTGGCGACCGAGGTCCGGTGCCCGCGCATGGCAAGCAGGGCCGCGAGCGCCTGCGCCGCGTCGTTGTTGTCCTCGACCAGCAGCACGCGCTGCGGGTTCACCTCGTCATTGCGCGTCACCGCCGACACATCGACGGGCGCCTCGACGCAGGGCAGCACGACGCGGAAGCTCGCACCGAGCCCTGGGCCGTCGCTCATCGCGCTTACCTCGCCGCGATGCAGTGTGACCAGCGTCTTGACGAGCGCGAGGCCGAGGCCGATGCCGCCGGCCGCACGCGCATAGTCCTGGTGGCCCTGCCGGAATGGCTCGAATATCGCCTCCAGCATGTCCGCGCCGATGCCGGGGCCGGTGTCGCTCACGGTGACCACCGCATTGGCATCCACCCGCTCGAGACGGATATCCACCCGGCCGTCGCGCTCGCTGAACTTGATGGCATTGCCGAGAATATTGTCAAAGACCTGGTTCAGCCGACTCGTATCGCCCACCACGTAGGCGGACTCGGCGGGCGCGTCGTAGTTGAGCTCGATCTCCTTCGCCTTCGCTTCCACGTCGCGCGCCTCGACGACCGAAGCGATGAGCTGGCGCAAGTCGGCCGTCGTGTTCGTGAGATCGATCTTGCCGCGCGCGATCCGCGACACGTCGAGCAGGCCGTCGACGAGCCTTGCCATGTGCGTGGTCTGGCGATCGAGGATCGCCTGCGCCGACTCAAGGCGCGGATCCTCGGACAGCGCCACGAGTGACGCCGTGTTGCGAATGGCCGCAAGCGGGTTGCGCAATTCATGGCCGAGCATGGCGATGAACTCGTCCTTGCGCCGGTCCGCGTCCCTCAGCGACTCTTCGGCGAGCTTTCGCTCGTGCACGTCCATCACCGAACCGATGTAGCCGAGGAACTCGCCCTCATCGGAAAACCGGGGATGGCCGGCATCGATCGCCCAGCGGTAGGAACCGTCCGCACTTTGCAGCCGGTGATCGAATGCAAAGCCCTCTCGCCGTGCCGCGGCCTCGAGGAACAGTTGCGTGGCCCGCTCGCGGTCCGCCGGGTGCACGGCGTCGAGCCATCCGACGCCCAGGCCCTCCGTGTCCTGCTGGCCGGTGTATTCACGCCAGCCGCGGCTCAGATAGATGCACGCGTTGTTCTGGTCGGTGATCCACAGCATCGCGGGAGCGGCATCCGCGATGGTGCGAAACGCGAGTTCGCCTTCGCGGCGGATCGCCGCCAGGCGGACCTGCGAGGCCACGCGCGCGAGGAGATCCCGCGCGCTGAACGGCTTGGTCACGTAGTCATCGGCGCCGGCTTCCAGGCCCTCGGCGCGGGCTTCCTCGCCGGCTCGCGCCGAGAGCAGGATCACCGGCAGGCTCTTCGTCCTCGAATCGCCGCGCAGCGTGTGCAACAGCTCGAAGCCGTCCATCACAGGCATCATGATGTCCGCGAGCACCAGGTCCGGCGGCTCCCGCAGAGCCTGTTCCAGTGCCGTCGCACCGTTCGTTACGGTTTTCACTTCGTAACCGGCACGTACCAGCAGGCGGCTCACGTAGTCGCGCATATCGGCGCTGTCGTCCGCAAAGAGGATGCGCGCCGTGGCGAACGTCGGCGACGGCGGCAGGAGCGACTGCTGCGTTGTCGTCACTGCCGCGCCGTCCTCGCCGGCCGGCAGCCATCGCAGGGCCTCCTCGACGTACACCGAGGCGTCGGTCGCAGTCGAGGTGAGCGTCCGTTCGGCGCGAATGCGTTCCGCGGGCAGGTGGCTCGAGCCCTTCGGCAGGCGGACGGTAAAGCGCGTCCCCTTGCCGGGTTCGCTTTGCGCCGCGATCGTGCCGCCGTGCAGATGCACGAGTTCCCGCACCAGCGCGAGACCGATACCGGAGCCCTCGTAGGTGCGCCCGCGGGTGCCTTCCACGCGGTGGAAACGCTCGAAGAGCCGCGGCAGTTCCTGCTCGGGAATGCCGGAGCCCGTGTCGCGCACGTCGAGGACGATGCGTCCGTCGTCTTCGCCGAGCGTCACAACGATGCGGCCCTCCAGCGTGAACTTGAACGCGTTGGAGAGCAGGTTCAAGACGATCTTCTCCCACATGTCCCGGTCGACGAACGCCGGGTCGGCGAGCGGCGGGCAGTCGATGCGCAATGCGAGCCCCGCCCGGTCGCAGGCCGAACGAAAGTTGCTGGCGAGGTCTGCGGTCAGCTCCGCCAGGTCGGTAGGTTCGAACGAGGCCTGCGCGCGGCCGGCCTCGATGCGGGAAAAATCGAGCAGCGAGTTGACGAGCTTCAGGAGGCGCCGGGCGTTCTGGTGCGCGAGTTGCAGTTGTTCGCGCGTTTCGGTGGAGCCGCCGCGGTCGGCAAGCGCCTCTTCGAGCGGGCCGAGCATCAGCGTGAGCGGCGTCCGGAATTCGTGGCTGACGTTGCTGAAAAACGTGGTCTTGGCTCGATCGAGCTGCGCCAGCGTGTCCGCCCGCTTGCGTTCGGCTTCGTAAGCGCGTGCGTTGTTGATCGCCGTCGCGACGTGTCCCGCGGCGAGTTCGAAAAAGGTGCGGTACGGCGCGTCCAGCCGCCGCCGCGGATTTATGCCGGCGATGAGGAAGCCGGTGAGCTCGGTCTTGCCGCCGGCCGCGAGCGGCAGGACGATGGCCTCGGTGCAGGGCTCCGGCCACGGGCCACTGGGCAGCATGTCGGCCTGCTCTTCGTCGATCGCAACGACCGTGGCTTGCCCGGTCCGGGCCACCTCGGCGAGCGGCCAGGCCGGGTTCTCATCGTCCAGGGGGATGCGAAGCAGGGCGCTTGCCTCGCCGGCAGAAGGGTCCGTAGTCGCGGCGAGGCGCGCTGCGCCACTGTCGCCCTCGATGAGATAGATGAGAGCGAACGGGAGATCGACCGCCTTGCCGTCCATGTTCCCGGCAGCGCGCCTGCAGGCCTCTTCGGTATCGCGCGCCTCGAGCGCCTGCGCGCCGAGCTGGCTCAAGGTCGCGAGACGCCGTTCGCTCAAGACCCGCTCGGTGGTTTCCACGACGGCGTTGAAGATGCCCTCGACCCTGCCGGCTTCGCCGCGCACCGGGCTGAACGTGAAGTTGAAATAGCATTCTTCCGTGTAACCGTGCCGGCGCATCGGCAGGAGTTCGTCTTCCGACCAGGTGCCTTCGCCGCTCGCGAAGACCTGGTCGAACAGCGGGCCGATCGTCTCCCATATTTCCGGCCACACGTCGCGCGCGGAACGGCCGAGCGCCCACGGGTGTTTGCTCCCGAGGATCGGGCGCCAGGCGTCGTTATAGATGAGAGCAAGGTTCCCGCCCCAGTACAGTGCGATGGGATAACGGGAGTTGAGCATGATGCTGGCCGCCGAGCGCAGGCTCTGCGGCCAGTCGGAGGGATGTCCGAGCGAGGTGCCTTCCCAGTCGGCGCTGCGAATGAGTTCACCCATCTCGCCGCCACCCGACAGGAAGTGCAAGGCCGCGGAGCCGGAGTCGGTGTGCCCCCCAGGTTCTTTGTTGGTCACATGCGCGCGTGCACCTTTGCTTGGGGTTGATGATCAAAAACATACGTGAGGGTAGAAATGCAGGCAAGTACGGTTGGAGCGGGCGCTGCCCGCGAATCCGGCGGGCCTCGATACGGCCGCAAACCATTCGCGGCTGACAGCCGCTCCAACGGCATAGAAAATTCGACATTGTATAATCGGCGACAGAGACACGGCATACACCGTTGAAGCAGGAGACGAGGATGACGCTGTTCCGCATTCTTGCAGTTGCACTGGTGGTGACAGCTTGCGAGCGGGCCGCCGACAACGCCGGCCCGGTCGATCCGGAGGCGCAAAACTGCCTGGCGCTCGCGCTCTACTGGGAGGCGCGAGGCGAAGGCCGCGACGGCATGATCGCTGTCGGGTCGGTTGTGTTGAACCGTATCGAGCATGCACAGTTTCCCGACGACACCTGCAGTGTCATTCGCGAGGGCGGTGAAACCGCGCCCTGCCAGTTTTCCTGGTGGTGCGACGGCCGGAGTGATCGCCCGACGCAGGATGCGCTCTGGGCCGAGTCGCGCAAGACCGCACGCGAACTCCTGACGGGAAAGGCCGACGACCCGACCAACGGGGCGCTTTACTTTCACCACGAGTCCATCGATCCGCCCTGGGAGAAGGAACGCACCGCACGCATCGGGAGCCACATCTTTTATCGCTAGCGACGTTGGAGCGGGCGCAAGCCCGCGAATGAGTCGGGGTCCTGATTTCGCCGCATACCATTCGCGGCTCACAGCCGCTCCAACCGCTTCAGCGTTTGATGACCCGGTACAGGATCAGGAGCAAAATCGCACCGCCGATTGCAAGCAGTATGGACCCCAGGTTGAAGCCCGTGACCTCGCCCCATCCGAGTGCCGTTCCGATATAGCCGCCAATCAGCGCACCGACGATGCCGATGATGATGGTTACGATGAATCCCCCGGGATCCTTGCCCGGCATGACCATCTTTGCAATGACGCCGGCAACCAACCCGACCACTATCCAAGTCAAAAAGCCCATTTTTCTTATCTCCTTTGGCCGCTGTTCATCGAGATGAGGTTGCAATAGCTGTGCCAGCAAGGGCTCCGGCCGCGCGTGGTAGTGGAGGCGTGGCCTTTTCGATGAGAAGACGTAAGAAGCGCCGCTTTCTTTGTAAAAATTGCGTCGCGAACCGTTCGCGGCTGGCAGCCGCTCCAACGACGCTCCTACGTCTCGCGTGTCAGCGCGGCCAGCACTTCCCGCAGGATATCCGGCGCGACCGGCTTCACGAGGTGCAGATCGAAGCCCGCGTCATAAGCGCGCCGCTCGTCTTCCATTTGCCCGTAGCCCGTCAATGCGATGAGCTTGAGCTTCCGGCGGAGATCGGTCTCGCCGATGCGCCGCGCGACCTCATACCCCTCCATGTCCGGCAGGCCGATGTCCATCAGGACGAGATCGGGCAGCCAGTTCTCGAGGCAGGTCAGGGTTTCGGTGCCATCGCGCGCCACCCGCACCTCGTGGCCATCGAAATCGAGCATGGCCTTCATCATTTCCCGCGCATCGTCGTTATCTTCCGTCACGAGAATGCGCAACGTGCGCAGGGCGCGTATCCGCACCGACGGCGCATCGTCCGTCTCCGTCACCGGTGCAGCGGGCGCGGCAGGCAAGCGCACCGAGAATGTCGCGCCGTGCCCGAGGCCGGGACTCGCCGCCTTGATCGTCCCGCCATGCATTTCCACCAGGCGTTTGACCAGCGCGAGCCCTACTCCCATGCCGCCGCGCAAACGCGCGGTCCCCGACGAACCCTGGATGAACAAGCCGAACACCTGCTCGAGCTGATCGGGCGCAATCCCTTCGCCCGGATCGGTCACTTCCATCAAGGCCTCATCGCCGTCCGGCCGAATAATGACCTGCAAGCGGGAGTTGAAAGGAGAAAACTTGGCGGCATTGTCGAGCAGGTTCGACAGGACCTGTTCGATGCGCACGCGGTCAGCATTGATCCAGACCTCGGCGGCCGCGAGTTCGACCCGGCCCGAACGCATGGGGTCCGAGCGCTCCCAGGTCCGGATCACGCGCCTCGCCAGTCGCGCGAGGTCGAAATGTTCCTTCTTCAGCGTCACCTTGCCCATGGTCACGCGGCTGACATCGAGCAGGTCCTCGATCAGGCGGGTCATGTGACGCGCCTGGCGTTCGATCGTGGCCTGGGACTGCGTCGCCAGCTCGCCGCCGGGCTCCGCAATACTCGACACCTGCGCAGCCGTCGTGATCGCGCCCAGGGGATTCCGCAGCTCGTGGCCGAGCATTGCGAGAAACGCGTCCTTGGCGCGGTCCGCCTCCCGCAGTGCCGCCTGCTCTCGCCGCAGTAACTCGTGGCGCTCGCGGATGGCCTCCGCGGTTTCATCCAGGGCTTTTGCGACCTCGCCCAGTTCGTCGATGCCCACATCCGCCCCGCTCGCCGGCCGCTGACCGTCGCCGAGCGCGCGGGCGGAAGCAGCCAGCCGGGAGATCGGCTGCGCAATCCGCCGGCCGACAAAAAAGGCGAAGGCCAACGCGATGGCCACGCTCAACAACGTGCCGAGCATGATGATCCACGCGGCGTTTCGCACACCGGCATTCACGACCGCAGCGGGAATGGCAATACCCACGCTCCAGTCGCTGATATCGGAGATTTTGAAGGCGGTATACGAATCGACCTTCTCCAGGGTCAATCCGCGGAACCAGCCCTCGCGGCTGCCTTGTACCGCGCGCAGGAAGTCTTCCGAGGCCACGGCTTCATGCGGCAGTACGGGTACGCGGTCGATGAAGTGGCCGGTGGCATCGATGAGCGCGCCGACCCAGTCCGGCGGCAGATCCTGCTCGCGCACGAGGTCGGCGAAAGCCTGCACATCGATTACGGCGGTGAGTACATACTTCAGATGTGACCCGGCGTCGAAGACCGGAACGCGAACGGGCACGCCGTATTGTCGTGTGCTCTCGCCGAAAAACACATTGCCCACGGCAGGCTTCCCGGTCCTGACGACGTTCCGGATGCTATCCATTTCGGTGGTGAGCGCCGGCTCAGCGCCGAAGGGTCGGGCCAGGTTGAGCACCTGTCGACCGTCGGGCAGGGTCAGCACGACGTTCTGCCAGTTTGGCTGGCTCCGCATTACGCGCTCCGCGTCCCGGTAGAAAACCAGCAGGTCGTCCTCGAGGCTGCGCGAGGCGGCGAGTGCCTCGACGGCGCGGATGTGGCCGCCCAGTTCGGCGTCGACCGCGGTCATGAATGCGCGAATCCGTGCCAGCGCGCCGTCACGAAACGTTTCCTGCTCACGGGTCGCGAGCAGCCCGCCCAGCACGATGGCGAGGATGACCAGTGGGACGACCGTGCTTGCAACGAGTTGGAATAGGCGGGTGCGCAGACGCATGACACCGATCATGCCGCGTCACTTTGCGAAAGGGAACCGGATCGGGCCCGTTGGAGCGCGCTGCCCGCATCGTAGGAGCGCGCTGCCCGCATCGTTGGAGCGGGCGATGCCCGCGAATTGATCGTGGTTCGAAATTGCGGGCGAACCATTCGCGGCTGGCAGCCGCTCCAACGGAGGCTGCCAGCCGCTCCTGCGTTCAATAGGCGGGGCCGTCGGCGTATTCCAGACCGGCCGCGCTCGCCTGTTCCTTCACCGCCTCGTAGAGCTTCTGGTCGAGTGAATCCTCGAGGCCACCGGCTTCCTCGACTTTCTTCGCGAGGTATTCATCGCGCGCCTCTGCACGCTCCGCGATCTGCCGCTCGAGGTCGGCGCGGGTTTTCGCGAGTTCGGCAACATAGGCTTTTTGCGCCGCCGGCGACATGGGCTTCAGTGCTTCGGGCAACTCGTCGCCCTCGATCGCATCGAGATCGACCGCACCGCTTTCCACCGCGGCGACGAGTTCGTTTTCGCCAAGCATGTTTGCCCTGCCGGCGGCGGACGCGTTGAACGCGCCGCGCCGTGCGCGCGACGCCACGGATGCCCCGTCGTGCAGCTTACCGGTGGCCATGACCTTGTCCTGCATTTTCCGTTTCTCCTCGCGGCTGCCGTAATAGAGGCGCGTCTCATCGAGCCGTGCCGACAGCGTTGCGATCTCCTCGTCGAAGGGCGTCGTGAATGCGACAGCGCCGCCGGCCTGCTCCACCTGGAAGTAATTGCCCTGGCCGAGGCCTGCAATCTGCGCCCAGGGTTCGATCGTCATCGCGAGATCGCCGCATTGCACGGTGTTGACGACGATGCCCTTGTCGCGGGCCGCCGCGACGATCTCCGGATAGCGCACCTCGTCATAATCCATGTGCGGCGGTGCATCGCCAACCAGGAAAATGACCTGGTAGGCCTTCTCGTCCTGGCTCCAGGACATGCTGTGCACGGCATCGTAGAGCGCCTTGTTGACGCTCTCCGGGCCATCGCCGCCGCCCTCGGCCGCGAAGTCCATGAGCGTCGCGTACACCGAGTCGAGATCCGCCGACAGGTCGACGACCTTCGTGACGTACGCGTCGTGGCGGTCTCGATAAGCGACCAGCCCGATACGGATATCCGGTGTCTGCTGCGCCGATGCCATGGTCGTCGCGATCGACCAGATCTTTTCCTTGGCGGTCTCGATCAGCCCGCCCATGCTGCCGGTCGTGTCGAGCACGAATACGACGTCGACCTTCGGCCGTACCGCCAGCGGTTGCACGATGCGGGTATTGCCCGTGTTGTCGACCGGTACGTTCTTCGCCATGAGCTGCGGGTAATAAATGACCGCGCCCACGGTCAGTCCGATCACTGCAATGCCAAGTACCTTGGTTTTCATGATGCCGATCCTCCGGGTTGTCCTGCTCATTGGGTAAAAAGCTGGCGCAAGGCCGCATCCGCGCGGCGCCGCGCCGTTTCGAATTTCTCGTTCTGCAATGCCGCGGGTGCCTGCGTCCCTTGCCGGCTGCGAATGACCGGCGGAATCGCGACGAACAGGGCCTGCACCAGGAAGAAGCACCAGGTGGTCAGGAACAGGCTGCCCGAATGGCTCGCCGCCCAGGCCGCCGCTGCGACAGCGAAGGCGCTGAGCCCGAGATCGAGCAGCGATGGCACGACGCCGGTGTAGAAGTAGAGCGAGCGCAGGAGCCACACCGCGCCCGCATGCATCGTGAGGTACAGGGGCAGGGGCGGCGCCAGCCACCAGGCCACGACGGCGATGACGAACCACGCCGCGACAGCCGTGATGCGCCCGGTACGCTCGCCGCTCCGGCTGAGGAGATAGAGCACATAGGCGAGGCCGAGCGCGGGAATGAGAAGCCGCACGAGCGCCGGCAAACCGAACAGGGGCGCGAGCGCGGCGGCGACGACGCTGGCCGCGACGCCCAAAGTTGCAGCGACGAGCACACCCTGGAAGAAACCGGGCCGCTTCATGACGCGCTCCTCGAGTCTCTCTCGCGCAAATACGCGATCTCGACGTCCTCGTCGCTCACCGACAACTGGCGCGCGAGCCAGGCGCCGTCCTCCGCATTCGTCACCGGCCCTGCCGTCTCCGGACGCCGCCGTGCGAAGAGTTCCGCCTTCTGGCGCAGTGCCTGCAGGGCGCTGCTGTTGTCCTCGAACAGCGCGCGCTGCTCCGTGAGCGTCGTGTCATTGGCCGCGCGGTTCGCGGCGAGGCGCTTCAGCAGGCGCTCGGTTTCGAGCTTCCGGCGGATCGTTTTCCTCGCGAGCTCGTCCTTGCCGGAGCGAAAGCACAGGTCGAGCTGCGCCTCGAGTTCCGCGAGCGCCGCCTCCAGTTCGCCGATCCGTGCGGACAGGCTGACCTGCTCGTGCGTGAACGCAACGATCCGTTGCTCTGCAAGTCCGAGTTCGTCTTCCATGTCGCGGATGGCCTGCCTCAAGAGCTGTTCGGGCTCCTCGAGCTGGTCCAGCACGGCGTGAAAATCCGCCTTGAACAGCCGTGCGATTCGATTGACGAGCGCCATGATGTTGCCTCCAGTGAACAGTCGGTCAGGATTCGTTGGGGCAATGCTAGGCAGGCCGGGCGCAAGCTATAAGACATGGCGAGGTAAAATCGGGCGCCGGAAATTTACAAAAATCTTACACGGCATCACGCCCCGTGCGCGGGCCGGGATGCTAGCCTGAGCGCCGGGTACACTTAATGAACCGACCGATACGCATACTGGTGGTGGAAGACGAGGAGGCCATTCGCACCGGCCTCATGGATGTGCTCGTGTTCCACGGCTACGCGCCCGAGAGTGCGGCGACGGGGCCCGAGGGTCTCGCGAAGGCGCTGCACGGCACCTTCGACCTCGTGCTGCTCGACGTGATGCTGCCGGGCATGGACGGCTACGAGATCTGCGATCGAATCCGGGCGCGGGACCGCAAGCAGGCCATCATCATGCTGACCGCCAAGAGTTCGGACGAGGAGATCGTCGCTGGCCTGAAGCTCGGCGCCGACGATTACGTGGCGAAGCCGTTTTCCATCCAGCAACTCGTGCTGCGCATCGAGGCCGTGCTGCGGCGCACGCAGGCGGGCGAGCGCATGGCGCGGACTCTGACGCTCGGCGAGTGCGAAATCGATACCGAGAACCTGTGCGGCCGGAACGGCAAGGAGACCATCGCATTCACGCGCCGCGAGATCGAGATCCTGGGCTACCTCGCGCAGCATGCGGATCGGGCCGTGTCGCGCGAGGAGCTGCTGTCGAAGGTGTGGGGCTACGGGCGCGACCTCGGCATCGAGACCCGGACGATCGACATCCACATTGCCAAGCTCCGGCAGAAAATCGAGATCGACAACAAGAATCCCAGGGTGCTCCTGACCGTGCGTGGCGCCGGCTATCGCCTCGTGCAGGCGCGCTGAGCCGATGCAGTCGCGGAGACTCGGCAGGAGTTTCGACCGGCAACGGCTACGCTGGCTGTTGCTGGTCCTGTTCCTGGCGCTCGCGATACCGACGGCAGTACTGGTCGGACAGGCCTGGCGCCAGCTGAAGTGGGAGGCGTTTCACCAGTACCGCGGCAGCGCCGAGGAACTCACCGCGCGGATCGATGCGCGGCTCGGCGACCTGATCGACACGGCCGAGCGCCGCTCGTTCGCGGAATTCTCTTTCCTGCTCGAACCGCAAACGGCGGCGAGCAACGTCGTGCAGCGCTCGCCGCTCTCGAATTTCCCGGTCGATGAGGAACTGCCGGGCCTGCTCGGCTACTTCCAGGTCGACAGCGACGGGCGCTTCTCGACACCGTTGTTGCCGGCATCGAGGCAGCTCGGCGAGGAACTCGGGCTCGATGCCGCCGAGTATGACGCCCGTCTCGAGCAGGCCGAGAATATCCGCTCGGTGCTCGCCGAGAACCGGCTGGTGCAGTCACGTCCGGCCGCCGCCGCCGCCGTTGCCGACTTTCGCGGCGACACCGATGTGTCGCGAGACGAGCAAGCGGCCGAGGGCCGAGCTGCCGAGGGGGGCGAGGCGCGGGAGCTCAGAGAACAGGACGCCTACACGCAGCAGGTGTTCGACGCACTGAAGCGTGCGCGCCCGGCGGCCGAGGCTGACGAGGCGGCAGCGGACGCCGCGGTGTCGGGCGAAGCCGGCACGGCGGAGCGAGAGCGCGCGAACGCGATCGGCAAGCTGAGCGACATCCCGCTCGATCCGTCCCTGCAGAAGAAGAGCGAGCAGCTCGAAAAAGAGGACGCCGCCAAGGCACGCGATGACCGCGAGGCGCTCTACCAGCAGGCATCCACGCGCGCCGTTCAATCGCCGGCCGCGACGGTCCCGGGGCGGGAGCCCGCGGCGGCCGCTCCCATCCGCACCTTTGCCAGCGAGGTGGATCCCTTCGAGTTCAGCATCCTCGACAGCGGCCAGTTCGTGCTCTTCCGGAATGTCTGGCGGGGAGGCGAGCGTCATGTGCAGGGCCTGCTGATCGAGAGCCGTGCATTCATCGAGGAGGTGATCGGGGAGAGCTTCGCGAGCGCCGCTCTTGCCGGGACGTCGAACCTGATCGTGGCGTACGAGGACGATGTCCTGGCGAGCTTCGCCGGACGTGACGCCGGATCCCGCTATCCCGCCGTGTCCGAGGAACTGGGCGGGGCGCTTTTGTACCGGAGCCGGCTCGGCGCACCGCTCGACAGCCTCGAGCTGATCTACAGCGTCCGGCAGCTCCCGCCCGGGCCGGGCAGCCGCATTCTCCTGTGGCTGAGCCTCGTGCTCGGACTGGTTTTCGTCGGCGGTTTCACGATCCTCTACCGCCTCGGCGCGAGCCAGATACGGCTCGCGCAACAGCAGCAGGACTTCGTCTCGGCGGTCAGCCACGAACTGAAGACGCCGCTGACCTCGATCCGCATGTACGGCGAGATGCTGAAGGAGGGCTGGGCCGACGAGGCGAAGCGGCAGGGCTACTACGAATTCATCCACGACGAAGCCGAGCGCCTGTCACGGCTGATCGCGAACGTGCTGCAGCTCGCGAGCATCACGCGTAACGAGCCGCAACTCAACATGCAGCCGGTGCCGGTGCGGCAACTCATGGACAATGTCGAGTCGAGAATCTCGAGCCAGGTCGAGCGGGCGGGTTTTACGCTCTCGATCCGGCGGGACGAAACGGCCGACGACGCTGTCGTCATGATCGACAGCGACTGTTTCATCCAGGTCGTCATCAACCTCGTCGACAACGCAACGAAGTTTTCCCGCCACGCCGACACGAAGATCGTCGAGATCGCATGCCGGACGGTCGGCGGCAAGGACGTGATGTTTTCGGTTCGCGACTACGGCCCCGGCATTCCGAAAGACCAGATGCAAAAGATCTTCCAGCTCTTCTATCGCAGCGAATCCGAGCTGACGCGGGAAACCGTCGGCACCGGCATCGGGCTCGCCATCGTGCACCAGCTGACGCTCGCCATGGGCGGCAGCGTCGACCTCGTCAATGCGGAGCCCGGCGCAGAATTCCGCCTGCGCTTCCCGGTGTCGTAGGAGCGGCCGGCTGGCCGCCGCTCTAACGGCAATCAGAAGGTATAGACGCCGAGGAAGCGGATGCTGCGCTCGATGAGGTTGCCGCCGCCGAACTCGAGATGCGCGTCGTCGGTGAGGTTTCGCACCGCGAGTGAGGTATGCAGGCGCTCGGTCGCCTGCCAGCCGATGTTGAGATCCACGGAGGTGTAATCCGGTACGTCCATTGCCGGCAGCCTGTCGACGTAGCGGATACCGGCATAGAACTCGAAGTCATTCGGCAGCTCGAGCCAGGAGTAGAGCGCGGCCTGCTGGGCCGGGCTGTTGCCGGCGATGCTCGGCGCATCCGCATTGTTCGACTCCGGCTTCAGCTCCAGGTCCATCTCGAGATACGCGTACTGGAACTGCAGTTTCCAGTAGTGGGTCGGCTGCCAGTTCGCCACCACGGTACCGCCGTAGGTGTCGCCTTCCATGCCGTTCGCCAGGGTCGCGGGGAGCACCAGGTACTCCGGCGGGTTGCCGACGACACTGATGTCCCCGACTTCCTGCGTTTGCAGGCGTATCGTATTGGTTGAAATAGAGGCTCACATCGAGCGACAGGTTTTCCGTAAGTCCTGCCCGGTAGCCCATTTCGCTCGCGAGCAGTTCCTCCGATTCGTAATCATCCGAACCGGACACGCGTATATAGAGCGGCAGCGGGAATCCGGGAATCTCGACCGGCGCGGCAAGCTCGAGGTCGGTGTTCAGGCGGGCGGGGATGCGTACCGCGCGCGAAATCGCCGCCCATAGCATCTGCCGGTCCGTCACGTCCCACGTAACGCGGACATTCGGCTGGACCTCGAAGCCGGTGTAGTCGTTTTCCTCGAATTTCGCGCCGATGATGAAAGACGCGCGGTCGCCCCAGAACGCAATCTGGTCCTGCGCAAACAGGCTGTACGTCTGGTCGGTCCGTTCGTCCGGAATGAACGACGCAAACGTGGTGTTGTCCAGCTGGTCGCTGGTGAGGCGGAAACCGCCGCCCCACACCACGTTGTGCCGTGCCCCGGCCGTGAAATGATGCTGGACGTCGATATCCAGCGTATCGCGATCCTCGTTGAAGCTGCCCGGGATCTTGCGGCTCGTATGGTCGTAGTACGCCTGCACGCGAAGTTCCGCGCCGCTCGTGAGTGTCCGGTTCCAGCGGGCGAGCAGGTTGTGCCCGGAAGTATCGACGTCGCCGGGCGTGTCGGGGCCGGGCAGGGTCCCGAGCGTAAAGTCGCCGCGCAGCATTGCCCCGAGCTCGCTGTCGTACACGTCGCCCTGCAGCGTCGCGAGTGTGCTCGATCCGCGTTCCCAGTCCACGCGAAACCCCGCCTGCGCCATGCGCATGTCGTCGACGCCCGCTGTCGCCGGATGGCATCAGCGAGGCGTCCCGGTCCGTGTACTTGAAGTAAGCACGCGCCGCCATGTCCTCGGAAACGTCCATCCCGTGACGGATGCCCACACTCACCTGTTCCTCGTCGCCCGCCCCCAGTTCCATATAGGTGCCGAGGGTCTCGGATGCCGAACGCGTGATGATGTTGATGACGCCATTGACGGCGTTTGCGCCCCACAACGTGCCGCCCGGCCCGGAAATGACCTCGATGCGCTCGATGTCATGCAACAGCGTGTCCTGGGCATCCCAGAAGACGCCGGCAAAGAGCGGCGAATAGACACTGCGGCCGTCGATCAGCACCAGGAGCTTGTTGGAGAGGTCGCTGTTGAAACCGCGAATGGAGATGGTCCACGAATGCGTCCCGTCACGCGCCACCTCCACGCCGGGTGCAAGCCGCAGTACTTCGGGAATGCTGGTGTAGCCCGAGCGTCGGATGTCCTCGGCGGTGATGACATAGATCGCGCTTGCTGCCGTACGCAGGGGCTCGCTGCGCCGCGAGACGGACGTGACACGCAGTTCGCCCAGTTCCTCGATGCTGCGGTCGAAGAGATTGGTGGCCGCATGTACGGGCGATGCGCTTAGCAGCCCGAGGCAAGCGACATAATAAAATGCGGCCCGGCTCACCGCACGGTCCCCCGCACTTGCTGCAGTATCACATGTGCCCGATGTGCCGTTTGGCGTTGCAGATCCTCGGCAAGAATCGGGGTTCGACATGAATTACGGTATACGTGGTTGCATGTTGGGGTGGCGGAGCGGTTCATATACTATCGCCGCAAGTGTCAGGAAGTATAGCCAGAAAACGATAAGAAGATGTTCAAGGGCGTAACCGGCTCCGTTCGTCGCAAGGTCATGGTGATCATCCTGATCACCACCTTCGTTGCGTTGCTCGTGTCGATGATCGCGCTCCTGACCTATGAAGCGCGGGCGTACCACGACTTCCTTGTCGCCGATCTCACGACGCAAGCCGACATCCTCGCCGTCAATTCCGCGCCCGCACTTGCGTTCAACGATCCGGAGGCTGCGCATGCAAACCTGGCATTGCTCGCAAATCGCGCCGGTATAGCCGCTGCGGCGATTTACACGATCGACGGGCAGTTGTTTGCGAGCTATCGGCAAGCCGGGCGCGACGTCAGGTTCCCCGAGCGCGTCGAGTTGCGGGATCCTGAAGTCGACGGCGAAGCCATGCGGCTGTTGCATCCCATCTCACGCAATGACGAATTGCTGGGGATGGTTTACCTGCAGGCGGACTACGATCTCGCGGACCGCATCGCCGATTACCTCATGATACTCGGCGCGAGCATGGCGATGAGCCTCATCGTGGCCGCGCTGCTGTCTCTGTGGCTGCAGGGCACCGTCACGGCGCCGATCCTTGCGGTGACGCGGATCGCGCAGAAGATCGTTCGGGACCGCAACTACCGGCTGCGTGCAACCCGGACGACGGAGGACGAGATCGGCATGCTCGTCGATGCGTTCAACGCGATGCTGCACGAAGTCAGCGCGCGGCAGCATGAGCTTGAGGAATCCAATCGCAAGCTCAAGCAGGAGTCCGAGGAGCGGCGCAGTGCCGAGGCGGCACTGCGTCTCGCCGACCGCCGCAAGGACGAGTTCCTGGCAACGCTCGCTCACGAATTGCGCAACCCTTTGGCGCCCATGGTCAACGCCCTGACGCTGCTGGAGGCGACCGCGACGCCCCCGGAGACGGCCCGCCAGGCTCGCGCCATCATCGGGCGCCAGCTGAGCCACATGATCCGGCTGGTGGAGGACCTGCTCGACGTGTCGCGGATATCCCAGGGCAAGCTGACGATCCGGAAGGAACTCGTGGGGCTCGGCGGAGTGCTGAAGAGCGCCGTCGATACCGTCCGGCCCCTGCTCGCGGCCAAAGAGCAGTCCTTGTCGATCAGCCTGCCGGACGAGCCAGTCCATTTGCAGGCGGATTCGGTCCGGTTGTCGCAGGTGTTCGCGAACCTCCTGAACAATGCCTCCAAATACACCGCCGCGGGCGGGCGTATTTCGCTGTCCGCCGTCGTCGAGGACCACGTCGCCCGTATCATGATCGCCGACAACGGCCAGGGCATTTCACCCGCGACGCTGCCGGTTATGTTCGAGATGTTCGTGCAGGACCCCGAGTCGGAGCTGCGGGGGCAGCCGGGCCTCGGCGTGGGACTGGCGCTCGCAAAACGCCTCGTCGAGCTGCACGGCGGCAGCATCGACGCCGCCAGCGAAGGCCGCGGACACGGCAGCACGTTCACCGTGCGGATGCCGGTGGAAGAAGCGCCGCCGGCGCTGCCGGAGCCGGTGGCAGGCAAGCCGTGCCGGGACTACGCGCGCTATCGCATCCTGCTGGTGGACGACAACGTCGATTTCGCCACCAGCCTCGGCGTCCTTCTGCGTACTCTCGGGCACGAAGTCGAGATCACGCATGACGCGCCCGAAGCACTTGCGGCGGCAGGGGCCTTTCGGCCAGACTTCGCGTTCCTTGATATCGGTTTGCCGACCATGGACGGATACGAGCTGGCCCGGAAGCTGACCGAGAACCTGTCGAACAAAGTCAGACTGGTCGCCATCAGCGGTTGGGGCCAGAAGGAAGACCGGCGACTTGCAGACGTTGCCGGCTTCGGCTGGTACCTTGTGAAGCCGGTCGAAATCGGCAGCATTCGGTCGATCCTCGAGTCGGCCGCCGACATGCGGCAATGATGCCCCTCGTTCGACGCACCACCTCGCGCCTGAACGGGGCGCTTCGTCTCGTACTCCTCGGCGGCGCCGTGTGTTGCGCCTCGCCTGCTCTCGCGCAGGAAACCGTGTACAAGGACGAGGAGGTGAAAGCCGCATTCCTCTATCACTTTGCGACCTTCGTGGAATGGCCGGTCCCGGCGGAAGAGCGCGACGTCTTCCTAATTGCCGTACTCGGCGCCGTCGGCGTTGCCGAAGCGCTCGAGCGCTTTCTGCCCGGACGCGAAATCCACGGCAAGCCCATGCGGGTCGAGAGGCTCGCGTCGCTCGAGGAACTCGACGAGGCCGATATGCTGTTCATCGGCGCGGACCAGAATCAGCGGCTCACGAAGCTGCTCCCGAGCGTGGAACAGCGGCCGATGCTCGTCGTAACCGACGCGCCCGGGGCCCTGGACGACGGTTCGATGATCAATTTCCATGTCGTCGAAGACCGTGTCCGGTTTGAAATTTCCGTGCCCGCCGCCCGGCATGCCGGGCTGCAGCTCAGTTCGCGGCTGCTCGCCGCGGCATTGTATGTGGACACCACCAGTGCGATCCAGCCCTCACTGCGTACCGTCCTCGCGAGGCTTTTGGCCGTCGTCCCGGCCGCCGGCCGTGCCTAGGAGCGTTTTCGGATTGCCTTGATCAGGTCGTCCTTGTTCATCTTGCTGCGGCCCTCGATATTCAGGTCGCTCGCCCGGTTCCGAAGTTCGGTGACACTGCGGCTCTCGAGGCCAGAATTCGGGTTGCCGGACCCCTGGCTCGTCTTGTTCGGCGTCCGGCCTTCCTTGCGCCGCTCCTTGTTGACGGTACGTGCGGCGATTTGCTTTGCGCGCTTGGTGCTCTTGCCGCGCTTCGTTTCACTGTTCTTGATGTGCTCATACTGGCGTTCGTCTTTGTCTGACCATGCGTCTGGCATTGTTCTCTCCTCGTGTGTCGAAGCGGGCGCTGCCCGCGAATAGAACGCGGTTGATTCCAGCGACGAACCGGTCGCGTCTGGCAGCCGCTCCAACGGCTCCTATAGCGGCGTCACGGCCGAGGTCTCGTCGATCCATGCGTATTCATCGAACTGCAGTGGCAGCTCTGCCTCGAAGTAGTGGCTCGCCAATTCGCTTTCCGGCCGGTAAACAACGCCGATCGCCCGCTCGAGCCGGGGCCGGGCGAGCTTCGCGACGAGATCGGCACTGTCGCCGTCGCGCAAAGGCAGCAACAGGCCGGGCGCGCGGCTGCAATGAAAAAGATACTCGTAGCTTTGCTTATGGGCCGCCTGCACCGATTTGATTTCCATCGCGCCGTCCCAGTGGGAAGCCGCGGCCACGGTGCCGTGGTCGGTGCCCATGCCGATGTTGCGCATCGCATCGCCGAAATACTGGCGGCACAACTGACCGATATTGCGCTCGCCGCGCGCGGACATCTCGGTTGCCGCGGCGTCGCCGACGTGGGTGTTGTGCGCCCAGACCACGGCCTTCGATTTCTCCGGATGTGCGGCAAGCAAGCGCCGCAGGGTCTCGAACATGTGCGTGTCACGCAGGTTCCATGACGCGCGCGCGCCGTAGTACAACGCGCGGTAATAGCGCTCGGCGCTGGCGATGAGGTTCGCGTTCTCCGTGGCATCGAGAAAGCGCGAGCCGTCCTTGCCCGCAAGATCCTGCTGTTTCTCGAGCAGTGCCTTGAGCATGCCGGCAACATCGGCCTCGCAGTCCCGGTAGCGGCCCGACAGCGCCGCTTGCCCGTATGCCGCGGGATCTGCTTCCCAGGGGCTGAGGCAGCCATAGCGCCAGCGGGCGACCTCCGCAAGTTCCGGATCCACATCCTCGAGATAGTCGATCACGGCGCGTATCGAGCCGTACAGGCTGTAGAGGTCGAGCCCATAAAACGCAGTGCGCTCATTCATCGTCAGCGGCCTGTTGTGCTCGTGCAGCCAGTCGGCGAAATCGCGTACGTCGGTATTGCGCCACATCCAGGTGGGGAAGCGGGAAAATGCCGTCCAGTCCATGGCGGCGGCGTCGCGATGGCGGACGTAATGATCGATGTGGGCCGCATCCGGCCAGTCGGCCTCGGCCGCGACGATCCCGAAGCCGTGTTCCTCGATGAGCCGCCGGGTAATCCGTGCGCGCAGGCCGTAGAACTCGGAGGTGCCGTGGCTCGCCTCGCCGATCAGGACCACGCGGCTTTCGCCAATCCGCGAGAGCAAGCCCTCGAGCGGCGCTTCCTGGTACGCATCGAAGGCTTCACCGCAGCGGGCGATCGCCTCCGGCAGGGAATGCGAGATGCGGTGCGAGGAGCGGATGACGCGCGGAGCCACGGCCTCAGGCGCGGCGTCGTTGTCTTCCCAGCCTTCCTCGCCGATCAGCGGTACGAAGCGCACCTCGGCGATGACCTCGCGGTCGAAGTCACTCTCTGACTGGCGGGTAACGCGCAGCAGGCGCTGGGACCGCTGGCTCGCGCCGACCGGCACGACGAGCCGGCCGCCGATCGCGAGTTGCGCGGTGAGGCTTTCCGGCACCATCGGCGCCCCCGCCGAGACCAGGATGGCATCGAAGGGCGCCTCCTCTTCCCAGCCGACCGTTCCGTCCGCGTGCCGCACCGTAACGTTGTCGTAGCCGGTCGCCGCGAGGCGTGCCGCCGCCGTGTCGGCGAGCTCGGCGATACGCTCGACGGCACAGACCCGGGGGCATATTTCCGCGAGCACCGCCGCGGCGTAGCCCGAGCCGGCCCCGATCTCGAGCACCTTTTCCGTCCCCTCGAGCGCCAGCGCCTCGATCATGAACGCGACGATGTAAGGCTGGGAAATGGTCTGACCTGCCTCGATCGGCAGGGGTGCGTCGCTGTAGGCCAGGTGCCGGTGCTTCTCCGGCACGAACTTCTCGCGGGGGACGCGCCTCAGCGCGGACAAGACCCGCTTGTTGCGAACGCCACGGGCGTTCACCTGGCTCGAGACCATGTGTTCCCGCGCGGCCTCGCGATCGCCGGCGGGGGTTGAAGGGCGCGGTTCGGATTGGGAGTCCATTGCCTGTCTCTCTGCGGGATTCAGCACAAAAGACAATGCAATTTGCGTACCGACTTGGGGCGGACTCCTACAGTTCCCGCGGCAGCTGCGCGGTGAACGTCGTGCCCGACGCCGGATCGGAGCGGACGTCGATCGTACCGCCGTGGGCCTGGGCGATGCTCCGGGCGATGTACAGGCCGAGGCCGAGGCTCTCGCGATGCGTGCCGGCACCGTCGCCCTTGATGATGCCGGAGCGGAGCGGATCGAAGATGATGTGCAGGCGGTCCCGGGGAATCGGGTTGCCGCGGTTGTGTACCGAGAGGCTGACGCTTTTCCGGTCGCCGTGGGCGGCGACCGTGACGGGTTCGTCGCGGCTGCCGTGCCGGATCGCGTTGCCGATAAGATTCGTCAACAGCTGCGCGATCCGGTCGGAATCCCAGCGGCCGGTCAGGTCGCCCGTGCACTCCAGGCGGATTTCGCAACCGGGGTTCACCGACTCGACCATGTCGATCGTCTCGCGCAGGATGCGTGCGAGGTCCGCGTCACGTTCCTGCAGCGGTAGCGCGCGTCCCATTCGCGTGCGGGCGAAATCCAACAGGTCGTTGATCATGCGTGTCATGCGCGTGAGACTCCGCGCGACACGGGCATTCGCGTCCTCGAAGCGTTCGACGTCCTCGCGGCACAAGCGTTGCAGGTGGTTGCCATTGACAGCCGCGCCGAGCGGGCTGCGAAAGTCGTGGCTCAGGATACCGATGAAAATATCCTGCGCTCTCTCCGTGCCCTTGTTGAACCAGCGGACGGCCTCCGTCAGCGACTGATCCATTGCCTCGTTGAAGCGAACGAGTTCGTCGAGCACGTCGTGATCGATCGATTCCAGGGATTCCGGCCACGCGCGCACGACGCTCGCGCGCAGTGCGCGGTATTCGGAAACGAGCTGGTCGAGCGAGAAGCCGTCCTGCAGACGTTGCTCCGCGTGCTGCCGGGCGTTGCGCGTTATGCCGGAATCGTCGGCGTCGGTCTGACCACGGGACTTCGCGGTGCGATGGTCTCGCGACTGCGGGCTGCGCAGGTCCGCGGCAATATCGAGCAAGAGCTCCTGCGAGCCGTTCTTCAGCGCCTCGACGGGAACATAGGTGGCAGCCGGCTCGCGGGTTTGTGCAAACGCGGTCCACTCCGCCTGCAGGCGTTCTATGTTCTCCTCGATGTAATCGGACAGTGACACGCGAACTCGTTCGTACGAATCGATCTGCAGTATACCCTTGTTGGGGCGGCAATCCGTCCGGCTGCCCGAGCTTGTTGTCGAATCGCGCAATTCCGTATGATAGGCGGTCATGCGGCGCGGGATCCGCGCCTGGGATGTGCGATGACCGACAAGGAGCAAACGTCGAGCGGCGATGCGATGCCGAGCGACACCGCCGACACCGCCGATACCGGCGACGTGGCGCGCAGGCTTGCTGCGATCGTCGAGTCATCCACTGATGCGATCATCAGCAAGTCCCTGGATGGCATCGTGCAGAGCTGGAACATCGGTGCCGAGCGCCTGCTCGGGTATACGGCGGAGGAAATGATCGGGCAGCCGATCAACCGCCTCGAACCGGCGCACCGCCGCCACGAGATGGCCCGGATTCTGGACCGCCTGCGCGCCGGCGAGCGCATCGAGCACTTCGAGACGGAACGCGTCGCGAAAGACGGCCGGATCATTGACGTGTCGCTGACCGTGTCGCCGATCCGGGACGCGAACAACCGCATCATTGGCGCATCGAAGGTCGCGCGGGACATCTCCGCGAGAAAAAAAGCGGAAGCAGCGCTGCTCGCAAGCGAACGGCACCTGCGCGCGCTCGTCGAGACGCAGGTGGAGATGGTGTGCCGTTATCGTGTCGACGGTACTATCCTGTTCGTGAACGGCGCCTACGCCCGCGCCCTGGGGACGAGTGCCGAGGCGCTCGTCGGTGCGAATTTCTGGCAGTTCGTTCCCGAGGCGGAACGCGACGCGCTGCGCAGGGCCTTGCAAACCGTAACCCCCGAGGCGCCGGTGCTCAGGGTCGAGAATCGTCTCGACACCAAGGACGGCACGATCTGGACGCTGTGGACCAACCGGGCCATCGAGTTCGACGAGAACGGCCGTATGCTCGAGGCGCAGTCCACCGGCATCGACATCTCCGAACGCAAGCACATGGAAGAGCAGCTGCGCGTGATGGACGAGCGCAAGAACCAGTTCCTGGCCACACTGGGTCATGAGCTCCGCAATCCGCTGGCGCCGCTGCAAACGGGGCTCGACCTGCTCCAGCGCCTGAATGACGACCCTGGCATCGACGACATCCGCGCGATGATGGATCGGCAGGTACGTCACCTGACGCGCCTGGTCGACGACGTGATCGATATCTCCCGCATCAATCGCGGCCGGATCGAACTCCGGCATTCGCACCTGGACTGCAACGACGTCATCGCCGCGGCAATCGAACTCAGCGCGCCGCTCATGCGCGAGCACGACCACACGGTCGTGAATGAGCGGAGCGACGTGCCGCTGTGGGTACACGGCGATTTCGATCGCCTCACACAGGTCGTCAGCAATTTGCTGAACAATGCCGCGAAGTATTCGCCGCCCGGCGGGACGATCACCGTCGAACTGCGGTCGGCCGGGCAGGATGCGATCATCACTGTTACGGATACGGGGCTTGGCTTCGCCCCCGAGCTCGCGGAAAGCCTGTTCGACATGTTCGCGCGCACACCGAAACACCGGCAGGTGGCCGGCGATGGCGGACTGGGCGTGGGACTGCCGCTGGCGCGGCAACTCGTCGAGTTGCACGATGGCACGATCAGCGCACATAGCGAGGGTCCGGGCAGGGGCAGTGTATTCGAGATCCGCCTGCCCTTGCCGCAGCAGGGCGAGGATATTCTGCCCGCGCAGGAGAGAGTGCGGACGCCAATCGATACGGCGGCGGCCGGCGCGAGCCGCCGCATCCTTATCGTTGACGACAATATCGACGCGGCCGAAGCGATCGCGGCATTGCTGGCGCAAAGCGGGCATGTCGTGGAGACGGTTCACGACGGACAGTCGGCGATCGAGGCCGTCCTGCATTCGGCGCCCGATGTCGTGCTTCTCGATATCGGATTGCCCGGAATGGACGGCTACGAGGTGGCAAGAGCGATTCGCGCCCGCCCGGCCGGCAAGGACATCCGCATCTTCGCCCTGACCGGCTGGGGCCAGGAGCACGACAAGCGCCTGGCGGCACAGGCCGGCTTCGACGCGCACTTCACGAAACCCGCGGACACGGTGGCGTTGCTCGAGAAAATAGCGGCGGCCCCGTCGTAGGAGCGGACTGTTGGAGCGGACGCTGCCCGCGAATTCTACGGCGGTCGGGCCGTAAACCATTCGCGGCTTCCAACCGCTCCAACAGGGCTGCCAGCCGCTCCGACGGTATTGACACCAAGGTACATTGGTACCAAAATACCGCACATGAAGACCGTCGAGCGTATCCAGACCGGGGTCCGACTGGAGAAGCGCCTGCTCAAGGTGCTCAAGGGCCTTGCGGAGCACCTGGACCTGTCCCTTGGCGACTTGCTCGAGGGCATCGTCCTGCACAGCTTCGAAAACAAGCCGCCGTTCGGGCGTCCGACGCTCGAAAAAATCGAGCAGTTAAAGGCGGTCTACGACGTCGACCTCACGGCCGACGACAGTCATCGCCTGGGGGAAAAACGAAAATGACGCGCACGCTGATGGAGCGGCTCGAGACCGGCGGCATCGAGCCGGCGGACTTCGGGCATCGGGAACATCTTGAGGCCGCCTGGGAAGTGCTGGGCGAAAGCCCGTTCCTCGAGGCAGCGGCACGCTACGCCCGCGCCATTGAAGACTTCGCCACTCGAGCGGGCGCAGCCGACAAATTTCATCTCACGGTGACGCTGGCATACCTGAGCCTGATCGCGGAGCGCATGACGCTGGCCGATTACGCCTCGTTCGAGACGTTCCTGGCCGCGAATCCGGACCTCGAGGGCGATGCGCTCGCGCCCTACTACTCGGCGAGGCGCCTCGGTTCCGATGTGGCCCGCCGCGTTTTCCTGCTGCCGGAAGGCAGCGCCGCGCAGGAGCGGGCGCTGCCCGCGAATTGAACGCGGTCCGATCTCTCGGCTAACCATTCGCGGCTTTCAGCCGCTCCAACGACGCGGGCAAGAATTACATCGATATGTAATCGCGGCTCGCAAGTGCGGCCGAGCTTCTCGGAACATGGCCGAATCGCCTGTGGCATACATTTTGCTTTATGGATGCTGGATACCCAGAGAATGGAGAGACCGTAATGGCCCAGAACGCAATCGACCTGCTGAAAGAAGACCATAACAAGGTGAGGAAGCTGCTGAAGGAACTCACCGACACGACGACGCGCGCGGAAAAGACGCGGCAGCGCCTGCTCGACCAGATCTACAAAGAGCTCGATGCACACACGAAGATCGAAGAAGAAATCTTCTACCCGGCGTTCAAACAGGCCGGCGGCTCCGAGCACGCGAAAATCTATTTCGAGGCCGTCGAGGAACACCGCGCGGTCGACAGTCTCGTGTTGCCCGATCTCAAGAAAACGGACCCGTCCAGCGAGAAATTCTCGGGCCGCGCAAAGGTGCTGAAGGAACTCATCGAGCACCACGCCGACGAAGAGGAAAGTGAAATGTTCAAGGAAGCCAGGAAGGCGTTGAGCAAGGATGAGCTGATCGCGCTGGGCGAGAAGATGGCCGAGCGGAAACGCCAGATTTTGAACGGTTCCTGAGGCCGGTCCTGCGGCCTGCTCCGTTGGAGCGGCCGCAAGCCTCCGTTGGAGCGGCTGCAAGCCGCGAATGGTTCGAAGGCGCGAATGGTTCGCGCCGCGCCGGCCCTTAACTGCTCTCGGCTCCGCCCTGGTTGAAGAGGGGTGCGTCACCGGAGAGATACTCATCCTCCGCGGGCGTATTCTTGCGCCCGAGCAACTTGTTGCGATGCGGGAAGCGTCCGAACTGCTCTATGATGTCGCGATGCAGCTCCGCGTAATACGTCACCGTCTGGAACGTCTCGCGCATCGTCGGTGAGACGGACTCGGCAAGCTTGGTGTAAAGCTCCACCGACTTTGCCTGCACCTTCGCCGACTCCGCATGCTGCAGTGGCATATAGAAGAACACGCGCTCGATCGGCGTGAGTCCCTGGTCCTTTTTTTCCATGGCGCCTTCGACGCAGAACTTCAGGGCCTTCTTATCCTTCTCGAAGGCCTTTGCCGTGTTTCTGTAGATATTGCGGCGAAACTGGTCGAGCAGCAGGATCAGCGCCAGCCGTCCCCGCGATTCGTGTGCCCAATGGTCGAGCGTTCCGTCCGAGGCATCCGCCACGTCGATTGCGAACTCGCGTTCGATCTCCAGATCGAGCGCCTTGTCTTCGCCGAACCACATATCCATGCGCCGGTCGATCTGCGGCGCGGAGAGTGCCTGCTCCTTGAACCAGAAGGTGAGGATCCGTTCGATCCGAACCTGGTCATCGTCGGTGATCGTTGCTTCCCCGGTTTCGCTCAAGAGTTTTACCGCCACTGTCGTTTCCCGCGCCCGCTTTGGCTGCATGAGCCGCGTGCTGCGCATCAAGCCCGGTTGGCCGCCGCAAAAGTGCGACAGGGTTCACGAAATCCGGCACCACTCCGGTGGCGACGTTCTCCGGGCCAGTAGACTTTAGCAGATGCTGGCTTCGCGGTTTTTGAACCGCTCGACGAAATTGACGATACGTCCCTGGCGTGCAAACGGATCCAACAGTGTCGCGATCGCGCTGAGGCTGGGCGTGAGCATCGCGGCACTCGCTTTGCTGTTGCTCGCCGCAGGCTGCGGCCCCCCGGCCGGTACGCCGGAAGAGCAGTTGCGGCAATGGGTCGCGGTCACGGAGACGGCGGCCGAGAACAAGGCACGCGGCGACATCCTCGAACTCGTCGCGGCGCCGTATAACGACGCGCGTGGCAATACCCGCGAGGACGTCGACAAGCTGCTCAAGCTCTACTTCCTGCGCCAGGACCGCATCGTCCTCCTGACGTCTGTTGACAGCATCGACGTCCACGGTGGCACGGCCGCGACGCTCACGGTAACGGTGGGCATGGCCGGCACCGGCGGCGATGCCGCGCTCGGCCTCTCGGC
Source organism: uncultured Pseudomonadota bacterium (assembly GCA_963713215.1). Taxonomy (GTDB): domain Bacteria; phylum Pseudomonadota; class Gammaproteobacteria; order Steroidobacterales; family Woeseiaceae; genus UBA1847. Next base: position 1,457,807 of record CAVQKY010000006.1, on the reverse strand, counting down.
CGATGCGTGGCGGTTCGAGCTGGAGCTCGAGGCGCGCGACACGCCGGCGAGCTACGCGGACTGGCAGCTCTATTCGGCCCGCTGGGGCGAACTCGGTTCGCCGCCACGCTAGCCCGATTACTCGCGCGTGGCCATCGTTACGCGCGTAACCAGGATCACCGGCGCGGCGCGAATTTTGCGCCAAAATACGTAACTATCTGAAAAATAAAAAGTTTCATCGGCGATATTGCAGTGCAATAGCGACGGCACTTGACGACCCGCTATAGTGACCGGGGAAACGCGGGAGCCGTCCCGCGACATCCGGCCGCAACCCGTCGCGCGGTCGCGTTGAGCCGGCATTCTGGCAGCAGATGCTCCACAGCGCTCAGGTCGTGGGCGCGCTCCTACGGACAACATACAACGGGGCACGCGCCGGCGTGCTTCAGGGGATGCATGACGAATCGAATCGCACGAGGTCTCTACGACCCCGCCTTCGATCGCGACAGCTGCGGTTTCGGACTGATCGCGAATCTCGACGATCTGCCGAGCCACTGGGTCGTGAAGACGGCGATCTCCGCGCTCGCCCGCTTGGCGCACCGTGGCGCAATCGCCGCCGACGGCAAGACCGGTGACGGCTGCGGCCTGCTTCTCAAGTTCCCCGTGCAATTCTTCCGCGCCATCGGGCGTGAACAGGGCTTGCGCCTGGCCGAGCGATTCGCGGCCGGCACGGTTTTTTTGAGCCAGGACGAGGCGGTCGCCGCCAAGGCGCGCGACATTATCGAGCGTGCCGTGAAGGATATCGGGCTCGCGGTCGCCGGCTGGCGGGTCGTACCGACCGACCGCTCCGTCTGCGGCGAGCTCGCATTGAAAACCCTGCCGCGCATCGAGCAGCTGTTCGTGAACGCGCCGGACGGCATGCCGCGCGGCCGATTCAACCGCCGCCTGTTCCTCGCGCGCCGCCGCGCCGAAAACAGGCTGCACGATCTCGAGACCTACATCGCGAGCCTCTCGTCGGTGACGATCTCCTATAAGGGCATGATCCTGCCGGGGGCGCTCGCGGACTTTTTCCCGGATCTGCGCGACGAACGCATGGCCGCCTCGGTCTGCCTGTTCCACCAGCGCTTCTCGACCAACACGCTGCCGCAGTGGCGGCTGGCACAGCCGTTCCGCTTCCTTGCACACAATGGCGAGATCAACACGATCTCCGGCAATCGCAACTGGGCGATCGCGCGTGCGAGGAACTTCCGCTCCGACAAGCTCGACGACATTTCCGATCTCGATCCCATCATCGGCATGACGGGTTCGGACTCGTCGAGCCTCGACAACATGCTCGAGGTCATGCGTGCCGGCGGCATGGACGTGCTGCAGGCAATGCGCATCCTGATCCCGCCCGCGTGGCAGACGGTGGACGACATCGACCCCGAAGTCCGCGCGTTCTACGAATTCTGGGATTGTCACATGGAGCCCTGGGACGGGCCGGCCGGCATCGTGCTGACGGACGGCCGCTACGCCGCGTGCTGTCTCGATCGCAACGGTCTCCGGCCCGCACGCTACGTGATCACGAAGGACCGTCACCTCACGATCGCCTCGGAAGTGGGCGTGTACGACTACGACGAGCACGACGTGATCCGCAAGGGCCGGCTCGGCCCCGGGCAGATGATCGCCGTCGATCTCGTGAACGGCGTGCTTCTCGAGAATGACGATATAAACGACGTCCTGAAATCGCGCGCGCCTTACAAGAAGTGGCTGAAGCAGGGGATTCGCTACCTCGACTCCGAACTGATCGATACGCATATCGCGGCGGAGCCGATGGACCCGCCGACGCTCGCCCTGTACCAGAAGATGTTCAACCTGAGCCGCGAAGAACTGAACGACATCGTCGCCGTGCTCGCCGAGAAGGAAATGGAGGCCGTCGGATCGATGGGCGACGACACGCCCATGGCGGTGCTCTCCTCGAAGATCCGCTCGCCCTTCGACTACTTCCGCCAGCAGTTTGCGCAGGTGACGAACCCGCCCATCGACTCCTTGCGCGAGCGCATCGTCATGTCCCTGCAGACGAACATCGGGCGCGAAAAGAGCCTTTTCGATATCGGCCCCGACCACGCCAACGCAGTCATCATGAATTCGCCGGTGCTGTCGCAGCGCAAGCTCCGCCAGCTGCTCGGGCCGGACATGTACAAGGACAGCCACGCGTTCATCGATCTGAACGTGGACGAGGACCTGCCGCTCCCGGACGCGCTCGACCGAATCTGTGCACAGGCGGAGGCGGCCGTGCGCGAGGGCAAGCTCATCGTCATGCTGAGCGATCGCTACCTCGTGCGCGGTAAACTGCCGGTGCATGCGTTGTTCGCCACCGGCGCCGTGCATCACCACCTCGTGAATGCGGGCCTTCGCTGCGACGCGAACATCCTCGTCGAGACCGGCGTCGCCCGCGACCCGCACCACATCGCCTGTCTCGTCGGCTATGGCGCGACGGCGGTCTACCCGTACCTCGTGTACCAGTCGCTGCACGACATCGGACGGCGCGGAAACATCGACAAGCAGCGGCAACTCGGCCGCAGCTATCGCCGCGGCGTGCGCAAGGGACTGTTCAAGATCATGTCGAAGATGGGCATTTCCTCCATCTCGAGCTATCGCGGTGCGCAGCTGTTCGAGATCGTGGGTCTCGGGAGCGAGATCGTCGAACGCTGCTTTGCCGGCACCGTGTCGCGCATCGAAGGCGCGAACTTCGAGGACATGCACGGCGAGCAAAAGGCACTCGCGCACGTCGCGTGGGAGCCGCGCGAGCCGTTGAGCCAGGGCGGGCTCCTGAAGTACGTGCACGGCGGCGAATACCACTGCTACAACCCGGACGTCGTCGCCACGCTGCAGTCCGCGGTGCGCACTGGCGAGTTCGGGCGCTACGAGCAATATGCGCGGCTGGTGAACGACCGGCCGGTGGCGACGCTCCGGGATCTCATGAAGGTAAGACCGGCCGGTGCGCCGGTGCCGCTCGACGAGGTCGAACCGATCGAGAAGATCCTGCCGCGCTTCGACAGCGCAGGGATGTCGCTCGGTGCGCTCTCGCCCGAGGCGCACGAGGCGCTCGCCATCGCCATGAACCGCATCGGCGCCCGGTCGAACTCCGGCGAGGGCGGTGAGGACCCGGTGCGCTACCGCACCGAGCGCGTCTCGAAGATCAAGCAGGTGGCTTCCGGGCGGTTCGGGGTCACTGCCGAGTACCTCGTCAATGCCGAGGTCATCCAGATCAAGATCGCGCAGGGCGCGAAGCCGGGCGAGGGCGGCCAGCTGCCCGGCCACAAGGTGAACGACCTGATTGCGCGGCTCCGCTACGCGAAGCCAGGCGTCGGTTTGATCTCGCCGCCACCGCATCACGACATCTATTCGATCGAGGATCTCGCGCAGCTCATCTTCGACCTGAAACAGGTGAATCCGGAAGCGCTGGTGTCCGTAAAGCTCGTCGCCGAGCCCGGCGTCGGCACGATCGCCGCGGGCGTCGTGAAAGCCTACGCGGACCTCATCACGATCTCGGGCTACGACGGCGGCACGGGCGCGAGCCCCTTGAGCTCGGTCAAGTACGCAGGCAGTCCCTGGGAACTTGGGCTCTCCGAGGCGCACCAGGTGCTGCGCGCAAACGATCTGCGCCACAAGGTGCGGCTGCAGACGGATGGAGGGCTCAAGACGGGCCTCGACGTCATCAAGGCAGCAATGCTCGGCGCGGAAAGTTTCGGTTTCGGCACGGCGCCCATGGTCGCGCTCGGCTGCAAGTACCTGCGCATCTGCCACCTGAACAACTGCGCGACCGGCGTCGCGACGCAAAACGACGTGTTGCGCAGCAACTACTTCATCGGGCTGCCGGAGATGGTGATCAACTTCTTCCGGTTCGTCGCGGAAGAAACCCGCCTCCTCATGAGCGACATCGGCGTGCGCTCCCTGGAGGAACTGATCGGCCGCGTCGATCTGCTGGAACTCGCGGAGGGCGCGACACCGAAGCAACGGCGCCTCGACCTGTCGCCGATCCTGTCGACCGCCGGCCTTGCGAAGGACGCGCCGCAGTTCTGCGCCGTGCCGAGCAATGCGCCGTTCGACAAGGGCGAACTCGCCGAGGAAATGACTGAAGTCACGTTGCCGGCGATCGAGCAAAAGCTGGGCGGGCGCTTCCACTTCGATGTGAAGAATTTCAATCGGTCGATCGGCGCTCGCCTCTCCGGCGAAATCGCGCGCCGGCACGGCAACCACGGCATGAGCGACGCGCCGCTCGACATTCATCTCACCGGTACTGCGGGCCAGAGTTTCGGCGCCTGGAACGTCGGCGGCCTGAATCTCACGCTCATCGGCGATGCGAACGACTACGTCGGCAAGGGCATGACGGGCGGCCGCCTCGTGATCCGGCCGCCGGCCAACGTGCGCTACGTGGCGAACGAAACGGCGATCATCGGCAACACCTGCCTGTACGGCGCCACCGGCGGGCATTTGTTCGCCGCGGGCATCGCCGGCGAGCGCTTCGCCGTCAGGAATTCCGGCGCGACGGCCGTCATCGAAGGCACGGGCGATCACTGTTGCGAGTACATGACCGACGGCGTGATCGTCGTGCTCGGCCGTACCGGCGTCAATTTCGGCGCCGGCATGACCGGCGGCTTCGCGTACGTGCTCGACATCGATCGCGATTTCGTCGACCGGTACAACCACGAGCTGATCGACATTCACCGCATCAACTCGGAAAGCATGGAAGCGTACCTGCACCATCTGAAGAGCCTCATTGCGCGGCACATCGAGCTGACCGGCAGCGAATGGGCAGAGGCCATACAGGAGGACTACCGGACGTTCCTGCAGAAATTCTGGATCGTGAAACCGAAGGCGGCGGAACTCGGTTCGCTCATCGAATCCCTGCGCCGGGCAGCGTAGTGTCAGGTCACTAGAATGTCGAAACACCCGCTGCAATTCATCGAGGTCCCGCGCCGCGATCCCGACAAACAGACTGTCGACGAGCGCGTCCGGCATTACGGCGAGATCTACGGGCAGTACGACGCGGCCGACGCCGCACAACAGGCCGGTCGCTGCCTCGACTGCGGCAATCCCTACTGCGAGTGGAAGTGCCCGGTGCACAATTTCATCCCGAACTGGCTGAAGCTGATCGAGGACGGCAAGCTGTTCGAGGCAGCGGAGCTCTCGCACCAGACCAACTCGCTGCCGGAGATCTGCGGCCGCGTGTGTCCGCAGGACCGCTTGTGCGAAGGCGCCTGCACGATCAACGATATGGGTGCCGTCGAGATCGGCAGCATCGAGCGCTACATCACCGATGAGGCTTACAAGCAGGGCTGGCGCCCGGACATGTCGCAGGTCGCCGAGACGGGCAAGCGGGTCGCCATCGTGGGCGCGGGGCCGGCGGGCCTTGGCGCCGCCGACATCCTCGCGCGCGAAGGCATACGGGCAGTGGTGTACGACGCCTACCCGGAGATCGGCGGCCTGCTGACCTTCGGCATTCCGCCGTTCAAGCTCGAAAAGCAGGTCGTTCTGCGGCGGCGGAAGATATTCGAAGGCATGGGAATCGAGTTCCGGCTCGGCGTGCGGATCGGCGCCGACCTGCCGTTCCAGCAGCTGCTGGATGAATACGACGCGGTATTCCTCGGGATAGGCACCTACAAGTACGTGTCCGGCAATCTGCCGGGACAGGAGCTTCCGGGGGTGGTCGATGCGCTGCCGTACCTCGTTTCGAACATCAACCGGCAACTGAAAATCGACACGGACCCGAAGCACTTCATCAATCTCGCGGGCCAGCGCGTGGTGGTTCTCGGCGGCGGCGACACCGGCATGGACTGCAACAGGACCGCGATCCGCCAGGGCGCGACGAGCGTCACCTGCGCGTACCGCCGCGACGAGGACAACATGCCGGGATCGCGGCGCGAGGTGGCGAACTCCAGGGAAGAAGGCGTGCGCTTTCTTTACAACCGGCAGCCCGTCGAGATCATCGGTACCACGCAGGTCGAGGGCGTCAAGGTCGTCGAGACGCGGCTCGGGGCGGCGGGCCGGGACGGCCGGCGGCAGCCGGAGCCGATCGTCGGTTCGGAGGAAATCCTGCCCGCCGATGCGGTCGTGATCGCCTTCGGTTTCCAGCCGGATCCACCCGCGTGGTTCGCCGAGCATGCCATCGAATGCCTGCCGAGCGGCCGCACACGGGTGTCCACGCACGGCGAATTCCCGTTCCAGACGACGAACCCGAAGGTCTTCGCCGGCGGCGACATGGTGCGCGGCTCGGACCTCGTCGTCACCGCCGTGTTCGAGGGCCGCGAGGCCGCGAAGGGTATCTCGCGGTACCTCGGCGTCTGGTAGGAGCTGTTGGAGTGGGCGCTGCCCGCGAATTCGTTCGCGGCGAAAACCTAACGACGCCTTATTCGCGGCTGGCAGCCGCCAACGCTGCGATCGGACGCAGCAGCGCCGTTGGAGCGGGCGTAATCCCGCGACTAGAAGGCGGCCGGAATTGACCGCGAACCGATCGCGGCCATGGGCCGCTCCTGCGGGGGTAGCTAACGCGGGCAATCGCCCGTGCGGGTAAAGGCGAGGTCTTCGTAATCCGAGCTGAAGTCGGCCTCCGGGTCGACCTTGGCCATGGTCAGTGTCGCTGCCGCCTCGTCGATGCCTTCTGCAAAATTCAGCCACGCTTCTTCGGACACGGTGGGGTCGTCCCAGTCGACCAGCTTGCGACCGATTGCTTCCATAACCGTGCCGGTCAACATTGGCGACTTCTCCGCACTGAACTTCACCAGGCTGCCCTCGGCGCAAATGGAGATCTCGCCGAACCACGGATCGCGCCACAAGCCGGTGAATCCGCTCATCGCCTCCGGCGTGACAGCGATCCTCGCCGACGTATCCGGGGCGGACGGCTGATCCGGGTCGTCCGCTTCCCGCTCGAGGTCCGCAACGTACCAGGCGGCATCGCGAGTATCATCGGGTGCGGTGAAGCGCTTCGCCAGCAACTGTGTGAGGACGGTGCGCGCGTCGCCGCCGGAGCCGTTCATGAGAATGACGAACCCGCTCTTGCGGTCCGGCAGCAGGAACAGGGCCGAATACATGCCCATCAACGATCCAGTGTGCGATACCGTCCATTCGCCGTCGACGTCGGCGAGCCGGAATCCATAGCCGTAGGCGGAATAATGGCTATCGTTCCAGCGCCGCGCCTCATCCGAGACCGGCATCGGGGTGCGGCCGACCCACATCGCGCGACGTTGATCTTCCGACAACCATCTTCGTTGAACGGCGTCGGGGTTCAGCCAGTTGCCCGCCCACATCAGCATGTCGTCGAGGCTGCAGCGAATGCCGCCCGCTGCGGCCATCGTAATCGCCGGTACGAGGTCCCCGTCTTTACGCACGACAACGTTGCGCTCGCCGGTGCGGACGTGCGGCTGCGCGACATTGTCATCCGGATGGCGCCGCCATTCGCCCACCCGGCATTCGAGTCCCAGCGGTTCGAATATCTCGCGCTGCACCAGCGCCTCATAGGACGCACCGCCGACCGCCGCCGCGACTTCGCCTGCGACGATGTACAGCGTGTTGTCGTAGGCGTAGCCCGAGCGAAAGCTGTAAGCCGGCCGCAAGTGCGCAAGGCCGGCGAGGACGTCGGTGCGCGTGAAGAAATTGGGTTCCGGCCAGAACATGAGATCGCCGGCGCCCGCCGGCAGCCCGCTGTTATGGATCAGCAGATCCTGCACCTGCATGTGTTCCGTGACCCACGGGTCGTGCATCCGGAACGACGGGAGATGCTCGATCACCGGGTCGTCCCACCTGAGCAGCCCGGCATCGACCAGCCGTGCCAGCACGCTCGCGGTCATTGCCTTGCTGTTGGACGCGATCTTGAACAAGGTCTCGCCGGTGATGGCCTCACCGCTGCCGGCGACGCGCTCGCCGGCCGCTCGGCGGTAGGTGACCTCGCCGTTCTCGATGACGCCGACGGCCAGTCCCGGCAGCCGGTAGTGCGTCATCACGTCATCGAACGCATCATCGAACCGGGACGCGGATTCGGCCGCGTGCGTTTCGAAGCCGACGACTGCCGCGGCGAGCACAGCCAGGTCGGCGATTCGCCGCGCCGTGCCCGCCGGGCGCAGCGCGCTCAACATTTTGCGATTGCCCTGAGCGACCTCGCAGCTCGTGCCGGGGCCCTGCACGAGCTGCGAACCTGCCCCGCGATCAGAAGTCGACGGTGAACAGGAGCTGCGCATAGCGCGGCGACTGGTACAAGGTGCCGATGCGGTATTCGGGATTAAGGAAGCCGATGTCCGATTCGAACTGGTCGTCGACGGACAGCGTCTTCTGCTGGTCCAGCACGTTGTACACCGCGAATTTCGCACGGAAGTCGATGTCGTTGAAGGAGCGCGCGTAGGCGACGCTCAGGCCGAGATCGTAGGTCCAGGGCAGGCGGCCGCCGGCGCCCCGGCTCCGGTGCTCGTAGACTCTTTCCGAAGTGACCGGTGACGTGCAATTGGCCGTGCACACGAAGTAGCTGTGGTAATTCTGCTCGTCGAACGGGTTGCCGACGCCGAAGGCGTTGATGGGGGCCCCGGACTGCGCATTCATTGTCGCGCCGAGCTGCCAGTACTCACCGATGCCGTAAGCGCCGCGCAACTTGATCTGATGGCGGTGGTCGTTTGGCAGGTAACCGTCGCCCCGGTAATTGACCCACGGATCGTCGAAGTTCTCGGTGCGGCCCGTATCCGAGAAGTTCGTATCCGAATTTACCGGCCCTTCCGCGTTGCCCTCGCTGTAGGAGAGCGTATACGTCGCATTCATGGCCCATTTCGAATCCCAGGCCCGGTCGATAACGAAGTCCAGAGCTTTGTAGCTGCGTTCCGGTTCCGGGAAACCTGTTTCGCCGATGTAATTCCCGTCGTCGTCGTACAAGGACCAGCCCGCGTTGGCCGTGTCGATCGTGATGAAGTCATCGGTCTCACCGTCGCAGTTCGTGTCCGTGAAAATCGTCAGCGGTTCGCCCGGGTTGGCCATGGCCCAGCCGACATAGCTCGTGTCGCCGCCGCAAACGAGTCCGTTCGAGATAATCTCCATGTCGTCGATGGCATTGGTCAGGTCGCGATAGGTTGCGCGTACGCCCCAGGACCAGGAGTCGTCGATCATCGCCTGGTATCCCAGCATCAGTTCGTCCTGGTACACCGGGTCCATGTCGGCGTCGACTTCGCCGCGCAGGTCTCCGACGGTGCCGTCGCCCTGCGAATCGTCCACGGGCCCGATCTGGGCGCCGAGGATCGGCCGCTGGTAGGTAGATCCGTTGTACTCGAAATCCTCGAGGCCTTCGAAGACGTAGAAGGTGCGCACGTCGGCGAAGCCGCCGGCCTGCTTGATGTTGATGACGTTGGCCACCGGCAGGTAGTAGCGGCCGATGTTGCCGAACAGCTTGCTGCGGCCGACGCCGCTCGTGTCCCATGCGAAGCCGAAGCGCGGCGCCAGCATGTCGTCCATCTTGATGTAGCTGTCGCCGTCCGAGTTCTTGTTGTCGAATTCGTCGAGGCGCAGGCCGCCTTCCAGCACCAGGCTGTCGGTGACCTGCCAGCTGTCTTCCAGGTAGAACGCGGTCGCCGTCGTTTCGAACTCGCCGTCAACCTCGTTCCTGCGGGTACGGACATAGGCATCGACGCCGGCTGGCACGACGCCGCCGTTGGCGAGCGTGGTGCCCGGCGCGGTGTCGTTTATCTCGTACACGAGCTGCTCCGGGCCGGGGTAATGCTGGTTATGGTTAGAGGTATTGACCTCGTGGTCCACGCCGAAGCGGACCCGGTGGTCGCCGAGGGCCCACTGGAAGTCCAGCCTCGCCTGCTCGCGATTGTCGAGGCGTGCAGTGACGCTCGAGGTCTGCGAACAACCGAGGTCGGCGTCGCCGCCCACTACGCGGAAGTCGCGGATGCGATGGCAGTCGATGTCGCTCGGGCTGTAGGTGGCGGATTCGCGGTCGTTCTCGCCGTACATTGCGCGCACCGAGAACGCATCGGTGAGGTAGCCCGTGTAAGTCGTCGACCAGTTGACGCCGCCGGCGTCGAAGTACTCGGTGCCCTGGTACTCGCCGATTTCGCCCGTCTCCAGGTCGAAGTCGTAGGTGTCTGTGGCAGTGCTGTCCTCGTCGGAGAAAGCCAGCAGTTCCAGCAAATGGTTGTCGTTGATCTGCCAGTCGATCTTGGCGCCCCAGAAGCCGTCGTCGGACTCGTCTTTGTCCAGTTGCGAGCCGCTGTTGTCGGTGTTCTGCGGCTCGAAGTTGCGCGCCTCGTACATAGCGAAGAAGAACAGGTGATCCCGGACGATGGGGCCGCCGGCGTACAGGTTCACGCTCTGGCTCTCGGTTTCGTCGTGGCTCGCAATGTAGACGGGAAGACCGTCGGCATCGAAATGATTGTCGCCTTCGCTCTGCAGTGACGACGGTTGCCAGATGGCTTCGGCGCCGAACTCGAATTCGTTTGTGCCGGAGCGCGTGACGGTGTTGACCACGCCGCCCGTCGTCCGGCCAAACTCGACGGAATAGCCGCCGGTCTTTACCTGGAACTGCTCGTAAAAGGAATACGGCACCGAGGAGAAGCCGATGCGCCGGTAAAAATCGGTGACGTTCAGCCCGTTGATGTAAACCGCGTTTTCGGCCACCGACGAGCCACCGAAGGACAGGCCTTCGAAATCGCCTTTGGTCACACCGGGCGCGAGTTCGGCGACGGACTGCAGGTCCCGCTCGACCGGCAAGAGCGCCAGCTGCTCCTGCGTGAGGTTGGTGGCAATTTCCGTCGACGTCAGGTCGATCACGTTCGAGGTCCGCGAGCCCACGACCTGCACCTCGTCCATGACCTCGGCATTCACGACCGTCGTCTTGCCCAGGTTGACCATGACGGGGAACGGGCCGGCGAGGGAGTCACCGTCCCTGGTAGCTTCCAGCGTGTAGTCTCCCACCGGGAGGAAGGGAAACCTGAAACTTCCGTCGGCGTTTGCTATGACCGTGCGGCTGAAGCCCGTGCCGGGGTCCGTGATCGTGACGGTTGCGCCCGCTTCAGCTCGACCGGCGACCGAGCCATCCTGCGACTGCGCCAGGGCGAGCGGGGCGAACGAAACCAGGCCGAATGACAGAAAAATGGTCAATGCGGTGGAGAGTGCTCTGCGGTGTAATGTTGGATTTTTCATGGTCCCCTCCGGGATATCGGATCTGTCGGCATTTCAGTCGGCAGTTGCCTTTAACAGTTCGGCGTTGAATGAATAGTCCCACTGGTCGAAATACAGATTTCCGCCCTCCCACTCGACTTCGCCGCGCTGTGAATCGACGGTGTCGGAACGAAAGTGCTTTTTCGGCGGATCGAAATCCCTGCCGAAGTCGTCGTTGAAAGCGATGCGATAGCCGTCGAGGCCGCCCAGGTAAAGCCACTCGAGCGGCGGCGCTTCCTCGAAGCGGCCGAAGGTCACGTCCATCGGCATCCAGCCGTAGGGCGCGATGTAAAACCAACCCCAGTCATGGAGATTCCAGTACTCGCCATCGGAGAACACCATGCCCGATTGCCAGCGTGCGGGAATGCCGTTCATACGCATGAGCGTGATCAGGAGCAGGGTTTGCTGACCGCAGTCGGCGTGGCCGGACTGCAGGGCGTGTTCGCTGATGTTCGTAATGGTCGAATACTCGAGCGCGCCCGCCCAGGGGATTTCGTCGACGGCGCTGAAAAGCTTTTGCGCGATGCGCCACGGATTCATTTCATCGCCCACGACCTGTTCTGAGAACACGCGCAGAGGCTGCGTGAACAGTACGTGCGGCGGCTGCTCGCCGAGGTACGGCATCAGGTCCGGCGTGGCCTGTGAGGCCTCGACTTCGTCTGTTTCGACCGAGCGGTACTGGCCGTAGACGGTCAGCTCATAGGAAATCGAGAACGCCGTGGGCCGCCCCGTCACCGCCGGCTGTTCGAGATAGACGGTACGCATGCCGGTCGTCTCCGGCGCGATCCGCCGGGTCCTGGGTTCGCTTTCGAGGAAGCGGATCGCCTCCTGCTGGCCACGCAGGGCCCGCGGGTACGGAATCCAGGCGCGGATGACTTCGCCGGCCGGCACGGCATCGGCATCAACCGTGAGCGTCTGCGTTATGCGGACGCGCTGCGGCAAGGCACTGGCGCTTTCCCCGGCAATCGCGGCCTTCCGCAGGCGGCGATGATAGGCGTTCGGCGTCTCCATCGGGCCGTCGACGATGGGCGTCGGATCGCTGCGCCGGTCACGCGCTTCGGCGCTCAGGCGAAACAGGTTCGACGGCGCGCGATTGAAGTACAGGAGCCGGCCGTCGATCACCCGATGCTCGACCAGGCCGCGCGCGGCCCAATCTTCGAATTCCGCGTCGGCCAGGTCGGGAATCCGTTCGCGGATCTCGTTTTTGGCTGCGGCCGCATCCAGCGAAAAGTCCATGAGGATCCGGCGCATGCGTTCGCGCTGGAACAGGAGTTCGTCACGCAATCGCGCCGCCCGCGCCGGTTCCGTGACCGCATCGGTTTCCGGTGCGTCGGCCTGCAACGCATCGACAATAAGGGCTTCGGCAGCGTGGAATTGCCCGGCGTCGACGGCCTGGATAACCCGTTCCAGCAGGTTGGCCGGTGCGGTGGACGCCGCCGCGAGGGGAGCCGCGGCAAGAATGACCAGCAGGCGCCAGGCGGGGCGCGGCCAGGCAGTGGCCAGCCGATGCTGCCCATGCGGACGGCCACGATATGAAAATGCCGGACTCACCGAAAGTCAGTCCCCCTTATGCCGACTGAATCGACCCCGCGTCTGAGCACTTGTTTATCACGCGCGGAAAGGCGCCGTCAATATTTTATGCGTCTTCCAACTTAACTTGGAATCATATATTCTGCGGGTCCCGGCCAAGGGATATTTCCGAGGGACTGACCCGGCGCGCATGTTGTCGGGCCTTGAAGGGCCTTTGCCGGTATTCGCTACGTTGGGGATGGCTGCATGACGGCTAGTCGGGTGCGAATCATCGCGATTTCTGCGGCCGCGATCATTGCTGTTGCCGCGATTGCGGTGACCGTGTTCAGGCCATCCGCCCCGCAGGACGTGCCGCCGCTCGAAGGCGTCCTGAGCAGCGCCGATGACCGGCATTCCGCCGCGTTCTGGCTCGCCAAGTTGCAAACTCCCGACGCGCCGCTCGCCGACCCGGCGTCGATAAATGCGCAGAATCGCAGGCTCGTCGAGCTCGACACCTCAATGTTCGACCTCGGCGCCCTGCCCGAGCGTCTCCCGCACGCGCGTGTCCTGGCATGGATTACCGACCTCGCGGAGCGGCCCGATTCCACGGTGTACGACGTGGCCGGCGAGGCCGTGCCGGGGGATCGGCTGGACGCAATACTCGAGAACCGGAACGTCGATGCGATCCCGGCGTTTACGCCCCGGCAGTACGGGCTCGTCGTGCGTCGCGCAGACCTGCGCAGCTTTCCCACCGACCTGCGGGTTTTCCGTTCGGCCGACGACACGAACATCGACCGCTTCCAGGAAAACGCGCTGTTTCCGGGCACGCCCGTCGTCGTTGCCCACGAGAGCAAGGACCGCGACTGGTGGTTCGTCGTGTCGCCGCGTTACGCCGCCTGGATCCGGAAAGAGCATATCGCACTGGGCGATACGGGGGACGTGATCGCGTATTCGACCCGCTCGCCGTACCGGGTCGTGACCGGTGCAACTGTGAGGACCGTCTTTACGCCCGAATTCCCGGCTGTCTCGGAGTTGCAACTCGACATGGGCGTGCGTGTGCCAGTCGTCAGCGACTGGTCGCTCGTCGAGCCCGTCAACGGCCAGAACTCGTCCGGCAATTTCGTAATCGAGCTGCCGGTACGCAACGACGACGGGCGCCTGAGCCTGGCTCCCGCGCTGATACAGGCGAATGCCGACACGCGGCCGGATTACCTGCCGCTGACCCGCGGCAACATCATCCGCCAGGGCCTCAAGTTTCTCGGCGAACGTTACGGCTGGGGGCATGCCTACAACGCGCGCGATTGCAGCGGCTTCGTGTCCGAAGTGTACCGCAGCATGGGCGTCGAGCTGCCACGCAACACCGCCGACCAGAGCGTCAGCCCGGCGCTCGAGAAAACCCTGTTCAGCGAGACGGACGGCGCCGAAGAGCGCATGCAGGCGGTTCGCGATCTCGACGTCGGCGATCTCGTGTATATCCCCGGGCACGTCATGATGGTGATTGGTTTCGACGGCGGCGAACCGTGGGTCATACACGACACCACCGGTGCGACGTACTTCGACGCCGACGAGCAGCTGGTGCGGGTGTCGTTGCATGCCGTGTCGGTGACGCCGCTGTTACCGCTGCGAGCCGACGAAAACGAGCGCTACGTCGACCGCATGACCAGTATCGTTCGAGTCGCCTCCGCCCGCGCAGGTAGCCAGCCACCGCCATGAAAATTACCGATATTCGATTCGGAACCCTGCGCGTACCCTTGCACACGCCGTTCAAGACGGCCCTCAGAACGATTGACCAGATCGAGGACATCGTCGTCATGGTCGGCACGGATTGCGGCCGCACCGGCCACGGCGAAGCGCCCGCAACCGCGGTCATTACCGGCGACACCCGGGGGTCGATCGTGGAAGCCATCCGGCACTACATCTGGCCGCGCGTCGTCGGTCAGGACGTCGCCGACCTGAATCGGATCACGCAGCTCATCCAGACGGCGATGGAGCGGAACTCGAGCGCAAAGGCGGCCGTCGAGATCGCGATCTACGACCTGTGGGGCCAGCTCTACGAGGCCCCGTTGTACCGCTTGCTGGGCGGCGGCTATCCGCAGATCACGACCGATATAACGATCAGCGTGGACTACATAGACAAGATGGTCGCGGACTCGATCGCCGCTGTCGAGCGCGGATTCGAGGCCCTGAAGATCAAGGTCGGCAAGGACATCGGCGTCGACATCGAGCGGGTCAAGGCCGTTTATGCGGCCGTCGAAGGCCGGGCCCTGTTGCGGCTCGACGCCAACCAGGGCTGGACCCCGAAACAGGCCGTGCACGCGCTGCACGCACTGGAATATGCGGGGGTGCAGCTCGAGCTGGTGGAGCAACCGGTGAAGGCGCACGACCTCAACGGCATGAAATACGTCACCGAGCGCGTGCATACACCGATCATGGCCGACGAGAGCGTGTTCGGTCCCACCGAGGTCGTGCAGCTCATCCGCATGCGCGCCGCCGACATCATCAACATCAAACTGATGAAAACCGGCGGTATCTCGAACGCAATTCGGATCGCCGATATCGCCGCGATGTATGGCGTCGAGTGTATGATCGGGTGCATGCTCGAGACCGGGATCAGCGTGGCCGCTGCGGTGCACGTGGCGGTGGCCAAGTCCGATGCCATTACCAAGATCGACCTGGACGGACCGTCGCTGTGTGCCTTCAACCCGATCGATGGCGGTGTCAATTTCAACGAGTCGGAAATCAGCGTACCCGATGCCGCGGGCCTGGGGATTCGGGAGATAGTCGGGTTGGAACCGATCAATTGACCTGTCGAGAGTGCCATGCTCCCGCTGTTGAAGATCCGCGCTGAGCGCGACCAGATGTCGGCGATCGAGCGCCGCATCGCCGATTTCATACTGGCCGAGCCGCATCTCCTGCGGGACTACTCGTCACAACAGCTCGCCAACGCGCTGCGCATAAGCCAGTCCAGTGTCGTCAAGTTCAGCCAGAAGCTGGGATTCAAGGGCTATCCGGACCTGAAGTTTTCCATCGGCGAATCGATTGCGCGCGGGGACGGCGGGGAACGGGAGAACGCGGAGGAACAAAAGCAGGGCGATCCGCATTCGGCGCTTGCCGAAAGCCTGTGGCATTGCAAGAGCCAGGCCGAACAGGAAACCCGGCTGATCAATCCATCGACGAACATCGATGCGATCGCGAAAGCCGTCCGCCAGGCCAAAAGGATCTACCTGTTCGGGACGGGCGAAGACGGCATCGTCTCACAGGCATTCGCCGTTCGCCTGGCGTTCCTCGGGTTTGTCACGGTCCATAGCTCCGACACGGCCCTGATGGCGGTTAGCGTCGCGACCTCGAAGCCCAGCGACGTGCTGATTGCCTTCTCCCAGTACGGCCAGCAATCTTCCCTGACGAAGATCAGCCGGCAGTTTCGCGAAGGGCGGGGCAAGGTCGTTTCGGTAACGCGTCACACCGCCAATCCGCTGCGGGCGAACGCGGACCTGTCTCTGCTCATTTCGGCCCACGACGACCGCCCGCAGATCGAACCGCTGCTCTACCACGCCGCCCTCTGTCACCTGCTGGACATGTTGTTCGTCGTCCTGAGCGAGAACGGCAGTGAGCGATTGGCGACCTACGCCGCGAACCTGGAGCGCATCGACAGCTTGGGGAAGCGCTAAGCGGCCGGACCCTTACCGGTCATCGCGAGTGTGACATTGGCAACCGCGAGCAGGCGGCCAACGCGCGTTCCTAGACGGGCGGGACCCACGGCACGTCCAGTCCGATGATCGCATCGTAATGCGGGCGCTGGCGAATGACCCGGAAATCGTCGTCGTCGACGAGTACCTCCGGCACGAGGGGCCGCGTGTTGTAACCTGAGGCCATGACGCTCCCGTACGCGCCCGCGCCCTCGATAACCAGCAGGTCGCCGGGCGACATCCGGCCGAGTGTGCGCGCCCGGGCGAATGTGTCGCCGGATTCACACACGGGGCCGACGATGTCGTAGGAGACGGCCTCTGTCTGGTCCGGGCATTCCGGCACGATGTCGTGGTGCGCGTTGTACATGCTCGGCCGCAGGAAATCGTTCATCGCCGCATCGACGATCAGGAACGTCGATGCCTCACCCGGCTTGACGTAGATCACGCGGCTGACAAGGATGCCGGCGTTGCCGACGAGCGAGCGTCCGGGTTCGACGATCAGCCGGCAGCCCAGGCCCGCGAGATGCTGCTTCGCGAGCTCTGCATACGCGGCCACCGACGGCGCTTGCTCCTTCGCGCCGTCATAGCGGATGCCCAGGCCGCCGCCGAGATCGATCGTCTCGATCGCGTGCCCGTCCGCGCGGAGATCGGCGACCAGTTCGGCGACGCGCCGGAACGCCTCCTCATAAGGTGCAAGCTGCAGGATCTGCGAGCCGATGTGCATGTCAATACCGCGTATCTCGATCCCCGGCAGTTCCGACGCCTGCCGGTATGCGGCGCGTGCCGTACGCCAGGGAATGCCGAACTTCGATTCGGACTTGCCTGTCGCGATCTTCTCGTGCGTGCGGGCATCGACATCGGGATTGATTCTAAACGCGATTCGCGCGATCTTGCCGAGCCGGCCGGCAACGGCGCTGATCTGCAGCAGCTCGGCTTCCGACTCGACGTTGAACCGCAGGATGTCGGCATTGAGCGCGAATTCAATTTCGCCGGCTGTCTTCGCGACGCCGGAGTAAACAATCCGCTTCGCCGGAATTCCCGCGATCAGCGCCCGACGCAGCTCGCCCTCCGAAACTACGTCCGCACCGGCGCCGCAGGCGGCGAGTATGCCGATGACGGACTGGTTCGAATTCGCCTTGATTGCGTAACAGACCAGCGTATCGGTGCCGGCAAAGGCATCGACATAGCTTTCGTAGGCATGCTCGATGGCAGCGCGGGAATAACAGTAAAACGGCGTTGGGCAGCTGTCGGCAATCTGGTTGATCGGCACTCGTTCCGCGTGATAGCGACCGTTGCGATGGCCGAAGAATGGCACGACGGGCGCTGCCGCCGCGTCAATCGCCGTCGAGGAAGACCAGGCCATCGATGCTCTCTATGCCGAGGCCGGGCCCGTCGCCGATCGTGATCTCCGAATTGCAGAAGTTCACGCCGCCCCGGACGGGGTTCGATGCGGCCAGCGCGGGACTGTCAAGGTCGACGCGCGTGATGGCATTCGATTTGGCGACCGCGACATGCGCGGCCGCCGAAACGCCAATGCTCGTTTCTGCCATGCATCCGATCATGCACTCGACGTCGTAAATCGCGGCGATATCGGCGATCTTGATGGCATTCGATATACCGCCGGTCTTCATCAGCTTGATGTTGATGATGTCGGCGCCGTGCATGCGAATGATGTCGATGACTTCCTTCGGACCGAAGGTGCTTTCGTCCGCCATGACGGGCGTCGATACCCGCTCCGTCACATATTTCATTCCGTCGACGTCGTCGCCGCGAACCGGCTGTTCGATAAACTCGATCTCGACGCCGCTGGCTTCCAGTTCCCGCAGGGCGGAGACCGTTTGCTTGGGCGTCCAGCCCTGATTGGCGTCGAGGCGGATTAGCGCCTTGTCGCTGACGGCGCTGTAGACCGCCTTTACGCGCTCGATGTCGAGAGCCATGTCTTTGCCGACCTTGATCTTGAGCGCGTCGAATCCAAGGGCGACCGCTGCCTTGGCATCGGAGACCATCTTGTCGATGTAATCGATGCTGATCGTCACGTCAGTGGAAATCACCGGTTCGCCCCCTCCCAGTACCTTGTAGAGCGGCGCGTCGAACGACTGGGCGAAAAGATCGTAAACCGCGATTTCCACCGCGGCCTTCGCACTGAAGTTGCGAAAGATCGCGTGCTGGATCAGCTCCACGATCCTGTTCAGGTCGCGGATATCCTGACCATGAATGCGGGGCATGATCATCGTCCGGATGGCCTCGATGATCGACCCGTGCGTTTCCCCGGTGATGACGGCCGTGGCGGGCGCGCTGCCGTACCCTCGATGGCCGCTGCTGGTCTCGAGGATCACCACCACGTCTTCGACGTGGTCGACCGTACGCAAGGCCGTCTTGAACTCGGCCTTCAGCGGAACCCGTAGCTTGGCAAACTTGATCGATTCGATTTTCATGAAGCCTGTCTTCAGGAAGCGATGAGCAACAGTACCCGCCCCACCAGCAGCCCGCCGCCCGTACCGATGATATAGCCGAGCATGGCCATCAGTACGCCAATCGGGATGAGGGACTGCGAATAGGACGCGGCGAGGATAGGTGCGGAGGCAATGCCGCCAATGTTGGCCAGCGACGCCACGCCGCAGCTGAACAGGTCGAGCCGGAAGAGTTTCGCGATAAAGACGAGCAGGGTGGCGTGAACGGCCAAAATAACGAGGCCCGAGACAATGTAGACAGGTGCCTGCGAGAGCGCTGCAAAATCGGCCCGGGATGCGATGACTGCGATGACTATGTATAGCAGCAACGTCGCCACTTCCTGCGAGCCGGGTACGCGGCCCAATGGCGTGAGAGCGGCCAGGACACCGGCCAGGGTGACGATCAGTATCACCCAGGTGCCGGTCGTGAGGAAATCACTGGTGGGCAGCCCGGCGGCGGCGTACCCGACAAGTGCGGTCATCAGCAATCCGATCCCGATGAGGAGCATGAGGTCGGACGCGCTGGCGGCTCTTTCGACGGTGTCCGGGTCGGGCCCGAGCCGGCTGCCAAGCTGGTCGATTGCGCCGGCGTCCGCCCCGGTCCAGCGGTTGAAGCGGCCCGCGTACGGCACGCATGCCAGCAGAATTGCGACCCAGATAGCGTAGTCGATGGAATCGATGAGGAGCGTGTAGCCCATGCTCGAGTCCGGTACATCGAGCGCTACCTGGATCGCGGCCATGTTGCCGGTACCGCCAATCCAGCTGCCGCTCAGCGCAGCGTATGTTTTCCAGGCGTCGGGCGCGAGGAATTCGTGAAATATTGCGAAGGAGACTGCAAAACCGACAGCGATCGTGAATGTCGCGGCGAAAAATGCGAACAGCATCTTTGCGCCGAGCCGGCGCACGAGCCTCAGGTCGCTTTTCAGCAGCATGAGGAAGATCATGACGGGAAGGAGTTGGTTGCGTACGGCGCCGTAAACTGCGTCGATTTGCTCGTTACGTGCCCACAGCCCTGCCGTGGCCAGCAGCATCACGCCGAAATAGAGCACGACGATGGCGGGCACGTATTCGAAAAACCGGCCTCGGGTCCGGGACTCGCCGAACTTCAGGCATCCGCTGAGGAATGCCAGGGACGCAAGGTAGGTAAAGCCGCTGGTGATCAAGTCCACTCCCCCGGCCGGGCGCCATCAGGACGAGCGCCGGTTGTGCGGGCAGAATATTTTATTCCGAAGCCAATTGATACAAGATTATTGCATTCGAAGAGTCGCGCCTCAGTCGCGCCGCTGGAGCGGGCGTATGCCCGCGACTCGAAAGCAGCCGGAATTTACCGCGAACCGTGCGCGGCTGGCAGCCGCTCCAACCGCCCGCTCTTACGTCACCGGTGCGCCCTGGCTCGGACCGCGCGGCGGCGCCGTGCCGTCGACGAGCGAAAGCAGTAGTCGTACGTAAGCCAGGTCGCCGAACACCGGGCATACCGCCGCCGCCTCATCCACCGCCGACTGGAAGTGCACGCTGGCCCTGTACGAGCTGGTCGCCGTACAGGAGGCGGATGGCGCTGAACGGCCGCACCGCGTCGTGCACGCGCTTCTCTCGCCAGACGGCGATACCGGCGTCGAACGCTGCCATGTTCGTGAGGAAATCGAACTGGACGAACTCGAAGAGGGACATGCCTTGCGATAAAGCGGCGAACAGGGCGGCGAAGCCCAGGCCGCGGATCTTGTCGAGCGGCGGCACGTCCCATTTTCAGCTTAGTAGACGGACGCGAGCGCAGTCGGCCGCAGGAGCGCCTGCCGGCCGCGGTTGGAGCGGCTGCCAGCCGCGAAGGGTTTGCGGCTAATTCGAAGACCGTCTTATTCGCGGGTTTTTGCCCGCTCCAACGGCGGCGACGCCCCGCTGCTACTCGAGGTCGACCGAGCCCAGGACGAGCAGGTAATAACTCGCGATGCCGATTACCTTGTCGTCTTCGATCACCGGCGCGTGGCTGATGCCGAAGCGTTCGAACAGCCGGGCGCAATGCCGGACGCTCATGCCCGGACGCACGGAGATCACCGGCTTGGCCATGATTTCGAACGCGTTGACCCTCTCCGGCGCGCGGTCCCGCGCGATCACCTGCTTGGCGATGTCCGAGAACAGAACCATCCCGTACTCGTCATTTTCATCGCGCTTGTCGACGATCAGGCTCGTGGCGCCGACCTTTTTCATGATGCGCATCGCCTCCATCAGGTCGATCCGCCCGTCGACAATCGTGACGTTTTCGCGCATCACCTGCCGAACCGTTATTTCGTCGTGTTTCACAGCTCCGCCTCCACTACCTCGGTAAGTTCCTCGACCTGCCGCACGATGCCGACCGCATCCTCCACGTCTATCTGCACGGCCATCCCGGTACCCGGCTTGGCGTCGAACTCGCCGACTTCGCTGATATGTTCGAGAATGCGGCGGCACAGGTGTTCCTCGACGAGCATGAGGAGCACGTCCCGCTGCGTCGCCAGGGACATTCCGAGGAACGTGGAGGCCTTGTTCAAGCCTTCGCCGCGCGCATGATGGATGACCGTACATCCCGTCGCACCGCTTTCGCGTGCGGCGTTCATGATCGTATCGGTCTTGCGATCTTCGACGAAAACGACGAGTAGTTTGAAGTGCATTTCAGTTCTCCGCGCTCTTGCTCGAGCCGTCCCTGCGGGCGGCCGCGCGCTTTTTCAGTTGCCGGCTTTCAACCAGGAAAACGACCTGGGCATACCCGAGTACGGTCACTGCCGGGAACAGGCATGCGAGGGAAATCAGTCCGAATCCGTCGATGACCGCGCTGCGGCCGGGGACCTGGCTCGCGAGGGTAAGGCCGAGTGCGGTAACCACCGGTACCGTGACCGCGGTGGTGGATACGGCGCCGGTATCGTAAGCCAGCGCCACGATCGCGCGCGGCGCGGTGAAGGTCTGGACGATGACGATCATGAATGTTGCAGCGAGGCACCACTGCAGGGGAATACCCGTGACAATACGCACGCAGCCGAACGTGACGCCCAGTGCGACGCCAAGCGCGGCTGCGATCCTGAGGCCGGCTGCCTGTATGGCGCCGCCCGAAATATCGTTGACCTTGTGCGCGACAGCGAGGAGTGCCGGTTCTGCAAAAGCCGCGCTGAACGCGATGCAAAATGCAAAGACATAAACCGGATAGTAGCCCCAAGCGCCGGAAATTTCCTGAGTCGTGTCGAGTCTCCCGGTCAGCTGCTCCACCATCATGCGACCGACCGGAAACAGGGCCTTGTCCAGGCCTTGCAGGAACAGGGCAAGGCCGACGATCACGAATCCCAGCCCGATCAGTATGTTCGCGGGGTTGACCAGTTTCTGCCGCAGCACCACGCGGTAGAAGAAGAGCAGGAAAGCCGCGACCAGCAGGACGCTGAGCGCCGTGCCCAGCAGGCTCTTCAGGAAGCCGGCTACCAGATCCACTTGAGCAGGATCCCGTAGGCCAGTACGAAAATCATGGGCGTCAGCAACACCAGGACGAGCATCCCGAAGCCATCGGTCATGGCATTGCGGCCCGAGATGGACGAGGCGAGACCGATTCCGAGTGCCGTCACCAGCGGGACGGTGATGACGGAAGTCGTCACGCCGCCGGAATCGTAGGCGATGCCCACGGCTTCGGGGGGCGCAATGAAGCCCAAGGCCAGCACGAGTGCGTAGCCCGTGATGACCATCAATGGCAGCGACCAGCCGAGGACGATCCGCGTCACGCCGAGGATCAGTGCGATGCCTACGGCAAAGGCCACGGTCACCCGCAGCCCCAGCGCGTATCCCGCTCTGGCGATGTCGCTGTCCACGATCGTGCCGCCCGCGGCAGCGGTACGAGCCGCTTCCGTCGCCACGGCCGTCAGGGCCGGCTCCGCCAGCGTGGTGCCGAATCCCAGGAGGAACGCGAACACCAGGAGCAGGATGAAGCTGCCCTTTTTCGCGAGTTCGTACGCGAGCGCTTCGCCGATCGGAAAGACCGCGAGCTCCAGCCCGTAAACGAACAGGGTCAGGCCGACCAGGACGAGCAACGCGCCTTCGATCAGGCCGAGCAGTTGATGGGCCGGCTGTTGCAGGACGACGACCTGGAAGAACACGATGACGAGCACGACGGGACTGATATCCCGCAGGCTGCCGAGTGTCATGCGCCAGAACATGTCCAGAGCGTAACCCGCCGCTCACGATACGGCACGCGGTCATGCAGATACGGAACGCCGTTCCCGGAGTCGCCGTTGGAGCGGGCGTCGCCCGCGAATGGGTCGTGCCTGGATCGTGCCGCCTTCCAGTCGCGGCTGGCAGCCCTCCAACCGCCGCTCTTACTCCGGCGGCGCCTTCAGCAGGTCATCCCAGCGTTTGGTGAGGAGCTGGGTCTTGAAGTCGGCGACCCGGTATTCGCGTTTGCCGAGCCGCTCGTTGAGTGCATCGGCGGCGGCTTGCGCTTCTTCGCCGTTGGCCTTTGCCGAGAAGCGCAGCCAGGTTGCGGCGTCGCTCGTCTCTTCCTCGTTGCCTTCCTCGATCAGTTCCACCGATACCTCGAGGCCGTCGGCGGTTGCAAAAACCGTGGTCGTGCCGGCCTCACCTTCGCCTCGCTGGCGCACGTCCTCCAGGTCGAGATCATCCAGCGCGCCGGCGATCCCGTTGGCGACGGATGGATAGGTGAGTTCGCGTCCTTCCGGCAGGTTCAGTGCGACGTAGTCCGGCGTTTCCGCGTCGTCCGGCCGTGCAAGCTCGATGCGCTCGCCGTCCGCGTGCTCGATCGTCACCAGGCGGACCGTGTCCGCCGCGATATCGGTGATCTGCGGATCGAGCCATTCGCCGGGGCTTTGCGGCAGTTCGGGGTTCACGTCGACGAGATAGCTGCCGGGCTCGTCGGCCACCCGCGCATAGCGATTGTCACCCTGCGCCGTATTGCCGAAGATCACCGTAGACTGGACCCCTTCACCGCTCACCGTCACGGCGGTGCCATTGCCTTCCGTACCGGTATCGCTGTCCGCCGCAGTATCGCCCTCCGGATCGATAATGCCGTCCGGATCGGCATCGCCTTCCGTATCGGTATCACCTTCCGTATCGGCACCGCCTTCCGTATCGGCATCGCCGTCCGGGTCGCCAAGGCCGAGCCGCGCGTATAGCTCGGGGTTCGAGGTCTTTTCTTCGACGATCGTTGCCTCCGACAAGGCGATGACGAGGGGCCGCAGTTTGCCCATGTCGGCCGGGTAGCCGTCGCGCTCGACCACCACCCAGCCATCGTCCTCACGTCGCAGGGTCACACCTTCCCCGGCACCGGCGATGCGCACTTCGCCGATGTCGTTTGCAAGCGGCGCGAACTCGGGCAACAGCAGGCGCCCGGTCGCCACCCTCGGGCCGCCGATATCCACGTTGCGCACGCCCACCAGGAGCAGGACGAGGCCCACGGCGAGGGCGGCGAGCGTTGCCACGGTTCGCTGTGTCATGCGGGTACCCTCCGGCGCCGGCGCCACAGGAGGAACGCGGTACCGATCGTCAGCAGGAGCGGGACCAGGCCGATGTTGATGACCTTGAGCCAGGTGCCGAGTTTGTCGATGTCTTCGTCGAGACCGCGCTGCACGGAACGCAGCTCCTTGCGGATCTCGGCGCGCTGTTCCACGAAGCGGTCGATTTCCGCTTCCTGCTCACCGGTGAGCAGGAGACTTCCCGTGTCCTCGCGCGTGGACTGCAGTTCGCCGAGGCGCTGTTCGGTCTCGGCGAGCTCCTGCTGCAGCCGCTGCTCGGTTTCGAGGAAGCGGGCTTCGGCATCGGCCCGCAATTCGTCGACCCGCGTGAACGGCCGCGACCAGCCGCCGCGGCTGCGGACGGCGATGAGGTCAGGGCTGCCGGCGAGACTCTCCAGCGCGTTCACCACGAAGGCACCGTTGCCGGCGAACGCGGACGCGAGCTGCTGGCCGAAGAAGTTCTGTACGGTTACCCACATCGAGTCGCCGAGCAGATCGACGTCGGCGACGACGACGAGATTCACGGGCGCCGCGGATTCGGCCAGGTGGTCCGCCTCTTCGGTTTCTTCGACCTCGTCCTCGCCCTCGTCCTCGCCATATGCGGCGTCCTCTTCGGCGGCCGCACCCTCGTCACCACCCTGGGGTTCCGCCGATGGCAGGTCCTCGGCGGGCGCGCCGTCCGGAAACGCGCTCCGCAAAGAGCCGGTGATTCGAGCGGCGAGTACGAAAGGCTCGCCGGCGGCGGTAAAGCCCTGCTGCAGCTCGGACGGGTTCATGAGGAAGGAAAAGCGCGAGGCGGGGAGCGTGGCGGCATCGCTGCTCGATCGCAGCAGGGGCTCGAACCCGATGTCGCTGTCGCCGGCCTTCACGAGCGCCCCTGGCATCGCCGTGTTGAGGCTGCCGAGTTCCATCGTGACGATGTCCTCGCTGTTCATCTGTTCGGGGCCGATGCCGAGGTAACCGTAGTGCCGCACCGGCCGGCCACTCATCGGGTCGCTGAGGCGCAACGCGAGCGCGGCGTCGGCGACGACCGACTGTGCTTCGAAGCCGATTCCCCAGCCGCTGAACAAGGCGGGCAGGTTCGACGATTGCCCGACCGGCGGCATGCCCTGCGGCATGCCGGGTTGCGCCACGGCGTCCACCTGCGCCAGCGGATCGACGAAAATGAGTGCCCGCCCGCCGCCCATCACGAACTGGTCGATGGCGTACTGCGTCGCCGGCGACAGGTTCTTCGGCTGCACGATCCACAACAGCCCCACGTCCTCGGGCACGGCGTCGAAGCTCGTGCCAAGGTCGCGGATCTCGAATACCTGGCTCGCCTGCTGGTAGACGACCCACGGCGACTGCATGCGCTGCGACTGCGGGTCGAAACCGCCGTTCATCGCGACGCCGGAAACGAGACCGACCACCGCGCGCTCCGGATCGGCGAGCGTGCTGACGAGCTTCGCTATGTCGTACTCGAGCGACTCCAGGCGGTCCGGTGCGAAAAACGGGATGATCTCCTCGTCGCCGACGCTGTTCGTGCCGGCGAGGCCCAGATACACGGGGTCGGGCGTGGTCGGCAATTGCGCGCCTTCGAGGCCGAACTGCGACGCCTGGTCCTCTTCCTCCGAGAACGGCAGCGGGTCGATGACCCTGAGGTTCAGCTTGCCGCGGCTCGCGTCCTCGAACTCCTCCAGCATTTCACGGACTCTCTGTGCGTGATCGCGCAGCGAGGGCACGTCGGCTGTCGCCTCGTCCGAGAAATAGAAGTAGAGATTGATCGGCTCCTCGATGTTTCCCACGATGCGCTTCGTGCCCTCGGAGAGCGTGTACAGGTTGTTTGCGGTGAGGTCGACGCGCAGGCCCTTGAACAAGAGATTGGACAGGATAGCCGCGACGACGAAGACGACGACGAGCAGGAGGAGGCTCGATGCGCCGAGACGATTGTGTGCCGGTGCCGACATGCTCAGTCCGCCTTTTTCCAGTCGAGGACGATGGTGCTCGCAAAGAGCGCGGTGCCGATTACGAGAGCGAAATAGACCAGGTCACGCAGCTCGATGACGCCGCGCGAAATGTCACGGTAGTGCGTCAGGAAGCTCAGCGAGGCGACCCCGTCCACCACGACTTGCGGCGCCCATCCGGAGAACAGGTTGAGCACGAGCGGAAACCCGGAGAGCAGGAAGCCGAAACAGACGAACACCGTGATCACGAACGCGATCACCTGGTTGCGCGTGAACGCGGAGATGCAGGTCCCGATGGCAATGAAACCGCCGGCCATCAGGAAACTGCCGACATAGGCCGCGACGATGGCGCCGTTGTCGGGGTCACCCAGGTAGTTGACGGTGATCCAGACCGGGAACGTGAGCGCGAGCGCGATCCCGGCGAACGCCCAGGCGGCGAGGAACTTGCCGAGCGTCGCCTGCCACGCGGTCACCGGGAGCGTCATCAGGAGCTCGATCGTGCCAGCTTTCCGCTCCTCGGCCCAGAGTCGCATGGCGATCGCCGGGATCAGGAACAGGTACAGCCAGGGGTGAAACTCGAAGAACGGCCTGAGGTCCGCCTGCCCGCGTTCGTACAAGCCGCCGATGTAGAAAGTGAACGCGCCGGCGAGCATCAAGAAGATCACGATGAAGACATAAGCGACCGGCGTCGCAAAGTAACTCCGGAGCTCACGCCGGAAGACCGCCAGCATCGCGCTCATGCCGCGGCCTCCGTAGCCTGCGCAGCGGGACCCTGCGTAATCTCCCGGAATACCCGGTCGAGGTCGCCGTCACCCCTCGCGGCCAGTGCCGCGGGCGTTTCGTCGACGAGCACCCGGCCGTCCGCGATGATGATCGCGCGCGAGCACACGGCCTCGACTTCCTCGAGAATATGCGTCGAGATCACGATCAGCTTGTCGGCCGCCATCGAGCGAATGAGTTCGCGAACCTCGTGCTTCTGGTTGGGGTCGAGGCCATCGGTGGGCTCGTCCAGGATCAGCACCTCCGGGTCGTGCAGGATGGCCTGCGCGAGGCCGACCCGGCGCTTGAAGCCCTTCGACAGGGTTTCCGTCGACTGCTCGAGCACGGTCTCGAGGTGCAGCAGGCCGATCACGGTATCGAGGCGCTCGCGGCGGCGCGCGCCGGCAAGCCCGCGCACGTCCGCGACGAAGCCCAGGAACTCCCGCGGCGTCATGTCGGCATAGAGCGGCGCGCCTTCCGGCAGGTAACCCAGGTGCCGCTGCGCGGCGAGCGTATCGGTCCGGATATCGTGCCCGCACACGCGGGCGCTGCCGGCGCTCGGTGGCACGAAACCCGTGACCATTTTCATGGTCGTCGATTTACCGGCGCCGTTCGGGCCGAGGAAGCCGAGTACTTCCCCCGCGCCGCAGTCGAACGTCAGGTCATCGACCACCTTGTGCCTGCCATACCATTTTGTGAGGCCTTTGAGTTCAATCATGTCTTGTTTTCCTGGCCGGCTCTGCCGGCGAGCGGCCGCATTTTTTACCAAAGTCGATTTGGGCTTTCAACCGTCCGGGCTCCTGTGGCGCTTGACAGGGTAGACGTCATTCAATAACACTTACGTTATATAACGACCGGGTAAGGCCAATGACCAGCGATCAGCGCCTCGATGCCACCTTCAAGGCTCTCGCCGACCCCACGCGGCGCGCCATACTCTCACGATTGGCGGCCGGTGAGGCATCCGTCAGCGAACTGGCCGCGCCATTTGCGATCAGCCAGCCGGCTGTTTCGCGGCACCTGAAGATGCTCGAGCGCGCCGGGCTCATCTCCGTCGGCCGTGACGCCCAACGCCGCCCGCGGGCCATCGAGGCGCAGCCGCTCGCCGAGGCGCACGCCTGGATCGATCGCTACCGCGCGCTCTGGGAAACCAACTTTCAACGCCTGGACGCCCTGCTCGAGGAATTGCAGGGTGAGCCCGGCGCACCGAACCGACACCAGGAGAGTGCTGCATGAAATCACCCGCCAAAGCCGAGGTCACCTTACCCGGAGATGCCGAAGTGCGCGTCACCCGGGAGTTCTTCGCGCCCCGCGAGATCGTCTTTCGCGCCTACACCGAGCCCGCGCTACTCCAGCGCTGGCTGCTCGGCCCGCCCGGCTGGAGCATGCCGGTGTGCGAAATGGATCTCGAGGTCGGCGGCCAATTCCGGTGGCGCTGGAAGAACGACGAGGATGGCAAGGAATTCGGCTTTCACGGCGAGTTCCTGGATGTCAGGGAACCTGCGCGCATCGTGCACAGCGAGTTCTATGATCCCGGCGACATCGGCGGCGACATGGGCGAAGGTATGACCGTCCGTATCACCTTCGACGACACCGACGGCGTAACGACCGTGACGACGTCTATGGAGTTCAAGTCGCAACGCGACCGGGACGCCGCGATGTCGACCGGCATGACCGACGGCATGGAAATGAGTTACAAGCTGCTGGACGCCCTGCTCGCCGACGAGGTGTAACAGGACGAGAACCGGCGCGCTACTGCCCTGGCCGGCCCGGTGCGGCCGAGTAGGCCCGCCGCATGTACCAGATGCTGAAGATCCCGAGCCCGCCCCAGATCAGCATCCAGCTCAGGATCAGCACGAACTCGCCCGTCCTGAAATTGAGCGAGCCGTCCGGCAGGAGCTGACCTGTCGTACGCTGGTAGGGCCGCAGGTAGTTCTCGAGCAGAAACCACGGCATCAGCACGCCGTTGACGAGCAGCAGCACGGCCGGGGCGATGAGGGTCCGGCGAAGTTTTGACGGCAGGACCTCGTCTGCCGGACGCTCGTGGAGTTTCTCGAGGTAGGCCGCCTCGGGCGGGCTGACCGTCGTGCGCCGGGAGATCAGGATTACCGCGATTAGACTCGCAAGGCCGCCGATGAGCGCCGGGTCGAGGTACGACGGCAGGTGGACAGCTCCGATGAACTCGAAGAACTTGGGCACGACGTTGAAGACGAGCCCGGTCAGCATGCCCCAGAACGCCGCGGCTTCCGTGATGCGCTTGCTCCAGATCGACATGAGCCCGACCGGGCCCCACGACGAGGCGAAGACGGTCGCGATGAAGGTCGTCAGCCAGAAGATCTGCGGCGGAAACACGAGCGCCAACAAAAGCACCACCGCCCCGGCCAGGAACATCATGATGCGGCTGAACCGGAGCGCCGTGCGGTAATCGATACGTTCGTGGAGGCCGATGTCGTTACTGACGCTGAACCCGACGAGCGAGAGGAACGTGGAGGCGGAGGACAGCGCCGCGGCCGTGATGCCCGCGAGCATCAGGGCGCCGAGTATCCCGGGCAGCATGTTGAGTGACGCCCAGATCATGGCGCTGTCCGGCGGCTCGATGCCGGTCAGGCGCAGGTTGATGATGCCGCCCATGCCGTAGACCATCACCTGCAGGAGCGCGACGACGACGGCGGCAATAGTCGCCGAACGCAGTACGACGTGCTCGTTCTTCGCCATCAGGTGGCGGCTCGATTGCCACGGGCTGACCATGTAAACGAGCGCCCAGCTCAGGTCGATGACGATCGCCCAGATGAGGTAATCGGCGGCCGTCGGGAAACCGGTGCCCGGCCCGATGACGCCGTGCCAGGACAGCAGGCCGGGCTTTTGCTCGATGAGCGCCAGTCCCTCGACGATCGCGGGCACGCCGCCCAGGTCGCTCACGATATAGACGATCGCCGCCATGCTCGCGGTCGTGAACAGGAGGAACATGATCGTGTCGGTGAGGATGACGCCGCGCGAGCCAGAGTACATCGTGAAAGCCGTGTAGCTCAGCCACGCGACGAACAGGCACTCGACATAACTTAAGGTTAAGAGCTCGGACAGCAGTATCGCCGCGCCCTGGGTTACAGCCAGCAGGTAGCCGCCGAGGGCAAAGATAATCGTGAAGCCCGCGAGTGCCTGGACACGCTTGCTGTTGAAGCGACGTCCGAAGAACTCGGCGACCGTCGTCGTGCGGCTGCGGCGGAGATAGCGCCCGAAGAACAGCGCGCCCAGGACATAACCGATCGCCGCCGCCTGCGGGAATATGGTGTAGGGTCCGGCGGCGATGTCGTAGGCGAATCCCGCTTCACCTAAAAACATGGTCGCGCTCATGACGCTCGCGACGAGCGTGCCGACGATCAGGAGCGTCGGCGCCCGGCGGCCTGCGACGTAGTAATCGTCGAGGTCGCGGATGTGGCGGCCGGCATAGTTCCCGACGGCGATGTAGACAAGGATGCTGAGCGCAATCGTTGTCGTGTAGATGTCCATCAGCCGGCGGATACCCGTCCGGGCCGATCGTCGTGCGCCGGAGCCCGACTAGAAATTATAGGAAAACCGGACGCCTGCCGTACGGGGCCGGGCGGGCCCGAACGTGTGCTCCGCGTAAATGAGGATCGGGTCCGTGTCGTCGTTGGAGTAGTTGCCGTCGTACCAGACCCCGTCGAAGACGTTCTCGACGTAGGCGCGCAGGTCCCAGGTGTCCGTCCGGTAGCCGAGCGTGAGGTCGGTGTTGTTCAGCGCCCTTATGCGCTGGTAGATGATGTCCGTGTCCGGCCAGTCGCCGCGGTAGTCGTCTTCCCAGGACCAGGCAATGGTGCCATAGGCCTCGCCGCGGGCGCCCGCAGCGAAGCTGGCGTTCAGGATCGCAAAGGCCGTCCACTCCGGCGCCCAGGGAATCGACACGCCCTCGCAGGCGTCCGGGTCGCCGGTCAGTGCTTCGCCGTTGCCGCAGAACGCCTGCACGTTGGTCGCTTCGGAGTCGAACCACGAAGCCCCGACGCGCAGGCTCAGGTTGTCGGTGATGAGTGTATTGAGGTCGAGTTCGAGGCCGGTGCCGTCGACCTCGCCGACGTTGCCGACGATCGTCCGCGGCCCGTCGCCGAAGATCGCCTGCAGGTCTTCGTAGTTATAGAAGAATGCATTCGCCGCGAGCTGCATCCGCCCGTCGCGGTAGGTGTCCTTGTAGCCGATTTCGTAGGACGTGACGGTTTCCGGGCCGAAGTCGCCGGGCTTGTCGACCGCCGGGTCGGCGACGCAGAGCCCGAACGGCACCCCGGTGCACCCGGGCTCGATGTTGAAACTGCCGAAGCCGCCCGGCTTGTAGCCGGTCGTGATGCTGCCGAAGACGAGCGCCGTCGGCGTCGGCCGCCAGTTCGCCACCACGCGGTAGGTCACGTCGTTCCAGTCCTGCTTGTCGGTCAGCGGGCCACCCGGCGTCGAGAACCCCGTCTGCGCACGGTAGGCGAGCAGGGAGTTGCCGGGGTCCGGCAACACTTCCTGCGAGAAATCCTTCTCGTCCCAGGTGTAGCGCAGGCCGAGGCTGACGTCGAAGGTCTCGCTGAACGCGTAGCTCAAATCGACATAGGTCGAGTAGCCGCGGTACTTGCCGACGATGCGGTTGCGGTCGTTGATCAGGCCATCCGGCGAGCCCGTCCAGGCGCAGGTACCGAAGTAGTAATCCAGGTAGTAATCGCAGTAGTAGGTGTTGCCGTAGTAGGAATCGAGGTAGTTGTAGTAGTCGAATACCTCCTGGCAGCTCGTGGCGCCGCTCGCGAACCAGTAGCCGGCACAGTAGGCGTCCTCCGCCTGCTGGCCCAGGAAAACGGTGTCGATGTTCTCTTCGTAGAAGGAGACACCGGCGTACCAGCTGAGCGGGCCGTCCGTGTTCGACGTCAGCCGGAACTCCTGTTCGAAATAGTCGCCTTCCTGGTCCTGGCCGTAGTTGAAGATGACGATCGGCGAGCCGTCGTAATCTTCGACGTACCTGTAGTCGTGGTCCTTGTAGCCCGTGAGCGAGGTGAAGGTCGCCCAGTCGAGGTCGTAGTCGAGCTGCAGGCCGATGTGGAAGATCTCCGCCTCGTCGGTGCTCGGCAGCGAATTGTCGTTGTTGACGGCGCGGCCGTCGTCGGGCATCTCGTACGGCACGCCGCCGTTCATGTTCACGTGGTGGAAGTCGAAGGCGCTGCCGTTCAGCGGGGGCGGGTCCCGGTAAAAGCCGCCCCACGGCCGCGGGTCGGGCTGCACATAGCCGCCCCCGGTCACGCGATACACCGTGCCGGTCTGTACCCGGTCCTCGTACTCGACGAAGACGTCCGCGAGCAGCCGGTCGTTCTCGTAGCGGCCGGACAGGCGGATGGCATCCTTGTCGTGCGTGATGAGGTCCGGGCCGCCCGCGAGGTTCTCGACGTAACCGTCCTCCTCGGAATGGTAGCCGGCGATACGCACGCCCATGGTTTCCGACACCGGCAGGTTCAGCGCGCCTTCGAAGACGAACACGCCGCGCTCCCCGACATCGACTTCGGCATAGCCGCCGATGTCATCGAGTTCCGGTTTCGCCGTGATGACGTTGAAGGCGCCGCTGACCGAGTTGCGGCCGAACAGGAAGCCCTGCGGCCCGCGCAGGACTTCCGCGCGCTCGATGTCGTACATGCTCGAAACCGCGGCGCCGGTCCGCCCCTGGTAGAGGCCGTTCTTGTAGAGGCTGACCGAGGGGTCGCCGCCGTTGCCGAAGTCGATCGTGCGGATGCCGCGCACGCTCACGAAGTCGAGGAAGCTGTCCTTGCTGTTGCCGGAGATACCCGGCGTGAACTGGATGAGGTCCTTGATATCGTTGAGATTGACGTCACGAATGAACTCGCCGGACATCGCGGTGATCGCGATCGGCACGTCCATCACCGACTCCGCGCGCTTCGTCGCCGTCACGATGACTTCGTCGATGGTGGTGTTCTGCGCGAGGAGCGGGGCCGGCGCCAGGCCCGCGACGAGGGCGAGGGAGACCGCCTGGGCCAGCGCCTTCTTCTCGGAGCGGATACGGCAGCCGGGGCCGGAGGGTTCCCGGTTGCGTGAGCCTGTCTCGAGTCGTGCTATCTGGGCGACCATGGTTGGCACCTTGTTGTTGTAGCGCGCCGTTGGAGCGGCCGGTGGCCGCGAATGGTCCGCGGCCGCATTCGCGCCCCCCATTAGAGCCGGCAGGGCGTTCTTACAAGTCCTTAATATTCCTGTGCAATGAGATTATCGCCGTGTGCGCCGTGGTGCAATCCGGGCCGGCACGCGGGACGTCCGTCTCCGTTCACGACGCTAACGGTGAGCCGGGCGGCACACCCGCGGCCTCGAGTGCGCGGCGCATCGGCTCGAGTTGCTGTTCGTAGCGGCGCCAGCGGCCGATCGAGCGGGTGTGCGCCGGCTGGCGCACCTGCACCGCACTCGCGGTCGTCACGGCCGCCGCCTGCTCGTGGAAATGGAGACAGGCATCTTCCCAGGGCAATTCCAGGAACTGCGTCAGCAGGCGGGCGTTCGGCTCGAGGTTGCCGGCCGTGTCCTCGTACGCGATGTCGAGGAAACGGCCGGGGAAACGCTCGCGCCACAGCGCCATCAGGTGAAAGTAGCGGGCATGGTGACGCGCCATCTCTCCCTGGTCGTAGGAATGCGGGTACGCATCGGCGAAGAGCTGCTTGAAGCTCGCGAAACAGGCGTCCATGGGGTCGCGAGTCAGGTGCACGATTTTGGCGTTCGGCAGCGCTTTGAGGATCAGGGGAATGTAGAGGTAATTCGGCGGCAGCTTGTCGACGAAGCGCGGCAGGTCGCCGCGCATTTTCGCCGTCGTTGCGAGATAGGCCTTGCCGAGCGTTCCGGCGTCGATTCCTGCTGCCGTCGTCGCGAGCTTCGCCGAATGCCGCCGCGGTTCCCGGTAGTCCGCCAGCCGCCGCACGCACTGGCCGAATTGCTTGAGCTCGCCGGCGGAGTGCACCTCGGAATGGCTCGTGATGATCCGTTCGACGAGCGTGGTGCCGGTGCGCGGCTGGCCCACGACGAAGATCGGCGACCGGTCCGTGCAACCGCCGGCGCTCTCGTCGAGCCACTCGGCCGTGAACACTTCCGCGAAGGCCGCGTACATCTCGATCTCGGCCCGTTCGTCGAAGTCGATGGTCGTCCGGCGCGCCGCGGCCCCTTTGGCGAACGCGTCGAATGCTTCGTCCCAGGCCTCGAGATCCTCGAGTTCCTTGCCGAGCGCGTAGCAGAGGAAGGCCAAAGCCCGTGGATTGCGGTTGCCGCTTTCGACGAGGCCCTTCAACACATCGACGTGGCGGCGGTCGGCGGCCTTGGCCACGCTCGAGAGCAGCCAGTGCGCGTTGGGATTGTCGGGCGTGAGGGAGAGCGCTTCGTTCAGCAGCTCTTCGGCCGTGTCGATCCGGCCGAGAAACATCTGATTGCTGGCGAGGTTGACGAGGTAGTTGACGTTCTCCGGCTGCTGCTCCAGTGCCCGGCGAATCCACGTCGATGCCTCCTCCTCGTCGCCGAGCAGGGTGTAGACGGCACCGATGAGGTCCTGCACGAGTGGCGTGGCGTCGTTGTGCCGGACGGCGTTCGCCAGCGCCTTGTCGGCGCGGCCCGGCTGGCCTGCGATCATGAACAGCCGCGCGAGCTGCGCCCAGGCTGCGGCGTGGTCCTCCCGGAGCTTCGTCACCGAACCGAAGGCGCTGACAGCCGTCCAGTTCTGCTTCATTTCGAGGGCGATGAGCCCGACGAGGAAGTGCCCCTCGACCAGGTCCGGCTTCGCGCCGAGCAGGCGGCGCGCGCACTCCGACGCCTGCTCGGGCTGGCCTGCATTCAGGAGCGCAAAGCCCTGCCGGAGCGTGTCCTGCATCCACGGGGCCACCCGGGTAACGGAGGGTCTCGCCATCGGCTGTCGACTTCTGCGGGGACGATTTACCTGCCCTGCGGCAGGGGATTGTCCAATCTGCCGGGCCGGCGACACTTCTGTCAAACCGCGATGACAGGCCGGCGGGCGCTGGGCTATGATCATCGGCGTCACCGCAAGCGAGATTACAGCGTCCGCCATGCATCCGGCCCGGTTCGTCGAAAGCTGCTTCGATGCGTGGAACCCGGCGCATGCGCGGCACGCGTAAGAACGGCGCGATGCAAAGCGGCGCGGCGACATGACGGGTGCGGGGCACACCGGCTCGTATTACGCGGCAACCGCCAACGAAATCACCGATTACCCGCCGCTCGCAGGCGCCGGGACCGCGGACGTGTGTGTCATCGGTGCCGGCTTCACCGGCATCGCGACTGCGCTTAGCCTCGCCGAACGCGGCTTCCGGGTGACCGTCGTCGAGGCCCGGCGGGTCGGCTGGGGCGCCTCGGGGCGAAACGGCGGCCAGCTCATCGGCGGCATCGCCGGGGAGCGCGCCATTGCGAAACATTACGGCCGCGACGTCGAGGAACTCTTCGGCGAACTGCGCTGGCTCGGGCATGACATCGTGCGCGAGCGCGTGGCCCGCTACGACATCCGCTGCGACCTGAAATGGGGCTACGTGGACGTCGCGATCAAGCCGCGACACCTGAGGGCGTTCGAGCACGACCATGAGCGGCTGCAGGCTGCGGGCTTTCCCCACGAAGTCCGGCTGCTGTCGTGCGAAGAGACGCGTGAGGTGACCGGCACCGACCGCTACCTCGGCGCGCTGCTCAACATGGGGAACGGCCATCTCCACCCGCTGAACCTCTGCATCGGCGAGGCGCGGGCTGCGGCGGCACAAGGCGTTACGATTCACGAGAACTCGCCGGTTATCAACATCGCGAGAGGTGCCAAACCGCGCGTCGAGACGGCCGGCGGCTCGGTGACGGCGGACTTCGTGGTCATCGCCGGCAATGCCTACCACGCGCTGGAAAAGAAACTGCGCGGCATCATGTTCCCGGTCAACAGTTTCATCGTCGCCACGGAGCCGCTGCCGGAGGACGTCGTGGCACGCATCAATCCGCGCGACCTCGCGATCTGCGACCCGAATTTCGTGATCCAGTATTACCGGCTGAGCGCGGACAAGCGCCTGCTGTTCGGCGGTCGGCTCAACTATTTCGGCGACGATCCGGCCGTGATCATTCGCCGGCACCGGAAAAAGATCGCCCGCCTGTACCCGGAGCTCGCCGACGTCCGCATCGACTATGCCTGGGGCGGCACCATCGGCGTGCCGCTCAACCGCGTTCCGCAAATGGGACGCGTGTCGCCGAACATCTTCTACAGCCAGGGCTACTCCGGCCATGGCGTGAACGTGACGCATATCGCCGGCCGGCTCATCGCGGACGCCGTCGCCGGAACCCTCGAGCGCTTCGACCTGTTCGCCGGCGTGCCACCGGTGCGCGTGCCGGGTGCGCACGTATTCCAGAAGCCGATGGTGGCGCTCGGCGTGTTGTATTACCAGATCCGCGACAGGCTCTAGCAGCATCCATCCTGTGCACGCTTTCCCGGTCGTGACTCCTTGACTGCCACGGACAACAGGCTCGTCCACCACCGTACGATCTTCGACGACTGGCGATCCATCACGATCGGCGTGTACATGGCGCTGGTCGGCTACGGCGTCATGGTCGGCATCCCGGTCATCAGCACGGCGTGGGTGACGCAGCTCGGCTTCAGCGAGGTCGAGGTAGGCCGCGTCGCCGGGGCGGATCTCGGCGGCCTGTCCTTCGGCGCGGTTCTCGCTTCGCTCTTCGTCGCGAAGCTCAACCGGCGCCTGATCATCCTCGCGGCCGTCGCAATCGCCGTTGCCGCCAATGCCCTCTGCATGGTGATGACCGACTACGAGTGGACGCTCTGGCTGCGTTTCCTGGCCGGCACTGGCAGCGGAATCTACACCGCGGTGGCCGTGGCGACACTCGGCGGCTCGAGCAGGCCGGCGCGTACCTTCAACCTGCTCCTGTTCGTCTTCGCATTTACGCAGGCGGCGGAAATGTACGCGCTGCCCCGGCTTTCCATGAACGGCATCTATACCGTATTTATCTTGAGCTACCTTCTGAGCCTGCCGTTCCTCCGGTGGGTACCGGCGCGTCCGCTCGAGAAGACGCTCGATGTCGCAGTCGACGTCGCTCTGGAAGGCGGCGTTCATCGCACGGTGCACAAGCATGTTCCGCGGTACGTGCCCTGGCTGGTGCTGACCTCGGTCAGCTTCACCTACATCAACATCGGGGCTTACTGGACGTACATCGAACTCGCGAGCCTCAATTCCGCAGCTTCGCCCGACTGGGTGAGCCGCCTGCTCGTGTACACGTCGGCCTCATCGCTCCTCGGCTGTCTCTTCGCGACCGTGCTCAGCAATCGCTACGGGCTAGCGCGTCCCCTGCTCGTGACGCTCGTGTGCCACGCCATCATCGTCGGCATGCTCGCGAACGGCATCGACAACACGAACATCCTGATCAGCATGTTCAGTTTCAACTTCCTGTGGATCTTCGTCGACGTATACCAGTACGCCACGGTCGCGAACGTCGACCATTCCGGCCGCTTCCAGGCGCTCATGCCGGCGGCCCAGGGCCTCGGGCAGATCCTCGGCCCGAACATGGCGGCCACGGTACTCGCGTTCGGCCTCGGTTACGGCGGCGTGTTCGTCATGTGCGCGCTGGCTTCCTTAAGCGCGATGCTGATCTACCTGGGGATGTACCTGCGCCTCCGGGTCCGGATCCCG
Source organism: uncultured Pseudomonadota bacterium (assembly GCA_963713215.1). Classification (GTDB taxonomy): domain Bacteria; phylum Pseudomonadota; class Gammaproteobacteria; order Steroidobacterales; family Woeseiaceae; genus UBA1847. The sequence continues at coordinate 1,420,150 of CAVQKY010000006.1, read as the reverse complement.
GCGCTGGCCGACGCGTCGTAGATACCTTTCGGCGCGCCTGACGCGCTTTTCGATCAAACCCCTCGCGCGGCGAGGAATGCGTGCACGAACTGGACGGCCACGGAGCCCTCGCCAACCGCGGAGGCGACGCGCTTGGTCGACGTCGCCCGCACGTCGCCGGCCGCGAAGACGCCGGGACAGCTGGTTTCGAGGAGGTACGGGGGCCTCTCCAGCGGCCACCGATGACCGTTGCCGCTCGATTCGATTTCGGCACCGGTACAAACGAAGCCCTTCTGGTCGGTGACCACGCTCTCCGGCAGGAACTCGGTGTTCGGGGTCGCGCCGATGAAAACAAACAGATGCCGGATCGGGCGCTCCGTCTCGGCCCCGGTGCGCGTATTGCGCCAGCGGATCTTCTCCAGTTCGCGCTCGCCGATGAGGGTCACGACTTCGGTGCAGGCCAAAAGCTCGATGTTCGATGTGGTCTCGATGCGCCGGATGAGGTATTGCGACATGCTCGCGGCGAGACCCTCGCCGCGGACCAGAATCCGCACCTTTGCAGCCGTCTCAGCGAGGAACACCGCGGCCTGCCCGGCGGAATTTCCGCCGCCGATGATGAGCACCTCCTCGTTCCGGCACAGTTGCGCCTCGAGATAGGTGGCACCGTAATGCACGCCGACGCCTTCGAACTGCGCCAGCTTGTCGAGCACCGGTTTTCGGTAGCGGGCGCCGGACGCGATGACGACGCTGCGGCTGCGGACCGTCTCGCCGCTGTCCAGCGTGAGCACGTGGTACGGATTGCCGCAGGCGAGCGCCTCGAGCCGGGTCGGGACGTCGATGCGGGCGCCGAACTTCTGTGCCTGTACGTATGCGCGGCCGGCGAGCGCCTGGCCCGAAATGCCGGTCGGGAACCCCAGGTAATTCTCTATCTTGGAACTCGTGCCGGCCTGTCCGCCAGGCGCGATCGCGTCGAGCACGATCACATCGAGCCCTTCGGACGCTGCGTAGACGGCGCAGGCCAGCCCGGAAGGGCCGGCGCCCACGACCGCGACGTCGTGGACGTGCTGTTCGTCCAGCCTCTCCGCGATGCCGACCCGCTCGGCAACCGCACGCAGCCCCGGGTTGCGCAAGGGTTCGCCGGCGCTGGTGATCACCAGTGGAATGTCGTCGCAGGAGAACTTGAAATGTTCGAGGAATGCGGGCAACGCGTCGTCCGAGTCGAGATCGACGAAGGTATAGGGTTGCGCATTGCGGGTCAGGAACTCCTGCAACTGCTGAGTCGCCGCGGAATAGCGCGAGCCGACCACGAGCAGGTCGCTTGCATGCTCGGCGATCAGCCGGACGCGTCGCAGCACGAAGCTGCGCATGATGATCTCGCCGAGGCGCGCGTGGGTGACCACGAGCTCCTGGAGGCGTGCCGGCGGCACGGCGATGACGCGCAGCTTGCTGCCGGCTCGCCCGGCGACCATGCGCCCCCTGCCGGAGAGGGCGACGATGTCGCCGCTGAACTGTCCCGGCCCTTCCTCGAATAGGACGGTCTCGTTGCCCAGCGCATCGCGACGCACGATCTGCAGCGTGCCCTCGAGCACGACGTGAAAGTCCACGTGGCGATCGCCGATATCCCACAACAATTCGCCGGCCGCGTATTCGCGCTCGGAGCCGAACCGGCAGACCTCTTCGATCTGCGCCGCGCTGAGGACCGGGAACATATCCGCCAGGCGATCGGCGCCCGGCGCGGCGGCCGGCTTTCCTGCGTCACGATTGGCGGCATCAGCGTTCATACAAAACGGGTTCCCCGGAATGGTCCTGCGACTATAGTACGAGCGGCCTGCGCCCGCAGATATGATCGGTCCTGGACACGCGCAACGCCGTTACGAGCAAGTCTTAAAGTGCTTTCGAGGACCCTCCGCGGAGGGGTTTTCGATCAACAGGAAAACTAAGCACTCCGGTCCCGTCCAGTTTCCGGCGCCAAGGCGCCAGCCCGGAAACGCCTTTGAGAATGCTTCGGCGGTTCAGCACTTTGGGGACTTTCGGCATCTGGCGCCTCCTTCTGTGAGTGCAACAGCGTCGTCGATACCTTGGTTCAAATACGATGCTCGAGACGAGTCAAACGCATCGACTATGCCTCATCAGGCAAATCCAAGGAGCCACGCCGGATAGGACAGAGACGATGACAAGGTGAGGCGGCGCGGCGGCTTGTCACGAAAGAAGTGATTTGCTGCATCATTCAAATGGGATATGACTTCATCCGTAACGCCCGCACTGCCCGGCGCAAATGCCTCCAAGGACATGCTCCACCAGCGGGCGGCTGCAGACCATTCGGTGTCGGACGGCGGGGCATCGGACTTTTCCCACGACAACGCTGATCGAAGAAATTTCGATTTGGCAGCCACGCTCCGGCCGGGCGGTGGCGGCATCGACCTCAACCGGGCTCCCGCTATCCAGAGAGTACTTGCGCAGGTACCTGCTCTTCCTGACGGAAGCCCAGTTGTCCCCGGTCGCACCGACCATCGTCCTGAGCGCGTCTACGTCGTCTGCCTTGCACGACCACTTTACCCATGCGTCCCGATAGCCGCTCACGCCATTAGTGTAGGTGACCGATTCAGGGCGTCGCGTATTTGCCTTAACCTCCAGATTTCCTTCGCGTAGCTTTACGCTCGTATTGTTGCAGTGCGGAAGCAGTAAATATTGGTCGGTGCGAGAGGGTTCTTGTTTTCCGTCGCCCTTCGATCCGAACCAGCTGCGAATATCCTCGGGAAGCGATTCGTCGAAGTACCATCGGATTTCGCCGCTGTGAAACATCGCCTGTTCTCTCTGCCCGTCCGGACGGTATTGCGGCACTCTGTGGGGTTAAGGGAAGGTTAACACGGCGGTTGTCGGGGGCGCTGTTCCCGCGCGTGGCGCGCTCGAAGGAGCTAAACTCAACCGGAGCGGGCGCAGTACCCGCAGGTACAGGGGAGAGACGAGCATGTTGGGATTGACGAACCTCGGCGTGGTGCACACGGCCATATCACTGGTCGCAGTTGCCGCCGGCGCCGCTGCCTTAATTCGTTTCGGCAATATTTCCTTACGCACGCGGTCGGGGCAGGTGTATGTCTGGCTGACCGTAATCACCTGCCTGACGGGCTTCGGCATCTTCGAGCACGGTGGTTTCGGCAAACCGCACATGCTCGGGATCCTGACGCTGCTGGTGCTGGCAGTCGCCGTGGCCGCGGAGAAGAGCAACCTTCTCGGCCGCCGCTCGGTCTACATCGGGACGATTGCGTACTCGCTGACGTTCTTCTTCCACTTCATTCCCGCAACGGCGGAGACTGCGACGCGGCTCCCCGTCGGCGCGCCCTGGGCCGACCACCCGGAGGCGCCCGAGGTGCTCGCTGTCACCGGCCTGTTTTTCCTGGCGTTCCTCGTGGGCGTCGGCATCCAGCTCAGGCGGCTCCGGCGGGGCGGCAGCGGCGCGGGCCCCGCACCGACCTTCTCGCTTACCTGATCGACGGGGCAGCAGGAGCGGGCGACGCCGTTGGAGCGGGCGTTGCCCGCGAACTGGATGCGGTTTCGGCAACCGAATCTTGATCGCGGCTCGGCAGCCGCTCCTGCTCAGCGCAACAGCCACTCGCCGAAGGTCCCGAGCAGGGACATCATCAGTGCGCCGCCGAGCGCCCAGCGGAAGCCGTCGATTTCGAGGCTGTCGCTCATCTTGTCGACAATCTTCAGGACGATCGCGTCGATGATCCAGCGGGTGATGAACGCGAGCAGGTACGCAATGCCGAGCGTGAAAACCGTGAATACCGCGAAAAACAGCCAGCCGACGAGAAAGTTGATGATGCCGAACAGGGCGGCCACCCAGATCGCGCTGACGAAGCCCTTCACTCGGAAGCCCGGCAGGACCATGGAAGTCAGCCAGACGGCGAGCGAAAGGATGAGCCACTCGAGCAGGAAGTTCACGGCCTCAGCTCAGCGTGCGGCGCAGTTCGTCCGCCGCCGCGCTCCGGCGCCGGTGGTTGGCGAAGCTCTCCCCGCCATCGCGCCGGTCGGGAATCCGCTTTGCTTCCACGGCTTGCAGAGCTTGCAGCCGGCACGGCGATTCGGCGGGCGCAGTTTTTTGTGATGCATGAGGAAAGTCTCGTGGCGGGCGGCTCCCTATCCTAACGCGGCGTCTCGTCCATGCAAGTGGGCGTACCGCAACGCCGGCAGGCACGCACCTGCCGACGCGCGGCAGAACTTGTCATAACGCTCAAAATCTTTTAACGTGACCGCGATCAACGCCAAAATGCTTGGGCGTTGCGAAACTTGCGTTGCTTGGGTTATCCGGGGAGGGGTTCATGCGACGGTGGAGATTGCCGCACGCCGGCTGGAGTGATGTGTACTACTCAGGGGACGGCAGTATGTCCCAGGTCCTGACCGAGACCGTGGTCTCTGAGGCACTAAACCGCGAATCCGCGGAAGTGCGACTGCCGCGGCGCCGTAAGGACGTATTGTCAGCGCTGAAGACAGCGGTGCTCTGGAGCGGCGTATTCTGGGTGCTGCTGTACGGCGCGCTGCGTTTTATCCTGTAGAAACGGCCGGCGCGCATCAGGTCATCCGTCCGCTCCGCAGAGGGGCGGCCCCCAGCCGCGCGTCGGAGCGGCTGTAAGCCGCGACCGGTACGCGGCAGGGATTCAACGCCCCCCAATTCGCGGGCAACGCCCGCTCCAACGGCGAATCGTCATCGACGCTTTGAGCGGCTGTCAGCCGCGACTGGTACGCGACCGGAACTCAAGGCCCCACCATTCGCGGGCAGCGCCCGCTCCAACCGGGGTCGAATCTGCTATTAATGGAGGTGACGTCGCGGAGACCTCCTCATGCCAGTCAAATTCGTCGGCAACGATTTCGTCGACCTGCACACGGCGCCGGAACCCGATAGCAGCGTCGTAGCCGCAGTGGCCTTCGGCGATACCGTGGAGATCCTGGTCGAGCAGGACGGGTGGGTGCAGCTCAGGGCGATGACCCTGTTCGAGGGCAATCTGACCGGTTGGGCCGACAACACGCCGCCGTTGGCGTTTCGCGATGAGGGCCTGCTCAAGTTCTCCATGGTCGACGTCCAGCAGGGCGACGGCATGGTGCTGGAAACGCCCTCCGGCAAGATCGTCCTCATCGACGGCGGCGACAACAAGCTCTTTGCCCGGCACGTGGCGGCACGTTTCCTCCACCTGCGACCGCAACCTGACACGCCGCTCACGGTCGAGGCGATGATCATCACGCACGGCGACGCCGATCACTTCGACGGCCTGAATGACTTCCTGCGCTCCGAGACCGAGCCCGGCATCGAGGCCAGAAAGCGCATGCGCGTCCAGCCAAAACGCATCTACCACAACGGGCTGGCGAAGCTGCCCGGGAAGCGGCCCGACGGCAGCACGCGCCCGGATCTCGAGATGTTCGGCGAGACCGAAGTGAAGGACGGCATTCCCCACGCCGTGGACCTCATCGACGACCCCACGACCTTGCCCGACGAGCGGATGAACGAGCCTTTCCGGCGCTGGGTGAAGACCGTGAAAACCTGGGCGCAGCGTGCGCCGATCGAGATTCGCCGCATTGCGTTCGGGGACGATGAGGACGAGGTTTTCGACTTCCTTCACGACGAAAACGTCAGGGTTGCCATCCAGGGGCCCTTCCCGGAGGACGTCGGCGGCCGCCCGGGCCTTCGTTTCTTCCGCGAGCCGAGCAAGAGCGCCGAGTTGCACCTGCAGTCGGATGAAGGGAGTTACTCTGCCTCGCACACCGTGAACGGGCACTCCATCGCGCTGCTGATCACCTACGGCGCCGTCCGCTTCAACCTGAGCGGCGACCTCAATCGCCCCGCGATGAAACTCGCGCTGGAGAAGCTGGATGCGAGCGAGTTCGAGGCCGAGATCGTCAAGGCGCCGCATCACGGCTCGGGCGATTTCGACTTCGCGGCGCTGAAGGCGACGAAGCCCGTCGTCGCGATCGTTTCCTCCGGCGACGAAAGTGCGTCGAAGGAACACATTCATCCGCGCGCGACCCTGGTGGCGGCACTCGGCAAGGTAATGCGAGGCGACACGGGAATCATTTTCAACACGGAACTGGCGGCCTTTTTCACGACCCGCGATTACGCGCACCGGCGCGAGGACCTCGGCCGCTATTTTCGTGACCGCGCAAATGAAACGTTCACCGGGGCCGACGTCGCAAAGCTGTTCTCGGGCCGCGTCGATTCCGGCGATCCGCAACCGAGCTACTACTCCTTCGAGCGCACCAACTTCGGCATTATCCACATCCGCACCGACGGCCAGCGCGTACTGGCCTTCACACACAGCGGGAAGAAAGGCGTCAATGAGGCCTACGCGTTCAATGTAACAGTACAGCCGGACGGCTCACGGACGATTACGTTCGAGCCGAAAGTCGATGCCCGTTGACGAAGCGGGCTGTCGGCCGCCGTTGGAGCGGCTGTCAGCCGCGACTGGTACGCGGCCTGATCTAACGCCGTTCCAGTCGCGGGCGTGCGCCCGCTCCAACGGGCAAATCGTTCGCGCTTCGATCGGGCCGCCGCTCTTACGTCCGGTACCAGTCGATTTTGCGGGTGAGGTACATCACCGAGCCGAGAATCACCCACAGTCCGAGCGCGCCGGCCAGCATCGCAAAGCTTTCCGCGCTGAGCACCAGGTAGAGATAGCCGTACAGCGCGAACAGCAGCGCGGCCATGACCAGGGCGCGCGCCTTGCTCGCGAGGACCGCCCGGCTATAGCCGACGATGAGCGATGACGAGGCCACGGCGCCCAGGATGTATGCAAGGCCGAAACCCAGGTGTTCGGCGAGCGACAAGAGCAGCAGGTAGAACAGCACGTTCGCAAAGCCCACCAGCAGGTATTGCAGCGGGTGCAGCCTGAGCCTGCCGAGCGTCTCGAACAGGAACCACGCGACAAAAGTCAGTCCGACGAACAACACCGCGTAGCGGGCGGCACGCAGGCTTTGTTCGTAAAGCCCGACGCCCATGTAAAGGTCGACGCCGAAGGCCGAGCCGGTCAGCAGGGACTCATCCACCGTGCCGTCGATCCATGCGGACGGCGCGGGCCTCGCGAACTCCGAGACCTCCCAGCTTGCGGTGAAACCGTCGCCGGATATCTCGTGTGTCCGCGGCAGCTGCGTGCCGCTGAAACTCGGGTCCGGCCATGCGGAGCTGACGGTGGCCCGCGTCTGGTCGCCAAGCGGAACGAAAGCCAGCGAGTCCGTCCCGTTGAAGTCGAGGTCGATACTGAATTCGATGGAATCGGTGCCGCCCTCGAGTAACGCGCCGACCGGTGCGACGAGCTGCGGAGGCAGCGAAGAGATCCTGCGGCCGCCGGCGGCGAAATCGATCGACTGCCCGCCGATCGTGAGCGCAGGGGTCGTCGTGAGGGTCCGCGCATCGCTGATCGCAAATGCGACGTACGCGCGGGAGAGGTCGAGCGTTTCCATGCCTCGGCCGGCATCCGGCGCGTCGGGCAGCCGGAGCACGCCGGACACCCGCATGCCCGCCCGGTACACCGGGAATTCATGGATCCCTCGCTTGCGGATTTCGGGTTCGACCGCCGCCTCGTAGGCCAGCTGCCGGGGCACGACGACCAGTTGGGCGTCGAGGACACGGGACTCCGAATCTATCGTACGCCGCACCGTGCCGGGCACCACCAACACCGGCCCCGCGACCTGCTGCGCTTCCCCCCAGGAACGCATCATGTCGACGCGCGCGGTTTCGTGCACGTCGATACGGTCTTCGATCACGCCGATGGTCATCGCCACCGGGATGAGCAGGACCAGGATGAGGAAGCCGATGACGGCAACCTTGAAGGATGTGGATTCGCGCAGGCGTTCGACGATCGTTTGCATAGGACATTTCCCCCGGAAACGCCGCTATCAGACCGTTACATCGTGGGCCGCGCGTGGCGCAATTGTGGGCAATTATGGCAGCGCGGCAAACGGGCTATTGCCGGCGCCCGTCTAGTCCCACCGATTCGCCTCGTCCTCGAATGCCGGGCCCTGCGGCCGCACCACGCAAAAGCGCTGGCCCGTGGGCGCCTCCATCACCACCCATGTGCGGACCTTTTCGAGCCGCTTCGCGCCCAGCGACTCCAGCCGGGCAACCTCCGCCTCGATGTCGTCGGCTTCGATATCGAGATGCACGCGGCTCGGATGCGAAACCCGCTGCACCTCGATGTGCAGGCCGTGCGGTCCGGAATCGAGGTGCACGTACTTGTTCTCTGCCGGGTCCTGCGACGGCTTTTTCGGCAGGCCGAGCGCCTCGCTCCAGAAATCCGCGGCCGCGTCGAGATCCTTCGTGTCGCAGTCGATGATGAAGCCGGCGAGCTTGCTGCGATGCATGATCAGTTCTCCTTGTGAACGATGGCGCCGAGCTCGGCGAGAACGGCGCGTACCAGTGGAATGCGTTGAGCACGGGCCTCATCGTCCGGCATGTCGAGGTTGAACGCGAATACCCAGGCCGGACCTGCGTCGTGTTCCACCCAACCCACGTACCAGCCGATGTCGGCGCTGTCTGCGCGGTCGCCCCAGCCGGTCTTGGCATAGAGCGTCCAGCCCGGCCCCGCGTCGGCTTGCATGATCGCGCGGCCGAGCACCCGCGTGTCCCGGTCGATCGGCAGCTCGTTCTGCGCGAGCCGGGTGAGGAACGCCACCTGTTCGCGAGCGGAGATGGCGAGAGGTCCGTCGAGCCAGTAGGTCGTCACGTCCTCCGGCCCGCCGACCTCGTGATTGCCGTAGTCGAAATGAGTGAGCCAGGTGCCCATCGTCTCGCTGCCGATGTCGGTCGCGATCTGCTGGTAGACCCAGACCGCCGAGTTCCGGTAAGCGGAGGCGAGCGTCTGGTCCTGGTTCCAGGCGGGGAATGCGCGTTCGGTCCCGTCCCAGCGGAATGCCTTGTCCGGGCCGGCGGCGTAGCCGGTTTCGAGGGCGATCAGCGTGTGCGGGATCTTCGAGGTCGACGCGGGCACGAAGCGTTCGCCGATCCGCTCCGGATTGCTTTGCCATTCGCTGCCGTCGTCGAGGCGCACGACGAGCAGCGCGGAGCGGGCAGGGTCCACGCCGAGTCCTGGCAACGAGCGCACTGATGTCAGTCGCGGGTTCTGCGCGCCCCGTGCTCGCCGCCAGCAGCAGCCACAGGCAGCCACACCGAAAAACGTACGCCACCGTCGATATCCATCGCTTCGATGCGGCCATTGTGGCCGTCGGCAATGACCCGGGCAACATACAGGCCGAGGCCCAGATGCGTACCGTCCTCGTTTGCACGCACCGACACCATCGAGTCGAACAGCCGCCCCCGCATGTGGGCGGGCAGCGGCGGCCCGGGATTGCTGACGTCGAGCCGCACGGCCTCGTCCTCGCGTGCGACATCGATGTGAATCGTGTCGCCGGGGCGGCTGAAGCTCACGGCATTGTCGATGAGCTTGTCGAGCAGCTGAATGACGAGCTCCGGCGCGCCGGTCACGCGGCTCCCGGTGAGCTCATCGGCAGTGAACTCGAAATGGCGCTCCGGGTAAATGTCGCGGTAGCCGCCAACGGCGGAGCCGACGATGGCATCCGGGGCAAAGGATTCCGTCTCCGCATGGTTCATGAGCTCCTCGACGCGGCTCGCCTCGCTCATCGCCGCGAGGATGCGGCGCAGGCGCTCCGCACCGCCGCGCGCACGCGATGTGTAGCTCCGCGAGATGTCGTCGAGTGCTTCCTGTTCCAGGTTCTCGAGCGACGAGGTGACGATCGCGAGCGGTGTGCGCAATTCGTGCGAGAGTTTCGACGCGAGCGTCCGCAGGTACTCGTTGTAGGCGCCGAGCTGGCCGAGCACGCTCGAGAAACTGCGGGACAGGTCGCCGATCTCGTCGGACGCCGTTGCGCTCGGCAATGGCGCGGCGCGGCGCCTGTGGTCGGCGGCGCCGGCCGCCGCGACGCTCAGGCGGCGGATGCGCCGTGACAGCCACGTTGCATAGCCGAGGAGTCCGCCGCCAACCAGCAGCATCGCGATGAGCGTGAGGTTAAGGAGTCGCACGAGACCCCGGTTCGTCAGGCTCAGGATGGCGTCGGTGCCCTGCTGCAGGATCACGGCGCCGAGCATCTCGTCGCCGGCGCTCACGGGCTCCGCCACCGCGACGATGGCTTCTTCACCGTCGGGGCGGCGGAACCAGTCCGTGCCGGCCCGACCGCGGAGGGCCGCGGTGACGTAGTCCTGCTGCTCCCGGCCGCCCGGCGCCGGCTCGGCGAGGGCCGGCGGCGCGCCGGCTTCCACGACCGCATCGTAAATGCCCCGGAGCCATCGCGAGACGCCGGTCGGGGAGGCCGCGGCGTCCTGCAGGTTACCGGCGGTGGCGATGCGCCAGCCCGCCCGGTCGGTCACGATCATCCGCATGCCCGGCTGGACCAAACCCGCGGCGATCCGGGACAGCGTGTCGGAATGGCTGGCCAGCGGCGGCGGCCGCGCGGAGGAGTAGGTGGCGACCGGCACGGGCGGCTTCCCGGCCTCGCTGACATTGTCGACGAGCAGTCCGAGATGCGTGCCGAGCCGTGCGCGAGGGATCCGCGCCTCGAGCTGGTAGCCGCCCGGCACGTCCTGCCAGGTGGCGCGGATCGTGTGCTCGCGTGCAGGCGTGTTGTCCGGCTCCCGGGCGAAACCGAAAGCGTTCCGCGAGTACGGAACGACCGGTCCGGGCGCCTCGGCGGCAAACGAAATCCGGTCCTCGTCATACGACGGCGTCACGCTGCTCAGACTCAGCCGGTCGGCGTAGGGCGGGCGAGGCATCGGCGCGAGCGACGCGGGCGTGGCATAGACCACCGCCTCGTCCTCGACAGCGACGAACAGGTAGAGGTAATTGTCCCGGGTGCCGAGGACGTAGCGTGCGGCCATCTTCTCGCCCGGAAGGGCAAGCGTCTGCACGGCCGACTCGCCGATCGGCCAGTCCTCGAAGTAGCCATCGATCACCGGCCCCGTCTCCAGCGCATGGGCGTACAACTGCTGGTCGATGAGGTAGTCGGGAGCCAGCGGCCGCGGAAATTCGTTCGGGTACTGCGACAGCGAATCGGCAATGGCGCGGGCCGCCCCTGCGAGCATCTGCTGCTGGCTCGCCCGCAACGCCGATTCCGTCTCGCGCACGAACTGGCAACCCGCCCAGGGCAGGAGCAGTGCGAGGAGGCTCAAGAGGAGCAGTTGCCGCCTTAAGTCCATGGCGCATGCAGCCGGCGCCGCGTCAGTCGGCCAGCCAGCGGTAACCCATGCCGTACACCGTCTCGATGGCATCGAAGCCGGGATCGATGGCGAGGAACTTCCGCCGTATGCGCTTGATGTGCGAGGTGATCGTATTGTCGTCGAGCACCGCCTGCGCGGCGTCCATCAATTGCTGCCGGTTCTTCACGTGGCCCGGGTAGCGCGCCATGGCGTGCACGAGCCAGAACTCGGTCAGCGTGAGGCCGACCGGCCGTTCCCGCCAGCTGATGTTCATGCGGTCCGTGTCGATCTCGAGTTCGCCGCGCGTGATGCGCTTGCTCGCCGCCGCGGGTTCCTTCATGGCGTCGAGGCGCCGGAACAGGGCGGCCACGCGCGCCATCAGGTGCGGCAGGCTGATGTCCTTGGTGAGGTAATCGTCCGCGCCGAGCCTCAAGCCCGAGACGGCGTCGAATTCGCTGTCGCGCGCCGTGAGAAAGATGATCGGCAGTTCCGGTGCGCGTGCCCGGAGTTCACGGCAGAGTTCGAAACCGCCTTCGACGTCGTCGCGCAGGTTGATGTCGATGACGACGAGGTCCGGAAGCCGGCTCGCGAATGCATCCAGTGCAGGTTTTCGTGCGTCGTAGGCATCGACCGCATAGCCTTCGCGGAGAAACGCCGCCGTGTAATTTTCCCTGATCGCGGCCTCGTCCTCGACGATAGCAATCCGTTTGGCCACCGGTATCTCCTGCGTATGCCGGCCCACAATTTGCCACATTCGGTCGGTGCAATGCCATGACGCGGCCGCGGCGGCGCCGCGATTGGCTGCGGTAATGACGCCATCGAGACGGGAGACCGACCATGGCGCATACCTTCGTTTCACTCCGGTGCCGGCAGCCCGCACTGCGGATCCTGATGGCTTTGCAGGCGGCAACTGCGCGCGCCTATACGCTGATGCCCGAGCGGGTGCAGTCCGGCAGCCTGCCGTGCCGCATGCGATGCCGTGTGGCGTCGCGCTAGGTTCGCCGCCGTGGCCTGCCTGCTCGGACTGGGATTCTGGCAACTCGGCCAGGGCGCCGGCATCCCGGCGAGGGCGTGGCTCGCACAGGGGCTGATGGTCCGGGCCTGGGAACGCGCCGGCAACGAGGCGCCGGAACCGGTGCCGTGGCCCTGGGCGGACGCCTGGCCGGTCGCGCGTCTGCTCGCGCGGGACGGCCAGGTGGACCTGATCGTCCTGGCCGGCGGCGCCGGGCCGACGCTCGCTTTTGGCCCCAATCACCTGGATGTCAGCGCAACGCCGGGCGCGGCCGGCAACAGCGTGATTGCCGGGCATCGCGACACGCATTTCCGGTTTCTCAAAGACCTGGCCGTCGGGGAATTCGTATGGATCGAGTCCGTCGACGGCACGCGCCACCGCTACACGATCGTCGATCTCGATGTCGTCGACTCGCGCCGCGCGAGCATTGCGCTCGACACGGCGGAATCGATCCTGAGTCTCGTGACCTGTTATCCCTTCGACGCCCGCGACGCGGGCGGGCCGCTGCGCTACGTCGTAACCGCCGTGAAAGAGGCGGAAGTCACGACGAATGCGCAGGCTGCCGTCAGTAGCGGAACAGCGCCTCGACCTTAAACGCGTCTATCGATCCGTCCTCGGTGCGGCTGCTGGTGTTCAGTTCCAGGATGCCGTAGGACGCTTTCAGGCCCCACGACCGATTGACGTCCCAGCGGACGCCAAGTGCACCCGACCAGGAGGTCAGGTCCTCGGAATAGGTATCGTAGAACGGTGCACAGATATAGCCCCACCACGGATCCCACCAGCAGCCCGTGACCGGCACGCCGTCCACGATGTTCGAGTCGACGGCCGACCAGCCAAAGCCGAGTTCGACATAGGGCGTGAGCGGACCTTCGAGGAAATTGAACGTGCCCTTGGCGGAGATCGTGAACACGTCTAACTCCGCGTCCAGCGTCTGCAACGATCCAAATTCGGGCAGGTAGGTTGCCTCATAGTCCGGGGTCATCCAGGAAAAGCCGAAGCCGGCCGACAGCCGGTTCGTAAAGTTGTAGCTGCCGCCGAGCGAGAAGCCGACTTCACTGTCGACGTCGATGCCCGTGCCCTCCTCGCCGTCGAGTTGCAGGGAATCGGACCAGAAGAGCCCGGCGTCGAACTCCCAGGTCTCGGCGCGATCCTGCGCGTTGGCCGTCATGCTTGCGAGTGCGAGAATGACCGCCAGCAGCCCGCCGGCCGCCGGTGTGATGGGTTTGTGCATATTGACTGTTCCTTTTTTATTGCGGCGTCATGCCGCTTGCCTGTTAACGAAGTGAATCGTGTTGCACGCGAACCGGACGCGGCGGTTCGCTTGCCTGCCAAGGGGTATTCGGCGACCATGACCGGGCCAGCCTCGCCTATAATCAGGCGTTGCCCCGCAGATCGACATAGGTAGATCTACGTAATATAAGACAGGAAATCTACACACAGTTCCCGGCGCTCGCTTCGCCGGAGCGTTGGTACTCCAGGCGGAAATCGACATGGAATGGAAAGGTCGCAGGCGAAGCACGAACGTGGAGGACGCGCGCGGCCGCAAGATGGTCGCCGGCGGCGCCGCAGCAGGACTCCTGTTGCGCCTGGTCAGCCGGACATTCGGCATCAAGGGCATCCTCGTCCTCGTGGGACTCGGGGTGGTTGGCTGGATGTTCGGCATCATCGATCCTGCGGCCATCCTCGGTGGCGGGCAGGTACAGGAGGTCGAGTACGAGGCCACCGCCGAGGAACAGGAGTTGTTCAGTTTTGTCACGGTGGTGCTGGCGGATACCGAAGATATCTGGACCTCGGAGTTCCAGCGCAACGGCCTGCAGTATCACCCGCCGGAGCTGGTCGTCTATCGCGGCCAGTACCCGACCGGCTGTGGCGTCGGCGATGCGCGCATGGGACCGTTTTATTGTCCGCTCGACCAGAAGGTCTATATCGACCTCGGTTTCTACGACGCACTGGAGCAGGAATTCCAGGCGCCGGGCGACTTTGCGCAAGCCTATGTCATTGCGCACGAGATAGGTCACCATGTGCAGAACCTGCTTGGCATAACGGACCAGGTCCAGCAAATGCGTGGGCAGCCGGACTCCAACGAGTACTCGGTGCGGCTCGAGTTGCAGGCGGATTACCTGGCCGGTGTATGGGCGAAGCACAACAGCCGCTATCTCCATCACGGCGACATCGAGGAAGCCATGCGCGCCGCGAACCAGATCGGTGACGATGCGATCCAGGAACGGACACAGGGACGTGTGGTGCCGCATGCGTTCACGCACGGCACGTCGGAGCAGCGCATGCGCTGGTTCAACCATGGCCTGCAGAGCGGGCGCATGGAGGAAGGGAATACCTTCGACGTCCCGTACGAGAATCTGTAGGCCAAAAGGCTCTTGAGACCTCGCCTCACCGAGGGCTCGGTCGGACGGCACCTCGTCGCCATGACCGTGCCCGTGCTTGCCGGCATTGCCACGATGATGGCGCAGGGCCTCGTCGACACGTTTTTCATCGGCAGGGTCGGCGATCGCGAACTGGCGGCATTCGGTTTCGGCTTCCCGATCCTGATGATCGTGACGAGCGTGGCGATCGGTCTTGGCGCCGGTACGTCCTCGGTCGTTGCGCGCGCACTCGGCGCCGACGATCACGAGCGCGCCAGGCGCCTGTCGACCGACAGCCTGATTCTCTCCTTTGCCCTCACGGCCATCATCTGCCTCATCGGCATACTGACGATCGATCCGCTGTTCCGGATGCTCGGTGCGCCCGAGGACATGCTGCCGATGATCGGAAGCTTCATGACGATCCTCTATATCGGCGTGCCGTTCATCGTCGTCGGCATGGTCGGCATGGCGAGCATGCGAGCGACCGGGGATACGCGGCTGCCCGGCATGCTGATGATCATCGCGGCAGTCCTGAACGTCAGCCTCGACCCGATATTCATATTCGGCCTTGGGCCGGTGCCGGCGCTGGGGCTCGACGGTGCGGCCGTGGCGGCGCTGCTCGCCCGCGGCGCAATTTTCGCCGGCACGCTGTACCTCATGCGCTATCATCTCGACCTCGTCAGCTTTCGCAGGCCCGTGCGCGCAGAACTCAGGGCATCGTGGCGCGCGATCCTGCATGTCGGCATACCCGCCGCGGGCACGAACGTCATCGTGCCGCTCGGGGCGACGATCATCACGGCCTTGCTTGCGCGGTTCGGGCCCGAGGCCGTTGCGGGATTCGGTGTCGCGAGCCGCATCGAGTCCCTGCTGCTGGTGGTCTTCTACGCGATGTCGGCCATCATCGGGCCGTTCGTGGGACAGAACTTCGCGGCGGGCAGGGAACAGCGAATACTGCGGGCCTTGTGGCTATGCACGATGTTCTCGCTCGCGAGCAGCCTCGTGTATGGGCTCGTACTCGGCCTCTTGTCCGGTATCATCCCGACGCTGTTCACCGACAGCACGGACGTTGCGAACGTGACGCGGCTCTTTCTCCTGATCGTGCCCGTGAGCTATGGAGCGTACGGCATGGTCATGATCATGAATGCGTCGTTCAACGGGCTCGGGCATCCGATGCCCGCGGTGTGGATCAGCGTCGCCCGGATTCTCGCGCTGTATGTGCCGCTGGCGCTGGCCGGCGCGACGCTGTTCGGCATTGCCGGCGTGTTCGGCGCTTACGTCATCGCGAACGTCATTTCGGGCGCCGGCGCCTACCTGTGGGCCAGGCGCACCGTGCGAACGCTCTGCGCAGCGTAGTCCTCCGCTCCAACGGCGGCGGCGTCCGCTCCGACGGCGGCCGCGTCCGCTCCGACGGCCGTGCCGGCTAGTTGTCGTCAGTGGCGGTGGCAGGCCCCTCGGCTCCGGTGCTCGGCGAAGGCTCGAACGGCGGGCCCGCCGGCATCCGGGGCGCCGCATCCGGCGAGGCTTCCGGTGGCCCGTCCGGCGAGGGGCCGGGCGTCGCGGCAGGCATCTCCCCGGGCGCCTGCGGGGCAGGGGCTGTAACGGCTTCCGGCGCTTGGGGCTCCGCGAGCCGGCATTCGCCGGCCGGCCGGCCGAGCCGCCGGTCGATGACACAGCCGACGTTGAAGCGGCCCTGGTCGTGGAGTGTGACTTCCCCGGCGGTCGAGGCCACGCGGTAGCGCACGGCATACCCGAAGCCGAAGGTCGCGCCCGCGGCCTTGTCGGGTGTCATCTGCAGATAGCTCGACTCGATTTCGATAGGTTGCGACGTAAACTCGGCGAGTTCGCGCTCGATCGACACACCGGGTGGCAGGTCGATCGGCGCGTTCGTGGTGTGCACTTTCGAGTTGTAGTAGATCGTTTGCGCCGTCAGTGTCAGGTAATCAGAGGTCGCGTTCGCGAAGCGCACCGTGTCGTCGGATACCTGCACCTGCAGGCGCTCGTCGGCAAGCATGAGATCGGGATAGAGCGAGGCGAAGTCGCGGGACAGGATCGTAACGCTGAGCGGCACGTCGGCCGGCTGGTTACCGCCCACCTCGACGAGGTCGGGGCAGGTGACTGCAAGGTGGTAACCGTTGTGATCCGTGGTCGCGCACGCCACCTTGTAGGCCCGCGTATTCGGTGCAATTGCAGAGCTGAGGCGCTCTTTCTCCGCCGTGACGTTCGCCTCGAGCTCGCGCAGCGATTTTTCCGCCGCTGCGGCGCAATAGCGTGCGTCACAGGGCAGGATGCCGGTCCCTGCCTGCAGCGCCGAATCCGGCAGCGCGCCGCCACCGTGCACGGACAGATCCACGATCTCGGCAAAGTCTATGTCGCGGCCGTAATAGGCGGTGACGCCGGCGACACTGGGACGGATTCGTAATTCCACGTCGCCCGTGCTGGCGCGCGCGGCCGTTGCCTGGCGTGTCAGCCGGTCGAGTTCCGCCTGGCCCTTTGCGAGCGTGGCCTCGTACTTCTGCAGCGACTCGATGAGCGGCTGCCGTGACAGGTCGAGTCCGGTATTGACGAGCGCTTCGTCGACCGCCTGGTTGAATGCGACCTCGTTGAAACTCGTCTCGTAGGTTTGCGATATCTCGGTGATCTTGCCCGCCGTGCCGACGGCGATGCCGCTGTTGATGAGTTTGTCGAGCACGCCGGCGTCCTTTTGACGGAACGGATGCGTGAGGCTGCAGCGGTGCGCCGTGGGGTATGCCTGCGGGGCGCATTCGGCGAGGCGGATGTCGAAAACCGGTGTCAGGTCGTTCAGGCGCACGAGAAAGCCGGAGTCTATCGGCGCATCCGAGCGCGTCACCGTCGTAAAGACCCAGCTGCCGCCGCTCGCGTTGACGAGATGCGCGTAGACCGGCTCACTGCCGAGGAAATAGTTTCCGACCGGTTCCGGCGCAGCCGCGCGCGGCGCCTCGGCCGCCGGCTTACTGCCGCAGCCCGCGCAGGCGAGGGCGACGCAAAATAGCGCCAGAGGGGCTTCGAAGCGGCGAATGCTCATTGAACGTCAGTGAATCCTGCGACTGCCGCGGATTATAGCCAATCGTTACCCGGAAAACGGGACGACGCGTGTCGCAGTTTTCCGACGTACTTTGCAACGGTGCCCCGTTTGCCGGCCCGAGCGGCACCCGCAGGCGGCCAGCAGCGGTGCCGCCCGGTACACGGTTTCAGCCGAAGGCGTTGGCGCCGGTGAGTTCGCGGCCCACCGTCAGCTGGTGAATCGTTTCCGTACCCTCGTAGGTGATGACGCTCTCGAGGTTCAGCATGTGCCGGATTGGCACGTACTCGGCACTGATTCCCGACCCGCCGAGCAGGTCGCGCGCATCGCGTGCGATGTCGAGCGCGGCGCGGCAATTATTCCACTTCGCGAGCGACACCTGGCTCGGGTGCAGCCTGCCGCTGTCCTTGATGCGGCCGAGCCGCAAGGACAGCAATTGCGCCGTCGTGATGCGGCGTGCCATTTCGGCAAGCCGGATCTGCACGGCCTGCGTATGCGACAGCGGCTTGCCGAAGAGCACGCGATCCCCGGTATAGGCGAGCGCCTCGTCGAGGCATGCCTGCGCCGCGCCGATCACGCCCCAGGTAATGCCGTAGCGCGCCTGGGTGAGGCAGCCGAGCGGCCCCTTGAGGCCGCTGGCGCCCGGCAGCAGATTCGACGACGGCACGCGCACGTTGTCCAGAAACAGCCCGGCCGTGATCGACGCACGCAGCGAAAACTTGTTCTCGATTTCCTGTGCGCTGAACCCCGGCATGTCCTTTTCGACGATGAAGCCGCGTATTCCGTCGTCCGTCTGCGCCCAAACGATCGCGGCATCCGCGATCGTGCCGTTCGTGATCCACATCTTCGCGCCGTTCAGGACCCAGTCGCCGCCGTTCTGCCGCGCGTGGGTTTTCATGTTCGCCGGATCGGAGCCGCCGTGCGGCTCTGTCAAGCCGAAACAGCCGATCGCCTCGCCGCGCGCCATCGCGGGCAGCCAGCGTTGCTTCTGCTCCTCCGTGCCGTACGTGTAGATGGGGTACATCACGAGGCTGCTCTGCACCGAAACGAAACTCCGGAGGCCGGAGTCCGCCCGCTCGAGTTCCTGGCATATGAGCCCGTAGGAGACACTGTTCATGCCGGCACAGTCATAGCCCTCGATCGAACTGCCGAGGAGGCCCAGTTCGGCCACTTCCGGGATCAATTCGCGCGGGAACCGGTGATTCTCGAACGCCTCCTGCATCAGCGGGATCGCGCGCTTGTCGGCGAAGCGTGCGACGGTGTCCCTGACGAGCAGTTCGTCCTCGTGCAGTTCGGAGCGCAGGTCGAAAAGATCCAGCGGATCGAGGCGGGAGTTGCGAGTGGTCATTTAAAGTCGAGCCTGTGCGAGCGGTTTTGACTCAGTAGGGTATGCCGAGGCGGCGATAGATGATAGACAGGAGCCACACCGGGCCGAGCATTATAGTCTGCACGTCTTCGACGATGGCAGCCAACGACCGCTTGTTGCGCTGGCCGAACGCGATGCCGAGGAGACCGGCAACGACGAGGCTCGCCGAGACCCGGAGCATGGAGAAATCCGACCGGGCCAGCCACATTTCGAACATCGCAATTGCGAGGACCAGCGGCACCAGGCCGATCGCGAGCGCCAGCGACAGGATGAAGTAATACACCGTTGTCGCCATCAGGAACGCCGTGCCCCAGTTCAGTAGCGGTGAAATATCGACGAATGCGGCAGGCACCGGCAGGTTCCACAGGAGTCCTACCGCGCCGAGCACGACCATCGGCACCGACAGCCAGTAGATCGCCGGGGAAGCCAGGTTCGCGCGGTGCGCGCCGTAGCGTTCGAGCCAGGTATCGGTATCATTCATGCGCCTGCATTCTACAGGAGCCCGGTTAAGCGTACGTTCAGCCCGGCCATGGCGAAATATCACCCAAGCGTGACGCACGCACGGGCACCGGCACCAAGGGCTACTACTATTCGGGTTATCGCGGGACGCTCGTCCGCTTCGTTACCTAAAGACAGGGAATCACGATGAATTCATTACAACGCAACATTTTCCTCGGCCTGGCCGGGTTCGCCGTCGTTGCGAGCGGCTGCCAGACACTCGACCCGTACACCGGGGAACAAAAGACCAGCCAGGCCTCCAAGGGCGCGATGATCGGCGCCGCCGCGGGCGCCGTGGCGGGACTCATCTCCGGGGATGACGCCGTCGAGCGCCGCCAGCACGCCATGATCGGCGCAGGTGTCGGCGCCCTAGCCGGCGGTTCGGTGGGCTACTACATGGACCGCGAGGAAATGAAGCTCCGGCAGGAACTCGAGGGTACCGGCGTCAGCGTCACCCGCGTCGGCGACAACATCACGCTCAACATGCCCGGCAACGTAACGTTCGCGACGGACAGCGCGGATCTGAACGCCGGCTTCTACGACGTGCTCAATTCCGTCAGCAAGGTGCTGAACGAGTTCGACAAGACCGTGATCGAAGTGGCCGGTCACACGGACAGCACGGGCAGCGATGCCTACAATCAAAGCCTGTCCGAGCGACGCGCCGCATCCGTTGCCGCTTATCTACGGTCGCAAAAGATCATGCCGGAACGCATGATCACGGTCGGCATGGGTGAATCACGGCCCATTGCCGATAACACGACGAACGATGGTCGGCAGGCAAATCGTCGCGTGGAACTTACTCTGGTGCCGTTGACCGCCTGAAAACGGTCGACGCCGTATGGCGCAGCGGCCCAGGGACGGGCCGTTGCGCTTTTTTTTCCGTTCGAGCGGCTGCCAGCCGCGACCTGGAGGTGGCCGGAACTTTCCGCGGTCATCACCACGACCTGAGCCGGAGGCAATGAACGAACGCTACGGGAAACGGGATACCGATACCTGGATCGAAGGAGCCGGACTCGTCGTTCGGCTCATCCCGGACGACGTCGACGACGCGCGGCACCAGCGCTTCGTCGTCAGGCTGCCGGGCGGACAGACGGTGCTGGTCGCGCACAATCTCGACATGTCCTCGCGCGTGCCACTCGGCATGGGTGACCGGATACGGTTCCGCGGGCTCTACGAGTGGAACGAGTACGGCGGACTGGTGCACTGGACGCACGCGGACCCGCAGGGAATGGAACAGGGCGGGTACGTCGAATTTCGTACCCGCCGGTATGCCTGAGCGGACCGCGCGCCGTTGGAGCGGACGTTGCCCGCGAACGGAACGCGCGTCGATTCAACGACAAGCTATTCGCGGCTGACAGCCGCTCCAACGGGCCTAGGCCGCCATCGCGACCTGGAGCTTTTTGATCGCGGCGACTTCGATCTGCCGGATACGCTCGGCGGAGACACCGTATGCATCGGCAAGCTCATGGAGTGTCTTCTTGTCTTCCGTCAGCCAGCGGCTCTCGACGATGGCCCGGCTGCGCTCGTCCAGGGTCTCGATCGCCTCTGCCATCCGTGACGTTGCATCGTCATTCCAGTCCTCGTCCTCAACGAGTGTTGCCGGGTCCGCATTCGCTGCCGGGAGATAAGCCGCAGGCGTGAAATTGCTGTCGTCGTCGGCATCCGGCGCCGGATCGAAGAGCGCATCCCGCGAGCTCAGGCGTTTTTCCATCTCCGTGACGTCCTGCACGGAGACGCCGAGGTCATCGGCCACGGCTTGTGTCTCGTCGTGCGACAGCCAGGCGAGGCTTTGCTTCGATTTGCGCAGATTGAAGAACAACTTGCGCTGCGCCTTGGTCGTTGCGACCTTGACGATGCGCCAGTTGCGCAGCACGAATTCGTGGATTTCGGCGCGGATCCAGTGGACCGCGAAAGAAACGAGCCGCACGTCATAGCTGACGTCGAAACGCTTTACCGCCTTCATCAGGCCGACGTTGCCTTCCTGGATCAGGTCGTTGAGCGGCAGCCCGTAGCCCAGGTATCCCTTGGCGATATGCACGACGAAACGCAGGTGCGCGAGCACGAGCTGGCGGGCCGCATCGAGATCCTGCTCATCGTGGTAACGCCTGGCCAGCGCCTGCTCTTCTTCCTTGGAAAGCACCGGCACCGAACCCACCGCCTGGATGTAGGCGTCGAGGCTGCCGACCGGCCCGGCGAGGACCAGGTCGCTTTTTTTCATCGCAATCGCGGTTGTCATCAGCTCAATTCCTCTCAGTGCTGAGCCCGATTTTAGCACTCCACTTTGTCGAGTGCTAAGGGCCGTGGATCTCGAAATCTCTAGCTTCGACCCCATTTGTTGAATATTCGTTCAAAATGGCGTCCGTAAAAACCGGCGTCAGGCCGGCTTCGCGCGCCACTGTAGCGAATGTTGAATGGTAATTCAAGTATCAGTACAATACGCAGCGGAATTTAGCTAAGTTATTGATTAAACGGCAGGTTCCAGGAGTCACCTATGCCACGGCTGCCCGAATTCGATCGCACTGTCGTGATAGAGCGCGCCATGCAGGTGTTCTGGCGTCGCGGCTACAGCCAGACCACGGTCACCGACCTGGTCGCCGCCACCGGCCTGCAGCCGGGCAGCCTGTATGCCGCATTCGGTAACAAGAAAGGCGTGTTTCTCGAAGTGCTCGAGGCCTACAACCGGACCTTTCTCGAGCGCATCCGCCGGCTGAACGCGGACGCGCGGCCGGCCCTCATCTGTATCCGGGAGCTTCTCGACGATATCGTCGAGGACACCGTGAGCCGGCGCAACCGCCGGGGCTGCCTCGCGATCAATGCGCTGCTCGAGCTGGCTGAACACGAACCCGATGTGGCAGCCCGGCTCGACGCGCACAACGCAAAGGTCCGCCACGCCTTTGCCGAACTGATCGCGAAAGCGCAGGCGAATGGCGAAATAAGTCCGGCGAAGCGGCCGGAAGCCCTTGCGGCATTCCTGGTGAACAACCTGTGGGGCATGCGCGTCATGTGCCGGGGCTGTGCCGACCGCGAAGGGCTGACGGCGGTCGTCGACGGCATCCTGGATGCCCTGACGCCAGGCTGATCGCCCGCGGCGAACGGTTCTAGCGCGGTTCGATCCGGCGCAGGTGCCGTGCCACGGCAAACCACGAACCCACGAGTCCGAGCCCGATACCGATGCCGAGGATCGTGCCGATCTCGCGCCAGCTGAAGCTCAGCATCTCGACGCCGCTGTGGTAGAGCCCCGCAAGACGGGCGATCGGCGCCTGCAACAGGAATACCCCGTACAACACGAGTCCGATGGCGAGCAGGCCGCCGAACAGACCGTACCAGAACCCGGTCCAGAGAAACGGGCGGCGAACGAAGCCGTTGCTCGCGCCGATCAGCTTCGTGACTTCGATTTCCTCCCGCCGGTTTTGAATGTCGAGCCGGATCGTGTTGCCGATGATGACGACGATGGCGGCGGCGAGCAGGACCGAACCGATCACGACCGCCTGCCGCACGATGTCGAGTATGGCGTGAAAGCGCTGTACCCATTCGGTGTCCACCTGTACGAGTTCGGTCTCCGGCAGGTTCTCGAGCTCTTCGCGCAGAAGGCCCATCGACGCGCCCGTGTTGTCTGCGCTGGGGCGCACCACCAGGGTATGCGGAAGGGGATTATGCGACAGCTGGTCGAGCGCATCGCCGAATCCTGACGCCCGCTTGAATTCGGCCAGTGCGTCGTCGGCCGAGACGAGTGTCACCGACTCGACGTCGGCGCGCTGCTCGATGAGACCGGCGAGCGTCGTCGCCTCCGCAAGCGTCTGGTCCTGTCGCAGGAACACCGAGAAATCGAGGGCATTGTCCCAGCCACGGCTGATGGCTGCCGCGTTCTTGACGATGAGGTTGAGCGCCGCGGGCAGCGCGAGCGTGACGGCGATGACGAGGACGATCATGAGGCTTGCGAACGGCTGGCGAGCGAGCCTGCCAAGCGCTGCGCCCGCGGTGCTGGCGTGCCGCCCGATCCACGTTGCGACGGGCCCGGCCGAGCGGACCGGCGCCGCGGCCTCCGCATGCCGGCTACTGGTCAAGCTTCGTCCTCCGACCGCGCCCAACGCTCGTCTCCCGGCCGCTCGATGACGAAGGCCTCGTCACCGGACCGTGCATTCGTGTCGTGCTCGAGGCGGCCTTCGGCGAGTGAAACGCGGCGGCAGCCCAGCTTGTCGATCAAAGAGATGTCATGACTCGCAATCAGGAGCGTGACGCCGAACTCGTTGAAGCGACGGAAGACGCGCATGACCTCGAGCGACAGGTCCGGGTCGAGGTTTCCGGTCGGCTCGTCCGCGATCAGCAGTTTCGGCCGTGTGGCGATGGCCCGCGCGATGCCGACCCGCTGCTGTTCCCCGGCCGAGAGCTGTTCCGGATTGCGGTGTTCCTTGTTCAGCAGGCCGACCTGCTCGAGAGAGGCTCGTACCCGTTTGCCCGCGTCCCGCCGGCTCACGCCTGCGATGATGAGCGGCAACGCGACGTTGTCGGCCACGCTGCGGTCGTAAAGCAGCTTGTGGTCCTGGAACACCATGCCGAGCTGCCGCCGGTAGGCGGGGATGCGCCGCCGCCCGACGCGGCGCGTGTTCTTGCCGTCCACGATGACTTGCCCGCCACTCGGCCGGTCGATGAGCGCGATGAGGCGCAGCAAGGTACTCTTGCCGGCGCCCGAATGGCCGGTGATGAACACCATTTCGCCTTTCTCGATCGTGAGATCGAGGCCGGACAGCGCGTCCTGACCGCCGGGAAAACGCTTGCTCACGTTCTCGAGCGTAATCATCGGCCCCGCGCTTTCAGCCATCGGCACCGCTTCCCATGAGCGCGTCGGCAAACTCGCTGGCCCGGAACGGCTGCATGTCTTCCGCGTTCTCGCCGATGCCGATGAAACGCACCGGAAGCTTCAGGCGATGGGCTATCGCGAGCAGGATGCCGCCCCTGGCGCTGCCGTCGAGCTTCGTCACGGTGATCCCGGTGAGTCCGAGGACGGCATGGAATTTTTCGGCCTGCGTCAATGCGTTCTGGCCCTGGCTTGCATCGAGAACCAGCATGATCTCGTGCGGTGCGCCCGGGTGCTGGCGGCTGACCACGCGCTTGATCTTGGCGAGCTCGTCCATCAGCCCCTGCTGGTTCTGCAGCCGGCCCGCGGTGTCGGCCAGCAGTACGTCGATATGCCGCGCTTTCGCCGCCTGCCACGCATCGTAGATCACCGCGGCCGGATCGGCGCCATGTTGCTGCGCGATGACCGGAACGCCGTTGCGCTCGCCCCAGGCCTCGAGCTGTTCCACGGCCGCCGCGCGAAACGTATCGCCGGCAGCGAGCATGACCGACAGCCCCTGATCCGTGAAGCGGCGCGCCAGTTTGCCGATGGTCGTGGTCTTGCCCGCCCCGTTCACCCCGACCATCAGCACCAGGAAAGGATCATCCTGTGACGGGATCTCGAGCGGCGCCTCGACCGGTGCGAGAATGTCCGTGATGGCACGGTGCAACCCGGCGCGAAGCGAGGCCATGTCCTTCAGCTCCCTCCGCGCGAGCCGCCGCTCGAGGTCGCCGATGATGCGCTGGCTCGTGTCGATACCGACGTCGGCCATGACCAGAAGGGATTCGAGTTCTTCGAGCGCGTCATCGTCGATCGTGCCGCCGGGTGCAAGCTTCGCGAGATCGTAGGTGAGCCAGCTGTCCCCGCGATTGATCGTCTTGCGCAGGCGCTTGAACCAGCCTTCCCTCGGTTGTTCCTCGTCCTTCTCGCTCGACTTTTTTCCAAACATGGCCGGTCGAACCCGTCCTTCGCTTACCTTACACTGTTGAAACAACGTCATCCTGACCGGATCGGACCATGGCGGCGCGCCAGGCTGGTGGCAAGAATCGATCGCGTAAATCCCCGGCGACGCCCACCGGGCGGCTGCGTATTGTAGCCGGAATGTGGCGCAGCCGCGTGCTCGAGATCGCCGACGTCGCCGGGCTTCGGCCGACGCCGGAGCGAGTGCGCGAAACTTTGTTCAACTGGCTCAGCCCGCGGATCGCCGGTGCACGTTGTCTCGACCTGTTCGCAGGAAGCGGCGCACTCGGTCTCGAGGCATTGTCCCGCGGCGCGGGTGAGGTGGTGTTCGTCGAGAAATCGGCGGCCGCGCTCAAAGCGCTGAGGCGCAACATCGCCACGCTCGGTGCGGATGGCGCGACGGTCCATGCCGGTGACGCGCTCGCCTATCTTGCCGGCATCGGCCGGTGCTTCGACATCGTGTTCCTCGACCCGCCCTTCGCCGATGACGCCCTCGGGGAATTGTGTAGACTGCTGGCTGACAGGGGGGTCCTCTCGCCGCGGGGCAGGCTGTACCTCGAACAGGACCGGGCGCGGGATCTGCCCGACCTGCCGCCGGGCTGGAGCGTACTCAAGAACAAGACCGCCGGGAACGTGCGTTACGCACTCATCGCACCGGGCACCGGCGCCACGCAGGAAGGGGGTTTCGTATGACGGTCCACGCCATGTACCCGGGCACTTTCGATCCGATCACGCTGGGGCATGAGGATCTCGTCCGCCGCGCCGCCACGCTGTTCGACACGGTGGTCGTCGCCATCGCCGCCAACACCGGCAGCAAGGTGCCCATGTTCTCCGTGGACGAACGCGTCGACATGGCGCGCTCGGCGCTGGCCGACATCGGCAACGTCGAGGTTACCCGCTACAACGGCCTGACGGTGGAGTTCGCGCGAAAACGCGGCCTCCGCGTGATCATCCGCGGTCTGCGCGCCGTCTCCGACTTCGAGTACGAATTCCAGCTCGCCACGATGAACCGGCATCTGACCGACGAGGTCGAAACGGCGTTCCTCACGCCGACTGAAAAATACAATTTCATCTCCTCGAGCCTCGTGCGCGAAGTCGCCGAGCTCGGCGGCGACATCAGCGAATTCGTTTCGCCTTCGGTCAATAAAGCGTTGATGGAGCGCATCGGCAAGAGTTCTTGACTGCCAGGTCCAGCGGGAGCCACTGGCGACCCGCCGCGAAATTCAGCCCTGGCGGCAGGAGCGAGGTGCTGCGCGTCGAAGCGCCGCCCTGCCCGTAGGCGCATAACACGCCCCTCGCCCGGCTGCCCGGATGCTCCGGGTGGGTAACGACATCCTGCGGCTCCTGAAGCCGGATCGAAGCCGGCCGCCCGGACTATCCTGGCGGGCGTGTCGGGCGTTGTCTGAGGGAAGTAAAGCGCAGGCGAGCACAGCGAGCCGAGCCATGACCGAGGACAATGCCCGATGGGCCCGCCATGCGCTGCAGCTTCGGCGCGCGGCACAAGGCAGCCGGACTCCAGGCCTGTTCGACCGAATGGCTCGCTCGGTTTCACCTCGCTGCGCTTTATTTCGGTCGAACAGGCCTCCTCGCCCGGCTGCCCGGACCTCCATCACACGCCAGCCGGACCGTCCGGGCGGGCGTCGGGTGTTGTTCGAGGGAAGTAAAGCAGAGGCATGCGCAGCGCAGCCGAGCCATGACCGAGGACAATGCCCGATGCGCCCACCTCGCGCCGCGGCTGCCGCACGAGCAGCCGTTACCTCTGGCAATGTCGGCAGTAGTAACTCGAGCGCTGGCCGATGACGGCGTTGCTGATCGGCCGTCCGCAGTTGACGCAGGGCAGATCCTCCCGATCGTAGACCGTGAGTTCCTGGCGGAAATAGCCGGCCTCGCCGTCGCCGCCGTAAAAATCGCGCAGCGTCGTGCCGCCGGCGCGTATGGCTTTTTCGAGCACGACCCGGACCGCCCCGGCGAGGCGCTCGTAACGCGGCAGGGCGATGCGCCCGGCGGCGCGCTTCGGATGGATGCCGGCCATGAACAGCGACTCGCTCGCATAGATGTTGCCCACCCCCACCACGACCTGCGCGGTCATGAGGAACGATTTCACGGCGACGCGACGGCCACGGGCGCGTGACCAGAGGTGCATGCCCGTGAAATCGGCACCGAGCGGCTCCGGCCCGAGCCCGGCGAGCAGCGGGTGCTCGAGCGGTTTGCGGCTGAAATGCAGCGAGCCGAACCGGCGCGGATCGCGCAGCCGCAGCGCCTTGCCGGACGAGAGCTCGATATCGACGTGATCATGGATACCGGCGGGCGTGCCGGCGTCGACGACGAACACGCTGCCGGACATGCCGAGGTGCAGTATGACGCTGCCGCGTTCAGTGCCGATCAGGAGGTACTTGGCCCGCCGGCCGACATTGTCGATCGTCGCACCGGCCAGGCGCGCTTCGAGGTCCCGCGCGACCGGCCAGCGCAGGCGCCTCTCGCGGATCGTGACGCGTGTAATCGTCTGCCCCTCGAGGTGCGGGGCAATACCGCGACGGCTGGTTTCGACTTCGGGTAATTCAGGCATCGTGAGCGGCGTTTGCCAATAAAAAAGCCCGCGTGCATGGCGGGCTTTTCGTAGCGAAATCGGGTCGTCCGGAATTCGTTGCAGGGATTCCGCGGTGCAGCGAACTACTTGATCTTCGCTTCCTTGTACGCGACATGCTTGCGAATCGTCGGGTCGTACTTCTGCGTCTCCATCTTCTCGGGATGCAGGCGCTTGTTCTTCGTCGTGGTGTAGTAGTGACCGGTACCGGCACTCGACACGAGACGAATTTTTTCGCGAATGGATTTGGCCATGGGGCTCTCCTCGCGCGCTAGACGCGCTGACCGCCGGCACGCAGCTCGGCGACGATCTTCTCGATACCGTGCTTGTCGATGATGCGCATGCCCTTGTGCGACACGCGCAGGCGCACCCAGCGATTCTCGGAATCGAGCCAGAATCGCTTCGACTGCAGGTTCGGCAGGAAGCGACGGCGAGTCTTGTTGTGGGCGTGGGAGACGTTGTTGCCGCTTTGCGGGCGCTTCCCAGTGACCTGGCAAACTCTGGACATGACGCTTAAGTCTCTGATTTAAATAAAAACTGCCCGGGAGGGCCGGGCAAAGAGCGAGACTTTATACCAGTCCGCGGACGCCAGTTCAAGCAGGCACAAGGGAAAGCGCCGCGGCCGTCACAGGAGCCCGCGCGCGGCCAGCGATGTCGTGCCGCCATCGCCCACGATGAGGTGATCCAGCAGGCGGATGTCGACCAGTTCCAGCGCAGCCTTCAGCCGCCGGGTGATGCGCTCGTCCGCCTGGCTGGGCTCGGCCACGCCGCTCGGGTGATTGTGCGCGAGGATCACCGCCGCGGCATTCACCCGCAGCGCCTCCTTGACGACCTCCCGCGGATAGACGCTGGTGCCGTCGATCGTGCCGCGGAACAGCTCGCTGAATTCGAGCACCCGGTGCCGGTTGTCGAGGAACAGGCAACAGAAGAGTTCGTGGTCCAGGTGCCTGAGCCGTGCGAGCAGGAATGCGGTCGTGTCGGCCGGGCTCCGGATCGGCTCGCCGACCACGAGGGCCGCCTCGAAATAACGCCTCGCGAGTTCGGGCAGGACGGCAATGACGGTCGCCCGCGCCGGGCCCACCCCACGCAGCCGCCGCACGGCCTGTCCGTCCGCATGCAGCAGTGCGCGCAGGCCGCCGAAACGCTCGAGGAGCCGTTCCGCGAGCGGCCGGCCGCCATCCGGCGACGGCTCGCGGCAGCGCAACAGTGTCGCGAGCAACTCCGCATCGCTTTGCGATTTGACCCTTTCCGGATGCATCGAACGTCCCTGTCTTCGGGCCTGGTCCTGAAGCTTCCGCGCAAGGGACATATGCTTACAAGGAAATAATCTGGACGCGATAAGCGGATTCATTGGAAACTGTTGCCTGTGAACATCGTGCTTGGCATCAGCGGCGGCATCGCCGCCTACAAGACGCCCGAACTCGTGCGGCGGCTCCGGGATCACGGCGCGGACGTGCAGATCGTTATGACCGCCTCGGCCGCGGAGTTCGTGACGGAAACGGCGTTGCAGGCGGTATCCGGCCGCCCGATCCGCAACAACCTGTGGGACCGGGAGGCGGAAGCGGCGATGAGCCACATCGAGCTCGCGCGTTGGGCGGACGCGGTCCTGATCGCACCGGCGACGGCGGAAATCATCGCTCGCCTCGCGGGCGGCGGTGCGCCCGACCTGCTCACGACGCTATGTCTCGCCACCGAGGCGCCGATTGCTCTCGCTCCGGCAATGAACCACGTGATGTGGCAAAACCCGGCCGTGCAGGCAAACATAGAGACGCTCACGGATCGCGGCATGCTGGTGATCGGGCCGGACAGCGGCTCGCAGGCCTGTGGCGAGACTGGCGCCGGCCGTATGTCGGAGCCCGACGAGATCGCGGCGGCCGTGGCCGCGCTGGCGAAGAAAGCGTCGGCGGGCGGCGGACTCCTCGCGGGCAGGACCGTACTCGTGACGGCCGGACCCACCCGCGAGGCCATCGACCCGGTCCGCTACATCACCAACCGGAGTTCGGGGAAGATGGGCTTCGCGGTGGCGGCGGCAGCTGCCGCGGAGGGCGCGACGGTGGTTCTCGTCAGCGGCCCGGTATCATTGCCGGATCCGCGCGGCGTGGAGATCCACAGGGTCATTACCGCCGAACAGATGTACGAGACGACCCATGCAATGCTCGGGGGCGTCGACATCTTCATTGCCGCGGCGGCGGTGTCCGATTACCGGCCGGTCGTGGTCTCGGAGCAAAAGATCAAGAAGAGCGACGGCGACGACGGGATGACGCTCGAACTGACGCGCTCGAGGGACATTCTCGCCTCGGTGGCGGCGCGCCCCGATGCGCCTTTCACGGTCGGTTTCGCCGCCGAAACGAACAATGTCCGGGAATATGCGCTGCAGAAACTCGAACGCAAGAAGCTCGACATGATCATCGCGAACCGCGTCGGCACCGACTGCGGTTTCGATTGCGACGAGAATACGGTCGAGGTCTACTGGCCGGGCGGCGAGCAGTCTTTCCCGACGGCGAGCAAAGCTTCACTCGCGCGCGACCTCGTGCGCCTGATCGCGGAGCGCCATGCGAAGGAGCGCAGTAGCGGTACCGAGCCGGCACTCGCCGTCATCCGCATGCGCGACCATTCCAGGACCTGAACCGGAAATTTCGCTTGCGTTCCATCGACCTCAAAATACTCGACCCGCGGGTCGGCGACAGCATTCCGCTGCCGGATTACGCCACCGGCGGTTCGGCCGGCCTCGATATGCGCGCGGTTCTCGACGCGCCGCTCACCGTCGCGCCCGGTGACACGGTGCTGGTGCCCACCGGCCTCGCGATCCATGTCCGCGATCCTTCGCTCGCGGCCGTACTGCTGCCGCGCTCCGGTCTCGGGCACAAGCACGGCCTCGTCCTCGGCAACCTGACCGGGCTCATCGATTCGGACTACCAGGGCCAGGTGTTCATCTCGGTGTGGAACCGGTCTTCGCAAGCCTACGAGATCCGGCCCGGCGAACGCATAGCGCAAATGGTCTTCGTGCCCATCGAGCAGGTGAGATTCAATGTCGTGGCGGAATTCGAAGACAGCGATCGCGGCAGCGGCGGGTTCGGCCACTCCGGTATAGGTTGAACGCGCTTCGCCGGGCCCTCAGGGCGTCGCGAGATCGATGCCTTTCAGCGCCTTGAAGCGGTTGATGTCCCCGGCGAATCGCTCGATGATCACGTCTTCGTCCTGCTTGAATTTCTCGAGATTGTTCTTGTGCCGGACGATCGTGTCCCTGAGCTCGTCCATCGCTTCGATCAGTGCCGGATCGATCATCTCGGCGTCCTCTTCTTTCGAATACGGCGCATAGCGCGAGGACTCGCGCTCCAGCTTTTCGAGTTCCCGTTCGAGGTTACGCAGGTAGAGTTCCGTTACCCGCGACTGCGCCTGGAAGAGTTCCACGCGACGGTCCCGGTGCATCTCGATTTCCTCGACGTTCTGGTAGGTAGCGAGCAAGGCCTGGTCGGCACGGAGTTGCAGCACTTTCTGCAGGAGCAAGGCCTCGGCGCGACGCTCCGCTTCGAGTTCGTCGGCGGTCTTGCGTCCCGCGATCTCGCCCACGGTCACGCCGTGGTCGTTGATCACCTTCTTGTCGTAATCGGAATATTCCGGCGGGATGCTGTCACCGTAGTAAGTGTTGCCTTCTCCGTCCACGACCTTGTAATGGCGGCCGTCCGCCTTCTCGTCAGCTGCGGCCGACAAGGAAAGCACGAGAAGTCCCAGGGGAAAATGATGTAACCGCATTGCTCAAATATGCCATGTTTCGCGCGGCGCGAAGCGCGACGCAGTTCGCGAAAACGGAGCTTAATCTCTGTTTTTGGCGCTGTAAACGCGGTGAATCCGACGAAAATCAGCAGTTTACGCAGCCGCTCCGTATTTCCTCCGGTATGCCAGAATCGCGTCGAGATGCTGGCCGAAATCGGCCGAGTCTTCCAGCGCCTCGACGAGATCGGCGAGGCGAACGATGCTCAGCACGGGAATGTCGAGGGCGCTCGAGAGGTCCTGCACTGCCGATTGTATACCCTGTCCGCGTTCCTGCCGGTCAAGCGATATGACCAGTCCGGCGATGCTGGCGCCGGCACCGTGGATGACCTGGTAGGCCTCGCGCACCGCGGTGCCCGCGGTTATGACGTCGTCGATTATGAGTACCCGGCCGGCGAGCGCCGCGCCGACGACCTGGCCGCCTTCGCCATAGTTTTTGGCTTCCTTGCGGTTGTAGGCGTAGGGCACGTCGATCCCGTGGTGTTCAGCGAGTGCCGCCGCCGCCAGCGTCACGAGCGGGATGCCCTTGTAAGCGGGACCGAACAGCATGTCGAATTTCACCTTCGACTCGGCGATCGCTGCCGCATAGAAACGGCCGAGGCGCGCCGCCGCGTAGCCGGTGTTGAACAATCCCGCGTTAAAGAAATACGGACTCACGCGCCCCGACTTCAGCGTGAACTCGCCGAATTTCAGTACGCCGAGCTCCAGCGCAAACTCGATGAACTCTCGTTGATAGGGACGCATCGCTTCGTCTGTGATCCGGTTCCAGTATGATGCCTCTCCGGGCGGCAGCCGCAGTATGCCACGAACGCGCGTCGGCGGCGGACGGGGCTTCCCGGCCCGTCGAATGGAGTTACGAATGTTTCGGGTGGTCAGTTTCAACGCGAACGGAATCCGCTCTGCGGCACGCAAGGGGCTTTTCGAATGGTTGCCGTCACAGGACGCAGATGTCATCTGTATCCAGGAGACGAAGGCGCAAAGCTGGCAGTTGACGGACGACTCCTTCCGCCCGGCGGGCTACCATTGCTTCTATGCCGACGCAGAGAAGAAGGGCTACAGCGGCACGGCAATCTTCACGAAGCAGAAGCCCGTACGCATCGTCCGCGGCTACGGCGATGCGGAGTTCGACTGCGAGGGGCGCTACATCGAGGCGCAGCTTGGCGGCATCAACGTGGTATCGCTGTACCTGCCGTCCGGTTCCTCGCACGAACTGCGGCAGGCCGCGAAGTACCGCTGCATGGGCACGTTCGAACGCCACCTCTCGAAGCTCCGCCGCCGGAGCGCGGAGTACATCATCTGCGGGGACTGGAACATCGCGCATCGTGAGATCGATCTCATGAACTGGAAGCAGAATCAGAAGAACTCGGGATTCCTGCCTGAGGAACGCGCGTGGATGGACCAGGTGTTCGGCTCTCGCGGCTTCATCGACGCGTTCCGCGCGATCGAGCAGGAACCACACCAGTACACCTGGTGGTCGAACCGCGGGCGCGCCTGGGACAAGAACGTGGGATGGCGCATCGACTACCAGGTCGTGACGCCGGGACTTGCCGACAGGGTTCGTCGCACCGAAATCTACAAGGCGGAGCGGTTTTCCGATCATGCACCGCTGATCATGGACTACGATTGGCCGCATGGCAGCTGACCCCCCGATCGACGCAGTGCCGGCCCGCGGCTGGCGCTACTACCTGCAGGAAAAGCTTCTCGTCCTGTTCTTCCTGGGTTTCTCCGCAGGACTGCCTTTTCCCCTGGTGTACGCGACCCTGACGGCATGGCTGTCGGACGCGGGCCTGCAAAAAAGCACCATCAGCACCTTTGCGTGGATCGGGTTCGCCTACGCGTTGAAGTTCCTGTGGTCGCCCCTCGTCGACAGGCTGTCGCTGCCCTTCCTTACCCGGGCACTGGGACGGCGGCGTGCGTGGTTGCTGACCTCGCAGCTCGCCGTGGCCGCAAGCCTGGTCGTCCTGTCGGGTATCGATCCCGCTGCCGCCACCGGTGCCTTCGCGTTCGTGGCGGCCGCCGTCGCGTTCTCGTCCGCGACACAGGACCTCGCGCTCGACGCGTACCGGATCGAGTGCGCCGGCAAGGAGATGCAGGCGCCGCTCGCCGCGTCCTACCAGTATGGCTACCGGGTTTCGATCATCGTCGGCGGCGCGGGCGCCCTGTATATCGCCGAGTACGGCTCCTGGTCGCTTGCCTACCGGAGCATGGCCGCCTGCATGCTCATCGGGCTCGTGACGACGCTCGCCTGCCGGGAGCCGCCGCTGCCGGCGTCGGCGAAAGCCGGGGGGCGCATCTTCGAGGAGGGGTTTACTCGCTGGATCTCGGAGTCGGTCATCGGGCCCTTCGTGGATTTCTTCCGGCGCTACGGCAAATTCGCCCTGACGATGCTTGCATTCATCGCGGTATTTCGCATCAGCGACTATGTGCTCGGCATTCTCGCGAACCCTTTCTATCTCGATATCGGTTTTTCCAAGGCGGAAATCGCGAGCGTCGCGAAACTCTACGGTC
Organism: uncultured Pseudomonadota bacterium; assembly: GCA_963713215.1. Taxonomy (GTDB): domain Bacteria; phylum Pseudomonadota; class Gammaproteobacteria; order Steroidobacterales; family Woeseiaceae; genus UBA1847. Next base: position 1,386,047 of record CAVQKY010000006.1, on the reverse strand, counting down.
TCTGGATCGCGCTGTTCGGTATCGGCGCCGGCGGCTGGGCCGTATTGCGCTTCGGCCAGTCCGCGACCCTGATCACTGCCTCGGTGCTGATCGCGGTCACGAACCTGTTCTTTGCATTCCTTGCCCTTGACAGGTCCGGAACTCTGGGCGCTGACACTCACGATCAGCTTCGATAATTTCGCCCAGGGTTTCGCGGGCACGGTCTTCATCGCTTACCTGTCGAGCCTGACGAATATTTCGTTTACGGCGACGCAGTACGCGTTGTTCAGCTCCCTGTCCGTGTTCTTCGGCAAGCTGGTGGCGGGCTATTCGGGCGAGATCCAGGAAGCGGTGGGCTACACGGGATTCTTCATCTATGCCGCGGCCATGGGCGTACCGTCGATCGTGCTCGCTTTCATCGTGGTCCGGCACGGCCGGACACGCAGCCCGTCGTGAGCAGTGCCGGCCTCAGGCTCGGCCGGCTCGATGAACTGGCCGATCCCGGCTGCCGCGAATTCACGGTGGGTGAGGGCGAATGGCCGTTTCGCGGTTTCCTGGTGCGCCAGGGTAATGCCGTCTACGCGTACGAAAATTACTGCATGCATGCCGGCCACCCGCTCAACTGGAGCCCGGGCCGCTTCCTGACGAAAGACGGCAGCGCAATCGTCTGTGCCTCGCACGGCGCGATTTACGAGATCGCCACGGGCCGCTGCTTCGCCGGCCCGTGCAAGGGCAAGAGTCTGCGGCCGGTCGACTGCGAGGTCCGCGATGGCGAGGTTTACGTCCGGTACAATGCTCCCTCGAACACTCAGAGGAGGCACTGAATGGGCATCCGACAGGGACGCGTTTTGCGCGGCGCTTGCGGCATCGGGCTCGTTCTCGCCGCCGCCTGCGCAGACGCGCCGGCGCCGACGGCAGCTCGAACGCCGTCGCCCGTGTCTGCCCTTACGCTGATGGTTGATGTCGTTACGCCGGCGACGAACACGCTCCTGGGTGTCGAGAATCCGGACAGCGACGCACAGTGGCAGGAACTCGCGGACGCCGCCGAGCTCATGATCCGGGCATTCCGCCAGATCAAGGAAGGCGGGACCGGGCCGAACGACATGGAGTGGGCCGCCGATCCCCGATGGCAGGCATACTCGGATGCCGTGATTGCCACGGCGGAAAAAGCACGCCTCGCGATTGAACAACGCGATCTCGACGCCTTGCGCGAGGCCAACGACGACCTGAACGCGCCCTGTGCAAGTTGCCACCTCGAGTTCCATCCGACGATTCGACCGGAGGAGTCCTGACACTCCGCAGGCGCCTGCCGCCGCGGTTCGGTTTGACATAGCGCGCCAGTGCCGCCTGGCCTCATCCAGGAAAATCAACGGGTAAGCTGCCGCGCGCCGCCTGCATTGTCGCCATCCGGCGACAATCGACTATTCTTGGCGCCTACAACAAAAACAATCCTGAGAACAGGATGCGTCTCCACTTTTCGACAATTACCCTCGTCCCGCTCAGCCTTCTGACGCTCGCCGCCTGCGACTTCGAAGAAGGACCGGTGGGCGTGGCCGGCGGGCCCGCAGCCCCGGGCGATGTGGCGTCCGCGACGCCCTACGTCTATACGGCACCCGCCTACACCGGCGACGGGTGGAGTACGGCCGATCTCGCCGCGGAGGGTTTCGACGTCGGGCGAATCGAGGCGATGATGCGGGGCGTCGAGAGCGGCGAGCATCCCGGCATCGAGTCGGTGGCCGTCGTGCGCCATGGGAAGCTGCTGCTCGACTGGTACGACGAGGATCGCTATCTCAACCAGTACGACGGCTCGGTCGGCAACACGCGAAGCGACGTGCACAGCCTGCACTCCGTCACCAAGAGCGTGACCTCCGCTCTGCTCGGCATTGCCATGGACAAGGGCTACATCGCGTCCACCGACGTCCGCTTCTATTCGCTATTCAGCTATGGCGGCTACGCGCACTGGAACGACCGCAAGTACCAGATGACGCTCGACGACGTCCTGACGATGCGGCTCGGCCTGCAGTGGGACGAGTGGTCGACGCCGTATACCAGCCCGAGCAACAGCCTCGCGAACCTGAGCAACAACCACGACGACTGGGCCAAGGCCTTGCTTGACCTGCCGATGTACCGCGAGCCCGGCACGGTTTTCCAGTACAACACCGCGGCGAGCACGGCCGTCGGCCAGGCGCTGGAGAACGTCACGGGGATGCCGCTCGACGTATTCGCGGACGCCTACCTGTTCGACCCGATGCAGATCACGACCGACCGCTGGGCCTATTCGCCGACCGGCCTGCCGGTCGGCGGCAGCGGCCTGTTCCTGTCGACGCGCGATCTCGTGAAGTTCGGCCAGCTCTATCTCGACGGCGGCGTCTGGCAAGGGCGCCGGCTCATCAGCGCGGCCTATGTCGCGGCGTCCGTCACGCCCCGCGTCGATGTGACCGGCATCGTCCCGCGCAACACCGCTTACGGCTACCAGTGGTGGTCGGGCCAGCTCGTGTACCGCGGCACGGCCGTCGACTACTGGCAGTCGAACGGCTACGGCGGGCAGTTCCTGTTCGTCGTGCCGTCGCTCGACCTGGTGGTCGCCTTCACCGGGCACAATTACGAGAACGACGCGGGTGTAATGCGCGTGTACATGCTGGTGGAGAGCTTCGTTCTCGAGGCCCTGACCGCAGCGCCGTGAGGAACGGCTGGCTGGGGCGCGAGCTGGAGCCAGCCGACCGGTCCCCAAGGGCGTGCCAGCAGGAGCGGCTGCCAGCCGCGAATCGAACGAGGTCAGGCCGCTCCCGCGGCCCGGTCCTGTTCGCGGATAACGCCCGCGCCTACAGCGTGTCGAGAAACGCCAGCGGATCGTGAAAGCCGGTCGGCAAATCCTTGTTATTGCGGGCGATGATGTCGTCGGGGTCCATGTCGACCGATCCCGACCAGTCCTCCGGGGCGCTCACTTCCGTGAGCAGCAGGTCCGGCCACGCGTCCAGGTCGACCTCGTCGATCGTACCGTCGAATTGCTGGATCTCCACGGTGCCGGCTTCCTCGTCGACCGCGACGACCTCGAATAGCGTACCGCCGGCGCGGCGAAACCATTGTCCAATTACCGGGTACAAGACAAGCACGGTGCACTCTCCTCGCGTTTTTTTATAGTCTCCTGTAGTTATAGAGGACCCCGCGCATTCCGCAAGGCGTGGCGTGATTAATGTACAGACACGAAAATCCAGTCGCGGATCCGGTGCCCGTGCCGGAGCCCGCGCTGTTCGAAGCGTGTGGGCGGCCGGTCGAGCGGCGCCTCGCCCGCCATGTTCGCGCGACTCGAGGCATTCGAAAAGAGCGGATCGGGCCATGAGTTCGTCGATGTGCCCGGCATAATCCGCCCAGTCGGTAGCGATATGCAGCGTACCGCCCGGACGCAGGGCACGTGCACACAGGGTGAGGAACGGCGGCTGGAGGATCCGCCGCTTGTGGTGCCTTTTCTTCGGCCACGGGTCCGGGAAGTAGAGATTGATGCGCGCCAGCGAGTGTGCGGGCATGTGCCGCTCGAGCACTTCGACCGCGTCCTGGCAAACGAGCCGAAGATTCGACAGCCCGAGTTCGTGCAAGCGCAGGAGGCAATGACCTACGCCGGGCTCGTGCACTTCGATTCCAATGTAATTGCGAGCGGGGTCCTGAGCCGCCTGCTCGATGAGCGAATCGCCATTGCCGAAGCCGATCTCGAGCACGGTCGGCGCCTGGCGGCCGAAGACCATGGCGGGATCAAGCGGGCCGGCGTCGGCGTCGAGGCCAAAGCGCGGCCAGAGTTCATCGAGCGCTTTTTGTTGCGCGCGGGTCAGCCGCCCGGCGCGCCGCACGAAGCTCCGAATCGTACGCGGCTTTGGGTGTGTCGCGTCGTTCATGTGAGGCCCGTGGCATCCGTGCGCGGGAGCAATACGACGGGCGATGCATTCTCCGGGTGCCGGCCCTCGATGTCGGCATAGTACGAACGGATGCGCGCCATGTCCGCATCGACATCGCCGGTGAGTTCGATCATCGGTCCGGTGCCGAGCCGGCGTCGGCCGTAATCGAGGAATCCCAGCACCACCGGCACCCCGGCCTCGCGAGCGATGCGGTAGAAGCCCCACTTCCAGCCGGCCTTCAAGCTGCGGGTTCCTTCCGGGGCGAGCCCGAAGTAATAGCTGGCGTTGTGCTGCAGCGCGGCGATCGCCGTCGGTACCGCCAGGCCCGGTTGCCTGCGGTCGAGCGGTATGCCGCCAAGACTCCTGAGCACGAGGCTGAGCGGAAACCAGAACAGCGTGTCCTTCGCAAAGAAATGGATGTCGAGCCGGAAGGCCACGCGGTAGATGAGCCCCCAGATGCCATCCCAGTTGGAGGTGTGCGGTGCCGCAATGATGACGGCTTTCGGCACCTCGATCGTGCCGCCGACGGGCGTCCAGCGGCCGAGTCGCAGAAGCCCGTGCGCGATCAGGCGGAGCATCAGCCGAGGGACAGCAGCGCGAGCGTGATCGAGCCCGCAATAGCTGCCGAAGCGGCTATGGTCAACCAGAATCGCTGCTTTCGCGCGCGGACCAGTTCTGCGTACAGATGTTCGATCTCCGGCGCGTCCACCCGTACCCGCACTTCGCCATTGCCGGCCTGTTCCGCGAGACGGTGGATCGCGTTCGGCAGTTCGCGCAACGCCTCGCGTACGTGCGGCAGGTTCGCCCGCAGGTCCGCGATCATCGCGCGCGGGCCGACCCGCTCCTGCATCCAGCGCTTCATGACCGGATGCGCTGTTTTCCAGAGGTCGAGTTCCGGGTAGAGCTCGCGGCCGAGCCCCTCGATGTTGAACAGTGTCTTGTGCAGCAGGATGAGCTGCGGCTGGATCTCGACATTGAAGCGCTGCGCGACGCGAAACAGCCGCAAGAGCACCTGCGCGAAGGAGATCTCGGCCAGGGGCTTGTTGAAGATCGGTTCGCACACCGTGCGCACGGCCGATTCGAGCTGGTCGATGCGCGTTCCCGCGGGCACCCAGCCGGAATCCAAGTGCAGCTTCGCGATGCGGTGGTAGTCGCGATCGAAGAATGCGAGGAAATTTTCCGCGAGATAGCGCTGGTCCCAGGGGCTCAGCGTTCCCACGATGCCGAAGTCGACGGCCGCATACTTCGGCCTGTCCGGATCCGTCGTAATGACGAACAAGTTGCCCGGGTGCATGTCGGCGTGGAAGAAGTTGTGACGGAAGACCTGCGTGAAAAAGATCTCGACGCCGTTCTCCGCCAGCGCCCGGATGTTCGTGCCGGCGGCACGGAGTGCCGCCATGTCGCTGATCGGTGTGCCGTAGATGCGCTCCTGCACCATGACTTCGGGCCGGCAGTAGTCCCAGTGGATCTCCGGAACGTACAGCATGTCTGAGCCCTGGAAATTGCGCCGCAACTGCGCCGCATTCGCGGCTTCACGCATCAGGTCGAGTTCGTCGAGGATGGTGGCCTCGTACTCGTCGACCACTTCGCGCGGGTGGAGCCGCCTGCCGTGTTCCCAGTAGCGATCGGCGAGATCGGCGATCCAGTGCAGGACGTCGAGATCTCGCCGGATATTCTCCTCGACGCCCGGGCGCAGCACCTTGACGATGACCTCCGCGCCGGTCGACAGCCGGGCGGTGTGTACCTGGGCGATCGACGCGGCAGCCAGCGGCTCGCGGTCGAAGCGCGTGAAAACTTCGTCCACCGGCCGCCGGTACGATTGTTCGATGGCCGCGATGGCCTCCTCGACCGGGAACGGGGGCACGGCGTCCTGCAGTTTCGCGAGTTCATCCGCGATATCCCGGGGCAGCAGGTCGCGCCGCGTGGAAATCGCCTGGCCGAATTTCACGAAGACCGGACCGAGTTCCTCCAGCGCGAGGCGAATCCGCTCGCCGATCGGCGCATCGCGTCCGCGCCGTCGGGGAGCGGCGTAGAACAGGAAGCGCAGCGGCCGCAGCAGGTGCGTTTTCGAGATGATGTCGTCGAGCCCGTACTTCACCAGTACGCGCTGGATCGTCAACACCCGCCGCAACGGGCGACCGCGGGCATTCCTCAATGCCTGTCACCGAGACGCTGGATACGTGCCGCCAGGCGCTCGACATCGTCGCGCAGCGTATCGACGTCGCGTGCAAAGCGATCCGCCTCCCACCGGCTCGGCACGTCCCGGCCCTCTTCCTGCAGGTATTCGCGCAGGTTCGCGGTCATCGTGGAACGGGCATTGCGCGCCCACGTGCCGACTCTGCGGGCGAACTGTCCTGCCGAATGGGCCGCGGTGTCCCCGACGAGGCGCGAGAGCTGTTCCTCCGGGTCCGGCCGGGCGTAAGCAAGGAGCTGCTGGAAGGCCGCGGCCGTCTCGGCGTCACCGAGGAGTTCAACGCTCCCGTCCCGCACGGCATCGGGCTCGCCCGACGTCGCCATGCGCGCGAGTGCGGCGAGTGAGCCTGTGATTGCGATATCCGGTTCCTCTGCTGCACCGGATTCGATGGCGACCGCCCCGGCGCCGATCCGGAAAGTCACGGCAAGCGCGGTATGCCGCAAGCGCACCGTGGCGACGGTGCCGTCGAGGTCCCGGCAAAGTTCACGGGCCGGCGTAAGCTCGGCGATTGCCTCGTTGAGAAGGCTCGCGGTCGGCCGCAGCAGTGCATCGAGCGCGCTCATGCCGGGTCTCAGAGACGATAGCCGGTGTGCAGGGCCACCACGCCACCGGTCAGGTTGTGATAGCGGCAGCGCTCGAGGCCGGCGTCCTGCATCATCCCGAGCAGGCGCTCCTGGTCGGGGTGCATGCGGATCGACTCGGCGAGATAGCGATAGCTGTCGGCATCGTTTGCCACCACACGGCCGAGCAGCGGCAGTACGCGGAATGAATACAGGTCGTAGGCGGGCTTCAGCATTTCGTGCGGTGTCGAAAATTCGAGGATCAGGAGTTTGCCGCCGGGTTTCAGTACCCGGCGCATCGATGCGAGGGCGGCGGCTTTGTCGGTGACATTGCGCAGCCCGAACGCAATGCCGACCCGATCGAAGCTCGCATCCGCGAACGGGAGGTTCTCGGCATCGAGCTGTACGATCGACAGGTTGCCGGCGACGCCCGCGTCGACGAGGCGCCGGCGCCCCTCTTCGAGCATCGCCCGGTTGATGTCGGCCAGCACGACGTGACCCGTCTGCCCGACCCGGCGCGCGAACGCACGCGTCAGGTCTCCCGTACCGCCGGCGAGGTCGAGCACGACATGGCCCGGGCGGACGGCGGCTTCATCGATCGTGAAGCGCTTCCATACGCGGTGCAGGCCGCCCGACATCAGGTCGTTCATGAGGTCGTACTTCGACGCGACTGAATCGAAGACGCTGCGGACGAGCTTCGCTTTCTCCGCAGGGGAGACGGTCCTGAAGCCGAAGTCAGTCTGTCCGTCGTCGTGTCTGGAATCGGGCATGGGGGAGCTTAGCCGGGCTTTTTTCGAGCATAACCCGCTGCCTGCAGCCGGTCGAGGTAAGCCTGCCACTTCTGCTCGCGCTGTTCCCCGAGTTCGCGAAGATAGGCCCAGGTGTAAAGGCCGGTGTTGTGGCCGTCATCGAAGACCAGGCGGACGGCGTATTGTCCCACGGGCTCGACCGCCGTGAGCACGACCTGCTCCTTGCCCGTCTGCAAGCGCTCCTGGCCCGGGCCGTGTCCCTTGACCTCCGCACTCGGCGAATGCACGCGCAGGTACTCGAACGGATACTCGAACGAGGCGCCGTCATCAAAGCAAACGACGAGGAGCTTCGACGCCTTGCGCAATCTGATCTCGGTGGGAGTCATGGCGGTATCTTAAACCACGCGCGTTGGAGCGGCTGCCAGCCGCGACGGGTTCGCGGCCCGATCGAGACGGCGTTCGATTCGCGGGCTTACGCCCGCTCCACCGGCGGCGTCCTACAGGATATAGCGGCTCAGGTCCTCGTCCTTCGCGAGTTCGCCGAGGTGCTGGTCGACGTATTCGCCGGTCACCCGGACCTCGGTGCCGCTCTTGTCGGACGCATCAAAAGACACCGTCTCGAGCAAGCGTTCCATGACTGTATGCAGCCGACGCGCGCCGATATTTTCCGTGTTCTCGTTGACCTGGTACGCGACCTCGGCGATGCGCCGGACACCGTCGTCGGTAAATTCGAGCCTGACCTCTTCCGTCGACATCAGCGCCGCATACTGGTCCGTCAGCGACGCGTCCGGTTCGGTGAGAATGCGCACGAAGTCGCCGACGGTGAGCGACTTCAGTTCGACGCGGATCGGGAAGCGGCCCTGCAGTTCGGGGATCAGGTCGGAGGGCTTGCGACACATGAAAAGCGCCGGAGGCGATGAACAGGATATGGTCGGTCCGCACCATGCCGTACTTGGTGTTGACGGTCGAGCCCTCGACGAGCGGTAACAGGTCGCGCTGCACGCCCTCGCGCGAGACGTCCGCCCCGTGTGTCTCGCCGCGGCGCGCAACCTTGTCGAGTTCGTCGAGAAACACGATGCCGTGCTGTTCGACCGCCTCGAGTGCCTGCGATTTCAATTCTTCCTCGTCGACCATGCGCGCGGCTTCGTCGTCAGTGAGCTGCCGCAGCGCGTCGGTAACCTTGAGCTTGCGTGCCTTTTTCCGGTTGCCGCCGAGATTCTGGAACATGCCCTGCAACTGGCTGGTCATCTCTTCCATGCCGGGGGGCGCCATGATTTCCACGCCGAAGGGAGCAGCTGCGACCTGCACCTCGATTTCCCGGTCGTCGAGCCGGCCCTCGCGCAGCATCTTGCGGAATTTCTGCCGCGTATCGCTTTGCTTCAGGTCTTCATCTCCGAAGCGGGATGCGGGCAGCAAGGCATCGAGCACGCGTTCCTCGGCGGCGTCCTCTGCGCGCGGTCGCACCTTCGACATGGCGTCCTCACGCAGCATCTTGACCGCGACGTCCATGAGGTCGCGGATGATCGAATCCACTTCGCGGCCGACATAACCGACCTCGGTGAACTTCGTCGCTTCCACCTTGATGAACGGCGCCTTCGCGAGCCGGGCGAGGCGGCGCGAGATTTCCGTTTTGCCGACCCCGGTCGGCCCGATCATCAGGATGTTCTTCGGCGTGATCTCGCTGCGCAGCGGTTCGTTCACCTGCACGCGGCGCCAGCGGTTCCGAAGCGCTATCGCCACGGCACGCTTGGCCTCATCCTGGCCGATGATGTGTTTGTCCAGTTCCTGAACGATCTCACGGGGTGTCATCTGGGACATGCTTGATCCTGGCTTCTGCAGGCGCGGTCATGGCCGCGACTCGTGGGTGGCCGTTGATCGCGCGTGGCGCGTTCCTACGAAACGCGGCCTTTCGGCCGTTCCTACAACTGTTCGATGGTGATGTTCTGGTTCGTGAATACGCAGATGTCGCCGGCGATCTGCAAAGCCTTTTCGGCAATCTCGCGTGCTGAAAGTTCGGTGTTCCGGAGCAGCGCAAGTGCGGCTGCCTGTGCGTACGGTCCGCCGGAGCCGATCGCCATCAGGTCGTCCTGCGGCTCGATGACGTCGCCATTGCCCGAGATGATGAAGGATGTGTCCTTGTCGGCGACACACAGGAGTGCCTCGAGCCGGCGAAGCCGGCGATCGGTGCGCCAGTCCTTTGCCAGCTCGATCGCGGCTCGCGTCAGGTTGCCGTATTGCTCGAGCTTCGCCTCGAACAGTTCGAACAGGGTGAACGCGTCCGCGGTACCGCCCGCGAAGCCCGCGATCACACGACCGCCGGCGAGCGGCCGTACCTTGCGGGCATTGCCTTTCATGATCGTATTGCCCATCGAGACCTGACCGTCGCCGGCGATCGCGACCGAGCCGTTACGGCGCACCGACACGATCGTCGTGCCTCTGAACTGCTCCATTGAATGTCCTGTGGCGCCAGGGTGCGGCGCAGCTAATCCTTTGATTTTCTTCTGGCCCGGGGGTGGGTCTGGTCGTATATCCGGGCGAGATGCTGAAAATCAAGGTGCGTGTAGACCTGCGTGGTCGAAATGCTCGCGTGGCCGAGGAGCTCCTGGACACCGCGCAGGTCCTGGCTCGATTCGAGCAGGTGCGTGGCGAAAGAATGGCGGAACAGGTGGGTATGGACCCGGGCGTCGATACCCTGCCTGCGCGCCCAGTGTTTGACCCGGGCCTGCACGGCGCGCTGTCCGAGGCGCGTGCCACGCGTGCTGACGAACAGGGCGCGCTCGCCGGCCGCCGCGAGCCCGGCCCGCGCTCCAAGCCAGGCGTCGATCGCTTTGCGTGCATGCCGGCCCACCGGCACGACCCGATCCTTGCTGCCCTTGCCGGTGACGCGGACGGTCCGGTCGTTCAGGTCGATGTCGCCCGTATCGAGGTCCGTGAGTTCGGCGAGGCGAAGGCCCGACGAATACAGGAGCTCGAGCATCGCCCGGTCGCGATCGACGAGCGGACCCTCGTCTTTAATGTCCAGCAGCCGCGCCATCGTGTCGGCGTCGAGATTGCCGGGCAATCGTTTCGGGGCTTTCGGCGCCGACACGCCGTTGACCGGGTTCTTCCTGACCGCTTTCTCGCGCAAGAGGTAACGAAAGAAGCTGCGCACCGCCGAGAGTCGCCGCTGGATACTCTTGCCGCCGAGTCCTTGCCGGTGGCACGCGGCTGCGAAGCTACGCAGGTAGCCGCTGTCGAGGTCCTGCCAGCGCGCGATGCCGTTTTGGTTGCACCACCCGGCGAGCGCCTCGAGGTCGCGCCGGTAGTGCTTGCAGGTCAGCGGCGATAGCCGCCGCTCGAGGGACAGGTGCCGCCCGAAGCGGTCGATCCACTCGCGCTCGGGGACCTCCACGCGCCGCTCCGGGGCGAGCTAGTAACGCGCGAGTGCGGCGGCCACGAGATCCCCGACGCGTGCGAGAAAATCCATGCTCATGCCGGGATGAAAGCGGTTCGAATCCGCACTGCCAATGGCGAGAAACCCGGTGTCGGATTTGTTGCCGAGAGGAATGAGCGCCACGGAGCCGATGTCGCCCGCATCGTCACGAAACAGGAATTCGAGCTGCGTGTCGCGCGCCTGCCCGCAGCGCGGGTTGCCGCTTGCAAGAAACGTGTGGAATGGCTTCAGTGACGCGTCCTCGCGATCGATGGCGCGGAGGAACCGGCCCGAGGCCACATTCGCGAAGCCATCCGGATCACCGAAGAGCACCAGCACCGACTGGTCGGCGCCGAAGCCTGAGCGTACGGCTTCTTCGACGGCTGCGATGGTACGCGCGAGGTCGGCGGCGGAAAGGAGCTGCAGGGCCAGCGCGTGGATCTTCGCGGACAGCACATCGTTCGCCCGTGCAACCTCGATGAGGTCCTTGAGTCGGCGCTCGAGTTTCAGGTCTTTCTGTCGCAGCACCGATACCTGGCGCGCGACGAGCGACACGGCGCCGCCCGCGGCGTGCGGCAGTTGCAGAGCGCTCAGCAAGGCCGGGTGCCGCTCGAAGTAATCCGGGTGGAGTTTCAGATAATCGTTGATTAGCTCTTCAGAGATGCCGTCTTCGAGGAATTCCGGCTTGCGCTGGGTGCTCATAGATCGATCGTTCCCTCGCTAATCAGTTCTGCGTTGCCCGTAAGCCAGACGCTGTCGGCGGTCCGCGGCCAGCTTACCACGAGTTGCCCGCCGGGTAGGTTCACACGCACATCGGCATCGAGTTCGCCCCGACGTCGGGCGACGACGACGGCGGCGCAGGCGCCGGTGCCGCAGGCAAGCGTTTCACCCACACCGCGCTCATGCACGCGAAGGTCGACGAGGTCACGGCCGCGAATGGCGAGGAAGCCGACGTTGGTGCGATTCGGGAAGCGCGGATGCTGCTCGATCCGTGGCCCCAGCCGGCCGACCTCGGCGATCCCGACGTCTTCGAGGGCAAGCACGCAATGGGGGTTGCCCATGGATACGGCGCCGACCTCGATGGTCTGCCCGTCGACGTCCAGATCGTAGAAGTTCGACACACGATCGGCGAGGAAAGGGATCAGTCCGGGCTCGAATACCGGCCTGCCCATATCGACGGCGACCCGGTCCCCGTCCGTGAGCCGGGCCTCGACCGGCCCCGCCGGTCCCTCGAGCAGGAATCGTCGAGGGGCATCACCGGCCTGGACGAGCATGCGGGCGACGCACCGCACGCCATTGCCGCACTGCTCCACCTCGCTGCCGTCGCGATTGAACACCCGGTAGCTCGCAACGGCGCCGGCCGAAGCGGAGGGCAGCACCCACATCAGCTGGTCGAAGCCCGGCCCGGTGTCCGGGTCGCCGAGGCGCCGGATTGCGCCGCGGTCCGGCGGCGGCTGCCGGCCCCGACGTTCGTCGACGACCAGGATCCGGTTGCCGGCGCCCTCCATTTGCAGATAACGGATGTGCATGAGGTCAATGGCGGGTTCGTCGCGTCCCCTGTCTCGGATGGACTTTTTCCAGCTGCGTCTGTAGTTTACATAAATTGCGCAGGGGACACGGGCATCGCAAAACGAGAGGCCCGGCGCGTGCGCGGCCACAATAAGAACATGCGAGGTTAAACATGCGGCACATAATGGTTTTGAATGCGAAGGGTGGCAGCGGCAAGAGCACTCTCGCAACCAACATTGCTTCCTGGTTTGCGACCGAAGGCGCCTCGGTTGCGCTCGCGGATTACGATGCGCAGCGTTCGAGTCTCGACTGGGTAGAGCGCCGGCCGCCCGACCGCCCCGAAATCCACGGCGTCGCTGCGTATGTGGACGGACTGAGGCATGCGCCACGGACCGCCGACGTACTCGTCATCGATGCCCCGGCCCGTACGCACGGCCCGGAACTCACCGACCTCGTCAATCACGCCGACACGATCATCGTGCCCGTGCTCCCCTCGTCGATCGACATGCAGGCAACCTCGAGATTCATCGAGGAACTGAAGAGCGTCGGCAAGGTGGAGCGCAAGCAGGTCAGGATTGCGACGGTCGCAAACCGGGTTCGGGACAACACGCTGATCTGGGACGAGCTCGACGAGTATCTCGAGAAGACGCGGGTGCCGTACGTCGCCGCCCTGCGCGAAGCCCAGAACTACATACGCGCGTACACGCGCGGCCTCGGCATCTTCGAGTTGCCGGAATACCTGGCGTGGCCGGACTGGGCCGAATGGGATCCGCTGATCGAGTGGTTGCGCTCCAGGCGCAGCCAGCCCTGAGACCGATCGGTAAGTCTCTTATAGAAGCCGTACGAGCGGCCCATGGCCGCGAACGAAACGCGCTTTGATCGCGCCTACAGGTGCGGCAGGGCGGCGACGCCGGAGCCCCCGGCCACGAGATTGAGCCCGTCGCGATACGCTTCCGCGGCGGCATCCGTTTCGCCGAGTTTCGCGAGGAGCTTCCCGTACTCCTTGTACGCTTCCGGCGAGGGCCGCAGGCCTATCACGGACTCGAGGTAACTGCGTGCCTTGCCCCACAGTTCGTTCCGCAGGCAAAGGCGCGCCGCGGCGAGCAGGAGGTCCGGGTCGTCGGGATGCACGGCGAGCCAGCTCTCCACCCGTTTCAGCTGCCTGCTCGCGTCCTGGCCCTCGACGAGCCCGAACAGGCGCACCAGCGAGCCGCGCCACTCCGTTTTCAATTCCTGCGCCAGTTCCTTCTCCGCCTTGTCGTTCATGCCGGTACGAATCAGGGCGGCGTAGTACTCATCGAGGAGTGGCAGCCGGGTTTTCAGCGTCCGCGGCAACTGTTTCCACGTGTTCATCACCTCTTCGCCCGTCGATGCCCGCGCGAGCTGCGACCGGTAGACGGCGACGGACCAGAGCTCCAGGGTCTCCGGTGTCACCCGGCCCTGTTTTGCGAGACGGGGCAGAAGTGCGGCAAGACTGTCCCAGTCGGCGAGCCGGTAATAGATGCGACCGAGCAGGTGCGCCGCATAGCTGTGATCGCGGTGGCCTTCCTCGATCTTTCTCAGAGTCGCGAGCGCCTGCTCGTAATCGCCCCTGTCCAGCTGGAATTCGGCCTGGGTCAGCAGCACCGCGTTGGTTGCTTCGGGCGTTTCCGAGTACGCCTTCCGGAGCCAGTCGTCGCGGCGCTGGTCGTGACCCTGCAAGTGCGCCGCGCGCGCCGCCTGCAGGTAATTGAACAGCGGTGAATCGCTGGTACCGGCTGCCTGTGCAAGGAGTTTCTCGCCGCGCGCGAGATTGCCCTCGGCAACCTCGATCATGCCGCGCGTCAGCTTCTGGCCGGACCGTCCGGCGCGATAGCGGCCTGCCGCCTCTCCGAGCCGTCTCGGTGCAAGGAACACCCAGCGGACGAACCACAGGCCGAACACGAGGAGTACGACCAGCGCGAGCAGGGCCGGAACGGACATCTCGAGCACATGGCCGCGCAGCTCGATGGCGACGTAGCCCGGATCGGCCATCAGTGCCTGGAACGCGATGGCGCTTCCGAGCGCGACCAGCACCACGATCAGGCCGAATTTCATTGCCCCGATTCCGCTTGCGTCCTGTATTGGCGCAGCAGCCGCAGGGATTCCGAGATATCCGGCTGCTCCGCGCTCTGGTACGCAGCGCGCAGGTCGCGAATCGTGTCGCGAGCGCTCGAGACCGGGGCACTCGAGACATCGAAGTAGGCGGCGAGCCAGCTGTCTGCATCGTCGAGGCTTTGCCGGAACAGGTCCTGTTCGCCGCGCAGCAGGGCGAGTCGCGCAGCCTGCAATTGCAGCGCGAGATTGGTGCGGATGAGCGGTTCGGCACCGGGTGTCAGCAGCGGCCGTTCCGGATCGTCCGGCGCTGTGTAATTGAAAGCCCCGCTGAATGCCTCCCGGACGGACGCCCAGGCACGGGACAGGGCACCGGGGTCTTCCTCAGGTACTGCCGGATCGCTTTCTTCTGCCGCATCCGGGCCGCGAACGGGCAGGGACTCGGCCACCTGGGCGAGGCTGCCGAGGGTCAGCGTTGCCCCGGCGATATCGGGCTTCTCCATGGCGTCCAGCGCAGCCAGCTCGTCAGCGAGGGCCCGACGGACATCCGTCAGCGCCGGGTCGCCCAGTTCCGCGAGCCGGTCGTCGGCCTGCTCGAGCGCCAGTGCGGCAAGTTCGGCATTGCCGGCGAGCTGCAACTGCGCATTCGCGATCTGCAGGTAGTACTCGGCCTCCGCGAGCAGGAACGTTTGGCGGGCGTCGACCGAGATGCCCTGAAGGTCCGCGAGGGAGCGTTCGAGTCGCGCGACACGTGGTGTGACGGATTCGAGCGTCGCGCTCTGCGACCGGGATTCGTCGATCGCTGCCTCGAGCGGTTTCAGTGCGTCGCCGTTGCGCTCGACCCTGGCGGCGAGGGCGTCGAGCCGGTCGCCGGATTTGGCGAGCGCGTCCTCCGTCGCTTCCAGACGTTCGTCCGTCTCGCGCCGGATTGCCTGAAGCGCATCGTCGCCGGCACCGGCCTCGCGGTCGGCCCGCCAGTTATCGAGGAACAGATAGCCGACGCCGGCGATGGCAGCGAGTCCCAGGAACAGCGCGAGCCAGGCAATGCTGGTCGTCGCGCCGCCGCGTCGTTTCGGGGTTAACTCCGCCGTGTCCGCTGGCTCGTAGGCCGGTTCGTCGAACTCGGCATCCACGACCGACTTCGGGTTCTCGTTCGTCGTCTCGCTCATGTTTCAGTCCGGCTGCCGCGGCGGTGTCGAGCTTGCGCCGCGGGATGCAGTAATGTCCACGAGGCAGTCCACGAGCTCGCCCACCCGAGGGCCGGCAGCCAGCACTGCGGGGCAGCCCGGGAAACGTTGTCGCGCTTCTTTTAACACACGTGTCGCGGCCGTCACCAGTAGCGGTCCGGCAGGGCCGGGCTGGCAGGCCACAGGGAGCAGGCGAGCCAGGTTATCGAGCGACTCGACGCTCATGATCACGATGGCATCGACTTCACCGCGCTGCCAACGACTGGCGAGCCTCATGCGTTCTTCGCCGGAAATGACGGGGAGCGATCGTGCGTAGGCCTCGACGTAGTCGACGCGCGCCCCGCGCCTCGAGAGTTCCGTCGCGAGGAAGGCGCGGCCGGGATTGCCGCGCACGATACGCACACAGCGGCCATTGACGTCGGCGAGCTCCGGCGCCGCCAGCAGGCTCTCGCTGTCGAAGCCTGAGGCGGGGGTGATATCGACGGAGTGACCCAGGCGCCGGATCTCGTCCGCCGTCGTCGGACCGATGGCGGCGAGTTGTCCGGCCGCGTAGCCGATACCATGCCGCACCGCGTTACGGCTGATGAAGATCGTAATGTCTGCGGGCGGCAACGAGGCGACTTCCGCGGCGACCGCGCCGGGATCGCGCGGTCGGATTTCGAGCACCGGAAAGAGGATAGGCGTGCCGCCCCGCGCCCTCACTTCGCCGGCGAGTTCCGCGGACTGGTCGCGTGGCCGGGTGATGAGCACCCCGTACCCGGGCGGCAAGTGCTCAGGCACGCGCCTTGCCGACCGATACCTGCCCGGCGTGATCGAGGATGTCGCGCGCGCCGTGTCCCAGCATGCGCTCCGCCAGCGCCAGGCCGATGGCAACGGCGCGGTCCGACGTGCCGCACTGGCTGTCGCGCAGGCATTCGCGCCCGTCGGGCGTTGCCACCAGCGCCGTCAGGGTGAGCTCGTCACCGGAGAGGCGCGCGTGGGCCGCCACGGGTGACTGGCAGGTGGCGTTGAAGCGCCGTGCGATGCTGCGTTCCGCCGCCGTAGTGGCCGCCGTCGCCGGGTCGTTCAGTGCCGCGAGACGCTCGAGAATCGCTGTGCTGCCGGTGAGGCACTCGATGCCGAGTACGCCCTGGGCTGCGGCCGGCAGCATTTCTTCGGTCGTGAACACCTGGCTGATATGCCTGGCGAGCCCGAGCCGCTCCAGGCCGGCGGCGGCAAGCACGATGGCGTCGAATTCACCCGCCTCGAGTTTTTGAAGTCGCGTGTTGACATTGCCGCGCAAGGGCTCAACGCAGAGATCCGGGCGCAGCCGCTTCAACTGGGCCTGCCGCCGCAGGCTGGAGCTGCCCACGCGGGCACCGGCATCCAGCGCCTCGAGGCGCATTCGATTGCGGCCGACGAGGGCGTCGGCAGGGTTCGCCCGCGCGAGCAGGGCGCCGATCGTGAAGCCCGCGGCCATCCGCACGGGCACATCCTTCATGGAGTGCACGGCGATATCGGCCTGGCCCTCGCACAAGGCAATTTCGAGTTCCTTGACGAAGAGTCCCTTGCCGCCGATCTTTTGCAGGCTGCGATCGAGGATTTCGTCGCCGCGGGTGGAGAGCGGTACGAGCGTCACGCGGCCGATGCCGTCCAGTGCCCGCAACAGGCTCGCGACGTGTTCGGCCTGCCACAGGGCCAGCGCGCTCTTGCGGGTTGCTATGCGGATATCCAAAAGGCGGATCAGCTTTCGTTGTCTTTGCCGGTGAGCCGGCGCCGCACCTCGGCGACGTGCCGGCGGCTGATTATCAGGTCTTTGTTGTCTTTATGCGAGCCGTCCCGGAGGGCAATGCGCAGGCGGCCATCCCCGGTACGGACGATCGAGCGGATGCGCGCGACGGCCACCAGCGCGCTGCGGTGAATGCGCACGAACTCGTCCGCAAATTCGTCTTCCAGCGACTTCAGGGAGTCGTCGATGAGGCTGACGCCCGCATCGTGGTGAACCGCGACGTACTTCTGGTCGGCGCAGAAATAGTTGATGTCCGCAACGTTGATGAGCGTGAGCCGGTCGCGCGACCCGGCACACACATGCTGCCGCTTGCCCGCGACGTCGCGATCGCTGCCGAGCGAGGCCAGCGTCGTACGCGCCAGACGCGACGCCTGTTGCAGCGCGTTCTCGAGCCGCTCGCGGCGCACGGGTTTGAGCACATACCCCACTGCCCGCGCGTCGAATGCATCGATCGCATACTGGTCATAGGCGGTTGCGAACACGATCGCCGGGGCACGCGCAAGCTTGTTCAGGTGCTTTGCGGTCTCGATTCCGTCCATTCCGGGCATGCGGATGTCGAGCAGTACGATGTCCGGCTGTATCGTCGATGCCATCGCCAGTGCTTCCGCGCCGTTTGCCGCGAGGCCTGCAACTTCGTACCCCGCGAGTTCGGCGACGATCCGCCCGAGGCGGTCGCGTGCCGGCGGTTCGTCGTCCACGATGAGGACTTTCATGCTTTGCGCTCGTCGGCCGGGAAGCGCAGGGACACCGTGTAAAGCCCGTCCGCCTGCATCACGTCGACGCGCGCCCGTGCGCCATAGGCGAGTTCGTAACGCTGGCGTATGTTCGCCAGCGCCATGCGGTTGCCGTCCCTCTTGCGGCTCGCGCCGGCCAGGACGGGATTCGAGATGTCGATCGAAATGAAGTCGCCGTCGCGCCGACCGGTGACCGTAATGCGGCCGCCGTCCGGCAGTTGCTCGATGCCGTGATAGATGGCGTTCTCGAGCAGCGGCTGGATCGTCAGGCTCGGAATCTGCGCGCGCATCGGCAATTCGGCGATGTTCCAGCGAACGTCCAGGCGGTCGCCGAGTCGCAGCTTTTCGATGCGCTGGTAGATCGCTGCCAGCTCCAGTTCCTCCTTGAGCGAGGTCTTGTCGCGTGCGCCGCCGAGATTCGCCCGCATGAGGTCCGACAGGTCTTCGACAGCCTCCTCCGCCTGCCGCGGATCGGTCCGGGTGAGTGCCGCGATGGTATTCATGCTGTTGAACAGGAAATGTGGGCGAATGAGCGCCTTCAGCGCACTGACGCGCGCCTGCGCTTCGAGCAGGATGCTGCGCCGCCATTCACTGGCGACATACAGGTAACGCAGGGCCAGTGCGATGACGATGGCACCGATTGCGAAGGTGCGGCCGACGAACACGAAATGATTGCTGTCGATCATGATGAGATCGCTGAAACGCCGTGTGAATTGCCACGCGATTTCGGCGAGCACGAGGCACAGTACGAGGAGGAACGCGAAACTCAGAACGAAGGCGCGCGTCTTGCCCGCGCGTTCGAGCCGCGAGCGGAGCTGGCACATCAGGCCGGACGCGAGAAGGGCGAACCACAGTACGAAAAACGAGGACTTGTAGAGATCGACGAAAAAGCGGCCTTCGCCATGCGATGCGAGCGTGAGAACGATCGCCACGAGTTCGGCGATCAGGACAACGACGAATACGGTGCCGGCGGCGCAGAAATCAGGCAGGTAGGCCTGTGTGCCGGGGCCGGGCTGTTCCGCGCCGTCGCTCAAACCGGGACTCCTGCCGGGGCTCCTGATAGTGGAGCCCGAACTTTACCCGGTCTAGTCGCAATACTCGACGACCAGTTCCTCCGCCCGGCTGCGTGCTTCGAGTACTTCGTTATCGTCGAGGTATTCACGCTCCCCGTTCCCGGTTTCACGGTACAGCCGGCGGGACGTTACGTACGTCTCGAGCTGGTCACGGTACTGCTGGCACTTTTCCGTGCGCTGGCGCTCCGCCTCGGCCCGTTCGGCGCGAGTCGGGGGATCTTCTTCGGGTTCGCCGGCGTCAGCCGTGTCGTGGCTGGAGCGGCTTTGCACGCGGGCCTGGACCTGCGTCGGATCCGTCGGCTTCGACGAGATAGGGACTCGCTCCTCGGTAGGCGCCCCGGTGGGACGGTCGACGTACGAGACGTTGCCTTCGGCATCGGTGAAGCGATAGATGTCGCCGGCCGATACCGGCGCCGCGAAGGCAGCGGTGGCAAAAGCGGCGATGGCCAATGTCTTGATACGCGTCATGGGATTCCTGCCTTGAGTGCGATTTACCTCGCGCCGGGCGCTCACCGGGACGTCAATTAGAACACGCGGGCAGTGCCCGTGTTGTGACCCCGATCACAGCAAATTGCAGGGTTTTGCGGCCCTGTTGCCACATGGACTTTATCGCGGCCAACGGCCGCTCCAACAAAAAGGGCGGGCCCTTGAGGCCCGCCAGTCTTGCTTTCTCGGGGAAAAAGCGCTCTGGAACAAGATCCGGGAAGCTGCCCAGGCCCGGGTATCGGACCATTGTTCGGGCAGCCTCCCGGAGGGGGCTAGTCGGCGCTCGAGAATTCCGGGTAGGCCTCGAGCCCGCACTCGGAAAGGTCGACGCCTTCGTATTCTTCCTCTTCGGACACACGGACGCCGATCACGAGCTTGATCAGGAACCAGGCCAGAAGGCTCATGCCGAACACCCAGGCGAAAATCGAAGCCATGCCGATCAGCTGCCACACGAGCGATGATGCCTCGTCGGTGATGCAGACCGCGAGCAGGCCCCAGATGCCGGCCGCGCCGTGCACCGAGATGGCCCCGACGGGATCGTCGATCTTCAGCTTGTCGAGCATCACGATCGACCCCACGACGATCAGTCCGCCGATCGCGCCGATAGAGGTCGCCCACAAGGGCGTGGGTGTCAGCGGTTGGGCCGTGATGGCAACGAGGCCGGCAAGTGCACCGTTCAAGGCCATCGTGAGGTCGGCCTTCCCGAACCAGAAACGCGACAGCACGAGTGCCGCGATGAGGCCGCCGGCAGCCGCCATATTCGTGTTGACGAACACGAGGGCGACGGCATTGGCTTCACCGACGTTCGACACCTTGAGTTCGGAGCCGCCGTTGAACCCGAACCAGCCGAACCAGAGGATCAGCGTGCCGAGGGCCGACAGCGGCAGATTGCAGCCCGGGATGGCGTTGATCTGGCCCCCGGGTCCGTATTTTCCCTTGCGTGCCCCGAGCAGCAGGACTCCGGCGAGCGCGGCTGCCGCGCCGGTCATGTGCACGACGCCGGAGCCGGCGAAGTCGACGAAACCGCCGGTATTGAGCCAGCCGCCGCCCCATTTCCAGAAACCCTCGACCGGGTAAATAACGCTGGTCATTACCACGCAGAACAGAAAGAACGACCACAGCTTCATGCGTTCGGCAACGGCGCCGGACACGATCGACATCGCAGTTGCGACGAACACGACCTGGAAGAAGAAATCCGCTGAGCCGGAGTAGTACGCGTCGCCGGCCAGGACGGTGGCAACGTCGTTGTCCGAGGTGCCGAGGAGGCCCGTACCCAGAGATGCGAGGCTCTGGAACATACCGCCTTCGTAATCTCCCGGGTACATGATTGCGTAGCCGCACAGCATGTACATGATGCAGGCAATCGCGTACAGGCCGACGTTCTTCGTCAGGATCTCCGCCGTATTTTTTGCACGCACGAGGCCTGCTTCGAGCATAGTGAATCCCGCCGCCATCCACATGACGAGCGCGCCCATGACAAGGAAATAAAAGGTATCGAGTGCGTAAGCCAGTTCACTGACCGACGCCGAAACCTGTGTAATCTGGTCTTCCATTGTTGTCTCCCTATGGAATACGTTAGACGGCTTCGGAACCGGTCTCACCGGTACGTATGCGAATGGCTTCGGTCAGCTCCGTGATGAAGATCTTGCCGTCGCCAATCTTGCCGGTGCGTGCTGTATTGGCGATGGCCTCCACTACCTGCTCCGCGATGGCGTCGTCCACCGCGAGCTCGATCTTGGCTTTCGGCAGGAAGTCGACGACGTATTCGGCGCCACGGTATAGCTCCGTGTGACCCCGCTGGCGCCCGAAGCCCTTGACTTCGGTCACCGTGATGCCCTGGATGCCGATATCGGCAACAGCCTGACGCACATCGTCGAGCTTGAAGGGCTTGATGATCGCCGTGATCATTTTCATGAGTTTCCCCTAAGTACGAATGTTGCTTCTCAAGTAGCGGGGCGGACGGGCCGCCCCGTGTTCGCGCGGTCAGAGGTCGAAGGACTTGCCAATCGTCAAGATCACGTTTTCGTCGGCATCGCCGATGAGATCCTCGTCGGAGAACAGCAGGATGATGCCGAGATCGATCTCGTTCACCGTGGTGCCGTAGCCCAGCTCGACATAGTTGCCGTCGAAGTCCTGGGAGAAGCCCGCGTACTTGCCGTAGAAACCGTTGTGTTCGAGCGTCAGCGCGTAATACGTGTAGTCCAGTGTCGGTCCGCTGAAGTTTTCGTACTCGCCAATCGCGACGTCGAGCGACAGCATGGCGAAACCGGCGCCCAGGTTGATCTCCTGGTAGGTGTCGTCGAAGTCTTCCGTGTAGAAATAGCCCGTGTAGCCGACCGAAAGTCCAAGTTCGCCGATGTCCATGCCATAGCCGAAAAAGCCGTCCACTTCCAGGCCATCGCCGACGTCGGCTACCCAGGTGCCGGCATAGAAACCACCGGCTTCGAAATCCACCCCGCCATTGGCTGAGGAGTTCTCCTGGAAGATGCCGCGGTAGTGGTATTCACTGGCGTAACCGAGGTTGGCCGACCAGTCTGCCTGTGCGAGCCCGCAGAGGAGAATCAGGCTCGCTGCAAGCCCTGCCTTTGTCGTCACTTTCATTTTGGTCTCCCGTTAAGTTGTCGGGCACGGACGGCCCCGTTCCCCTCGCCTATAAGGCAGCAATCGTGCCAACATCGGGATCGCCAATGGCAACAAGGACTTGCGTTTTTTCAGCTTTGCTGTTCGCACTATGTCGGTGCGCGGCGTTTAAGGTGCTGCCCCGTTTCGATGAGTTGCGATCGAAACCAGTGCAACGGGGCAGCGCAGAAGAATGAGATGCGTCGGGCCTGCACCGTCGGCAATCCCATCGGGAAGTAGTGCCGAACAAACGCTTATACTCGTGTCGCGAAAATCGCGCCGACGGAGGAACCATGCACAATCCACAATCAAAACCAACACACTCGCGCAGTAATGGCGGTGGCGTCGGGCGGCCCCGGGGCGCTGCAATACGGAGAAGGACATGAACCGGGACGGCATCGACAAGCTGGCCGGTCGACTTGCAGATGCAGTACCCGGAAACCTGCGCGCCATTCGCGACGAGCTGGAACAGAACTTCCGCGCCGTGCTCGCGCAAGGTCTCGCGAAGCTCGACCTCGTCACGCGCGAGGAATTCGAGGTGCAGGAAGCGGTGCTTGCCCGTACACGCGAAAAACTCGCCGCGCTCGAGCAACAGCTGCAAGCGCTCGAAGCCCGTTCCCCGTAGCCGCCCGTCAGAGCGGGCGCAAGCCCGCGAATAAGGTGCGGCCGATCGGCCTCGTCTTATTCGCGGGCATCACCGGCTCCAACGGAGGGTTGCGATGAGCGTCGCCATACTGCACAGCCGTGCGCAAATCGGGACTGCTGCGCCGCGAGTCAGCATCGAGGTATTCCTTTCCGGCGGCCTGCCGGTATTCCACCTTGTCGGTATGCCAGCCACGGCAGTGCGCGAAAGCAAGGACCGGGTGCGCGGCGCTCTTCTGAATTCCGGCTTCAATTTCCCGCAGCAACGCATCACCGTAAGCCTCGGCCCGGCGGACATGCCGAAAACCGGCGGCCGCTTCGATCTCGCGATTGCGATCGGTATCCTCGTCGCCAGCCGGCAGCTCACCGGCAGGGCCATCGACGGCATCGAGTTCTACGGCGAGCTCGGCATGAACGGCGACCTGCGTCGCGTACCCGGTGTCCTCCCGGCGGCTCTGAAAGCCGCGGGCGGCGGCAGGGATCTCATCGTGCCCGCGGACAACGGCGCGGAGGCGGCACTGGTCAGTGACGCCGTGCACGCGGCGCGCTCGCTCCTCGAGGTAACGGCGCACCTCGCCGGCAGCGTCCCCCTCGAGCCACTGCCGCGCAATGTCCCGGCGGCGGCGAGAGCATCGGCAGCGGACCTTGCCGACGTGCACGGCCAGGCCCGCGCGAAGCGCGCGCTCGAGGTCGCGGCCGCGGGCGGCCACAATCTCCTGCTCACGGGGCCGCCCGGCACCGGCAAGAGCATGCTGGCCGCGCGGCTGCCCGGCATCCTGCCCCCGATGAGCGAGCAGGAGGCCATTGAAACGGCGGCGATAGAGTCGGTGCTGGGCATTGCGCCCGTTCCCGAACACTGGCGGGTGCGTCCCTTCCGGGCGCCCCATCACACGGCCTCGGCAGCAGCAATGATCGGCGGCGGGCCCGGCCCGCGGCCGGGCGAAGCCTCGCGCGCGCACAACGGCGTGCTGTTCCTGGACGAATTGCCGGAATTCAGCCGACATGTGCTCGAAGTGCTGCGGGAGCCCCTGGAAGCCGGGCGCATCACGATCTCGAGAGCGAACCGGCAGGACGATTTTCCGGCGGCCTTCCAGCTCGTGGCCGCAATGAACCCCTGTCCCTGCGGTTACCTCGGCGATTCGGCCGGCGACTGCAGTTGCAGTGCGGACCGGGTTGCGAACTACCGGCAACGCATATCGGGCCCGCTGATGGACCGGATCGACCTCAGGGTCGAGGTCGGACGGCCTCCGCGCGACCTGTTACGCAGCGGCGAGCCGAATGTGGAGACAAGTGCCGTCGTGCAACAACGCGTCGACGATGCTCGCGGGCGGCAATTGCGGCGTGACGGCTGTTGCAACGCAAGGCTCGATGCCGCGGCATTAAAACGTTCCTCCGAACTGTCCGCGGACGGCTGGCGCATTCTCGATGCCGCGGCGGAACGCTTTCGCCTGTCGGTGCGGGCTTACCAGCGTGTGCTGCGCGTCGCGCGCACGATTGCCGACCTCGCGGGCGTGGAGCGTATCGGGACGGCACACCTGGCCGAAGCGCTGGCATTGCGGGGGCTCAACCGCCGTTGGAGCGGGCGTACGCCCGCGACCTGATCGCGCTTCGATCGGACCGCCGTCCAGTCGCGGCTGGCGGCCGCTCCGACGGCGCTCCTACTTCGATTCGGCGAGCATGTAATCGACGGCCTCGATGATTTCCTTGTCGGAAAGGTCCATGCGCCCGCCTTTTGCGGGCATGACGCCCGCCGAACCAGTGAAGCCTTCGATCGCGTGCTGATGCAGGGTTTGCAGTCCCTTCGACACGCGCGGCTCCCAGGCCGTGGCATCCCCGACCATCGGGGCGCCGCCGACGCCTGTGCCGTGGCATGCGATGCAGGCGCTGTTGTAGACCTGCGGACCGGTCATCGCCGTCGCAACCGGTTCCGGCGTTTCCGGCGCGGTCGCGGCGGGGCGGGCTGCGGCGACTGCCTCACCCGGCATGTAGACCTCGCTGAGGGGCCGGATCCGCTCAGCGATCGCCTCCTGGTACTCCTCGGCTTCCTGCGTGTACACGCCTTGCGTGAGCTCGGACAGCTTCATCGCCAAAACCAGCAGGGCAAGACCGATGGCGGCCAGGCCGCCGATGACGAGCGAATACAGATCGAAAAATCTCTGGTCCCGATTCAACGTTATGCTCCGGAGCTGGATGGTACGCCGTCACCGGATCGGCCGGCGGAGGGCACACATTATATACAGGCGGCTCCACGCCGATCCATCCCGCCCGCGACCCGCGGCACTAGCTGATCGCAAACGCGATCCCCGTGTAGAGCGCAATGGCGATGGCCGCCGCCGCGAGAGCGATGGGCAGCTGCGTGAGGACGTGATCCATCAGGTCGGCACCGCAGGCGAGCGCCGACAGGATCGTCGTATCGGAAATCGGTGAACACTGGTCGCCAAAAACGGAACCGCCCATGATCGCCGCGAAACAGAGGTAGACATACAAGGGATCGGTTGCGAGCGCGTAGGCAAGCGGCAGCGCGATCGGGAAGACGACGGCGTAGGTGCCCCAGGACGTACCGACGGAAAACGACACGCCCATGCAGATCGCCATCAAGAGTCCCGGCAGGAGATACGGCGCGGCGGTGAGGTCCGATGCCGTCGTCTCGATCACCCACGCCGAGGCGCCGAGGGTGTCCGATACCCCGCCCAGCGTAACCGCGAGCCCGAGGATGATGGCGCCCACGGTGACGCCCTTGATGCCGTCGACCACGCCATCGAAGGCATCCTTGACGCTCATGCCGCGCAGCACCGACAGCACGACGGCGCTGACGAGCGCGAGGCCGAAAGCCTCGAAGATCATCAAGCGGCCGGCAACAAGATACGGCACGATTGCAATACCCATGAGAACGAGAATCGGCACGAAAAAATCGAGCAGGGAAGGCCGGTAGCCGGGCGCGACGTCTACGGTCGTGAGCTCCTTCGCAACCATGGGCTCGGCCGTCGGCGCATCCAGTTCACCCGTCGCGAGGACGCGCGCCTGGGCACGCCGCATCGGCCCGCCGATGAAAGGCAGCAAACCGAGCGCAAAGAGCAGCGTGAACACCACTGCAAACCAGCCATAGAAGTTCCACCACAGGGCATCGATGAACAGGCCGACGGCAGCATCGCGGTCGGGGATGTGCGCCGCGAGCGACGGAATCGTGATCAGCCCGCCGACATAGAGCGGCCAGGCGTTGAACGGAATCACCGTTGCGATCGGCGACGCTGTCGAATCGACGATATAGGAGAGTTCCTCGTGCGCCACTTTTTCCCTGTCGGCAACCGGGCGGACGGTGGTGCCGGTCAGTACGGTGCTGATCGTCCCGCCCTGGTGAAAAAGCATGCCCATCAGCCACGCAAAGAACATGGCTGATCGGCGCGAGTGGACGAAGCGCGTCGATACCCAGTCCGCAAAGTGCCACGCGCCGCCGTTGCGGTTCCAGATGCCGAGCAGGCCGCCGAGCGCCCACAGGTAGACGAGCAGCAGCTCCGCGAAGCGCGGCGTACCGATATTGGGGATGAGGAAGGCCTGGATGATGTTGTAGTCGGTCGAGATCAGGCCACCTGCGACGATTCCCATGAAGAGCGCGAGAATCACGTTGCGCGTCGCAAAACAGATGACGAGCGTCGCGAGTGCCGGCAGGATCGACAGGACACCGTAATGCTGCTGGCTGGCAAAGATCGCCGGGTCGCGCGTGGCCGAGTACCAGCCGACGCCAGCGAGGCCGAGGACGATCACCAGCCATGTGTGCCGATGCAGTCGTGCGAGAATGCCGGCCGCAGGCCTCCTTTCTGTCACCGGCAACACGCCTGCGGTGCCCGGTGGGTACATGCAGGCCTTGGTGGATTCCGGATGGTCACCGTATGATTGTGGCATGAACAGGCAAACAAGAATAATGCTGCTTGTTGGCTCTGCTGCGCTGGCCAGCGCGTGTACGAGTATCGACTTCGACTACCCGCGAACCGCATCGACGGCAATCACCGGCACGGCGGAGACGACGCTCGGCAAGGAATTCTTACCTGAAGCAGAAAAACACGCCGGGGATGAGTCGGGGTTTCACCCGCTCAATGATGGTATAGAGGCACTCGCTGCGCGATTGGTCCTCGCCGAACAGGCCGAACAAAGCATCGATCTGCAGTATTACCTCATCAAGAACGACCTCGTCGGCCGCGCCTTCCTGCACGCCCTGATGCGGGCGGCAGACCGGGGGGTGCGCGTGCGGCTGCTGCTCGACGATGTGTTCACGTCCGGCTATGACGTGGGCATGGCAGCCCTCGAGCAGCACCCGAATATCGAGATTCGTGTTTTCAACCCGTTCAACCGGGGGTTCGCGGGACGCTCGCTCGGGTCGCTCGTGGATTTCGGACGCGTCAACCGGCGCATGCACAACAAGTCGTTTACCGTCGACAACCAGGTGACGATCGTGGGCGGCCGGAATATTGCAGCAGAGTACTTCGGCGCCCGTGAAGACGTGAACTTCGGCGATCTCGACGTCATCGGCATCGGTCCGGTAGTTACGGACGTCTCGCACATGTTCGATATCTACTGGAATCATGAGACGGCGCTGCCCGTCGCCGCGTTTTCCGAGCAGCCCGTAGATCCCGAGGGCGACCTGCGGCGGCTGCGCGAGCGGCTTGCCGACTCCTATGCCACCCTGCCCAATACGGACTATCGCGACGCCGTCCTGGAACGCTTCACCGGCTTCGCCCGCGCCGGCACGGACATGTTCCGCTGGTCCGGGTATCGTCTGGTTTACGACTCGCCGGACAAGGGCCGGACTGACAATAGCGGGGACTTCAAGCAGATCTCGACCGAGTTGCTCGAGGAACTCATCCAGGCGAAAGAGCAACTGATCATCGTCTCGCCCTACTTCGTGCCGCGAAAGCGCGGCATCGAGGGTCTCGTCAGGCAGCACGAAAAAGGCGTCGATGTGGTGATCATCACGAATTCGCTCGCGGCCAACAACCAGTTCTCGGTGCACGGCGGCTACGCGCCGGCACGGAAGCCGCTCCTCGAGGCCGGCGTCCGGATCTTCGAAGCGCGGCCCGATTCAGATATCGCCGGGGCGGAACTGGTCGCGGCAAGCGGTGCCAAGGCGACGCTGCATACCAAAGCCTTTATCGTGGACCGCAGCGAAGTGTTCATCGGTTCGTTCAATTTCGATCCCCGTTCGGTGAACCTGAACACCGAAATGGGTGTGATCATTCGCGATCCCGAACTGGCACAGGCGATGGCGGATCGTGTATATGCGAAGCTGCCCGTCGACGCCTACGAACTGTTTCTCGACGACGGCGACCTGCGCTGGCGGAGCCGGGACGAGAATGGCGTCGAGACCGTGGAAGCGAAGGAACCGCAGACGAGCTGGTGGGACCGGTTCGTCGCCGGCGTCATGCAGGTGCTGCCCATCCGCAGCCAATTGTAGGCGGCGAAATGCATGTAGCAAACTGCCGAATCGAACACAGCATTTTCGGGGTTCCGCGGTAAAATCCGGCCGGATGAAATCCACTGCCATTACGGCGGCCCTCGCGGCGACGACCCTGTTCGCGATGGCAGCACGGAGCCCGGCGGCCGACGATCCGGCGACGGCCGATGCCGTTACCCCGGGCAGCCCGGTGACCGTCTTCGAGCACCCTCACGAAAATTACCGGGTGGACCTGACGGGCGCGGGCTACCGGCACATCGACGGCTCGATGCTGTTTCCCGATGCCAGCTTTACAGCTTTGCGGCTGCGTCCGCATGCCGTCTCCCTCATCATCGCCGAGGAGCTCGCGCTGAGCATGCGTTCCGAGCAGTACGCCGAGGCGGTGCAGTGGGCGATGCAGGCGCGCCTCGCTGACGACGGGTCCGCTTCATCGCACGACTTCCGCGACCTCGGAACCCGCGAGACGGGTGGCGTGCGGGCGACGCAAAAATTCCTCGACACCGGGCCGGGCGCCGACGGCGCCACCTATGTCATCTCGGCGATCGTCGATGGCAACCGGGCGTACCAGCTCCTGACCTTTTCGACGACGGCGGGCGACGACGCCCTGATCGCCGAGGCCGACCGGCTGCTCGCCGGCTTCTCGATACCGGATCCCGCCCCCGTCGCATCCATCGCGCCGGCAGCTCCGCGCTCGATCGACGATTATCGCTCGACGACGTTCGGCTACCGGATCCGCGCCGAGGGCCGCGACTGGATGGATTGGCCGGATGTCACGGACGATGTCGAAGGCGCAGACTTCGGCGCGCTCTCCCTGGACGGTTACGGTCTGGTGGTCATGCCGGCCTGCTGGCAGGGGGCCGCACCGGCCGCGACCACGCTTTATCGCGTGGCCCTGAAACAGTTCGGCGAGGACTATCCATCCGATTTCGTCACCCTGGAACGGGAGGTGGCAAAGGGGGCTGCAGCCGGCCGGCTGTTCGTCGGCACCGACACGATCGACGGCGAGGAATATCTCTATCA
The DNA here is from genome assembly GCA_963713215.1 of uncultured Pseudomonadota bacterium. Taxonomy (GTDB): domain Bacteria; phylum Pseudomonadota; class Gammaproteobacteria; order Steroidobacterales; family Woeseiaceae; genus UBA1847. Next base: position 1,356,709 of record CAVQKY010000006.1, on the reverse strand, counting down.
CATCGCCATGCTCACGGACGAGCACTGTGCGTGGCTCTTCGCTGCCTGGGGACCCACGGCAGAATCACGCGTGGAGAAACGGCTCGCGAGCCTGTGGGATACATTTGCGATCGGTGACGAGGCGACCGCGCCACTCGGCCGGTACGGAACGCCGGGGGAACAGGCGCGTAACGCGGCGGTGTTGAACACGATCGGCCTTCAGGCGTATGCCGCGCGCAGTCATCGCGACGCCTTCCGGTATTTCGACCAGGCAAACATGCTGGCGCCGGCGGATCCCGCGTATGCCGTCAACGCTGTGCAGGCACTCGCGGAACTGTCGGCGTACCAGGAAGCCGCCGACTGGCTCTCGTCCCGGCTTGCGCCGGTCGAAGGCGATCCGGTCGCCCGGAGCTGGGATGCGTGGCTCGCCTACCAACTCGGCGAGAGTGACAAGGCGATACGGATCTACCGGGACCTCTTCGCTGCCGGTTACCGCGAGGACAACGACTTCTCGGCCTTTGCGACGCTGCTTGCGGATGCGGCACACTGGGACGAGCTCGACCGCGCTTTCGAACGCTATGCTGCCGGCGGCAAGAGCCCCGCGCTTCGCTTGCTGGAAGTCGAATTGCTGGGCCGCCGCGGCGACTACGACGATGCGCTCGCGCTGCTCGACGGCATCGATAAAGGACGTGCGTTCAACCCCGACACGGCCTATGCGCGTATCGACATTTACGAACAGATGGAAAACCCGGCAGGAGTCTTGCGGGTTGCCGACGAGCTTATCGCAAACAACTACCGTTCGCTGCAAAGCTATTTTTACAAGGGCAGCGCGCAATTCGAGCTACAGTCCTATCGTGACGCGCGAGCGACCTTCGAACAGGCACTGACATTCGCACCCGGCAACAAGCGGGTGCGTGAGTATCTCGACGCGATCGATTCGATGCTGGGCGAAGGCGACGTGATGCTGATCAGCCGGGCGATCGACCCGGTGCCGTTGCCGCAAAGTCTCGCGAAAGACTTTGCCGACGGCAAACCTGCCCGGGACCACGCCGGCTACGGGGCCGAGTACCTGAGCCGCATGAAAGGGCTCACCGTCCGGGACGGGGACGCGGTCATCACGACGTTTTACCAGAAGATGCACATCTTCGATGACAGCGGCGTCGAATACTTCAGCACGCTGCAGTTCGACTTCGATGCCTCTTCGGAGAGCCTGTTCGTCAATGCCCTGAGGGTGCTGGACCCGGACGGCGAACTGGTCGCCGAGGGCAGCCTCCAGTCGTACTTCATTACGAGCGACGAGGACGGCTACGAAGCGAGCACCGATCGCACGGCGCACCTGCCGGTACCGAAACTCAAGCCGGGTATGACGATCGAAGCGGTCATCAGCAAGCGCACGAACGTCGAGCCGGGCACCGTGCCGCTCGAAACGCACTTCCTCGCCTCGGATCGGCCGATACGGCACAGCGCGGTTTTCGTTGCCGGCGAGGCCGGGACGCTCGGGTACCTGTCGAACACCGTCACGGCGCCCGAGCGCCACGACGGCGCACTCATCTGGCGGCTCGATGACCCGGTCGCCTTCCGCTGGGAACCTCTGCAGCCCGACCACGACCAGATCCTGCCGTGGGTAATGCTCGGCTCCGTCGGCGACAGTTGGGAAGCGGTCGGGGCGGACTACCTCGACGAGATAGCCGACAAGCTCGAGGCGACCGGCGTCTCGGAGCGCGCCGCAGATCTGCTCGAGGGCGTCGACGACGGTACGCGGCGTATCGAGATCCTGAGCGCCTATGTGCAGGACGAAATCACGTACAAGGCGATCGAGTTCGGCCGGCGCGCATACATCCCGAAACCTGCGAGGGAAACGCTCCGTGACCGCTATGGCGACTGCAAGGATCACGCCGTTCTGCTGACCACGATGCTGAAGGCGGTGGGTATCGAGGCGTCTCTCGCACTCGTCAATCTCGGCCAGGCCGTCAATCCGGCGCTGCCCAATACCGACCAGTTCAATCACATGATCGTGGCAGTGCCTATCGATGGCGGTCACATGTTCATCGATGCGACGGACAAGGACCTGAAACTCGGCGCGCTCGTGCCGCGCTCGCTGCAAGGAAACCACGCGCTCATCCTCGATGAGTCGCCGTCCCTCGTAGAGATCCCTGCATATGCCGGTGTCGCGAACAACGGGCTCGACGTTGAGCGGATTGTCGAGTTCGCCGGCGAGTCCGGGCTCGCGGTTCGCGAGACCGCGCGCCTGTCCGGATACCAGGCCGCCAACCTTCGCGAACAACTGCGCACGATCGAGGCGCCTGACATGCAGGCCGCGATCCAGCGCTGGGTCGCCGGCCGCTATGCCGATGCGGAAGTCACGGACTTCTTCGTCGAGAACGTCTTCGATGCCAATTTCGACCTGCTAGTTGAGATCCAGTACAGCATGCCGATCCAGGAAGACGGCAAGTTCGACCTGCCGGGATTCCTCGAGTCCTATTACCTCGAGTACGAGCGCATGTCGGACCGCCGCTTTCCATTCGAGTTCTACTATCCACTGCGGGTCAGCGCCCGCACGTCGGTCAGGATACCGCCGGGCCGTGAGCTCGCCGCCGGCTTCAAGCGGCCCGAGACGGGAGAATCACGCTTCGGCCACTGGCAGCGTGCCGTCGCCGTTGACGGGAACGACTGGGAAGTCCGCTTCGACTACGAGGCCGTTACCCGGCGATTCCCGGCCGAGGAATACCGCGAATTTGCGGACTTCCAGCGCGACGCGATCCGCGGCATCGAGCTGCCGGTCGTCCTGCGCTGACACCCGCTCCAGCTCTCGGCGAGATTCCGGCGCGAACGATCGTTGGAGCGGGCGTAAGCCCGCGAATGAGACGGTGTTCGATCGGCCGAGACAAAAGCGCCTTTCGATTCGACCGCGGAGAAAACGGCGTTCAATCGGCGGCGTCTTAGTCGCGGCTGACAGCCGCTCCAAACTCCGGTGCACCGCCGGCGGGCTTAAAAATTGCGCCTGCAAGGTGCACGATAGACGAGCCATGCAGCTTGTCGATCTCGTCAATTGCTCCCTGAACGTCGCGGCCACGCGCAGCCGCCTCAAGAAACGCGCCTTCCTTGCCGACTGTCTCCGCGCGGCATTTCCCGACGAGGTCGCGCTCGCGGTGCACTACCTCGGCGGCACACTGCCGCAAGGGCGCATCGGCCTCGGTCCCGCGATCCTCAGGGATCTCGGCCAGGACCCGCCCGCGGACCGGGCGAGCCTGTCGCTCCGGGATACCGATGCGGACTTCGCCCGGATCGCGGCCATGAGCGGCAAGGGCTCGCAGCAGCAACGGCGCGAGGCGCTCGGGCGCCTGTTCCACAGGGCCACCGCGGCCGAACGGGATTTTCTCGTGCGGCTCGTCCTGGGCGAGATTCGCCAGGGGGCGCTCGAAGGCGCGCTGGTCGACGCCATCGCGGCGGCGGCGGACCTGCCCGAGGCCGACGTCCGGCGCGCGGTCATGCTGGCTTCCGACCCGGCCGCGGTTGCTGAAGCCGCCCTCAGCCAGGGCGCGGCGGGCCTGGCCCGGTTCCGCCTGGAACCCATGGCGCCCGTCCGGCCGATGCTCGCGCAACCCGCCGCGGACATCGCGGCCGCGATGGAGGCGCTGGGCGAAGCGATGCTCGACTACAAGCTCGACGGCGCGCGCGTGCAGATACACCGGGTCGGGAACGAGGTCCGGATATTCTCCCGCGGCCTGAATGACGTGACCGAACGCTTGCCGGAGGTCGTCGATGCCGTCCTGGCCTTGCCCGCCCGCGCACTGGTACTGGATGGCGAGGTCATTGCCCTCCGCGACGACGGCCGCCCGCATCCCTTCCAGGTGACCATGCGCCGCTTCGGTCGCACCAGCAACGTGCAGGCGCTCCGGGAAGAACTGCCGCTCGACGTGTTCCTGTTCGACATACTGCATCGGGACGGCAGCGACGTTCTCGACCATCCCTTGAGGGAACGCGCGGCCCTCCTGGCCGACAGTGCACCCGAGGTACTCCGGGTCGAGCGCCTGCTGACGGCGGACCCGGCCGCCGCAGCCGCCTTCCTCGGGCGATCCTATGCCGCAGGGCACGAAGGCGTGATGGCGAAGGCGCCGGGCAGTGCCTACGCCGCGGGCAACCGTGGTGCGGACTGGCTGAAGGTCAAGCAGGCCCACAGCCTCGACCTCGTGATCCTGGCTGCCGAGTGGGGCAGCGGCCGACGCCGTGGCTGGCTGTCGAACCTGCATCTCGGCGCTCGCGACCCGGACAGCGGCAGCTTCGTCATGCTCGGCAAGACCTTCAAGGGACTCACCGATGCGATGCTCGCGGAGCAGACGAAGCGCCTGCTGGAACTCGAGATCGCGCGCGAGGGCGCCATCGTGCACGTACGGCCGGAGTTCGTCGCCGAGATTGCCGTGAGCGACATCCAGGCGAGCCCGCAGTATCCGGCGGGCCTCGCCCTGCGCTTCGCGCGCGTCAAGCGCTATCGTCCGGACAAGTCCGCCGCGGAGGCTGATACGATCGATACCGTACGGGCGCTGTACGCCGCGCAATCCGCGGGTACGGCGCGCTTGAAAGATGCGAATTAACCGGAAAGATCCGCCCGCGTGTTCCACGACGCCACAAACCGCTGGTTCAACGACAATTTTCCCGCGCCGACGCCGGTCCAGGCTGAGGGCTGGCCGCGGATCCAGGCGGGCGGGCATGCGTTGCTCGTCGCGCCGACCGGCAGCGGCAAGACGCTCGCCGCATTCCTCGCGGGTATCGACCGGCTCGGTTCGCTGCCTGCGGACGCGGCGCCGGGCGTGCGCATCCTGTACATATCCCCACTGAAAGCGCTGGTGTACGACATCGAACGCAACCTGCGCGCGCCGCTCGCCGGCATCACGCGGGTGGCCGAACGCCTCGACCTGCCGTTCCGGCAGGCGAGCGTTGCCGTCCGGACCGGCGACACGCCACAACGCGAGCGCCAGCAGCAGCTCCGGCGTCCCGGGGAAATACTCGTCACCACGCCCGAATCGCTGTACCTGATCCTCGGATCGCGCGCCGCGGACACGCTCGCGACGGTCGAGACCGTGATCGTGGACGAGATTCATGCGCTCGCCGCGACGAAGCGCGGTGCGCATCTCGCGCTGTCGCTCGAACGGCTGTCCGCCCTCACGGCGTCCGATCCGCAGCGCATCGGCCTGTCCGCGACGGTACGGCCGCTCGATGCCGTCGCGCACTTCCTGGGCGGCGACCGTGCGGTCGGGATCGTCGATTGCTCCGCACCGCCTGCGCTCGATCTCACGGTCACCGTACCGGTGCCCGATATGGAGGCGCCCCCGCAGCCGCCGGCCGCAGCGCCGCGGCCGGGCGGCTCCATCCTCGGCGAGTTGTACTCGCGCGAAGTCGGCACGCCGCCCGTCGAACGCGGCATCTGGCCGCTGATCTACCCGGAGATCCTGGCGGCGATTCGCGCGAGGCGCTCGACCATCGTCTTCGTGAACAGCCGCGGCCTGTGCGAGCGCCTCGCGCACAAGCTCAATGAACTCGCCGGCGAGGAACTCGTGCGCGCGCACCACGGCAGCATCTCGCACGCGAAGCGCGCCGAGATCGAGGATGGGCTGAAGACCGGCGCGATCCGCGGCATCGTCGCGACGAGTTCGCTCGAGCTCGGCATCGACATGGGTGCCGTGGATCTCGTCCTGCTGGTCGAGTCGCCCGGCTCGGTCGCGCGCGGGCTGCAGCGGGTCGGCCGCGCCGGGCACGGCGTCGGCGAGGTGAGCGTCGCGCGCATCTACCCGAAGTTCCGCGGCGACCTCCTGGAAAGCACGGTGGTCGCGAGCCGCATGCTGAGCGCAGAACTGGATGCCTTACAGGTGCCGGTCAACGTGCTCGACGTGCTGGCGCAGCAAGTCGTTGCCATGTGCTGCCGCGAACCGATGACGGTCGCGGACATCGGGCGCATCGTGAGGCGTGCCTGGGGCTACCGCGCATTGTCGCCGGCGGTGCTCGGCGCGGTGCTCGAGATGCTGGCCGGCCATTACCCTTCCGCGGATTTCGCCGACCTGCGCCCGCTGCTGTCCTGGGATCGCAGCACGGATGTCCTCTCGCCGCGGCGCGGCGCGGCACTCGTCGCGCGCCTGAATGCGGGCACGATCCCCGATCGCGGCGCCTTCGGTGTGCATCTCGGCGAGGGCGGGCCGCGGGTGGGGGAGCTCGACGAGGAGATGGTGTTCGAGACCCGGCAGGGCGACAACGTGACGCTCGGCGCGAGTACCTGGCGGGTGGAGCAGATCACCCGTGACCGGGTGATCGTGACGCCGGCGCCCGGCGAACCCGGCCGGCTGCCCTTCTGGCGGGGCGACGGTCCGGGCCGCCCGATCGAGCTCGGCCGCGCACTCGGCGCCTTTCTCCACGATCTCGCGCTGCTGGACGAGGACGCCATGCGGGAGCGACTCGGCGCGGACACGCCGCTCGACGCATTCGCGGCGCGCAATCTCGCGAGTTACATCGCGGAACAGCGCCTCGTCACCGGCACGCTGCCGACCGACCGGTCGATCACCGTCGAGCGCTTTCGCGATGAGCTCGGCGACTGGCGCGTGTGCATCCTCACACCGTTCGGCGCGCGCGTGCACGCCCCCTGGGCCATGGCCCTGCAACGCGTGCTAGGCCAAGACCAGGGCTTCGAGATGCAGGTGATGTACACCGACGACGGCATCGTGCTGCGCTTTGCGGACGTCGAGGAACTGCCCGCACTCGAGACGTTGTTTCCCGATCCCGCGGACATCGAGGAACTCGTCACCTCCCAGCTTGGCGCGACAGCCTTGTTCGCGGGATTGTTTCGCGAGAACGCCGTTCGCTCACTGCTCTTGAGGCGCAACCGGCCGGGCGTCCGTTCGCCGCTCTGGGCGCAACGGCTCAAGGCGCAGAACCTGCTGGCCACCGTCCGGCGTTACCCCAATTTCCCGATCGTGATCGAGACCTACCGGCAGGCACTCGCGGACGTGTTCGACCTGCCGGCCCTGAAGGGGCTGATGCGCGACATCGGCAGCCGCGCGGTTCGCATCGACGAGGTCGAGACGCGCTCCGCGTCGCCGTTCGCACGTTCGCTCGTCTTCGCCTATGTCGCCGCGTATCTCTACGAGCAGGATGCGCCGCTCGCCGAACGCAAGGCGCAGGCGCTGACGCTCGACCGCAACCTGCTGTACGAGCTGCTCGGCCAGGCCGAACTGCGGGAGCTGATCGATGCCGGTGTGCTCGCCGAACTCGAGGCGGAGCTCGCGTTCGTGGCCGAGGACTACCGCGCGCGGGATGCCGACGAGTTGCACGACCTCCTGCGGCGTCTCGGCGACCTGACCCGGGACGAGCTCGACGCACGCAGCGCCGGCGATACCGCCGCATGGCTCGACCTCTTGACGCGGCAGCAACGTGCGGTGCCCGTCCGGGTCGCAGGCGAAGCCCGCTGGATCGCCGCGGAAGATGCGGCGCTGTATCGCGACGCTCTCGGGGTCGCGCCGCCCGGTGGCTTGCCGGATGCTTTCCTGGCGCCGGTGGACCGGCCGCTCGAGGCGCTGGTGAAGCGCTACGCGCGCCGGCACGGACCGTTCCTCACCCGCCAGCCGGCCGCGCGTTTCGGACTGAGGCCGGCGCAGCTCGACCCCGTGCTCGCGGTGCTCGAGCAGGACGGGGTGCTCGTCCGCGGCGAGATTCGCCCGGGCGGTGTGGAACCCGAGTGGTGCGATGCCGAGGTATTGCGCCGCCTGCGCCGCAGGAATCTCGCACGCCTGCGCGATGAGGTTGCCGCGGTCGATACGCCCGCGCTGGCGCTGTTCCTGCCGGCCTGGCATGGCCTGGATGCGCCGGGTTCCGGGCCGGAACGCCTGCGAGAAGCGGTCGGCCGCTTGCAGGACCTTGCGCTCCCGTGGTCCCTGCTCAGTTCGACGATTCTCCCGGCGCGGGTCAGCGGCTTCCGCCCGGAGCAACTCGACGGGCTCGCGGCCTCAGGCGCCGTCGTGTGGGTCGGCCGCGGGGCGAGCGGCGCCCGTGACGGCCGCATCGCCCTGTACCTCCGGGACCAGGTTCGCGACCTGCTCGTCATCGAGCCGGGCTATGAGCCGCCGACGGCGTTGCACAGGCTCATACTCGAGCGGCTCATCTCACACGGCGCCTCGTTCCTGCTCGAAATCGCCGATGCCGTGCGGGCTGCCGGTCTCGAGGTCCCGGCACGCGAGCTGGACGGGGCCTTGTGGGATCTGGTCTGGGCCGGGCAGGTCACGAACGACACGTTCGCACCCTTGCGGGAGCTCGCGCATACCAGGCCGCGGCGCACGCGTGGACCGGGACGCGCAGGTACGGCCTTCGGCGCGGGCCGCTGGTCGCTGGTCAGCGGCTTGCTTGCCTCTCCCGCCGACCCGACCCGCCAGGCGCTCGCCCGGGCCATGCTGCTCCTCGAGCGCTACGGCATCGTCAGCCGGCAGTCGGCGCTGGCGGACAACGTCCCCGGCGGTTTCGGCCCGCTCTACAAGGTGTATCGGGAAATGGAAGAGCAGGGCCGCGTCCGGCGCGGCCATTTCGTCGAGGGCCTGGCCGGCGCGCAGTTCGCTTATGCGGGCGCCGTCGACCGGCTTCGCAGCCACCGTGGCGCGGCCGAGGAGCGCGACCGGCCGGTGGCCGGCGCGGAGCTGCGCGTGCTGGCCGTCATGGATCCCGCGAATCCCTACGGTGCGCTCGTTCCCTGGCCAGCCGTCGCCGATGCGGAGCGGGCGAAACCGCGGCGTGTGAGCGGCGCCTGGGTAATCATGGCGCGCGGGCGCCCCGTCCTGTACGTCGGCGCGCGTGGCGGCAGCCTCGTCAGCTTTCCCGGCACGATCCGCGACGAGGAGGGGGCGCTCGAGGCCGCCATCGAGGCGCTGCGGACGCTGCCGAAAGGCACGGCCCGCGGCCTGCTCGTCATTCGCACGATCGACGGGATCGACGTCGCGGATTCGCCCCTCGCGGATGCATTTCGGCGCGCGGGATTTGTCACCGACTACCGGGGCTTGGTGGATGCGCGGCCGCCGGGCACGCCGGCCGGCCGGCAGGCAGGTTAGTGCACCCGGAACGGTCCCCTGTTTGCGGCGGGGTAGACTAGTGCCGGAAGGCGATACCGTCCACAAGATCGCGAACTACCTCGCACCCCGGCTCGCCGGGCGGGTCATCGAGCACATCGCACTTCGCGATACCGAGGCCGCACGCGCGTTGGCAGGCCGCCGCATCACCGGCGTATTTGCGCGCGGCAAACACCTCTTTATCGTGACCGACGACGAGCGCGCGATCCGCAGCCACCTCGGCATGCACGGCAGCTGGCATCGCTACGCCCGCGGGGAGACCTGGCAGAAGCCGCGCGCCCGCGCCTCCATCGTGCTGAGCGTGAACGGCGAGGACTACGTCTGCTTCAACGCGAAGGAAGTGGAGGTCGTCGAGCTCGACAGCGTGCGGGAACGCATCGTCCACGGCCGCCTCGGCCCCGACCTCGTCAAGGACCCGTTCGACGCGGCATCGATTGTCGCGCGTGCCCGCGAATTCCTGGAACCCGATACGCTGCTCGCCGACGTGTTGCTCGACCAGCGCGTCGCTTGCGGCATCGGCAACGTATACAAGTCGGAGGTGTTGTTCATCGAGCGGCTGCTGCCGACGCCGGAGCTCGGTGCAACGCCGGATGCGGCGCTTGCCGCTTGTTACCGCTGCGCCGCCGATCTGCTGCGGCGAAATCTCGGCCGCGGCCCGCGGACCACCCGGTTCGAGCGCGACGGCGCGGGCCGTACCTGGGTCTACGGCCGCGACGGGCGCCCCTGTTTGCGTTGCGATGGCAGGATCGAGACGGCCCGGCTCGGCCGGCACCAGCGGAGCACGTACTGGTGCCCGGGCTGCCAATCCGAGCGGCCCTCGCCGTCCGATGCAATTGCACCATAATTCTGTAAATCGTGTATTTGCACATAACGGGAGAAGGCGCTAGACTGTGCCCATGGCAAAACCCGTTCCCGAAACGCGACCCGAACCGAACGCCGTACTCGGCAAGGCCGTGTTGCGCGCCGCCGAGCGGCTGGGGCTCTCCCGCGCGGAACTCGGCGCCGTGCTCGGCCGGGACCGGTCGAGCATCTCGCGCGCCGGCGTCGATCCCGCGAGCAAGGCCGGCGAACTCGCCATGCTGTTGATCCGGTCCTACCGCTCCCTGGCCGTCATGGTCGACGATGACGCGGCGCAGATGCGCGAGTGGCTGACGACGCCGAACCGGCACACCGGCGGCGTACCCCGCGAACAGCTGCAGACGGTTCCCGGGCTGGTCGCCGTTTGCAGCTACCTGGACGCCATTCGTGCCAAGGTATGACGCGGCTTTCTGGGCCGGCGTTCTTCAGGATGCAAAAGCGTGCCGCCTCATGGGGACGCTCAAGCGCATCGTCGAGAACCAGGCGCAGAAAGTCACGCTCGCACTGACCGACGACCTCGCCGAGCACGAACTGCTCGAGGAAATGCTCGAGGCATCGAAACCGGTGCCCGCGCATCCGCGGCTCGGGCGGCTCGATTATCTTTTGCGCACGCCCTGGCGCTATCCGCCGCTGCCCTGGGGCTCGCGCTTCGGGCGGCGCTACGAACCCGGCCTCTTTTACGGCGCACTCCGGACACATGGCTTGTTCGCGGAGGCCGCCTATTACCGCTTCGTGTTTCTCGAGGGCATGGAAAAGCCCTTCCGGGAGCGCGTCATCAGCCAGTTCACGGTGTTCGAAGCGATGTACCGCACGGAGCAGGGCATGGACCTGTCACACGCGCCGTTCGACCGGCACGTCAAGATCCTGCGCCATCCCGCCGATTACGGCCCGTGCCAGGCGCTCGGCAGCCTGCTGCGCGAGCGCGGAGTGGAGGCGATCCTGTACCTGTCGGCGCGCACCCGTGACGATGCGCTGAACATCGCCCTCTACAGCCCGGACGCGCTGCGTTCGCGCAAGCACCGCAACCCGCGCCCCGGCGTCTGCGAGAGCCGCATCGACCAGGTGAGTTTCCGTTTCGCCGGCGAGCTGTACACGTTTCCGCGAGCGGACTTCCTCGTCCGCGGCGCACTGCCGGTGCCGGCCTAGGTGTTATTCTCGTCGCTGCTTTCGAGTGGTCCATGAAGAACATGCAGAAACCGTTCGCCGTACTCTGCTTGCTGGCGATGGCCAGCGGCTGTGCGCTCGATTCCGAGCCGGTGCGCGCCGACCGCTCGCTCGCCGCCCGCACGATTGCCATCACCTTCGATGATGCAACGCTGCCCGACGGCCCGCTGTTCGACGGCGCCGAACGCACGCGCCGGCTGATCGACGCGCTCGATTCTGCCGGCGTCGAGGAGGCCATGTTTTTCGTGACGACCGGCAACGTGGAGCGCGAGGGCGGTGCGGAGCGTATCCGCGCCTATGCAACTGCGGGACACGCGCTTGCCAATCATTCGCACTCGCACGACTGGCTGCACCAGACCGAAACGGTCGATTACATCGCCGACCTCGATCGCGCCATCGCGCGGCTGGCGGAGTTCGAAGGGGTGAAACCGTATTACCGGTTTCCCTATCTCGACGAGGGCCGCGACCTCGAGAAGCGCGACCGCCTGCGTGCCGAACTGCGGGAACGCGGACTGCACAACGGCTACGTTACTGTGGATACCTGGGACTGGTACCTCGTCGATCTCGCAGAAGAGGCAACGGCGGCGGGCGTCGCGATCGATCTCGACGCGCTCGGGGCGCTGTACGTCGACGCGATCACGCGCAGCACGCTGTATTACGACGCGATGGCGGAGCGGACGCTCGGCCGTTCGCCGCACCACGTCCTCCTGCTGCACGAGAACGACCTGGCGGCGCTCTTCGTCGACGAGCTGGTCGCGGCGCTCGAGGTGCGCGGCTTCCGCATCATCCCGGCGACCGAAGCCTTCACCGACCCCATCGCCGGCCGGGAACCCGAGACCCTTTACCTCGGCCAGGGCCGTATCGCGGCGCTGGCGCACGAGGCCGGCGCGGATGCGGCGACGCTGCCGTCACCCACGGAAAACGAGGACTACCTCCGGCGCCGCTTCAACGAGGAAGTCGCGCAATTACCCGATCCGACACAGCCCTGAGGGCTATGCGTCAGACGACCAACCCAAAGTCTTTGCGGGCCGCGACACGGTGCGCGGCTCCGACCTGGTCGTTGCCATGCGCGCGATCGGTACTGTAAAGAAAGCTGGAGAGCGAACCCGGAAAGTGTCGAAATAAATTACAACCTTGTTTACAGACGTCCAATCGTGCAGACGTCAACCCTTAACGCATCAAGGCCTTGCATGTTCTGGCATGCTACTTGCCTTATTTCTTATGGCAAAATGCGGGCGCCAGGGGGCCCGACTAACCTTCGCTGGGAAAAAACAAATGAGAAAAGCATACAGAGTGATGGCGGCTGGACTTATTGCGCTGGGACTGGCTTCGCAGGCTCAGGCAAACCTGATCATCAACGGCGGCCCGTTTGATGACACCGATATCGGGTCGCTGGACACCTTGGTGTCATCCATATCGGACGATGACTTCAACGCCGAGTACGGGCCTGGCGGCGGTGAGCAAAATGAACTCGACTGGATCAATGACGAAACAGGAGAGTCATACACGGGGATCGACAAGGCGGAAAACGTCGATTGGTATAACGTCACGGACACGAACAACCTGGCGAACACAAATATCATTGCGTTCCAGTTGACGTCGGGATTCGGATACTACCTTGTCAAGAACGCCGCGAGTTTGCGAGTGCTGTTTCTCAACAACATCGATTATCTCTGGGGTGTGATCGACACCACGCCGCTTGGCGGCTTGGGCGGCGACCTCAATCTCGGCGACGACATGCAAATCAGCCATGTCTCCGGTGCAGGTACGGTAACGGTTGCGGAACCAGGCGCCCTGTCGCTCCTGGCACTGGGACTGCTGGTGTTCGGGATTTCCCGTCGGCGGAGCGTTTCAGACGGCTCGGGACCGCAAGCCGCCTAGCTCCCGACCCGCGACAGATTTTTGCTGGACATCGAAGGGGCAGCAAACGCTGCCCCTTTTCTGTTTTGGGGCGGTGGAGGACAATATCGCCGACCTCGATTGTGCCACCGCGCAGCTGGCGGGCTCTTTGTCACGAGTCGAAAACCACGACTACCTGCGGCGCCGCTTCAACGAGGAGGTGGCAAGCTGCCGGAGTAATTGCGCCGAAGAGCGCTCTGCGCGGCCGGGGTGAATCCGCTATAATCCAGCGCCGTTGGAGCGGCTGCCAGCCGCGCCTGCTTCGCAGTTGGGTCTGGTACGTTCCCTTCGCGGGCAACGCCCGCTCTTACATCGGACGAGGTAGAATCGCCCGGCACGACCAAACATAGCGCCCGTAGCTCAGCTGGATAGAGTACTGCCCTCCGAAGGCAGGGGTCACAAGTTCGAATCTTGTCGGGCGCGCCATAAAATCAATGGCTTACACGGAAGGTGAGCCATGCACTCCGCTCCGTACGGATTGGGTACGGAAAAGTGACGCGAACTCGCCCGCCAATTGTGCGAGCCCGGCTCAAGCAATTTATGACATCCGGTGCTACTTTCTGGCCCCCAGTCAGGGAGGCTGGGGACATGAAATTCGCTCAATCTCTGCACAGTGATGCTTTTGTGTTTCGTCTCCGGCTGCACCGTTGCATACCCGGTTGTCGGTAAGTTCCACGATTTCAATGAGGTCTTGGTTGGTGACGTCAATCAAGACTGGTTGGCGGGAGGTACTTACATCCAGGTCAGAGGGAACAGCACTGGTATCGTATGCAGCGGAACCAACAGGGTTTTTCCAGCCAACGATCACTCCGCCTCGGGTCAGTGCACGGACGGACGCGCTATCGGAGGAGACTGGGAAGCCTTGTCGTGCACGTCCGGATTCGGAACTGGCCGTGATTCAGTTGGAGCGACATTTTCCTTTGTGTTCGGCATGAACGGCCATGGCGTGCAATCCGCCGTCGCTCGAGGCATGTATGGATGCGTTGGGTGTCGATCGCGTATCGGCGAGATCCTGTTTCCGATCTTTAGGGAATGGAAGGAGGCGGGTCGAATCAGATAATTCGGCGACACCACGATGGACGCTGAGGAGTACCCGGAGTTGGAGCGGCAGCTTCGGGAGGAGAACATGGACTCATCGAGATTGACTATTCGGTGCTCGATCGAGCCGCCGCGGACCGAATACTGCCGCTGGCGCAGGATCAAGGCGTCGCTGTCATGGTGGCCAAACCATTCGGCGGCACTTCGGCTCCATCTTTCAGCATGTGGGCGGCCAACCGGTCCCCGACTTCGCGAGGGACATTGGCGCTACAAGCCGTGCCGCGACGGGCGGGTCTAGGCTCGAAGCTGGCGCCCGCCTGCGCGCACCGACAATTCCGGCAGATGAGCGACGATTTCCAAAAACGAAGGACGCCGGACCCGGCCGGCTCGCCGCGGATGGCGGACTTGATCGAGCTGCCTACACGCGTACCCAAAGGCCCTGAAGTCCGCGGTCATAGCAATATAGGCAATCCACAACCGGACATTCTAGTTTGCTAAAAACAGGACATCTGATATCTGCGTAGACAATCCGCCAGTAGTTGTGTATTTCATATTTTGTCCGTGGGGTTGGAAATCTCGACTTTCGCGCGTCAATGCCAGGCATCGCGAATGAACCGGATGCCCTCGCGGTAGACCTGGGCAGGGTCGGCGAAGAACGGTCGCCACACGCGAGTAGCGGCGGACAGGCCCAGCACCGCGCTGCCGAATGCCTCGATGGTGAGCCAGTCATCGTAACCGAGGCGTTTCAGTTCCCCGAGGGTCTCGCGGAGCCTCGCGTGCCCGCTGCCCGGCACGCCGCGATCGTTTTCGGATACGTGCACGTGGAACAGCTTGCCCGTCCTGGCAATCGTCGCAAGCGACGCCACGGGATCTTTTTCCTCGATATGCGCGTGGAAGGTGTCGTGCGTGATGCCGACGTTCGGGTGATCGACGCGCTCGACGTAGTGCGCCGCCTGCTCCATCGTATTGAGGACATGCGCCTCGAAGCGGTTGAGCGGCTCGAGCGCGCAGCGAATGCCTGCAGCCTGCGCAGCGGGCGCAATCGCGCGATGTACTTCTGCTGCGTGCTCGAGTTCGCGCTCCGTAGGGCCCGAACCGGTGAACCGGCCGATGACCTGGTAGTAGGGACCCATAAGCACCTTGGCGCCGAGTTTCTCAGCACACTCGATCGCGGCGTGCAGGCGATCGACGGCGGCGCGGCGGTGAGCGGGATCGGCCGAGACGGCGCTGCAGGATTCGTCCGGCAGCACCGTGGAGGCCGTGCAATCGAGGCCCGAGTCACGCGCCGCACGGGCAATCCGCGCGTAGCCGCCCGGATCGGAAACGTCGAAAATCGGAATCTCGACGCCATCGAAACCCGCGTCGCGCAAATCGCCGAACAGCGGGAAATGCGCGGGTTTGACGTGCCCGGTCCAAAGCAAAAGACTGATGCCGACCTTCATCGTGTTCGCTCAGTCGTCATCGAACTCCAGCGGATCGATATTGGCCTGCAGGTCGGCGGCAGTGAGTTCGCTCTCGACGCCGTTCCGCGGCACGTCCATTTTCGCTGTCCACTGGACCGCATTCAGCAGCAGCTTGCGCGGCTTGACGCCGCGGGTGACCGGATGTTCCGGCAAGGTCTTGAATTCTCGCGTGCCACATTGGATTGACCGACCAACCCGGGTCAATGAACATTTCCATTTCAACGAGAAGATTCACGATTCAGAACCTGCAAGTTGTGAGTCTTCGAAGCTATCACATCTTTATCTTTTTGCACGTGGGATGCATGCTACTCTGGCCGTCTCCAGTCAAAGTGCTGCCGATGGTCTCACCACCAAGGAGCTTCAATCTTGTCTGCATATTTCATCGGATTCGCGAAGGTCAAGGACGCCAGCAAGGCGCAAGAATACTCGGCGAAGGCCGGTCCAACCATCGGGCCCGCTGGCGGTACCCTTGTCGGTCGCGGCAAGCTCTCAACGATGTGTCACATGTCGTTCAACGGCGCCTTGCGCAAATGGGCCAACACCTTGTCGGCGTCGTCTGTTCCAACCGCTTTGACCGCCATCAGGTACTGCAGCGCCGCCGAATAGTCGGACGCCTGGAACGACGACGGCATGCGCGTGAACTTCTCGAAGAAGCGGCGCGCCCACGTGCGAGCCTTCGGGGACTGGTTCCAGTACCAGCTGTCGGTGAGATAGAGGCCCTGCGTGGTCTTCAGTCCGAGCGCACGGCGCTACTGGACTTGCCGTCTCACATAAGGGCGAAGACCGAATTAATTGAACGAGACCTTAGACGTTCTGCCGCACGACGCCTGGCCTGGACAGCGACGCAATGAATCCCTATCGGGCGGCGATCCGGGTAAACTAATGACGACCGAATTCAGCCAGCTCTTGAGCGGTGAAGGGAATCTTTGCCTATGGCCGGGGTCGCACAAGAACCTGGGACACTTATACGGGACCCCCTTTTAAGGAAGTCCTCAGCCACGCCAATGGAAAATCCATCCAGTGAAACTCCATGTACTTTTCGTCGCGGCAAGCTTCGCAATCCTGGCTTCAGGCTGCGAAGGCGGCAGGGATGCCCCGGCCGACAACCAGGTGCGCCCGATCAGTGTCATTGCCACCCGGCTGGAGTTGCAGGATCTCATCGACGAAATCCAGGCTTTGGGTACGGCGGGCGCCAACGAGTCGGTGCAAATCACGCCGCGTATAGCCAGCATCGTGACTCGCATTGCGTTCGAGGAAGGCCAGCGTGTAAAACGCGGAGACTTGCTGGTCGAACTGGAGAACAACGAGATTCGTGCGGGCCTTGCGGTCGCCGAGGCTGCTCTTTCCGAGAGCCGTGGACTTTACAATCGCAGCGTGTCACTGGCTTCGACCCAGGCAATATCCGCATCGAATCTGGAACAGCTTCAGGCAGCCATGCAAGTCAACGAAGCGCAGGTCGAAGCAGCGAAAGCGCGGCTTGCCAACACGATGATTCGTGCACCCTTCGATGGGCGCATCGGGCTGCGCCGGATAAGCCCCGGCAGTTTCGTCGATACCTCGACCGTCATTACCACGCTCGACGATACCGAAGTCATCAAGCTCGATTTCTCCATACCCGAGGCATTTCTCGGCGTCGTAGCGGAAGGTTTGAACATTGTCGCTCACAGCCTCGTGTATCCCGACCAGCTTTTCGTCGGCAAGGTCGCGAGCATCGATACCCGGCTCGATCCGGTCGCGCGCTCGGTTCAGGTGCGCGCTGTATTGCCGAACCCGGATGGCCACCTGAAGCCGGGAATGTTCCTGACCGTGAATCTGCAACGGGATCGCGGTCCGGTGCTGGTCGCCCCTGAAGCCGCCATCGTGCCGGAGCGCGGCCTGCAACACGTATATCGGGTAGTCGACGGCAAGGCAGTTCAGCAGGAAGTCACGCTCGGCCGCCGCGCCCCGGGGCTGGTCGAAATTGTTGCCGGTGTATCCGCCGGCGATCTGCTCATCACGGAGGGTACGCACAAGGTTCGCGACGGTAGTTTCGTTGAGATCGTCGAGAAACCATCCCCGGACGACCGGTCGCCGCTTGCCGACGGCAAGCTCTAGAGGATTCAACCATGTTGATTTCGGATGTTTCAGTCAAGCGGCCGGTTTTCGCGGCCGTCATTTCCCTGATCCTCGTCATCATAGGGTTGATGTCACTGCGCTCGCTGTCGACACGCGAATACCCGGATATAGAGCCACCGGTCGTATCCATCAATACGAACTATCGTGGAGCGGCATCGGACGTCGTCGAGCGGCGCGTTACCCAGATCATCGAGGACCAGGTTGCCGGCATATCCGGGATCGAAAAGATCAGTTCGGTAAGTTACGACGAGCGCTCTTCCATAACACTGGAGTTTTCGCTGGATCGCGACGTCGATGCCGCGGCAAATGACGTGCGTGATCGGGTATCGAGGGTGCTCCCCAACCTCCCGGAAGAAGCCGATCCCCCGGAGGTCGCGAAGCAGGACAATTCGTCGGAAAGCTCGATGTGGATCGATCTTTCCAGCGATACGCGCTCGATCATGGAGTTGACCGACTACGCCGAGCGCCATCTCGTCGATGCGCTCTCGATAGTCGACGGTGTTGCCTTTGTGCGCATGAGCGGCGAAAGGCGGCCGGCCATGCGGATCTGGCTGGATCCGCAACGCATGGCCGCCCGCAATCTGACGGTCACCGACATCGAGGATGCCTTGCGTCGCGAGAACGTGCAGATTCCCTCGGGTCGCATCGAGTCCAGCGACCGTGAATTTACGTTGCGCACGAACACCGGCTTCGTTTCGGAGGATGATTTCCGCAACCTCGTGCTGGCCAGGGGTAGTGACAATTACATGATTCGCCTCGGTGAAGTTGCAGACGTTGAACTGGCTGCCGAAAGCGAGAGGAGCTATTCACGAACCAACGGTGCGCCGGGCATGAGCCTCGGCATCATCCCGCAGGCCAAAGCCAACATTCTGAAGGTCAACAGCGACGTCCGACGGCGCATCGAGGAACTGAGGTCGACGATTCCCGCCGACATCAACTTCAGCGTGAATATCGATACGTCCGTTTTCATCAGCGAATCACTGAAAGAGGTGGGGAAAGCACTCGGTATTGCCTTGCTGCTCGTGTTGATTGTCATTTACGGTTTCATTGGCACGTTGCGCGCAACCTTCATACCTGCGATCACGATCCCGATATCGATCATCGCGTCATTTACGGTAATGGCGGCAATGGGTTTCTCCATCAATGTCATTACGTTGCTCGGCCTTGTTCTTGCCATCGGCCTTGTTGTCGACGATGCAATTGTCGTTCTGGAGAACATCGTGCGGCGCATCGAAATGAAAGAGCCGGTACTGCTGGCGGCCACCAACGGTACGCGTGAAATCGGGTTCGCGGTAATCGCGACCACATTGGTACTGGTCGCCGTGTTTCTGCCAGTGTCATTCATGCCGGGTAATATCGGCAGGATCTTCACCGAGTTCGGCATTTCGCTTGCCGCGGCCGTGCTTTTTTCCAGTCTCGTTTCGCTGACCCTGGTTCCGATGCTGAGCTCGAAGTTTTTTGCGAAGGGCTTGCATCGTGGCCGGTTGACCCACGTCATCGATGGTTTCTTCAAGCGCCTCTCCGCCAGATACACTGCCATGCTGCGCCGGGTCATCCGGCACCCCTTGCTGGTGATCACCAGCGCACTGCTGATATTTGGCGCGAGCATGTTTCTATTCGCCAGCCTTCCGGTGGAGTACATGCCGCGCGAGGATCGCGGTATGGCGCTCACGATGATCACTGCACCGGACGGGTCAAGTCTCGCGTACACATCGAATTACGTTCGCGATATCGAAAAGATCATGATGAAGGATGTGGAATCCGGCGAGGTTTTGAGGGTCGGAACGCGATCCGGCACCCGTGGCGCGGGTGGCGACGTCAACACCGCCCGGGTATTTGCGCCTATGGCACTGTGGCACGACCGTGAGCGCACGGCCCAGGAGATCGTGGACAACTGGAATCGACAGTTTCCGAACCTCCCGGGCATATCGGCATATGCATTTGTGCCTGGCGGCGGCGGCGGCGTTGGGATGGGTAGCCGGCCGCTGCAGGTCGTGCTCGGCGGCACGGATTACGAAGAGCTCGCCGACTGGCGCGATATCGTCATCGAGGAACTCGAGAAGATTCCCGGATTGTCCAATATTGATTCCGATTACAAGGAGCGCAAACCGAAGATCGACGTGAGCATTGACCGGGACCGGGCCGCGGACCTTGGTGTATCGCTGTCGAATGTCGGGCGCACACTTGAAACCATACTGGGGTCGCGCGTGGTTACGACTTTCATCGACCGGGGTGAAGAGTACCGCGTGATCCTGCAGGGACACGATGACCGACGGCAGACACCAAGCGATCTTGATCAGATCTACGTGCGTTCGGATCGTATGCAGCAGCTCATTCCATTGTCCAACCTGGTCAAACTGCGGGAAGTCGCCGGACCGGTCGATCTGCGCCGCTTCGACAGGCTGAGGTCCATCACGATCAGCGCAAGCCTGGAGTCAGGTTATTCGCTTGGCGCTGCGCTCGATACCGTCGAACAAATCATTCGCGACAATCTTCCGGAGTCGGCGCAGATCAACTACGACGGCGAATCACGTGAACTGAAAACTTCCGGAAGTTCTCTGTACTTCACGTTTCTGCTGGCACTCGTGATTGTTTACCTGGTGCTCGCCGCACAGTTCGAAAGCTTCAAACATCCGCTGATAATCATGACGACCGTACCACTCGCCGTGGCCGGAGCATTGATAGGCCTGAAGCTTTTCGGATCATCGATAAACATTTTCAGCCAGATCGGCGCAATCATGCTGATTGGTCTCGCTGCAAAGAACGGCATACTCATAGTCGAATTTGCCAACCAGTTGCGCGATCGTGGCCGGGAGTTCCGTGATGCCGTCATCGAATCGGCCACCACGCGCCTGCGGCCTGTACTCATGACCAGTATGTGCACGGCTTTTGGAGCAGTACCCTTGGTCGTGGCAACCGGTGCCGGTGCGGAATCGCGGCAATCGATCGGTGCCGTAGTATTCTTCGGCGTGACATTTTCCATGTTGCTGACACTGATTGTGGTGCCGGCGGTTTACGCATTGATCGCAAAAACATCACATTCGCCAGAGTACATCGCACAAATGATAGACAAGCTAAAGAAGAGCGAAGCCGCGTTACCCGGCGCTACGGCGGCAGTACAAGGGTCGCCAGGGCAGCCGCAACCGGCGCAGAAATAACGCCTGCAAAAGCAGTCCGCTCCGCCCGGAGTGGAAGCCGGCGCCGGCCCAGCTTATGTAACACGCGGTCGGGTTCGTCGATGTTGGTTCACTGTGTGAGAATTGTGTGACTGAGTGCCGCACGCTCGTGCAAGCTACAGCAATTGCAATGGACGCCACGCCGATCAGTGTTAATGATTTCAGATATTTGCGATCGAAAAGGCGCGCTCCGAAGGCAGGGGGCACAAGTTCGAATCTTGTCGGGCGCGCCATTTTCCGCTTTTTTGGTCAGTCCGTTACGGGCGGCCCTTCTCAACCGCGTCGGCTGACGCCTGCCATTGTGGGAGATTTGTGGGAGCCGCGACTCTCAGCACGCTGTTCGGCCGTCTCTCGCACACTCGCTCCGCCGCTTGTACGAGTCTCCCAACGTCGGGTGCAGAGTAGTGCGTCGTGATCCGATCCGAACGATGCCCGAGCAGATCCTGCCCGCTGTCAGTCTGACGGCTCACGCCGCTCAAGTCGGCTAGCTTCTGCTGTGTCATCTCCTTTCTGGAACCGGTATCGGCGGATCAGGTTGGCGTGCGCCACGGCTATCGCTCTCGGGAATAAGCATGTTCCATTGGCACAGTGTCAGGCATGATCGACATCATGTCAGGTATATTGGCAATTCGACAAGTAGCTGACGATCGGCACATCCTCGCCACCGCGATTGTTTCTGGTGCCGACGTAATCGTGACTTACAAACTTCAAGACTTCCCGGATGAGAAGTTGAGTATCTACGGAATCGAAGCCGCGATGCGCGGCAACACCATGATCGCAACACTGCAGCGGCTTGGCGTGGTGCCGTCGTTCAGTCGACCCCACGTGTCCAACGACAATCCATACTCCGAGGCGTTGTTCCAAACTGGAGTTCCCAGGATTTGATGGACACGGTAGAACGGCCTGACAGAGTCAACCCGAGGGCTACCAATTGTCGAAGCAATCCACTCCATGGGCCACGCGACGGATCTACGAGTTCATCAGGGCGCACCGGCGAACATACGATGTCCAGACAATGTGCCGGGTGTTGAGCGTTGCTCGCAGCGGTTACTACGCTTGGCTGGAGAAACCAACGTCCGACAAGGCCGAGGAAGATGCTCGGCTGCTCCGGTTGATTCGTGCATCCTTCAAGGCAAGTCATGGAATTTACGGATCACCGCGAGTGTTCCTCGATCTCAGGGAAGCCGGAGAGACCTGCAGCAAACATCGAGTAGCGCGTCTAATGCGAGCAAACAACATCAGGGCTCTTCATGGCTACAGAACTCGCCAATATTCCGCTGGCAAAGCCGCTGTCATCGCGCCTGACTTGGTCAAGCGAAACTTCGACGTCATCCGCCCGAACAAGGTCTGGGTCACTGATATCACGTACATTCGGACTTGGCAGGGGTGGCTCTATCTGGCGGTCGTCATGGATCGGTTCTCCCGGTTGATTGTGGGCTGGGCCACCAGCTCGAGTTTGCGCCGCGATCTCGTCCTGGATGCCGTCCTGATGGCAGTACGGCGCCGACGCCCTAAAGACACCGTGATCCACTCCGACCAGGGATGTCAGTACGGCAGCGATGACTGGAAACGCTTCTGCCGAACGAATCGTCTTGAGCCGAGCATGAGCAGGCGAGGTAACTGCTGGGACAATGCGGTCGCTGAATCCTTCTTTGCGAGTCTGAAGAAGGAGCGGATAAAGAAGTGGATCTACAAGACAAGAGACTTGGCGAAAGCAGATGTGGCCGACTATATTGAATCCTTCTACAATCGCACGAGACGTCATCGCCACGTTGGAGGCGTCAGTCCAGAAGTCTTTGAAACCAATGCCAGACGCCAGAGGCGGCGTGTCCACTGAATCCTGGGAACTCCAAACATTGAAGTACCTGCCGGCTTATCCGCGCTTGCCATTCACTGATGTCGCCGCGGCACGGCGCTGGGTCGCCTGGTTCGTCGACTGGTACAACAGCGCACACCGACACAGCGCAATACGCTACGTGACACCGGACCAACGCCACTACGGCAAGGAGCGCCAAGTCCTAGCCAGACGCCGGCATCTTTATCGACAGGCTCGCGCTGCTAATCCCGAGCGCTGGACCGGCGCCATCCGAAACTGGACATCTGTAGGTTGCGTACTCCTTAATCCGGAGCAGGCGTCAAGCGCTCAAGACCAAGGGAAGTGACAACAATCTTGACACCTACCGCCGGAACATTCTGTAAGCTAGTGTCGCTTAGCTCACTTTCTGCCCAACCCGTCCCCCCGAATTGCCAGAGGTGTTGCCTATTCCGCCCAGGAAGTCATCACGCGATCCCAGGCAATCGACAGCGCCGACGGTTCCTCGCGCCCCGTCGCAGATGAGGCGCCGGACGCGCTGCCGAATTGCGATGGACCCGCAGAAAACGCATGATTGGTTTTTTCCGGGCCTTGCCAGGGCGAAATTGCGGCCAACTCTGGAGGCAGGCCAGATAGCGCTCATGCAAGTGGCAAACGGGGGGAGCGGCATTTGACCGATACACAACAAATGGCAACTAGGGCGTCGAAACAGTTTGGGGTAGGGGCTCCAGGCAGCAGGTTGATCTCAGAAATACACAGGAAAAACACTAGTCACATTCAATCGCTCGAAAAACTGGGGGGAAGCCTCGACATTCATTGCCAAGTCGACCTCGCATCCAGGCAAGCAGTTGATTGCGCTGCCATGTCGACTTTTTTTCGCGGCTACGAATCAATTCTGCCAGGGAAAAATCTGCGACAAGCCGGGTTGGTGAGTGCAACTGCATCCGGAATCTGTGGAGGCGTGCATGCGACGGCATCCGCACTTTGCCTGGAAATGGCCCTGGGGCTTACGCCGCCCCGCCTCGGCATTCTGGCGCGCAACCTGCTGCTCTGTTGCCAGTATCTCAATGATGCTGTGATGCATCTGTTCGTCCTGTCCGGTCCTGACTATTCCGCGGCTACGTTCCAGATGAGCAATCCTGAAATCTGGCGGAAAGCGTCTGCGTACGTGCCCCGCCATTCAGAACTGCACGGTTACCGAACGATCAGCGCCATCATGACGGATCTCAATAAGCCCGATGGCCGGCTGTACCGCAAGGCGCTGGAATTCATCCGCATCGCCAGACAGGCCTATGCCGCATTGGGGGCCAAATTTCCGCATTCGGAGGCGATTGTCCCGGGGGGAGTCAATCTCGATTTGGACGCCGCCATGCTGGCTCGCTACAGCGATATTCTGATCCCGTATTACGAATTCGCCGCAGAGACCATCGGGATTTGGGATGACGTGTTCGATTTCCTGTATTACGCCAATCCTGCGTACCGGAGGTTGGGCGAACAACCCGCGAATCTGCTGGACTTTGGCCAGTGGGACAGCGAGGACCACTACGATGCCAGGTTTCGAAACTGCGACAGATGGGGCCACCATCGCTGGTCTACGCCAGGTGCCGTGATAGATGGAAAACTACTGACGAACGAATTGTCGACATTGAACTGCAAACTCGAGGAGTTCAGCGATTTCAGTTTCATGCGAGTCAGGCAGGAATCTACCATCCGCCAGGATCCCGCTGGGAATGAGCTCACTCGATTTCATCCCTGGAACAAATCAGGTAATCCTGCAGAAAGGTTTCGAAATACCCAGCAGGACAGCTGCTATAGCTGGGGTTCTTCCACCACCTGGCATCGCCAGGTATTTGAGGTGGGAGCCTATGCCAAGGTTTATCTGTCCGCTATCTCCGGGAGACTGCCAGAAAGCCGGTACCTGAATTCGGATGGCGACAGTTTGCAGATCCTCATCCCCGCATCCGGACACCACGAGTTTCATTGCGCGTGGAAAATACCCGAGAAATGGAACGCCTTCGAAAGAAACAGGGCCAGAGCCTATTCAATGGCTTTCAGCCTGATGGTGGCCAGGTCCAATCTGGAAAAGGCAGTGGAGTTGCTCAAAAAGGGTGAACGACGTTTCCGAGTACCTATCACATCCAGGCCTGCTGGTGACCATCTCGGGGTTGGTTTCTGGGGCGCCGGGAGGGGATTCCTGGCCCATTGGGCTAAAATCAGCGACGAGGTAATCGAGAACTACCAGGTCATCATTCCCTCCAGGATCAACGCGGGCACACGGACTCCCTGGGGGGCGCCGGGACCCTGTGAAAGTGCGGTGCTGAATACGCCGATTCTGGAAACCGGGTATAGAGATATCCAGGATTTCACTGGTATCGATTTCCGGCGGGCGATTCAGAGCTTCGATCCGTGCATGCCGTGCAACCTCAGTTTTCTGCTGAACGAATCAACCTCGGTTCAGGTTAGGAAGGTTGATACGGCTTTCCCTCTCTGATTCTTTCGGGCAGCCGTGAACAGTCCAGGGCGTACCAGCCTGCCTGGTGAAGCGCGGGTCATTCTGGAAATCCTGCGATCTGATGAGCGGTGTCCCGATGCGACGGTTCCCGGGCGATCGACGGATTGGGAGAAGCTGTTCGGGACAGTAAAGAGGAATCGCTTGCTTCCCCTGTTCTACACACGGGGCAGGTCCTGGATAGAGGGCTGTGGGAACCAGGCAATATCTGAGAGGTTTGAACAGGCATTCCAGGAAACCTGCGCCTATCACGACAGGAACATGGCAGTCCTGCGTAAGTTGAATGCGCTGCTGAGCTGATGCGGGTATCGAGGTGGTCGTGTTCAAGGGAATGCTTTTCGCGGAGCACATCTATGGATCACGCAACCTGCGCGAAAAATGTGACCTGGACCTCCTGGTAAAGCCAGAATTCTTCTTGCAAGCACTGGACTTGCTCATTCGACAGGGTTTCCAGCAAGAGTATTTCGGCCATGCGCAGGTGTCGACAAAACAGACCCAACTTATCAAGCGGGAAGAGCAAATCAGTGTTGATTTGCATTATGCCCTGACCCCCCAATACCAGCTCACACACATGGATGAAGCCACCAGTGGCAGTCACCTTCAGCCTGAACAATGGAACAGGCGGGTCGATAATCGCACCTACTGGTTTTTTCAACTGGACCTGGAGCCGGTCTGGGCAAGATCTCGCGTCCTGAGGTCAGGCGATTCAGAATTCCGCGTTCTGTCAGATGAGGACGCCTTTCTGGTGGCCTTCATCCATGGCTTCAAGGAAAACTGGCGCTATTTCATCCGTTTCTGTGATCTGGCGGAGATTATCGTCAAGAAACCTGGCCTGGATTGGGTCTTTCTGCTGCAGGAAGCCCATCGTTTGCGCGCCAGCAGGAAGCTGGCGCTGGCTTTACGTCTGCTGGTGGACCACCTGGGGGTCAGGCTGCCTCAGGACGTCCTGAGATTCACTCGCAGGAATTCGAGTGCCTGTTTGGCCCGTGAAATCGTCCTCAGGAGACTGGCGTCACAACCTCAAGAAAGCCCGCAGGAATTCAGGCGAGTAGTGTCAGTCCTGACGATGGATTCGATGTGAGATACGTTCCGCTATCTCTGTTTTGTCAAGAGAACTCCGCAGGACCCGTTCGGGAACAGGGTGTCCAAGTATGGGTTCATTGGATTCCTGCTCCAGGTTTTGAAAGTAGGTGTTGGTACTCGTTTCGGTGCTTTTCGCCAGTAGAAGCAATAGGAATTTGAACCTTTCGCAGACTCGAATGCGCACTTACGCTGGAGTGGCCTGTAACAGCCGTTTCAGCATGCTCGAGCGGCGCGGCGCGCTCGGGCGCTACTAACTGTCTGTAACAGGTTACAGGCCACTGGACTATAATCGGCGACACACCCCAACCAACCTAAACTCGCTCCTCATGTCCTGCGTGAATCCCACACCCTCTGCCGCCAGCGTGGTGATTCGCGTGAAGGGTACCGTTCAGGGCGTGGGCTTCAGGCCCGCGGTTTGGAGACTGGCCCGGAAGCTCTCCCTGACCGGAGAGGTATCCAACGATGGCGAAGGTGTGCTCATTGAAGTTGCGGGCGACCCGCGGGCCATCGAACACTTCCTGGCAGGGATAAGAACTGAGGTTCCCCCTCTTTGTCGAATCGAAGCAATTGAAACTCTCGAATCTGGCGCGCCACGATTCTTCAGCAAATTCTCCATCGTCGCGTCAAGCGATGGCGACAACCGTACTCGCGTGACGCCCGATGCAGGCATCTGTGACGCCTGCAGCCGGGAAATCCTCGACGCTTCGCAGCGGCGCTTCAGTTACCCGTTTACCAATTGCACACACTGCGGTCCCCGGTTTTCCATCATCAGGGCTGTTCCCTATGACCGGAAAAATACCACCATGGACAGGTTCGCCATCTGCAGCGCATGCCTGGAGGAGTACTCCAACCCGGCGGACCGGCGTTTTCACGCGCAGCCCATAGCCTGCCCGGTCTGCGGCCCAGGCATCTGGCTGGAAACGCCCGGCGGTAGTGCCACTGGGAAGCCAGATGCCGATGGCGCCCGGGCCCTGATCGCAAGATGCGGTGAATCACTAAAAAAAGGTCTTATCATCGCCGTGCGCGGTCTTGGCGGTTTCCATTTGTGTTGCGATGCCACCAACAGCGATACGGTCGAAAGACTGCGAGCCAGAAAGCACCGTTACGCCAAGCCGTTTGCCTTGATGGCTGATTCCATTGATGTCATCAGGCGGTATTGCCACGTCAACGAGCAGGAGCAGGGAATCCTGCAGAGCATGGAGTCACCGATAGTGCTCCTCAAGCGTAGACGGGAGTCCCCTTCACTGTCAGGCGCCATTTCCCCGGGATCAGACTTATTAGGCTTCATGCTGCCCTACACGCCGCTGCATCGTCTGCTGGCCGCGACTCTCGAGACCCCGCTGGTCATGACCAGTGGCAATTTGTCCGACGATCCGCAAATCATCGACAACGATACCGCCAGAGTAAAGCTCAAGGGTATCGCCGACTTACTGCTGCTTCATGACAGGGAGATACAGAACCGCATCGACGATTCGGTCGTGCGCGTCATGGCCGACAGGCCCAGGGTATTGCGGCGGGCACGGGGCTATGCGCCCCGTACGATGCCGTTGCCGGCCGGATTCCGGGAATCTCCGTCCATCACCGCCTACGGCGGGCAACTGAAAGCGACATTCTGCCTGCTCACTAACGACGGTGCCGTGGTGTCGCAACACCAAGGGGATCTCGAGAATGTCGCCACCTTCGATGACTACGAGAAGAACCTGTCTTTATATACTCGACTGTTTTCCCATCGACCTGTTTGCCTCGCTGCAGACCTGCATCCCGATTACCTGTCCACCAAGCTGGCAAGTCAGGCTGCGGCTGAACGAGGAATCCCACTGATCGAGGTTCAGCACCATCATGCTCATATCGCCAGTTGTCTGCTTGAAAATGGTGTCCCGCTGCGGAGTCGGAAGGTGCTGGGTATCGCTCTGGACGGCCTGGGGTTCGGGGACGACGGCACGATCTGGGGCGGAGAGTTCCTGCTGGCTGACTACCGAAGTTACACCAGACTCGGGACATTCATGCCCACACCCATGATCGGTGGTACCATGGCGATCCGGGAACCATGGCGGAACACCTACGCGCATCTGGTCCAGTCATTGGGCTGGGAGCGTCTGGCTGCGGATTTCGGGAATACTGATCTGTTCCAGTATCTGGAAGCGAAACCCATTGAACAGTTAAGGCAGATGGTGATGCACGGCCTGAACGTGCCCCTCGCCAGTTCCTGTGGACGCCTGTACGACGCAGTGTCAGGCGCTCTCGGATTGTGCGCGGACAGGGCCTGGTACGAAGGCCAGGCTGCGGTGGAACTGGAAACGCTGGCCGCCAGTGCAAGTGGCAGTGAGACCACGGGGTATTCATTCGACGTCATCAGGAACCAGACTGACGGACTGTTCGTTCTCGACCCATCCCCCATGTGGCTGGCTTTGCTGATTGACCTTGCGGAGGGACTCGATAAGACAGTGATGGCCCAGCGTTTCGAAGCCGGCCTGGTGAATGGCATCCTCGATATGGTCTTGGGGATGAGCCAGGCTGCCGATCGAGAAAACGGGTTCGATACCGTCGCCCTGTCGGGCGGGTGTTTCCAGAACCGTCTGCTGCTCGAAGGTGTCGCCACCGGCTTGCAACACGCAGGTTACACCTGCCTCACGCACGTGGAATTTCCCCCGAATGACGGGGGACTCAGCCTCGGTCAGGCAGCCGTGGCATCGGCAACAATTTCTGCATAGGGGATCGTGAACATGTGTCTGGGCATTCCGGGAAGAATCACCAGCATCACGGACAGAGACCGGCAATTGGGCATGGTCGACATCAGTGGGGTCCAGCGAGAGATCAATATCAGCTGTATCACTGAAGACGGCAAGTCCTTGGAAGATCATGTCGGTGACTGGGTACTTGTACACGTCGGTTTCGCCATGAGCCGCATCAATGAGGAGGAAGCATCCTCTACGTTGCGTGTTCTGGAAGAACTGGGCGAGATACGCGAAGAACTGGACGCCATCAGAAGCCAGGGGTGATCCGTACGTGCACCCGGAGGTGTTTCCCATGACTGATCGTTCCAACACGCCTCATCTTGAGTCCCTTTACCCCTTCCTTCACAAACGGAAGCAGGATTCCCAGGCTGTCAATCGCGTACTTCTGAATTCCGTCCAGCAAAAGGTGCAATCACACGCTGATGTGGTAGCGGGATTCTTCGGGGAACATAGTCAGGCGGTCATCGACACTGCCGGAGCGATTGCCGACTCCTATAGACAGGATGGCTGCCTGTACACGATGGGCAATGGTGGTTCGAGCTGCGATGCTTCACATTTGTCCGTTGAGTTTCTGCACCCCGTCACCACCGGCAGGCCCGCGCTTCCGGCCCACGACCTGACCATGGATAAATCGATGCTCACGGCAGTGGGCAACGATGTTGGATTTGCCAACGTATTTTTGCGCCAGGTGATTGCGCTGCTGAAGTCACGCGATGTGCTGATTGGCATTTCCACTAGCGGCAATTCGGAGAACCTGGTCAAAGCGTTTCGGGAAGCGCAGCGGATCGGCGCCGCCACCATTGCACTGACGGGCGGGGATGGCGGGGAAGTTTCTCAGCTCGGTCTGGACCATTGCCTGGTCGTCAGCAGTGACAGCATCCATCGCATCCAGGAGTGTCATGTCGTTATCTATCATGTCCTCTGGGATCTGGTTCACACCCTGCTTGCGGATGACCGGGGCAATCTGGGCGATTTGAAGCCAGGTGAAGTTCCAGCATATTGAGGGCTTGTCATGAAGTTTGTCGATGAATTCAGGGATCCAGCCAAGGCAAAACTGCTACTCAGTGAAATTGTCAGAATTGCGGATGGCATAGAACTGACGAAACGGCGGCCCTTGCAAATCATGGAAGTGTGCGGGGGACATACTCATTCCATATTTCGTTATGGCATCGAGTCGATGCTGCCGGACAGCATCGAACTCGTGCATGGGCCAGGTTGTCCTGTCTGCGTCTTGCCCATGGGTAGAGTGGACGATTGCGTGGCCCTGGCGGAAACACCGGGCGTAATCTTCACCACCTTCGGTGATGCCATGCGCGTACCCGGCTCCAGGAAAAGCCTGTTGCAGGCCAAGGCCGAGGGGGCTGACGTGCGCATGGTTTATTCCCCGCTCGATGCCCTCGGCCTGGCCAGAAAGCATCCTGATCGGGAGGTTGTGTTCTTCGCGCTTGGCTTTGAAACCACGATGCCCAGCACAGCGTTAACCGTGCTTCAGGCAGAATCGGAGAACATCAAGAACTTCTCGTTGTTCTGCAACCACATCACCATCATCCCGACGATCAAGGCGGTGTTGGACTCACCGGACCTGCAACTCGACGGATTTCTCGGCCCCGGCCACGTGAGTATGGTCATCGGCAACACTTGCTACGAGTTCATCGCGTCACACTACCGCCGGCCTGTGGTCATCGCCGGATTCGAGCCATTGGATATCCTGCAGTCCCTGTGGATGGTAGTGAAACAAATTGCGGAGCAACGCGCGGAAGTCGAAAACCAGTACAGCCGGATCGTGCCGGAGAACGGCAACGACGTAGCACTGGATGCGATCAGCAAAGTATTTGAATTGCGCGAGTTCTTTGAATGGCGCGGTCTCGGCTCCATCGATCATTCGGGCGTCAGGCTCAAGGAAGGGTATGCGGCTTATGATGCCGAGCGGAAGTTTTCCGTTCCATCCATCAAGATCGCCGATCCCAAGTCCTGTCAGTGCGGCGAAGTCCTGAAGGGCGTCATCAAGCCATGGGACTGCAAGGTATACGGCAGGGCGTGTACTCCGGAGACCCCCCTTGGCGCCCTCATGGTATCGAGCGAAGGCGCCTGTGCCGCCTATTATCGCTTTGGGGCTATCAGGGAATCGAAGGCGCAAGGCGTGATCCCGACGGTCGAAGTCACGCAATGAACAACCCGCTGCCATCACCGTTCAACACGCCCGCCAGGAAACGAAAACTCGCCGGCTCCATCGTCACCCTCGCCCATGGGGGGGGCGGCAAGGCCATGCGCGACCTGATCGATGACATATTCATCGATGCTTTCGCTAACGAATCTCTCAACGCCATGGAGGACCAGGCGCGCTTCGACCTCGACTCCCTGGCCTGCCACGGGAGCCAGCTGGCATTCACCACGGATTCCTATGTCGTCGATCCGCTGATGTTCCCCGGCGGTGACATCGGGAAACTCGCCGTCTGCGGAACCGTGAATGACCTCGCGGTGGGTGGCGCTACCCCCCTTTATCTCACCTGTGCCGTCATTATTGAGGAAGGGATGCCGTTCGACACACTGCGGGAGATCGTCCAGTCCATGGCTCGGACCTGCCTTGAATCAGGGGTCAAAATCGTCACCGGGGATACCAAAGTGGTCAACAAGGGCAGTTGTGACAAACTGTTCGTCAATACGGCCGGGATCGGGGTAATTCCTCCCGGCATACATCTGAGCGCTAACCTGGTCCGTCCTGGAGATGCCATCCTCGTTAACGGCATGTTAGGAGATCATGGCGCCACAATTCTCAATGCCAGGGGTGACATGGCCTTGTCTACTCCGCTGGAAAGTGATTGTGCTCCCCTGCATGGCCTGATCAGGCAGCTGCTGGACGCCGCCCCTGGCACGCGTTTTATCCGGGATGCTACCCGGGGAGGGCTGGCCTCTGTGCTGAACGAAGTGGCCGAATCCTCCCGAACGGGAATCGAGATCGTCGAGGACGCGCTACCCCTCAGAGCGGAAGTTAAGGGTGTTTGTGAAATACTCGGTCTCGACCCCCTGTATCTTGCCAATGAAGGCAAGATCGTCTGCATCGTGCCCGAAGAAGAGGCTGCTTCAGCCCTGGCCGCCATGCGGACCCACGAATACGGCAGGGAGGCGGCCAGGATCGGTCAGATCCAAGAGGGCGGCCGTGCCGGCCGAGTGATCATGAAGACGGTTTTTGGCGGTTCCCGGATCGTCGACATGCTCATCGGGGAGCAACTGCCCCGGATCTGCTGAGGCTTGCTAACGGTCCCTGGGATCGGGCGGAGGGTCGATGTAGCCGTACCAGGCGGCCCCGGGCGCGTCGCCATAGATTGCCTGTCTGACCTTGATCCAGATCTGGTTGCCCCAGTCATAGTGCCAGTAGAGAATGGGATCGTTGAGAAAGCCTTCGCGCGTGAACGCCCAGTCCATGAGTCTCCGGTTCAATAGCCGGGCGTCATCCGGCGCAATCAGGCCCCTATCCAGCTGACGCTCGAAATAGTCCGTGTAACTGACGTCGACTATTTCCTCGAAGGCCGATCCCATGTCGAGCAGATCATCACTGTCCAGATACTTCAGGGTGACGTCAACAGAAGAGCCTGTGATGTGGATCGGGAATGTGCGGGTATCCAGCTTCTCGAATTTCCGAGGATCCCTCACATAGCCCAGCGCATATTGCCGGCAGTCCTCGTCACTGGCACCAGGAATTTCCTGTCGTCCCCTCTCAAAGAAGAACTCCCAGAGACCACGCTGGCATTCGATGGATCGGTAGGCATCGTAAATTAGCAATTCCGCCCCGTAGGGGCGCAGGCTGATCGTTGACCTTCGCCAGCTTCTCGGCCACGGTCTTGCGGAGCCAGCCATCCGTCCTGCTGCCCCGTATCCGCCTGCAGTAGGGCGGATTACTGCCGTCGTCGATGGCGTGATAGGACACGAAGGAGATGCCGTATGGCTCCAGATTTACCAATGGCTCACTGAATTTCGGATCCTCAGGGTCGAGCGGGATGACGTGATGGGAAAAACTGACCTGCTCGCGCTCCACGATGGGAATTCGGTAATCAACATTGAATGGCACGTGACCGCTTCCAAATGAGTGTATTCAAGCTCTGTTTGCCAGTTGTTTCAGAGCGGCATATTTGTCTTTGAAGTACTCACCTTCGTAGTAGCCCTCGCTCGCGGCCACTGCCAGAATGGATTTTCTTTTGTCGACGGACAGACGCCTGATCAGTGCCTTGAACTCCTGCAGGTCATGCCTGAAGAGGCGGGAAATGCAACGTGCAGTGTGCTGTATCCCTTCAGCATTGATCACCGCAGCGAAAGTCTCGAAGGTGTTGATTTTCGAGCCGTTGATTTCCGCCTCGACATGCGGAAATTGCATACCCACGGTCCTGTTCACCTCGACGAGGTAAAGCCATTCAAGAGCGGCCGGCACCACCTGCCTGAACGAGGCCTGCATGTAGTCTTGCTGGGTGCCTGTGACGCGGATATCGTTGACGATGAGCACGCCCCTGCCACGAAAGACCTCGGCCTTCGCCAGGATGTCATCTTCGCCATGATGGATAAGGTGGCGGTTCTCGGCCCGCTTCGCCGCAGAATTACTGCTGTAGTCAAAGCAGGTCCGAAAATCCTCGGCGCTATCGATCCGAATGCGGTTTTCCGCGACATGCAGATCCACCATGGTCAAGGAGCATCCGGTCGGCATCTGGGCCGCCAGTGCAGGATAAAGGGCCCAGCACATCAAATTGGCGCCAGCCGGTGCGCGGATGAAAAGTGGCGCCGTGAGGACCCATCTGGTGATTTCGCTATGTGCAAGCACGGCTTCCCTGGCCATGGGCAGCAGGGCCTTCGCGTAATTGTCCACGGCCCCGCGAACCCCCAACTTCATGGCCGGGTAATCGGCCAGTGCGTCCAGGGAAAGGTCGAGAGGATAGCTGTCAATCGTAGCGAGCGCTCGCACCCTGGATGGAATGGATACCATGGGAATCGGCATACTCCACCGCAAATCGGCCGGCCTTCATGGGCGGCTGCGTGAGGAAACCACCTGGCTTTCTTCCGGAACCCGATTCCAGTGATGCCGCTCCGGCCGCTGCCCCGGCTCGAGCGGATCCTGGAAATCCACCAGGAAACTGTCCTCCAGGGCAGCGACCCAAAGTCGGGTGGAAAGGTTGACCTTGAACAGCTCGAACAGACGGTCATCATCCGGGGTGTTCTCGTTGTAGACTCGCCTGTCGATCAGTTCGTAAAAGTCCCGCGGAACGAAATCACCTCTTAGTTCCACATGTGCTGTTCTTTCCTCATCGCTGACCCACCATTCGAAGGTCATTTCGCTATTGCAGCGGTCTCGACAGTTTTCATTCTCCAGGACGAGACAAGCATTGCGCTCGACACATTTGGTCACGTAGTTCAGGGAGTCCAGGACGCCGGGGCCGGGATGTCCGCTGACCATCCTGAGCTTGTCCCGACTCCACAGATAGTCGCCCGACAGAGATTTCGCTGCCATCTGCATGGCCCGATAGCCCACTGCAGTGCCCCACCACAAGGATCCCATGTGACTGGTCATCGAACCCTGGTAGTCCAGGACGACGACGCGGTCACCCTCGGCGATGTGGATATTGACCCCTTCCGTGGGGATGAATTCGCTTGTGCTGAACTTGGTCATCGCACGGTCCTGATGGCTGTCCCCGCGGGAGACTTTAGCAGGCCAAAACATTCTCTGCCACCTGCGCAGCCGGGCCACCTGCTCAGCCGGCTCAGCTCTTTACCGACCAGAAGACAGATCGACCTCCAGGATCCGATGATTGAAGTAGTCGGACACCAGCAAGCGGTGTTCGTCCACCCACTGCGCCCATCGTGGCTCTCGTAGATAAGGAATCCGCGAATCGGTACTTCCCGCGACGACATGACGCAGCGTGAATTGCTTGTCGAGTAGGAGTACCCGGTAATTCCCGGTGTCCACGATCAGCAAGCCGTAAGGCGTCATTTCCGCATAGCGTGGCGCATGCAGGCGGCACAGTCCGCAACCCCACACAAACTCCCGCATGGCAACAGCCGTGTTCTTGTCCCTGTCGATCGTCACGATCCGGTGATTACCGGTGTCACATACCAGCAGACTGCCCGTCTCTGTCAACTGCGCGCTGTGCGGATCGCTCAGAGTCAATCCGGCACAGTATTCGGAGGACCAGTGAATGTGGCCCTGCCAGTCGATTTCAATGACCCGCTGCTGGGCGGCGGCCGTGATCAACAGGCGGTCATTCTCCAGCAACCTGATATCGTGAGGATCGGCAGAGGGCGACTGCTCTGACTCCGGCATCTGCAAGGCTTGCAGAAGCGTCCCGTCTTCCGCGACTTCGAGCACTCTGGAGTTGCGTCCGTCACAGATTAGAAGACCACCGTGATGCTGCCATCGGGCACATCGTGGCCAGGACAGCCTGATTTCCTTCTCCAGTGGGAAGACTTCCAGGCCAGCGTCGCCGTATTGCATGATCCTGTCGTTCAGGGTGTCCGCGATGAGCAAGCGCCCATCGGTATGCCTGTCCACCGAACGTGGAAACAACAGGGAGGGGCTCCCTCCCGTGGCGTTGCCGTAATGCCAGGTGACATGGAGTGTTTGATCTAACTCGACCACCCGTGCATTTGCTGAATCGCATACCAATACATGTCCGTTGTGCAACAGAGCTGCGTGCCGGGGACCGCAGAAACCGCCATCCCCGGACTCTACGATTTCCACCCGGCCCTCGGCGTCGATCATCAGGAGCCGATTATTGTGTGTATCCACGATGAGGCGCCTACCGTCCGGCATGCAGATGACGGAGCGAGGCGAAGCGAGGTGGTCCAGGCCACTGTCCGGACTGTCCCATCTGCCCCATTGCCAGATGACCTGTCCGTCGCGGTCCAGCTCGAGGGCAACATGGTAGAAGATGTCCACCAGCAGGATGTGGTCATTCGCCAGAATCTGGGTCGCACGCGGGCGGCCAAGCCGTATTCCGGTGTCAGGGAGGTACCAGAGTACGCGGCCCTCGAAATCCATCTCAGCCACGTCCCACTGACCGATCCGGATGCCCCGAAAGGTCAACAGGAGTGTGCCCCGGTCTGTGCTGACGACATCACGGGGCAGCCACTTGCTGGTGGTGTTCAGGCTCAGAGGGTGTTCACGGACCCGGTAAGCCGTAAGGATGGCAAGTTCCCTTCGCAGGCGCGATATGACTGCGATGCGTCCATCGTCGAGGAAACATCCGATGGCATCGGCCAGGCCTTGTTGCACCGAATCAAACAGCAGGTCACCCATCGGGTCGATGCACAGCAAGCGAGTCAAAATCATGTCGCTGACTGGCTTACAGTAGTCGAGTTCATCTACGACCAGACACGTACCGTCCGGGGATTTCTCGGCAAACACCGGCAGTGTGAGCGGGCCGTTGGTATCTGGAACGTAGCGGGGACCGGGAGTCCTGCCGATTTCTACTGTCAGTGGGTAGCGCATTCGCTTACTATGGTCTGGCGTCTTCCGGTCCATGTTACGGGAATATCGGCCCACTATGCTGACTTGCAGCGCCTTCGCATTCGATGACTCCTGAATGCGCACATCGCCCTTGAAGGACTGTTCCCAACTTCCGTTCAAAGCCTGCCTCTTCGACCTGGACGGCACGCTGCTGGATACGGCTCCGGATTTTAAAGCGGCCCTCGATCACTGCCTGACGCAGGCCGATCTGAGCGAGGCCACGCTGCCATTTGTCCGTTCCCAGATTAACCTGGGAGCAGCATCGATGCTAAGGGCTGCGCTTCAAGAGAGGGGGTCTGAGCTGGATCCGCTTACGCTACTGCCGGAATTCCTGGATCATTACCGCTGTCACGTCGGTACTCATACGCGGCCCTTCCCCACCGTGGTGGATACTTTGGGCAGGTTGCGAGCGGACGGCGTCCGGTTGGCCGTCGTAACGAACAAGCGACGGCTATTCAGCGAAGGCCATTTGGCGCAGGCAGGACTCCGCGAGTTCTTCGATGTCATTACCTGCGGGGATAGTCTGGAGCTAATGAAACCGGATCCTGCCCCAGTACTGCTTACCCTTGAGCGGCTCGGGATCGCCCCGGCTGATGCCGTGTTCGTCGGGGATTCGGTGCATGACATACTGGCCGCCAATGCGGCCGGGATTGCAATCTGCGTGATGAAACACGGTTATCGTGGTGGTGAGAACCTGGTACATTTCAGGATAGACCGGTGCCTTGAGGTGATGGCGGACCTGCTCGACTGAAGCGTCTCCGTGAAGAATTGTTACAACCTGCTGTTTGCTGAATTCGACATTGATCGAGTGGCCGTGCCGACCGTCATCGCTGAGGTACCGGCCATGTTGACGTATCACGAGCGGGCCGCGTATTACCTCACTGCCAAGACGTTCCATACCTGTACCGGATCCATCGTCGACTGCGGAGTTCTGACGGGTGGATCCACTACCGCCCTGGCTCAGGGGCTATTTCACAACTCTCGTTTCCATGAGGAGTTGCGCGCACAGGCACCGCCCATTGTCGCGTATGACCGCTGCATCGTGGGCGACGCCGTCTACCAGGACTATTTTCGTCAGCACTTTGGACTGTGCCTGGCATCCGGCGCTTCATTCAGGGAGTTGCTGCTCGAACAACTCCACCCTTTCGAATCCTATATCGAATTGCACGTCGGGGATATCCTGGACCAGTTCTGGCGTCGGGAGGAATTCATCGAGGTCCTCTGTCTCGACGTCTGCAAACATCCTGACATCACGAGGCACTTGGCCACGAGCTTCTTTCCCCATTTGGAACCTTCCCGCTCCGTTGTCCTTCAACAGGATTATTCGAGCGGCTGGCAGCCGCACATCGTGTACCTCATGGAGATGCTGTCGGACTGTTTCGAGAAAGTGCTGGAGGTGGATGACTTGGCCATCTTCCGGTGCACGGCGCCGGTTGTGGCCGAAGTAGTCGAGGCCACCTGGCACCACTACGCCGATGAACCGGCGCGACGGCTATCCCTGATGGACCAGGCAATCGAGAAAGCTCAGACTCCGGACACCCGATGGTTTCTCATGCTGGCACGTGCCAGGTTGATGGGCGAACTGGGACTGATAAAGGACGCTCTGGGCTACCTTGGCGACATCGACAGGGACGCCGATGAGCAGGTTCGCGGTCTGGCAACCTACCAGACGAACTTCGGGTCTGAGCTCGATAAGCTGGTGGGTGAGCTCAAAGCCACTACGGGCTGAACGAATGCCTCCAGCCATGAAATCATTCGAGCAGCACCGGTCGCCGCACGCGTCGGCTTGTCACCGCACACGGAACGCGCCCTGGAAGCGCGGTTGCAGAAGGCGCGACGGTTGCTGACCGACCCGGCGTTCGCCGAGTTCAACTCTCGGCAGCGGCTTCAATGACGTGTCCTACTTCAATCGAGAACTAGCATCCATCAGCTGACGCGCTTGAGTCGAGCTCGAATATGGTGTATCACGTTCATCGAAAGAACCAGAACGTCCGACTGTGCGCCGCTGACGGCCTCGGACGGCAACGGCGTCATCGAGCCCGCGGAGATGGTCTACATCGCCCCCGAATGGACCAATGAAGGCAGCCTTGCGACGGTCGTCGCGGGTACCGCATCGAACCTGATGGGGCCGGCGGGCCCGACTTACAGTCTGGCGTTCACGGAGGCTGACTACGGTATGGTCGAGGTACTCGATCACGGCCGGGTGCAGCGCGACCGAATTCTGCCCGGCGACGCCCACTCAGCGTTCCCAGTTAGCGGTCTTCATGCCAAGGCCCTGGAGGGTTCCGGATACACGCCGCCAAATTGCATGCCGGGCTCTGAGTTGTTCGAGAACGTGCCGGCTGGCAGCCCGTTCTGTGCGTGGATCGAGGAGCTGGCCGCGCGCTTAGCGGTCCCAGCTCGATGACAGAATCAAGCGCATGCTCTCGGTGATCGTTTGCACGTACGATATGCCGAGAGAGGCGCCGCGGACGATTTTGTCCTCGGGTGTCCCGTATCAGAAAGATGTCGAGGTCGGCGACTACGAGGTCATCGTCGTAGACAACGGATCGGAACGGCGGCTGCCGGCCGCCGCGAGGGCACAGTTGCCGCCCGGGGTTTCGTTTGTCGAGGCGCCGGACCCGCGGCCATCACCGGCATCGGCGATGAACTGGGCAGCGCGAGAGCTGGCGAGAGGAGACATCCTGATGTTCGCCATCGACGGCGCACGCATATTCTCGGACCGTCTCTATGCCACCGCTCTTTCGGCTCACGCATTCGTGGACGGGGCATTCGTCTATACGCTGGGATGGCATCTCGGTCCCAAGGTGCAAAAGATGTCCGTCGCCGAGGGCTACGACGCGACGACCGAGGATCGGCTACTTGCGGAAAGCGGATGGCCGGAGCGGCCGGGCGCTCTGTACGATATTTCCGTCCTCGCTTCGTCATCCGCGCGTGGATTCTTCGGGCCGATCAGCGAGAGTAGCGCCTTCTCCGTCCCCCGGAACGTGTTCGAGCGCTTTGGCGGGTACGACGAGCGCTACGTCTCGCCAGGTGGAGGTCTGTGCAATCTCGAGATTTTCGCGCGCTACGTGACACGTCCCGGCGCGCGCAACGTATGTCTGCTCTCGGAAGGGACGTTCCATCAGACCCACGGCGGCATCGCGACCTCCGGCAAACTCGGCTGGGATGACTTCCAGTCCGAACACAGGGAGATTTTCGGTCGCAAGTACAAGCGCCCGGCGTACAAGAGGCTGTATTTCGGTGCCGTGAGGCCGGAAGCGTCGCGGTTCTTCACACAATCAATCGATGCCGCCTGAGCAGGCGACGGTGGCGGCTACGTTTGCTGGTTCCCTGCGCTCGCTGACGCCGGCAGCAGAAGCAGAGTCGATGATCCGTTTTCTAATCGATGCGTTCTGGTCCGTCTGCGTCTACAACGCGGCGGGATACTTCGAGAAGAACAGTCTTGACATGTACTCGCTCAACAGCATCACGTCGAAGCCAAACGCGGCTGGCTTGATCGCCATCTAGTTCGGAGGCTGCGACGGCAGGATTCCAAACTGCCTGCCCACCACGAAGGTTTGGCATTACACGGTGCGCCTGTACCGTCCTCGCGACCAGGTCCTGGACGGCCTCTGGAAGGTTCCCGAGGCGCGGCCGATACAGTAAGTGGTCGCGCCGTTCCTACTTTTGTCGAGGTAATCCTCTCGGCAGGCCAGTGGCGAGTCAAGAAGCCGCCAGTTGATCTTCATCTCCTCTTGGGTCAAGCCTGCATTCTTACGCAGAGCAAACATCTGGCGCTTCAATTCGAACGCCGGCGAAAGCGCATCGTACCCGGCTTTCACGTTCGGATTCTTGAGTGCTGCCTTTCGAAAGTTCTTCAATGTCGATCGCTTAGTTGCCATCCTGCGCCTCTTTTATTCGTTTCCAGGCCGTCTCCATGTGGCGTTTTGAAATCCGGTTTTGCTTCTTTATCACGGTGATTAGTACGACAATCCGCGCCGGATAGTTGTTGATATTTCAGGTAGTTGCGAGCGAAAAAGCGCGCTCCGAAGGCAGGGGTCACAAGTTCGAATCTTGTCCGGCGCGCCATTTTTCCCCTTTTTCTTCAGTACCTTAGAAGAGCACACTCCGACCACTGCTCTTTTCTCACACAAATTGTGTAATGGGTGGTGATCCGATCCGAACGGTGCCCGAGCAGTTCCTGCCGGTCTTCGTAGCCCACGCCCGCCGAACGTAGCCGGTGGCCGAAGGTGTGGCGAAGATCGTGGACCCGCACGTGAGCTGGCCTGCCCTGTCTCGCGCCAGCTTCCAGCCCCAGTTCAGAATACTCTTGGCTCACGACGGGGAAAATGCCTTACCATGTTCGCGAGCATTCCGTGCCGGTGGCGCCAAGTCAGGTTGTCGCGGGGCTTCAATCCGAACAAGATAAGGAGGAACGTCATGGGAAGAATTCTGGCGCTGTCACTGGCCCTCATCCTCCTCGGCTGCGATCCGTCCTCGGCCCCCGACCAGCCGCAGGCCGACGAACCGATGGATACCGGGTCGGCTCCCGCAACCGATGAAGCGCCGGCCGCCGATGCGGAGTCCGCTTCCGACCGCCTCGAGACCGTGCTTGCCGCGCAACCCGAGGACATCAAGGAGCGTTACGAATACCGCCATCCGCAGCAAACACTCGAGTTCTTCGGCATAGAACCAGGGATGACCGTGGTCGAGCTGCTGCCCGGCGACGGCTGGTACTCGCGCATCCTCGTCCCGTACCTCGGCGCCGAGGGCAAGCTGATAGGCGGCAACTACGCGCACGACATGTGGCCGAGATTCGGTTTCTTCGAGCAATCATTCATCGATTCGATGGAGACCTGGGTGCAGGACTGGCCGCACCAAGCGCAGGAATGGCAGGGTGAGGACGGCGCAAGCATCGCCGCGTTCGAACTCGGTTCGTTCCCGCCCGAGATGCAAGGCACCGCCGATGCCGTGCTCGCCATTCGGGCGTTGCACAATCTCGCACGAT
This sequence comes from uncultured Pseudomonadota bacterium, assembly GCA_963713215.1. Lineage (GTDB taxonomy): Bacteria > Pseudomonadota > Gammaproteobacteria > Steroidobacterales > Woeseiaceae > UBA1847. The sequence goes on along the minus strand of CAVQKY010000006.1, from coordinate 1,315,306 downwards.
TCGAGGACGACGGAGATTATCTGACGGCGGCGCTGAGCGACGTGTTCGAGGTGCTGAAACCCGGCGGCATCGTCGGCGTGGTACAGCACAAGGCGCGCGACGAAATGCCCGACGACTGGGCCGACGGCAATGCCGGCTATCTCAAGGAGCAGTTCGTTATCGATCGCATGACCGCGGCCGGGTTCGAGTTCGTCTCGTCGAGCGACATCAACGAGAACCCGAAGGATCAGCCCACGACGGAAGACATCGTCTGGCGGCTGCCGCCAAGCTTGCAGACGAGTGCCGAAGACGAGCAGCTGCGCGCGCAGATGGAGGAGATCGGCGAGTCCAATCGCATGACGCTCATGTTCCGTAAGCCTGACAGGCAGACGGCGAGTGCCGGCGGTGGCGGCTAGGAAGTTCGTAGTTGCCCTGTCAAATATGGCACGTCGTCTGACGTCCGAGCCCATTTCGCCTGAGCCGCACTCGCACCCATGAGAGCAGCGCCCGGGAGCGACGCGGTAGCGGCAAGCGTGCCGATAGACTGCAGCAGGAACGTGCGACGGTGATGCATTGGTATACGTCCTTCTCGTTGCTGGCGCGAAATGAACGCATGTGATTGCAACCGATACAGCAGGCTTCGATGATCACAGGCATCCGGGCTTGCGCATTCTGTCCCGCGCGGGCACAGTGACAGCCATGAAGCTCTATTGCGGCACGAGCGGATTCTCGTTCAAGGAGTGGAAGGGGAGCTTCTATCCCGAGAAACTGGCATCAAAGGAAATGCTCTCGTTTTACGCCAGGCAGTTACCGACGGTCGAGATCAACAACACGTTCTATCGCATGCCGAAGCGGAACGTTGTCGAGGGCTGGGCCGGCCAGGTGCCGGACACCTTCCGCTTTGCGGTCAAGGCGTCGCGCCGCATCACGCACTTCAAACAGCTGGCGGACTGCGAGGAGGAAGCTGGCTACCTGTTCGATCTGCTCGGTGCGCTCGGCAAGCGCCTCGGCGTCGTGCTGTTCCAGCTGCCGCCGCATGCCCGTGCCAATGTCGAGAAACTGAATTCGTTCCTGGAGCTGGTTCCGGAAGGCGTGCCGGCTGCGTTCGAGTTCCGGCATGCGTCTTGGCGCGACAATGCGGTAGAGGAGACGCTCGCGTGCCACCGGGCGGCGTGGGTTACCGCCGACGATGGCGGTGGCGAGCCGCCCAAGCTGCCGCGAACGGCGCCGCTGACTTATCTGCGGCTGCGGGCTGAATCCTACAGCGACGAGGAACTGAACGCGTGGAAGGCGCGTTGCTCGAGCTTCGAGGAGGCCTTCGTCTTCTTTAAGCACGAGGGCGGAACCGGGCCGGCCGCTGCGAAACGTATGCTCGAGCTGTGAGCGCGAGCACCCGCCAGGGAGATCCGGCGAGATGTCGCACGTCATCGAACACGCCGTATCGGGTCGCGCAAAATGCCGCGGCTGCGGCGGGCGGATCGACCAGGGCGAGCTGCGTTTCGGCGAGAACCTACCGAACGCGTTCGGCGATGGGGAGATGACGCTCTGGTTTCATTTGTCCTGCGCGGCGTACAAGCGGCCGGAGCCGTTCCTCGAGGTCCTACGCGGCGATGTACCGGAGTACATCTCACCCGACGAATTCGGCGTCGCCGAGGCACTCGAATCGGCGGCGGAGTTCGGCATCGCGCATCGGCGCGTGCCGCGCATCGACAAGGTAGAGCGGGTGTCGGCCGCCCGCGCCCGCTGCCGCAGCTGCCGCGAGATGATCGGGAAGGGGAGCTGGCGCATCGGCCTCGTGTTCTTCGAGGGGTACCGCTTCCAGCCGTCGGGTTACGTCCACGCAGGCTGCGCGCAGCAGTACTTCGGCACGACCGACATCAAGGAGCGGATCGCCTGGTTCAATCCCGGGCTCACCGGAGAGGAACTCGACGAATTCTGGGAAGTGCTCAAGCCATAGCCACCTGATTCAGTACACTTGAGAAGAACCGGCCCCGGTTACCGGCCGCGGCGTGGTCGGAATTCTGGTGACCGGGCTCGCTGCCGCCATCGTTGCGGAGTTGCCGATCCTCTGAAGCCCGCATTGCCGGGACTTGTGCAGAGTCTCCGGCGCGGCAGTCTTCATTTTCGCGGCCTGGACGCCGCGGCGTCATCCGAGCCGCGGGTCGCATCTCCGGCGCTGTAGGAATGTGCGCCGGCGCCGGCCAGTCGGCCCCCTTGTACAATCAGATACTCTTCTCTAATGGACCGGTCGTCGAACCAGCATTCCAGAATCTCCCTGACGCCGGCGGCGTATCGAGCCTGAGCCGAGAGCGAGGTTCCGGAAGTGTGCGGCGTCATTGCGTGACGGGGCATGCTCCTCCACGGATGATCCGCGGATGGAGGCTGAGGAAACCACACATCGCCGGCGTAACCCGCCAGTTGGCCCTCTTCCAACGCCTTCACGACCGCGTCACGATCGCAAATTTTGCCGCGGGCGGTATTCACGATATAGGAGCCGCGCTTCATTTTGCCGAGCATCTTCCCGTCGATCAGATGCTCTGTTTCCGGATGCAGCGGGCAGTGGATGCTCAACACGTCACAGGCGCTCACCAGCGATTCCACGGTTTCGTGGAAGGTGACGTCCAGTTCCTCCTCGACTTCGGCCGGCAGCCTGTGCCGGTCGTTGTAGTGGAGCTGCACGTCGAACGGCTTCATGCGTCGGAGCACCGCAAGCCCGATGCGCCCAGCGCCGAGAACGCCCACGTTCATTCCTTCGACGTCGTAGGATCGGGCCACCGCATCCGCGATATTCCATCCTCCTTTCACGACCCAGCCGTACTGAGGTATATAGTCGCGCACCAGAGTCAGGATCATCATGACCGCGTGTTCCGACACGCTGATGCTATTGCAGTACGTGATCTCGCAGACGGTGATGTCATTGTCCATGGCCGCCTGCAGGTCGACGTGATCCGAGCCGATACCGGCCGTGATGGCCAGCTTGAGCTTTTCCGCCTTCCCGATCCGACTGGCCGTGAGGTAGGCCGGCCAGAAGGGCTGAGAAATCACGACATCGGCATCCGCCAGCTCCTCCTCGAACATCGAATCAGCACCGTCCTTGTCGGAGGTCACAACAAATTCGTGACCGCGCTCCTCGAGAAACTTTCGCAGCCCCAGTTCTCCGGAGACACAACCCAGGAGCTCGCCTGGAGAGAAATCGACGGCGCTCGGCGACGGCAACGTCTGGCCGCCTGGATACTCGTTGAGCGTCGGGATGTCGTCGCGCGCATATTTCGGCGGATAACCGTCGATCGGGTCGTCATAGAGGACGCAAACGATTTTCTGCTTTGCTCTGGAAGCGTTCATGTCTTCCTCCCTGCAATTAGGTGAGCCTTCGAATTGCAGGCGGCTCGTGCTCGCTCAAAACGCGGCAGCCGCCTTCTGTACTGAGTATAGACGGCTAGCGACGCCTCAGCCTGTCAGCGCTCGACTCTCCTCCCGCCGCGCGCGTCGGACGAACAATCATTGGGACGTAGCGGCCGACTCGCTGTCCTTCTACAGAGGCCGTTTTGCTCCAACTTGATTCAGGTTCCCGACAAGCAGCACTCTCACTCTCGGGGCGTTGCGGGGCAGGCTGTGCTAAAACACACAGAGTCAGCCGCCGCGGCCGGCTCTGCGACGCGCATGTCAGCTGCGCCTCAGTTTAACCTTGCTGCTTCTCTCTTTCGATCGGCCGCCTCGAAATGACCGATCTGATCGGCTTGAGCCTTCTTGAATGCAGTCCGACCGGTCACGCGAGTGACATAAGCCTCGGTCGCCGGCCGGTCGCCGAAAGCACGGATGTCCGGAACGCGCAGAACGTCCGCTTTCAACAGGGTTTCTGGTTGAACAGGTGAATGTTGTCGGAGACTCCGTCCCAGTCGAGGAGTTGGTAGAACTCCTCGTCATCCACGCGGTGTGAGCGCTCGACCTTGCCGGTCACATACATGTTGTTCCATCAAAGCGTATTTTTTCCCAGTCGATCCGCATGTGTCCATTTCCGATTTTCCGCTCCTGTTGCGTGAACGCGTTCACGGTATTCCTCTTGGATCCGCTGCGTATCATTCCAGTGGCTCCGACCGCGAGGGACCGATGTCAGTCGCAAGGATGCATGCGTTAGTGATCATATGCCTGCCTGTGGTTTTCTGCCCGGCATCGCAGGCGGCGGAATTGGCGTGGGCTGATGGGCTGGAACGAAGCGTGCCCACTCATCTTGATCAAGCAATCGCCCAGGGCGATGCCATGCCGAGATTGCACAGCCTGCTGGTCAGCCGACACGGCGAGTTGCTGCTGGAACGTTACTTCAACGGACGAGGGCCTGACGACCTGGCGAATGTAAAGTCGGTATCGAAAAGCATCCTCTCGGCACTTGTCGGCATTGCAATCGAGCAGAGAATCCTCGACGGTGTCGAAATCACCCTCAATCGGTACTTCGGCGACCTGTCGGCTGAGGTTGGTCCCGGCAAGGCCAGCATCACGCTGGAGGACTTGCTGACGATGCGCTCGGGATTGCGAGCGACGAGTAACGGGAACTACAGCGCCTGGGTTCTCAGTGACAACTGGGTAGTGTCCGCGTTGCGTCAGCCGCTGGAAACGACGCCTGGCCAGGAGATGCAGTACAGCACGGGAAACACCCACCTGCTTTCGGCAATACTGACGACTGCGAGCGGGCGCAGCACTTTGGAGTTTGCCCGCGAAGCGCTGACGGAGCCGCTGGGCTTCGAGCTCGCGCCCTGGCCCCGAGATCCACAGGGAATCTACGTCGGCGGCAACGACATGAGACTGACGCCCCGACAGATGCTCGCCTTCGGCGAGCTGTACCTCAACGGCGGCCGTCGGGGCGAGCGACAGATCGTGCCAGCCTCGTGGGTCGAGGCTTCCTTACAGCCGCGCTCGAGATCGCCGCATGGGGGAGCGCGCTATTACGGTTATGGCTGGTGGATTTGCGCGCTGGCCGGATACGAGGTTCCACATGCGTGGGGCCACGGCGGCCAGTTCATCATGCTGGTCCCCGAACTGGATCTCGTGATCGTGACGACGTCTTCACCGAATGGCGGTGAAGCAGCTCACGACCATGCGAACCAGGTCTATCAGTGGCTACAAGAGATAATCCACCTCGTGGCGACTGCGCCATCGGCGCCGGCCGCCAATGAGCGCGAGACTGTTGCACACCTGCGCCGTTAAGTCCTGCTCAGCGTCACCCCGGGCGTCGCGCGGTGGGTCGAGGCGTCGCGACTCAGTTAGCCGTCCTTGTTGCCGATCCATATGCCGCGCTATTGCGGTGCACGTGGACTTCAAAGGCAGTACAGGCCCCAGTAGACCCACCGTTATGAGGCGGACAGAAGCGGCCTTTTCAGCCGATGCGTGGTCGGGAGTGGCTAAGCGTTTGGTACAGGCGGTGGTGGGAGGGGACCAAGCACTCGTTCTACTGCCTGGCCCACTCCGAGAAGACTGCGGTCCGACCCTTCCGGGCCATCCATTTCTATAGCGACGGGCAATCCAGCGGGTGTCAGGCCGGCCGGCAAGACCAGACCTGGCAAGCCTGCCCCGCTTGCCGGCAAGATGTTGCGAGAAATCGCAGCTTCAAAGCGTCTGAGCTTGGGTACGGTGTCATGCAACTCGATCTGGGCAGTCGTTTGATCGATAAGCTTCTTCAAATCAGGTACGTCGAGAGGTATAGGCCACTACGACCGCCCCGGCATCCGTCAGCGCGGTGGGTCAAGCGCGCAGCGCGAGGACCGTCCGCTGCAACCGCTTGTCAGGCGCGCCGCGGACTGACACTCGTCACCGCAGCCCGAACAGGGCGCGGGCGTTCTCGTAGCGGATCTTCGCCTTCTCGCTTTCGTCGAGGTCCAGGCGGCCAAGGGCACTCAGATTCTGCTCAAGCGAATATTGCGGATAATCCGAGCCCAGCAGCACATGATCGATCCCGACATTGCGCATTGTCCAGACGAACTCGTCCTCGATCGGCGAATCGGCGACCAGCACGACGATCGCAGCAATGTCGAAATAAATATTGTCGCCAAACAGGCCTTGGGCTGTCCGCACCGCTTCCAGGATATTCCAGAAGCGGAAAGCCATCGCGCCCATATGCGCGAAGATGAATTTGGTTTTGGGCGCGTTGAGGGCAAGGTTGAACAGCTTCTCGCTGTCGCCAGGCAGGATGTTCGCATTGTCGATCATCACGATCACCCCGAGTTCGCCGGCGCGCCGGACGAGCGTCAGCACACGCGGATCGTCGGGATCGAACTTCTGGGTGTGTGGGTGGAGCTTGAGGACCTTGAGGCCCTTAGCCGCGACGCGCTCCAGCTCGGCCACCGCAGCCGGGCCATCGTAGGGATGGACGGTAGCGATCGGCATCATCTTGGGATGATTGGCCGCCAACGCGATGATGCCATCGTTGCCCGCCCGAATCTGTTTCGGCCGTCCTGCGAGCGCCTGGTTCGGGCCGCCGAACCACATGGCGCCGATGCCCGTGACCTCCAGCGGCCCCTCCTTCAGCTGCTCCTCATACGCGCGCAGCGACTCCTCGCCGTTCCACAGATGAACGTGCGAGTCAAAGAGCGGCGATTGAGCGGCTGCAGCCTGCGCGACCAGCGCCAGCGCAACGGCCAGGCCCATGAGGCGGCCGCCCACGGCGGTCCGCTTTGTAGCGCCCCGCGCAACAAATTGGCGCAAGATACGCCCTGGCCGGTATATCGGGGGGTGGTCGGGAATGGTCAGCAAGCGTCAGGCTCGAAAGAACATCGCCAACCTGCAGGCGGGTCTCGTGTTCCGCGGCGAGGTCGGCGGCGTCCGGCAGACTTACTACGTGCTCGAAGCGGAGGGCAGCTTCTTCGTGATGTCCTTCGCCCGCTCGGAATCCAAGCCAGGCGCGGGTTACTTTAACATGGTGGATGCGAAAGCGGTCGACTATGTCCGCGACCGCTTCGCCGGCGAGAAGAACGTGACCGCGCAGGAAGTCGCTGACCGCGCGCGGCGCACGAAGCACGCCCCGACGAGCCTGATCGCGCTCAACATCCTTTACGTGTTGGTCGCCCTCGACGAAGCCAGGATCGTCGGCGAGGGCCAGCACCGGCAGCTGCGCTTTTCCGTCGCCCGCAAGAAGAAATGAAGACGGCCGAAGGTCAGCTGGCCCGCCGGCGCCAAACCTCGAGCACGCCGTCGCAGCGGCGCGCATAGAGCGTGTTGCCGTCGGCCGAGAGATCTCCGGCGCAAACCGGCGCTGACGGGCCGACATAGGCGCCGAGCCGCGGCTCGCCGGACCAGACGTAAAGATGTTTGTCCTCGTTGAGGATGAGAAAAGCGCCAGGCGCAGCGGTCCATCCCGCGATCTTGGCCGTGCGTGGGAGCCCCGTGAGCGTGTGCTCGACCCTGCCGTTCGCCGATGCCCAGACCTTCACGACGCCGTCGACCGAGTGCGTCAGCATGCGTGTTTCGTCGAGCTTGTAGATGGCCTCGATTTGCGCCTCATGCAGATGATCGCTCCGTACGATGCGGCAGTCGGCGTCGTAGGCGATGGCGTCGCCGGCGACCGCGAGGTGGAACCCGCCCTGACCATTGAATGCGCCGTCGGTATATTTGGTGTCCCCTCCAACTCCAACCTCACAGATGGTGCTGTTTTCGCGCCGCGTGGAGTCGAGGCTAATGCCGCCATCCTGGTTGTCATTATGGGGAAATTGCGCCAAGATGCGCTGCGAAGGCGTCTCGTCGAACATCACCCAATCGCAGTTGCTCCAGTGAAAGAACCCCGGGACGGCGATGTTCTGGAGCGTATTGGGGTCCAGCAGAATGAACGGGCAAACCCTGTCGCTGAAGCTGAAGACGACGGCGACCGGATCGGCCAATGTCGCCACGGGCGCCAAGTCGCCCAAGTCGCCGTCATGAAGAATGCCGAGGTATCCGCCGCGCCGGCGCTCGCCGCCGCCTAATGGGACGATGTCGGCGGCATAGAACCCGACGTCCGCTGCGCGCATGTTGCCGTAGAACATCAGAGCGTCGAGCGGCTTGATGTAGGTAAGCCCCTTGGCGTCTTCGGGATAGGGCTCCGTGCGCTGCAACGAGGCGCCGAGGGCGTCCCAGAGGCGGGCTTTCCCGTCGTCCATGACCGTCAGCAAGCGCCCGGTGCGCGTCAGATGAAACCACGTGGTCATGCACCTGACGTCGCTGGATTGAAAGCAACCCGGGTCGCTGACTTGGCGCACGAACTCAAAATAGGCCGAAGCGCGCTCACGCGTCGCGGCCGCGTCGCGAACCGAACCGGGCGTCATCGGCGCCATCAGTGTGACTTCGCCGGAAAGGCTCGCCGAAACGAACGGGATTTGCACGCCGCGCGTCGTGGCTACGACGTCGTCGCGAATGCGGCCGGCGAGCAACCGCAGATCGACGTTGGATTCCCCCACGTGCCGCGCGAAGGTCTGTGCGAACGGGCTGTTCGTCGTCCCGTCGAGCGCGACGTCGCCGGCGCCGGCGGCGTAGATCACGACGTAACCATCGAGCTCGACCTCACCCAGGCCGCGATTGATCACGCCACCTGCGGCGACGCGCGCGGCAAACGGATTGTCGCGGCAAGCGTCGAGGGCGACGAGCTTGACCTTGGCGCCGGCAAGGCTGCGTGCTACCTCCTCGAACGGCACTGCAGCACGGGCGACGTCGTCAGCGTTCCGGATCGCCGCATCGACCGGCACGAGCCAGTTGCGCCCGCCGACCTCCAGGCCGTGACCCGCGAAATACACCGCCGCCACGTCGGCTTGTTGAGCGTCATGGGCGAAATCGTCGATCGCCGTTTCGAGCGCCTCTTTGCCGAGGTCGAGACCTACGCGCACGTCGAAGCCGGAGCGCGCCAGCGAATCGGCGACGAGGCGCGCGTCGGCGGCAGGGTTTTTCAGCGGCGAGACGGTCTCGTAGGCGCTTTCCCCAATGACCAGCGCCACGCGCTTCGCGGGTTCCGCGCCGGCCGGTGTAGCGGCCAATACGATTATTAGAGCGATGAGCCGCCTGATTCGATGCATGGGAAATCCCTCGGCACGAGCAAGCAAATGCTATCAGGGCGCGGGCAATTCGGCGACAATCGGGACGGGTGCGTCCAATGTGTTACCGGCACTATTTCCACGCAGGGGCAAGTCGTCGAATCCGAATGCACCCACCAGAGTTGGAATCGCCACGGGTTGGAACAACATGAAGCAAACATGTTTTGTTCTGTTGCTGCGGATCCCAAAATTGCAGAAGTTGTTGACCAGAGCGTGCTGGTATCCACGCATATCTCAAACCGTCATCGGGGTTTAACCGGCGACGGCAGAGACCCAGCTTGCGTCCAGCAGCCTCTGGGTTCGGAGTGTCGCCGTGGCCCAGTCGTCGCGGAGCGACGCGTCCGCCGCAATAGTGGCAAACGTATCGAACATTGTCGCCCCATCGAGCTGGCTCGATTCGATTCGCTGAACCCCGTCCACATCGGGCCCCGCACCGCCCTTGAGAAAGTGATAAGACGCCGAATGGTCCGGGTCCTGGCGAAGGAAGTTGTGGACGCGGATCGCGCCCTGCTTTCCCGTAATGACGCAATCCATGACCGAGCCGCCGATGTCATACGCGCAGTTCCAGGTCGACGTCGAGCCGTCGTTCATCTGGATCACGCCGGCGCCGGCGATCACGGTATTGCTGACGTCATCCCGTCGCAGCACGGCATTGACGGAAACAGCCTCCGTCCCCGGGGCGAGGTACTCGACGGTGGCACGCATGTTGTACCAGCCGGCGTCGCCGATCGCGCCCATTGGTTCGAGTTCGGCGTTGTAGCGGATGTTGCTACGATCGGACAGCGCGAACTGGAATGCGGACGCAATCGACAATGGCCGGCCGGTGTTGGCCAGCATGTCCCGTTTCAGCGCATGCGTGCGCGGATGGTGCACGAAGCGTGTGCCGTCCATGAACGCGACGTCGTTGTCCCGGCACGCCTCCACGATACGCTGCACCGACGGGGCGCTGGCAAACGGCTTCTCGGCGAGCACGTGTTTGCCGGCATGGGCCGCGTAAACGGAAATTTCCTCGCGCACGGCGGTGGGCGTGGCGACATAAATGGCATCCACGTCGTCGGCTTCGCACATGTCTTTCCAGTCGTCGAATGCAAGTGAAATGCCGTGGAGATCCGCAAACGCCCTCGCACTGGCCATTTTGCGGCTGCTGACCGCCGTGAGCTTGGCCAACGGCGTCGTGGCGATGTGCTTCGCAATGTGATTGGAAATCGCACCGGTGCCGACAAACCCCCACCGCAGCGCCGGAGTGCTGGAAGGCACGAGCGAATCGGCCAACACGTTGTGGCCGATGGAGGAGGCCAGGATGACGCCCCCGGCCGATTTCAGGACATCGCGTCGGTTTAGCTTCTCGCCTTTCATGTCTGCCTTCTCCTCGACACCGATCGAGCCGGCTCGTTGTACTTCATCTACGGCTGATACCGTCGGGGTCAAACGTCCGGTGGATGATGAGTGCCGGCCGTGCGCCGCCTGAGTTTCCGCTGCACGAATTCGGTCTCCGGAAAACCGCCGGGCAGAGCGCGGCGTCCTCGATGCCGGGGCGCGCGGCGAACTCGGCAAGCCGGCCACCGTTCCATGGTTTCAGTATGGCAGGAAGTGGAAATACGGCACGGTTACCTCGGGGTATTTGTGGCCTGCGAGGTTTCGGTCGTGCTGTCGGACGGGATCGTCCCGCTGATCGGAGCATGGATCATCGCAACGGTAACGGCTGCCGACGGCGGTGCGATCCTGTGCTAAGAGGCTCCGATATCCTCTTGACTTTTCGAGAATTGAACGGCTCCGCATCCGGCCCGTTCTGCGTTTGGATGAACAAAAGTCGCCCAAACTTTTCCAGCGCCAGACGACGCGAGAACCCGGCAGGCGGGGATATGCCATGACACATCGTCCGGACACAGAAACCATGCCAGACACTGGGCAGGCGAAATCGACTGATGACTATTTGGATTTTGAGGTGTAAAACGCGAGTTGATATTGCGCGTCGGGAGGGAGTTGACTATGTCCATACCAATGGTTCGAATTGGGAACATTACGTCATGGGGAAACCGGAAGCGGGGCATCCGGGTCGAGCGCGGAGCTAATGTCGATATTCAGAAGGCCGAGCTATGGGACAACGGCGAGGGTCGTTTCAGTACGATCGACGTTGCTCCGACCAAGAACAAGTGGAACGAGTCAAGGTGGTTCGACTTTTTCACCGTCTTAGTCATCGCTGTAATTTCGGTCGCAATTTGTTACAAGCTTGGCTGGATTTGAAGGTACCTCGGTAATTGTAGAAGGACTTTTCATCGTCAGGCTTGGCGCTCAGCACGCCGCCTGCGGCACAACATGCTTGCGCCCTGCATTCCTGGCGCGATAAAGGCGCGATTCGAGATGCGCCGCGCAAGCTAGCGGAACAGATCTTCCGCTTCACGCAAGGCGTCATCATCGCCGGGCTGTTCATCGGTAACCCCGAACAACGCGGCCAGCTCGGAATTCGCCTTCGCTTCCTTTTTTGCGCGTACCGGATCAAACGCACCCACACTCGGCTTGAACCACTCGCAGAAGTTTACCCGTTCTTTCTCCGTGACCTCTTCCGCATCGTCTTCGCGACACTGTTTCGGGGCAGACGGGTCGAAGAACCGGCACATCCGGCAAACGTGCAGATGCACCGTGCAATTCGGGCATTCGTCACGCCGGGAGAACGGCAGGGTCAACGCCGCGAGCGATTCTCCGCAGCGATAGCACTGGATGATTTCGGGTGTCACCCGCTCCTCCGCGGCAAAAGAGCAGTATAGCGCTTCGCGATGCTACGTCCGGCCCGTCACGATTCGTGCGGCCCGCATGAGTCGGAACTGGAAGGCGGCGTGGGATTCGGTAGACTGGGTGCATTCGCCCGAGCCGACCATGAGGAACACAGCAGCGCCATGGCGAAACGACAGGCTCAATCCGACCCCGCTGCCGTCGGGACGACCGTCCCACAGACGACCGTCCGAACGGCCGTGATCGAGCTCCTGCGCTCGCTCGGGCTCACCACGATCTTCGGCAATCCGGGCTCGACGGAGCTGCCGATGTTCCGCGACTTCCCGGATGACTTTCGCTATGTGCTCGGTCTGCAGGAGTCCGTGGCGATCGGCATGGCCGATGGCTACGCGCAAGCGACCCGCAATGCGGCCTTGATCAACCTGCACTCCGCGGTCGGCGTCGGTCACGCGATGGGCAACATCTTCACGGCCTACAGGAATCGCACGCCGCTCGTGATCATAGCGGGGCAACAGGCGCGCTCGATCCTGCCGTACGAGCCGTTCCTGTTCTCGTCACAGGCCACCGATCTACCGCAGCCCTACGTCAAATGGGCCAACGAGCCGGCCCGAGCAGCCGACGTGCCGGCCGCAATCGCGCGCGCGTATCACATTTCGATGCAACCCCCGTGCGGCCCAACGCTCGTGTCGGTACCCGTGGACGACTGGGATCGGCCGGCGGAGCCTGTCGCCGCTCATCGGGTCACGCATGCGTTGCGCGCGGATCCCGCCGCGCTCGAGGAAGCAGGCGCCGCTCTCGATCGATGCAAGAGCCCCGTGTTCGTCGTGGGTGCGGCGATCGATCGGGATAGAGCGTGGAACGAAATCGTGGCGCTCGCCGAGCGCCATCAAGCGCTCGTGTGGGTGAGTCCCATGTCCGCGCGTTGCAGCTTCCCGGAGTCGCACCCGCTGTTCGCCGGGTTCCTGCCTGCCTGCCGCGAGAAGCTCGTGCACTGCTTGAGCGGGCACGACCTCGTCCTCGTCGTCGGCGCGCCCGTGTTCACCTACCACGTCGAAGGATTCGGTCCGCACGTGCCGCCGAACGCGACGCTGTTCCAGCTCATCGATGATCCGGACATGGCGGCGTGGACGCCCGTCGGTACGTCGATCGTGTGCAGCATGCGCTTGGGGCTGACCGATCTCCTGGCACGCCCGGTACCCGCCACACAACGAGCCGCGCCGCGCGGCCGCACGGCGCCGCCGCGCGTGGAAGCAGCGGAGCCGCTCACCGTGCCGTATTTGTTGCAGACACTCGCCGAAGTGCGCCCGGCCGACAGCATCCTGGTCGAGGAATCGCCGTCGAGCCGCGTGACGATGCAGGCCTATCTGCCGATCGACCGATCCGAGGGCTTTTACACCTGCGCCAGCGGCGGGCTCGGCTATGGCCTGCCCGCGGCCGTCGGTATTGCGATGGCGCGCGGTCGCGAGCAGCGCGTCATTGGCCTGTTCGGGGATGGCGCGAGCATGTATGCGATCCAGGCGCTGTGGTCAGCTGCGCAATTGCAGCTGCCGATGACGATGATCATCGTCAACAATGGCGGTTATGCAGCGCTTGATCAGTTTGCGGGCCACTTCGGGATCGAGAAACCGGTCGGCACTCGCTTGCCGGAGATCGATTTCGTCGGTCTCGCGCGGGCGCAGGGGTGCAGCGGCGTGCGTGTCGAGCGCTCGCAGGATCTCGCGGGCGTGCTGCGCGACGCTTTGCGATCGACGGGGCCGATGATCGTCGACGTGCAGGTGGCCGCGACCGCGTTAAAGCTGCACTTCTAGGGGTATATGACGACGACCGCAGCGCCGCCGCGCGAAACGATCAGCGCGCCGAACAAACGCATGCTGGTGTCCTGCTTTCTCGGCACGACGATCGAGTGGTACGACTTTCTAGCCTACGGTTTTCTGGCACCGTTGGTTTTCAACCGCTTGTTTTTCCCGAGTCTCGATCCGCTGATTGGCACGATCGCCGTATTCGGCGTGTTCGCGGTCGGCTTCGCCGCCCGCCCCATCGGTGGCATGTTCTTCGCCCATTTCGGCGATCGAGTCGGCCGCAAGCCCATCATGGTCGCGACGCTGATCTTGATGGGCGTGTCGACGATGTTGATCGGCCTCACGCCGACCTATGCGCAGATCGGCATCGCCGCGCCGCTGATTCTCGTAACCTTGCGCTTCTTGCAAGGGTTCGCGCTCGGCGGCGAATCGGCTGCGGGCCCGCTGCTCGCGATGGAAAGCGCGCCGGGGCATCGGCGCGGCTTGTTCGCCGCCTTCGTGCAGAGCGGCGCGGCTGCCGGCACTGTGCTCGGCGCGCTCGCTGCGTTTGCCGTCGGCACGTTGCCGGACGAGGATCTCCTGGCGTGGGGATGGCGTTTGCCGTTTCTCGCAAGCGTGGTGATCTTCGCGATCGGTTTCTACGTGCGCATGAGGGTGGCGGAATCGCCGATCTTTCAGCAGGCGATCGCGCGCGAGCAGGTCGAGCGCGTGCCTCTGCTCGCAGTCCTCGAGCGCCGCAAGATTCCCGCGCTGCAGGTGCTGTTCTGCGCGATGGCCGAGTCCTCGACGTTCTATTTCACGTCGGTGTTCGGCCTGTCCTACGGCGTGCAGACATTGGGGCTCGACGACAGCCTGCTGCTTGGCGGCGTGGTCATTGGCAACGCGATCGGAATCTTCAGCAACCCGCTGTTCGGCGCCGTGTCGGATCGGATTGGACGGCGGCCGTTGGTCGGCTCCTCGTATCTCTTGTCGGGCCTGTACGTGCTGTTGGTGTTCTTTCCGATGCTCGCGAGCGGCAACGCGCTGATCGTCGTCCTCGCGATGGCCATTCCGGGGGCGATCCTGCAGCCGATGTCGCTCGCGGTCACCGGCAGCTTCTACGCCGAGCTCTTCGACGATCCACGGCTGCGGTTGTCCGGTGTATCCCTCGGTCGCCAGTTCGGCACGATTCTCGGCGGCGGGCTCATGCCGATGATCTCGGCGTCGCTGCTTGCAGTGTCGGGCGGCGAGCTCGGGTGGGTGCTGGGCTACTTCGTGTTGGTATGCGTGCTCGCGATCGCCGCGGTATGGACCGCGCGCGAAACGTCGGCACGTTTCGCCGTGGCGCGCTGAGAGGGTCGAGGTTTGCGCCCTGGTCCACGAGCTGCTGCACAATCGACGGGGCGCTGCGCCTCTGTTCGCTTTCGTCACCCGGGGCCGATCGGGCTTGCCTTCCGGGTGTCCGAGCACAGTTTGCACAGGGGTGGCGGAGCCGTTGACGTCGCGCTCGTGATCAGGTCTGGTTGTCCAGCATTTCATACCGCGCACTGAGAAGCAGCGCAGCTTCCCGTGGACGTAACTCGCCGACTTCGACTCTTCTCAATACGCGGCGGACAAAAAAGTCCCGCACGTCCTGCCGCGTAATGATCGCAGCCAGAATCAGCACGTCCGCGAAAGTCCATGTCTCCCCGTAGTCCGACACAGCTTCTTTTTTTGTCTTCGCTTGCCGATAAGGTCGATGTATCCTAAAGCCTGCAATAACTACAGGGTCAAGGCGAATGCTAATCGGGGAACTTTCCAAGTCGTGTGAATGTCCTGCGGAAACGATTCGTTACTACGAAAAGATCGGCTTGTTGCCGCCGACTCGTCGCCGGGCCAATGGCTATCGCAACTACGACGATCTGCATGAGACTTACTTGCGCTTCATTATCCGTGCGAAGCGCCTGGGTTTCACACAAGACGAGATTCGTCAGCTTACGAAACTTGCGCGGCAAAGAAAGACTGCCTGTGCTGATGTGTTCGCAATACTGGAGCACCAGTACGATCTGGTTCGGGAGCGCATTTCGCAACTTAAGAAGATCGAAAGCGTGTTGCAGCGACTGAAGGTCCAGTGCTGCAATGGGACGTTACCTGACTGCCCGGTGCTCGAAGAACTGATGCGTTGACGTAACAGGTCAACGATCTCGGCGCCATTCCGGGCCCGGCCACGTTCGCACATTCACGCCTGTGCATCAGCGACGCCCGCACTGGGGCACCGTCCTCAAGCGCTCAATCCCCATCCGCTATGCGGACGGTCAGCAGGAAACCGTTCGCGCCGGCGAAGAGTATCGTGGCATTACGGGGGCGCCTCGCCGCCTCGGGCCTAAGCGCCGGGGATTGCTTTGTCGATGGCCTCGAAAGTCGCCTCGCACTGGCCGGCTTCGGCGGTCGCCCGGTCGGCTAGCCCCTGGTAGAGGAACGACATTCCGCCAGTGAGGAAGGCTGCGCCGCCGGTCAAAAGCACGCCTTTGCTATTGAGCCCCACAGTCGGTTCGGCGAGGGTACCCGACAGGGCGACGAAGGGCGTGACAAACATGTCTGCGCTGATGCCGACGCCTTTCCTGGGCTTGGTGTTGAATTCGACATTCAGTTTTTCGGTGTTCAAGTCGATGTCACCCCCGCCGACGACCATGATCTTCTCGCCTTGCAGGAGGAACGTGTCGATTTCGCCCTCGCCGGACTCGAAAGCAATACCGAAAGCGCTGCATTCCCAGTTCGTAAACTCCTCGCTATTTGCAAACGGATTAAGCGCACTGAAGAGTTGAGCAATGATGTCGCCGGACAGCTTGCCGATCATGCTGTTGTTGATCCGGCCGGGGCCCTGCAGAAACAGGATCGTTCCGTCGGCCGACGACGCGAGTGCACGCGGCGATTCGCCACGTGCCTTCAGTGCGATATTTATGGCCGAGACCGGTATCATGTCCGCGTCGATATCCGGTCCCGCCAGGGCCACGAGTTTCATCTCGTCGGCCGTTACTTCTATTTCCAGGTCGGCTTGCGACTCGCCAACGTCCATAGAGATTCTGTTCTCGAGCGTGCCGCCGTACTTGCCCTTGAAACCATTGTCGATGTCCAGATTTCCATCGGCAAGCTTCATCCGCAAGACAAAATCCGAGTACGCGGTGTTGGCGAGTATCAACTGATCGATCGAGACGTCGACATCGGCATTGGCTTTGCGCAGACCGTCGAGCGGCAGCGGATCATCCCCGAACACGAATCCGTCGCCGCCGGCTTTCTTGCCCGCCGCGGCCGGTTCGTCACCCGCGCTCTCGTCCTCTGCCGGAAAGAAGGGCGACAGGTCGATCCGTGAAGACTGCGCTTTCAGCTCGATCGCCGGCAAATCCCGCAGGTCGACCCGGAGTATCCCCGCGAGCGTGCTCTCACCGAACGTTAGCTCGAACGGGTCGAACTCGACGAGCTGCTCGGCAAGCGATACGTCGGCGTTTACAGAGAACCCTAGTTTCGGCAGGTCCTGGTTGAAGATATCCAGGCCCTTTCCCATTGCCTTGACCGCGAATCTTGCATCGGACGTCCCGGTATCCACCGTGCCGTCCATTTCGACCTGCAGCGAGCCGAGGTCTGCGACCACGCCGGACAGCCTTACCTGGGTGCCGTCGACGTCGACCCCGCCTTCCAGGGACAAGTCATCCTCCGGCAGGTTTTCCAGGCCCATCAGCGTTCCCAGCCGCGCCAGGTTGTCCACGGAAAAATCGAATTCGACCGCACCGTCGTCAGTGAGAAGCGTCGATTTCAATTTTACTTCCCCGATACTTGCGTCGAGCCCGACCTGTTCGCCCACGGCCGTTCCGTCGAGCGCAATGGGCAGTTCATTCAGTTGCGCCTCGGCGCTGAACTGCCGCACTCCGGCTTCTTTGCTTTCGACGCTGAAATCAGCAAGTGCAAATTCCTGGTCTTCCTCGTCGGGACGGTGGTACAGGATTTTGACATTGCGGATGTCTGCATGCTTCACATCGACGGGTGATTCCAGTGATCCGCCATCGTCCTCGTCCGGTTTTTCGTCGGGCGGTGCACGGTCGAATTCCCAGTTCGCCTTCCCATCGGCACCGACTTCGAGGTTGATTGTCACATCATGCAGCACGAGGTCGTGCACGACGACAGGCCGGAACAGCAAGGACCAGAGGCCGAATTTCGTCGAGAAGTGTCCAACCCGCAACATGTCCGACTCGGCCGCCCACGGTGCATTCGACAATGTGGCCTCGGTAACCAGGATAGTCGGCGACGGCAACACATCGACGCTGAACTCCCCGTCGATCCGGAAATCACGGCCTGTTGCTTCGCTGACGGCGGCCTCGACCCTGGGCTTGAAACGGCTGAAATCCGCGAACCAAAGATACAGGATCGCAGCCACGAGTACTGCACCAAGAAACAGCCCGGCGAACTTCAGTGCTTTGACCATAGGCTGCCCATTCTCCGTTGTTGTGGATTTTGAGTGTAGCTGCTCGCCGGGTATTCGCAACGAACAGCCCGCCGGTGGAATTTTCCAGCGTTGGACTTTCTGGCGGAACCCACTCGGCTACCAATGCCCGCCTCTGAATTGATCGATGCCGACGGCTTGACGTATGTAACGAACAATTTGAAGAGGAGTTAAAGCGTACAAGGAGTGGCACGCTGGCAGTTGACGGTTTGTCCTGCTATACCTTGGAAGCGGCGCTGTCGCATCCGTCTAACCGTTCCAAGCGGACCATAATGTCAAGCTTGATCGGGGCCGCAAAGCGCCCGTCGCCGCCGACAAATTCTCAACACCTGCGACACTCACGGAATAAAACCAGGCTTGCTCCAGAGGGGTGAAACGCCAATGGCGAACGCTGACATCTTCGGGTATTCAGAGGAGATCTGGGGGGAACGGCGGGACGCAAAGGTCTTCGTCTGGAAACGCCATTTCCGGTCCGCCTGGGACGCTGCGGTGCCGCCCGGCCAGTCCATCGGCTTCGAGTTTTATGCCGCGGAGTTCCCGATCACCTTCGTCTTCACCCACTCCGGCGACGAGGTCGGTACGACAGCGCGCCTTCTCGGGGCCGGGGAGTCGGGGGAGCAGGCCGGCGCAGGGGCCAGCATTGGCGCGCGCGATCGAGGCATCGTCGCCGGGCGAAGTGCGGCCACTGCCACAGTGACCGCCCGGACTCGAGACATCCTGAGCGATCGGGCCGCGGAGGAGGCGATCCGTCAGCCGACGGTCATCGCCCTCCGTCGGCCGAGCCAGCCGTGGGGTACGGGCGGCCTTGGTGACATTGTCATCGACCCGGAGCCGCCGCCCCCGCCGCCCGACCGCGAGATCCCATTCGAGATCACGCTTACGCCGCCGAACGGCCTGGCGCCGCTCGTCTACACCCGTCCTATGCGCAGCCACATCGACCAGTGGCCGAACGACACGATGGCGCGTATCGACCCGGCGTACCTCGAACGCGGCAAGGGGCTGTGGCACATCTCGGTCAAGAACATCAACGACACCGGGTACCGGATGCAGGTCCTGGTCCAGGTGGTGCACGCAGTGACGGCGGTCAGCCGCCAGGACATCCCGCTGTCGCTGCTCAACAACCTGTCGTCGGTCGCTCTGAAGAGGGCGATGCCGACGATCGAGTACGCCGATGACCGGCTCATCGTTTCGACACCGGACCCCTTCCTGGACCTGATGGGTGTCGACCGCGAGCATTCGCTCGGCAGCGTCGCCGAGGCCGCTATCAAGGACCTGCCGACCTTCACGGCGATCACGGTCCGGGTGCTGTCGCGCGAGGCGTTCATCGCTCGGCTCCACGAGCGCAAGGCCGAGATCCAGCGGGCTTTCGATCAGGCGCTGGCCGAGCTCGGGGCGGGGAGCCTGCAAAACATCCTGATCGGATGGCGGCAGCCTGCCGAGGACGCCTGCGACGAGGCGATCGAGCAAATCGAACGCCTGCCGGCGTTCCGGACAGCGTACTGCCTCGTCATGGAGGGCATGTTCACCGACCGCGACGTCGAACTGCACTACGTCGGGACCATCGCGGAGATAGACAACCAGATCCCGCAGATCGGCCTGATCTTCGACGAGGGGCTCAACTTGACCGACGTCGTGTCCACCCTGGCTATCAGCTTAAGCCCGGCCCTCACGAAGATCGTCGCCGGCACGCTCGGAACAGCTGCCGCGATGAGCGTCATTGGTGGGCCCATCCTCGGGGTCGCGGTGCTCATCGGCGGCGCCTTCCTCTACAACTCCGTCGACGAGATCGATGTCGAGGCAGAGATGCGCCAGCAAATCTGGGATCGCCGTCAGACGATCGCTGGCTATGTCCGACGCGCGATCGAGCGGATCACCGATCTTGGGGCGATGGCGCTCGACGCGCAGATCCTCCCGGGCGCGGCCGCCGACGGCTACGACCTGTTGCGCATTCATTATTTCAATCCGTCGGTCGTCCGGCCCCCCCGACCGTGGCGCGTTATCGACGATGTCGCCGGATCTCTGCAGGAGTTCACCGAGGTCCTGGAGATCGGAACAGGTGAACTGGAGGGCCGCCCGGGTGGCGCCCTTATCACCGAGGCGGCAACCGCGGAACGTCGCCGGACGACGGCCACGACTGCGCGCGCCGCGCGCCTGCCCACGGAAGCTGTCGTTGAGCGGGTCGTCGCGCTGACCCGGGAGCAGGCCGGGGCGCCGCCCGACGACTGGGAGGTTCCTGACCCGGAGACGCTCGGCCGGCTTGATGCGCACGATTGCATCGCCATCGTGATGATGGAGAACCGGTCGTATGACCACTTCTTCCACGAACTCTCGGTCGCGTACCCGGGGCGGGGCTATCGGCCGGTGCCGAACGACTATACGAACGACGCACCACCCGGCTTCGGTGAGCCATTCCGGCCGGTGCGGAATACGACGATCGGCATCGGGAAAAATCTCATTTTCCTCGGCAACAAGCGCTCCTCCGATCCCAACCACAACTACGACCACACGAAGCTCCAGATTGGCCGCGGCACGGAGGAGACCGCAGGCAGCGGCGAAATGGCTGGCTTCGCGATCGACTTCGCCGGCAAATCGGACTCGCCGCAGATCGTCATGAGCTACTTCGGGATGGAGGACCTGCCGGTCTACCACGCGCTCGCCGGCCAGTATCCCGTGTGCGACCGCTGGTTCGCCTCGCTGCCGGTCGGGACCTATCCGAACCGGCTGGCCAGCCACCAGGGCAACGTCCCGTTCCTTTACAACATCCATATGGACGACCCGTCGCTCGGGTACCTGGAGGACTACTCGATTTTCGACGTACTCGACAGCCAGGGGATCCAATGGCGGATGTACGAGGGCGACATAGGGACAATCCGGCTTTACGACCGCTATCGGCTGAACGTCTCGAACGTGCGCCCGATCGGGGAACTGGAGGTGATGCTGGAGGCCGTGGCGAATGGCGCGGCCCAGCTACCGCGGGTCATCTTCATCGAGCCCCAGTTCCTGTTCGGCGACGACGACCACCCTCCGATGGGCGTCCACCAGGGCCAGGACTTCCTGAGACAGGTCATCGGCAAGTTCCTCCAGCACGGTCAATTGGACCGGACGCTGTTCGCCATCACGTACGACGAGCACGGCGGCTTCTTTGACCACGTGTCGCCGCCCGGCACGAGGCCGCGTCCAAGGCCAGCCGGCACCGAGCCAGCGGGGCGCTACGGCAAGTTCCACGGGCTGTTCCCGCAGGGTCCCAAGGAGGAACCGAAAAGCCTTGGCGTACGCGTGCCGGGCGTCGTGTTATCCAAGTGGGCGTCGGCCAAAGCGAACCACACGATCCTCGACCACACAGCGATACTCAAGACGATCCTGCTCCACAATCGCGCGTCCATCTCGACCGAGCAGTACGGCCGCTTCGGCGAGCGTGTCAAGAAAAAGGGCCATCTCGGCCAGGTCCTGGACCTGCCGTCGCCGCGGGCAATAGATTACGCCGCGCTCGAGTCGGCAATCGGCTACGTCCGCGGTCCCTGGCACTCGACCAGCCATGCGAGCGTCGTTTCGTCCCGAATGGCCGGCATCACGCCACAGCATCCGGCCAACGTCCTGCGGGGGATCGCCATTCCACGGCGGAGGCTGGTCAAGTCGTGATTCGACCAATGAGCATGCGGCCGCCGTCGCAAGCCGTCCGAGCCCGATGAGCAAGAGAAACTTTGTCTGGTACGGCGCCCTCTCTTTGCCTTCCTGCGCGCTTGTCGTGCTCGCCTGTTCGCCGGAAGTTCCGGCGAACAAGAGCACGCCCGCTGCGCCGGATGCGGCGTTTCCGGTGAACATCACCGTCGACGCCGCGGCCGAAACAGGGCGCCTGCGGGATATCTGGCGATTCTTCGGCGCGGACGAGCCGAATTACGTCTACGGGCCGAACGGCGCCGAGCTGATCGGCGAGCTTGGCGAGCTCGCGCCAGGGCACGTCTATTTCCGCGCGCATAATCTATTGACCACCGGTGACGGGTCGGGTTCGCTCAAATGGGGATCGACGAATGCGTATACGGAAGACGAGAACGGAGCGCCGGTCTATGACTGGACCATTCTCGACCGGATTTTCGACGGGCTGCTCGAGCGCGGCGTGCGCCCGTATGTGGAAATCGGCTTCATGCCCGAAGCGCTGACGACGGGACCGGAGCCGTACCGACACCACTGGACGCAGGACGGAGCGCTCGACGATTTCGCCACGGGCTGGGCATATCCGCCGAGCGACTACGACAAATGGGAAGAGCTGGCCTACCAGTGGACGAAGCACTGCGTCGAACGCTACGGCGCGGAGGAGGTCGAGCAATGGTACTGGCAGACCTGGAACGAGCCCAATATCTTCTACTGGCAGGGAACGCTCAAAGAATATCTGGAGCTGCACGACTATGCGGCGGCGGGGGTGCTGCGGGCCTTGCCGACTGCGCGGATCGGCGGCGCAGACACGGCCGGCGACGGCGGCGATTTCACCCGTGCCTTCATCGAGCACCAGCTCACCGGCGTGAATCATGCGACCGGCGGGACCGGCGGCAAGTTCGACTTCGTCGCGTTCCACGCCAAGGGCGCGCCGGAGAACGAGGAAGGCTTCGTGCGCATGGGGATCAGCGCGCAGCTCTCGACCATCGACGAGGGCTTTCGCATCGTCGCTTCCTATCCGGAGCTCGAAGGCCTGCCGGTCATCATCGGCGAATCCGATCCGGAAGGATGCGCCGCCTGCACCGGCGGGGCGCTCGCCTATCGCAACGGCGCGATGTACGCCTCGTACACGGCCGCGTCGTTCGCCCGCAAACACGATCTCGCCGATCGCCACGGCGTCAATCTCGAAGGGGCGCTCACCTGGGCATTCACGTTCGAGGACCAACCCTATTTTGCGGGCTTTCGTTCTCTGGCCTCCAACGGGCTCGACAAGCCCGTGCTCAACGTTTTCCGCATGTATGCGCGGATGAGCGGCACACGCATCCGCGCGACGAGCGACCACGAGGTTCCGCTGGATGTGATCGTCGCGAATGGCGTCAGGGGCGAGCCCGATGTCGCAGCGCTGGCGAGCCGCGAAGGCGAGCGCTCGAGCGCAATGGTCTGGCACTATCATGACGACATGCTGCCCGGGCCGGATGCCGCCGTCACACTGAGGTTCGAAGGCCTGCCGCAAGAGGCGGGAGTGGCGACGCTACGGCACTTCCGGATCGACGACGACCACAGCAACGCGTACGAAGCCTGGCTCAGGATGGGATCGCCGCAGAGCCCGACGCCAGCGCAATACGCGGCGCTGCAAGCGGCCGGCAGGCTTGCCGAGCTCGAACCGGCCCGCGAAATCGCGGTCGAGGGCGGCGGAGCGAAGGTCGAGTTCCGCCTGCCACGCCGCGGCGTCTCGCTGGTCGAACTCGAATGGCGATAGGCGAACGAACGCGTCAGCCAAGGGACGTTCGCTATTCCACGCTGTCGACCTGCGATATGTGCAGCGGCGCAATTGTTCACGGGCAAAAGAAAGCCACCTTTCGGTGGCTTTCCGCAATTCAGAGGATGCAAGGGTAGGTCTGCTTGTCGCTTGTGTCCGGCCTTTGTCCAGCTAACCGGCCTTGCGGTCGCGTTGCGGAGTTCAGGCGCGAATTTGTTCTTGTATTGGGCTACCCGGCATAGCGCCCCCGATTCTTTCCGAGTTCCTCGGGAACGTTCCTGTCACGATACGATCGGCGGTTGCTTCTCGTTATCGCGGCAGGTTCTGCCTCCTGCATCCACCGCCCCCAATACTGGCGAAGGCTCGGACCTTCATTCGCAGGGCGGTTGCCGACAGAATGTCTGCCGGCAATGAGGCTTTCGCCTCAGGGTCGAATATACGCCGGTTCGCCGAAAGTCAAAACTTACTTTGTTTCGCGAATCGCCGGCAAAGTTCCGGTCGTCGTTTGCTTAGGAACTTTCCGGCATTACTTGAAGTAAAGTCAGAAGTCCCGAGAGCGGCAGGTTCGCGAACTTGCGCAAACCCGCAATACCGCGCCCGCCTGGTATGGCGTCTGCCACTGCAGATTCCTGAATGCCTTCTTGTAACTGGTCATCCCGACGAAGGTAACGGCCCGACCCTGTTGCCATGCGCCTTGTCGTGACGTATGACCACGCCGGCCGCGTAGAGAATCCAGAACATGATTACTGGCTGGAGGAACGGGCGCGTCCAGAAATACCACTTTCCGGCGTCAATGCCCGCAACGCCAGTTCCCTCAATTGCCACATTGATATTGGCCATGACCATGCAGGCAAGCATTACTGCGAGTCCGATCCCGGCCCAGTAACGTAGATTCGGCATTTTCAGACTTGCGTACAGCCGCAGAGGCACAAGTAACGCTATCGCCCCGGCAATCTCGGCGCCGCCGGTGAACCAGACAAGCGGCAAACTGGCCGAGCCGAAGAAATCCGGCATCATCGGGAGGTACCTGTCCTTCGCATTCAAAAAGTGATCGGTACCGGTAACCAGGAATGCTCCTGCGGCGCCGACGCGCATCACGGAGCGCAAATCCTTGTCCCATTTCCCGATCAGTCCCCCGAGCCACGCGGCGACCGCAATGATCGACATCAGTAGAAGAAAGCTCATGTCGGTTCCTGTGTCTGTTGAACGCGCACACCGTATCGTGCTAAGTTGACACTGTCAACATCCACCGAGCAAGCGGCGTGACCCCTCCCAAACCGCCAGGCCGAGCGTCATATCATCACGGCAATCTGCGGGAAGCCCTTCTCAATGCCGGCATGTGCCTGCTTCGCGATAACGGACCGTCGGCGTTGACATTGCGGGGCACAGCTCGGGCTGCTGGAGTCTCCCAGACCGCGCCATACAAGCATTTCAGCGACAAGGCGGCATTGCTCGCGGCGCTTGCCGAGAAAGGATTCCGCAAACTATCCGGCCGGCTCGAGGCTGCCGGCCAAGGCGTCAAAGGTTCGCGAAACAGGCTTCAACGCATCGGGCAGGCCTATGTCGAGTTCGCGATAGACGAGCCGTTTCTGTACCAATTGATGTTCAGCTCGGAACTCAACGATGTACGCAAGCGTCAAGCGAATCTGACGGATACGGCCAGGAAAACCTACAGCATCCTTGAAGAGGCACTGTCCGCAGTCGTTGAGGAATCGGACCAGGCCAAGGTCGCGTGCGTGGCGGCGTGGTCTCTGGTCCACGGGCTCTCCCTGCTATTGATGCACGGAGGCATTGAAGTGGAACGATCGGGCCACGCCGTACTTGTCGAACAGGTGACGACTCTGTTTGCCGCAACCGTCGGAACGATTGATCAGTAAGGATTTTCAAACCCGTGGCTGTATGCTGAAGATCGTCGAGTCGTCCACTGGGCTTGCGAAATCGAAAGGTAAAACATTGGATCCCTATTTGACTGCAGCGATCGAAGAAGCCCGGCGGGGGCGTGATGCCGGCGGTATCCCCATCGGATCTGTGCTGGTCATCGGCGACCGCATCGTGGCCCGCGGACACAACCAGCGCGTGCAAAAGGGCAGCGCCGTGCTGCATGCGGAAATGGACTGTCTGGAAAATGCGGGCCGGCTCGCGGCCACCGATTACCGCAGCGCCGTTCTCTATTCCACGCTGTCGCCCTGCGATATGTGCAGCGGCGCAATTCTTCTGCCTAAAACCGGCGATTGCTGCGTGTTTTACTCGAAGCCAACAACTGCCATGTCGCGCTCTTGCCCGTGGCGCGTCAGTCGTGCCCCACCGAGAGCGGCTTCCTGCGCAGTCGGTACCAGTGCTCGTCGGGCCGCAGCAGCATGTCGAGCAGCTTCGGCAGCCTGAAGAACGAGGGCTCGACATCCGTGATCTCCCAGTGAGGGAACGCGGCCTCGACTTCGGTTCGACGGGCACCGCGGATCAGGGGACGGATACGCCGCGGCCACACGAGCAGCAGCAGCGTGGCATCCGTCGCTGCGACTGCCGTGACTTCCCTCCCCATGGCCCGCTGCTCGGCGGGAGGCAAGCCGTGGAAAGTCCCGGTGTCGAGAATGAGCCGGAACCCATCGCCGATGTCCGATCGGCGCAAGGCGGTCACGTCTGCGCGCACGATTCTCATCTCGACGCCCGCACGACGGACGCGATCCCGCGCGCGTCGCAAGGCTTTCTCGACGAGGTCCACGCCGGTGACCTGCCAGCCCCGCCTTGCCAGCTCGATTCCCCAGATGCCGCAGCCGGTACCGAGGTCGAGGGCTGGCCCATAGGGCGGCGCCTTTCGCCTGTGTTCCTCACGGGCGAACATCTGCGCCGCCTTCTCGACGAATGACGGATCGGTTGCCGCATCCTCCCACGGGTGGAAGCCGATCGCGTAGGCGACCCGGTAATTCATGACGCCCCTCCGAGCGCGCACAGAAACGCATCCGGCTGTTCGATCGGCTGATCGTCACCGCAGTCGTCGATCACATGGAGTGCCCAGCCGCAGCGCGTCGCCGCATTCGCCGCGCAGGACAGCGGGGTTGCGAGGTCGTTGCGGCCCCAGATCAGCGTGGTCGGAGCCGTGATGCGCTTCAACTCGGTCGGCTCGATCGCCCGGGAATCCAAAGTGCTGCATCAGCGCCAGTTGCGGTTGCTTCAGCTCGACCGCCGCGGCGCGATCGAGGTTGTACGCCTTGAGCAGCGCCCAATTCTCGCCGAGCTGGCCGCGCAGTCGTCCGAGGTCGTGGGCACAGTATTGCCACAGCAAGTCGTGCGTCCTGCTATCCGGTTGGTTGAGGCCGGTTTCCGGCAGATCAACGGTGTCCCTTGCTGTTGCCGATATCGCCATGACTCTTCCTCAGTGTAATGAACAAGCTGCATCAGAATAGGTGACCGCGGAACACCAGCGCATCGGTCAGATCACCCATGCGCGACAACCCGGCTGGCATGGGTGAAACCACCCACGAAGCCTCAGATCAGTTTGTACTGGTACGCGTAGGCGACGGCGGCGGCGCGCGCAGAGACGCCGAGCTTGGTGAAGATGTTGCTCAAGTGGCGGTCGACGGTTTTGCCGCTGATCTTCAGCTCCCGCGCGATGGCCTTGTTGGTCCTGCCCCGGGCGACCAGCCGCAGGACCTGCAATTCCCGTGCGGTCAGCCCGCCGGAAACCGCGGGGGGCGCGACGTCGCGTTCCAGTGCCGCCAGATCGGCCTTGGCGTCGAGACGCTGGAACTCCGTACGTGCAGCGTCGCGTTCCAGTGCCGCCCCGTCCGCGTCGCCAACGGCGGTATAGGCCCGCGACAGCAGCAGCCGGGCACGCGCCGCGAAATAGGGCGCTTCGAGCCGCCTCCACGCCTGAAAGGCCGCGCGCAACGGCGCAATCGCCGCCTGCGGTGCGTCGCGCGCCAACTCGAAGATTCCGCGGGAGTACGCGGCGACAGCGCGTAGCGCTTCGGACCCCAGCGCGTCAGCGATTGCTTCCAGTTCCCCGCAATCGGCATGCGCCCGCTCCGCGTCGGCGGCCGCGCAGGCAATTTCCACGCTCGCCGGCAGCAGCCGCGACCGTTCGGCGCGATCGCTAACAGCGTCGAGCGCGCGACGGATCGCGGCAACAGCGGCCGGGATGTCGCCTTGCGCGAGCCGGAGCAGCGCCAGCCCCGGCTGCGGCTCGAGGCCCCACTGGCTGGCGCTGCGGTACGCAGCTTCTGCCTCAATGCCGCGGCCCTGGAGCCGATGCGCTTCACCCTGCCAGTAGTAGGCCGCGGCGGGCGGCCGCAATTCCTGGCCGTCTTCGAAACGCTGGCACGCGCGCCGAGCTTCGTTCATCGAATCGGTCCAGTTGCCTTGCAGAAACAGCACCTCGGCGCGATGCACCAGGCAGGTTCCGGTGAAGGCGACAAGCTGGCTCTGATGCTTGCACCAGTCCGCGAGTGCAGCAGTCCACTCCCTTGCACGGGCCAGCGCATGCAAGTGCATGCAGGTTTCGATGACACTGCAGTAAACGAGCCCCGTGAAAACCGGCGACAGGTCCTCGCTCAGCACCGCGACCATCGCCTCGTCGAGCAGAGTGAGCCCGCGGTCCACCTCGTTCATGCGCACCAGGGCGCGACCCTGCGTATGTCGCGCGCATGCCACCAGATCCGGATCGCGGAAGCGCTCCCCGATCTCCACCGCGGTCGCCGATGCCGCCAGCGCGGCTCGCGCGTCTCCGGCAACGAGGTACCGCTCGATCTCCGGCAATATGACGTAGCCACGCTCCACGCAGTCGCCCGCCCGTTCTATCAGATGGTGCGCACGGGACAGCCAGCCGCTGGCCTGCGCGTCCCGGCCGGCAAACGTCAACCCGAGAGCCAGCCAAAACGCGCAGCGGGCGGCCGGCGCGTGCTCGCCGGCGTCGGCATGAACGTGGTACGCGCGATCGAGCGCGCGCATGAAGTGGTCGGAGCGATTGAGCAGAAACGCCGCGTGGCCGAATCGTTCGAGATCCGGCGCAGCGAGCGCGCTCCACCCGTCAGCTTCGGAAAACAGGTCGAACGCCTCGCGCCAGGCGCGGCGATCGAACGCCCGGCGTGCTTGTTCGACGATGGAATGTGCATTCATGGCAAGACGGTAGTCCAATGGTAATTTCCGTCTTCGGCGAATAGGCCGGACTCTGCAGTGTGCTGCGCTTGCTGGACGGGCAGTCGACGCAGCGAGCTTTGACCGTCAGTTATCGAGCAGCGGAAAGCGCCCGGCAATCCTGTCGCCCGTGAAGTTGGCGACCCAGCCCTCCAGGTTGTTGAACAGCCGGATGGCTGCGAAGGACGGATTCGGCCCCAAGTCGAACCAGTGACGCGCGTTTGCGGGCACTGAAATGAGATCGTCCTTCTCGCACAACATCGAGTAGACCCGGCCGTTCGCGTGAATCACGAACAAGCGTGCCGCCTCCCAGCGTTCGAAGCGGATGCCGCCCTCTGCCAGCTCTTTTGCTAGGCAGGCGGCGTCGCCGGTATCGACGATCGGCGTCCCGGGCCGGTACTCTTCATATACGGTTAGGTGGCTCATCGTCGTTACTTGCATGGCGGTGTTTTGAATCCAGTTTAGCAGCCTGTCGGACCTGGGGCGATCTACTGCTACGATCGCCTAAGTCCGATCGGCTGCTGGAGGATTATCTCGTCAAAATCCTGCACGGCCCGGTCTCGCCCCCGCGCGACGGCGCCGGCGCCGAACCAGCTGTATCGTCCGCATGCCGGGCTGTATGCTGAAGATCGTCGAGTCGTCCACTGGGCTTGCGAAATCGAAAGGTAAAACATTGGATCCCTATTTGACTGCAGCGATCGAGGAAGCCCGGCGGGGGCGTGATGCCGGCGGTATCCCCATCGGATCTGTGCTGGTCATCGGCGACCGCATCGTGGCCCGCGGACACAACCAGCGCGTGCAAAAGGGCAGCGCCGTGCTGCATGCGGAAATGGACTGCCTGGAAAATGCGGGCCGGCTCACGGCCGCCGATTACCGCAGGGCCGTTCTCTATTCCACGCTGTCGCCCTGCGATATGTGCAGCGGCGCAATTCTTTTGTACGACATCCCGAAGGTCGTCATCGGCGAAAACCGCACGTTTCAGGGACCCGAAGACTACTTGCGGTCGCGTGGCGTCGAGATTGAACTGATCGACGACGCGGCGTGCCGGCAGCTCATGGAGGATTTTATTGCGGAATCGCCGGATCTCTGGAACGAAGATATCGGGGAACCGTGACCGGCGGACCGGGACGTGTCTGGCGCCGCTATCTGCCGGAATTGCCCCTGGGTGCCGCAAAAATAGCTCCGAAAATGGAAAAAGCGTATTCTGTGTGTGACCAATGCGTGATAACGCGTTGATAAAGAACAAGAACTCACAGCGCGTGCAGTGCACGTAGCGAACGCGGGAATCGGGAGTTTGGCATGGCCAAAGTGAAGTGCGGTTTGATCCAGATGGGCCTCAAGGGCGACGGCTCGATGGAGCCCGAAGAGATTCGGGATCGCATGCTCGAGGCGCACGTTCCGTTCATCGAGAGTGCCGCAGACCAGGGCGTGGAAGTCCTGTGTTTTCAGGAGGTCTTTACCCAGCCCTACTTTTGCCCGAGCCAGGACCGCAAATGGTATGCGGCCGCCGAGAAGATACCTGACGGACACACGACGAGGCTGATGCAGGAACTTGCAAAAAAACACGGGATGGTAATCGTCGTACCGATTTATGAAGAACACATGACCGGCGTCTATTTCAATACAGCGGCCGTCATTGACGCGGACGGCCGTTACCTCGGCAAATACCGGAAGACGCATATTCCCCAGGTCCCCCCCGGCTTTTACGAGAAGTTCTTTTTCAAACCCGGCGATTCCGGATACCCGGTCTTCGAGACGGCCTACGTGAAGCTCGGCGTCTACATCTGCTACGACCGTCACTTTCCGGAAGGCTGGCGGGCGCTGGCGCTCAATGGCGCCGAATACATCGTCAATCCGTCGGCAACCGTTGCGGGCCTGAGCAAATATCTCTGGGAACTGGAACAGCCGGCCTCCGCCGCGGCCAACGGCGTATTCATCGGCGCGATCAACCGCATTGGCAGCGAAGAACCCTGGGCCTCAACGATGAACATGGGCGAGTTCTACGGGTCAAGCTATATTGTCAATCCGCGCGGTACCATCGAAGCGCAGGCCAGTTACGACCAGGACGAACTGCTCGTGCACGAAATCGACCTGGCCATGGTGCGGGAAGTTCGCGATCAGTGGCAGTTCTTCCGGGATCGCCGGCCCGAAACCTATGGACCACTGACCGACAGCTGATTGCCGGGCCGACGCGAGGAATCCATGTCCGAACTGCCACCGATCAGCAAGCTCCGCACGGTCGGCGAGCACATCGAACTCGACCTGGGACAGGATCTTGCGAACAGTCCGCGCTACAACGACGACATCGCACCGACGAAAGCCTCGCAGAGAACCTGGTCGCGCTGGAACATCGCTTCATTGTGGGTCGGCATGGCGATCTGCGTGCCGACCTATACGCTCGGCGGGGTGCTAACGGCCTATTTCGGACTGTCTGTGAGCGAGGCGCTGTGGACGATTCTCATCGCCAACGTCGTCGTACTGGTCCCGTTGACCCTGAACGCTTTTCCGGGAACGCGTTACGGATTGCCCTGCCCGGTGGTATTGAGAGCGTCGTTCGGCATCATCGGCTCCAACGTGCCGTCACTGATTCGCGCCATCGTCGCGTGCGGATGGTTCGGCGTGCAAACCCTGTTCGGCGGGATCGCAATACACCTGCTGTTATCGGCGGTTTCCGAGGACTGGGCGGCACTCGGTGGCACCGGCGAAGTGTTCGGATTCTTCTTCTTCTGGGCAGCCAACATCGCGGTCGTGATTCGCGGCTCGGAATCGATCAAGTGGCTGGAAGCCCTGGCGGCACCGCTCTTGCTGCTGGTCGCAATCGGCCTCTTGATCTGGGCGGTGCCCAAAGTATCGATGACCGACCTCCTGTCGCAACCGGCCAACCGCCCGGAGGACGCATCGTTCTTCCCCTACTTCATGGCCGCGCTGACGGCCATGGTCGGCTTCTGGGCGACACTGTCTCTCAATATCCCGGATTTCAGCCGTTATGCGCGCACGCAGGGAGCGCAAATCATCGGCCAGATCATAGGACTGCCTCTCACGATGCTGCTGTTTGCGGGCCTTGGCGTCGTATTGACTGCCGCGTCGATGGACCTGGTCGGCGAAACCCTGTCCGACCCGATCAACCTGATCGGCCGGATCGACAGTCCATTCTGGGTAGTGCTGGCGATGTTGATGATTATCCTCGCGACGATCTCGACGAACACCGCGGCAAACATCGTATCTCCGACCAATGTCTTCCAGAACATCGCGCCGAAGGTCATCAACGAGAACAAGGGCGTCCTCCTAACCGGCATCATCGGCATCCTGCTCATGAGCTGGGAGCTCCTGAAAAGGATCGGCTGGCTCGACACCGACGTCAGCCTCGAGAGCCTTTACTCGAACTGGCTCGTCGGCTACTCGAGCCTGCTCGGTCCGATCGCCGGTATCATGATCGTCGACTACTTCCTCATCAAGGGCCAGGCATACGATGTGCTGGCACTTTACCAGGACGATGCCGGTTACCCCGCCTGGAACCGGTCGGGTTTCATCGCATTCCTGGTCCCCGTCGGCTTCACGGTCATCGCGATCACCACCGATTACCTGGGCTGGTTCTATACTTACGGATGGTTCACCGGTTCGATACTCGGTGGCGTCATTTATTACTTCGCTGCGAGAGGCGAGGTCAGGAGTTCGACATGACTGTGCTCATCAAGGGCGGCACGGTAGTCAATGCGGATCAGAGCCTGCGTGCCGACGTGCTGTGTGACAAAGGCAGGATCGTTGCTGTCAGCGCGAACCTGGACGTGCCGGGCGGCGCCGTCGTCATAGATGCCGGCGGCCAGTATGTAATGCCCGGCGGTATTGACCCGCACACGCACATGCAGCTGCCGTTCATGGGCACCGTGGCCAGCGAAGATTTCGAGACCGGCACGGCCGCGGGCCTGGCGGGCGGGACGACGATGATCATCGACTTCGTCATTCCCAATCCGCAACAGGATGTCCTGGAGGCATACCACCAGTGGCGCGACTGGGCGACGAAATCGGTTTCCGACTACACGTTTCACGTTGCGATCACCTGGTGGGACGAGACCGTGCACGCGGCGATGGACACGCTGGTCCGAGATCACGGCGTCAACAGCTTCAAGCACTTCATGGCGTACAAGGGCGCCATCATGGCCGACGACGAGATCCTCGTGAACAGCTTCGCCCGGGCGTTCCAGCTCGGCGCCATCGTGACGGTACACGCGGAAAACGGCGAGCTCGTCTATCGCCTGCAACAGGAGCTGTTCGAAAAAGGCCTGACCGGTCCTGAGGCACATCCGCTGTCGCGACCGCCCGAGGTCGAGGGCGAAGCGGCAAACCGCGCCATTCGCATTGCCGAAGTCCTCAAAGTACCCCTGTATATCGTGCACAACTCCTGCCGCCAGTCGCTGGAGGCGATAACGCGAGCACGAAACGAGGGCCAGCGTGTATTCGGGGAGGTACTCGCCGGGCACCTGCTCATCGACGATTCGATTTATCGCCATGAAAACTTCGACGTGGCGGCGGCACACGTGATGAGTCCGCCGTTTCGTTCGGCCGAACACCAGGCCGCACTATGGCGCGGTCTTCAGTCCGGCAACCTGCAGACGACGGCAACCGACCATTGCTGTTTCTGCGCCGACCAGAAAGCGGCAGGCAAGGACGACTTTCGCAAGATTCCGAACGGCACGGGTGGCATCGAAAACCGCATGGAGGTCCTGTGGACCCATGGCGTCGGGACCGGACGCCTGACGATGAATGAATTCGTTGCCGTGACGTCGACGAACGCCGCCCAGATCTTCAATATCTACCCGCGGAAAGGCAGCGTCTCGCCCGGAGCCGATGCCGACATCGTGGTCTGGGATCCGGAGGCGACGAGGACGATATCCGCGAAGACGCATTTCCAGAAAGTGGACTACAACATATTCGAAGGGATGACGGTCAAAGGCTCTGCCTCGCATACGCTGAGCCATGGCAAGGTCGTGTACGCGAACGGCAAGCTCGATGTCGAGCGCGGCGCCGGGCAGTACGTCTATCGCCCGCCGTTCGCGGCGTACTACGATGCGCTTAAGAAACAGGCGCAGCAAAGCCAACCAACGGCCGTCCGGCGTTAGGGCCTGTTAACGCGATGTCGGATATTCGTCCAGGGCGGCTAAACGCCGAACAGATTGCAGGAAACTTCGGTGACCTGCACCCGCCGCTATCGCGCCGGGAGGCTCTGGTCGAGGCCGATCGCTGCTACTTCTGTTTCGATGCGCCGTGCACGACCGCCTGTCCGACCGGCATCGACATTCCCGCGTTCATCCAGAAAATCCGCAGCGACAACCGGCTCGGTTCGGCGCAGACGATTCTGAGCGAGAACATCATGGGCGGCATGTGTGCCCGCGTTTGCCCGACGGAAGTGCTTTGTGAAGGCGCTTGCGTCCGCAATACGCACGAGGACAAGCCGGTCGAGATCGGTTTGCTGCAGCGATACGCGACTGACCCGGTGTTCGACGATGGCGTGTCGATGTTCTCCCGGGCCGAACGAAGCGGCCGGCAGGTTGCTGTCATCGGCGCCGGCCCGGGCGGCCTGTCCTGCGCGCACCGTCTGGCGACGCTCGGGCACGACGTGGTCATTTTCGACAGGAACACGCGGCCGGGCGGCCTCAACGAATACGGCATCGCCGCCTACAAGACTGTCGACGATTTCGCCCAGCGCGAGGTCGAGTTCATCATGTCCATAGGCGGCATCGTGTTGCGGCAGGGCGTTGTACTCGGCGACGACATCTCGTTGGCCGGGTTGATGGAGGAGTTTGACGCGCTGTTCATCGGCATCGGCCTGGGCGACGTCAATGCGCTCGGCATTGAAGGCGAGAATCTGGACGGCGTTATCAACGCGATCGACTACATCGCCGAACTGCGCCAGGTAGCGGACAAGAGTACCCTGCCGGTGGGCCGGCGAATCGTCGTCATTGGCGGTGGCATGACGGCTATCGACGTAGCCGTACAGTCAAAGTGCCTTGGTGCGGAACAGGTGGATATTGTCTATCGGCGTGGACCGGACCAAATGGGCGCCAGCCGCTTCGAGCGGGAACTGGCGCAGACGAAGGGCGTTTCCATACGTTATTACGGTCGACCGGTGCGCATGTTCGGCGAGGCACACGTCGAGGCCGTCGAGTTCGAGACGGTATCGGTCGACGCCGACGGCAAGCTGTCCGGCACCGGCGAAACGTACACGCTCGATGCCGACGTCGTGTTCAAGGCGATCGGGCAGCGCCTCGACGCTCCGGGTCTGCTCGAATCGGGACTCGCCTGGAAAAACGGCAAGATCGACGTCGACGACAACCAGGCGACGTCAGTACCCGGCATCTGGGCCGGTGGCGACTGCGCGGCGGGCGGCGACGACCTCACCGTCAGTGCCGTGCAGCACGGCAAGCTAGCGGCGATTTCGATCGACCGTTACCTGCGCCGTCAGGAGAGCAAGCATGGCTGATCTCGAATCGACCTTTGTGGGTATTTCGTCCCCCAACCCGTTCTGGCTTGCCTCTGCACCACCGACAGACAAAGCCTACAACGTCAACCGTGCCTTCGAGGCCGGCTGGGGCGGAGCCGTCTGGAAAACCCTCGGTGAAGATCCGCCCATCGTCAACGTCAGCGGTCCACGCTACGCTGCGATTCACAGCAATGACCGGCGAGTCATCGGGTTCAACAATATCGAGCTGATCACCGACCGGCCCCTCAAGACAAACCTCGACGAAATTCGCCGGATCAAGCGGGACTGGCCGGACCGTGCACTGGTCGTCTCGGTCATGCTGCCTATGAACGAGGAAAGCTGGGCGAAATACCTGCCGATGATCGAGGACACGGGCGCCGACGGTATCGAGCTCAATTTCGGTTGCCCGCACGGCATGTCCGAGCGCGGCATGGGTTCGGCCGTGGGCCAGGTACCGGACTACATCCAGATGGCGACGCAATGGGCGAAGGCGGCAGCACGCGTGCCGGTCATCGTGAAGCTGACGCCGAATGTCGCCAGCATCGTGCCGCCCGCCAGGGCTGCGTTGAAAGGTGGCGCGGACGCCGTTTCGTTGATCAACACGATCAACTCCATCATGCGCATCGATTACGACAATCTCACCATGTACCCGACGACGGACGGCATGGGCACGCACGGCGGGTATTGTGGCGAAGCCGTGAAACCGATCGCCCTGAACATGGTCGCGGAAATTGCGCGCACGGCGGATACCGCCGGGCTGCCGATATCAGGCATCGGTGGCATCAGCGACTGGCGCGACGCCGTGGACTTCATTGCACTCGGAGCCAGTAACGTCCAGGTATGCACGGCGGCGATGGTTTACGGTTTCCGGATCATCGACGACCTGACTGACGGACTCAGCCGATTCCTGGATGACAAGGGAATGGCGTCCGTCTCGGAACTGGTCGGCCGCGCCGTGCCGAGCGTCACCGACTGGCAGTACCTGAACCTCAATTACGTCGAAAAGGCGGTCATCGACCAGGACCTGTGCATCCAGTGCGGTCGCTGCCACGTCGTTTGTGAGGACACGGCACACCAGGCCATCACGCATACAGTCAACGGCCAGCGCCGGTTCGAGGTGATCGATGAGGAATGCGTCGGCTGCAACCTGTGCGTGAGCATCTGCCCGGTCGAGGGCTGCATCACGATGCGGCGCCTGACGGACGGTGTCGATCCGCGGACCGGCCGGCCGATCTCCTCTCAGAGGGCGAACTGGACGACCCACCCCAACAACCCCATGCGACGGCCCTGACGGCGATCCGCTGCCGGAACTTCCGGTCGGCGGCGGATGCGGATGACTGGGTGATCTCGGTCACGCCGAGCGGCGGTTGGATCCCGGCTTTCGTCGCCGGAGAAACCGGTATCGGCTTGAGCCAGCGTATGCAAAGCTTCGTCCTGGACGAGCGCATGAATCCGTATAATGTCGTCGAGCCGGGCAAGCGGCCGCGAAAGACCTTGACGCCGAGCATCGCACTCGAGGACGGCAAGCCGCTGCTCGCGTTCTCCGTCCAGGGCGGTGACACCCAGGACCAGAACCTGCTGCAGTTCTTCCTCAATGTCGTCGAATTCCCGTCGCGATCCGGTACGTAATCGAATGCCCGAGCAGGCCGTGGATCGGCGCCTCCTCGCTTGGATCGAGCGCGAGATAGGCGTTCTCGATATCGCGCGTAATGAGCCCCGAGCGCAGGCCAGCTCACCACGTCCGCTCGATGAGGATTTCAGGGTCTCCGGCGGCGGCCGTCACCGACCAGTTCGCACTCGTTCTGCCTGAGACCCCTGACGCAGGACCCGGCGCAATCGGTGCGGGGATGCGGGCCAGGCCAGTTGGCGTCAGCCGGTGCAGCCCTCGACACCGGCGACGAACCCCTGTTAAGTTCATCAACAGTCAGCAAGCTCAGCTCGAACCCGACGCCAACCAGCCCCCCGACACGGACCCGAAGGTGACATGACATCGCCCAAGCTCGTCGAATCCGTCCTGCACCCGACGGATTTCTCCGCCGGCAGCGAACGCGCGTTTGCGCACGCGCTGGCCATCGCGCTGTTGCGCGGCACGGAGTTCACGATCCTGCACGTCACGGAACAGAACTCCGCGAAGCACGAGCTGACCGGGTTTCCGGCCGTGCGCGGCACTCTCGAGCGCTGGGGGCTGCTCGAACCCGGCAGCCCTCGCGAGGCGGTGTTTGATGAACTCGGTGTGAGCGTCCGGAAGACGGAGCTCTCGAATCGATTTACGGCCCTTGCTATTGCCAACTATCTCGACCAGAACCCGGTGGACCTCATGGTACTTGCGACGGAGGGTGGAAGCGGCGTCGCGCGGTGGCTTCAAGGCTCGACGGCAGAGAGAGTCTCGCGCTGGACTCGGACAATGACGTTGTTTGTACCCGTCAATGCCGAGCGCGACATCGTCGCACTCGACGGCGAGCTGACGCTGAGGAACGTGCTCGTACCCGTCGATCGTTCGCCGGATCCAGTGAATGCCATCGAATTCGCACGCCGTGCCGCGGACGTGGTCGGCGACGGCGACGTGACGATCACGCTCTTGCACGTCGGTGACGGCGACTATGTGCCGGGCGTGTCGGTCGCCGACGGGCCGGGATGGACGTTCAGGCGCGAGCACAGGTCCGGCGACCCGGTCGACGTGATTCTCGAGGTCGCAGCAACGCTCGAGGCCGACCTCATCGTGATGCCGACGGCGGGCCGCCACGGAGCCTTCGATGCCTTGCGCGGCAGCACGACGGAAAGGGTACTGCGCCGTGCGTCATGCCCGTTGCTCGCGGTTCCAGCGCCCGACAACCGCTGATGATGTGGCTGCGGCTGGCGATCGCAGCAACTGTGTGTTGCATTGCCGGCGCTGCAGGGGCCGATCCGCTGCCGGCGGTGAGCCACGACGGTCTCGTGCTCGAGGACCCGGACTCGAAAACGGCCGTCCGGGGGCGAGCCTGGCGGGCTACAAGAGAATACAGTTGCTTGACGTGCCGTTGCGTTCCATCCGCACTGGCAACGTGAACACAACGCACGCGCACACGAGATCGGAAGCCCCTTACCCTGAGGCCCGGAATCGTCAACCTGGTCGGCCCTGCGCGACCGGCTCGACGATCCCGGATGACATCGCGGAAGCCTGCCCGGTTTCGTTCCTCGAACGGTACGCGATCCCGGCCGGCTGCCGACGAGATCGAACTCGCCGTACGTCTCGAGCCCGGGAATTCGGAGGTATTGCGAAGTGCCTCAGCATTTGCGCGGCGAATCGGTCGATTTGATATGGCGATCCGCTTCGCGCAACTGGCACTGGACAGGATCCGCTATGCTTTAACTGTGCATCGCAGATCTGGTCGATACATCTCGAGGCCGGGCAATACGCGGCGGCCATCGAGGCACGCCGCGAGTTGTCGTGGGGCGGCGCCGGCGCATTCACCGAGGCGATGGCGCACTTGTCGCATCAGGCTTCCTTCGACTCGAAATCGAACACGTCCGCGTCTACGTCCGTGTCATCGTGCAGACGGTCTCCGCACGGCGAATCGTAGACGACGAGCAGGCGATCTTTGCCGTCGCCTGGCAGCATGACCAGCCCTTCGGCATGGTCCTCACCCGTCCCGAAGGGCAGGTCCATAAGCCACTCGACGCCCGAGCGCGGCGTCACGGTGCTGCCTTTGCAGCCAGGGGGACCGCGCCAGCGATACACCCCCACCGGACCGTCGAGGTCCATGGTGGGGCCGGCGAGGATGTAGAAGTCGTCCCCGTCGAGGAGCAGTTCGCGGATGCCGAGGCCATCGAGATGCAGGAAGTGCTTGCGATAGCGGGCGCCGTCTTCGCCGATTCGCCGGGCCTTGAGCCGCCGCTTCTTCTTCGGTTTGAGTTTGAGTTCGAGTACGATGGCCCAGCCGCGCAGCACCGGGCCGCGCAACCCGAGAAAAACCCGGTTGCCACGCGTGACGATGCCCTCGACGTCAAAGCCGTTGTCCTTGCTCGGGATGGCGAGGAACGGGCCGAGATGCACGTCGTCCTTCACGGCGCGGACGAGGGCATTCTTCCCGCCCTTCATCTTCAGGCAGGCCGGTCTGACGTTCCTGCCATTGCGGCGCAGCTTCCGCACCGGTTCGTGCAGCCCTTCGCCGTGGTCCTCGAGCGGCACGCGCCCGAGGAAGTAGCGATTCGGGTCGCTGTCGATGTCCGTCAGCTCCTCGAGGGCCTTGTCGCGGCTCTGCTCATCGGGGTCGGGCTTGTCGCGCTTCAAACTGTGCGAGCCCGTGATCCAGAGAAAACCGTCATCGACCCACAGGCCTTCGATGTCCATTTCGCCGTCCGGGCCGGTCGGCAGGTCGAAAAAATCCGTCATGTTGAAGCTTTCGTGGCGCGTAAAGCACTCACCGTCGTAAACGA
Source organism: uncultured Pseudomonadota bacterium (assembly GCA_963713215.1). Classification (GTDB taxonomy): domain Bacteria; phylum Pseudomonadota; class Gammaproteobacteria; order Steroidobacterales; family Woeseiaceae; genus UBA1847. The sequence continues at coordinate 1,275,867 of CAVQKY010000006.1, read as the reverse complement.
GACGTTCCACCGACGAGGTTTCATCGCAGGCAAGAAACAGCGTGGCGCCGAGCATCGCAATGGACGAAATGTTTTGTTGCACCGGCGACTCGACATGCTCCAGCATTTCGGGCGGCTGAAACTGCAACGGGATGCGCCGGCGGCAGGCGGCGAGTGGGCGTTTTTCGCTGTAAGTGGCCATTGCCCGATTCTACCGTCTCGCGTGATCGGCGTCGGGCACGCAGCAACCTGGAGAAAATGTTCGAAATGACCGGATCATCGCCCGGAGGCGGAAGCGGCCGACCGTGGTCCTAACCCCGGATACGTACGCGGATCGCACCACCTTCGATCACGGTATATGCCGCGCCGGCCGCAACGTTGTTGTGCGTGTCCCTCCGGCCGCTGGGCCACTCGATGACGAGGTTGGCCGACCCGTGGCTGCCCAGGCCGAAATGCAATCGCTTGTCATTTTGCGACCAGCGATGGTAGCCGCCGCCCTGTTCGCGCAACTGCGTCTTGCCGCCCGCCGTCGCGAGCACCCGCGCACCGATACCGTCCCGGTTCGACTGCGTGCCGACAAGGTCCAGTTCGATCCATCGGTTCGTCGGGTGGCCGACATTGCGGAACAGCAGATCGGGACCGCCGACGCGCTCGGGGTTCATCGCCAGGCCATTGGTGACGTACAGGTCGACGTTGCCATCGACGTCGTAATCAGCGGTTACCACGGATTCGCCCAGGCCGACCCCGGCGCCGATCGGCCCTTTGGCGCCGCCAGCAAGCGGAACCTCTGTGAAATTGCCGTTGCCGTCATTGTCGAAATAGAGGTTCGCGACGTTCAGGTTGGCGCCGCGGCAAACGGCGTATAGATCCACATCCATGTCGTTATCGAAATCGGCCGCCGCCGTACCGACGCACGAGATTTTTTTCGATAACCCGGATGACGTGGTGAGGTCCCGAAACCCGCCGCTCTTGTGCGCGATCAGCGCTGGCTCTATCGGCCTGTCCAGCGCGTCCAGGCCCGACGCCGTTACGTTGGAGACCGGCGCCGTACTCTTCATGTGGGCATACAGGAAGGTCCAGGGCCCGCCGGGTGAGTTGACCAGTGTCCAGGTCTGCGAGGCCGGGTCGTAACCGATGAATACCTTCCGGGTAGTGCGTGGATTGTGAGGGGCGATTCCGACCACGTTTGAGGCGCTGGATGACAAGGTCAGCACCATCGTTCGTTCGCCGCCTTTCTTCGTGACCGTGGCGTTCGGGTGCCAGCCGGCGGAACCGATGGCGACGTCCGCGCTGGAAAAGTCGCGCTCGACGACCAGCGTAAACGTCACTTTGCCGCTGGTGACGAAGTGCGCCCGCTTCTCGCCGCCGCCACTGGTGAAGAGCTGTGTCGCAACCTCGTTGTTGCCCACCTTGTCGGCGCCGGACAGGCGCTTGGCGCCACGGACCATGAAGAAGTCGGTCCGCAAATCGCCGTCGAAGTCGGCAATGGCGACGTCGTTGGTCGAACTCGTTTTGGGCATTTGTCCGGTGATGTTCGTAAACGGAACGCCGAGCCGGAAATCGTAGACCCGGCCCGGGAATGTCGCTCCGCTGCAAATGAAATCGAGGGAGCCGTCTGCGTTTACGTCGGTCAAGTACCCCATCTGGTAGCCATCGCACTGAATGCCAGCTGCTCCGGTCCGGTCGGAGAACGTGTCCGGGACCTGTTCGAGTATCGGGGCCCGGTTTTCGCTTGCGATCATGACGTCGAGCAGGCCGTCACGAGTGAAGTCGAACCAGATCGGCATGCGGCCGCGCCAGCTCGGATATTGCGGGTCATACTGCGGCGTGCGGTAAACGAGGTTCCCGCCCTGGTTGACCATGAAATGGTTGTCTCTCGTTTCGCCGTGGGTGACGTAAAAATCCTGATCGCCGTCGTTATCGAAATCGCCCCATGCCCCGCCGTGCATGTCGCCGACATTCGCGGGCTTGGCCCAGTAGGTAGACGCGGTGATGTCGGTCAGGGTGCGGTTACGTGCGTTGACATGCAGTGTTGGTGGCGCGCGATGATGATTGACGAACAGGTCCGGCCAGCCATCGCCGTTGAGGTCGCCCCAGGATGCGCCCCAGGACTCGCCTTTGTAATCGATGCCGGCTGAGCCGCTGACGTCTTTGAACTGGGTCTGCGCCCGGGTCGAGGTTGAAACGAGGCAAAGCACCACGCCAAGCGCTAGCAGGCGAATCAGGGCGTTGCAGCCTGCCGCCAGGGCCTCGCCACGTGGATGCGGATGACGCACTGCATGAAAAAAATGGTCGTACTGATTCATGGTTTGCATTGTTACGCTACTCGAACTTTCTAAGCCGCCGAAATCGACTGGCTCGCCCCGACGTCGCGCAGTCCTCGTAAACATTGGCATTACGCTGAGGTTTCCAAACAAACCCCTTGGTCAACGATTTATGTCACATTAACTAGCATGCGGTTCGGATGCGGACAAGTGTCGCCGACCGGCGACAGTTGCGCGGCCAGGCGTACGTGTAGCCGAGCACTGCGCCGAAGGTCAGACGACGCATGAGCGTGGCAACGGACCCTCGACCCGCAGCCATCTTCGGCAGGTCAGGGGCGGGCGGGCTCGAGATACCGGGTAGCCCACGCGGAAATCACGCCGCCGGCATAAAGCGAGTCAGCCTCGCGAGCCAGAAGGTGATCGGCCGTATCCAGGCTGACAAAGCTCTTCGGATGCAAAGCAGCTTTGTATAGCTTCTCGGCATGATCGATCGAGACGGTATCGTCACTCGGCGAGTGCAGGATCAGCAGCCCGCACCGCAGCCTGTGCAGCCGTTCGTCGAGAGAGTGACGCCGTGCATCCTCGACGAAGTCGCGCCGAATCCGAAAAGGCCGACCGGCAAGCTGAACCTCGGCGCTTCCTTCGTGTTCGATCGTCTCGAGATCCTTGCCGAATTGCTCGAGCACATGATCGGCCGCCGCAGGAGCGGCCAGCGTGGCGACGGCCCGTACACTGTCCAGCCTTTCCGCAACGGCTAACGCCGCTGTACCGCCGAGCGAATGACCGATCAGCAATTGCGGCGAGGCGAGGTGTTTTCCCAGCCATATCGCGGCGTGCTCGAGGTCGTCCAGATTGCTGGAGAAGTTCGTGCCGGCGAAATCGCCTTCACTTTCCCCGAGGCCAGTAAAATCAAATCGCAACACGGCGAGCCCTGCGTTGGCCAGCGCGCGCGTGATGTTGCGTGCGGCCTTGATGTTCTGAGTGCAGGTGAAACAGTGCGCGAACAGCGCCGTTGCCTGCCAATGTCCGTCAGACGGCAGCTCCAGGTTGCCGGCCAGCAGAACGCCTTCGCGATTCTCAAAACGTATTTTGGACACCGCGTTTCTCTACATGTGAGTCGCGCGCCTGCCGAACGATTGGCAGTGTAACCGCGAAGTCTAGGAGGTTTCGGTCTCTCGATCTACCGAGCGTCGGTTCGGTCGGGCGTACGGCTACAGCGGCTGTTGCGGTAAGTTATGTTCGTCCGGCATGCGAGGAACCAGAACTGTTGTCTCGCCAGGCGGAGGTCACTTTCTCACCTAGCGGCCGGTTCCGGCTGCTACAGCGGTACTTTTTACGCGCATGATGATCCGATACGGCCCGTCATATGTCGGCTGATATCAGTGGATTGGCCCACAAGTCACCGTTACAGCACCCGCTATGTGCGCCAGCATACAGACCCGCCGACGCATTCGGAGCAAGCTGACTGTCCTAGATAACCAGTGGATTAAGCATGTTAAACGCAAGAATTCTGATAGTCGGCGCGGCGATCCTGACGACGGCCGTTGGCTGTGCCAGCATCCGGGGCACGGACAGCATCTCGGACACTTCCCGCACCGGCACGATTCACGATGTGAATTTCGCGGAGGGTATGACACCGCTCAACCTGCAGGTCCAGCCCGGCGACGAAGTTCGCTGGATCAATCAGCGGAGCACACCGGTGACGGTCGAATTCCTGGGCGATGCTCTGGCCGAAGTGACCTGCCAGACAGGATTTTCGAATTTCCTCCGCAGGCAACAGGAAACCGCCACAATCGATCCGAACGAAAGCGCGAGCCTCTGTTTCGGCATTGCCGGTACGGTTACGTACAACGCCCGGATGGAATCTCCCGTCGCAGGCGGACAAAAGATAGAGTCGGGCACGATTCAAGTCGGCGAAGTATCCCGCGTCCAGTAGCCACCGACCCCGATCAACGGTCCGCCTTGCTGTTGCCGGTATCGCCATGGCTCTTCCTCCAGCGTGCGGAGGCCGCCGATCCCCTGCGGCACCGCCTGATTGCCAGCCTTCGGTGAATACCGACTAGTGAACTCGATTCACATCAATCAGGTCGTGCGTTCAGTCATGATCCGATTTCAGCGCATTCTCCTGTTGCTCCAGAACTTGCGCCCACGCCCCATCGTGGCGGCGCATGGCTTCCTCGCTTGGGAACCCCGAGTGCGTCAGGCGAACGGCTGAGCCCTTACGGGACGGAGCAATCTCGACTTTGACGATGGTCTCTGCTCCCTCGGTCCCCGCAGCGCCGGTCACCCATGTCAGTTCCACCAGGCGGTCCGGGTCCAATTTCAGGAATCGCCCATAGTGAGCGTGGCGCTGCCCCTGATAGTGCGTCTCAAAGAAAAACGGCGCATCTACTCTCGCTTGCATGAGTACGGTCCCCGGCGCCGCGAACCAGCGGTCGAATTGCTCGGTCCATGCCAGATAAACATTGTGCGGTGGGACGCGCATGTCTCGTTCCACACTGCATTTGATTGGATTGGCAGATAATTCAGGTCGGGCAGTAGTCATCAAAGTCCTCCTCAATCTCCAACGCGGGCATGAGGCGGCGGGCTCTGGCGAATAGCGGCACCGCACACGGCGGGCCCAATATTTCGAGCCCCGTCGGTCAGTTGTCGAGCAGCGGAAAGCGCCCGGCGATCCTGTCGCCCGTGAAGTTGGCGACCCAGCCCTCCGGGTTGTTGAATAGCCGGATGGCCGTGAAGGACGGATTCGGCCCCATGTCGAACCAGTGACGGGTGTTCGCAGGCACCGAAATGAGATCGTCCTTCTCGCACGACACCGAGTAGACCCGGCCGTTCGCGTGAATCACGAACAGGCCCTGCCCGCGGACAAAAAAGCGTACCTCGTCTTCGCTGTGGGTATGCTCATCCAGAAATTTCCTGCGAAAGGCATCTTTGTCGGGATGCTTCGGGTGCATGCTGACGACGTCGAAGGTCTGGTAGCCGCGCTCGTTCCGCAGGCGGTCTACCTCGGCTCGATAGGCCTCGATGATGGCGTCGTTGTCGGCATCCGGCGGCAGGTCGCGCGAAGCCTCCCAGCGTTCGAACCGGATGCCCGCCTCGCTGAGCTCCTTTGCTATCCGGCTGGCGTCGCCGGTATCGACGATCGGCGTCGCGGGCCGGTCCTCTTCGTATACGGTCAGGTGGCTCATCGTGGTACTTCCGTGGCTCTGTTTCGGATCAAGTCTAGAAGATTATCTCGTAGAAATCATGTACGGCCCCCTGGGCTTCAAGGCGATCGACCTGATCAGTGGCGCGCTCGGCGAGGGCAAGGAAAGTCCGAGGCAGTCTTGTGGCCGCCCGGAAAGCTACGTGCTTGTATCGCGGCATGTCGCTACTTCTACGTATTGTGCGTCTACCCGATCGGCCTCTAGTCTCGACGTAAGCATCGTGGCCGCCCTGCGGCATTCTGCGCAGGAAACGTATGATAACTCGCGAAGCTCGATTCTCGATCCTTTTGCTGCTGTCGGTGCCGCTGACCGGTTTCGGTCAGCACGAGCCTGCAAGCGATGCGGTCAATGCCGTGGCGAGGAAGAACGTAATCCTCATAATGGCCGATGATTTCAATCACTGGCTGCCGGCCGTCGGCTACTATTCCCAGGCGAAAACGCCCAATCTCGATGCGCTCGCGGCGAAGGGCATACTGTTCGCGAATACGTCAGCCGCCTCGCCCATCTGTAATCCCTCGCGCCAGGCCCTTTGGTCGGGGTTAAGCCCGGCTCGCACGCTCATCGACAACAATCCGGGACCGTATATTCGCGACGTCCCTGCTTACTCGGAAGTGCTGACGATGAACCAGCATTTTTTGCAGCAAGGCTATTACGTGTACGGTGGTGGAAAGCTGTATCACCCCACCACCATGCTCAAGGACAACACTGACAACGACAATTGGTCCGATGTGTACGAAGGCGTGGTAGGCTCTCCGAAGGGTAGCTACTACCACTGGCAGGCCGACGCCAATAATGGCGTGATCGAATGGAGCGCATCGACCGCTGCGATTGCGAATTCCGCCGACACTAAACTCGCCATGCACATGGCGCAGAAAATCTCCACCTACTCCCAATCGCAGAACCGCGACAAGCCCTTCTTCCTCGCACTCGGATTTTTCAGGCCGCACCTGCCCTGGCACGCACCCAAGCAGTTTTACGACCTCTATACACCCGCAAACCTTCGGATCCCGCAAGGCTACTGGCAGAGCGATCTGGACGACATCCCGGGTGCGATGCCTTCCGACGAACACCTGGAGATTGTCGCCGAATCCAAGTGGCACGAAGCCATTCGTGCCTATCTCGCGAATCTCTCCTACGCGGACTACAACGTCGGCATCGTTCTCAAGGCATTGGAACAAAGCCCGTACCGTGACAACACGATCGTCGTATTTACTGGCGACCACGGCTTCAAACTGGGAGAGAAACATCGCTGGAGAAAGAGCAGCTACTACGACGTAGCCCATAGGACCACGATGGTCATCTATGACCCAGGCCGCGCGGCAAATGGCAGCACCAGCGACAAGGCCGTGAGCATGGTGGACATTTATCCGACTGTCGCCGCCCTCGCCGGACTGCCTGTACCCCGGCACGTGGATGGCAGAAGTCTGGAGCCGTTGCTTGTCGCCCCGAATGACCCGGGTTGGGACTTCCCGATTTTCATGCGCCTCGCGGGAATCGATATGATCAAGACGAATAAGTGGCGCTTTGTCGACAACGGCATCGCAAGTCAGTTCTACAACATGCTCATCGACCCCTATGAGTTCAATAATCTGTACGCCAATCCGCTGTATTCGGCGGAACTGCGAACGGTGCAACAACAGCTATTGGAACTCACCGGCACGAACTACATCGGCGTGGTGGGCATCCCGGACATCAACGGCAACGGATCGCCGGAAGTGGGGATCGTCCGTACCTCCGACTATGACCGGGCCGACGTGTTCATCAGGGACAGCAGAACGCGGCAGCCGGTCAGAACCCTCAACTTCTTCGAATCCGGCCTCGAATCGGTTGACCTCTCAGTCGTGCACGGTGTTTCCGGCACCGCCGATACGCGCCTGGCGGCATTGTTCCGCCGCCCGGACGGCCAGGCCGTCGTGCAATTGAAGAACGCCGCCGGCGGTGCTTTGGCGAGCCTGCGGTTTTTCGGCAAGCTCCAGGACGCCACGGCGATTGCCGGGATCGACAGGAACCAGGGCGGGCCGGACATCGCCGTCCTTGGCATTCGGGAGAGCGACTTCCAGGCGAGCATACAGGTACGGGATGCCGCCGGCATTCAGGCGGCCGAGTGGATGACTTTCGCAGTAGATCCGGCGCGCGACTATCGCGACATAGCGGTTCTCGACGACAGCAATGGCAACGGCCACGCCGAGATCGCGAGCCTGTTCTCTCTCGCCGACGGAACGGCCGGGGTCGTTCTCAGGGACGGCGCGACCCGGCAAACCATAAGAACGCTGACATTTGCCAGTGCGCAGCTGATCGGCGTCGTCGCCAGCCCCATCGGCGTGACCGGCATCGGCGACGTTTCCGGCAACGGATCAGCCGACGTCGCCGTGCTGTGGCGGAGAGCAAACGGCCAGGGTGTCGTGGAAGTCCGCGACGGCGGCACCGGCCAGCGGATTCGCGAAATGCAGTTTTTCGCCAGTACGTGGAGCGCCGTGGCCTTGACCGACCGGGACTTCAATGGGGACGGCAAGGCCGACATCGCCGTCCTCGGCGTCAAGGACGACAGAACTGGTGCCGCGGTGCAGATTCGAGACGCGCAGACCGGGCAGGCACTGAACTGGATCGATTTTCCAAACCCGGCGGGCTGAGGGAAACATTGCTGCGGAGGCGCGGCTCCTCCTGCCGGACGCCTAGGCAAGTCCGATGCGTCGTACAAGATCCCCATACCGCGGATCGCCGCGTAGCGGTTCATAGCCAGGGTCGAGGTGGAGGTAGATCAACCCCGCCGAGCGCGCCTGGTAAGCGCGCTCGAGCGCCTCGAAGGCGCGATCGAGGTCACCGACCGCGGCGTGCCCCATCGCCAGATACTCGGCTCGCACGTAATGCTGACGCGACTCGGCCTCCAATCGTGCAAGGATCTCATCCGCCTCCTCGCGGCGGTTCAGTGCAGCCAGCGCCCGGACAATCATTGCATCGTATGAACGTACGGAGGTGTCCAGACTCTGCCCGCGCTGGAACCAGCTGAGGGCCTGTTCAGCGTCGCCTTTGGCCAGGTAAGCGGACCCGACGAATACGAATCCGCGACCATACTTTTCATCGATTTCGAACGTCTCCGCTCCCTGCACAATCGCCGCGTCATAGTCCCGCGCGTACAAGATCATGCGCGTGGCCCATCCGAAGTATTCGACCCGCAGCGGGTCGAGTTCCAGTGCGCGACGCAACTGCGCGATGCCTTCCTGGAGCCGACCGACGACGGGTAAGGCCGTTCCCAGAACCCAGTGCGCTTCAGCGTCATTCGGGCTGAGCGCTACGGCGCGCTCCACGTAGCGTACGCCTTCCAAAAATTTCCACTCATGCCAGCACAGCACCTTGCCGATCGAAATCATCGCATCGGAAAGTTCCGGATCACGTTGCAGGGCCTGTTCGGCGGCCGCCTTTGCACGGGGATAGGCGTCCCCGGGTGGAACCCAGTCGTCTGCAAGGTCGCACCATACATCCGCAATACCGGCGTAGGCGCGCGCGAAGCCCGGGTCCTGGAGTAACGCGTTCTGGAAGAGGTCGTACGCCTTGCGCAGGCCAGTCTCGCTGAACTTGTTGAAGTGGAACCGGCCCTTGAGATAAGTCGTATAGGCGTCGAGGTTCTTGGTCGGCGCCACAACTGCCGCGGTATGAACCGCAAGTTGCAGCTTCAGTGCATCGACGATAGAGCGTGATATGTCATCCTGCACCGCAAATATGTCCTCAAGTTGGCGATCGTAGGTCTCGGACCAGAGTTGGTATCCGTTATCTACGCTGACCAGCTGAGCCGATATCCGTATGCGGTTCCCCACCTTGCGCACGCTTCCTTCCAGCACCGAGCTCACGCCGAGCTTGTCGCCAATCTGCCGGACATTGACGTCCTTCCTGCCCTTGAACGCAAAGCAAGACGAGCGGGAAGCCACATGCACGCCAGGCACCTTCGACAATGCATTGATGATCTCCTCGGTCATGCCGTCGCTGAAATACTCGTTCTCCGGATCGGCGCTCATGTTTGCGAGCGGCAGAACCGCTATCGCCTTCGGAATCGATGCGGCCTTCGGCTGGTCTGACGCCGCGCGTTTCATCGCGCCATCCTTTTGCGCAATCGCCTGTGCGGCGCGGCTTGCAAAGGCCGCAATCGCTGCATCGCCGGTAAGCCGCGACCATTGTCGTTCACGGATCCGGTCTGGTACTCGAGCGTCTGCGTCGCTCGTGTCGTCGATCACCACAGGCATGAGGAATGTCTGGTCGTCGGCCATCAGGTGCGAACGGTCGATCGCGAGCTTCCATTCCAGCCGGAAGTAGCCTTCGCTGCGCGATTCGGTGTTTTTCGAGATGATTGGCACGAACAGCGCGCAATCCTTGATTCGCTTTCGAATCGACGCATCCCACGCGTCGCCACCCCGTAGTTCGCTCTGGTCCAGCCACACATCGAGGCCGGCGGCGCGCAGCGCATCGGCGATGCGCCGTGCGATCTCTGCGTCCTGCGAGGCATAGCTGAGAAATATGGCTTTCGTGTTTTCGACCATGGCCAATCAGCGAACTGCAGGGAGTCGCGTCTCCTCCGATCGGCTGTCAGGGGTGGGACGCTTCAACTTCTGATTAAGCACGGCTGAAGTCCCCCAAGTAGTCTTGGCACCTTCCGGCGGTGTATCACCGGCTGGGTTCAGCGTTGCCATCAGGCCCGAAACTTTGAGCGCGGAATTCTAGCAGAAAGCGCTGGGACCGAAAGGAAAGAGGCTCCGGGGCGAGAGCGCGTGCGTGTTCGATGACTGCAGGGACCGGTCCGCTAGCGGCTGCAGCCAACCTGCCGGCAATGCGGCGGTGAACCGCCCCGGGATTCTCGGAGCCGCTGTCCTTTGAGGCCCCCGGTCGCCACCGGGCGGCGGGCGCTGACCAAGGGCGGTTCGACCGTCCGGGACCGCCGCGGCCTGGATGCCGGCGACAGACTCGGCCCGAAGGCTCGCCAGCTCACGTAAGGCCGCTTATGCGAACTATCTCGCCGCGGCAATCATCTGGCGGGGTACCGGGCGCGGTCACATAGTACGCACATGCGCCGGGCGTTCGGCGCGCCGGCTTGGATCAGGTACACGGTAGTCCGCAAAAGAAGGAGTACCATTTGCACCGCCAGCTCGTACCGGAACTTTATTGACAATCTCTGGACCCCCCGGATTCCCCGCGATGGAAGCCGAAAGCCGCCGCCCAACCCACATGGTCTATGTATTCGGGGCCTTCAAGCTCGACGCGACTCGCGGCTTGTTGTTTCGGAAAAGTTCGATTGACCCGTTGCCGGTCCCGCCGAAAGTCACCGCCGCGCTGCTCATGTTCATGGAGCATCGGGGCGAGGTGTTGACGAAGGACCAGCTCATAACGAGTCTCTGGCCGAGGCGCGTCGTCGAGGAGAACAACCTCACCCAGCTAATCTCGACGTTGCGCCACGCCCTTGGCGAGGTGCCCGGCGAAAACCGTTACGTTGCCACCGTTCCGGGGCGTGGCTATCGTTTTGTTGCCGATGTCGAACTTCAAGCGGATGCGGTGGAACTGCCGAACGAGATTGCACCGGTGGCCGCCGGTCGTCCCCGCCGCAGGGCACTCATCGTGCTGGCCGCCGGGATTGCAGCGATTCTGCTCAGCTACGGCTGGTATACGCAGTGGCGTCCGGCCAAGGACGTGCCCGCGATTACACCGGCCGTAGCTGGTGCCATCACGCACGGTCGCCGTACTACCCTTCGAAAACCTCAGCACGGACAAAGCCAACGAATACATCGCCTTCGGTATCGCGGAGAGCGTGTTGCATCGACTGGCAAATCAGGCGGAATTGACGGTGATCGCCCGAACCTCATCGTTTCTGTTTCGCGATCGGCCCGCTGACGCGAAGGAAATTGGCCGCACACTCAACGCGCGATACCTGGTCGAAGGCAGCCTGCAGTACTCGGGTCCACAGCTGCGCGTAACCGCACAACTCATCGATGCGAGCACGGGTGGCCACATCTGGTCTCTGCGCTTCGACCGCGCGCTTGCCGACATTTTCTCGGTGGAGGACGAAATTGCGAAGGGCGTTGCGGATGCACTGCAAGTGAGCCTCAACGAGCAGGCCCATCCGTACGCGCGTTACGGAATCGAGGCGTATCTTGCATTCCTGCACGGTCGGGAACTCGTTGCCAGTCGCAAGATCGACGATGCCGAACGCTCGATTGAAAGCTACTCTCGGGCAATTGAGTTGGCGCCCGATTTCGCGGCAGCATACGTCGCGCTGGCGGATGCGCACATGCAGGTCCATTACCTCCGGGTGCACGGCATAGGCCGATCTCCACCGTACGGATACCCCCGCGATTCTGGTGTACTGGAGGTGAGCGTACGCAAGGCGGAACCGCTGCTCGCCAGGGCATTGCAGCTCGACGATTCCTTCGGGGAAGCTTACGTGTTGCGAGCGGATATGAAGGTCATCGCGGGTGATCTTGAAAGCGCGGAGGCCGATTACCGGAAGGGCCTGGAGCTCAACCCGAATTACAGCATCGGTCGTGAGCATTTTGCGTTGTTGCTGGACGACACCGGCCGACCAGCAGAAGCACACGCAGAACTCGACAAGGCGATCCTGGTGGATCCATTGGCGCCGCAGAACTATTACGTAAAGGGGTTCCTGTATGGAGTGTTGAGTGAAGAAGGAGCAACTATCGGCGAGACAGCAGAGAGCTACTTCCTGAAAGCGCTGAACGTCGATCCCGACTTTTATCCGGCGCTGCTGCGGATCGGTGTCATCCGCTGGTACCAAGGGCACTTTGCCGAGGCGATTCGCCTCGGCGAGCAGGCCGTAGCGATCGATTTGCGTTCGAATTGGTTGCGTTCGCAACTCGTCGAGTTTTACCTGGAACTCGACGACGTCGACGCCGCACGTAGCGTGTTGGCGGAGCAGCCGGACCCCGTACAGCCGGCACAAATTCTGGTCCTCTGCTGGTACCAGCGAGCGCTGGCACCTGCCGTCGAGTTGCTACGCGCTGGCGCAGCCCGTGCCGGCCGCGACCACGATGTCGAGGTCTATCTCATTCGTGATGCTGCGCTGGCGAATGGTGACTTCGAGGCGGGACTGCAAGAGCTCCTGCGGAGGCCTGACCATCCTCCCTACACCCAGTTAGCGCGAGCACAGCTGAGCCTCGCTCTGGGCGACCAGCCTGCGGCCGAGGAGCTGGCGCAGGTTCTGGTCGACCTTCGCGAGTATCGACTCGCCTATCCGCGGGCGGCGGCGCTCACACTGCTCGGGCAACATGATGCGGCGATCACGCTACTGGAGGAAAGCTTCGCACTCGGCTATCGCAGACGATGGTGGTACACATTCGAACGTGACCCGGCATTTGAACCACTGCGCAGCGACCCGAGATTTCAGGCGCTCGCTGTGCGGGCGCAGGAACATGCGCAATCCGAGCGCGAGTTACTTGCGCGGATGCGCGAACGGGGTCAGGTCCCCACGCGCGCCGCGAGCGCCAAGTCGGACTTTGTCGCATGCCCCGACATCCCGCTATCGAAATCAAACTGACAGGTGGCGCTCGCAGCGGTGCCATGTCTCGTGCCCCGGCCGTCCTACTTGGCGACCGGCTTGAAGTAGTGCTTGTCGATCCAGTTCGCGACTTTTCTTCCAATTACCGCACCGTGCACGCCGGACGTCCGGTAGTGCATGCCACCATAGATGCGCGCGTCGATGATCTCCGTCCTGATTGCGTCGGTGTTGTGGAATGTGTGCGTCGTTTGAGTGACGGTACTGTCCAGGGTGATCGTCACTTTCTTGGTGCCGAAAAAGTGCCGCAGCGATTCGGCGTACGCGGTGCTGACGCCGCTGTGGGCGGCCGGATACTCGGGATGATTTGGAGTCGGGGCGAGCGCCAGCCAGCCGACGTCCGCCTCGGTCGCATCGTTGTCATCCGTATCGCCGGTTACGATCGCGGTCACCGGGCGCCAGAAATTGAAGTAGTACTTGGAATCGAAAACGGCGATGAGCGCGTCGGCAGCGCTGATATGAAGAATAGCCAGGAGCCGGGCACGATCCGCCAGGCTAAGCGGCTGGGCGGCAGCGAAGTTGCGGAGGTTCCGCATGAGTTGGGCGCCGGGATGCTCCGCGTAAAAGAGGCCGACTTCGGTCTGCTTGTCGGTGCGTGACGAGTCGTTCAACACGCCGAATGCCTTCACTTCCCGGTAGTCGTTGGCCCATCGGGCGCTCGTGAGATCAGGCGGCCCGTAGGCTCGGAACTGGGCAGCGCGTTCGAGGGCGAACGGCGTCATCGTCGCGACCCACGGAGTTGCGGGCGAGGCCGGCGGCGGCGGTGCCCCCGGCGTCAGCTGGTAGACGCCCGGACCGCTGCCGAAGACGTAGGGCACGACGGCGTTGCGCCCATCGTTGGCCCGAAGCGCGAGGAAGGCGGTGGCCGCCTCGACGCCGACGTTGATTCCCTGACTGCGGGCGGCGCCCGATGGAATCGCGGCAATCGAGTCCGCATAGGCGCCGTCGAGGTAGGCCTGTTGGGTCGGGTAGAAGGTCTTCAGGACATGGTGGGCGGCGGCGACCGCGGCGGCATCCTGCGAGGCGCTCGGCGATGCCTCTACGCTTACTGCGAACGGGGAATAGCGGCCATCGATCGCGTTCACCGCGTCGTATACCGCGGCGAACACATAGGCCACGTCGACAATGGATCCCGAAGGCGGTCGTCCGCCATTGGTCACGATCGTGGTCTGCGCGATGGCGCTCCAGTCGGTGACGGCATCGGCAATGCTCGGCGACGACCAGCCGAGGGGCAACGCCATGACCAGCACGGCGGTCAGCATCGACCAGCGGCGGCCAACGATGGGTGGTTTTAGATTACGCATGAACGGTTCTCCCAGGTCTAAGTCGAGGTCCCTGCAGTCGCGCAGGAATGTATGAACCGCTCCGTCGTCTCCCCGGGATTTCGTTTCTTGATTTGGTCAGGGGCCGAGACGGGTCGGTTCGACCGTAAGAATCCGTCGACGGCAGGTGAAGATTCCTTATGCCGGCGGTGAATTTTCCTTAAATCTTTCGTGCGGGCCCGATCCGCTAATCCCGCGATCTCGCGAGAGCACTTCGAGGAAGTAGGTGCACCCCAACAGACGGCAACTTCCGACATCGGTGTTCGCGGAGGCCCGGTTGACGTAGCACGCGAGACGCAGTGCCGTCTCGCTGTTACACGGCGGCCGCTACCATCGCGGCGAGTGCACAACCAGATTATGACTTATGTCAGGTCAATCCCTCGACGCGGCGCAGACGCCACGAAGACCACCGTTTGAGTGCAAGGCGTTTCGCCGCGACTGTTCGACTGAACCAGCTTACGAAGCCGAGCCCAAGGAACTCGAGCCACGTCAGCGCGCCACCGCCTCCGCCGCCATTACCGCCTGGGCCGACACTCTCTAAATCGTTATCGACGATCGTCACGGTCGTAGCGGCATTCGGACCGAGATCGAACTGTCCGGTGGGGTTGGCCAGTGATATAGAAAAGGTCTCATCCGCTTCGTCCAGTGCGTCGTCACTGATCGGGATCTCAATGGTCCTCTGGTCCGCTTCGCCGGCGGCCCATGTAAGCGTGCCATTGGTCGACGTGTAATCCGAACCGGCAGTCGCGCTGCCGTCCGAGGTCGAGTATTCGACGCTCGCCGCGCTGGCGTCCGGATCGTTGCGTACAATCGTGACTACCAGCCCAGAGTCTTGCTCGGATACGGCAACCGATGCGCTGACAAACTCGAAGCTTCCGCCGTCGGACGAGTCATTATCGACGATCGTCACGGTCACCGTATTCGTAGCGAGTCCGACGCCTGCGGAAGGGTTGCCGAGCGTCACATAGAAAGTCTCATCCGCTTCGTCCAGTGCGTCGTCACTGATCGGGATCTCAATGGTCCTCTGGTCCGCTTCGCCGGCGGCCCATGTAAGTGTGCCATTGGTCGACGTGTAATCCGAACCGGCAGTCGCGCTGCCGTCCGAGGTCGAGTATTCGACGCTGACTGCCTTGTCCCGCGCACCGCTAGGTTTGATCTCCACCGTCACCACGCCGTCCTGCTCCGGAGTGGAAACCGTAGAGTTCAGGAATCCGAAGGACGACCTGTCCCTGATAACGACATCCTGGAATGCATAGGAGCCATGCAGGGTCGCTCCGCCGGTTGGATTATCGAGCGTGATGCGATATGTCTCTGTACCTTCAAGGAGCAGGTCGTCGAGGTTATTGATCGTGATCCAGTGATGTCCGGAATCGCCGTCCGCCCAGCTTAGGGTACCCGACAAGACGAAGTCTTCGCCCTCGGTAGCCGTTCCGCTTGTAACGGAATAGGAGACACTGACCGCCCCCTCGGATCCGGACCGTCGCTCGACAATCGCATAATCCCGCCTGCCTTCGGTGCCGACAACCTTGCGATTCCACGACTGATAAAGAAAGCCAAACTCCCCGGGTCCATCTTCGCTCAGAATTTCCGATGTCGCCTCGCTGGTCGCCAACGCAGCGCCGCCCGTGGGATCGGCAAGGCTAAGCGTAAAAGTTTCGGGTCCTTCGGGTTCGTCGTCGTCGATGAAATCAATTGTCAGAGTCTTCTCGTCCGTCTCGCCATCGTGCCACGACAGGGTGCCGGAGATGCTCTCGAAGTCAAGACCGGGTTCGGCCTCGCCGGAGCTGGTCTCGTAATCGACGCTGACGGCGCCGGTACGGCCGCCTGTTCGACGGACCGTATAGCGTACGACACCATCGGCTTCCGCCGCCGAACCGAAGGCATTAGTGAAACCGATTCGGCCGGGTGCGGTGGCGTTGTCATCGAACCGCGCTACAATCATGGTGCCAAAATTGCGACCAACAGCCACGTACTTGCCGTCAGCCTGCCGAATGAGGCCATAGCCTGTCGCCATATGGGGGTGCGTCTCCCGCACCGAAGTCCGCCACCGCTACACCGTCGAACCCGAACCTCGTATCGAGCTGACCAAGCGCATTGAACCGGGCCAATATAAGATCCGCTAACATCACGTCATCCGGGGGAAAGTACTCACCGCCGAGAGAGCCCGTTACGACGATGGTGTCATCCTCCTGCACTATTAGCTCCCTGAATCCGGAATGCTTACCAAAGCCCACGGTGGCCTTGCCGCCCGAACCAAACGTAGCGTCCGGCGCCCCGTCCGGATTCAGGCGTCGCAATACGGCGTTGTATTCCGCCCCGCGGTAATCGGTACCCGATGTCACGATGGAATCGTCGGATTGAATCACCACGGAGTGCACGTCTTCGTGTTCGGAGTTCGGAAGTGTAAGCAGGCCATCCGCGCCGAACGACGGATCCGGAGTGCCATCCGCTGTCAGCCTAGCGAGGCCGATGCCGCCTTCGTCAGGGGATCTGATAAGAAACCGGCCCACCGACACGAGCTTCCCGCTGGATTGGGCGGCGCAATCATGGACAGAGGACTGGCTGCCGGCTCCGAAATCGAGCAGCGTAATTCCCGCCGTGCCAAAGCTAGTGTCGAGCGCGCCGGCACCGGTGACTCGCATGAAGGCGGCGAGATAAATACCGCCGCCGGCATTGGTATAACCGGCAGCCACAAGCTGGCCGCCGTCCTGAAGGATCAAACAGTAGGCTGCTTCGTCATAACCACCAAGATCGATGGTGGCCCAGCCGTCATCGCCAAACGTGGAGTCGAGCGTCCCATCCGTGTTGAAGCGGGCCAGGCCGACGTCGCTCCCCGCCGTGTCGCTAACCCGCACAGTGCCGGCAAGGACTATCTTGCCATCGGCTTGCTGAACGACTGCATATGGACCCTCGGAGTGTCCGCTGTAGTCCGCTACAGCGGTTCCCGAAGCGCCGAAACTCGAATCCAGTGTGCCATTCGGTTCGAGCCTGGCGATGATAAAGGCGTCGCCGTTCCCGACAATCAGCAGCTTGCCGTCGAGTTGCTGGGCGACGGCCGTGGCACCGCGGCTCCATTCGCTGTTCAGTGACAGCAGCCCGGCGTCCCCGAATTCAGGATCGAGGTCGCCCGGCTCGGCTACCGCGTGGCCGAAAACCAGCAAGAAAGTCGCGAGAAATGCGCGGCCAGACGCACGCCATTGACCAATGACCATACTTGCCTCCCCGGGATATCCGCCATTCGAGACGCTCGACCGTAAGAATCCATCGACGGCAGGTGAAGATTCCTTATGCCGGGGGTGAACTTT
Source organism: uncultured Pseudomonadota bacterium (assembly GCA_963713215.1). GTDB lineage: Bacteria > Pseudomonadota > Gammaproteobacteria > Steroidobacterales > Woeseiaceae > UBA1847. Next base: position 1,258,242 of record CAVQKY010000006.1, on the reverse strand, counting down.
CCTTAAATCTTTCGTGCGGGTCCGATCCCGCTAATCCCGCGGCCCCGCGAGAGCACTTCGAGGAAGTAATTGCAGCCTTGGCGGGGCGAGGCAAGGTTGGTCGATACCGAGAGAGTTCAACAAGATATGCTCTGGAAATGCACAATCGCGCGCCGCGGCGATCAGCTGCAAAGCCCGGCTGTTAGCCGCGCCTATCCGTTGCGGCCTGCTTAGTCGCCTCGTTCCGCGAAGTCGTAGCGCAGTTCGAGAAAGTAGCTGCGCCCCAACAGGCGGTAGGTGCCGGCGTCCGTGTTGGCGGGGGAGGCCCTATTGACGAACGGCGGATCCTCGTTCGTCACGTTCGTGATCGCGGCGCGCACCGTAAGGCCATTCTCAAACTCGTACCGGCATTCGAGGTCGTGATACAGGACCGGGTCGACTCGCCGCGTATACGGCTCGAAAGTGCCGCCGGCTGGCGGTGGTTCGACGAGTTGGCCGTAACTCCCGATGTACTCGGCCGAATAGGCCGAAAGCCAGCGTCCGAAGAGCCAGTCGACGGTCGCTAGGCCGCGCCAGCGCGGCATCGCACCGGCATCAAACCTCCCCGCGTACTCGTACACAGTTCCCTCCAAGTAAGGCTGCTCGTCCCACTGCTCGAGGTACGTGGCAAGCAGATTCGAATTCACTTCACCCAGCGTGGTCGATACTGTCCAGTCGACCGCGAAGTCGATACCGCGGGTTTCGAACAGGCCCTCGAAATTTTCAGTAAAGGTCGACACCTGTTTGATACTGCCGTCGGGAAAGCGCTCGATGTCATCACAGACCTGAGGTAGTCCGTACTCGGCGCAGTTGAACAGGACTTGGCCCGCGAACAACTGGTTGATGAGGTTCGAAATCTGCACGTGGAACAAGTCGACACTCAGCGCAAGTCCGTCTGCCCATCCAGGTGTGTACTGCAGGCCGGCGCCGATGCTGTGCCCGGTTTCTGGCTCGAGGTTCGGGGTGCCGCCGAAGAGTATTTCGAACTCCGCTTCATCCTGCACATAAGCGCCCCCGGGCACGCCGTTGGCGGCGCAGTTCGCTCGCTGCGCTTCCGTCGGATCATTGCCGCAAGGGTCGAAGTCGATCGCCCCAACGCGCTTGCGCGACTGATCCAGGTCCCAGAGTTCCGGAGCCTGGAACACGTCGGCGTAATTGGCGCGCAGCGTCCATTCCTCGAGAGGTTGCCAGTGCACGCCGGCCTGCCACGACAGGTGATGATCGAACGAAGAGTAGTCCGACCACCTCGCGCCAAGGCTCAGGTCGAGCGCCCGCGCCCAGCGCCCGCCCTTGAGTAGCGGCACCTGCACTTCGGCAAACAGCTCCCTCCCTCCAAAGTCTCCGGCCGCGAGGCCGTGTTCCTCCGTTTCTGCGACACGCTGCGGGTCCGACACGTAGGAGCCGGCTTCGCGCCGGTAGTCCAGGCCCAGAACCCAGTGCAGATCCCGTCCTGACCACTGTCCCCAAGCTCCACTCAGAACGACTTCGGCGGTCTGTTCCTCGTTCGTCCCGATATGCAGCATGGGTCCGGGACTGAGGTAATCCAATTGGTCGGGCGTGATGCTACCCGGCCCGCCGAAGAGATCGATCGGCACACAACCGGCTATGATGCTGGCGGCTGGCACGACGCCGGTCAGCGGATCTGCCGGGCCGCAGACAATCTTCCCGGCTTGATCCGGGCCAGAAGGTCCAATTGCCGGTATGAGCCGCGAGCGAAAGGTAACGCCGGTCTCCACCGTCAAGGCATCGGACTCGGCATTCGCGACCGACACCGTCCATCTCCAGTCGGCCACCCTGCCCTCGAGTCCAACCAGTAACCGCCAAAGATCCACCTCTTCGCGGAACCCTCGGTTGCCGAATGCGACCATACGGCGACTGGTCCGGAAGAGGTCCACGCCGAAGGGGTTGTAGTGGTTGTCGGCGGGAATCCCGGTAGAGCCGTCGGCCAGCATCGGCGCCGCCATACCGAAATATCCATCGGGCGCGGATTCCTGTGCAGACTCCCGGTGGTGACCGAGACCCTCCACAAAGAGCGTCAAGCGCTCGCCGAGCGGATGCGAGCCGATCAGCCACAGCGCACTGCGCTCGTTGGGCGTCTGCGAGTAGTTGTAGGGCGCAACGTTGAAGAAGTCCGCAGCGGGATCGATCAGCCGGTAATCGGCGGCGGTCCGCCCGGTCGCACCGTCGACCCGGGTGTAGGCGCCGGGCGAGAGTCCCAGCGCGTTGCCGTCAGGGACCTCGAAACGGCCTTCCGGCAGCGCGCGATTTGGGAACGGAGCGAGTGTCCCGTCTGCGTCGATCACTACGAGCGGCACCGCGGAGTAGTCGCGGCGATCGAGGGTCACGCCATCCTGCTCGACATGCTCGACCCCGAGGATCCAGGTTCCGCCGAAGAGATCGAGACCGGCGGCCGCCTGCCCCGTGGTAACGGCGCCGTCACCGTGTTTGCTGAGTTTCTGCGATCCGGCGAACGTGAATCCGACCACGTCGCGACGTGTGATGACGTTGACGACGCCGCCGACGGCACCCGACCCGTAGATCGCCGAGGCACCGCTCGCCAACACCTCGACACGCTCGACGAAAGAGATGGGCAGGGTATTCAGGTCCACTGAAGCATCGGCACCTTCCCCGCTGTTGGGAAAACGACGGCCGTTCAACAACACTAGCGTGCTGTGGCCTCGCAATGCGATGCGCACGGAGCCGTCGCCACGCCCGGCACCAAAGACGGGTTCGCCGGCCATGTTCACGTTCGTGTTGAGCGTCGAACCCGCATTCATCGGCAAGGAATGCAGGACGTCGCCGATCGAGTTCGCGCCGCCGCGCTCGATGTCACCGCGGTCCAGGACCGTCACCGGCGCGGTCCCTTGAATCGGCAGACGCGTACCGGTGACGATGACTTCCTCGATTATTTCGTCTCCCGGCTCAGCAACTGGCTCGTCGCGCTCCGCGGCGAGTGCGCATGTCAGCAGCGACGTTGTACCCCAGGTCAACGTCGACAAGCACGCAGTGGCAAGCACCCCATGCATGGCCATTGTTCTCGACGGCGGATGCCGCGCGTCGCTCCCCAGCCCCATCGGCCCACCCGACAACACCGTTACCGGGGAGCGGTAGCCTTTGCACTGTTATACTCCGGCGCTCGTCGAGCGCAATCTACTTTTTTATAGTTAATTCAAATAGATGCCGCGTGGTTTCCGCGAACCCGTATGCGCACCGCTGCGTACGACCGGCCGTCAGTCGCTGGGCACTGCCTTGAACCCGTAGTCCTTCCATCGGCCTTTTCGAGGCGGCGCACAATCACGGCCGTCATCTTTAATGGCCAGCGCTTGGGTAACTACGGACCGCGACAAGTCGATCTGTGTGAATTTTCCATCCCCCGGCAGAAACCGTGCAAAGCAGCGGCAGCGAAAGCTGCTTCGGCGTCGGTTCGAGTGTCGGAAAAGTTTACGTCGGTGCAGCCGAGACGCCGATGAACCTGCTTTTCGATCTGCAAACGCTTGCGGCTTGCGGGCCGTAAGCGGCGACGCAGTCGCGCGCCGCTACTTGACGTAACGTGCGAAAGTTCAATTGCCGCAGAGGCTTGCACTCGCGATTCCTTGCGGGAATAACGCCGCGGCAAGTTCACGCAACAACCTGTTGCCAAGTGCAGTGGACCGGCGCAGAGTACACACCGGAGACGGCAGGCGGACGGTATCGCCGGGCGTTTCTTGTGCGCCCGGTGCCTGTGAGCGCCCGCGCGAGATACCAGGTTTGCGTTGAGCCCGGCGCATTCAGTCGATGCCGCTCGACCATCTCGGTAATACCACTCTTTATTTTGCGTCCTGCACAAACAGGGCCGCAGCGCGTGCCGCAGAGCGGCACCCGGAGAACCACCATGTCTGATTCTCACTTTCCGCTTGCCCGAGCGAGAGCGCGTGCCTGCAATTTCCGTAATGCAAGCCTGCTAGCCGTCTTGTCCCCGTTGCTCGCCGTCACAGTGTGTCCCGCACAGGTGGTGTTCGATGACGTCACCGCGGGCTCGGGAGTCGAATACACCGGCGAATCCTACGGTGCGTCCTGGGGCGACATGAATAACGACGGCCTGCCGGACCTGTACGTGAATCATCATCGCAATCCATCCGGGCTGTACGTCAACCGCGGCGACGGGACGTTTCTCGACCGGGGCACGGAAATCGATTCGTGGCAGATCACTCCCCGGTCCGACGTTCACGGTGCGGCCTGGGCCGATTACGACAACGACGGCCATCTCGACCTGTTCGTCACCGCGGGCTCGAAGAACAACAGCCAGTTCCTGGTCAACGACGGCACGACGCTGTCCGACCGCATCCTCGATTTCACGTTCGACGTGAAGAGCTGGGGTGGCCGGTTCCCGTTCTGGTTCGACTACGACAACGACGGCCTGCTCGATCTCGGCGTCGTGGTACAGGCCGCCAAGATCAATCTGCATCGGCAGGTGGGGGACGACTTCGTCAAGGCAAATGCCGCGTCCGGGCACGAATGTACGAACGGCGAATACTCCCTGCTGTCGGACCTCACGATGGACGGCCGCGTCGACTGGATCTGCGTCACCTCCAGTACTGTGCCGGAGCGCATATACGATCTCACCGCCGGCCTGCCGTTCCTCGAAATCACCAGTCTCTCCAACAAGATCAACAACATCACGGACGTAGCCATCGCGGACCTGGATGGCGACCTGCTGATGGACGTGTTCGCCCTGCGCGGCAAAGTGCGGTTGAACGGCGCCTCCATTACCGCGGCGAAAGCGGTCGAGGGCCATTTCGCCACCAGCGGCGCACAAGCCTCCGGGCTCACGTTCAGGAGCGCGGGCGACCTGTCGGTGGAGCTGCACTGGAGCAAGAAGAATGTCAGCCGCGTCTTCATCGGGGCGGGCGGCATGCATCCGCCGGCCCCCGCAACCGGCGAACCGATCCGCATGCAGCTCTCGGCGAACGACCCGGCCGTACACGGCCTGGTGAACTACAACTCCGCGACCGACCATGGTGTTTTCGTGGGCTACAACCCGGCAACAGAGACCTGGACGTACGTCCATTCCGGAGGCGGCACTTCCACCTCCGCTTACAGTTTCCTTGATAGCACCGCACCGGTCAGCAACCTGGGCACCTTCGGCATCCCGACCAGCCATAAGCCCATAAAGCCCGCCCTGCTGAAGTACTCCGGCACGACGTACACGAATCAGGTGGTGGGCTCCGGGCTCGATCGCAACGAACTCTGCGTCAGCGTGGCGGCGGCCGATTTCGACAACGACATGGATGTGGACCTCTACTACGTGTGCCGGGACGCGGTGCTCAATATTGCGAACAGGCTGTATCTCAATGACGGCACCGGCAGGTTCGTACCGGCAGCCGCGCCGTTCGGCGCCGAGGGCCCGGTCGGCGCCGGCGTCGGTCTCGGCGAGAACGTGGTCGCGAGCGACTTCGACGTGGACGGGTGGGTGGACCTGTTCATCATGAACGGCCTCGCGCTGTACCCGGAGGAACCTTATGGGCACGGCGGGCCGGACCGCCTGTTCCACAACCAGGGCAACGACAATGGCTGGATCGAACTCGACCTGACCGGCGTGACGACGAACCGCGACGGCATCGGTGCCATCGTCACCGTGACGGCAGGCGGCAAGTCACAGCGCCGGGAGCAGACGGGCGGGTATCACCGCTGGGCGCAGCACGACCCGCGCCTGCACTTCGGGCTCGGCACCAACGCATCGGCGAACGTGACGGTCCTGTGGCCGAGCGGTCAGCAGGACGAGTTCACCAACGTACCGGCAAACGCACTGTACGAAGCGGTCGAGGGCAGCGCGCAGCTCGTCGAGGTGACGCCGGAGCCGGCACCGCCGCCGCCGTGTTCGCTTGCATCGGGTATTCCGACGTACAACAAGAGCGTCGACCGCGCGGTCTTCCTGTGGCGCGACAGCTGCAGCTCGCAGAAATGGAACGTCCGCGTGACGGGCGGTGCGGGACCGACCTTCCAGTTCAGCGGACAGCTCGCATCGGCAGCCGCGATCGGTAATGTGACCCGGGTCAATCTCGAAGCGGCCGACATCCTCACGCTTTCGGGCGACGGTATGACGCTGGATCACGCCCTGTTCTCCGCCGCCGGCGGGCAGGACGGCTTCTCGTTCACTGTTGATTCGGCCGCCGCGAGCTGCTTCGGCATCGGCTCGAGCGTCGGGACAATTTTTGTCGGCGCATCGCGCACGCCGATGAGCCTGCCGTTCGACCTGCAGACGCTTGCGCCTTGCGGGCCGTGAGGGGCCGGAACGCTACCGTTCTTCCGGTGCGATGTGCCGCAGCGCCTCTGCAAAGTTGTTGCAGTTCTCGCATGTTGGTTGAAGTTCGAGCATAGCGATGGCCGTGTCAGCGAATTAAGAGCAGACAAACCGTGGCACCATACAGGGCGAGTCCGAATACGGTATGCGTCATCAGGCTCTTCAGCCGAGCCTGGGTCGGGTTCGGCGTTCTGGATGCGGCAAAGCCGTGCCCCAGCGACGGCTGCAGAAGAAACAGCGGGAGTAGTACGGTGGCGATGCCAAACAGCAGCGCAGGCAACAGCGTCGGCCGGGCGAGCCAGTCGCCGGATACCAGCATCAGGAATACAAAGGCGAATACGACGCCGATCAGGTAGTGAAGGGTCCAGCCCGCGGCGCACTCGGCCTGCTTCGGCTCGGCGGCAGCGATACTCGCGTGCACGAATTTTCCCTGCGGCATATGGAGCAGCCAGCGGCCGACCATGCAGAAATTGGGTGGCGCGACCTTGAACGCAAGCTTCAGGAACAGCGACCAGGCATCCAGGATGATTGTTGCGCCGACGCCGACAAGAATGGCGTGGGCTATGTAGGACGTTTCAAATGTCATTTCCTACCCCAGGATTCGTGTTCATGCCCGGTCCCGTCATGTAGCAGGGAACAAATTACACCGGTGACGAAAGCTTGAGACCAATGATGCCGGCGATGATGAGCGAAACGCTTATCAACCGCGCAGCATGTGCTGGCTCTTTGAATAACACGATGCCGAGAATGACGGTGCCAACCGCGCCGATTCCCACCCAGACACTGTACGCAGTCCCGACCGGCAACGACTTCATTGCTATGCCCAGCAGCCAGAGGCTGACCATCATCGCGAGTATTGTCCAGGTTGTCGGCCACGGGCGGCTGAATCCCTCCGAGTACTTCAAGCCGATGGCCCAGCCAGTCTCAAATAACCCTGCAATAAAAAGTATGATCCAGGCCATGCAATTTCCTTTCACCTGTCCGCCGCTAGAATATTATCTCGTCGAAATCATGCACGGTCCGGTGGCGGCCCCGTTCGACGGCGTCGTCACGGACCAGCTGTATCGTCCGCATGCCGGCGGCGGCGGCGGCGTCCAGCTCCGCCGCGACATCCGAGAGGAACAGGATGTCGCCGGGAGGCAGGCGGATGGCGTGCGCGATGGCTGCGTACGAGCGCTGCTCCTGCTTCGGCGCCGATGCGCGTATCGAAGTAACCGGCGAGCAGCGGGGTCAGGTCGCCGGCATCGCTGTGCCGGAACAACAGCTCCTGCGCTTGCGTGGAGCCGCTGGAATACACATAGATCGGCAATCCCGCTTCGTGCCAGCGTCGCAGCTTGCGCACGGCGTCGGCATAGACGTGGCCGGTGAAATCAGCAGGCCTCGTAGCCGCCTTCCCAGACGAGCCCCTGCAGCGCTTTCAGCGGTGTCGCCTTGCGGTCTTCGTCGATCCAGCCGAGCAGCGCTGCGAATGACGCGCCCGGTGTTCGCGTCGGGTTCGCCGATTGCCTCGCGGACCTCATCGAGCAGAGCTGCCACAACGGGATCCCGCCGGCGTTCCCGGACGAAGTCCGGCAGCGCAGATTTCGCGTAGGGAAACAGGACCTCGTGCACGAAGCCGATGGAGCTGGTCGTGCCCTCGATGTCCGTGAGTATCGCGCGCGGCGCCGTGGTCACGGCGCCGCCTGCCGTTCCTTCAAGGCGCAGGCCAGCAGGAACTCGAAGCCCTCGACGTGCCGCTGCGCCTCGCCCAGGTCCGCGCCCCAGGCATAGAGGCCGTGCCCACGCACCAGGAAGCCGGGCGCCGGCAGCGTGCCGGAACTGAGACGCGAGTCGACCGCTGCGGCCAGCTCATGCATGTCCTGCGTGTTCTCGAACAAGGCGATCGTCAGTGATTCCTCGTGTGAGCGCACGCCCCTGATCGCCTTCTGCATTTCGAACCCGCTGACCGTAAGGTCTGCCGCAAGCGCCCGGGAAACTACGGTGGACGTCACCGAGTGCGTATGCAGCACCGCGCCTATAGATGAATCCCGCCGATAGAGTGCGATATGCAGCTCGGCCTCCGCCGAGGGCTTAAGCCTCGCGTCGATCGCGGTGCCGTCGAGATCGCACAACATGAGATCGCCGGGGCTTAGGGTCGATTTGTCCTTGCCGGACTGCGTGATCAGGCAATGCCACGCATCGGCGCGCAGCGAGAAATTGCCGGCCGTCGCGAGACACCATTGCCGCTCGCCGAACAGGCGGCCGACGCGGCACAGCGCCGCGGCCTGTTCAGGGTGTATCGCCGGCGGGGGATGACGTGTCATTGTTGCAGCCTCACCGCGCCTGCACTGCAGACTGTTGTTGTTGGCTGAACAACTCGTGCATGACCGCAAGCAGCCGCTCTACGTCGACGGGCTTCACAAGATACGCATCGAAGCCGGCTTCGGCGGCGCATGCTTTGTCTTCCTCGCGCCCGTAGCCGGTTAGTGCAACAAGACGGATGGCCGGTTTCAGAGCTTTGAGCCGTCGTGCGACTTCGTAACCATCGAGATGAGGCAAGCCGATGTCGAGCAATATGAAGTCGAGTTGAAGACGAAGCGCCGATTCGATTCCGGCTGAGCCATCGCAAGCCTCGTGAACGGTACATCCGGCCAATTCCAGGAGCGCGCGCAGTGCCTGACGAGCATCCGAATTGTCTTCGACAATGAGGACTTTGTAGGCGTGGTCCGCAGATGCGATGCCAGACGCGACGTCAGCGCTCAGCGTCGGCGGCGCATTGATTCGCGGCAGCCGGACGACAAAAGCACTTCCTCGACCCGTCCCGGCGCTATGTGCTTCCACCGTTCCACCGTGCATCTCCGTCAGTCGTCGTACCAGCGTCAGTCCTATCCCGAGGCCGCCCATGGGGCGTTCCAGCCCCTGCTCGCCCTGCAGGAACGGATCAAACACGTGTGGCAGAAACTCTGGAGCAATTCCCGCGCCGCTGTCCTCGACGCGCAGTATCGCGAACCTTCCCTCGTTCGTGACACTCACGCGAATGCTGCCGGTGGCCGGCGTGTACTTGACTGCGTTGTCGAGCAGGTTTTCGATGACCTGCGCGATGCGGTTGGGATCGGCATCAATCCAAGCCGGCTGGCATTGCACCTCGATACGCAGTAGTGCACGTTCCGAAGCATGCGCGCGTACGCAACGCTCAACCGCTTCGGCAAGATCCATGGCTTGCCGCGCCAACGGCATTTTTCCGACCGTTACTTTCGCGATATCGAGCATATCGTCGATCAGGCGGGTCAGCTGCTCGGTCTGCCGGTGGATGATCTCCTTCCAGCGGCGCGACTGCCCTGCCTCATCCGTTTGATTCAGGACAGCGCCGGCGGCGCTGATCGCGCTCAACGGATTGCGCAGCTCGTGGCTTAAGATTGCGAGAAACTCGTCCTTGGCGCGAGCAGCCGCCTCCGCTTCGGCGCGTGCTTTGCGCTCGCGGGCGAGCAGCGCCGCACGCTCCGACGTAAGCGCCGCCATGGAGAGTGTCGTCATTGCCATGAAGGTCATGAAACCCTGCAGGACGAGCAAGGATTCGTTGGACGTCTGCATGACGAAGGGACCGTTTCCGGTAGCCGTCGCCCAGGTGGCGATCAGCGCCAGCAGAACGACGGCAGTAGCCATTTCCCGCGGCCCGAACCGGAACGCTCCCCAAACCAGCGGTGCCAGGCACAGAAAGGAGAGGGGGTAAGTCCCGAGCCGCGGATGAAAGAACGTCATGCTGCCGACGAGGACGAGCGAGCCGAGCAACAGCGCCGCCTCGATCACGCGCGATGTGGGCCAGGACCATTGCCGGTCGGTATACCAGAGTACGAGCAACGGAGTGACGACGATGCCACCCGCGGCATCTCCCAGCCACCATGTGAACCAAATGGCCCCGACGTCGGCCGGCGGGGCGTAGCCGCCAAGCGTCAGACTCGCTACACCGATCGTGGCGCTGACCGTCGCACCGGCGACCACGCCGATCCCCGCGAACCTGAAGATGTCGGAGGCACGGGTGAAAGCCGAGGTGCCGCCCGCGAAGCGGCCGACCAGGTAAGCGGCGAGGATCCCTTCCAGGGTGTTGCCTGCGGCGATCCCCAGGGATGTCAGAAAGGAGCCTTGCGTAGTCAGATTGACGAGTAGCGCCCCGGTAAAGATTGCGGGCCAGACGCGGTTGCCGAAAATCAGCAACGAGGCGATCGCGATGCCGGTCGGAATCCATATCGCTGAGGCGCTCGGATGCAGGAGGCCGAAAAAGTGCAGCCCGGCTCGACCGGCGAGATAGTAGACGACAGTCAGGCCGACGACCAGGGCGTAGTGGCGCGACGCATACATTGAGGACGACCCGCTGGCCCGCTTCTTGGGAGGATTATAGTGCCCGGAGACGGGTTCTGGTCGATCAGCCTCTAATGACAAATAAGCCGGCATCTCGGTTAACCCCTATAGATTCGTAGTTCCCGTATAGCGCATAGTTTGACCGCCATCCATCCCATCCGTATCCGGCACGCAGCCAGGCATCATGACAATTTTTGCCGACCCTATGCGCATGACGACCACCATCGCTCTCGTCGCCGGTGTGATTTTGCTCGTTTGCAGCCAGTCCGCGGCTGCGCAGGCAATCGGTGACACCGTCTGGCAGGACAGCAACCGCGACGGTATCCAGCTGGGGACCGAACCCCGGGTAGCGGGCGCGCAAGTGCGCCTCCTGAACTGCAATAACGCGAACGCGCAGATCGCCTCCAGAACCACGAATGCCAACGGCAGGTTCCTGTTCGACGGCCTGCCGGTCGGCAGGTACCGTCTGCGCTTCATCGCACCGCCCGGTTATCAGTTCACGACGCCCCGCGCGGGCCCGGCCGGCAAGGACAGCGATGCCGACCCGGCCACGGGGCTGACGCCATGTGTTTCGCTCGCCGCGGGGCAGACACGCCGCGGCGTCGATGCGGGGCTCATCGCCGTCGATTCCCAGCCGTTGAACGTGCTGTTCATCGCAATCGACGACCTGCGGCCGGAGATCGGCGCCTATGGCGTCGACGCTATACGTACGCCCAACCTCGATGCCCTTGCCCGGGAAGGTACGGTTTTCACCCGCGCATACACGCAGATGTCCATCTGCTCGCCGTCCCGGACCAGCCTGATGACGGGCCTGCGGCCGGATACGGCAGGTGTTATCGACCTCCAGACGCATTTTCGCAGCACCGTTCCCAGCGTCGTCACGCTGCCGCAGTATTTCATGAACCGGGGCTACCGCTCGGAAGGCTTCTGCAAGATTTATCATGGCGGCCTAAACGACGCACAGTCCTGGTCTGTGCCACACGTCGAACGCTCCGGCCCCACCGCCCCGCTCGGTCCGGACGGCAAGCGGCTGCCGTATGCGGCGGTCAACGTCGCGGACTCGCAGTTCGGCGATCACAAATGCGCAACCGCGGCAATCGATGCCATTCACAGTGCCGCCGCGCAGAACCAGCCGTCGTTTATCGCCGTCGGCTTTCGCAAGCCGCACCTGCCGTTCCTCGCGCCGCCGGCCTATTACGCACTGTACAACCCGACTACCATTCCGATGGCGAGCAATCCGTTCAAGGCCGTCGATGCGCCGGCCGTCGCTTTCGAAAACCGGGACGAACTCTCATATTACAGCGGCATACCGCCCGCTCCCCAGCCCCTCGGCCAGGCGATGCAACGCAACCTGAAGCACGGCTATTACGCCGCCACGAGCTTCGTGGATGCCCAGGTCGGCCGCGTACTCGCGGCACTGGAGGCCTCGGGCGCCGTGAACGACACCATCGTCGTCGTGTTTGGCGACCACGGTTATCACCTGGGCGAACAGGCTGACTGGGCGAAGCACACGAACTTCGAGGTGGGAACGCGTGTGCCGCTGATCATCCGGGTGCCGGGCGGCACGCCGGCCCAGGTCTCCGGCGCGCTGGTCGAACTGGTCGATCTCTATCCCACCATTGTCGAACTCGCCGGGCTCCCGGTGCCAACGCCGGCACAACGCGGCGGCTATCCGTTGGAGGGCGACAGCCTCGTGCAGTTCATCGACGCTCCCGCGGCAATCTCGCGCCGGGGGGCATTCAGCCAGTGGTTGCGGGAAGGCCTCGAGGGCGACACGATGGGCTACACGATCCGCACGAACCGCTACCGTTATACGGAGTGGGGCAACGGTGCGAGCCTGCAGCTCGAACTTTACGATCACAGCGTCGACCCCGACGAGACGCTCAACGTGGCGTATCGACCCGAGTACGCGACCATCCGCGGTACCCTGCAGAACGCGCTGGATGCCGGGGGTAAGGTCGACCTGCCGCCGTCGCTCCGCTGAGCGCCGGCGTCGCACCCGACGCAACGCCATCGGTCTCCTTCGGGCCAACTCAAGTTGCCCCGGCCGTTGACGCTCATACACCTGCGTAATTATTGATAGCCAACTGGAGACGGCCGACTCGTATGTGTTTCAAGCACAGCGTGAACCATTTCGAGGCGACGGGCTACTTAGTGAAAGTACAGGTTCGGATCGGGAGAATCGCCATGACGGATATGAGCGGTCTATCGCCAGCACGACGGAATCGAATCGCGGTCGGGAAGGTGTTGTTTGCAAGTTTCGGTTTGGTCTTGCTGGCACTTGCAGAAAGGCCGGCGCACGGGCAGGTGTTGCTCACCGAGACGACATGGGGTGGGACCGGCGCCGACGTCGCAACCGCTGTCGCCACGGCCGCCGACGGCAGCCAGTACCTCGTCGGCTCGACGGACAGTTTTGCCTTCGACCAGTTCGGCCAGCCCGCGACGCGGATGTTCATCGTGAAGCTCTCGAATGGAGCGGTCGTCTGGCAGAGGATCTGGAACGGCCCGACCATCGTCGGAGTGACGGATACGTCAGTGGCGGCCGCTGCCGACGGTTCAGTTTATCTGGCCGGCATCACCGCAGACGGTGGCGGAGACGTCGTGCTGCTGAAATTCGACCCAAACGGCAACCTGCTCTGGGAGCGGGGATGGGGCGGTACAGAGTCCGATAGCGCCGGCGCCGTAGCGACACACAGCGACGGCTCCGTCTACGTCGCGGGTCGGACAACCAGCTTCGGCCCGAGCTCCGCCGGGGTGTTCGTCCTGAAGTTCGATCCCATGGGCAATCTTGTCTGGCAACGGCTCTGGGACGATGCCGCCGGCTTCGAGGCGATGGCCGTGACGCCGGACGGCAGTGTCTACGCGGCCAGCTCGAAACTGCGGCCCGACAGCAATCTTTCCCAGTTCGACGTGATGGTGCTGAAGCTGACGCCAACGGGCGAGCTTGTCTGGGCACGAACGTACGGGGCAGGCGAGGTCGTGGATGCGCGCGGCGGAATGGCCGCTGCCGCGGACGGTTCCATCTACATGGCTGGTGCGATCCAGGCGGAGAAGGGCGGCATCGTCGGCATCGCCGCGCTGGTCCTGAAGATCGGGCCCGATGGCAGCTTGTTGTTCGGCAAGCAATGTTGCACCAAGGGCGGCGACACCGGCGAAGGCATCGCCGTGGCGCCCGACGGCTCAGTTCTTCTCGCCGGAACGACGACGGCGTTGGGCGTCGGCTTCCAGGATGCATTCGTCGCGCGCCTGCAATCGACGGGCAGGAAGGTGACGGCCGCGGCAACCTGGGGTGGCACCGGCTTCGAGCTTGGCGGCGGGGTCGCGGCTGCGGCCGACGACACGGTGCGGCTTGCGGCGACGGCGAGCCAGGGCCCGCCGTATTCGCTGCTGGCGGCGTCGCTGAAACTGTCCGCACCGAAATTCACCGTCGGGACGCCTGCGGGAGCGCTCGTGGATCCGGAAGGCACGGTCTCGATTCCGCAACACGGGGCATCCGAACCGGCCGGCAGCACGACCTACAGTGGAAACTTCGAGGCGGCCCTCATCGGGCTGACGCTGCCGTAACGGGTCAGCGTTCGACGTTGGTCGCAGTACGGACACAGGGGCGGCGTGTCCTTGAGTCTCGCCACCGTCTATACAGTTCTGGACTATGATCGGAGTGTACCGACGGACTGGCGCTTCCGCCTTTCGGTACCGAGGAGGCAGCCGTGGACTCGAAAATGCGTTACCTGCATCACCCCGCATCCCAACCGTGCCGCTCTGCGCGGCAATTCATGATCGAGAACGACATCCCCTTCGAGGACGAGGTCGTCGACATCACCACGAACATCAATGAGACACAGGAGTTTCGGGACAGGTACAACCCCACCGGACAGGTTCCCATTCTCGTCGACGGCGACTTCATCGTCTGGGAGAACGTGGCCATCGGGCGCTATGTAAACGAAAAGTTCGACTGTCCAGGCCACTGGTTCGGGACCACGTTGCGGGAACGGGCGCGGATTAATCAGTTCGTGCAGTGGTATGCCTATACGCTCCGTCTCGGCGGCGGCGCGTTCCACTGGACGATCTTTGCGCCATTCATCTATGGGGCCGACAAGGACTTCAGCGCCGAACGCAGGAAGGGCTACCACGTCCTGTACGAGTCCATGGACGTAATGGAGAGGTACTGGCTCAAGGGCCGCGATTACCTTTGTGGCGACGAGGTCAGCTATGCAGACCTGGCCGCACTGCACGAATTCGTGTCGCATGACGCAGGCAAGATCATTCCGGACAAGGTGTGGAACAAGCATCCGCGAATCTCGGCATGGTTCGAACGATTGTCCGAGCGGCCCGCTACCCGGGCGGTGAGCGAGTGGCAGTATGACGCGATCGGCAAAGTCCTGGCCGGTGAACTCAAGGTCAAATTCACGCGCAGGACCGCCGTGCTGAAAGGCACGGAGGCCTATGGCGGCCACAACCACGGCATTCCGCACCTGCATGAGGACGATGACTACATCGCGCGAGTCGAGGCCTAGTTGTTCAACGTGAGCATTGCTGCGTGCCCGGCCGCGGTGCCGCAGGTGGTTTGAAAAATTAAAAAAACACCTGGCCCGGCATGGCCGGGAAGGTGGCGGACACCTTCAACGACATCGTACATGCCAACCGCCACCTGGCTTCCGAACTCGAGTGAGTCAGCGGAGCGGTCGGGAAACACGGCAAGACTCCAGGACCTGATTGCACGTTGCGCTTGTTTGTAGCCCGCTTCGGACAGCGTATGAGCCTCGCTTGACCTGGATCAAGGTCCGTGCCGCGGCAAGCACGCAATATGCCTGCTCATGCACGCGTCTCCTTTCATCGACCGCGAAGTGCTCAGTCGTCACGACCGCCCGGGTCCCCGCTATACGTCGTATCCGACGGCACCGCAGTTCAGCAATGCCTTCGGCGAGGAGGACCTGCGCCGGCACATCCAGCAGAGCAACTCGGAACCCATTCCGCGGCCGCTCTCCCTGTACGTGCACGTGCCGTACTGCTTCATGCCGTGCTTCTATTGCGGCTGCAACCGCATCATCACCCGCGATGTGCGCAAGGGCGAGCATTATCTCGAGCACCTGCTGCTCGAAATCGGCCAGGTTTCGCGGCTGTTCGATCGCGACCGCGACGTCCTGCAGGTGCACCTGGGCGGCGGTACGCCGAACTTCCTGCGGCCGGCGCAACTCGGACGCCTGTTCGACAGTCTCGCGCGGTATTTTCATTTCAGCAGCCGTCCCGACCGCGATTTTTCGATCGAGCTCGATCCGCGATCTGTAAAAAGAGGCGATATTCGGCAGCTCGCGGCCATCGGCCTCAACCGCGCAAGCCTCGGTGTACAGGACTTCGACCCGGAGGTGCAACGGGCCGTGAACCGCCTGCAGAGCGTCGAGCAGACTCTGACGGTCATCGACGACTGCCGCGCGAGCGGCTTCCGTTCGATCAATGTCGACCTCATCTACGGCCTGCCGCGGCAAACGATCAAAGGGTTCACCCGGACACTCGGCACCCTTATCGATGTGCGTCCTGACCGGCTGGCGGTATACGGGTACGCGCATCTGCCACAGCTCTTCAAGGCCCAGCGACCGATCGACGCCGAGGCATTGCCGAATGCCGAAACCCGTCTGTCGCTGTTGCGCCTTGCCATCGAGAAGCTGACGGAAGCCTGCTATCGTTACATCGGCCTGGACCACTTTGCGCTGCCCGAAGACGACCTTGCGCTGGCGCAGGCCGGCGGCACGCTGCACAGGAACTTCATGGGCTATACGACGCACGCCGAGTGCGACCTCGTGGGACTCGGCGTCAGCGCCATCAGCCACGTCGGCGACAGCTACAGCCAGAACCCGCGCGATCTGGCTGCCTGGGAAATCGCCGTCGAAAGTGGCCGGCTGCCGGTGTGGCGCGGCCTGAGAATGGACGACGACGACGTGCTGCGCGCCGAGGTCATCCAGCAGTTGATGTGTACCGGAGAGATCGGTATCGCCGCGGCGGGACATCGTTTCGGAATCGACTTCCGCGACTATTTTGCCGGGACCTGGAGGGACCTGGAGCGGCTCGCAGCCGAGGGGGTCATCTCGATCGACGAGCGGCGCATCGCCGCAACGTCGCGGGGTCGATACCTGTTGCGTATAATCGCCATGTGTTTCGATCGGTACGTGCAGCCAGAGTGCAAATCCAGTCACCCGGCGACATTTTCGAAAGCAATCTGACGCTGCCGTTCGGCGCCGCGTCGCCTGCAGCATGAAGCAACCTGGCTACGGTGAGGCGCGGCGTGATGTGCCGGTCGACGACGGCGACGAGCTGCACTTCTGCAGTACCTGTGCGTTCTCGGCGGCCTGTCTGGACCAGGGCTACGACAAGTCGCGCCTGCGCGAACTGCACGTTCTGGTCGAGCACACCCCACCGTTCCGCGAGGGCGACCACATCTTTCGTGAAGGCGACGAGTTCAATGCCATTGCGGCGATACGCGCAGGTACGGTGAAGACCTACATTACCGACCTCGAGGGTCGCGAGCAGGTGCTGGGCTTCTTTCTTCCCGGGGAGGTCATCGGCCTGAACGCCATATCGAGCGCCAGATACCCGTGCAATGCCGTCGCGCTGGAGACCGTGTTCCTGTGCCGCTTCTCCTTCCCGAAAATCGCGACCCTGGCGACGCGCATGCCGGGCCTCCAGCAACAGCTTTTCCGGCTGTTGAGCGAGGACATCGGCAAGGCGAACCTCCTCGCCGGCGACTTCACGGCCGAGGAACGCATGGCCGCCTTCCTGATCGTCCTCTCGCGTCGCTATGCCGCGCGCGGCCTTTCCGCCGCCCGATTCCGGCTGACCATGGCCCGCACCGACATTGCGAATTACCTGAGGCTCGCGGCTGAAACCGTCAGCCGTATCCTCAAGCGCTTCCAGAGCGATGCCCTGATCCGGGTTGACCGCCGCGAAATCGAGCTCCTCGACAGGCCTCGGCTCGAACGCATTGCGCGCAGCGTCCTGAGAAACTGAACCCCTCTTGACCTGGATCAGGGCGGCGCCGGCCGGCGTCCCGCAGTATTTCCGCGTGATCCCGATCCTTATCCTGCCGGTGGAGTTCTGCTCGACATGATCGAGTTTTATCCGCCGATCAAAATGGTGCACGTCGCGGCGGTCGTCGCCAGCGGCTCGCTGTTCCTGCTCCGCGGCCTCGTCCTGCAGGCCGGTGAGCGGGGCCGGTGGACCATGGCCGCGCCACTTCGCTATCTCAGCTACGGCGTCGACACGGTGTTGCTGACGGCCGCGTTGATGCTGGTGACGATCCTGCCTGCCGCGGTTTACGCGAACGGCTGGCTGGCGGTGAAGCTCCTGCTCCTGGTCGCATACATCGGTCTCGGCACGTTCGCGCTGAAGCGCGGGCGTACCCGGCGGACGCGGCTTGCCTGCTTTGTCTTCGCGCTGGCGGTGTACGGAATCATGTTGTCTATCGCACGAACGCACGATCCGCTCGGGCCCTTCCGGTTCCTCGTCGGATGAGCGCGATGTCGGCAACGGCACCAACGGCCAGGCGATTCGCACTCTTCGCGTACGGGTTCCGGCCGTTCTTCCTCCTGGCCGGCTGTTACGCGATCGTGAGCGTTTTGCTGTGGCTGTGGCTGTATCGCACAGGAACGTCGCTTCTGCCGGGCATGGCGCCGCAGCTCTGGCACGGCCACGAGATGCTCTTCGGCTTCGTGGGCGCGGCAATTGCCGGGTTCATGCTCACGGCCGTGCCGAGCTGGACCGGCTGCCGCGGATTTGCCGGCCTGCAGCTGGTCGTGCTGGCCGTCATCTGGATCCTCGGCCGTGCCGCCTTTGCATTGGCCGGCCAGTTGCCGCCCGCCATGGTCGCGGTCGCCGAACTGGCATTCCTTCCCGCCTTACTACTGCTGGTTGCACCGCCGGTACTGCGCAGTGGCAACCGGAACCTGCCGTTGTTGCTCGTGTTGGCCGTTTTCTGGTGCCTCGACGGGACGTTCCTCTGGGCAGTCAGGCACGCGGATGCAATGCTCGCTCGACAAATGCTGCTGGCGACACTCAGCGTCGTGCTTTTGCTCATCACGGTCATCGGCGGCCGCATCGTGCCGGCCTTCACCGGCAATGCGCTCCGGGCCCGCGGGGCCGACGTGTCGCTGCGTGCGCGTCCGTTCGTCGACCGCACGCTGATCGCCGCCATGGCGGCGCTCGTCGTCGCAGACCTCTTGCGGATGCCCGCCGGAGTTGCCGCTACGGTCGCCGGGATCGCGGCGCTGCTTCACGCGCTGCGCATGTCTGGGTGGCAATCGCTGCGGACATTCAGGGATCCGATCGTGTGGATCCTGCACGCCGCGTACTTATGGCTGCCCGTTGGACTCGCGTTGCGGGCGCTGTCTGCGCTGGGCGGGTTCGGCTTCGCGGCGCACTGGATGCACGCACTCGGTACCGGCGCCGCCGCGACGATGATCCTCGCGGTCATGACCCGTGCGGCTCTCGGCCACACCGGTCGACCACTCCGGGTCGCGCCCGCCATCGTCGGCTCCTACGGACTCCTGATCGCAGCGGGCCTGCTCCGCGTCTTCGGCCCGGCCGTCCTTCCTTCCAGCTACCGGGTGACCGTCATGCTTGCCACGGCCGCCTGGACGGCCGCGTTCATCCTGTTCGTGTGCGTCTACACGCCCATCCTGCTGCGACCGCGCGCGGACGGCAGGCCTGGATAGGTTTTCGGTGCTGATACCTGTGAGCGGCGTTCTGCGAGCACCTGCTCCTCGCCTCCCGTCGTCACAGCGATTGCAGGTACTCGACCAGGTCCGCCTGTTCGCCGGTCGATAACCCCAGCGCGAAAAACTGGTCGTAGTGCTGCACCACGTCAGCGAGCGTGGCGAAGCGGCCGTCGTGATAGAAGCCGCCCTTGCTGTGTGTCCAGAGCCCCTTCAACGGCGCCGTGCGATAGTGCCCGTCCGGTGAGCGCTCGGCCTGGAAGCTGTCGATGCCGATCTCTTCCGGCCGATGCATGTTCCAGCCGGGCTCCGTATAAAGCGGCGGTACGTGGCAACGTGCGCAGTCGGCTTTACCCTCGAACAGGATCTCGCCGCGTTCCGCGGCTTCGCTGTCGAAGCTGCCGCGCGGCGCCTTCGGCGCCGGCAGGCTGAGTTGATAGATGTGCAACCTGGCGAGCTTCGTCGTGACCAGGTCCGGATCGTTGCGTACGTCGGCAAAGCCGGCGAGGGCGGCGATCGGGAACTTCAGCGGATCATTGAGCCTCGGGTCATAGAACGTTCCCCGGCCCTGCATCTCCAGGTTCGCTACCAGCGCATTCCAGTGTGATACCGCTCCCCAGCCCGTCCACGTGTGCAGGTTTACGCCCGCGAGGCCGAAGGCCGGCGGTATCAGAGTGGCGGCGGATTCGCCGTCCGGACGAAATGCCTTGCCATCCAGCAGGAGTTCGGCGTCGAACTTGCCGGGTCCCCAGCTCCGCAGCACTGCGCGCACGGTATCCGCATCGATACTCGGGTCGACCAGGCGCAGCAGGTCGACGAACGGCTGCACATTGGGGGCCAGCGCTATGATGCTCCCGACGTCCAGGTCACGAGCCGCCCAGCCGTCGAGACGCCTGCCGATTCCCGGCGCGAAAGAATCGTCCACCGTCGAATGGCACAACGCGCAAGTAATGCCCACGGTCCTGAGCCGCTCGCCGCTCTCGTCGAAGAAGCCGCGCACCCCCACGACTGCGTTCAGTTTCAGCAAGCTGAGTGTCGTTGCAGGATCAGTGAGATCGACACGCTCCTTCCGCAGGGCGCTGCGCAGCGGTTGCGGAAGCGCATCGACGTCGACCTTGAGCCCCAGCTCGAGCGCGTCTTCGGGGCTCAGCCCCGGCCCGACCCCGCTGTTTGCTTCACCGGCGATGGCTTCGTGCAGGCGAAGCGTCTTGCCCCAGAATACCTGGTCGCCGTAGGTATCGAAGCGAAAGGTCTTTTGGCCGCGCAGTATTTGTTCGATCGCGTAGTTGACGGTGCGCCGATCGGGTGGTGAGAGGGACGGGTCTTCGGCCGAGGCCGAAACCGCGATCATTGCCGTTGCGGCGATTGCCGCCAGGACGAACGTAAGCCACCGAGCCATTTCGGTCTCCTTATCACTGTCCTGCCTGTCCCCTGACCCGGTCGCGACGTCTGCTCCGTTCTGCCCGGTCATCCCGGGCGCGTGCGGCGGAGGGCAGAAATCGACGCGGCTGGCACCACTGATACTCCAGCGGCTCGCGATGTTCAGTTACGGAGGTAACACTCGCCGCGGAAGGCGAGCGGGAATTCAGGTCACTATGCGTCGTCGACTTGCAAGGAGTCGTCGACTTGCAAGCGCCGCGTGTCGACGAGGAGATGGCCACGCGGCGAGTACTGCACGAGCCCGCGCCGCCGCAGCGCGTTGAGGGCGGTCGAGACTCGTTCCCGCCGCGCGACGACCATCTGCGCGAGCTCTTCCTGGGTCAGGTAGGTTGCGATTTCGACTCGCTCTCCCAGAGGCCGGCCAAACTTGCTGACGAGGCTCCGCAATACGTCGATCAGGCGTTGCATGAGGTCGTCACCGGCAAGCCGATTTACCTGATCGTAGGCCTCGGAAAGCGCGCCGCAGAGCATTTCAGCAAAGTCTTGTTGCAGATCGGGATTGCTTGCCAGCAGATTCATGATCTGATCGAGAGGGACCGGCACCGCTTCTGTTCGCTCCAGCGCAACAGCCCGATCCCGCCGGATGGGTCCAAGCGTGCAGAGTTCCCCGACGACATCTCCATCCTTGCGGATGTCATAAATGATTTCACGCCCCTGGCTCGTGATCGTTCCGGTCTTCACGATGCCCTGGCGGATGAAGAACAGCGCCCGCTGCTCATCGCCCAGCTCATAGATCACGTCCTGTTTATCGTAAATCCTCGCGGCGCGGTGCGGGAGGAGCGTGTCGCAGAACCTGCCACGAAATAACGGGACCAACGCCAATGACACGGTGGCCATACCGGGCGCGTCGTTGTCGGGTATCGTGGGAGTGGCTTGTTGCATATCGAGCTTTCACGGGCTCAAGGCAGGCTGCCTGATGATGACGGCATCTTCCTCTCGTAGTTGTCCTGCCACAAGTGGCCGGGTGCCGAATGCCGGCGATGCGAGCGGTGCGGACCCGCTACGTCCCGAAGCGGAACACGAACTCCTGCATGCCGTTGGCCAGCAATCTCGCATGCTCGATGGCGACCCCGCGCATGATGCGGCCGAGGAATTCGGGCGAGTACCGCGGTGCCTGGATCATGACCGGCGAAGGAATCGCCTGGTCGACCAGCACACCGTCCCCTACGGGCGTCCATCGGCCGGGCCGATCCGGCATCGTCCGGTCGGAATAGACGATGAGCGCATGCGCGCGGCCGCCCGGCTGCGCGCGTGTTGCGATGGCTGCCATCAGTGCCGATATCGCGTCGGGCTTCAGGTAGTTCAGCAAGTCCCAGCAGTACACGAGGTCGACGGGATCGCCGACCCGGTGCTCGGGCAACAGCGAGTCCGCCGCTGCCCGGCGTTCGTGCTGCTCCTGATCCGCGTTCAGTTGCGTAAGCCCGCCGTTGCGAACCAGGTCGGCGATCTCCACGCAGCAGCGAAAGCCGCCGAGCAGCGACAGCATTTGCGTAGAGACCGCGCCGAGATCGAGCGCGACATGACGCGACGACCCCTCGAGATCATCGACGAGCAGCTTGAAGAGCGGCGCCTTGAGCGCCGATGGTTTTTCCATCGGCGCCCGGGCCGTCGCCCGGCCCATGGAGGAACGTCTGGCCGTTACTTGACTCCTGCTGCGGGACTGACGGCAGGGCCCTTGCCCTGGTCCTTGTCCTTGTAATCAGGCTTCGGCGTCGACTTGAACTCCGCGCTCTTGCCGGGCTGGCGGTCGGCGCCCGGCCGGTTGCCCGCCTGCAGGTTCGCCTTGTTGAACGCCTTCTCGACCGCATCCTGGTCCATCTCGATCGAGCCCTTGAATTTTGCGCCTTCCTCGACGCCGACGTTCGGCGCGGTGATGTTGCCGCGAACCTGCGCATTTACATGCACGATGACCCGCTCGGTCGCGTACAGGTCGCCTTCCGTCATACCGTCCACGATGATCGACTTCGCGTACACGTCGGCCCGGACCTTTCCTTCCTTGCCGATCGTGAGGCTGCTGTCCCTGAACTCCACCGTGCCGCTGACGTCGCCCTCGATCCTCAAGTCCTCGTTGCCCCGCACCGCGCCTTCGATCTGTATGGATCGGCCGATCACTGCACATTCGCCCTTGCGATCCGCAGGCTTCGCGCTCGCGGCTTCGTAGCTGCGATACGTTTCCGCCGGCCTCGACTCTGCCCCCTGCTCGGGAGCGTCTTCCCTTTTCCCTCGCTCGAACATGGAAAATCCCTCCTCAACGCTTGAGTCACAGTAACTAGCATGCTGTTCGGGACGGAACAAGTGTCGCTGTCACGCGACGGCTGCGCCGATCAGTGTCCCGGATCCGATCCGGTCAGCTCGGCTACGACGGGCTGAAAGCCGCTTGTTGCGAATGTTACGACGCGACGGCTCGCCAGGCCATGAACACTGTACGGTAGCGTACACAGGGTGTAAGCTGATGCGGGCTTGGCAATCCGATCTAAACCCGTATTTGGCCGCTGATGCAGACGCACCGGCCCAGATCGCAATTCGACAGGGGCCGCGCTCTCCAGCATCTGGCACTGCGGTACCACTGCGTCAAGCCGGGGCTAAGGTCAGGGGGACCGGCACCGTCAGGGCGGTGCGCTGCGGTTACGACTGGTGAGCAAAAAGCACATTGAGGCTGGTTCTCAGGCGCGCGGGGCAATGGACGCGGGGGCAGTCCGTGGCAACGACGGCGTCACGCCCGGGCAAGAGCAGCTATCCGCCCGGCCAATCGCAGAACAAGCCGGTGCTCGCCAGGTGACGGCGCTCCAGGAACCACGGCTGGCAAAGGCTTTGCGACAAGTCGACGCGCTCAGAAAACGGAATTTTGTGCTTAGAGCCGAGAAGGCCTTCCTGCTGGAATCGCTCGCGAAAGCAAACCGCCTTGCCTGCCACGACGGGCTGACCGGCCTGCCCAACCGCCAATTGCTGCAGGATCATTGCAATCAGGCCATCGCGCGCGCGGAACGGCAGCACAACCATGTGATACTGGTGTTCCTCGACCTGGACGGGTTCAAGGGCGTGAATGATCAAATCGGGCATTTGGGAGGCGACCGGTTGCTGCAACAGGTAGCGCAGAGGCTGACGTCCTGTATTCGCGGCTCCGACACGGCATGCCGGTTCGGGGGCGACGAATTCGTCGTCTTGCTGACGGACATCGGCCTGGGGCACCCGGTGGCCGCAGCGACGGACAAGATTATCAGCCAGCTGGAAATGCCGTACATCATCGACGGCACGACTATCAGAATGAGACCAAGCGTCGGCATCGCTACCTATCCGGACGACGGCGAGGATTACGAGGCGTTGCTGCGGTTTGCTGACTTCAGCATGTACCGCAGCAAGTCAGGCGCGTCACGGCGTGCCGAGCCATAGGCACCGCCACGCACGCGCTTCTTATTTAGTCAACGCGCGTCGTGTCCCGGAACCAATCCGGTCAGCTCGATCGGCACCGGCACGACCGGGTCGCCGAACCCGTCGAGGAGCAGCACGATGCCTTCCGCGGGTTCGGCCAGGTCATCGACAGCGATCGGTACGCTGACGGTCGCCGTGGTCTCGCCCGGCATGAACTCGACGTAGAGGAAGATCCCGAGCTCCGAGAGCGGGACGGGCGGATCGGGCGGCACGATGCCGTAGGTGTAGAGGAACGCGGCGGGTACGTCGTCGCTGTCGAGCTCGGCGAAGCGCGAGCCGGGCGGCTGGAACAGCAGGGACCAGAAGCCGCCGTGCGTGAGAGGCTCGGACAGTTGGAAGGTCCACTGCAGTGCCGCGCCTTCCGGCGCGGAGACATCGGCGGCATGCACGCGGAGCGCCGGCGCGGGATCGTCCTCTTCGACGAGGATGGTCGCGTCGAAGTCGCTGGTTACGGCGTTCCTCTGCGCCAGCAGGGCGATCTGGATGAGCTGCGGAAACGGGCTGTACGCGTCGTCGGCGACGTACCGGAACGGGATGGACGCCGACGTCGCGCCGGGCTCGAGCACCAGCGGGAAGCCGCGCGTCGGCTCATCGAAGCTCGCGTAGTCGGTCAGCTGCACCCACAGGCGCGCGGGCCGGGACACGGCGCCGTCCACGAAGACGGGCACATCGAGCGATTGCTCGCCGCTGTCGCCTTCGGCCACGATGAGGTCGGCGACGCTGACGCGCGGTAACCGGATCGGGTCGGTGGCAACTATACGGTTGCGCCAGGTCGAGACGTCAAGCAGCCAGAAGCGGCCATCCGGCGTGCGCGGCGTAAGCTCGACGGCCGTGATCGCGCGAGGGTCCACGCCCGTGCCCTCGAGGTTCGCGCGCAGCTGCCGGGCCACGACCTTGCCGAGCGGGCTCGGTCCGAAGTAGGAGCGCAGCTTCCGCGGCCGCGTGCCGATGCTCGTCCAGCGGCCGGACGCATCGCGAACGCGCAGGTCGAGCTCGACCGGCGGCGCATTGGGCACGCCGGCGATGCGAAAGTCGAGTGCCTCGAAAGGCCGATCGCCGGGATCCACCGGAATGCGCAGACGCCCCCCGGGCGCGCTCCACTGTACCCGCAGCGCCTTCGGCGCGGGGGCGGTTTCCGCCAATGCCATCGGCGTCCAGTGCGGGATCAGCTCGAAGGTGAGGTTGCGCGCGCAGCCGGGGCGCAGGTCGAAGGGGCCCGCGTTGAAGTAGCCGCGGCACTCGCCGGCCGTGAGGCCGCTCGCGGTGAAGTCCATGCCTTTGCCCGCCGCGTAAATCACGCGCTTGGCGCCACCGACGGCATGCACGAATACCTGCGCCCGGCCGGTGGAAGGCGGTTTCAACCGCGCGCCATCGAGCAGCGGCAGCGAGCGCACATCGCCCGCGATCGCGACGTCGACCAGCGCCGCGGTGTAGGCGAGCCCGACGGCCTGCTGCTCGGCGGGCGTGAGCCGCTTCCCGCCGTCCTCGCCGCACTGGGGGTCGGTCGGGTCGAACCAGTCCTCCCAGGCCGGCGACTTCGAGAGCCCGGGCGTCCATTCGGTGTTGTAGTAATTGTGGTTGGTGCCCATCGCCATGACCGAAGACCTGAGCGCACGGTCCCAGGTGAGGTCGCGACCGATGTCCACGTACTGCTGCCCCTGCAGGTCGGCTACGTCGCCGTCGCAGAACGGCAGGATGACGGTGGTGGGGATGCCGGGCGCCACCTGCCGGCCGAAGGCGGTCGGCCCGATCAGCACGAGCCCGCGTATCGTCCAGGGATCCCCGGCGCCGGTATCGATCGCGGCCCGCTCGACACCCTCGCCGCCCCGGCTGTGACCGACCAGCACGACCTGGTCCAGGTTGACGCCGCCGTGGAACCGCCCGCCCCACGGATCGCCACCGTGCCGGGACCATTTTGCCCAACGGGCCAGGTGATGGCGCAGGAGCTCCGAGCGAGCGAAAGCGCCGCCGTCCATGAACAGGCCGTCCTGGCCGTTGACGCCGTTCGCGGCGATGGAGACGGTCAGGTAGCCCTGCGAGGCGAGCACGCGTGTCATGTAGCGGTAGCCGGTATGGCTGGGTACGGGCCGCCATCCCGGCGGACAAGGCCAGTACGTCGTGGACTCGCCGGCCGGCCCACCCCGATAACAGGTGTTGTGGCGGCCGTGCAGGAACAGCACGAGCGGCATCGGCCCCGCGAGACCGACGGGGGCGACGACCTCGCCCACGACCTCGACCGGCGCTTCGAAGCCGGCGACCCTTATGCCGGGCAGTGCGTAGCGGAGCCGCTCCGTCGAATACGGGCCCGGCGCCGCGGGATCGTGCGCGGTCACGCCGACCGGCGGCTCCCCGGGTGGCACGGCGTACGGAACGCGGAGCGTCGTGGAACCGGATCCGGCATCGAGACGCCGGCCTGCGGCCCAGACGGAAAGTTCGGTGAGCGGTTGAGCGGGCGACAGCCGCAGCCGCAGCGTCCTGCCGCTCGTGGTCGGATAGCCCAGCAACCGCTTGCCTGAGCGGAATTCGTAACGGGCGCCGCCCATGCGCAGCGGCGCCTCGCTGGTCCAGACCAGTACCTGGCCTTCGAATTTACGCCCTTCGAATTTACGGCCTTCGAACTCACGGCCTTCGAGGTGCCAGCCCGCCGAAAGTGCGGACGGCGGATCTTCCCCTGCGGGCGACGCCTGCGCGAACAGGAGTGCCGCGATCAGGGCAAGGAAGCTGGAGTGGGACAGAGCGAGGCGCGTCAAGCAGTGTGAGGTCCGATTTTCCGGACTTTGACCGCGACGGCGGGTCCGCGTTCCCTGGCGGTCCGGCCTAATAGTCGAGCCCGAAGCCAAGCAGGTTGAATACGACAGCGACATACAAAAGCGTAAGGCACGCGAAGCAGAGCGCCAGGCTCCATGCCCTGGATACGGGCGGCCGCCTGTCCTTCCAGGCGAGACGCATATTCCAGCAGGCCAGCACGCCGCCGCCGACGGTGACGACGAAGGTTCCGAGCTTGAGCAGGACCAGCCATGGATCCAGGTCCTCATCGAACGCAAAGAGATTGCCGGACAGCAGGGAAATGACGGCCACCCAGGCGGCACAGGCTGCGAGCAGCCCGAGCGCGCCGAGTCGCAGCCACCGGTAAACGAACGCGCCCTGCCGGTCGAGGCGCGCAGGGATCGCGTAGCGCCTGCGTGCGTAGGCGCTGATCGGCCATGCAACGGTTGTCATCACGAGGATGAGGATCGCAGCCGAGATCAGCGGGTTCAAGACCTTCGACGACTCCCACCAGCGCACGGGCTGGAAGACGGAAAACGGCGCAGCAGCGTCGACGCTGAACATCGTCACCTTTCCGTCCTCGAGCCGGGCGGCGAGTCGTTCGCTGCCGTCGACCTGCTGCCACACGAAAGGCCCGGTTTCGACCCAGCGCATGGGTTGCCCGCTGAAGTCCGTGAGTGCGGGAACCCGCAGCCCATCGTCCTCGGTGAACGAGACCTCCACTTGCGAAAACAGGTACGGAAGCGCAAGAAAGCTCGACTGCGCGCGGCGCGACGCCTTGTAAACGCCGGTCATCAGCCGGGCGTGTTCGGCGGCGCTCGCATCGTCGACCGCAGGCACGACGTCCGGCACCGGGAAGTAGCGGTCGGCAAAGTTGTCGAGCAGGGCGGTGCGTATATCGTAGGCCGCCCCGGCCGTCCCGGTGCTGTTCATGGACAGGAATACGCCGACGCCGTCGTCGGGGAACAGGTCAAGGCTGCTGTGAAAATACAGGGTATCGCCGCCGTGCCCGATAATGCGCCTGCCCTTCCTGTCCTGCTCCATGAACCCGAGCAACATGCCGTTCAGCGGCGGCACGACCGCAAGCCGGGTGCCGAACACCTGCCGGACGGTTTCGGGCTCCAGTATTGTCCCGCCATCCGTCCGCCCGCCGCCGAGCCAGGCGATCATGAACTTTGCCATGTCCGCGCCCGAGGCGGTCGCCGACCCCGCGGGAGCCAGTGTCACGAGTTCGAACGGCTGCGAAGGGCCGGACGCTGTGGCATAAGCGCGCGACATTTGCGACGTCAGGGCTTCCGGCAAGGGCTGGCGGGAAGTCGCCGTCGTCATGGCGAGCGGCGCAAAGATATGCGCATCGAGGTAGTCGTCCAGAGATTCGCCGGATATCCGCTCGACGATGTAACCGGCCAGAGAGACACCGTAGTTCGAATAGGCCGGCACCTCGCCCGGGGGAAAAATCCGCGCCGGGGTCCAGCGCTTCAGGTACTCGTTTAGCGGCCGCAGCCGTCCCGGATCGTCCGTGATCAGGTTCTTGATGGCCTCTTCGAATCCGGGCGTGTGCGTCATGAGGTGTCGCATCGTCATGGGCTGGCCGTCCCGGGCCGGGACGTCGAAGTCGAGGTAGTCGTTGATGTCGCGGTCGAGGTCGAGCCGGCCCGTCTCGACGAGCTGCATCACCGCGGTCCACGTGAACAGCTTGCTGACCGAGCCGATTCGGAACAGGGTGGATTCCGGGTGCACCGGTCGTCCGGCGGCGACGTCCGCGTAGCCGTAGCCGCGCTGCACGAGCATCCGCCCGTCTTTGACGACCACGACGACGGCGCCGGCGACGTCGCCGCTCGCCAGGGCAAAAGGCAGGAATCCGTCGAGCCAGGCGCCGACGTCAGCGGCGGTGATTGCGGGCGCCGGCGCTTCGTCGGACGCTCGGGCGGGGGCCGCCATGACCGACGCCGCGGCCAGCAAAAACCAGAAGTCACTGCTACGCACAGGGTTCCCTCGCATGCCGGTGGGCACAGAAATCATCACACCTACACTGTAGGTTGCGCTAACCTACAGCGTAGGTAAAGAGGTGTCAATGGTCCGATGTCGAAGCCCCGACTGAACCGAGCAAAAATCGCCGCGGCAGCCATCCGGATTGCCGACCAGAGCGGTATCGATACGGTGTCCCTGCGCGGGATAAGCAGTCAGCTGGGAGTGCACGTCACGTCCCTGTACAACCATGTTCCCACCAAGGACGCGGTGCTGGACGAGATGGTGCGCGCGTTGATTGCCGAGGCCGAACTGCCAACGGGCCCGCTCACCTGGCAACAATGGGTCCGCGGCTTTGCCGGCGCGATGCGTTCACTGGGCGAAAAACACCCCGGAGCGTTCGAGGCGTTTTACCACTCATCCGCCCAGGGCGCACGCGCGGCCGAGACCTTCGAAGCGGCGTTCGCTGCGTTCCGTGCCGGGGGCTTCGACCTCGTCGCGAGCTACAGCGCCGTCAAGGCCACGGTCGTCGCCGTCATCGGCCTGGTGCTCGATGACACGGCGCGGGCGCGAAAGCCGGGTGCGCGGACGGAACTCGGCGAACTGCCGATCGAATCATTTCCGCTGATCCACGAGATAAGCCATATTACCGGGACGACGGACGCGTTCGATTACCTGGTCAACGCGCTGGTCGCCGGCTTCGAGGCAAACCTGCGCGGCGAGGCATAGGCGCTGCACCGTCAGGCCACAGCGATCTGACACCCGGTACGCCAATGGAGCTGTTATGCGATACACCCGGTTTCACATTCTTGCTGGAATCGCCATCGTCGCGAGTACGGCTTTGGCCGCCCCTGGCGTCGCGGAAGACCAGCTGGCCCTGCCGACCGACGAACCCGAACTCGGCGTCACCGTCGACGAGCAGCTGGGCACGAACGACGCCGGCGTCGGCCTTTCGCCGGGCGACGAAGTGCCGGATTTCGCGAGCCACAGTTTCACCGGCGATACCGTCAGCCGGGACGAGCTCGTCGCGCGGGGGCCGTTGCTGATCGTCTTCTACCGGGGCGGCTGGTGCCCCTATTGCAATGTCCAGATTCGGCAATTGACGCTGGCGTACCCGGAATTCGAGACGCGTGAAATCCTTCCGGTGCTGATCAGTGTCGACGAAGCGGACGCCGCGAGCCTCGCGCAAGCCACTTACGAGATTCCATTTCCCGTCCTGTCCGACCCGGATCTGCACGCGCATGAAGCCTTCGGCGTGGTCATGGACGTAGACGCGGAGACCGTTCTGCGTTACGAGGAATACGGCATCGACCTCGAAGCCTGGTCGGGCAGGGATCATCACAAGATCGCCGTCGCTTCGGCGTTCCTGGTCGATGAGGACGGCATCGTACGCTGGGCCCACAGCTCCCGGGACTATCGAACGCGCCCCAGCCCGCAACAGTTGCTGGATGCGGCGGACGCAATCGTCTGGTGAGGCTGCCGACACGCCTGATGGCAGGCCTCAGGAAATAATCGCGCAATCATCAGGCATTCATCAGGTTCCGCTCAGGACGCGGGCGCGCTCCTCGCCAACACTGCTCCCTGCCGGCCAGCATGATGCACCGGCATAAGCAGAGCCCGGGAGCCCATCGTGTTGATTCGATCGATCTTCGCCGTCCTTGCCTGTGGATTCGCGCTGCCCGCGCCCGCGGCCCGAATCGTGTACCTGGCCGAACAGGACTACGCCTATATCCTGGAGCTGTACCTCGTCGACCTGGAGCGGCCGGGAGAAAGCTTGAAACTCAACCGGCCCCTGACCCTGTTCTCCGAGGGCGTGGGCTCTTTCGCTATCAGCCCGAACGGTTCGCAGATCGCGTTTTCTGCAGACCAGGATGTGAGCGGCGACCCGGACCTCCATCTCGTTGACATCTCGGCACCTGGCACCTGGACCAGGGTCGGCGACTTGCCCGCCGGGGCGCGTGAGGGGTTCCCGAAATTCAGCGCCGATGGCACCCGGCTCGCCTTCACCGCCAGCGACGCCAACATCGGCAGCACCGCGCTGTACCTGGTCGAACTGGCAAACCCCGGGTACGCCACGCGCATGAACGGCGAACTCGCGCCAGGCGGCGCCGTCAGCCTGACCGGTTTTGCATTCACACCGGACGGCAGCCATCTCGTGTATACCGCCGGCGAGCTCGAGCGCAGGTTCGAGCTGTACGCGGTCGCCGTCGACAGGCCGGGCGAGTCGGCGCGCCTGAACGCACCAGGCGGCACCGTGGGTGACACCTACGAAGGCCGGTTCCGCGTCCTCGCGGATAACCGGAGTGTCGTGTACTCCGCCGTCTGGCAGCATGCCGGGCAACGGGAGGTCCACATGGTGTCGCTCGATGCGCCGGGCCAGCCGACGACGCTGAACGCACCGTTCGCAGGCAGCGGTTACACCTGGGAGTTCGACGTAAGTCCGGACGGCCAGCAGGTCGTATACATCGCGGCCACCGATACGTCCGGCGTGCCGGCGGCGTGGCTCGTTGCCACTGACACCCCCGGTGTGGCGAGGAGGATCAGCGGCGAAGTGCAGAATGGCGCCTGGCAGGCGAGGTTCACGAACGACGGGCGCTATGCCGTTTTTGCGGCGGACGGTACACGCGCCGCGGGTGCGCACGACCTGTTCATGGCGCCCGTCAGCGGTGGGCCGGACGCCATGCGACTGAGCGCGCCGCTTGCCGGCTCATTTTCTGCCGGCCGTTACGCGCTGAGCAGCGACGGCCTGCAGGTCGCGTATTCCGTGTTCGGCGGCACCGGCTTTGCAGAGGAACTCTGGGTTGGACGCCTGGATTCGCCGGGGAGTGGCATCCGCGTAAGCGAATCGCTCACGGTCGAGGAGTACCTGCCGCCGCAGTTCAGTCCGGATGGCACGCATGTGGCCTTTGCCGCGGTCGAAGACGTCGACGTCTCCATACAGCAATTGTACGTCGCCTCGGTCTCAGCGCCGGGAACGCCGATACGAATCAACGACACGCTGCCGCCCGGGGGTGTTATTGCAACCTCACCCCATGCATTTGAGTTTCTGCCATCGGGTGCGCCGCCGACCGGGGACCCGCCGCCGGGGCCGTCGCCAACCACAGGCGAGGAAGCAGCATCGTCCGGCGGCGGTTCTTTCGGTGCGATCACCCTGTTATTGCTCCTGTCCGCGTTGCGCCCGAGACATCGGCGGCGGGATTGATCGCTGCCGCACGTCACCGGCACTTGATCGCTTCCCCTTGCCGCGCACAAAACCCGGGCCACCCGTAGACATCCCAGTACGCGTCCAGCCCGATACGGCGGACCAGTTCGCCGAAACGCGGGTGGCGGCGGAGAATCTCGTTCTCACGCGCGAACAGGAACTCGACCTCGAAATTCACCGGGTCCCGCAAGAGCTTGAATGCTACGTCCATCGCGGCGTCGGCCTCGCGAAGATACACGAGCGCGCCCTGCAGGTACTTGGGATGGATATCACCCGCCGCTGCCGCTGCCCGCAGCGCGTTGACCGCAGCGGGCACTGCGGCCGGTTCCTGCAGCGCGCGAATGAAGGGCGCAATCCATGCGGTCTCCCGCCCCGTCGCCCGCTGCAGGGTCTCCAGCGCCGCGCCTGCACGGTCGTATTCGCCGTTGCGAATGAGCAGCAGGAGGTAGCCTTCGGGATTGATGTCCGATCCAAGACCGAGTTCTTGTGCGAGCGCGAACTGTCGGGCGGCATGCGCATCGTCATCCACCCATAGATAGAGGAGTGCGAGACGCTGGTTGATGACCGCCGAGAGCATGTCGAGCTCGCGGGCCTTCAGCACTTCCTGCAGCCCGAGTTCCGGCTTGCCGACCGCCGCGAGCTGCTGCGAGTACCACTGATGCAGGTCCGGATCATTGGGCGTTTCGGCGAGCGCACGGCGGAAGTCCTCCTCGGCGTCCAGCCACTCCCAGCGCGAATAGTGCAGAAACGCGCGCACATCGTAGACACGCTCGTGGAGCGACGGGTCCATGATCTCGCCGCGCTCGAGTACGTCGGACGCACGCTCGAAAAGAGTCTCGGGATTTTCCTCCGGTGCGTAGGTCGGCAGCAGCGTGTAGGCGCGGGCCAGGTTGCCGTAGGCATCACCGAAGTGCGGATCGAGGCCGATGGCTTCGTTGAAGAGTTCGATGCTGCGCCGAATCGGCCCCGGCTCACGGGTACGCAGATGATGCCGGCCACGCAGCACGAGTTCGTACGCCGGCATGACGCGGGTGGGCGGGTTGTCCGCCAGCGCCTCGGCGCCGGAGGCGGCAAAGCGCGGCCGCAGGGACTCGACGATGCTGCCGGAGATCTCGTCCTGCACCGAAAAGATGTCGCCGAATGCCCTGTCGAAGGTGTCGGACCATTGCACGAGACCCGTGTCCGCATCGATGAGGGCGGCGGTGATACGCAGCCGCTCACCGTCCCGGCGGACGCTGCCGTGCAGCA
The DNA here is from genome assembly GCA_963713215.1 of uncultured Pseudomonadota bacterium. Lineage (GTDB taxonomy): Bacteria > Pseudomonadota > Gammaproteobacteria > Steroidobacterales > Woeseiaceae > UBA1847. The sequence goes on along the minus strand of CAVQKY010000006.1, from coordinate 1,224,854 downwards.
CGTGCCTGACGCCGAGTGCCGTTGCCGCGGTGGGGAGGTCGCTCGTGCGATCCTTGAATGCGAACGCAGATGCACTGCCGACCACCTGCAGGTCAGGCAATGCGGCGAGACGGTGGATCAGATCCTCGGTAAGGCCGTCACTCAGGTAATCGCTGTCGCCATCCGCGGTCAGGTCGGTAAACGGGAGCACCGCGAGCGTCGCAGGGGCGGGAGAAACAGGTACAGGTACCATATCCACCAATGCCCGATACAGCAGCGCCCCGGTGCTGAGGAACAGGACGGCCGCCACTGCCGACCACAGCAGCGAGCGCCGGCGAACGCTGCGCGGGCGTTCGGCCGCGCCCGCGCCGGTCGCCGTGGCCAGCGGCTTCGATGCAACGGGACCGGTCACATCGGCGACCAGGCGATATCCCACTTTCGGGACGGTGCGGATGTAGGCGGGTTTGCGCGGGTCGTCACCGAACGCCGCGCGCAACAGCGAGATACAGCGCGAGAGAACTTCGTCCGACACAGGTCGACCGCCCCATACCTCTGCGATGAGCTGGTCGCGCGTGACGACCGCGCCGGCCCGCGCGGCAAGACACTGTAAAACGCCGACGACCTTGGGCTCCAGGTGGACGGTGCCAGACGGCCCGTTCAGTTCGCCCGACAAGGGCTCGAAAATAAACGCACCCACGCGGAAGGGGCCCTGCGCGGCGGAGTTCGACTGGTGTCTGTGCGCATCGCCGACCGGGTTCACATCGCTTGCCGCCACGCTGCGTCCGTCATTCGAACTCCAGGCCGAGGCCGAGCAGCATCGCGAGGTCTTCGTTGTCTGCCCCGCTGACCGGGTCCGTCTCGTAGTCGAAGTCGAGGCGTACGTTCGAATACAGCAGATCCGTGATTTCGTAATTCACGCCGGTGCTGGTCTTGAAAACCGTGTTCGCACGTCCGCTCAGGTTGTCCGTAATGGAGTGATTGTGAAATACGGCGAAGTCGTCGCCGAAAAACTCGTGCCTAAAGCGCAATGCCCAGACCGCGACTGCGCTCTCATTACTCGCCGTGACGGTTTGCTCGTCCTGGTAACCGGCGCCGAGCTTGACGCTGAGTTCCTTGCGCGGCGTTTTCCAGATGTCGTAGCCGATACCGGCGCTGAGCGTAATGCGATGGTCGAGGTCGATGATAGGGTCGCTCTCGTAGCTCACCTCGGAAGAGAAGAACCAGGGGTCGCTGAACAGCCAGTTATAGTCGTACAGGTAGAGGTCGTTCTCCTGGGTGCTCACGCCGTCCAGTTCCTCGCGATAGAAGGTCACCTCGCCCCGATGCCGGTGATCGCCGTGCTTGTACATGCCATCGGCACGCAGCTTCGTATTTGCCGAGTCCGTGTTGCCCCGGTTGAGGCTGCTGGAGAAATCGACATGGCTGCCCCAGTCGTAATAGTCCTCCGGCTCCTCCACCTCGAACAGGTCGGCAAGGGCAATATCGCGCCGACCTTCAGGGGTTTCGAGGATTTGCCTGCCGTCGCCGGCAGCGCCGGCGAGCGTGCCGGTCGCCTCGTAGCCGTCGTCCAGCTTGATGTCCAGCTCGCGCTCCGACTCGATGTGACCGATGGCTTCGAGATCCACATCGAAGGCGTCTGCGTACTCGGGTTCGATCGTTACCGTGTCGTCCCAGATGTGCTTGACGTCGCCGCTGATGCGATCGCCGTTGCGGAGGACCAGAACGTCGGCGACGGCGTTTTCCATTATGCTGACGAGAAGTAAGGCCGTCACGCAGGCGCTAAACAGATCTCGGAGGAATAGTTTGAACATTGGACAGTTTCCTTCCCGCATGGATCGGCCACACTGCGTTGAGTGCTGCAGCGGCATTGGTCAGATCGAGACACCGTTCGAGGTCCCAACGGGTGCTCCCGGCCGGTTCAAGGCGAATATAGAACATTCCGTGGAGAGCGGCTGTGCTTACGATTCATGCGGGGGAAAACCGGCGCTCCTGACTGCCGGAGCCTGTGAAAACTGTCACGCATGATTCGCCTCCTCGTCACATACATGGAACAGACCGCGCCCCCGGCCGGGGCGGATTTGCCGTCGCCGGTCACGGGTGCCAGCATTGCGAGGGAAAGACCTGATGCCGATGATTATCTCCGGCTCTACCGGTCAGTCGGTACGCCACTGCAATGGGATGAACGTCTCAAAATGCCGAGGGACGAACTCTCGAGCTTTCTTCGCAGGCCTTCCACGGCTCTCTACATTTTGCGCGAGGATGGGCAAGCGCTCGGCTTATGCGAGTTCGAGGGGGTCGGCTCGAGCGATGTGGAGCTGAAGCACTTCGGTCTGATACCCGGGGCCCAGGGCCGGGGGCTCGGGCCCTGTCTGCTGAATTCGGCCCTGCGAGCGATATGGAGCCACGGCCCCGATCGGATATGGTTGCACACCGACACCAACGACCATCCGAAAGCAAAATCCACTTACGAGCGTACCGGCTTCAAAGCTTTTGCCGAGGTGTGGGAAGAGTTCCCCTGAAACGCGGTCAGAAAGCACATGAGATTACCGGAGCAGGGAGGTACATTATGGTCCGGACGTCGTTCGTCGAAAGTGGCCGCACAGGGGGTGGTGAATGCTCAAAAGATGCCTGGCCGGGACGGTGCTGATGGCCGTCGCTTCGCAAGCGTCGATCGCGGGCGAGCCCAATAGCTTGTCGCAAGCCGAGATCGACGATGGCTGGACGCTGCTGTTTGACGGCGAAACGATGGGCGAGTGGCGCAACTACGGCAGCGACGGCCTCGGCGACGGGTGGAAAGTCGCGGACGGGACGATGATGCTGGCCGCGACGGGCGCCGGCGATATCGTTACACGCGAGTCCTATACGAATTTCGACCTGGTCCTCGACTGGCGTATCGCAGAAGGTGGAAACAGCGGCATATTCGTGCGGGTCAGTGAAGGGGAGATGCCCATTTATCACCGGGCCCCGGAAATACAGATTCTCGACAACGAGCGCCACAGTGACCGCGAGATCGACTCGCATCGCTCGGGCTCGCTCTATGATCTCGTCGCGTCACACCCGTCCTCGCAGAAACCGCAGGGCGAGTGGAACACGGTGCGAATCCGGCTGCAGGACGACCTGCTCATTATCTGGCAGAACGGCGTTCCCACGGCGAGCGTGGTCATCGGTTCCACGACCTGGGACACCCTCGTCGCAAACAGCAAGTTTGCGGACTGGCAGGGATTCGGCACCAGCCCGGCCGGCCGCATCGGCCTGCAGGACCACGGCGATACCGTCTGGTTCCGAAACCTCAAGATACGGGAGCTCGAGTGATGGATGCCACACAAGCCGAGGTCATCGTGGTCGGCTCCGGGGCCGGCGGCGCGATGGCGTCTTACGTGTTGACCAGGGCAGGCCACCGCGTGCTCCTGCTCGAGGCCGGCCGCGACTACGATCCGCGGACCGAGACGCCGATGTTCCGGACCAATGCCGAGGCGCCATTGATGGGCACCAGCACGGAGGACAAGAACTTCGGCTTCTACGACGCGACGGTCGACGGCGGCTGGACAGTGCCCGACGAACCCTATACGACCGCGGAAGGCTCCGAGTTCCTCTGGTGGCGATCGCGGATGCTCGGCGGGCGCACGAACCACTGGGGCCGCTATTCGCTGCGATTCAGCGCGCACGACTTCAAGGGCAAAACCCGCGATGGTTTCGGTGCGGACTGGCCGTTCGAGTACGAGGAACTCGCTCCCTGGTATGACAGGACGGAAGCGCTCATCGGCGTGTGCGGTACCAACACCGGCCTTGCCGACATGCCGGATTCGTCGGCGGGCGTGCTGCAGCCGCCGCCGAAGGCCAGGGTCCCGGAGTTGTTGATCGCCGCGGCCGCGAACAAGCTCGGCATCCCGGCCGCCCCCATGCACCGGGCCATCCTCACCCGCCCGCTGGACGACCGCGCCAAGTGTTACTACGCGACCGACTGTGGCCGGGGCTGCTCCATCGGCGCGGCCTTCCAGACGACGACCTCGCTGTTGCCGATGGCGCGGAAAACCGGCTTGTTGACGATCAGGACTGACGCCATGGTGACGGCGATCGACGTCGATACTGACGGGACGGTCACGTCCGTCCGCTATGTCGACAAGCCGAGCGGGGAGACGCGTCATGCGGCCGCTCGTGCCGTCGTGCTGGCCGCGAGCGCGTGCGAGACCGCCCGGATCCTGCTGAATTCCAGGAACGCGCGTTTCCCCGCGGGCGCGGCGAATTCCAGCGGCCAGGTGGGCCGCAACCTGATGGATTCGACCGGGGCGGGCCTCGGCGCACGGATACCGGCGCTCATGGGACGGCCCCGCTACAACGAAGACGGACACACGGCCAACCACCTGTTCATCCCCTGGTGGGGTCACGAACTCCACGATCGGGGTGAACTCGATTTTCCGCGCGGGTATCACCTGGAGCTCGGCTCGGGTTTCGGGGCGCCGGGCGCGTACACCGGCTCGGGGGTCGAGGGCTACGGACCGGCACTCAAAAAGGCCGTGCGGGACGGCTATGGTGCCGACGTGTATTTCGCCCTGCGCGGGGAAATGTTGCCGAATGACCGGTGCTTCATGGACATCGACGACAAGGTCCGCGACAAGTGGGGCGTGCCGGTTCCGCGATTCCACTGGGCTTGGGCGCAACATGAATTGAAGCAGGTGGAGCACGGGCTGAAAACCATGCAGGCCCTGATCGGACTCATGGGCGGCGAGGCCCCGGACTTGCCGGCGCCCGAGCAAGCGATCAAGAAGGGCGGCGAAATCATCCACGAGGTCGGCACGACCCGCATGGGCAGCTCGCCTAAAGACTCCGTGACGGACGAGTGGGGCAAGGCCTGGGACTGCAACAATCTGTACGTCATGGACGGCGGCGTGTTCGCCTCCAACCCGCACAAGAACTGCACGCTGACTATCATGACGCTGGCCATGAGAAATGCGAGCCGGCTGGCCGACGGGCTGGCCAGGGGAGCGGTTTGATGGAGAACAATAGCCCTTGCGCCGAACAACATCCGGAAACGGATGCGGGAATCAGCCGGCGCGAATCGCTGCAATGGTTCGCGCTGCTGCTCGCCGGCAACTGGCTGGCAGCCGCGCCGCTCTGCGCCGTGGCCGCGCCGGCCGCCGGCAGCCCTGTCGCCGGCCACTGGCCGGAGTTGAAGCTGTCGCCGGTCAAAGCCGACGGCTACGGGCAGGATCCGGACCTGATGTCCCTTACCACCGGGCCCTGGCCGAAGACGCTTGCCGCCGCGGAGCTCGCCACCGTCGCGATTATTGCGGACATCCTGGTACCGCGGGAAGGCAGCGTGCCGTCAGCCGCCGAGTTGCACGTGGAGCAGCTGGTCGACGAGTGGGTAAGCGCGCCGTATGAAGCGCAGCGGCAGGACCGCGGGCCGGTCGTGTCGCTGTTGCGATGGCTCGACGACGAATCCGCCGCACGATTCGGCCGGCCGTTCGCCGGCATAAATCCGCCGCAACAGCTGGCTATCGTGGATGACATCGCCTGGTTCGATACCGCTGCGGAGTACCGGCGGGCGGCGCAGGCGTTCGACAGGCTGCGCTCGATCATCGTTGCGGCCTTCTTCTGTACACCGGAAGGCAGCGCGGACCTGGGCTACCGTGGGGGGCAGGTCATTGCGGGCGACTATCCGGGGCCGACACGGGAGGCCGAACTTCACCTCCGGCAGGTCCTCGCGTCCCTCGGACTCGACGAAATCGTCGACCCGGTGCTGCAAGCACCCCGCGGCGTGTCGTAGCGCTGATCCCGCTCACGGTGACCCCCGATCAGCGGCGACCGTCAGGGTATCAGCAGCGTGAACGATGCGAGTTCCGCGGCGCCGGATTCGAATGAGGAATCGATGAAGAAGGCTCAGTCGATCTCGCGGCCCGACAGCCGTTCTTCACGGCCGAGTTCCGCGGCCTTGCCGGTCAGCATCCCGCGCGCAAGCTCGAACAATGCCCGCGGCTTCGAGAACTTCGACTTCAGGTAGTGTACGGAGTGCGCATCGACGAAGATCAGCGCCAGGCGCGGGTCGTCGGGGCCACCGTCGCGATCGCCGCCCTCGTCGGCGAAGTAGGCCTTCCAGTCCGGCTGATGCAGCTCGCGAATCTTGTCGCGGTTCTGTGAAAGGATCGCCGTGCCGCTGACTGACACCCATTCCTTGCTGCCATCATCGTAATAACCGAGGCAGACGTTCGGATCGTGCTGTAGTTCGTCCACCTTGTCGGTTTCGACATTGGTGACAAACCAGAGGTCGGCGTGCGGGCCATGCTCCTGTGTGGCCATGGGCCGCGTCACGAGCGCTCCGTCCGGACGGCGCGTCGTCATCAGCGCAATCTCCATGCCATCGATCAGCGCATACAGTTCGTCGAGCTTCTTTTCAGTGGGCGTAATGTTCTGATGCATGTCGGCTCCTTTCGCCATTCTGGTTCTCGTTTAACCGGTAGTCTTCATTCATAGGGTTCTACTGACAGCGTAAAATCGCGCAGACGCCAGTCGAGGTTCTGCACGCGCTGCATCGCGGCGCGCAATTCATCGGGTGAGACCGGCGCACCGTCCTTCGTACTCACGAAACCTTGGCCCAGGATCAGGTGGCCGTGCTCACACATGCGGACGTCGGCCGACTCCACCCAGGGCAGGCCGGCGAGCAGTGCTTTGCATTCCTGCGGCAAGGGCAGGGGTTTGCGATCCACCGAGGTGGGTGCACGATTGATGAGCCCGGTCGCGGCATCCTTCGTTTGCATCCAGCCGTCTTTCAGTATGTCGAAAGAGATGAACGCGGCGGCAACGGCGTCCGCCCACCAGAATCCGAAACCGATACCCACAACGCCGATCATCGCGGCGGCCGCGGTCATCCAGTCCGCCTTGTTCATCTGCCCGTCCGTCACGAGGATCTTGTCGTTCAGCGTCTTGGCCAATTTCAGCTTGGCCAGGCCGAGAAACACGGGTGGGACGGTGCCCCAGACGAGAACGGCCAGCATCCACCAGCCGAGCCACAAATCGACGCCGAAGAATTCCTTCATGCCGATGCTGGGATGTTCCCGCCGGAACAGCGTCATCAGCGCATCCACGAGCAGGAACAAGCCGGTCAGCAGCAGGGCGATGGCCGCGCACAGGTACAGGATGGAAACGACCCGGTGAAACCCGTAGGGATACTGCTCGGTCGGCGCTCGCCAGCAAATGTGGCTGCCGATGAGGAAACACAGGGGCGGGATGAGACTCAGCAGGTCTTCGACCCAGGCCGTTTTCATCGCCTGCGACGAGCCCATGACCAGGTACATCAAAAGAATCGCGCTGGCGAGGTAGGCGATCGAGAGGTATTCCAGCCGTCGCGCGGCCGTGAGTGCTTTCTCCTGCTCACGGCTGAACTCGTAACCGCGTATCGTTTTCATTCGGCGATCTCGGCCACGTCCGCTTCGATCGCCGTCGCCTCCCGGGCGAGGAAACGCTCGAGCGTGACCATGAATCGGTTCTCGCCGCGTTGAACCGCCATGACGTGACGGAACGTATCTGTTTTGCCCGCCTCGAAATACGGGCGCGTAAAAGCGGATTCCTTCTTGCGCGGATTGTCGGCGGTCAAACCGCCGATCACGAGATCGAGACCTTGTTTTTTCAGCGCGGCGAACGCCTGGGCCTCCGACAGGCAATGCCAGGCAGGACTGGCATCGAGGTGTTCCGCGAAGCGGGTGATCGCCTGGACCTCTATGCCGCGCACCTGCTCGCCATCACCGCTGCATTCGGCCCACGGGGGCTCGTTCAGGACGCCGACATCCAGTGTATGGGCATGCCGGATGCGGCCAAGCGACCCGCCGGGGTCCCGGGGGACGTCATCGCAGCCGGCAAGCAGCACGATGAGCGCGCAGGCAGAGGGGCCTGCGACCCACCGTGCAATTGCCAGCACAATGACATGCAAAGACGGCTCCGATTGCCGCGATTACCTCAGTGGTGCGAGTAATACGTATCAAACTCCTGCGTTATGGTGGGGTCGGCAAAATTCGGCCAGTTATTTTTGTCGAAGCCCGGCGCGTCCTTCAGATGCTGCTTGTCGGCGTTCAGGACGAATCGCTTTTTCTCGGTGTCGAGTTTCAGTGCGCGCATCGGAACGGCGAAGTACTTGTCTCCCATGCCCATGAAACCGCCGAACGACAGCACGGCATACTCGACTTCGCCGCTATCCGTATTCAGCATGAAGTCCTTGATGTCGCCGAGGTCCTCGCCTTGCGGGTTGACCACGGATTCGTGCTTGAGCGTGTCTGCAGATAAAACTGTCATGATTCCTCTCCTGTGTGTTCTGTGAAGCACATGGCCGTATCGACGGCACCACGAGGGCGTTGCACGAAACATGCCAGAGGCCGCGCGCCACGGGCATTGGAAGCAGGGCAAGGATTTCGCGGCCGGCTTACCCGGGCGCTCGCCGCAAACTTTGCAAAGTGCGGAAAAAAATTCTCATGACAATCCCCTGATACGTGACACGCCTCCCGGCGCTAGAATCCCGTCATCGCCCCTGGATCGGCGCATTGACCGACCCCTCGCGGATATCCAGTGACTGCAAAGTTTGAATGGACCGGCACCGTTACGTTCGGCAACGCCGATGAATTGCCGATTCGCCGGATTCGTTGCGGCCGCGGCTTTTCGTACCGCGACGAGCAGGGCGTGCTCGTTCGCGATGCCGAGATCCGGCGGCGTATTGACACGCTGGCGATCCCGCCCGCCTGGAACGACGTACGCATTGCTGCCGTGCCGGCCTGGCATGTCCAGGCGATGGGACGCGATGCCCGATCGAGGCGCCAGTATCGCTATCACCCCTTGTGGATCGAGCAGAACAAGCGGCGCGATTTCGCTCGCCTCCCGGCATTCGCCGCAAAGCTACCCGCGATCCGCGAGTTCGTGGACCAGCAGCTTCGGCGCCGGCAAATGGACAAGGAAAGGGTGATCGGTATCGCCCTGCGATTGCTCGATCGCACGTTGATCCGGATCGGCAACGCCTCGCACACGCGCGCCAACGGAACGTTCGGACTGACGACGCTCCGGAACCGGCACGTGGCGATTTCACCCGACGGCGTGTCGTTCGATTTCGTCGGCAAGGGCGGCAAGGCGCGACGCATTCGCCTGGACGATCCCCGGGCGAGTCGCGCCATCGGGCAATGCCACGAGTTGCCGGGACAGCACTTGTTGAAATACCTGGCCGACGACGGTGCAACAGAGCCACTCTCGTCGACGGATGTAAACCAGGCGCTCGCCGCTATCACGGGCGAGCCGTTCACGGCGAAGACCTTTCGCACCTGGGGCGGGTCGAGTGACGCGTTCGAGCGGCTGGACGCGGTCGATCCGGTCGCGGGGGATACCGGCCGGTTGCGCGCACTCAACGCCGCACTTCGCGAAACCGCCGGCATCCTCGGCAATACCGTCGCCGTTTGCCGCAAGTACTATGTCCACCCGGCCATCCCCGAGGCTTACCTGGCTGGCGACTTGCCGCCGGTGCGAGGCCCGGCCCGCAAGGGCCTGAGTACGGTCGAATCCGCGACCGCGCGGTTTCTCGAGCGCCTCTGATCGTCGAGGAGTGGCTGTGGTGAGCGCATCAGGGCCCGTATATCGAGTTTGCGGCTCTTGCGCGGCATGCCGACGGGGCTGCATTTGCATGCCACGCACCAGGGCGGGCATCCGTCAGGCCTGCACCACGCGCACCCCGGGGGCGTCGCTGAAATTCCTGCAATCAAATCACGACTCCGGCGATATAATCGCCCGCTTCGCCGCAGCTGAACCGGAGTCCGGGGGATGGGGGCTTACAATGAGCAGTCTGCCATGAGCAGGCCCGGAGTCGGCGGGCAGGCCGACGGGGTGTCGAATGCGAGCTGGCAGGCCCGCAAGGTCGCCGCCATCGCACGTGGCCAGGGCAACATGGCGCCGGTCTATATCGAGCGGGCGCGAAACGCCGAGCTGTGGGACGTCGAAGGCCGGCGCTACATCGACTTCGGCAGCGGCATCGCGGTCTGCAATACCGGCCACAGCCATCCGCGGGTCGTCGCGGCGGTGAAGGAACAGGTCGAGCGATTCAGCCATACCTGCGTGATGGTTACGCCCTACGATTCGGCGGTGCGTCTCGCCGAGCAACTGAATGCGCGTGCACCGGGCGTGACGCCCAAGAAATCGATCTTCGTGACCACCGGCGCGGAGGCGGTGGAGAACGCGATCAAGATCGCGCGAGCGCATACGGGCCGCCGCGGTGTCATCGCTTTCAACGGCGGGTTCCACGGGCGCACACTGATGGCCATGGGCCTGACCGGCAAAATCACGCCTTACAAGAACCTGTTCGGCCCGTTTCCCGGGGAGGTGTATCACGCGCCGTTCCCGATCGCGTACCACGGCGTATCGACGCCGGACGCCATCAAGGCGCTGCATACGCTCTTCAAGGTCGATATCGCGCCGTCCGACGTCGCGGCGATCATCGTCGAGCCGGTGCAGGGCGAAGGCGGTTTCTACGTGGCGCCCGACGAGTTCCTCGTGGCGCTCCGGACAATCTGCGACCAGCACGGGATCGTCCTGGTTGCCGACGAGATCCAGAGCGGCTTTGGTCGCACCGGGCGCTTTTTTGCGAGCGAGTATGCGGGCATAGAGCCGGACCTCCTGACTACGGCCAAGGGCATTGCCGGCGGCTACCCGCTCGCCGCGGTTGTCGGCAAGGCCGACATCATGGATGCGCCGCTGCCGGGCGGGCTGGGCGGCACCTATGCCGGTTCGCCGGTTGCCTGTGCGGCCGCCCTGGCGGTGCTCGAGGTGATGGACGAGGACCGGCTCGTCGAGCGTTCGACCGCCATCGGCCGGCGCGCCGGAGCGCGGCTTGCGGCGATGCAGCAGAAACTTCCGCAGACCATCGGTGAGATCCGTGCCGAGCGGGGTGCGATGCTCGCCATCGAACTGGTATACAACGGCAACGCGGACGAACCGGCTGCCGACCTGACCAAAGCGCTGGTCGCGAAAGCCTGCGATGAAGGGCTGGTGCTGTTGTCCTGTGGCATCAACGGCAACGTTATTCGGCTGCTGCCCGCGCTGACCATCGGCGATGAGCTTCTGGATGAAGGCCTGGATATCCTCGAGGCCTGCCTCGCTGCGCTCGTCCGGTGACGTCGCGGCGCCGGTGCGGTCAGAGCAGGCGGGTAAGCGCCAGTACCCAGAGAATCACGAGGATTACTACGCCGGCCATGAAAAACCGCCGGCGCGCGGGGACGTAATTGCTGCGCGTGTGTATCCAGGCATGCGCCGCGCGTGACGCGACGAATAGCCACGCCAGCACCTGGACCAGTGCGCCGGTCGCGTTGACCGCCACCAGCACGAAGCAGACCACGTAGAACAACACCGGCACCTCGAACTGGTTGCGGATGTTGTTGTTGATCCGGAGGACGCTTTCGGGCCAGGCATCGTCATGCAGCGCCGCCCGTGCGCGATCCACCGGGCCTGCCTTGATCGCGCGGGCCTTCGCGACAGCGAGGGCGATATAAACGACGATCGTCAACCCGACCTGGGCGAGAACCGGGAGGAAGAGCGAGTGGGTTGTCAGGAACATTGCAGCTCTCCCGGTCAGCGCGCCGTAACCGCGGTACCGCTCACGCTCACCATCAGCATTGCGCCCTGTGCGCCCACGGTTTCGTAATCGATATCGATGCCGACGACGGCATTCGCGCCCCGTTCCTTGGCCTGCTGTGACATCTCGGTGAACGCGATCTCGCGCGCTTTCCTGAGCTCGCGCTCGTATGCGGCGGATCGCCCGCCGACGATATCGCGAATGCCCGCAAAGAAGTCCTTGAAGACATTGGCGCCGAGTATTGCCTCGCCCGTCACGACGCCGTGATAGGTCTGGATGGTCATGCCGTCGAGGGCGGAGGTGGTGGAGTGCAGCATGTCATTCTCCCGAAACGATCAGCGTTCGACACTATACACAAGCGGCTACATAATGGGTCCCTGTCAGGAGGAATGGCATGTCCGATTTGTTCGACAACCCGATGGGCCTGGACGGCTTCGAGTTCGTCGAGTTCGCCTCGCCCCGCCCCGGCGTGCTCGAGCCGGTGTTCGACGCGCTGGGCTTCACGGCGATCGCGCGGCACCGCTCGAAGGACGTCACGCTGTACCGCCAGGGCGATATCAACTTCATCGTCAATGCCGAGCCGAAGAGTGTTGCCGATTACTTCGCGCAGGAACACGGACCGAGTGCCTGCGGTATGGCGTTCCGCGTGCGCGACGCGCACAAGGCCTACCGCCGGGCGATCGAGCTCGGCGCACAGCCGATCGAGATCCCGACGGGACCGATGGAGCTGCGCCTGCCGGCACTCAAGGGCATCGGCGGTGCACCGCTGTACCTGATCGACCGCTACCAGCCCGGGAGCTCGATCTACGACATCGACTTCGAATATTTCGACGGTGCCGACCGACATCCCGACGGCTGCGGCTTCCATACGCTCGATCACCTGACGCACAACGTATATCGCGGGCGCATGGGGTTCTGGGCGCGGTACTATCAAAACCTGTTCAATTTCCGCGAGATTCGCTACTTCGATATCAAAGGCGAATACACGGGGCTGCATTCGAAAGCGCTGACCGCACCCGACGGGCGGATCCGTATTCCCCTGAACGAAGAAGCGTCGAAGGAAACGGGCCAGATCGAGGAGTTCCTCATGGCCTACAACGGGGAGGGCATTCAGCATATTGCGCTCGCCTGCGACGATCTTTACGGCTGCTGCGACCGGCTCGCGGCGCGCGGAATGAAGTTCATGTCGCCACCGCCCGATACCTATTACCAGATGCTGTCGGAACGCCTGCCGGGACACGGCGAACCGGTGCAGGAACTGAAATCGCGCGGTATCCTGCTCGACGGCTCGACGGAAGGCGGCGAACCGAAGCTCCTCCTGCAGATTTTCTCTGCGCCGCTCGTCGGCCCGGTCTTTTTCGAGTTCATCCAGCGCAAGCAGGACGAAGGCTTCGGCGAAGGCAATTTCAAGGCGCTGTTCGAATCCATCGAACGCGACCAGGTCGCGCGCGGCATCGTCGGCGCGGGCAGGCCGGCAGGTACGCCGGCAAAGGGGGCCTGAGGTGAACGTAAAACGCATCCATCACGTCGCCTACCGTTGCAGGGACGCGAAAGAAACCGTGGATTTCTACCGGCGCGTGCTCAACATGGAATTCCTGCTCGCATTCGCCGAGGACCAGGTCCCGTCGACGAAGGAGCCGGACCCCTATATGCATGTCTTCCTGGATGCGGGCATGGGCAACGTGCTGGCGTTCTTCGAGCTGCCGACCAGAGCCGAGATGGACCGCGATCACAACACGCCGAAATGGGTGCAGCATATCGCGATGGAAGTCGAAGATTACGATGCCCTGCTCGAAGCGAAGCGGCACATCGAAGGCGAAGGTGTCGAGGTGCTGGGGCCGACGAACCACGGCATTTTCCAGTCCATCTACTTCTTCGATCCGAACGGGCACCGGCTGGAACTCGTTGCGAACACGCAGACCGAGGCGCAGCTCGAGGAACTGAAGCGCGTCGCGCCGGCCATGCTCGAGGAATGGAGCCGCACGAAAAAAGCGCCCAAACACGCGAGCTGGCTGCACGAACTCGAGTTCACGGGCGACACGAAGTGAAACTCGCGTCGCTGAAGGCGGGCCGCGACGGCCGGCTCGTCGTCGTCGCGGACGACCTGACGCGCTGCGTACCGGCCGACGACATTGCCGCCACGCTGCAGCAGGCGCTTGACGACTGGCCGGGAACCGAGGCGCCGCTCAAAGCCCTCGCTGCCAGACTCGAGGACGGCACCGCTGGCGTGGGGTTCGACGAAACGGCGTGTGCGTCGCCGCTGCCGAGGGCGTACCAGTGGGCGGACGGCTCTGCCTACGTCAATCACGTCGAGCTGGTGCGCAAGGCACGCGGCGCGCAGATGCCTGCCAGTTTCTGGACCGATCCGCTGATGTACCAGGGCGGTTCCGACAGCTTCCTCGGGCCGCGCGACGGTATGCCGGCCGGCGATGAGGCCTGGGGCGTCGATTTCGAGGCGGAGGTCGCGATCGTCACGGACGACGTGCCGATGGGCGTAAGGGCGAGGGACGCCGGCGGCCACATCCGGCTGGTCATGCTCGTGAATGACGTCTCGTTGCGGAATCTCATCCCGGCGGAACTCGCCAAGGGTTTCGGCTTTTTCCAGTCAAAACCCTCGAGCGCATTCTCACCGGTTGCCGTGACGCCAGACGCGCTCGGCGCTGCGTGGCGGGACAACAAGCTGCACCTGCCGCTCCTGTCCTTTCTGAACGGCCAGCCTTTCGGTGCACCGAACGCGGGCGCCGACATGACCTTCGATTTCGCGCAGCTGATCGCCCATGCGGCGAAGACCCGGCCCCTCGGCGCCGGCACCATCATCGGCTCCGGCACGGTGTCGAACAAGGAAGACGGCGGCCCCGGCCGGCCCGTCGGGAAGGGCGGCGTCGGCTATTCCTGCATCGCGGAGCTGCGCACCATCGAGACCCTGGAAACGGGCGCGCCCGTCACCGGCTTCCTCAAGGTCGGCGACCGCGTCACCATCGAGATGCGCGACTCCGCCGGCAGGAGTCTGTTCGGCCGCATTGACCAGGCGGTCGTGCCTGCCGGGAACCGGCGGTGACGCCGCGCCTCTACAGCTACTGGCGCTCCTCGGCCGCATACCGCGTCCGCATCGCCCTGAATCTCAAGGGCATCGAACACGACATCGTGCCGGTATCGCTCGTTGCCGACGGCGGGCAGCATCGGCATGCGGACTACCGCAAGCTCAATCCGCAGGCATTCGTGCCGTTCTTCGACGACGGCAAGGTCGCGATCGGGCAGTCACAGGCCATCATGGAGTACCTGGAAGAGGCGTACGGCGGATTCCGGCTGCTGCCCGAGGACGTCGCGGACCGGGCGTTCGTGCGAGCGTTCAGCAACCTCGTCTGCTGCGACATCCATCCGCTGAATAACCTGCGGGTGATGCAATACCTGGACGCGACGCTCGGCGTATCCGAGGAACGCCGCAAGGATTGGTACCGGCACTGGATCGCGGCCGGCTTCGACGCAGCCGAGACGCTCGCGCGGCAGCGCGCGGACCACGGGGAGTACCTCTGTGGCGGCGCGCCGACCATGGCGGATGCCTGCCTCGTCCCGCAGATGTACAACGCGCGCCGCTTCGAGCTGCCGCTCGAAGCGTTCCCGCGCCTGCTGGCGGCGGACGCCGCGTGCCGTGCGCTGGACTCGTTTCAGCGGGCCGCGCCCGAGGCGCAGTCGGACGCGGTCTAGCGTTTGTAGCCGGGTCCGCGGATCGCCCGGCCCGGCGTGGCCCCCGTGTGCTGCCCGTCCCGCACGACGGGTACCCCGTTGACCAGAACATGCATCACGCCGGCGGAATACCGGTGCGGGTTCTCGAACGTCGCCTTGTCCGTGACCGACGCCGGATCGAAAATCACGAGGTCGGCGAAAAAGCCCGGGACCAGGCGGCCCCGGGAGGGGATGTTCAGGGTCGACGCCGGCAACAGGGTCAGGCGGCGTACGGCCTCTTCGAGCGAGATGACGTTTTCGTCGCGCACATACTTGCCGAGCAGTCGCGCCACGTTGCCATAGGTGCGCGGATGGGCGCCTGTTTCGAGCGTGTCTCCCTCGGCGGCGGGCGCGTCGGCGTCGGATCCGAACATGACCCAGGGCTCGCGAATCTGCTTTCGGACGTTGTCCTCGGACATCAGGAAGTAGACCGTGCCGACGCGCGAACCGTCCTCGATGACGAGGTCGATGATCGTATCCCGGTAGTCCTGCCCGCGTTCCTTCGCGACCTCCGCCACCGTCCGTCCGGCGTATTTTTTCAGCGCCTCGTTCTTGAACTCCAGCAGCAGCAGGCCCTCCGGTCCGGCAAGGTAGCCGAGGTTTTCCCAGTCCTCGGCGTTCAGCGCCATTTCGGCTTTCACGCGTGCCCGGGTTTCCGGATCCCGGAGGCGCTTTGCCCACTCCTCGTAACCGCCCGCCTGAACCCAGGTGGGCATCGCTGCGTCGAGCCCGGTTGCGCCGGCCACGTAGGTGTACATGTCCGCGGTCACCGAAATGCCTGCGTCGCGCATTTCGTTGATCTTGCGGAGTGCGCTATCGATCTTGTCCCAGTTCGGCTGGCCCGCGGCTTTCAGATGATGAATCTTGACGGGCAAGCCGGCTTCCCGTGCGATGCGCAGCGTCTCGTCTATAGCCTCGATGAGCTGGTTCCCTTCGCTTCTCATATGGGCCGTGTAGATGCCGCCGTACTGCCCGGCGACCTTCGCCAGTTCGATGATCTCCTCGGTTTCCGCGTAAGCGCCCGGTGCATAAATCAGCGCATCGGTGAGGCCCAGGGCACCGTCCAGCATTGCCTGCCCGACCTGTGCCTTCATTTCCTCAAGGTCGGCAGGTGCCGGATCGACGTCGTCGGCGCCAAGGGTGTTGACGCGTACGGTGGCAGCGGATACGAAAGTCGCAAAATTAGGCGATACTCCGCTGGTCTCGACGTGCTGCAGGTACTCATCCACGCTGCGCCACGTCAGCTCGACATCTTCTTCTTCGAAGATGCTTTCCCAAAACGCTGCGGTAGCGTCGTTCAGGGGGCTCAGGGAGATTTCACTCAGAACCTCGAACGTCACACCCTGCAACACATCACTCATCGCGCGGCCATCGTCGATGAGCGACAGATGCGCGTGGCTCAGCGTATTGAAGAATCCGGGCGCCACCGCAAGGCCCGACGCGTCGATGACCAGCCCGGCCTCCGCATCCTCGAGTCTGCCGACGGCAACGAGGCGATCCCCCGCGATGGCGATGTCGGCAACGTAGGGCGGTGCACCGCTCCCATCGTAAACGGCGCCGTTCCTGATCAGGACATCGTACTGTGCGGCAAAGCCTGGTGCGGCGGTTGCCAGCATCACCAGCGCAGAAAGGAATCGTGTCATTTTGGGGGTCCTTGCCGTCTCCGGATGGAGGGCCATTGTAAACGTCCGCGCAATCTCATGTAGGATACCCGGGCGAGCGCAGCCTCGCGGATCGGGCTGCAAACCATAACGGTATCGACGGAAACACGAATCGTGACAATCCCACAGCGGCTGCCGCCCGGCCTGGCCGTCGGCCTTCTGATCGCGGCTTGTGCAGCGGGCCCGCAGGTGTCGACCACGCAACCCGTTTCGGCCGCAGCGGACGCGCCCTACGGCAACATCCTGGTCGTCGCGCTGTTCGACTCGTTCGATGCGCGGCGCTACCTGGAGAAGGAAATCGTCAAGCAGCTGGCGGAGATGGGCGTCGAGGCAAGCGCGATGACCGCGACGACGGACACCACGACGATCATCAACCGCGATACGGTCGTCGACCGGATCGAGCGGAGCGGCGCGGATGCCGTGCTCGTCACGCAGCTGGTCGCGTTCGAGACGCGCGGCAAGGCAAAGGACGCAAATCCCGAGGCCACCTATATCTTTCGGCCGACTTACTGGTACAACGTCTTCGAGGTCGACCTTGAAGAGTACGTCGAGCCCCAGTACGTCGAATGGAGCAACGAGCTGGCGCTGTCGGCCGACATGTTCTCCGCAGCCACACGCGAGCAGGTCTGGTCCATACAGTCGGACTGGAATTTCAAGAAGAAACTCCAGCCGGGGATGGACTACTCGGTAGTCGTCGATGAGGCGAAAGCGATCGTCCGTGCTGCCGAACGCGACAAGCTTCTGGACCCGCAGGGCTAATGACGATGAAAAGACTCGCGCTGGCCTGTGTTCTTGCCACGGCGCTTGGCGCCGGTGCCACCGTTGCGGAATCCCCGGGTCTCGCGACCGGTGTCGTGGATGCCGGTACCGCGCGTACCGAGTCGTTCGATTGGGGCGATCTCGTCACCTATTACACCGGCGATTCCTATGCCGCCACCGATTCCCTGACGGCGATTGCGATCATCAAGCCCGGCAGGGAGATTCACCCGCCGCACGTGCACTCCGAAGAGGAGTACCTGATGGTGCTCGAAGGCGAGGGCACCTGGTCGGTGAAAGGGCGGGAATTCCCGGCGACCGCCGGCGACGTCCTCTACGCCGCGCCCTGGGACGAACACGGCATCCGCAACACCGGCCCGGTACCGCTGAAGTTCGTCGTCTTCAAGTGGAACCCGAAGCCGGTCGAGCCGATGCCGGCGCCGCGTGACGCTAAAGCGAACTAGTGGCCTGTAATCCCACTGTCGCTTTCCCCGTTATGGGCCACTAGAAAGTCCAGCGGACCGAGATGCCGAGGCGGTCCGTCGACCCGAGTTCGAGTCCGGCCCGCGTGCTGTCCTCTAAGTCGGCACGGTACTCCGCATCGAAGTCCCGGCCGAGTGTGGCGGTCAGTGCAAGCTGCGGACTTGCCTGCCACTCGACGGAAATGTCGGCCGCCCAGGCCCGGTATTCGAGCATTGACGATCGCGTCAGGCTCTTGTCCTTAACGAACCATTCGTTGCCATTCGGGTACAGCGCGAGAACGAGGCCAAGGCGCTCTCCTGGCCGGTACGCGATGACGGTGTCCGGGATTCCGGGACTGAGCTGCCACTCGTTGTTCGGCCTCCAGTCCGCTGCGACGACCGGGTAAAGCCGGTAGCGGCCGAAACGGTGATCGGCGCAAAGCCCGGCGCGCCACGAGAGTCCGCTCCCGGCGCCGAAGCGCCACAGCGCGGCGAAATTCAGCTGCAGTGCATCGGCCTCCAGTTCGCCCGCGTCGCTCATGACGTTGGAGGACGCGGACAGTGCCGGCGCGATACTTACCCGGAGTGGCTGGCCTGCGCCCCGCAGGCGATGCAGCACATAATAGAAGCTGTGCAGGTAACCGTTGGTCTGCAGGCCGATATCCTGTTCATCGAGCAGCGTACCGCGGTAGGCGCCGCCGGTACGCCATGTGCCGCCGACATCGACCTCGACATCCAGCAACCAGTTCTCCCGGTCGATGCGACCGGCGTTACCGGTCGCGGCCGCGCTGTCATACGCGGCGAAGCCGGCCCGCAGGCCAGGGTGCTCGACGGGTTCCTGGCAGACGGCGTATGCGCTTTCGGCTTGCGCCGAGGGCATCGAAAAGCAACCCACGCATGCCGCTGACAACGCGCCGGGCAGCCACCCGGCGCGCCGGGCCGCGCGAGAGGCAGGCGTCCCGCGCAGGCATTGCAAGACAAGTATTGCCGCAGTCACTCCACGCTCGTTCTTGTCAGCACAGGAATCGATCCTATTCTACCCGGTTGCTGAAGGCGCTCACCGCCACCGAAAGCGACCGGCGCCGCGAGCGCCAGGCGTCAGGGCTACCCGCCTGAGCGTAGGAGCGGCGCGAAACGGTCTCTAGAGACCGAGGCGTTCGTGCCGGTCGAGAATCCTGGGCCAGAGCCATGCGGCTTCCGGGACGTCGAGGCCGAATGTAGCGGCCAGCACCCCGGTAAACTCTTCCGCGGAATTGAGCAGCCTGGCGTGCGTATCCGTCGCCGTTATCGTCGTCACTACGCGCCCGCGCAGCGACGTGTGTTTACCGGGGCCGCGCTGTTGCACGACGGCGTTCAGGACGAACGGCGACTCGCCGCTCGTCTGCAGGTAAGTGCACTTCCCGGCCAGGGCTTTTTCGTCTGCGGGCTCCGTACGGAAATCGAAGCCGAACGACTCTCCATTGACCCGTTCCTCGAAGCGCCAGTAACCGCCGCCGACGCGCATCAGGCGGAGATCGAAGGGTGCATGGTGCTGCTCGGCTTCCGCGACTTCGAGCGGCTCCAGAAGGCTGCCGCCGAATCCCGCATCGACCAGGTAGTCCCGCGCGGACCCTGGTACCCGGACCAGGAGGCAGAGATGACTCGCCGCCGTGGCCTCGCCATTCACCTGGCGCATGACGGCGCCGGCAATCCGCGTCACGCCGAAACCGAGTTCCGCGAGCACCCAGCCGAGCAGGCCGTTCTGCTCGTAGCACCAGCCGCCGCGGCGCCGCTCTACGATCTTGACGTAAGCCGCGGGTATTTCGGTCGTCAGTGCGGAACCGAGCTGCACGTCGAGATTTTCGAAAGGCACGTGTAACACATGGGCCCTCAGCAGTTCACGCAGAGTGCCAAGCTCCGGGCCAGTGCTGCCCGAATAGTCAATGCGTTCGAAATAGCGTTCGACATTCATGCTGCACGCCCCGGCGAAGGTATTGCGCCTACCGGCCCGCCTGGGCGAGCGTCCAGATACCGACCAGGATGAAACCAACACCCGCCGCCCAGCTGAGGTACTTCGGATCGACGTAGTTGGAGACGATCGTGCCGGCGGCGACGGCGATTCCCGAAGACAGTATCAGCGCGAGCGAGGCGCCCAGGAAAACGGTCGCCAGGCCTGCTTCGGGCCGGCTCGCGAACAGCATCGTCGCAAGCTGGGTCTTGTCGCCGAGTTCGGCGAGAAACACGGTGCCGAATACGACGGCGAACAGTTTCAGGTCCATATAGCCGGGGTTCCTCGATTGATCCGACGTCAGCGGCGTTTGGCGGATACATGGCGATCCAGCCACGCGAAATAACGTTCGTACAGGTCACGCTCGTACGAGGGCACGGACAGGATGTGGCCCTCGTTCGGGTAAATGACGAGTTCCGTCGGCACGCCCTGGCGCTTCAGTGCGATGTACAGCTGCTCAGAGTTCAGGATAGGCACGTTCCAGTCGTCCTCGCCGCCGACGATGAGCGTCGGCGTCTTCACCTTGTCGAGCGAGTAAAAAGGCGAGATACGCTGCCAGTTCTCCCTGTTCTCCTCGAGCCATGGCAGGCCGAGTTCCTCCTCCCACCATCGCTGATACTGGTCGTGCCCATAATTGGCCACGTACAGCGTCGCGCTCGCCCCGGTGATGGCAGCGTCGAAGCGATCGGTCTTCGTGATCACGTGATTCGTCATCATACCGCCGTAGGACCAGCCATAGACCGCCGTGCGCTCCGGATCGACCAGGCCAGCCGCGACCACGTAATCCATGGCGCCGACGACGTCCTGGTAGTCGATGCCGCCCCAGTCACGATAGATGGCCTGTGCGAATGCCTGGCCGTAGCCGAAGGAGCCGCGCGGGTTCGGCATGACCACGACGTAGCCTCGGGCCGCAAGCAGTTGCGCATCCACATTGAAGCTGAAGTCGAATTGCGCCTGCGGACCGCCGTGGATATAAAGCATTCCGGGATAGGACCTTCCCTTCCGGTAGCCCGGCGGATGAACCACGAACGTTTCCATTGCTGTGCCGTCGGCGCTCTTGTAGCCGTGCTTTTCCACCCGTCCGAGTTCGATGCCCTCGAGCGTGTCGGCATGAACGCGGCTGAGTACGTCGAGGCTCATGCCCTTCAGCGCGAATACCTCGCCGGGCCATTGCGGCCTCGACACCAGCGCAAACACCTGCCCCGCAGAGTCCACCGTGAAGTCCGAAACGACATCCTTACCGTCCACGAGCGACTGGACGGCACCGGTGGCGACGTCCACGCGGACCAGGTTCTGCTCACCGCGGTGCTCTGTGACAGCCAGGATGGCCTCGCCGTCGGACGTGAACTCGGGCGAGAACACCTGTGTCTCGGCGAGGGCCTCGAAATGGCGCGTGCGGCCGGAGTCGACCTCGACGACAAGCAGTCTCGGGATCGCATAAATCGGCAGCACGTCCGGCATGGTGGATGTGCATACGATCGAGCGCCCGTCCGGACTCCAGGCGGGGCTTGCCTCTGACGTATCCATGGCCGAGGCGCGGACCGGCGTACTGTCCGCTTTTGCCGTGTCGACGACCCAGATATCCGTATTGCGATTGCTGTCGGGATCGTCGCTTCGATTGCTGACGAAGGCGATCCGCCGGCTGTCCGGCGCCCACACGGGTTCGCTGTCCTCGTAGTCGCCGAACGTGACCTGGCGCGGCTTCGGCTCCGCGAGCTCGACGACATAAACGTGCGCCCGGTAGCGATCGAGGTAGCCGACGTAATCCTCCTTGAACTGCAGGCGGTCGACGACGTACGGACGAGGCTTCGGCCGCTCTTCCTCGTCGAGGTCGGCGGGCGTTGCATCCTCGGCGACGAACAGGAGGCGCTTGCCGTCCGGCGCCCACGCAAAGGAATCCACGCCCTGCAAGAGCGACGTCAGTGCTTGCGCATCGCCGCCCCGGCGGTCATACAGCCAGACCTGCGTCGTCTCCGTATCGCGATCCGACAGCACGGCGAGGTAGCGGCCGTCGGGACTCCACTGCGGGCTCGATGCATTGCTGCCGGCTTCGGAAATGCGCAGCGCGTCGCCGCCGTCTGCAGGCTGGATCCAGACGCTGTCGATGGACTCGTCCTTGACGAGATCCTTCGACGACAGCGTGTACGCGACGAATCGGCCGTCCGGACTCGCAGCGATCTCCGAGATCGAGTCGAGCGCCAGGTACGTGTCGATATCGAAATGCTTCGTCGTGGCATACGCCGTACCGCAACAGGCCGTCACTGCCACCGCGAACAAGCGCATATGCATCCGGCCGGATTGCCACCGCATCTGCTTTCTCCCTCGAGGAAAGCACCGGACGATAGTCGATCGTCCGCGCACGGTCCACCGGCGGGGTCAGGCCGTGGCAGGCGCGTTCGTGTGCAGATCGATCAGCTGACGGGCGATGTCGGACACGGAGCGTACGGGGCCGAGGTCGTCGAAACAGAGACGAGAGAGAAAAGAGCCGCCCATCAGGAGCATCAGCGAATCGCCGAGCTGGTCGGGATCGTTCGCGCCCAGTTCCGCCGCGAGCCGGCGCAGGCGCGAGAGCATTTCCTGGTGATGCCGGATGACAACCAGCCGGGCGGGGTGATTCGCGTCGACGATCTCGACGGACGCATTCGCGATCGGGCACCCCCGGCAGGAATCCGCATCGCTCGCGACTTCTTCGAAAGCATGGAACAGGCACTCGACCTGGCGACGGGGGTCACCCTGGTAAGGGGCGATCGTTTCATCCCACCATTCCCAGAACAGCCGGTCCTGCTCCTCGAGCACCGCCGCGACGAGCTGGTCCTTCGAGCCGAAATTGCGGTACAGGCTCATCTTCGTCGTTCCTGCAGCGGCGGCAATGGCATCCACGCCGACAGCGCGAATGCCCTGCTGATAGAACAGCTCCCGTGCCGCCTGGAAGATGCGCTCGCCCGCGGTGTCCGGCGTCGCGTCCTCGGCGTGAAGGTTGAAAAGATCTGCGCTCATGCAAACGGCCCTATTGACATGTGAGTGACCGGTCAGTATCGTCTCGATGGTACCGAACGGTATCGTAACACGTGAATCATCGCCCCCTGCGCCGCTGCTGTCAAGTGTGATTTGACCAGGCGTTCAGGAACAGGAAGCCGCCGGGGCGATGCGTGCCGATTCTTGCAACAAGCTGAAAAATAAAGGTAAGCCATGCGTACGAGATACTTGCTTTTAAGTGCCGCCCTGACGGCGGCGCTGGTCTGGGCGGTTCTGGCAACTCGCGGCCCGAGCATTGCGGAACCCGCGCCGCCCCCGCCGCCCGAGGTCACCGTGGCGAGCGTCGAGCTTCAGTCGCTGCAGGCGTTTGACGATTTCACCGGTCGCCTCGCGGCCGTCGAGACGGTGGAAATCCGGCCACGGGTAAGCGGCTACATCGAATCGGTGCACTTCGACGAAGGGGCAGAGGTCACGGCCGGCGACCTGCTGTTCGGGATCGATGCGCGGCCGTTCCAGGCCGAAGTCCACCGGCTCGAGGCCGAACGTGAGCGCGCCGAGGCCGAACTCGCCCTCGCGCGGTCGAACCATGCCCGCGCTGTGCGCCTCTATGAGCAGAACGCGACGTCCCGGGAGCAACTGGAGAGCCTCGCGGCCACCGAGGCGACCCGGGCGGCGGAACTCGCGGCGGTCGGCGCGGCGCTCGAATCCGCCCGGCTCAATCTCTCGTTCACCCGGATCGAATCCCCGATCGACGGCCGCGTCTCGCGTGCCCTGGTGACGCCTGGCAACCTGGTGGACAGCAGCAGCTGGCTCACGACCGTCGTTTCCGGCGGCCCGATTCACGTGCACTTCGATGCCGATGAGCAGAGCTTCCTGCGCTACGCGGGGCTCGCGAACGAGGCCGGCGCCGATGCCGTGCGGGTGTATGTGGGGCTCATCAATGAAGACGGCTATCCGCATGAAGCGCGGCTCGACTTCATCGACAACCGTGTCGATCCTGACAGCGGCACGATCCGCGGCCGCGCCGTGCTCGACAACGGCGATGGCCGGTTTACGCCGGGCCTGTTCGCTCGCGTGCGCCTCGTCGGCAATGACGTGACGCAGGTCGCCATGATCGACGACCGTGCGATCGGCACCGATCTGGATCGCAAGTACGTGCTCGTCGTCAATGACGCCAATGTCGCCGAGTACCGCGGCATCGAGATCGGGCGATTCGTCGACGGGTTACGCGTCGTGACCGACGGTCTCGGCGACGGCGACGTCGTCGTCGTCAACGGGCTGCAGCGCATCCGGCCCGGCACGCCGGTGACACCCACCGAGGTCGACATGGCTGAACTCGCCCGCGGGCCGGTCGCCGCAGGCAGCAATGTCCTCTCGGTCGCCGACGCCGGCCGGGACGGCCGCGCCGCCCGGCGCTGAGCAATCGCGAAACACCAGCACAAACTACGAGCGGACACACCGATGAACTTCCCGCAATTTTTTGTCAACCGCCCGATTTTCGCGGCGGTCCTGTCGATGATCATTTTCATCGCCGGCGCGCTGTCGCTGCGCCTCCTGCCGATCAGTGAATATCCCGAGGTCGTGCCGCCGACCGTGGTCGTGCGTGCCACCTATCCGGGTGCAAACCCGCAGGTCGTCGCTGAGACCGTGGCGTCGCCGCTCGAGCAGGCGATCAACGGTGTCGAGGGCATGCTGTACATGTCGTCGCTCGCCACCGCGGACGGCCTGATGACCCTGACGGTGACCTTCGGTCTCGGCACCGATCTCGATCGCGCGACAGTGCTGGTCCAGAACCGTGTGCAGCAAACGCTGCCCAAACTGCCGGCCGAGGTGCAGCAGCTCGGCGTCGTCACCGAGAAATCCTCGCCCGACCTGACCATGGTCGTGCACCTGGTCTCACCCGACCAGCGCTACGACATGCTGTACCTCTCGAACTACGCGACGCTCCGCGTGCGCGACGAGTTGGCGCGGCTCGATGGCGTCGGCCAGGCGCAGGTGTTCGGTGCGGGTGAGTACTCCATGCGTGTGTGGCTCGACCCGGAGAAGGTCTCGGCACTGAATCTCACGGCGAGCGAAGTCGTCGCAGCGATTCGCGAACAGAACGTGCAGGTCGCGGCAGGCCAGCTCGGTTCGCCGCCGTCCGCGAACGCCGCGCAATTCCAGCTCCTGATCGACACCCGGGGGCGGCTCATCGACGAGGCCGAATTCGAGCGCATCGTGGTCAAGGCCGGCGACAGCGGCCAGATCGTGCGCCTGGGCGACGTCGCACGCATCGAGCTCGGCGCGAGCAGCTACTCGCTCAGATCCCTGCTCGACAACCAGCCGGCGGCCGGCATCGGTATATTCCAGCGCCCCGGCTCCAATGCACTCGATATTTCCAGTGCCGTACGCGAACGGATGCAGGAGCTGAAAGCCGAATTTCCCGAGGGCGTCGACTTCGCGATCGTTTACGACCCCACGACCTTCGTCCAGGCCTCGATCAAGGCCGTGGTCAAGACCCTGCTCGAAGCACTGCTCCTCGTCGTGCTCGTCGTCGTGCTGTTCCTGCAGACCTGGCGGGCATCGCTGATCCCGCTTGCCGCCGTGCCAGTCTCGCTGGTCGGCACGCTGGCCGTCATGCACTTGTTCGGTTTCTCGCTCAACACGCTGTCCCTGTTCGCGCTGGTTCTTTCGATCGGGATCGTCGTCGATGACGCGATCGTCGTCGTTGAAAACGTCGAACGCAACATTCGCGAAGGCCGAAAGCCGATCGAGGCAACCAAGCAGGCGATGCGCGAAGTCACCGGACCCATCATCGCGACCACCCTGGTGCTGGTCGCGGTGTTCGTCCCCACGGCATTCATCAGCAGCCTGACCGGCCAGTTTTACCGCCAGTTCGCACTGACGATCGCGATCAGCACGGTCATCTCCGCGATCAATTCGCTGACGCTGTCGCCGGCGCTGTCCGCGCTGCTGCTCAAGGAGCCGGACAGGGCACCGGACCCGCTCCAGCGCGGCATCGACCGGGCGTTTGGCTGGATCCTGAAACCCTTCAACCGCTTCTTCCGGCGCACAACGCGCCGGTATACGGCCCTGACCCGGCAGAGCCTCCGGCGGCCCGCGCTGGCACTGGCCGTGTACGCGGGACTCATCGCGCTGACCTGGTTCGGTTTCACGAGCGTGCCCTCCGGCTTCATCCCGGCGCAGGACAAGCAATACCTCGTCGCTTACGCCCAGCTGCCGGAGGCGTCGACGCTCGACCGCACCGAGGAGGTCATCCGGCGCATGGGCGACATCCTGCTCGAGCAGCCGGGCGTGGCGCATGCCGTCGCGTTCCCCGGCCTGTCGATCAACGGCTTCGTCAATGCGCCGAACGCCGGCATCATTTTCGTCACGCTGGACGAGTTTTCAGACCGTGGCAGCGAGGGCTTGTCCGCCGGCGCGATTGCGGGGGCGCTGAACCAGCAGTTCGGCGGGATCCAGGACGCGTTCATCGCCGTATTCCCGCCGCCGCCGATCCTTGGCCTCGGCTCGATCGGAGGCTTCCGCATGCAGATCGAGGATCGCGGCGGGCACGGCTATGCGGCGCTGTACCAGGAAACCCAGAACCTGGTCCAGAAGGCCTGGCAAACGCCGGGCCTCACGGGCCTGTTCTCCGGTTTCCAGGTGAACGTGCCGCAGCTCGAGGTCGAGGTGAACCGCGAAAAGGCGAAGGCGCAGGGCGTCGATCTCGACGTGCTCTACGAGACGATGCAGATCTACCTCGGCTCCTTGTATGTCAACGACTTCAATCGCTTCGGCCGAACCTACCAGGTCAACGCGCAGGCTGACATGACGTTCCGCCTGCAGCCCGAGGACGTGCTCAAGCTCAAGGTCCGGAATACCGAGGGCACGATGGTGCCGCTCGGGAGCTTCGTCACCCTGACCCACACGGCAGGGCCGGATCTCGTGCCGCACTACAACGGCTACCTGAGTGCGGAGATCAACGGCGGACCCGCCCCCAATTACAGCTCCGGCCAGGCCGAAGCGCTGATGGCCGAGCTGGCAGCGGCCGAGCTGCCGAACGGCATGGCGTTCGAGTGGACCGAGCTTGCCTACCAGCAACAGCTGGCCGGCAACACGGCCGTGTGGATTTTCCCGCTCTGCGTGGTGCTGGCATTCCTGGTGCTGGCGGCGCAGTACGAGAGCTGGAGCCTGCCCCTGGTCGTGCTGCTGATCGTGCCGACGGTGCTGCTCTCGGCTATCGCGGGCGTGTGGCTGACCGGCGGCGACAACAATATATTCACCCAGATCGGGCTCATCGTTCTCGTTGGACTTGCCTGCAAGAACGCGATCCTGATCGTCGAGTTTGCGCGGCACGCGGAGGAGCAGGGGCGGTCGACCTGGCAGGCGGTCGTCGATGCCTGCCGGCTGCGGCTGCGGCCGATTCTCATGACCTCGCTCGCTTTCATCATGGGCGTGACGCCGCTGGTGTTCTCGAGTGGCGCGGGCGCCGAGATGCGGCATGCGATGGGCATCGCCGTGTTCTCCGGGATGATCGGCGTAACGCTGTTCGGCCTGTTCCTCACGCCGGTGTTCTACCTCGTCGTGCGCCGGCTCGTGACCCGCCTGCAGCAACCGTCGCAGCCCGCGGTCCCGGCGGAGGCCGCATGAACGCGCCGGCCACAAACCGTCGTTCCCTGCGTCCGGTGATCGCTGCGGCTGCGACGCTCTCGCTTGCGGCGTGTGCCGTGGGACCCGACTACGAAACGCCGGAGACACCGGCGGCGGCCTACAGGAACGCGGTTGGCGAGGACTTCGTTGCCGCGCCCGTCGAGGCGGATTGGTGGCGCCAGTTTGGCGACCCGG
The DNA here is from genome assembly GCA_963713215.1 of uncultured Pseudomonadota bacterium. GTDB lineage: Bacteria > Pseudomonadota > Gammaproteobacteria > Steroidobacterales > Woeseiaceae > UBA1847. The sequence goes on along the minus strand of CAVQKY010000006.1, from coordinate 1,196,894 downwards.
TGCTGGACGATCTCATGGCGCGTGCCATCGCCGGCAGTCACGACCTCAGGATCGCGGCGGCGCGTGTCGATCAGTCACGTGCGCTGTTTCGCGAGCAAAAGCTCGACTATGCGCCGGCCGTGACAGCGCACGCCGGATTCACGCGCCAGGATGCACCCGTGCCGCAGTCCGGCGGACCGGCACCGTTGCGTTACGACGCCTACGAACTCGGCTTCGACGCGGCGTGGGAGATCGACGTGTTCGGCCGTGTGCGCCGAAGCGTCGAGGCGGCACAGGCAGACGCGGGCGCCGCGGAGGCCGAACGACGCGCGGCGGAGGTAAGGCTGTCCGCGGAAGTCGCACGCGAATATTTTGCATTGCGCGGCGCGCAGCGGCGGCTGGTCGTCGCCGCGGACAATCTCGAAAACCAGCGCGAGGTGCTGCGGCTCACTCGTGTGCGGCTCGAACTGGGCGTGGGGCAGGAGCTCGACGTCGCCAGCGCCGGGGCGCGCCTCGCCGAGACAGAAGCGCTCATACCGCCGCTCGTGGTCGCCGAACAGCGCGCCGCGCACCGGCTCGCCGTGCTCATCGGCGTGCGGCCGGGCGAGCTCGCCGACGCGCTGGCGCCCGTACCGGGTATTGCCCGCATCGAGGAAGTCCGGGTCGGCGATGCCGCCCTGCTGCTGCGCCGGCGGCCCGACGTGCAGGCGGCCGAGCGCGCACTCGCCGCGCAGACGGCGCGGGTCGGTGTCGCAACGGCGGACCTGTTCCCGCGACTCAGCGTCACGGGCTTCGTCGGATTTGTCTCCGGCAGCACGGCGACGCTCGGCGACGGTAATACCGACGCCTGGAACGTGGCGCCGCGTCTCGACTGGGCGGCATTCGACCTGGGCAGTGCACGCGCCCGGCTCAATGCGGCAGAAGCGAATGCCGAGGCGGCACTCGCTCGTTACGAACAGACGGTGTTGCTCGCGCTGGAGGAAACTGAAAACGCATTCGTGAGCTTCGCGCAAGACCAGAAGCGCCTGCTCGCTCTCGTCGAGCGGGCGACGGCGTCACGCCGCGCCGCCGGGCTCGCACGGATTCAGTACGAAGAAGGGGCGGTCGACTTCCTGCGCCTGCTCGATGCCGAGAGCACCGTCCTCGATGCCGAGGATTCCGTCACCGCCGCAGAGACGGCGCTGAATACAGACGTCGTCGCGATCTACAAGGCGCTCGGCGGCGGCTGGACCTTATAAAGAGACAAGGATTGACCGGTATGCCCGACAACAACTCCCCCGACGACCTCGAACCCGCCGCAATCGGCCTCGGCATTGTCTTTGCACTGCTGATTATCGTCGCCATCATTCGGCTGCTGTAGCAGCTTCCTCCTGCATTACGGCCAGAGGAAGATGATGGCGAGGCCCGCGAGAATCGTGGCCCCGAAAGCGGCAGCCACGATCCGAAACAGCGCGGCGCCGCCGAGTACTCCTGCCGCACCTGCCTTGAAAGCGAGATTGGACAGCGTCGCCAGAAGAATCGCGCGCCAGGCCGTGTCCCCGCCGACCCGGTCCCGGTTGAACAATTCCGCAACGGACAACGTCAGCGCGTCGACGTCCGTGAGACCCGAGATCAGCGCTGCCGCGTAGATCGCGGTGTCACCGAAGTAATCCCTGAAGAACGCGACCATCAAGAGAACGACCGCGTATAGCAACCCGAACGCAATGGCGGGCTTCAGTTGCGACGGGTTGCTGTGTTCCGGCGCTTCGGCTTCACCCTGTTGCGAACGGAAGTACAACCAGGCGCTGATCCCCGCCATCAGGGCGAAGATCGCGGCGAACGGCGGTAACAGCGCAGGCAGCAGCCCGCGCGCAACGGCCGCGATCTCGATCGCGACGCGCACGAGCACGACTGTCGAGGCAATGACGATCACGAGCGAGGCGGTGCCGACCACTTTCGGGTTGTTTTTGCACTGCCGCGCGTAACTGACGGTGGTCGCCGTGCTCGAGATCATGCCGCCGAGCATGCCACCGAGTATCGATCCCACATGCACGCCGACCAGCCGGTAGGCGACGTAGGCACTCAGGCTGATACCGACGATCAGCACGACCATCAGCCAGATCTTGAACGGGTTCAGGACATCGTAGGGACCGTAGGTTTCATTCGGCAACAAGGGCAGGATCACCAGTGCGATCAGGACGAACTGGAAGATGGCGCGAACATCCGATGCAGTGAGACTGCCCACGATGGTCTCCATCCGGTCCTTCAGGTGCAGCAGGACCGCGGTTGCTCCGCCGAGCACAACCGCCGGTACGGTATGCCCTGCCATCAGCATCGCGCCGACGGAAAACATGACCAGGGCAGCGGTCTCCGTGGTCTGCCCGACCGGTGCGTCCGGGTCGCCGGTTTCCCGCAGCCAGTTGCCGGAAATCAGCAAGGCGGCCAGGCCGAGGAGTGAAGCGGCGACGATCCAGCCGCCGAAATCGCGCGCGAGCAACGCGGCGATCGCACCGAGGAGCGTAATGAGTGTGAACGTGCGGATGCCCGCCAGGGGATGCCTGTCCCACTCACGCTGCAGTCCGACGAGGAGGCCCAGCCCCATCGCAATCGCCAGCGGCTTGAAAATCTCGAGGTCCGTCATGGGTCGTGCACCGCGTCGTACAAGCGCAGGAGCATACCTTACTCCTCGAGGCGTGTTTCGAGGCTGAACAATTCTTCCAGCAGGCGGTTCCACTCCACGTACTTGCCGTCGACCCAGGCCTCGAGTTCCGCAATCCTGGCGTCGACGCGATCGACGATCGGCGATACCTCGTTGTCGAACGCAACGGCCATGTCGTCCAGTTCCTGCGCCGTCATGCGGCTCCACTTGTAGCCGTCGTAAGCGCGCTCCAGCGCCTCGTAACTGCCGCGCCGCAGGTCGGGCGGGCCCTTCTCCACCCAGCGTTCATCGGCTGCCTGGTAGTCGCGCGATTTGCGTCGATAATCGCGCCAGACTGAATACACGAAGGCAATATCGCCGTGCAGCTCCTGGTACTTTTCGTCGACGGCATCGACGATGATGTGCTCGGCGGATCGAACTTGCGTGATCCGGTCGATCATCGGGTCGCCCTTCGCCGGCAGGGACACGAGCTCGAAGTCGCCGTCAGGGCGTCGCCCGCAGGTACTTGCCGAAGGCCGAAGGCGCGAGTTCCTGCCCGTAGCGCAGGAGCGCGAGCTCGCGGATGCGTGCGAGTTCGTCGTCAGTCAGGGTATCGCGAAAGGCATTCAGGCGCGCTGCAATCGCAGCGTAGACGGACGCGTATACGGGTGCGCCGTCTGCGCTGCCCGGGTCGCGGCCGGCAAAGACCTCATCGAACCAGGTACGGCCGCTCGCGTCGGCCGCCAACACCCGCAAGACGAGCTGCTCCCCGTCCGATATGTCGATGACCGCGGAGAGCTTGAGTTCCGCGACCGTGCCGCTCGCCGGTACGACCCGCACGACGCCCCATTCGCCGGATGCGACGAGTGCCTGGCGCAGGCCGAAAGGGAGGATGCGCGCCTCGATCTCGCGGATGCGCGGAAATACCCGCAGGTCCCGTTGTGTGCCGAGGTCCGCGGGAATGCCGGGATCGAACACCGCGATCGACACGTCCAGCGCACGTTCAGTATCGGGCGTCGCGGCCGCGATGAGCGAAAGGCCAAGCAGAAGCCCTGCGGACACCATTCGCGAGAGACGATTCCTGACGACGCAGCTCATGGCACGATCTCGGCCGTGCTGCAGACCCGCTTCATGCTCAGGGTCTCGATGCAGTGAAACGTGGACGCCGGTTCCTCGTACTTGCGGTAGTAACGCCTTATCGTCACCGGTACCCGCGATGCGCTCGAGCGCAGCGTCGTCGTGATCCGCAATTCCTGGCCGTCGCCGGACATCGTGAACAGGTTGACGATTTCCAGGCCGTCCGTGAGGACCAGCTGGGATACCAGCTGGTCCGCGTCCCAGCCGCAGAGTTCCGCGCCGGCCGGACTCTCGATGCGCCGCGCGGCGCCGTTGAAGAACGTGCATTGCAGCGCGAAATCGCCTTCTCTCGCGATGCGGATCTCGTGCTCGTCCTGGACGATGTTCATCGAATCGAAGCGCGTGATGACCTCGCCGAGCTGCGCGAGAGCCAGCAACACTTCGGTGTCCCGCGATGACGGTGCGGGAAGACCCATGTCGTTGCGCATGTACCGGTCCTGCGATGTCCGGCTGAGCTCGTCCCAGGCTTGCTGCAACACCCGGCTCATCGGGTCGTCGCGTGCATAGCTGCGCTGCCAGGAGCCGCTGAAATCGGTAGGGAGCGGGCCGTCGACCCGTTGCATGCTCTCGCTGATCGTCGGCTGCTGGCCGCAGGCAACGAACAGCATGCCCGCAAGCGCCGCAACGGCAAAGCGCGCGCCGCGCCGGTTGTCGCTTAATGACCTGACGGCGCTCAAGATTCGGAGTCGCCTGTCTCGCCGCTCTGGCCACGACGCCGCCTGTCTTCGGGACCGCGCCGCCGGGAGCCGACGATGTCGAAGAACATGCCGGCGAGTGCATTGATGCGAGTGACGCGGAAAATCACTTCCGACGTGGAAATCGGCCGCACGCTGCGCACCTCGCGGAGTTTTGGCAGCAGCAGCAGCACGACACCGCCGCGCACCAGGGTCGAAATCACGAACACGCCGTAAAGAGAACTCAGCCACACGTAGTGGTTCCCGGCGATACTCAGTTCCCGGGGCAGCACCGTCGCAAGAAAGCCGCCGAGGATCGCGCCGGCAAACGTACCGACACTGGCAAGCACGTTATGCACGGCGAGGTAGGTTACACGCTGGTGCGGCCGGATCAGGTCGTAGACGAAATTGCCTGCTGCCAGAGTGAATCCCGCCCATGAAAAGCCGCTCAGCGCCTGCACGGCAACCAGGTACCAGACGTCCGTCGACACCGTCCACAGCAGGGGCATCAGAGGGATGAACAGGCCGGTCACGGTGAGGACACGCCGGTTGCCGAACACGTCGCTGATCCGGCCCCACTGCGACAGTGTCAGGAACTGCGCGAGGATCGAGGCGCCGGAGTTGAGCGTGAACTCGAGATAGCTGAAGCCCAGGTCACGCAGCATGAAGACCGTGAAAAACGGCGAAGCAATCGCCACCCCGAACTGCATAAAGGCGAAAAACAGCGAAAATCGTACTGAATTGGACCGGCGCAGGCGGTGCCAGAACTCCCGGCCGACGGGCGTTTCGAGTGCGGCGACGTGTCCGCCAGGGTCCGTCATCCGCGACAACTGGTATACGGAGATGACACGGGCACCGGCTGCCGTAATAAAGAGCAGCCCGAATCCGAGCAGCGTATGCCCGGCCGTATTCATCCCGTGCAGCAACAAGCCGCCGAGCATGAGCGCACAGAACGAGGTCAGCGATACGACCCGGGTTCGCAGGCCAAAAAAACGGCCGCGCCGCCGCTCCGGCACGATGTCGCCCATCATGCTGCTCCATTGCGGCGCAGCGAGATGCGCGCCGCCGTGATAGATCACGACGCTCGCGATCAGGAGCGGAACGGCATAGGCAGGGAAAAGGATTGGCAGCAACAGGATCGGCAGCCACATGAATGCCTGCAGGCTCGCACCGATGAGCACGATGCGCTTGCGCTGCCCGGTCACGCGGCCGAGCCAGGCAGAAAACAGCTGAGTCAGCGATGCCAGCAGCGGCGGAACCGACGCGAGCAGGCCGATCTGGGGCGCGGATGCCTTGAGGAACAGGGCGAACGCAGACAAGTAGGTCTCGCCGACACCGGTCATGGCGGCGAAAGCCGTCGCGTCTTTCAGGGAGTGCTTCAGCGACCGTTCGACGTCCGGGTCACGGCTCAAAGCTGGCATGAAAAAGCTGGCATGAAATAGTAATCAGGTGTGGGCTTGCCCGGTGGTCGATGATCGCTGTTTTGCCGCGGCGGCGATACAGAACAGCGCACAGACCCGCGGGCGGGGCATCGTTGCCGGACGGCAGGGAACGACTATAGACTGGTAGTCCGATTCGTCAACAGGAAAACCGACCGTGGCCGGCGGATTTGCGAAAGACGGTGCAGTGCAGGAGCAGATCGACGCGTCCATCGAGGACGCGGTCAATCGTGCGCGCAGCCGGCTCGCGAAAGGCGAGAGCCGCAGCCATTGCGAGGAATGCGGGGCCAGCATCCCGGAAGCGAGGCGCGCCGCCGTGCCGGGTGTCCGCTTTTGCATCCGCTGCCAGTCGGAGCGCGACAAGCGCGACGCACCGGTCTCCGGCTACAACCGCCGCGGCAGCAAGGACAGCCAGTTGCGCTGAATAATGAATAATGGGGTCAGAGTACATTTTCCATTAAAGCAAAATGTACTCTGACCCCTCCCTCCGCCACTCAGGCGAACAGCGACCGCAGGAACGCGACGATGTCGGCGCATCCGTCGATGAGCGGATCGACCGCCGGCACCTTGTGCCGCAGGCGCAATTCCTCGAGATATGAAGCCCGCAGTTCCCGCGGCACGGCAGAGGTGTTGACCGACAGCCCGACGCAGCGCGCCGCCGCATTCGTGCGCCTTGCCAGACGCTGGTGCAGGTCGATGCAGTCCTCGACGGACGGCAGGGCGTAATGTTCCCAGCCTGACACCGCCCTGCGCGTGGCGTCATGACAGACGACGAATGCATCCGGCTGCGAGCCATGCAGAAGGCCGAGGCTCACGCCGGAGTAGGCCGGGTGGAACAGGGATCCCTGGCCTTCCACGATGTCCCAGTGATCGGGCGCATTGTCCGGCGACAGCACTTCCGCCGCGCCGGCGATGAAATCAGCGACCACGGCGTCGATCGGCATGCCCTCGCCGGCGATCATGATGCCGGTCTGGCCGGTGGCGCGATAGGTCGATTTCATGCCCGCGGCGCGAAACGCTGCGTCGAGCGCGAGCGCGGTGTACTTTTTCCCGATCGCACAGTCGGTGCCGACGGTCAGCAAGCGCATCCCCGTGCGCTTGCGGCCGTTACCGACCGGGAGGTTCTTCGGCGGCACGCGCACATCGATGAGGGCCGCACCGCTTTCGGCAGCGGCCTTGACCAGCGCCGGATTGTCATTGAGCCGCGTATGCAGGCCCGCGACGACGTCGAGGCCGCGGCGGGCGGCGTCCTGCATGAGATCCCACCAGGCGGCCGGCACCGCGCCGCCGACCGGTGCCACGCCGATGACCAGGCTGCCGACCCCGGCGGCCACGGCGGCATCGAGGCCGAGGTCCGGGACACCGAGGTCGACGGCGGCATTCGACATGCGGTACTGGCCGGCGACGGCGTGACGTCGCCATTGCACGATGCCGAGCCCGGTCTTTGCGTACGTGGGATCGCCTTCGTCCCCGACGAGGATGAGGTAGGGTGTCCGAAGGGCGATCTTCGTGAGATTCGTCATGTAGGAAAGGTCCTTGGCGTTACGACCACAGCCGGAACAGTGCGGCCAGCGACACGCCGATGAAAGTGGCGATCGCATAACCGAACATGCCGACGAGGATGCCCGGCGCGACCAGCGGCTGCCAGCCCTTGCTCGCCGCGAGCGCTGCGGCCGGTGCCGGTCCGAGGATACACGCGTTCGACGCGATCATGACCTCGGCGAGATCCAGCCGGAGCAGGCGTCCTGCAATCACCATAAGTACCAGGTGCACAAGCACCATGACGACGATGAACAGCAGGATCGGCAGCGCGGCGCCAACGACGTCTGCGAGGTTCGCGCCTGCGCCGATGCAGACGAAGAACAGGTACATGAACAGCGTGCCGAGTTCGAACTCGAACGCCACCCGGCGCACCAGGGCTTGCGCAAAATTGGCCACGGCGAGCGCAAGCACCGTGACCACCAGGATGAACATCGACTCGATGCCGAGCCAGGTGCTGAGCCCGAAACTCAGCGCGCAGATGATGAGGCTCAGCGCCAGCCCGTTGGCCGCTTTCGGCAGGTCGAACGGCTGCGCTCCGCTGGCGGCGGGCACTGTGCTTGCCCCGGACGGCACCGCTTCGGCGCCCATCGAAAATCGTGACGGCATGGCCGCCCGCACGAAGCCGAGCGCCGGCATCAGCATCAGCATAATCAGGAAGAAAACCGCGCCGGCGGCGTCCGCCGACAGCCCGGCGACATAGATGCCCGAGTCGCGGATGCCGAGCGCCTCGGCCGTCGCGACGAAATTGAGCGAGCCGCCGATGTAACTTGCCGTGACGGTGCCGGCGATCTCCGCCTCCTGGGCGCCCATATCCACCAGCAGTACGCCGGCGACCGAGCCGGCGACGGTTGCCGCGGCGGCCACCAGGAAAGCCAGGAACATCGGTCCCGACTCGCCGACGATCGTCCGGAAATCCGCCCGCAGCAGCAACAGCGGGAGCGCCACGGGCACGAGGAAACTCGCGACGGTATCGTAGAGCGGCGCCGAATGCGGCATCACGCCGAGGTTTGCGAGCGCCATCGGGATCGCGAGCAGCAACAGGGGTCCGCCGAGCCGCTGCCCCCAGCGCGTGCGCTCGGCCCACATGCCGAACGCGACGATGGCCATCGCCAGGGCGGCCAGGGCTAAGGTCTGGTCGGCGGGGATCAGCGGCATTCAGGCACTGTCAGGCCGATTTACGGCAGGTTTCATGCAACGCGCGCCGCACTCTCGTCCCCCGACGCCGGTCATTCTTCCCGGCGCCGGGGATATCGCTAGTCGAAATTGAATCGGGCAATGGCACCAATGGTGCGCGGGCGCGTTGGGGTGCCGCTCGACGGTCCGGTGAAGCTCGGCCCGAAACTGGTGTAGGCCCACTCGTCGAGCAGGTTGGTGGCATACAATGCCAGATCGATCGCGCCGAAGCTCATGCCGGCGCGCAGGTCCACCATGCTGTAGCCGTCGATCGTCAGGCGGGGCGCCGAGGGTGGCCAGAACGTACCATTCTCGTCGGTGTAGCCCTCGAACCCGACCGGCATGTCGCCCTTGTAGCGCCAGGAGAGACCAACGTAGGACGGAAACTCGCCGACATTGAACTGGTAGTCGATATCCATCGCCGATTGCCACTCGGCGGTGTTCGGCAACTGGTCACCGTCGGCGCCGCCCAGGTCCGGTTCGTCCTCGGCAATTTCGGCATTCGTGTACGACAAGATGGCCTTCAAGGTCAGCGCATCGGTGGCGGCGAAGCTCAACGACGCTTCCGCACCGGTGCTGACCGCTTTGTCGGCGTTGCCGGCAACCGTCAGGCCGCCGCGGATTACGCTGATCTGGTAATCCTGCCAGTCGATGTAGTATGCGGCGAGGTCGTATCCCAGCCGGGCGTCCCATATCGTGCCCTTGATCCCGGCTTCGTAGCTGGTGAGCGAATCGGCCTCGAAAAAGGGATTCGTCAACGGGTCACCGGTGACCGGGTCGAGCAGCAGGAAGTTTGCACCGCCCGGCCGGTAGCCGTTCGCGATGCGGCCGTAGACCGACGTGTTGTCGCCGGTCCGCCAGCGTACATTGAAGAGATAGTTGCTGACCTCGTCGTCGATGCTCGTCAGCGGTATCGGCGCTATGAGCGGACCGACGGCGGTCAGTTCCACGTCGTTGGAGTAGTCGGCATAGCGGATACCGAGGCTCATGTCGAAATCGGGCGTGAAGTAATAGGTGCCTGTGGCGAACATCGACAGTTCTTCGTAGTTCGACGGGAAGTTTGCGAAGTAGAATTCCTCGGGCGGCGTCACGTCGAGGCGCTGGATATTGTGGCCTTCCTCGTCGGCGTAAAACGCGCCGATGATCCATTCGAAAGTGGCGTTCGATAGCGACGTCAGCCGCAGTTCCTGCGTGATTTTCTCGAATCCCTGATCAGCGACAAAAATCACCGAGGTATGCGGCGCGTTATCCTCGAAGAGCTGATCGACAAGTGGGCCGTAGATCGCCGTAAAGTCCTGCGACAGCACGTACTGCAGCTCCTGCGAACTGGTTAACGACGTCAACGTGCCAAAACTGAAATCATAGTCGATAGTCAGGCCGACCATGCTGGCGTCGAATTCGCTGGGATTGAGGTCGGCCTCGCCGGTTTCGTATTCACCGAACCACGGCTCGCCTGCGCCGACACCGGGCTGAAACATATCGTCCGCGAAATTCGTCTGGATCGTGGACAGCCCTTCCTGGGTCGAATTCTGGTACAGGCCGTGAACCGTAAACTCCAGCCTGTCCGTGGCTGCCCAGCGCAGGCTGCCCGATGCTCCGTAGTACTCGTAGTTGTCCCAACCGTCGATCGGAATGGTCACGTTGTCGATGTAGCCTTCGGCATCGCTCCAGAAGCCGGTGAAACTGACGCCCAGGGCATCGGTTGCGATCGGGCCGTTGGCGTTGACGCGATACATCTGGTTCAACCCGCCACCACTCGTATCCGACAGGTCGGCGGACACGCTGCCCGTCCAGTCGTCGAGCGACGGGTCGCGCGTGTCGTACTTGAGGATGCCGCCCATCGCGCTGGCGCCGTACAGTGTGCCCTGCGGCCCCTTCAGGACGTTAAGCGACGTAACGTCCAGCAGCGTCCCGTCGAGGGGCGCGGGGTTCGAGTATACGGTCGATGAGCCGAACGGGATCTCATCGACGTAGGTCGCGACGCCCGCGGCAAGGACTGCGTTGATGCCGCGGATGTATACCGTGCTGTTGAAGTTTCCACCGCTGTCGACGACCGAGACACCGGGCACGAAGCCCAGTAACTCGGGCAAGCCCATAAGGCCCGCGTCGGCCAGCGCGCCGACATCCACTACACTCACGGCAAGGGCCGCGTTCTGCAGGGTTTCCTCACGCCGCGAGGCGGTGACGATGATTTCTTCGAGTTCAGCCCCGGTCGCCTCTTGCGCTTCAGCGGACTCCGTGAAAAGAACTGCGGCCGCCAACAGCATTCCCAGTCCGACCGTGCTTACGATGTGAGCTTTCGACTTGGTCATAATTGTTTACCCGTGCCTCAATGCATTAATCCGGACGCGCAATGGATCCCCCGCGCGGCACCCTGATCGCAGATACTAAATCGCGGCCCGCAGAGAAGCATTAGTCTGATACGGCTATTTACTGTGCCGATTCGGCAGCGGGTCGTGGCGCTGCGCCGGCCGAAAATCGGGTCTCAGCTGCCCCGTGCGCGGCGCCATTCTTTGGGCGTGCTGCCGGTGTGGCGGCGAAAGGCCCGGGTGAATGCGGAATGGTCCTCGTAGCCGACGATGCTGCCGATTTCGGAGATCGAATGCCGGTTCTCGCGCAGCAGCAGGCGGGCTGCCTCGATGCGCTTGTCGATGCAGTACTGCATGACGGTCGTGCCGTGCATCGAGCGGAAGCCGCTCTTCAGGCGCGTCTCCGAGATCCCGAGTTGTTGCGCAAGCGCCGGGAGCGGCGGTGGCTTCGGGTATTCGACGCTCAGAATGGCGCGCGCGCGCCGGATCTTGTCGCCGCACGGCTGGTCGAGGTCGAGCGGGTTGTGGTCCGGCAGGCTCTGGCTGTTCTTCAGGATCTGCAGGCCTATGCACAGCAGCTCGTCGAATTTGGCCGACATCCAGTGGCCGAGCAGGCTGCCGGAGACGGGCAGGTGAAAGCAGGACCAGATGGCATCCCGGTGCACGTCCTCGAGGAAGAAGACCCGCTGGCGGGGCGTCTTGTGCTTGCCGGACAGCATTTCCTGCAACCAGCGCGGATATGCACGCGGCGCCTCGGCGGTGCGTCTGAGCAGCGTGGACAAGGTCGTATGCACCACGACGTGCCGGATCTGCACCTGCGTCTTCGGCATGCGGTACGTGGTTTCCCCTCGCGGCACCGCGCTCACGATCAAAGCGGGGCCGAGGTCGTGCACGTTCTTGCGCTTGCCGAGGAACTCGGAACGCTTGACGGTCGAGACGAACTGGAAACTGATGATGTCCGCAACCTCGTTACGCAGCACCAGCGAGCGCTCGAGCCAGGCGTCGTCGATCTCTATCATCCGGTCCGCGTCGATCCGGTAACACAGCAGCCCTTCGATACCGGTACCGGCCAGGTCCTGGATGAAGTTGTGATCCGGGGTGGAGGCAAAGCGGGTGACGCGATGCGCGTTTCCGAACAAGGCGCTGAGACGGGCGCGCGGCAATTCCTCCGGATCGAAATCCGGCTCGACCTCCACGACGTATTCGTCCCCGAAATGCATACTCATGCCGTACCGCCCCGTGTCGGCCGCCCGCTTCCGTCAGGGCGAAGATCGATCTGCCGATTCTGCACATTATGATGGCGGTTCGGCCTAACCCGCAAATCTTCGCCGACGCTATTATCCCGCCTTCGGTCAGTATGGACTCGACGGGAAGGCATATCATGAGCAAGCGCGCGCGGCAGATCGCTGCCGTCATTCTGTTCCTCGTTCTCGGCCCGGCTGCCGGCGCGGCGGCCCCCGGTCTCGCGGATGCGCCACGGCTGGAAGCGTTCATCGACGGTGTGGTAAAGCCGCTGATGAAAACCAACAACAGCCCGTCCGGCACCGTGGCGATTGCCCAGGGCGGCGAACTGATCTTCGCGAAGGGTTACGGTTACCAGGACATGGAAGAGCAGGTTGCCGTGGACGCTTCGACCACCCTGTTCCGGCCGGGCTCCGTGTCCAAGCTGTTTACCTGGGTTTCCGTGATGCAGCTCGTCGAGCAGGGCAAGCTCGATCTCGACGCTGATGTAAACACCTACCTCGAGACGTTCAAGATTCGCGAGGCGTTCGATACACCGATAACCCTGCGGCACATCCTGACGCATACGGCAGGCTTCGAAGACGGCGCACTTGGCTACCTCATTACGGACGATCCCGACAGGATCATGCCGCTCGCGGAGTCGATGGCTCGTTACCAGCCGGCTCGGGTCAACCCGCCCGGCGCGCAGTCCGCCTACTCCAATTACGCCACGGCCATCGCCGGCCTGATCGTTTCGAACGTTTCCGGCATGCCGTTCAATGATTACGTCGCGCAAAATATTTTCACGCCACTCGGCATGACGAATTCGACATTCGAGGAGCCGCTGCCCGAATCGCTCGAGGACCAGATGGCGAAGAGCTACAAGGTCGAGAACGGCGGCTACGTCGAAAAACCTTTCGAGATCATTTCCAACTTCGGCCCCGCCGGTGCGCAGTCGGCGACAGCTACGGACATGGTGCGTTTCAGCCAGGCGATCCTGAATGGCGGTGAACTCGATGGTGCGCGCATCCTCCGCGAGGAGACACTCGTGACGATGCTCGCGCGGGCATTTACGCACGACGATCGCCTGATGGGCATGGCGCTGGGGTTTTACGAAGAGCAACACAATGGCGTGCGGCTCATCGGCCACGGTGGCGACACCCAGTATTTCCATTCCTACCTCGGTATCGATCCCGTCAACGATCTCACGTTTTTCGTGAGCTTCGGCGGGCCGGGGGGCAGCACGGTTCGCTCGGCTTTCGCGCCGGCGTTCTACAACGAATATTTCCCGCAGGAATGGCGGGCGCCGGTCCCTCCGGAGGACTTCGCCGAGCGGGCCGGACGCTATGCCGGCGTTTACGGCTTCTGGCGCAGCAACTTCTCGAAAATAGAGAAAGCACTGGGGCTCGCAAGCGTGTTGCAGGTGGCGCCGACCGAAGAGAATACGCTCGTCGTCAGCTTTGCCGGGACGGCCAAGCAGTACGTCGAAGTGGAGGAGAACCTGTTTCGCGAGCTGAATCCGAACATATCGCTGATCAGCGGCATCAGTCCCGGGCACATCGCCTTCCAGGAAAACGAGCAGGGCGAAGTAACAGGCTTCGTGCTGGACGGTCTGCCGTTCATGTCCTTGCGCAAGTTGCCCATGGCCGCGACGCCGTCGTTCAACTATGCCCTGCTTGGTCTCTCGATCCTCGTGTTCCTTGCCGTCGTACTGCGTCGCTGGTACCAGCGTGCCTCGTGGCGCCTGCAGCCACGACCTGAGCGTGCTGCGAGTAATGCGGCTTTCTGGGCAGCGGCCGCGAACCTTCTGGTCGTGATCGCCGGCGTGATCGTCATATCGATCGTTCAGGACGAACTGTTCGGTGGCATTCCGCTGCTGTTCAAACTGTGGCTGATATTGCCTGTCGTGGCGACCGTTGCCGGGCTGTACCTGCTGTACCACGGGGTGCTCGCCTGGAAGCGCGGGCTGTTCGCGAGCATCTGGGCCCGCCTGCGCTACACGGTCGTGGCGCTGTGCGCGCTGTTCATGTGCTGGTTCTATTACTACTGGAATATTCTCGGATTCCAGTATCTGAGCTAGGACATGATGATTCCGGAACACGGTCAGCGACCGTACGCGGTCGGCATGGCGAGCCGGCGAATCCTCACGGCGACAACGGAATCCTGGGCATTCCGGGAACCGTTTACGATCACCGGCTACACGTTCACGACGTCCGAATTGCTTTTCGTGACCATCGAACAGAACGGCTGCATCGGGCGCGGCGAGGCCGCGGGTGTGTACTACCTGTCCGAGACCGGCGAGAGCATGCTCGCCGATGTCCAGAAGGTGCGGGAGGCGATCGAGTCAGGGGCGGGCCGCAACGAGCTTCGCAGGCTGCTGCCGCCGGGCGGTGCGCGGAATGCCCTCGACTGCGCGCTCTGGGACCTCGAAGCCAAGGAAAAGCAGACGACGATCTGGTCCCTGACCGGGATCGAGCCGAAACTGACGCGCACCGTTCTGACGATCGGCATCGGCAGCCCTGAGGCCATGGCTGCGGCGGCGAAAAAGCTCGACAGCTGCCGCATCAAGGTCAAGCTCGATGCGACGCTGACGATTGAACGCATCTCCGCGGTGCGTGAGGCCCGGCCGGACGCGGAGATCGTGGTGGACGCCAACCAGGGCTGGACCTTCGACCAGCTCAAACGGCTTGCGCCCAAGCTCGCCGATCTCGGCATTGCGATGATAGAGCAGCCGCTGCCGCGGGGCGGGGACGCCGAACTCGAAGGCTACCGTTCACCGATTCCCCTGGGCGCCGACGAGTCCTGCCTCGGTCTCGCCGAATTCGAGCAGGCCGCCAGGCGCTACCAGATAATCAACATCAAACTCGACAAGACAGGCGGCCTGACCGAAGCGCTGGAGCTCGCCGGTCTCGCGCAGACTCGCGGCATCGAGCTGATGGTCGGCAACATGATGGGCACCTCGCTCGCGATGGCGCCGGGCTTCGTGCTCGCGCAGCTGTGCCGATTCGTCGATCTCGACGGCGCCCTGTTCCTTACCAGGGATCGGGACCACGCGATGAGTTACAAGAACGGCGTCGTGTCGAAGCCTCGGCCGGAGCTGTGGGGCTGAAATGCGGGGGCGGACACGCTTCCCGAATCGGCAATACCGGTGAAATCGTCGGTATTCTCGCGCATCTGGCTTCCGGGCTTTCTCCTGCAGTCCGTGATCGTCGGCGGCGGATATGCCACGGGTCGCGAGCTGGTCGAGTTCTTTCTGAGCTCGGGGCCGGTGGGCGGGTTACTGGGCATGCTCGTTGCGACGGTGCTGTTCAGTATCGCCGCCGCGCTCACCTTCGAGCTGGCGCGGCTGACCCGCAGCCTGAACTACCGCAGTTTCTTCGGCGTGCTGCTCGGACCGGGCTGGTTCCTGTACGAGATCGCGTATTTCGTGCTGGGGCTGCTCGTACTCGCGGTCATTGCCGCGGCGGCCGGCGAGATCGTGGCCACCAGCTGGCACCTGCCCCGGGTCGCCGGCACCCTGCTGCTGATGGCCTGCATCGGCTTGCTCGTCTTTCGCGGCGCTGCGCTCATCGAGAAGGCATTCGCCGGCTGGTCGTTCGTGCTGTACGCGACGTATGCAGTCCTGGTCGGCAGCTACCTCTGGTACTTCGGGGATACGCTCGGGGAGCAGTTTGCGCCCGGCGCGCCCGGCGCGCTCGGCGAGGGCTGGTTCACGAAGGGTGTGAGCTATTTCGGTTACAACGTCGCCACGCTGCCGCTCGTTCTGTTCTGTGTTTCCCATCTGCAATCGCGCCGTGACGCGCTGACGGCCGGCCTTCTCGCCGGGCCGCTCGTCATGCTGCCGGCCGCGATGTTCTTCGTCGCCATGACGACGTCCTGGCCCGCGATTCTCGATGTGCCCGTGCCTGCCGATTTCATGATGCAGCGGCTCGACTTCGGGTGGCTCGAGATCCTCTTCTATGTGGTCGTCTTCGGCACCTTCGTCGAAACGGGGACGGCATTCATCCACGCGCTCAACGACCGGATCGCGCTGCGCTTCCAGGCCGAACAGCGACGCATGCCGCAATGGCTGCGCCCGGCGATCGCGGCGGGCGCACTCCTGCTCGCCGTCGTGCTGGCCGCGAAGTTCGGGATCATCGAGCTCATTTCGCGCGGCTACGGCACCCTGACCTGGGTGCTCATCGCCGTCTACGCCGTGCCGCTCGTCACGATCGGCATCGTGAAGATCCGTCGCCTTTCCGCGGCAACGACAACCGCCTGATACCGAAGCGGGAAACCCAGAAGCGAGAAACGAATGAGATACCGCAAATTGCACCTGCCACTGCTCGCCATCGCCGGGGTCCTGGCCGGCTCTGCCGCGGCCGAACCCTCGCGCAAGGACATCGACGACATCGTGGAGCGCGCCCTGGCGACGTTCGGCTCACCCGGTATGGCCGTCTCGGTGGTGCACGGCGACGGGACGGTTTACGCTGCCGGGCACGGCGTCCTCGAGATCGGCAAGGACAAGGGAGAGCGGGCGCGTGTCGACGAGCATACGCTGTTCCGGATCGGCTCGGTGTCCAAGGCCTTCACGACCGCGGCAATGGCCCTGCTGGTCGACGAGGGCAAGCTCGCCTGGGACGATCGCGTCATCGACCACCTGCCCGAATTCCGGCTCCATGATGCATGGGTCACGCGCGAATTCACGATCCGCGACCTGTTGACGCACCGCAGCGGCCTGCCGCTCGGCGCCGGCGACCTGCTCATGTTTCCCGACGGCAACGCGACGGTGGACGAGGTCATTGGCGCGTTGCGGCACTTCGAGCCCGCGACGAGTTTTCGTTCCGAGTTCGCTTACGACAACCTGCTGTACATCGTGGCCGGCGAAGTGGTGTCGCGGGCAGCCGGCATGCCGTTCGAAGACTTCGTCGAGACACGCCTGTTCGCGCCGCTCGGGATGGACGACTGCGTCGCGACGATCGAGCGTGCGCCGGACGATGCCACGGTCGCAACGCCGCATATGGAAGTGGACGGCGAGATCGAAACGACCACGACGCGTATTACGAGCCTCTCGGCGGCGGCAGGCGGGATCGCGTGCAGCGCCGAAGGGATGGCGAAGTGGCTCAAATTCCTCCTCGCCGAAGGTGCCGTCGGCGAAGAGCGCCTCATCAGCGAGCAGCAGTTCGCCGAGTTGCTGAAGCCGGTAACGCTCCTGCCCGCGCCGGGTTACCTGGCCGAGCATGCGGGCGCATTCCTGAACGCCTACGCGCTCGGCTGGGGTGTGTCGACTTTCTACGGTGAGCCCATGTACTCCCACGGCGGCGGCGTGTGGGGCATGACCACGTTCATTGCGTTCCTCCCCGGGCAGGACCTTGCCGTCTTCGCCAGCAACAACCTCATGACCGGCGCGCCGCGCGCCGTCGTCAACGACGTCATCGACCGCTGGCTCTCGAATTCCAACCCGGCGGCCGGCAAGGACTGGACGGCGATCCTGAGCGAGGTGTCGGCAGACCGTGGTGCGGCGGCCGCAGAGGTCGTCGAAAAGGCCTTCTCAGCGCGCGACGCGGACAGCACGCCGAGCCTGCCGCTCGAAGCGTATACGGGCACGTACGAAGACCCGTGGTACGGGACGATTCGCATCTCGATGGAGAACGGCAGATTGTGGTTTCGTTCCGACCGCAACGAGCCCCTGCAGGGCCCGCTCGAGCACTTCCAGTACGACACGTTCGTCGCGCGCTGGTCGGACCGGCGGCTGAACGCCGACGCGTACGTGACGTTTGCGGTCAATGCCGAAGGCGACGTGGCCGGCATCACGATGAAAGCCGTGTCTCCCGCCACGGACTTTTCCTACGATTTCCACGACCTCGATCTGCGTCGGCTGCCGCCCGAGGGGGCTGAAACCGACGCGCCAGGCGGTCACTGAAGCTCTCGAGGTTTTGCTGTCCTAAGCCCTGGAATGCGAGAATGCACGCCAGATATGACGAGCGAGAAGAAGCATGCACAACACGGCACCACTTCGTACTGGAATCCTGGCCGGTTTTGTCGCGGCCGCCGTCGGCTTCGGCTGCGCAGCGGGCCGGACGACCGGCGAGACGATCGACGATTCGACCATAGCCTCATCCGTGAAAATGAGTCTGCTCGATGACGATACAGCGCCGGGTACGAGCATCAACGTCGAGTCTTATAAAGGCACCGTGCAGTTGATCGGATTCGTCGGCTCGGCGGAGCAGGAACGGGCCGCGCTCGAGACCGCCCGCCAGGTCGAATACGTCGTCAAGGTCGTGGACGCCATGCTGGTCGTGCCGGAGAAACGCAGTTTCGGCACCACGGTCGACGACCAGACCCTGCAAACGAAAGTGAAGTTCGGCATCACCGAGGTCGGCGCCGGCGAAGCACTGGCCGTCATTACCGATGTGCGGAACGGGGAGGTGTTGCTGGGCGGCTTCGTGGACACGGCAAGCCAGCGCGACGCCATCGCGCGCATCGCGAGCGGCGTGGAAGGCGTGACCCGGGTACACAACTTCATCGGCACGCGGGAATGAATGCGGCGACAGGCGGCATAAGCCGGGATGTCGCCGTCAGTTGACGGCGAACCCCGCTCCGCTCAGCAGTCGGGCGCCATCCTCGAACGCGTCCTTGTCCGGATAGGTGAAAACGACGTCGAATTGTCCGACGCCGGTGCGGAACCAGTCGATCTGCAGGGACCGGCCCTTTCCGGGCAGGCTTTGCTCGATGTAGGTCACGAAGGCCTCGGCGCGATAGGGTTCGCCGAAGCGCAACAGCAGCGAGCGGCCGAACGCCGAGTACAGGGTCGGCACGATCGACCCGGCGCCGCCATTGCCGAGCACGAATGCCAGGTGACGGTAGATGTAGGCGCTGTACCAGCGGGCCCCGGACGGAATGCTTGCGGCCCCCGGCACGATGCGCCCGGGGCCGTAGTTGTAGGCGGCCAGCGCGAGGTGCAGGTCACCGCTGTAGCGTGTGAGGAGTTCGGCCAGATAACGCGCACCGGCGTCGATGTTGACGCAGGGTTCATAGAGTTCGGAGAGTCTCTGGATACCGAGGTGGCGAGCTGTTTCCGGCCACTGGATCTGCATCACACCGTGCGCGTTCGCTCGGGACTTCGCCGCCGGGTCGAAGTCGCTCTCGCCGCGAGCCACGGCCAGCAACAACGTCACCGGCAATTTGTAGGCGTTCGCGGCGCGACGAAAACAGTCGGCATGCGGAAACGTGTAGCCCGGCTCCTGCATGGTTGCCGACTGCAGGTAATGCGCCCATGCCATGGCGGGGTCCTCGTCGTTCCCCTGCGTCGCCACCGCTGGCGCAGTGAATGCCAGGACCAGCAGGATCAGGGCGAGCCCGGCCCGGGGAGTCACGGCCGGTCGGCCGACAGGTCGAGGCCCGTTGCCGCGGCGATCTGCGCGAGGCTGGCGTCGAGTTCCGTCGGGTCCCGGTACGCGAATGCCACCTGGTAGGCGCCCGAACGGAGCTTCGCGACCCGGAAGTCGAGCCCGGTGACGCTCTCCAGCCGGCTGACGAAGCCCTGCGCGGCGATCTCCGTGCGAAACGGCGACCAGATCGCGTGCCAGTCCGGGTCCTGGTCTCCGTGGGTTTCGCCGGCCGTGGCGAGCGGCGGCGCAGTAAGCTCACCGGCCATCTCCGGCAATGCGGTGGCTGGCGGCTCCTCCGGCGAACCCGCCTCGGGCACGGCGCCAGCGGCCGGCAGTGCGCCACGCTTACCGGTCGCCACGGGCGTCTCATCGGCCGGCGCTGGTGCCGGCTGCTCCCACTTGCGCCGCAGGTTCTCGATGACGGCATCCACCCGTGCCTCGTCGGCGTCCCCGGTGCCGCGCTGAAAGTCGGGTGTGCCGAGCAACAGAAGGAGCAGCGCGATGGACAGCAGCGACCCGACGCAAAAACCGATGATCCTCAACATTGCCGACGCACTCAAAGCACGTTGCGGGTGCGTACGGCCCGCCAGTCGACTTCCGCTGCCCGGCGTTCGAGCTCGGCGCTGAATCCGCGAAACCAGTGCGCGAGTGCCGCGCCGTCCAGCCCGGGCCGGGCCGACGCGGAACAGCGGGCCGGGAGTGCCGCCAGGTGGGTCGCGATCGCGCGTGCCGCTTCACTGTCGTTCGATGCGATTGCGTACCAGACATCGCCCGCCGGCGTCATGGACCAGTCCGGCACGGAAGTCCACTCGGCATCGTCGACGGCGACAAGGTCCGGGACCGGAACGGTCAGCGACTGCCCTCT
This sequence comes from uncultured Pseudomonadota bacterium, assembly GCA_963713215.1. Lineage (GTDB taxonomy): Bacteria > Pseudomonadota > Gammaproteobacteria > Steroidobacterales > Woeseiaceae > UBA1847. The sequence goes on along the minus strand of CAVQKY010000006.1, from coordinate 1,176,568 downwards.
GCGCAGGACGTGCGCGCGGGGGCGCGGTTCGCAGCGCTCATCGCCGAGGCGTACGAGACCGAGGCTCTGCTGGTGGTTGACGATGAAGACGATGGCGTCGCTGCCGGCCGTCACACGGAGCGCCACGCAGCGTTCGCTGCCCCGGTACCGGGTGTCGAGGGACGACGCCGACCCGGCTCGGACGCAGGCCGGGTCGGCGCCCAGCCGCACCAGCCGCAGATCGCTCAACACCCCGGACGTCGGCGAGGGAATGAGCGGGTCGCTGTCCGCGAGGCGCATGGTCGGCGCCTCGGCCGGCAGCTCGACGTACACGCTGCTCGACAGGGGTTGCAGGCCGTCGGTGCTGGCGAGCGGGTCGAGCACCAGCCAATACTGGTGCAGTCCGCCGACCACCGGATGCAGCTGGCCGCTCAATTCCGCATTGGCCTCATCCGGCGAGGGAAGCAGCCGGAGCGAACTGACGCCGCCGACCTGGTGGCGTACCAGCGACGGCACGGCCGCCAGGGCGTCGCCGTCCTCCGGGGCGCCGACGGCGGCCAGTCGATACTCGCCGGACACCTGCCGCATGAGCTGGCAGCGCAGGTCTGTCGCGAGGTGATTCGCAATCAGGTCGGTTTCGGACGGGCCATACGGCACGTCCCGCCGCCCGAGGTAGGACCGGTCGACCGCCGGGGTTGCGAACGCCTGTCGCTGCGCCGCCGTGAGATCTCCTTGCCATTCGCGGCCGAAGCCCGGGACCCAGCGCTGCTCGGCTTCGTCGCGTGCGCGGAGGCTGACGCTTGTCGAGTCGTGGTCATCCGTGCGTACTTCGATGCCGACGAGCAATTCGGGGTGCATGGCGTCGCATTGTTCCGACGTGGTCGGCACAGGCTGCAGCGGCGCGGCCGGGTCCGGTTGCCATCCGAGGCGGACCCCGCTCTTGCCGGCGAGGCTGCGGCGCAGGTTGTCGCGCAGCGTGAGCGACAGTTCATCGGTATGCGGGGCCGGCCGCCCGTCGCTGAACACGACCAGCTGCACCGTCGCCGCGGCGAATCGCGGCACGGTGGTCAGTTGCACGCTTACGTAGTCGGCGAGCTCCCCCGATACCCATGCCTCGACGTTTCGCGACGCCGCCTCCGCCGGCGCGACGGACAGCAGCCAGGGCAGGCATGACGCGACGAGCGACAGGATGCCGACAAATCGCGGGCGAGGGGCGCTCATGCATTACTCCAGCCGCAACGCGCCCGTCGCGGAAATCACCAGGTCGCCATGCCCGCCCGTGGCGAGGTGGCGGTCGATTTCCTGCGAGAGTCGCGGCGGCAGCGTTACACCCCAGCGTGCGGCAGTGCGTGCGGTTTCAGTTCGGGACAGCGCGCTTATGACCTCGCCGGGTACCGTGGCCGCGTCCATCTCGTGAAACGCGGCCGGCCTCGATGCCGTCCAGAACTCGAGTCGACCCTGGCCGACGTGCAGGCGTTTCGCCTGCTCACCGTGCATGGCATACAGGCCCACGTCGCTCTGCGCGACGAGCGTCTTGAGTGCCTCATCGGATTCGAAACGCAGGGTGAAGCCCGCCTCGGCGCCTGCGGTCGCGGTCGCGGGCATGGATTCGGACTCGGGCGGCGCCGGAGATTCCGGGCGCTTCGCGACAGGCGGCGGGGCCGGAACGGGCGCCCGCACGGCCGGCGCGGGCGGCACAAGAGGATTCGCGGCCGGACTCTGAACGGGAGTGTGCGGCTCGGCAGCCGTCCTCGATGCCGCGGCGGGCGACCCGGGTGCGGCCGGCGTTTGCGGGGGAATTGACTGCACGAGGCGCGAAGATGGCCACGAGGCACAAGGCCAGGATCGCCACGAAGCGCATGACGTCCGTCTGCAGCTCGGCAGCGCCGCCGCCGTCTGTTTCCGTCCACGACGCAGGCCAACCCGGCGGCAGCCGCGTCACGGCGCGTCTTCCTCGCCGCGGCCGGCCGTCCGGATGTGACGCTCTATGCGGTGCAACACGTCGCGTATGCTTGATGTGTCGACGCGCGCCGCCGCGTTATACCTTTCCTGCAGGCGCGAACCCAGGGTGACCGACTTGTAGACGCGCATGAGGTAGCCGCCGACGCCGCCGAATATCGTCGTCGAGAGCGCCAGCAGGATGCCCCCGTCAACGAGCCGTCGCAGGACCGTGAATGCGCCTGCTTCCACCGATGCCCCCGGATCCCCCAGCGCGCCGATCAGCGCGCTGCGCATGCCGATCGCGGTCCAGATCACGCCGGTGCCGAAGAACAGCGCGGTCCAGGTTTCGCTGAGGTGATCGAGCTGGACCACGCGCTCGACCGGCTGCTCGCTCTCGAGGGATTGGCGAAGGCGAGCGAGGGTGGCGACATAGGCGAGGAGCAGCAGCGCGAACACCGGAATAGACGACCCGAGATTCGCATGTGCCCAGCCGAGCCAGCCCCCGGTATCCGCAAGCAGCCCGTTCGAAAACGTAAGCATGGCCTGCCGGTCGAGCAGGTAGAGCAAGGCCGCGCCCCCGACGAGAGACCCGGCTGCCCCGGCGCCCAGACCCTGGAGGAAACGGCGGCCCCTGCCGCTACCCATCACGGCGTCCGCAGCCCGGCCTGTTCATGAATCGCCCGCGCTGTTTGCGTACACGGATCAGCAAGTGCGTGAGTTGAATCATGAAACATCCGCACTAAAGTGCACCGCCGTCCGCGCAGGCCGTGCACGTCGCCTCGAGCACGAGTTCGACTTCGCGGTACAGCTCGTCTGCCCGATAGTAAGCCTGGTTGTCCAGGCTGACTTTCACCAGTCCGCGCTCCTTATCGGTAAGCTCGCGCTCCATGTCGAGCATCACCCGGTCGCGCCTCGGGCAGGTATGCGAACAGTTGTTGTAGTCACCGGCGAGCGACACGAATTTCACGTTGAAGTAGCGGTTGTAGTAATCGCGCGCCTGCTGCTTGCTCAGGATGCCCTCGTCCGATGCCCAGACGAGGAATTCGCTGAACAATCGCTTGTTGCCGGGTTTGGGATCGCCCTCGGCGATCGCGAGCAGGTCAGCGAAATAGCGTTCGAAGCTTGCCGCGCAGCCGCTGCCAAGGCTGCTTTGCGCCTGGTCGAACGCGGCTTCGAGGTTGCGGGTTTGCAGGCCGCCGCAGGCCGGCGGGGCGCTGGCACAGGAAACGAGCAGTGCCATCCACGCGACGAGCAGCAGTGCGACGCCTAGCCGACTGAACCTGTTGGACATGCTGATTTCTCCGAAACGCGGGCGTCGTGTCGCCCCCGTCAGTTTTCGAGCGGGCTTACGTATGTTTCTTCCGAATGCTCCGGCGGCGGCGCAGACACGGCGTAGTCCGCCGCTTCGTCGCCGAACAGGATCGACTTGACGCCGCCGACGACTTCCATCATTTCCGGCGTTATCGTGCCGAAGGACTGGTTGAGTTGTTCGACGAGAGTCGCTCTCGCGATTTCCTCACGCGTGCGCGCGATCAGCGTCGATGTCTCGTCCATGTCCAGGTAGATGTCCGAGGCGAGGACGGCAAGCGATTGATCAGTGCTGCTGCCGGAGGACGCGACGAGCCGGTAATACTGGCCAAAGCGCTCGCTGAGACGCATGCCGGACCGCCCTCGCAGCGACGGGCCCGGAGCGGACGAGGCTTCGCTTTCGTCGCTGCCCAGCAGCATGTCCTGCAGCATCCCCGGCGTCATCTTGTTGCCGAGCTCGCTTTTCAGCCGTTTCTCCAGGCTGAGCCGCGTGTTGTTGACGGTGTGCTCCATGTCCGGGAGCCGTTCTTCCATGACATTGAGCATTTCGAGGTATGTGGCGCCGATCTGCTTGCCGAGTTGCTGGCAGCCAGGGTCGTTCTCTGCGCCTTCGCATTTGCTGCCGAGGTAGAGCTCCCGCTGCTGGTCGAGCCTGCCGATCACTTCCTGCAGGCCGGTTTCCATTTCCTTCGCCACGGAACTCGTCTGCTTCAGGTCCTCGACGACCGTGGTCGGGAAGAGCCGGATTGTCGGCGTGTTCGCCCGGGTTTCGGCGGCCAGGAGAAAGCCGGCTGCCAGGAAAGCCGCCAGGGAGGCGGTCAGCGCGCTCGGCACAGTGGTCACGTGCATCGGTCGACCCTCCCGCAGATGCGTCATTGGTTTGGTTGTGGGGTTCCTTGACGCAAGCTACTCGGGCCTGCCTGAATGGAACCTGAATCGCCTCTGTCGCGGGCGCACCGGGCACAAAGGAGATGACGCCGGCATCGCCGGATGATCCGCCGACATCCGGCACTCTTGAAGTCGATGCCAGTCAGTCTGGACGGCAGGCCTCGGCCACGTTCGGACTTCTTATCATCGCGTGGCCGCAGGGAGGCCGGGCTGGATCATTCGTCCGCTTGCGATCGAACGTCCTGAATGATTGCCAGGATGTTTCCCTCGGGGTCCTTGAACCATGCGGCTCTTGCGCCGCCGGTGATGACGATGCCATTCGGGTCGACGTCACCCTCCATGTCGTAGTGCAGGAGCGTGACGCCGCGCGCCTTCAACTCCGCAACTTCGCGCTCGATATCCTCCACTTGCCAGAATGCCTCGCTACGGTCCTATAGCTTGCACGAGTGAATACCCGGCCATTGCGACAACCGAAAGCGAGCTCCAGGTCCAGCAAAATGCACGAACGTCGTGAATCTGCGCGGTGGTATAGGCGATGAAATGCAGCACCCTGGAAACGACGTAGGTCCAGATCAATATTTGGGCCAGCAGTAGCGGTGGACCGACAAGCACGAACAGCAGTCCGGCAGCCAGGAAGCCTGGAATACTCTCAAGATCATTCAGATTCAAACGGCGCGAACGATCCACATACTCGTTAACCACCAGTTGGGCAGGCTGTGGATTCGGGTTCAGGCGTGTCTTCTTGAGATCTTCAGGGCTGCGGAATCCAGCTCCAACCTTCATCATCCGAAAAACGGTCATCCACGGTTGCAACATCAACTTCAAAATCATGATGGAGGCGGCGATCAAATAGGTGTGAAACACAGGATTTTCCAGACTCAACACAGCAAAATCGGCATTCATCGCACATCTCTCCACACAGGGGCGCGTCGCAGCCATGTGCAGGCACACGTACGCATCGAAGAATTTGCTTGCATGTTCCGGTCATCGGCTGCCGTTGGATTCTATCTCGACGGCACTGTTGTTGCGGTTATTTCACTGAAATATCCACCGACTTTGCCGTCGACTCGAGCCAGAGATACGCGATGACTGCCAGTGCGAACGGCAGCAGGTAGTAAGTGGCCCGAAACACGACAAGCGCTGCAAGAATATCGCTCTCGGGCACCTGTCCACCGAGCATCGTCAGGAATACGACTTCCGTCACGCCCAGGCCGCTGGGCACGTGACTCCAGATGCCGGCGAGGGCGCTCATCATCAGTACCGGCATCACCGTGAACCAGCTGACCTCCCCCTTTAAGAGCCAGACCAGCACCGCGCCGATCGTGCCCCAGCTGAGCAGCGAGAGCGCGTGCTGCACCAGCGCCAGCCGCGGCCCCGGCACCGTCAGCTCCGTGTCACGTATGCGCAGCGTCGTGCCGCCGCGCACGATGCAAAGCAGGACATAGCCGCCGCTTGATAACAGGAACAACGCGCCGATGCTGCGTAACACGGCGTCCGGCGGAACCCAGTCCTGTTGCAGATCGGGCGGCCTGAACGCAAGCACGATGCCGGCAATGAGGATGTAGCCGAGCCAGTTCGTCAGCACCGACAGGCCGATAATCTGGCTGATATGGAGCGGGCGGAACCCGTATGGCATGTACAGGCGGTAGCGAAAGGCGAGCCCTCCCACCAGGGCGCCGAGGTTCAGCGAAAAATAATAGCCCGTGTAGGAGATCAGCATCGTGCGCGGCACGGAGAGCTTGTGACCGATCGAGTGGCGGCCGATGAGATCGAAGCTGGTGCAGGCCAGCTGCCCCGGCACGGCCACAGCCATCGCCACGAGTATGCTGAGTGCGCCGTAAGACTTGAGCCCCTGCCACACGGCCGGCCAGTCCATGTCGCGGGCGTGCCTGTAAACCAGCCACGCGATGAGTGCGAGGAGCCCGGCCGTTGCAATTCGCTTGAGCCAGGTCATTGCCGTACTGCGCGTGATCACGTATGCAGAGTCTCTCGTGCACGTCCGCATCGAAGCGCATCGGCTCACGCGGAATCGCCGGGTGGTGTCTGATAACATGCGGGAAACCTTCGCCAAACACAACCCGAGCCGCCGGTAACTCTTAAGTCTTGCTCAAGGTCCTGACGCTCAATCTGCACAAGGGGTTCTCGTACTTCGGGCGGCGTTTCGTCCTGCACGAACTCCGTGACGCCATTCGGAGCATTTCGGCCGATCTGGTGTTCCTCCAGGAAGTCCTGGGTGAGCACAATACACACGCGGACCGCCACGACAACTGGCCGGACGTCGCCCAATACGAATTTCTCGCGGATGAAATCTGGCAGGACTTCGCTTACGGAGAGAATGCGGTGTACCCGACGGGGCACCACGGCAATGCGCTTCTCAGCAAGTATCCGATCCTCGAGTACAAAAATCGCGACATCTCGGAAGTCGGGGCAGAAAGCCGCGGCCTGCTGCATGCGGTACTCGATGTGCCCGAATGGGGCGGGCGCCTGCACGCGATCTGCGCGCACCTGGGCCTGACCGAAAAACACCGGACCAAGCAGCTGGCGAAGCTCGGCGGCATCGTAAGCCGCGAGGCGGCGTCCGGGTCGGGCGTGGTGGTGGCAGGGGACTTCAACGACTGGCGTGGCCGCGCCAACGACATTCTGTCGGAGAGCGCCGGTCTCGTCGAGGCATTTGCGAACGCGCAGGGAAAATCCGCCCGAACCTATCCCGCCCGCCTGCCCCTGTTGCGGCTCGACCGGATTTACACGCGTAATCTGGACGTGATGCGCCCGCAGGTTCTCTCGCAACGGCCTTGGTCCCACTTGTCGGATCATGCGGCCCTGGTGGCGGAGCTGCACCAGGATTGAATCTTATTCGTCGTGCGGCGCGATCGTGTGGTCGAACTGCTGCCGATAGCCCGGAAAGCGTTTGAGCCAGCGCGGAAAACGGCGGGCGACATGGAATGCGAGAATGCGCACCAGGTGCCGCCAGCCGGTCTGCTGAGGTATGTCCTCACGCGTGATGCGCTTGCTCTTCGCGAGCAATGTGTCGATGCGGCCGCGTAACTCCCGGCCGAAGTCCCTGTCCAGGATGAAGAGGTTGGCTTCGAGATTGAGCGAGAAACTCAGCGGATCGAGATTCGAGGAGCCGATCGTCGACCACTCCCGGTCGAAGACCGCAATCTTGCCGTGTAGTGGCCGCTCCAGGAACTCGTACAGTTCGACGTCGGCATCGAGCAGGTAGTCGTACAGCGTGCTTGCCGCCGTGCGGGCATACGCCATGTCCGGATTGCCTTGCAGGATGAGAATTACGCGCACCCCCCGTTCCACCGCCTTGCGCATATGGCGCAGCATCCGGTAGCTCGGGAAGAAATAGGCGTTCGCAATTGCGATTTCCTGTTCGGACGAACGAAGGCTCATCAGGTAGTAGCGCTCGATATCGTCCTGACGGTCGGCATTGTTCCGGGTGACGAACAGCACTTTCTGCTCATGTCCCAGGTCGCGCCAGGCGACCGGCAGGCGCCGGAACCTGGACCACCGAGATCTCTGGACGTAACCGAGGCCGTTGTCGACCACCGTCCGCATGAAATGGCGGATCTCGGCGACGACGGGGCCGCGTACGAGCACCGCATAGTCCTGCTTCGCATGCGGCCCGTTCTCGACCACGTGATCGTCGGCGTAGTTGATGCCGCCGACGAATGCGGTTTCACCGTCGACCACCAGTAGCTTGCGGTGCAGGCGGCCGATCCACTTCGGCCGCCAGCCGAAGAACCGCGGCGTGGGATCGAAGATATGCAGCCTGATGCCCAGCCGTTTGAGCCGGTCGAGACACTCCGGGGGCAAGTCGACGGTGCCGAAGCCGTCGACCGTAACGTCGATGCTCGCGCCGTTTTTTGCAGCCGCCTCCAGCGCGTCGATCAGCCCTTTGCCAACGTCGTCCCAGAACCAGATGAACGTCTCGAGCAGCACTTCGCGGCGTGCCCCGGCTATGACCTCGAAGGCACGCGTGAAAAATTCCCTGCCGTTTTCCAGCAACTCGACTTGATGAGCGTGCATATAACGTGCGCTACTTGAGGCCTGAAAGGGAGACGCCCCGGTTCCGGGACAAAGGGCCGACACGGACGACGTCGCGCCGGTTACGGAGCCGTAACGATTGTAAACAATATGCTGCAGCGGGTCCCGCTGCTTCCCGCAGGGGACGTCGCCAGGGAGCGGAACATGAAATACATCGCCATCAAGCTCGTCAAACGCCCGGAACGCCTCATAACGCCGGACCTGTTCGAGGTCGTCGAGCTCGAGACCGGGCCGCTCGGTGATGGCCAGGTACTGCTGCGGCAGACGCACATGTCTTTGGACCCCGCGATGAAAGGCTGGATGACGGCCGATACCGGCAGCTACATTCCGCCGGTCGCTCTCGGCGAGGTCATGCGCTCGAGCGGCCTTGCGGAGGTCATCGAGAGCCGCAACGCCGCCTTCCCGGTCGGCACGCGCGTCATGGGCATGATCGGCTGGCGCGAGTACGCGGTGAGCGATGGCAGGGAGCTCGGCAAGGTTCCGCCCGGCATTCCAGCCGAGGCGGTGCTGTGCGTGCTGGGACTGCCGGGGATCACCGCCTGGCAGGGATTGATGGAACTCGGCCGGCCCCAGGCGGGTGAGACTCTCGTCGTGTCAGGGGCCGCGGGCTCGGTGGGCTCGATCGTCGGCCAGCTGGGGAAGATCGCCGGCATGCGGGTCGTCGGCACCGCGGGCCGCGAGGAAAAGCGCGACTGGCTCGTCGATGAACTCGGTTTCGATGCAGCGCTGGATTACAAGAGCCCGGCGCTCGCGTCCGAACTCGCGGCAGCGACGCCGGACGGCATCGACCTCTACTTCGAGAATACGGGCGGGCCGATTCAGTTTGCGGCATACCAGCGCATGAACGCCCACGGACGCATCATCGTCTGCGGGATGATCGCCGACTACAACGCCGAGAAGCTCTCGCCGGGCCCCAACTGGATCAACATTATTCGCAAGCGCCTCACGATTCAGGGCTTCACGATGCCCGATCACCGACAACAGTTCCCGGAGCTGTCGCGAAAAGTCGGCGAGTACCTGCTGGCCGGAAAGATCAAGTACCGCGCGCATACGCTGCATGGCCTCGAGAGCGCGATCGACGGCATCAACCTGCTGTTCACCGGCGGCAACGAGGGCAAACTCCTGGTCGAGCTCTGATCGCAGGAGCTGTGAGGCGCTCCTACGGGTCCGATCGATTGCCCGGCAGGATCTTGATTTCGACGCGACGGTACTGCAGCGGGTGGCCTTCGCTCTGCAGGGATATGTAGCCCTTGCCGAGCGGTTTGCCTTCGGGCTTCAGGGCCGGGTCATGGCCCGACACCACGCCACCTCCCGTCACCGCATTCGCGTACTCGATCACCGCTTCGCCATTGACGTAGTGCACGAAGCGCTCGCTGCCCTCGACCAGTACCTCGACCGTTACCCACTGGTCGCCGTAGAAGGTCTTCGAGCTCGACCACAGGCAGTGTTCGTCCTCGAATTTGCCCTCGTAGTCGACGTGTGTGCCGGGTGTGCAGAGGTTGCCGGTGGGACGGGCTTCGCCCTCGATCAGCCCGCCCAGGAACTGTGCTTCGAGCGAAATAGGAAAGTCCTGACCGGCCGGCATCGATTGCGGCGACTGCGAGTGCAGCATCACGCCGCTGTTGCGCCATGCCCAGGATTCGACGCCCGGACCCGGTTCGCCAATGAAGCGGTACTCGACGCGCAGGCGATAGTGCGAGTAGGGCGTCTCGTAGAAGAGGTGGCCGAAGCGATTGTCGAAGGTCTCGTAAGCCTCGTAGTCGACGGTCAGCAGCCCGTCCTCAACGCGAAAGGTCTCGCCGAAATTGACGCCTGCCTCGTAGCCGCGGATCTTTGGCGTCCAGCCATCCAGGTTCTTGCCGTTGAACAATGGCACCCAGTCGCCGTCCGCGGCGGGCGCCGTGGCGCAGACGCCGAGCAAGGCCACGACGAGCCACAGGCCCGATGGACTGCTACGCATGATCCGCCCACAGGGTCTCGCCCTCTTTGTAGGGCACGCAGGGATCGTAACGTCCGGGCGTCTCCGCGTAGCGCATCGCCTGCGTATAGCCGATTTCCGAGGTGAAATAGCCGAGCAGGGTCAGTTCCTTCAACATCCGGAAGTAGTGTGGGGCGTCGTCCTCCGCCTGGTTCCAGGTGTACTCCTGTGCTTCCCTGTCGAGACGTTCGAGCAATGCGAGCCGCTCAACGGGTGACGCAGCCATGAATGGCGCGCCCGCTTCGCGTTCGCATTCCTCGTTCAGCGTGTCGAGACCCGCCCGGAATATCTCCTGATCCTTCGGGTAATAGGTGTCCCGCACCATCAGCGCGATGAACGGCCCGACGCCGGCGGCTTTTGCCCCCGGGGTACCGGTTTCGGGAAGAATCGTATCGGCGATCTCCGAGAGGTACTCGATGTCGGCCGCGGTGAAAAGCTCGCCCGGGGCGGTTTTGTTCCCGGCGGCAGGCGCGTCCGCCTGCTCCTTGTCGCAGCCCGCAAGCATCGCCGCCTGGCCGATGAGCGTGGTGCCGCCCAGCAGGGCAGACACGCGGAAAATCGCCTCGCGTCGTGAGATATGTTCGGGCTGTGCCGTCTCGTCCGTCATATCCAGCCTCACAGGTTGCGCCGCTTCAGTTCCTGCACCGCATGGTCCGCCGCACGCGCGGTCAGGGCCATGTACGTGAGCGACGGGTTCACGCAGGACGCCGAGGTCATGCACGCGCCGTCGGTGACGAACACGTTCGGAGCATCCCACACCTGGTTCCACTCGTTCAGCACCGAGGTCTTCGGGTCGCGACCCATGCGGGCCGTGCCCATCTCGTGGATGCCCATGCCGGGCGAGTAGCCGTTGTCATACGTGCCGACGTTTTTCACGCCGGCGGCCTCGAGCATCTCGCCCATGTCGTTTTGCATGTCGACGCGCATGAGGGCTTCATTTTCCCCGGTGCCACAGTCGACCTTCAGCACCGGCAGCCCCCACTTGTCCGTTTTCGTGTGGTCGATGCCGATCTTGTTGTCGTGAGCCGGCAGCATTTCGCCGAAGGCGGTCGCGCCGACGTTCCAGGCGCCCGGTTCTGCCATGCGATCCTTGAATGCCCCGCCCACGCCGAGTTCGCGGACCGCGCGCTGCCAGTTTTCCCGCGATGCGCCGCCCTGGTAACCGAATCCGCGCAGGTAGTTGCGCTTTTCGCCGAACAGGTTGCGGTAACGGGGGATATAGAAACCGCCGGGACGCCGTCCGAAGTAGTACTTGTCGTCGAGACCCATACCTTCCAGCGAGCCCCAGGCGCCAACCCGGAAGTGATGGTCCATCAGGTTGTGGCCGAGTTCGCCGGAGCTGCTGCCGAGGCCATCGGGCCACACATCGGTCGCGGAGCGCATCAGCAGCCAGGCGGAGTTCATGGCGGAGGCGCAGAGGAACACGATCTTCGAGCGGTAGTCCGTGCTTTCTTCCGTGACGGCATCGAGGACACGCACGCCGGTTGCGCGCTTTTTGTCCTTGTCGTAGATCACCTCGGTGACGATTGACCAGGGCTTGAGCGTCAGGTTGCCGGTGGCAACAGCGGCCGGCAGCGTCGAGGACTGGGTGCTGAAGTAGGCGCCGTAGGGGCAACCGAGCCAGCAGGCGTTCCGGTACTGGCAGGGCGCCCGACCGGGCAGCGACTCTGTCAGGTTCGCCGTGCGTGCCGGGATGATGCGCCGGCGGTCGTCGAACTGCCCCTTGAGCTTGCCGGCCACCAGCTCTTCGCCGCAGTTGAGCGGCATCGCCGGCTGAAACCGGCCGTCGGGCAGCTGCTCCATGTTTTCGATCGAACCCTGGATGCCCGCATGCTTCTCGACGTGGTCGTACCACGGCGCGATGTCGGCATACCGTATCGGCCAGTCCACGGCGACGCCATCCTTCGCGTTCGCCTCGAAATCGAACTCGCTCCAGCGATAACTGTGCCGGCCCCACATCAGCGACCGTCCACCCACCTGGTACCCCCGGTACCAGTCGAAACGGCGTACTTCGGTGTATGGGTTGTCCTTGTCGGACGCCCACCAGTCGAGATTGGTTTCGTTCAGGGGATAGTCACGCTGGAGGACCGGGTAGGCGTCCTCCATCTCGACCGTCCGGCGCCCGCGATGCGGGTAGTCCCATGGCGCCTTGCGCGCATTGACGTAGTCCTTGATGTGCTCGACATTCTTGCCGCGCTCGAGCAAGAGGACCTTGAGACCTTTTTCCGTCAGCTCCTTGGCCGCCCAGCCCCCGGAAATCCCGGAGCCGACGACGATCGCATCGTATTCTTCTGCGGCCAAGCCCTTACCCCTGACAGTCTGCCGGCCGGTGCCCCGACCCCCATTGATCGATGAATCATACTAGAAAATGCCGGCCCGGGCCGCGACAGGGAAGGCGGCGTCGTAGTGGCCGCGCGTTGGAGCGGTTGTCAGCCGCGAACGGTTCGCCGTCGAATTGAACCGCGTTCGATTCGCGGGAGCGCCGCCCGCTCCAACGGTCGGCTCAGGACCGGCCGGCGTCGCTTACCATGTCGGCGACGGTGGAGAGGAGCGCCGCATCGAGTTGCGATTCCTCCAGCCGCCAGCGCCAGTTGCCGTGCGAGGTCCCGGGCGTGTTGATCCGCGCTTCGGAGCCGAGCCCGAGAAAGTCCTGCATCGGCGCGATGGCAATGCGCGCCTCCGTCGCGAATGCCGCGCGGATCATGTCGAGGTGTATGGTGGCCGGCGAGCCGCCCGTGATGGCCAGCGCCGCGGCCTGCGTCGCGGCGATCGCTGCCGAGCTTCGCAGGTCGTCCGGGCTGCCGCGAAACCAGCCGACGGTCGTATCGTTGTCGTGGGTACCGGTGTAGCACACGGAGTCGGGCTCGACATCGGTGAGCGAAAAACCCTCGATGTCGACGTCGAACTGCAGCACGTGCATGCCCGGGATCGCGTGGCGCCGGCGTAGCGCCTCGACGTCTTCGGTAATCACGCCGAGATTCTCGGCGACGATGGGCAGGCAACCCATCGCGGTGCGCAGCGCATCGAACAGGGAGTCACCCGGGCCGGGCTGCCAGGTTCCAACACGCGCCGTGGCCGCACCGGCCGGCACTGCCCAGTACGCTTCGAAACCGCGGAAGTGGTCGATCCGCACGATATCCGCCGCGGCTGCGGTGGCCTTCAGCCGTTGCACCCACCACGCGTAGCCGTTGCGCGCGTGCTTCTCCCAGTCGTAGAGCGGGTTGCCCCAGAGCTGCCCGTCCTCACAGAAATAATCCGGCGGGACGCCCGCGACGAAATCCGGCCGGCCGTCCGCATCCACGCGGAGGATGTCCCGGTTCGCCCAGGCATCCGCGCTGTCGAACGCGATGCAGATCGGCATGTCGCCGAACAGTGTTACGCCGCGCTCGTGCGCGTGGCGCCTGAGCGCCTGCCACTGCCGGTCGAAAAGGAACTGCAGAATCTTGATCTCCCGCACCTCGCGGGCGCGGGCGTCGCTGAGCGCATGCAGCACCGTCTCCTCCCGGTGCACGTATTCCGGCGCCCAGTCCATCCACGGGCGTTCGCCATTCCCGGTCTTGAGAATGCGGAACAACGCATAGTCGTGGAGCCAGTCCCGGTCGTTGCGGTCGATGAAACTGTCGAACCCGGCCTTGAGCGTCGCATCGGCGACGTCGTCGAAACGGCCGGCGGCAAGCTTGAGTACCGCGGTTTTCGCAGGTATCAGCGCGCCGTAGTCGACCGTGTGGCGGGGCAGTGCCCGGAGGGTCGTCGTTTCACCGTCACGCACGAAGCCCGCCGCAACGAGTTCGGCGATGTCGATGAGCATCTCGTTGCCGGCGAAGGTGGACAGCGGCTGGTAGGGCGAATCGCCGTACGCCGTAGGGCCGAGCGGCAGGAACTGCCATACGCGAAGGCCCGTCTCCTCCAGCAGGTCGACGAACCGGTGTGCGGCATCGCCGATCTCGCCAATGCCATACGCGCCTGGCAGGGAACTGAGGTGCATGCAGACGCCGGCCTGCGGCTCGACCGGCAAGACGGACGCCTGCGCCCCGACCGGCGACATCGCGAGAGCCTGTAACGGCGTTGGCGGCAGCGTTTCGTTGCCTGCCGGCGGCGGGCCGTCAAAGGAGTCGAGTATGGGCACGGCGATAGAATCCGGACGGCTATTCCTGTACCTGAGCCCGATGCCCTGGCATGTCTGCAAACTAAATCAAGGCCGAATCGTGCCGCAACTGAGTGCATACGTATTCATTTACCGAAGACGCATGCGTTGCTTGTTTAGAGTCTGTGATATACATCATCGCCCGCAGACCGCAAAAAACCGCCTGCAAAAAACTGCTTGCATGAATCCGGACTTAAGGAAACGTATCGTCATCTTAGGCGGCGGCACGGCTGGCTGGATCACGGCCAATGCGTTCATACGGCGGTGGGGCTTGAGCGGCGTCGACGTCACGCTGATCGAATCGCCGGAAATCGGCACCGTAGGTGTTGGCGAGGGTTCGACGCCACGGCTCAAGGTCTTCCTGGACGAGATCGGCGTGGAGGAGTCGGCCTGGATGCCGCCCTGCAAGGCGACCTACAAGAACGGCATCTCCTTCGTCAATTGGTCGACAAAGCCCGGCTTCGAGCGGTATTTCCACCCGTTCGTATCGCAGGTCGACAGGTTCACGACGACGGCATTCTTCTTCAATACGCTGGCGCGACGCCGAGGCGTCGACGTGCACGCGCACCCCGACCGCTTTTCGCTGACGGCGCGCCTCTCGGAGAACCGCCAGGGACCGATTCCCGATGAGCGCTTTCCGTTCGACAACGACTACGGCTACCATTTCGACGCCCAGCTGCTGGGCGAGTACCTGAAAGAGATCGCCAAGACTCGCGGCGTCACGCATCGGCAGGCCAGGGTGACCGGGTTCAACCAGGCCGCGAATGGTGACATCACGAGCTTGTCGCTCGAGGGCGGCAACCTCCTCGAGGCTGATTTTTTCGTCGACTGCTCCGGCTTTCGCGGCGCCCTGATCCAGGAAGCGCTGAGGGTCCCCTTCAGACCCTTCTCCGAGAATCTCTTCAACGACTCCGCGGTCGTGCTGCCGACCGAGCAAACGGAGAGCATCGGAGCGCAGACAATCTCAACGGCGTTGAAGTACGGCTGGGCCTGGGAAATTCCGCTGACCCACCGCATCGGCAACGGCTACGTCTACAGCTCGGCCTTTTGTTCGCCGGGGGATGCCGAGACCGAGTTACGCGAGTTCCTGGGGCTCAAGGACAGTGACGTCGAAGCCAGGCACCTGAAGATGAAGGTGGGACGGATCGAAAGCCACTGGCACAGGAACTGCCTGGCCGTAGGGCTGTCGCAGGGCTTCATCGAGCCGCTCGAAGCCACGGCACTGAACGTCGTCTGCAACACGGTTTACCGCTTTATGGATACCGTCGACGCGGCGGGAAGCTTCAGCGGCCAGGGGTGCAGCGCGTTCAACGAGAAAGTGAATGATGATTTTGAGCGGGTGCGCGATTACATCGTGGCGCACTACGTCTTGAATTCGCGCCGCGACACGGCCTACTGGGTGCAGAACGCGCAAAACACGAACATCTCGGCCACACTCAGGGAAATCCTCGCGATCTGGATGTCCGGTCAGAACCTGAGCGGCGAAATCGAAAGCGGGAGGATCCGTTCGGCGTATAAGCCGAGATCCTGGTACTGCCTCCTGGCCGGCTACGGCTACTACCCTGAGATCAAAGCAGTTCCCGGTGAGAATGAGATGCGGAACCGGATCGACATGACAAAGGTCGACGAGTTTATCCGGCGTTGCGCATTGAATTTCCGGTCGCAGAATGCGCTGTTGCAGGACCTGAATTTGCGGCCCGTGGGATCGCGCGCCACGCATGATGCCCGGCAGGGAGTGTAGCGCGGACGCAACGAGCAGGGTCGACGTGCCGCGCGGCTGTAGCGGTCGGCGCCAACGTGCGTCCTTCGGCCGTCGTCTTCACCGATCGCAAGGCCGCAGCGCTCTAAATTGCCGCCGGAATCCCGCCAATGAATACGATTGCATGATGTTGCCCGCTGCCGAAGCGGCTCCTAACATAACAAGAATCTAAAACCGGCCAGTCTGTCCGTGGGGGAAGTATGGTATCGAAGAAGCGCAGTTCCGCGCCGTTGGTTTCCTGCAACGCGAAGCACCAGCCGATAAGCGGTCGCACAGCCCTTTCCATCGCTGTTGCTACCGCCTTGTCCGGCGCGACGATCATTCCGCACACGGCACATGCCCAGGACGAGGCGATCGAGGAAATCGTCACGATCGGTGTCCGGACCAGTATCCTCGGTTCCGTCGACGCCAAACGCGAGGGCGACTCGATCTCCGATTTCGTGGATGCCGGTGCGCTGGGCTCTCTACCCGACTTTTCCATCGCCGACTCGCTCGGGCGCATTCCCGGCGTAACCACAGTCCGCGATTCCGGGCAGTCCTCCGAGCTCAACATCCGCGGTATGAACGGTGACTTCATCCAGACCACGCTGAACGGTCGCGAGCAGGCGTCAACGGCGGGTTACTCCTCCGGCACGCGCTGGATGTCCTTCGACCAGTACCCGGCCGAATTGATTAACCAGGCAGCCGTCTACAAGTCGCCCAAGGCCTCGCAGTTGGAGGGCGGAGTCGCCGGTATCGTCGAGCTGAAGACCGCGAACCCCCTGGAAGCGCCCAACGAGCACAACTTCGTGCTGAATGCGCGCCTGTCGCAAAATGACGCGGCCGATGATTTCGGAGGCGACGAGGATGGTTATCGCCTCACCGGCTCGTACCAGGGCAAGTTCCTGGATGACACGCTCGGCGTGGCCCTCGGCGCATCCTTCCTGGACCAGCCGAACGCTTTCATCATGTCGCGCGCCGGTGCCGACGATTCCGATTCGGTGGGCTATGCCGGTGACGGTACTGCCGGCAATGGAGTACTTTCCCCGCGCCTTTCAGTGGCAGGCAGGCACGGGCACCGACGAGCGCATCGGCCTCATGGGCACGCTCGTGTGGGAGCCGAACGACAAAATGAAGGCGCAGGTCGACTATTTCCGTTCCGAGTTCGATCGCGACGACCAGCGCACCGGCCTTACGGCGAGCGGCTTCAGGGAAGCGGCCGCGGCCAACAACAACGTCACTGGGCAGGTCATCAACAATGGCGTCGTGACCAGCGCGACCATCAGTCCCATCAATCCGAATATCGCGAGCGGCGGAAGGGACCATGCCTGGTTCGAAGCGCGGACCGAGGACCAGACGACGAACGCGGACAGCGACACCTACGGCATCATCCTCGAGTGGTATCCCACGGACTCCAGCACGCTGGTCTTCGACGCCTACCGCAGCGAGGGCGACAAGACCCGCGAGGACCGCATCGCCACGATGCACGCCTACCAGCTCGACTTCAACGGTCCGGGCACGTTCCAGGAGGTTCCGGGCCAGTCAATGACCTACCAGTTGAACGGTGCCGGCTTCGCCTCGGCTGATTTCTCGGGTGTCGATTTCACGGATCTGAACACGATGCGTCTGGGCCGCTACGAGCGCTATCCGCACGAGTACACCGACCAGATCGACGCATTCAAGGTCGATTTCAAGCAGGATCTCGACTGGGGCTGGGTCTCCGGCCTCGAAGCGGGTGTGCGAATCTCGGACCGGGAATTCACGACGGATCGCGGCACGTTCCAGTACGGCGGACGTGAGGGCATCTTCGACACCGGCACCGAGAGCTGGTGCGAGGCCAACGATACCGAAACTGGCGCCAACCCCTTGGATTGCGCGCCCCAGCCGGTCGACGGGTTCGTGCGCGTGCAGTCCCTGCCGGGAGTGCCCGATCACTTCGCAATCACCGATATCGCAAGCGCTCGGGAACTCCATCTTCGGCGCCGGCAACGATGCCGGGCTCGACAAGTTCGCGGACAACTGGACGTTCATCAACGACACCACGTTGACCGAGGAGACCGACGCGGTCTACCTGATGTTCAACTTGGACTTCACCCTCGGCAACATGCCGGTGCGCGGCAATATCGGCGTTCGCTACGTGGAGTCGGACGTGAAGTCGGCCGGCCTGCGCGACCTCGGTGCGGGTAACGGCACGCCGATAACCGACGATGTCGGGGTCACGCAGGACAACCTCGGCTTCGTGAAGTCCGGCCCGGACTACTCCGACACGCTGCCGTCGCTGAACCTCGCGTTCGAACTCACCGACAACGACATCCTGCGCTTTGCGGCGGCGTCGGTCATGTCCCGTCCCCCGGTCGGCAACATGACCAGCGCTTCGGGTACATGGACCGGGGCCCCGACACCGGCCGGGATCGAGTACAACGTCTGGAACGACGGAAGCCCGTACCTCGATCCGTTCCGCGCGGACCAGCTCGACCTGTCCTACGAGCACTATTTCGACAACGGCGGCGCCGTCACGGCGGCCGCGTTCTGGAAGGACATCGAGTCGCTCGTCGAGGGGCCGGTGCAGTTCACCGACGTGGATCCGGACTCGGTGGGCGTCATCCTGCCGCAGGGGCACTTCCTGAACGTCTATCAGACCTGGGTGAACAACGACAAGGGCGGCTATATCCGCGGCATAGAGCTTGCCGCGACCGGGACCTTCGACGGGCTGCCCGGCATTTTTGCAGGCCTCGGCGCCACGGCGAGCTACTCTTTCACCGAAAGTGAGACCGAGGTATCCGGCGGCTCGGTAATCGGCGGCGACGCGACCCTGCCCTTGCCCGGCCTGTCCGAGAACGTGTGGAGCACCACGGTCTTCTGGGACATTGGGAATTTCAGCACCCACGTGAACTTGCGCTACCGCGACGAGTTCATCCAGAGAATCGCGGTTCCGGGACAACCGGCGCCCGTGTACTCGGAGGATTACACGACGCTGGACGCGCAGATGTCCTACAACTGGCCTGACCTGGGCGTGAGCGTCGTGGCGTCAGCCAACAACCTGACGGATGAGGAGAGCATCATTTCCTACGGTGTGGCCGGAACGCTCGGCGAGATCAGGCAGTTCGGGCGCCAGTTCTATCTGGGTGTGAACTACCAGTTTTGAGCTTACGCAAGACGGCGCAACGTCGTGACAGGGCCGCCCGAAGGGTAATACTCTTCGGGCGGCCCTGTTGTTTGTTACGTTGGGTTTGTTAGCCTGGGGCTTTGCCGGAACCTACTATGCGCAGAGGAACACAGAACATCGTGATCCTGGGCGGTGGCACCGCCGGATGGATTGCCGCCAACCTGATGGCAACCTACTGGGACGGCGAGGGCATCGACATCACCCTGGTCGAATCGCCTGATATCGGCATCATCGGTGTCGGCGAAGGGTCTACTCCTCCGCTTAGGCTTTTCATGGACATCATCGGCGTCCGCGAGTCGGATTGGATGCCGCGCTGCGATGCCACCTACAAAGTCGGCATCACGTTCAGGAACTGGTCGACCAAGCCCGGTTACGCGGAATACTTTCACCCGTTCCAGTGCCAGCCCGACGAAATGACCCTGCCGGCCTTCTATCACAACAGTTTCCTGCGCCGTAAAGGGGTAGACCTCGACGGCCATCCCAGCCAGTTCTTCCTCGGCTGGCACCTGGCCAATCAGCGACTGGCGCCGGTTGCACCGCGGAATTTCCCGTTCAACATGAACTATGGCTACCACTTCAATTCCGGCCTCTTGGGCGAGTTCCTTAAGGGATGGGCGGCGAACAAGGGCGTCAAATACCGGCAGGCGACGGTCACCGACGTCGTGCTGGACGACCAGGGCTATATTGACTACCTGAAAACGGATGCGGAGGAGCGCATCAAGGCCGATTTTTACGTCGATTCCACGGGTTTCCGCAGCCAGCTATTGCAACAGGCGCTCGGCGTCCCGTTCGAAAGTCTCACAGACGTACTGTTCAACGATAGAGCGGTCGTATTTCCCACAGAACCTGACGAGAACCCGGAACCGCAGACGATCTCGACGGCCCTCAAGTACGGCTGGGCCTGGAAAATCCCGTTGACCTCGCGTTTCGGCAACGGCTACGTGTACAGCTCGAGGTACGTCGATGACGACGATGCCGAAATGGAGTTTCGTGAGCATCTCGGACTTGTCGATTCCGACGTCGAGGCCCGCAGGCTCAGGTTCAAGGTCGGGCGTGTCCGGGAGCATTGGGTAAAGAACTGCCTCGCCGTCGGATTGTCGCAGGGCTTCGTCGAACCCCTGGAGGCCACTGCGCTCGACATGGTCCAGGAAACCGTTTTCCGTTTCGTCGAGGCGGCCAAAAAGGGCAACATGACCGACCAGTACCGCGACGAGTTCAATTCGCGCATCAGCAAACGCTTCGACGCAGTGCGCGATTACATCGTCTGTCACTACCGCATCAATTCCCGTTCGGACACGCAATACTGGCTTGACAATGGCACTAACGAGAAGATATCCCGATCGTTGCGCGAACTCCTCAACGCCTGGATCTCGGGCAGGAATGTCACCCAGGAAATCGAACGCCAGAAGCTCGACGCGTACTTTCCGAGCATGTCCTGGAACTGCCTCCTGGCAGGCAAGGGTATTTACCCGACTGCCGAGCAAGTCCGTCCAGGCAACCAGCTTGCGCACAAATACGACCTGAAGGAGATCGCCTGGTACCTGGAAGGCTGTGCGATGAACTTCAGGCCCCACCGGGAGCGACTTCGCGAGCTGCGCGAAGCTTACGAGGGCTCGCGGCCGCCTGTCGCTGCCTCGGCGTAGCGTCCGCGACGGGGGGTCGCCAGCGCCACGATGTACCCCCGCGGTAACCGGGGCCGCTCCTACGACGGGGGCGTGCAGGTCGCTGGCCGCCAGGTCCGCTCGCCGCCGGCGGCGAGTCGAAGCGGCGCCACCGTTTCTCCGTATCGCAGGCGCGCCTCGTTGCCGAGCTGCGAACGCACCGTGGCATCGACGAGACAGCCGTCGGCCCACTCCAGGTCGACCTCGAAGCCGCCGCGGGCGCGCAGGCCTTTGACGGCGCCGTCCGGCCAGGCGGACGGCAACGCCGGCAGGAACTCGAGCTCGAAGCGCAAGTCGCCGCCCGCGGGGTCGTCACTGGCGAGACGCACGTGACTTTGCAACAGCATCTCGGTAATCGCCGAGGTGCCGCCGAAATTGCCGTCGATCTGGAACGGCGGATGGGCATCGAACAGGTTCGGGTAGCTGCGTTCGGGGCTCAGCAGCAGTTCGAGAATCGAATACGCGCGATCGCCGTCGTGCAGCCGTGCCCAGAGATTGATGCGCCAGGCGATCGCCCAGCCGGTCGTGCGGTCGCCCCGGGTCTCGAGTGTTCTGCGCGCCGCTTCGGCGAGGGCAGGCGTTCCGCGCGGCGTGATCTGCGCACCCGGGTGCACCGCGTACAAATGGGAAACGTGCCGGTGATCCTGTTCCGGGGCCAGGGCGTCCCAGTCGTCCCGCCATTCCTGCAACTGGCCCCCGGAACCCGCCCGGTCCGGCGCTAGTTTCGCCCGGGCGGCGAGCACCGCTTGCGCAAACGCGTCGTCGCGCCCGAGGATTTCTGCGGCCGCCGCTGTTTGAGCGAACAGGTCACGCAGGATCTGGTTGTCCATTGCCGGGCCTTGGGCAATCGAGACTTCGGGTTGGTGCGCATTCTCCGGAGAGTTCGACGGACTGCTGACCAGCGTGCCGTCCTCGAGTTCGACCAGGTTCTCGAGGAAGAATTGCGATGCGCCCCTGAAGATCGGGTAGGCCTCTGCAAGGAATGCCTCGTTGCCGCCGTACAGGTAATGCTCCCAGAGATGCGTCGACAGCCATGCGCCGCCCATCGGCCACATGCCCCAGAAGGCGCCGTCGATCGGACCGGCAGCACGCCAGAGGTCAGTGTTGTGGTGCGTCACCCAGCCGCCTGTTCCGTAATGCTCTTTCGCAAAGCGCGCACCGGTCTCGGCAATCTCGCCCACCATTCGATGCAGCGGTTCCGCCAGTTCGGGCAGGGCGGTCGGCTCCGCCGGCCAGTAGTTCATCTCGGTGTTGATGTTGATCGTGTACTTCGATCCCCACGGCGGATCGATCGACGCGTTCCAGAGGCCCTGCAGGTTTGCCGGCTGCGTACCCGGGCGCGAGCTGGAGATGAGCAGGTAGCGGCCGTACTGGAAGTAGAGCGACGCCAGTGCCGGATCGTCGCCATCGGCGAAGCGCCGGATGCGCTCGTCGGTCGGCAACACTGCGGCGCCGGTGACACCCAGATCCAGCGATACCCGGTCGAACAACTCGCGGTGGGCTGCCACATGGTCGGCACGCAACTCGGCATAGGTCCGCCTCGCCGCGGCTTCGAGCCGCGCGATATTCAGAGCGGCCGGGTCGCCGCTTACATCATCGTAGCGACGATAGCTCGTGGCCGCGGACAGCAGGATCGTGGCGGCGTCAGCACCGCTCACGTGCAGTTGCTGGCCGGTGCCCGTGACGGCCGCATCCTCGCCTTCGAGCAGGACCTGCACCCTCGTCTCGACGCGCAGCGCACCCTCGATACCATGGGCTGCGCCGTTCCGGCCTTCGAGGACCAGCGTGTCGTCGCCGATGCTGCGGCTCGTTGCGGGCAGCGGCGACTGGAACGCGAGCGAAAAACGGAGCGGTCCGCCGTACGACGGCTGGCCGGTTTCACGCAGCGACATGCGGATCACGATCACGTCGTCGACCGGAGTCGCAAATACCTCGCGGACGTGCTCGAGTCCGCCCAGCGTGAAACGTGTCGTCGCGATAGCCGTGTCCAGAGCGAGCACGCGCTCGTAGTCGAACGCCGTCTCGCTCGCCGCCATCGAGATCAACAGGTCGCCTATCGACTGGTAAGGCATCTGCCGCAGCGGCACCGACATGAAGGACTCGTCAGTCAGCGCCTGCGCTTCGGCGTAGCGGCTCGCCTTCAGCAGGCGGCGGATCTCCGGGAGCGCTTTCCTGGCCGCCGGATTCGCCGGATTGTAGGGGCCGCCGGCCCAAAGCGTATCCTCGTTGAGTTGCAGGCGCTCGAGATTGATACCGCCGAAGACCATCGCGCCGAGCCTGCCGTTTCCGACCGGCAGCGCTTCGACCCACTCCGCGGCCGGGCGCTCGTAGCAGAGCCTGAGCGGCGCCGTCTCCGCCAAAACGGTCGGGCTCGTTGCCAAGAGCCCCGCTGCAAGAGCCGCCATGATGTGCCGTAAGCGGCTCGAGTGACGGCTGTACGCGAAGCCGGGTTCACTTGACGTCGAGTCGCTTGCCATCCGCTATCCTCTATACTCGCGGCTGCCGTTCAGCTACGGCGTCGGTTAGCGCAAGGTATCGGGAGCCTTCGGTGTCCGTCAACGCCCGTCTGCAGTCGAAACAAGCTTGTCAGCCACTCCTCACGGCATCACCCATGCGAGGCTGCCGGGTCCCTCACGCCAGCACCTGCCCGTGACCGAACCAGCGGAAACGCTGACCCGACACCTCAGGATTCACGGCAAGGTCCAGGGCGTCTGGTATCGCGCGTGGACCGTGCGTACGGCCGGGGAATCCGGGCTCGTCGGCTGGGTCCGCAATTGCCGCGACGGGACGGTCGAGGCTGTCGTCCAGGGCAATGCAGCCCGCGTGCAGCGGTTCATAGCATTGGCTCACGAGGGACCCGGGCACGCCGTTGTCGATCGCATCGAAGTCACCGATGCCGGGCCGGTTTCGCTGACATCATTCGAAAAGCGCCCCAGCACGTAGCGGCTCGCAGCCGTTCCCGGCCGCTGTTGGAGCGGGCGCATGCCCGCGAATTGAACGCGCTTCGATCGGCCATCTTCGAGTGGCGGCTCGCAGCCGCTCCGGGAACCCACGTAATTCCGGCACTGCCTTATTCGCGGCCAACGGCCGCTCCTACTACAATCCCGGTGCGGACAGGAGCGAAGCATCAGTGGTCTACGTGTTCGGCAATTGCAGGATCGACGAGGAACGACGTGAGGTTTTTCGCGACGGGCAAGCGGCCGGGGCCGAGCCCCGCACGCTCGACCTGCTGCTTTACCTGATCCGTCACCGGCACCGCGTTGTCGGTAAGGACGAGCTGCAGGACGAGGTGTGGGGCACGATCGTCACCGAAACTGCCGTTGCCCGCGGGGTCATGAAGGCCAGAAAGCTGCTCGGCGACGCCTCGGGACAGCCGCGCTACATTCGTACCGTGCGCGGCCATGGCTACCGCTTCATCGGGCATCCCGAGGCGGAACGGAACCCTGTCCTGCCGTCGCTCCGCAAGGATCGTCGTTCGATCGCGGTGCTGCCTTTCGCAAACCTGACCGGCGATCCCTCGAACCAGTATTTCAGCGACGGCATTGCCGAGGAGATACTGAACCGGCTCGCAAGACATCCGGAGCTTCGGGTGAGTTCCCGAACATCCTCCTTCTGTTTTCGCGACAGCTCGCTCGACGCGGGCACGATCGCCGGAAAACTCGGCGTCGACTTCCTGCTCGAGGGCAGCCTGCGGCGGGACGGGTCGCGGGTGCGCGTATCGATTCAGCTGATCGACGCATCGGACGATGCGCAGATTCTAAGCGAGGTCTTCGAGCGGGAGCTTGATGACGTTTTTCGACTGCAGGCGGAAATTGCCGCCGAAGTGGTCTCGCGTCTGCCGATCCTGACGGACGTGCCGGTCCTGCAACAGGTAGATACGACGGATCCGCGGGCCTGGGAATACTACCTGCGTGGCCGCCATTACTTTTACCTGTGGGACGGGCGGTCACTCGAGTATTCGAAACTCATGTACCGGAAGGCGCTGCAGCTCGATCCGCGCTTTGCGAAAGCGTGGGCAGGACTCGCCGAGAGCCTGACCGGCGCGCGGATGTGGCAGGAGGGCGGCGACGCCCTGTTGGCGGAGGCGACGGAATCGAGTCTCAGGGCCGTCGAGCTTGCACCGGAACTCCCGGAAACCCGCTGCGCACGCGGTTTCGTCCTGTCCCTGCACGGCGACTATGCCGCTGCCGCGAGAGAATTCGAGGCGGCCATCGAGAGTGACCCCATGTCCTACGACGCCTGGTATCTTTTTGGCCGGTCGCGGTTTGCGGAGGGCAAGCCTGCGGAAGCCGCCCGCCTGTTCCGGACCGCGGGCGCCGTACGCCCCGACGAGTACCAGGCGACCTGTCTCGCCGTCCTGTCGCTGCAGCGTGGCGGTGACGAAAACGTCGTTCGGGCTGCCGCGGCAGAAGCGGTCAGCCGTTGCCGGCATCGGCTGGAACTGCGCCCGGACGACACGCGGGCATTGACGCTCGGCGCCGGTGCGCTGGTCACGCTCGGCATGAAGGACGAGGCCATCGCGTGGGTCGACCGGGCACTCGTAATCCGTCCCGATGACATCATGGTGCTGCACAATGCCGGTTGCACGCTGGCATCGGCCGGCCTGACCGATCGCGCACTCGATGTGTTCGAAAAGCGCTTCAGCCTCGGGACCGCGTTTGCCGACTGGATCGACAACGATCCGGATTTCGATCCGATAAGGGAGCACCCGCGCTTCAAGGCCATGCTCCGCACATCCGCAGACGCCAGGTGAATACGTATTCATCAGGCCGGCCAGCCGGCCGATTGCTAGACTGACGAGGGAAACATGGGGGGCGCTTCGCTGCCATCCGGCGGCGCGGCGACCGATAGAAGATGCAGCATAAACCTGTCCTGTCGTTCTGGCAGATCTGGAACATGTGCTTCGGGTTCCTGGGGATCCAGTTCGGATTCGCCCTGCAGAACGCGAACGTCAGCCGCATTTTCCAGACACTCGGCGCCGATGTGGGCGACCTGCCTATCCTGTGGGTCGCGGCGCCGCTAACCGGGCTCCTGGTCCAGCCGGTCGTCGGCTACCTGAGCGATCGCACCTGGAACCGCTTCGGGCGTCGTCGTCCCTACTTTACGATCGGGGCGGTCCTCGCTTCGCTTGCGCTGTTCGTCATGCCGAATTCGCCCGCCTTATGGATCGCGGCCGGCATGCTTTGGATCATGGACGCGAGCATCAACATCTCGATGGAACCGTTTCGTGCCTTCGTCGGCGACATGCTCCCGGAGCGGCAGCGCACGACGGGCTTCGCGATGCAGAGTTTTTTCATCGGCATCGGTGCCGTCGTTGCCTCGTCGCTGCCGTGGATGATGACGAACTGGTTCGACGTCAGTAACACGGCGCCACCGGGGGCGATTCCCGATTCGGTGAAGTGGTCCTTCTACCTGGGCGGCGCAGCCTTTCTCCTCGCCGTCATGTGGACGGTCCTGCGTACCCGTGAATACTCGCCGGGGGAGCTCGCCGCGTTCGAGCAGGCCGAGTCGCCGGAGAACGCTACGCTCCTGGCGCCGCCACCGGCACCGTCGAATTTCCGGACAGGCGGCATCATCGCACTTGGCGTCGGTCTGCCTGCCTGGATTGCGGTCTGGCGGCTCGGGCTCGACAAGGAGCTGTACGTACTGGCCGGCGGCCTGCTTGCATTTGGCGCCCTGCAGCTGGCTGCGGCTGCCATGCAGCGTCGCGGCCACACGTCGAACGGTGTCTACGAAATCATGGACGACCTTTTTCGCATGCCCCGCGTGATGAAGCAGCTTGCCGTCGTCCAGTTCTTCTCCTGGTTTGCACTGTTCGCCATGTGGATTTACGGTACTTCCGGCGTTACCAGTCACCACTACGCCGCTTTCGATTCGGCCTCGGCGGCCTACAACGACGGTGCCGACTGGGTCGGGGTGCTGTTCGCCTGTTATAACGGCTTCGCCGCACTCGCCGCGATCGCGATCCCCTTCGTTGCCGGAAACCTGGGTTGCCGCTGGTGCCATCTCCTCAACCTCTCGCTCGGCGGTCTCGGGCTCATCAGTTTCCTCTACATCGACGATCCCCGCTGGCTGCTCGTCTCGATGATCGGCGTCGGCATCGCGTGGGCTTCGATACTTTCCCTGCCGTACGCCCTGTTGTCGAACAACCTGCCGGCGAAAAAGATGGGTGTGTACATGGGCATCTTCAATTTCTTCATCGTCATTCCGCAGATTGTGGCAGCGAGCATCCTGGGGCTGGTCGTGAACTGGCTGTTCGACGGCGAAAGCATCTTCGCGCTGGTCACCGGCGGCGTCTGCATGATCATAGCCGGCCTCGCGACCCTGTTCGTGGACGAGGACGCGGAGCCGAAATACGCGTGAACGGCCCGAATCCTGTCATTCTGCTCATTGCTGCAATGCTTGGCGCGTGCGGGCATGCAGCGGAAGTTGACGCAACCGGCCATGGCGATGACACGAACGCGGCCGGCGGCCGCTCCTACGCGGGCACGCTGGAGCCTTTTGCGAGCGAGGCCGTGTACTTCGTCCTCACGGACCGCTTCGTAGACGGCGACCCCGGCAACAACCACGCGGACCAGGGCGGCCCGGACCTGCATACCTTCGATCGACCGCTTACCGAGGAGGGCAGGATCGTCGCGAACATCGGCTACCTCGGCGGGGATTTCCGCGGCATCCTGGACAACGCGGACTACATAGCGGAAATGGGCTTCACCGCCATCTGGATTACGCCCATCGTCGAAAATCCCGACGAGGCGTTTACCGGTGGTCACCGCCCGGGTGAGGCAATGTTCGGCGACCGGGGCAAGACCGGCTATCACGGCTACTGGGGCGTCAACTTCTTTGAAGTCGACGAGCACCTCGAATCTCCGGGCCTGGATTTCGCCGCCTTTGTGCGTACGCTCGCGGCGCAGCACGAACTCAAAATCGTGCTCGACATTGTTGCAAATCATGGCTCACCTTCCTGGTCGATGCCGGTCGACCAGCCGATGTACGGCGAGATCTACGACGCCGGCGGCCGGCTGGTTGCCGATCACGGGAACCTGAGGCCTGAGGATCTCGATCCGGACAACCCGCTTCACGCGTTTTATCGCCGGCAGCCCGATCTCGCGGAACTCGGCGACACTAACTGGGAGAACCCGGCGGTGCTCGAGTATTTCGTCGACGCCTACTCGAGGCGTCTCGACGACGGTGTCGCGGCCTTCCGCATCGACACGATCCGGCACATGCCGCACACGTTCTGGCAAGCTTTCGCCGACCGAATTCGCAGGCAACGTCCCGGCTTTTTCATGTTCGGCGAAGCCTTCGACTACGAGGCAGCCGGCATCGCTCCGCACACCTGGCGGGAAAACGGGGGTGTCAGCGTGCTCGACTTTCCCCTGAAGCAGGCCATGGATGAGGTGTTCGCAGGCGGCGCGCCCTACACCCGCCTGAGCGAGGCGCTGCATCTCGACGACGGCATCTACCAGAACCCGTACGAACTCATGAGCTTTTACGACAACCACGACATGCCGCGCATGGCCACGGACGACAAGGGCTTCATCGATGCGCACAACTGGCTGTTCACGGCGCGCGGCATTCCCGTGGTGTATTACGGTTCGGAAGCGGGTTTTCGCTCAGGCCGGGCCGAGCACAAGGGCAATCGCGACTATTTCGGCGAGGAAAACGTGGCGCTGGCCAGGAAGCACCCTGTGCACGCGGCGCTGACGCGAATCGCCAACTTCCGAAAGAACTCCATTGCGCTGCAACGCGGCCTGCAGGTCGATCTGGATTACACCCACGATAGCGCAGCCTTTCTGCGGGTTTTCCAGCATGGCGGCCGAAACGAGACCGCACTGGTGCTGCTGAATGGCAGCGATTCAGCCAGTGCATTTGCAGTCCAGCGCATGAGTGCTGCCGGAACCTGGCGTGATATGGATGGGTTTTCCGTTCAGGTTCGCTCGACGAGCGATGCGCAGACCTTCGAAGGTAGAACCGCACTCGGCGCGGGTCCTGATACACGACGGGCCGGTGACAGACCCGGTCATCCTGAGCCGTCTCGCCACCCTGGCCGCCGGTTCGACGCGCAGGGTTCGTGATGCCGACTAGTTGCGGCTGAGGTCGGTCCGCCCGCCGCAGGACTCGCGCACGACGAGTTCGGGCCTGATCAGTGCTGATTCGGCCGGCTCGCCCTCGATCAGGCCGACGATAGCCTGCACCAGCGCTTCCGAGGCCGTCGCAACGTTTTGACGCACCGTTGTCAGCGCAGGCGTGACGTACGCCGCGAGCGGCATGTCGTCGAAGCCTACGACACTGACGTCGCCGGGAACCCCGACCCCGGCTTCCTGCAAAGCGCGCAATGCCCCGATGGCGACGAGATCCGTGACCGCGAACAACCCATCGAAAGCGGCTTTCTTGTGCAGCAGCTTGCGTACCGCCTCATATCCTTCGATTACCGAATTGCCGGCGCCGACGTGCAGCGTGTCTTCCAGTGGAATACCGGCGGATGCCAGCGTATCGGCGTACCCCTGGAACCGTGCGGCAAATTCCGGGCTACTCGAACTCGTGCTGCCGATGAAAGCGATACGTTTGCGCCCGAGACGAAGCAGGTGCTGTGCAGCCTGGCGGCCCCCGCTTTCGTTGTCGCAGCCGATCGCATGGCCCGGCTGGTCACGAACGATCGGACCCCAGATAATGAAATGGGTGTCGGCATCGGCGAGCGCGTCGAGTTTTTCGCGATAGTCGACGTAGTCCCCGTAGCCGAGCAGAATGAGGCCGTCTGCACGCTGGCTGGCGCGGTACTGGATGTGCCAGTCATCGTTCAGCTGTTGCAACGACACGAGGATGTCGTAGCCTAGCCGCGCGGCAGACCGCATGATGTTGTCGAGCATCGACAGGAAGAACAGGTTCAGCTGGGAGCTAACGGTATTGCTGTCGTCGAAAATGAGGAGCGCGATCGTGTTGCTGTGATGCGTTCGAAGCCCGGCCGCGTTGCGGTTGACGAAGTAGTTGAGTTCGCGTGCAATCTGCTGCACGCGTTGGCGGGTTTCCGGACGCACCAGCGGGCTGTTTCGCAACGCACGGGACACCGTCGCCTGCGAGACACCGGCGAGTTCTGCGATGTCACGGGATGTGGGTGTCGTAATTTTCATCCCCTCGTGTGCGCGTAGGATTGCGTTGCAATTCGTTTTTGTATCACAGTTCGGCGCCGGCGAACCAAAGCAATCGGCCGGTGTCCTGGCGAGCGAGCGTTCGCGGCCAGAATTGGGCGACGATTTCCAAGCTAATTCAGTGCGATACGTGGTCCCGGCGGCAGAACCGCTGCATCCGGTGTGCGGCTGCGGGGATCGCACGTCCACCGTCTCGCCGCACGGATGAGCGGCGGAAAGTACTGCATGCCTCGACATGTGCGGGTGATCGGGGAATACTCTCGGTTCGGGGCGGAGGTCAGGCGATGATTAGCAAAGCCGATATTTTGATCCTGATTGCACTTGCAATGGCTTTTATCCTGGGCGTTTACCTGTTCTTCACGGGGCACCGGGAACAGGGCATATTCGCAGCCACCTGGGTGACGGCAATCCTTTGTTTCGGTATCTATTTCAGACTTCTCCGGCAGCGCCGTTGATCGGCAATGAATGACGATACCTTTTTCCTCTGGGGGACGCTGATCACGATGTTCCTCGTGTTTGCGTTCGTCCTGACCCTGCGTCAGATGTTTCGCGAGCGCCTCGCCGAGCGCGAAGACGAACTCCGGCGGGAACAGGACGCCATTGACATAGCCAAGTCGAATTCGGGGCTCTGAACGGGCTCAGGGATCGGTGGCTTTGGCTTCCTTTACGTACTGCTCGTCAGCCAGGGACGGGTCCGTCAGGTCCTCGCCGAGTTCTTCGGCCAGGAGTCCGAGCGTCAACCGGTAATACTCCCTCAGCTCCACCTCCATGCGCGTCATGTCCTCGAGGTAGCGGATGGAATTGTAAACAGCGAGCTTCAGTTTTCCATCCGCCAGGTTCTGAGGGCTCGTCAGTTCGTCCGCACCGCTGCGGTTCGCCTGAATGTAGCGATTTTGCAGGCTGTAGGTCAGCGACAGTGCAGATACCAGGCTGTAATCCATCTTGGCGAGCGCGCCCGTCGCGAGGGCTGTCTCCCACGCAGTCGACTGCAATCCTGCCGGCACGAAGCTTTCGAACATCGTGACGAACTCGTCCACCGACCCGATGTCGTCACCCTCGTAGCGGCCTGCAAGTACGTTCTTGAGTCC
This sequence comes from uncultured Pseudomonadota bacterium, assembly GCA_963713215.1. Classification (GTDB taxonomy): domain Bacteria; phylum Pseudomonadota; class Gammaproteobacteria; order Steroidobacterales; family Woeseiaceae; genus UBA1847. Next base: position 1,145,478 of record CAVQKY010000006.1, on the reverse strand, counting down.
TTCGTTGAACGGGGCTGCGTCCTCGACACTTGCACGATTCTGTTGGATTTCGATGAAGAAATTCGATATTGCGTGCCGGACGACCTCATCGTCCTGCCGGTCTTCACGCCACTCATCGAGGCCGAGCGCTACCAGGATGCTGACGACGATCAGCGCGGATTCGAAGATTACCTGCGGCAACCAGAGGGACAAGGTTTTGGACTTCATGGCCGCGTTACCGAAAGCGGGAGGCTGCCGGGGATTATAGCAAGTCGCGGGAGTGACGTTGCCTGTCGCCGGACGAGTTGGAGTACACTATCGGCCGCGATTCCGGGGCTTATGCAGTAATCGATGAGCAGCACAAGATCAATATTGCGGGCGGCCCTCTCCGCTGGCCGCCTCATTCCCCTTCTGTTGCTGACGGGCGTTGCGCACTCGCAGGGCAGCCACGGAATGCACAGCGAGGCACTGGCGGACGCGAACTACCCGCAGTTCGTCGTCATGGGTTTCGGGGACATCAGTTATGTCTCCGCTGACGGGGACGACCCCGACGGCTTCTATATCGGGCAGGCGGTCGCGCACCTGAGCGCCGCGCTGGACGAATCCTTCGGGGTTTTCGGCGAGATCAGCCTTACCGCGCATGAGGATGAGTACACGATCGAGGCCGAGCGGCTGATCGTGAAATATGACTTCTCGGACATGTTCAAACTCTCCGCCGGGCGATACCACACGCCGGTGGGCTACTGGAACTCGGCGTTTCACCACGGCGCCTGGCTACAGACGACGGTGAGCCGCCCGGAGATGGTCAGGTTCGGCTCGAAAATCGTGCCGATACATTTTGTCGGAGCCCTGATCGAGGGTGCCTTGCCGAGCAATACCCTCGGTATGTCGTATATGGCCGGTTTCGGCAATGGCCGGCATGCCAACGTGGCGCGTGCCGGCGATGCCGGCGATATCAACGGCGACAATGCATGGATGTTGCAATTCAACATCTCGCCCGAACGGTACTTCGGTCTGCACGCCGGCGTCGGCTACTACACGGACCAGCTGACACCGGATGACCGGCCCGAGATCCGGGAGGGCATCGCCTCCGCGTACCTGGTGTGGGCAAAGGAAACGCCGGAACTGCTGATCGAGTACCTGCGGTCGCGCCACGAACTTGCGGCGGATGGCAGCGTCTACGGCTATACCACCGCATGGTACGCGCAGTTCGCCTGGCGCCTCGGCGGCGAACACCGCGACTGGAAGCCGTACGCCCGGCTCGAACAAACGGAGGTCGATGACAGCGATCCCCTGTTGGGAGACCAGGGTCTCGATTACGACGCGGGCATTCTCGGCGTTCGGTGGGATTTCAATCGCTACGCCGCATTGAAAGCCGAATACCGGAACGAGGAGTTCGACAACCAGGGGCGGGAGAATAACTTTCGCCTGCAGGTTTCTTTCGTGCTGACCAAGTTCTGACGCCCTTATGAACCGGATCCGCAAGCGCTTACGAAATCGACTCGGCCGCGCCGCTGTTTGCCTGTGCTTTGGCGTATTGGCAGCCTTTCCCGGGGCGGCGCAGGATACCGATCTTCCGATTGCGATCGTCGTGCACAAGGATACGAATGTCGAGAACCTGAGTCTCCAGGACCTGCGGAATATATTTCTCGCCAACCAGCAATTCTGGCCCGACCGTACGCGCATAACCCTGCTGGTTCGAGCGCCGAAGTCGGATGAACGGGATTTCGTATTGAATCGCATCTACCAGATGGACGAGGCGCAGTTCCGCCAGTACTGGATCGCCAAGATGTTCCGTGCCGAGGTGCCGCGCGGGCCGAAAATCGTGTTCAGCAACGACATGGCGCTGGAACTCGTGGTCGCAATTCCAGGTTCCATCTCCTTCATCAAGGCGGACGAGGTCAGCGGCGATGTGCAGCTTTTGCGCGTGGACGGAAAGCTGCCCAGCGACGACGGCTATCCCCTGCGCTAGCGCGGGAAGAAACCCGGCAGGACCTGTAGAAGATCATGAATTCGCGCTAGACTGAACGCGCTACCCGCAGAGTTATGGTGAGGGAACGGCGCCGCGGCGCCGCCATACAACAAGAAAGGGAGCACCAACGGCTTGTCCGTCCCGTTGTACCAGCAGTCTCCGGGCGAAATAACGCGTGAATCTCTGGTCAAGATCCTGGAGATCATGCACCGGCTCGCGGCACCCGAAGCGATGCCGGAATTGCTGCGGGAGATCATCGAAGTCGGCAAGGTCGCGATCGTTGCCGAGGCGGGCATCCTGTGGCTCTATGATCGGGCTTCGGACGAGCTGGTCATGGTCGCGCCGGCGAGCGAGCGGCCGGCTCGAATCGCGCCAGGGCACGGCCTGGCCGGCCGCTGCGCAGCAGCGCGTCGTATCATCAATATCAATGAATGCCGGGAGGACATGCGGTTCGTCGAGTCGCCGGTAAGGCTGGCAGACTTCGAGACCCGATCTTTGATGTCCGTCCCGATACTCGGCAGGGACGAGCGCCTGCTCGGCGTGATGCAATGGCTGGGCGCCGCGCCCGGTCAGTTCGACTACCACGACGAGTGGATCGGTCCGGCACTGGCGGCAGAGGCCGCGATCGCAATCCAGCATTCCTATATGACCGACGAACTGCTGGCACATGCGATTCTTGCCAGGGAGGTCGCGGTGGCGCGCGAGATCCAGTTCAGCACCTTGCCGCGTACCTTGCCTGCGGTCGATGGTTACGACCTGTACGGGCACTTTCGCCCGACGGACCACACGGGCGGCGACCTCTACGACATCGTGCTGCTCGACGGCCGGCTGTTCCTGTTGCTGGGCGATGCGACCGGGCACGGATTCGGCCCGGCGTTGTCGGCCACCCAGATGCAGGCGATGTTGCGGGTCGCATTCCGCCTCGGTGCGGATCTCGATCGCGCCTACGTCGAGGTCAACAACCAGCTTGTAGAGGACCTTCCCGACGATCGGTTCATAACGGCGTTCATGGGCTTCCTCGATCCCGCGACCCACCACCTGGAGTTCCACTCGGGGGGGCAGGGCCCGATCCTCCTGTACCGGGCGGCGACGGGCCGCTGTGACTGGCACATGCCGACGAGCTTCCCGCTTGGCGCAATGCCGATCAGGAGTACCGCGCCCGGCAAACGGCTCGAGCTCGCCGCTGGTGACATCCTGGCCCTGATATCCGACGGTGTTTACGAGTTCATGGCGGAAGACGGCAGCCAGTTTGGCGAAGAGCGGGTCGCAGCCGTCATCCGGGCGCATGCGACCGCTTCAATGAAAGATCTCGGCGGGGCAGTCATTGACGAAGCTTTCCGATTTGCGGGCGGCGCGCCGCAGACCGACGACATCACACTGGTGCTGGTCAGGCGACTGCCGGAGACGGGCGACTAAGGGGAACGGCATGGCGACGCAGCAGGCGTTTACGCGAAGTTACGAGGAGCTCCGCAACATCGTGGCGTTTACACACGATGTTTTTGAACGCGAATGCATCGATCCTTCGTTGCGTTACATCGTGGACCTCTGTGTCGAGGAGCTGTTCGTGAACATGGTGAACTACAACACGGAGACTGATGCAAACATCCTGATCGAGATGCGTCCCCATCGGAACGGTATCGAGGTCAGCCTCACCGACTTCGACGTCGATCGCTTCGATCCGCGCGAGGTCCAGCCGGTCGACGTCAATGCGCCGCTGGAGAAGCGGGTGCCCGGCGGCCTGGGGCTTTACCTCGTCCTGAAGATGGCCGACGCGATTCACTACGAATACCGGGACCGAACCAGCAGGATCACGTTCATTGCAGACCGGAAGCAGGCACATGCTGGTAATTGATATTGACGACGATCTGCGGGTGACCATGTCCGGGCGACTCGATGCCGCACAGGCGCCGCGCGCGCAGGCATTCCTCGACACGGTACCGGACCTGCACATCGTCGACATGCGCGACCTCGAATACATTTCGAGTGCCGGGCTTGGTGTGCTCTTGCGAACCCACAAGCGGCTGATGGCCGGCGGCGGAGGACTGCACCTCGTCAACGTCAACCGCCATATCGCCGACATATTCACTTACTCCGGCTTCGACAAGCTTTTCCAGATTGACACCCTTGACGCAGGCAGCTGATGCGCCGCGGCACCCGGCACAAGGCATCCTGAAAAAAGTGCATCCACCCACCAACTTTTCGGGCGCCCGGCCGTAGTTATGAACAGGGACCGGGAAATGAGGTTGATCGAGGAATGCCAGCAGGGCAACAGTCGGGCGCTGGGCGCACTGGTGACGGAGTACCAACGGCCCGTCTTCAATGCGGTTTACCGCATGCTCGGAAATACGGACAGCGCTGCCGACGTCACGCAGACCGCGTTCCTCAAGGCACTTGAAAACATCCGCCGATATGACCGTAACTTCAAATTTTTCAGCTGGATATACCGGATTGCCATCAACGAGGCGATCGACCATATCGAGCGCGCCCGGCGGTTTGCGCCACTGCCCGACTTACCCCTTGTCGCGCCGGACGACGCCGCCGCCGGCGCTGCTCGTGTTCAGGCAGACCACCGGCTGCAGGTGGCGCTGATGGCGCTCAACGAGGATCTCCGCGCCGTAATCGTGATGCGCTATTTCACGGACTGCAGTTACGAGGAAATAGGCCGCGTCCTTGAATTGCCGGAGAAGACTGTCAAGTCCCGGCTGTTCACCGCTCGCCAGCGCCTCCGTGCCCGGCTCGAGGCCGATGGAGTGTTCTCGGCATGAGCAAGACCCCGGAAGAGCGCGAGCGCGAACTCGAGGAGCTGCTGTCGGCGGCGCCCCTTGTCGAGCCGCCGCCCGATCTGACCGAGCGGATCCTGGCAGCCGTCCGACTCCCCGGGCAGGGGCGTCAGAACCCGCCCGGCCGTTGGTGGCATGCTCTGATCTCGCCTGCCTTACCCCGCTACGGTTTGGCGGCAGCTGCAGGCGCTCTGGCTGTTGCGATGGCTTATGAGATGCATTCACCGCTGCTCGACGTACCGGACCTGTCGCAGGTAACGGGGACGTTGTTGCCGGCGAGCAGCACCGGGTCGGACGCGGTGCTCGACACGGTGGTGCTCGATGCCGGCAATGTTCATTCCATTGCACGCTTGAGGCAGCGTGACGGAGAGCTCGTATTCGATGTTCGTTTCGATGCGGACGCGGTGATCAAGGTGGATGTCGATCTCGGCCGTCAGGACCTTGCCTTCGAAGCCCTGGCGCACGCGCCCGGCAGCGGCCCGTCGATCCGGATGACTGACAACCGCTTGACGATAGACGGCCAGGGCCGCCAGTCCGTTGCGGCACTGCTGCGGGGCGATGCCGCGGCAGTCCGGACGGCGGAAATCAGAATACTGTTCACGAGTAAGGGACATACGCTGAAAGAGGGCGTGTTACGTACAGACAGTCAATAACGGCCGGCTGCCCCGCAGCCGACTTAGGGAGAAGGAGCAAGTGATGAGCACAGCGAAACGAAAGAGAAGCCCGCTCCTGCCGATAGTGGCGGGACTTGCGGTCGTGATAGGCGCCGTGATGTGGTTCGGGTTCAACTACCCGCCGCAGTCGGAACAGGTGGCGGGCACCATTGCTCCCGCCGAACGGTATCGAGGCGAGCAGCCAACGGCGGGCGATATCCAGCTCGGCGACGAGTCGGTGGCCGAGGTGATGCAAACGGACCTCTACCAGCTGCTGGTCACCGATGCGGCGTTCGCGGAGGCCATGCGGTCCGATGCGTTCCGCCAGGTCCTGGCGAACGATCAACTGCGCAGTGCCGTGCAACTGCAGGCATTTCGGGAGGCAATGGCCAGCGACGCATTCCGCGAGGCTTTGCGGGGCGATGCGTTCCATGAAGCCCTTCGCAGCGACGCATTTCGCGAGGCGATGGCGGGCGACAGCTTCCGCGGCGCCATGGCAAGTGACGCGGCGAGGGAAGCGTTCGCTTCGGATGCATTCCGCAGCGCGTTGAAGAGTGACGCATTCCGCCAGGCTTTCCTCGGCGATGCATTCCGCGAGGCGCTCCGCGGTGAGGCCTTCCGCAATTCCCTCCGCGGCGATGCCTACCTCGATGCCCTGAAGGGCGATGCGTTCCGGGCGGTGCGCGAAAGCGATGCATTCCGCGAGGCGCTGGTCCGGCCTGCGTTCCGCGCAGCGCTTGTGTCGGACGCCTTCCGGTACGTACTTGCTAGCGGTGCGTTCCGCCAGGCACTGGCATCAGACGCATTCCGTTCAGCGATGAACTCGGATGCTTTCCGCGGCGCGATGGCAACTGACGCGTTCCGGAATGCGATGCGCTCGGATGCATTCCGTAATGCGTTTGCCTCCGAGGCGTTCCGCAGTGCAATGCGAAGCGACGCTTTCCGGGCGGCGATGGGCAACGATGCCTTTCGTGCCGCGCTGGCATCGGATGCGTTTCGCGAAGCGATGGCCAGCGACGCGTTCCGCAGCGCACTCAACAGCGATGCGTTCCGTGAGGCCTTGCGCAGCGATGCATTGCGGAATGCGCAGCGCATTGACGCCGCGCGCGGCGCCAACTAGCTATTCGTCACGCTGAGTGCTCTTCAGCCGTCCGCCTGCCGACCGGCGGGCGGACGGCTGTTACTACGGCCGCATTGGCCGCGGCGCTTTTCGCCGCCACGCCGGCCTTGCCGGAAGCGTTCGAGATGGACGTCGAAGAGACCGACGAAGTCCGGGTCCTCTACTTCGATCCGTTCCAGACGCATCTCGTGCCGCACGTCATCCGCAATTTTCACAATTCCCTCGAGTTCCAGAAGCAGCTGTTCGGCTGGGCGCCGCAGGAAAAATCCACAATCATCCTCACCGACCTGAGCGACTACGGCAATGCCGGCGCCGGCGCTTCGCCGTACAACGGCGTCTCGGTTTATGTCGCACCGGCAAGCCGCACGCTGGAGACGATGCCGAGCAGCGAGAACGTCTTCATGATCATGAACCACGAACTCGTGCACGTGGCGAACATGGATGCCGCAAATACCCGGGACCTGCGGTGGCGGCGCCTGTTCGGCGGCAAGCCCCGGCAGACGGACAGGCATCCCGAGTCGATCCTGTACAACTATCTCACGGTGCCCCGGCTGACCACGCCACGCTGGTACCTGGAAGGGGCGGCGGTATTCATGGAGACCTGGATGTCCGGTGGCGTCGGCCGGGCGCAGGGAGCATACGACGAGATGGTGTTTCGCTCGATGGTGCGCGACGACGCGACGTTCTACACGAACCTCGGGCTCGTGTCCGAAGGCACGAGCATCGATTTCCAGGCGGGCGTGAACGCCTATCTGTACGGCACTCGTTTCATCAGCTACCTCGCGTACGAATACACGCCCGAACAGGTGATTGCCTGGCTGCGGCGGGACGAAGACAGCGAACGCTACTACGCAAAGCAATTCGAGCGGGTGTTCGGCAAATCGCTCGAATCGGCGTGGGACGACTGGATCGCGTTCGAGCACGAATTCCAGCGCGCGAACCTGGAGGCGGTGCGGGAATACCCGCTGACCGAGACCAGGCCCATCGTACCGCGGGCTCTTGGGTCCATATCGCGCGCCTATGTCGACGTGGAACGCGGCGAGCTGTACGGCGCGTTCCGCTACCCGGGCGTCGTCGCCCACGTCGGCGCCTTGTCGCTCGATACCGGGCGCATACGGCGTATTACCGACATCAAAGGGCCCATGACTTACCGCGTGACCTCGTCGGCCTTCGATCCGGACAGCCGCACATTCTTCTATACGGCGGACAACAACGCGTTCCGCGACCTCATGGCCGTGGACGTGGATACGGGACGCGAGCGCATGCTGCTCGAAGACGCGCGAATCGGCGACCTGGTGTACAGCGCCTTCGACCGATCGCTCTGGGGTCTCCGCCACCTGAACGGCTACGTGTCCCTGGTCCAGGTTCCGTTTCCCTACGATTCCTGGCGCCTCGTGTACGCCTGGCCCTACGGCTCCGTAGCTTGCGAGATGGATATGTCCGCCGATGGCGCACTTCTCTCGCTGTCTCTCGGCGAAATCGACGGAAGCCAGCACCTCAAGGTATTTCGGGTGGCGGATCTCGAAGAAGGGCGAGCCGAGGCGCTTGCGAGCTACGAGTTCACGCCGGCTGTGCCGGAAGGCTTTGTCTTTGCCGGCGACAATCGCTATCTCTACGGAAGTTCGTTCATCACCGGGGTGTCCAATATCCTGCGTTTCGATATCGAGACGGGCGACATCGAGGCCGTGAGCAATGCCGAGACCGGGCTGTTCCGGCCAATCCCGCTCGCGGACGGCACGCTGGTCGCTTTCGAGTACACCGGGCAGGGATTCGTGCCGACACGATTCGACCCGGCACCCGTAGAGGACGTCAGCGCGATTCGCTTCCTCGGCAACGAGCTCGCGAAACGGCACCCGGTGGTAACGGAGTGGAACGTCATCGGTACGCTGAAGGATGTCGACTATGCGTCGGTCCTGACTCACGAGGGCAAGTACCGGCCGCAGCGCGAGCTCGCTTTCGATTCCGGCTATCCGGTGCTGGAGGGTTATCGCGACACGCTGGCGCCCGGGGTCAATTTGCGCTTCTCGGACCCGGCGCAGCTCAACAGCCTGTCGCTGATGGCAGCATATTCGATCGACGACGATTTGCCGTCGTCGGAAAAGCTGCACGTGGGAATCGAATACCAGGCATTGAACTGGCGAGCGGCCTACTGGCACAACCGGTCCGACTTCTATGATCTCTTCGGTCCGACCGAGCGTGCGCGCAAGGGCGACGCCTTGATTCTGGGCTACGATCGCGCGCTGATCTTCGACGAACCAAAGCGGCTCGATTTCGAGGCCGAAGCGGCATGGTACACCGGTCTGGATACCCTCCCGGGCAACCAGAACGTGCCGGCGACGGGCTTCGAGGAGCTCTTGTCGGTCGCCCTCGGCCTGCATTTCAGCGACACCCGCAAGTCGATCGGCGCCGTCGATCACGAAAAAGGCTGGCGGTGGGATACCGCGATCGAGGTCGATGACACGGATATCGAAACGGTCACGCGCGGGCTGGTCGGGCTGGATGCCGGCTTCGCACTGCCGTGGCGGCACTCTTCGCTGTGGACCTATAACGCTGCAGGGACAAGCAACGGATCGCGCGACAACCCGCTCGGCAACTTCTACTTCGGCGGATTCGGCAATAACTATGTCGATGACGGCGAGGTCAAACGGTATCGCGAGCATTACAGCCTGCCCGGACTCGAGATCGACGAGCTGGCCGCGACGGATTTCATCAAGTCGATCGTCGAGTGGAACCTGCCGCCCTGGCGCTTCCGGGAAGTGGGCAGGCCGGGATTCTTCCTGAGCCACGTACGCAGCGCGCTCTTCGCCGGACATGTCGTCGCCGACCCGGGCGACGCCGCCGAGCGCGGCGTGTCGACGCTCGGCGTGCAGTTCGACCTCAATTTTACCCTTGGCCATCGCCTGCCGATGACGCTGTCCCTGGGCTATGCCGTCGGGCAGGAAGACGGCGACCGCCTCGGCGACGAAGTCATGCTGTCCCTGAAGATCCTGTGAGCCCAGCCGCACGGTGAGGGGTGCGGGCGGGCTGCGGCTCGGGCAGAATACGCGCACCGCTTCGTTCGCCGGAGTCTCTTTCGCATGTCGCCGCCGTTACTGGTCGCGGCGCCCCTCGGGCTGCTGCCCGTGCTGTTGTTCCTGGTCGCCCTCGTATATCTCGACAGCTACAAGCTCGTCGGCATGCGCACGGTCCTTGCCGTGATCGCCGCAGGCGCTCTGGCTGCCGTCGCCGCGTGGATGATCAACGGCTTTCTGATGCAGGCCGTCGACAGCGACTACCGCAGCTTCTCGCGCTACGTCTCGCCGGTCAGCGAGGAGCTGCTGAAGGCGCTGATCATCATTTATCTCTTCCGGACGAGCCGCATCGGGTTCCTGGTGGACGGCGCGATCATGGGCTTTGCGGTCGGCGCGGGCTTCGCGGTCGCCGAGAATTTCTACTACCTGTCGACGGTGAACGAGGGCCAAACCGGAGTCTGGATCGTACGCGGCTTCGGTACCGCCATCATGCATGGCGGCGTTGCGGCGATCTTTGCAGTGCTCGCACAAGCCCTGACCGAGCGCCAGATGAAGGCAAACGCGCTACGCTACCTGCCTGGCCTGCTGGTCGCGATCGGGCTCCACTCGGTGTTCAATCACTTCATCCTGCCACCGATCGTCATGACTGCTGCCGTGCTGCTGATCCTGCCCGCGATCCTGTACATCGTGTTTCAGCGTAGCGCGGCGCACCTGCACGAGTGGCTGGAACTCGACTTCGACGCCGATACGCACCTGTTGCAGCAGATCAACGCCGGACAATTCCAGGAGACCCGGACGGGCCGCTTTCTCGGGGACTTGCGCAGCAAGTTCGAAGGCCCGGTCGTCGTCGACATGCTGTGTTACCTGCGGCTCTACACCGAGCTCGCGCTGCGCGCCAAGGGCGTGCTGCTGATGCGCGAGAACGGTCTGGACGTGCCGGTCGGCGAACGTACGCGCGAGAAGTTCGCCGAACTCGAGTACCTGGAAAACAGCATCGGCAAGACCGGCATACTGGCGATGCGGCCATTCCTGCACATGACGCGAAAGGATCTCTGGCAGCTCAACGTCCTGGAGTGAGTCCGGCCGGTACTCCGCTCAATGGCGCGTAGTCCAGTGCCGGACCTTCTCGCCCCGAAGGAATGCTTCGGCTCCACGGCCCTCGAGCATGGCAAATGTCGCGTAAACGCCGGCGGCAACGCACGTATCGGCCGCAACTGTCACCGACGCCGGTGCGTCTTGCACCGGCCACCCGGTGCCCGGATCGAGGATATGTCCGTAGCGCTTGCCGGCGTGAACTACATAACGACGCGTGTCGCCACTCGTTGCAAGTGCACCGGTTTCGAGATGGATCAGTCGCGACGGAATTCGCGACGTGCCATCGGTCGCCTCGACACCCACCTGCCAGGCGCGCCGACGTCGCGGAGGTCCGGTCACGGCGAGATCGCCGCCGAAATTTACGAGGCACCGCTGATCTGACAGACCGCGGAGCCGCGCAACCGCCTGGTCGACGGCGTATTCCTTGCCGATGCCGCCCAAGTCGATCTGCATGCCCGCCGGCAATGTCAGGTCCGGAGCGTGCCAGGTGACACGATTCCAGCCGACGTTGACGAGGAGCGCTTCGATGGTTCCGGGGTCGGGAACCCGATCGCTGCCATCGAATTTCCATGCCGTCCCCAAAACACCGGACGTAATGTCGAAACGGCCGGCACTGCTGGCGTACAGCGTCGCCGCGAAGTCGAGCAACCGTGCGGTTTCGTCGTCGACACGCACGGTTTCGCCACCGGCCGAGTTGATCCGGTCGACGATGGTGCCGGCCCGGTAGCGACTGAACTTGTCCTCGATTCGCCAGGCCTCCGCGGCCGCTGTCTCTGCGAGCGGCGCAGCGTCGCTGCGCGACGGGGAGTCGACGAGCACTTCACAGGGACTACCCATGGCAAAAAAATGGCCACGCCAGGTATTGTCCGCAGGGGATAACCAAACCTGTCTTGCCGTGCGTGGCGCGGGTGGTGCACTCACATCAGAACCGGAAGCCGAACTGTGCAATGACGGCGTCGAGATCCGGATATGCATCTCCGGCCTCCTGGCTGCCGAACAGGAGCCCATCCGGTACGTCGCCGCGCTGTTGATAGAGTTCTATCCGTATGCTCATGTCGTTTCCGCCTGAAGTCGTCCAGCCATACTTGAGGCCGGCGGTGATGGCGTCGAAGCGTCCGAGACGATAGTCGCTCGACGCGTAGGCAGGCAGAGGCTCGCCATCCGGCAGACTGGTGGCATAGAAATTTGCCTCGGTTTGCGTGTAATAACGCAGGTGCGGTTCGAGATAATTATTGCTCTTGAGCGGCCAGCGCAATCGCGCGTCCAGGGTATGTGAGTCGATATCCCAGTCGTCCGTCATGTATCGATAGGAGGCGCCGAGAATCTTGCCGTTCATATAGTGACGCAATTCTCCGTACAGGCTGTGTTTCGTGTGCGTGTCCGGGCGGCTCTCGAACAGAAACTCGTGCGATGGTCCTTCAGTGTCCGGAGTCGGCGTCCGGGGTACCGTGATGCCAGACAGCGGATCGACGACGCTGAGCACCTTGTAAGGGTCGGTCAGGTAACCCGATACGTCACTGAAGGAGTAGTTCAGTTGCACCACGGTATTGCGCGAAATGATCTGGGTTATGCCCAACATCCAGTCCAGGGTGTCCTTGGTTTCGGCACCACGGCGGTTTGTCAGGTCGCCCACGTCCAGCATGGGCGATAATTCCAGCGGCGTGCCGCCGACCGGGTCGATTTCGTCGCTCGCGAAGGCAAGTCCGGCTGATACGGTCGTATTTCGGGCATTGAAATCATGCGCGAACCGGCCGTTTACACCCAGGTGCCGGTAGTCGAATTCGTTCGACCCGCTGAAGCCGATCGTCAACGAATTCAGCCGGCCGAGCGTCTGTGTCCAGGCAGCCGTCAGTGCGACACGCGTATCGCGAAAGGTGTCGTCCAGCGGCAAGTCTCCGGGGGCTGTCGAATAGGCGGCATTGCCCGACGGTCGTGTGAACGTCTGTACGGTCCCGGCGCGCAACGCGCCGTTCGGGGTCGCGCCGGTCAGGGCGTCGACCGTCAATCCAAGCGTCAGGCTGCGGTCGTCCGTGAACCGGCGCGTGGCGAGAACATTCGCACTGGCATCCTGCACGCGGCCAGCGTTCTCCCCGTAGTACAGAAAGCCGCTTTCGAAGTCCCAGGCGTCGGCCTCATCGGCCTTGAGCGGGTGCAGCGGCACAGAGCCAAGCAGCGCGCAGGTCGCGGTTGCAAGCCTGGCGTGAAAGCTACTTCTGTTTCGCTTTCTCACCTTTTAGGCCTAGTTGCAGCCACAGCCGCCGCCGCCGAAACCGCGGCCGCCGCTGGAGGCTTCCTTGCTGAAGTAGATGTGATCGTCGAGGGCGGCTTCGACCGGATCCGGGGTCAATTGCATGTCGTCGCGCGCCAGGATGTCCCGATCCCAGGGATCCACGCCGAGGCCCGCGCAACCGGCGCAGGCGACCACAACGGCAAGCATGATGCCGGGCATTCGAAACCTCATGAGCTACTCCTTGCCAAGTGCCGCGCGGATTGCCGCTTCGTATTCGTCCTGCTGCAGGACCTTGAAGCCGAGGTGTGTCTCGACTATCCGGCCACTTTCGTCAAGGAGAAAAGAACTCGGCATTGCGATCACCTCGAACCGGCGTGCCATATGGTCGTCCTCGTCATAAAAAACTTCAAAAGTCGCAGGCAGCTCCTCTAGAAATCGCCGGGCCGCTTCCGGGTCGTTGTCGACATTTACAGCGACGATGACAAGGCCATCGTCGGCATATTTCTTCTGCATGTCGTTCATCCACGGAAAAGAACGCCGGCAGGGTTCGCACCAGGAGGCCCAGAAGTCCACGAGCACGACCTTGCCGGCGTGGGGGGAAAGCGGATCGCTGGCCGCCGCTGCGCGCAGACCGGCACCCAGGGCGAGAATGCACAGCAACAGGAATCGGGTCCGGGACGACGGTCGGTGCGAAATCACGCCCGGCTGCCGCCGGAAAGGTCCGATTCGTAACACCCGTTATCTCCTCGATGACAGCCAGTGCACGCCGTTGTTGGGTAAGAGCGTAGTGTTGCGCAAATCCTTCGCGAGCTGCGGCAATTTTTTTTCGAAGGACTTTAGGGTCGTGATGCTCTAACCATCCCGAACCAGGATGACGGTGCGCGGAACGCACGCGGCCGACAAAGGAGTCGAAAATTCGTATGGACAGTGAACAGTTCTCGTTGCAACTCAGTGTTGTCGTGCCGGTGTTCAACGAGACGGGCAATATACTGCCGCTTGCCGACGAGATTCGGAGCACGCTCGATAGACGACTTCGATACGAGCTGATATTCGTGGACGACGGAAGCGTGGATGCAACCAGTGGTGAGATTGCCGAGGCCGTGTTACGTGATACTCGCGTCCGCTCCCTGCATCATTCGGCCAATCTTGGCCAGAGCGCGGCCGTTCGATCGGGTGTCGCCGCCGCGGAGGCGAAGGTTGTCGCGGTACTCGACGGCGACGGCCAGAACGACCCGAGGGACCTGCCTCGCCTGTATGGGCAACTGCGCGCCGTCTCGAAACTCGGCATGGTAATCGGGGAACGCCGACACTGCCGGGATCACTGGCCCCGTCGCGTGTCCTCCCGGCTTGCAAGCCGGATCCGCTGCCGATTGCTCGGCGATGGCATCCGCGATACCGGGTGTGGCATCAAGGTATTCTATCGGGACGCATACCTCTCTCTGCCCGCATTCGACCACATGCACCGGTATCTCCCGGCACTGATGCAACGCAGCGGCACAAAGGTGTATGCGGTTCCGGTCAATCACAGGCCACGTCAGTACGGCAGGTCGAAGTACGGGTTCAGCAACAGGTTGTGGGCGGGAATTGCCGACGTCCTCGGTGTGATGTGGCTGCAGAAACGTCGGCTCTGACACGTGCAGTCGTTGTCCGGCTGGCCGCCGGTCGGCGCCTGCCCCCGGCCGTGATACCGAAGGATTTCGGGTGCCGAACGCTCTAACATGCGGCAATAGTGACCGAAGGCGTCCGACTTGGACGAGACCATCACACAGATCGATCGCGACCGACTGCTGGCGAAAAGGGTGGCCGGCGGAGACGCTGAGGCGTTCAATGCGTTTTTCCGCGAGTATTTCCCGCGCCTGTACCGGTTTGCACTCGCACGGGTCGGGAACAATCCGTCCCTTGCGGAAGAAGTCGTGCAGCGGACGATGTGTATTGTGGTGCGAAAAATGAACGGCTATCGCGGCGAAGCCCTGTTGTTCACCTGGCTGTGCCAGATCTGTCGAAACGAGCTGAATGCGGTGTATCGACAGCAGGGCGCGGACCTGCATGCGGAAATCCCGTTGGAAGATCACCCGGCTGTCCAGGCTGCGCTCGAATCGATGATGGGAAGCGACTTCCGTCCCGATACGCAGCGGCACAAGGACGAAATCGCCGGATTCGTGCGGGCGACGCTTGCGCATTTGCCGGACAACTATGCGACGGCATTGGAGATGAAGTACATCAGCGGCTGCAGCGTTGCAGAGATCGCGCGGCACCTCGGCGTTGGCGACAAGGCCGCGGAATCGGTATTGTCGCGCGCGCGGGCTGCGTTTCGCGAAGGCTTTCGCTCCCTTTGGGACATGGAACCCGACTTTTCGATGGACACGTACTGCAAGTGACGATGGGCCCCGACCGTGACTGATATACCGCATCGCGACGAGCCACCGGACCGGGATGAGGCCGCGCTGGCGAAATTGTTGCGCCTGGGCGGGCCCCGGCCGCCGGTGCCGGAGGACGTGTGCGACCGCGTTTACTCGACGGTGAGAAAGGCGTGGGACGACCTGGATCCGGGTCCCGCAGAGGACCGCGTTCATGCCAATGTCCGACGTGCGTGGCTGCGACGCCCCGGGAGACACCCGCTCCGAGTCCTGTTTCCGCTGGCGCTTGCCATGACGGTCGCGATCGCCGCCGGCCTTTGGCTGCGTTCCCCCGTCGACGAAACCGCCACGAGTTTCCGGGCGGGCGTGGTGGTCCGCGCGATCGGCGATGGTTTGCCGGCAGGTACCGAGATCCGTGTCGGCGACCGAATTCGCACCGGCGCAGACGAAGCCCTCAGCATCCTCCTGCCGGACGCTGCATCACTACGGGTGGACGAGGACACGGCCCTGACAGTCGTCGCGAGGAACCGGTTTGAACTCGAAAACGGCCGGATTTATGCCGACACAGGCGATCGCATCTATCGGGACAGCAGGCTCGTCGTCGACACTCCACATGGCGTCGTGCGCGACGTCGGAACGCAGTTTTCCGTGCTGGCGGCGCCGGATGCACTCGGGATCGCCGTTCGGGAAGGCAGGGTGGACCTCGAGCGTGGAGACGAGACACACATCGCGGTGGCAGGCGAGCGGTTGCAACTGATGCCCGGGGCGGCGCCTAACTTCGAGCGGGTTCAGCCGCACGATCCGAGCTGGGAGTGGGCGACAGCCCTGGCGCCGGCCTACGATATCGAAGGCAAGTCCTTACTCGATTTCCTGCGCTGGGCGGCGCGCGAGACGGGCCGCGAGCTCGTATTCGAGGATCCGGATCTCCGAAGCTCGGCGGCGAGGACGGACCTCCACGGCTCCGTCGCTGACTTCGCACCGATCGAGGCTGTGCAGTCCGTACTGGCGACAACACGGTTTCAGCATCGGATCGAAGACGGGCGCATTCTGATCGAACATTGACCAACGGCCTGCGGTCCGAGACCATTTGGCGCGCGCACCGCCCTGTTCTAAAATCGCCGAATGCGACACATCCTGTTCGGCCTGACCGTGCTGGTCGCCTGTGCCGGACCGCTGTGCGCCGAGACAGGCGTTTCGCTCGCCGACTATCTGGACAGGCTCAATTCGGATGGCCTGCGAATCATCTATTCGAGTGATCTGGTCACCGAATCCATGCGCCTGTCGTCCGAGCCGGCCGGCGCGAACCCGCGCGAACGTCTCGCGAATGCCCTGGCGCAGTTCGGACTTGCGCTACAGCCGGGTCCGTCCGGTAGCCTTCTCGTCGTGCCCGGCGAGCCTGATGCCGGGCCCGACCAGCTGCCGCCGGCGGAATCGCCGCCACCCGAGCCGATCACGGAAATCGTCGTCACATCGAGCCTCCACCGGCTTGAATACGCGCAACCGGTGACCCACACCTATCTCAATCGCAATCTTGCTACACGCATCCCCACGGTGGCGGAGGAGGCAGTGCGGCTCACCGACCGGTTGCCTGGCACCGCGAACGGAGGTGTGTCGACACGCAATCACGTGCGCGGTGGCGAGGCAAACGAAGTGCTCTTCCTGCTCGACGGCTTGCGTTTGTACGAGCCGTACCACATGAAGGACTTTCAGGCGATCGCCACGATCGTCAATGCCGGCGCCATCGATGGTATCGACTTCTTCACCGGTGCGTTCCCTGCCCGCTATGGCGATCGGATGAGCGGCGTCATGAGTATCGACTTGCGACAGCCCGAACAGGAGATTGCAACGGAACTTTCGCTCAGTTTCTTCAATGCCTCCGCGCTCTCGATCGGCACCTTCGGTACAGCGGACCAGGGTGACTGGCTCGTGTCCGCACGTCGCGGCAATCTGGACCTGATCGTCGATCTGATCGAGCCCGAATACGGTAGTCCCGATTATCACGACCTGCTCGGAAAGATCGGATGGACGTTCGGCCCCCGCGCTACGCTCGCGGCGAACGTCCTGTATTCGAAGGACAAGCTGTCACTCTTCGACAACGACCGGGGCGAGCGCGCAACTGCCGGCTACAAGAACGAGGTCCTCTGGCTCAAGTGGCTTGCGGCATGGTCGGACGAACTATCGAGCGAAACAATAGCCGCCTACAGCGACATAACCAACCGGCGCAGCGGTAGTGTCGAGTTGCCAGGCATCGTGTCGGGTTCGATTGCCGACGACCGTGAGTTCAGCGTCGTGGAACTTCGGCAGGACTGGCGCTGGGCCCCGGTATCGGCCTGGTTGCTGCGGGCGGGCATCAACCTGAAGCGACTGGACGCACGATACCGGCTGCAGTCGCAGAAATTGGTGGCGTCGCCTTTTGACGAAATTCTCGGGAATCAACCCGAGGTTTTGCTGGACTATGCGCTGACTCCGTCGGGCGCGCAGTATGCGGCATACCTGGAAGCGCGGTCGCGCGTTGCCGATCGAATCGTGCTGGAAGCGGGTCTGCGTTGGGACCAGCAAACCTACACGACGTCGGCGGACGATACGCAGGTCAGCCCGCGAATCGCGTTGCTCATCGACGTCGGCAGCGACACTGCCCTGCGTATCGGCTGGGGACGGTACTACCAGGCCGAGGAGATAAACGAACTTCAGTTGAGCGACGGCGTCGCCGATTATTTTCCGGCCCAGCGCGCCGAACACCTGGTGCTGAGTTTCGATACAGCTTTTCGTAATGGGCTGCAGCTCGACATCTCCGCTTACCGCAAGCGTTTCGGAAATTTGCGCCCGCGCTTCGAAAACGCCTTCAATTCATTAACCCTTGTGCCGGAGTTGCAATTCGATCGCGTGCGCGTCGATGCTACAGCGGCCGCCGCCTCAGGCGCCGAGATGACGCTATCGATGGGTACAGCGGATGAATCGTACCTTTGGTGGCTCGGGTATACGTGGTCGCGTGTCGAGGACGACACGCAAGCCGGCGACGTTCCGCGCAGCTGGGACCAGGCGCATACCGTTAAAGCCGGCCTGAGCTGGCACTGGGGGTCCTGGGATTTCAGTAGCGCTGCGGAGTATCACAGCGGCTGGCCGCGTACGGAAATGACCGGGGCACTGGGTGGTGGCGAACTGATCCTGGACGTCGGCCTTCCGAACGCGGCCGAATTCGCCCCGTTTCATACCCTCGATATTCGCATCAGTCGAAATCTCGTTCTCACGCGTGGCACGCTGACGGCGTTCCTCGAGGTCAGCAATCTTTACAACCGGCAGAATCCCTGCTGCACCGAATATTCGCTCGCTGCCGACGGAAACCTCGCGGCGGCACCGAGGAACTGGCTGCCGCTGGTGCCGTCACTCGGGGTCGTGTGGCGATTCTGAACGTCGCCCGGCCAGCAAGAGAATGACCGTCATCGATTGATTTGCGGCTGACAGGCGCTCACAGCCGATACCACATCTGCTGTGGTTCGACGCGCGCCGCCGGCACGATTCCTTGCGCCTGCAATGCTTTTGCTGCGCGATCCAGGGCACTGGCCGGGCAGCGGTAGCCCGTCGCCCAGCGCAGCTGTGTAAGCCAGTGCAGGACGTCCGGTTCACGTATGCCGAAGGTCTCCGCAATCTCCCGGGCCGCGGAACTGCGGCGCTTGAGATTACGCGCCTCGTTCACGGCGATATCGAGCACGGCGCGGATTTCCCGCGGGCGTGCCTCGATGACGTCGCGCCGGCCCGCCACGACGAATGCCGGCCACGGTACTTCGCGCTCGCCGATGCGCCGGAATTCTGCCGCGTCGACCAGGGGCTGCGTCATGTGGCGCTCCCAGAAGAAGACGTCCGCGCGCCCGGTCGCGAGCGCGTCGCGCGCACCATCGAGATCGTCGACGACGACGAAGCTCATGGCTCCGGTGTCCCAGCCGCGCGTCGCGGCGTCCACGATCGGGATGAGGTGCGAACCGGATCCATACCGGCTGATGGCGATGCGCCGGTCCCGGATGTCGCGGACGTCACCGAAATTGCTGCCGGCCGCGACGTGAATACCCCAGACGAGGGACGACGCCACCCATACCTTCACAATACGGTTGCGGTCGTGGCGCAGCACGTCTGCCACCGCTCCTTCGGTCAGCACGAGCGCAAGGTCCAGTTCGCCATCGCGCAGCCGGCGGGTCAGCTCGCCGGTTCCGGCTGCCACTTCGTGCCATGCGAGGGGTACGCCGCCCTGCTCGAAGCGACCTGCCCGGGCGGCAATCCGCCACGGAAGGTTGAAATGCTCCGGCACGCCGCCGACCCTCAGTTCCTGCCCCATGCTGACCCGCCTGGTTGTCCGGGCTTCGAATCATACGCGAGAGCGCCGGCCAGGCGTTTGCCCGCTCCGGTCCAAGCGCTTACACTCAGGACGCCGAAATGGACTACCTGTTCGCGATCCGGAACCTGTTCGAACTGACTCTCGTTCTTCGCGAGCCGGTTCGGCGGACCGCCGGCCGAGCGGGCACGTAAAACGGCGGGACCCGGTGGCAGGACGCTAATGGACGCCGGTACCCGCTATGCCCTGCGACTGTCACTCATCGTGGCGTTCGGCGGCTTCCTGATGGGCTTTGACGCGTCGGTGATTTCCGGCGTCGTACCGTTCATCGAACCCCGGTTCGGCCTCAACCGGATCGAACTCGGCTGGGCGGTAGCGTCGCTCACGCTTACGGCCACGATAGCCATGCTGGGTGCGGGGCCGCTCAGCGACCGGCTCGGACGACGGCCGGTATTGCGAATCGCTGCGGTGCTGTTCACCGTCTCGGGTGTCATCTCTGCCGTTGCGCCGACGTTCCTGTGGCTGGTCGTCGCTCGCATGATCGGCGGCTTCGGCGTCGGCGCCGCGCTGATCATCGCGCCCATGTACATCGCGGAAATGGCGCCGGCGGCATTGCGCGGCCGCATGGTTTCCATCAACCAGCTGAATATCGTCGTCGGCATCTCCGCCGCATTCTTCAGCAACTACTTCATCCTGCAACTCGGGCAGAGCGACCAGGGCCTGCTGGCGCCGCACGTTCAGGGCGATGCCGCCTGGCGATGGATGCTCGGTATCGAGACCTTGCCTGCCGTGTTGTACCTCATCGCCCTGTATTTCATACCGGAGAGCCCCCGCTGGCTCGTGATGCACGGCCGCGAGTCCGAAGCACGAAAAATCCTCGCGCGCGCAGGCAACGCGCCGGAAGCCGGTGTGGATCTCGCGGCGGTCCGTTCGTCCATCGCCGAACGCTCGCACCGGAATGCCTCGCCGCGGGACCTGCTGGCGCCCTCAATGCGAAAGGTGCTGACCCTCGGGATCGTGGTCGCGATATTGCAGCAAATCACCGGCATCAACGCCGTTTTCTTCTATGCGCCGATGATCTTCGAGCAATCCGGAATCGGCACGAACGCTTCTTTCATGCAGGCGGCTCTCGTCGGCCTGACCAATCTCGTGTTCACGATTCTCGCTATTGCATTGATCGACAAGCTCGGCCGACGGCCCCTGTTGGCTACCGGTCTCGCCGGAATCGCCGTCAGCATGCTGCTGCTCGCGTACGGATTCGGGAGCGCGACCTACGGGCTCGCGCCCGGCGCGCTGCCTGCGGGCATCGATCCCGGCGCGCTCGTCCCGATCGAAGGTATTCGCTATGACGACGACGTTGCCTTCCGCAAGGCCGTCATGCCGCTGATCGGCCTCGACGCCTGGCAGGAGCACAAAGCGGTGCTCGTCGCGGCCGCGATCGACATGAACCCGGGTCTCGTGCTCGCCGGTGTGCTGGGTTTCGTGGCGAGCTTCGCGCTGTCGCTCGGCCCGGTCATGTGGGTGCTGTTTTCCGAGCTGTTTCCCAACAACCTGCGCGGACTCGCGGTGTCGGTGTGCGGCCTGCTGAACTCCGCCACCAGTTTCCTGGTCCAGCTCGTTTTTCCCTGGGAACTCGAGAATCTCGGCAATTCGGCGACGTTCCTCGTGTATGGACTGTTCGCGGTCGCCGGACTCATCCTGCTGTTCAACATCCTGCCGGAAACAAAAGGACGTACCCTGGAGGAACTCGAGGCTGAGCTCGTAAGGACGGGCACGACATGACAGTACGACTCCTATCGTTCTTTCTCTCGCGCATTGCCTGGCTCATTCTCCTGGCACTCGCCGCCTGCAGCAGTAATGGCGGCGGCCGGTCCGAAACCCCCGGCAGCGGCGGCGGGCCGGCGGGCGCATCGGCCGGCTCGGTCGTCACGCTCGAGCAGCGCGACGGCCGCTACACGCTGGTGCGAAACGGCGAGGCGTACCGGCCTGAGGGGGCAGGCATGGGCGGCGGTGATCCCGCCGGCGCTCGCTCTGCATGGCGGCAACTCCTACCGGACCTGGGGTATCGGGGCAAGTATCGCGGACGCGCGCCGGCGCCTGGACGAAGCGCATGCGCTCGGCATTACCGTGGCGCTGTGTCTCGACGTCGGCAAGGAACGCCACGGCTTCGACTACGACGACGCGGCTGCCGTCGCAGCCCAGCTCGATGCCCTGCGCGGCGAGGTCGCGGCGCTCAAGGACCACCCGGCAGTACTGGTCTGGATCATCGGCAACGAACCGAATCTCGAGTTCCGGAACCCGAAGGTCTTCGACGCGATCGATGAGATTTCGCGCATGATCCACGCGGTGGATGGTAATCATCCCACGACCACGGCACTCGCGGGCTTCAATGCCGAGCTCGCCGGCCTGATCGAGACACGGGCACCGGATCTCGATTTTGTCAGCGTGCAGTTCTATGGTGCGCTCGTGCACCTGCCGCAAATGCTCGCGGACCTCGGCTGGGAGAAGCCGGTTCTGATCACGGAGTGGGGCACGGTCGGGCACTGGGAAATGCCGGCGACCGCCTGGGGTGCGCCGGTCGAGCTGGACAGCAGCGCCAAGGCGGATTTCTATCTCCGGAGCTACGAATCCGCGATCGCGTCGATGCCGGAGCAGGTGCTCGGATCCTATGCGTTCCTCTGGGGCCATAAACAGGAAAGGACGCCGACCTGGTACGGCATGTTCCTTGCGGACGGATCGGAGACCGAGGCCGTCGACGTCATGCATTACATCTGGACCGGTAACTGGCCCGGCAATCGGACGCCGCGAGTGTCCTCAATGCTGCTCGACTCGAAAAGCGCCGGCCAGGATGTGACGCTGGCACCGGCCGCACGGGTCATGGCGGGCATCGACGCTTCCGATCCGGACGGCGATGCGCTGGAATTCGAGTGGCTGATCATGCGGGAAAGTGCCGCGACGAGCACCGGTGGCGACGCCGAGGCGGTGCCCGAGTCGTTCCCCGGCCTGGTCGGGGACATATCCGGCGGCACGGTCGAAGTGACTGCGCCCGCCGAGCCCGGACCGTACCGATTGTTCGTCTATGTTCGGGACGGCAACGGCAATGCCGGCCATGCAAACCTGCCGTTTCTCGTGCAGCCGTAGGACACCGGCACCGTCGCCCGTCATTTCCCGCCACGCGCCGCTTGTCGCGCTATGTCAGCCTCTCCAGTCGACCTTTCCGTCGGACGACATTCTTGTAGTCCCATTGGATGACTTTTGCTTTCCTGAGCCACCGCTTCAAGTCTGCCTTGTTGACCTCGGAAGCCGTGCCATAGAAGACCGACGCATCCTTGAACTTCTTGCCGACAACATTCAATCCTGGTTCTTCAAAATCGGCACCGCTCCAGAACATCAGTCGTATGCCGGGCTTTTGCCTGCTGTATCCGGCAATCGGATTTCCGTCAATGAACCAGACCGGGTGAGCGTGCCATATCCTGCTCTCAGCGCCCGGCAGGTTTCGATCTATCTCCTGCGCAAGCAGGTCACATGTCTTTTTGTCGTCGGCTTCCTGTCGCTTGTTGTATGCAAGAATTTCCGGATTCATTTCTTTTTTCCAGCTGCAAGCGCTAAACCAGTACGCCCCAGGCGATGCGCAGCACCATAAACCAGAGCGCCAGGGCGGATATCGCATACAGCCAGAACCGCAGCGGCACGTGGTTGAATGTGCAGTGCACGGCGCTGTGCAGTATGCGAAAGCCGAAAAAGATCCACGCTGCAGTGACGTACGCCGCGTCAGCCTGCGAAGTTGCGTACAGGTAAAGTACCACGGCGTAGAAGATCGTCGGCAGCTCGAAAAGATTCTTAAGGTTGTCGGATGGGTTCGCAACCCACGGTGGCGACAGCCGGGCAAGCTCGCCAGCCGTCATCTGGTCAGGAGTCAGCTTGCTCTGAAGGATGAACGGGATACGCCGCGCATACATGTAGATCCAGACTGACAATGTGAGCAGCATCGTCCCGACGAACGGTACAAGGATAGCGTTCTGATTCATGTTGTGCCCTTCCGGCGCATGGTCGATCTCCGGGATCGACGCGTTTTCACCCTCTAACGGCTGGCGCTAGAGCCCGGAGCCATCCTCCGAATAGATGACCCAGATTTTCGTGTAGCCGTCCGTTTCCCAGATGCCGGTCCACTCTTTCGGGATGGTAACGGCTTCGCCGGCTTCGATCTCGGTAACGGTGCCGTCGGACGACGTGAGCGTGACGCCGCCATCCAGAAAATACATGAACTCGTCGACACCGTAAGGATCGGTCACTTCGAAGCGGCTCTTGCCGGCCCGGTACATGCCGGAGGCGAACTTGCCGTCGCTGCTCTTCAGGGACGTAATGTCCAGAACCGTGAATCCGTCGCGCTCCGTGCGGACCGTCGCCTCGCGCTCGAAGATCCCGCCCGCGACGTCGTCCTTGCTCATTTCGGCCGGATGAACTGCGGCATGATTATCCGCTACGACGAGCCCGGCAACGAGCAGGCCGGCGCCGATCAGTCCTGGAATAGATTTATTCATAGAGAGTCTCCGGAGTGGTGGGTCTTACCGTCAGATGAAGGCAATGAGAAGATAGCCTGCGATTGTGATTGCAGCCGCAATGAGAGCATACGGCAGCTGCGTCAGCGCGTGTTGCAGCGGCGTGCAGCCCGTGGCCTGTGCGGTCAGGACCGTGGCATCGGAATAAAAGCAGGCATGACTGCCGAACGTGCTCGCGGAGAGCGTCGCCCCGATCACCAGCGTCATGTCGGCGCCGAGATTGGTGCCGAGCGATGTCACGATCGGCAGGATGATGACGAAAATACCCCAGTTCGAGCCGGTCATGAAGGACACGAGACCCATGCTGACGAAGATGATCACCGGTAGCAGGTCCGCCGTCAGCAGGGGTTGCATCTGCTCGACCACGAAGGACGGAAGACCCAGTGCATCGTTCACGTCCTTAAGCATGAACGCCGCGACGAGCACGCCGAGCGGCTCAATCATCGTTTTGAACCCGTCGATAACGGTATTGAAGGTCTCGTCGAGATCGAGGAGTCCCAGCGCCAGCACAATAAAGACGAATGCGAAAAGCGTGACATAGATTCCCTTGAGGAAATCCTTGTCGAGCCACAGCGTGACGAGCACCAGTGCCAGCATCGGCAGGATGAAAAGGCTCATGCGTGGCGTAATGCCGGGTTTTGCCTGGATTGACCGGTTCGCGATTTCGATGTGGGCCGCCTCGGGCGGCACGGTTTGCCCGAGTTCGCGGGCGCGGCGCTCCGCCTTCTTCATCCCCCACAGGTCTGGAATATAGCCGCCGATGACGACCGGCACGATCAGAACGGCAACCCAGGCGTACAACATATAGGGGATCGCGCTGATATAGACGGCGAGACCTTCGCCTGCCGGCGCGAGACCGTTCGCGACCAGCAGCCCGCCAAAAAATGCCCCCCAGGTGGAAAAGGGGATGATCACGCTGACCGGCGCCGCCGTCGAGTCGACGACGTACGCGAGTTTTTCCCGCGAGACTCGGAACTTGTCCGTGAGTTCGCGCATAGCCGAGCCGACCGCGAGCGAGTTCAGGTAGTCGTCGACGAACATGAGGAGCCCGAGGCCCCAGGTCGCCATGAGTGCGCTCTTCTGCGAATTCACGTGCTTCGCAAGGCGCGCGGTAAACCCGGCGGTCGCGCCGGTCCTGATGAGAAGTGCGATCAGGCTGCCCATGAACCCGCAGACGAGGATTACCCAAGCCACGTCCTCATCCGTCAGTACCCGCAGCGACGTATCCGCGAAACCGCCGACGAATTGCCAACCGTGCAACATCACGAGGCCGAGCAGTGCACCGGATACGAGCGACTCGATGGGGCGGCGGGTCCAGAGCGCGAGGGCGAAAACGAGCAAGGTGGGAATCAGCGAAACGACGGTCGGGTCATCCATATGCGGCGTCGAACTCAGGCAGTGGAGAGCTGTTCGCCCACGGCACGCCGCGCAGCATCGATCGCGCCATCGACGTACGCGTAGGCAGACGCGTCGGAATTTGCAATGGAAATGCGGCCGATCGGGGCGCGTCCGGCCACGTGCGGCCCCGTCTCCCGCCCGTATTCCGGCGGGTCCGAGTAATCGTTGTATTCATACGCATAGCCGTGCGGCCAGCGGTTCACCGTGATGGCCGCGATGTCCCGGCCGGCATCGAAGCCGCCAGGCGCCAGGGCGCCCTGCAGCTGCCCGACAATGCCGTTTTCGAAGTCGTCCCAGGTCATCTCGTACAAACGGCGGCGGCCCAGCCGGTGCTGTTCGCGGGCATTGAGCCCTTTGTCCGGGACGGTGGGGACGAACGTGCCGTGGAGCACCGTCGGCTCGTCCGGTCCCTCCGTGTAGCGATAGCCGCCCATGCTGACCGGAAAATCGAGACCGAAGGACTGCATCAGTGCCGGCTGTGGAATGGAAATCCGGTGGAAGCCGAGTTCGGCGAGCGCGCGCCAGTTGCGTACGGCCACGCTGACGTAGACGAGCGGGACCTTCGGCGACCATGCGATCGCCGCGGCCTGTGCCGGTGGCGTTTCCGGGCAGATGTACGGCACGATATTGTTATAGCAGGCAAGCACGGCGTGGCGGCCGCGAACGCGGTACGGTGTGCCGCCTCGTACATAGGTCACGTCGACCGCATCCTCCGCGTCGAGATTGCGCACATCGACCGCGGTGCTGTTCAGGCGCAGGCGGCAGGGCGACCCGGGGCGGTCGAGACGGTCGTAGTCGACGCGGGCGAGGACCAGGTCTTCCATCGTGCTGCCGGGAACTGCGCCGGGAATGAGACGGCGGACGAGTGCGCGGGCGATGCCGGCATTCCCGTCCGGGAAATGGAAAATATACGGTTCGTCACCGTGCCCCGTGTCGTCCGGCCGACTCAGCGCGAACGCCTGCGTGCCAGGCATGCCGAGCCTGTGAGCCTCGAGGGTCGACAGCGCGTCCCAGCCAACGCCCCACAACCCGAGCGCCGAATCCCGGAACAGCAGGTAGACGCTCTCCGGGACCCCGACCGTATCGAGCAGGAAGTCGCGATAGCTCGTTTGCCGTAGCCAGGCCGCTTTGGCCTCGTTCGACAGTGCCGGCGACAGGTCCCGTTCGTTCGCGAGCAAGCGCTTCAGCGGCAGCGCGTGCGTCTTCCGGCAACGGGAATCGGTCCGCTACCGACGCGTCGCCCCGACCGGAACGCCGACCGAGCCCCGCTACCGTCAGGTTACGGCCATAGCGATCGGCGCTGAAATACATGCCTTCGCCGAGATTGCGTGCCGAGAAGTATGCCTGGTCGAAGTAGTCATAGAAGCGCGTCGTATCGATGCCGATATCGGTCAAAAGCCGCCGCGCCTCGGGCGAGTAGGACGCCGGGCCGTCAATGGACTGGCTGCCGCCGTATGCAATCAGCGCCTCGCCGTCCACGACAAATTCGTTGCGTTTTGCGTGCCCGCCGAAGTCGTCGTGATTGTCGAGGACCAGTATTTTCGCATCGCGTCCGGCCTGTTGCCGGTACAGGAATGCGGCGGCAAGGCCGGAGATTCCGCCGCCGACGACGACCAGGTCATAGATGTCATCGCGAAGGGATTCGGGTCGCGGGAACCTGGCGCCGCTCCATGCGACCGCGTGCGCCACTTCGAAGGAGCCGGGATGACTGCCGCGAAGGCCGGTGAGCCGTGGCGGGTACCGCACGTCGCCACTGCCGGCGGCGAGCAGATCGAGTGGCGACAGGCTGCTGCCGGCCACCGTGCCGAGCGCGATGCCGTTCAGGAAATCACGGCGGGAGATATCAAGCCTGTTTGACATGGTCAGGTCGCGGGCATCGTTCGAATGATTTCTTATGCCGCGTGCGCGATCGCCTTGCGCAACGCAGCCCCGGCCCGGCGAGTCTAGCACGCAGATTGTCGATCGCGGCCGGCCGGGTGATAGTCTTGAAGTACCGTTTCCGGCCGGAGAGATGCATGAAATTCCTGGTTCTTGCCTGCGGGGTGTTCCTCGCGATGGGCTGCACGCCCGCCGTCGACGACCCGGCATCCCCAGCGCCCGCGACGTCCTCGCTCGTCGACCCGGCGCGCATCGATGCGACGCTCTCGGGCTATGTCGAACGAGGCGAACTCGTGGGCGTCTCCGCGCTGGTGTACGAAGACGG
Organism: uncultured Pseudomonadota bacterium; assembly: GCA_963713215.1. Taxonomy (GTDB): domain Bacteria; phylum Pseudomonadota; class Gammaproteobacteria; order Steroidobacterales; family Woeseiaceae; genus UBA1847. Next base: position 1,117,797 of record CAVQKY010000006.1, on the reverse strand, counting down.
GGAGGAGGCGTACTTCGGTGCCTTCGGCATGGCTGACCGCACCGACGGCATCCCGGTGGCGCGCGACTCGATCGTCCGCATTTACTCGATGACGAAGCCCATAACCGGTGTCACCCTGATGACGTTCTATGACGACGGGCGCTTCGAGCTCGATGATCCGCTTGCCGACTACCTGCCCGAATATGCGGACGTCAGGGTCTGGGTCAGCGGCGATGGCGACGAGGCGAACTTCGACGCGCCGGCACGACCGATTACGATCAGCGACATCCTTCGTCACACGGCCGGGTTCGGCGGCGGGGAATACGTAAGCGCCCGGCTCGACGAGGCAGAGATCGAGTCGCCGGACAATACGCTGGCGGAGATGTCGGAAAAACTCGCCGGCGTGCCGCTCGGCTACCAGCCGGGCACACGCTGGCTATACGGCCCGTCAGTGGACGTGCAGGCGCGGCTCGCCGAGGTGCTGGGAGGCAAGCCCTTTGCCGAGCTGATGCGCGAACGGGTCCTCGATCCGCTGGCGATGAACGACACCCGTTACGTACTGCTGCCGGCGCAGCGCAAGCGCCTGATGACGATGTACGAGCGTGCGGCCGACGGGAGCTTCGAACGCGCGACCGGCCCGCTCGCGGAACTCAACATCGAGCCGACGGCGCTGACGCCCGGCGGGTGGGGCCTCGTGTCCACGCTGGATGATTACATGCGCTTCGCGCGCATGCTGCTCAACGACGGTGCATTGGACGGCGCCCGCATCCTCGAACCGGAAACGGTGCAACTGATGGCCACGGACCTGTTGCCCGACACCGTTACGGACCGCTCGTGGCTGCCGAAGAAAGGGCAGATGGGCTTCGGGATCGACTTCGCGGTGCGGGTAGCGCCGCCAACCAACACGGCCGAGCCATCCGGGGCGGTCGGCGAATTTTTCTGGGACGGCTTCGCGAACACGCTGTTCTGGGTCGATCCGCACAACGACGTCGCGGCGGTGCTGTTCAACCAGTACGTGCCGTGGGGCAAGGTCGAGATCATGAAGGACTTCCGCGACGCGGTGTATTACCGGGATCCCGAGGCGTCCGCGCTCAACAAGGCCGAAGCGCCGCCGGATGCCCCGCGCCTCTCGGACTGAGGAGGACGGGCACGAGCGGATTTGACAGCCTGACCCGCATGCACTAGGTTTTTGCACAGATGGTGCTTCGGCGACGAAGCTAAGAGGGAATCCGGTGTGAATCCGGAGTTGTACCCGCAACTGTAAGCCGGGAGTTCGAAGCCCAGCGCGGACATTGCACGCGCCTTTCGGTGCGACATCCGCAGCTGGTGCGCCACCAGGAGAAACCTGGGAAGGCCGCTGACAGCGACGATCGGCAAGCCAGGAAACCTGCCATCGCGTCGTTCGTCCAGGGCCGGGTCAGCCCCGAGGACCGGAAACATCTCTTCCCGTGAAACGACAGGGTCCGGCGCGCCGCACTGTATTTCAGTGAAGCCCGATCGTTTCAGGAGTGCCCGAGGTCGGCGGCCGGGTATACGGGAACAAGCGATGAAGCCTTTTCACACCCTGGTCGGTCTTTCGGGACTGGTCGCTGCCGCGCCTTTGCACGCGGCCGGCAATGCCGACGATGAGATCGACACGATCACCGTCGTGGGCTCGCGGCTCGACCAGCCGCTTCAGGAAACCGGTACGAGCGTCTCGATCATTACGGCCGAGCACATCGAAGCGCTCGGGGTCGATTTCGCGGTCGACGCCCTCGCAACGGTGCCGGGTGTCACCGTGAACCAGAACGGCGGTGCCGGCTCCCTGGCGTCCGTTCGAATCCGCGGCGCGTCGAGTGAGCAGACGCTCGTCATTATCGACGGTGTCGTGACCAACGATCCGTCATCCCCCGGCGGCGGCTATAACTTCGCGACACTCGACGCTGCCAACATCGAGCGTATCGAGGTACTCAAGGGCCCGCAGTCGACCTTGTGGGGCAGCGATGCGATCGGCGGTGTCGTCAATATCGTGACCAAAGCGCCGGAACGAGGACTAAGCGGACATGCCTCGATTGAAGCGGGTTCGTACGGGACCGCAAGGGCCGGCGGCGAGCTAGCGTTCGCCGATGCCCGTTACGACCTCCGGGCGGCGGCGGTACGCCATACGACCGATGGCATTTCCAGGGCCGACGAGGCGAACGGCAACGACGAGACAGATGCCTACGAGGCAACGACCTTCAACCTGGATGGCGGCGTTGTCCTGTTCGGGAACGCGCGCCTCGCATTGAATGCCTTGTGGACCGACGCCGATTCGGAGTTCGACAGCTTCGTGTTCGGGGCAGAAGGTAACGTCGGCGACGGTGACGAAATGACGGCCTCGGAGGAACTCGTCGCGGACCTGAGCCTCACTCTCCCGCTTTTCGCCGGACGCCTGGAAAACCTGCTGCTCGCAGGGTATGCAGATATCACACGCGACACCTTTACCAACGGAGTCTTTGCTTACGGAAGTGAGGGCGAGCGCCGCCAGTACCGTTACCAGGGCACCGCGCACATCGACGACGGAAACACACTGGCGTTCGGCGCGGAACGGGAAACGATCGCCACCCCGGACGGCGAAACCTCGATCGACGGGCTGTTCGCCCTGTACGAGTGGCAGGCGCTCGAGGCGCTCACGCTCACCGCAGGCCTGCGCCGGGACGAAGACGACGACTTTGGCGGCGCGACGACGCGCCGCGTCGCCGGAGCCTGGAACCCGTCCGATCGCCTGACCTTGCGAACGAGCTGGGGGGAAGGTTTCAAGGCGCCGACGCTCTTCCAGTCCACCTACTTCTGCTGCGGGGCAACGGAGCCGAACCCCGAGCTGGCGCCGGAAACCGCACAAGGCTGGGATATCGGCGCCAGCCTCCGGACCGCGGACCGCCGCGGCGAAGTCAGTATCGGCTGGTTCGAGCAGGATACGACGAACCTGATCAGCTTCGAGTTCGCGACCGGCGGCTATCGAAACATTGCCGCAGCATCGTCGAGCGGCATCGAGTTCAGCGCGAGCTACGCGTTGACGGACTGGCTCGGCGTCAACCTCGACTACGCCTGGATCGATGCCGAGGACGGCAGCGGCCAGCGGCTCCCGCGGGTGCCCGGGCACAGCGGCGACATGACCTTCCTGCTCGACCCGGAAGGGCCGTTTTCAGGCTCACTGATCCTGCGCTACAACGGCGAGGAGGCCGATGGGGATGCGACGCTCGCGGCCTGGATGCGCATCGACGTTGCGGGCCGCTACCGGCTGAGCGAAACCGTGGACCTGTATGCCCGCATCGAGAACCTGCTGGATGAGGATTACCAGCAGGTGCTGGGCTACGGCACACCCGGCTTATCGGGCTATGTCGGCGCGCGGCTCAATTTTTGAACGCGATGCAGCGTTTGCTGTTCAGCGTCATTTCCGCACTCGCCGCCGGCGCCGCGGCCGCGGCACCGGCGTCACGGGTCGTCAGCCTCGACTATTGCGCGGACCAGTACCTGCTCGAGTTGTTGCCACGAGACCGGATCCTTGCCCTGTCACCGGATGCGGCAGAGGACTTTTCCTATCATCGCGATCGCGCGGACGGATTGCCCCGCGTCCGGCCCGCCGCCGAGGATGTCATTGCGCTCGGTCCCGCGCTCGTCGTGCGCTCGTATGGCGGGGGGAGCCAGGCGCTCCGGTTTTTCGATCGCGCGGGCATCGCTGTCCTGCAGATTCCCTATGCCGACGACCTCGACGCCGTGCGGCAGGCGGCCCTGGACGTCGCCGCGGGGCTCGGCGTACCCGAGCGTGGCGCGGCGCTCGTCGCGCGCATGGACGCGCGACTGCAGTCGGTCGAGCCACGCACGTCGGGCCGCAGCGCCCTGTACCTGACAGCGGGCGGTGCGACCAGCGGGCCGGGCACGCTCATCCACGAGATGTTCCGGTCGGCGGGACTCGAGAATTTCGAAACGCGCCCCGGCTGGCACAGCGTGCCGCTCGAGCGACTGGCGTACGAAGAGCCGGATCTCGTCGTCGCCACATTTTTCGACGGAGCCCTGGACCGTACCGCGTACTGGAGTGCGATGCGTCACCCGGTGGCGCGACGACAACTGCACGAACGGCACGCCGTGATGTTGCCCGGCGCCTGGATGGCCTGCGGCGCCTGGTTTGTCGTCGACGCGATCGAGGTGCTGGCGCGGGCGAAATGAGTGTGCGCGCGCTCAACCTCGTATTGCTCGCCACCGGATTGCTGGCCATCGCCTGTGCGTGCCTGCTCGGTTCGACACCCTTGGGCGCCGGACGCGTGCTTGCGGCGCTCGCCGGACAGGCGGCACCGGGCGACGCAATCGTGCTCCTCGAGATCCGCTTGCCGCGCGCGCTCGCCGCATTCCTCGTCGGCGCGGCGCTCGGCGCCAGCGGTGCGGCGCTCCAGGGCCTGCTGCGAAACCCGCTGGCAGAGCCGGGTGTCCTGGGCGTGTCGGCGACCTCGGCGCTGTTCGCTACGGTCGCGCTGTACTACGGGCTCGCGGCCGCCGGGGCGTTCGTCGTGCCGCTCGCGGCAACTGCCGGCGCGCTTGCGGCGACCGCACTGCTTGCCGTCGCCGCGCTTCGCATCCGCTCGATCGTGACCCTGATCCTCCTCGGCGTCGGCCTCTCGAGTTTTTCAGGCGCCGCGATGTCGCTGCTGCTCAATCTCGCGCCCAATCCCTTCACGCTGTCGGACATGATCAACTGGCTGCTGGGCTCCGTCGCGAATCGCGGCTACGGGGACCTGGCGGTCGCGCTGCCGTTCGTGGCCATTGGACTCCTGATCCTGTTTGCGAGCCGGCGCGGCCTGTCGGTGTTGACGCTGGGTGAGGAGGCTGCAGCCGGCGCAGGGCTGCACCTTGCGCGCCAGCGCCTGCTCGTGGTCCTCGGTGCCGGGATTGCAACAGGTGGTGCCGTGGGGCTCGCGGGGGCCATCGGCTTCGTCGGTATCGTCGCGCCGCATGTCATCCGGCCGTTCGTGGATCACGACCCCGCCCGCAGCGTCGTGCCGTCGGCCCTGCTTGCCGGCGTGCTGCTCGTGCTGGCCGACATCGCCGTGCGGCTGATACCGACGACGAACGAGTTGAAGCTCGGTGTCCTGGCGGCACTGATCGGCGCGCCAGCTTTCGCCTGGATTGCCCTGCAGCGGAGGGCGGTGCATGACTGAACTCCGGGCTGAAGACGTGCGTGTCCGGGTGAGCGGCAGCGTCCTCCTGGACGACGTAACGCTCTCGCTCCAGGGCGGCGAACTGGTGGCCGTTCTCGGGCCGAACGGCGCCGGGAAAACGACCCTGTTGAGAGCATTGTTGGGTCTCATCCGTCGAGACGGCGGCTCGGTAACACTGGACGGGGCGGAAGTTGACCGGCTCGCGCCGGACGCGCGGGCGCGACGCATGGCGTATCTCCCGCAACGACGGCCGCTTGCCTGGCCCGCGCCGGTGCAGGACGTCGTCGTGCTCGGCCGTTTCGCCCACGGGGCGGCCCTCGGGAAACTCGATGCGCGCGATGCCCGCGCTGTCGCCGCTGCACTCGCGGCCTGCGACCTCGCCGCGCTTGCAGCGCGACCGACCGACACCTTGTCCGGCGGTGAGCTGGCTCGTGTCCACATTGCGCGCGCGCTGGCAGCCGAAACGGACCTGCTCCTTGCCGACGAACCGGTGACGTCGCTGGATCCGCGCCACCAGCTCAGGATTGCGGCCCATCTACGGCGCTATGTCGATGCGGGCGGCGGGGCGCTCGTCGTGCTGCACGATGTGGCCCTCGCGGCGCGCATCGCGGACCGGCTGGTGTTCCTGCGGGACGGGCGGATCGTCAGCGACGGCGCACCTGCCGACACCCTGACAGCCGGTTTGCTGGCCGAGGTCTATGGCGTCGTGGCGGAGGTTGCGGCGGGTCCGGACCGTATCGACGTGCGCATCGAGGCGCCGCTTTGAGCGCACGTGCGCTGATGTTCCAGGGTACGGGCTCGGACGTCGGCAAGTCGGTGCTCGTCGCGGGACTGTGCCGGGCCGCTTACCGGCGCGGAATCGACGTTGCGCCCTTCAAACCGCAGAACATGTCGAACAACGCCGCGGCCTGCGCGGGCGGCGAGATAGGGCGCGCCCAGGCGCTGCAGGCGCGCGCCGCCGGTATCGAGGCGACGGTCGATCACAACCCGGTGTTGCTCAAACCGGAAAGCGACCGCGCCGCGCAGGTGATCGTGCACGGCCGCGCCCACTCCACGCTCGACGCGGCGCGTTTCATCGCCGGCCGGGCCGCCCTCATGCCGCATGTGATGGCGAGCTTCGCCCGCCTTGCGGCGCGTCACGACCTGTTGCTCGTCGAAGGCGCGGGCAGCCCGGCAGAGACGAACCTGCGCCGGCGGGACATCGCGAACATGGGTTTTGCGCGCGAGGCGGGCGTACCGGTGGTTCTCATAGGCGACATCGAGCGCGGCGGCGTCATAGCGAGCCTGGTCGGAACGCACGCCGTGCTCGACCGCAAGGACCGCGAACTTGTCGCTGGTTTCATCATCAACAAGTTCCGCGGCGAGCAGTCGCTGTTCGACGCCGGCCTCGCGGATATCGAGCGGCGTACCGCGTGGTCTTCATTCGGCGTGGTGCCCTGGCTCCCGGCCTGTGCGCGCCTGCCGGCCGAGGACGCCGTGTCCGTGGCGACCGCAGGCGAAATCCCCGACAAGCGCGCCATACGGATCGTTGCGCCGATGCTGTCCCGCATGGCGAACTTCGACGATGCGGACCCCTTGCGGCTCGAACCCGCCGTCGATTTCCGTTTCGTGCCGCCCGGACAGCCCTTGCCGCGCGACGCCGACCTCGTGATCCTGTTCGGCAGCAAGTCGACAATTGCCGAACTTCAGTTCCTGCGTGCCCAGGGCTGGGATCACGACATCCTCGCGCACGCGCGGGCCGGTGGCCGCGTGCTGGGGATCTGCGGTGGCTACCAGATGCTCGGACGGCGAATCGACGACCCGGACGGGGTCGATGGTCCGCCCGCCTCGGCTGCCGGTCTCGGGCTGCTGGACGTCACCACCCGCATGGCCGGCCCGAAACAGGTACGCCGCGTGCGCGGGACCTGCGCGCAGGAAGGTGTCCCGTTCGCCGGCTACGAGATCCACGCGGGCACGACGGACGGCACGGACTGTGAGCGGCCGCTCCTGATCGCCGATGGGCACCCCGACGGCGCGCGCAGCCGCGGGGGACACATCGAGGGTACGTACGTGCACGGCCTGTTCGCGAGCGACGCGTACCGCGCGAGCTGCCTTCGCCGCATTTCCGGAGCGAACTCCGAGCTTCGCTACGAGAACTGTGTGGAGGACGCGCTCGATGAGCTGGCCCGCGGTCTCGAGACCGCGCTCGATGTCGAGCGCCTCTTCGCGGCGGCCCGGCCATCGGCAACCCGCTCTACAATGGGCGCCACGGCCGGAGAAGAAATCGCCGAGCCGCGGGGCTGAGCCCAAGCAAAGCGTTTTGCCGTCTCCGCCCGTCGGGCTAGAATCGCGGCCGGGGAGGGGGCGATGGCGAAGGTCGGCATCAAGGACATTGCGTTGCGCGCGGGCGTGTCCATAGCGACGGTTTCGCATGCCTTTCGCAATCCGGGACGCGTCTCCGATATCACGCGCGCAAAGGTGCTCGCGGCCGCCGATGAGATCGGTTACAACCCCAACCGCCTCGCGGCCAGCTTGCGCACCGCGCGCTCCGGCAACATCGTCGCCATCATTCCGGACATCGGCAACAGCTTCAACTCCGCGATCATCAAGGCAATTGAGAAGGTAGCGCACAGTCGCGGCTACTCAGTGCTGTTGGGCGACACGCAGGGACCACACCCAGCGCGCGGAACGCGAGCAGGAATTCGCCGCGATGACCCGCTCAGGGCAGGCGGACGGCATCATCCTCATGTCGCATCGATTGCCGTTCGGAGCGAAAGCCCTGCGATCCGCATTCCCGCCGATCGTCGCGGCCTGCGAATTCTCAGGCTGCGAACGCTTTCCTACGGTCAGCGTCGATGACCGGAGGGCTGCGGCGGATGCGACGACCCACCTGCTCGAACTGGGTCATCGTGCCATCGCCGTCATTACCGGGGCCACGGCCAGCAGCCGCGACCGACTGTCCGGTTTTCGCCATACGATGCAGGGGGCGGGAATTGCGGTGGACGAAAGCCTCATCGTGCACGGCGCCTATTCCCCGGATTCCGGTGCCGCGTCGACGGATGTATTGCTGGAGGGGGACCGGCGTCCGACGGCCATCTTTTGTTTCAGTGACGAAATTGCGCTGGGCAGCATATTCGCCCTGCGGCAGCGCGGTCTCGAGGTACCGAAAGATGTCTCCGTCATGGGGTTCGATGATATCGACGCCGCTCGTTACTACGCTCCGCCGCTCTGCACGATAGCCCAGCCGCGGCAGGCCATTGGGGAACTCTGCGCAACGCTGCTGTTCGACGTCCTGGCCGGCCGGCCGTCGGCAGGACGCCATATCCTGCCGCACCGCCTCGTCGTGCGGGACAGCACCCGCCCGGTCTGATGTGAAGCTTGCGCATTTCGCGCATTTCGGGCGCCGCTCTTCGCGAGAGGCATGAAGTTCGTCCTGACCGTCAGGACCCCGCGGCCCGGCGGAATGTCTCGCGCTGTCTTATCTGTTTCGCGCGAAACTTTGTCCCGATGTTAACGCTAACCATTTTTCGTTGACATCGTACTTTGACAGGGCTACTTATTAGGCCGTTCTACGCTGAACGGGCAGGCCGGATGCCGCCGGCTCAGCGTAAACGGCGTCCGGCCATGCCGGACGCCGGGGGTACATCGACGAAACGGGGGGATACCGCAACGTCACGCCGCGCAAGGTTCGAGCACTGCGACGGCGCGAACCGTAAGCAGCAATGTGCATCATTGCCGGGGTGACGCGCGGACCATTCTCTCCCGATCGAGTGAGTTTCAGTCAATCGAAGGGGGATCGAATTCCATGAGTGGGAACCAGAAATTCAGAATCACGCCGCTGGCGGCTGCGGTGAGTTCTGCGCTGCTCATCGGCAGCGCGGGGCCAGTGCTTGCACAGGACGAAGCGCTCGAGGAAATCACCGTTACCGGCATCCGCGGCAGTTTGCGGAATTCAATGACGATCAAGCGCGACACGACCGGCATTGTCGACGCGATCAGCTCCGAGGACATCGGCAAGTTCCCGGATACGAACCTCGCCGAATCCTTGCAGCGCATCACGGGCATCTCGATCGAACGCCGGGATGGTGAAGGCGCCCAGGTCACGGCGCGTGGTTTCGGGCCGCAATACAACATGTTGACCCTGAACGGGCGCCAGATTCCGGGTGCGGACGGCTTCAGCAACGGCGATTCGGTCATCGGCGGAACGGGTGCCGGCACCCGCGCTTTCAATTTCGCGCAATTGTCATCTGACGCAATCGCCGGCATCACGGTGTACAAGACGGGCCGGGCCAGCGTGCCGAGCGGCGGCATCGGCGCAACAATCGACATACTTACCGATCGGCCGCTCAACCACGACGGCATGGTATTGAATGTCGGCGCGAAGGCGGTCTCGGACGACTCGCAGGTTTACGGCAGCGATGTAACGCCCGAATTGTCCGGTATTTTCAGCTATGCGAACGATGCGGGAACGTGGGGCGTCGGCCTCAACGCCAGCTACCAGGAGCGCGACGGCGGGTCCGTGCAGTCGCACGAGAACGCCTGGAACATCCAGCGTTGGACCGGCACTGACCCTGCCCTGCGACCCGATGCCATCGTGCAGAACGCACCGGACATCGACCAGCTGTATGCCATGCCGAACGATATGCGCTATGCATTCTCGGAATTCCACCGGGAGCGGACCAACGGCCAGGCCGTGATCCAGTTTGCCCCGTCGGACGCATGGGAAATCACCGCCGACTATACCTTCGGCGTCAACGAGATCACGGAGGACCGTGGTGAGCAGACCACCTGGTTGCAGAGGGGCAACAGCTTCACGCACCTGACCTTCGACACCGATGAGGCCGTCGCTACCCCGGTCTATATACGAGAAATCACTGGCGAGGGGAAAGACTACGGTTTCGAGCAGCAACGAAATGCCCAGGAGTACACGTTCGATTCCCTGGGGCTGAACGTGGCGTGGGACGTGAACGACCGCCTGCGCTTTGCGTTCGATGCGCACAATTCGACGTCCGAAAGCAATCCGAATGATCCCCTCACCGGCGCCAGTGCCACTTTTTTCAGCCTCGCCGGAACTGCGTGCACAAATGGCGCCTGCCCAGGCAACCTCTGGACCCAGGAATTTACCTTCACCGACGGCATGCCCATTGTGTCGCGGACCTATTACCCTTCCTTCCAGGATGCCGTTGACGATACGAACGGGATATTGAACAGGGATTTTGCCGAGAACGAAGTCAGCTCGCAGATCGCCCGCACCTGGTTCACGAAGCAGGAATCCGAAGCAACACAGGCCCGACTGGACGGCACGCTCGAGTTTGACGACGGGCGGTTCCGGTTCGGCGTCGATTCGTCCAAGGTCACCATGAAACGACAGACCAGCGAAACCTACGCCACGATGGGCGACTGGGGCGCGAACTTTGCGGGGCAGGAACCGGGCATGATGGCGCTCCTGCACCCGACCAGCATTACCGGGCAGTTCGACGATTGGGATGCGAGCGGCGCTGCACCGGGCGCCTGGGCCGGGGACGCCGGGGAGCTCACCGAGTGGGGCGCAGCCACCTACGGTATACCCACCGCCTACAATCCGAACTTCGCTAACGACAATGATATCGAGGAAGAGACCTGGTCGGCCTATATCCAGGTCGAACTGGACGGGGAACTCGGCGGCATGTCAACCAACACTGTTCTCGGCGTACGTTACGAGGACACCGACGTCACATCGGTCTCTGCAATAGCCATACCCAGTTCGATCGTCTGGATCTCGAACAACGACTTTCAACTCAGACGCTCGTCCGACGTACAGCCGTTCAACGAGTCGGCCGATTACGATCACATCCTGCCGAGCCTGGATTTCAGCATGGACTTCACGGAGGAGCTCAAGGGCCGTGTGTCATTCAGCAACACCATCGCACGCGCGCCTTACGGCAACCTGTATTCCGGCCCCGTCCCGGGCAATCCGTCGGGTTCGATCCTGATCAATCCGTCCACCCGGGCGGCCGGTGAATCGCAGAATCCGAGCCTCGTGCCCCTGGAGTCAGCGAATCTCGACCTGGCGGTGGAGTGGTACTTTGCCGAAGACAGCTACGCGTCGGTCACGTACTGGGACAAGCGCGTGGATAACTTCATCGGCAACAGCGTGGTACGCGATACGCTGTACGGACTCACGGATCCGACCTCCGGACCCGACGCGCAGGCTGCGCTGGACTTCATTACCAGCGGACAATGTGCGACGCAGGTGGGTGCGGCAGGCAACGACGTCGATGCGGCCTGTTCCGCCAACGACACGGCTCTCTTCACGGCCGTAGCTTTGCTGCGCAACGAAGGCGAGACGGGCGGGCTGGCTGCGTACAACGGTAGCAGTACCCAGGTGCTGCAGATGGAAGCAAATTACGACCTCGTCGGCGAAGCGGACGATCCATTGTACGAGTACGACGTCAATCGCCCCTTGAACCAGAACAAGGCGAATATCGACGGTTGGGAGATTGGCGGCCAGTACTTCCTGGGTGACACCGGGTTCGGCTTCTTCGCGAACTATACGATCGTCAATGGCGACGTCGGTTTTGACAATGCCGGCGACCCGAGTGTCGACCAGTTCGCACTGTTGGGCTTGAGCGATACCGCCAACGTCATGTTGATGTACGAGAAATACGGCATCTCGGCGCGCCTCGCGTACAACTGGCGTGATGAGTACCTGACCCAGACGAACGCCAACGGCAGCAACCGCAACCCGTTCTACGTGGAAGCCTACGACCAGATAGATCTCAGCGTGAGCTACTATTTCACTGATGATCTTTCGGTCAGCTTGGAAGCGATAAACCTCACGGGAGAGGACGTGCGCTGGCACGCTCGATCCGAGAAGCAGATAGTCAAGCTACTCGAGCAGAGCCCACGCTACATGCTGGGTGCTCGCTACAACTTCGAGTTCTGATCGCAGACGTCGCCAGCCTGTTGGTATGACGTGCCGGGCCGCTGCATGCGCAGCGGCCCGGTTTTGCTTTTGCCGATCCAGTTGCCGCACTTGCGGGAATCCGGATTTTCTGGAATGTTCAATAAGGTATCGCGGGGTGCGGATGTAGTCTGTTGCAGCGGCCGTTCAGGCAGGTATCGGCGCTGGAGATCTGATGGCACGACATGAATTGTTGAACAATGTAGCCCACAGGGATTTGCGGGTGGATACGAGCTTCGGCCGCGGCTTCGGCGACCCCGTCGGGATGGTGCCGGCATATCCGACCGAGTTTGCCGAGCTGCAACGCGAATACCCGATTTTCTTCCGCAGGGATCCCGAAAGCGGCGAGTACCATGCCGTGGCGCTGCTCGGCTTTACGACTGACGAGAACCTGTTCCTGCAGGGCGATCGCTGGGATGCTACATACCTGCCGGGCCATGTTGCACGCGGACCCTTTCTGATCGGTTTCCAGGAACAACAGGTCGACGGCGAACTGCGCCGCGAGCCGGTGATACATGTAGACGTGGAGCATCCGCGAGTGACGTCCGGCGCGGGTCAGCCTGTATTTCTGCCGCAAGGCGGCAACTCGCCTTACCTGGAACATATTTCCACCGTCCTCAGGGGCATTCGCGACGGGATGGAAGCTGGCAAAGCGATGTTTGCAGTGTTCGATGCCCTCGAACTGATCCAGCCGGTAGCGCTGGACGTGCGCTTCAATGACGAGCTGGGAGCGAATCTGACCGGCCTGCACGGCCTCGACCGCGAAAGGCTGCAGACACTCGATGCGAATTCGCTGCACCGCCTCAACCTGACCGGATGGCTCGAAGGCGCCTACCTGGTCCTGGCGTCGATGTACAACATGCGCCGCCTGATAGCGGAAAAGCAGCGCCGACTTCGTCAGCAGTCCGAATCCCGGCAGGGCGCGGCGTGAACACCGGGGTCATTGCGCCGGGTAGTGTCCGAGTGCTCGAGGGCTCGCGTGCGGATACGGTTCCGCTGGACGACCTGCTCGAAGCAGGGCAGCCGACGGTCCTCAAGGGGCTCATTAAGGACTGGCCAATCGTACAGGCCGGACTCGCGGGATCGCGAGCGGCGATGGATTACCTGCGCGCGTTCTACAACGAACGCCCGGTGCAGTATTCGTATGGCGCGCCGGAAACGCAGGGACGGCCCTTCTATACAAGTGATTTCTCGGAACTCAATGTCGAAGTCAGGCGCGGCAGCCTCGGCCAGGTGCTGGACGAAATTGCCGAACATGAGCAGGATGCGCAGCCGCCCACGTACTACGTTGCGTCACTGCTGGTCGACCCCTGCCTACCCGGGTTTCGCGGCGACAACGACCTGCCGCTTTCGCTGTACGGCATACAGGCGCCCCCGAATATCTGGATCGGTAATCGGGTTACCGCATCCTGCCACTACGATGCACCCAACAATATCGCGTGCTGCGCCGTTGGCAGGCGACGGTTCACGTTCCTGCCACCCGAGCAGATCCACAATCTTTATCCTGGACCGCTGGAGCCGACGCCCGGTGGGCAGGCCGTGAGTCTCGTCGACTTTGCGAGTCCGGATCTGGACCGTTATCCGCGTTTTCGTGATGCCCAGGCGGCGGCTATATCCACCGTTCTCGAGCCGGGGGATGCCGTTTTCATTCCCAGCATGTGGTGGCATCACGTGCAGGGGCTGGACGCTTTCACGGTCCTCGTAAACTACTGGTGGAACAGCATGCCGGCGCATATCCCGACGCCGATGCACGCGCTGTATCATGCAATCTGGACTATCCGCGATCGGCCGGAGCGCGAGAAAAAGGCCTGGCGCGAGGTTTTCGATTACTACGTATTCGGCCCCGGCGAACATGCGGGCGGACACATGCCCGAAGCGGCACGTCGTTTGCTGGGCCCGATGGATGAAGTGCAGTCGCGCCAGTTGCGCGCGATGCTCTTGAGCAAGCTGAATCGTTGAAGCGGTCTCGCGTCATGACCGCACGAGGACACTGAACATTGGACAGGGAATCGGCAAGAATCAGGAAGGTCGTAATCGCCGGGGGCGGAACGGCCGGGTGGGTCGCTGCAACCGCATTGTCGCACCAGTTCCGTGAGCTCCTGGATATTACGCTGGTGGAATCGGAGCAGATCGGCACCGTGGGCGTCGGTGAGTCGACCATACCAACCATACGGACCTTTCATCAACTCCTGCAGATCGACGAGAGGGAGTTCCTGCAACAGGTGGCCGGCAGTTTCAAGCTGTCCATATCCTTCGAGAACTGGCTCAAGCCGGGTGACCGGTACATCCACCCGTTCGGCTACACCGGGCTGGGTATCTGGGCCTGCGAGTTCCACCATTTCTGGCTGGACAGTTTGCGGCGTGGCATGAAGTCCGAGCTTGGTGATTTCTGCCTCGAGACCGTCGCCTCCCGGACCGATCAGTTCGCACTGCTTGCCAGGGACGGCGACCCTTCGAGCCAGTGGTCCGTGCGGTGGGCGAAGGCCCCGGCCGCTCTCGACCGCCCCGAGGTCAACTACGCGTATCACTTCGACGCGGCTCTCTACGCGGCATTTCTGCGACGGATGGCGGAGAAACGCGGTATCACGCGCCTGGAGGGCAAGATTCGCGAGGTGCGTCAGAACAGCGACAACGGCTTTGTGGAGGCCCTGGTACTGGAGGATGGCAAGCTTGTCGAGGGTGACCTGTTCATCGATTGCACCGGCTTTCGCGGCTTGCTGATCGAGCAGACGCTCAAGACCGGCTACGAGGACTGGAACAACTGGCTGCCTTGCGACCGGGCCGTTGCGCTGCAGACCAGGTCTGCAGGTCCCGCGGTGCCCTACACGCGGGCGATTGCCCATGAGGCCGGCTGGCGCTGGCACATCCCCTTACAGCACCGGGTCGGGTGCGGGCTGGTGTTCTCCTCGCAGCACATGTCCGATGACGAGGCCGCCGCCAAGCTGGTTCGCGATGTCGGGGCTCCGGCCGTCCGGGATCCGTGGCTGGTGCCGTTCAGAACCGGGCGGCGATTGAAGGCATGGAACAAGAACGTGGTTGCGCTCGGGCTGGCCGCCGGCTTCATCGAACCCCTGGAATCGACGAGCATACACCTGGCCATCAGCGGTCTCGTGCGCCTGATCCACATGTTTCCGTCCCGGGACATCGCCGATTCGATAGTCGAGCGTTACAACAGTGCCAGCCAGGCGGAGATGGAACATGTGCGGGATTTCATTATCCTGCATTACCACGCCAACCAGCGCGACGAGGCCATGTGGCGCGAGTGCCGCGAGATGACACTCCCCGACAGTCTTGCCGAACGTATTGCGCTGTTCAGGGACAGGGCGCATGTCTGGCAGGGCGAGGGCGAGTTGTTCCGGCTGGATTCGTGGACCCACGTCATGACCGGCCAGGGAATCCTGCCGCAAGACCATCATCCGGTGGCGCGCGCCTTGCCTGACGCCGACATGCGGCGCCTGTTCGAGGAAATCCGGAAGCCCATCAATGCTGCGGTGCAGTCCATGCCGTCGCACCAGAAGTTTCTCGAGCAATACTGTCCGGCGGACAGCTCGGTCTGGACCAGGCAGAAGCCCACGGCGGCAGCATAGCGTCCCGGCTGAACGGCACCGGTCATGTACCTCGAACTTCACCCCGACCTTACGATTCGGCGGGTCGAACTCGGCGCGGAAGGCGCGCCCCTCCTGATCGTCGACCAATTCGTGGCCGATCCCGAGCGCCTGTTACGCAAAGCCGCCCGATCTCACTTTGTCCCTGTCGGAAAAATGTTCCCCGGCATTCGTGCGCGCGCTCCGGCGACTTACGAAAACCTCCTGGCAGAATTTCTCGCACCGCGATTAGAGGCGTGTTTCGGCATTGCGCCGGGTCCGATGACGTTCCCGCTCTGCCATTACTCCCTGGTCACACGCCCGCCCGCATCGCTGGCGTTTCTGCAAAGGATTCCACACATTGACACCGCCGGAGGTTATGGATTGGCGACGGTGCATTACCTGTTCAAAGGTGATTGGGGCGGAACAGCGTTCTATCGCCATCGGAAGTCCGGCTATGAATGCATCGATGAGTCGCGCCTCGATGAGTATTCCCGCTTCCTGAGACAGGAAGAGACCGAAAAAGACGCGCCGACGGCGGGTTACATCGATGGCGATACGGCGTTATTCGAGCAAATCGCCAGGGTTGACGGTGTGTTCAACCGCATCGTCGTCTATCGTCGAAACTCGCTGCATTCGGGTTCGATCGACAACGGACGTGTACCTCCGCCCGACGCCCGGGCAGGACGGCTTTCGATCAATACGTTCATTGATGTGCAGCCGTCATGACGCAGGCTGTCGATATGGAACCAAGTGCGAAAATCCATATCGAGGCATTGCGATTCGGTCGCGAGCAGGCGCCGCTTCTCGTCATTGACCGGTTCGTTGCCGATCCAAAATCCCTCGTGGAAAACGCACAAGTGCTGGATTTTCACTACACATCACGTGCGTTCCCCGGCATTCGCGCCCTGGCGCCAGCCGAGTACCAGCACCTGCTGCTCGAAGTGCTGGGGCCTTTCATAGTTGCGCACTTCGGCCTCTCTGCAGAGCACCTCCGCCTCGCCATGTGCCACTACTCCATCGTTACCTTGCAACCGATGGAGCTTGCGCCGCTTCAGCGCGTGCCGCACGTGGATTCCCTGCAGGACAACGGCCTTGCAACCATTCATTACCTGTTCCGGAAGGAATTGGGCGGTACGTCCTTCTACCGTCACCGCAGCACGGGTTTCGAGTCCATAGACGCGTCTCGCGAGCACGAATACGTTGCGGCAATCCAGCGGGAATTCACCGGTCCGGATGCCCCGCCACCGGCCTACATCAATGGCGATACGGCGCTCTTCGAGCGCATCGAAGCGCAGTCTGCGGTGTTCAACCGCATGCTGGTGTACAAGCGCAATTCCCTGCACTCGGGGTCGATTCCGCCGGATTTCGTGCCCGATCCAAACCCGGCCACCGGGCGGCTTTCGATCAACAGCTTCATCGACGCCGTTACCTGACGGCAACGCCTACAGGCAGCGCTTCTCGAATCGTTGCAGCAGACGTTCCCTGTCCGTCGCTTCCTCGAAAAATTTGCCGAGATAGTCCAGCCTTTTGCCCCGGTCGGCCTCGGTCGCCGCCGGCGATTCGGTCGCAAGTCGAAGAATGTCCTGTTCGAGTGCAATGATTTCGAGCAGCGCCTTGTCCAGCGCATCCGCAGACAAGCAGTAGCCGCGGTAGCGCCGCACCCGCACGCTCGAGATATTGAGACCGGGATCCGGCTTCGCGTAACTCGCATCCACGAGGCCGGACAAATCGAAGTCGTAGGGCACGAGCAGGATGCGTCCGTCGCGTTCGAAAAGATCGATGTTGTGGCAGCAGTCGTCCTCGGTATCGGCCGTAACGAGGGACCAGTCCGTGTTGCCGACCAGGTACTGGAATACGTACACCAGCGCGGCCTGATGTTCGTCCGCTTTTGACAGGTAAACGCCCGGCACCTTGCTGAGCTCCGCCCCCAGCCGCTTTGCCAGCCCTTCGTCGGACTCGATGAGGAACGCGTCGCGTACGTCTGTCGGCGCGCCGGGACGTGACGAGTCGGTGTACGAGAGCCTCAGGATCCGGGTTCGATAGCTTGCGTCCGAAATCCGCTCGAACAGCCGGTAGGCCAGGTATTCATCAAACAGGCCGCCGGCATCGCGGCGCCTGTCGCTGCAGTGGGTCACGAGCTTGAGCTTGTCCTGTCCCTCGAACGGGGTTCCCGCGACTGCATCCCGGGCAAAGTCCAGGCGCAACGGCGGAAAGTTGCAGACACGGAGGCGGCTTTTGCCGCGCGCGCGAACGTCGAGCGGTATTTCGACGCCGTCGACGACGAGACGAAAGGGGTACTCGGCCCGCTCCGCCGGCGCCGAGATCACCGCGTCGAGCGGCCCGATGAGTTCCGCCTCGATGGGGGAACGACCATCGACCGCGTCGCTGTCGAACAAGCTGCCGGCCTGGGCGCTGACCAAACCCACGAACAGGAGCGGTATTCCGGCGGCGCGCATGGGATGGTTTCCCTTGATTTCAAGGCTTTGTCGGTTTTGGCGACGCTATAATGAACGCATCGCGTGACAAACACCAACGCCGTGCTCAAGCGGCCAGCGAAGGAAACGACCTTGAAGGGACCTGCAGTGCTCCTCAGCATTTCCGCGGTGTTTGCCGCGGCTCCGGCGGCCGGCGAACTCGAACTCAATGAGCTCGAATACTATGAAACGACGGGTGTGAACTATTTCGTATTCAGCAACTGGTACGACGGGTTGTTCAGTGATTCCAAGATCAGCGGTATCGAACTCATTCACCACGGCGTGCGTACCGCGACCAACGGCGACGTACGCCTGGATGCCACCCCGGAGCAATGGGACCGCATCCCCGTGTTCGTCGAGAAAAACGTCGATCGCCGCCGCGGTACGGTCGAAGCGTTCCTGCGATACCCCGATTTCGACTTCGATTATTCAATTCGTGCTGAACGACACGATGGCGGCCTGCACATCACCGTCAATCTCCCTCGCGCCCTGCCCGAAGCGCTGGCCGGCAGGGCCGGCCTGAACCTCGAGTTTCTGCCGGCGGCCTATTTCGGCAAGGCCTGGATAATGGACGAACGCTCCGGCCTCTTCCCCTTGTACCCGACCGGACTGAAGGAACAGAAGGAAGCCGTCGCCCCGGAACCCCTTGCCCGCGGCCGGCGGCTGGTGCTCGCCCCCGAGGATCCGGAACATCGCGTGGCGATAGTGGCCCCGGGTGCTGAGCTCGCCCTGTACGACGGTCGGGCGAAGGCGCAAAACGGCTGGTTCATGGTCCGGAGCCTGCTGCCGTCCGGCAAGTCCGGCATGGTCCTGGAATGGACCATTGAGGCGAACTCCCAGGACGGCTGGCGGCGCGAGCCGGTGATCGGGCATTCGCAGGTCGGCTACCATCCGGCGCAACGCAAGGTCGCCGTCATCGAGCTCGACCGTGGGGACGATGAGGCTGCCGAGGCGCGCCTCGTACGAGTGGGCATCGACGGACGCCGCAGCGTCGTGCATCGGGCTGTCCCGGAACGGTGGGGGCAGTACAAGCGATACGCGTACCGTCGCTTCGATTTCTCCGGCGTGCGGGAGGAGGGCGTATACCTCCTCGAGTACGGTGAAATCCAGAGCGGCCCGTTCAGGATCGGGGCGGGCGTCTACGATGACATCTGGCAGCCGACACTCGACGTGTTTCTGCCCGTGCAAATGGATCACGTGCTGGTAAACGAGGCCTACCGCGTCTGGCACGGTGCGTCACACCTCGACGATGCGTTGCAGGCGCCGGTGAATCACGAGCATTTCGATCTCTACGCACAGGGGCCGGCAACCGACACGCCGTATGAGCCCGGCGAGCACATCCCCGGCCTGAACATCGGCGGCTGGTACGACGCGGGGGACTACGACATTCGCACCCAGACGCAGTATTACGTGGTGAATAAGCTCGTGAATGTCTGGGAAACCTTCGGCATCGAGCGGGACGTCACACGGGTCGACTATGCAGAGAAGATCGTCGACCTGCACGTCCCCGACGGCCACAATGACCTCCTCCAGCAGATTCGGCACGGCACGCTGGCGCTCGTCGCCCAGTTCCGTGCCGTCGGCCACGCAATTCCCGGCATCGTCGAGCCGGACATCAGCCAGTACACGCACCTCGGCGATGGCATGACCAAGACCGACAACCTGGTCTACGACCCTGCCATGGCAGTGCTCGAAAGTGACGGCACGAGGAGCGGACGCTTCGATGATCGCTGGGCGTTTACGAGCCGGAGCTCGGCGTTGAATTTCGGCTCGATTGCCGCGCTGGCTGCGGCGAGCCGCGCGCTCCGGGGGTTTGACGACGCGCTCGCGGACGAGGCGCTCGAGATCGCCGTCGCGGCATGGGACGAAGAGCAGGCGCTGGAGGAACCTTATACATTCCGGCACGGCAACACGACCGGCGGCCCGTTACCGGCCGAGGAAATGAAGGCCGCACTCGAGCTCCTGGTGACGACCGGCGAAGACCGCTACGCCAAACGCTTTCTCGACTACCTGCCGGAACTCGAAGCGAACTTCGGCCAGCACGCGATACTCGCCGTGCGGGCCCTGCCCTTCCTCGACGAGGCGTATGCCAGTACGGTGCGCCGGCTGACGAAGCAGCACCGGGAGACGCTCGACGGCTACGCCCGGGCCAACCCGTACGGGGTCCTGATTACCGAGGGAGGCTGGGCCGGCAACGGGGCCGTCGTCGGCATCGCGATGAGCAACTGGTACCTGAACAAGGCATTCCCCGACATCATCGGGCCAGAGGACGTGTTCGCCGGCCTGAACTACCTGCTCGGCACGCACCCGTATTCCAACCTGTCGTTCGTCTCTGCCGTCGGCGCGAAATCGAAGCAGGTGGCCTATGGCATGAATCGCGCGGACTTCTCGTTCATTGCGGGCGGCATCGTGCCGGGCGTTTTGATCCTGAAGCCGGACTTCCCGGAAAACCTCGAGACCTGGCCGTACCTGTGGGGCGAGAATGAATATGTGGTCTCCCTGGGTGCGAGTTACCTGTTTCTCGCGAATGCGGTCCGGGAACTGGCGCGGAAGTAGCCGCAGGGGCCGGCAAGCCATTCCGCGAGGCCGTTCTGCGAGCCCATTCTGTGATCGCAGTCACGGCAAGACCTGTGACGGGGTTCCACAATCCGCTTGCGCGTTCGACGATTCCGGAATCACCCGCCAAGGGAGCAAGCCATGAGCCATCCGTACGATATGGGAGACAAGAAAAAGGTGTCGGTCCTGGGGCCGACGCTGAAGTTCAAGGGCGAACTGTCCGCCAGCGAAGACCTGCTGATCCAGGGCCAGGTAGAGGGCTCGATCACGCATACCGCGAAACTCACGATCGGTCCGGAGGGCGTCCTGAATGCCAACGTCCGCGCTGATCACATCGCAGTGGAAGGAACGGTAACCGGAGACCTGGTGGCGACGTCCTCGGTAGTCGTCACAGAAACCTCGGAAATACACGGCAACATTTACAGCCCGACCGTTACGCTGCGGGAAGGCTCCAAGTTCAACGGCAAAATCGACATGTCAGGCAAGGAACAGCCCATTAGCGAAAGCCCGAGAAAGACGGAAACGAAAGACGAACCCCGGGCCGCAAGGCCACGATCCGGCGAGCGCAACGAGTCGGCGGACAACAAACAGGCGATAAGCGCCGCGTGACGCGGACGCCGAGGAGCAATGCCATGAGTGACACGGAATTAATGAGAAAGCCGATGTTCGGCCGCGCCGCGGCCGCACCGCCAGCTCGTCAGGTCCCGTCCGAAGATGCGCTGACGGAATCGCAGGTCATCCCGTTCAAGGACGTGCCCGAGTCCGTGCGCGGCCCACGGCAATCCGAAGGAGCCATGGTTTCGGTCATCGGCGAGTCGCTGCATTTCAAGGGCGAACTGTCAGCCGGCGAAGACCTGATCATCGAAGGCACGGTCGAGGGCAAGATCAACCAGGGCAAATGCTGCCTGACGCTGAAACCCAACGGCCGTATCATCGCGGACGTAAACGCGACGAAAATCTTTATCGACGGTACGGTGAAGGGCGACCTTCGCGCGACCGTCAGCGTCACGGTGCGCGCATCCGGCAACGTGACCGGCAACATCGTTGCCCCCCGGGTCGCCATCGACGACGGCGCGACGTTCAACGGCACGATCGAGATGCGTGACCCCGCGCAAAAAAGCTAAGCTCAAAGCATATTCCTTCTTAACGGGGAACGTCAGGGCCGGTACCGCCAGGTATCGGCCCTTCTTTTTTGGGGTGCAGGCGCCCGGCTCGGTTTGACCTCGAGTACGCCTGTGCCCGTTGCGCAGCGCCCGCGCAACGCCTCACCCGACGTTGCGGTTTTAGCCACAGCCCGCGCAAAACGCTGCGGTTGATGCCGGAAAAATCGTTGCTATGTGACAACAAACAGACCTGCTTAGACGATTGAGCTATGGGTATGGCGAAAGAAGTTCCATAAACGCCACAATCTAACTACTTATTCCAAAAAAAGATAAACGAGTCATGTTGAAATAACACAACGATATTTTGAAGCTAGAGATATTCGTTGGATTGTAACAAACGGGTAGGGGAGCCCGGCGCCTGAACCGGCGCCATAGATCCTTTGGATTGCCCCGGATGGCATTCGTTTCGATCAATTGGGAATAAGGCTCAAGTCTTACAACGGAGGCAACAACGATGAAACACAATTCCAGTATCCGTGCCGCAGTGCGTCTCGCACTCGGCGCCAGCGCGAGCGCACTGGCATTCGGGGCAGTGCCGGCGGCCTTCGCGCAGGAGGACGCCGCCAGCGAAACGCTCGAGGAGATCACAGTCACCGGGTCACGCATCAAGCGGGCCGATCTCGATTCGGCCAGTCCGGTCACGGTACTCGACCGCGAGGACATCATGGCCCAGGGCATCACCGATGTCGGCAACCTGATCCAGCGCATGCCTTCCATGTCGGGCACGCCGCTCGGCACGACGACCAACAACGGCAACACCGAGGAAGGCACCGTGCAGATCGACCTCAGGGGCATGGGGCCTGCGCGCACCGTGACGCTCATCAATGGCAAGCGCACCGTCGATGGCGGCGACTTCACGACCATTCCCTCGATCATGATCGAGCGCGTGGAGATCCTGAAAGACGGCGCGTCCGCGATCTACGGCGCCGACGCGGTCGCCGGCGTGGTGAACATCATCACGCGCAACGACTTCGACGGCGTGAACATTGACCTGCAGACCGCCGACTACTTCGACATGGACGCCGGCGTGCAGAACGCGATTTCACTCATTGCCGGGACGAACTTCGATCGAGGCAATTTCGTGTTCGGCGCCGAGTACATCGACCAGGAGGAGGCTTACCAGCGGGACGCGCCCTGGGACTTCTTCCAGGGCTCGTACTACATTTACTACGAGACTGATTTCGGCTGCGAGTCCGATCCGACGTCCTGTACGTTCTTCGGCTCGTCCCGGCTGCCCGAAGGTCGCCTCACGTTTGCAAATGGCGATATCTACATGGTGCCGGAGCCCGGCGCGGTCATGGAAGAGTATGACGGGCGCACGTACAACTATGCACCGGTCAACTATATCCAGACGCCGTACAACCGCACCAACGTGTTCGGCGAAGGCGCGTTCGACGTTACCGACAACGTGCGTTTCAAGGCCGCTATCCGCGGCACGTCGCGGCGTTCCGACCAGGAACTCGCGCCGCTGCCCTATGACACCAACATCGATCCGGGCTACGAAGGCATCTTCAACGGTTCCGCGTACACGGGGATTTCGCCCGACAATTTCTACCTGCAGGATGCCGTCGATCGCTACAACGCCGCGAATGGCGCGTCGCTGGCTTACGAGCCCGTCACCAATGCACGGCGCCGCATGACGGAGACCCCGCGGCACTTCTCGCAGGACCTCTCGCAGTACCAGTCCATGCTCGGGTTCGAAGGCACCTACAGGGACCTCGACTGGGAGCTGTATTACAACAAGGGCTATCGAAGCCTGGTCAACAACGACCTCGGCCAGTTTTCCGGGGAACGCCTGGTCAACGCCCTCGGCCCGTCGGCCGATCTCGACGGCGACGGCTCACCGGAATGTTACGGTGACCTGGCCGACCCCTCGTCAATCATCGCCGGCTGCGTCCCGCTGAACCTGTTCGGCGGCGAAGAGACGGTTACGCAGGAAATGCTCGACTACGTGGGTGTAGAGCTCGTCGACACCCGCGTCCGGGAGCAGGATATCGTGGAAGCGAGTGTCAGCGGTTCGGCCTTCGAACTGCCGGGCGGCGAATTCGGCTGGGCCGTCGGCGCGGCCTACCGCGACGATACCTTCAAGTACACGCCGGATTCGGCGAAAGTGCTCGGGGCCGCCACCGGCGGCACCGGCGCCGGCACGGACGGTTCGCTGTACTCCACGTCCGTATACGTCGAAGGCTACGCACCGGTGTTTGATAATGGCACGCAGTCGCTGGCCCTGAAAGGCGGCGCGCGCTGGGACGACTACAATCTCTTCGGCGACGACACTACCTGGCAGATAGGTGT
The DNA here is from genome assembly GCA_963713215.1 of uncultured Pseudomonadota bacterium. Taxonomy (GTDB): domain Bacteria; phylum Pseudomonadota; class Gammaproteobacteria; order Steroidobacterales; family Woeseiaceae; genus UBA1847. The sequence continues at coordinate 1,093,650 of CAVQKY010000006.1, read as the reverse complement.
CGAGTTCCAGGTGATGGACTCCCTCAAGCTCCGCGGCACGGCCGGTACGGCGTTCCGGGCACCGACCATCGAGGAGCTGTACGACGGCCTTCGGGACGATGCCCCGACCTACGCGGATCCCTGCGATGCAAGTGATTTCCAGGCCAACTACGGTGGCAACGGCAGCAATGTCGCCCCCGGCTGCGAGCAAATCGCGACCCGGACCGATACGCAGACGACGGCACTCATCGGCGGCAGCGCGGCGCTCCAGCCGGAGACGGCGGATACGTTCACGGCCGGCCTCGTCTGGACGCCGGAATTCGGCGATGAGGACCTGTCGGTGACCGTCGACTGGTGGCAGATCGATCTCGAGGAGGCCATCACGACCTACGGTGTGCAGTTCACGCTCGACCAGTGCTACGTCAACCAGGTCGCGGACTCCTGCGCGCTCATCGCCCGGCGCAACGATGCGGACTACACCATTCGGGACATCATCGACACGAACGTCAACGTAGCGAGCCAGAAGGCGGAGGGAGTGGACACCGAGATACGCTATACGTTGGAGACCGGCATCGGTTCGTTCGAAACGGCGTTTCTCTGGGCGCACCTGCTCGAACGCTCCCGGACACCCTACCCGGGCGCACCGGTGGAAGAGATGATCGGCCTGCACTTCTTGAACAGCAGTACGGAGGACGGCGGTACCTACGCCGAGAACAAGTGGAACGCGTCGGTCCACTGGAACTGGGGGAGCTCTCCGTCGGCTACATGGCCGAGTACATCGGCGAGATCGAGGCCGCGGCGAACTTCCAGAACACATATTTCCAGCAGATCGACTCGCTGCTCTACCATGATCTCGTGTTCGACTACCGACTCGACATCGCCGGTGAAACGATGCTGACCTTAGGCTTCACCAACCTGTCGGACGAAGAGCCGCCGTACATCGACCGGGCCTTCAACGCCAGCACCGATCCCACGACCTACCGGATGTTCGGGCGCGGATACTTCCTGCGTCTCTCCCAGACATTCTGAGGACCGGGGACCGGCAGGGGGCCGCGGGTGCGCGGCCCCCTTTTTCTTTCCGGTGCGGGCGGCCGCGAACTAAAAGCGCGCGTTCAGCTCAAAAGAAAACCAGCGCAAGATGTGTACCTCGATGACTGAAGGCCTCGAGCAGCTCAGTTCCACCGCGCGCAATGCGGTATTCCGTCGCGACTGGCGAATCGTAGCGGCCTGCTCGCGCGCGATCCTCGATCGGGACGGCGCCAGCGCCGAAGGCCATTTCCTGTCGGGGCTTGCGCATAAGGCATCCGGGCATGCCGAATCGGCTATTGCGGACTTCGAACGGGCGCTTGCACTCGATGGCAGCCGCTACGACGCGGCCATAGAGCTCGCCCAGCAATTCGTCGGTCGCCGCCGGCACGGCGCAGCGCTGGAGCTTGTGGACCGATACCGGGCCCTGCTTCAGAAGAGTCCGGTGTATCTCAATATGGCCGGCAGCATTTACGCCACGATCGGCCTGCCGGAACGCGCGTGGCCGCTCTTTGCGAAAGCCGCCGAACTGCAGCCGGGCGTGGACCTGTTCGAGGCGAACCTGGCTGCCTGTGGCGTGTTTGTCGGCAGGATCGAGCAATCGAAGGCGCTTTACCAGGGTTTGCTGAAGCGCTTTCCTGCTCACCAGCGCTATCATTACCAGCTCTCCCGCCTCGGCAAAGCGACAGACGGACGGCACATAGAGACGATGCAGCGGATTCTCGCGGAACAGGGCGAAGCCCCGGAGCAAAGTATCTTCATGTATTACGCGATCGGTAAGGAACTCGAGGACCTCGAGCGCTGGGACGAAGCGTTCGATTACTTCGAGAGAGCCGGCAACGCGGTGGCGAGCGTCGCCGATTATGACGTCGCCGACGACATCGCACTCATCGACGCCATCATCGATACCTGCAACGCGGACTGGCTTGCTGCGCGGCCCGCGGGCCTTGTTCACGGCGGCCGCGTCCCGGTATTCGTTGTCGGACTGCCGCGGACAGGCACGACCCTTGTCGACCGGGTCCTTTCCAGTCATTCGGCCGTCTGTAGTGTCGGCGAAACACAATACCTGCCTATGACCATCCGGGAGCTAAGTGCGATCGAGAGCGACCGGAAGATGACGCCGGCGATGATCCGTGCTGCCGCAGCCCTCCCCATCGAGACAATCGGCGATGGATACCTGCGCATGCTCGGGTTCCGGCTGGGCGGCGAGCAGTACGTCGTCGACAAGCTGCCCTTCAATGTCCTGTATCTCGGATTCATCGCCAAGGTGTTTCCCCACGCACGCCTGGTCCTGATGCGCCGTCATCCGATGGACGCCTGCTTCGCGATGTACAAGCAGGTATTCACCGGAGCGTACAAGTTCTCCTATACGCAGGAGGGACTCGGCCGCTTCTATGTTGCATACCGCCGGCTGCTCGATCACTGGGACCGGCTGCTCGGCGACCGGATCGTGACGATGGACTACGAAACGCTGGTCGCGCGCCCGGAAGCGGAGATACGGCGACTGCTCGAGGCGCTGGACCTCGACTTCGAGCCCGCGTGCCTGAGCTTTGATGCGAACGCGAGTGCGACGGCCACCGCCAGCGCCGTGCAGGTGCGCGAGGGCATCCATGACCGCTCCGTCGGACGCTGGCGCCGCTATACACGACAGCTTGAGCCGCTCTGCCGGCATCTCGCGCAGGCGGGGATCGAAATTATATGAACGGCTCGGCGCCCCCCGGAACCGGAGAGAACCCGCCGGCGGACCGGCGCGACCGCTTGAGTGCGGCCGGCCGCCACGCCGCGCGCCGGCGGGACTGGGCCGAGGCGGAAGCCTGTGCCCGCCTGCTGGTCGAAGCCGACCCCGGGGATGCCGAAGGTTACTTCCTCGCCGGTCTCGCCGCCGCGGCAGCGCACCGTACCGGCGAGGCGCTCGGCGCTTTTGCGCGCGCCCGCACACTGGACGAACGCCGCTATGACGCCACCGTCGAACTCGCCGTGCAGCAACAGCGGCTCGGCAATCATGGTGACGCGGTTCGGCTGTTACGCGAGGTGGAGTCGCAGCTCGTCAACAGCCCGTACTATCTCGACCTCGCGGGCACGGTCTTTGCGAACGCCGGACTTGCCGAGGCTGCCTGGCGGTCGTACAGGAAAGCCAATGAGCTGCAGCCGGGACTGGACGCGTTGCGTGCAAGACTTGCCGCCACCAGCGTGCACGTTGGCCGCCTCGAGGACGCCGTGACAATCTACGAGGATTTGCTTGCACGCAATCCCCGGCATCAGCGCAATCATTACGAACTCTCGCGCCTCTGCACTGCCCGGGACCGGAGCCACGTGGACCGGATGCTCGCCGTGCTGGATGAGACGCGCCTGCCGCCGCCGCGGAATATCTACCTGTACTACGCGCTCGGCAAGGAACTCGAAGACTTGGGCGAGTGGGACGAAGCGTTTGCCTACTACCGCAAAGCGGGTGACGCCGCGGCATCGGTGGCGGGCTACGACGTCGCAGAGGACATCCGTCTCATCGACACGATCATCGAAACCTGCGACGCCGACTGGCTGCGTACCGGGGCCCAGGCCGGCGGTAGCGGCTCCCGGACACCGATATTCGTGGTCGGGCTGCCGCGAACGGGTACGACGCTCGTCGAACGTATCCTGTCCGGCCACTCGCGCGTGGCGACCGCCGGCGAGTCGTTCTTCGTCCCGGCGGCGCTGCAGCAGATCGCGGGCAAAAAAAGCCCGGGCTCCGTGTGCGCGGATGTCGTGAAGGCAGCGGCGGGCGCTCCCGGCAGCGCACTCGCGGAACGCTATCTCGCGGCGATCGAATACCGGCTCGGGGCCGAGGCTCTGTTCGTCGAGAAACTGCCGGAAAATTTCCTGTATCTCGGCTTCCTGGCGAGGGCGTTTCCCGATGCTCCCCTGGTGCACCTCAGCCGGCATCCGCTGGACGCCTGTTTTGCGATGTTCAAACAGTCGTTCTTCCGCTACGCGTACACGCTCGCGGATCTCGGCCGGTACTATCCGTCGTACCGCAGACTGGGCGATCACTGGCGGCGCATCCTCGGCAACCGTGTGATTGATGTGGACTACGAGTCACTGGCGACCGAGCCGGAGGCCACCGTCAGGCGCCTCCTCGGCCAGCTCGGCCTGCCGTTCGAACGTTCCTGCCTCGAGGTCCAGGATAATCCCGCCGCGACGAACACGGCCAGCGCCGCACAGGTGCGGGAACGCATCCACACGCGGTCGGTGGGCCGCTGGCGTCATTTCGCGCGTCACCTCGCGCCGCTGGCTGCAGACCTCCGCGCGGCAGGGATCGACGTCGACGACTAGAAGTCCCAGCGAATACCGGCACCCATCGAGCGCCCCGGCAAGGGGTACCTGGTCCTTTAGCGGCGACGTGTGCCGGCGCGCATCCTCGTCGCTCAAATTCGTGCCGTTGACGAAGAGCAGCAGCGTCTCGCCAAAGCGATAGCTCGCTTCCACGCCGATGAGCGTATAGGCATCGGTCGGCAGTTCGTTGGCCGCGGTGTGATCCTGCTCTGCGTGATAGACGCCATCGAGGGCGGTCTCGAAACTCCCGTAGGTGTAATGCAGGCCGGCCCCGAATCGAAGCGGCGGTATCCGTGGCAGGTAGCCCCCGGTCTCTGCTTCCTCGGCATGCACGAAATCCGCCATGAAACTCGCATGCAGGTGACCGCCGGGAGTTTCGAACAGTTCGACCAGGGCCTCTGCCTCGAAGCCGTACATATCGACATCCGTCTGTCCATACTCGAATACCGGCAGCTCGTCGATTTCCGCTGCCCTAGGGCGCAGGACGATGTAGTCGCTCACGAGGTTTATGAAGGCCGTAAGCGTGTACTCGAATCGGTCGTGTACCCCGCGCAGCGTAAGATCGAGATTCGTCGAAAGTTCCTTGTCGAGCAGCCCGGTGCCGAGTGCAACCGACCCGATCTCGTAACGCTGGACAGCGAGATGCGGGCCATCGGCATAGAGTTCCGTGGAATTCGGGTGGCGTTCGGTCAGCGCGAGGTTGACCGACAGGTCGTGCGCTCCGGAAACCGACCAGACGGCACCGAGCGACGCACCGAAGGCGGTGTCGTCATAGGCCGGCAGGCCGGACGAACGCAGCGCCTGTTGCTCCGCACGCGCACTGGCCTGCAATACGATCGCATCCCCGGGCGCCCATTCCTCGAACGCAAATACACTCGTTTGCTCGGTCAGGGACGCGGGCACGAACGCCTCGTCACCCGCTGCGTTGAAGTCGATGCGCTTGTACTGCAAGCCGACGGCACCTTCGAATGCGTCCCCGGGCCGGTGCCGGAATTCGAATCGTGAGTCGATCCCCGAGGTGTCGTAGGCGGTGCCGATCTCGGCGCCCTCGAGTTCGAGATGCTGATAGTCGTTGCGCGCAACGCGGAAGCGGACGCCGTCGAGGATGCCGACGGGCCCGATCTCACCGGCCAGGTCGTACCGCGTCTGGTCGAGGTCGACCCGGACGGCCTCTTCGTGCTCGTCGTCGTGCGCATGCGTGCCCGGGATGCCGTAGTCGCTCGTGTAACGGCTGACGGAAAGGCCGACGTAGCCTTCGTCGCCGGTGATGGTAATGGCCGCCGCGCCGCCCTCCGTCTTGCTGTCGGTGTTCTCTACGACGCCATAGGCCTCTCCTTCCTCTCCGTCGTCGTTCGCGTCGTGACTCGCCTGTTCCTGCGCGCGCCGCCGCGCGGATTCTGCGAAGCCGGGGATTTCGACATTGTCGGTATCGCGGCGGAACCAATCGGCGTGCAGGGCGAAAGACTCCGTGCCGCCGTCGAGCCGTAACGCCCCGGACTCGCGCCCGGTCGCCGAATCGAGGCCGGCGGCGAACGTCCCGGACAGCGGTTCCTGCAGAGGGCGCTCCGGGATACGGGAATCGACTATGTTGACGAGCCCCCCGGCGGCACCGCTTCCGTACAGCAGCGTTGCGGGTCCGCGCACCACCTCGACCCTTTCCGCCAGGATGGAGTCGATGCTCACGGCGTGATCCTCGCTCAGCGCGGAGGCATCGAGCGCATCGAGGCCGTTGGCCAGTACGCGTACACGTTCGCCGAACTGTCCGCGGATGACCGGGCGGGACGCGACGGGGCCGAAATAGCTTGCGCTGACGCCGGGCTCCTCTGCGAGCGTTTCACCGACGCTCGTGGATTGCCGGCGCGCCAGGGCGTCGCCGCTCAGAACAGACGTTGGTTGCGCGAGCTGCTCCACGGTGCGCTCGAGCGGGGTTGCCGAAACGATGATTTCGTCGATCGTATGGTGTTCGTCGTCACCGGATGCCTGTGCGGCGGCGAGTCTGCCGGCCAGAAGACCGGTGAGCATCGCGCCGATGATGCAAATGTACTTGACCATGGTTCCTTCCTTGCCGGGAGGACCGGGCGGAGCGATTTGCCGGGGGTCTCCGCTACCGGTCGCGGCGCTTGCCGTGCAACATGAGCGCCGGCAAGCGAACGGGCCGTGACGGCCCGAGCGTCGGTTAAAGCGCGGGCAGGAAGAGAGGCGGGCCGCGCTGCCGAACGGACGGCAAAGCGGCGGATGCGAACCTGGAGCTTGCCGCGACAACGAAATCGCAGGTTGCCGGCGGCAGCGAGAGCACTGGCGGTTGGTCGATCGACGCGGCGCCGAGCTGCGCGACGGTGATGCAGCTCGCGCATGCCGGGGTCTGTGTCGCACCCGGGTCATGCTCAAACGCATGCGCAATCGCCGTAAACTGCCCGGCCAACAACAGCAGGGCCAGCAGGAGCCTCGGCACGGACAACGGAATGCGACGCGCGCTCATTCGCGGAATCTAGCTGCTTCCGCGCAGTTTGTTAAGTTCTTTCGTCAAAACCCGCACCGGGTCAGCGCAACAGCAGCTAGCCGTCCTTGCGTACCGCACGTACGACGTAGCCACCGGATTTCTCATCGAGCTCCAGCGCCAGTTCGCCACGTTTCTCGGCTTCCTCCAGCAGGTCGCTGAACGACGAGAAGCCGTAATAGGACTCGTTAAAGCCGGGACGGCGGCGCTTCAGAGTCTGCTTGATCATGGAACCCCAAAGCTTACCGAGATCGCCCCGCTCCCCGTGCAGCGCCTCCATTGTTTCGGTGACGAGGTCGATGGCCTCCTGTGCCTTGTCGGTCTTCTTGCGGCTGCGCTTTTTGCGGCTTTTCTTCTTCCCGGGAGCCTGCGGAGGGCCGGCATCCTTCGGCTGCGACGGGGTCTCGCCACGAACCAGGTCGTCGTAAAAAATGAATTCGTCGCAATTGCTGATCAGCAGGTCGGAGGTCGACTGCTTGACGCCGACGCCAATGACCGTCTTTGCGTTTTCCCTGAGCTTGCTGACCAGCGGCGAGAAATCGGAATCCCCGGAAATGATCACGAAGGTATCGATGTGTTCCTTCGTGTAACAGAGGTCGAGGGCATCGACAACCATCCGGATATCGGCCGAATTTTTTCCCGACATCTTGAGATGCGGAATCTCAATGAGTTCGAAGGCAGCCTCGTGCATGGACGACTTGTAGGATTTGTAACGGTCCCAGTCGCAGTACGCTTTCTTCGTCACGATGCTGCCCTTGAGAAGCAGGCGCTCGAGGACGAGATGCATGTCGAAGGTCGGAATTTTCACGTCACGCACGCCAAGCGCGATATTCTCGAAATCGCAGAACAGCGCGAGGTTGTTTTCACCGTTCATACGGCGGAATTCTCCTGTCTCCGGGAGGCGCCAAGCTACCACAAACGCCGACAGCGCGTCCGAAAGTTTCAGGTTGGTAAAATCGTAGCGATAACGCAACTGTTGTGATAGGGTAGTCAAAAAGGAGGACCCCCATGACCATAAAACTGCCAAATCTACCGTATGAACAGGATGCGCTCGAGCCGCATATCTCCGCTGAAACCCTGGCCCTGCATCACGGCAAGCATCACAAGGGCTATGTCGACGAGACCAACAAGCTGATCGAGGGGTCGCCGCTCGATGATGCTGAACTCGTCGAAATTATTTCGCATGCGCGCGAACGCGCTGCGATACCGTTGCTGAACAATTCGCAGCAGGCCTGGAACCATACATTCCTGTGGCAAAGCATGACACCCAACGGGGCCATTGCGCCTGAAGGGCGTATCCTGCAACTCGTGAAGGAAGCCTACGGCGACGTGGACCGGTTCAAGGCGAAGTTCGAGGAATCCGCCACGGGCCAGTTCGGCAGCGGTTGGACCTGGCTCGTCCTGGACGGTTCGAAGCTCGAGATCATGAGTACGAGCAATGCCGACTCACCGGTGGCCACGCACCTGACGCCCTTGCTGACGCTCGACGTATGGGAGCATGCGTACTACGTCGACTACCGGAACGAGCGGGCAAAATACGTCGACACATTCCTCGATCACCTGATCAACTGGAAGTTCGCTCTGCAGAACCTCGAAAGCCTGAGCCAGGCGGCCTGAAACGCATCGACGCCTGCATGCGGGGGCAGCGCCTGCAGCCGACTTACCCGCCGTTCCCCCGGATACTTCCGGCAGCCTGCAAGAGCGCTGATCGCAGGATAATTGCGATGACGCAATTATTGCAGTACCATATCCACTTTTCCGGGGTGAACATGGTTGATACGGCCGGGGGGCAAAACATTGCTGAACTCGATCGGGCATTGCGTTTTGCTCGAGCGCGGCTCAGCCCGGATATCACTGCCCAGCGCCTGTTGATCCTGATCGGCGTGTACCTGCACGAAGGCCTGAGTCAGCGCGAATTGCTGAACCATCTCGAGACGACCTCGATAACGGCCCTCTCCCGAAACATTGCGGACCTGTCTGCCCTGACTACGCGCAAGGCGCCTGGCCCCGGCCTCCTCGAATTGCGCAACGATCCCATGAACCTGCGCGTCAAGCGCGTCTTCCTCACGCGCAAGGGCCGCAGTTTTGTCAAGCAATGGCTGTCGACCATGGACAAGTCCTGACGGGCCGCCTACATCCACTTCTTCCAGCGCAACACCAGCCCGGCGAAGATACCGCAAACTATCATTACCACGACGGACCACGTAAAGCCCCGCTCATTGTCGAGGCCCGGCAATCCGCCGACGTTCATGCCGAGGAGGCCGGTGACGAACGTCAAAGGCAGGAAGATCGCTGCAACGATGGACAGCACATACATCCTGCTGTTCTGTTGCTGCGCAATCATTCCCTGGTATTCCTCGTGCAGCAGTATTGCGCGCTCCCGGGCAAGATCCAGGTCTTCGACGTAGCGGGCAATGCGATCGGCTTCCTCCCGTAGTTGCTGGACTTCAGGCGCCGGAAACCATGCGGGCGGATAGCGGTAAGCCTTCTCGAGGGCGTCACGCTGCGGCGCGACGAAACGGCGGACGTTTGCAATCTGACGGCGTGTCCTGGCGAGCCCCAGTCGCTGCGGCTCCGCATCCCCTTCGGCCATCCCCTCTTCGGACGTCAGGAGCTGGTCTTCGATCTTGTCCACGTAGATGCCGATACGATCGGCAAGCCTCGCTATCAGGTGCACGAGAATTTCTCCCGGTGTCACGGGGCCTTCGCCTTTCTCGAGGTCGCCCAGGATATCCTGCACGGCGAGCAGGCGCCGCCGGCGCGACGTGACGACAAACCCGGCTGCAACCCAGACGCGAATGGACACCATGTCGGCCGGGTTCTGCCCGGGATTCATATTGACGCCACGCAGCGCGACCAGCAGGCCGCTGTCTACCGTCACGGCGCGCGGCCGTGTCTCGTTGTTGGTCAGTACGTCGAGCACGACCTCGGGCAGGCGCAGCGGCAGGCCGGTTTCCAGCAATTCGTAAGCCCCGGGGCGGGAAAAGTCGATATGCAGCCACAGAATGCCCTCCCCAGGCGTCCAGCTGCCAATTTCACCGGGCGTGAGATGGCGTGCGCCGCCGCCGCCATCGAGGACGCAGGCGTGGAGCACGCCCGCCATCGACTCAGGTAGGTTCATCCTCGTCCTCCTCCGGCTCAAGCAGTCGCACGGGCAGCGGGTTTGCAGCCGACAGGTGGATGTCGCGTTGCGGAAATGCGATCACGATCCCGTGCTGGTCGAACAGTTCGGTGATCCGGAAGCGAACGTCGCTGCGAATCCTGCGCAGGTCACGTTCTGCCGAAACGTCACACCAGAAGTACGCATCGAAGGCCAGTGCGCTGTCGCCAAAGTCCTCGAATATGACCAGCGCTGCGGGCGTCTTGTTGACGTCTTCGTGTTCCGCGACCGCCTGCACAATGAGTTCGTGGACCTGGCGCACGGGAGAACCATAGGCGACCCCGACCCGAACGACCGAGCGAATCGTGCGGTCCACAAGTGTCCAGTTGATGACATTGCGCTCGAGCAGGGTACTGTTCGGTACGAGCATGTGCACGCCGTCGACGCGGCGTATGCGTGTGGACCGGTTGCCGATCCCTTCCACCGTGCCGTGCATGCCGTCGATCTCAATGAAATCACCGATGCGAATGGGCTTTTCCGTCATCAGGATCCAGCCGCTGATGAAGTTGTTGAGAATATTCTGGGCGCCGAATCCGACGCCTATCGCCACCGCCCCGGTGACGAACGCAAACGCCGTCAGCGGGATGTTCAACAGGCTCAACGCGGTAAGGAATACGAGGACGAGGATCGCCCAGAACACCACGCGGCTGATCATCTGCACCTGGTCCGGTTGCAGCTTGCTCTTCGCGAGCCTGCGGCTCATGATGAATCCGATGAGCCGGCTCAGCCCGTAGCCCGCAATGACCAGCAGCACGATGAGGAACAGGTTGCCGAGCGTAAAGCTGTCATCCGCATTGCCGAAGGGCTTGAAATTCCAGATTTCCTGGAGCTCGGGCGGGAGGTTTTTCAGCATGTTGTGAAGCTCAGGAGGTACGGTAAACGGCATACGCAGTGTACGCCGTGAGCAGAAAAAGCGCCGATGGCCGGCCGATTCGTGCGTTGCGCAGGAAGAATATAGGGATCAGCACCGCGGCGAACAACCACGAAACCACGAGGTCAAAAGCACCCTGGTCCGGAATTACAACAGGCGCGACGACCGCGCTCACCGGCAGAACGACCAGCGAGTTGAATATGTTCGAACCGATCACGTTGCCGAGCGCGAGGTCGGATTCGCCTTTTATCGCCGCGATTACGGATGTCACGAGCTCCGGCATGCTGGTGCCGATTGCCACGACGAACAGGCCGATGATGGCCGGCGATACACCGGCCAGTGCGGCGAATTCGATGCTGGATTCTACCGTAACGCGGCCGCCGAAATAGAGTAACGCGAGTCCGGCGGGAATCATGAGCCACTCGAGCCTGTATGGCTGGCCGGAAGTCAGCATGGGCGCTTGCGCGGCCTCGGTGATAAGCGCGTCGTCGGCGTCCGCATTCAGTACATCGCGCACCATGATGTAAATGAATATCAGGAACAGCAGCAGGAGCACGATGCCGTCCGAACGGCTGATGAGCTGCACTTCGTTATCAAATACGCCATCGAGCGCCATGACCGTCATTATCGACGTGATCAGCAACAGGAGCGGCACCTCCCGGTGCACGACGGCGCCTTTGATATGAATGGCTTGAATCAACGCGGCACAACCGAGGACCAGCCCGAGGTTCGTAATGTTGGAGCCGACGACGTTTCCGAAAGCGAGTTCGGTCTCGCCGGTCAGCGCGCCGGTGATGTTGACGACAAGCTCCGGCGCACTCGTGCCGAAACCGACGATCGTGAGGCCGATGATCATCGGTGAAATGCCGAAGCGATTCGCGATCTGCGAGGAGCCGGCAACGAGTCCCGCACCGCCGGCAATGAGCAGCCCAATGCCGAAAATTATGCCTAGGAAAGTGAGCATTGAACGATGGGGCCCCCGACGCGAGGGCCGATTATCGGCAATTGCCGTAGCCGCGGCAATGCGATTCAGGCATCCTCGGCTTCGATCGCCTTTTGCTGGACTTCTTCCTCATAAACATGTGATGCCGTCGCGGCCGCGGCAAGGGCATCGGCAAAGGGTATGTGCTGATCTTCGGCAGGCTGACGCCCGCGGATGATCCGGTAAAAGGTGGTGAGCATGAGAATGCCATACACGTAGGCGGTGAAAAGAAACAGTCCGCCGGCGCCGAACCTGGTCATGAAAAGAGAAGCGATCAGGGGACCGGCAATTGCACCTATCCCGTAGAGCAGGAGCAGCCCGGCAGACACGGTGACGTATTCCGTAGGCAAGGCAAAATCGTTGGAGTGGGCGACGGCAATGGAATACAGCGGGAAACCGATGGACCCCCAGGCAGCGCCGGCGAGCGCAATGCCCACGAAGCCCCAGTTGGTGGCACCGAAAACGACCACGGTGCTTATGACCGTGCCGGCCAGGCACATCATGGCCAGTACCCCGCGCCGGCCGACCCGATCGGACAGCGCTCCAAGCGGCCACTGCGATAACGCGCCGCCGATGACGGCCGCAGCCATGAAAAAGGCCGCGAGCGACACGTCGGTGGTTATGGCCGTCGTAAATACGGGCGCGAGGGCCCAGAATGCGCCGGTCGCAAGGCCGGAACACGAGCATGCAATGGCGCCCACCGGGCTTACATTGTACAAGCGCCTGAGGTCTATAGAGACGGACTCCGGAATGCCGGGCGCCGGCGACGTGGACAAGGCGACCGGCACTGCTGCGATGGATACGAGCACGGAAGCCACCAGAAAAAGTTGGAGCCCCAGCGGATCGTACAGCAGTGTCATCATCTGGCCTGCTGCCATGACGGTGAGGGTGATCATTACGTAGGTGCCGAAAATCGTGCCGCGGTTTTCGTTGTTCGAATGCTCGTTGAGCCAGCTTTCGATTACCACGTACAACACGGCGAAACAAAAGCCGGTCAGCATGCGTAACAACGTCCACACCAACGGTTGTACTATGAGGCCGTGCAACAACGGCGTCGCGGACGCGAGTGCCGCCATCGCAAGAAACACGCGAACGTGGCCAACGCGCTTTATCAGCTCGCCGCCTTTGAGGCAGCCGATCGTGAAGCCGAGAAAGTAGACGGCACCCATCGTCCCGATCGCCAGTGTCGGGAAATTTTCAAGGGAAGCGCGCATCGGCAGCAGCGTCGTCTGCAGGCCCTGGCCGGTCAGCAGGATCGACACACTGACGAGCAGAACAATTACCGGGCCGAGCGTGTGTCTCATGACGGCAGCGCCGGTTGCCGCGGCAGGCGACGCCGTAAGGAGCAACGACACGAGCCGCAGGTGACGGTTAGCACTGAGGAATGGCGGCTATGGCAAATCGGCAAGACAAACTCCCGACAGAGCTCATTGAGTTGCTGCACAACGGGGCAGTGCGGACCAGGTCGAAACTCTACTCGATCAGCTCGATCCCGGCGATATGTTACCTGCGGTTTTCAACCTGAAACGCGACGAGCAGCGGGCGTTGCCATCGAAGCTCCGTCCGAACCGCATCGCGTAATCCACGGCATCGCACCCGGCGCGCTGCTGGGGCTGGCTGCGTGGGTATGGACGGGGAACCCGGTCCTGGCCCTCGTCGTGGGCGCCGCGCTGGCCGTCAATACGGTGGTCGCCGTCTCCATTGGCGGCACGGTTCCGCGGCTCCTGAAGCGCTTCACGCCGGACCCGCGGCGGCGTCCGGTCCCCTGCTCACGACGGCAGCGGACATGTGCGGGTTTTTCCTGTTGCTGAGCCTCGCGAGCCTGGTATTGCCGTCATTGATCTGAAACCGAGGCATAATCGACGGACGTGGCACAGCACCGAGTGGCAGACTATCAACGGATGACGGGACGAGAACGACAGGTACTGGGCTGGCGTGAGTGGGTGGGTCTTCCTGAACTCGGGCTCTCTCGGATCAAGGCAAAAGTAGATACCGGGGCACGAACGTCGGCGTTGCACGCGTTCGAGCTCAGACCGTTCGTGGAAGCCGGGCGGCAGCGGCTCGAATTCCGGATGCACCCCAACCAGCACGATGATGCCACGGTCATCGACTGTGTTGCCGACGTCATTGATGAGCGCATGGTGAGCGACTCCGGCGGCCACCGCGAACGACGCTTCGTCATCGAGACGCTCCTGGTAATTGGCGGCCATGAACGCCGGGTCGAGGTGACGCTGACGTCGCGGGACACGATGCTGTTCCGGATGCTGCTGGGGCGCACGGCGCTACAGGGCTGGGCGCAGGTCGACCCGGGGCACTCCTACCTGCTCGGCCGCAAAGGCCGTTCGGGATCCGGACGGGTACGCAAATGAGCGGCAACCGCGCCATCTCGGTCGGCGGCGTCGAGGTCCGGCCCGGCGAACGGGCATCGATCAGCTTGCCGATGGCAGACCTCTACACGGGCGCCTCGCTGCCCATGCCCGTGCACGTCGTTTGCGGCCGGCGACCGGGGCCGGTGTTGTTCGTCTCGGCAGCGATACACGGTGACGAGCTCAATGGGGTCGAGATCATTCGCCGTCTGCTGCAGCGCAGGAAGCTCGAGTCGATCCGGGGCACCTTGCTCGCGGTGCCCGTCGTGAATGTACATGGCTTCCTGGAGCTGTCGCGCTATCTGCCGGACCGGCGCGACCTGAACCGCTCTTTTCCCGGCAGTGCAAAGGGCTCGATCGCGTCGCGGATGGCGCACATTTTTGTCAGCGAAGTCGTAGACAAGGCGGACTTCGGCATAGATCTGCACACCGGGGCGATCAATCGCGCGAATCTTGCCCAGGTCCGCGCCAATATCGACGACGAGGCGACGTTTGCCATAGCGCGGGCATTCGGCGCACCGGTCATCCTTCATTCGGCGATGCGCGAGGGATCACTCAGATCCTATGCTGCCGGACGCGGTTTTCCCCTGCTCGTTTACGAAGCCGGAGAGGCACTCAGATTCGACGAACTGAGCATTCGGGCGGGTCTCCAGGGCGTGTTGAAGGTCATGCGTCACATTGGCATGTTGCCGCCGGGAAACTCGGCGGATGCAATCCGGCCGGTCGTCGCCGAATCGACGAGCTGGATGCGCTCACCGATGAGCGGCATCGTCAGCAAGAAAGTCGCGCTCGGCACCCGTGTCGTGAAGGGGCAGAGACTCGCTGTGGTGGGTGATCCGCTGGGCGGCGAGGAAGAGACCATCCGGTCAGCATTCGATGGTATCGTGATAGGCCGCAGCAACCTGCCGCTCGCCCATGAAGGCGACGCGCTGTTCAATATTGCAGCGTTCAAGAGCGTGGAAAAAGCCGAAACGCGCGGTGAAAGTTTCACGGCAAACCACGGCGGCTAGACCGCCGCTGCACCTCGCCGTCGTCCCCGAGTCCGAGAACCTGCCCATGAAGATCACTGTACTGTCGACCAACAGCAATCTCTATTCGACACGCCGGTTGATCGAAGCCGGCAGCACTCGTGGCCACGAGATGCGGGTCGTCAATCACAAGCGCTGTTACATGAACATCGCCAGCAACAATCCCGAGATTCACTACAAAGGCGCGGTGCTGCCGCGCCCGGACGCAATCATTCCCCGTATCGGCGCATCGGTGGCTTTTTACGGAACGGCCGTTGTTCGCCAGTTCGAGATGATGGGGGTCTACTCGGTCAACGAATCGGTGGCCATTACGCGTTCACGCGACAAGTTGCGGGCCAGCCAGCTGCTCTCGCGCAAAGGCATCGGCTTGCCGCGTACGGGTTTCGCCAATTCCCCGGACGACACCGAGGACCTGCTGGCTACCGTGGGCGGTGCCCCGGTCGTGATCAAGCTGCTCGAAGGCACGCAGGGCGTCGGCGTCGTGCTCGCTGAAACGCGCAAGGCCGCCGGCAGCGTTATCGAGGCCTTTCGTGGTCTCGGGGCGAATTTTATCGTGCAGGAGTTCGTAAAGGAGGCCGAAGGCGCCGACATCCGCTGTTTCGTGGTTGGCGAGAAAGTCGTCGCGTCAATGATGCGCAAGGGAAAGGAAGGCGAGTTTCGTTCCAACCTGCATCGCGGTGGGACGGCAAGCCTCGTCAAGATTTCGCCAGAGGAGCGCGCGACGGCCGTACATTCGGCGCGGGTGATGGGACTCAATGTTGCGGGTGTCGACCTGCTGCGTTCCAGGCGCGGCCCCCTGGTGATGGAGGTCAACTCGAGCCCGGGCCTCGAGGGAATCGAGGCTGCGACCGGCAAGGACGTGGCGGGCATCATCATCGATTTCATCGCGAAGAACGCACGCAGCGGCCGGACCCGGACGCGCGGAAAAGGCTGACAAAAAAAGGGGCGCTGTGCGCCCCTTCGTTCTCCGTTCGGAGGAATGTCAGTGATCGGTTTCCAGTCCGGAATGTTCGTCGAACTCGTCCTCATTGTATTCGCTGTCGTCTTCGTAGTCGTCGTACCCGTCCATGTCATCGAGATAATCCTCGTCGCCCGGACTGTAGGGTTTCCGACTCGCGTACCGGCGCTCCTCCCTGCGTTGTTCGCGGAGAATGCGGCTGACAGCCTTGCTGTCACCGAATGCAAACTCATCGAAGTCGTCAAATAGGGGTCGCATGATTAAAAACTCCTGTTACTGTAGGGTCGTGCGTGAGAATTTCGGCAGGCCCCCGTGAAACGCATGGCGTAATCCGGGCGAGCTGGCCGACAGGTTCAGAAGGGCGCAGTGGGCGTGCTGCAGGATCATCCAGCAGACCTCGACTTCCTGCTCGTCGCGCGGCAGGAACAGCTGCAATCGATCGCGATCAACCGTGCCCCATCCGCGCGACAGCAGGTGTCGCCGTTCCTCCGGCCCGAGCCCGTGGAGCGTCAGGCCATCCCGGCGGATCACGCAGAGCGTCACAGGCGGCGTGCGCTTGCGCGCGGGTCCGTGCTCGTTGCTGAGGTAAACCGTCACACTGGACGGCAGCGCTTCGGGGCCGTTATCGACGGTGCGGATATTGGGCAGTCCTGCGATCCGGTCCGCCAGCAGCAGGCGTGCCTCGTGACCGTCGGCAGGCGACCTCTCGTCGCGGATACGAGCCGGCACCTCGAAGTGCGGCTGTTCCATAAGTACTGCGACCATGTTCCTTGAAACCGGGTGGAGTTCTATTCGTGGCCTTTTCGTGTAGTATCTGCCGTTTTTCTTCCATGTCAAGTATTTTTATATAAAAGTAATTACCCGGTAACAGCCTATGAACAAAGACGCCTTTGACGACATCCTGGACCAATGGTCCGCGGAACGCCCGGAACTCGATACCGCCTCGCTGGGGGTCGTCATCCGCATCATGGGGCTTTACCGCCGCTTCCTCCGCGATGCCACGCGGGCCCTGGAGCCTTTGGATCTCGAGCTTTGGGAGTATGACGTATTGTCGGCGCTGCGCCGCCAGGGCAGGCCGTTCACGCTTTCCGCCACTCGCCTGGCCCGGCAGACCGACCTCTCGAGCGGCGCCATGACGAACCGGATCGACCGGCTCGAGGAACGGGGGCTCGTGCGCCGCGCCCAGGATGCCGACGACCGTCGCGGGGTCAACGTCTCGCTGACCCAGAAAGGCGTTCGCGAAATCAATCGAGCGATCCAGCACCGCCTGGAGGCAGCCGAAACGAGCCTCGCGGCCCTTTCTGACGAGGAGCGGATAGAGCTTGCGGCCCTGCTGCGAAAAGTCGTGCTGAGTACGCCACGACCCCGCTCTGCCGTATGATGGCGTCCGTGCCGGATCGCGGCGCTGCGAAGGAATTTGGGCGCCGGGCCATCCAAGGACAAGGAGCAGCAGGGAGGAATGCAGTTGAGTGAGCCGGTCGGAATGCCGCGGGTGTTCGTAATCAGTCTGCGCACTGCATCCGGGCGCAGGGAGCGCGCCGGAAGCCAGTTGCAGGCGGCGGAGGTGCCCTTCAGTTTTTTCGACGCGGTGACGCCGCCGGATCTATCGGCCGGCGCCGAGTTCCGGTGCGTCGATGCGGAGGCATTCCTGGTCAACACCGGACGCGAGCCGGTCCCTGCTGAAATTGCCTGCTTCGCAAGTCACAAGTGCCTGTGGCGGCACTGTGCGGAGATCGGCGAACCGATCGTCGTGCTGGAAGACGACTTCACACTTCGCCCGAACTTCCCCGATGCGTTGCGCGCTGCGCTGCTGCTTGCCGGTGAAAGCGGGTTTCTGCGGCTGCAAACGGACCTCAGGGCAGGGAAGACGCCTGTTGCCGAGGGCGCGGACTTTACTCTCGCTCGTTTTACGTACCCGCCACACGGCCTGATGGCCTATTGCATCTCACCCTCGGTCGCAGGTGCATTTGTCAGGGATTCGGACGTGCTCGATGCGCCGGTGGACGTCTTCGTCAAGCGCTACTGGCAACATCACCTGCCATTGTTCGCGTTGTTGCCGTATTCGGTCGAACCTTCCGCCCTGAGCCGGGATACCACGATCCCCGGTCGATGCAAGCGGCGCAAGCCGCTTGCGATCGCCATTCGGCGGCTGGCAATGAAAATCCGCGGCCACGGCCTTCGCCTGGCATGGAACGCCCGCTTCCGTTGGCAGGCGCGCGGCGCGCGGCCGGATCTTCGCGTAACGGACGCGGCGGCAAGCCGGCGGCGCGGCGTCAGCCGGGTCTGAGCCCTGCCTCGATCGCGCCCAGACCAGCGGCGATGACGACGGCCAGCAGGACGGTTTGCAGCACCATGGCGATGACCGGTGCCGGCCCGACCCGGACGAGCGATTCCAGTGTCGTGCGCACGCCGAGCGCGGCCACGGCCATCAGCAGGCACCAGTTGGAGGCCGGCACCAGGAACGCCAGGCCGGTTGCGGGTACGAAGCCCGCACTATTCGCCAGGATGAGCGCGACGAAGACGACGAGAAACCAGGGCACGAGCGGTTCCCGCCGGTTTGTCGCAGGCTGGCTGCCGCGCACGCGCCAGCGAGATCGCGATGACGACAGGGACGAGACAAGCGACGCGAACGAGTTTGATCAGCGTCGATGTGTCGCCGGTCTCGACGGACACGATATAACCGGCCCCGACGACCTGGGCGACGTCGTGAATGGTCGCCCCCAGGAATATGCCGGCCGTCGTGTCGTCGTAGCCCAGCCAGGACACGAATACCGGGTAGATCACCATTACGACCGTACTCAACGCGGTCACGGCCGCGACGGTCAGGATCGTGTTGCGTTCGTGATGTTCGTGTTTCGGCAATACTGACGCAATGGCGAGCGCCGCCGATGCACCGCAGATTGCGACCGCACCGGCCGAAAGTACGGCATGCGAATTGCGCAAACCGCAGGCTTTGCCGATGCCCCAACCGGCCAGGATCGTTACGGCGACGCCCGTCAGGACGAGACCGATGACAGCCCAGCCAAGCGCAGCGACATCCGCGGTGGTAATCCGCAGGCCAAGCAAGGCAACGCCGAGCCGGAGGACGTGCCGGCTGGCGACACGCAGTCCGGGCAGGAAACGCGCATCGTCCGCGAGGAAGTGAAAGGCCATGCCTACGAGCAACGCGTACAGCATGACCGGCCCCCCCAGGTGGTCGCTCAGGAAACGCACCGCCAGCGCGATGAGCGCCGCTACCAGCAGCCCGGGCAGCGCGCGCCTCAAACCTTCGGGTAGCCGGGTCATGGGCGTGGAGCATAAGCGATAGGGACCCGGCTGTCTCAAGCCCACGCACGTCCCGCATGAGCAGGCCGTCAGCCGCCGGCGACTGCTTCCGCTTCGATTTCCACGAGGATTTCGTCACTGATCAGTCGGCGCACTTCGACCATGGCCGTCACCGGGCGAATGTCTGCGAAAACCTCGCCGTGGACCCGACCGACAGCCTCCCAGGCGGCGATGTCGGTAACGTAGATCCGGGTCCTGATGACCTCGGACAGGCTCGAGCCCAGCGCCTCGAGCGCCATCTGGATGTTCGCGAGGCAGCGCCGGGTCTGCCGCGCCGGATCGCCGGGTCCGTCAATCGATCCGTCCGGCAGCGTCGCCGTCGTTCCCGATACGAGTACGCGATCACCCACACGGATCGCCCGGGAGTAGCCGACGACCGGCTCCCACGCCGTGCCCGAGGCGTAGCGTTCGCGCTTCATGCTCCAGTCTCCTGCTCGTCGCGGCGCATCCGCCGGGACACCCGAACTAGCGCAGGCGCCGCAGCCAGCGCCACTTGCGTCTCGGTGTACGGTGCGTAGCGCAAGGGCACATCCGGCCACCAGCCACGTTTCATCACGGCCTTCATGTGACTGAAGGTGCGGAACCCCCGCTCGCCGGAGTACGCACCCATGCCACTCTGGCCGACGCCACCGAACGGCAATTCGTGCACGGCCATGAACATCATCGTGTCGTTTATGCACATGTTGCCCGCACTGACGCCGTCGATAAAGCGCTGTTCCGCGGCATGATTGTCCGTAAACAGGTAGGCGGCCAGCGGTTTGTCGCGCTCGCGGATGAAGCGAATGGCCTCTTGCTCATCGCGGATTCGCAGGAGCGGCAGAACGGGCCCGAATATCTCCTCGCGCATCACCGCGCTGTCCGGCGATACGTTCGTGAGAATCGTCGGCGCAATGTAGCGGTCCGCCGCGTCCGTCTGGCCGCCGAGAACCAGCGTGCCTGAACCGAGCAGGTTTTTTACCCGTACGAAATGCCGGCCGTTGACGATGCGGCCGTAGGAGGTGGAGCGCGCGGGATCGTCGCCATACATCTCCCGTATCGCGTCGATGAGCCGCGGCACGAGCCGCGCCTCCGTCTCTGCATCGGTGAGGATATAGTCGGGGGCAATGCAAGTCTGGCCCGCGTTCGTGAACTTGCCCCAGGCAATGCGGCGCGCCGCGCACTCGAGCTCCGCATCCGGGAGAACGACGCAGGGACTTTTGCCACCCAGTTCCAGGGTCACCGGAGTGAGGTGTCTGGCAGCTGCTGCCATCACGATACGGCCGACGCGGCCACTACCGGTGTAAAGGATGTGGTCGAAGGCGTTCTCCAGCAGGGCGCCGGTTTCGTCGGCGCCGCCCTCGATGACACGGACGCAGTCGCGGTCCAGGAACTCGGGCAGGCGGCGCGCGAGCAGCGCCGAGGTAGCGGGTGCGAGTTCCGAGGGTTTGAGCACGACGCAATTGCCCGCCGCGACGGCCGCGGCCAATCCGGCAAGCGTCAGCTGCAAAGGATAATTCCACGCGCCGATGATAAGTACCACGCCGAGCGGTTCCGGCTGCAGCCAGCTGCGCGCGGGCTGCGCGATCGCCGGCGTATGTACGCGTAGCGGACGCGTCCATTGCCGCAGGTGCCTGCGGCACCAGGCCGCTTCGGCCTTGACGGTGGAAACTTCGGTCATCCACGCTTCCTGCGGCGGCTTTCCGAGGTCGCTTTGCAGCGCCGCAATGATTTCCTTCTCGCAATCCGTAAGCATCGTCTCGAGCGCGGCCAGTTGCGCGCGGCGCCAGGCGAGCGACTGCGTTCGCCCGCCGTCGAACGCGTAGCGGAGCTGACGAAGCGCGCCGGCAAAATCGGGACCCTGGGCGGCAGGGCGTTCGGTAGAATGGATTGCGGTCCGGGGCATGCACGTCCTCGCGGCGGGCCGGGTGACCCGCCGGGCTACGATGGTCTGCATCAGGCGTCGCCCGAAGTGACGCTATTCTCGCACATTTTTCCCGCAGGTTTTCACAGCAGGCCGCCGCTCTCATGCTGCTTCAAGCATTGCCGCGGACGTGGCGAACGCGGGCCGAGCTGGCCGCCGCGCGGGTACGCTGGCCGTGAATTGCAGTAGACTGTAGGCCCCGAACCGGGAGTGCCACAATGAACCTCGATTGGAAGTGGATCGGCATAGGATTCCTCATCATGCTCGCGTTGAGCTTTGTCGCGGGTACGATCCTGGCCGTCGTCCTCGGCGCAGAGCTTGCCGGCGTCACGGATCCCGCGGACGTCACGCTGAGTTCCACGCAGATGGCGATCGCGGCCCTGCTGAACTTCCTGGCCTTCGTCGTCGGCGGTTTCATCGTCGGACTGAAATCGGCTGGGCGCACGATCCTCGAGCCGGGCATCGCTGCGGCGATTGCCGTTGCCGGCGCACTGCTGGTGTCGGGAAATTTTTCGCTCGGCAGCTTGCTGGTCGGCGGCCTGGTGCCCTTTCTTGCGGGTCTCCTCGGCGGCTGGCTCGGCGAAAGGCGCCAGGAGCGCAGGCCGATTCAACCCTGACCGTGAGTGGAGCCCGCCGGGCTTCCTAGGCCCGGCGCAACAGTTCGAGCAAAGCCCGGTCGAGCCGGTGGCCGTACCAGTCCTCGTAATCGACGTCGCTGCGCTGCGAGTCGAGGATGCCGAAGTCGCCGCGCATCTCCCAGAGCGCGAAGCCGATGCCCCGCGTCGATAACACGCCGAGTACATCGCCGAACCAGGCGAGAAAAACCTCGTGCGGCGTCTTGTTGTAACTTCCGCACTCGCCGCAATGCACGCCCACACCCGCATCGATGAGCTCGAACCACGGCTGGTAGAATTCCTCGAGGGACTTCCGGTCTGCGCCGGGGCCGTCCGGCCACTTCGGCGGCGGCGATGTCCCGGGCTCACGAAAGACCCAGGGCGCCTCGTGGTGCGACACGCTGAAGGGCACATAGCCGCGGCAGCTCTGTGCAATGCCGAGGTCCGCAAGTTCGGGGACGGCGACGTGTCCGCCGTTATTGCCGTCGGCAATGATCAGTGCGTCGGGTTTCACCGCACGGATGGCGAGGACCGCTGCCTTTGCGACACGATGGTAGGTCTCAGGCGGCAGTGCTTCGCGCTTGCCGTACTGGTCGTTCATGTCCTCGCGCAAGCTGGGTTCGTTCACGAGATCGAAACTTACCAGTGCCGGTGACACCGACCGGTACCGGCGGGCCCACATCGCCCAGTGCTCGGAGAATGCCTCCAGTGCCGCCGCGTCGCGCCACAGGTTATACGGTTCCCTGAAGCCGGCATTGATACAGTACCCCGGCGCCCGGTGGAGGTTGAGGCTGACGTGCAGCCCGCAGCGCTGTGCCTCGTGCACGAGCGCGTCGATCCGGTCCAGCTTCTGCGGGTCGAAGCGGTACACGTCCTCCGGCGTGATCGGTCGCGAATAGTCGATGTCCAGGTAAGCGGGGTAGGCCATCGGCAGGCGCACGAAGTCGAACGCCCAGTCGCGCATCCAGCGAAAGAAATCGGGGGGCGTCGGCGGCCGGGCCCGGGACGGGTCCGGATTGAAGAAGTCGAGGAAGTTGAAACCTTTCCATTTCGGGAGCGGATTCGCGGCCTGCGGTGCAGGCGAAGATGCCTGTCCGCCTGCGGCGGCAAGTCCCGCAACGACGAGTCCGGCCTGTCTCAGGAATTTCCTGCGTGAAGGAAGCATGGCGTGCATGGTGCCGAGGAGAGACGTTTGCCCGGTTCAGCGTTCAGCCGGTTTCGCACACACGTAAACCTCCTCAAACAAAAATTGTGGCGGGATGCTCCAGCATTTCCCTGATTTCCTGCACCATCGCCGCGGCATCGTAGCCGTCGACGAAGCGGTGGTCGAAGGATGTCGACAGGTTCATCATGAGGCGCACGGCTACCTGGCCCTTGAACACCACCGGCCGTTCGACCGCGCGATTGACGCCTATGATGCCGACTTCGGGCAGGTTGATGACAGGCGTCGACACGATGCCGCCGAGCTTGCCGAGACTCGTGATCGTGATCGTCGAACCGGCCAGGTCATCTTTTTTCGCCGTATTGTCACGCGCTGCTTCGGCGACGCGGCGCATTTCGGCGGCCAGGTCTTCGAGGCTGCGGGACTCGGCATGCCGGACGACCGGAACCTTCAGCCCGTCCGGCGTCTGTGCCGCCACGCCGAGGTGCACGGCCTCGTGCTGCACGATGATATTGCGTTCCTTGTCGTAGGTGGCATTGCACTGGGGGAACGCGCGCAGCGCACGGACCAGAGCGAGGCCGAGGAAAGGTAACAGGGTGAGCCGCAAGCCGGGCTTTTTCTCGTTCAGGTGCTGGCGCAAGGCCTCGAGTTCCGTGATATCCACCTCCTCGACGTAGGAGAAATGCGGGATCTCGCGCTTCGCCGCCGACATCCGCTCGGCGATCACGCGCCGGAGGCCGATGACCTTGATCTCCTTCCTGCCCGTCGGGCGTGCCGGCTGCCGTTCCGGCCGCTCCGATTTGTCGAGGAACGCGTTGAAGTCCTGGCGCAGTATCCGTCCGCCCGGCCCGCTGCCCTCGATCGCATTCAGGTCGATCCGGTGTTCTTTCGCGCGGCGGCGGATCGCGGGCGACGTTATGACCCGCCCGGTGTCGCCCGTTTGTCGTCGCTTCGCGCCGTCGGCCGCGGCCGCCGGCGGCACGGCCGGCGCATTGCGCGTATCGCCGTAGGCCGGCCCGGGCGCCTCGCCGGCGGATTCCGGCGGCCTTTTCGCGTCGGTCTCGAACACGACCAGCGGCGCGCCGACGGCGACGATGTCGCCCGGTTCTCCCGCGAGCCTGACAACCCTGCCGCTTACCGGCGACGATACTTCGACGGCCGCCTTGTCGGTCATCATCGTGCCGAGCACGGCCTCTTCCTCGACCTCGTCGCCGACCTTGATGAACCACTCGCCGATTTCCGATTCGACCGTTCCTTCACCGAGGTCCGGCAGCTTGAACGTGTATTGCGTCATGCTGCGGCCTCCATGACTTTACGGATGCCGGCTGCGAGCCGCTTCTTGCCCGGGAAGTACTGCCACTCGAAGGCATGCGGATAAGGCGTATCCCAGCCGGCGACGCGGCCTATCGGCGCCTCGAGATGATAAAAGCATTCTTTTTGCACGATCGCGGCGAGTTCGGCGCCGAAGCCGCCGAAGCGGGTGGCTTCATGGGCAATCAGGCAGCGCCCGGTTTTTTTCACCGAATCGGTCATCCTCGGCAAGTCGACCGGCGACAGCGACTTGAGATCGACGACCTCCGCGTCGACGCCCGTCGCCTCCGCCGCGGCCACGGCAACGTGGACGAGAGTACCGTAGGTCACGATCGTCAATTCACTCCCGGGGCGCACGATCTCCGCGACGCCGATCGGCACGGTGTAATAGCCTTCAGGCACCTCACCCTTAGGATGGGCCGCCCAGGAAACGGCGGGCTTGTCAGGGTCGCCGTCGAACGGGCCGTTGTAAATGCGCTTCGGTTCGAAAAAGATTACCGGGTCGTCCGATTCGATCGAGGCGATGAGCAGCCCCTTCGCATCGTACGGGTTCGACGGCATCACCGTCTTGATACCGCTGACATGCGTGAAGATGCCTTCCGGAGATTGCGAGTGCGTCTGCCCCCCGCGAATACCGCCGCCGCAAGGCGTACGGATCGTGACCGGCGAAAAAAATTCGCCGCAGGACCGGTAACGCAGCCGGGCGAGTTCGGAGACGATCTGGTCGAAGCCGGGATAGATGTAGTCCGCGAACTGGATTTCCGCGATCGGGCGCAAACCGTTGACGCCCATGCCGATCGCCGTCCCGATAATGCCGCCCTCGGCAATCGGCGCATCGATGACGCGGTGTTCGCCGTATTTCCGCTGCAAGCCGTCCGTGCAGCGAAAGACGCCGCCGAAATAGCCGACGTCCTCGCCCAGAATCACGACGTTCGGGTCACGATCCATCATGACGTCCATCGCGGAGCGGATCGCCTCGATCATATTCATCTGCGGCATCGGTGACCGCCTCCGTTGCGCTTGCTTTCGGCTGTCGTCGATTCTGCCATCATGCATCCCCTCCGTTGCGCTCGATCTTCAGCATGCGTTGCCGCTGGAGCTCGAGACGTTCCGGCGGGTCGGCATACACGTCGTCGAACATCGTTGACGGGTCGAGGAACGGGGGCTCGTTCATCGTGCCGTAGGATTGCGCTTCCTTCCATGCGGCCAGCACTTCCGCTTTCAGTTCCTCGACCAGCTTCTCGTGCTTTGCCTCGCTCCAGTGCCCTTCGGTGATCAGGTGCTGTTTCAGGCGCAGGATGGGATCGCCGAGCGGAAATGCCTTCCATTCGTCTTTCGGCCGGTACTTGGATGGGTCGTCGCTGGTCGAATGCGCCCCGCCGCGATAGGTGACGAGTTCGAGCAGGGTCGGGCCGCCGCCCCGGCGTGCCCGATCCGCCGCCCAGACGGTTACCGCGTAGATCGCGAGCAGGTCGTTGCCGTCGACGCGGATGCCGGGGATGCCGACCCCGAGACCACGGCCGGCGAAGGAACGGCGCTCGCCCCCGGCCGTGCCCTGGAAGGTCGAGATCGCCCACTGGTTGTTGACGACATTCAGGATAACCGGCGCCTGGTACACGGCGGCAAACGTCAGCGCATGATGAAAGTCGGCCTCGGCGGTGCTGCCGTCGCCGAGCCAGGATGCGGCGACGTGGTCTTCACCCTTGATGGCGGATGCCATCGCCCAGCCGACCGCGTGCGGGTACTGGGTCGCGAGATTGCCCGATATCGAAAAGACGTTGCCCTCTTTCGAGTGATACATGACCGGCAGTTGCCGGCCATTACACATGTCGCGGGTGTTCGAGAGGCACTGACACATCATGTCGACGAGCTTCACGCCACGATACAAATAAAGTCCCTGGTTACGATAGGAGGGAAAGCACATGTCGCCGTGCCGGAGCGCCATGCCAGCGGCGATCGACACGGCTTCCTCGCCGAGCGCCTGGATGTAAAAGGATATTCGTCCCTGGCGTTGGATTTGCCACATACGTTCGTCGAACACGCGGTTCAGCACCATCCAGCGCAATGCGACCTGCAGTTTCTGCGGATCGAGGTCCGGGTTCCACGGGCCCACCGCGCGGTGCTCGTCATCGAGCACGCGCACGAGACCGGTGCTCAGATGCTCGATGTCGCGGACGCGAACACCGACGGACGGCTTGTCGACCGATCCCGCCGGGCTGAGGTCGAGGTAACTGAAATCCGGCTCCTCGCCGGGTCGCGCAGTAGGGCGCGGGATGTGCAATCGGGATGTCTTTGTCATTCCGTCCTCTTCAAACGGCAGGCTCGCTCTCAGGATGCCGCCTTCGCGGCATTGGCGACGATACGGCGGGCCAGCTCATCGGCGATACGATTCGTCGGCCGACCCGAGGACTCGGCTTCGGAGAAGATCTCGCCCAGCCGCTTCGGGATACGATCGACTTCCCGGCGGACCTCGGCCTCGGAGCTTCGTCCCAGGAATTCGCGCGCAACGCTGATGATGCCGCCGGCGTTGATGACGTAGTCCGGCGCATACAGAATGCCACGCTCGGCCAGGCGTTCGCCGTCGCGCTCCGTGGATAACTGGTTATTCGCGGCGCCGGCGATGACCTTGGCCCTGATGCGGGGAATGGATTCCGAGTTGAGAATATTGCCGAGAGCGCAGGGGGCCAGAATGTCGGCATCGACGAAGAGGATCTCCCGGGGCGACACCTTCCTGATGCCCTCGATTGCCATTGCGCGCCGCAAGTTGTCCCGGTTCACGTCGGCCACGAGCACCTCGCTGCCAGCCTCGGTCAGCAGCCGGCACAGGTGCAGGCCGACGCTGCCGACGCCCTGGACCGCCACCTTGACCGCCTTCAGATCGTCGTCTCCCTGCCGCGCACGCAGGGCAGCCTTTATGCCGAGGAAGACGCCGTAGGCGGTCCAGGGCGAGGGGTCGCCGCCGGCACTGGCCTCGGTCTGGGACAAGCCGGAAACGTACGGCGTTTCTTCCCGCACCACGCGCATGTCATCGACACTGATGCCGACGTCCTCGGCGGTGACGTAGCGGCCGCCGAGCATGTCCACCGCCCGGCCGAACGCGCGAAACAGCGACTCCGATTTCGGTGCGGCGGGAGCGGCGAGGATCACGGCCTTGCCGCCGCCGAAGGGGAGTCCCGCCACGGCATTCTTGTAGGTCATGCCGCGCGACAGCCGCAGCACGTCGGTAATGGCATCGCGGTCGGACGCGTAGTGCCAGCGGCGGCAACCGCCGGCGCCGGGGCCGAGCGCGGTGGAATGCAATGCGATGATTGCCCGCAGACCGCTCGTGGGGTCGTCGAAGAAGTGGATCGTTTCGTGATGATCGAACTCGGGATGATCGAAAACGCTCATCTTGCCCCCGGCGGCGTTGCCAACCCGCGGACAATATACTCCCGGTGCCCGCGAAAGTACTTGCGATTTGTTTTGTCTTGGCAGCCACTGACGCATAAACTATGCACTGATAACCAAACTCTTGAATACGAAATGCAGCCACCCGCGATTGATCCGATAGACCGTCGCATTCTTCACTGGCTGCAGGTCGAGCCCGGCATCAACGCGACCGCCATCGGCGACCGTATCGGGCTGTCGCAGTCGGCCTGTTGGCGTCGCATCCAGCGAATGCGGGACGACGGCATCTTTCGCGACCAGCCGGTGAAGATCGACCGTGAGAAAGTCGGCCTCGACACGATGGTCTTCGCCCACGTGAAACTGACGTCGCACGGCCGCAGCAATCTCGCGGCCTTCGCCGATGCCGTGGCCGAATTTCCGGAGGTTCTCGATTGTTACGTATTGCTCGGCAACGTCGACTTCCTGCTCAGGATCGTGACAGCGGACATCAAGGCCTACGAACGCTTCTTTTTCGACAAGCTCTCGCAGCTGCCGGGCATCCAGGAGATCAACTCGAGCATCGTGATGTCCGACGTCAAGCACACAACAGTCCTGCCGATCTGACCGCAGCGCGGCCGCTCAGGTGCTAGCGCGATTTCAGCGCGTCGCGGATCTCGCGGAGCAGGATGACTTCCTCGGCGGGCGGCGGCGCTTCCGCCGGCGCCTCTTCCTGCTTCCGCTTCAGGCTGTTGATGCCCTTGACCAGCAGGAAGACGGCGAAGGCGACAATCAGGAAGCTGATGATGTTGTTGATGAAGACGCCGTAGTTGATCGTCGCCGCACCAGCGGCCTTCGCGTCGACCAGGCTCTCGTACTCGCCGCCGGACAGGTTGACGAACAGGTCGCTGAAATCGATGCCGCCGATCGCCATGCCGATCGGCGGCATGATGATGTCGTCGACCAGAGATTTGACGATCGACGTGAATGCGGCACCGATGATGATGCCGACGGCCATATCGATGACGTTGCCGCGTACGGCGAATTCCTTGAATTCTCTCAGCATGGATTTCCCTCAGGTGTTTACGACATCAGGTGCCGGCGCGTGAAGTTTATGCAGTTTGCCGGCCGCGGGCGAGCGGCTATTCGGCCAGCGCATAGACGAAGTCCACGTAGGCTTTCTCGATCTCCGCGAGCCCGACCGCGGCGACGCCCTCGCCCGGCTCTATCAGCATGATCTCGTCCGGCGCGTGAGCGCCGGTGCCGAAGCCGAGTCCCGCCGGCACCAGGGGCAGGCCCAGGCGCTCCGTGAACTGGTAGAACGGTGCGCTGCCCGCAATTCGCGGCTGCACCGCCACCTCGGTCGCGTACTTCCGGAAGACGGCAAGCGCCGCCTGTACGGCCGGCGCCTCGACGGAAGTTTGCGCCGCCGGATAGCCGCTCAGCTTTTCGATGACGATGTCCTCGAAACCGTTGGCGTCCAGGTACGCACGGATTTTCGCCAGGGCCTGGTCCGGATCCAGTCCGCGCGGCAGCCGTGAATCGAGTTTTGCCGTTGCCTTGTGCGGCAGGATCGTTTTCACACCCTCGCCTGTGTAGCCGCCCCAGATGCCGTCGATGTTGAGCGTCGGCTGGTAGAGAAGTTCGAGCATTGCTTCCGTGCCGAGCTTGCCGTCGATCCAGCGGCTGACACCCAGCAATTCCTGCAACTCGAGGTCGTCATGCTGCTCGATGCCGGCATTGATGAGGCGCGACTCCTCTTCACTCGGCGGTTCGATGCCCTCGTAGTAGCCCGGCACCCTGATCGTGTTCCCGTCCGGCGAGGTGAGTGAATCGAGCGCCTTGACCAGCCGCCACACCGGGGAATCGACGATTGCCTTGTAGGAACCGTGGATTTCCGCCGTTCCGGGTCCGCCCCAGGTACCCCCCGTTGCGGACATCTCGAAGTAGACGATGCCCTTCACGCCGAGAATGACGTCGATACTGCCGTCCGGCCGCTGCGAGTTGAACGGGAACAGCGCGGCGTCGGCGGTTTTCAGCCGCTCCTCGTACCGGTCGATGATCTGGCCGTAATGCGGCGACCCGAGTTCTTCTTCGCCTTCGGCGGCGATCATGATATTGACCGGCAGCGTACCCGCCACCGCGATGATCGATTGCAGGGCATTCAGGAACGCCCGCTCGGGTCCCTTCTGGTTGGTGGCGCCGCGCGCCATCAGCACCTTGCCGAGCTCGTGATCGACGAGTTCAGCGTCGAATGGCGGGGTTTGCCAGTCCTCCGGTTCCACCGGCTGCACGTCGTACATGAGGTAGACGACCAGGGTCTTCGCCGCGCCGGCGTCGTAGTACCCCCAGACGCCCGGGTGCCCGTCGGTGGGCACGAGTTCCGCCTCGACAAAACCGAGTTCGAAAAGGTCGTCGCGAAGCATCGTCGCCATTTCCCGGATGCCCTCGTCCTCGGCCGAGATCGACGGTTGCCGCAGCCAGCGCTGGATGGCCGCAAGATGCGTATCGAGGTTCGCCTCGATGTGCTCGTAGATGGCCGTATGCGCCTTGTCGTACGGCGCGATGGCGTCAAGATCGTAGGCGCTGTCGGTCGCGAGTTCGAACCGGGGGCGCGCGACGGCAGCCAATGCCTCGGCGCCGTCGTCGTTTGCATCGCCGCCGGCGCTGCCAGGCGGCTGGCAGGATGCACATGCGAGCAGGGTGAGCAACGTGAGCGGTCTGACTTTCATGGCGATATCACCTTGCGTCGGGATCGGAAATGCCGCCGTAAGCCGCGGCTCTCACGACAGCCTGCCACGATTTCGCGGGCATCTGTAGCAGGCGTTCACCGGGGCTCTGCAGCGAGCGTTTCGTGTACGCGGCGTCCTCAGGATATGGGGTGCAGGCAGCTACGGTGCGATGATGCAGCGGTCGATTGCGCAAACACGGTTCGGCGCGCACCCGGCCGGCTCGATGCACCGTCCCCTCCACCGGGCACCCCGCGGCCGAAGGCGAGGGTGCCGGCTCGCGGCGCCGGCGCTATATAGCCCGCAGCTATATCAGGTGGGCGCCCCCGGCCGTCGGTCGTATCCGCGGCAAGTATGCAAATTCAGGCATTTAGCGCCGCGTGAGTCGGGCATAAGCACCGAGTTCAGTACCGAAAACGCATAAGGAATAGCGACGTCCCCACCATACCCCACCGAGTGTTGCAAAATAAATACAACAGCCAAAAATTTACCACTAGCACGGATAGAAACAAAATTGCCTGCAAATCCAGCATTTGCTTAGCCGTATTTACTGGCTCCGGGATCGGTGGTATAAAACCGGAACGCGTTGTGTGAGCGAAATGCAACGACAACTTTTAAAGCATAAGGGGTACATACATGTCTTCCAATAGCAGACTGCAGACTGCAGTTCGCCTTGCCTTGGGTATGGGCACGGGCGCACTCGCAGTGGGTCTTGCGCCCGGCGCCATGGCGCAGGGTGCGGACGAGGGCGAGGTCCTGGAGGAAATCGTAACTACCGGGTCCCGCATCAAGCGCGCGGACCTCGATAGTGCGAGTCCCGTCACGGTCGTCGACAGGCAAATGATCACATCGCTCGGTCTGACGGACGTCGGCGATCTTCTCCAGCGCATGCCGTCGATGGCGGGCTCGCCCATCGGCACTACCACGAACAACGGCGGTGACGGTTCGGTGCAGATCGACCTCCGCGGTATGGGTGTGGATCGCACCCTGACACTGGTCAACGGTTTCCGTACCGTCGACGAGGGTGACTACCAGACGATCCCGTCCAACATGATCGAGCGCGTCGAAATCCTGAAAGACGGCGCGTCCGCCGTGTACGGCGCCGACGCCGTCGCCGGTGTGGTCAACATCATCACGCGGCGTGACTTCGAAGGCGTCGAACTGTCGGCCCAGAATGCCGATTTCTTCGACATGGAGGACGGTGCGCAGAACACCTTCGGCCTGCTCGTCGGCAAGGTGTTCGACAGCGGCAATGTCGTGTTCGGCGGCGAGTACGTCGACCAGAGCCAGGCCTACCAGGCCGACGCGCCCTGGGATTACTTCCAGAACTCCTACTACATCTACCCGGAAGGCTGTGAAAACCAGGTAACCGCGCCGTATGACGGTTCCGCCGACGGCACCACCAGCGGTTGCTACCCGATCGGTTCGTCACGCACCCCGGAGAGCGACCTGCCGTTCTACAGCCACGACGCTAACGACCCTAACATGGACCGCCGATTCCATATCGGCACGCCGGCATCGGGTCCGTACCAGGCAGGTCTGATGGATCCGGCTTCAGTGCCGGCGTACAACTACGCGCCGGTCAACTACATCCAGACGCCGTACGAGCGCACGAACCTGTTCGCCGAGGCACATTTCGACCTTACGGAGACGGTGCGCTTCAATACGATGGTTCGCGGCAACTTCCGTGAGTCCGCGCAGGAACTCGCACCACTGCCGTATACCGGCACCGACCCGATGTGGGACGGGTTTTACACGGACCCGGTCTCGGGGACGACGGTACCGGTACACGGCATTTCGCAGGACAACTACTACCTGCGGCAAGCCGTGGATCTCTACAACGCCGCCACTGGCGCGGGTCTGCCGTACGAGCCGGTCATCAACCCGCAACGGCGCATGGTCGAGACCGCGCGGAGCTTCCATCAGGAAATTACCCAGATCCAGGTGATGGCGGGCTTCGAAGGTGAAATCGGCGGGCTGGACTGGGAGGTCCATTACAACTCCGGCTATCGCAGCCGGACGGACACGGACCTGGGGCAGTTTTCGGGTGCGAGGCTCTTCAATGCGCTCGGCCCGTCCGCGGATCTCGACGGCGACGGCCAGCCGGAGTGCTATGCCGACGCCAGCGACCCCGGGACCCTGATCCAGGGCTGCGTACCGATGAACCTGTTCGGCGGCGGTGCCGTCGACCCGGTGACGAGCCAGCCGACGCTGACGACGGTGACGCAGGACATGATCGATTACGTATCGGTCGATCTCACCGACACCTACTCCAGCCGCACGGAGCAGTTCGGTGGCAGCGTTTCCGGCGAGTTTTTTGAACTGCCGGGCGGGCCAATCGGCTGGGCCGCAGGTGCCGGTTACTTCGCGCAGTACTACGAATATAACCCGGACTCCGGCAAGCAAAGCGGTGCCGTCACGGGTAACGTGGGCGCGGGTACGGACGGTTCTCTGTACAACACCAGCGTGTTCGCCGAGTTGCTGCTGCCGGTGTTCGACAACGGCAGCCAGGCGCTCGACCTGAAGGCCGGTGCCCGTTACGACGACTACAACGCGTTCGACGGTGAAGCGACGTGGCAGGTCGGTGCCGAGTTCCAGGTCTTGGAAAGCCTGAAACTGCGTGCCACCGGCAGCTCGGTCTTCCGTGCGCCAAAGGTCGACAACCTCTATGGCGGTCTCATCGACAGCTTCCCGACGTACTCCGATCCCTGCGTTCCGGCTGCCGGCGAACCTCTGCCGGCCGGCTGTGCCCAGGTCGGTGTTCAGGAGGACTCCCAGCTGCTTTCGCAGATCGGCGGCAATCCGAATCTGATACCGGAAACCGGCGAAACGTTCACGGCGGGCTTGGTGTGGACGCCCGAAATCGGCGATTCGGACCTGTCCTTTACGTTGGACTACTGGCAGATGGACATCGAGGACGGCATCAGCTCGCTCGGGGTGCAGAACATCCTGAACCAGTGCTACATCGACCAGAACCCCGCCGCCTGCAGCCTGGTCACCCGTGATCCTGACTACAGCGTCGGTCTCGTGATTGACGCCGACCTGAACGTCGCGGAACAGGGCGCGCAAGGTGTGGACACGGAAGTTCGCTGGGATTTCGATACGGCCGTAGGCCAGTTCGAAGCAGCGGTTCTCTGGTCGCACCTGCTCGAGCGTCGGAAGATCGCGTTCCCGGGTGACGAGGAGCAGGACCTGTCGGGCCGCTTCACCGACCCGACAGCCGAAGACGGCGGTGCGTATGCCGAGAACAAGTTGAACTATTCGCTGCAGTGGTACTGGAACAATCTGTCCATCGGCTATCTCGGTGAGTTCATCGACGGGCTGGATGCCGACACGTTCTGCAACTGCGACAGCGACGGCGATCCGTCGAACAACGGGCCGGATGGCGAATACATCCAGCAAATCGATTCGCTTCTCTATCACGACATCGTGGTCAACTACACGATCCCGGGATGGGGCACGAACATCGCTGCCGGTGTGACCAACATCACGGATGAAGAGCCGCCGTATCTCGACGTTGGTTTCAATGCCAACACCGATCCGTCGACCTACCGGATGTTCGGCATGGGCTATTACCTCCGCCTGACGCAGACCTTCGACTAGGCCGCCCGATCCGCAAGGATCCTTTGGCAGCAAGACCGGAAGGGCCGCGCAAGCGGCCCTTCTTTTTGATGGAAACGCCGGCGTCAGCCCCGGCGCCATTGCGCTTCAGTCACTCCAGAATCGTTCATCGTCGACCAGCGAATAGAGGAACTCCGCGCGCTCGGCAAGGCGCTCAGCGTCGGCCCCGCCGGCCCGAGTGGCATCCAGTTGCCATTTCAGGGAGAAGTGCCGGGCGGCTTCCCGCGGCGTGGACGCCGTGTCGCCGGCGACCTGGTCCAGAAGCCCGTCGTCGCCATAGATGAACCAGAGAAAACGCCGCTCGTCGCCCGGTTCCCGGGCTTTGCCGATGAGGTAATGTCCCGGTGCGGCCCAGGCCGGTTTCACCTCTATCGTCGGCGACTCGAGAATCCTGAGCCGCATGAGGCCGTCGATCGCGTCGTCCAGCTTACTGCGCAACCACACTTGCCTGGCGTCCGTCGCCGTATCGTCCGGGTTCGTCATGGCATAATTCCAAAACTGGGCTGCGGTGTAGAAAGCAGCAAGTATATCAACGCGATTGCGGAAACCGATGGCCGCCGAATCCGATCACCCTACCGTCACACAGCTGCGGAACCTTGCCCGTGCGGGGCGACAGGCCATGGCCGCCAGGGACTGGCGCACCGTAGAGGACTGTGCGCAGGGCATCCTCAGGCGGCACGCAGACGATCCTGAAGGGCACTTCCTGCTCGGTATTGCGGCCAAAGCGGCGAAACAGCCGCGGCGCGCGATCGAGGCGTTCGAGACGGTCCTTCGAATGGCGCCGGCGAGATACGATGCCGGAATCGAGCTTGCCAGCCAGTTCTCCATGGCCCGGCGCAACGGCGAAGTCGCCGATCTGCTGGAGCGCTTTACGCCCGCCCTGGACAACAGCCCGCGCTACCTCGACCTAGCGGGCACCGTGTACACGGAAATCGGCTTGCCGGAAAAAGCCTGGCCCCTGTACGGAAAAGCCTGCGAGCTGCAACCCGAGATCACCCTGTTCCAGGCGAATCGCGCCGCCTGCGCCGTGTACGTCGGAGAAATAGAGACGGCGAAGGAAATTTACCGGCGCCTGCTCGCAGCGAATCCGACGCACCAGCGCAATCATTACCAGCTGTCCCGCGTCGCCCGCGCAGAGGACCTGCAACACATCCGGCAGATGGAGCAGGTACTTGGGGACACGAACCAGCCGCCGGAGCGCAACATTTTCATCTACTACGCAATCGGCAAGGAATATGAAGATCTCCACGAGTGGGACAGGGCCTTCGATTACTTCAAGCGAGCGGGCGATGCGGTCAGCAGCGTCGCCAATTACGACGTGGCGGACGATATTGCGATCATCGATACCGTCATCGAACACTGCAATGCGGACTGGCTGCTGCAATGCCCGGCGCCTGCAAACGTTCAGACAAGACGCCGCTGTTCGTCGTGGGCCTGCCGCGCACCGGTACTACGCTGACCGAACGGATTGTCGCCAGCCATTCGCAGGTGGAAAGCGTCGGGGAGACCGAGTTCGTGCAAATGGTGCTCAGGCGCGAGAGCGGCGTCGCATCCGTCGACAAGATGAACCCGGATATGGTGCGTGCTGCCGCCCTGTTGCCACCCTCGGTATTGGCGGAGGGCTATCTCGACATGGTGCGCTACCGGCTCGGCGCAGCACCCATTTTCATCGACAAACTGCCTTTCAACGTCCTGTACCTCGGTTTCACCGCGAGAGCGTGGCCGGACGCGCCGATCGTGCTGTTGCGCCGTCACCCGATGGATGCCTGCTTTTCCATGTACAAGCAGGTTTTCACCTGGGCCTACAAGTATTCCTACAAGCTCGACAATCTCGCTCGCTACTACATTGCCTACGAACGCCTGTGCCGGCACTGGCAGAACCTGCTCGGCGACCGGCTGGTGGAGGTCCACTACGAAGAGCTCGTCTCGGACCAGGAACGCGAAACCCGGCGACTGCTCGAGCGCCTGGGACTGCCGTTCGAGGCGGCCTGCCTCGAGTTCGAGAAAAACGCGGCGCCGACTGCAACGGCCAGTTCCGTACAGGTGCGACAGAAAATCCATACCGGTTCCATCGGCCGATGGCGACATTTCGAGCGCCAGCTCGCGCCACTCGCGGAGCAGCTGCGAGCGGCGGGCATCGAAGTCGACTGAGCCCCCACCTTGAAAGCGGGCGTCGAGCAGTTACGGGCTGCGGGGAGGCAGGCCGCCGCGCAGGGGAACTGGCCGCGTGTGCGGGACATGGCGGCCCGGGTTCTCGAGCGGGAGCCGCAGAATCCGGACGGACACTTCCTGCACGGGCTGGCCCTGAGGGCGCTCGGCCAGCTCCGGCAGGCGATCGAAAGCCTGCAGGCGGCCGTCGCCCTCGACGCGGCCCGCTACGACGCGGCGGTGGAACTCGCGGCCGCCTACGTCGCGGCTTACCGATTCGCGGACGCCCGAAGCCTGCTCGATCATTACCGGCCGGCCTTGTGGCACAGCCCGCGTTTCTTAGACCTCGCGGGCAGCCTGTACACCGCCATGAGCCAGCATGCTACCGCGCGGGAACTCTTTGCACGCGCGAATGAACTGCAACCCGCGGTCGAGTCCATCGAAATGCACCTCGCGACAAGCGACGTCTATCTCGGCCGCCTGGACGAGGCACGCCGCATCTACCGTGGCATCCTGGAACGCAACCCGGACCATCAGCGCGCTCATTACGAACTGGCGCAGTCCGGAACGGCCGGCGATCGGCGACACATAGGGGAGATGGAGGCCGCGCTCGGACGCGCGCCGGATGAGCCTGCGCGCAATATTTTCCTGCACTACGCGCTCGGCAAGGAATTGGAGGACATCGGCGACTGGGAGGCCGCGTATATGCACTTCGAAACAGCCGGTGCCGCCGCCAAATCCGTCTCCGGTTACGACGTCACCGTCGACGTCGAGCTCATCGATACGATTATTGCGTCTTGCACGGCAGAGTGGGTGGCCGATACCTCACGCAGCCCGCATTACAGCAGGACGCCGATTTTTATCGTCGGACTCCCGCGGACGGGAACAACGCTCGCGGAGCGCATCCTGTCGGGTCATTCCAAGGTGCAAAGCGCCGGCGAAACGCAGTTACTGCAAATGGTCCTGCGTGGCGGCAGCCGCGCGAACAACGCGATCGGCATAACGCCGCAGCAAATTCGCCGGGCGGCGGCGACGCGTCCGCCCGGCGAGATAGCGGCAAGCTACCTCGAGGCACTCGGCTACCGGCTCGGGGACGAGCCGTTCTTCACGGAAAAACTCCCCGAAAATGTCCTGTACCTGGGGTTCATCGCCAAAGCCTGGCCGGAGGCGCCGATCGTGCACCTCCGGCGGCACCCGATGGACGCGTGTTTCGCCCTGTTCAAGCAATCGTACTTCCGGTACGCCTATACGCTCGATGACCTCGCAGACTATTACCTGGCCTATGACCGGCTGACACGACACTGGCGCGACACCCTCGGCGACCGGGTTCTGGAACTCTGTTACGAGGAGCTGGTGAGCGATGCCGAGGCACAGACACGGAGGCTCCTCCAGCATACCGGTTTGCCTTACGAAGCGGCGTGTCTCGAGTTCGCCGGAAACGACACCCCGGTAGCGACAGCCAGCGCCGTTCAGGTTCGCAGCGCCATGCACACGCGCTCGGTCGGGAAGTGGCGGCACTTCGAACGGCAACTCGAGCCACTGCGAAAGCGGCTCGAACAGGGCGGCGTCGACGTCTGATTGCTAGCCCTCTCGCGCCGGGGACGCCGCCGCGGTCTGCGAGATCATGATGCGGACATCCGCGCCTTCCGTCAGGTTCTCGGCGCCGCGGATCGCGACGCGGTCGCCTTCTTCGAGTTCACCGCTCACCGCGATGAGTTCGCCGGCGGAATCACCGATGGACACCCGCACCTGCTCTGCCTTGTTCCCGGCATTGATACGGAACACGAACGAGCCATCCGAGCGCAGCACGAGCGCGTCGCGCGGAATCGTCAGCTGCAGCTCCCGCGGCCTGATCGGGATGGCCACGCTCACGAGCTGACCTACCGTCCAGTCCACCGTTGCATCGAGCGGCAGGTCGATGCGCGCCTCGAAGGTCTGCGAACGCACATCGCCCGTCGGGACGAGCGCACGAATCGTTCCGGCATGGCGAGCGTCGGTGGCAAATATATCCAGCGCCTGGCCGACCTCGGTCCGCGGCAGGTGTTTCAGCGGTACGAACGCCCGTACTTCGAGCGACTGCACGTCGGTGAGCTGACCAAGAACTTCGCCCCGCGCCACGTCCTCCCCCGCGCGCCGCAGTCGGCTGATGACGATACCGGTGAACGGCGCACGCACGTCCGCGCGGCGTATCTGCTCGTCAATCTGCCGGATGCGCACCTTGGTGATCGTGGCATCGCTGACGGCGAGATCCCGGTTTGCCTCGGTCTGTTCCAGCTCGAACTCCGATACCAGCTTTTCGCTCTGCAATTCGCGCTGGCGGCCGAGCTGGCTGTTCAGCTGACGAATGCTGATTTCCGCCCGTTCGAGCAGCGCTTCCTGCTCGGCACGCTGCAGCAACAGCGCCTCGCGGTCGATGCGCGCGACCGGTTCTCCCTGTTCGATGGTCGTGCCGGGTTCCGCCATCCACGTGATCTGCCCCGCCACGCCGGCCGTAACCTGCACTTCGTTTCGGCTGTAAATGGTCCCGGGAACGGCGACCGTCGGCGCCAGCTCCGTGCGCGACACCAGGGCCACCTGGACGACCGGCGTCGGCGGCGGTTCCTGGCCGAAGGCGGCTCCGGCCACTGCGCACGCAGTGACGGTGAGAAACGCGAATCGGGAAATTGCGGCGACAACGCGGTCTTGCCACGCCGCCTCCAGGTCGCAGCTGGCAGCCGCTCCGACGGGTTCAGACATCGGCGGTAACTCCGTGAACGGCTTCGGCGGTGCGCGCGGATCTACGCGCACGGCTCAGCACGAGTGGCGGCAGGCGCAATATCGCCGGAATAAGGATCAGCGTAAAAATCGCACTGACGAACATGCCGCCAACAATGACGGCAGCGAGTCCCCGATAGATCTGCGAGCCCGTGCCTGGAATGACGACGAGCGGCAGCATGCCGAAGATGCTGGTCAGGGTACTCATGTAAATCGGGCGCGCACGCATGCGCACAGCCTCGGCGACCGCCGTGCCGCGTTCAAGGCCCTTGCGCATGCCTTTCCGTGCCTGCATGACGAGCAGGATCGCGTTGTTGACTACGAGACCCAGCAATATCAGGAACCCGATCATGGTCAAAAGATCCATCGCCTGGATCGTGAACAGGTTGAGGAGCCGCAGCGCAATGACGCCGCCCGCCACGGCAAGCGGCATCGCCAGCATTACGATCAGTGCGTCGCGAATCGAGCGGAACATCGCGGCAAGAATGAGGAGCAGGACGATCGCAGCGGTTACGAGATTCACGCCCATTTTGGCAAACGCCCGTTCCAGCCGGTCGGCTGTACCGCGGTATTGCAGGCTGACGTCGTCCGGCATGAATGCAGCCAGCCGTGGACCGGCGACATCCCGCAGCGCGTCGAGCGCTTCCTGCACGGTCATCTCGGCCGGCGGCGACACCGAGAGCGTCAGTGTGCGTTGTCCGTCGACCCGCAACAGCTGCGTCGGTCCCACGGTGCGTTGTATATCCGTCAGCTCGCCGATGGTCTGCAGGCCCGCGAGTGGCGTCGCGATCGGGATGGACGCCAGCTCCTCCGGGGATGACCATGCCGGGCCCTTGAGAATCATGTCCAGCCGGTCATTGCCGTCGAAATACTCGCCGACCCAGGCGCCGCTGGTCACGGCCCGTACGATCGTGGCGACGGACGCGCGGTCGAGTCCGGCCGCCGTGATCCGCCGGTCGTTCGGCACGAGCTGCAGCTCCGGTTCCGCAATGTTCAGTCCCGGAATCGGGCGCACGACGGCACCCGGGACCACTTCACTGACGATTGGCATCGCCTGCCGTGCAACCGACGCAAGCACGTTGATGTCGGGACCCTGGAAATCGATGTTGATTGCACGGCCGCCATCGAAATCGAAATTGAGCAACGATGAACGCTGCACGAACGCCTGTGTGTCGGGCAGATCCACGAGGACCTCGTTCCGGACGAGTTCGATCATCTCCTCGATGCGCTCCGGATCCTCGGGGTAGATGAATAACGCGTTGAACGCTCCGAAAGCGGACAGGTTGTAGCCGCGGATGTACGGTTGCTGCTCATGCTCCATGTAGGGGCGCAGGCGTTCGACGATGGTGCCGGCGATCTCTTCACGCACCATTTCGATGGTGCCGCCCGGCGGCATGCTGAAAAACGCATTGAGCGAATCGGCGGGCGCCTCCGGCAACAGGTTCGCCTTGGGCAACAACAAGATCACGGTGAGCACCGAAGCACCCAGAATTGCGACGATCCAGGTACGACACAGCGCCGGCGTTCGCGTCAGCCGCATGACCAGCGCCGTGAGATTTTCCCACCAGTGGCGCTTGCGGTCGTCGTCCTCGTCGCGAAGCAGGAACGAGGCAGCGACCGGCAAGACGGTGATCGCGATGACGAAGGACGCGGATACCGCGACCGCGATCGTCAGTGCGAGATCCTGGAACAGCTGCCCTTCCATTCCTTCCATGAAGAGGACCGGGATGAAAATCGCGACAGTCGTGATCGTTGACGCGAACAGCGCGCCTGTTATCTGTTTCGTACCCTTGATGACGGCCTTTTGCATCGGCATGCCCTTGTGGCGGCAGCGCACGATGTTCTCGAGTGTCACGATTGCGGCGTCCATGACGAGGCCGACGGCGAACGCGAGGCCAGCCAGCGAGATGACATTCAGGGACCGGTCGAAAAGTCGAAGTGCGAGAAACGCGACCAGCAGTGACAAGGGTATGGTCGCCGTTACGAGCAAGGTCCCGCTGCGGCTCCGCATGAGGAAGTACAGGATGCCGACGGCCAGCAACAGTCCCAGCCCGAGGTTGCCTTGCACCAGGGCGATGGCGCGCCGGATATGCACCGATGCATCAAAACTCAGGTCCATCTCGAGCCCGGCCGCGGCGAGCGGGCCGGCGTTCAGCTCCGCGATCGCGGCATTGACTCCGTCGAGGATCTCGACCGTATTTGCGTCGAATTCCCGCTGCACCGTGATGTAATAGGCGGGGTAGCCGTTGCGCAGCGTGAAGCCGTCCTGTTTGCGCGGCACCACGGCAACGTCGGCTACTTCCGCGAGATAGATCGGGCGCTCGTCGCTCCAGCCGACAATGAGCTCGTTCAGCTCGTCGGGTTCGAACTGGCCGACGAAGCGCACGGTGTACTGCCGGCGGCCGACATCGGCAAAACCGCCGGATGTATCCGACGCGCGCGAAATCGTCGCGATGATGTCGCTGATCTGCACGCCGAGGGCCGCGGCGCGGTAGGAATCGAACGTAATGTGCAGTTCGCGCGGCTGCTCGCCCTGCAGCTCGACGCGGGAGACGCCCGGGATCCGCGCGAGCACCGGCTCGACCTCGTCCTCGATCAGCTTCTGGTAGCTCGCCAGTTCCTGGTTCGGATTGCCGGGTAACACGCGAATGAGGAGAGACGCGGCGCCGGGCGTCTGTCCGCCGCCGCCGGCCGCGACCTGCGGCTCTATGGCGTCGCCGGGCCGCGCCGGCGCCTGGGTCAGGTTGTTGATGACGTCAAGCTTCGCCTCCTGGATGTCGGTGCCGACGGCGAAAGTCAGGTTGACCCAACCCGAGCCGCGGCTGATCCATGAATTGATGTTCGTCAGCCCGGGCGTGTTCTTGAGGACGTTCTCCTGGGGCTCGACGATGTTCGCTTCCATTTCCTCCGGCGCGGCGGCACGCCAGAAGTTCGCGATCGAAACCTGCGGCTCCTCGATGTCGGGCAGCAGCTGGATGGGCAGGGACGCGATCGACGTCAGGCCGAACAGCGCGACGAGTGCCACAGCCACGGCAACGGATGGCCAGTGGCGCGTGCTGAGGTCAGTTAGACTCATTCTTGCTTACCCGCATTTTCCCGGTATGGCTGTGACCGCGGCCGGGGGTCCTTGGTTCACGGGTGGCCTCCGGACCGCGGCAGGACGTTCCCGCGACACGGCAATCCGTGCATCCGGCGTCGACGGCCGGCCGGGAACTGTTTCTTAGATGCGGGAGAACGACGAAAGGTTACAGCGCGGCCGCGACCGCCCGCGAGGCTCAGTCCGGGATCGGTTCGTCGAGGATCAGTGCCCGGACGTACCGGACGGGCGGGGACCCGAACGACAGCGCGGTGTCATGGTAACGCCGCAGGCTGAACGCTTCGCCCCACGCTTTTTCCACGGCTTTACGCATGGCGACATGTTCCTGGTAGCCGACGAAATACGTCGACAGCTGGGCGGAGGTAAGCTGCGCACGGCGCCACTTACCCGCGGCCTCACGTTCTTCCTGGAAGCCTCCTTCGATCATCAGTTTCATGGCCTGCTCTTCGGTCATGCCGTCAACGTGGATCGCGGCGTCGATGATCGCATTCGTTACCGCGCGCAGATACCACTTGAGGTTGGTCAGCCGCATCAACGGATCGTGGTCGAGGTAGCCCTCGTCGATCATCACGCGCTCGGCGTACACGGCCCAGCCCTCGACGAACGGTCCGGACCAAAGGATGCTGCGCAACGTCGACGGATACCGGTTGCTGTGCGCGAGCTGCAGGTAATGACCGGGAACGCCTTCGTGCAGGGTCAGGTCCTGTATGGAGTACAGATTGTACTCACGCAGGAAGGATTGAACCTGTTCCTCTGTCCAGTCCTCGGGCAGCGGCGCAACGGCATAGAAAGCACTCTGTCCTTCATCGAGCGGGCCGGGCGGGTCCAGGTACGCGACCGATACGCCTCGCTGGAACTCCGGCATGACGATGATCTCCACCGGGTCGTCCGGCATCTCGACGATGTTTTGCTCGACGACGAAGTCGCTTGCCTGTTGCAGCGCGGTCTCTGCCGCTTCGACAATGCCGTCCGCCGCCGGCAAGTGCTGGTAAGCCTTTTCCAGCGCTGCGCGAATGATGACCTGCTTGAACGCTTCATCCGGGCTGTCGGGAAAATACGTGTAGGGGTGCTGCCCGGCATAGACTTCGCGGGCGATTAGGTACATCTCCTGCCGTACGCGCTGGTACTCGTGTTCGGCCTGCGCCTGCACGTCTCTTCGCCCGAGCGGCGAATTCAGTGCAAATGCCAGCTTCCTGTCGTACAACGGCGCCCCGATGCGGAACTCGCCAGCGGCATTCGGCAGCAATTCGTTTTCGAGCCAGGCCTGCTGTTCCTCGATGGCCGCCCGGGCGGTCTCAATCGCCGCTTCGAGCGCCGCCCGGTCAGCCGGGCTCAAGGCAGCCATTTGCGGTACGACCATGAGGTCGATGATCGATGTCAGGCCACCGTTTTGCTCCACGGCGGTTTCGGCGTGTACGGGCGGTACGCGTGCCGGCGACAGCGATGTTCGGGCCTGGGCGAAAAATCGCGGGAGTTGCGCGAGCCGGGCCGTGACATTGCGCAGCCGGTTTTCGACAGGCGCGAAATCCCGCGCGACGAGGCCGTAGACCGCGCTGCCGGCGAGGTTGACGTAGACCAGCGGATTCCACGCCCACTCCTCCAGTTCCGTCAGCTGCCAATAGCCGGACGCGAGTTCATGCTCGAGCAGCCTTGCATCCACCTGGTTCGGACGCGACAGGGCGTCGAGGTCGATCTCCTCCAGCGCGTCACGGTAGCGCCGATACAGGGCCGCGAGCCGGTCGCGGGCGGCGGCGTCGACCTCGTCGAGCTGGTGGTCTGCGGAGTGGTCGCCGATCGTCGTTGCCGCCACGGGCGAGAACGACGCCAGGTCGTCAAGGTAGGCCTCGGCCAGCGATTCGAATGCCCGATCCGCGTTTCGCTGGCCGGATGCCGCGACCGGCAGGAGACAAGCGACGAAGAGAGCCAAGATGACGATGGGTCGCTGCATAGTGGCACCGTGTACGCCGGGGGTGTCGCGAAGATAGCATGGAGCCGAATGACGGGCAGCTGTAAAATCGCCCGGATGCCTCATGCCTTCCTGATCCTCATCCTGCTTCTCGGCAACGCGGCGTCGGCGGAAAACGATCTGCCCGCTTACCTGCTGCAGCTGCCCGACAGTGTCCCGGATATTTATGTTGCCGATGCCGAAGCGGCGACGCTTTATCGCTATACGCGGACGGAAGAGGGATTGCGACTCGTGGAAGGCACCTACATGTCGATCGGTGAGAACGGCGCCGGCAAGGAGCGCGAATGGGATCGCAAGACGCCGCTCGGCATCTATTTCGTCGTCGATCGGCTGGATACGAGCCGCATGCATGAGAAGTACGGCGTCATGGCATTTCCGCTCGATTATCCGAACGTTCGCGACCGCCACGCAGGCCGGTCAGGCAACGGGATCTGGGTCCACGGCGTGCCGCCCGGCGGCCAGCGCCGCGCGGCATTCGATACCGACGGTTGTCTGGCATTGCCCAATGAGGACCTCGCACGACTGGAGCATACTTTTGTGCCGGCTGAGACAGCGGTGATCGTGACGCGCGGGATCCGGCGGGCGCCCGAGGAGGACCGCTTGCGCATTACGCGGGAACTTCGCGATGCAGTGGCGCAATGGGCGAATGCACTGGCGAAAAAAGATCCCTCGGACTACCTCGCGCTGTATTCGAAAACGTTCACCTATCGCGGCTTGTCGCACGGCGAGTGGGAGTCGTTTCGCATCCGCGGCTTCAGCGAACGCGGACCGGCGCAGGTCTCGATCGGCGACCTGTTGCTGCTTGCGGAGCCCGATGCGCCGGGCGTCTA
The DNA here is from genome assembly GCA_963713215.1 of uncultured Pseudomonadota bacterium. GTDB lineage: Bacteria > Pseudomonadota > Gammaproteobacteria > Steroidobacterales > Woeseiaceae > UBA1847. The sequence continues at coordinate 1,048,655 of CAVQKY010000006.1, read as the reverse complement.
CTTGAGTCGTTTCCGGCAGCGGGTGCTGACGGATCTCACGGAGTCCGAGACCGTAAAGCGCCTCTACTGGCGCCGCGATGCCGACGGGCAACTGAAGATCGTCGCCGAGGACAATGGCTGATATCATCCTCACCGCCCGGCCGGGATATCCCGATCAGCGAGTGCTCTCGCGCGCGACCAGCTCGTCGACGACCTCGATGAGCTTCTCGTAACTCCCCGCCTCAGCAGCACCGGTGCGGTACTTGCCGTTAACGACGAGGGTCGGCACGCTCGAGATGCTGTAGCGCCGCGCGAGGTCTTCCGCGACCCGCATTTTCTGTGCTACTTCGAACGATTTCCAGGTCTTGGTGAAATCCGCCTCGCTCACGCCGAAACGGTCGAACAAGCGTTGTATCGCAGCCTCGTTCAGCAGGCGATTACCCCGCCGGTGATATTCCTCGAACACCGCATTGTGGAACCCGGCCTCGTCCTTGAGGACATCGTTCCGCGCCAGTACTTCCTCGGTAAAGTAAAGTTGCGCATGAGTTTTCAGGACGTCGTTCCACATGGCCGGCACCCGCACGAAGCGCACGGTCGGCGGAACGTCGGCCGCCCATTCGTTGATGGTCGGCTCGAGGTCATAGCAGTGCGGGCACCCGTACCAGAAAAACTCGGCGACTTCGATCTTGTCGGCGCCGCCGATCGTCGGCTGGCTTGGGACGAGACGCGCATAGTGCGTGCCTTCCTTGTATTTGAACTCGCCTGCCGCCGCGGCGGTACTCGCCTGCGCGAGGAGAATCCGGTCATCCGTTTCCTCGACCGTATCGGCCGCGGATTCCTCTACGACTTCCACCGCATCGCCGCCTTCTTCCGCCGGCGCCTCGGCAGAACTTCCTGCCGGCTCTTCGGCGGGAGTCGCTGCGGCTTCGGGCGGATCATCGCTCTCTGCAGACGGTTCTTCCTTTCCGCAACTTGCGAAGAGCAGGAGGGCTGCCAGCAGCAGGCCTGAATTGACGTTGATGATGTTCATTATTTCAGTCCTTGAACGTATGACGCCACGGCTTCGATGTCGTCCTGGGTGAGACGCTCCGCGATGTCGCGCATGATCCGCGTCTTGCCGTCGGTGCTCCGCGCCCCCGACGCATAGTCCCGCAGCTGTTTCGCGGTGTATGCCGCGTGCTGGCCGGCCAGCGCCGGGTAGCTCGCCGCGGGATTGCCACGACCGGTGGGGCCGTGACAGGCGAGGCAGGCGGCCACCCCGTCGCCAAGCTTGCCGCCGCGCCAAAGGGCCGCGGCGCGATCGACACGTTCGGGATCGGCAACGGCCTGGGCAGCCGTTGGCAGGCTCTCATAGTAGACCGCAAGGTCAGTCATGTCGTCTGTGGAGAGGTTCATTGCCTGGGGTGTCATGAGCGGGTCCATGCGGGAACCTTCTTTGAAGGCTTCGAGCTGGGCCACGATATAAGGTGCTGCCTGACCGGCCAGGTTTGGCCAAAGGGGCGAGAGGCTGTTACCGTCTGCGCCGTGGCACGCGCTGCAGGGCGTGGACTTGGTCTTGCCGGCGTCGACGGTACCGTCGACGAGGCTCTCGGCATCGGCGCCCCCGGGCAGACCGACGAGGCACGGACCAATGAGGCACAGCAAAGCAAGGGAAAATTTCATAGGTGCAACCAGCAGTTCCCAAAAAAAGCCCGACGAAGCAGAAGGGCAATAGCCGGAGCCATTGCGAGCTCGAGTGCGTCAGGGCTGCGCCAAAAGCCGTGCGGCGCGCGGCGTTGTATATTTCGCAAAAATTATACACGTAATCCCGCGCTGCACACCCCCATGTCCGACTATCCCGAAGCCCGCTTTCTGACCAGCGCAAACGCGGTCAGCCAGTTCGTTCTGGACGAGGGTGCCGAGGTCGCCGTCGCGGGCCGGTCGAACGCCGGCAAATCGAGCGCGATCAATACGATCGTGAATCGTCGCCAGTTTGCGCGCACGAGCAAGACACCGGGACGGACGCAGCTCGTGAATTTTTTTGAACTCTCGCCGGGCCGGCGGCTCGTGGACCTGCCGGGTTATGGCTTTGCACGCGTCGCGGACAGCATGCGGGAGCACTGGCGCGAACTGCTGACGGATTATTTCCGGCAGCGACAGAGCTTGCGGGGGCTGATTCTCGTCGTAGACATCCGCCGGCAACTCTCCGATTTCGATGTGCAGATGCTCGATTTTGCTGCCTCGGTCGATCTGCCGGTTCATGTTCTCCTGACGAAGGCCGACAAACTGAAGCGCGGACAGGCGGCGAAAGCGGTTTTCGATGTGCGCAAGGCGCTCGCGAATCGGGCGAGCGTGCAGCCGTTTTCGGCGCAGAGCCGGCAGGGTGACGCAGAAGCCAGGGCGGTGCTGAACGGGTTTCTCGAATCAGGGGTGCCGGACGCGGGCGCATAAAAAGGCCCCGGATGGTGCGGGAACACAGCCGGGGCCAGAGCTGCAACCGGCTTGGGGTTACCGGTTGCGAACCTGTCTAGGGAGATAAACAGGTGAGCGACGTGCACTCGCTAATTCTGATTCTGGCCGGCGCGCGAAGTTCCCGTCAAGCCGTAAATATCTGAAAAATAATGATATTTAGTTTAGACTGGGTCTGAATAGCGGGGGTTATCCGGCCGCCGGCGGCGCCTGCTTCAGTGCGCCTCATCCCAGTTGGCGCCGGCTCCCGTGTCCACGGCCAGCGGTACCCGGAGTTCGGCGGCACCGCACATGAGCCCGGTGACGGCTTTGCCGAGCTTGGAGACGTCCCGCTCGGCGACTTCGAACACCAGCTCGTCGTGCACCTGCATGATCATCCGGGCGTCGAGGGCGTGCGCTGAAAGCCAGGCGTCGACGCGCAGCATGGCCCGTTTGATGATGTCCGCGGCGCTCCCCTGCATGGGCGCGTTGATCGCACTGCGCTCGGCATACTGTCGCCGCGCCGCATTCCTGGCATTGATTTCCGGCAGGTACAAGCGGCGGCCGAATACGGTTTCGACATAGCCCTGCCTGCGCGCCGTTGCCCGTGTGTCGTCCATATAGGCTTTGACGCCCGGGTAGCGCTCGAAATACAGGTCGACATAATCCTGCGCCTGGGCCCGGCCGATACCGAGCTGCCTGGCGAGGCCGAACGCCGACATTCCGTACATCAGGCCGAAATTGATCGCTTTTGCCGAACGGCGCTGGTCCGGCGTCACGGCATCGAGCGCCACCCCGAACACTTCGGCGGCGGTAGCCTGGTGCACGTCTTCCTTGCCGGCGAACGCTCGCACGAGTCCGTCGTCGGCCGACAGGTGCGCCATGATCCTGAGCTCGATCTGCGAATAATCCGCCGCCAGCAGGCAGTATCCCGTGGATGCGATGAAAGCCTGGCGAATGCGGCGGCCCTCCGGGGTGCGAATCGGGATGTTCTGCAGGTTCGGATCCGTCGACGACAGGCGGCCGGTCGCCGCGACAGCCTGGTGATAACAGGTGTGAACGCGCCCGGTGCGGGCATTGATCTGCTCCCGCAAACGATCGGTATAGGTGCTCTTCAGCTTGCTCATGCCGCGGTGCTCGATGATCATCCGCGGCAGGTCGAACTCGTGGGCCAGATCGAGCAGGACATCCTCTGCGGTCGAGGGCTGGCCCTTCGGCGTCTTGCGTAAGACCGGCAGGCCGTGCTTTTCGAACAGGATCGCCTGCAGCTGCTTCGGCGAACCGAGGTTGAACGGCTCGCCGGCGAGTTCGTGTGCAGCCTTCTCGAGTTCAAGCATCTTTTTCGCGAGCTCGTCGCTTTGTACGGCCAGCATTTGACGATCGATCAGTACCCCGGCCTGTTCCATGCGCCAGAGTACCGGTACGAGGGGTTGTTCGATTTCTTCGTAAACGCGCCTGAGCGAAGGTGCTTGGCGGAGCAACGTCCACAGCGCCTGGTGCAGGCGCAAGGTGACGTCGGCCGCCCCGGCGGCATAACGAGCCGCTTTACCGAGTTCCACCTGGTTCTGCGTCAGCTGCTTCGCGCCCCGGCCGGCCACGTCCTCGAAATGCAAGGTCTCGATGCCGAGGTAATGTCGGGCAAGTGAGTCCGTGTCATGGCGTGTCGCCACGCTGTCGAGGACATAGGACTCGAGCATCGAGTCGAAACGCATGCCCCGCAGTTCGATTCCATAGCGAGCGAGGACATGTGCATCGTATTTGAGATGGTGCCCGAGCTTTGCACGGGCAGGGTCTTCGAGCCAGCCCTTCAGCGCCGTCAGGACCTCGTCGCGGTCGAGTTGCGCCGGTGCGCCGTCGTAGTCGTGCGCCAGCGGCACGTACGCTGCACGGCCGGCCTCGATCGCGAACGACACACCCACGAGTTCCGCCTGCATGTAATCGCGGCTCGTCGTTCCGGTATGGAAAGCGACCAGCTCCGCAGACTGCAGCGCCGCGAGCCAGCGATTGAATGACGCGCGGTCGAGGACGGTTTCGTAGTCGCCGGCAGCGATATCGGGCGGGGTCCGCGGCGGGGGCAGGTCGGGAACCTGGTCTTCGAGCTGCCTGAGCAGTGCCCGCAACTCATAGCGTCCGTACAGCGTGCGCAAGGCTTTGATGTCCGGCGCGCCGGACCTGAGCTGGTCGACGGTGAGCGGCAGTTCGACGTCCAGCCGGATCGTGGCGAGCTCCCGGGACAATCGGAGTTGTTCGATGTGCTCGCGAAGGCTCTCCCCCACCTTGCCCTTGATCTCCGGGGCGTGCTCGATCAGACGCTCGACGGTCTCCCATTCGCCGAGCCATTTCGCGGCCGTTTTCGGGCCGACCTTCGGCACGCCCGGGATATTGTCCGTGGTGTCCCCGACGAGGGCGAGATAGTCCACGATCTGCTCCGGCCACACTCCGAATTTCGCCTTTACGCCATCCCGGTCGAGCAGGGTGTCCGTCATCGTGTTGACCAGCGTGACCCGGTCGCCGACGAGTTGCGCGAGATCCTTGTCGCCCGTCGAAATCAGCACACTGCGGCCGGATGCAGTGTACTCGCGGCAGAGCGTGCCGATGACGTCGTCGGCTTCGACGCCATCGATTCGGATCAACGGCAGGCCGAGCGATACGATCCCGGCGAGTATCGGCTCCACCTGGACACGAAGTTCGTCCGGCATCTGTGGCCGCGAGGCCTTGTAGGCCGCGAAGATCTCGTCGCGGAATGTCTTGCCGGGGGCATCGAAGACCACGGCGACGCAGGCGTCCGGCTGCTCGCGGACCAGCTTGTTGATCATGTTCAGCACGCCGTGCAGCGCGCCGGTAGGCTCGCCCTTCGAGTTCGTCAATGGCGGCAGGGCGTGAAAGGCCCGGTACAGGTACGACGAACCGTCGACGAGCACCAGGTCAGGGCCGGCCACGCGCATCCACCCCGTTGCCGCGACCGGGCTCAGTCACGAGCATCCGCTTCCTCATCGTCTTCCGTCGTGTCGCCGGCCTCCTCGGTCGCCGGTTCCGGGTTCTCGACCTGTACCCGACTGGGATTGCCGGGCAGGTACAACGGCCCGCTTTGGCCGCAGCCGGCGAGTGCGAGCCAGGCCGCTGCAAGCAGCACGGCCATCATCCGCTGTATTCCGATCATCGAGGCATCCGCGAAAAAGAGCGGACGATTATACGCGGATACGTGCGGCGCACCCCCTGGCCATCAGGATTCCTGAGCCAGGCGGCGGGCGATGGCGCGGTAGGCGTCGCGGAACGGCAGGCCTTCCTCGATGACGAGACGGTAGGCCTCCTCGGTGGCATAGAGCCCCGGGTCGAGGCGAATGTTCTCGGGCCGGAAGCTGACACCGTCCAGCAGGAACGCCATGATGTCGACGCTGTCGATGGCAAGATCGATGGCGCGGAACACCGGTGACTTGAGGCGTTGCAGGTCCCGGTGGTAACCGGACGGCAGTTTCGCGGTAATTGCGAGCGTCTCGCCGAGACAGGCCTGTGCGCTCGCGCCCGCCGCACGCAGGAGTTCCAGCACGTCGGGGTTGCGTTTCTGCGGCATGATCGAAGAGCCGGTGGTCACGTTGTCGGCGAGCGCGACGTAGGCAAATTCCTGCGTGTAGAACATCAGCAGGTCCGTCGCCATTCGGCCGAGGTCATTCAGCAGGAGGCTGATCTCGAATAGCAGCCCGGCTTCGCCCTTGCCGCGTGACAACTGCACCGTCGTGACCGGTGACTCCGTTTCTGCAAAGCCGAGCGCGGTCGTAGTGTGCTCCCGCGCGAGGGGAAGCCCCGGGGTCCCGTAGCCGGCGGCACTGCCGAGCGGGTTGCGGTCGAGGCGGCGGCGGGCGGCACCGAGCCCCAGTCCGGCATCCGCGAACAGCTCGTCGTAGCCGCCGCACCACAGGGCGACGGACGACGGCATTGCCTGTTGCATGTGCGTGTAGCCCGGCAGTACGAGATTGCCCTGCCGTTCCGTAAGCCGCGCGATGGCACGCCGCAAGCCGTCCACCGATCCGGTAATCGCAAGCGCCGCATCCAGCAGGTAGAGCCTGAGCGCAGTGAGCACCTGGTCATTGCGCGAGCGCCCGAGGTGAAGGCGCGCGCCGGCGTCGCCAATCGCCTGCGTCAGGCGCGCTTCGAGCGCGGTGTGGACATCCTCCTCTGCGAGTGTGATAGCCCACTCGCCCGTAGCGTGACCCTGACCCAAAGCCTCCAGGCCATCGCGAATCGCCCCGTAATCCGCGTCGCTGATCAAGCCTTGCGCAGCCAGCATGCCGGCATGTGCGATGGACGCGCGAACATCGTAAGGTACGAGGCGCGCGTCGAGTTCGTGGTCTTCGCCCGCCGTGTATCGCAACACGCGCTCGTCCAGCGGCAGACCCTTGTCCCAGAGCCTGTTCATGCGCTGCTGCCCGCCTGCTCCGCCGGTGTCAGCGCATCGATGTCATTGACGACGAGCGTGCCGGTGCCTTCGTTCGTGAATACCTCGAGCAACAGGCTGTCGGGCAGCTTGTAGGAGATGACGTGCACCCGGCTGACACCATTTGCGAGCGCGGCATCGATGGCAGCAGCCTTCGGCAGCATCCCATCCGCGAGCTTCCCGGCGACTCGCAGGGCGTCGAGTCGGCCGCGGTCGATGTAGCTGATGAGGGATTGCGGATTCGCGGCGTCCTCCAGTATCCCGGGCGCACCCGTAGCGAGAATCAGCTTCTCCGCACGTAATTCCGCCGCGATGGCCGCGGCGACCGTGTCGGCATTGATGTTGAGCAGCGTGCCGGACTCGTCACAGGACAGGGGGCTGACGACCGGCATCAGGCCATTATCCAATTGTTTCCGCAGTACATCCGCATCGACGGCGTCGATGTCGCCGACGAAACCGTAATCCACGCTGTCGCTGCCGGGCCGCAAGACGGGCGGGCGCCGGTGGGCACGGATCAGCCCCGCGTCCACCCCGCTGATGCCGACGGCAGGGATCTGCAGGTCGCGGCACGCGGCGAGTACCCGCGTATTGATCTGGCCGTTCAGCACCATTGTCGCGACGTCGAGCGACGCGCCGTCCGTCACGCGCCGGCCATCGATGAATTTCGTATCCAGGCCGAGCGCGGCAGCGAGTTGCGTCGACTGGGGTCCGCCGCCATGTATCAGTACGACCTTGATTCCAACCTGGTGCAGAATCCCAACCTGCTCCATCAACGCGCGCGTGCGCGCTACGTCGGCGAAGACTTCGCCGCCGGCCTTGAGCACGAAGACCTTGCCCTTGAACAGGCGGATGTAGGGCGCAGCGTGCTTGAGCGCCGATACGACGACCGCGCGATCGTGCTGGGTAATCACGTCCGGCCTCCGAGCATCTGGTGCAGCACCGCCATCTGCGCGAGCATGCGGTTGCGCGCTTCGTGAATGACGATACTGCGGGGGCCATCGAGTACCCGGTCGCTGACGACGACGCCGCGACGAACGGGCAGGCAATGCATGAAGCGGCAGTCGGCTGCGGCATTACTGAACCACGGCTCGTCGACGCACCAGTCGTCGAGGCCATTGCGCAACTTCTGGTCGCCCAGCCGGTCGCCGTAGTGGCGCGTCGACGACCAGGACTTCGCATAAATCACCCGTGCGCCTTCCATCGCTTCGACGCGATCATCCGTCTCGCGTACCGAACCGCCTGCCGCCGCCGCGGCGCTCCGGGCTTTGTCCATGACCGGTTCCGGCAATTCGAAGCCTGCAGGACGCAGAATCGTCACGTCCATGCCGCGCCGGGCGGCCGTGTACAGGGTCGACGCAGGGACGGCGAGCGGCAGTGCTTTCGGATGATAGGCCCAGCTCAGAACGAACTTGCCACCGTTCGCAGGAATACCGTAGTCGTCGAGGGTCTTCCAGTCAGCGAGATTCTGGCAGGGATGACCCATCGCCGATTCCATGTTGATGTACGGGGTGTCGATGAGACTCGTCAGTGCCCTGAACTCCGTTTCCGCCAGGTCGTGTTCCAGGTTCTTGCGCTCGGCAAACGCCCGGATGCCGATCGCATCCCCGTAGGACGCGATGACGGGCACGGCTTCGCGAATGTGTTCCGCCGCCGTGCCGTCCATGACGATGCCAGGCCGCGTCTCGAGGCCGTGAATCGACATGTCCGGCGAAATGACGAACGAGCCGCCGCCGAGACGCACCATCGCCGCCTGAAACGAGGCCAGCGTTCTGAGTGAAGGGCTGAGGAACAACAGGGACAGGACCTTGCCCTTGAGGGCGTCCGGTTCCGGACGTTCATCGAGTCGCGTGGCGAGTTCGAGCAGCGCGTGGATGCCGTCGTCGGAGATGTCGGCGAGGTCATTGAATACATTCAGCATGGAGGGTCTTCCTGTCAGGCCCGCGTGCGGGGCAGGGTGGCGAGTACGTTCGCAAGCTGTGTCACGTGCTGCGCCTCGAGGATCAGCGGCGCCAGGATTCTCAAGACCCGCGGGTCGCTGCTGGTGCCGGCGAGTATGTCGCGCTCGAGCAAGTAGTCCCGGACCTCGATGGCAGGACGGTCGCAAACGAGCCCGAGCAGCAGGCCGAGGCCGCGGATCGCCATGACGGGACCGGTCACGCACTCGGCGCGAATCTGCAATTCCCGTTCCCGCACGTTGGCGAGCAATCCGTCGCTCTGGATCGTTTCGATGACCGCGGAAATCGCCGCTGCTGCGACCGGCGCCCCGCCGAAGGTCGTGCCGAGATCGCCGACGCCGAAGCGGCTGGCGATGGCGCTGCCCACGAGCACGGCGCCGCAGGGAATGCCGCCGCCCAGGCCCTTCGCAACGGTCAGGAGATCGGGTTCCACGCCGAAATGCTGTACGGCGAAAAAGTGGCCACTGCGACCCATGCCGCTCTGCACCTCGTCGGCAATGAGCAACGCGCCGCACCGCCGCGTCGACTCGCGCAGTACGCCGATGAACTCGGCCGACAAATCGAACGCACCGGCCACACCCTGCACGGGCTCGAATATGACGGCCGCCACGCGCTCGTCGATCATCTCTGCCGCCGCCCGGGCATCGTTTCGCGGAATGAAGTCGACGTCCATGGGCCGATACGGAAAGCCGTACCATCTGGCCGAGTTCCAGGTCACGGCCGCGGCCGCGGCGGTCCGGCCATGAAAGCCGTGTTCGATCGCGAGGATCCGCGTTCGCCCGCTCGTGACAAGCGCCATGCGCAGGGCGTTTTCATTCGCCTCCGCGCCCGAATTGACGAGGAATACGCGGTCGAGCCCGGCCGGGGCAACCTCGATCAGCCGTTCTGCGGCAAGCGCCCGAACGTCGAGCGCCACGGCATTACTCTGGAACAGGAGATCCGTGCTCTGCCGCGCGATCGCGGCGGTCAGCGCCGGATGCCCGTAGCCCAATGCGGCCACCGCGTGCCCGCCATAGAGGTCCAGGATCCGGCGGCCGTCATCGGTCAGGATGTCACAGCCGGCAGCGCGCACCGGGTTGAAAGGCAACTGGCCGTAGACCGGCAGCATGCTGGCGGATTCACGCCCGCGCGCATCCACGGGATGGGACAGGCTCATGTCCACGCCGGTGCCGGTGCCAGGAGGCCGGTGGTTTCCGGAAGGCCCCACAAGCGGTTCATCCACTGCACGGAGCCGCCCGCAGCGCCCTTGACCAGGTTGTCGATTGCGCAGCTGATCGCCACGCTGCCGCCGCGAACCGCGATACCGATGTGCGCCCTATTGCTGGCCACGACGTTCTTGAGCGCCGGGGCACCGTCGAGCACATCGATGAACGGGGCGCTGCCGTATCTCGCATCGAATGCCGCGCGCACCTCGCTGGCGCCCGCCTGAGCACGCAGCCGGGCCTGCAGGCTGACATAGATGCCGCGCGCGAACGGGCCGGAGTGGGGTACGAAATGCACCGTGAGCGGCCGGCCCGATACCTGTTCAGCCAGCGCGCTGACCTCGGGAGCGTGGCGGTGCTCGAGCGCCTTGTACGCATACAGGTTGCTGTGGCGCTCCGGATGATGCGTGCCGGCCTGTGCAACCCGACCCGAGCCGGTACTGCCGGTGATGCCGCTGACGAAGAACTCGCCGTCGGTCAGCTTGCCGTCGAGCAGGGGGACGGCTGCAAGCAGCATCGCGGTCGCGAAGCAACCCGGATGGCCGACATGTGTCGACGGTGTGCCCTCGACGTGTTCCGGCAAGCCGCTCGAAAACTTAGCGAGGAGTTCCGGTGCGCCATGGGCCTCGCCGTAGACCGTCTCGAATGCGGACGCGGTCCGGTAGCGAAAGTCGGCCGATGCGTCCACAACGTGCAATCGCAGGCTCCGTGCCTCCGCGGCAGCGATCGCTCGGGCGACGACTCGCGCGGAAGCGCCGTGCGGAGCGGCGGAAAACAAGGCGAGCCCGGCGCTGCCCTCGATGTACCCTGAAAGATCCTCGTGCGAAACGAAATGCTGGTCGCCGAACAGTGAGGCCAGGTGCGGGAAGACGTCCGCGATGCGATCGCCGGCGCGGCTGTCCGAGACGGCGGCACCGGGAGTAAAGGCCGGGTGCACGGACAACAGACGCAGCAACTCGCCGCCGACGTAGCCGGTGGCGCCGAGAACCGCGGCGGCGATTCGCGCGCTCATGCGTCGCGCCCTGCAAGCACTGCCGCGATAGCATCGCCGAGCGCGACGCCAGAGGTCAGCGCATTGATGGCAGGCAGGTCGAGCCGCGCCCGTATCTGGTCCACACCGACGGCGTTGTCGGTCGCCGGCCCGGTGACGAGCGCGGGCTCGATGCCGAACTGCTCCCGAAGGATCTTGGTGCCGCCCCAGGCGGAGACGGGATCGTTCGCGCACAGTACGACGGCGGTCAGTGCGGCACGGATTCCGCTATCGGTGAGTATCGCCTCGACGCCATAGGCGCCGATCAGCCCGTCACCGAGCTCGAGGACGATGACGTCCGGCCCGTCCGCGGCCAGATGCGTCAGCAGCGATCGCGTCAGCGCCGGCCCGTTTGCGGCCGTCGTGGTGACGACACCAAGATCGGAAAAGATCATGGTCTCCCGGGCGCCCGCATCCTCCATGGCGAGAATGTCCCGTCTGAGGGAGACACCGGTCGCCTTGCAGGCGGCTACCGCATAGCCGATGTGCCGCAAGCGGCTGACGATGGCGCAGGCCGCGGCAGTCTTGCCCGAGTCCATGCAGGTGCCGGCGAGCGCGACGACGGGTACGCCCCGCGTATAGAGTGGCGCGTCGATGTCGAAGGGACGGGCGCCTACCCGCGCAGGGACCCCGATGCGCTCACCCAAGTAGGGGAAATGCAAGACCGTGCCCAGCACTTCGCAATTGAACGGCGGCCCGACGTCCGGATTCGCCGAGTCACAAATGCCCAGCACGCCGCCGATATTCAGTATCTGGATGATGTCGCCCACCGCGAGCGTCTCCGGCAGGTGTCCGGAGTAACCGCGCAACGCCTTGCGGTGACCGAGTGCGCCGACCACGACGTCACCCTGGGTCACGGTCGCCATGCGGCCGGACGTCAGTTCCAGTGTGTTGTAGCGGGTCTTGTTATTTAGCACCCGCACGGCAAGCAGCACACCTTCCTCGCAGGGAATGTCGGCGGACAGGCGCAGCTCGGCGCCGATCTCGTTGTGCTGCGCCACGGAGGCAATCTTGTCTACGACCAGCGACTTCATGCCTCACCCTTGCCGGCGCGCGTCTGCAGCGTGCCGGGCAGTGACAGGATGCGGGAATAGCCGAGCGCGTCGGCGGCGGTCCACTCCCCGGCGGCTTCGCCGTACACCCCCCGCGTCGCAGCGAGCAGGGAGAAGGGTGACCTCACACCCTCGATGAACAGGTTCCCGGTTCTCAGCAGGAAGCTCACGCTGCCGGTTACGCGCTGCTGGCTGGATTCGAGCAGTGCCTTGATGTCGCGGCAGGCAAGGTCGAGTTGCTTGCCCTCGTGCACCAGCTCGCCGTACTCGGCCGCGACGCTCTCCTTGAGGCGCGACTGCCGGGCGCTCAGCACCAGCTTTTCGAGTTCGCGATGGGCAGTAATCAGCGTGACGGCTGCCGGGGCCTCGAATGCCACGCGACCTTTCGTGCCGAGCACGGTATCGCCGAGGTGAATCCCGCGGCCGATCCCGTAACTGCCGGCAAGTGCTTCGAGTCGTTCGATCAGTTCGACCGGGTCCCCGGCCTCCCCGTCAAGTGCAACGGGAATTCCCTGGTCGAAATCGAGGCTGTGATGTGACGCCGCCAGCGGCTTGCTGAATGCGCTCGGTGACAGCACCCAGGCGTCTTCCGGGATCGATTCCCCTGAACTCAGCGTTTCCTGGCCCCCGATCGTGATGCCCCACAGGCCGCGGTTGATCGAATACCGGGAACCCTGCGCCGGCAACGGCAGCCCGTGCGACTTCAGGTAGGCGAGCTGTTCGCTGCGAACCCAGTGGTTGTCGCGCACCGGCGCCAGGATCTCGAGTCCGGGATTCAGCGTGCGCAACGCCACTTCAAAACGGACCTGGTCATTGCCGGCCGCCGTGCAGCCGTGCGCCACGGTCGTGGCGTGCCGGTCGATCGCGACTCGAGCAAGGCGCTCGGCCTGCACCCCGCGCTCGGCGCCGACGCACAGCGGATAGCTGTTGCCACGCAGAACATTACCCGCGATCAGGTAACGAAGCACCTCGTCGAAATAGTCCTTTCTGGCGTCGATGAGCACGTGTTCTACCGCGCCGAGCGCGAGCGCCCGTTCTTCGAGCGCGGCCGCTCCATCCGTGTCTATGCCGCCGGTGTCGACGGTGACGGTAATGACGTCACGGCCGGAATTCTCCTTCAGCCACGGGACGCAGAAGGAGGTGTCGAGGCCGCCGGAAAAAGCCAGAATGACAGGGGACGTGTCGCTGTTCACGCGCTACTCCAGGAACGAATGGGTTTATCGACCGAGCGAGCGCGCGATTTTCGCGATCAGGTGTTTTTGTGCACTGGCCGAAGGTGTGGCCACGAAGACTGTGTCGTCGCCGCCGATGTTGCCGACGATCTCCGGCCAGTCGCTGCGGTCGAAGGCCAGCGCAACCCGCTGCGCTGCCCCGATCGCCGTCTTTATCACCAGCAAGTTTGCGCCTGCAGGTGTCGCGCTGCGCGAGGAGGTCCGCGACTTTCCGCAGCTCGATCTCGCCCGAGTGTTCACTGGCCGGCAGGGCGTAGCCCCGCGAGGTCTTGACCGCCCCGAGATCGCGAAGGTCGCGGCTGATGCTCGATTGCGTGACAGGCAGTCCACGTGCGCCGAGGGCCTCGACCAGTGACTGCTGGGTGTCCACGGGACCGCGGGCAAGCAGCTCGCGAATGGCCTCGCGGCGTGCGCGTTGTTCGGTGCTAAGCGGAGACATTGCCTAACCACTTCACATAAATATGCGCATAACCATACCTAGATACGCATACGACGTCAAGCGCCTTCCGGCGCGCACGCGGACGGTCGCGGTCTGCGATACCGCTGTCGGGTACACTGCGGCGCTTCACCCGAGCCGGAGATTCGCATGTCCCTGCCGTCCGTCGTCCTCGAGACCGGTCCGAAACCCGACGCCACCGTGATCTGGTTGCACGGCCTCGGCGCAGACGGTCACGACTTCGAGGCGCTGGTGCCGGAACTCCGCCTGCCGGAGAGCCTGCAGGTGCGGTTCGTCTTTCCGCACGCGCCGATGCGGCCGGTAACGATCAACGGCGGTATGCGCATGCGGGCGTGGTACGACATCAAGAGCTTCGATGCCGAGGGTCGGGCAGATGCGGCCGGGGTCCGGGAGAGCAGCCGCTTGCTCGATGAGCTCATCCGTGCGGAAAATGCGGGCGGGATCGAGGACCGCCCGGTGGTGTTGGCCGGTTTCTCACAGGGCGGTGCGATCGTTCTGCATTACGCATTGACCAGTGCGCGCGAACTTTCGGGGGTGCTGGCCTTGTCGACGTACCTGCCACTCGACGTCGCGGGCCCGGTGGTGGCAAAGCGAGCGCCGGTGCCCTTCTTCATGGCGCACGGTACGTTCGATAACATCGTGCCATTCGAGGCGGGCCGGGCCTCAGCCGCGCGGGTCCGCGAACTCGGCTACACGGTCGAATGGCACGAGTATCCGATGGGCCACGGCGTCTGCCCGGCCGAGATCGTCGACATTCGCGGCTGGCTGTCCCGCCTGCTCGCCGCGGGTCAGCCGGCAATGTGAAACACGAAATCCGACTGCCCCGTGCTGCGACCTCCCGGCGAGAAGCGCTTCTCCGCGACCCGGACGCAGCCGGCGGTATCGCGAGTCAATACCGTAGAGCAACGTGTTCCGTAATCGGGCAAAACGATAAACGGTGCGCTGAGGGCGTGCGCTTTCTCGAACGGCAAGCCCGCAGGCTCTACATCGCGCGCGCTGGCGCGACGCCGGTCACTGAGCAGACGGAGGAGTTCTGTCTCGTTGACGGTCCCGTCACGAATCAGCCGCTCGAGCTCGGCTCGCGAGCGCTCGACTTTCGGCCACGGTGTATCGAGCGTCGCATTGGCCACCCCGTAGATGCCGGGCGGCAGGGCACCCGACGAGCCGTCACGGTTCGACAGGTACGCGACCTGGTCGCGATCGGCGACGAGCAGGTTGAAGCCCGCGTAACGCGCACCGTCGATCGATCGCACGAACTCGAGCGGCGGCCGCTCGCTCTCGAGGAAAGCCGTGACCAGCTCGCCGCGCGACGGTCGTCGGCCGGAGGGCGGCACCGCGTCCCGGTAGTTCGTTATCGTGGCAAAGCGCCCGCTGCGATCGAGCCCGAGCCAGGTGCCGCCGGCCTGAAGATCCCGGCCTGCAAGGATGTCGGGCTTTTCGACCCACCAGTGCATCTTCTGTGCCGGCCGTGCATGAAACTCGTCGCGATTGGCCGCGACGATCAGCGGCAATGACGGGTGTACCCTGTGGGCGAGAAGGACGAGACACACGACTCAGCCTGCTGTCGCGGCCGTGTCGCGTGCGAGCCAGTCATCGATCAGGCGGCGTGCGATCGAAATACCGAACGGCATTTCGGGGTAGCCCGATCGCAGCTGCTTGCGTGTAAACCAGCCGGCATCTTCCAGTTCCCCGTCATTGAGTGCGATGTCGGTATCCGCCGCTTCGGCCGTGAACCCGAGCATCAATGAAGATGGAAACGGCCAGGGTTGCGAGCTGTGGTAGCGAATATCCCGGACCCTGACGTTGGTTTCTTCATAGATCTCGCGGCGAATCGCGTCCTCGAGGCTCTCGCCCGGCTCGACGAATCCGGCGATGGTCGAGTAGCGGCCGGCTGGCCAGGTCGACTGCCGTCCCAGCAGGCAACGCTCGGCGTCGGTGACGAGCACGATGACCGCGGGGTCGACCCGCGGGAAAGACGCGCGATCGCACGCCGGATTGACGCAGCGGCGGGAATTGCCGCCGGCTTCCGGGCGAGACGAGGAGCCGCAGACGCCACAGAACCGCTGCGACCGATGCCAGACGACGAGAGCGCGTGCGTGTGCCACGAGATTCGCTTCATCCGGTGGCAATACCGAGCCGAGATACCGCAGGTCGTGGAACTCCCCGAGATCGCGGAACGGTGGCTGCTCGCTGTCATCGAGTGCGAACGCAAATGCCGGCTGCCCCCGAAACAGGCCGAGGAACACGAGATCCTCCCGCTCGCAGGCGAGACTATCGAGCCGGTCACGCCCGAACATCACCGCGCGCGGCGGATCGCCGCCCACGAGGCATCTATCGTGCCACACCGGCACAAACCGTGTGCTGCCGCCGTCGATTGCCGCATTCAGCCAGTCCGGATCCTTGCGCCGCTCGCCGTGGCGATCGACGAAGGCGCCCGCAAAGACGTTATGATTTTCCATGCGCGCGGCAGTGTACCGTTTCAGTGGCCTCTGCACGAGCCGGTCTAGGCGTTCGAAAACGTACGGACCCCCGGGCGTCGGCGTTGATGGTTTTCGATCTCGCAGGCCGGACAGGTCTTGAGATCAAGCGCGTAGGCGTCCTGCACGTAACGATTGCGGCAGCCGCGGCAGACCGCGAGATACAGCTCATCGTTCCAGGCGATGCTATGCAGCAGGTTCCAGGCCCACTCGAAGCTCAACAGCGCGTTATCGTGCAGCAGGCGATAATTTTCGTAGGCGCGGCAAACCCGGTGACCAAATTCGACGTCGGGGCGCGGCCATCGGCAGTAAACGCTGTTGTCCTCGTCGACGCGCAGCAGGCGGCCGGCGCAAAACAGGGCGACCAGCGTCGTGGCCTGGAGCTGATACTCCGGGTTCTTTACGAAGCGAGCGATCTGGCGAGGCGACTTGCCGCGTCGACGTCGGATGTCCGAGCCGACCGTGTTCTTGAAATACCGGGCGTAGAGTTTGCGGATGCGGTCGTCGGAGAGTCCCGTGCAGTCCCGGATCGTGCTGGTCCGGGCCTCATGTCCAATCATCCTGAGTGCGAGTTCGAACTGGCTGCGCTCGCTGGCGTAGCGGTCATCGGTCAGTCGCATTATCCTCTCCTCCTGATAGAAATTGCCCATATGCAGTGAGCGGAGCTGTACTATTATCCATAAATGGGAATTTTTGCAACTATATAGTTAATGCCTGGAGTGGCGAGATACTCCGGAGGAACGAGCATGGAATTTCCGGGACCCGACGCAGCCGACCTTGCCCAGGTGGAAGCGCTGAACCGCGCATTTCTCGATTACCTCGCCGGCGCGGGTCATGCGCTGGCCGAACCGTTGCCGCCGGACCTTCGCGGCGCTCTGAGGCAATCCCCGGCACGGACGCGGGCGCGCATGGCGAAATGCCCGTTTTTCCTGTTCACCGTCGGCGAAGACGAACTCCGTCGGTGGGCGCGCGTCTTCGACGGGCAGCCCGCCGGCGACCTGGTGGACGCACTGTCCCGGCCGGAATCCGCCGAGTTGCGGATCAGTTTGGCGGCGATCGCTTTCCTGTGGCGGTTCGCAAGCCACAACCCCTACGCCGCCCGGGTTGTCTCCGGCGCGCGCGGAAGCTGGTGCGACCGCCTGGCGACCTGCTCACTGGTAGACCTGTTCGATTTTGCGGCACATTCCGAAGGCTTGCTGCGCTTACGGTTCGGCGAGCGCCAGGCATTCTGGCGGCGCCTGCTTCTCGCTGGAACGAGCAGCGAGCCCGCTGTGCGCCGGACGGCGCGAGTCACTGCGCTGCACACGATCCTTACCGAGCCGGCAGCAGCAGTCCGGCAGGGCTTGCCGGCTGCGGCCTGTACGATGAGCGTGCCGTCCATGAAGGTGGCGGACCGGGCAACGGTACCGCAATCGGGAGCGGACCGATACAATACGCCGCCACATGAAAGCCCTCTCGATCCAGCAACTCGAAAAAACCTACCGCAGCGGTAACCATGCACTCAAAGGCATCGATCTCGAGGTCGAGGCCGGCGATTTCTACGCTTTGCTCGGCCCGAACGGTGCCGGCAAGACGACAGCGATCGGTATCGTGACGTCCCTGGTCAACAAGTCCGGGGGAAAAGTCGTGATCTTCGGTCACGATATTGATCGCGAACTCGAAGCGGCCAAGTCGTGCATCGGGCTCGTCCCGCAGGAAGTCAACCTGAACCTTTGGGAGAGCGTGCACAACATCGTACTGAACCAGGCGGGCTACTATGGGCTTGGCGGGCGACTGGCGCGCGAGCGCAGCGAGAAATATCTGCGCGCGCTGCGCTTGTGGGATCGGCGGACGCATACGGCGCGTAGCCTGTCCGGTGGCATGAAGCGTCGGCTGATGATCGCACGTGCGCTGGTGCATGAGCCGCGCCTGCTGATCCTCGACGAACCGACGGCCGGCGTCGATATCGAGATCCGGCGCTCGATGTGGGACTTCCTGCGCGAGATCAATGCCTCCGGAACGACGATCATCCTCACCACCCACTACCTCGAGGAAGCGGAGTCCCTGTGCCGGCGGGTCGCCATCATCGACGACGGAAAGATCATCGAGGACGCTCGGATGACGGAAGTTCTTCGGCGGCTGCAGCGCGAAATTTTCGTCCTCAGCCTGGCGGAGCCATTGGCGAGTCTGCCGGTGCTCGACGGCTTCGAGCTGGTGCCGCGCGACGAGGACGAGATCGAGGTGGCCATCGGCGCGGGCCAGGATCTCAATGCGCTGTTCGCGGCGCTGAGCGACAAGGGCATTCGCGTGAGCAGCCTGCGCAACAAGGCCAACCGGCTCGAAGAACTGTTCTTGAGGCTCGTGGACAAGCCGCCCGGGCCGGGCGAGGCGACCGCCGCATGAACCTCGCCCTCAACGCTATCGCGATAAAGACGCTGGTGCGTAAGGAAGTGATTCGGGTCCTCCGGATATGGGTCCAGACGATCGTTCCCCCGGCGATCACGATGACGCTGTACTTCATCATTTTCGGCAACCTCGTCGGCCGCCGCATCGGACAGATGGACGGCTTCGACTACATGGCGTACATCGCGCCCGGGCTGATCATGATGTCGGTGATCACGAACTCCTACGGCAACGTGGTGTCATCGTTCTTCGGCGCGAAATTCGGCCGGCACATAGAAGAAATGCTCGTTGCGCCCATGTCGAACGCGGCAATCGTGATCGGCCATGTTGCCGGCGGCGTCATCCGCGGGCTGTTCGTCGGGGCGCTCGTCACAACAGTGGCCTTGTTTTTTACACGACTCCACGTACAGCACCCGTTGATTACGATCTCCATCGTCCTGTTGTCGGCGATCGTATTTTCACTGGCGGGCTTCATAAATGCGATCTTCGCGAAGAAATTCGACGACATCTCAATCGTCCCGACTTTCGTGTTGACGCCGCTCACCTACCTCGGCGGTGTTTTCTACTCTATCTCGCTGCTGCCGGAGTTCTGGCAGAACGTCTCCCGTGCGAATCCGATCCTGTACATGGTCAACGCTTTCCGCTACGGGATCCTGGGCACCTCAGACATCAGCGTCGGAACAGCCTATGCCATTCTCCTGGGGTTCGTAGTCGTGTTGTTCACCATCTGCCTCGTGCTCATGGATCGCGGCGTGGGAATCAGGGAGTAGGGCGTGTGCGGGCGTTTTGCATTCTATTCCCCGGACGAAGCCACGGCGTCCCTGTTCGAGGTAGCCGGCGGTTTTCCCGTCGCTCCTCGCTACAACATCGCACCGACACAAGACATCGCAGCCATCCGGCTCAATGACGACCGCCGGCGGGAAGTCGTGCTGTTGCGATGGGGGCTGGTGCCGTCCTGGGCGAAAGTGTCGTCAATCGGCAACCGGATGATCAATGCGCGGGCAGAAACAGTTGCGGAAAAGCCGGCTTACCGTGCGGCGTACCGGCATCGGCGCTGCATCGTTCCGGCAGACGGGTTCTACGAATGGCGCACGACAGGCGACAAAAAGACGCCCTATTACATAACGCCCGCGGACGGCCAGCCGATCGCTTTTGCGGGTTTGTGGGAATGCTGGTTGGACAAGCGAACCGGCGAGCGCCTGGAATCGGCAGCGTTGATCACCACCGCGGCCGTTGATTTCATGACGTCGCTGCACCACCGGATGCCCGTTGTCCTTGAGGCCAGCGCTGCGCATGCTTGGCTGGCCGGCGAGGATGAGGTGCATGAGCTAGCACAGCACATGCCGCGTCTCCGTGCATGGCCGGTAAGCCTGCGCGTCAACAACGCCCGCCACGAGGGGCCGGACCTGGTGGAGCCCGACGGCGAAATCATCCAGTCCTGATCGTGCGCCCGTGCCCGGGAGCCTCACTGCAGGAGGGCGAATGCCTTGCCGTTGTAATCGAGTATTACGCCCTCGCGCGTGATTTCCCGAACGACCGGGCCTTCGGCCAGGCGTTCATTCTCGCGGTACTTGTTCATGTTTATCGAGACGAAGCGACGGGCCGGGTTCTCGTTGAAAACATGCAGGTCGATATGCAGCGGCGGCAGGTCGACGGCGCCGTCGAGCTGGAGTTCCTCGAGGCTCGGCAGGTTCGCGATGCCGGGTCGTACGGCTGCGGCGGGCGGCGGCGCGTCGTTCTCTGCTGCGGCGGGCGGCGGTGCGTCGTTCCCGGTTGTGGCGGCAGATGCAGCATCCTTCGCATCGGCCGGCGTCACTTCCGGCGACGAGGCGTGGTTCCGCCGTGCCGCAGCAAGCCGCGTTGCGAACGCCGGTTCTCCGGCCGCTTCGCTCACCGGGGGGCTGGGCTCGTCCGGTGGTGATTCCGCCACCAGCTCGCGCAGGGGCTCCGGGCCTGCCCGCGCCGGCGCAGGCGAGTCCGGCCGCAACAACAATACGGCGACGACCACGACGTTGATGACGAGCAGGCCGCCGAGTACCCACAGCCAGCGCGGTGCCGGCGTAGCATCCCGTCCGCTCGGGACCGCCGCGAAGTCGTTTGAACTTTGTTGCTGGCGCTCGTTCTCCGATTTTCTGAGCGCGTCGAGGATGAATGACATGTCTAGTCCTGCACCGGTTCCAGTACCGTCAGGCGGGGCATGCTGTCGGCCGCGGTCAGCGAATTGATGATGATCTGGGTCTGGTGGCCGGCGAGTCCGTCGATTTGCAGGCGATGGTCCCGCTGAAATTCGCGCACACGAGCCTCGAGCGCGGCGTCATAGCGCCTGGAGGACAGCGGCTCCGCACGGTAACGCCCATCAATCGAGGCGAGACTCTGGCGCAACCAGGCCACGTTCGGATGCCGGGCGCCCGGTCCCAGTGCAGTCGAGGACCCGTTTGCGGGGCGCCACAGGAGCAGGAACTGGCCGAACCAGAGATCCGAGATTTCCGCGATCGGATGCTCCACGTCGACGCCGCCAATCGAAAGCCTCGCCCGTTCGCCTTCAATGGTCGCCAAGACGACCTGGTGGTTGTCGCCGTTGCTGTCCGTCAGCGTCAGAATGGCCGGGCGGTCATACTGGCGCAAGCTGTTCCAGGAGCCCCGCTGCTGGACGCATTCATAGCCGGCTTCGAATGCTTCGGCGCAGCTCTGCGGCGCGTCGCCGGGCGGGATGCCCCAGAGACGGAACAGCGCAGCCAGGGCCGTGGCGGTATCGGTAAGATCACTCGCCAGTTCGAGTTCCTCCTCGAGCGTCGGTGTACCGGGCAGAGCGTCCGCCGCCCCGCCAGCTGCCGCGGTGGCCGCGGGCGGTACTACGGGGTCGCTGACCGCGACGCTCGACCCCGTTTCGTCCGCGCCGGCCGGAGGGCCGGCGATGTCGGTCGCGGCAGCCGGCGGCAAGCGCTGTTGCTCGTAGACCGCCCAAGCGCCGACGCCGAGCAATGCGACGCCGGCGGTTGCCGTGGCGGGCAGCAGCCAGCGATGCCCCGCGGCGGCCCAGCGACGACCGGAAATCTC
This sequence comes from uncultured Pseudomonadota bacterium, assembly GCA_963713215.1. Classification (GTDB taxonomy): domain Bacteria; phylum Pseudomonadota; class Gammaproteobacteria; order Steroidobacterales; family Woeseiaceae; genus UBA1847. The sequence goes on along the minus strand of CAVQKY010000006.1, from coordinate 1,026,973 downwards.
GGCGGCGGCACGCCGGACCGTTCCGCGGTTTACGCGCCTGCTTTCGTTGCCGTAAGCGCCGAGCAGCGCGCGGTCGCAAATTACGTTGATCAGGCGGGGAACGCCCTGCGACAGCCGGAATACCTCGCGTTTTGCCCTGGCATCGAAAATATCGCTCACCGACCCGGCCACGCGCACGCGATGGTCGATGTAGCGGGCCGTCTCCTCACGCGTCAGAGGTTCGAGGTGGTATCGCCCGGTGATCCGTTGCGCGAGCTGCCGAAGATCGTTCCTCGCCAGAAGGTCGCGCAGCTCCGGCTGACCAATGAGAATGATCTGCAACAGCTTCTGTTTCGACGTTTCGAGGTTGGTCAGCAAGCGAACCTGTTCCAGCACGTCGCGCGAAAGATTCTGCGCTTCGTCGACGACCAGGATCGTGCGGCGCCCGTCGGCGTGGGCCATCAGCAGGTGATGGTTGAGCGCATCGATCAATGCCTTGATGCTGTTTTTGTCCGCGGGTTCCGGAATCCCCAGTTCCTCGCCGATCGTCTGCAGGAATTCGAGGGCGGACAGCTGCGGATTCAGGACCACAGCCACATCGGCATTGTCGGGCAGGCGGTTCTGCAGCAGGGTCCGGACGAGCGTCGTCTTGCCCGTGCCGACTTCACCCGTCAGCTGCATGAAGCCGCCGGCTTCCGTGACGCCGTAGACCAGGTGAGCGAGCGCCTCGCCATGCCGCTCGCTCATGAACAGGTAACGCGGGTCCGGCGTTATAGAGAAGGGCTTCTCATTGAGTCCGAAAAAACTGGTGTACATACGATTGGCGGTGCGGCCGTCCCGTCATTGCTGGGAGCCGGGCTCCGGCCCGGCCTGCGATTCTAACCCATTTCCGGAATCGCTATTCTTCCCGTCCCGTGGGCCGCCGGACCGTTCGCGCGCGGCTGACGGCGTCCTCCCCGAACCGATCGCGAATGCAATTGATGGTGTCATCCACGTTCTGTGGCCTTCCTGCCTCTGCGGAGAACAGGTCGGTCTGTTGCATGCGTGTGAGCCCGCTCACACCGACACCGAGCAGGCGAATCCGCGTGCCGGGACGATCCGCGAGCCAGGTGCCGAGCAGCCGCCTGGCCGCCTGGTGGATGCGGGCCGTTGCGTCGCCCGGCGGGCGCAGTGCCGTCTGCCGGGTGCAGGTCGTGAAATCCGCTTCGCGGATCTTGAGGTGCACGGTTCCTGCGGCAAGCCCCTGTCGTTGCAGGCGCCGCGCCGTCCGTTCGGTGAGCATCAGTACCTCGCGTTCCATTGCGCGCGGATCCTCGAGGTCGCGGGCGAAGGTCGTCTCCGCGCTGATGGATTTTTCCCTGCGCTCGGCAACGACGGGACGGTCGTCGAGCCCCGCAGCACGGTCCCGCATCCGCCGGCTGTAACGTCCGAATACCGGTTCCAGCTCGGCATCCGCCGCGGTTCTAAGGTCGCATAGCGTGCGGATCTGCCGGGACTCGAGCCGGGCGAGCGTCTTCCGGCCAATGCCCGGAATGACGGATACCGGGAGAGGATCGAGACGCTCCCGGCAATTGTTCGCGGTGATTACGACCAGCCCGTCCGGCTTCTCGAGGTCCGAGGCAATCTTCGCCACGAGTTTGTTTTCCGCTACGCCGACGGATGCCGTCAATGCCGTAGCCTGCAGGATCCGCGCCTTTACGATATGCGCGATCGTCTCGCCCGTACCCTGGAGCCTTTGGCTGTCAGTGACATCGAGGAAGGCCTCGTCGAGCGAGAGGCCCTCCACCATGGGGGTGATGTCGCCGAAGATCATGAAGATCTGGCGCGATACGGACTGGTAGTGACGCATTCGCGGCGCAACGCGAACGAGATCGGGGCAGCGGCGCAACGCCTCCGACATCGGCATCGCCGAACGTATGCCGTAGCGGCGGGCTTCATAACTGGCCGCCGCGACCACACCGCGTTCACGCCCGCCAACGACGAGCGGCCTGCCCCGGAGTGCGGGATCGTCCCGCTGCTCTATCGACGCGTAGAATGCATCCATGTCGACGTGCAGTATGGAGCGCGCCGACATGTCTCAGTGCCCGCGTTCCACGATGTATTGTGCGAGCCATCGCAGTGCATCGGCATCCTCCCGGAACGGCGCCAGCTCGTCGAAGGCCTGTGCAAGGAGCGCCTCGCAGCGCCCGCGGGCCTGCTCGAGGCCGCACTGCCCGGGAAACGTCGCCTTGCCAAGTCCCGCATCGGAACCGGCGGGCTTGCCGATCACCACCGTCTCGCCCTCGATGTCGAGGATGTCGTCTCGAATCTGGAATGCCACACCGATGACTCGCGCGAAGCCCTCCAGCGAGAGCGCCTTCTGCGGCGGGAGCCCCGGCGAGAGAAGGCAGGCGCTCAAGACCGCCGCGTGAATCAGCGCGCCGGTCTTGAGGCTGTACATATGCTCCAGTTCAGCGGCGGACAGCCTGTGTCCCTCCGACGCGAGATCGATGGCCTGCCCGCCCGTCATCCCGACCGAACCGCAGGCGTCGGCGAGAGTCCGCACGAGGTGCAGGCGGGTTTCGGCGGGCACGCCGTCCATGTCGGCCAGCACCGCAAATGCGAGGGGCTGCAGGGCATCGGCGGCGAGGATGGCCGTCGCTTCGTCATAGCGGCGGTGAACGGTGGGTTGGCCTCTGCGCAGATCGTCGTCGTCCATGGCCGGGAGATCGTCGTGGACGAGCGAAAATGCATGGATGAGTTCGATGGCTGCTGCGGGAGCATCCAGTCGTGTCGCGTCGACGCCCGTGCATTCGCCCGTCGCATATACCAGCAAGGGACGAATGCGTTTTCCGCCATTGAAAACGGCATAGCGCATTGCTTCGTGAAGCCGCTCCGGACGCTCTTCGGGGCCCGGCAGGACCGATTCGAGCTTGCGCGCCACGCGGCCCAGGTAGTAATCGATGCGGTCGTTGAAACTCAAAATCGCCCGATTGGCAAAAGGAGACGATGACGTAGGGTACACGATTTGCCGGCAGGTGCCGCAGGCAGGGTGGGCTATAATTCGCGTCCTTTTTGCGCGAGCGACCGAGGCATGCAGGCGACCGCCAGGGCGCAACCGAACATCGCCCTCATAAAATACTGGGGCAAGCGCGATGCAATGCAGAACCTGCCTGCCGTCGACTCGCTGTCCCTTACCTTGTCGGACCTGTACACGGACATGGAGGTCCGTTTCGACCCGGGGCTCGCCGCGGATACGCTGCAGGTTAACGGGGACCGTGACGACAGCCTGTTGCCGCGGGTTGTGCGTTGTCTCGATTCCGTGGCCGGCAGCGACCGGCCCGCTGCGGTCGTACGGAGTAGCTGTAATTTCCCGCTCGGCGCCGGCCTGGCCTCGTCCGCGTCCGCGTTTGCCGCGTTGGTCGTTGCGGCGGCGGCGGCAAGCGGCTGCGACTTCGATACGCCGACCCTCGCGGGTCTTGCAGGGAAAGCGTCCGGTTCGGCGGCGCGGTCGCTTTACCCCGGCATCGTGGTCCTGACGTCCGGCACGGCGGACGTACGGGTCCGGAGCATTCGATCCCCGGCCGAATGGCCGTTGTGCGTGGTGGTTGCGATTACGGACCCGCGACAGAAGGCGACCGGCTCGAGTGCGGCGATGGAGATCAGCCGTGCAACCTCGCCCTTTTACGGGCGCTGGGTCGATGAGCAGCCACGGGATCTCGAGATTGCGCTAGCCGCCGTCGCGGCACGTGACTTCGCCGCACTGGGAGCAATCGCGGAGCACAACTGCCTTAAGATGCATTCCGTGATGTGGACCTCGCGGCCGCCGCTCTGTTACTGGAATGCGGCCACGCTGCGCTGCCTCGAAACGGTGCGGGCCTTGCAACGTGAAGCACTGGACGTTTTCTTTACGATTGACGCGGGCCCGCAGGTCAAGGCCGTTTGTACCGCGAGTGTCGCGCCCGCCGTCCGGCGGGCTCTCGCGGCGACAGAGGGTGTTCGCGATGTGATGCTTACCGGCCTTGGCGAGGGCGCCCGGCTGACGGGTGGCCCGACCTGATGCGCGCCGCGAGTGCGCCCGGAAAGCTGGTCGTGGCAGGCGAATACGCCGTGCTCGAGGGTGCGCCGGCGATTGTCGCCGCGGTCAACCGGCGTGCGCTGGCCAGCCTGTCAGCGTCCGGCGTAGTCAACGCGGAGGCGCGTATCTTGCTCGATGCCGTGTGTGCCGTGCTCGAGTGTCCTGCGCCCGACCATGTTGCACTGGACACCGCGTCGTTTCATGCCGCCACGGGACCCGGCAGGGGTATGAAGCTCGGACTTGGTTCCAGCGCTGCGCTGACGGCGGCACTGTGCCGATTGCTGCTGCCGGAGCAGACACCGCCCGGGCGATTGCTCGAACGCGCAATCGCGGCCCATCGCCGGTTCCAGGGCGGCGTGGGCAGCGGTGCCGATGTCGCGGCATGTGTCACCGGTGGCGTCATCCGCTATTGCATGGACGACCGGGCCCCGGACCGCCTCACGTGGCCGGACAAACTGCAGTACGCCGTCTGGTGGAGCGGTGTGCCGGCCAGCACGCGGCAATTGCTCGCGCGTCAATCTCATGGGAGGCCGTCCACGACGCGGGACGACCTGGCTCGCGCAGCTCGCCGCGTCGCCGACTGCTGGTGCGATGATGTGCACGATGCGTTGCTGCCGGAGATCGATGCGTATATCGACGCGCTTGGCGCGTTCGATCTCGAGCACGAGATCGGTGTGTTCAATGCCGGACATCGCGAGCTTGCCGCGGCCGCCCGGAACGTCGGCGTCCTTTATAAGCCCTGCGGCGCCGGCGGCGGAGACGTCGGTATTGCGCTCTCCGGCGACGGCGCCCCCCTCACCGCATTCGCCGAGCTGGCCGAGGGACGGGGCTTCACCCGGCTCGACCTGTCGTTCGACAACCGTGGTTCAGTATTTGAGGGTGCCTCCGGGTGACGGATTCACGTCTCCGTGGACTGCATCGCCTGCCCGCAGCGGAGCGGATAGCGGCGCTCAGGGACGCGGGTTTTCTCGCCGAGGCTGATGCTGCCGTGCTGCAGGCAGGCCTGCCGCTGCTCCCGGTCCGCATGGCGGGCACCATGATTGAAAATGCCGTCGGCAGCTTTGGGCTGCCGCTAGGCATTGCGCCCAACTTCCGCGTGGACGGCCGCGACTGTCTCGTTCCGCTGGCGGTCGAGGAACCCTCGGTCGTCGCAGGACTGAGTTCGGCTGCCCGGCTTGCGCGGCGGACTGGCGGGTTTACAACGCTGCGTTCGGAATCGCTGCTTACCGGGCAGGTGCACCTGCACGAACTCCCGGATCCTGGCGTCGGCGCGGAACGGCTGCAGGCGAACCGGGACGCCCTGCTGGCGGCGGGCAATGCCCTCCTGCCGCGGCTCTTGGCCCGTGGCGGCGGTTTGCGCGACATCGAGGTTCGTCCGCTGACGCTCGATCGGGGCGAGCGGGTCCTTGCGGTCCACCTCCTGGTCGACACGCAGGACGCCATGGGCGCGAACCTCGTCAACAGCCTCTGCGAAACCCTGGCGCCGCAACTTGCCGCCATCAGCGGCGGCCGGGTTGCCCTTCGCATCCTGTCGAACCTCGCCGATCGGGCCCTGCTCGTGGCGAATGCGCGGTTTGCACTTGCGGATCTCGGTACGAGTATGGAGGCCGCGACCCGCGCGCGCGATGGCATCGTTCTCGCGAACCGTCTCGCGTGTGCCGATCCCTACCGGGCTGCGACACACAACAAGGGCATCATGAACGGCATCGACGCGCTGGCGATCGCGACCGGCAACGACTGGCGGGCCATCGCCGCCGGCGCGCATGCCTACGCCGCCCGCAACGGACGTTATGTTGCGCTGACCGACTGGCGGGTCGGGGCCGATGGCGATCTGGAAGGCCGCATCGAATTGCCGTTGAAACCGGGCATCGTGGGCGGGACGATCGCCAGCAATCCGGGCGCGAGGCTGTGCCTGCGGCTCTCGGCTGTGCAGAGCGCAGACGAACTCGCCTCGCTGATGGGTGCCGTCGGTCTGGCGCAGAACTTTGCGGCGCTCCGGGCGCTTGCCACCACGGGAATTCAGGCCGGCCACATGCGACTGCATGCAAAGGGCGTCGCCGCGGCTGCCGCGATCCGGCACGAACCGCCGCCCGGATCGCCGCGGCTGTCCAGCGCCGCGGCGGCCTGCGGCAAGGTGATCATCTATGGCGAGCACGCCGCGGTTTACGGTCGTCACGCATTGGCGCTCCCCATCCCCGATGCGTTAAGAGCAGAGGCAAGCAGCAGCCGGGCGCCGGCCCTGGAGATACCGGCATGGGGACTCAGCGCGCCGCTCGGGCCGGGGGATTCGTCCGAACTGGCGGACATCGTGGCGACAATTTCCGACGCACTCGGCCTGGCCAGGCACAGCTGGACGATCAAGGTCGACACGCGCTTGCCGCGTGCCATGGGGCTTGGCTCCTCCGCTGCCCTTGCCGTCGCCGTTACGCGAGCGCTGGTACTCGCAGCCGGCCTGTCGGCGGACGATGCGCGAGTCAACGACATTGCCTTCGCCTGCGAAAAACTGGCGCATGGAACGCCATCCGGCGTCGACAACACCCTCGCCTGTTACGGACGCCCTCTGCTGTTCAGGCGCGGGGACGTCCCGCTCGCAGAACCGCTGGATCTGGCGAGCATTCCACCGATCGTCATTGTCATGAGCGGCAGGACCGGGCGGACCGCGGAACAGGTGGCGGCGGTACGGGAACGTCGCGCCGCACTTCCCGCACGTTTCGAGGCGGTGTTCGACGAGATGGATGCGCTGTGCCTGGAAGGCACGACCGCATTGGTCGCCGGCGACTACGGGGCGGCGGGCGCCCTGATGAACCTGTGCCACGGTCTCCTGAATGCGATTGGTGTGTCCACGACGGAGATCGAGGGACTGGTCGCCCTGGCGCGCCAGGCTGGCGCAACAGGGGCGAAGTTGACCGGGGCGGGCGGAGGTGGCTCAATCGTGGCCCTTTGTCCGGGCCGGATGACTGAAGTCGCGGCCGCGTTTGTCGCAGCAGGGTACCGGACACTCAGCCTTCAGGATGAGTTGCCGTGAACGACGTGCACAGGATCGTATCCTCGGAAAGCGAAGAACTCATACTCGTCGACGAACAGGATAACGAGATCGGCCATCTTTCGAAAGCCGATGCCCATGATGGCGCCGGCGTGTTGCATCGGGCGTTTTCCGTGTTCCTGTTCGACGCCGGCGGCCGCCTGTTATTGCAACGGCGTGCGGCGGGAAAGCGCCTGTGGCCGGGCTACTGGTCGAACACCTGTTGCAGTCATCCACGGCGCGGCGAGTCGCTCCGCGTGGCAACGGCCCGGCGCTTGCGGGACGAACTCGACATCGCAGTGGGCCTCGAATTTGCGTACAAGTTCTGTTACCGCGCCGACTACGGCACGGCCGGCGCGGAGAACGAATTGTGCCACGTCTACCTCGGAGCCGCGCCGCACCACATCCGGCCCAATGCAAACGAGATCGCGGCAGTGAGCTTCATGGCTGCCGATGAACTCGAACGTGCGCTGGACACGCGCGCGGAGGATTTCACGCCATGGTTCAGGATGGAATGGCGCACGCTGCGGGAGCAACATGCGGCGCAGCTCGACGCCTTTATCGGCACCGGCGTTTCTCAACCGACGTAGCGGTAGTACTCGATTCCGAGGTCCGAAAAATGGCGCTCGTCCTTGTACCCGACGCGATCGATGACGAACTCCCTGCTCGGTATGTAGTCCAGCCCGCTGACTCGACGGCCATCGTGCAGGGCCTGGTACTGTAACTCATCCAGGTCGACAGCCATTTGCATGGCATTGCCGAAGCCGATGGCAGCAGTCGCGTCGCGCCATCCGTCCGCAATGTAGAACGGTATGACTTCAGCCGCGTCGCCGCTTCCGTAGCCCAGAGTGAGGACTTCCTCGCCCGCCGCGAGGGAGCTCTCCTCGAGCGCCTGTTCGAAACCCGCTGCAAGCCAGGCCGGCAAGGCCGCGGTGTACAGGTTGCCGAGGTCGAGCATCGTATCGCTGCCGAGCGCGAGTTTGTCGAGCACTTCGCGCCGAAAGTGTCGTGAGGCGCGAAACGCCCGCAGTACCGCCATCGTCAGCGGGTACACTTCCTGATGGAGGCTCTCCGGCCTTGCAAGGTGTGCAACCGGTGGCTTGCCCAGCATTTCGCGGCAGACGTCGTCAATGCCGACCCCCGCTTCATAGCAATAGGAAGCGAGTTCCGCCTTGTCCGGCGCATCGCCCGTGCTGAGCGCGAAGAGGTAGGAAACCGCAAACCCTGTCTCCGGCATGCGCCGATACGGCCGGTGCATGAATACTGTTTTCAGGGATCGCAGATAAGCGATCGCTTCAAGTCCCCGCTTCTCGTACATGTCGTTCAGGGCGTGCAGTGTTTCGTCGATATAGCAGGTCGTCGAATACTTGCCGTTGAAGACCGGAAAGTCCTGCACCTGGTGCGACCCGGAACGGTCCTGCCCGCAAAATCGGGACATCGGTTTACGGAAATCCATGATGCGGTAGTCCGAGGCGGACCCTGATCCGATCAGGTCCACGACAGCGAGCCGCGGATGCTCTTCGAGCAGCATCGCGACCGCGCCCGCGCCCTGGGTGGGTTCCCCGCTCGAGCCTCGCGCGTATTCGGCGATATCCGCACAAACCACGATAGCCTGGCTTCCTGCACCGTCGAGCGCGAGATGGCGGATGGCCCCTTTCATACCGTACACACCGCCGAGACAGGCGTGTTTGAACTCCGGAACTTCGCATCGGCGCGAGATCGGGGGCTTGCCGCGCAGCTCGAGGGCACGGTCGACCATACCCTTGACGATGATCGCGCCGGCGGAATTATCCGTACTCGACTCGGTACCGAGCCCGAGAAACTTGACGCGGCGGGGATCGACGTCGTACTGCTCGATAAGCCGCAACACCGCCGTGGCCGCCATCGTGTAGACACTCTGGTCCGGACCCCGGACCCGGAAACTGCGGCCCACGACTTCACGGATCTTGGGCCACTGGTTGCAGGTCCAGTCGCACCAATCCTCGAGCCACACTCGGTAGGGTGGGACGTACGCGGCAAGGCCGCTGATGCCAATGGGTGTCTTGTGCACGGGCTCGATCATGAAGAGGGGCGGGTCAGCCCGGGAATTTTAGAGGTCTGTGTCACGCCGCTCAACTACTTAATGCGCCGGCGCACGGCCGTCCCGGGCCATCGCCGCCCCGGCCCTACACGGCCAGGGCGGCGAGCATCAGGGCGCCGAGCAACATCATCGAGAATCCCAGAAGGTAGGCAACGAGGAGCACAAAGAACTTCAGGAAGGTCGCGAACCGGCCCTGGCCATAGACGCGGCGCATCGAAATGAACAGATATACCGGGATGTAGAAGGAGCTGGCGACGATCGGCAATACCGCCACGGCCTCGTGAAACCCGAGCGCGTTAGCCAGCCTGCTCCAGAGGATTTGCAGGGTCAGCAGCAGGAAGAAAAACGAATGGAAGTGGACGAAGAACAGCAGGTGCTCGACATAATAACGGCGGGAGAGCGGGTAGAGCAGCTTGAGGACCAGCGCCATGAGGGGCAGCAGCAGGATCAGTGCGGCCGGAATCCGGTCGATGAGTTCGGCGGTCAGGCCCTCGGCACCCGCCGTTTTCCACCGCTCGCACAGTCGCTGCAGTCGCTGGGGCGTCAGGCGCCGCTGCATCCAGTCCGGCGCGTCGGAGATATCGAACTCCCGGCTGGTGCAATCGATGATGTCATCGTCGCCGAAGGTCAGCACGAGCGCGCCGGGGTCGTTGCGGTTCTCCGCGCCGGTTACCGGTGCTTCCGGCGGCCGCGGGGCGCCGGCGCTGTCATTTCCGGCGGCGTCTGCTCCGGTTTCCGCCGGACTGGCGAAGGGCCCGCCCGGCTCCAGGATCGACTCATCGATGAGCCCGTCGCGCACCAGCTCGTCGAGGACCTCGCGCGCCTCGCGCCGGCCTTCCGCCCGTGCCGCCTCGAGGCGGGCGGCCTCACCGTCGTCCGCCAGCGCCTCGCTTTCCGCGCCGTCGTCCGGCTCGAAGAAAATCTCGAAGTCGCTCTGCGGATCGAAAAAGGCCACGACAAAAAAGACGAGGCTCAAGACGAGGTACATGCGGAACGGCGGCATGAATCGCGCCCGCCGGCCCTCGAGATATTCCCGCGTCAGGCGACCGGGTCGGCCGAGCAGGGGGGCCAGCGTTCGCCACAACCGGGAATCCAGTTCGAACAGGTCACCGAAGGCGTCGCGAATCAGCTCCCACAGGCTGATGAGGCGGCTCGTCGCGCGCTGTCCACACTGCCCGCAATACTGGCCCCGCAGGGGGAAGCCGCAGTTGAGGCAACGATCCGGACTGTCAGTCACCGGCGGCGCATCATCGTCGTACGGCACGCGCAAGCCTTGCGTCTAGACGTCGCCCGCCGCGGCATCATGATCGGCGGTCTTCCTACGCGGCGACGCCTTGCGCCTGGCCGCAGTCCTTGCGGCAACCTCCGGCTTCTCACTGGCCTGGCGTCCAAGTTCCTCCGGCGCGAAGTCGTCGACAGACAACAGGTCGAAAACCTTGTCGTGGTAGTCGTTGAGTGCTGTGGTCTCCGCGTCGTTGATGATCCCGGCCGACAGGGCTTCGTCGATTTGCAGGCCGAGATATTCCGACTTTATGAGGCCGTCCCTGTGCGCCTGGCGCAACCGCTTCTCGAGCGGCGCGAGCGATTCCGCCAGCACCAGTGCTTCCTGCAGCAAGCCGACAGGGTTGCCCGGCTCAACGGCCGTATAGGCGAACTGGCACAGGCGTTCCCGGGCTTCTCCGGCGGTCGTAATGAGTTCGACGACCTTCCCGCCCAGCTCGTCGGCCGGTGCGGAGTACGTGCGCCCGCGCGGAAAAATGAATAAGCGCAGCATGCCGGCAACAAACCGGTTCGGCAGGTTTCGCAAGAAAGCGTGCAAGGCCTCCTGCGCCTGGTACATCAGGGTGCGAACAGACCATTCGACCAGCGGCAGATCCGTCGCGCGCCGACCCTGGTTTTCGAAATGCTTGAGAACACAGGATGCGAGATACATGCTGCTCAACACGTCTCCCAGGCGAGCCGACAGTAGTTCTCGCTTCTTGAGGCCGCCGCCCAGGGTGAGCATCGCGAAATCCGACGCGAGTGCAAACGCAGCGCTGTAGCGATTGATGTTCTGGTAATAACGGCGCGTCGGCGTATTCAGAGGTACCCGGCTGAACTTTGCATGGGTCAGAGCGAGAACCAGTGATCGCGCGACGTTGCTGATCGCGTAACCGATATGCCCGAACAGGGCATCGTCGAACTCGATCAGGCCGCGGTCGAGATCCTCGTCGGTCGCTGCCTGCAATTCGCGCAGCACGAACGGGTGACAGCGAATGGCGCCCTGCCCGTAGATGATCAGGCTCCGCGTAAGAATATTCGCGCCTTCGACTGTGATCGCAATCGGCGCCGCCATGTAGCCGCGGCCCAGATAGTTTCTGGGCCCCATCATGATGGCCTTGCCGCCATGCACGTCCATTGCGTCGTTACCGACTTTGCGGCCGAGCTCCGTGCAGTGGTACTTCAGTATCGCCGCGGGTACCGCGGGTTTTTCACCGTGGTCGATGGCGCCGGCCGTTACTGAAACGGCGGCATTCATGATGTAGGTATGACCGGCGATCCGCGCCAAGGCTTCACCGACGCCTTCGAAGCCGGCGATCGGAATATTGAACTGCTTGCGGATACGTGCGTAGGCACCGGTCGCATAAGCGGCTGCCTGCCCGCCGCCCGTCGCGCTCGAGGGCAGCGTGATCGCGCGGCCGACCGACAACAGTTCAACAAGCATCTTCCAACCCTTGCCGGCCATCTCGACGCCGCCGATGATGTAGTCGAGCGGCACGAACACGTCCGTGCCTGAGGTCGGGCCATTCTGGAAAGCGATGCCGAGCGGGTAGTGCCGCCGTCCGACTTCGACGCCGGCGGTATCCGTCGGAATGAGCGCCGCCGTGATGCCGTACGCCTCCTTGTCCCCGAGCAGGTGGTCCGGGTCATACAGCTTGAACGCTAGGCCGAGTACCGTCGCAATGGGTGCCAGCGTGATGTAACGCTTGTTCCAGTTCAGGCGAATCCCAACAATCTCCTCACCCTCCCACTGGCCCTTGCAGACGATGCCGGTGTCGATGATGGCGGCCGCGTCCGAACCGGCCTGCGGGGACGTAAGGGCAAAGCACGGTATCTCCGTGCCCCTTGCCAGGCCGGGCAGGTACCGCTCTTTCTGTTCTTCCGTGCCGTAGTGCAGCAGCAACTCGGCGGGCCCCAGGGAGTTCGGAACGCCGACGGTTGACGAGGCCGCCGCGCTCCGGCTCGCGAGTTTCTGAATCACCACCGCGTTCCCGTAAGCGGAAAAGCCGAGGCCGCCGTATTTTTTCGGGATGATCATCGCGAAGAAGCGTTGTTCGATGATGTAATCCCACACGTGCTTCGGCATGTCGGCGAGCTCGTGGCCGATCTCCCACTCGTCGAGCATGCGACAGAGTTCCTCGCACGGACCGTCGACGAAGGCCTGCTCGTCTGCGGAGAGCGTCGGTGGCGGAAACGACATCAGCCGATCCCAGTCCGGCATCCCGGAGAACAGTTCGCCGTCCCACCACACGTTCCCCGCCTCGAGGGCTTCCCGCTCTGTCTCCGACATCGTCGGCAACATCGTTCGATAGATATCGAGCAAGGGCTTCGTGATTTTCTCGCGGCGGAACTCGAGCATGTTGGGAATGACGAGCAGGCCGAAGCCGACCCACAGCAGAAACAGCCACCACCATGCGCCGTCGCCGAGCAGTGTGTAGGCGACGAGCGCCAGGCCGACGGCCATCGTGGCACGACGCAGATCAATGCGCTGGTAGGCGAGATACAGGGCGCCGCCAACGAAAAGCAGGAACCAGAACCAGGATGCGGCGATGCCGGACAAGATCGTCAACCTCCCGAATGAAGGAATTGCGCTACCGCGAAACGGCACCGCCGGGACTGTTCGAACACTAACATCCCGCGATTGCCGGCGCCATCCGCCGGCACACTGCGCGACTAGAGCAGCGTGCTGATAGCGGCCCGCTCCTCGCGAAGCTCGCTTTCGGTCGTGTCCATCCGTGTGCGGCTGAAATCGTCGATGTGGAGGTCATTTACGATGCGGTATTCACCCGCTGCGCAGCGCACCGGAAAGGAATAGACGATGCCCGGTTCGATCCCGTAGCTGCCGTCTGCCGGCACCGCCATGCTGGTCCAGTTGTCATCCGGGGTCCCGAGTGCCCAGTCGTGCATATGATCGATGGCCGCCGATGCCGCGGACGCAGCGGAGGAGGCGCCCCTCGCTTCGATGATTCTGGCGCCACGCTGCTGGACGACGGGTATGAATGTTTCACTCAGCCATTCACGGTCGACGAATGACAGGGCAGATGTCCCTTTGACCGTAGCATGGCTGATGTCCGGATACTGAGTTGCGGAGTGATTTCCCCAGATCGTTACCTGGCGTATGTCGGTGACATGGCTTCCGGTTTGCTTGGCGAGCTGCGCAAGAGCACGGTTGTGATCGAGCCGCGTCATCGCCGTAAACTGCTTCGCCTGCAGGTCGGGCGCGTTGCTGCAGGCGATCAGCGCGTTGGTATTCGCCGGATTGCCGACGACCAGTACGCGAACATCACGGTTCGCATGCTCGTTCAGGGCCTTACCTTGCACGGAGAAAATGCGGGCGTTGGCCTCGAGCAGATCTTTGCGTTCCATGCCGGGGCCGCGTGGGCGCGCGCCGACCAGTAAAGCGTAATCCGAGTCACGGAACGCGACGTGCGGGTCATCCGTCGGGACGACGTCCGCGAGTGTCGTGAAAGCACAATCGTCGAGTTCCATGACCACGCCCATGAGCGCAGGCAAAGCTGGCGGAATCTCCAGCAATTGAAGGATCACCGGCTGGTCGGGGCCAAGCATCTGCCCTGAAGCGATACGAAATGCAAGCTGATAGCCGATCTGGCCGGCGGCTCCGGTGATCGTGACGCGAACGGGTGCTTTCATGTTGATTCCTGAGCGGGAGGCAAGACCGGGGCGGAGCGCCCTTGGGCCAGTGGTTTCGAGTTATTTTCCCGACGTGCAGCCGGGCCGCAGATTTTAGCATCGCGTTCCCGGTTTAGGCAGCGCGCCCTGTCACTCGGTGCCGTCGTCGAATGCGGGGTGCTCGCGCAGCAAGGAAGCGCGCTCCAGAGCCGCCTGCTCCGAGTCACCGATCGATTCCAGCGCTTCAATGCAGTTCAGCCACTCCACGGGATCTGCCCGGTCCTCCGGACTGCAGGCGGGCGGTTCTGCACGACCATCCGGGACCGGTGATGCAAGCGGTGTGTCGTTGTCGAACGGCGTGCCGGCCTTCCCCCGCTGCAGCTCGCCCAGTTTCTGGGCACGCGATTCGATGGCTGCCCGATGAACGGCGGCGGTACCGGATTCCGCGGGGGCCACGATGCTATTCGCCGGTTCCGGTTCTGACACGAGCTCTATGACAAGGCCCAGGCAAAGGAGCGTGCTCGCGGCAAGCGCAATCGGCTGTATCCACCTCCGCTGATCGCGCGATACCTGGCGCGCCGCGCTGAGGACGGCCGCGTCGAGCGACGGCGGCGTGCGCTCCGTCGCGACCGACTCGTATAGCCGCCGGATGGCGGCATCATCAGGCACACTGTCTTCGGGGCGTTTGCGGCTCATGGGCTCCCCACCTTGTCCAGGTCCGGGCTTACGCCATGCCTCGCCGATACGGCGGCACCGGACGCATCGTCGAGCTGCTCGCGCAGTTTGTGGTTCGCGTAGCGGATGCGGCTCTTCACGGTTTCACGATTGACGGCGGTGATATCCGCGATTTCATCCAGGTTGAGCCCGCCTTCCGCGTGAAGAAGCCACGCCTCGCGTTGCTCCTCGGGAAGATTCTGCAACGCGCGGTCGAGCCGTCGTCGCAGCATGGCCTGCTCCGTCAGGGTCGCCGGATCGGGTTCGGAAGACAGTTCCTTCTCGGGATCCGTGACCGCCGCAATCTCGTGGCGCTGGTTTCGTCGCAGGTGATCGATGAAGCAGTTATGGGCGACACGAAACAGGAATGTACGGAAACGCGCGGTCGGACGATAATTGTGGCGCGCATTCACGACCTTGCTCCAGGCGTCCTGGAACACATCGTCCGCGGCATCCGGCCGATAGCTCAAGCGCAGGAGGTACCGGTACAGGGCGTCCTTGTGACGACGGTAAAGCACATCGAACGCAGCAACGTCGCCGCTGCGGTAACGCTCCATCAGCGTACTGTCGTCGGGATCGCGCTCCATCGGTCGAGCATAGGGCACCACCGGCGTGCGTGAAAGCGCCGACCCGTCACCCGCATATGCCCAATCCAGGCTGATCATGATTCCTTAACGCAAGCCAGGAACGCCGGGGGTCAACAAAAGCTTGCATTCGATCATTTTAGTGTTATAGTTAACTACAACACCAGTTCAGTACGCCAGGACGGCGTTCACCGTCGGTCCGGCACTAGAGAGGATCATGACTACACGTGTCGCCCAGTTCCGCAACGAGCTCGTCAGCCTGACGACGATGGCCTTGCTGATCGTTGCATTAGCAGCCGGTGAGTCCCGCAAAGTCGAAGTGTCGACCGGCGCCGCAACAGAGACATTGGCTGCCGGCCGCGATTTCGGTGTCCGTCACGAAGGCGAGTAGAGTAGCGGCGGACTTGCGCCGGCCGACATACCCCCGGCCGGCGCCTTTTTATCCTGCGACTGAGCGAATTACCTGAGGCGCCACCCGCGACGGAACACGTATGGACCCCAAGTGGAACGAAGACCAGCCGATTTATCGCCAGCTGCGCGACCGCGTGGTGGCGATGATTCTCGAAGGCGTGCTCGCCGACGGGGACGCGCTGCCATCCGTGCGCAACGTCGCTGCAGAGTACCGGCTGAATCCGCTGACCGTGCTGAAAGGCTACCAGGAGCTGGTTGACGAAGGGCTTGTCGAGAAAAAGCGCGGCCGCGGCATGTTTGTCAATGACGGCGCTCGAAAACGGCTCATGAAAGACGAGAGACAGCGCTTCATCGACAAGGAGTGGCCTGCCATTCTGGACACGATCAACCGTCTGGAACTCGATCTCGAAGAGCTGGTCGGGCGGGCCAAACAGGCAGATCAAGCGGGGAATGGCAATGACTAGCCTTGTCAGCGCACGCAACGTTTCGAAGCGTTATGGTCGTGTAGTGGCCGTGGACGACGTCAGTTTCGACATCGAGAAAGGCAGGATTCTGGGGCTCATCGGGCCGAACGGCGCCGGGAAGACGACTCTTCTGAAAGCGGTACTGGGCCTGACGGACTGCGAGGGAGACTTGTCGGTGCTTGGCCTGGACCCGTTTCGGCAACGCCGCGCGCTCATGCAACAAATCTGTTTCATCGCCGATGTCGCGGTATTGCCGCGTTGGATTCGCGTGTCGCAGCTTCTGGACTTTGTTGCAGCAACACATGCGAACTTCTCAAGCCAGCGGGCCGAGAAATTGCTGGGCGAGACCAAAGTTCGGCGCAATGCCAAAGTCCGGGAGTTGTCGAAGGGAATGGTAACGCAGCTGCACCTGGCAATCATCATGGCGATCGATGCGAAGCTGCTCGTGCTCGACGAACCGACACTCGGCCTCGACATTATTTTTCGCAAGGAGTTCTACGCGAATCTGCTTGGCGACTATTTCGACGAGGAGCGGACCATTCTGATTACGACGCACCAGGTCGAGGAAGTGGAACGGCTCTTGACCGATGTCATGTTCATCAATGAGGGCCGCGTTCTCCTGAATGTATCCATGGAGTCCCTGTCGGAGCGCTACTCGCAGCTCCTGACGTCCGGCGAAAACGCGGTTGCGGCACGGAAGCTGGGGCCCATCGCCGAAAGCGAGATGTTCGGAAAATCCATCCTGTTGTTCGACGGTATCGGCCGGGAATCGCTGCAGGGGCTCGGGGAAATCCGCACCCCATCGGTCGCCGACCTGTTCGTCGCCAAGGTCAAGGGAGCGCGCGCATGATCGCCCACCAAGCTACTCTCGTACGGCGGGAGGTCTGGGAGCATCCGGCGATCTGGGTCACGCCTCTGGTGATTGCGATGATCATCTCATTGCTCACCCTGACGGGGCAGGTAACCGTTTCCGCCTTCGGCGAAGCCGTCAACCTAGCAATAGTCGGCGCACAGAATGTCGAAGAGTCTCATCGTGCACTGGTTCTCGGCAGCGCGCTGCTTATCGTCTCCACGATATTCGCAAGCGGCGCCGGGATCATCATGACGTTCTACAGCCTCGATGCCTTGTATGCCGAGCGCAAGGACAAGAGCATTCTTTTCTGGCGATCGCTGCCAATTACCGACGCGGAGACGATCCTCTCGAAGCTGATCACCGCGCTGGTCGTGATCCCTCTCGTCACTCTGGTAATCGCACTCGTGACGCACCTGGTCATCCTGACGCTTGTGGGTATCTGGGTGAAGTTGCAGGGCGGCGACGCGATTCACCTCGTGTGGAGTCCTGTGCAGCTGGGCGACGTCTGGCTGGCGTGCCTGCTGCTGGCGATCACGATTCCATTATGGCTCTCCCCGCTTGTCGGCTGGTTCCTGTTCGTATCGACCTTCGCGAAGCGCTCACCTTTCCTCACCGGCTTCCTCCCGATCTTCGTGCTGCCGATGCTTGAAAGGACGCTTGTCGGCACGCACCTGTTCTGGGATGCAATCGTCGTGCGCACGTTTCAGCCGCCGGTGCTGAAGTTCCGGCAGTTCGACTGGATGGAAGAGGGCAGTTTGCCGGAAAAACTGGACATGGAATCGACGAGCCTCGTCCAGCAAATTGATCTTGCAGGTTTCTTTTCGTCGCTGTCATTTTGGGCGGGGATCGCCGTCTGCGTATTGTTCGCCGCAGCGGCAATCTACGTGCGGCGTTATCGCGACGAGAGTTATTGATCCGCCGCTGACCGTCCCACGCCGTGCTTGCGAAGCTTGCCGCGCAGCTGATCGTAGGTAAGACCCAGCAAGTCCGCCGCCATGCGCTGGTTGTAGCGTGCTCGCGCCATCGCGGCCTGCAATAGCTCCCGCTCCACGTCTCCGAGGTGGGCCACAAGATCGGTCGGAAGCAGTCGTTGCGTGTTGTCCCTGGCCTGTGTCGCGGCAGAGCGTGGCGCTGCCGGTGGCGTAAAAGGCGAATCGAACGGGTCGAACGCAATTTCGTCGATTACGTCGCCGTCATCCATGGCCCGGTACACCGATCGTTCTACGGCATTCTTCAGCTCCCGCACATTGCCGGGCCATTCGTATTGCAACAAGGCTGAGGTCGCCCGCGAGCCGAAACCGGGGAACAGCGACCTGCCGAGTTCGCTCGACATGTTGACCGCAAAGGCATATGCGAGGGTCAAAATGTCTTGCGTACGGTCACGCAGTGGCGGGATTGTTATCACGTCAAAGGCGAGTCGGTCGAGCAGGTCGTCGCGGAACTTGCCCTTCGCAGCGAGGGCCCGGAGGTCGGCATTGGTCGAGCCGACCGTACGGACATCGACCTGCAACGTGTCGTTGCCGCCGACTCTCTGGATTTCCCCGTACTCGATCACCCGCAGGATTTTCTCCTGCATACGCAGGCTGATCGTTGCGAGCTCGTCGAGTATCAGCGTTCCGCCATCAGCCCGCTCGAAATGCCCCACATGGGTCCTGGATGCTCCGGTGAACGCCCCCGCTTCATGGCCGAACAGCTCGGATTCGAGAATGGACTCGGTCAGCGCCGCACAATTTACCTTGACGAAACGGCCCTTCCAGCGCCCGGAGAGGAAGTGGAGTCGGGAGGCCACCAGTTCCTTGCCGGTCCCTCGCTCGCCGACGACGAGCACAGGCTTCGACAGCGGCGCGGCGCGGGATACGTGTTCCAGCATCTCCAGGAATACAGGTGCCTCGCCGATGATCGGCTGGGTTGGGTGCCATTCGCTCACCGGTAGAGTATCCCAAGAGTTGGCGTAAAAGACCAATAGATGGTTACTGACGCCTGTCTCGCACGGGCGACCTTCATGTTCAATTGTCAATAAAGAGTTTGAAAACAGGCTGTTACAACAGGCGCCCGCGCTTGGCACGGAAGATGCAATTTCTATGGCGACATCCACCAATCCGTAGAGGACCGACCATGGGTATTTTCACGAGATTTTCCGACATCGTGAACTCCAACATCAACGCCATCCTGGACAAGGCCGAGGATCCGGAAAAGATCGTGCGCCTGATGATCCAGGAGATGGAGGACACGCTCGTCGAGGTACGATCCGCGGCCGCCCGTTCGATTGCAGACAAGAAGGACTTGAACCGAAAACTGGAAGCACTCGACCGTGAAACAGGCGACTGGGACGATAAGGCAGAACTCGCGATGCGCAAGGGACGTGAGGACCTTGCAAAAGCGGCACTTGTCGAGAAATCACGAGTCAGCAGCGCCGCCGATGCCGTGAAGAACGACTACGAGGCAGTGGATGAGGGCCTCGCCAAGCTGAACGAGGATATCGCCCGCCTGGAAGCCAAGCTCGACGACGCCAAAGCACGGCAGAAGGCTTTGCTCGCCCGTCACAAGACGGCAAACAGCCGGCTCGCCGCTCGCAAAAAACTCTACGATTACAAGATCGATGATGCGATGGTGCGTTTCGAGCAATACACCCGGCGTATCGACGATGTGGAAGGTCGGGTGGAAGCCTACGATCTCGGCCTCCCCAAGGACCTGCGGCATGAGTTTGCAAGTCTCGAGGCCGAGGAGTCCGTGCAGCAGGAGTTCGACGATTTGAAGCGGCGCGTAAAAGGCGAGCGGACCGCCGAGGCAAAGTAAGCAATGGGTACCGTTGCGACATTGGCGGTCATACTGACTCTTACTATCGTTGCGCCACTTGCGATCATTCTGCATTTCGTAACGAAGTGGAAGCAGTCGCGAGAAATATCCGGCGATGACGAACGCTTGCTCGAGGACCTTTACGCTTTGTCACAACGGATGGAGGAGCGCCTTGCGACGCTCGAGAAAATCCTGGATGACGAACTACCCGAGTGGAGGAAGAAACATGACTAGGCGTGCCTGGAATCTAGACGAAGGTCCATTCCGGGGTTTTTACCGCGACCGGGAGAACGGCTGGCTTTTCGGCGTGTGCGCGGGGATCGCTGACCGGTACAACCTGAATACGCTGATGATCCGCGTTATAGCTGTCGGCTTCCTGCTTGCCTTCACATGGCTGGCGGCAGCGGTGTACGCCGCTGCTGTTCTCCTAATCCGCGAAAAACCTCTCGTGTATTCAGGGCGTGAGAGCGAGTATGAATTCTGGCGTAGAACCAGGGACCACTGGAGACACTCATGAGTGGCCGGAGTCGAGTCGTGGAACGTCGCTTTCGTCGCAGTTCGGATTGCGCGATGATTGGCGGGGTATGCGCGGGGCTGGCCGACTATTTCGGCTTCAATTTGCGTGTGACGCGCCTGCTTGCAGTGATCGGCTTTTTTATAAACCCGTTGCTCGCGTTAGTTGCCTACTTTGCAGTAGTCCTTCTGGTACCGGCGGACAAAACCCGAAGCAATCCCGAGGACGTGGATCCCGGCTTCAAGCGCTCGGTGCGGTCGTCGCCAGGTCAGGCCATGACGGACGTGCGGCGCCGGTTCCAGTCTCTCGACCGCCGACTGGCGCGACTCGAGAAATACGTGACTTCAAGCCGTTATAATCTCGATCGTGAATTCAAGGAACTCGGTCACGGCCGGAACAGAACTTCGGGGGGAGCTAATGAGCAACATGTTTTTCTTGCTGTGCATCGTCGCAATCGCCTGCGTAACCGGCGTATTCATCGAATACTTCAAGTCACGTGCAACGCGGGAAATCCGGGAAAGGCACGAAGCCAGCGATGACAGCCTGTCGCAAATCGACGCGCTCGAAGAACGTATACGGGTGCTCGAGCGCATCGTCACGGAAAACCGCTTCGACCTGAAAAAGGAGATCGACCGACTTTAGTCGAGCGGCTCTGGCCGAACGACTTTGGCGATCTGTCCTTACTGCTCGGAATTGTCCTTGTATGCCCGTACTTCCTCGTTGAATCGTGCAGCGACGAGTTCCATTTCCTGAACTGCGGCATTGTACTTCTTGGTCAGCGCAGCATCACGGCTCGCACGTTCCTCTTCCGTGATTTCCGGCATCGATGCAACAGTTTCCTTTTCCTGTTCTTCGATGCACGCAAGATAGGTCTCCATGGCGGTCATATAGTCTTTGACTGCTGCCTGTCCGGCCAGCATTTCCTCTTTGCTGGCAGTCGCTCCGTTCGGCACATCGGCCCGTTGCGGATACTCGCAGGCAAAGCTCAGCGGCGCGGCGGATAGCAACAAGAACGCAATGCTCGTTTGAATCTTATTTGTCATGTTTTGTCTTCCCGGCGGCTAGGCCGACTCCCTAACAGGTTCATTCTAAGCAGGATGTGGAACAGAGTGAAGGGCGAAAGGGTCTTGCCTTTTGGCTGGAGATCAGGCAAAGAGCGCTCGATAGGCGTCCGTGCCTGCCGCTTGAGCAAGCAATAGTTCGAGATAATTATCCGAACTCATGGGATCACCAAACAGCAGGCCCTGCGCATATGTACAGTCCAGCGATTGCAAAAATGCAAGTTGCCCCGTTTCTTCGACTCCTTCGGCCACGACATCCATATTCATGTTGCGGCCAAGTTGCACGATCGTGCCGACCAGGGTCGCATCGTCCGGATTGGTCGCTACGTGCCGGACGAAGGATTTGTCGATTTTGAGGGTGCTGATCGGAAACTGCTGCAGTGCGCTCAACGACGAATAGCCGGTGCCGAAGTCGTCAATCGCCAGATGCAGGCCGAGAGCATAAAGCTGATCCAGAAGTCTGACGGTTCGTTCCGCGTTTTCCATCAAGGTGGTTTCAGTGATCTCGAGTTCCAGCGATGTCGGTGAAACTTCGTAACTCCTCAAGATCGAACTGATGCGGTTCGTAAAGCTTCTCTGACGAAGTTGCTTCAGGGACAGGTTTACAGACACCCTCCCGGGTGAAGTCACGGAACGCTGCCAGTAGCGGAAGTCCTCGCAAACCCGGCTCAGCACCCACTCGCCAATCTCAATGATGAGATTCGTCTCTTCGGCCAGCGGAATAAAGTCGGAAGGCAGAATAAGCCCTCGTTCCGGCAATTCCCACCGTACGAGAGCTTCTGCGCCTGCAACTTCCCCGGTAGCCAGGTTGTATTTCGGCTGGTAATGAACAAGTAACTCGTCCCGCTCGAAGGCCCGTTTGAGCTTGCTCTTGGTCATGAGCCGTTCGACTGCAGCCTCGTTCATCTTCGGCAGGTAATAGGAATGCACATTGCCCCCGGATTTTTTTGCGTGATAGAGCGCCGCATCAGCGTTCCGGATCAGGTCGATGACATTCGGGGCATCCTGAGGGTAGTAAGCGACGCCCATGCTCGCTGTCATGAACACTTCATGACCCTGCACGAAAAACGGTTCGGCGAGCTTGGCGAGCAGCGCGCGCGCCAGCGAGTCCGTCGCCGCGCGCCCGCCACTGTCCGCGCCCGCGCGATCCACAATGACTGCAAATTCGTCGCCGGCGAGCCGACCGATGATCGACTTGCCAGGCAACACCGAGGTCAGCCGTTCAGCGACCGTCTCGAGAGTCGTGTCGCCGGCAAGATGCCCAAACGTGTCATTGATTTCCTTGAAGTGGTCTATGTCGATGTAAAACAATGCAAGCGAGTTTCCGCTTCGGCGGGCGCGCGCGATGCCGCGCTGCAACAGGTGCTGAAACTGCATGCGGTTGGGGATTTTCGTCAATGCATCAATGCGCGCGAGATAGCGAATGCGTTGTTCCGCGCGGCGGCGCTCGGTCGTGTTCTGTGCCGCGTAAATCCGATCGCTCATTTCGGGATCGTCGTCATCGAGTATCGAACAGGAATACGAAACCGGGATCGATTCGCCGAACTTGCTTTCAAAGAAGGCTTCCCTCGGCGCTCCAGCGGTGGACGCTGCCGCTAGCGTGCCGCGCTTTTCTTTACGTCGACAATGACGTCGACAGCCGCATCGCGAAGCTCATCCTCCTCGTACCCGAGTAGGTGCGTAGTGGCTTTGTTGATCCGTTTTATACGGCCGTCGTGAGTCGTCACGATAATCGCGTCGTTCATGCTTGCAAGAATGTTGTCGACATAGTCGCGGCTTATCGTGGTGCTGCGTAGCTGGTCGCGCATCGCATTGAAAACCGACGCGAGGTCGCCGAGTTCGTCGTCGCGCCGTATGGCCAGGGGCTCGCCGAAATCCGCATTACGCAGTTTTTCGGCCTGCCACTTCAGTTGGCGAATGCGCGCCGTCTGGTCCCGGACGAGTAACCAGACTACAGAGAAACACATGAACAGCGTGGCGAGAGTGCCCAGGCCGATCCATGCATAACTTATGCGCCGGCGCTGCGTTTCGCTCAGTTGTAAATGGCGCTGGAATGCGTCGGCCGCACTGTTCAGTTCGTCGATTTCCCAGGCGGCGGACAGGGATCCCGAGTCGCCTAGTACGGGAATTGTCAGGACGAGGCTCGACGGCGTCCACACGGTGCCGTGCGCCGAGGCCTGTGCAGGGACGCTGCCGGCCTGCAGGCTGTTACCCTCTGCGTCGGTAAAACGGACGCCCGCCAGCAGCGGCTCTTCTGTCATTTGCCGGTTCAGCGCGCGCAACAATGCCCTGGAGTTGTCGCCGGCCAGGATCGGACTGAGCGATTCCGCCATGGCACTCAATTCGTCCTGTGCCCTCGATTCGAAGCTTGTCCTGAGGAATGCCTCGTGATCGGCCGCGCCGTCGGCGATGACCCCGGATGCCAGCCAGCGATACTGGGCATAGAACATCGACAGCATGATCGCCGCTACGGCGATGCCGAGTGCAATACCGTAGAGCAGGTATCTCGGGAACTTGCTGCCAGTCATATCTGCCGCCGCATCCTGTCGGGCACGAAAGCTCTGCGTATAAAGCCGTGTATTGCCCGACAGCGAGTCCAGTTTCTTGTACTTGTTATTCGACCGGTTAGACCCGCAACAGGTTGCCGGTTTCCACGTCGAGTTTAGCATCGTTCTTGGCCAACCGAACAATATATTGGCCGTACTGGCCCGGCTGTTGCTTTACACCTGTCAGGGCTGTGCGCGTTTTTCGACAAACTCGGTGGGCTTTGCGGGCCCGGTAGTCCGCATCACGCCTTCAACAACCGCACCCTCTGCGACCGCAATCGCCTCACCGGAAACCGTGCCGTTGATTCGTGCGGAGTCGGTGATTTCGACGCGGCCGGCGGCAATAATGTCGCCTTCCACGCGACCCGCGACTATGACATTTGCCGCCCGAATCGTGCCTCTCCAGGAACCGGAACGCGCGAGCGTAACGGTCCCCTCGAAGTCACAGTCGCCGTCGATTTCACCGGCCAGGTGAAAATTGCCGCTGCCGGTTACGAGCCCGTTGATCTTGCAGCCTTCGCTGACGAGTGTCGCCGGGCCGCTGGAACTGTCGCGCAGGCGACGCAGGCGGGATTCACTCATGGTGTGGGGTTCTCCGGATGGCAGCGCTGTACCGCAGGATAGTACCTGCTAAGCCAGCCTGCTGTCAGCGTGAAGCGCCGTTTCCGTCGCCTTTATCGATGTAGCCGTAACCCATGGTTTCGATCACCGTCAGGATCCCGCCTTCGAAAACGAGCCGCCGCATCAACTTGCGAGGGCCGAAGTTGTAAACGAACTCAGTGACGAGCACCTCCTCGGTGAGTGTGCGGCCGCGCCTGTGACTCCTGCCATCGACCTGGTACATACCGCGCCAGTCATAGAGATAGCTACGCACGACGTAGCCCAGGTGGCGGCGCGATACCGGTTCTCCGCAGACGGCAAGAACTTCCTCTTCGTACATGCCATCGGTAACGAGCTTGTTCTTGCATCGGAACGCGTGGGCCGGAGCCGCCAGCAAGAGGAGGAGACCGGCAAGCGCCGCGAGCAGCGCCTTATTCGAGGAAGCGGGCATGTCCCGGATTGTAATCCGGTTCTGCGGCCGCATGGCGCGATGTAGGTACACTTATGGTAAAACGTCGCCGTGGACCGCACATTCGATACACGGCTGGCGTCGCTGGTAGCCCTTGACCAGCCGCAACTCGAGCATCTGCTCGCCCGTGCCAATAAAGGCATCGAGAAAGAATGTCTGCGCGTCGATGCCTCAGGCAATCTTTCACTGCGGCCGCATCCTCGTTCGCTTGGATCCCCTCTGACGAATCGCTACATTACGACGGACTTCTCCGAAGCACTGCTCGAATTCGTCACGCCGGCTTACGCAAATACCTGGGAGGCGCTTCGGACCTTGTGCGACATCCACCAGTTTACCTACGACAAACTGGAAGGGGAGCTACTGTGGCCGGCGAGTATGCCGTGCCTGATTCCTGACGATGACGACATTCCGCTGGCCCGCTACGGCAACTCGAATGTGGGCACCATGAAGACTGTGTACCGTCGCGGCCTCGGCTACAGGTATGGCAGACACATGCAGACCATCGCGGGTATACATTTCAACTACTCCCTGCCTGCCGCGTTCTGGCCTGGTTACCGCGAATTGTGCGGCGACTCTGCAGAGCAGCAGTCATTTCGCTCTGCACAGTACATGGGGCTGGTTCGCAATTTCCGACGCTTCGGATGGTTGCTGCTGTATCTGTTCGGCGCGTCGCCGGCTCTTTGCCGTACGTTCATGGGCGAGCGTGAACTCGACATGCCCCTAATGCACAGCGGAACCTATTACGAGCCTTACGGGACATCGCTCCGCATGAGCGATCTCGGCTATAGCAACAGAAACCAGTCGAGCATCAATATCTGCCTGAACAGCCTCGAACAATACATTCGGGATCTGGCAACCGCGATACGGACGCCGGAACCTGCGTATGAGCGAATCGGTACAAAGCTTAACGGTGAGTGGCGTCAGCTGAGCGACTGTCTGCTGCAGATAGAGAACGAGTACTACAGTACGATCCGTCCGAAACGCGTCGCTCGGTCGGGCGAGCGGCCGACCGCAGCGCTGAGGCGGGGTGGCGTCGAATACGTCGAAGTCCGCGCACTGGACATCAATATTTATGACCCTTCGGGCATCAATCAGAACACAATGCGTTTCATCGAGGCGTTCCTCGTCTATTGTATGCTCGAACACAGTCCACCGCTGGACGATGCGCGGCTGGACGAGACGAGGTACAACCAGGCAGTCGTCGCCCGCCGCGGGCGGGAGCCCGGACTCACGTTGCACCGCGATGGAAGGCCCGTTGGGTCAACGGCCTGGGCAGGTGAAATTCTGGCCGGTGTCGTTGCGATGGCCGAGCTCATCGACCGGGCGGAGAAATCCGATTGCTACCGCGCTGCCGCACGGGAAATGCAGAAACTCGTGAACGATGCGGATCTGACGCCGTCCGCCCGCGTCCTGGCAGACCTGCGCGCTGCCGGCACCGGGTTCTTCGAATTCGTAATGGGAGTTGCGGTGAGCCACAGAGACTACTTCACCGCGACCGAGCCTGTGCCGCCGGACCGACTTTCGCTCCTCGAAAGGGAGGCGGTCGAATCCATCGAAAAGCAACATGCGATCGAAGCCGCGGACGACACGAGCTTCGATGAGTACCTGTCGCGCTATTTTGCCAGCGACTGAACGCATACGGCGGACCGATTCCGCACGCGCCGCCGGCCCGATTTTCGCCTGCAGTGTGAGTAATTACACCGTTCTTCAGGCCGGATGTGCGCTCCGTCACAAATTGACGATACGCGATGTATCGGCTCGATCAATTTAACTAAACTTGCATCCGGTCGCCGCGCGCCCAGCGGCAATAATCGGAATGCTACGTGATAAAGACCTATATCACCGGAATCGCAATCGGCATCACGGGTGCAATCGCCGCGTTTGGCTACATACCGGCCGTGGATCTCGCTCGCGAGGTGTCGATTGTTTCCGTCGCGCCTAATGGCGGCAATTCGGAAACCTTTTACGTAAATGTTCCGGGCGACCGGATCATGCTTGGCGCGCAGGAACAGACGAACCTGATGCCCCCGGATTTGCGCTGGCCGGAGGACCCGGTTTTCGCCGGCGTCCGAACCGAATTGTTCAAGGTTCGCAATTCGCGGGATGCAGTCATCGGCGTGGGTAGCCGCATGGTGGTGCGCAACGAAAAGCTGGGTGACGTCATCGAGTGGGCTGTGCACCTGCCGGCACGCGGAAGCCTGTACGTAAGGCTGGCCCCCGAAAATCAGAGCGGCCGCCGAACCGGCCGCCTGCGCGCCGGGACCCGTGAATTCGATAACCTTGGCGGCGGCATGTCGGAACGGTGGGTACCGAACGGCACCGGAGCGGACCCTGCCTCACAGGGCCGCATCGAGATGGTTGCGACCTACATTGCGGACGCCTCACCGGAAACCACCGGGGAACAACCATGAAATTCCTGGTCGTCCTGGTTCTCGGGATCGCAAGCGGCGCGGCTGTGGCATTGGGGTTCCTGTACTACAATCCACTGACATCGGCCGATGTGGTGACGCCGCTGATGGTGAGCGATCGGCGGCAGTTCATCCTGAACTATTCGGCGGTGCCCGCCGAGAACATCCTCTTCACCAACAATGGCGAGAGCCGCGTCACGCCTGCGCCGCAGAGAGTTGCGCAGTTATGGGAAGAGCCCGTGCGTGACACCGAGGTCATGGTCGCGCAGCTTTTCGACTACCGTGGCCATCCGGTCGGTGCGGGCATCAAGTTTTCAACCCGTTCGGAAGACACACGACTCCTGAACAGCGAGGCAATCGTCGATTCCGTATGGCACATCGTCCTTCCGCGCCAGGGCACGTTGCTCGTTGCGCAGCGGGAAAATCGCTGGGATTTTATCCGCGAAATAGTGGTTCCGGCGTACTGGAATGCCGCGGACAGCTGGAAAGGCACGTGGCGGGGACTTCTGAGTGCCGGGCCGAACGCGCTGGGAACGGCAAGGGTGTTCGGCGGCAGTGGGAATTATGACGGACTCACACTCGAAGCGGTCGAGTATCTGCGTGCGTCCGCATACTCCGCCCGAACCGGTCCCGTCGCTGCCGACGGTCAGCTGATTTTCGAGTTCCAGGAGCTCCGAACGCAAACAGCCGACAACGCTGCCGAGTGACCAGGTCAGGGCGTGGGCCTGAGTGGGCTCTGAAGGTCCGCGCCGCGCTCGGGATCCACTGAAGCTTGCTCGCCGATCAACGCTTTTCCCTGCATGAAATCACGCGGCGAGTTGATCGCGTCCACCGCTATCAGGCGCCCGTTCCTGAGGTAGAGGCAGGAGAAGCAGCGGCTGGCCGGGTCGCCGCGCACTACGACGCTGTCATAGCCCTGTGAAAGTCCCGCAATCTGCAGTTTGAGATCGTACTGGTCGGACCAGAACCACGGTACTTCGGAATACTCCGCGTGGCCGCCACATAGGTTGTGCGCAGCGGTCCGCGCTTGTGCAAGGGCATTCTGCACCGATTCGAGGCGAACCCGGCGGCCATAGAGAGGGCTCGGGTGCGACGTGCAGTCGCCGACCGCAAAGATGCGCTCATCGCTCGTCCGGCAGCCCGCGTCCACCAGAATGCCGTCTTTGACGGCGAGGCCCGCATCCGCGGCCAGTTCCGTGTTGGGTATGATCCCGACGCCCACGACGACGAGGTCGGCCGGAGTATCCTGCCCTGACGAATCCCGGACTGAGGTCACCTGCAGGGTACCGCCGAAACCGGTGAGCCCCGTTGACAGCCGGAACCTCACCCCGCGCTCCTCATGTTGTTGCCGGTAAAACGCCGAAACATCGGGCGAGACGACCCGGCTCATCACACGGTCGGCGATGTCCAGTACCGTCACCTCGAGCCCGGCGGCGCGGGCGACGGCGGCAACTTCAAGCCCGATGTAGCCGGCGCCGATGATCACGAGGCGCCGGCCAGATGCAAAGCTGGCGCGAATCGCATGGACATCCGCAATGTTCCTCAGGTAGTGGATACCGCGCGGCAGGGCCTCATCCGCCGGGAGACGGCGGACCCGCGAACCGGTCGCCAGGACCAGCCGGTCCCAGCCGAGGGACTCCCCGGTCGCAAGCCGCACGGTCGCCGACCGCCGGTCAATGGATTCCACACGGGCGCCGAGCCGGACTTCGATCCGTGCGTCTTCGTAGAAGGTTGCGGGTTTGACGTAAAGGCGCTCGGGGGGCATCTCTCCCGCCAGGTACTTCTTGGACAGCGGAGGGCGCTGGTAGGGCAGATAGGGCTCATCGCCGACGAGCACGATGTGCCCGGCAAATGCCTCCTGCCTAAGTGTGGCAAGGAGCTGACCGGCGGCATGGCCGGCGCCCACGATGACGATGGTTCCTGGCACTTCAGGGTTCCCGCAGCGACCGCGAGAGATTACCGTCAAGGCCGTCGCCCGTCGAATCGCCGTCGTTTGCACCACGTCGACGGCGCATGGCGTGCGCCGCGCGGTTCGTACGCGGCACGGGGCTCTGACCGTACCCCCGGCGCCCGCCGTCTTCTAGTATACGAACGTGACTGACCCCGACATCTACGAAGCGCGCATTCCGCGGCGCGTTACCCGTTTGCGCATCCGCGCTTGCGATTATGCGGTGCACGAATGGGGTAACAAGGGCGCACCGCTGCTCGTATACCTGCACGGCTGGGGTGACTCTGCGCCGACATTCCAGTTCGTCGTCGACGCGTTCGAGCGACACTGGCACGTCGTGGCACCGGATTGGCGGGGATTCGGTGATTCACGGGCGGACGTGCCGGCGTACTGGTTCCCGGACTACCTCGCCGATCTCGACCGGCTGCTGGATGCGTACAGCCCGGCAGAGCCCGTTCGGCTCATCGGCCACAGCATGGGCGGCAACGTCGCCGGCCTGTACGCCGGCAGCCTCCCGGCCCGCGTCGCCGCGTTCGTCAATCTGGAAGGCTTCGGCCTGCCGGACAGTGATCCGGTAACGGCGCCGGACCGATACCGGGACTGGCTGCACAGAACGCATGCGCTGACCGGCTTCAGCTCGTACCCGGATTTTGCAGCGCTCGCCCAACGTATCCGCCATCGTAATCCGCGAATGCGGGCCGACCGGGCCCACTATGTGGCGGAGTGCTGGGGGCTCTCACAGGACGGCGAAGTCAGGTTGCGCGTCGATCCGCTGCACAAGCTGCCGAACCCGGTACTCTACCGGCGCGCGGAGGCCGAAGCCTGCTGGCGGCGCATCGTGGCGCCGAGCTTGCTCGTCGCGGGCCAGGAGAGCGAGATCATGCGGCAGCTAATGGTGGATACAACGGCGCTCGAGTCGGCTGTCCCGATCGCGGGCGCGGTGGCCACAACCATCCCCGATTGTGGCCATATGCTGCACTTCGATGCGCCCGAGGTCCTTGCAGCCCGAATCGAAGCCTTCCTGGGCGAAACCTTGTAAATTCATCCAGTACTGGATAAAAATACAGATCTTCCGGGGACAGGGACGATGGCATGAACGCGGTCGAGCATGCAGTGGGCGGCGGTGCGGAGTTCCTCCGGTGCCTGAATCCGGAGCAGCGCGAGGCAGCCACTTACGGGTGGCGCCCGAAAGACGGTCCCTTCGCGGCAGGGCCCTTGCTGGTCATCGCCGGTGCCGGGACGGGCAAGACAATGACGCTGGCGCACCGGGTCGCACACCTGGTTCTCGAGGGCGTCAGCCCCGAGCGGATCCTGCTGCTGACGTTCACCCGTCGCGCGGCGGACGAAATGGCGCGGCGCGTCGACTCGATCGTCGCCAAGGCGTTGCGACAGCAGTCGACGGGTGCCTCGCCCGCCGTCCGGCTGAACTGGTCCGGTACCTACCATTCGGTGGCGAACCGGATCCTGCGGCAATTTGCGCACAACCTGGGGCTCGACCCGGCTTTCTCCGTGCTGGATCGCGGTGATTCGGCGGATCTTCTGGATGTCGTGCGGCACGAACTCGGTTTCTCGGCGGCGGACCGTCGCTTTCCGAAGAAAGATACCTGCCTCGCGATTTATTCACGCATCGTCAATACACAGCGCTCGCTTAGTGAGACGCTGCAGGCGACCTTTCCCTGGTGCGGCGAATGGGAGACGGAGCTGCGCGAGCTCTTTCGATGCTACGTGTGCCGCAAACAGGAAACACAGGTGCTCGACTATGACGACCTGCTGTTGTACTGGCAGCACCTGGTCAACGAAGCGGAATTTGCCGCCGAACTGGGTAGCTGGTTCGATCACATACTGGTTGACGAATACCAGGATACGAATCGTGTGCAGGCAGCTATTCTGCACGCCCTGAAACCGGACGGGTGCGGTGTCACGGTCGTTGGCGACGATGCGCAATCGATTTATTCGTTCCGGGCCGCCGAGGTCGACAACATCCTGGCATTCCCTGACCGCTTCATGCCGTCCGGCAAGGTGATTACGCTCGAACAGAACTATCGATCCGTGCAGCCCATACTCGACACCGCCAACTGCCTGATTGCGGAAAGCAAGCGTCAGTACCGAAAGTATCTCTACTCCGAATGCCGCGAAGGTGCACGTCCCGAGTACGTGACCGTCGAGGACGGCGATGCCGAAGCCGTTTTCGTGGTGGAGGCCGTACTCGCCAAGCGCGAGGAGGGCGTGCGGCTATCCCGGCAGGCTGTTCTGTTTCGGGGTTCGCATCACAGCGACCGGCTGGAAATCGAGCTCGTCCAGCGCAACATTCCCTACGTGAAATACGGTGGCCTGAAGTTCCTCGAAGCGGCACACGTGAAGGACCTGCTCGCCGTGCTCAAATGGGCGCAGAACCCGAAAAACGAGATCGCCGCGTTCCGTGTCATGCAATTGCTGCCGGGCATGGGTCCGGCGACGGCCAGGAAAGCGTTCGAATCCTTGAGGCTCGCCGATTTCAACTTTACTGCACTCGCCGGTTTCCTGACGCCGCCGGCGGCAGCCGCCCACTGGGCCCGCCTTGTGACACTCATGGACGGGCTCGCGGCCGCCGCCGACGATCCTTCCTGGCAGGCGCAGCTTTCGGCCGTCCGCCGCTGGTATCAGCCGCAACTCGAGCGTCTCTATGACAGTGCCGAGACTCGGCAGGCGGATCTCGAGCAACTGGAACAGGTGTCCGGCCGCTACCCGACGCGCGAGCGCTTCCTGACGGAGCTGACGCTCGACCCGGCGGCGGCCGCCGGCGGCCAGGCCGGCGATCCGCTGCTTGACGAGGACTACCTGGTACTGTCGACGGTCCATTCCGCAAAGGGGCAGGAGTGGGATGCGGTGTTCGTGTTGAATGTGACGGACGGCAGTTTTCCGTCGGAATTTGCGACAGGTAAACCGGCTCTCATCGAAGAGGAACGACGCCTCTTATACGTGGCAATGACCCGTGCCCGGCGCTCACTCGCGCTGGTCGCACCGTTGCGCTTTTACGTGACCGGGCAAGCTCGTGACGGGGACCGGCACGTGTACGGCGCCCGCAGCCGCTTCATGACGGAACGGCTCCTCGAAACACTCGAGCCGCGCTTTGCCGGTGCAAGCGAGGTGCGACGCACATCCGCAGCCGTCCGCTCGCGCACTCGCATCGACGTCGGCGCACGGGTGCGGGACATGTGGTAAAAAAAGGCGGTGGCATACGCCACCGCCCAGTCGGAACGAAACAAACAGCATAAGGGATTTTCAGTTTGTTACGTCAACCCGGTTCGTCCTGCCGCAGCGCTTCCGGCCAACGGCGCAGACAGAGTCCTGTACTATTTCGTTACGCATTGGATGCGTGCCGTCGGGATTTGGTTGCAACGCATTTGGAATAACATTTCGCCATATGCCTCGCTCGCGCGGTTACGAGTGCAACAAACCGCGGAGAAGGCTATCCTCGGCACTGCCGTACAGAGGGGCGCTTGATGAGTGGCTCGGCAAATGCAGGATGCCTGGCAACGGAACGGGCCGTGCGGGTCGATCTCGCCGCCTGTTATCGTGCCATCGCGATGTTCGGCTGGGATGACCTCGTCTTTACGCATGTGTCCGCGCGGGTTCCCGGGCCCGAGGAGTATTTCCTCATCAACCCCTACGGATTCCTGTTCGAGGAAATCACTGCGAGCAGTCTGGTCAAGGTCGATCTGGACGGTCGAAAAATCGACGATTCGCCACACGAGGTCAATCCGGCAGGCTTCGTCATTCACAGCGCCGTACATGCAGCCAGGCCGGACGTGGCTTGCGTGGTGCATACGCACACGAAAGCCGGTGTCGCCGTTTCTGCACAAAAGAACGGGTTGCTGCCGATTTCGCAGACGTCTCTGTTCGCGTTCGCGACCCTTGCGTACCACGACTATGAAGGCGTGGCATTAAACGACGATGAGAAACCGCGGCTCGTTGCGGACCTGGGTGCGCGGAACTGTCTCATGCTCCGAAACCACGGCTTGCTGACGACCGGCGCGACCATTGCCGACGCGTTTCTCCAAATGTACGTACTCGAAACCGCGTGCCAGATCCAGCTGCTCGCGCAATCGACCGGCCAACCCCTGGTATCGATCCCTGCCCCGATCGTCGCCGGCATTACGGCCCAGGCCGAGCAAGTCACGCGCGGGCTCGGAGGTCAGCTGGTCTGGCCGGGGCTGCTGCGCAAGCTCGATCGGCAGGACCCATCCTACCGCGACTGAAGGCTGGTCTCAGCCGAGGAACATGGCGTAGGCGGGATTGTCGCTTTCCTCGAAGTGCGCGTAACCGAGTTCCGCCAGGTGCGCCTCGAGCTCCGCCGTCTCATCGGGCGGTACGTCTATGCCGGCCAGAATACGGCCGTAGTCCGAGCCGTGGTTGCGGTAATGAAAGAGACTGATGTTCCAGTCAGTACCGATCGCATTGAGAAAATCGAGCAGCGCGCCTGGCCTCTCCGGGAATTCGAAGCGAAACAGGCGTTCGTTGGCGACCCCCGCAGCACGTCCGCCCACCATGTGCCGGACGTGCAACTTCGCCATTTCATTGTTGCTCAAGTCCACAACGGGGTAATTCGCATCGCTCAGGTCCGCGAGTATCGTGCGGCGTTCTGCACTGCCGCCGGTCAGCTGCACTCCGACGAATATGTGCGCTTTCATGCTGTCGCTGTAGCGGTAGTTGAATTCGGTAATTCCACGCCGGCCGAGCGCTTCACAAAAACGCCGGAAACTGCCGGGCGTCTCGGGGATCTCCGCGGCAATGAGCATTTCCTGTTGGTCACCGACGGACGCCCGCTCGGCGATGTGGCGCAAGCGGTCGAAATTAACGTTGGCGCCGCAGCTGATGGTCACGATGGTCTGCTGCTCGAGCCCGTGCAGGGCGATGTACTTCTTGGCGCCCGCAACCGCGAGTCCCCCGGCCGGTTCGACGATCGAGCGGGTGTCCTCGAAAATATCGCGAATGGCGGCGCAGGTCTGGTCGGTATCGACCGTCATGAATTCGTCTACGTATGCCTGGCACAAACGAAACGATTCGTCACCGACCCGGCGAACCGCCACGCCGTCGGCAAATATGCCTACGTGCGGCAAGGTTACGGGCCGGCCGGCAGCGATGGATGCCTGCATCGCCGCAGAATCGTCGGGTTCGACGCCGATGATCCTTATGCTGGGGTCGACATTCTTTATATAGACGGCAATTCCCGCCATCAGCCCGCCACCGCCGATAGGGACGAAAACCAGGTCGACCGGGTCCTTTGACTGCGACAGTATCTCGCGAGCGATTGTGCCTTGCCCGGCAATGACATCGGGATCGTCGAACGGGTGAATGAATACGAGCGATTCCCGTTCCGCCTGCTGACATGCATGAGCGTACGCGTCGTCGTACGCATCTCCATGCAGGATAACTTCGCCGCCCAGTGCACGCACGGCGTCGACCTTGATGCGCGGCGTTGTCACCGGCATCACAATGACGGCGCGCACGCCGCGGCGCCTGGCCGCCAGCGCGACACCCTGGGCGTGATTTCCGGCCGAACTGCAAATCACCCCGGCCGCAAGCACCTCATCGGGCAGGCCGGCTATCTTGTTATAGGCGCCGCGCAATTTGAACGAGAATACCGGCTGCAGGTCTTCTCGTTTCATCAGGATGCGATTTTTCAGGCGGCGTGAAAGATTCGTGGCGAGATCGAGCGGCGATTCAATCGCGACGTCATAGACGCGGGCGTTTTCGATTCGTTGCAGGTAGTCGATGTCGTTCATACATTGCCGCTCCGACGCAGCAGGCGTTATCGCATACCGGGCAGGGGCCCGCAAAACTTTGTAAAGACGCGGTTTAATCCGGCAGCGCAACCCTTGAATCGCATGCTTCGATGCAGTGCATGGCGACGCGACCTTTGCATCTGAAACTGTTTCGCCGCGAAGCGCTTGAACGTTCGCGCCAGCGCTGGCTCGGCACGGTGCTCGTGGCGACGCCCCCGGGAGCGCTGCTTGCCGCCGCCGCGGCCGGGCTGGCGTGCCTGCTGCTCGGCCTCAGTACGGTGGCGATTCAAATGCCCGAGCGAGTACGAGCGAGCGGTGTGCTCATGCCCTCGGGGCGTATCCTGCAGGTGCTGGCGCCGCGCGCCGGGACCGTAACCCGTATCGGCGTCGCAGATGGCGTGCTGGTCGAGCGCGGCCAGCGTCTGCTCGACATCATCGCTTCCGGCGACAATGGCCCGCATTCACCGGCGGCGGCGAGGCGCCGCTCGCTGGAGCGGGAACTCGACGGCCTCGATGCCGAGGCGGCGGCAGATGCGGCCGCCACGTCGCACTCCTTACAGAGCGCGGAGCGACGCATCAGACTCGCCGAAACACGCCTCTATGCAATAGCGGAAGACATCCGGCTTCATCAGGAGCAACTTGCGGTCGCGGCGCGCCGACTCGAGCGCGGCCGTAGTTTGCTCGCAAAGGGCAGTATCGCCGCGCACCAGGTCGATGAACTGGCAGCCGGGCACCTTAGCCGTCGCACGGAGCAACATGCAGCCGAGGATCGCCGCCTGGCGCTCGAGGAAGAACTGGCCCGGTTGCGGATGGATCGGGACGAGCGCCGCTCCGCAGCCTTTAAGCGCCAGCTGCAGGCGGACCGTGAGCGCGAGCGCCTGCGCCGCGAACTTCTCGCGCTGGGTGCGGAAACGATGAGCGCGGTCAAGGCGCCGGCGCCGGGAAGTGCCGGCGCCGTGTTGGTGACCGAGGGCTCCGCCGTCCACGCCGGTCAGCTGCTGTTGCAGTTGTTCGAGGCGGACAGCGAGCTGCTGGCGTACCTCTATATCAGTGCAGACGACAACGGGCGCGTGCGACGCGGTCAGGCGGTGGAACTCCGGCTGCACGCGTACCCGTACCAGCTGTACGGCACGCTGGCGGCAACCATCATCGACATCGCATCCGTTCCCGTGCCTGCAGCGAGCCTCGCGTTCGACCCGGAAATACGGGGGGCAGTGTACGAACTGCGCGCCCGCCTCGATCACGATCGCCTTCCGGCGGTGTGGCCGCGGCTCGGGCCGGGTGCCCGTTTTTCCGCGGATCTCGTGTCCGCACGCTGGCCCCTGTACCGCTGGCTCCTGCGTGGCGGACGCCCGGCCGCCTGAGCGATGCGACGCATCGACACGGTTCGGCAGGCGGAAACCGGCGAATGCGGTCTTGCCGCCCTGACCATGATCGCGCAGGGGCTCGGCCATGACATCGACCTCGGCTGGACGAGGCGGCGTTTCCCCGCCTCTCGACGACGCCCGGATCTCGCATCCATCCTGGCGATGGCGCGGAGCCTCGGCCTCGACGCGCGGCCGGTGAAAGCCGATGTCGAAGACCTGGCACGTCTGCGGCTGCCTGCGATCCTGCACTGGGACCTGCGACACTTCGTGGTCCTGACGCGGGCAGCGCGGCGCTTTTTCGACATCAGGGATCCGGCTGCCGGCCGACGGCGCGTCGGCCCCGAGGAACTCGGCCGTTGCTTTACCGGTGTCGCCGTCGAATTCGCGCGAGCGCCCGGTTTCAAGGCGGTGCGGGGCCGGGAGCGTCTGCGCCTCATCGATCTGCTCGCCACGTTCCGGGGTCTCGGTCGCTACCTCGCGATGTTGCTGGCGCTGCTCGTGGCAACACAACTCCTCGCCCTCGCCGTCCCCGTGGGGACGCAGCTCCTGATCGACGAGATCGTGCGGGGGCAGGACAGGGCTTGGCTGTACTCTGTGGTGGCAGGCCTCGGCTGCGTAATGCTCGCCGCACTGGTTCTCGACACGCTGCGCCAGCACTACAGCCTGTTCACCGGCATCCGGGTGTCCGTCGACAGCGCAACCGCGATGGTGCGCCATGTGCTCGGCTTACCGATCGCCGTCCTCGAGCGGCGGACGATTGCCGATACGCTGTCCCGCGTCGATTCGCTGCAGCCCATCCAGAAAGTGCTGACAGACACCTCGCTGACGGCGGTTGTGCAGGCAATTACGCTCGCGTTGACACTGGCGCTGATGGTCTTCTACAGCCCGTTGCTGGCGGCCATGTCGCTGGTGGCGCTGGCCGGCACCGTGCTGGTTCAGGCTGCCCTGATGCCGCGGACACGCGCGCGCAACCTGGATGGCGTGATTGCAGAGGCCGGGGCGCGACAATCCTTGCTCGAATCCCTCGCCGCGGCGCCATCGGTTCACGCATTCGGCCTGCAAGGCCGGCGGGAGGGACACTGGCTGCAGGCATACATCGAGGGCAGCAATGCCAGGGCGGATCAGGGCCGGCTCGTGATCGCCGCGGCCGCTGCGCGAGGCCTCATCGGGATCATCGACCAGCTGGCGTTCCTCGCCCTGGGCGTCATCGCCATCGGTAACAACAGTATGACGCTCGGCGTCCTGTTTGCCTTCGTCAGTTTGCGCGGGCGACTTGCCGCGGCGCTCGCGGGGCTAACCGCCGCCGGGCGCGAGATGTATCTGCTGCGCAACCACCTCGACCGCGTCGGGGATCTGCTGGCAGAGGCCGTGCCCGACGCCCCTCCGCCGTCCGCGCTGCGCGCAAGCCTCAATGGGCGGATCGAGTGCGAGAACCTTTCCTTTGGGTGGCACGACGATGTGCCCGTGATCGCCGGATTCCACTGCGACATCGACGCGGGCGAGCGTGTGGTGATCTGCGGTCGCTCGGGCAGCGGAAAAACGACGCTGTTGCGGCTCCTCGCCCGGGAGCTCGAACCGGCCGGCGGTCGCGTCATGTTCGACGGGTGGGATGCAAACCTCTGGGATCCCGACTGGCTCCGGCAGCACTCGGCTATGGTGCGGCAGTCGGACCGCTTATTCACCGGCTCCATCGCTGACAATATCACGGGATTCTCGCCGAGCCCCGATACGTGCCTTATCCGGCGCGCCGCAGAACTCGCTGCCGTCTGGCACGAACTCCTGTCGCTGCCCATGCGTATCGAGACGCCGGTGGCGGACGGCGGCGCGGGATTGTCCGGCGGCCAGGTGCAGCGGCTGCTGCTCGCCCGCGCGCTGTATCACGATCCACGCCTGTTGTTTCTCGACGAGGCCACGAGCCAGCTCGATCAGCGGACCGAACGGCGCGTATTGTCCAACATCGCAGGTCTCGGCATTACGATCGTGAGTGTGGCGCACGGCGCGGAAGCACTGCGGCTGAGTGGTCGGCCCATACACCTCGCGCCGCGACCTCATGGTAAAACGGCCGGCACGCTTTCATAATGCGCCCTTTGCACCGTACCGGGGACATTGTGTCCGACACCAAACGCCTGCTCTTTACCAATGCCCGACTGATCAACGAGGGCACGGTGCGGGAAGCCGACCTGCTGGTGGATGGCGAACGCATTGAAAAAATTGCGGCGTCGATCCCGGCGGATGGCGCTACAGAAGTCATCGACGCGGACGGGTGTTTCCTGATGCCCGGCATGATCGACGACCAGGTGCATTTCCGGGAACCGGGGCTCACGCACAAGGGAGACCTCGCGAGCGAGTCGGCAGCGGCCGTGGCGGGTGGCATCACCAGCTTTCTCGATATGCCGAACGTCAATCCACTGACGGTGACGCGTGCCGCACTGGCCGACAAATACCGGCTCGCGGGCCGGCGATGCCGTGGCAATTTCGGCTTTTACCTTGGCGCGACGAATGACAACATCGAGGAAATAAAGGCGCTCGAACCGGGCGAGGCTGCCGGTATCAAGGCCTTCATGGGGGCGTCGACGGGAAACATGCTGGTCGACGATCCGGCCACGCTCGAGAAAATCTTCGCCCGCGCACCCGTGATCGTGGTGACCCACTGCGAGGATTCACCGACCATCTGGGCGAACGAGGCGCGAGCGCGCGAACGCTACGGCGACGACGTACCCTTCAGCGAACATCCGAACATTCGTTCGGCCGAAGCGTGCCTGGCTTCTTCGACTCTGGCGGTAGATCTGGCCCGGCGCCACGACGCGCTCCTGCACGTCCTGCACCTCACCACCGCGATCGAAATGGCGCTGTTCAGGCCGGCGCCGAGGTCAGAAAAACGGATTACGGCCGAAGTCTGCGTCCATCACCTGTGGTTCGATGAAAGCCGCTACGCCGATCTCGGTGCAGCGATCAAGTGCAACCCTGCCATCAAGCGCGCCGAGGATCGTGAGGCGCTCATTGCCGCAGTCAACGAGGGCCGGATCGACATCATCGCGACGGACCACGCGCCGCACACCCGCGAAGAAAAGTCGCAGACCTATTTCAAGGCGCCGGCAGGACTGCCCCTCGTACAGCACGCGTTGCTCGTCCTCTTCGATCTCGCGGCCAACGGCAGGATTTCGCATGAACTCATCGTGGAAAAAGCCTGCCATGCGCCTGCAGATATCTTCGGCATCCCCGACCGCGGCTATCTGCGGGAAGGCGCTTTTGCCGACCTCGTGCTAGTCGATCCCGACCGGCAATATCCGGTCACGGACACTAGCCTGCTCAGCAAGTGCGGCTGGTCGCCGTTCGCCGGGCATGTTTTCTCCGCCTCCATCGATACTACGGTCGTAAATGGCACGATCGTCTACAGGGACGGAAAATTGTCCGGCGCTGTCCCCGGCCGGCGGCTGGCGTTCACCCGAAAACGCTGAGAAATCGCGCGCCAGGCGGGCGAAAGGGCGGATAACAACGCGCTCGGTGCAACTGTTTACTTTCCGGGCGATCCCGTTATGCTAGCGCTCAACAAGGGATCAGACCGCAAGAGCGGAGCCTGTTGCGGTAGTGGAATGAA
The DNA here is from genome assembly GCA_963713215.1 of uncultured Pseudomonadota bacterium. GTDB lineage: Bacteria > Pseudomonadota > Gammaproteobacteria > Steroidobacterales > Woeseiaceae > UBA1847. Next base: position 986,847 of record CAVQKY010000006.1, on the reverse strand, counting down.
GCCGACCGATACCTCCAATCCCGACTACTTTCACCGGGTAGTCGATTGCCAGTGGGCCTGCCCGGCCCACACCGATGTCCCCGAATATATTCGCCTCATTGCGCAGGGGCGTTTTGGTGATGCGTACATCGAAAACCGGAAATCGAACGTATTCCCGGGCATCCTCGGCCGCGTTTGCGACCGGCCCTGCGAACCGGCGTGCCGGCGCGGCCGCGTGGAAGACAAGCCGGTTGCGATTTGCCGGCTGAAACGAGTGGCGGCCGATCATCGCGAGGACATAAGCGCCCGGTTGCCGAAGCGCCCGGCCCGCGGCAACGGCAAGAAGGTCGCCCTCATCGGCGCCGGCTGTGCCTCCCTGGCCGTTGCGAACGACCTCTGCCCGCTGGGTTATGAAGTCACCCTCTTCGAGGCGCTGGGTACGACGGGCGGCCTTATGCGCACGAATATTCCGCGGTTCCGTCTGCCCCCGGCGGTACTTGACGAGGAAATAGGCTACATCACTGGCATGGGCGTCGATCTGAGGCTCAATCACCCGATTCACAGTTTGCGGGCGCTCCTCGACGGCGGCGAGTTCGACGCGGTATTCGTTGGAACCGGGGCACCGCGGGGCAAGGATCTCGAGATCCCGGGCCGCCATGATTCGGAGCGGATTCACATCGGAATCGACTGGCTCGAGTCGGTCGCGTTCGAACACATCGAGTCGATCGGCGAGCGCGTCCTGATCATCGGGGTGGGCAATACGGCGATGGACTGCTGCCGGACTTCGCTCCGGCTGGGCGCCAGGGATGTAAAGGTGATGGCGCGCAAGCCCCGCGGCTATTTCAAGGCTTCCGAGTGGGAACTCGAGGATGCCGAGGAGGAACAGGTCGACATCGTCGTCAATCATTCGCCGACGGCTTTCGTCATCGAAAACGGAAAGCTGACGGGCATGCGATTCGACGTCATGGAGTACGGAGTCGACGCGCAGGGTCAGATCGATCGCGGCCGGGCGGTGCGTGAAGTGACGATCCCCTGCGACGACGTCATCCTTGCGATCGGTCAGGACAATGCGTTTCCGTGGATCGAGCGGGACATCGGCATCGCGTTCAACGAATGGGATTGTCCCGTCGTCGACGAAAAGACGATGATGTGTTCGCGGGAAGGCGTCTTTTTCGGCGGCGATTCCGCCTTCGGGCCGCTGAATATCATCTGGGCCGTCGCCCACGCCCACGAAGCCGCGATTTCCATTCACCGCTATTGTCACGGCGAGGATCTCAACGATCGCCTGCCGGCCGGCATGAACCTGTCGAGCCAGAAGATGGGCATTCACGAGTGGAGCTATTCGAACGACTACGATCCGGCGATTCGCCGGCTGATGCCGCACGTCGACCTCAAGCAGCGTTTCAAGAAACTGGACATCGAGGTGGAACTGGGCTTCACCGCGGAACAGACGATCCAGGAAGTCGAGCGTTGCCTGAATTGCGACATCCAGACGGTGTTCGCCGCCAACCTGTGTATCGAGTGCGATGCCTGCATCGATATCTGCCCGGTGGACTGCCTGACGATCACCGCGAATGGGACGGAATCCGAGTTACGCGGGCGCCTGTCCGCGCCTGCCGGCAATCTTACCCAGTTGCTCTATGTTTCCGCCGACCTGCCACATACCGGGCGCGTCATGGTCAAAGACGAGGACATCTGCGTGCACTGCGGCCTCTGCGCCGAGCGCTGCCCGACCGGTGCCTGGGACATGCAGAAATCGACCATCCTGCTGCCTTACGCGGGGGACCAGGACCTGCACCGCAAGGCAAGGAAAAATACCGCTGCCTGAGCTAGCGCCCGACGAAGGATCCTCCGTGGCAACCGTCAACGATGTCGTAATCAAGATCGCCACCGTGAATGGCACTGGCTCCGCCAGCGCCAACAGTTTGCTGCGCAAGGCCATTTTTCGAATGGGCGTGCCGGTCGTCGGCAAGAACTACTTCCCGTCGAACATCCAGGGCCTGCCGACCTGGTACGAGATTCGCATAACCGGGGACGGCTACCAGTCCCGGTCGGACCGGTTGGACCTGATGGTTGCGATGAACGCGCAGACCTACGCTCAGGACATGGCCGACGTGACGCCAGGCGGCTGGCTGGTCTACGACTCGACCTGGCCGCGCAGCAAGTTGCTCGACCGGAAAGACATCTCGGTACTGGGTGTCCCGCTGTCACGGATGTGCAACGAGGCTTTCGAGGGCGCCCGGGCCCGCATCCTTATGAAGAATATCGGCTACGTCGGGGTGGTCGCCGCACTTCTCGATCTCGACCTCGCGATCATCACGGGCCTGCTCGAGGAAACCTTCGGTGACAAACGGAGCCTGATCGATTCCAACATGCAGGCGATCCGGCTGGGCTACGATTACGCGGCCGCCAATTTCGTGTGTCCCTTGCCGAGCAAGGTGGTACCGCTGGACAAGACCCGCGGTCACATCGTCATCGATGGCAATACCGCGGCCGGGCTCGGCTGCATGTACGCCGGCGCCACGGTCGGCGCCTGGTATCCGATTACGCCGTCGACATCGTTGATGGATTCGTTTCATGCCTTCTGCCGGAAGTACCGCGTCGACCCGGAAACCGGCAAGCACCGTTACTGTGTCATGCAGGCCGAAGACGAACTCGCGGCAATCGGCATGGTGCTCGGGGCGAGCTGGAACGGTGCCCGCGCCTTTACTCCAACCAGCGGTCCGGGCATCTCGCTCATGAGTGAGTTCCTGGGTTTCGCCTACTACGCAGAAATCCCCGCCGTCATCTTCAATGTGCAGCGCACCGGCCCCTCGACCGGGATGCCCACACGGACGCAACAGGCCGACATTATTGCCTGCGCCTATGCGTCGCACGGCGATACGAAGCACGTCCTCCTGTTCCCGGCGGATCCGGGCGAGTGTTTCCACATGGCGGTGCAATCCTTCGATTTCGCCGAACGGCTGCAGACCCCCATCATGGTGTTATCGGATCTCGACATTGGGATGAACGACTGGATGATTCCGGCGTTCACATGGGACGACGACTACGTGCCGGATCGCGGAAAGGTCTTGAGCGCCGCTGATCTCGAGAAAATGGAGAAGTTCTATCGTTACCTCGACGTGGACGGCGACGGCATCCCGTACCGTACGCTGCCCGGCGTGCACCCGAAGGGCGCCTACTTCACTCGCGGCTCAGGTCACACGAAGTACGGCGGCTACACCGAAGACGCCAGGGCGTACCAGGACGTGGTCGACCGGCTCCTGGTCAAGTGGGAAACCGCCCGCGGCATGCTGCCGGCCGCAGACATCCGCTTTTCCAGGTTCAATTCCGCCGCGATCCTGACGGTCGGCAGCGGCAATGCTGCCTGCGTGGAAGCGCTCGACCGTCTCGCCGCGCAGGACATCAAGCTGAATTATTGTCGCGTCAAGGCCTTCCCGTTCGGCAATGATGTACGTGATTTCATCGACAGGCACGACGTCGTGTACGTCGTCGAGCAGAACAGGGATGCGCAACTGCGTACCCTGATGATCCTCGACGCCGGCGCGGAACCACGAAAACTCGTGTCGCTCCTGCATTACAACGGGATACCGATCAACGCCGGGTTCGTTGTTTCCGCAATTCTTGAACAACTGTCAAAAGGACGTGCCGCATGAGCTACATCGGCAAACCGAAAGTTGCCCATCCGGGCATGCCGAAGAACGCGCTCGGCCTTACAGCGCGCGACTATGAGGGTACCGTCTCGACGCTTTGCGCCGGCTGCGGGCACGATTCCGTTACCGCCGCGATAATCCAGGCGGTCTTCGAGCTCAATATCGAGCCGCACAAGCTCGCGAAAATGAGCGGCATCGGATGTTCGTCGAAAACTCCCGCCTACTTCGTCAGCCAGTCGCACGGCTTCAACTCGGTGCACGGCCGGATGCCATCGGTCACGACCGGGGCGAATGCCGCCAACCGCGATCTTACCTACATCGGCGTCTCCGGCGACGGCGATTCGCTGTCAATCGGCGTGGGCCAGTTCGTGCACGCCATCCGGCGCAACCTCAACATGTGCTACATCATTGAGAACAACGGCGTCTACGGTCTGACCAAGGGCCAGTTTTCCGCCTCGGCGGACATCGGCAGCCGGCCGAAGAAGGGCCAGCCGAACCAGCAGGAGCCGATCGATCCCGTAAGCGCCGCGCTCAGTCTGGGTTGCACGTACATAGCGCGGAGCTTTTCCGGGGACAAGGAGCAGCTCGTCCCGCTGATCCAGGGGGCGCTGAAGCATCCGGGCTTTGCCCTCGTCGACGTCATAAGTCCATGCGTCACATTCAACGATCACGAGGGATCGACGAAAAGCTACAAGCATACGCGGCAGTTTTATCATCACGTCGTCGACATGGACTACGTACCGCCCGCGGCGGAGATCAGGGCGGCTTATGCCGGGGGTGAGGCGATGCCGGTGGAACTCCACGACGGCAGCCGGATCGTCCTGCGTAAAGTCGATGAACGCTACGACCCGACGAGCCGTGCGAAAGCCTTCAAATATTTGCGCGAACATTTCAACGCGGGCGAGATTACGACCGGCTTGCTGTATATCGATGAGACCCGGAAGGAGATGCATGAGCTGATGGGCAATATCGACACCCCGCTGGCGCACCTCCCGCTTGCATCACTGAATCCGGGTGCCGCAGAGCTGGCCGAGATATTGAAGAACTATGCGTAAAGCCGCGGCGGTGGCCGGATACGACCGACGGGTCGGCTCCTGCGTCGCCGCGACAAACAAGAGATACTGACAGCCGGTTTTTTACGCGGGAGGGTACATGCGAGTCGATCGTCGTGGACTGTTGCAAGCAGGATTGCTCAGCGCCATCGCCATCGTCGGTGGAGTCCCGCTGTCCGCCATGGGCAGGGCGGTGAGCTCGAGCAAGCGGCCACTCGACATTCTGGTGCTCGGCGGTACCGGCTTCATCGGTCCACACATGGTGCGGGAGGCCCTCAGGCGGGGACACCGGCTCACGTTGTTCAACCGCGGGCAAACCAACGACACGCTGTTCCGGGACCTTGAAACCATCCATGGCGATCGTGCCGGTGATCTCGCCGGTCTCAGGAACCGCAACTGGGATGCGGTCATCGACAACTCGGGGTATGTGCCGAGCCATGTCCGGAACTCGGCAAAGCTCCTGTCTCCGAATATCGGTCGCTACCTGTTCATATCGACCGTGGCGGTGTACGCGGAATTCGACCGGCTCAATGAAGTCGACGCACCGCTTGCCACGATCGACGATGAGTCGATCGAAGACGTCAACGGGGAGACCTACGGACCGCTGAAGGCGCTGTGTGAAAAACGCGCAGCCGAGGAAATAGGCGAGGACCGCCTGACGATCGTCCGTCCGACCTATATTTGCGGGGCGGGGGATCACACTGATCGCTTCACCTGGTACCCGGTGCGCACACGCCGCGGCGGCCCGATGCTCTGGCCGGGCGGTCCCGACGCGACAATGCAGATCATCGATGTGCGCGACCTCGCCTCGTTCGTCGTCGACTGCCTGGACAAGGGAACGGGCGGTACCTTCAATGCGGTGAACCCGGTCGGCTCCTATACGTTCGGCGAACTTCTCGAGGACTGCCAGGCGGTGACCGGGCAGACCGTACAGCCGGTGTGGGTCGACGATGACTTCATTGCCGCGCACGATCTCGGCGGCGCGCTGCCAATCTACCGCCCCGGCGAGCGCTCGACCGGTGCCGGCTTCAGCGGCGATACGGCTTACGAGGCCGGTCTCAGGATCCGGCCCGAGCGTGAGACGGTACGTGACCTGTTGCAGTGGTGGGATACGCAGCCTGCCGAGCGCCAGCGGTCGGCAGCCTTCAGCCTAAGCCCGGAACGGGAAGGCGAACTGCTGGACCTTCTCGAAAAAAGCGGCAAAAAACAGTAACTTAAGATTTCCGCATCCAAACCGGGACCGACGGGCATCTGAAGAGTGGATGCCGGTTCCCGGCAATTTAAGGAGATTTTAAGGTGGAAGAACACGTACTCATCCCGCTGACGATGTTCATCGGCATCACCGTAGTGCTGAGCCTGTACTTCTGGTTCCGGTACCGGGGCCGTTTCGACATGCAGGAAACGATCCGGCTGGCGCTCGACAAGGGTCACGAACTGAGTCCCGAAATCATCGATCGGCTGGGGCACCCTAAAGCGCCGAGGGACAAGGACCTGAGGCTGGCATTGATCTGGCTCGCGCTTGCGGTCGGACTCGCACTGTGCGGGATTGCCGTGCCTGATCCCACCGGGCACGCCATGCGTGGCGTCCTGGCCGGCGCAGCGTTTCCGTTCGCTCTCGGCGTCGCCTACCTCATCATGTGGCGCGTCGCGGGCAGGGGCTAGAGACCGCGCGATGATGGCTGCGTTGCCAGCGGCTGGTGCGGACCACCGCCTGATTGCCCGGACCCTGGCCGGCCAGGACCCGGCGGCATTCGGCGAACTCGTGCGCCGGCACCAGTCGCAGGTGCGGAATTTCCTGCGGCGTCTGTGCAGCGATATCGCGTTGGCGGATGACCTCGCCCAGGATACCTTCCTCAGAGCGTGGGACAAGCTCGACAGTTATTCCGGGCAGGGATCGTTCATCGGCTGGCTGCTCAAGATCGCCTACACGAGTTTCCTGCAGTCCCGGCGGAAGTCGAAGCGCTATGCGGCGGTGCTCGAGGAGGCCGGACACCTGGCGGATAGCGAATCACGAACTGCAACGCTGGAATCCAACGAACTGCCCGACCTCGAGAAGTTTCTGGCCGTTCTGTCGGACGACGAGCGAGCCGTCATGGTGATGTCATACGCCTGCGGGTTGTCGCACCGGGAGATAAGCGAGGCGACCGGCCAGCCCGTGGGAACGGTGAAATCGATATTGTTTCGCAGCAAGGAAAAGATCAGGACCCGATTTGAAATCCAAGATCATCAACATGGCTGAACATCTCAAAGACGCAGAGGACAGGATGCTCGAAGCACTGTTTGCAGAGGAGCCGATCCCAGACGACGGCTTCAGCAGGCAAATCGTGCAACGGATCCGGCAGAAGCTCTGGTTGCGCCGCGTGTGCATCACGACGGCGCTCTTGCTTGGCGGCACGGTTGCGCTGCAGCCGACTTTCGCGCTTGCGGGTTTCATCGTGCGATTGCTCGGCAATCTTTCGGACGAACTGCTCGGCATTTCGCTGGACACGCTGCCGTCGATCGCGATGCTCGCCGGCGGCGGCATTCTGTTCGTCCTGACTTTCGTCCTCTTGCAGATGCTCGAGGACTGACCCGGCGGCAGGCCCGGTCTGCCGCCCCGGGCAGGGCAGCAGATCGACGGGCGCGTCATTGTCTTGCCCCTATGCCTCGGTTACATTTCAGCGATGAACCTGCGCGATGAAGTCGAGGCACTGTTGCCCGCTTGGGAACGCTGGTACCCGAGCCTGTTCGATGCCGCACTGGATCTCGGCATCATCAAGGCGGAGGTATGCGATCCCGGGTCTCTGCTACTGAGCACCCGGCACCAGAAGATCCGGCAGCAAGCCGAGGACGCACATCGCGAGAAGTGGGGCGGGGACGCGCAGGAATAGCGCGGCAAGCTATGACATACGACATCGATGCGGTGCGGGCCGAGTTTCCTGCGCTGTCGCTCTGCGATGGCGGCAGCCCGCGCTGCTATTTCGACAACCCGGCCGGAACCCAGGTCCCCGTGCGCGTCGCCGACGCCATGCGGAACTGCCTGCTTGAGGCCAATGCCAACATTGGCGGCCACTTCGAGACCTCACGGCGTGCCGAGGCACTCGTCACCGACGCCCGGTCGGCAATGGCCGACTTCCTGAACGCTCCCGGCCCTGACGGGATCGTGTTCGGGCAGAACATGACGTCTCTGACCTTGCACCTGTCGCGCTCGATAGGCCGCGCGCTGGAGGCGGGCGACGAGGTCATCGTCACGCGCATGGACCATGATGCCAACGTGTACCCATGGCTCCTGATGGCGCGGGATCACGGCCTCGTGGTGCGCTGGCTGCCATTCGACCGCGACAGCTTCGAATTTCACCTTGCCGACCTCGAGGCATTAATTTGTGACCGGACCCGCCTCGTGTGTGTCGCCGGGGCAAGTAACCTGCTGGGGACATTGAACGACGTGGCGACGATCAGTCGCCTTGCGAAGGCAGCCGGCGCATGGACCTTTGTCGACGCGGTGCAGTCGGTGCCGCATGTGCCGACGGATGTACAGGCTATCGGCTGTGATTTCCTGGTGTGTTCTGCATACAAGTTCTTCGGCCCCCACCAGGGCGTATTGTGGGGCCGCAGCGAGGTGCTGGCCGCACTGGAACCGTACAAGGTGCGCCCGGCGCCGGACGCGCTGCCGTGGTGTTTCGAGCCGGGTACTCAGAGTCACGAGGGCATCGCCGGCGTGGCAGCCGCGGTCGACTATTTCGCCTGGATTGGCGAGACGATGGCAGAGGGTCCCGAGGGCCCCGCGGCCGGCCGCAGGACGCGGCTCGCCGCCGCAATGAACTGCCTGTTCGATTATGAGCAGACGCTTACGGCACGGCTCGTTGATGGCCTCAGATCGCTACCCGGCATCGCCGTTCAGGGGCCGAGTGCGCCTGACGCACTCGGCCGCCGCGTGCCGACCGTGTCATGCACCCACAGGAAAGCGCGCCCGGCGGATCTTGCCTGCGGGCTCGCGAAGCGGAATATTTTCGTCTGGAGCGGCCACAACTACGCCATCGAGGCTGCTCGCAGCCTTGGGCTGCTCGAGAACGGCGGGGTACTTCGGGTCGGACCGGTGCACTACAACACACACGCCGAGATCGACGGTTTCCTCGGCGCGTTGGAGGACCTGCTGCCGGCGTAGCAGAGGCCCTAATGACAGGGGCCGCCATTGCGGCGGCCCCTGCGTTCAAGGTGAGATTCGTATCGCGAGCTTGGTCAGAGGATTTGGGAAGGTTTCACCATAATCCGAATAAGACCGGACCGCTTGCGCGATACCTCAATAATCTCACTAGACATGGATCACCTCCTTTAACGTTGTTTGCCCGCGCTCAAGTATGTCGTCCCATGCCCAAAAATCAAGCAGAAAATGTCAGAAAAACATGGGTATGCAACCCACAATTCATAAGTTATTCTAACGCGCTCGACGCGATGTCCGCCCGCGTCCGGCACGGCCCGGAGGAAAACGAGGCGGCCGAGCGACCCGCACGGGGACCAGGCGAATGTAATGGAGAAAATCGGGGCGGCGGTCACTGCCGGTGGGCCGTTGGATGCGGCGCCGGTTGCGGCGCCGGACCGGCTGCAGTCCCTGGACGTCATGCGAGGCGTCGCCGTGCTCGGCATTCTCGTCATGAACGTTTACGCGTTCGCCATGCCGTTCGTCGCATACAGCAACCCACTCGTGATGGGCGGGCGCGAATGGTACAACCTCGGTACCTGGTTTCTTACCCACGTGTTGTTCGACCAGAAGTTCATGAGCATCTTCTCGATGCTGTTCGGTGCGGGCATCGTATTGATGATGAACCGCATCGAGGCGAAGGCCGCTTCATTCAGAGCGATTTTCTTTCGGCGGCAGTTCTGGTTGCTGCTTATCGGCTCATTGCACGCGTACCTGCTGTGGTTCGGGGACATCCTGTTCTTCTATGCGATCACGGGGATGGCCGTATACTTCTTCCGGAAGCGTTCGCCGCGCGCACTCGTCATTGCGGGGGTCCTGTCGCTCTCGGTCGGCTTGCTGATGGCGCAGGGCACAAGCCGGTTCATGGTGTCACTGGAGCAGGAAGCGGCAACACTGGAGGCGGCAAGGGCGTCCGGCACGGAACTCACGGAGGAACAGCAGGCGAGCATTGACGACTGGGAGGAACTGCGCCGGATGTTCGCGCCGACAGACGCAGAAATTCAGGCGGAAATAGATACGTATCGAGGGTCCTACGCGGGCATCCTGCAGCATCGGGCACCGGAAGTGGCGATGATGCAATTGCAGGCGCTGCCGTTTTTTATTCTCTGGCGCGCCGGGGGGATGATGCTGCTCGGCATGGCGCTGATGAAAATGAGCGTGCTGTCAGGCCGAAAGACAGTTGCAGCCAGGCGCATGCTGCAGTGGGGTTATGCCCTTGGTCTGCCGCTCGCGGTGTACAGCGCCGTCAATGCCCACGCGCACGCGTATGACAGCATCTACATGTTCGGCCCCGGCGGTATACCGAACTATGTCGGAAGCATACTGGTGGCGTTCGGCCATATCGGCCTGGTCCTCTGGTTCCTCGACCGCGGCAAACTGACCCGGCTGCTCGGCCGCTTCGGGGCAGTCGGGCGGATGGCGCTGACCCACTACCTCATTCATTCAGTGGTCATGACGACGATATTTTACGGGTACGGCCTGGCCTTGTACGGCGAGGTTCCGCGACTTCTGCAACAATTGTTTGTCGCGGGTCTCGTCGGGCTGCAACTCGCACTCAGTCCGTGGTGGCTCGCCCGGTTCCGTTTCGGCCCGGCCGAATGGGCCTGGCGCTCCCTGACCTACTGGCGACGCCAGCCCATGCGCCGCGCGGCCTGAGGCAGGGCGCCGGCCCCGGAGCCTCGATGCAAGGGTCGCGACGGCGTGTATACTCTGGCTCTAGCCATGGGCGCGCCTCGCGCGAAGCGAATTCGACACCGAGAGAGAAGAGAGATGGCAATCAGAGATTTGAAGAACGTCCTCAGGATTTTCGGCGGCTCCGACATCGACACGGGTGCGCAAGACGACCTCTACAAGGAAGTTCTGCTGATGACCCTGGCGCGCGCCGCCGACGCCGATATCAATATCCAGAGCATCGAGGTCGACCATATCCGACGCGTGTTGAAGGCCAAGACCGGCGAGGATTTCACGACAGCAGACATCCGGATCGCCGCGCGTGCCGAACTGTACGCGGAAGCGAATCTCCGCAAGTATTTGTCGAAAGTGAACAAGAGACTGACGCACCGGCAACGCGGCGAGGTAATTGGCGCGCTGGCCGACGTAATGCGCAGCGATAAGGACGTCAGTGCGCTGGAGGTGGATTTCTTCAATGGCGTGGCCGATGCGCTAGGCGTAACACCGGCCCAGATTGCGGGCCTTACGGCAGGCGCCGTCTGACCGGAGATCTCAGCCAGTCACTCGCCGGCCATTCCTCGCCAGGCGACCTCGCGGTAAACGACATACAGGCCGGAGGCGATGATGATGCCGGCGCCCGACAGCACCCACGCATCCGGCAGTTCGTCCCAGAACAGGTAGCCGGCAAGCGTACCGCCCACGAGCGTCGTGTATTCGAATGGCGCAAGGATAGCGGGCGCGGCGCGCCGGTAACCGTTGATGATACCCAGCCATGCGATGACCGAGCAGGCACCTGCGAGGCTGAACAACAGCCAGTCCGCCATGTCCGGCGCCCGCCAGGTCGACTCGCCGGCCCAGACCAGCAGCCCGGAAATCGTCAGCGGGCCGGCCATGACGTATACCGATAGCGAGTAGTTCGATTCGGTCCGGCCGAGGTAGCGGGACGTGATCGCGAGGCAGGCGTAACAAAACGCCGATATCAGTACCGCGAGCGACGCAAAGGACAGGAATCCGGCGCCGGGGCGCAGCACGACCAGAACGCCCGAGAATCCGGCCAGTACCGCGAGCCACCGTCGCAGTCCCACGTGTTCACCGAGCAGCGGTGCGGACAAGGCGGTCAGCATCAACGGCGCAGTAAAACCCAGGGTAAGCGTGTTTACCAGCGGCATCTTTGCGAGTCCGAAGAAAAAGCCGAACATGGCGCCGCTCGCCAGCAGGGTTCGCAACAGGTGCCAGCGCCAGCGTTGCGTTACCAGCTGGCGCCAGCCGCCGAGACAGGGCCCGATCAGCAGGAACAGCCCCAGCCCGATCAGGCTGCGCAAGAGCACGAACTGCAGCAGGGAAAATGTCGTCAGCAACTGCTTCGCGCAGAGATCCAGTGCCAGCCCACCCGTTACGCCCAGCATCAGCCAGCCTATGGCCTTGCCTACCGCATCTCCCCTCGCGACGTGGATCATCGCGCCATGTTCTCACGGCCCTCCGGTGCTGCCCACGAATTCAGCTACGATTCATAGAGGTGGGTGTCAAATAGGATGCGTGAACCAGGACGCGAGGGGACGACGCGATGAGTAATCTCAAACCGGTGTACGGCTGCCTTTCCTTGCTGCTGCTCGCGTTCCCTCCGGCGTCGGCCAGCGGAGCGGCCGCGGGCGGATCCGAGGACGAGCTGCGAACGTCGCGGAGTTCCTTTTTCGCGCAGGACGGACGGGCACAGCGGGTGCCGGACAAGATCAGCGTAGACCAGTTCCGGACCGAGGGCGATGCGACCGGCAAAGGCCGGCGAAGCGAACGCGACAAATCGTCAAACGAGCCCAGCGAGACCCCGAATACGGAATTCTGGTTCTATGCGGTCGATGTCCAGTTGTTTGCCGATGAGGACCGGGATGGCTACTTTTACGGCATCGATCTCCTGTTCGACGCCGATACGATCTACGAGCAGGCCGACGTCTACGCTGTTCTGTATCTGAGCCGCGAGGGCGGACCCTGGTACGAGTACGCCGCGACGGACGTTTTTCCCCTTTTCGGGGCGACCAGTGATGACGATTTCGTCGTGGAATCGGAATTGCTGTCGGGATACCCCGCGGGAAGCTATGACGTGCTCATCGAGCTCTACGACACCTGGGACGGCGCCCTTGTGGCAGAGATCGGACCCGAAAGCAGCGCCGAACTCGGCTATCTTCCGCTGGAGGACGCCGAACGCGACGAACCTGATGATCCGCCGGTCGTCGTTGTCGAAGAGGGCGGCGGGGCCGGTGACTTCCTGACGTTCCTGAGCTTTTTCCTCGGCAGCGCCGCCGTCAGGCATCGGCGCCGGCAGATGCCGCAGCCGCGGGCGGACCTCCGTCACGAGCCGTACGCATGACCTTGCGGCTCCAGCCCGCCAGGTTGTCGAAATACACGTACAAGGCCGGTACGACGAGCAGGGAAACCAGCGTCGAGAATGCCAGTCCGCCGATGATCGCTCGGGCCATCGGGTAATACGGCGGACCGTCGCCACCCACCTGCGTGGATCCCAGGGCGAGAGGGACGAGTCCGACGATCGTCGTAGCGACCGTCATGAGGATGGGACGCAAGCGATCCCGCCCGGCGATCTCGATTGCCTCCGCCCGCGCCAGCCCGGCGGTGCGGAGATTGTTGACGTGATCGACCAGCACGATGCCGTTGTTTACGACCACCCCGATGAGAATCATGATGCCGATCATCGCCATGAATGAAAACGTCGTTCCTGTTGCGGCAAAGAACAGGAATACGCCGAAAACCGAAAACGCGATCGAGCCGAGGATGATCGAAAACGGCAGGATCAGTGATTCGAACAAGGCGGCCATCACGAGGAAGATGCAGGCGATGCCGAGTACCAGGTTCGTCGTCATCATGGCCTGGGTTTCGTCCTGTCTCTCGAAGCCGCGGCCGAACTTCCAGCTGTAGCCCGGGGGCAGGTCCATCTGGTTCATCATTCCTTCGACGGCGGGCTCGATGTCTTCCAGGCTCTTCTCATCTCCCAGGTTCGCGGTCAGCACCACCGCGGTCTGGCGGTCCGTCCGCCGAATGGTATCGGGTGCCCGTGCGACATGCAGTGTCGCCACGCTGCCAAGCGAAACACGCTCGCCCTCGGGCGTATACAGCGGGAGGTCCGCCAGCTGCTCGATACTCTGGCGGTCGTTGTCGCGGAACGCGAGACGCACGGCAACTTCCCCAAAATCGCCCCGGAATTCGCGCAGGTTCTCACCGCGCATGGCGATACTCACCGACTCGGAGATATTCGCGGCCGTGAGTCCCTGGGCTGCGGCGCGGTCCCGGTCGATACTGACGCGGACTTCCTTCTCGCCGGAATCTGAATCGGATCGGACATCGGTGAGGCCTTCGACCGTGGACAGTGAGCGGGAAACCTGCACCGCGAGTTCGTTGAGCACTTCCGTGGAGTCACCCGACAGCTGCAACGAAAAGCCCTCGCCGCCACCCTGCTGGTCCCATTCGAAACTCGGTTTGCCGATTGCGAGGGTGGGCAGGTTTTCGAGGATCTTCTCGATTATCTCCGCCGTCGGGCGCGTGACCTCTTCGTCCTCCGTGAGAAGGATCACCGATTGTGCCGAGCCCTGGTCGTAATAGGTATAAACCGAGCGGATATCGAATTCTTCCTCATTATCGTAAAGGTACGTCTCGATGCGATCTACGGCGGCCTTGACGCTGGCGAGCGAATGCTGGCCCTCGATATGATACGGAAGGTGCAGGCGTCGGCTCACGTCTTGGGGGAACATGTCGAACTTTACGAGTCCAAGCACGTTCGGCGCAATGCCGATCAGGCAGATGACAAGGATTCCGAGCGCACTCCACCACGGATGAAGCAGCTCCCAGCGGAGGGCGCGAGTGTAGCGGTTCGTCAGTCGCGACATCAGCGCGCCGCTCTTCGGTTGCGGTGGAATGGCGACGCGCGCCGCGAGCATCGGCACCAGCGTCTGGGCGATCAGCAGTGAAGCGAGCAGTGCCACGATGATCGTCACGGCAACGTGCGTCAGGAACACCATGATATCGGTCTTGACGCCGAAGATTATCGGCGCGAAGACGATGACCGTCGTCGTCGTGCCGGCGATGACGGCGAGGCCCACCTCGTTCACCCCGGTGAGCGTCGCCTCGAACGGCTTGTCCGGCTTCTCGCTCCGGTGCCTGAATATGCTTTCCACGACCACCACGGCATTGTCGACGAGCATGCCTACGGCCAGCATCAGGCCCATCATTGACAGGATGTTGAGTGTCAGTCCGGCGAAATACAGGGCACCCAGCGTGATCAGCAACGAGAACGGGATCGACGCGATCACGATCAGCGTCGTGGTCGCCTGGCGCAGGAACAGGTAGAGGACGGCGATCGCCAGAAGGCCGCCGATCAGACCGGCGTCCAGCAGATCCCGCAGGGACTTGCGTACCGAGTCACCCTGGTTATCGAGCGGGAAAATCCGGATCCCCTGCATTTGCGGCAACTCGCGGATCTCCTCAATCTCGGCGATTACCCGGTCCGTAACGTCGACCAGGTTGGAACCGGTGGTTCGGTTGATCGCAATACCGATCGCGTACTCCTGGTCGAGGTGACGGCCGTAATTTCGTTCCGGCGTTCTGAGATCGACATCGGCCACGTCTCCGAGACGAAGCCCCTGCTCGTTGATCGCAAGATTGCGGATGGCGTCGATCGATTCGAAATCGCCTCGCGGCCGGACGCTGAAGCGCTGGTCCTTGTCGGTCAGCCGGCCGGCGCTGACGGCGAAATTGCTCTTGACCAGCAGCTCCCGCAGGCTCGGTATGTCGATCCCGTATGCGGCGAGATCGTCGGAGCGAAGCAGGATACGAATTTCGCGCGGGTCGACGCCCTGCAGATCCACGCGCGATACGCCCTCGAGACGTTCGAGCCGGCGTTTCAACAAGCGGTCGAGCAGGTCGTAACTGGTGGACAGGTCGCGCTCGCTCGAAATGCGAAGCTGCAGAACGGGCTGGTCGCCCATGGAACCGGTAAAGACCATTATCCGCCGGATATCGTCCGGCAGGTGATGCCGGACACCGTCGATTTTCGACCGGGCTTCGATGCCCTTGGCGGCCATGTTCTGGTCCCAGTCGAACTGCAGGAATATCTGTGCATTGTGTTCAGTCGACGTGGACTCCATGCGTTCGACACCGGCGAGCGTTGCCAGGGCTTCTTCCACAGGACGCGTGATGAGGCGTTCAACTTCCTCGGGTGTCGATCCCTCATAAGGGATTTCGATGAAGATGCCCGGCCACTCGATGTCGGGGAACTGTTCGAGTGGCAATAGTCGGGACGCGATGAGGCCGACGAGCGCCAAAGCGACGAACACGACGACCGTGGTCACCGGGCGATGCAGTGCCACTTCCGTGTGTTTCATGCCCGTGATCCCCCGGGTAGCGCAGACGTTACCGCAACCGGCCAGGCCTTCCGGTCCAGCAGCGAATAGACCACCGGAATCACCACCAGCGTCAGCAGCGTCGAGACCAGCAACCCGCCGATGACGGTCACCGCCATGGGCGTCCGCACCTCGGCGCCCTCACCAAAGCCTAACGCCATCGGCAACAGGCCGAGTGCCGTGGTCAGGGAGGTCATCAGGATCGGCCGCAGGCGCGCCGCGCCCGCCTGCATGATGGCCTCGTAGCGCTCTATGCCCTGCGACCGCAACTGATTGACGAGATCGACCAGCACGATCGCGTTATTGACGACGATGCCCGCCAGCATGATCACACCGATGAGGGCAACGATATTCACGGTCGTGCCGGTGACAAAGAGGGCGAGCACAGCGCCAACGAGCGCCAGCGGAATGGTGAAAAGAATGACGAACGGGTGGATCAGGGACTCGAACTGCGACGCCATGACCAGGTACACGAGGAAAATGGCCAATGCGAGCGCGAACTGCATCGAGCGGAAGGAGGACTCCATTTCCTCGCTCTGTCCCGACACGATCGCAGAGATCCCGTTCGGCATCGGCGTATTGCGGAGGATTGCGTCCGCGTCCAGCGCGGCAGCGCCAAGATCGCCGTGCGCGACGTTTGCCGTGATGATGGCCACCCGTTCCTGGCCCACGCGGCGGATTTCGGCCGGCCCGGACGCCACCGACACATCCGCGACGGCTTCGAGCGTTATCGGTCGCGCCGCTTCCGGGTTCACGATCAGGCGGCGGATCTCGTCGATGCTCGATTGCCGGGTATCGACACTGCGGACGAGTACGTCGATCTTCTTGTCCCGCCATGTGTAACGGGTGGCCAACTCACCGCGGACGTTCGCGACGACGCGGTCGGCGATGTCCCGTACGGCCAGTCCGAGCGACGCCGCCCGTTCCTGGTCGAATACGATCTGGATTTCGGGGTTGCCCCGCTCGACGGTCGTCTTGATATCCGTGAACCGGCCCGACTCAGCCATTGCCTGCTGGATCGATTGTCCGACAGCGGCCAGGTCACCGAGGTCATAACCGGAGATCTCGACTTGCAGCGGACTTGAAAACGCCATCAGCGATGGCCGCGAGAATTCGTACTGCACGCCCGGCAGGCGCGTCAGTTCGCGCCGGATCGCGTCCATGGTGGCGTTCTCGTCATCGCGACCGGCCCCCGCTTTCAGGCGAATACTGAGGGTTCCGGTGTGGTCGCCCGCATCAACCGGATTGGCGTCGAGGCGATTGCCGGTGCCCGCGACGGAGTAGTCCATGTCGACCATGTCAATGGCGCGGGTCGCCGCCTGGGCAACCTGAATAGCCCGGTCGGTCTCCTTGAGGGGCGAGCCGGGCGGGAGCCTGAGGTCGGCGCTGAACTCGCCCTGCGACAGCTGTGGTATGAGTTCCGTGCCGAGGCGCGGAACGAGCGCCATCGTGGCTGCGAATGCGACGGTTGCGCCGACGACAACGATGGCCGGATGCCCGAGCGACCAGCGCAACATTGGCGGGTAGGACCTGGCCGCGATCGCATCCAGGCGCTGGAACAGCCAGGTCGGCACCCAGAGCAACAGCCAGAACAGCCAGCGCACGTGCGCGAACAGATGACCGACGAGGCGCGCAAGTTTTGCCACGCCGCGCGTGAACCGCCCCGGTGGCGTGTCCTCGAGATCCGTTGCGTAGCGCTGATTGCCGCCCAGGGCAGCCAGCATCGGAATGAGCGTAATTGCAACGACCAGGGAGAAAATCAGTGCGAAGGTCACGGTCAGGGCCTGGTCGCGGAATAACTGGCCGGCTATCCCGGAAATGAACACCATCGGGAAAAATACGGCGATCGTCGTCAGCGTCGATGCAAAGACGGCACCTGAGACCTCGGCGGTACCACTACGAGCCGCCTGCAGCAAGTTCTCGCCCTGCTCGCGTTTGCGCACGATGTTCTCCAGCACGACGATGGAGTTATCCACGAGCATACCGACCGCTAGTGCAATGCCGCCGAGCGACATGATGTTCAGCGACACATCGTTGAGGTACATCAGCAGGAATGTGCCTGTCACCGAGACCGGAATCGCGATACCGACGATCGTCGTGGCGCGCGCGTCGCGCAGGAATCCATACAACACGATGACGGCAATGATGCCGCCGAGAATCGCCGCGTTGCGTACATCGGCGACGGCAGCCGCTATGAAGCGGGACTGGTCATAAATGGTGGTCAGCTCGAGTTCATCCGGCAGGGACTCTCGCACTCGCTCGAGCCTCTGGGTGAGCCGGTTCGCGACTTGTACGGTATTCGCGTCACCTTCCTTGTAGACACCGAGCTCGACAGATTCGAATCCCTGGACACGCGTGATCGCCTCGCGATCCTTGTAGCCCCGTTCCACGGTTGCCACATCCCGGAGATAGACGGGCCGGCCAGCGACCTGTGCGACGATCGCATTGCGGAATTCGTCGACGGACTGGAACTCGTTGAGTGTCCGGACAAGGAACCGCTGGTCGCCTTCCTCCAGACGGCCGCCCGAGAGATTGACGTTTTCGGCACGGATGCGTTCCGCTACCCGCTCGATGCTGATGCCGAGTTGCGATAGTTTTTGCTGATCGACCTGGATCTGGATTTCGTCCTCGAGGCCGCCGCTGACCTTGACTGCGGCCGTGCCTTCCTCGGCCTCGAGATCGGTCTTGATTCGATCTTCGGCGAGGCGGCGCAGGGCCTTCAGCTGTGCTTCTCCCTGTGCGCCCGCGGCGAGGCCGTCGTCATAGCGAAGTCCGAGGCGCATGATGGGCTCCGACGAGGGGTCAAAGCGCAGCAGGAGCGGCCGGGCAGCTTCGAGCGGCAGGAACAGGATATCGAGCTTTTCCCGTACCTCGACGCCCGCAACATCCATATCGGTGCCCCACAGGAATTCGAGCGTGACGTCCGATTGTCCGGAGCGCGAAACAGACCTGACGAGACGCACATTGCGAATCACACCCACCGCTTCCTCGACGGGCTTGGTGACGAGGTTTTCGACCTCCACCGGGGCGGCACCGGTGAG
This sequence comes from uncultured Pseudomonadota bacterium, assembly GCA_963713215.1. GTDB lineage: Bacteria > Pseudomonadota > Gammaproteobacteria > Steroidobacterales > Woeseiaceae > UBA1847. The sequence goes on along the minus strand of CAVQKY010000006.1, from coordinate 967,872 downwards.
TTCGGTCCGGATCGTCAGCGTCGGGTACGAGAGGTCCGGCAGCAGAGTCAGGTTCAGCCGCGACAGTGACACCATGCCGAAGAGGCCGATCGCCACGGTGAACATGACTATCGTGACGCGGCGCTCCGTCGCGATCTCAATCAGACGTCGCATCGCCCGTCACCTCGTTTGTGCTTTTTGTCGGTTCGCCGGCGAGCTGTGTTTCCTTGTCCGCCGTATTGATGATGTCGACGAGGGCATCGGGCCGCAGGCCGACCTGGCCGATTGTCACGATCTGTTCGTCGCCCGAGAGTCCCGACAGGATCTCGACCATGCCGTCGCTTGCAAACCCGGTCTTGACGACCTTTTGCACTGCTTTGTCGTCCTCGACGACGAACACGCTGGTCTCGCCCGTATCTTCCACCACCGAGCTTCGGGGCACGAGCAAAGCGTCTTCGTGCCGATCGTGCACGACCCCGATACGAGCGAACATACCGGGCTTGATGCGCCGGGCTTCGTCATAGATCTCGATCGTTACCTTGAATGTACCGGTGGCAGGATCTACAACCGGGCTGACGCGCGAGACACGCGCGACGACCGGCTCTTCCTGCAACGCATCGATGTGGAGATTGGCTGGCTGGCCGGCTTCGATGTTCGCAAATTCCCGCTCTGGCACGTGCAGGTAGACGATCAACGGATTCAGGCTGGTTACGCGAAAGACCGGATCGTTCACCGACAGCGTACTGCCGATCTTGATATAGCGCTCTGAAATGACGCCGTCGATCGGCGCGCGGATCTGCGTGTAGTCGAGCTCGAGGCTTGCGAGGTTGTGCGCCGCCTGCAACGCTTCGACTTCGAACTTGAGGTTTTCGAACTCGCCGGAACTGATGAGGCCTTTCTTGCTCAACTCGATGTTCCGTTCGTAATCGCGCTGCAACTTGCGGAGACGTGCTTCGGACTCGCTCAGCGACAGGCGCAGGCGGTCGCCGTCCAGCCGGGAGAGCACCTGCCCCTGCGTTACGACATCACCTTCCTCGACCAGCAACTCCTTGACCTCGCCCGCGACTTTCGCGAGGACGTCGGCGTCTGCGAAGGCCTCGATCGGCGCGGTGCCCTTATACACGGCGAACACGTCGCCGCGCACCGGCCGGCCGACCTCGACAGGCACCGGCGGCGCGTCCTCGTCCTCCTCATCGCCATTTTCGCCAGTCGATTCCGCGCCGCCCTTGCACGCCGCCAACAGCACCAGTATGGCCACTAACGCCGGCCACCGTCGTTCGAGCGTCATTCAATCTCTCCCCTGCACCGTCCCGGCCGCTCGGGTCCCGCGAGCGAGGGGACGATTTGCCGTCTGTTAGCCGCTGAATCGTTCCAGGTTGCCGAGCCGGGCAAGTACCTTGCTGCCATCGCGCAGAGCCGAGTGTCCTTCGACCACGACCTGGTCCGTCTCGTGCAGACCCTCGAGAACTTCGACCTGATCCTGTGCCTCGATGCCGGTCCGGATGACCCGTCTCTCCACGCTGTCACCCGTCACGACGTACACGGCCGTTTCCTCGTCCTCTTCGATCAGCGCTTTGCGTGGGATGGCCAGGGCGTCGGCATGTTCCTCGTAGGCGATGCTGAATCGGGCAAACATGCCGGGTGCGAGTTCACCGGCTGCGTTGTCGATGCGAGCCGTGGCGCGAAAGGAACCGTTGCGGGTGTCGATGGTCGGGCTCAATCGCACGACTTCGGCAGCAAATTCGCGACCTGGCAATGAATCCACCGCCAGAGTCGCGAATTGGCCGGTCGCGATGCGGCGGAGTTCCGACTGCGGAATCTGAAGGTCGGCACGGAGTTCCCGGGTATTCGTAACCCGGAACGCCTCCTCGTTTACCTGCAGGTTCTGGCCGGGCCGGACACTGCGCGAGGACACGACACCGGCAATCGGCGCGCGCACGGTGGCATACCCGTGCTCGAGTCGCCTTAGCTCATAGGCCGCCCTGAGGGCATCCAGGTCATATTTCAGGTTGTCGTACATCGCCTTGCTCACGAGTCCGCGCCGGTGCAGGTCTTCGTAGCGATCATATTCACCCTGGACCCGCTTCAGATCCGCCTTTGCGGCCAGCATTTCGAGCCTGAGCCGCTCGCCGTCGAGACGGGCCAGTGCCTGCCCGGCCCGGACCGTCGCACCTTCCTCGACCAGCAACTCCACGACGTCGCCGCTCACCCGGGCGACGACCGGCGCGTCCCCGTCGGTCTCGATGTTGGCGGTCGTTTCGTAGGTCGCGAACAAGTCGGTGCGCTGCGGCAGGTACACCTCGACCGGTATCGCGGCCGCCGTGTCCTCAGTGACCGCCGCGGAAGGACTGGCGTCGCCGGTATTGCAGCCACCGAGCAGGGTGGACGCGAGGAGGGCGAGCAGAAGTGCAGGTGTCGTCGGGTTCATGGCTCGCTCAGCTTGGTGATGCCTAGTGTTGTAGTGTAGTATAACACTAGTTAAGTATAACGCAATGGCAGGGTACGCGGGACGCAGGCCCGGCGACGTTCCTTTCTGCGTGATACCCGGTTAGATGCCCTCCGGGCCGTTTTGGATGCATCTGCCCGGATCAATCCGCCTGCCGCCGAGCCGGCAGGCGGCACTCCGGGCCCCGGCCCAGCGGGCCGCAAGCCGCGCCCCACGTTCGCCTGGATCATGAGGATTCAGGACCCGTGTCAGCACCGTGGCCCGTACGCCGAACCTGGGGGGCGCGTGCAGGCGGGGCAGGGCGGCAGCCCCGGCGCCGCGGCTACGCGTTCGAAGCTACTGGAAGTATTGCGCCATGAATGGCGTCAGCAAGCGATTTTCCGGGTCGAGCTGCCGCCGCAACTTGCGAAAAAATGTCAGCCGGTTGGCGTAAACCTGCTTCGCGTAGTCCGCGCGCAGCGCGCGCGTCTGGCTGAAGACGGGCACCCCTGCCCAGTGTTCCGCGAAGTCCGCGAGATCGATCACGAAATCTTCCCAGCCGGCAAGCTGCGTCGACATCGTCTGCAATGCGATCAACGGCTCGTCGTAAGACGGTGAAAGTATGCTCGTGGCATCGCGGGCGATGCGGTAGCCGATGGCCGGCACGTCGCAGCGATAGCCCGTTCGTTCATAATTCGTTTTGCAGAACGACTGGTAGGCTTTGGCGACAAGAGAAAAATCGGAGGCCGGGAAGCACCAGGTCGAGTACAGGAGGCGCTTGATGCTGCTCGCCGTGCGTCCCTGCATCGTGCCGTTGTTGCCGGTCCGGACGAAGCGGCTGTTGACGATGCCCTGCGCGGCTTCGGAAACGCTGTCGATCACCCGGTAGCGTACCGATTGCATCGGCAACAGGCGATTGAGCGACTTGCAGACCTGGGGCAACACGGTGCTTTCTCCCCAGTCCTTGATCTTCCATGGCGTATCGTAGGCCTGGCCGGCCATGGCGGCATAGCGGCGCAGGTCGAGATACACGCGGTCCCGATAGGGCATGAACGCAAACCGGAACCCGACGGGCGCGTTCGAGATCCGATCGACGACCTTGCAGAAATCTTCCACATGCATCCGGCGGTGGCTGACCGTGAAATTCGTCTGCGGCTGCACGTTCAGCGTCGCTTCCACAATAACCCCCAACACGCCGTAGCTCGAGCAAACCGCGCCGAGAAGGTTCTTTTTGTCGGTATCGACCGTCAGCGCCTTGCCTGCGCCGGTGATCATTTTCAGGCGCGTGACCGACGCCGCCAGCGAACCGGGCTGCGACCCGATCGAAGGGCCGAGGCACGGCGCCGCTATCGCGCCGCCCAGCGTGCGTCCCGTCATTTCGTGATTCCCGGCGAGTTCGAGGCCCTGTTCGGCGAGCGCTTCGGACAGCGCGTACAGTCGGACGCCCGCCTGGGCCGTCACGGTATGATTGTAACTGTCGATGCTGACGATTCGGTCGAAGTCGCCCATTTGCACGATGGTGCCCGTGGCGCTGCGATTGCAGTCGGTCGCAGCCGTCGCAGCGCCTTGCGGGCGGATCGGCAACGCGGCATGGCCCTCGCGGTCCATGATCTCCGAGAGGGTTTTGAGGTTGGTGATGGGGACTTCGCGGACACCGGTCGCCGGCAAGCGTCCGGTTTTTCTGAGGCGAACTTCAGCCATTCACGTCTCCGGCGACCCCGCTGTCCTAGGCATTGCCCGTAGACCGGTGGTTTTGCGACCCTGCCTTTCGCGCAGGTGTGCCTTTTTCAACGAACTGGCATCCTTGCACGGGAACGCGAAAACTGTCAATGAAACACGTACGCCTTCGATAGCTCGTCGGTGCTTATTGTAAAACCCGGTACGACACTTGCATAAATGTCCCCATGACACGGCTCTTCCTGCACAGAATCAGCGTCGCCTCCGCATGCCCTGCGCACCGCGTTTGAATACTTTCGGTCGACTCGAAGCGATCCTTTTCCTGTTCGCATTTTTTTTTGCCGCGCCTGCCCGGGCGGACCTCGAATTCGAAGTCGTGGGCGTCGACGAGGCGCTCGGCGAGAACATCCTGAACCACAACGACGTGTTTCGGCTCGGCCAGTCCGGCGCGTTCAGCGACAAGGACCTCGACGAGATAGCGACTGAATCCGAGGAACGGGCGCGGGACGCGCTCCGGCCATATGGCTACTACCGGCCGGTCATCCAGAGCCGCCACTACCGCGGGGACGGCGGCGACCCGGTGATCGAACTCCGCGTGGACCCCGGCCCGCCGGTGACCATAGCGAGCATGGACCTCGAGCTTACCGGTCCGGGAGCGACGCAGCGGGAGTTGGCGCAATGGAAGGACGCGTGGCCGCTGGCCGCTGGCGGCCAATTGAACCAGGTAATCTGGGAGCAGCAAAAGCAGGAAGGTCTCGATCTCGCGCGGGCCGCCGGTTATCTCGGTGCTACCTTCACCGAGCAGGAGCTCGCGCTCGACCTGGTTAAAAATGTCGCGCGCGCGACGCTGCACATGGACACCGGCGAACGTTACGTCATGGGCGACGTCGAATACAGCGATCACGTACTGCGTCCCGGGATCGTAGAGGATATTCCCCGTTTCGAGCCCGGTGACCCCTATTCGGCAGAGTTGATGGACGACTTTCGCCTGGATCTGTGGCGCACCGGCTATTTCACCCAGGTCGACGTCATCGAGCGCGTCGAGGCAGAGAGCAATCCGCCAAAGGTCGACCTGCGTGTCGAACTCGCGACGGAGACCCGCAGCCGGTACCAGGGAGCCTTGGGATACGGAACGGACACCGGCATCCGGCTGCAGGCAAACTGGAGCCGGCACCCGATGTCCAGCCGCGGCGACCGCATCGATGTCGCCGCTGGCTGGCAGGAAGTAAACAGCGAATTCGCGATCCGCGGCACCTATCAGCGGCCGCTCCGGCAGCGGATACGCGAATTCTGGGTCGCGGATGTCAAAATCAGTTTCGAAAATCAGGACCTCGAGTTGAAGCGCACCGACGAGGACGAGGATTTCATCAAGATTGCCAACGGCAATGTCGATGAACGACATCTCAAGGGCGGGTGGCTCAAGCTTTTCAATGCTCGCGCAGGCGAAAAGCAGACTGCCTTGCAGCCGTTCGTCCAGTACCTGAACAGCGAACGCAGTTACAGGCTGCTTGATCCGGAGTCGCTGGTAGCACCGCTCGCCGAAGAAACGGAAATCGACGACCTGTTGCGCGGAATCGACAATACCCTCTCCGTGGGAGTGGATTTCGCGATTTCCGCAATCATCGGCCAGGGATTCGAAATGCGCGGCTATCACGACAAAGCATGGCTGTTCGCGTCCGACACTGCGCTCGGTTCCGATGTCGACTTCGTGCAGGCTTACGTCTCGACACGCCGGAGCTGGTTGCGAGGCCAGCGCTGGAAATACCTTTTGCGCGCGGAGGTCGGTTACACGGACGCGGAAGTCGAGGATCTGGCGGTCGAAATCGACGGTGTATCGCTGGAACTGAGCGTCACTCAGCTCCCGAACTTTTACCGCTTCAAGGCCGGCGGATCGGCAAGTGTCCGCGGTTACGACTTCGAACAGCTGAGTAACAACAACATCGGGTCGAACAATATCGTTACCGCGAGCGCTGAGATTGAATACAAGCTGACGGACAGATGGTCCGCCGCGGTCTTCGCCGACATCGGTAACGCGTTCAACGACTGGTCCGACGCGGACCTGAAGCTCGGCGTCGGCGTGGGCGTGCGCTGGTATTCGATTGCGGGGCCGATACGTGTCGACGTTGCCCAGGCGCGGGACTTCACGGACCGGCCCTGGCGCATTCACCTGACGATCGGTACGCCCCTCCTGTGACCCTGCGCCGCGTACTGTTGCTCAGCATAGTCGCGATACCTGTTGCGCTCGCGGTGGCTGCATGGTGGGCACTGTATACGACCTCTGGCGCCCGTTTCGCCTGGGCGCGCGTCCAGGCCGCGCTCGGTGATCGCGTTGCGATCGAGTACGTCGACGGCAGCCTGGCATCCGGCCTCGAGCTCGGGGGCTTTCGCTACATCAGCCCGGTGGTCACGGTCGAGGTCGGCGCGTTGCGTGCAAAGGTCGGCGTCGGCTTGATGCCACTCGCAATTCATGTCGATCAGGCGTTTGCGGAGGACGTCGCGGTCGAGATCCGGCCGAACCCGGCGCCCGGCCCCGCAAAGAGCCTCGAGGAACGCCTCGGGCGGCTGATCCTGCCGTTTGAGCTCCACGTCGACGCCCTGGACGTACAAGGCCTGGCCGTAAGGGCGGGCAAGGCGACGCGTCGGATCGAACAGCTCGTGCTCGCCGGATCCTGGACCGAGACGATTCGCATCGACCGGCTGTCGCTGGCAGCCGGCGAACGCCGGTTGCAGCTCGAGGGAAGCCTGGGACTGCACGGCGCCGGTCCGGTGGACGCCACCGTCACGCTCGTCGCCGGCCCGGGCCTCCTGCCGCGGGTCGAGGCCATCGATGCCAGTGCCGAACTCGGCGGCGACCTCCGGCGGTATCGCTACGAGATCGCGGGTGTGGTCAGCGTCGCCGGTGCCGGTGACTTTCGTGTCCGGGGGCAAGGCGACGGGGATTTTGGCGCGATCGCGATCGCCGAAGCGCAGGCGACGGGGGAGACCGGGACTGCAAGCGCGAGAGGCACGCTGGGCTGGGCCGGCGGCTTCCATACCGATCTCGCCGTCGAACTCGAGCGGCTCGCCGTAGCCAGGTTGCAAGCGCAATGGCCGGAGATCCATCCGGTGCACGGGGCGTTCGAACTGCGATTCCGCTCGCCGAAACTCGACATCGGGGAGGCCAGACTCGCGATTGCCGGCACGGACGCAGAGCTGTCCGGTGAGCTGAGCGTCCACCTGGACGACGAGCGCATCGACGCCAATATCGACTGGCGAGATCTCGGCTGGCCGCTCGGCGATGGCGAGGCGCGCCTCCGAAGCGATGAAGGCCGCGTGAAAATCGCAGGCAGTTTCGATGACTGGACCGCGGAGGGATCGGTTGCGCTGGCCAGCGCGGGTCTGCCGGAAGGCCGCTTCAGCGCAGCTGTGCGGGGGGACCGCGATCACGCGGCGGGCCGAATCACCGAGGGCAAGGTCCTGGGTGGGCTTGTGCGCGGCACGGCCTCGGCAAGCTGGCGTGCTGCGCAGCCCTTTGCCGTGGATGTTGCGCTTTCGGGCATAGGAACCGGCGACTTGTGGCCCGACTGGCCTGGCCACATATCCGGCCGGGTCGTTGCCTCCGGGCAGGTCTCGCCGCTGCGCTTCACGGCGCGCCTCGACGACGTCGATGGCCGCCTGCGCGGCTGGCCCTTGCAAGCGGACGGCGGCGTCGCCTTGCAAAGCGACGGCCTGTCGGCCGACGGACTCGTCATAACGCACGGCGAATCGGAGCTCAAGCTCGATGGCGGCTCACAACAGCCCGGAGGCGTTCGTTTCACGGCGCGCATCGGCGATCTCGGCACATACCTCGAGGGGGTCTCCGGTGGCATCGAAGCAAGCGGTGAACTTGTCAGCCGAAACGGGGAACCAGCGCTCGACCTGACGTTGAGAAGCGGTGAACTCAGCATCGGGGAGCGGGGGCTGGCCGACGCGATCCTCCGGCTCGAAGCGACCCGTCAGTACCAGGTGCTCGATTTTCAAGGGATCGTGGGCGAGCAACGGCTGGCCCTTGCCGCAGAAGGCGTTCCGGATGATCCCGCCTCGCCCGAGGCCTGGGAGGGGACGCTCACGGCGTTCTCGCTGGTCGAACACGACGCCGAAGTGCCGCGCGAGATACGGCTGGTGCAGTCGGCGTCGCTCCGGCTCGCCCCGGACGCCGTGAGCTTGCAACGAGCCTGCCTGCAGGGTTCGATCGAGGCCAGGCTGTGTGTTCAGTTCGACTGGGTCAAGGCGTCCCGCGTCGCCGTCGTGGCCGAACTGGACTCCATCGCCGTGGACCGTGTCAACCAGTTCGTAGACACCGGCTTCAGTTTCGACCAGCAGGTCACCGGCGAGATGCGCTGGGAAAAGCGGGCGAACGATCCGCCGACCGCCTCCGCGGAGCTCGAGATTTCACCGGGCACGATCCGTAACGTAAACCAGGATGACGCCGTTGTACGTACCGGTACCGGCATCGTCCTGTTCGAAATACAAGACGGCGCGTTGCTCGAAGGAAGCCTCGTGCTTCCCCTGCCGGGCACGGGCACGGTGGAAGGCGAATTCTCCATCGCAGATCTCGCCGAGCTCGATGGCAGCGCGATAGATGGCCGCCTGCATGTCATCGTCGACGACATCGCAGCCATCCGTATCCTGGTGCCGGCGCTCTCGCGCGCTGACGGCCGGCTCGCAGCGAACGTCGACATCGGCGGCACTGTTGCCGCGCCGATTCTGACCGGCGAGGTGCGGCTCCGGGAGGGCACCGTTCTGTACCAGCCGCTCGGGCTCCTGCTCGAGCACATCGACCTCCGGGCGACCTTCGATGAAGGCCGTGCGTTCGGGCTGGCCGGGCAGTTTATGGCTGGCGAGGGCCACGGCCGCCTGACGAGCAGCGGCGCATACGGCGACGGGTTTCGCAATGATCTGCTCATCGCCCTGGTGGGCGAGCAGTTGCGCCTGATCGACCTTCCCGACTTGCAGGCCACGGCGAATGCCAACCTGAACGTCGGTTTCGATGAAGGCGTGATCAGCCTCGACGGCAGCGTCCTGATACCGCACGCGCGAATTTCGCCGCGCAGTCTTCCTGCGACCCGGTACAGTGAAAGCGACGACGTCGTCATCGTCGCCGGGGAGCTGCCGGCCGAACGCGAGGAGGAGCGCCGGAGTCCGCTGAAGCTCGACGGCGTGCTCACGGTCGGGCTGGGCGACGACGTCGTGGTCGACATCGATCTCGCCGAGGCAAAGGTGACGGGTTCCACCACCTTCTCCTGGAACGAGAATCTGCTTCCGGTGGCCGACGGCCGTTACGAGATCAGTGGCGACGTCCGCGCCTATGGACAGGTACTGGACATTACCGAGGGTACGGTCCGCTTCCCGAACATACCGGCGGACAACCCTTACCTTCGAATTCGGGCCGAACGGGAAATCTTCGGCAATTCACAGGTTAAGACGGCCGGCATACTGATTGACGGCAGGCTTAAAGAGCCGACTGTGGAGCCCTATACCGATCCGCGAACCAGCCGCGAGCGGGCACTGACACTGCTCGTCACGGGCAGCGACTTCGACCTCGAGCAGGGAGTGGGCGCCATTGGCTTCGGCACCTACATCGCGCCGCGCCTGTTCGTCAGTTACGGCATCGGGCTGTTCGACCAGGAGAACGTCATCAGCGCTCGCTACGACCTCGGCAAGGGTATAGGCCTGAAAGCCACCTCCGGGCAGTCGGAGTCCGGCGTCGACATCATCTATCATGTCGAGCGGTGAGCAGAATTCAATGGGCCGCCGGCCTGTGTCGGAGCCTGTCCGCGACACGGCACGTCGTGTGCACCGTGCCGCGGAACGAGTGGTCGGTCGAGTCAGGGAGACACCGCTCTTCTGGTCGCGTCATTTCAGCGAGCGTAGCGGGGCGAACGTGTACCTCAAGCTGGAGAACCTGCAGTACACGGGCTCATTCAAGGTGCGCGGTGCGTTCAATCGCCTGCTGACGCTCGACGCACGGCAGCTGCAGGCAGGCGCGGTAGCGGCCTCCAGCGGCAATCATGGTGCGGCCGTTGCGTGGGCCCTGCGCGAGCTGGGCGCTCCCGGAATCGTGTTCGTACCGAGCGGTGCATCCCGCCTCAAGGCAGACGCGATTCGCGCTGCAGGTGGAGAGATTCGTTTTTTCGGCGACGACGGTCTGGACACCGAGTTTCACGCGCGTGCCTTCGCCGCCGAAAATGACATGGTGTACGTGTCACCGTACAACGATGCCGAGGTCATCGCGGGGCAGGGCAGTTGCGGCGTGGAAATCCTGCGGCAGTTGCCGGAAATCGATGCCCTGTTCGTGGCGGTCGGCGGCGGCGGCCTGGCAGCGGGAGTGGGTGCCGTGCTCAAGTGCGCCGGCCGCAACGTCCGGGTGGTTGCCTGCCAGCCCGCGAACTCGCCGGTGATGGCGGCTTCGATCGAAGCCGGTCGAATTGTCGAGTTCGACAGTCAGCCCACCCTGTCGGACGGCACAGCCGGCGGCATCGAGCCGGACTCATTGACGTTCGCGTTGTGTCGCGAGATCGTCGACGAATTCGTACTGGTCGATGAAGATGCCATTGCCAATGCCATGCGGGAGTACATGGACAAGGAACACCAGCTCATCGAGGGTGCTGCCGGCGTTGCGCTCGCCGGCATGTTCGCTCGCGCCGGCGGCCTCGCCGGCCGGAACGTGGTCGTACTGATGTGCGGCGCGAACATCAGCCGCGAGACACTCGCGCGAATTCTCTGAATCAAAGGCAACCTGTCTGCGGCGACAGGCATCCAATATGCAAGAGACCAGGACCCAGTGGTGTGACATGCGAGGCTTCGTGATCATGGCGATGTTCGTCGCCAGCCTGGGCGGCGCGCCGTCCGGAACTGGCGGTGCGACGGGCGAACCGGCGTCGACGGCGGACGATACAATACGGACAGCCAAAGACAGCGCCGCGGGCGTCGGGCCACGGGCGCCTGAGGGCGGCGACCTGCGGCGTTCCGGCGCGGCGATTCGGGTCGCCGGCGGGGACGCGGAGGATGATCGGGACGCGAAGCGTCGAAGCGCCCTGTAAGACCCGGCGGCATGGTGGTACGGTAAGCACCGGTGGATGATGGAAGGCTGCCATGGCCAGGGCATCGGACTTCGACCCGAGCATACTCGCGCTTTTCGACGGCTACGTTCATGGCCGGCTGACGCGCCGACAGTTTCTCGATCGCGCTGCCGGGCTTGTCGCTGCCGGTACGTCGGCGGCTGCGGTACTTGCGAGCCTGAGCCCGGACTATGCGCTGGCCCGGCAGGTCGATCCTGACGACCCGGAAATCGTGGCAGGCTACAAGCAGTACGCGTCGCCGGCGGGCGCCGGCGTCATGCAAGGCTACTTCGCGCGCCCGGCCGATACCGGCCACAAACTGCCCGGGGTCGTCGTAATACACGAAAACCGGGGTTTGAACCCGTATATCGAGGATGTCGCACGCCGGCTGGCGGTCGCCGGCTACCTCGGCTTTGCCCCCGACGCACTGACCGCGGCGGCTATCCCGGCAAAGCCGTTGCACGGGACGCGAGACTGCGGATTCCGCGCGGCCGTCGAAGATCTCCGGCGCACAGGCGGCGGCGGTCGGGTTTCGAAGGGCATGGCGCTGGTGCTGACCACGCGGAAGGGCAGGCACGAGCGGAGCTGCCGAATTGCGGGCTGGCCTGAATTCGAAAAGGCCCTGCGGGCGAATTCGGTCGACTTCGTCGAATACACCTATGCCGGCACCAACCACGGCTTCCACAATGACACGACGCCTCGATTTGATGCGAAGGCGGCGAAACTCGCCTGGGAAAGGACGGTCGAATTCTTCGATGAGCATCTGCAATAGCGGGCGTGGCCGGACGTGGCAACTGGCGGTACTTGCCGCCGTATTGTGGGCGCCGCTGGCCTACGGTGCCGGAGACGATCGCGAGGCCGGCGCCCGCACCGTGATCGGCCCGCAGAACCCCGATCTCGCGAACGGCGCCGAGGCGCTCCTCGCGGGCGACATCGACAGAGGCATCCGGCTGACCCGGCTGGGCCTCGACGCGGCCTCGAATACCCGGGAACGGCTCGCCGGCCTGTCCAACCTGTGCGCTGCCCATCTGAGGCGGTCGGAGCTGGATACGGCCATGGCGTACTGCAACGAAGCGCTCGCGTTGCAGCCGCGATTCTGGCGGGCGCTGGTAAACCGCGCTTTGATCAACACGGAGCTCGGCCGCTACGACGCTGCCAGGGACGACCTGGATCTCGCCGGGGAAATCGCACCGGGCAGCCGCAATCTCAAAGCCGCGCGGGCACGTTGGCGGGACGCCACGGATCCGGTAGTGCCTATCGTCGTTATCGACGACAGGCGGGAGCGCGGCCGCAAGGACGATGAGTAAGGCGGGTATTGCCTGCTTTGGCCTGTTCGCCGCCGGCGCGGCGCTCGCGGACGAGGTCCCGCGCGCCGATGTCGCAACCAGCGACCGTACGCCGGTGCAGACCGTCGTACCGGTGTATCCCGAAGCGGCGCGTCGCGACCGGCTGGAAGGCGAAGTCCAGGTGTGCTTCGACGTCGATCGCGAGGGCCGCCCTTACCGAATTGCGGTGCGCCACAGCACGCACCGCGTCTTCGAACGTCCCGCAATCGACGCGGTACGCGCATCGTCCTATGCGCCCCTTGACGCCGGCGAAGCGCTGCCCGCAATGAAGACATGCCGCAGCTTTCAATTCACCCTCGAGCCGGCCCCGCTCGAGCCGGCTCAGGATGAGTCGGCAAGCGCCAGCACCCGCACTACGGCCTCGCGCAGTGTCGTCCCGACACTCACGAGACCCTCCTCGTGACCGGCCATGACAGCCATCCCGACCGAGGGGAAGTCGGACTCACACCACAAGCGTTCGAATTCCCGGGCCATATCCGGCGTACCGTAAACTACATCCGGCGCCGTCGTCGGCAGGCGGCCGTGCTCACGATTCCACAGACGCCGGCTGTGCACGTGTACGACCGCATTGATCCGCTCGCTTAGCCGGTAGAGTGCTGCGTGCGTCAAGGCCTCCGACGATGCCTGCACCGGACCGACGCACACGATACGATTGCCGGCGATGTCCGCCAGCGTCACGCGACAATAGTGTTCGGTGCCGGTCGTCCTGAGGTGACCCGTCTGTGTGCCGCTGATGATGAATTCACCAGGTCGCGCAGCGCGAATACTGACGTTGCCGAAGCCGATGCCGAGATGCTCATAGTGGCCGACCAGCCCGGCGTCATGGAGCGGTCTGCGCCAGGTCTCGAGCAGGCGTGCCGCGGCCGCGTCTGGCGCCGGACCCTCCTGCCAGTCGCTCCGGTACTTGATGTAGCCCTCGTCGATGCCGCCCTCGTTCATCGTTTCAGGCCGCCGCATGCTCCGGAAACAGCGACTGCAATCCTGCTTCGCTCGCGGGACAGACGCCGCGCTCCGTAATGAAACCGCTCACGAGGCGCGCCGGCGTCACGTCGAAGCCAGGATTGGCGACCGCCGTACCGGCGGCCGTCGTACGGACGCTGATCGTCTCCTCGCCCGATCGACCGGTGACGAACGTGACCTCGCGCGGATCCCGTTCCTCTATGTCGATGGCGCCGGCGCCGCCGGTCAGGGTCCAGTCGATGCTGGTTGACGGCAGGGCGACATAAAACGGGATATCGTTGTCACGCGCCGCGAGTGCCTTGAGGTATGTGCCTATTTTGTTCGCGACGTCACCTGAGCGGGTGGTCCGGTCGGTACCCGTGATGACGATATCCACCATCCCGGTTTGCATCAGGTGTCCCCCGGCACTGTCCACGATGAGTGTGTGCGGGACGCCGCGCCGGTCGAGTTCCCAGGCCGTGAGCTGCGAGCCCTGGTTACGCGGCCGGGTTTCGTCCACCCATACGTGCACATCGATGCCGCTGTCGTGCGCGAGGTAGACCGGCGCCGTTGCAGTGCCCCAGTTGATCGTGGCGAGCGCGCCCGCATTGCAATGGGTCAGGATGTTCACCGGTCCCTCCTTGCAGGCGGCGATGCGCTCCAGCAAGGGCAGGCCGTTGCGCCCTATGCCGAGGCAGATCTCGATATCCTCCAGGACAATGGCCTCGGCATCACGGCGCAGAGCGTCAGCCAGCGCAGTTTCGCGCTTCGTTTCAAAGGCGACCGTGAGGATGCGGTCTATGGCCCAACGCAGGTTGACGGCCGTCGGTCGCGACGCGAGCAGGGATTCGGCCGCTGTGCGAACCTCGGTGATGCCGCCTCGCAATGCGGCGAGATAAAGGCTCCATGCCGCGGTCGCCCCGATGAGCGGCGCGCCGCGGACGGCCATGTCCGCAATGGCGTCTCGCCCATCGCGCCACGAGCAGAGGTCCAGTACCGCATATTCATGCGGCAGCCGGCGCTGGTCGATCACCTGCACGATGGCCGGGTTATCGGGCGCGAGCCATATCGTCCGGAACTCGTCGTGAAGGCGCCCATGCTGATCTCGTCCTTCCTTTTCCGTCATCGGGAGACGTCCGTCCCGTGCGCAGCGTAAAGCCGTGCGGCGCGCAGTGTGTTCGACATCAGCATCACGATCGTCATCGGCCCGACGCCGCCGGGAACCGGCGTCACGGCCGCTGCTTTCCGCACCGCCTGGTCATAATCGACATCGCCGGCCAGCCGCGAGCGTGACTCGCCGCCGCCCATCACCTCGACGCGGTTAATACCGACATCGATGACTACTGCCCCCGGCTTGACCCAGTCGCCCTTTACGAGGTGAGCCCGGCCTGCGGCCGCCACCAGGACGTCGGCGCGGCGGCACACCGCTGGCAGGTCCGGAGTACGGCTGTGCGCTATGGTCACCGTCGCGTTGGCCGCGAGCAGCAGGCTAGCCATTGGCTTTCCCACGATGTTCGATCGACCGATAACCACCGCGGTCTTGCCAGAGAGGTCGCTGCCGAGCTGGTCGGCGATCAACAGCATGCAAGCTGCCGGCGTGCACGGGACGAACGCATCGGCGGTATCACCCGCACTCAGTTTGCCGATATTGAGGTAATGAAAGCCGTCGACATCCTTTGTCGGGAGCACCGCCTGCGTGACGCGCTGTTCGCTGATGTGCGCCGGCAGCGGCAGCTGCACGAGGATGCCATGGATTGCCGGATCCCCGTTCAGTTCGTGAATCCGCTGCAATACCTGGTCCTCACTCGCATCGGCCGGCAGGGAATGCTGCACCGAATGAAAGCCGCAGGTTTCGGCCGTGTGCTTTTTGTTGCGCACGTAGACCTGGCTGGCGGGGTCCTCGCCGACGATAAGGACCGCGAGACCCGGGCGGACGCCGTGTTGCTCGATGATCGCGGCGGTCTCGGCGGTGATCTGCCCGGCCAATGCGGCGGCCCTGGCCTTGCCGTCAATGCGAATGGCAGTGCGCATCGGGAAACGTTCCTCGTGTGTCGAAAATGAGCGACGCATGGTACCGTCGGCCCAACCGGGGGTAAACCACGCACCAGGTCCGCGTCACAGCCCTGTATCACCGCCTTCGGGTCCGTAGAAGATCACCCATGCGCCAAAGCCGGGACTGAAGTCCTGGAAGCGGTGCGGCACGCCGGCAGGGACGAAAAGCACGTCACCGGCGGTGCATGGCCGCGCCTCGCCATCGAGGTCGAAGTGAGCGTGCCCGCAGTGGATAAGGTAGATCTCGTCCTGCGTGTGCGGCTTTTGTTCGTCCCTGCCGACGGGCGCGTAGTAGCCGATCTCGAGCGTGCGCCGGGTGAGCAGAACGCCATAGACGCCGTCCGCCGCGGCGCGCGCCGCGGCCCGTGCTTCGTCAGCATTGAATTGCGATGTCATGCACGTCTCCGTAAGACTATCCGCCGGCCGCACTATACGAGCTAGAATAAGCGCGTTTCAAACCAGGCCGGACGACCCGATTGAAATCGTTCTTGCGCAATCTGCGGGGCACCGCCGTGTTTGCGGCGTTGACCCTCAATACCGTCGTCTGGTTTACACCGCTGTTCCTCCTTGCGATCCTCAAGCTGGTCTTACCGATCCGCCGGATCCGGCGGCAGCTTACAAAGCTACTGATGTGGTTCGGCGAAAACTGGGTTTCGGTGAACCGCATTATCCTGGCCGGCAGTGGCGCATTCGCATGGCAGGCGGAGGGCATCGATGCGCTGAAGCGCGAAGGTTGGTACCTGGTGCTCGCCAATCACCAGACCTGGGTGGACATCATCGTACTGCAATCGGTGTTCAACCGGCGTATCCCGTTCCTCAAGTTCTTCATCAAACAGGAACTGGTCTGGTTCCCGGTGCTAGGTGTCGCCTGGTGGGCTCTGGATATGCCGTTCATGAAGCGCCATTCGCCATCCTATCTTGCGAAACACCCGGAACAGAGGGGCAGGGACCTGGAAGCGACGCGCAAGGCCTGTTCGAAATTCCGCCATACGCCGACCACGGTGATCAGTTTCGTCGAGGGGACCCGATTCAGCGAGAGCAAGCGCATCGCCCGAAAGTCACCTTACAGGCATCTGCTGACACCACGAGCCGGCGGCATCGCGGTCGCGCTCGGCTCGATGGGTGAACTTTTCGACCATGTGCTCGACGTTACGATCTTTTATCCTGACGGAGTACCGACCTTCTGGGGCATGGTTTGCGGGGATCGTGTTCGCGCGGAAGTGGACGTGCACGTGCGCGACATCGACCCGAGCTTGCTCGGCGGCGACTACGAACAGGATCGCGACTTCAGACGCCGCATTCACCACTGGCTGGGCGACATCTGGCGGGACAAGGACGAACGGCTGGACGAGCGTCTGCCTGCCGCCGGGACCCGCTCGCCATCCGGTCCTGCGCTGACGTAAACTCAAGAGCCAGAATGCGTCCGGAGCCCGCAATGTCCTACAGTCGCCAGTTCGACACCGTTGCATTCGACGTTCGGGACAATGCCACGATGCTTTTCTTCGCCAACACCTCGGACACAGGCGATATCGTCGACTACCTGTTGCTGATGCGTACGATAGAAGACGATTTCGATGAATCCCTGTACATCGAAGCAAACGAACAGCGGGTCGGTGGGCACGAGCTCTTGCGCGAGGCGCGGCTCCTGGGTAACTGCCTCACGCTGGTGCTCAACCAGCCGGCGGCGGCGCTCGGTAATGCGAGCGAGTTCGTACTGACCTTTGAGGCGACGGAGAACAATATGTCGAACCTTGAGGCCGGCGCCTTCCGGGTGCTCGGTGACGCGCTCGTCGGCGGGCATGCCTGAGAACGAGGCGGCAGCTTACTGGCTGTACGTGCTGGAATGCGCTGACGGCAGCCTGTACACCGGCATCGCGCGCGACGTGGACGCGCGCCTGCGGGCGCACGACGATGGGTCCAGAGGCGCAAAATACCTCAGAGGGCGTGCCCCGCTGACTGTCGTCTATCGGCGTGAGGTAGGCGATCGAGGTTCTGCCCAGCGCATCGAGCATCGCGTTAAGAAACTCCCGCGCTCGCGCAAACTCGCTTTGATCGCCGGCCTTGTCGAACTGGAGGAACTCGACGCCTGATCCGCCGTTCAGTTCTCAGGCGGCGTGTGCGGGACGAGCGGCATCGGTATGCCGACGCTCGGCAGGTAAAGCTCGGTATCGCCGTCCCAACGGTCGCGCAGTTCATGCAGGATCCGCGCCGTGACCGAGAAGTCGTCGAGAATCTTCGGCGCCAGGCGGACCGTCCCGAACGGCTGTGTGTAGTCGTCGAAATGCACGGGCACCACCGTTGTTGCTCCGGTTGCGGTCACGGTTGCGTGCCAGTATGCCTCCATGTAGTCGCGGCCAAGGCTCTCCAGCAAGCCGACGCCGAGGAAAACCGTATCCACCTGCAGCGTGTCGAGTGCTTGCGGATCAAAGCCAGCGCTGGCCTGAACGAGCGCTTCACCCGCCGGATGCGATATGTGCACCGCAAAACTTCCGCCTTCGCGGAAAGCCGTAAGTGGCGCAGGCAAAGTCAACGGTGCCTCGATCCTGCCCGGCAGTGGCACGCTGCCGCTCCATCCGACCGGTGCATGCGGTGCGGGAATCAGGCGTACGGTGAAGCGGCCAAATGTGTACGGGATGTCGCTTGCTGCAACGACTATCTGCGCTTCGGGAACGCCGGCTCCGAGAGCAATCGCCGCGGTTGATGCGGATCCCAAAACGGCAGCGCGAGTACGGTTTGCCATTGCGCCGACATCCATGGCATGGTCGAAATGTGAATGCGAAGCCACGATGACCGCGACCCGCTGCGCCTGGTACTCGTGGAGAAACCAGTTGATCCGCGCCACATCGTTGCCGACCGGACGATGCACGAGTATCGAGAAAATCGACGGCCGCGAAACGAAACCGTCGATCAACACCTGCGTGTCGCCATCATCAAACATGAGGGTCGTAACGCCGAACCACGTTACGGTAACACCGTCTCCGGGAAGGGCCCCGGTCGGTGCAGACGCGATCGGTATGTCCTCGAGCGGCACCCGGTCCCGCCATAAGAGTGTTCCCAGCAGAGCAAGGACGGCTGAAAGAGCAAGCACTCCAGCCAGCAGTCGCTCCAGGAAACGGCGTAGCGAAGCGGGCAGCCGATGAATCATGATGAATTTGTTGCCGGGACGTTCGCCAGAGCGAGCGGAGCCGCTTACTGGCCCGCGGCGAGACGGGCCAATTGTCCCGCCAGCGGCCCGAGATAGTTGCCCATGGCGTAGCCGAGCAAGGCCATGAGTATCGACACGGGCACCAGGCTCGGCTTGTGGTGCGCGGCGACGATCGGCGCCGAGGCAGCCGCACCGATGTTTGCCGCGGAAGCGATCGCGACACTATGGATGTCCACGCGGAACAGCCACGCGCCCGCTACGCAGAACAGGCCGTGAATCGCGATCCAGATGAAGGCACCCAGAACGAACATGGGCGCCTGCGCGAGACCCGAAATAGACGCGCGCGCCCCCATGCCGGCCACGAACACGTAGACGAGCGCGGTTCCTATTGCCGTCGAATTCGGCAGGTTGGCGACGGGGGTCACGGACAGGACCAGAGCCCCTGTCGTCACGAGCAGTATGCGCACGGTGGACTCTGAAAACATTGTCGATAGCGTCGGTGACCCGGCGGCCAGCCATCCGGCAAGCACCGGGGCGGCCGCAGCGGCGAGCCACGTGACACCGACGACGACAGCAAAGAGGTACAGGTACTGGGGCATCGACGGGGCGCTGTCTTTTTCGAACTGCAGCGATGCGGCGGCTTCCATTTCAAGCACCCGGCCCTCCGGTACCCGCGCCCAGCGATTGAAACGGTCGGCGAAATCCCGCGACATGAGGAGGAGTGGCAACCACACGACGTAGACGACATTGTCGGCAAGTATCGCGAGCCCGAACTGTTCCTCCGAGGTGCCGAGAATTTCCGCGGTCGCGGCCATGTTCGCCGTGCCGCCTATCCAGCTGCCGGCCAGGGCGCCATACCCTTTCCAGGCGTCCGGGGCGAGCCAGGGATGCACGATGGCGTACGCCACGGCCGCGCCGACGACGACGCCGAGTGTGCCCATCAGCATGACGAGCACCCCCTTGCCCATCACTTTCACGACGGCGGGCACATTGACCTTGATCAGCATGAGGACGATGAATGCCGGAAGCAGATAGGTGCTGAGTCCCGAGTACACCGGCGAATCCGGCGGTATGACGCCGGTATTGTTGAGAACGACCGGGGTTGCATAGATGAACAACAGTGGCGGCAGGTAGTGGAACAGACGCGCACCCGAGCGCTCGGCGATAATGAAGAAGAATGCCGCGACCGCACACAGCACGGCCAGCACGCCGATCGGCGACGACACCCAGGGCATCGGGTCTGCAATCATGGACAAGGTCCCGCTGGGTTACGACGTCCTGCAGTATAAGGCAGATCGCCGGCCGGAATTGCCGCCGCGGGTTCAGGAGAGACTGATCTGCGCGTCGAAGTCCTTGCGAGTTTCCGCATCGTTCAGCATCGCCGCATTGAGGCTCAGCCAGACGGCGTCCCAGTCAGCGATCCGGCTCGGACCGAATACATATTTCGCGATGTGACTTTCGAGGCGGTCGACGGTGATGACGGTTGCAGGTGGCGCTGCGGAAAAATCGACCTTGCCCGTGAAGACGACCAGGTTTGCGATGGGTACATCGGGCAAGGCCTTGCGCAAGGCACGTGTGCGGCCTTCGTTCTGGATCAGTGGATTGAGAAAGCGGTGACGCGACGGGCCATCGGCGAGCGCCCACTGCGGGTCGTTTTCACCGCCTGACACGGTGCCGTTGCCGTGGATCGCGCGAATGCACAGGATGCCGCCGGACGTGAGCACCGCGTGGTCGATTCTCGCAAGGCCGCCATAAGCCCCGGGCAACAGGAAACCGCTCGAGACGTGCTGGCTGCGCCGACGCAAGGCTCGATGAATCCTGAGCCGGCCGGCCCGCGCGCCGAGGTGGCGTCCCAGGTGCCGCGCCGACGCGCGAAACACAAGCGTCAACAGGACTGCGGCCGCGACGGTGAAAATGAAGAAGGACGGCGCAACGCTGGTTATGCCTGTCGGTACCCGGTCGTCCGCCGCCATCGCCGGCAGCGCGGTCAGCGGCAGGCTGCATAGCAGGATACGGATCGTCTTCAGCATGCGCCGAGGATACTTGCCGGTACCGCAGACTTACAGGTCACAGGTCACGTTTTTCTGCGTGCCCGTCGGCACAGGGGTATGCGAAATAATAGCCGGCGACTTCCGCAACAGACAGCGACACGCCGTAGGCCGGCGCAAGCACCTCGGCCCGCAGAACCCCGGACTTTTCCCCGTCGGCGGCAATTCTGCCGTTCCCGAGCAATATGATGCGCCGGACCTCAGGCGGAATTTCATGCAAATGGTGGGTAACAAGGACGATGCTGCAGCCGATTTGCGCCAGCTGTCGGATCCGCGCCAGGTAGTCGAAGCACCCCTCGAGATCGAGCCCGGCGGTCGGTTCATCCAGGATCAGCGTATGCGGCTCGTGCACCATGGCCCGCGCCAGCAGGCAGCGTCGTTGTTCGCCGGTCGAAAGGCGGCCCAGCGCGGTGCGGGCGTGGCGATCGAGGCCCACCGCCTCCAGCGCAGCCATCGAGCGCCGGCGTTGCGGCTCGCGAACCGTCGCAGCCAGATGGCCGGGCACGCCGATGCTCGAAAAAAAACCCGAGAGGACGACTTCCATTGCGGTCGCAGACGTCAGGTATCTCTGCTGCAGGTCATGGGAAACGATGCCGACATGCCGACGCAGTTCCCACACGTTCCAGCGCTCCCGCCCCAGGACCCTGAACACGGCCCCCGCGCGGGCAACCGGATAGATTTCGCGGGTGATCGCCTTCAGGAGTGTCGACTTGCCGGCACCGTTCGGGCCGATGATGGCAACCTGCTCGCGTTGTTCGATGCGGAGGTCGAGTCCGTCGAAAACCCGGTTCGCACCGCGCCACAGCGTCGCATTGTGAATCTCGATCAGCGCGGGGTCCGGCATCCTAGATCTGGTGCGAGTGGTGTTTGGGTTTCCAATTCTTGTGCACGAGGTAAGCCGGCTGTTCGTCCTTCTCGAGTTCCTCCAGCTTGTACGCAAGCCATTCGAACCACTCGAATGCGGCCGGGTTGCCGAGCTCGCTCCGGGATTCGCGAATCCACAGCTCGAGTTTTCGGAACAGGATTACGGAACTCATCCCCATCAGGTTCCTGACCACGACGGAGGGAACGATGCGGTGAAACACCATGACGCCGATGTTCTCCATCGTCGTGCCAATGATCATGGCACTGTTCTCCATGTCGCGGCCCAGTGCCTCGATACCCGCCTTGTTCAGGCCGTCCGGAAGATGCCAGACCCTGAGGTACGCGTTTGCGAACGCCGGACTGCCAAAAAACCGGAACAGTTCAATGGCCGCCATCTCGCGGCGTTGCTGGCGCAGTTGCCGCATCTGCATGATGGCGAAAAACACACCGCCGACCACGATGACCACGCCGAGAATTTCGGCCATGTCGGCCAGTGTCGAAAGTTCATTCATTTTTGCCGGTCCCGTGCTTGCTTGCCCGCTGGATCAGGCGCGCTGCTGTTGCCAGCGGCCGCGCCGAAAGACCAGAACGCTCAGGCATGATAATAAGGTTTCTGAAACGACGATAGCCGCAAATACGCCGTTCGGCCCGAGCCCCGCGTTTTGCGCGAGGCCGTAGGCGAGCGGAATCTGTAACAGCCAGAAGCAGAGAAAATTCAATGCCGAGGGCGTGGCGGTGTCGCCCGCGCCGTTCAGCGCCTGGACCATGATCATGCCGACTGCGTATACCGGGTAACCGATGCCGAGAATGCGCAGGCAGGTCGTTCCGTAGCGCAGCACCGCCGGATCGTCGGTGAACCAGCCCGCCACTTGCGGCGCGAAAACCAGCATCATGAGACCGACGACACTCATGAAAATCGCGTTATAGCGCGCGGCCCTCCACGCAGAGGCAGCCGCCCGCTCCGGCCGTCCTGCGCCCAGGTTCTGGCCGACGAGCGTAGCGGCGGCGTTGCCGAGACCCCAGGCCGGCAACAGCGCGAATTCGAGCATGCGAAGCGCTATCGTGTATGCGGCCACCGCGCCGCTTCCGTACAGCGCCACGATGCGCATCAACCCGATCCAGCTCGCGGTAGCGATCAGGAACTGGCCGACGCCGCCTGCCGATATGAGCAGCATGCGCCGCATGAGCGGCAGGTCCGGACGCAGGTGCCGAAGACGGAACGCGAGTCGCCCCCTCCCGCCGTAAAGAAAGTACAACTGGTAGAGCACGCCGGTTCCGCGGCCAATGGTGGTGGCGACAGCGGCGCCTGTCACGCCGAGCTCTGGAAACGGCCCGAGCCCGAAGATGAAGCAGGGGTCCAGAACGATGTTGATGCCGTTCGCGAGCCACAGGGAACGCAACGCGACCGCGGCATCGCCCGCGCCACGGTACGCAGCATTGAGCAGGAAAAGATAGACGATGCTGACTGAGCCACCGAGCAATACGGCGGTATAACCCCTGCCGGTATGGATCACCGAGGGCGAGGCGCCCATCAGTCGCAGCATGTCTCCCGCGTACGTCACGCCCAGGGTGCCGGTAGCGACGGCCAGCGCTGCACCGACCCAGATGGCCTGGCCGGTCGCCCTGGCCGCGCCGTCCGTATCCTTGGCGCCGATCCGGCGTGACACCATCGCGGTCACGCCCATGCCGAGTCCGATTGCCACGGCATACAGCACCGTCAGCAGTGCCTCCGTCATACCGACGGCCGCGACGGCTTCAGTGCCGAGCACCGACACGAAGGTGATGTCGACCAGGGCAAACACGGACTCCATCGCCATTTCGAGCATCATCGGAATTGCAAGCAGCCCGAGCGCGCGTCCGACGGGACCGCGGGTGTAGTCAACGTCGTTATCGGCGAGCGCCTCGCGGAAGAACGCTACTTTGCTCTGTAACGATCCTCGCCGGGGTCTAGTCATGTACTCGTCCGCGCGCGTGCGGGCGCGCGGCCGGCCGGCGGAATGTTATGCTCGCCATAATGCTACGGAGGTACCAGCCATGCCGGACGGACTCTGGCCCGTACTGATACTGATCGCGTTCGTCGTGATTTACGCTGTCGTCAGGATCCGGGAGTATATGCGGGTCAGCAACGAACAGTGGAAGAACGTCGACAAAAGCAAGCTGAAGGAATGGGACGAAGACGACTGATCCCGCTCGGGTCGCACGCATTCATTCCCCCACATCACCCCGCAGGAGCGCGCTCAGTTCCCGTTCGGTATCTCGCGCCGTCTGGATTAGTTTTTCTTCCGAATCCCGAACCGCATACTGTTCCCTCAGAAGGTGTTCGTCCCTTTCGAGGAACAGCTGTCCAAGGCGATCCACTTCCTCGCCCGGGACGCCGAGTTCCTCGAAGACGCGCTCGCCCATCGCAATGCTCGATAGCAAGGTGTCGCGGAAGATATGCCTGATGCCGAGATCCATCAACTTGTGTACGTGCCTGCGATTCCGCGCGCGCGCCACGATCGTAAGATTCGGGAAGTGACGTTTCAGGGTGTCGGCGATTGACAATGAGGTCTCCATGTCCGCGGTAGCGATGACGAAAAGCCGTGCCCGGCCTGCGCCTGCAGCCCGCAGCACGTCGAGACGCCGGGCATCCCCGAAGTGCACCGTGTTGCCGTAGCTGCGCACCATGCTGACCTGGTCGGCATCGAATTCGAGTGCCGTGAATGGCCGGCCGCTCATGCGCAGCATGCGTCCGACGATCTGCCCCACGCGACCGAACCCGGCGATCAGCACTTCGTTCTCCGGCTCGTCGAACTCCTCGAATGCGTCGTCCGGGACGGCTGCAGAAGTGCGGGTTGCGCGCTCGGCGAGCAGGTAGAGCACCGGCGTCAGCAGCATCGACAATGTCACGGCGAGCGTGAGGTCGGCTCCAATTGCGGCCGGCAGCGCGCCGTTCCGGGTGGCGAGGGAAAAGATCACGAACCCGAACTCGCCGCCCTGCGCCATGGCTGCGGCGAGCCGCAGCGCGCTGTTGCGGTTGCACATGCTGAAGCGCCAGGCGAGCAGCATGAGGATCAGCGCTTTGACCGTCATGAACCCGAGTACGATCATCAGGATGGAAAACGGATCGCTCAGGAACCGGATGAGGTCGACGGACATTCCGACCGTGATGAAAAACAGGCCGAGTAACAGCCCCTTGAACGGGGCGATATCCGCTTCCAGCTGGTGCCGGTATTCCGAATCGGCGAGCAGCATGCCGGCGACGAATGCACCGAGCACCATGGACATGCCGCCGAGTTGCATCAGCAGGGCCGCGCCGATCACCACAAGCAGCGCGGTGGCGGTGAACAGCTCCGGAATGTTCGTCCGGGCGACGACCTTTAGTATCGGTTTCAGCAGGTAGCGTCCGCCGCCGACCAAGAGCAGCAGCACGGCCATGCTCCTCGCAAGGGTCACGAAATCGAAACCGCTGCCCGCCACGGAATCGCCGAGCAGCGGCAATACGGCGATGACCGGAATGACAATCAGGTCCTGGAAGAGCAGGATCGAAAACGACGCCCTGCCGTAGCTCGTTGTCAGCTCCTTTTTCTCCGCGAGCATTTGCAGCACGAACGCGGTGGAAGACAAGGCCAGCGCCGTGCCGATCACAGCCGCGGCCGCCGGCCCGATGCCGAGCAGCCAAGCGCCGGTGCCGATTGCGAGCGCGGTGATGAATACCTGCAGCGAGCCGAGACCGAACACCATCCGGCGCATCACCCAGAGTCGGGACGGCTGTAACTCCAAGCCGATGATGAACAAGAGCAGCACGACGCCCATCTCCGCGATATGCATCGTCTCCTGGAAGTCGGATACGAGCGCGATGCCGAACGGTCCAATGAGTATGCCGGCCGCGAGATAGCCGAGTACTGAGCCGAAACCGAGTGCGCGGCTGATCGGTACACTCACGATGGCGGCAACGAGGTATATGACCAACTCGACAAGCGTGTCCATGCGCAGGGGGTGCTCTGGCGTTCCGGAGGCGGGCGAGCCAGTGTACTGTCCCGCGCCGGCACCCGCGAGTCTCGCGGTGTACGACCGCCGCGCAATTTCGATTACACTGCCCCGGTCCCCGGGAAAGACCCGGATCAGGAAGGATCCATGCTTCGAACCAGGACCGGCAGCGTGCCGCTCGTCGTGGCCGCTACCGCCACGATGTTGGTTGTGTTGTTCGCGGGTTGTCAGCCCGACGTGGCCGATACTGGCGCGCCGGGTCCCGCAAAGAGCGAGGCCCCGGCGGCGCCGGCAATCGAGGCACCTGCCGCGAGCACGGTCACAGAGCGTCCGGTCGATGCCGAGACACTGCCGTACGCCGATGTCGACGAGCGGCTCGTCTACGGTTATTTCGCGTTCCCGTCGGACATGGTGGAACCCCTGCCCGCGTTGGTGCTCGTCCATGACTGGTGGGGTCTCGACGCGGAGATGCACGCCGCTGCCAACCGAATCGCGGCCGCAGGCTATATCGTACTGGCCGTGGACCTGTACTCGGGCGAGACGATGACAACGGCAAACGCGGCTCGCGCGAAGGCGGTGTCCGTCGTCGAGAACGCGGATGCCATCGAGGAGAACATTCGCCAGGCGCTCGACTTCGTCGACGTCGCCGGAGCGCCCTCCACCGGCATAGCCGGTTGGGGCTTTGGCGGCGCCTATGCACTCGATGCGGCACTCGCGTTCCCGGAGCGCATCGACGCGGTGGTGATCTTCTATGGACAGGTGCCCTCTGACAGCGACCGGCTCGCCGCGCTCGGGTCGCCGGTTCTCGGCCTGTTCGGCGACAAGGACACAACGGTCACGCCGGAATCCGCGCTGGCTTTTGCTGCAGCCACGAACCGGATCGGCAATCCGGCGGTCGTCGAAATCTACCCGGACGCGGGGCACGGCTTCGCGGATCCGCGGCACCGCCAGTACGACCCCTCAGTGGCCGCACGAGCCTGGACACGCATGCTCGATTTTCTGAGCAGAGTGCTCGTGGTAGAGGAGTCGTGACTTTGCCGATCTTCTGGTCCGCGTGATGTTCGGCCGGCTCGCGAAAATCACCTACAGGGCCGCGCGGCGTATCGTCGTGGCGATCGTCGGTTCCACGGTCATGTTGCTCGGCGTGATTATGCTGGTGACCCCGGGACCTGGCCTTCTGATCATTCCGCTGGGTCTCGCGATCCTGTCCGTCGAGTTTGCCTGGGCGCGTTACTGGCTTCGCAAGGTGCGCGAGAAAATCAGCGAACATACGTCCCGCTCGCAAGCGGCGGGCGCAGAGGCGCACCGGCAGGCAAATGGCGGGCCAGACCCATAGCAATAAGCAAGGGCAATAAACCGGGGGTAATAAAAAAGGCGCCGGAGAGCTGTCGTCGTCGACGTGCAGCGAGGCGATTCTTGAGAAATCGTCTCCGGCGCCCAGCTTAACGGCAGGGGGGGTGCCGCCGGGCCATCCAGGCCCGTTTAACGCCGGAGTTCCTCTCCGGCTATCGATGTGCTGTCACCCGGGACTATCGGGGGGAGAGGATCCCGTGTGACCTCACATCGTTCGGGGGGTCCGCAGCGAGGACTTCCGTCCTCGTTTTCCGTATCTGCGGGCGGCTGCCGCCAGTTCAAGTCGGCGCCGGACCCGTATTGCCTGGTCGTCATCCCTCCCGTGGCTTACAGCCCGACCGGAGCCTGGCTGACGGCGATAGAGGTTGCGAACATCAGACTGAACAGTACGACCAGCGCGCCGGCCAGTACGAGTCCATTCTGCACATTGCGATTGTTCATGAGCGTGTCCTTGCTTGTCTGGATGTAGGTGTGTCGGGCTTTCCTGCCCGATCTACCGGTTTCGCTGAGCCTGTTGCAGGAGCCGTGCCAAGTCATGAAACCTCGATGAAACAATGACTTAGGGTAACACGCGCAATCACGGAATATCGTCAATAACGATATTTCGTGACAACTTTAACGGAATTCCGTATAAAGCCCGCATGCTGAGTCTCGAAGACTATCAATGGCTGTTCCGGAAGGCGCCGTCCATGGCGACCTCCATCGCGGAAGGCGGCGCGTATCTCGACGTGAACGACGCGTTCCTGACGCGGCTGGGCTACGAGCGGGAGGAAATGGTCGGCCGGCGCCCCGAGGACTTCGTTACCGAAGAAAGCGCGAGGCGCATCGCCGAGGAATTCCGGCCGGCACTTCGCCGGACCGGCCGGTTGCGCCATAAGCCCGTCAGCTTCATCGCGAAAAACGGCGATATCGTCGATTGCCTGACTGATGCCACCCTCGAGCACCGCCCGGACGGGCGCTTCCTGCGCACGATTGCGGTATATACGGAAGCCACCGACCAGGCTCGCGCAAACTTCAAATACCGCACCCTGTACCGGTCCATGCCGGCGATGCTGCACACCGTCGACGGCAACGGGATGATCAGCACGGTCACCGACCACTGGCTGCAAAAGCTCGGTTATTCGCGGCAGGAGGTCATTGGCCGCCCGATCACTGATTTCTTCAGCCGGGCCGACCGGCGCCTGTACGCGGGTGACCGCCTGCGCGCGCTCATCGCAGAGGGCGATTTCGACAATCTCGAACGGCAGATGGTGACGAAGAGCGGGGAGAAACTGGACGTCGTGAGCTCGGCGATCGCCCACCGGGACGGGTCCGGCAAAGTCGACAGGATGCTGGTCGCGTCCAAGGACGTCACCGAGCGCAAACGCGCCGAACGCCGGCTGCGCCAGACGCTGGCCGAGAACGCGCGATTGCGGGAAGAGCTCGAACGCGAACGCGACTATCTTCGGGAGGAAGTGAACGTCGCAATGAACTTCGGCAAGTTTGTCGGCACGAGCCCTGCGCTCAAGCGCATGCTGCAGCAAGTCGGCGCAGTGGCGAATACGCCGGCGAGCGTACTCATACTGGGGGAATCCGGCGTGGGGAAGGAACTCGTGGCCCGGGCGATTCACACGCAGAGCCCTCGCGCCGACCGCCCGCTGGTGAAGGTCAACTGTGCCTCGATCCCGAAGGAACTGTTCGAAAGTGAATTCTTCGGGCATGTGAAAGGCGCATTCACCGGCGCCCACCGGGATCGAGTCGGACGGTTCCAACTCGCCGACGGCGGCTCGATATTCCTCGACGAGGTGGGCGAGATACCGCTGGAACTCCAGGGCAAGCTGTTGCGGGTATTGCAGGAAAGCGAATTCGAGCGCGTCGGCGACGACATCACCCGCTCCGTCGACGTCCGGGTAATAGCCGCAACCAACAGAGACCTCGAACAACTCATCGTCGAAGGCAAATTCCGCGAGGACCTGTTCTACCGTCTGAGCGTTTTTCCGGTCGAAGTGCCGCCGCTCAGGGAACGCGGCGACGACGTCGTACAGCTGGCGCAGCACTTTCTCGAGCAAGCCTGCCGCGACTTCGGCCGGCAACCGATGACCCTGACCCGGTCGCAGGTCGAGAATCTCCGCCGCTACGACTGGCCGGGCAACATCCGGGAACTGAAAAACGTGATCGAACGCGCCGTGATCCTGTCCGAAGGCAATGTGCTTCGGCTGGACAAGTCGATGCCCGACGTCCGCAGCGAAAGCGGCGCCGGCGATGCGGAGGTGGAGGCGAACAGCCGGGAGCGCCCGGGGATTCTCACGGAGGCGGATCTTCGTGAGCTGCAGAGGAACAACATCATCGCTGCCCTGACGCAGGCGGACTGGCGAGTCTCGGGGAACGGCGGAGCCGCCGAATTGCTCGAGGTGAAGCCGACCACCCTGGCAGACCGCATTCGGGCGTACGACATTCAGAAACCGAGACGCAGTTAATTGACGGGCCGGAAGACGCACCCGTATCCTTCGGCCACCGCGCAGACGTCCCTGCAGGCGTCGCAGGTACGGGCGGGCGCGGAATTCTGGCAACCTGGCGTGTTAAAGAAACAATCCTGGACAACTCTGCGGCTGGTCCTGGTCGCGTCGCTCGGCATGCTGCTCCAAGTTCCAGCAGGGGCCGATACGCGGCTGCCCGCGTCGGTCCGCAATGTTCTCGAGCTGCGCCGGATCCCGGAAGACGCCGTCAGTATTCTCGTCACCGAGCTCGAGTCAGGCAAGCCGCTCGTGCGATGGAACGACGAGACCCCCCGGAACCCCGCGTCGACCATGAAGCTCGTCACGACGCTGGTCGCACTTGATATCCTCGGCCCGAGTTACCAGTGGCGAACGGAACTCTACACGCTCGGCACCCTGAAGAACGGCAGGCTCGACGGCGACCTGCTGATCAAGGGCTATGGCGATCCGTTCCTCGTGACGGAACGGATCTGGCGCATGATCCGCGAGCTTTCGCAGATGGGTCTGCGCGAAATAGGCGGCGATCTCGTCATTGACGACAGTTACTTCGATGTGCCGTACGCCGATCCCGGCGAGTTCGACCAGCAGCCCCTGCGCGCCTACAACGTAGCACCCAATGCGTTGCTGATGAACCTGAAGGTGATCCGATACTGGTTCGAGCCGGATCGTGATGCAAATGCCGTACGCGTGATCCTCGAGCCACCGCTCGAGAACCTGCGCGTAGAGAACCGGCTTTCATTGGCCGATGGAAGTTGCCAGGGTTACCAACGCGGGATTTCTATTCTCGCCCGTGACGACTTCGCCACCATGGTGCTCGACGGGCAATTCCCGAACCGTTGCAAGCACTTTGCCTTGTCGCGGACCGCACTCGATCACAATGCGTACGCCTATGGGCTGTTCGCGGCGATGTGGAAGGAAGGCGGCAACGTTATCGAAGGCCAGTGGCGCAAAGGCACAGCGCCGGCGGACATGAAACCGTTCCTCGCATTTCCGTCCGAACCGCTTGGCGACGTGGTTCGCCACATCAACAAGCACAGCAACAACGTAATGGCCCGTCAGCTCCTGTACACGCTCGCAGCCGAAACGTTCGGCGCGCCGGGAACGGAACAGGCCGGTCGCGCGGTCGTGGATGACTGGCTCGCGAAGAAATTGCCGGGCGCCGACAGCATACGCGTCGACAACGGGGCCGGGCTGTCACGGGTGGTCAGCATCAACGCGCGGGACTTCGACCGGCTCCTGCACTTTGCGTGGCAACAGTCGTACATGCCCGAGTTCGCCTCGTCGCTCGCCTTGTCCGGCCATGATGGAACGCTGAGGTCCCGGTTCAACGATCGTGAGCTCACCGGCCAGGCGCATCTCAAGACCGGCTCACTCGATCACGTGTCCGCAATCGCCGGTTACATGCAATCGAAATCCGGTAAACGCTACGCCGTCGTTGCGCTCCTGAACCATACGGACGTGCATCGCGGTCCTGGCGAGGAACTCCACACGGCACTCCTGCGCTACGTCTACGACCAGTAGCGCGCCGGCGGTACCCTGTCGCAATTTGCGGGCGGGTGCTGTAGTACACTCGCGCCATGCGAGGAATATCTGCCGCATGCTGCGCCGGCGCACTGGTCGCGGGGGTCCTCGCCGCGCCAACACGTGCCGAGACGGGCTACGTCACCGATATACTGTCGCTAGGCCTGCATCGCGCAGAAGACACCAGCGACGCGCCCTTCCGGACGCTGCGCAGCGGCGACGAATTCGAGATCCTTTCGCGGGACGGCTACTATGCGCGGGTCGAGTTACCGGACGGCACGACCGGTTACGTCAAGGCCAGTTTTGTTGTTACGGAAAAGCCGGCGCGCGCCATCGTCGATGAAACCGCCGCGGAACGGGACCGGCTCGCCGCCGAGCTCGAGGAGCTAAAAGCCGCATTTGCCGAGCCCGCCGCGCGTTTGACAGCATTGCAACAGCAGGCAGCGTCCTTGCGCGCCGAACGCGACGCCGCCGCGTCGCGCGCAGCCCTGCTCGAGGCGGCGAACGCGGCGCTCGCCGCACAGCAGGAGCGTTACCGCCACAGCTTGCCCTACCGCTGGGTGGCGGGTGCGGCGCTGATCTGCCTTGTAGGGGGTATCCTGCTCGGGCTCTGGTGGGTGGACCGCCAGATCCGGCGCCGCCACGGCGGTATCCGCATCCTGTAAGTCCTTGCCCGGCAAGGGATCTTCCCAATCGGAATATCTTATTCCGCCAGGTTATAAGCGGATAAGAAACGGATCGTTCACCGCACAAAGCGCACTCCCTAAGGTTGGCCGTGCAATCCGGCGCTTTCCTGCCGGCCCCGACCCACGACAGGCCAATGCATGCGCGCGTCCACTGCCCCGCTCCATTCGCTGCCCCTGGACGCTGGCCAGTCCGCGCGCCTCCGGCACGCGCTCACCGGCCTGACGCCTGACCAGCTGCAATGGGTCAGTGGCTATGCGGCCGGCCTCGCGGCCGCTGCGAGGGCGCCGGCCGGGGTGCCGGGCGCGGTCCCCGACGGCGCCAACACACTCACCATCCTGTACGGCTCGCAGACCGGCAACGGCGAGGGCGTGGCCGAACGCCTCGCCGCGCGGGCAAGGGAGAAAGGATTCGGTGTCAACCTGCAGAGCCTCGCCGACTACAAGCCCTCGCAACTGAAACGTGAAGCGCTGCTGTCCTTTGTTATTTCGACGCATGGCGAGGGGGAGCCACCCGATGACGCCGAACTGTTCCACGAGTTCCTGTTCTCGAAGAAAGCGCCGAAGCTCGCCGGAGTACGGTATTCCGTGCTGGCGCTCGGCGACAGCAGTTACATTAATTTCTGTCAGACCGGACGCGAACTGGACCAGCGGCTCGCGCAACTCGGTGCGGAACGCTTGCAGCCGCTCGTCGAGTGCGACGTCGAATATGAGGACGCTGCCGATCGCTGGGTCGGCGACGTCCTGGCGCGTGTCCCCGACCTCATCAGCGCGAGCGCGCCGGTGCCGCAGCTGCGGGCCGTCGCCGCCACACCGCGATTCGACAAGAATCACCCCTTTCCCGCCGAAGTGCTGGTGAATCAGAAAATCACCGGTCGGCACTCGTCAAAGGATGTTCGACACATCGAGCTCTCACTCGAAGGCTCCGGGCTCCACTATGAACCGGGCGACGCCCTGGCGGTCATCGTCCACAACCCGCCGGCACTGGTGCAGCAGCTGATCAGCGAGCTGGGGCTCGAGGGCACGACGCCGGTCGACGTCGCCGGCGAGTCGCTCAGCCTGGAAAGCGCGCTCGGCGAAAAGCTCGAAATCACGACGACCAGTATGGGATTTCTGAAGGCATGGGCCTCGGTCGGTACCGGCGAGTTGGCAGGACTGCTCGAGCGCGGCGACAAGACCGCGCTGGCCGAACTCGTGGACGGTTACCAGGTCATCGACATCGTGCGGCGTTTTCCGGCTTCGGTCGACGCCACGGGCCTGGTTGCGAGCCTGAGAAAGTTGAGTGCGCGATCTTATTCAATCGCTTCGAGCCAGCGCGCGAATCCCGACGAAGTGCACCTGACGGTTGCCGCCGTCCGCTACGACGCGTTCGGGTCCCTGCATTGGGGCGCGGCGTCGACGCATCTCGCCGACCGGCTCGGCGAGGGCGACCGCGTATCCGTCTATGTCGAGCCGAATTCCCGCTTTCACCTGCCGGCTGACGACAGCACCGATATCGTGATGGTCGGGCCGGGCACCGGCGTTGCGCCGTTTCGGGCATTCGTCGAGGAGCGTGAGGAACGCGGCGCGGCCGGCCGCAACTGGCTGTTCTTCGGCGACCGCACGTTCGGCAACGACTTCCTTTATCAGCTCGAATGGCAGCGTCACCTGAAAAGCGGCCGGCTCGCGCGGGTCGATCTCGCGTTTTCCCGGGACCAGGTGGAGAAAATCTACGTACAGGACCGCATACGCGCGCAGGGCAGGGAGTTGTATGCGTGGATCCAGGGCGGCGCGTCGATCTATGTCTGCGGCGATGCGAAGCACATGGCGGCAGACGTGGAACAGGCCCTGGTCGATGTCATTGCCGCGTACGGGCATACCGGCGCCAACGAAGCCAAGGCGCGTTTAAAGGAACTGCGGCGCGACGGGCGCTACCAGCGGGACGTGTACTGATGAGCCAGCCTCTGTCCGACGTCGAACGCATCAAGGCGGCCAGCCGGCACCTGCGGGGTACGCTCGTCGAGAGCCTGGCGGACCCGGTCACCGGCGCGCTCGCAGACGACGATACCCAGCTGTCCAAGTTTCACGGCATCTATCAGCAGGACGATCGTGACCAGCGCAGCGAGCGCAAGCGGCAGCGGCTGGAGCCGGCGTACAGTTTCATGATTCGCGCACGCGTACCCGGGGGCATCTGTACGCCGGCGCAATGGTTGAACATGGATCGCATCGCGACGGAAAAGGCCAACGGGACGATCCGGCTCACGACCCGGCAGGCATTCCAGCTGCACGGCGTGATCAAGTCCCGGCTCAAGGCGGCAATCGCCGGCATCAACAGCGCAATGCTGGATACGCTCGCCGCCTGTGGCGACGTGAATCGCAACGTCATGGCGCCGACACTCTACGACCTCACCGACGTCCATCGACAGGTGCAAAGCGACGCGCGACGGCTCAGTGACCACCTGACGCCGGCAAGCAACGCCTACCACGAGATCTGGCTGGATGGCGAAAAACTGCCTCTCGAGAACGATGACCCGGCTGCGGACGTCGAACCTGTTTACGGCAGGACCTACCTGCCGCGCAAGTTCAAGTCGGCGTTCGTCGTGCCGCCGCAAAACGATACGGATATCTATACCCAGGACCTGGGGTTCATCGCCATCGTGGAGCGCGGCCGGCTGATCGGCTACAACGTCACCGCCGGCGGCGGCATGGGCATGGCGCACGGGGAGCCGGAGACCTATCCGCGGCTGGCGGATGTTCTGGGTTTCATTGCGACGGATGACGTTCTCTCCGTAGCGGAAGCGGTTGTCACCACGCAGCGCGACCATGGCGATCGCACGAATCGCAAGCATGCGCGGCTCAAGTACACGATCGACGATCGCGGTATAGACTGGTTTCGTGCCGAGGTGAGCGAACGTTCGGGCGTTGCGCTGGCGAGCCCCCGAAAGTTCGCGTTCACGGGCAACGGCGACGTGTACGGCTGGCAGCCGGACGCCGCCGGCCAATGGCACTACACGCTGTTCATTCAAAACGGCCGTGTGGCGGATGTCGGGGATCGACGGCTCCTCGGCGGGCTGCGCCGGATCGCGGAACTGCACGACGGCGAGTTCCGGCTGACGCCGAACCAGAACCTGACGATCAGCTCGGTGCGGAACGCGGACCGGAGTCACATCGACTCGCTGCTCGCGGAATTCGGCATCGAGAACAGCCTGCAGGCGTCCGCTTTGCGGCTGAATTCCCTGGCCTGCGTGGCGTTTCCGACCTGCGGTCTCGCGATGGCCGAGAGCGAACGTTACCTGCCGTCCCTCATCGACAAGCTCGAGCGGCACCTCTTCGAGTCGGGTCTCGGCGACGAGGCCATCACGATTCGTATGACCGGGTGCCCGAATGGCTGCGCCCGCCCCTATATCGGCGAGATCGGGCTGGTCGGGAAGGGGCCGGGCACCTACAACCTCTATCTCGGCGCCGGCTTTGCCGGTGAGCGCCTGGGATGCCTGTACCGGGAAAACATCGGCGAGACGGAAATTATCGAAGCGCTGCTGCCCCTCTTCGAGTCCTTCAGTGCGGGGCGAGGCGCCGGCGAACACTTCGGCGACTTCCTCGTCCGGACGGGTATCGTGCGCGAGATCAGCGCCGGACGTCATTTTCACGCCGCGGAGCCCGGCCATGGCTGAGCTCGGACTGGATCCCAGCCGCCGTGCGGCGGAACAGGTCTGCCAGAAAGCGCTGGGCCGGAAGTCGGCCGAGGAGCGCGTCGCCTGGGCGTTACGGACTCTGCCCGGCACGCACATCCTGAGTTCCAGTTTCGGTGCGCAGTCCGCGGTCATGTTGCACATGCTGACGCAACAGCAACCCGACATCCCGGTGGTCGTCATCGATACGGGCTACCTGTTCCCGGAAACGTACCGGTTCATCGACGACCTCACCGAGCGGCTGCAGCTCAATCTCAAGGTCTACCGGTCCGAAACATCCGCTGCCTGGCAGGAGGCGCGCTTCGGACGCCGCTGGGAGCAGGGCGTCGAGGGACTCGCCGCCTACAATCGCGATAACAAGGTGTTGCCGATGGAGCGCGCGCTGGAGGACCTGAAGGTGGGCACCTGGTTTGCCGGCCTGCGGCGGACCCAATCCTCCGGCCGCGCCCGTACGCCCTTCATCGATGCGTCCGGCGAGCGCTGGAAGGTACACCCGATCGCGGACTGGTCGGACCGTGACGTCTACCAATACCTCAAAGCCTACGGTCTGCCGTATCACCCGCTGTGGGAGAAGGGCTACGTGTCGATCGGCGACGAGCACACGACGCGGTCTCTGCTCGACGTCACGTCGCGGGATGAAACCCGCTTCTTTGGCCTGACACGGGAGTGCGGCCTGCACGAGATGGATTTCGGCAAGACGGCCTGACGCCCGCTGCCGCACGGCGTACCTGTCAGGCCGCCTCCGTGATGTCGTCCGAACAACCGCCGCGCAGCGGCAGATCGGAGTCGCCGTACAGCGCGTCGATGTCCTCCTGCGTGCGGGCGTGGCGCGTCTGTTCCAGCTGTTCCGGCGTGATGTGGGGCGCGAACAGCTGGACGAAGTCCAGCATATAGCGGCGGAGGACGGCTTCCTTGCGAAATCCGATCCATGTCGTTGAGCGCGGAAAGAGGCCCGCGGCGTCGAGGGACACGAGGTCCTTCTTATCGTCACGGTCCTCGGCCATGCTCGCGACGATACCGACGCCGAGGCCCATGCGTACGTAGGTTTTGATCACGTCCGCGTCGCGCGCCGTGAATACGACGTCAGGCTCGAGACCCTGGTCCGCGAACGCTTTCTTCAGGGACGAGTGCCCGCCGAAACTGAAGACATAGGTGACGAGAGGATACTTCGCGAGGTCCTTCAAGGTCGCCTTGCCGTTCAGGCGGGTGAGCTCGTGATCTTTCGGCACAATGATCTTGCGATCCCAGTGGTAACTGGGCACGAGCAGGAGATCCGAGAAGAGGTCACGCGAGCCGGTCGCGATCGCGAAATCGATCTCGTTGGCGGACACCATGTCGGCGATCTGCTCGGACGTGCCCTGGTGGAGATTGAGCGTGACCTGCGGATACCGCTCGCGAAACGCCCTGATCACCTCCGGCAGCACGTACCGTGCCTGCGTGTGGGTCGTCGCTATCGACAGGGTGCCTTCTTCTTCGTGGTAATAGTCGGATGCAAGACTGCGAATATTGTCCACTTCCTGCATGATGAGCCGCGCCCGTTCGATCACCTGCCGGCCGGCGGCGGTGACTCCCCCGAGACTCTTTCCCTTGCGTGTGAATAACTGCAGCCCGAGTTCCTCTTCGAGCAATTTCAGCTGCTTGCTGACCCCGGGTTGCGAAGTGTAGAGCCGTTCCGCCGCCGCCGTTATATTCAGCCCGTTATCGACTATCGCAAGTAGATACTTGAGTTGTTGTAGTTTCATCGAAAACGCCAAGCCCCCGCGTTCTAAGCCTATGACCGCGCGGCCGCAGGTTCGTTGCAGAAAAGGCGGCTAATAACGCATTGGTCTAAATTCCGCGCTGCCCGCCGGCCACCCGGGGTATAAGAGGTCTTTATGCGCATAATTTTGTGCCAAATCGCGGGTACATATAACACACAGTTATATCGCCAGAAACAGCCCGTCTTTTTGTGCCGGCGAGCGGCTCCTATAGTCGGGACTATTCCGAAGGAGTTACCCGGCCGTGGACTATTTCCCCGCCTTTCTGAACCTGCGTGATCGACCCGTCCTCGTCGTCGGTGCGGGCGACGTTGCGTGGCACAAGACTCGCACTTTATTGGATGCCGGAGCGCGTCCAACGGTTGTGGCCGAACACGCAAATCCGGCCATGGAAGCGCTCGCCGCGTCGGCGGCAATCCGGCTTAAGCGGCGCGCCTTCGAGGCCGATGACGTTGCGGGGCACTGGCTGGTCGTGAACGCGACCGGCGACCCGCAGGTCGCGGCCAGTGTCAGCCGTGCCGCGGAGGCGGCAGGAATTTTCTGCAACTCGGTCGACGATCGCGAACGGTGCACCTACATCACGCCTGCGATCATCGATCGGAAACCGCTTCTGGTGGCAATATCGACGGCGGGAACCGCACCGGTTCTCGCGCGCCTGCTGCGCGCAGAGATCGAAGCCCTGCTGCCACAGGACATTGGCCGGATCGCCGCGCTCGCGGGGCGCTGGCGGGATACAGTCGCAGATGCACTCGGCAGTCCTTCGGCTCGTCGGGGGTTCTGGGAGCGCCTGTTCGACGGGCGCCTGCAGGCAGCGTGGTCCCGTGGCGGCAAACCGGGCGCAGAACGCCTTCTGGCCGCCGAGATCGCGCAACCGGGCGGCGCTTCGCCGGGCATGGCGTGGCTGGTCGGCGCCGGCCCCGGAGACCCGGAGCTTTTGACACTGAAAGCCTTGCACGCAATGCAGGCGGCCGACGTCATTCTGCATGACCGGCTGGTTCCCGACGAAATCCTTGCGCTTGCACGGCGCG
Organism: uncultured Pseudomonadota bacterium; assembly: GCA_963713215.1. Lineage (GTDB taxonomy): Bacteria > Pseudomonadota > Gammaproteobacteria > Steroidobacterales > Woeseiaceae > UBA1847. The sequence goes on along the minus strand of CAVQKY010000006.1, from coordinate 929,865 downwards.
ACGCGGAGCGAATCTCCGTGGGCAAGACGCCTGGCTGCCCGGGCGTGAGCCAGGCGTCAATCAACGAGATGCTGGTGGGCCTTGTCGCCGGCGGCAAACGCGTCTGCCGGTTGAAAGGTGGCGACCCGTTCGTATTCGGCCGCGGCGGCGAGGAGGCGGAAGCCCTCGAGAACCAGGGGTTGCCATACACGGTGATCCCCGGCATTACGGCCGCCCTCGGCTGCGCGGCGGCGGCCGGGATCCCCCTGACGCATCGCGACGCCGCCCAATCGCTGACGCTGCTGACCGGGCATGGCAAGGACACCGACGATACAATCGACTGGCCGGCGCTCGCCCGCGGCCGGCAAACGCTTGCAATATACATGGGCGTGCGGCGCTTTCCGGAGCTGATGCAACAACTGACGCGCCATGGTCGTCCACCCGAGACGCCGGTTGCGATTATCGAACGCGGGACGCTGCCCGGACAGCGCGTACTGCGCGGCACGCTCGGGCAGTTGCCGCTCCTTGCTGCGGCCTATCGCGTCGAAGCACCGTCCCTGCTGATCGTGGGCGAGGTCGCCCGTCGGGGCGTCGGAAGGGTCGGGAGCGCCCCCGCAAACCTGTGCGCCGACAGCACCGCCATACCCGAATCTGTTATAAACGCGGCACTGAAGTGAGCACCGCTGGACGACCACATAGGGAGCGACGATGATTTACAACAACATCCTGGAAACGATTGGCAACACGCCGGTCGTGCGTCTCAATCGCATGGCACCGGAGAACGTCAGCGTCTACGTGAAGGTCGAGGCCTTCAATCCGATGGCATCGGTCAAGGACCGGCTCGCATTCGCGATCATCAATGATGCCGAGCAAAAAGGGCTGCTGAAGCCGGGACAGACCGTGGTGGAAGCGACCTCGGGAAACACCGGTATCGCACTGGCCATGGTTTGCGCGGCGAAAGGACACCCGTTCGTCGCGACGATGGCGGAGAGCTTCTCGATAGAGCGGCGCAAGATCATGCGGGGACTCGGTGCGAAGGTCATTCTCACGCCTGCGGCGGAGCGCGGTTCGGGCATGGTGCGCAAGGCGGAAGAGCTTGCGAAGAAGCACGGCTGGTTCCTCGCCCGCCAGTTCGAAAACATGGCGAACCCCGACTATCATGCAAGCACCACCGGCCCCGAGATCCTTCGCGATTTCGCAGGCATGCGACTGGACTACTGGGTTACCGGCTGGGGCACGGGCGGCACCCTGTCGGGCGCCGGCCGCACGCTGAAGGCGGCACGTCCGGACCTGAAAATCGTAGCCACGGAGCCGGCGGGCGCCGCCATGCTCGCCGGCAAAAACTGGGCGCCGCACAAGATCCAGGGCTGGACCCCGGACTTCATTCCGGGCGTACTCGATCGCGAAATATTCGACGAGCTGAAATCGGTAAGCGACGAGCGGGCGATTGCCGTTTCCCGGGAGCTGGCCGCGAAGGAGGGCATCTTCGCGGGCATCTCCTCCGGAGCGACGCTGGCCACGGCGCTCGATATCGCCGGGAGTGCCGAGGATGGCAGCGTGCTCCTCGCCATGTTGCCGGATACCGGCGAACGCTACCTGTCCACCCCGCTCTTCGAGGGCGTCAACGAGGGCTCGGACGATGCCTGGCTGGCGTCCCTCTAGCTGACCGGCGGTATTTCAGGGCAAAGCAAGCGGACCTGAGACCGGGGTCACAGCACCCCCGTCACCGGGCTGGCATCGTTGCAACTGGTTCCCGGGAACGCGGGGTTCACCGTGCCAGCTGACGTCCATAGCCTGGCGACACTGAAAAGTCTCGGCAACGCCAAGCGACTGTTGCAGTCGCTCGTGCCCCGCGCACAGTGCTTTTGTTTCTACGAAGCAACCCGGCAGTGCGCGTGGTCCTCGGACGGTGCCGACGACTATGAGATCGATGCCTTTGTCGCTGACCTGCCGGCGGGTATCTTCGCGGCCCGGAAAGAGGAGCCGGGTTATGTTCGGCGCACCCTGAAGTCCGGCCGGACGATGCTGGTCCTGCCCGTACCGCTCGCCGATCATCGATCCCCCGGACTCCTCGTGGTCGGCTTCTCGCGCAACGCAGGCAAGTCGTCCTGGTTCAATCCAAGCATGCTGCATGGCCTGCTGGAGCCCGCGGTAGACGTCATTGCCGATTTGCTCAGCCTGCGCCGCGACATCGAAGACGGGGAACAGCGGCTCGATGCCCTGGAGGCCGAGCTTACACTCGTGTACGACATCGATGAGCAGATTCACGGCAATTCCCGCAGCAATGCGGCGCTGGCGAAGCTCGTCGGCCAGAGTGGCCGTTACCTCAACATTTGCTACAGCGTTCTGCTGATACCCACGAAACGCATCCGCATCAGCGCGACCCACTCGAGCTGGAAAGGCGTCAATCGCAAGGTGCTCGACCGCTATCTGGTAGAACAGATCCTGCCGAGGGTCGACGGCCAGTACCAGCCGGTGGTCTTCGAAATGCCCGGCGATGAAGGTATCAGCGACGTCGATACGGAGGGATACCAGACTCTCGTCTGTCCGATCATGGATCTGAACGGCAACACGCAGGGGGTGCTGGCGCAGCTCGGAAGGGTGAACAAGCTGCCGTTCGCGAAGAAGCATCAGCGATTCATGGCCAATATCGTGCGCAAGGTCGAATACGTCATTGAAGAGTCATTCGATGCTATGACGGGGCTCATGAACCGCGGCGCCTTCGAGGCACAGCTGCACGAGTCCTGGAAAGACCTGGCGGGCCCGGAGGACATGCACCAGCTGATCTACATGGATCTCGACAACCTGCAGCTCGTCAACGATACCTTCGGCCGCGCCGCGGGCGATGCCGTCCTCGTTCGATTTGCCCGCCTGCTGGACGCGGACCTGCCGAAGAGCGCCGTGGTATCGCGCCTGGCCGGTGACGAGTTTTGCATCCTGTTGACCCATGCGGACGAGGAAGCCGCTATGTCCTACGCTCGCGGTATTCGCAAGCGCAGTGAAACACTGCGGTATCTCGAGGGCGACAAGTCCCTGCAGGTCACGATCAGTATGGGGATCGCGGCGCAAGCTGCGCCCGCGGGCGACGAGGCGCGTTCACTGACCGCCGCGCGGATGGCCTGCGAATCGGCGAAGGATCACGGCCGGGACCGCATCGAGGTCTACAATCTCGAAAATCAGAGCCTCATCCGCCGCCATGACGATATGCAGCTGGTGGCTGACATCCAGCAGTCGCTGGATGGCGACGAGTTCGATCTCCTGGCACAACCGATCACGTCGCTCTCCCAGTCCGACACCCGCCCGCGTTACGAGATCCTGCTGCGCATGCGTGACCGGGACGGCGATAATGTGCCGTCCGCCGCCTTCTTCTCGGCCGCAGAACGCTACCAGATGATGCCGCAGATCGATCGCTGGGTCGTCAGCAACACGATCGCCTTGCTCGGCACCTATGCCGATGTCATCGTTGCTCGTGGCGCCATGTTTTCCATCAACCTGTCCGGCCAGTCGCTTGGCGACGACGACATACTGCGGTTTATCGAGGACGAGATCGATGCGGCTGCCGTGCCGGTCGCGGCGATCGGCTTCGAGGTTACGGAATCGGCAGCGGTCACGAACCTGTCCAAGGCGCAGAATTTCATCAATGCATTGCATGAGCGCGGCTGTACGATCGCGCTCGACGATTTCGGCGCCGGACTCAGTTCATTCGCGTACCTCAAAAACTTCCGCGTCAATACTTTAAAGATCGACGGCAGCTTCGTGCGCGACATTACGGACAACAGGATCTCGGAGTCGATGGTTGCGGCAATCACGCAGGTCGCCAAGGTGATGGGCCTGGATACGGTTGCTGAATACGTGGAGTGCGCAAGGACACGCAAGCTCGTCGCCGATCTGGGCGTGGATTTTGCACAGGGCCACGAGATCGGCCGGCCCCGCGGACTGGTAGAGGTGCTCGAAGAACTTCGCGGAGTGTCTGAGTCTACGGGCTGAGGGCATTTCGAGCGCAGCGCGCGGCATCCGGGCTAGACTGCGCCAGATGTCGATTCCCCCTGAGATAGCGGACTGCATTGCCGGTTTGCCGGACGAGCTTCGGGCACCTACTGCACGCTGGTTCGAGAGAATCTGCGCGCGAAATCCTCTCCCTCCAGGCATCAACAAGGCAGAAATCGTGCGCGTCGTGGCCGTGAGCGATTTCGCAGCGGGGGTGCTGCTTCGGGAGCGGGAGTGGCTGGAACAACGCTGGCAGGAGTGGACGAAGCGTTACGATCCAGCCGCGCTGGGGGGCTTTGTCCGGGCGCTGTGTGAGCAGGATGCCGACACTGACCGGATCCGGCGGGATCTGCGGCGCGAACGCAACCGGCAGCTCCTCGGGATTTTCTGGCGCGACCTCAACGGCGCTGCGGACGTCGACGCGACGCTGTTCGCCCTTACGGACGTGGCGGAACAATTGCTCGCCGCCGCGGCGGCGCATGCCGCACATCGCATCGCCGAGCGATTCGGGGTCGTTCGCGGCTCGGGCGGCGCCGAGGTCCCGATCGTAATCATCGGGATGGGAAAACTCGGCGGCGGCGAGCTCAATTTTTCGTCCGATATTGACATCATTTTCGCCTACCCCGAAGACGGTGAGAGCGACGGCAAACGCTCGCTGCCGGCACAATCCTACTTCGACCGCCTGTCGCACTCGATCGTAAGCCTGCTCGACGACCTTACGGCCGACGGTTTCGTGTACCGCACCGATACCCGGCTTCGGCCCTTCGGCGAGAGCGGCCCGCCGGTGATTCGTTTTGCGGCACTGGAGTCCTACCTGCTGCAGCACGGGCGTGCCTGGGAACGCTATGCCTACGTCAAGGCGCGTCGTGTCGGCCCGCCAGTGTCGGAGGACGTGCAGCGCGCGCTGTTCGAGGAACTGATCCGGCCGTTCGTCTACCGGGGCTACCTCGACTTCGGTGTGTTCGAGTCACTCCGCGATCTGCACGGGAGAATTGCCGCAGAAAGCAAGCGGCGCGAACTGGCGAAGAACATCAAGCTCGGTGCCGGCGGCATCCGTGAAATCGAGTTCATCGTGCAGTCCCTGCAACTCGTGCGCGGGGGCAGCCGACCGGACCTGCAAAGCCCGTCCTTGCTCGCGGTGCTGCCAGGCCTCGTCGACGAACGGGATCTCAGCGCGGGCGCCGCTGCAGAACTCGGTAGCGCCTACCGTTTCCTCCGCCGCACAGAGAACGTGCTGCAGGCGATGCGCGACCAGCAGACGCACGACCTGCCGGTAGAGCCGGCCGACCGCGAGCGGCTGCGGGTCGCGATGGGTTACGAGGACGCGGCAGGTTTCGATGCGGCGATCAGGCACGTGCAGGATGTCGTAAAGCGGCACTTCGACGCGATTGCCGTGCGTGACGCAGCTACCCGGACGGACCCGTCGGTGTCGCGGGACCTGGATGGACTCTGGCAGGCGAATGCGGAGGCGCCGGCGTGGCAGGCTGCGCTCGAGGCGGAAGGATTTCCGTCGGCTGCCGAGGTTGCCGCGCGCCTGGTGGCATTCCGCAATTCATCGGGTGTGGTAAAGGCCGGAGCACAGGCTGCGGAACGGCTTCGCCGGTTCGTGCCGCTCCTCCTCTGCATCGCCCGCGGATCCCTCAATCCCGCGCGCGCCGTGGAACGGGTGCTTACCGTGATCGGGAGCATCCTCCGGCGCAGCGCGTACCTGGCGCTTTTGAATGAGAACCGGGAGGCGGCCGGGCGTTTCGTGCGCCTGTGTGAGCAGAGCGCGTACATCACGGCAGAACTGGCGCGCTTCCCGGTACTTCTGGACGAGCTTCTCGATCCGGGCGTAATCGCGGGGCCGCTGCGCCGGGAGGAACTCGCGCGTGAGCTCGATCTGCGGCTCGCGCAACGGCCGCACGCGGACAGTGAGGAGCGGGTAGAGACGCTCGCCCAATTCCAGCGCGCCGCGATGTTTCGAATCGCCGTGTCGGATTTCAGCGGCGGCCTGCAGGTCATGCAGGTCAGCGACAGTCTCAGCTGGCTGGCAGAGACGATTCTCGAGGCGGCACTCGCAATAGCGTGGAGTGAACTCGTCGCACAATATGGAAAGCCGTGTTTTCGAGTCGGTGTCGAACGGCGGGAGGCGGGATTCGGCGTCATCGCCTATGGCAAGCTCGGTGGCCTCGAACTATCTTACGGTTCGGATCTCGATATCGTCTTCCTGCACGATTCGATCGGCACGGACCAGGTGACAGACGGGCCCCTGCCGATCGACAACGCCGTTTTTTTCGCGCGGCTGGTCCGCCGGCTCATTCATTTCATGTCGACGCGCACGAACACCGGTGCCATGTACGAGATCGACACACGGCTTCGGCCGAGCGGCCGCAAGGGACTCCTGGTGACCAGTACCGAGGCATTCCTGAAGTACCAGCAAGAAAATGCCTGGACCTGGGAACACCAGGCGCTGCTGCGGGCGCGCCCGGTGGCGGGCAGCGATCGCGTCGGCCGACGCTTCGCGGACATTCGGTCAGATACCCTGATGCAGCTCGTCCACCGCGGCGCACTGCGCTCCGACGTCCTCGACATGCGGCAGCGGATGCGGCGCGAACTCGATGACAGCGATGCGCAGGCATTCAATCTCAAGCACGGCACCGGAGGCATTGGCGATATCGAGTTCATCGTGCAATACCTCGTACTGGACAATGCGCTCGCGCACCCGTCCGTCATTGAATTCACCGACAACATCCGCCAGCTGAACGCGCTCGCCGACGCCGGCGCGTTGCCGTTGCCGGTAGCGGCCGATCTGCAGAAAACCTACCGTGCCTATCGGCGGCGGCAGCACCGACTGGCCCTCGACTCTGAACCGGCCCGCGTGCCGGCCGCCGAGTTTGCCACGGAACGGGCGCTCGTGATTCGTTGCTGGCAACAGGTCTTCGGGGCATAGCCGCTTTCGGTACCAGTGCGTATAATTCACGATCCATCCCGAACGGAGTATGCCGTGGCTGCCGGAGCAGGAACGGTCGATGAGCAGCTGATACCGGCCAACGCCCAGCACCGCTACCAGGTCCGCCGGCGCGATTTGCCGCTGTCGTGCCCGATGTCGGGAATGTACCTCTGGAACTCCCACCCCAGGGTGTACCTGCCCGTCGAGGCGACCGGCGAGGCCAAGTGCGCGTACTGCGGCGCTCAGTACTTCCTGACGGACGACGAGTAGGCCATGCATATCGTGACCGGGGGCGCCGGTTTCATCGGCAGCAACCTGGTTCGGCATCTCATTGCCCGGGGGCATGACGATGTCGTCGTCGTCGATGACCTGGCGGACGGGCACAAGTTCGCAAACATTGCAGACTGCCCGATCGCACATTACGTAGACAAGTCTGTATTCCTCGAACGGCTGGGGGAGGGGGCTTTCGCGGCATCAATTCGCGCCGTGTTCCATGAAGGCGCCTGCTCCACCACCACGGAGTGGGACGGCCGCTACATGATGCAAAACAATTACGAATACTCGCGTCGCCTTTTGCATCACTGCCTCGAGCACGGCATACCTTTTCTCTACGCGTCGTCCGCCGCCGTGTACGGCGCATCGACGGATTTTGCGGAAGTCCCGGCGAACGAAAAACCGCTCAATGTGTACGGCTACTCCAAGCTTCAGTTCGACCGTTACGTACGCCGCCACGCCGTCCGGCCGAACAGCCAGGTCGTCGGTTTGCGTTACTTCAATGTCTACGGTCCGCGCGAGCAACATAAGGGCAGCATGGCGAGCGTCGCGTTCCACTTCGATCGGCAGCTCGCCGAAGACGGCGAAGTACGTCTGTTCGAGGGGACCGGCGGCTTTGCCGACGGCGAGCAACGGCGCGACTTCGTGTATGTCGATGACATTTGCGCGCTCAAGCTGTGGTTTTACGAGAACCCGCAGGTGTCGGGCATTTACAACGCCGGCACTGGCCGTGCACAGACCTTCAACGATGTCGCCCGGGCCGTCGTCGACTGGTACGGCCGGGGCAGGATCCGGTACATCCCGTTTCCGTCGCATCTCGCGGGCGCCTACCAGAGCTATACCGAGGCCGACCTCGCCCGGCTGCGCGCCACCGGCTGCCCTGCCGTTTTCCGGCCGGTGGAGCAGGGGGTCCGAGACTACCTCGACGCGGTGCATAGCGGCCCACCATGAGCGACGACGCGATGCTGGTCGTGGGGCCGGCATGGGTCGGCGACATGGTACTCGCCCAGTCGCTCTTCAAACTCCTGGCAGCTCGTCAACCCGACGTCGCGATCGACGTCCTGGCGCCGGAGTGGTCGCTGCCTGTCGTTGCCCGCATGCCGGAAGTGCGCGACGGAATCCCCGCGGAAACCGGCCATGGGGAGTTCGGTCTCGTGCGCCGAAGGCGGATCGGCCGGCAATTGCGCGGCCGCTACTCGCAAGCCATCGTGCTGCCGCGCTCCTTCAAGTCGGCGCTCGTGCCGTGGTTCGCACGGATCCCCACGCGCACCGGCTTCCGCGGCGAGCAGCGTTTCGGCCTGATCAACGATATGCGTCCCTACGACCCGTTGGCCCTCGACCAGACGATCAAGCGCTTCCTCGCACTCGGCATAGGCCGCGGTGAAACGCTGCCGGTGCCGCCACAGCCGGCCCTCACGGTGTCGGCAACGAACCAGGCGAATTTCGTGTCCGCGAACCGCCTCGCACTCGACCGGCCGGTGATCGGCCTCGTACCCGGCGCGGAGTTCGGGCCTTCGAAGTGCTGGCCGGAAGCGCATTTCGCGGCGCTGGCGCGCGGCCTGCTCGAAGACGGTTACCGGATCTGGATCTTCGGCTCGCCCCGTGACACCGAGGCGGGCAACCGGATTGCAGCGATGACGGGGCCGGTCGACGAGATCATCAACCTCTGCGGCCGCACGTCGCTCGCCGACGCGATCGACGTACTGGCGCTCGCGGAGCAAGTCGTGACCAACGACTCAGGTCTCATGCATATTGCAGCTGCCGTCGGAGTGCACCTGCACGCGCTTTACGGACCGACGTCGCCGGCGTTCGTAGCGCCCCTCTCGGCGCGAACGGATATCTACTTTCTCGACCTGGATTGCAGCCCCTGCCGGCAGCGCATCTGCCCCCTGGGACACCACAACTGCCTGCGACAGGTCACGCCGGCCGAGGTCCACGAACGCATCCGGGAGCGGCGCCCGTCCGGCGCCGCCCGCTTACTCTAACCGGTAGACGGCATCGATCTTCTCCACGACGTCGTCGACGCCGATCAGATCCATCGCAGCGGGGTCGCGCACCCGCTGACCCCACGGGACCTCGTCGACGGTCTTTCCCATGAAGCGGCGCAGCGCCTCCGGGTATCGATTGACGGTGAGCTGCCGCGCAACGTAGGGACCGGTGCGGTCAGGATTCGATGTCGCGTACAGCCCGATCACGGGCGTGTGCACCGCGGTGGCCATGTGCGCCGGACCGGAGTCCGGGCACAGAACCGCGTCGGCCGCCGCGAAGACCGCGAGCGACTGCTTCAGGGTCGTCTGCCCGATCAGGTTTACGATGTCCGCGCCCGACTCTTCGAGTATCCGGGCGCCGTATTCCCGTTCGAGGGGGGACGCGCCGCCGGTCAGCACGACCCGGCAGCCGTGCTTCTCCTGCGCGTGCCGTGCCACGGCGGCAAATCGACCGGCAGGCCAGTTGCGGAAATTGCGTTCGCGCTCACTGCTGCAGGGACTGATTACCAGCGTGCGGTGCGTTACGAAGCGTGCCGCAAAGGCACAATCTTCCTCGCCAAGGGGGATGTCCCAGCGCAGGGGCGTCGGGCCGGCGCCGATGGACCGGGCAAACCCCATCATCGCCTCGAGTGCATGCTCCTTCTGCGCGGCCGGAATCCGCCGGTTCGTGAACAGCCACTGGAAATCCCGTGCCCGGCGAAAATCGAAGCCGAGACGCAGGCTGCTCGGCAGGCGCCGGTACAATCGGTTCGCCCGCAGCGACGCGTGCATGCAGAGGGCGACATCGAAACGGCGGCCGGCGACCGCGCGCTCGACATCCCTGTAGGCTGCTGCGCCTTTGGCCTTGTCGAAGATGATAAACTCCACGTCGCCGATGTCGCCCAGGAGCCCCGCCTCGGTCCTGCCGATGATCCAGGTGAGTCGTGCATCGGGCCAGTTGTCGCGAAGGTTGCGGGCGACCGCCAGTGCATGGCAGGTGTCGCCGATCGCCGAGAGCCGTACGAGGCAGATGCTTTGCGGCGCAGATGTAACGAACAACCGGGACAAACCGTTCCTTGAAGGACGATTGCGTTGACCGAAACCGTCGAGAGAACTGCAACCGGCGCCATCCTATACGATCGTTCGATCATCAACCAGATTTCAGACACGCGGTTCACGGCGCCGGGCTGGCCGCATGTCGAGGCAATCGCGGGCGACATGCGGTCTGCCGGCCGGGGTACGACCCTGTTCGTCGGCAATGTGCCAAGGCAATTCGTGCTGCGGCACTACCGGCGCGGCGGACTCGTCGGCCAGCTGGTCCGCGACCTGTACGTCTGGACCGGCGCCGATGATACGCGGCCATTTCGCGAATGGCGCATGCTGGCGAAAATGGCGGAGTACGGGCTGCGGGTACCGAGGCCGGCGGCGGCGCGCTATGTCCGGCGCGGCCCGTTCTATACAGCCGACATCATCACGGTCCGTATCCCCGACGTGCAGCCCTTGTCGCGGGTGATTGCCGAAGGGCCGCGGCAGGCGGAATTCTGGGGGCACATCGGCGCCGATATACAGCTGTTCCATGCAGCAGGTGTCTACCACGCCGACATGAACGCATTCAATCTCCAGCTCGATTCGCGCGATCAGCTGTGGATGCTCGATTTCGACAAGGGTCGTTTGCGGCCGCCCGGCCCCTGGCAACAGGAGACGCTCAAGCGGCTGCACCGCAGCCTGCGGAAACTCTGCAGGCTGAACCCCGGGCTTCATTTCGGCCGCCGCGAGTGGGAGGCTTTACTCGCCGGCTACTTCCATGCGTCGAGATCCGCGTAATAGTCCGGGTATTCCGGCGGCAGGTTCTTGAACTTCCGGTGAATCCAGAAATACTGCTCGGGGCAGCGCCGGATATGGGACTCGAGTACCTGCACGTAGCGCTCGGTATCCGCTACAGGGTCCTCGCCGGGAAAGTCCTTCAGGCGTGGCCCGATCGTCATCACGTAGCGCCCGTTGTCGAGCCGCCGTGGAAAATACGGCAGCACAACGGCCTTACCGAGCTTTGCAAGCGAGGATGTCGCGGTCGTGTGCATGCAAGGGACGCCGAAAAACCGGACGATGACGGCGCCCTTGCGATGAAAGCTCTGGTCTGGCGCGTACCACACGGGCCGTCCGCTTTTGAGGCTCTTCACCATTTTCTTGATGTCGCGCTTCTCGATGGTCGCATCCGCCGAGACTTCGCGGCCGGTCCGCTGCAGTTCCGTAATGAAATCGCTGCGATTCTTCCGGTACACCGCGTCAAAGGGCGGCGATTCGAACGCCAGGATGCGTCCCGACGCTTCGAGCGTTGTGAAATGCGCACTCAGGAGGATGACGCCCCGGCCCTCCGCGACGGCGTCCTGCAAATGTTCGAGGCCCTCGAGTGACATCAGCCGGCGGATCTTCCGGTCGGACGACCAGCGGCCAATGCCCATTTCAATGAGCGACATGCCGAGCGACTCGAAATGACGCTTCGCCAGTGCATGCCGTTCGGCGTCCGTGAGTTCCGGAAAGCAAAGCGCAAGATTTCGCCGCACTACGGCGCGCCGCCGGCCGCCGACGAGGTGGGCGAGACGCCCGATCGACCGGCCGATGGCGAGTCCGGCGCGGTGCGGCAGCAGGATCAGGATGCGTAACAGCCCCATACCCAACCAGATCGGCCAGTAGCGGGGGGAGAGGTAGCGGCCCAGCGGTTTCCGTTCACTCATCGTGCACGGAGCTTATGAACAGCGTGCGAACGAGTCCAGTCGGCGTTATTCGGAAATGCCGTCGATGTACGCGTTCTCGTCGGTCGCGTCACCGGTACCGAGTACCTGCGGCGGCAGATTCGGCGCCTCGGCGGTCTGGATGCCGACGTGAAATGCGGCAAATCCTGGCATCACGACCTGGTTGCGGGCCATGCCGATGATCCGTCCCGCGTAGGGCGACCGAAGCTCGGTCTGGGCATTGCTCATTGGATCCGTGATCGTCCCGAGGAGGTCGCCTTCGCGGACGGTGCTGCCGAGGCTCACGTTGGCGAGCAAGATGCCGCCGGAGCCTGCACGCACCCAACTCGACCGGTAATACACGGGTTCCGGGGTCCCCCAGAGCCGCATACGTTTGACCATGCCGAGCGAACTGATCAGCGTTTCGACTCCCTTGACGCCGTGAATCACCTCATTGAGTTCAAGCTCGAGCGGTCCGCCCGCTTCCAGGGTGACCGCCGGTATGCCCGCTTCAGTGGCCGCGTGCCGGAGTGTCCCGACGCCCGGTGTGCTGTGCAGGATGACGGTGGACCCGAAGCCCTGGGTCAGCGTTACCACGTCGGGATCCCGGAGGTCCGCACGGATCTGCGGCAGGTTTGCGCGTTCGAAAGAGCCTGTGTGCAAGTCGATGAGCGCGTCGCAGTGAGATACGACGTTCTCAAAAAAGGAACTGGCGATGCGGGCAGCGGCACTGCCTCGCGGGTTGCCCGGAAAATAGCGGTTCAGGTCGCGACGGTCCGGCAGATACCGCGAGCCGCGCCTGAATCCCTGCACGTTGACGATCGGCACGCCTATGATCGCTCCCGCCAGTCGGTCAGGTGTGATGTCGTACATCACGCGGCGTACGATCTCTATGCCGTTGAGCTCATCGCCGTGCACGGCCGCGGTCAGGCAGAGTGTCGGTCCGGCCGTCACGCCGTTGACCACGAGTACCGGCGACGATACCGGTACGCCCTCGAACAGCTCCGTAGCCGCCCAGCTGAGCCGCGCGGATGTCCCGGGCGGCACTTCGCTGCCCAGAACATAGAGGGATTCGGCCTGGCCATCGGCCTCGATAACCGCTTCCGCGAGCGGTACGGAGGTTTCGTGCAGAGGTCCCGTCTCGACGAAAGAATCGCCATCCTGCGGCGCGGTCCCGTCTGTCGTCGCGCCGGGCGGCGACAGCGGAGGAGGTGTCCTCATGGCGTGCGGCGCGGAGCTGCCGTCCGCGGGTTCCGCGACCGGCGCCTCCAGCGGCGCTGCATCGACCGGAGGCGGGCTCTCCGCCTGTTCGCTGTCGATCGTTTCGTCGATCCTTTCTTCGGCGGCCGCAATGCCCGCCGCAATAAGCAAAAGGCTCGCGGCAAGCACGTGAAATCCCGAGATTTTATTTCGCCGTTCTGTCATGGAGACCGTGTCTGCTTCGTTCCTACCTTGATTGCGGCAACCGGAAAAGCCCTTTAGCATCGCCAGCGTACGTCAATTACCTGCCCCCAACTGTGAACCATTCAATAATTTACGCTGCCGGTTTGAATAAGTCCAAATGACTCGCAAACGCCTGTTTTGGTTCCTCGTTCTGTTGTTGGCCGCCGGCGGGGCCTCGTCCCAGGACGAGTTGCCCCGGCCCCCGGAATTATCGGCGGATATCGCGTTCTGGGTACGTGTCTTCAGCCAGGTCGATTCGGATGCAGGCCTCCTGCACGACAACCGCCGCCTCGATGTCGTGTACGCGGAGCTCGACGTGCCACTCGACCTGCCGGACAGAACGCGCCAGCGACAGATCGATACGGAGCGTGAGCGAATCCGGTCGGCACTCGCTGTGCTGGCTGCTGGCAAGAGAGAGGCGCTATCGACTGATGAGGAACAGGTGCTCGCAGTATGGGGCAAGGACGCTGACAATGCGACGTTTCGGGAGGCCGCTGACCGGATTCGCTTCCAGCGCGGCCTGGCGGATCGCTTCAGGGCGGGACTCGAGCGGTCCGGCCGCTGGCGTGCTTTCATCGAGCGCGAATTTGCAGCCCAGGGCGTGCCGCTCGAACTCGCGGCTCTCCCGCACGTCGAATCGTCCTACAATCCCGCGGCGCGATCCCATGTGGGAGCATCCGGCATCTGGCAATTCACACGCAGCACCGCACACCGCTTCATGCGCGTCGACCACGTGCTCGACGAACGCAATGACCCGTTTGCCGCCACCCGTGCGGCCGGCCAGCTGCTCACTTACAACCACTCGATCACCGGCAACTGGCCGACAGCCATCACTGCCTACAACCATGGCCTCGGCGGTATTCGCCGGGCGATGCGCGAGTACGGCGACACCGCCTACGTCGATATCCTGCGTCACTACGACGGACGCACGTTCGGCTTTGCGTCGCGCAATTTCTACGTTGCATTCCTTGCTGCTCTGGAAATCGATCAGGCGGCGGACCGGTTTTTCCCCGGACTGCAGAAAGAGTCGCCGGAAACATACGACCTCGTGCGGCTCGACCGTTATATCAGCGCGGCGACGCTCAGCCGGCATTTGCAGGTCCGACCCGCCGATCTCGCGCAACACAATGGCGCTTTGCAGGCCACGGTCTGGCAGGGCAGTAAACTGGTGCCGAAGGACTACGAGTTGCGTGTCCCGACGCGTCTTCTGCCGTCACCGATCGACGAACTTCTCGGCGGGATCGCTGCCGCGGAGTGGCAGGTGGAACAGCTGCCGGATCTGTTCCACACGATCACTCGCGGCGATACCCTTTCCCAGGTCGCCGAAGCATATGGTACCGATGTCCCGACACTGGTCGCCCTGAACGATCTCGACAGCCGCCATCACATCCGCGCCGGCCAGCAATTGCGATTGCCGGCGGCCGGTCCCGCCCCGGCTGCCGCCGAAACGGTCGAGGCAGAGGTCGTCGCTGCCGTGGCACCGATACCCGAGCCCGATGCGGAACTCGCCGAGGCGGCGCCGGCCGCTTTGAGCGGCGAAGCCGTACCGGTTGACGGTACGGCCGTTGCCGCGACCGGAGAGCAGACCGAGTTGTTGTCCGACCCGAGCGACTACACCGTGAGTTCGGACGACACGATAGAGGTCCAGTCGCTCGAAACGCTCGGACACTATGCGGACTGGCTCGGTCTTCGAACGCAGCGCTTGCGGGATGTCAATCGTTTCGCGTTCGGCACGCCGGTGGCTGTCGGACAGCGGGTGCGCCTGGATTTCAGCGCAATCGACGCCGGAACCTTTGAAAGCCGTCGCGTGGCCTACCATCGGGCACAGCAGGACAGTTATTTCCGCGAGCACATCATCACCGGTACTCGGGAGCATGTCGTTAAACGCGGTGAATCCGTGTGGGTGCTGTCATTGCGCGAGTACGGGGTACCACTGTGGCTGTTTCGGCAGTACAACCCGTCACTCGACCTGCACCGCGTGCAGCCGGGCGCCCGGATACAGTTCCCCGTTCTCGAAGACAGCAACCGCAGCTGATGTCGAGGGCCGAAGGGCAACTGTCGCTGCGGCTCCTGCCGCTGGTCGCGGCCGTCATCGTGCTGATCGCCTGGTTTCACCATGTCGAACAGGGCGGGCCCTGGGTATGGCGCAACTCATTGCCGCCCTGCATCGTCGTGCTGCTGTCTGCGGGCGTCCTCATCCGCGGCGGCGGCCGCTGGACAGGGCGCGGCTGGCGCGAGCCACTTGCGGTTGCCGGTTTTGCGGTGCCGGCGATCGGCCTGTCGTCATACCTGCACTATGCCTTCGCGGTAAATCTCGACGACATGTTCCCGTCGGGTGCCGGGCAGCTTTTTCGGTTCCTCCCGATCTACACGATCGGCGCAGGCACGATCGGGGCCGCGATCGGCTGGATTGCCGGCCGAAACGTGACCTGACGCAGCGGCGCAACGTAGCGTTTGTGATGATATCCAGGTTTGTTAGGCTAGCCCCGTGATCGCAGAGGATCGGACACTGTATGTGGCCCAAGGTATGAGAATCAGGCGTTGGCAACCGCCCGCTGTTGTTGCGGGCCTGCTGTTTGCTCTGTGGCCTGCAGCAGCAAGTGATTTCCCGGTGGCGGATCTGGTCCTCATCGAGAAAGGGAACCGGCAGTTGCATCTCCTGAAGGGCGGTGAAATTTTTCGCACGTTCAGGATCGCCCTGGGTATCGTCCCGGTGGGCGACAAGGAGGAAGAGGGCGATTTCCGTACGCCGGAGGGTCGTTATCTGCTCGATGCGCGCAATGCCAACAGCGAGTTCTTCCTGTCGATTCACGTGTCGTACCCCAGCAGGGAAGATCTACAGGATGCGTTCACCCGCGGCGTCGACGCGGGCGGTGCGATCATGATCCATGGCCAGCCCAATGCGCCGACCCGGTCCGAAACCTATTACCAGACCCAGGACTGGACGAACGGGTGCATCGCCGTGTCCAATTCGGACATGATCGACATCTGGTTGATGACAGCCGAGAACACGCCGATCGAGATCCGGCCCTGAGCCGCCGGCGGCTATGAACGCGACCAGCACCGAACCCAGGCAATTCGCGACCGTCGATGCGGAAATCTGGCCGGAAGGCAGCCTGGAAGTGCTGTCGCAAGTCGAGGTGGAACAGCTGCGATCAAGGGGCGAAGGCGGACTGTACCCCCTGCTCCGGCGCTGCATGCTCGCCGTACTGAACTCGGGCAGTGATACGGATGACGCCCAGACGGTACTGAACCGCTACCGAAGTTTCGACGTGGCTTTCCTGCAGCAGGATCGCGGACTCAAATTGTTCGTTACGGGCGCTCCGGCGCACGCCTTTGTCGACGGGCGAATGATTCGCGGTATTCGCGAGCTGCTGTTCTCGGTTGTCAGGGATATCGTTTTCACGCGCAACGAAATCCTCGACGAAGAGCGATTCGACCTCGAAACGGTCGAAGGCACGACGAATGCGGTGTTCCACCAGGTGCGCAATGCGCGCCTCCTGACCCTGCCGGCCGAAGTGAACCTGGTGGTCTGCTGGGGCGGGCATGCAATCAGCCGCGAGGAATACGACTACACCAAGCTCGTCGGCTACGAGCTTGGGCTCAGGCGGCTAAACGTCTGCACTGGCTGCGGACCGGGGGCCATGAAAGGTCCGATGAAGGGTGCGACGATCGGTCATGCGAAGCAGCGGATCCGGCACGGCCGCTATATCGGGATCACGGAGCCCGGCATCATCGCTGCGGAGTCGCCGAATCCTATCGTCAATGCGCTGGTCATCATGCCGGACATGGAGAAGCGCCTTGAGGCATTCGTTCGCCTCGCTCATGGCATCGTCGTTTTTCCGGGCGGCGTCGGCACGGCGGAGGAAATACTGTACCTGCTGGGTGTGCTCCTGCACCCGCAAAACCGCGAGATGCCGATGCCGATTATCATGACCGGCCCGGCCGACGCCGAGCCGTATTTCCGCCAGATCGACGAGTTCGTCTCTGCCACGCTCGGGGCGGAGGCAAGACGCCGGTACTCGATCATCATCGACGACCCGATAGACGTGGCCCGCACGATGCTCAGGGGGCTCGGCACGGTGCGGGAATTCCGCGAGCTGCACGGCGATGCGTACTATTTCAACTGGCGCCTGCGCATCGACAGGGATTTTCAGCAGCCTTTCATGGCCACGCACGCATCGATGGCGGCGCTCGACATCAAGGATCGTCAGCCAGTACACGAGCTTGCAGCAAACCTCCGGCGGGTCTTTTCGGGGATCGTATCCGGGAACGTACGCGAGGATACGGCGGCCGAAATCGCCCGGGTCGGGCCGTTCGTCATCGATGGATCAGGCCGGACGATGCAGCTTCTCGACGAGTTGCTTGCCGCATTCGTTCGGCAGCGAAGAATGAAGATCGCCAGCAGCGAGTACATCCCCTGTTACCGCATTAAGTAAAGACCCGAAGTAAGTCGCTGTTTATAAAAGTAAAATCTATGGATTGCATTGTGATCCAGTTCCTGTGCCCGGGCGGCTTTAGAACTTAACATTTGCTCAACGGATTGACCGAGCATTTCAATGCCCGACAGCAAGAACCTCAAACGGGTCGACGACTACAAGGAAGCGGGTGCGTCGCCCGAAGATGCCGAATCGGCACTGCCGCCGGCGGAGCCGGCCGCGAACGATGCCGATGGCTGGCAGCAGTATCGCCGCTGGATTACCAAAGCGCCGGCACCGCGATCGCGCCGCACCGGTCTCGATCCTTCGCTTTACACCTGGAAGGGCTATCGCACCTGGACCGAACAGGTAAAGCGACAGTGGAAGGACGAGGACGATTGACGCGTGCGCTTCAAGCGAGAAACGGAATAGAGGTGCGCCCGAGGGCGCACTTTTTTTTGTCATATTCCGCTGCCACAATAGCGCGCCCGGGCAGGTTCCGGACGAGTTGTGTCTGCAGACTCACACGGTACGGAAGATGTTGGCTGCGCGTTTTTCATGCGCTGCTTCACGCTGTCGACAAATTGTCGACAAGCTGTGATGCGTCTCACGGAGGGGCACGCCTGAGCCACTTATAGTCCGAAAACCGACTGGCTAATGGAACGGATTCTTTTCGGTCATCGTATGTCACGCAATACCACGGAAACGGACGCGCCGGTGTTTACACTCAAGGACGATTCAGCCAGGCAGCGCTGGGAGATGTTCCATCGCGCCATCGCCTATGCGAAACAATCAAACCTCGAAGCCATGGATGACGACATGGCAGCAAACGACGCGACCGGCGGCAACTCGCTGCTGTCAGTCGTCCGCTAGGAGGTCGGGCATGGAACGCCTGTTGCTGTACTGGGATGACCTCGACGACCTGCTCGGTATCGTGGGGCTCTACGCCGAGCAAATTCGGCGAATACTTCTGTTCACCGCGGCCATGCTGTTGTTCGTTGCGGCCGTATCGGCAAGCATCGCACTTGCCCTGATCGAACCGCCACTCGCAATGGCCGCGGCTACACTGCTCCTGGTAACGCTCATGTATCGTTCGGTGACGTCACCGCGATTCGGAAAAAAAACAGCCTGATGTAGCTTTTTCAAGCCGGTTCACTTGAAATTCGGGCGTCCGCCCCCATCGTCGCCGCCACCGCAGCCCCCGCCGTACCGACCGGGATTCGAGGAGCACGACGCGTGAGCACAAGCGCTAAAGCGGAAACCCACGGTTTCCAGACAGAGGTTCGCCAGCTGCTGCAGCTGATGATCCATTCCCTGTACAGCAACAGGGACATTTTTCTGCGGGAACTCGTCTCCAATGCCTCCGATGCCGCCGACAAACTGCGTTTCGAGGCTTTGGCGGCACCTGAATTGCTTGCTGATCACCCCGATCTGTCGATCCGGGTCGAACTCGACAGGGCCGCGAACACCCTCGCCGTCGTGGACAACGGCATCGGCATGGCGCGGGAGGAGCTGGTCGCGAACCTCGGTACGATCGCACGGTCAGGCACGGCGGAATTCCTCCAGTCGATGACCGGTGACGCGCGCAAGGACGCCCGCCTGATCGGGCAGTTCGGCGTCGGCTTCTACTCCGCCTTCATCGTGGCTGACCGGGTGGAGGTCGAGACCCGGCGCGCCGGGCTGGGCCCGGCGGAGGCGATGCGCTGGACGTCGGATGGCCAGGGGGAGTTCAGTATCGAGGCGATCGAGCGTGCGGAACGCGGTACACGCGTGACATTGCGCCTCAAGGAGGACGCGGCTGAATTCACCGAGCCGGCCCGGATCGAGCACCTGATCCGGCGCTATTCCGACCATATTGGATTCCCGGTATCGCTCGAGGCGAGTCCGGGCGAAGAGGCCCGCGTCGTGAACAGCGGGACAGCGCTCTGGACACGATCCCGTTCCGAGATCAGTGACGAGGAGTATCGGGAATTTTACAAGCACCTTGCGCACGACCTGTCGGACCCGCTGCGGTGGAGCCACAACCGGGTCGAGGGCAGCCGCGAGTACACGAGTCTGCTTTATCTGCCGGCAAAGGCACCGTTCGAGCTCTGGAATCGCGATGCCCCGCGCGGCCTGAAGCTGTATGTGCAACGCGTATTCATCATGGACGATGCCGAACAGTTCCTGCCGTTGTACCTCCGCTTCGTCAAGGGAGTGGTCGACTGTGCCGACCTCCCGCTGAATGTGTCGCGCGAACTCCTGCAACAACACCCCGATCTCCAGTCGATGCGCAGCGCGCTGACGCGGCGCGCGCTGGATATGCTCGGGAAGCTGGCGCGTGACGAGGCCTGGGCTTCTTTCTGGCCGGAATTCGGCAATGTCATCAAGGAAGGCATCGTCGAGGATCCATCCAACCGGGACCGGATTGCGAGGCTGCTGCGTTTCGCGTCGACACGCGACGAAAGCGGCGCACAGAGCCGATCGCTCGATGACTATGTATCGTCGTTCGTCGAGGGTCAGGACCGCATCTACTATCTCATTGCCGACAACTACGCGACTGCGCTGGCAAGTCCGCAACTCGAACGGCTGCTAAGCCAGGGCATCGAAGTGCTGCTGCTCACCGATGTCGTCGACCCATGGATCGTTACGCATCTCGACCAGTACGACGGGAAACCGCTGGTCGATGCGGCCAGGGACAAGGTTCAGCTGCCGGAGGGTGACGGAGAACTGTCCCGGGAATCCAGGACCGAAGCGCACAAGGGGCTCCTGAAGAAAATGCGGCGGGAACTCAAAGCGCGCGTCGAGACAGTGAACATCAGCCGGCGGCTGGTCGATTCTCCGGCCTGCGTCGTCGCGAGCGCCGACGAGCTGAACCCGCAACTCAGGCGCATGCTCGAAGCCACCGGACAGGCGCTGCCGCCGGTGAAGCCGATCCTGGAAATCAATCCTGACCATGCGCTCGTCAAGCGTCTCGCCGCAGAAGCCGACAATGCGCGCTTCGGCGAGCTGACCAACATCCTCCTCGACCATGCCTTGATCGCCGAAGGCTCATCGTTGGACAATCCGGCCGACTATGTGCGGCGCATGAACCGGCTGATACTCGATCTGGGTGCGCCGGCGGCCGCGGAGTCAGGCTGACAGCTTACAGGAGTGCCGATGAGCGACAAATCACCGACCGACCGGGCATTGCGCGAGAAGCTTACGGACGAGCAGTATCACGTAACGCAGAACAAGGGTACGGAGCATGCCTTCACCGGCCGTTACGTCGATCACAAGGCTGACGGAACCTATTGCTGCATCTGTTGCGAACAGCCGCTGTTCCGTTCCGCGGAAAAGTATGATTCCGGCTCGGGCTGGCCGAGTTTCTGGCTGCCGCTGGCCGGCGACCGCGTCAGGGTCGAAACGGATACGAGTCACGGCATGATCCGCGAAGAAGTAAGCTGTGGTCGCTGTGGTGCGCACCTGGGACACGTGTTCGAGGACGGGCCGCAGCCGTCGGGCCTTCGCTACTGCATCAACTCGGCAGCGCTCGAATTCAAGGGCGACGAGTGAACGGCAAATGCGATACGCTGCATTCGTCATGAGCAAAGAGCGGCAAGCGATGAGAACAGGGTGCATAGCAATAATGCTGGTACTGGCGGCCGCCTGCGGCGAGGCATCCCGGTCCGGCAGCGATACGGAGACGGCGACAGGCGACGGCGTCGCCGTGCGCGTACTGGAGAAGGGGTACGGCCGTGCCGTCGAGGCCGGCGATATCCTTACGGTGCATACGACCGGCTGGCTGTACGATGAGGTGGCGCCGGGCCATCGCGGCGAGAAATTCTGGAGTTCTTTGGACACGGGCGACAAGCTGACCTTCACGCTGGGTGCGGGCGAAATGATTCGTGGCTGGGACAGCGGATTGCCAGGAATGCTGATCGGGGAGACCCGGGAACTGACGATACCGCCGGAACTGGCCTACGGTGCATCCGGTCGCGGCCCGATTCCACCGAATGCGACGCTCGTTTTCGAGGTAGAACTGTTCTCCGCAGAGGCGCCGGAAGAGGCTGCCGGATCCTAGAGACCCGCGGGCGCCGGAGTCTCCATCGGCGACAACATCTCGATGTCTATGCGGCGATTGCGCTCCCGGCCCGAGGCCGTGCGATTATCCGCTACCGGCCGGCTCGCCCCGGCCCCGCGCACGACGAGGCGCTCGTTGCTGACGCCGCGGCTTGCGAGAAAAGCGGCGACCGCCGATGCGCGCTGCTCACTCAGCCGCTGATTGAACTCGGGGCTACCGAGGTCATCCGTGTGGCCGGTAATGCCGATCCGCATGTCGGTGCAGTCATGTGCAAATTCGGCCAGTCGCTCGAGCACTGCGAACGAGCTGCCGCGCAGCGTCGCCGACGATGCATGAAAACGTATCCCGTCGGCGCCGATCCAATGGAACATCCGTTGGCATGTATCGACACGATCGACGGCCGGTACGTCGGGCGTCGTGACGACCTGAGCCTGTGTCGCGACCAATGCGATACCGCCGAGCACGGACAGGACTTTCAGCATCGGGAACCGCGCTCAGTGAGTACGGCGGCTGCGGCGGAACTGGAGTTCGCGAGCCTGGCCTATCCAGTCTTCCCGGTAGATCCTGCTGCGAAAACCTTTCAGACGCTCGGCGACGCGGTGAATGTCGAACTCACTCATCTCCGCGATCTGGCTGTAGCGAAAAATTCCCAACTCGTGCAGCGTTTTTTCTATGGCCGGTCCGACACCTTTTATCGCCCGCAGGTCGTCTGTCTCGTCATATAGGTACGTACCGTTCACGTCGAGACGACCGGTCGCCTCCAGCGAGACGCGGCACTCGAAGCCGTCCATGGCCGCATGCAACCCGGAACCGTGGCCGAGCGCATCGTTCGACGCGTCCAGTTCGGGCGGGAGCGCAATCCGGCTGGCCGACTCCACTTGCGTACGGCCGGCGCCGCGGCTTGCTTCGAGTTCCAGGATGCGCTCGTTGGCACGATCCAGCGCGGATTCCAGGCGACTTGCGTCGTCGTCCCGATCCCTGAAACGCTGCATCAGCGGTGGCAGGCGGCCCTGCCAGCTCTCGAGTTCCCTGCTCAGGCGAAAGATTTTTTCGTCCCTCTCCCTGAGCCTGGCTGACTGGTGCGAGTCACCGTCAGCGAGATTGCGGACATCCGATTGCATGCGTCGGTTCGGCGAGCGCAGCTTCCAGCTGGTTGCGAATGTCCCTGATCTGCCGCTGCAGGTCGTCACGACGCGTCAACACGTCCTTCAACGCAGCGGACAATGCCCTGGCGCGGTGGGTCGCCTCCACTTGCGACGCCTGCAGCGCGGTGACCTGTTCAAGCAGGCTCCGGTTCTGCAGGATCAGGCGCCGCTGTTCTCTGTGCCGATCTTCGATTCTCTCCTGCCACCCGGTACCGGTGTCCGAAGCTTCACCGGCAGCCCGCCTGTCGCGCGCAGACCAGCCGAGCACGACGCCGAGGACCGCCGTCAATGCCAGCACGAGGATGCCGAGGATCGTGAACTCCGGCATGAACTAACCGCGATCATTCATCATGAGGCAAGCCGGAGTTCGTCCAGTTCCGCGACGGTATCGGTGAACTGCTGTAACGCCCAGTCGATCTGCTCGCGCGTAATGACCAGCGGCGGCGCCAGGCGTACTACCGTGGCATGCGTCTCCTTGCTGAGAACTCCGCGCCTGAGGAGTGCTTCGCACACGGAACGTGCTGTACCGAAGGCAGGATTGATCTCGATTCCGACGAACAATCCTTTGCCGCGAACGTCGCTGATCAGGGGGCTATCCAGTCTCTTCAACTGGGAAAGCAGGTGGTCGCCCAGCAGCGCGCTGCGCTCGGCGAGCTTCTCGTCGACGAGTATGGAAAGAGCCTCGAGCCCGACGGCGGCGGCCAGTGGATTGCCGCCGAACGTACTGCCATGGTCGCCGGGCCGAAAAACGTTCATGACGTCCCGACGTGCCAGGAACATCGACACAGGCAGGATGCCGCCGCCGAGCGCCTTGCCCAGTATCAGGCCGTCCGGCTTCACGTTCTCATGATCGCAGGCCAGCAGTTTGCCGGTCCGGCCGAGGCCGGTCTGGATCTCGTCGGCGATGAACAGCACGTTGTGCCGGCGGCATAGCGCGGCGGCCGCGGCGAGATAACCTTCGGGTGGCACGACGATTCCAGCCTCGCCCTGGATAGGCTCGACGAGAAATGCCGCAGTGCGATCGTTGATGGCAGCTGCCAGTGCGTCAATATCGCCGTAATCAACGCGCCTGAAACCGGGAGGGAACGGACCGAAGCCATCCTGATACTGCCGCTCGTCGGACATTGCGACGATGGCGATCGTGCGGCCGTGAAAGTTGCCGGAGCAGGCGATGATCTCGGCCCGGTCCGCCGGGACTCCCTTGATTGTGTAAGCCCATTTCCGCGCGGCCTTGATAGCCGTTTCCACGGCTTCGGCGCCCGTGTTCATGGGCAATGCCATATCCTGGCCGGTGAGCTCACAGGCCCGCTGAAGAAAAGGCCCAAGCTTGTCCGAATGAAATGCGCGCGACACGATGTTCAGTGTGGCCACCTGCTCCTGCACCAGCCTGACCAGCCGCGGATGCGCGTGACCGTGACTGACCGCGGAGTAGGCACTCATCATGTCGAGGTAACGTGTGCCGTTTTCGTCCCATACAAAGGCGCCCTGCCCGCGGGTCAAAACGACCGGCAAAGGGTGGTAATTGTGCGCGCAATAACGCGCCTCCAGGTCTATTCGGGTGCTCACCGCTACCTCGGGTGCCGCGACGTTCCTTGCCGCCGGCCGCATGGGATCGATAAGATGCTAATTTTACAGCAGGAATGTGCGCTCCGGCCAGCGGTGCGCAAAAACATGGCCAGCGCACCCGGAACCGAACAGCTGCATATCAACGGCCCCGCAGGCCGCCTGCAGGCGATTCTCGATACGCCGGCTGCCGGCGAAATATCCGCCCTCGCCGTCGTTTTGCATCCACACCCGCAACACGGCGGCACGATGCATAACAAGGTGACTCACACCGTCGCCCGCGCACTGACGGGCCTCAATTTTGCCGCGTTGCGCTTCAATTTCCGGGGCACCGGCAGCAGCACCGGCGGCTACGACGAGGGGGTGGGCGAACAGCAGGATGCACTCGCCGCCGTGGCCTGGATGCGGAGCCGCTATCCGGGAAAGCCGATTTGGCTTGCGGGTTTTTCCTTCGGCGCTGCAATCGCAATTCGCGCGGCAGTCGAGGCTCGGCCGGCCGGCCTTATCAGCGTCGCCCCCGCCGTGCGTCGTTTCGCGAGCGGCCTCGACAGGCAGCCGGACTGTCCGTGGCTTGTCATCCAGGGTGACGCGGATGAGGTCGTCGAGGTGAAAGAAACCGTCGAATGGGTCGACAGCCTCGAGCCCGCCCCCGAGCTGCGCGTATTGGCGGGCGTCGACCATTTTTTTCACGGCAGACTGCTTGACCTCCGCGAAGCCGTGCTCGACTTCGTCACCCCCCTGTTGGAGCGGCCGCCGGCCGCGACCTGAAGGCGGCATCCGCCACGTGCGCCTAAGCAGCGGCCGCCGGCCGCGACCTGACGCTGCACAAAAAAGCCGGGGCGAACCCCGGCTTTTACTTTGGCGTGATTCGCCCGGAATCAGACCATGTCTTTGAGACCCTTGAGTATCGTCGCCTTGACGACCTTGGTGGCCGGCTTTGCCTTGAACATCATCTCTTCACCCGTGAACGGGTTGACGCCCTTGCGTGCCTTGCGTGCCGGCTTTTTTACGATGCGGAGCTTGAGCAGACCGGGAATCGAAAATGCACCCGGCGCCGACCGACCGCCCAGGTTCTTTTTGATCTGGCCGTTCAGCGATTCGAATACAGCGGCGACGTCTTTGCGCGTGAGCCCGGTGTCCTCGACGATCTTCGCATAGATTTCGGATTTGGTCGGTGACTTGATAGTGGTTGCTGCCATGAAAAGCTAACTCCGTTGGGAAAAAGAAAACGGGCCGTTGCCCGCGAAAAAAGCAGCGCGACGATAGCACAAGTTTCGCGGGGGAAAAACAGGAAACCTGCGTTTTTTCCGGCGATTTTTGCGGTTTTTTGCCTAGTCGGTGTAAAACTGCTGCTTGAAACGTACTTCCGCGGGCTGCGAATCGCCTTCCGGCGTGGCCAGAATGTCGAAAATCAGCGTTTCGTGATTGGCAACCGGCGTGGTGCCGATGTAATAAATTGCCGGCGGGTCGCCGGGTTCGTCGATCCGGCGCATCGTTACATTTTTCAGCTGGCCGGTGAGGTTGACGGTTTTGACCGAAACGTCGCCGGCAGCCGGTGCGCCGCTTTGCTCGTCAATCAGGGAAACCGTGATCATTGCACGATTCTTGCTGCGAACGATGTTGTAGGCCGTGGCGATTTCCGGCGGCAGGCGGTCCGTCGATTGTGCGTTGAAATGCAGGACGTGGCTGCCGATGTCGGCGGAGTTGACGCCCGCAGGTTGCGCCACCGGAACGTCTGCATCCGCGCCAGGACCCCCGCAGCCTGCCGCGATTCCCAACAACGCCATTCCGATCGTGACTCTCTGGCTCAACATGATTTTCGTGCCTCCCCGAGACCGGCGCTGACAGCCAGCGCAGCGCGGTGCATGGCCGCCGGATTTGCATGCACTATAAACCATTCGCGGGCCGCAGACAGCCTGACGGCAGGCTCGCGGCGCGCCGGCGTCTAGAAAGGCAAGGGCCTGAAGCCGCTGACCAGGATAGTGACGGCCATCAACAGGATGATCGCGAATACAGGTGAAATATCCAGGCCGCCAACGGGGGGGATGAACCGGCGGAACGGGCGCAGCACCGGCTCCGTAAGCGCATCTATAAGGGAAACAGCGGGATTGTAGGTTCCGCTCGTGCTGAGCCAGCTCAGGATTATGCGCACGATGATCGCGAAAACGAACAGCCGTACTGTGAGGATGACGAGGTCGAGGAGTGCCGTCAGTGCAATCGGCACGATGGCCGGCGGTACGCGGAGGATCAATACTATTACGAGTATGGTGAGATACTGGATGGCGAACGCGATCACCACGGTCGCGCTGTCGAGTTTGCCGACCGCAGGTATGAGGCGGCGCACCGGCACGACCAGGGGCGATGTCAGGCGAAGGATGCCTTGCGACAGCGGGTTGTTGAAAGGGATCTTGAGCAAGGGCATCAGGATGCGCAGCAACAGCACGAGAATGTAAAGCTGTGCGAGGGAGCTGATGATGAAGACGGTGGCTGTCGTGGCACTGCTAAGCATATCCGCTCCTCTGGGACATAATCACTCGTTCGCATCGTCATGTGCTTCGTCGGCGAGCTGTTCCGCCCGGTCGCGCGCGGCACGGATGGCGGCGGCAAAGATAGCACGAGCGTTGCGCTGTTCGAGGTAGTCGAGAGCGGCCGCCGTCGTACCGCCGGGCGAACGCACTTTGGCTATCAGTGCATCCATGGGTTCCCCGGTTCGTTCGACCAGCGACAGAGCACCGACAGCCGTTTGAGTCGCCAGCTTGCGCGCGGCGTCCGGCGTCAGCCCGAGGCCGATGCCGGCCTGCTCCAGTATGTCGATCAGCAGGTAGAAATACGCTGGACCGCTGCCCGAGATGGCTGTCACGGCATCGATGTCCCGTTCCGCATCGACCCATACGACGGCCCCGACGGCAGCGAGGATGCCCGCGGCACGCTCGCGGTCGGCGCCGCTGGCCTGCGGATTGGCGTACAGGCCGGACACCCCTCGTCGCAACAGTGCCGGCTGGTTGGGCATGACGCGGATGATCGAGAGGCCGCCGCCCAGCCACTCGCCGATGTCCTCGCTGCGGACACCGGCGGCGATCGAGACGATCAATGGCCGATGAGCCTGTAACGTTACCGAGAGGTTCCGGCACACATAAGGCAGGACTTGCGGCTTGACGGCAAAGACGACCGTCTCGGCGCCAGCTGCAATGGCGTTATTGTCGGTTCCGATCAGGACTCCGGGGAACAGGTCTGACAGATCCCTGCGCGCGGTCTCGTTCGGTTCCGCGATCCGCAAGCGGTTCGCGGGAACGCCGCTGTCGCGCAGACCGCCCGCGATGGCACGCGCCATATTGCCGCCGCCTATGAACGCGATATCGTCGCTCAATCGCGCTCCCCGAAGATGGCCGTACCGATGCGCACCATCGTCGAACCTTCGAGTACGGCCGCTCGATAGTCTGCCGACATCCCCATCGACAGCGTGTCCATCGTGATGCCTCCGTCCGCCAGGAAGGTCGCGAGTTGCCGCAGCATTCGAAACGGTTCGCGTTGTGCCTCGAGGCCTGCGCGGGGCGCCGGAATGCACATCAAGCCCCGCAGGCGCAAGCCTTCCAGTCCTGCGACCGCGGTGGCGAGCGCCGGAAGGTCCACCGGCAATACGCCGGCTTTGCCGTCTTCGTTGTCTACGTTTACCTGCAGGCAGACATTGAGCTGCGGTCGATTCGCGGGACGTTGTTCCGCGAGACGCTCCGCGATCTTCAGCCGGTCGATACTGTGAACCCAGTCAAAGTGCATGGCCACCGCTCGTGTTTTATTAGCTTGAAGCCGACCGATGTAGTGCCACACGAGATCCTGGCCGGCCAGCTGCTCCATCTTCGGCAAAGCCTCCTGTACGACGTTTTCCCCGAAGTCCCGCTGCCCCGACGAGGCGGCTTCGATGATGCGCTCGGCAGCCTGTTTCTTGCTGACGGCGAGCAGTGTCACCGACGCCGGCTCGCGCCCGGCATCGGCGGCGCAGGTAGCCAGCAAATCTCGGATTTTTCGCAAGTTTTCCGTGACTCCAATCACGTTTTGCTCCGGGTGCTTCGCTATACTAGGCCGACGATTACACCGGGTTATGGTAAGTCCCCGGTACCTGCAATCAACCCGCCAAGAGGGAGAAACATGGCCGTCGACGTTGCGCAGCTTTTGTCGTTCACGGTTAAGAACAACGCATCCGACCTGCACCTGTCGGGCGGCGTTCCGCCGATGATCCGCGTCGATGGCGATATCAAGCGAATCAACATGCCGGCGCTGACCCACAAGGACGTCAATAGCATGGTGTACGACATCATGAATGACAAGCAGCGCAAGGACTACGAAGAATTCCTCGAGACCGACTTCTCCTTCGAAATACCCAAACTGGCGCGCTTCCGTGTCAATGCCTTCAACCAGAACCGGGGCTCGGCGGCGGTCTTCCGCACCATCCCATCGGAGATCCTGTCACTCGACGACCTCGGCGCCCCCAAGATTTTCAAGGATGTCTGCATGCACCCGCGCGGTATCGTCCTCGTGACCGGGCCAACGGGCTCCGGCAAATCGACGACGCTGGCCGCAATGGTGGACTACATCAACGAGAACAAGCCCGATCACATCCTCACGATCGAGGATCCGATCGAGTTCGTTCACGAATCCAAGAAGTCGCTGATCAACCAGCGCGAGGTCCATCGCGACACACTCGGGTTCAACGAGGCGCTTCGTTCGGCACTGCGTGAGGATCCTGACGTGATACTGGTCGGCGAGCTGCGAGACCTGGAGACGATCCGGCTCGCGCTGACCGCCGCCGAAACGGGGCATCTCGTGTTCGGTACGCTGCACACGAGTTCCGCAGCGAAGACCATCGACCGTATCGTCGACGTTTTCCCGGCGGCTGAAAAGGAAATGGTGCGCGCGATGCTTTCGGAGTCGCTGCGCGCCGTCGTGTCACAGACGCTGCTCAAGAAAATCGGCGGCGGCCGCATTGCGGCTCATGAAATCATGATCGGGACCCCCGCAATCCGCAACCTGATTCGCGAAGGCAAGATCGCGCAAATGTACTCGGCGATCCAGACCGGCCAGGCGGTGGGCATGCTGACGCTCGACCAGAACCTGGCGGAGTTGATGTCGAAGGGCCTGATCAACAAGGAAGAAGCACGATTCCGGGCCGTCAACAAGGAAAATTTCTGAGTTCGACGCCGGCGGGCGCCGACGGGAGAAGGGCAAGATGGAACGCGAACAAGCGGTACGACTGACGCAAAACCTGCTGCGGAAGATGGTCGAGCGCAACGGCTCGGACCTCTTCCTGACCTGTGGGTTTCCGCCGGCCATCAAGGTCGACGGGACGATCCACAAGGCGACGGATACGGCACTGTCCCCCGATCAGGCCGCCATCATGGTCCGCTCGATCATGA
The DNA here is from genome assembly GCA_963713215.1 of uncultured Pseudomonadota bacterium. Classification (GTDB taxonomy): domain Bacteria; phylum Pseudomonadota; class Gammaproteobacteria; order Steroidobacterales; family Woeseiaceae; genus UBA1847. The sequence goes on along the minus strand of CAVQKY010000006.1, from coordinate 899,979 downwards.
ACGACAAGCAGATCAAGGAGTTCGACGCGACGAAAGAGTGCAACTTCGCCATCGCACCCCAGGGAATCGGCCGCTTCCGCGTCAGCGCCTTCATCCAGCAGGGCTACGTCGGCGCCGTGCTGCGCACGATCACGACCGAGATCCCGACGCTCGAGGACCTCGACCTGCCGCCAATCCTGAAAGACGTCGTCATGAACAAGCGCGGCCTCGTCATCGTGGTCGGAGGAACGGGCTCCGGCAAGTCCACGACACTGGCCGCAATGATCGGGCATCGCAACGAGAATTCCCGCGGACATATCGTGTCCATCGAAGACCCTGTGGAATACGTGCATCCTCACAAGGGCTGCGTGATCACTCAGCGGGAGGTCGGCGTCGATACCGAGTCCTGGCATGCAGCCCTCAAGAACACGCTGCGCCAGGCACCCGACGTGATACTCATCGGTGAAATTCGGGACAAGGAAACCATGGAATACGGCATCCAGTTTGCTGAAACGGGACACCTGTGCCTCGCGACGCTGCACGCCAACAGCGCAAACCAGGCGCTTGACCGCATCATCAACTTTTTCCCTGATGAGCGTCGCCAGCAGCTCTTGATGGACGTGTCACTGAATGCCAAAGCCTTTATCTCGCAGCGTCTGTTGCCGCGCGAAGGCGGCGTCGGACGCGTCGCTGCAATGGAGATAATGCTGAACACGCCGCTGATCCAGGACCTGATTTTCAAAGGCGAGGTCGGCCAGATCAAGGAGATCATGGCGAAGTCGACCCGCCTTGGCATGCAGACATTCGACCAGGCGCTGTTCGACCTTTACGAGCAGGGCGTCATTTCCTACGAAGAAGCATTGCGAAATGCCGACTCGAAGAACGAGCTCCGGCTGAAAGTGAAACTCGATTCGAAGCGCGATGCGTCGGTCGCCGATCAGCAATCCGACAGCCTGCGCATAATGGAAGAGGATACGGCGCGGACGTTCTGATCCCGCCCTCCAAGGAAGATTCGCCGAAATGAACGTCAAACCCCTGTTTAAGCTCATGGTCGAGAAAAAAGCTTCGGACCTGTTCTTCGCCCCCTACGCGCCGGCCAAGATCAAGATCGAAGGCAAGATCATGCCGGTGAACAAGCTCGAAATGACGCCGAAGATGGTCAAACAGGCGGCAGTCGAACTCATGAATGACGAACAGCTCGACTATTTCCAGCGCGAGCTTGAAATCGACTTCGCAATCTCGGAACCGGGCCTCGGGCGCTTTCGTTGCAACATATTCCACCAGCGTGGCAATGTCGGCATGGTGCTGCGCTATATCACGAACGAGGTGCCTTCGCTGGACGATCTCGGCATGCCGGAGCAGCTGAAGGATCTGGTCATGCTGCGGCGGGGACTGATCCTCATGGTCGGCGCAACCGGTGCCGGCAAGTCGACCACGCTGGCGGCAATGATCAATCATCGTAATGACAAGACGTCGTCCCACATCATCACGATAGAGGACCCGATAGAGTTCCTGCACCCGAACAAGCAGTCGATCGTGAATCAGCGTGAGGTCGGGCTCGACACCAAATCGTACGCACGCGCGTTGAAAAGCGCCGTACGAGCAGCTCCCGACGTGATCCAGATCGGGGAGGTCCGTGACCGGGAATCGATGCAGTCGGCCTTGGACATGTCAGGCACCGGCCACCTCGTTCTTGCCACGCTGCACTCGAACAATGCTGCCGAAACGCTGGATCGCATCATCAACCTGTTTCCGCAGGACCAGCACTCGCAGGTGTTCATGGACCTGGCCCACTACCTGCGGGCGATCCTGGCCCAGCGCCTCGTCCGCAGCCGGAACGGCAAACGGGTCGCGGCCGTGGAGCTCATGTTGAACACGCCGCACATCAAGGACCTGATCCTGAAGGGCGACATTTCGGCGGTGAAAGAGGCGCACAAGGAGTCGGGCGAGCAGGGCATGCAGAATTTCGATGATGCGCTCCTCAATCTTTACAAGGCCGGTACCATTACGCTCGACGAGGCGATGTCGCACGCCGACTCACGCTCGAACCTCGAGGCAAAGATCAATTTTGGCGGCTGAGCGCCAATCCGGCAGGTGAGTGGCCGGCGAGGGCGCTCGGCAGGATTCGACGCCGAATCGACAAACGGTACCGCGGAGTTCCGGGATCAATAGCTGAGGGAGAAAGCCAGGCGGTAACCGCGACCGAAAATGTCGTACATCTGGGTATCGGTGTTATTGGCAAACGCCGCGTCGGCCATCAGGGGCGCTTCGGTAGCGAACAGGTTCGACACGCTGAAGCGCGCGGCGAGCTTGTCGGTGAAATCGTAACCCACGCTCAGGTTGGCATAGGTTTTCGAGTCAACCGACTGGACGGCGACACCCGCGGGATCGTAACCGAAGCTCGGCGCGACGCGGAGGGCGTCGTTGTCCGTGCCCTCGATCCAGCGCAGGCTGAGCACCGCCGAAAGCCGGCCGCTGGTGTAGTTCGCGCTCGCGAATATGCGGTTCTCCGGGACCGTCGTGCCGACGCCGAGTTCGCCGCAGGTCCAGCCGAACCAGCCGGCGCATTCGATCGCTTCGATCGACGGGTCCGGCTGAATGGAGTTCGTCGCTACGCGCGACCAGACGAAGTTGATGTCGAGGCCGGCGAGCGTATCATCGATGGCGAGAGCCGCCGGCAAATCGATGCCATAGTTGAGCTGCAGGTCGAAACCCTCGGTCCGTAACTTGCCGAGATTGCTGGTGCGTTCGTCGACGGTCGCGACGTTGTAGGTTAAGGGATCGCGCTGGATGTTCTCGCACAACGCGTTGCTGCTGTTGCCTGCGTCGAAGCAAACGCGCCTGGCATCGGCCGTCCCGATGGTGTCGTCGACCTCGAGGTCGAAGAAGTCCAGTGCCAGCATCCAGTTCTCGAAGCCCGAGTACACGACCCCGTAAGTAAAAGTCGTCGCCGTTTCCGGGGCGAGGCCGGGGTTTCCGCCACTTATATAGTCGGTCGGGAAGAAGGGCGTCGCCTGGAAGACGCCGACCTCGCTGGCCGGCAGGCCCTGGATCACGCATTTATCGAGGTTGCCGTTGGCGACCGGGTTGCGATCCGCGGAGCAGGGATCGAAGCCCATTGCGCCGACGAATTCACCCGGGTCCGTCAACTGCTCCTGGAACGCTTCCCGCAGGTCGGGTGCACGCACGCTCCTTTGTTTCATGACGCGAAAACGCAGGTCGGTTACGGGCTCCCACTCGCCGCCGAGTTTCCAGGTGTCCGCCGAACCGGCGTTGTCGTACTCGGACAGGCGGCCACCGACTTCGAGCGACAGGTAGCGGGCGAACGTCAGATTGTCGGCCAACGGTACCAGCGCCTCGGCGTATATCTCGGCGACGCTTTCCTCACCGTTGACACTCGAGTCGGGGTTGTAGCCGAGCGCGTCGTCGTTGAACAGTGCCTCGTCGGCTTCGAAATGCCCCTCGTCATTGCGCCATTCGAGACCGCCGGCCACGGCGACCGGGCCTGCCCAGGTGGAGAGGGGTTCGCCGCGCACGAAGCCGCTGGCGAGCATCTGCTCCCGTGACGTGGTGTTCGTGAATGGCGCGTAGCGCAGGAACCCGACCTGGTCGGGCGCGATATTGCCTGCGCCGAAGATATCGAGCGGCACGCAGCCGCCGGAGGTATCGACGCACTGGCCGGTTGCCGGGTCCACGAGCAGGCCCTGCTGCAGGCGGGCAGCCGAGGCGGAATTGAGCTGGTCGATCTCCTCGTCCCCCTTTGTCCAGCTCAGCCATACGTCGTAGTCCCAGTTACTCCCGAACTCGCCGCGAACGCCGGCGACGAGGCGCGTGTAGTCGTTGGTGTTGTCAATGATGCGCGGCCCGAATTCCTCCAGCCGGCGCTGGTAACGAAACCCTACTGTGTTCGGGTCGACGAGAAAGTAGTTGTCTGCAAAGAGCTCAACGGCTTCCGGGGCGAGCAGCGGGTTGTCGAGGTTGACCTCGATGTTGTTGTTGATCTGCGCGGGCGCCAATGTCTGGCGCACTTCGTTTTGCGTGAGCGCCAACTCCGTATAAAACTCGGCACCTGCGCCCAGTTCCCGCGTCAGCATCAGCCCCCCGTAATAGCGCTCCAGCGGCACCTGAAGATAGTTGAGGGGCGCATAATTATACAGGTCGTCCGGCAGGCGGAATGTGCGTGGCGTCCCGTCGGGATTGAACGCGACGGGGACGTAGTCGCCGTCGACCTGCTCGGACGTAATGAGCCCTACCGGGCTGTTGAAGCTGCCCGTCGGTACGATCTCGCCTTCCCAGGTATCGAGCAAAGGCACGGACGTGAGCTCCCGCGCGTCTGCATACAGGTAGTCGCGATCCAGGTAGCCGCCGAACAACGTCAGGTTGCCACCGGCGAAGTTACGGCCCCAGGCCACGTTGACGTCATAGTTGTTCGCGTCCCCTTCCTCGGTGACGTAGATACCCGCGTCGATTGCCAGGCCTTCGTAATCCTCGTAGGTTATGAAGTTGACGACGCCGGCAACCGCATCCGAGCCGTACACCGTCGAAGCACCGCCGGTAATGACTTCGACGCGCTCGATCAGCGCCTGCGGAATCATGTTGACGTCGATAGCGCTGCCGACCCCCGACGGCGCGATGCGCCGGCCGTTCAGCATCACGAGAGTGCGATTGGCGCCCAGGCCGCGAAGGTTCAGTCGCGCGGTGCCGTCGCCGGGGTTGTTGGACGTGCGGCCGAAATCCGGCTGCACTTGCGGCATCTGGTTGAGAGTCTCCTCGAGCGTAGGCTGGCCGCTGGCGCCGATAGTGTCGCTGTCGAGCGAGAAAATCGGGCTCGGCGCCGCAAAATCGCGCCGCACGAGGCGTGAGCCGGTGACGACGATTTCCTCGATGGGCGCCGCCCCGGAAGCATCGGCCTCTGCCTGAGCATTGCCGACCAGCGGGGAAAAGACGAGCACCGGGAAAACGGCCCGGCACCGCCTGACCCATGCCTCCCGCACGTCGTGGCTCACCATGCCGACCCCTTCAGTCCGGGCGCTCTGACGCGCGCCTCGGCCAGTTTTTTTGACCGGCCGATCGAATTATATATTCGATCATCCACTCCTTTGCAGCGTCCCGCAACCTGTCTGGCTGCAAGGTCCGCGACGCAAACCGATGGCTGGCACTTTTTCAGCCAGCGGAGCAGGGCGGCCCCGGTTCCGGGGCTTCTACCAGATTACCGTTCTGGCGTCGAACACCGGACCGTCGACGCAGACGCGTTTCATGGCGCGGCCCTCCGGCGTCACGATCGGCACGGTACAGCCGGCGCAACCGCCTACCGCGCAAGCCATGAATTCCTCGAGCGAGACCTCGCAATCGACGCCGAACTCCGCGGCGAGAACGGCGACTGCTTTGAGCATCGGCGTGGGCCCGCAGGCGAAGATCTTTACGCGGTCCCCGTGTCCGGCATCCAGCGATTCGAGCCAGAGTCGGGCGAGGTCGGTGACGAAGCCGCGGTGACAGCCGTCGATGCCCGTCATGCTCGTCAGGCGGGTCGGAATACCCCAGCCTTCGAGCAGTGGCATCGTGCTGTCGATGGCCGGCGAAATGCCGGAAACGGTCAGACCGGACCGGGCGCGTGCGAAGGGGAATGGCAGTTCCGATCCGAGAATCGCGAAGGGACGGTATCCGGGATCGCGACGCAGGCGATCCGCGAGGAACACCATCGGTGGAATGCCGACGCCGCCGCCGATCAGCAGGGAGAACGGCCGATTGCGATCCGGATGAAACGGCACGCCTATGGGCCCCAACACGCTCAGGCGGTCGCCGGGGTGTTTGCGCGACAGTGCACGCATGCCGTCACCGACGTTCTTGAACAGGATTTCGATCCAGTCCTCGCCGGTGCGCATGATCGAGAGCGGTCTGCGCATCGGCAGGGCCTCGTCGCAGGTTACATGAACGAAGCTTCCCGGCTGTGCCGCGGCAGCGCACTTCGGCGCACGGATCCGGTGCACGAACTGCTCGCCGGGAAAAGCCTCTATCCCGAGAATGAGGCCGTCCTCCACGAAGATGGTGTTGCGGTTTCGTTGTGCGTTGGCGCGTGCGGCCGTGGCTTGGCCGTCCATCAGGGCGTCGCCATGGCGCGTGCGACGTGCGCGAGTACCGCCATTCTGACGGCGACGCCGTTCGTTACCTGCCGGGTGATCACAGACCGCTTGCCATCCGCCAGTGCGCCATCGATCTCGATGCCGCGATTCATGGGCCCGGGGTGCATCACGATGGCGTGCGGTTTTGCTTTCCGCATCCGTTCTTCGTTGATGCCGAACCCGGCGGTGTAGTCGTCGATGCTCGGGATGCCTTCCAGGTCTTCGATACGCTCTTTCTGGATACGCAGCGCCATCACGACATCGGCGTCCCGGATCCCGTCCTCGAGATTGTCGATGACGCGCGCGAAGCAGAGATCGTCGTCTTCCGGCGCCATTGCAGGCGGCGATACGAGCCGCAGTTCGCCGACGCCCATCGTGCGCAACCCGTGTGCCGCTGACCGCGCCACCCTTGAGTGCCGTATGTCCCCCACTATGGCCACGACGAGCTCTGCGAACTCGGCCCGATGCTGGCGAATCGTAAGGAGATCCAGCAGGCCCTGCGTCGGGTGGGAAAGGTCCGCCTCCCCGGCATTGAGTATGCTGACGAAGGGCGTGACATGCCGTGCGATAAGGGCGGGAATGCCCGGCCCCGCGTCTCGCACGACCATGATGTCGACGGCCATGGCTTCGAGCGTATAGATCGTGTCGAGGATGCTTTCGCCCTTCTTGCGCGACGACGTATTGACGTCGAGGTTCAGCACGTCCGCACCGAGCCGCCGGCCGGCGAGGTCGAAAGATGCCCGGGTGCGGGTGCTTGGCTCGAAGAACAGGTTCCCGACCGTACGCCCGGCGAGCTTATCGCTGCGCACCGGCGGCGCACCCGGAGCTGACAGGTAGGTCTCAGCGTCGTCGAGCAGCCTCGTCAGCAAGTCGCGGTGCAGACCCTTGAGGGTCAGTAAATGGCGCAGGCTCCCGTCCGGGTTCAGCTGCAGGTCGGGATCGGTGCCCGGCGTCGGGTGAAGGTCGGCGATCATCGGGCGTGCATTGTACTCAAGAATTCGCCCGGCAGAGGGGCTTTCGCCGGCGTGCCTCAGGTAATGCTGTGCTCGAGGTAGCGTTCGGCGATGAGCACTGCCGCCGCGGCATCGACGTGTTCTTTGCGGATGCGGCCTCGCGTACCGGCCTGCCGCGCGCGCTTGAGTTCGGCGCCCGCTTCGGCCGACGTGTGACGTTCGTCCACCAGGACCACGGGCCTGTCGAAGCATTCGAGCGACTTTGCAAATGCGGTGGCGGCCACACTCATCTCGCTCGGGTTGCCGTCGAGCCTGAGGGGCAGACCGACGACCAGAACCGACGGGCGCCATTCGCGCACCATCTGCCGGATCCGCTCGGGGTCCGGGCCCAGGGCGCCATTCGGCAGGGGCGGAAGGGGGCTGGCCGAACCGGTTACCGTCTGGCCGACCGCGACGCCGATGCGCCTCAGGCCGTAGTCGAACGCCAGGATAGTGGCGGCGGATGCCGGCTCAGGCATGGCCGGCGTCGGCACTCATACGGCTGATGTCGATACCGAGGGTCCCCGCCGCCGCGGCCCATCGCTCCGCAAACGGCAAATCGAAAACGATCGCAGGTGTCGCGTCGACGGTAAGCCACGAATTCGCGAGCAATTCCCGTTCCAGCTGGCCGGCTTCCCAGCCGGCATAACCAAGGGCCACGAGCGATTTGGCCGGTCCGCGGCCGGATGCCATCGCGTCGATGATGTCGCGGCTCAGAGTGAGTCGAATATCGCCGGAGACGGCGAGCGAATGCTCGTAAGTCTGCGTTGCATCATGCAGGACGAAGCCGCGCTCCGGTCCCACCGGCCCGCCGAGGACGACCGGCTGCTGCGCGGTGCCGCTGTCGGTGCCCTCGAGATCCAGCTGCTCGAACAGGTTGCCGAGGGTCAGCGTGAGCGGACGATTGATGATGATGCCGAGCGCACCGTCTGCGTTGTGCTCGCAGATCAGCGTGACCGTGCTGCTGAAATTCGGATCCTGCATGCCCGGCATTGCAATCAGCAGCTGGCTGGCAAAGTTGGTGCCTGTCGTCATGTCGACAGTATCGAACGACTCGCCGCAGCGTACAACCGGGCCCGGGATTTTCAGCGGTCGCCAAGGCTCGCGGTCTGCGGCATCAGGTCCTCCGCAAACAACCACTTGTACGCGAAACGCAGCGAATCGTATTCCGCCTGGATTTGCTCCGGAAACGGGTCGAAAGGCGACGCCCGCCGCAGAATGTCGAGTGCCGCCTGGTCGAGGATCGCCGAACCCGACGACTTGCGGATGATGACGTCCGCGAGTTCCCCGGAGGAGGAGATACTGACTTCCAGGGTCGGGCTGCCCGTGAGTCCATCGAGCGCACCCAGTTCCGGGAAATACTCCGCGCCGACGGCTTCGATGCGGCGCTTCCAGTTGTCGAGGTACTCGGCGATGTTCGATTCGCGGGTATTCGCGGAAATCACGAGCTGCCGCGGATCGGCGTCGTGGATGAGAAGGCTTGCACGATCTTCCTGTGGCAGGGGCAGGGTCGCATCGCTGCCGCGTTCCAGCGCCCGCGCCATACCGGCATCCGGCGCCGGTTCCGTGCGAGGTTCCTGCGGCAGGCGCAGGTCCTGGTCGCTGGTGCTTGCCAGCAATTCATCGGCGACGCGCTCGTGACGGGTCTCGTCGAGGAACGCGTCACCGTCTTCGATACCGGGATTGTCGATCGGGGAGGAACTCTCCGGAGTGGCGGATGGACGGACCTGTTCCGTGGTATTGCCACCGCCCTCCTGGCTGGCCTGCGCGAGATACGCCGCCTCGTCAGGCCGGTCGATATCCTGGTCCGGGTCGGCAACGATCGTGACTTCCAGCGAGATGGCGTCGGTGTAGGTGTCGGACAGCGCCGGGTTGAATGCAATCCCCATGATCAGGACGCCGTGAATCAGCGCCGCGAGAAACAGCATTGCCGGCAGCCTGTCCGTCGGCGGCTTCGCGACGAGGCGCAATTCCTCCAGGAGGTCAAGTTTTAGCGCGTCGTCGGCCATGAGTTGCCCAAGCGGCGAATCGGCGGTGGTGCGGCGCTTCCCAAGCACGCGCGCATGATCCGTTATATGCGTCCGGCGGACAAGCGCTCAAGGATCCGTACCGGCGTCTGGCCAGTGTACCCGCTCGGCCATGGCGGAAGTGAGACGTGTGTCACCCTTGGCATCGACCAGCAGGGCGTAATCGAGGCCAAACGCGGCAACGAGTTCCTCGAACGCGTCGGGGCCGCCAACGAGCAGCGCCGTCGCGGCAGCGTCGGCCAGCGTTGCATCGCTGTGCACCACGGATACGGACGCCGTATGCCGTACCGGCCGGCCGGTGGCGGGATCGAGAATGTGTGGGTGGCGCTCGCCGTCGATCTCGACGAATCGTTCGTAGTTGCCGGAGGTGACGACTGCTTCCCCGGGGCGGACATCAAGGCCCGCCATTGGTGTGGTCCCTGCGGGTGCGCGGATGCCGATACGGGCATCCCGGCCGTCGACCTGGCCGGTGACGAGAAGATCGCCACCGAGATTGACGATGGCGTCGTCTATGCCATGCGCGAGCAAGATGCGCCGCGCGTCGCCGAGAAGGGCACCTTTTGCGATTCCGCCGACGTCCACCGCGACGTTCCGGTTCGTGCTGGACACGGTCCGGGTTCGATGGTCGATGTGGAGTTGGCGGCAACCGGGCCGGGTCTGGACGAGGGCGTCGAGGACGGCCCGGGCGGGTGCCTCTCCCGGGCCCTCCGGAAGCTCATAGAATCCCCATAGTTCCGACAGCCGGCCGATGCACGCATTGAAACGGCCGCCCGAACGGCGCTCGTAGTCTGCCGCTTTCTCGAGCAACGTAATCAAGGCCGGCGACACCACCGCGCTCCCGCCGCTTGCAATTGCGGCATTGAGGTCGCGGAGTTCACCCGGGCTGTGCGGATACCACGCCACGCCGATCGAGAGCAGGTGCCGTTCAAGGTCATCGGCAGCGGCATCGAACACCGGTTCACTGACATCCGTGGCGCTGATGGTGACGACGGTGCCCAGTGCGACGAACTCCCGCTCCAGACCGCTCCCGCGGTCGCAGGCCGCAAACAGCGGGAGCAGCAGCAGCCAGGACCTAAGCGAGCCGGCGTTCGATCGCATCGAACAACAGGCCGGCGATGTTGAGCCCGAACTGCCGGTCGAGTTCACGCATACCGGTGGGGCTCGTCACGTTGACTTCGGTCAGGTAGTCACCGATGACGTCGATGCCCGCGAATATCACGCCCTGCTGCCGGAGAACGGGCCCGACGGCGTCGCAGATGTCACGGTCCCTGCCGGACAGCGGCTGTCCCCTGCCGGTCGCCCCCATGACGAGATTGCCGCGGTTGTCGTTTGCCGGGGGTATGCGCGCCAGTGCATACGGTACCGGCTCACCGTCCACCAGCAGTATGCGCTTGTCGCCGAACCGGATTTCGGGAACGTAGACCTGAGCCACGGCGAAGCGGCGGCCGTTGTCGGTCAGGGTCTCGAAAATGACGTTGGCATTGTTATCGCCCGTCCGGACGACGAATATCGATCGGCCGCCCATGCCGTCGAGGGGTTTGACGACGATGTGGCGGTGCTCGGCGAGGAATGCGCGCATGTCGTCCATCGAACGCGTGATCAGCGTGAGCGGCGTCAGGTCGGGGAACCAGGCGGTGTACGCCTTCTCGTTGATGTCCCGGAGTGCCTGCGGCGCATTGACCACCAGGGCGCCGGCGAGCACGGCGCGATCGAGCAGGTAAGTCGTATAGACGTATTCCATATCGAACGGCGGATCCTTGCGCATCAGGATCACGTCAAGTTCCCCAAGTGTGACCTCCTCCTCAGTACCGAACTCGAACCAGGCGTCATTATTGTCGCTGACGGAGAGACGGCGGGACCGGCCCAGGGCTTCGCCACGCACGAGGCGCAGGTCGTGCTGCTCGAAGTAGTGAATTTCGGCGTTGCGCCGGCCGGCCTCGAGCAGCATGGCAAGCGAGCTGTCCTTCTTCGGTGTGATCGTACGGATGGGGTCCATTACGATGCCGATTCGCTTCTGCGTCGGGGCCATGTTCGTCCTGTACGTCCGGAGTTTCGAGCGGTCCACTATACCGGGCCGGTTTTGCACAGCAAGCTCCGGTTTTCCGGAGCATTTTGCGGCGAGCCGGACCCGTCGTAGCAGGACTTATGTCAATGTGGTACAAGTCGGTTTGCCGCGCAGGCCGCCGGTATGGGCGCCGGCCGGCCGTCAGCGGGATTGGGAGGGTATCCGGTGTCGAGCAATGCGCCCCGCAGCTTCAGTGGCCTCAAGATTCTCGTCGTCGACGACAGCAAGACGATCCGCCGGACAGCCGAAACGCTGTTGACCAAGGAGGGCTGCCAGGTGTTCACGGCGATCGATGGTTTTGACGCCCTGTCCAAGATCGCCGACCACCAGCCCGACCTCATCTTCGTCGACATCATGATGCCGCGCCTCGACGGCTATGAAACCTGTTCGCTGATCAAGCACAACAAGATGTACCGCGAGACGCCCGTCATCATGCTGTCGAGCAAGGACGGCCTTTTCGATCGCGCACGGGGGCGCATAGTGGGCTCGGAACAGTATCTCACCAAGCCGTTCACGAAGGACGAACTGCTGGGCGCGATTTCCAACCAGATGAATTGAGCGGAGTCTCACCCCATGTCAACGGTATTGATCATCGACGATTCGCCGACCGAGTTGCACCTGTTCCAGAACATGCTGGAAAAGAACGGCTTCGAAACGCTCGTAGCGGACAGTGGCGAGGAAGGCGTGAAGCAGGCCAAGCTGTCGCGCCCGCATTGCATACTCATGGACGTCGTCATGCCGGGTATGAATGGCTTTCAGGCAACCCGCAAGCTGAACAAGGACCCCGACACCTCCGGCATTCCCGTCATCATCATAACCAGCAAGGACCAGGAGACCGACAAGATCTGGGGTATGCGCCAGGGAGCGGTGGAATATCTCGTAAAGCCCGTCGGCGAAAAACAGCTCGTGGACATGATCAACGCCGTAATGGCCGCCTGAATGAGAAGCGCCGAATGAACGACGCCGTCGAACTGTCGACGCTGGTCCGGCAACCGTTCGAACTGCTACGGGAAATCGAGCGCCGCAGTGCAAGCGCTCAATCGGGTGTCTCGGGCGCGCCCGGCGTCGGCGAGTGGGTAGGGGTCGGCTTCCGTATCGGCGAGGAACGCTTCGTAGCAGCGCGCGATCATGTTCGTGAAGTATTGATGTTGCCGGATGCGATGACGCGAGTCCCCGGTGCGAAGCGCTGGTTGCTCGGGATTGCAAACCTTCGTGGTCACCTCCTACCGCTCGTGGACATCAAGTTGCTGCTCGGCAGCGGCCGGACCTCCCTGCGTCGCACGACCCGCGTGATTTCCGTCAATCACCGGGAGATTCCTGCCGGCCTGGTCGTCGACGAAGTGGTCGGTTTCCGGCGCTTCCTGGCCGACGAACACAACAGCAGGGAACCGCAAACTGCAGTGCGCTGCGACCGTTTTCTTGCCGGTTCCTACGATCGCGGAGAAGATTCGTGGCCGGTCCTCGATCTGTTCGAGCTGATCGAAAGCAACCTGTTCCTGCAGGCAGCCGCGGAATGAGCGCTCGGAATCGGGCAGATCCGCATTGGGTAAATCATCGAGTCACATGCCATGGCTAATCGAACCGACACCTCCACCGTTTTCCGCATACTAACGATCATTATCGTTTTCGCGTTGCTGTTGGCCGCGGCACTGGTGTACTTCGCGAAGCCGGAAGGAGTCACAGCGGCCGTGGAACTCGCGGCTCTTTCCCAGGCGATCCCGGAGCGCGCGGAACGGGCTCTGGATGGTGCCCCGGGCGGTTATGCGGCGCTCGACGGCAGCCTCACGCGACTTGCCGGGCTGCGCAGGAAAGCGGCGAACGTGCCGGGCGCGGCAGCCGACTGGTCACAACTGGAGTCCGACGCTTCCGCCGTGCTTGCCGCACGTGAACCCGTGCGAGCGCTGCATCAGGCGAGTGCCGCGGTGGATAGCCAGGTTGAAACCATCCTCGAACTTTCGATTGATATGCTGAATCGCACGACGAGCACCGCGATCGTCCAGGAATTCCAGCAGCGTGCCGCACGCATCGCGGCCAATGCCGATCGCCTCGCGGCGAGCAACGACCCGGTCCAGCGCACCGCTGCCATCGCGGATGACGCTCAATTCCTGCGAAACGTAGCCAAGGCACTGGCCGGCGAGGCCTCCCCTTTCGATATGCGTGCATTGAATCCGGAAGGACGAGAGGCCCTGCTCGTGCCCCTCAACGGCGCTCTGGCCGAACTCGAGTCGGAGATCAGCGTCCTGCAGTCATGGGCGGGCGACGCAGCGAATCTCGCGCCGGTGATGGCGAGCCTGAGGGCCACGGCGGCGCGGCTTCTCGACGACGGCTTCGCAACGGCCGCCGACGGCGGCAGCCCCCTCCCGGGATTCCTGTCCGCCCCCACCGTGCCACTCGCGCTGATCGCCCTTGGACTCGGTTTGGTGCTCGCTTTGCTCGCGCTCAATTCCAAGTCGGCCGTCTTCGAGCGGCAGGCGAAAGAGCAGGCCGAACAAAACGATCGAAACCAGCAGGCGATCCTGCGTCTGCTGGACGAAATGGGCTCGCTCGCCGACGGCGACCTGACGGTGGAAGCGACAGTCACCGAGGACATCACCGGCACGATCGCCGACTCGTTCAATTACGCGATCGAGGAGCTGCGCAAGCTCGTCGCGACCGTAAACGAAACCGCGATCATGGTCGATTCAGCGGCCAAGCAGAGCGAAAGCACAGCCTCGCACATGGCCCGCGCCGCCGAGAATCAGACCCGCGAAATCAACGCGGCGACCGATTCGATCGTGTCGATGGCAGCGTCGATCGAGGAGGTGTCCGGCAACGCGGAGCGTTCGTCCGACGTGGCCCGGCACTCCGTGGAGGTGGCTCACAAGGGCGGCGAGGCGGTACGGCGCACGATCGACGGCATGAACGCGATTCGCGAAACCATCCAGGACACCTCCAAGCGGATCAAGCGCCTCGGCGAGAGCTCTCAGGAAATCGGCAATATCGTGGAGCTGATCAACGATATCGCCGAGCAAACAAATATTCTTGCGCTGAATGCCTCCATTCAGGCATCGATGGCGGGCGAGGCAGGGCGCGGTTTTGCCGTCGTTGCCGACGAAGTCCAGCGCCTCGCGGAACGATCGACGAATGCGACCCGGCAGATCGAAGTGCTCGTCAGCACGATTCAGGCCGATACGAAGGAAGCGGTGGTATCGATGGAACGCAGTACGACCGACGTCGTCGGGGGCGCGCTGCTCGCTGAGAACGCCGGCGCCGCACTGGATGAAATCGAACAGGTGTCGAACCAGATCGCGAGCCTCGTCCAGAACATCTCGAGTTCGGCGCGGCAACAGGCGGGCGCCGCCGCAGACGTCACGCGCCGCACCAGGCGATTGAGCGAGATCAGCCAGCAGACGGGCAAGGCGACGACAGCGACGGCGGCGGCCATTTCGAAACTGTCGGAATTCGCGTCACAGCTCAGGAAGAGCGTGGCGGGCTTCACCCTGCCGAGGGAATCCATGCCGGCACAAACCCTGCGGACCACACCGTCTGACACGACGGCAGGCAAACCCGCGCCGAGAAAGGCCAGCGCCGGTTGAAGCGGGCGACCGCGGCAGGGACCACGACGAACTCGCAGATGACGGGCAACACCGGCACACAGGCAGCGCGCATCGAAACCGTGGAAAGTCCGGCGCGCGCATTGGCGATCATCGCGAACGAACTCGGCGAGACGATTCGCAGTGCGCATCTCGCGCTCGAGGATTGCGTCGATGGACGCGGCGGTTCGGCGGCGCTCGCGCGTGCCGGCGAATTGCTGCACCAGGCCCGCGGCGCCCTGCGGGTCGCCGAGACCTACGGCGCTGCCCTGCTGGCCGAGGAAATGGAACTCGTGTGCAAATACCTCGTCGCTTTGCGTGCCGGCAAGGGTCGTGAGGACGGCCTGGACACGCTGACCCGCGCGATGGTGCAGCTCCCTGTCTACATCGAGCGGCTGCTGGGCGGCGGCCGCGACATCGCCCTCGTCCTGCTGCCCATGCTGAATGACCTGCGTGCGGCCCGCGGGGAGCCGCTGCTGTCGGAGGGTACGCTCCTGTTGCTGAATCTGTCGCCGCAGAGGAGCAAGGTGACCGCAGCCGGGCGTACCGCGAGCGGCGAGGAACCGGTGAAGGTGGCGGCCCGGCTGCGGCCGAAATTCCAGCTCGCGCTTCTCGGGTGGATCAAGGGCGGCGATTCACGACAATATGTCCAGGCGCTGGCAAGGGTAGCCGCCGCGCTGGAAAACGCCTCCAACCGTGATGACATGTACCAGTTGTGGTGGGTCGTCGGCGGTGTACTCGAGGCCCTGCAGGACGGCGGCCTCGATACGTCAGTAGCGCTCAAGCGGCTGCTCGGTCAGACGGACCGCCAGATCAAGTACGTGATTGACGAGGGGCTGTCGGCATACGACAAGCACCCGATCGACGATCTCCTGAACAATCTCCTGTATTACGTGGCGCGCTCATCGACCGCTGGTCCGCGCATCAGTGAGATTCGTGCGGCATTCAATCTCGCCGAGCTGCTGCCCGGTGATGAACAGGTCGAACAGGCACGCGACGCATTGTCCGCGCCCAGCGTCAAGCTGATGAAGACGGTGGCGTCGGCGATCAAGGAAGACCTCGCGCGCGTGAAAGACGTGCTCGACATATTTGTCCGCACCGGGATGAACAAGTCATCGGAACTCGTGCCGCAACTCGAGTTTCTGAAGAAGATCTCTGACACGCTCGGCGTGCTGGGCCTGGGTGAGTTGCGCAGCGACATCGATGGTGAAATCGACCGGCTGAAGTCGGTGGTCGAGCGTGGTGGCGTTGCGAACGACCAGGTCATCCTCGAGATCGCATCAACCCTGCTGCGCGTGGAGGACCGCCTCGACCAGCAGCTGGTCCGGCTGACGATGCCGCAGGACGGCGGTCCCGTGGATCCGGCGGCCGCCATGCCTCCCGCCGAGGCAGCCGATTACCGGCAGGTTGCGGAATCGGTCATGCGCGAATGCATCATCAACCTTGCGCGCATAAAGGAAACCGTCAGCCAGAGCATGACGGAGCACGCGCCGTCGCACGGGCTCGACAGCATCCCCTCGCTCGTCCGCGGTATCAAGGCGGGGCTCCTGATGCTCAACAAGACGCGGGCAATGGATGTCGTCGAACGGATCGGCAATCTCATCATGCTGATGCTGCGCTCAGGGAGTCCTTCCCGGCTCGGCCAGAAGGAAACCGACCGGCTGGCCGATGCGATCGTCAGTATCGAGTACTACATGGAAACGGTGAAGGCGGGCCGTGCCGAACCGTGGTACATGCTGGATAATGCCGAGGCCTGCCTCGCCGTCCTGCGCGATGTTCAGGCCCGGCTCGAGTCGCGGGCAGAGGAAACAGTGTCGCCGACGGTGAAGATCCCGGTAGCGAATGTCGAAGCAGCGGCATACGCGCCGGAGCCGGCGTCCGACGCGCCGACGCCGACGGTCGCGGTGAAATCTCTCAAGGTCGTCAGACCGGACGCCGAACACCTGGACCCGGAACTGCTCGAACTGTTCATCGAGGAAGCGAAAGAAGAGATTTCGACGATCCAGCGCAGGTTGCCCGCGTGGACCGACTCTCCGGACGACCTCGAGATCCTGATTACGGTGCGGCGCTCGTTCCACACGCTGAAGGGAAGCGGACGAATGGTCGGTGCTGAACGCATCGGCGAATTCTGCTGGAGTATCGAGAACCTGCTGAACCGGCTGATCAACCGTACGCTCGTGCGCACGCCACCGATGGTCGAGTTTATCCTGGAAGCGGCGGGCGCTGTGCCGGAGCTTGTCGAACAGCTCGAGATCGGGACGCCGCCGACTGCGGCAATAGACCAGCTGATCGCGCGCGCCAACGCATTCGCCGAGGGCGACCCGAACGCGCCGGCGATCATCATTGCCACCGTTGGAACCACACCGCGACCGCCTGAGCCGGCATTGGAAATGGATCCCGTGCTCCTGGATATTTTTGCCAAGGAAACGGCCGGCCACCTCGCCGTCATCAACGACTATCTCGCAGCCTGTGAAGGCCATTCGCCGCCGTACGAAGTCACGGACAAGCTGCACCGTGCGTGTCACACGCTGCACGGCAGCGCCAATATGGCCAACGTCGAGCGCGGCGTCGCCGTAGCCGGCGCACTGAATCGTTTCGTTCGCCGCGTCTACGACTACAAGGTAGGATTCGGTCGCTCGGGGCTGGACGCGCTGCGCGCCGCGGCGCGCGCAATCGCAGCCATAGTCGGCGACATCAACAAGCCGCAGCACAAGCGGGCGAACTACACCGCCCTTATCGAGCACATTGCCCGTCTGGCGAACGCTGTACAGCCGCCGGACTCCGGGGAAGCCGCGGCGGATGCCATGCCGGCCGCTTCGTCCGGAGCAGCCGCGGCGCCGGCCACGAGGGTAGCGCCGCCGCCCGCCACGCCAGCGGACGAGGCGGAGGAAGCCGATTACGACGAGGAAATTGCCGCCATCTTCACGGAGGAATCGGCGGAACTGCTGGAGGCGGCCGATGCGGCGTTTGCCGCCTGGCAGATTGAGCCCGGCAATCGCGCGGCCGTAGAGGAACTCAAACGCCACCTGCACACGCTGAAAGGCGGGGCGCGCATGGCCGGCATCAGGGCGATGGGAAACCTGAGCCATGAGATCGAAACCCTGCTCATATCGGTTGACGATGGCCGCGTCCGCCCCGGCCCGCCGGTAAGCGAGTTGCTGCAGCGCAGTATCGATGAGCTGCACCGCATGCGGGATACGGTGATGGCCGGAAAACCGGTGCAGAGCGCCGCCGAGCTGGAGAGCCGCATTCAGCACGCGAATGCCGGCTTCGAGATCGCGGGCAGTGCCGCGTCAGCGACTGTGCCGTCGCCCGTTGCCGAGGAAGCGCCACTGGCCGAGTTCACCATAGAACCCGAAGACTCGGTAAGCATGGTGATCGTCGATTCGCCGCTGAAGGACGAGCGCGCGGCGCACGCTAAGGCCCCGGCGGCTACGGCGGCGACAGACACGCCGGCGGTCCCGGCCGGGGAAAAAGCCGGCGCGGAGTCCGAACCCGATCCCGAGGCAGCCAACGTTCAGCCTGCACCCGGATCGCCGCCGGTGAAGGTGCCCGCAGCTGCGAAACGTCCGGCGGAGCTGCGCAGCGTTCGTGCCGAACCGCGCCAGGAATTCGCGCGCATCGATGCCGACCTGCTGGAAGACCTGCTGAACGCGGCCGGTGAGATAAGCATCTATCATTCACGCCTTTCGCAACAGGTCAGCGCGTTCGAATTCCACGTCGATGAACTCGAACAGACCGTCAAACGGCTACGCGACCAGCTGCGGAAGCTGGAGATCGAGACCGAGGCACAAATCATGCACGGCCACCAGAATACGCTCGTGGCGCGTGATTTCGATCCGCTGGAACTCGACCGTTACTCGACAATCCAGCAATTGTCGCGGGCGCTTGCCGAATCCGCGAATGACCTGACGAGCCTGAAGGACCTCTTTTCGAACGTGACGACCGAGGCCGAGGGACTCCTCGTGCAACAGTCGCGCGTCACGGCCGAACTGCAGGACGGGCTGATGCGCACGCGCATGGTGCCCTTCGACCGACATGTCGGCCGACTGACGCGGCTGGTGCGGCAGGCCGCAGCGGAAGCGGGCAAGCGGGCCGAGCTTGCAGTGGAGGGTGCATCCGGAGAACTGGATCGCCAGGTGCTGGACAAGATGCTTCCACCCCTCGAGCACATGCTGCGGAATGCCGTCGTGCACGGGATAGAAGACGCGGATGTGCGGCAGAAGCACGGCAAGCCCGCGGTCGGACGCATCACGATTCGTTTGCACCGGGAAGGTTCCGAGATGGTCATTGACATCGCCGACGACGGCCGCGGTCTCGATGTCGATGCCATTCGCCGCAAAGCCTACGAACGTGAACTGCTGTTGCCGGACAACAAGGCGAGCGACGAGGAAATCATGGCGCTCATCCTGACGCCCGGGTTCTCTACGGCGAGTGCCGTGACGCAGTCCGCCGGCCGCGGCGTGGGCATGGACGTCGTCGCGAACGAAGTCAAGAAGCTCGGCGGGTCGCTCCGAATATCGTCGGTGACCGGGCAGGGCACGAACTTCACGGTGCGGCTGCCGTTCACACTGGCAATCACGCAGGCACTCATCGTGCGCACGGGCGACGAGGTGTACGCCTTGCCGCTACCGTCGGTCGAAGGCGTCGCCCGGATTCCGCGGGTCGAACTCGAGACACTCATGAACCAGCCCGAGCCCAGCTTCCAGTATGGTGAGCAGTCTTACAAGTTCCGGCATCTCGGCATGTACCTCGGCGGTCAGGCCGCCCAGCTGCCACCCGAGGAATCCTACATCCCGGTGATTCTCGTCCGCGCCGGGGATTATTCCGCCGCACTCCTGACCGATGAGATGCTGGCGAGCCGGGAAATCGTCGTGAAGACGGTCGGGCCGCAGCTCGCCGGTATCCGCGGCATCTCCGGTGCCACGATCCTTGGCGATGGCCGCATCGTGCTGATTCTCGATATCAATGCACTGGTTCGCAGCGGTGCACCTGTCGTCGAACTGAAAAAAGCGGCGCCGTCTCCGGGCGACCAGCGGCCGGTGGCTCTCGTCGTGGACGATTCGATCACCGTCCGACGGGTCACGGAACGTTTTCTGCAACGCAACGGCCTGCGTGTACTGACCGCGAAGGACGGGCTGGACGCGATCAGCGTCATGCAGGACGAAAAGCCGGATGTCATCCTGCTCGACATAGAGATGCCGCGTATGGATGGTTATGAATTCGCCTCCCACGTGCGCAATGACGACCGTGTTGCGAACGTACCGATCATCATGATCACCTCGCGCGTAGGCGACAAGCATCGCGCACGGGCGATCGAACTCGGTGTCAACGATTATCTCGGCAAGCCGTACCAGGACGCGCAACTGCTCGAGGCAATAAGACGGCAACTCGAGGAACGGGGGATTCAGCTTTCGTGAACACTGCCGCGGACGAAATTTACAGCCTGCTGATACCGCTCGTCGGCGACCGGTTGATCGTGCCACGGGCCAGCGTCGCCGAGGTGGTGAGATTTGGCGCGCCCAGGCGTCCGGAGGGAACGCAGGACTGGCTGCTCGGGACGGTCAACTGGAACGGCCGCGATCTTCCGGTGGTGTCCTACGAAGGCACCCTCGGCAAGGACATTCCGGCAGCGACGGGGCGTACCCGAATTGTCGTATTCGTTGCCAGTACGGGGCAGCTCAAGACCGGGCACTTCGGCATCACGACGCAGGGATTCCCGCAGCTCGTACGCATCAACCGTGACGTGCTGAAACTCGAGGCCACCGACGGCTGGCCCGAAGGTGCGCCCGTGTTCTGCCGGGTGAAGATGATCAATGAGTTCCCGCTGATCCCGGACCTCGGCAAACTCGAATCCATGCTGGCCCGGGAATCCATCCAGGCCTGACCGGGTTTGGCGGCTAGCGGAGGTCGCCCCAGATTGCCTGGGCGATCGCGAGCGCGGCAAGGGCGGCGGTTTCCGTGCGCAGGACGCGGGGACCGAGGGATACCGCGCGAAATCCGCACATGGCGCTATCCTCGAGTTCGCGCGCGCTGAAACCGCCTTCCGGGCCGACGAGAAGGCACAGCTTCTCGCCGATGCCCGCTGTCGCAGACAGGGCTTCGCTTGCGCCGGGCGCCAGGATGAGTTGCGTGCTTCCGGCGGCCTGCCCGCCGCCGAACCAGTCGTTCAATGACTGTGGGACGTCGACCAACGGTGGCCGGACGCGCCCGGATTGTTCGCAGGCGCTGCCGGCGATTCGTTGCCAGTGCGCGCGCCGCTTCTCCGCGCGCGCGGCGTCGAGCTTCACCATGCCATGGTCGGTAAACACCGGCGTGATGCGCTTGACGCCCAGCTCCGTCGCCTTCTGCACGACGAAATCCATGCGCTCACCGCGCGAGATTCCCTGCACCAGGTGCGTCCGGAGCGGCGACTCGACCGGGGTGTCCTGCCGCGCGAACGGCAGCAGGGTGACGCTGTCACGGGACATGGTGACGATCCGTGCCTGCCATTCCCCGTCGTCGCCGTTGAACAGGCTGACGACGTCGCCGAGCCCGAGCCGCAGCACGCGCCCGAGGTAGCGAGCCTGCTCATCGTCGAGATGAACTTCGCGACCGTTGCCGAGACGCGCGGAAACCAATAGCCTCGTAGCCATGTCTGGGGAATCATGCCTGAAGCGCTCATCCGGTGTCCGCTGATTTCAACGTCGACGTCGCGCTCGGCCGCATTGTGCCGGCCCGGCAGCTTGCGAGCCCGAACTTCGACGAGCGCCCGGCAGGCGTTTCGCCGACGCTGATCGTGATTCACGGCATCAGCCTGCCCCCCGGCCGTTTCGGCGGTCCCGAGATTGAGGCGCTCTTCATGAACGCGCTGGATTGGGATGCGCACCCGTATTTCACGCAGATTCGCGGACTCGAGGTTTCGACGCACCTGTTCCTGCGGCGTAATGGAGCGCTTTTGCAGTTCGTGCCGTTCCACATGAGAGCCTGGCATTGCGGGCCGTCGATGTTCCGCGGCCGTAGCCGTTGCAATGACTTTTCGATAGGCATCGAACTCGAAGGCGACGACTACACGGCGTATGACGACCGCCAGTACACGGCACTGCCTGACGTTGTAGCCGCGCTCCGGCGGGCATATCCTGCGATCACGAATCGGGACCTCGCGGCGCACAGCGACATAGCGCCTGGCCGGAAGACCGATCCCGGACCTGCATTCGACTGGCTGCGCCTTTATGATGGACTAGCATGAACCTGATTGCATTACTCGCCGCCCTCGTGATCGAGCGACTCGCGACCCAGTTTTTTCACTGGCGCCGGATGCCATGGCTCGACCACCTCATCGATGCGGGCTTTGCCCGGACGGCCGCGTTGGCGCACTGGCCGGCGATGTTCGTCGTGGTGCTCCTCGCTTCTCTGCTCGTGTTGCCCGTCGCTCTGATCACATTCGCACTGGGCGATGCGCTCCTGGGCTTCCCGTACCTCGTCCTTGCGATCGTCGTCCTGTTCTTTTCCCTGGGGCCGAAGGACATCGGCGAAGACGTCGATGAATACTGCGCGGCCATCGAACGCGACGACGACGAGGCGATCCGGCAGACGGCACGGGCGTTGATCGAAGGGGATGTGCCGTCCGATTCCCATGAACGAATGCAGGCTGTGGAAGCCGCAATCGTCGTGCAGGCCAACAATCGGCTGTTCGCGGTCATGTTCTGGTTCGTGGTGCTGGGGCCGCTCGGGCCGCTCGGCGCATGGGCCTACCGGGTCACGGACCTCATCCGCCGGCGTGCCGTATTTACCACTGCGCCTGGCGATGGTCCGGGAGCCGCGCCGGGCCCGATAATCCGCGAAGCGGCCGTCGAACTGCACGCCTGGCTTGCGTGGATACCCGCGCGGCTCACAGCATTGGGCTATGCCGTCGCCGGACACTTCGACGGCGCGTTGCAGGCGTGGCGCGGCGCGCGACAGGCATCGCTCCGCACCACCGCCGAAACGAACGAGCTGCTGCTTGCCGCCGTCGGTACGGGCGCGATGGCCCTCGAATCACACGACGACGACGAGATCCAGGAACGCGGCATCCGCGGCGCCTCCGCGGCCAATCGCCTGGTATTTCGCCAACTTCTGATCTGGCTCGTCGTCATTGCGGCGCTGACGCTGTACGGCTGGACCTTGTAAGGCGCAACTTCAGCGGTCCCGCTGCCACAGAATTTCGGTGCCATCGCCGGCGCGCGCGAGAACGCGAGCCACGACGAACAACAGGTCCGACAGGCGATTCAGGTAGCGCAGAGCCTCCGGTCGCACCGCTTCCCTTGTCCCCAGCGTGTACACGCGGCGCTCTGCGCGCCGTACGATCGTCCGGGCGAGATGACATGCCGCCGCTGCCGGGCTGCCGCCTGGCAGGATGAACTCCTTGAGCCGCGGCAGGTCCGCATTGAAACCGTCCAGCTGGTTTTCGAGTCGTACGATGAAGTCATCCCGCACCGCGCTATGCCCCGGAATACACAATTCGCCGCCGAGTTCGAACAGGTCATGTTGCACGTCAGTCAGGCATGCGCGCACCGCGGCGGGGACCGCGTCGAAAGCTAGGACCACGCCTATCGCACTGTTCGCCTCGTCCACGGTTCCGTAGGCTTCGACGCGCAGGTCGTCCTTTGCCACCCGGCTGCCGTCGCCGAGCCCGGTCGTCCCGTCATCGCCGGTACGCGTATAGATCTTGCTGAGTCGGTTGCCCATGGTGCTGTCCGGTGTGTGCTGCAGGTCGCCAGTTTAGCAGGCAGGCGCTTGAGCTTTGCTGTGGCGCGCCGCATAGTGCGGCGCGGACCAGGAAGCCGCCAAGGGCGCCGACATGGCAAGCAATCAAGATGAAGTCACGGGATATCTCGACACGGCGCTCGAAGCGGCACGGCTTGCTGCCGGGATCAGCCGGGATTACTACCGCGGCAACTTCAGCGTGCGGACGAAAGCCGACCTGACGCCCGTGACACAGGCCGATGTGGAATGCGAGCAGGGGATCCGGGACACGATCCTCGGACGGTATCCGGCGCACGGCTTTTACGGCGAGGAAACGGGGACCACGGGGGCCGGCCGCGACTACCTGTGGCTGGTCGACCCCATCGACGGGACCAAGGCATTCGTCCGCCAGTACCCTTTTTTCTCGACCCAGATCGCGCTCATGTACGCCGGCGAGATCGTCCTCGGCGTGTCGAGCGGAACGATGATGGACGAGCTTGCATGGGCCGTAACCGGCCGCGGAGCGTGGCTGAACGGTGAGCGCTTGCGGGTCAGCAGTGTCGATACGCCGGAGCGCGCTGCGGTTTCGACCGGCAACCTGCGGACCCTTGCAGAGGGCGAGGGCTGGCGGCGGCTCGGCGAGCTGCTCGCGCGAGCCGATCGTACCCGTGGTTACGGCGACTTCTACCATTATCATCTGCTCGCCGCCGGCAAGATCGAGGCGGTTATCGAGTCGGACGTCAATATCCTCGATGTCGCCGCGCTGTCGATCATCGTGACCGAGGCGGGTGGCATCTTCACCGACCTGAACGGGCGGCCACCGGACCTGGGTACGCGCTCTGTCCTGGCCGCCAATCCGCTGCTGCACGGGTATTACCTGGAACGCCTGAAAGGCTTCGTCGCTTAGTCGATGAGCCCTATTTCCGCGGCGGTTGCCGGGCCGATAAGAACAAAGGCGAGGTTCTGCGGGATCACGGCGTCGTCGGCCGCAAGGGCAATCCGCCCCCCCATGATTTCCGCCGCGATCTGGGGGTAAAGCGGCACTTTTGCCGGATTCGCGAGGCCTTGAGGCGCCGTGGGCTGTCCGGTCGCAAGATCGTACTTGTCGCTTGCCCCCAATGTATGCAGCAGCTCGTGAGCGATGATGACGTGATTGGCGCCGCGATAGCGGCGGCCGGTGTAGGCGTTCACGATTCCGAACATGCCTTTCTGTATGCCCACCGAGTCCTCGAGAACGGGTGCGTTCCCGGATTCGTGATAACGGACAAACACGCTGACATCCGGTTCGATGGCATCCTGCTCATCCGTCACGCTGCCCACCCACCAGCGCATCTTCAGGGACCACAACGCGATAGCGAGCACCCCCGGGTCCCGACCCAGCAGCGGCGGCTGCTCCGCGACCGGTTCGCCAAGTTCCATGCGCACCGGCTCCTCGATGTCCTGGCCATAGCGTGCCGTCTCACGGGCAAAGAATTGTTCGATTTCGCTGAAATCGGTGACCTCGAGCGACGCTATATAGCGGGCCGTCGCGACCTCCCCGCCGGCATTGATCGGATAGATCTTGACCCACAGGCTGTTGTTCCAGTCGGTGCTGCGCGACTGCGTCAGCCAGGCGTTGACGACGACGAAAAACAGGACGAGGAGCAGGATCGAGATGCGAATCGCCTTGAACATGCCGGTATTGGGCCATACGCGTTAAAAAGCGCCCGCCGACCAGTGCACAAAATGCGGCGTCAGCCCGACGGTGCAACGGAGGTCCGGGGCGCTCCGAAAGCCGGCGGCCGGCGCGCGAGCCGCACCTGCTCGTACGCGTACGCTATCCCGATCAAGGACTGTTCCGTCCAGGCCCGCCCGATGAACGAAAGCCCGACCGGAAGCCCCGCGACCTGGCCGGCGGGCACACTGATGTTCGGGTACCCGGAGACCGCGGCGTAGGATGAGCTGCCGATGCTGAAGTGGTCCCCGGTGACGTGATCGGTTTTCCAGGCCGGGCCATTGGTAATGGCTATAAGCGCATCGAGCCGATGCTGCTCGAAGGCATCGTCGAGCGCACCCTGAGTGATGCGCTTGCTGTCGGCAAGCGCCTCGAGATAGGCCTCGCTGTCGAGACCGCCTTTCGCCTCGGCGGCAACCAGAATCTCCTGTCCGAAATGCGGCATCACTGTTTCCCTGTGCGCCTCGTTGAAGGCGATGATTTCCCGAAGTGACCGGACCGGCGCCTCGCTGCGCGCCAGGTACGCTTCAAGGTCATTCTTGAACTCGTACAGCAGTACCTCGTACTCTGCGTCGTCCGCGGCGGCTGTATCGAGCTCGATACGGTCGATAATCTCGGCGCCCTGGTCCCGTATCAACGCGATACTGGCGTCCAGTACCGCCACTACCTCCGGGTTGTCCCCGGCACCATGGTAGGAGCGGATAACCCCTATGCGTTTTCCAGCCAGCCCGTCAGCGGCGAGATTCGCGGTGAAGTCGATGCGATCGTCCGGTGCTTTGAGCGTAGACGGGTCTTCCTCATCCCTGCCGGTCATAGCGGTCAGCAGGATGGCGGCGTCGCGCACGCTGCGTGCCATCGGTCCGGCCGTGTCCTGGCTGTGTGCGATGGGAATGATCCCGCTCCGGCTCACGAGTCCAAGCGTCGGCTTGATGCCCACGATACCGTTCATTCCGGCAGGACAGACTATGGAGCCATCGGTTTCCGTGCCGACCGATACCATGGTGAGATTTGCGGCCACCGCCACCGCCGATCCGCTCGACGAGCCGCAGGGATTACGCGTCGGATCGTAAGGATTGTGCGTCTGGCCGCCAACGCTGCTCCAGCCGCTCGAGGAACGCGGTGAGCGGAAGTTCGCCCATTCGCTCAGGTTGGCTTTGCCGAGAATGATGGCGCCGGCGTCCCGCAGGCGGCTGACGAGGAACGCGTCCCGCGCAGGTACGTGCTCCGCCAGGACGAGGGAACCGGCGCTCGTGTGCATGTCGTCGGCCGTGTCGATGTTCGCCTTGAGGACGACCGGAATCCCGTGCAGCGGTCCCCTGGGCCCCGACACCTGCCACTCGTCATCGAGGGAGCGCGCAATCGTAAGCGCGTCGGGATTTACTTCGATGAGGCTCGCGAGTTGCGGACCGTCGCGGTCGATCGCCTCGATCCGGTCCAGATACCAGTGAACGAGGTCTTCTGCCCGGAGTTCGCCGCGCTGCATCGCATCGTGCAGTTCCGCGATACTCGCCTCTTCGAAGTTCCGCTCGTCGGCCGTGCAGGCGGCGAGACACAACGCAGCGAAGAGAACGAGCGCGTAGCGCACCGACTAGCCTGCCGGGTTCGATGACGCCTGCACGCACATTGTCACTCGCCCGGCTTCCGGAAGCGCAGGATGAAACGATCGGTCTTGCCGCGTACCGCCGGGTCGAAAACGAGCGCACTATGGTCGTCTGTTGTGTTGCGCAATGCGTCGTTCTCACCATCCAGTTCGAAACCGGCGGCCTCCATATCGGCGATAACGAGCGCAGGGTCGATCCTGTGCAGCGTCGTGCCGGTTTCCGGTGGCGCGCCGGCGTCGGCGACGTGGTCGACGATGCCGAAGACCCCGCCGGGCTTCAGCGCCGCATACAACTCCGATAGCAGCTTTTCCTTGTCGATAGGCGGCCAGCCATTCTCGGTGTCGACGTGGTAGACGTCGTGATAGGAAAGAATCAGCATGATTGCATCGAGACTTCCGGGTTCGAGTTCGAGCGCGTTGTTTTCCGCCATCAGCACCTGGACGTTGGGCAGACGGCCCGCTGCGTGCCGCGCATCGAACTCCTCACCCACGAAATTGAGATACGCCTCGTTCGAATGTGCGAGCACCTTTCCGTCCGGCCCGACAACCTGTGCGAGCAATTCGCTGTAGTAACCGCCGCCGGAGAACAGGTCGAGGACCGTATCGCCGCGTTCGATGCCGAAGAATTCCAGTACCACCGCAGGCTTACGGCCGGCGTCACGCTCGTAGTCTGCCGGAAGGCGTGTTTCGGCGGTCACGGCCTCTTCGTAGATATTGTCCCGGTCAGCCGGGGCCGCAAGCGCCGCAGTCTGCAGCGCAGCGCCGGTGCTCAACGCAAGCAGGATCTTCGTGAGGTTCATCTGGTTTGTTCCCCTGTGCCGCAACAAGCGTCGTCCGACGCCCTTGTGACCGCATCATCCGCGCAAAGTGCCGCACCACGCAACCGGCGAGCGTGTAGCCGCCCTGGAAAATAAAAGGCCCCGCGGCGTGAGCAACGGGGCCCGAACTCTCTTTTTGTAAAAGAGGTAACTGCAAATTCAGTAGCCGGATACAGGTCTGTTGTTGTTATTGGATCTGGATCTGATTTGTTGTTTTTGTGTTGTTCTTCTGGCGTCTAAATCCTCTGCTGTTCCGTAGATGCTTGGCTGATGCAGTTACACTTCGCTTGGGCAAGGTCTTGAAAAGCAAGTCCTGTGCCAACCCGCCCGAAACGTCATGATTCCGCGGGGTTTGCCGCCATATGCGTCTCTCCCGGCCGGCGATTCCGGCCGCCTTTGTAAAGTGCGCCGACAAATCCGGCGGCCGGACGCGCGGCGCCGTCAAATAAACACAGACACGAAGACGGATCGAGCGCTGATCGAGCGGCCCTGGGCGGCGCGAAGCGGCAAATAGCGGAGCCCGCACCCGGCGCATGCCTGCGCACCAACCCGCCGATTCGAGCGGGGCGCCACCCGCCGACGTCGGACGCGCCAAAAACGTAAAATTATTCGACATCCCGGGCGGACGCTGCCTTGTCCAGCAGGCCGGAAACACTGAAGAAGCGGCCGTTTCTTACGACGCCCACGACCTTGAGCGCATCCGCGATATCGGCCAGCGGGTCGCCGCTGACGATCACGAGGTCTGCGACCGCCCCATTGGCGATTCTGCCGATGCGATAGTCCATCCCCAGTGCCGTCGCCACATTCACGCCGGCGCTGCGCAACACCTGGTCGGGGCGCAGCCCCGCCCGGGCGAGCGCTCTGAACTCCGCATGCAGCGCGACGCCCGGCGGCAGGCCGTTCGGCTGGCTGCCGAGGACCAGCTGCGGGGCTGCTGCGTCGAGATCCGGCGTGTCAATGAACTGCCGGCTCGGCGGGACATGCGGGGCGATCAGTGCGGCGGCACGCGTGACACGAATCTCGGCCAACCCCGGAGTCGCTGCGTCCGCGAGGCCCGAGACGAAGGTGACGGTCCCGACGCCGCTCGCAAGCTGCACATCCTGGTAATGGAAACCGGCGGGCGAGGTCGGGCGGGTATGCGTGCCGAGTAACAGCGATGCCCCGGAACCCAGACCCGCCTGCCAGCTGTCGGCGAGGACCGCCACACCGCGGGACTGCCACTCGCGCACCGCGGGCCGGGCGGCCGCCGCGCGGGGCATGTCGCCGCTGACTGTTACGAGCCAGGGATACGGCAGCTCGGGGGTCGCCTCGTCGATCGAAACGGCCCGCAGGACCCGAGGTCCCGGCAAGTCCTTGCCGGACCAGAGGGTATCGAGGGCCTCCGCCTCCGGGGTATCGGCGACGATCGTGGTCAGGCCGAGCGCCAGCAACAAGGGACCCAGTCCCGGGTCCGCCGCGTCCGGCAGTGCAGCATAGCTGTCAATGTACCCCGGCATTATTGCAACGTCGCCAAGCTCGATCAGGATGCCGTCATCACGGTCGCGCCGGGCTTCCACCGCGGCGATGATCCCTCCGTCGATGACGATGTCGAGATTTTCCGAATACCCGGCACCCAGGCCGTCGTAAATTCGCGCTGCTCGTAGAATATGGCGGCTGTCCGGGGACGGCTGCGCCGGCAACTCGCGCGGACGCGCGACGCCGGCTGTCGCGCCGCTCGCACTGCCGACATTGGCGCGAAACGGCAGCGTGGTCGAGCGCCACGCGTCAAAACGGCGCGTGCGAATCAAGCCGTCGGCGGTGTACACCATCTGCTGGCGATTGGTCCATGCAACGGGCGACAGGAAAAAATCCTGGTCTTCCATCAGGATCCGCGTGATGCGCGGCCATGACAGGATCGTCATATAGACCCGCCAGCCGTTGATTTCTTCCGCCAGCCAGCTCACGAGACTGCCGTCCGGCCGCCATGACGGCGCGCGTATCGGTCGCTCCGAGGTCGCCAGCGCTTCCGCGTCGTAGCCGCGGCGCTTCAAAACCAGCGTCCAGCGGCCGTCGTGCTCGTGAACGTACACCAGGTGCTGACCGTCCGCGGACCAGGCCGGCTCCTGCTCGTGGCCCGGGAGCTCGGTGAGGCGCCACGTGAGCCCGGTCTCCACGTCCGTTTCCCACAAGTCGAACCCGCTGCCGTTGCGGGCCGAGGAATAGATGATTCGCGTGCCGTCCGGATGCCAGTCCGGCTGGCGGTCGGCGAACTCGCTGCTCCCGAGCGCCCGCGTCTCGCCGCTCCTGATGACGTGCAGCCGCAGTTCCGGCCGCTCCTCGAGATTGGCTTCGAAGACGAGCCGTTTGCCATCGGGCGACCAGCGCGGGCCGCGTGCCGCGCTTTCGCCGCTCGGAATCGGTTCGGCGATACCGCCGCCCGCAGGCACGATCCAGATGCCGCCGAGGAGATCCATGGCGAGCCGACCGTCCGGGGCGATGTCGACGCTGATATTCGTACCTTCGGTAAGGTACACGTCCGCGACGGCGAGCGGGCAGGCCGGCAGGATCAGGAACGCGGCGAACCAGCGCTCAGCCCGCACTATCGACCTGCAGCCTATCCACCGTGCCGGCGTCCGCCGTGACACTGACCTGCATCGGGCGACAGCAGACCTGGCAATCTTCGATGTACTGCTGGTCGCCCGCCGATGCATCGACGAGCAGCGTGATCGTTTCGCCGCAGAAGGGGCAGGAGACATCGTGTTCCGCAAGGTAGGGAGGCATCAGGTGAGGTCAGGGCTGCAGGCGCGTGCCGGACCAGGGACCGGCAGCGAAATCGTGCGCGCCGGATGGCTCGAGCGTTCGAGTCCATACCGCGCGCTCATGAATGCGATCGGCGCCTTCGATCCATAGCTCCGCGGAACGCGGCCAGACACGCACGCCGCCCCAGTGGGGGGGGCGGGGCACGGTGACCCCGCCACCGGAATCGAGGACCGAGAGACGCCGATCGAGCGAAAGGCCGAGGCCCTTTGCCCGCGCACGAATCTGTTCGAGGAGGTCCTCGCGTGATGCCAGCGGCGCGCTTTGATCGCTGCCCCAGGCACCGAGCTGGCTGCCCCGGTCGCGGGTCGCGAAATACGCATCGCTCTCGGCGTCCGGCGAACGGACTGCGTGCCCCTGCAAGCGCACCTGCCGGCCGAAAGCGTCCCAGTGAAACGTGAGTGCGACCTCTGGATTCGCCATCAGCTCCGCGACTTTCCTCGACCGGTAGTTCGTGTAGAAAACGACATAGCCCGGATCCGCGACGAAGGCCTTGCACAGGACGACACGTGAGGAGGGCGCGCCGGTCTGGTCGACGGTGGCGAGCGTCATGGCGTTCGGATTTCTCTGCACCGCATTAGCGCTCGCGTGCAGCAACCAGGCTTCCGCCCAGTGCAGCGGGTTCTGCGGCAGGATCGCCGGCAGTAGCGGCGCCATGAATCGCTCGCTCACGTCAGGACTTCACGATGCATGGCGAACGGGGCAGGGCGCGCGTCAGTAGTGGATAACCGAACGGATGCTTTTGCCTTCGTGCATGAGGTCGAAAGCGCGGTTGATGTCGTCGAGCGGCATCGTATACGTAATGAACTCATCGATCCGGATCTCGCCGTCCATGTATTGTTCAACCATCCCCGGCAACTGCGAACGGCCCTTGCAACCGCCAAACGCCGTGCCCCGCCACACGCGGCCGGTCACCAGCTGGAACGGCCGCGTCGAAATTTCCTGGCCGGCACCGGCAACGCCCACGATGACCGATTCACCCCAACCCTTGTGGCAGCATTCGAGCGCAGAACGCATCAGTTTCACGTTGCCTACGCATTCAAAAGAGTAATCGACGCCGCCACCGGTCAGCTCGACGATGACGTCCTGGATGGGACGGTCGAAGTCCTTCGGGTTCACGGTATCCGTAGCACCGAGTTGGCGTGCGAGTTCGAACTTGGCAGGATTGACATCGATTGCGACGATCCTGCCCGCCCGGGCCATCGTCGCTCCCTGGATCGCACTCAGGCCGACGCCGCCCAGGCCGAACACGGCCACACTCGCCCCGGGTTCGACCTTCGCCGTATTCAGCACTGCGCCGATGCCGGTCGTGATACCGCAGCCCAGCAGGCAGACTTTCTCGAGCGGTGCTTTGCTGCTCACCTTCGCGACCGCGATCTCGGGCAATACCGTGTACTCGCTGAAGGTCGACGTGCCCATATAGTGAAACACGACTTTTCCCTTGTGGCTGAACCGTGACGTGCCATCGGGCATCAGGCCTTTGCCCTGGGTCGCACGAATCGCCTGGCACAGGTTCGTCTTGCCTGACGTACAAAAGCTGCACTCGCCGCACTCGGGCGTATACAGCGGAATAACGTGATCCCCCGGCTTCACCGACCTGACGCCTGTACCGATTTCCTCGACGACCGCGCCGCCTTCATGACCCAGCACCGCCGGAAACAGGCCTTCGGGGTCCTCACCGGAGAGCGTAAACGCATCCGTATGGCACACGCCCGTCGCAACGTTGCGGATAAGGACTTCGCCCGCCCTGGGCCCATCAAGATCGAGCATTTCGATTTCAAGCGGTTTGCCGGCTTCCCAGGCAACGGCTGCACGTGTCTTCATGGCGTGTTCTCGCATAGCGTCAGCATTTCGGCCCCGAATACTGGCATGAAGACAAAGGCCCAACAACCCGGTGCTTGCCCCATGCCAGTTGAGACGGTAAAAGTTGGCCTCGCCCGTCCTGTTCCAATGAGCCCGGAATGAATCTGAAAGACCTCCGAGACAAGCTGTCGTCCGTCGACCGGCAAATCGTAGAGCTGATCGCGGCGCGGCAGCGCATCGTTGCCGAGATCGGGGAAACGAAGCGGGCCGACGGAACCGCCACCCGGGACTACGCACGGGAGAAGGAAGTGCTGAGCCTCGCCCGGGACCAGGCGCGTGCACTGGGCGTTGACCCGGAGCTTGTCGAGCGGGTCCTGAGCCAGCTGATCCGGTCGTCGCTCGCAAGCCAGGAGCGCGACCGGGTCGTCGCCGAAGCGCACGGCGACGGCCGCCGCGCGCTCGTCATCGGCGGTGCCGGTAAGATGGGCGGCTGGTTCGTCGACTTCTTCCTGTCCCAGGGCTTTGATACGGCGGTGGCGGATCCCGGTGTCGCCGATGCGCCCGGGCGCTACCGAAAATGG
Organism: uncultured Pseudomonadota bacterium; assembly: GCA_963713215.1. GTDB lineage: Bacteria > Pseudomonadota > Gammaproteobacteria > Steroidobacterales > Woeseiaceae > UBA1847. Next base: position 867,210 of record CAVQKY010000006.1, on the reverse strand, counting down.
ACCGACGCGGGGGTGGACTACGACATCATCGTCGTCGCTGCACCGCTCGCCGTCTCCGGCAGGATTCTCGCGCAACTCGCGGTACTGAAACCGCCGGGTCTCGTTTTCGATATAGGTTCACTGAAATCGCCCCTCGTCGACGGCCTCAGGGAACTACGGGCGGCCGGTTGCAGGGTAACGTCCCTGCATCCCATGTTCGGGCCCGATACACAACTCCTGTCTGGCCGGCACCTGATTTTCTGTGACGTCGGCAATCCTGACGCGACGGCCGCAGCGAAGGCGCTCTTCGGCGCGACCATGGTGGAGCAGATCGACATGGGCCTGGACGACCATGATCGCCTGATCGCCTACGTGCTCGGCCTGTCGCACGCCCTCAACATCGCTTTCTTCACGGCACTGGCGGAAAGCGGCGAGGCGGCGCCGAAACTGGCCCGCATGTCGTCAACGACCTTCGATTCCCAGTTGCTCGTCTCGAGTGCCGTGGCGCGGGACAACCCGCACCTGTACTTCGAGATCCAGCACCTGAATCGCTTCGGGCTGGGACCGCTCGATGCACTGCTCGATGCGGCGACCCGGCTCCGCGACCTCGTCGCCAAGGGCGATGAGCAGGGATTCGTCGACCTGATGCAGCGCGGCCGCGAGTACCTGGCACTGCGGAACTGAGCGCCTCGAGGGACGACGGAAGATGGTCGCGCGACGCAAGGATGCGATTCTGGTAAAAGAACCGGCGTAGGGGAAGGGAATCTGACGCATGCAGGCAAGCGACAATTTTCGCGGGCTGCTCGATTCGAAAGAGCGACAGCTCAAGGAACTCAGGGACGAGGCTGTCCGCAACGACAACAAGTTGCGGCGCTCCCAGCAGCGGGAGTTGCGCCTTCTGCAGGCCGAGGATATGCCGTCCCTTTTTCGGGAACTCACTGAGGGGATGCGGCTGAGCTACTCCCTGCAGCAGGTAACGCTCGTCCTGTGCGACGCCGACCATGATATCCGTCACCTGTTGATTGCGACCGGCACGCCTGCGGAAGGACTCGAAGACGTCGCTTTCGTCGAGTCGATCGCCGGGCTCGCGCCGCAGTACGTGAACCTGCACAGGCCCTGGCTCGGACCATACCGCGCATGCGATCACCAGTTGCTGTTGCCGGCACCCGGGCTCGCGAGTCTCGCCGTGCTGCCGCTCGCGCATCGGGGCAAGCTGATCGGAAGCCTCAACTTCGGCAGCAACGACCCGGACCGCTATACGCACCGACATGCGAGCGATTTTCTCGCACACCTGGCGGTGATCGCCTCCTATTGCATCGAGAACGTCGTCAACCGTGCCCGGCTGCTGCGTTCGGGGTTCACAGATGTCCTTACGGGCTGGCACAACCGGCGCTATCTTCACGTTCGCCTCAAGGAAGAGCTCGCGCGAGCCAGCCGGGAGCGTTGCCGGCTGGTGTGCCTCATGCTCGACATCGACCATTTCAAGGCGGTGAACGACACCTGGGGCCACGCCGCGGGTGACGCGGTATTGCGCGAGTTTGCGCAACGCATCGAAACAGAGGTGCGTGCGAGCGATGTCGCGGCCCGGTATGGCGGTGAGGAGTTCGTGGTTCTCTTGCCAGGCACGGGTACAGCCGACGGTGTACGGCTGGCGGAGCGCATTCGCAGTGCGGTCGGAGCCAGGCCGTTCGATTTGCCTGGCGGCGAGCACATCCCGGTCACCGTCTCGATCGGTATTTCGGCCGCCTTGCCCGAGTCGCGCGCCCGGGACCTGAAAACCCTCGGCGAGTCCCTGCTCGCGCGTGCGGACGTCGCACTCTACAACGCGAAGACCGAGGGACGGGACCGGGTCGTCGTCGAGACGGAGTCCTGAACGTGTGCCCGCGCCTGGCATGGCTGGCGGTCGCGCTCCTTGCCGCCTGCGACGCGCCGCCTGATACCCCGAGCGAATCCGACCCGGCAAATCATGCGTCGCTCGTCGTGTTTGCGCCTGCTGCCCTCGAGGCCGAGCTGGTGCCGGTATTCGCCGGCTATACGGCGGCGGCCGGCGTGGCCGTGGCCGCGCATTACGTGGCGGCGCCTGGCGATATACTGGCGGCCGGACTCGACCGCCCGCCCGCCGACCTGCTGATCGTCGCAGGCGCCGACGCGGCGGCGCGAGCCGCTGACGAAGGAACGCTCAGACCGGTGGCGGCAGCCACCGGCACCGTACCGCCAAGCTTGCGGGATCCTGACGGCGCCTGGCTCGCCATCCGCTGGCGGCCCGCAGTCATTGCCTATGACGTTCGCGCACTCCCGGCCACCGAACTCGCTTCTTACGAGGGCCTCGCCGCGCCGGGCTTTACCGGCCGGCTTTGTCTCTCCACGTTTGAAGAGCCGGTCAACCGGGCCGTGATCGCGAGCCTCGTCAACGAGCTGGGTGCCGGGCCCGCAGAACGCGTGGTGCGCGGCTGGCTCGCAAACCTGGCGCGGCCCGTCTATGCAACCGAAGCGGAATTGCTCGAGGCCATTGCCGGCGGGCAATGCGCCGCGGGCATCGTTCTGCGGCCCGCGGGCCACGATCCCGCACGGACCGGGACCTTGCGGTTTTGGATGCCACCCGCGCCGGCAGGGGAACTCGCCGCGGCGGGCGTCGCGCGGCACGCAGCCCAGCCCGAACAGGCGCTCGCGCTGCTCGACTGGCTTGTTACGGATGCCCGGCTGTCGGGCGCGGCGCGCGAGACGGACGCCGAAGAGCTGCCTGGCAGCGACGCAGCCGTCACAGCCTGGTTCTACGAGGACGCGCAGAAGCTGGCCGAACGAGCGGGCTACCGTTAGAGTGGGTGGCAGTGACGTTTTTGCAATCGGTTGCAATGGGCAACGACTGGATCGACGAGGACGGGTTCCGTGCGAACGTCGGGATCATCCTCACGAATGACGCCGGCAAGTTGCTGCTGGGCGGGCGTGTGGGCGCGAGGGGCTGGCAGTTTCCCCAGGGAGGCATGTTCGAGGGCGAGTCGGCGGAATCGGCCATGTACCGTGAGCTCGAGGAAGAAATCGGCCTGACACCCGGCGACGTCGAGTTGCTTGGTGTCACCCGCGACTGGCTTCGCTACCGCCTGCCCGAGCGTTTCATACGCAAGAATTCGACCCCGCGGTGCATCGGTCAGAAGCAGCGCTGGTTCATGTTGCGGCTGCAGGCGCCGGTCGACAAAGTGCGCTTCGATCTTGGCGAAACGCCCGAATTCGACCGCATTCGATGGGTAAGCTACTGGCGCCCCGTCAATGAGGTCATCTATTTCAAACGGCGCGTGTACGCAACGGCCTTGCACGAACTCGGCCGGACGGCTTACCCAAATGCCGTGCCGGCGCCGCCCCGCTGGTGGCCCAGACGCTGGCGCATCGCCCTCGATGCCGGTGCGGACGCCGAACGCCGCGAAGTGCGGTCCTGATTCAGGGCGATTTCGTCACTGCCAGCAACACGATGGCAACGAGGAAGAAAGCCGGTATCTCGTTGAACCATCGCAGCCAGCGGGTCTTCACCGCGAGCGTCCCCGCCTCGAGGCGCGTGATCCAGCGATGACAGCGATAGTGATAGATGAGCAGTCCTGCAACCAGGGCCGCTTTCAGCCGGAACCAGGGGGCCTCGAGGAGCCCCGGGTTCATCGCGAGAAGCAGCAGGCCGAGTGTGACAGTCAGCAGGGCGCCGATCGTCATTATGGCGAAAAGCCGCTTTTCCATGCGCCGGAAACGGGCTCGCGACGGTTCGTCGGCGGCGGTCTCGACGTGATATATGAACAGGCGCGGCAGGTAAAACAGGCCGGCGAACCATGTGACCATGAAGATCACGTGCAGGCCCTTGAGCAGCAGATAATAGGGCGCGACGGCGCTCATAGCGGGCGAGCATAAACGAGCGTCCCGGCCGACGCGAGGCATTCGCCGGAACGTGACGTGGCGCACTTCTGTTTCCGGGGGGCGCCGCGTAACATAACGTCTCTCGATCCAGAACAGACAGGCTCACGGCCAAAGTGGCAAAGAGATCAGTAGCTTACAAAAGCGGCCGGACGCAAGGCAGGGTCGTCCGGCTGCTGCTGCCGCTCCTTGGCGCGGGTGTCCTGTATCTGGGCTACGAATTCGGCCGGATCCGTGCGGGCTACGACGTCATCGAGGCCGCTGCGGAACGGGGCGAATTCGAACGGAGCATCGAGGCACTTGAAAAAGAGAAACTCGCACTGAGTGAACAGGTGGCACTTCTTGAAACGCATCGCAGCATCGATCGCGAGGCGTATGCCGAAGTCGAAAAATCACTCGACACGCTGCAGGCGAAGATCCAGGAACAGCAGGACGCCATCGCTTTTTACCGGGGCATCGTTTCGCCCGCGGACGGCAACGCGGGCTTGCGGGTGCAGGACTTCCGGCTGTCGCGTGGCCAGCAGGAACGCGAATACCATGTCCGGTTGGTGCTCGTGCAGGCAATGAAGCACGACCGAAAGGTGAGCGGCGACGTCAGCCTGAGTATTGCGGGGCTGCAGGACGGGCAGCAAAAATCCTACGACTACGGCGATTTGACGCCTGAAGGCGGTGATTCCGGCTGGCCCTTTTCGTTCCGCTATTTCCAGGCATTCGACGGGCAGCTGGTGTTGCCGGACGGCTTCGAGCCGGAACGGGTGACCGTTGAAGTGGAGTCGCGGACGAAGTCCATCGCCAGCATAGAGGAAGGGTACGCCTGGCACTCGAGCCAGGGTTGAATACGCGCGACGCCGGAGACGGCGGTCGTGCCTTGAGTAAAACGGAGACTGTCATGTTCGGCAGAAAGAGACGCAAACACAACGTTGCCAATACGATCGTCGGCATGGACACCCGTGTCAACGGGGACCTGCACTTTGCGGGCGGATTGCACATCGACGGCATCGTCCACGGCAACGTGAGTGCCGATCCGGACAGCGAAGGAACGCTTAGCCTGGCCGAGGGCGCCACCGTCGACGGCGGCGTCACCGTACCCTATGTGCTGCTCGACGGGGTGGTAAAGGGCGATGTATACGCCTCGAAACGCGTGATTTTGGGCTCGACAGCGCGCGTGATCGGCAATGTGTATTACAATCTGATCGAAATGGCGATCGGAGCAGAGATTAACGGCAAGCTCGTGCACCAGCCGGAAGGCAAGGCGCCGCTACTGGCGCAAACGGCCAGGCTGGACGAGTCCGTGACGCCGCTGCGCAGCAACAAGGCCTGAGCGCCTTCGGAAAAACCATGCAGACCAAGCATAGCGACCACATGCCACCGCCGCCGCCGCCGATCGTTTTCACCGACGCGGCAGCGGAGAAAGTGAGCGAACTGATACGGGAAGAAGACAATCCTGCGCTCAAGTTGCGCGTGTTCATCTCCGGCGGCGGGTGCTCCGGGTTCCAGTATGGCTTTACTTTCGACGAACAGGTTGAAGACGGCGACAGCCGGGTCGAAAACCGCGGCGTGACCCTGCTCATCGACCCGATGAGCATCCAGTACCTCATGGGTGCGGAAATCGACTACACCGAGGACCTGAAAGGCGCTCAGTTCGTCATTCGGAATCCGAACGCGACCACCACCTGCGGCTGCGGGCAGTCATTCACGGTTTGACGTGAGTTTCGGCCAGCCGCAGGTCATTGCCGCTGTCGACCTCGGCTCCAACAGCTTCCACATGATCGTCGGCGAGCTGCGTCATGGCCAGCTCGCTATCATCGATCGGCTGCGCGAAACGGTGCGTCTCGCCGAGGGCCTGTCCGACGACGGCACATTGTCCGAGGAAGCGCGCCGCCGCGCCATCGTATGCCTGTCGCAATTCGGCGAGCGGTTGCAGTCGATGCGCGCCGACAGTGTGCGTGCGGCCGGCACCAGCACGATCCGGCGCGCGCGCGAGGATTCGACCTTCATGGCGGAGGCCGAGGCCGCACTCGGTCACCCCATCGAGGTCATCTCCGGCATCGAGGAAGCGCGCCTCATCTACAAGGGTGTCACGCAAAGCCTGCCACCGAACGACGGGCTGCGGCTCGTCATAGACATCGGCGGCGGCAGCACCGAGGTGATTCTGGGCCAGGGAACGAGTCCGCGCGCGCTCGAAAGCCTCCACCTTGGCTGCGTGGCGATGACGGAGCGCTACTTCCCGGGCGGCCGTATTTCCCGGGAGGCATTCGAGCGCGCACGCCTCGCGGCACGCCTCGAATTACGGCCGGTGAAAGCATTCTTCCGTGGCGCCGATGGTGTCGAAGCAATCGGTACGTCCGGCACGATTCTCTCGACCGAACGCGTTGCACGCGCCCTGAGACTGCAAGAGTCCGGGCAACTCACGCTTGCAACCGTCGAAGCACTGATCGAGCGCGCCGCCTCGTACGATAACGTCGTACACCTGCAACTCAGTGAATTGTCGGAACGGCGAGCGCAGGTCTGGCCCGGCGGCCTCGCGATCCTGGCCGAGCTCATTCATGCCTTGCGCATCACGGCATTGCGCGTCTCGGATGGAGCGCTGCGCGAGGGCCTGTTGTACGACCTGTTGGGACGCCTGCAGCACGAGGACGCGCGCGAGCGGACCGTCCAGGCCATGCAGGCGCGCTACCATACTGACACCCGCCAGGCCGACCGGGTGACGTCGACGGCGCTGGCGTTGCTGAGGCACTGCGCCGAGACCTGGCAACTGAGTTCGGAACTGGATGCCAGCATGCTCTGCTGGGCGGCGCGCCTGCACGAGATCGGTCTCGACATCTCCCACGACGGCTTCCATAGGCACGGGGCGTACGTCGCTGAAAACGCGGACATGCCGGGGTTTCCCCGCGCCGAGCAACGTCTGCTCGCGTTCCTGATCGGCAGCCAGCGCCACGAAATAAATGCGAAACAACGTAAGCAGTTGCCGCGCGCCTGGCGCGAAGACGCATTGCGGCTCGTCATGCTATTGCGGCTCGCGGTGCTTTTGAACCGCAGCCGCAACGACGACGTGCTGCCCGAAGTCGGGCTCCGCGTCAGTGAGCACGCGCTGCATCTGTCGTTCGATCCGGACTGGCTGCAAGCAAACGCGCTTACCGCTGCCGACCTGCAACGCGAACAGGCGTACCTTCGGAATGTGGGTTACGAACTGACGTTCGGCTGAGCCGACGGCAGCTTCTCTGGCAGGCTCAGTTCCCGGCTGCCGTGCAGCTCAGCAGCTGGTGCGGCCATGCATCTCCGCAGGTCGATCGGTATGACAGCGCAAGCCGCCGGGCCGTGAACGCCGTCAGCCGCGATACAGCGCGCCGAGTACTGCGCTGCGCCGGGCGCCGGTTACGGACGGCAGGTTCCCGGTCTCGCCGTGAATATGGCGCATTGCGAGCCACGCAAACGCCGATGCTTCCACCCATCCCGGGTCGAGGCCCGCTTCCGAAGTCGTGCACAGGCTGACGTCCGGCAGGACACGGCGCAGGCGCTGCATCAGGTCGTCGTTCGCCACTCCGCCGCCGCAGGCATACACGCGGCGGCTGCCGGGTGCCCAGCGGTCGATCGCCTGGCCAATACTCCTGACCGTGATCTCGGCGAGGCTCGCCTGCACATCCCGCGGCGCCAGGTGATCACGTGCGAAATGCCTTAACCACTCGAGGTTGAAATATTCGAAGCCCGTGCTCTTCGGCGGCCGCCGTGCGAACCACGGGTCGGCAAGAGCATCCGCGACCAGGTGCTCGTCGGCATGGCCGCCTGCGGCAAACGCGCCGCGGTCGTCATAAGGCGTGCCCAGATGCAAGCGCGCCCACGCATCGAGGAGCGTATTACCGGGCCCCGTGTCGAAACCGGCGACGGTTCGTCCTGCCGGCAAGACGGTCACGTTCGCGATGCCCCCGAGATTGAGAATGACCCGGTCTTCGGCCGGATCGCCGAACAGCCAGGCGTGAAACGGCGGCACGAGCGGTGCGCCCTCGCCCCCCAGTGCGACGTCGGTGCTGCGGAAATCAGCCACGGTATCGATGCCGGTCCCGACTGCAATGGTCGCTGCATCGCCAATCTGCAACGTATAGGGATAGGGGCCCGATGGCCGGTGCCACAGCGTCTGGCCATGGCTGCCAATGGCCCGCACGGTTCCTGCATCCACGCGGGCGTCACGGAGCATCGTGAGCACGGCATCGCGGAATGCGCCGCCGACGCGGACGTGCAATTCACCCAGGCGCTCTGCACCGGTGGCGTTCGCCATGCGCATGGACTGGCGGAGCTGGTCCTGGAGCCCGTCCGGGTAGGGATGGTGGAGGGTCGCTACCAGGCGCACCGACGCGTCGCCGAATTCAGCCAGTACGGCGTCGATGCCGTCAACGCTGGTCCCGGACATCAGGCCGATGTAGCGCTCGGGCATGGCGCGCGTGTCAGGGTGATGCAGGATCGGCGGCAGCGAGCTGCGTCCGCTTGAACTGTTCCAGTTCCGCAAGAATCTGCGGGACGCTTGCGAGAAAAGCATCGCGGTACTTGTTGTCGATCGGCTCGGCCTGTGGCAGCGCTACCGTCCGCGGGTTCCGGTGCACACCGTTCAGCTGGTACTCGTAGTGGAGATGGTTCGCCGTCGCAAGTCCGGTGGCGCCGACGAAGCCGATCGTCTCGCCCTGGCGCACACGGGCGCCGTTTCGGGCCTTCGCGGCGAAGCTCGACATGTGTGCGTAGAGCGTCGTGATGTTGCCGCCGTGTTGCAGTACGACGGTGTTGCCGTAGCCGCCCTTGACGCCCCGGAATATTACCTTGCCGTCGCCGGCAGCCTTGATCGGCGTGCCCCGCGGCGCGGCGTAATCGACGCCCCGGTGCGCGCGTATGGTATTCAGGATCGGGTGCCGCCGCTGTGGATTGAAATTGGAACTGATCCGGGTGAAATCGACAGGCGCGCGGATGAATGCCTTGCGCACGCTGTTGCCTTCGGGCGTGAAATAATCCGAGAAGCCTTCCTCGTCGACGAATCGGACCGCCCGGTGCGTGCGGCCGTTGTTGTTGAACTCCGCGACGATGATTTCCCCGTCCGTGACGTATTCACCGTCCTGCCAGACTTCTTCGTACTGCACATAGAAGTTGTCACCCTGCCGAATGTCGAGAACGAAATCGACGTCCCAGGCGAAGATACCGGCGATATTCATGATCACCCTGTCCGAGAGACCGGCGTCGGCGCCGGCAACGAATAGCGACGAGTCTATAACGCCGTAAGCAATACGCTTGCGCGTTTCGATCGGACGCTCGATGATTTGCGCCTCGAACCCTTCCTCGCCGCGCTCGACCTTAAGCGCGGCAGTGAGATCGAGTACTGAGTACATGCTCACGATACTGCCGTCTTCGTGCACGATCTCGAAGCGGTCACCGGGCTTGATGCGGCGGAACAGCTTGCCCGGTTCCTCGAGCCGGGCAATTGCGGCGAGGTGTCCGAGGTTCAGGTTGTTTTGGCGAAAGATCTTGTCGAGCGTGTCGCCGCGGCCGACCGTGAGATCGACTGTTCGCTGGTCCACGACCGACTCGAGCGTTGGCCGAACGAAAGACAGGCGCTCGAGCGGCATGCCCGGCGGCGTGACGTCCCCATAGGCGATGTCGGCATCGTCGCTCGCCGACAGTGCCGGACCGCTGTCCGTCCGGGCCGCCGTCGTGTCATCGTTCCAAAGCGTCAGCACTAACACGCCCGCGAGGGGTACGCCGAGGCCGACGGCAAACCACTGCAGCGCTTTGGATTTTTTGGTTTTTTTGGGGGCAGACGGCTTGAAGTCATGGAGCAGTGGGCTGGGCCTTCGGTGCACGTCTGGGATCTCCCCCGGTTGCGGATGCCGCTACTCTAACGCGCGCGCTCCGGGACGTCAAAGAAAACTGTTATAACTCATGGCGTTAACTTCGGTTTGTAGATCTGCGCGAGAATGCTACAGTTCGCCACCTCTATTAACGCCGGCCACGAATTCGCCGCAATGACCGATATCCGAACCCAGCTTGCCGAACTTGCTCGCGGCGCCGACGAGATCCTGCCTGAAAAAAGCCTCGAAGAACGGCTCCGGGAGGAACGGCCCCTCGTCGTAAAAGCAGGATTCGATCCGACGGCGCCCGACCTGCATCTCGGGCATACGGTCCTGATCAACAAGATGCGGCAATTTCAGGGTTTCGGGCACGACGTCGTTTTCCTTATCGGGGACTTCACCGGCATGATCGGTGATCCGTCCGGCAAGAATGCCACGCGCCCGCCCTTGTCGCCCGAGGCGATCACGGCGAACGCGAAAACCTACGCGGCGCAAATATTCCGGATCCTGGACCCGGACAAGACCCGCGTCGAATTCAACTCGACCTGGATGGGCAAGATGGGCGCCGACGGACTGATCCGGCTCGCGTCGCACCACACCGTTGCCCGCATGCTCGAGCGTGACGACTTCAGCAAGCGATACAGCAGCGGGCAGCCTATCTCTATTCATGAGTTCCTGTACCCCATCGTACAGGGTTACGATAGCGTCGTCCTGAAGGCCGATGTCGAGCTCGGCGGCACCGATCAGAAATTCAACCTGCTGGTAGGGCGACAATTGCAGCAGGTTTTCGGGCAGAAGCCGCAGGTGGTCCTCACGACACCGCTGCTCGAGGGGCTGGACGGTGTGCAGAAGATGTCCAAGTCACTGGGCAACTACATTGGTATCACGGATGCTCCGGCCGAGATGTTCGGCAAGCTGATGTCGATTTCCGATGACTTGATGTGGCGCTATTTTGAAGTGCTCAGTTTCCGAACCCTCGACGACATTCGTGGTCTGAAACAGCAAGTCGACGACGGAGCAAATCCCCGCGATGCAAAATTCGAACTTGCCCTGGAAATTGTCGAACGTTTTCACGACCGCGCGCGCGCCGGTGCTGCGCGGGATGCGTTCGTCGCGCGCTTCCAGCAAGGCGCCATGCCCGAGGAGATGCCCGAAGTGACGCTGGCGACCGACGATGGACGCCTTGGTATTGCCCACCTTCTCAAAGGCGCGGGGCTGGTTGGCAGTACGTCGGAAGCCTTCCGCATGATCCTGCAGGGCGCAGTGCGAATCGACGGCGAACGCGTCGAAGATCGCGGCCTTGCGCTCCCGGCAGGCAGCGCACACGTCTACCAGGTCGGGCGCCGCCGCTTCGCCAGGGTCAGTCTCGTCTGATGACTCGCCTCGCCCCAATAGTGGTGCTGTTGATGCTGTGGGCGCCGTCCTCCGCCCAGGAGGCCGACCCGCGGGAACAGCAGGAACTTGAACGTCAGCAGGCGTTCCGCGATGGTGTGACGGCTATCGTCGACGATCTCAACCGCGGTTCTTTCGACAGGCTCGTCAGCGCGATAGACGCAGATGAAATGCTGGAGAGTATTTTCCGCCTCCGGCTGATCGACCAGCGCATGAAGCGGGATTTCCTCGAGCAGATGGAACAGGAGGGCCAGTTCGAGCAATTCATTCGCTCGCAGTACCAGGCCGAGGCTGAAGAGGGCATTCGCGCGCGTTTGCTCGTCGTCGAATCGCGCGGCGACCGCGGCCGCGCCGTGGTCCGCTTCGATATGCCGTATTTTCAGGCGAGTTACATCGAGTACGACCTGAGGCTCGGACCATCCAACGCGGTCCAGGTACTTGACTGGATTGACTACGGGTGGGGCCATCGATTCAGCGACCGTATGGGGCTCGCGATGATTGTCCGTCAACCGAAGGAAAGCTCTGTACGGAAACTCATCGATTTCCCCTCCGCGCAGCAGGCCGAGGTTTTTCAGGTCATGGAGGCGCTGAAAGCAACCCGCGACTACAAGTTTGATCGCTACTGGCAAATCATCGAGTCCATGGACGAGGATATGCGCCGGCAGCGAGTCGTCTGGAAGGTCGGGCTCGATGCCACGCGCGAGGCGCGCAAGCGTCGCGACCAGCGCCGCGTGCTGGAAGCGATCGACAAGTACCATCCGGATGACATCCTGTTCGCACTGCCGCTACTCGACTACTACTTCCCAGACAGGCAGTACCAGAAAGCTTACGATGCGCTGGTGCGCGTACGCGACACACTTCGTGTGGATGACGCGCTGACGAATGCCCGGCTTTCATCCGCGGAGCTCGTCATGGACGATGTCGATGCGGCCGTCCAATCGGCCGCCAAGGCCGTGGAGCAGGAACCGGATCTCGAACTCGGATGGTGGTCGTTGTTCCGGGCCAAGGTAGCTGCAGGTGATCACGAGGCAGCAGCAGCGGCCCTGACGGTCCTTACCGGCACATTCGGCCACGATCTCAGCGCCGAGACTCTCGCGAAGGACCCGATGCTTCGGGAGTTCCT
>CAVQKY010000006.1:0-850000 GCA_963713215.1 uncultured Pseudomonadota bacterium | reverse complement strand
ACACAAAACCGTACCGTAAACCGACACAGGTGGGTGAGGAGAGAATACTAAGGCGCTTGAGAGAACTCGGGTGAAGGAACTAGGCAAATTGGTACCGTAACTTCGGGAGAAGGTACGCCCTTGCTGGTGATGAGACTTGCTCTCTAAGCTGGTGAGGGTTGCAGTGACCAGGTGGCTGCGACTGTTTACTAAAAACACAGCACTCTGCAAACACGAAAGTGGACGTATAGGGTGTGACGCCTGCCCGGTGCCGGAAGGTTAATTGATGGGGTTAGCCCTCGGGCGAAGCTCTTGATCGAAGCCCCGGTAAACGGCGGCCGTAACTATAACGGTCCTAAGGTAGCGAAATTCCTTGTCGGGTAAGTTCCGACCTGCACGAATGGCGTAACGATGGCCACACTGTCTCCACCAGAGACTCAGTGAAATTGAAATCGCTGTGAAGATGCAGCGTACCCGCGGCAAGACGGAAAGACCCCGTGCACCTTTACTATAGCTTTACACTGAACTTTGAACATGCTTGTGTAGGATAGGTGGGAGGCTTTGAAGCGTGGACGCCAGTCTGCGTGGAGCCAACCTTGAAATACCACCCTGGCATGTTTGGAGTTCTAACCTGGGTCCATTATCTGGATCGGGGACCGTGTATGGTGGGTAGTTTGACTGGGGCGGTCTCCTCCTAAAGAGTAACGGAGGAGCACAAAGGTACTCTCAGTACGGTCGGACATCGTACGTTGCGTGCAAAGGCATAAGAGTGCTTGACTGCGAGACAGACACGTCGAGCAGGGGCGAAAGCCGGTCTTAGTGATCCGGTGGTTCTGTATGGAAGGGCCATCGCTCAACGGATAAAAGGTACGCCGGGGATAACAGGCTGATTCCTCCCAAGAGTCCACATCGACGGAGGAGTTTGGCACCTCGATGTCGGCTCATCACATCCTGGGGCTGTAGCAGGTCCCAAGGGTATGGCTGTTCGCCATTTAAAGTGGTACGCGAGCTGGGTTTAGAACGTCGTGAGACAGTTCGGTCCCTATCTGCCGTGGGCGTTGGAAATTTGAGAAGAGCTGCTCCTAGTACGAGAGGACCGGAGTGGACGTATCTCTGGTGTTCCGGTTGTCACGCCAGTGGCATTGCCGGGTAGCTATATACGGACAGGATAACCGCTGAAAGCATCTAAGCGGGAAGCCCCCTTCAAGATTAGATTTCCCTGGAGCCTCGAGCTCCCTGAAGAGCCCTCGAAGACTACGAGGTTGATAGGCTGGGTGTGGAAGTTCAGTAATGGATGAAGCTAACCAGTACTAATTGCTCGTGCGGCTTGGTCATATAACACCAAAGCGCTTTTGCGACATGTAACAAACGCGACAACTTGGTCAGAAAGATTTCCAGATTGTTCTTAATTTCGGAAAAAGGAAAAAAGAAAAAAGGGGTCAGGTTACATTTTTCGCCCCCCTTTTTTTGGAAAGGCGGAGGCGACAGAAAATGTAACCTGACCCCCTTTTTCTCCTTTTTCTAACCGGTTTGCCTGGCGGCAATAGCGAGCGGGAACCACCCGATCCCTTTCCGAACTCGGAAGTGAAAACGCTCAGCGCCGATGGTAGTGTGGGGTCTCCCCATGTGAGAGTAGGACACCGCCAGGCTTTAAAATACGAGAGGCCGCATCCTTTGGGTGCGGCCTTTCTTTTTGGGATGGGAGTCCCCACGCTCGTTTGATGTGTGGGGCCCTTCGCTGCGCGCAGGGTCCGGCCGCTGACGGCGTTCGCGCCTGGCGAAGCGGTGCTTCGCCTCGCCGCTGCGCGGCGGTCGGCGTTTACCTCGTTGCCGATGGCCCTTCCCGCATCCCGATGTCGCGTCGACGACAATCAATCGGCAGGCGTGGGTCGCGCCAGGCGGTCGGCGGCGAGTGCGAGGAACATGAAGTTCGTTCCACCGCCGCCGATTACATATTCGGTCTGCTGCCAGAAGAACGGCCAGGTCTTTAGTTCCGGGAAGTCCGGCCGGATCAGCGCCGTCCCGGAAATTACGCCGCCGGGAATGTACGACCAGTCCGCGCGATTGACGCCATAGGCAACAAGTGCCGACTCTGCGCCAACGCCCGAAACGAACGACATCGTGTTCGCACCCGGGTGTACCCCGAGCACGAAACTGAGCGCGTTCAGGTACACATCCGGACGCGCCTGGTTCGGCCACGCCTTGTTGAAAAAGTACTGGTGCACGCCGAATTCCTGAATGCCCCAGCCTGCGCCCCAGATATACGGCCGGTACGGCACGCCGTACGGCGTCTCGTTCGCCTGCTCACCGACGGACACCTGGTAATCGCGGACGGCCTCGTCGAGCGCGCGACGGAACGCCGGGTCATCGAGCAGCGGCATCGCCTTTGCCAGGACCCAGCCGCTGTCAGCTATCGTCGCCACGATTTCAGGCTGTAAGGCGAGCAAGCGCTCTGCATAACGGCGATCGCCGGTGGTTTGCAACAGCTCGGAGAGCGCGAAAACACGCGCGGGTGTGTCGTCGCTACGATCAATCGCCGCGTCGCCCAGCGCGCGCGCCGCAGCAAGCGCTTCGCGTGACAGTTCCTGATCGACGCTGCGCAGGACCCGCGACGCAGCAGCGAGCCCGGCCGCGACGAACAGCTCACGGCGGGGATTGTCCTCGGTGAAGACCCAGCGATCGTCCCGCCGGCCGGAGCGGCCGTCCCGGACTTCGCCTGCGCCGAGCGACGCTTCGTAGACCAGGTTATCGGTCTGGACCGAACCGTCACCGAGCAGCACGTACTGGCGAATCGTCGGCGCGATGATGCCGCGATACAGCCGTCCGAGGGCACGATAGCCGCCAAGGACGCTCAGCAGGCCGTGCTCGACCTGCTGGTGCGCGTCCGAGCGACCGTCGGGAACGTGGATCTCGACAAGCCGCCTGTCCTGATCGATGAGCGTGGCATCGTAGTCGAGGCCGAATTCCTCGATCATCTGCGCGAGCATCCAGACCGTGCCAATCTGCGACTCGACCCGCAGGTCGTAGTCACCGGCGTCATGCCAGCCCCCGGCGTTGAGCCCCGGCACCGGCTCCAGCGGGCGATAACGCGTCAGTGTCGACGGCCCCTGCGCGTAACCGTCGAAGTGATTGAGGTCGACCGGCGCCATCAGCGCGTCGTCGGCATGATCGTTGCCATGCCAGACACGGTACTTCTCGTTGACGCGAATATGGCACATCTGTGCCGGCAGGAAATACTCGAGCGTCGGCTGCCACGCATGCCGCCCGAACACGTCATCGCCGATGCGGAACGCGTGTGACTCACGGCCGCGGTACGAAACGACATAGAGCCCTGGGGTCTCGATATCCGAGAAATCGTGAACCAGGTAGCGGTAGCGCAGGAATTTACCGTCCCAGCTTTCCGGGGTAACTTCGCGCACGAGCTCGTGGCCGTCGCCGGTAATTCGCCGGATCGCGAGCTTGCTTTTCTCTGAATCCCGCCGGTCCTGCTCGATCACGACCCGCTTTGGCTGCGAGGGGGTGTAGCCGAGCTGGGATATCTGGATGACCGGCCCGTGCCGCCAGTCCGCGTCCGCTGCGGGACGGACGACCCATTCGACCGCGGCGTCCGTCGCCCCGGCAGGTACGTCGCTGCGGACTATGTACCAGCCGTTGTTGTGATTCGTCCGGCCATCGAGCAGTTCGATGTCGCCGCGCACGCTTTCGATGATCAGCTGCTGGCGTGCGCTCTCCGGTGCAACGACAAGCTTGCGCCCTTCGGCCAGCGGCCGTGCGAGGATTTCCCCGGCACGTTGCTCGAGCGGGCCATTCGGCTGCGTGGGAAAGATACCCGGCTCGCCGTCCATCAGGTACGCGTTGCCGAACAGGTCGCCGGGAAACAGTTCGAAATTGAATCCGACGCGGCCGACCCACTCATCGGGCAGTACCTCGTCCAGATCCACGACGATTCGGAAGGCATTATCCGGCAACGCTTCGACGCGTATCGAGTACGCCAGTTGCAGGTCCGGGTATTCGATCGGGTTGAAGCCGCGCCGGTCCCGTTCCGGATCGGGATAAGACAGGTGCTGCGTGATGCTTTGCGCCTTGCGATCCACGGAACGTCCCCCCGCCAGGGGAACGGGAGACCACTGGCCGGGCGACGCTTCCAGCCGGAGGTCGCCGTTCGCGGCAACACGCACACCATGCTGTATCACCGTCACGCCGGTCTGGTGCCCTTCGGGATAAATATCCTCAAAAACAATGACGTCGACGCCGGGCGCCGTGAAATAGCCACCGTCGCCGAGCTCGAGTTCAGCCCGTGCGCTGACGGTGAACATCGATAGCGCGGACAGCATAGCCGCGCGCCGAATCAGATGTTTCCGCATCGTCGTTTCCCCGCGAAAGTGCCGGCCGGTGCGGGCGAATTTATGAGCCCGGCGTCAGGGGGCAGTATGGCAATCAATGCCGGGGATCGGCAAACTCGCGGTGCGGCGTCCGCCCGGTACTCGGCGCCCCACTCTCAAATCGAATTTTCCAAGCCATCCTAATCAAGCGCCTGAGATTCGGGAGCAATTTTGGCTGCGTGCCTCCGGGGGAAGCAAGAGGTTAGCCGAAAAACCAGTCCAACAGCGACCAAACGTCGAGGCGGTTCCTGTGCGGGTTTCTGACCCCTGGCTTGTGTTTGGTTTATGGATGCGGCCGGGGGCTACGCGCGCCCGGTTCCGCATGTGCACCGGGACACCGCCAGGCTTCAATGCGAAAGGGCGCATCCATCGGGTGCGGACTTTCTTTTTTGGCAGGGTAGACTCCACGCTTGAAGTAGACCCTTCGCTGCGCTCAGCCCGATAGCCGCGAAAACAGGCAAACCTTTCTCGAGGTTGCTCCATCCAATCTACATTCATGACCAGCTCAGGAACACATAAGTGGCGCGCGTTGCGGGTATCGCCGGCTTCCTGCTGAGCGGCTTGCTCGGCGCGGCAAGCGTGGCGTCGGCGGGCGATGTGCCACGCTCGCAGCTCCCGGTGCGGCTGGACGGTGTGCTCGATGAAGCGGCCTGGTCTCAGGCGCTCCGTGTGGCCATCGACATCGAGACGCGCCCGGGCGAGAACACGCCATCGAAAGTCCGGACCACCGCGTATGTGCTGGAAGACGGGGAGAACCTGTACGTCGCGTTCGATGCAGAGGATCCCGAGCCGGAGCGGATTCGGGCTTTTCTGCGCGATCGTGATTCGGCCTGGACCGACGACTTCGTCGGCATCGTTCTCGACAGTTATGGCGACGCGCAGCGCGCATTTGAATTCTTCGTGAACCCCTATGGCATACAGATGGACCTGACCTTTGACGACATCCGCGACTACGAGGACTCGTCATGGGATGGAATCTGGGATGCGGCCGGACAAGTCCACGACACCGGTTTCGTCGTCGAAATGCAGATCCCGCTCGACCAGCTGCGTTTTCCGAAGCGCAGTGGCCCGCAGTCCTGGCGCGTCGATCTCTTGCGCTTCTATCCGAGAGAGCATCGCTACCGGCTCTCGAACAATGCGCTGGACCGGAATCGCAACTGCTACTTGTGCCAGTTGTCGCGTTTGGAGGGATTCGAAAATGCGGAGCCTGGCCACGCACTGGAGATCGCCCCGACACTGACGACCATTCGCACCGAGACAACGGACGACCCGACCGTCGAACCTCTGGGTGAGGCGAACACCGACGTGGAGGCGGGTCTGAGCGTGCGCTGGGGCGTCACGCCGGATATTGCGGCAAATCTCGCCATCAATCCGGACTTCTCCCAGGTAGAGGCCGACACGGCCCAGCTCGACGTGAATAACCAGTTCGCGCTGTATTATCCGGAAAAACGCCCGTTCTTCCTGGAAGGCGCGGACTATTTCAGCTCGCCGATCGAGGCGGTATTCACGCGCAGCGTGGTGGACCCGTCCGTCGGCGCGAAGCTGACCGGTAAGCGCGGCAAGAATACGTTCGGCTTTTTTGTGACGCAGGATGAACTGACGAACCTGCTTTTCCCGGGCGCCTACAGTTCGGAAAGCGAGTTGTTAACACAGGACAATACGGCCGTGGTTACCCGCTACAGTCGCAGCTTCGGCGAAGCGTCGACGGCCGGCTTGTTGCTGACCGGACGCCGCGGTGACGGCTATCACAACCACGTCGGGGGCGTCGACCTGCGCTGGAAAGTCTCTGACCAGCACAGCGTACAGGCCCAGCACCTGATCTCCGATACGGAATACCCCGCGAATATCGTCCAGGAGTTCGAACAGCCGGGAGGCAGTTTCGATGGTGCCGCAACAGAGCTCCGTTACGACTACGATTCGCGAAACTGGTTTGCCTACCTTGTGCACTCGGCGCGCGACGCAGGATTTCGTGCGGACTCCGGCTTCGTGCCACGCGTCGACTACAGCCAGCAGATGGCCGGACTCGGCCACGTCTGGCACGGGAACGAGGGCGACTGGTATTCACGCCTCGACGTTGTAGGCGATTTCGATATCACCCACGACGACAGCGGCCGGATGATCGAACGCGAAATCGAGGCGTATTTTGCCGTGCAGGGCCAGATGCAGTCGTTCCTGGAAATAGGCGGCCTGTCACGCGATACGCTTTACGAAGACGTACTATTCGACGAACGCAAATTTAGTTTACAGGGAGAATTCCAGCCGCGTGGCGGGCTCGAGATCGGCGCATGGCTGCTCGCCGGCAGCCAGGTCGATTTCGACAACGTACGTCTCGGCGACGAGATCCGCGTCGAGCCTTACGTCAACTGGAACGTGACGCGGCAATTGTTGTTGCGATACTCAGGGGTGTACGATCGGCTGGATACGCAGGAAGGTGCTCGCATCTTCGACGCGTTCGTCCACGACCTGCGGCTCACCTGGCAGTTCAGCGCGCGAAGCTTCCTGCGGCTCACCCTGCAGATCCAGGACATCGAACGAGATCCCGCGTTGTACGTCGAGGAAGTCGACGCGCGCACCGAGGACGTCGGCCGCCAACTGTTGTATTCCTACAAGCTGAACCCGCAGACGGTCTTCTTCCTCGGCTACTCGGATGCACTGCTGGACGATGACGGCCTGTCACGACCGACCACTACCGACCGCACCTGGTTCATGAAGATCGGTTATGCCTGGACGCGCTGATTCGTATACGCAATTCCTTTCGTGAGGGAAGCACCGATGCCGATAGCGGCCTTCCTTGACTAAGCGCTAAGGGCCCTAAGGGCGAAAGGCCGGCGGGTTTCAGAACCGGAATGTAACTCCCGCGAAAGTCTCGAATTGCCACAGCACCCGGCCTTCGATACGAAAGGCGCAAACGCCCCCGCTGTCCGAAACGCAAAACAGCGCCGAGTCGGTGTCCACGAGCGTGCCGATCCCGCGCGCCTCGAGACGCAAACCCCAGCGCTCGCTCGTGTAAAACTGCAGGCCCGTGCCGATGGAGAATGCCCAGTACGTCTCGCTGTCGAGCGCCGCATCGTCGGGGGCGATGTGCGTCCCGCCGAAGCCGGCCGAGAGGAAGGGCCGAACCCCGTCGCCGCTGCCGCGATAGGTACCGCCGACCTGCAGGAAGTGCAGTTCGAGGTCCGTTTCCGCACCAAGGCCGGGAACCGTTTCGGTATCCGCCGAGGTGGCCTGCCTGGCGTAATAGACTTCCCATTGAGTGTTCCTCGCGTCCCGGCCGTTCAGAATCAGGCCGAAACTCGAGCTGTCGTCGAGCTCTACGGTCGTGTCCCCCTCGACTTCCTTGAACTCCCCGCCGAAACGGTAACCGGCCGTCGGGGTCAGTTCGAAGCGGTACTCGGGTGTCTCCGCACAGACGTGACCCGGTGTGGTCACAGTCGCAAGTACGAAAAGGATTACGCCCGTACCCGCGTACGCGGCCGGCTGTCGCTGCGATAACATCATTGTTGCTCCGTCGCCGTGGATATACGACTTTGCCGTTAAGAGGTAAGCGTCACCGCCCAGGTGACTGAACAATTCTGCGCCGTTTCCCCGGACTGCCGCAATGCCGCGTGGATGGCCATCTTCGTTCCGAAGCGCCTCCGCAGCCGGCTCGTAACCATGCGGCAACGGGATTTCGTCGGGTTTTTATACAGGAACACCGGATGCTCCGGCCGCCGATGTCACAAAAGTTATAAAAATCAGAAGCTTGTCGACGTGGCAAAGAATTTGCATGAGCAGCGGGACAGACAGGCGCTTCAGGGGAAACGGGCGGGCTGTCGGCGCGGGCATCGCCGCCGCAGGGCCGGCGGATCTTGGGCACGGACAGCCAATCCATAATACAGGGAACACTCCAGTGACAATCTCGTTTGGGAAGGCCCGGGACTCGGTCCCGGCAATGTCGCGGCCGTTTGCCGCCCCGAGTCCGCAGTTGGCATTCACGGCCGCATTCGGTGTGCTGCTCCTGGCGGCATCGGTCCGGGCGCAGGTCGATTTCGAAGACGTCTCGGAAGAGGCCGGGCTGAGTGGCTTTACCGAGAGTTGGGGCGCGTCGATCGGCGACTTGAACAGGGACAACTGCCTGGATATTTTCCACAACGGCCACCGCGACTTTCCACGCGTCTACCGCAACACCTGTACCGGAACCTTCGAAGACATCGCCTACGAGATGGACGATGGCTCCTGGATCGAGCTGCCGACAGACGACAAGCACGGCGCGACGTTCGGCGATTTCGACAACGACGGCGACGACGACCTGTTCATCGGCGTCAGCGTCACCGGCAGCGGCCAGATGTGGGTCAACCAGGGTGACGGCACATTCCTGGAACGCGCGAGCCAGTTGAACCTTACGCAGGATTTCGCCGCCCGCGTCGCGGGCTTCATCGATTTCAACAACGACGGCAAGCTGGATACCTTCCAGATGGGCCTCAGCCCCGGAACCTATTTCCGCTACCAGAACGCGCTGGGTTCGTTCTCCACCCAGTTGGGCACCGGCCATGACTGCAACGACGAAGATATCAACTTCGCGCACCTCATGGACATCGACAACAACGGCACGCTCGAACTTCTCTGCGTACAGCGCGGGCAGTGGCCGTATCTTGCCTACGACATCACGACCATCCCGTTCGTCAATGTTACGGACCAGTTGCCGTCTCTTGGCAACGTGAACTCGACGATCGTCGGCGATTTTGACGGCAATCTTCGCACCGACGTCCTGATGATACGCGGCGCGACGCGGCCGACCGGCGCGGCCATGGCCGGCAACAATCGTGTCGAGGGCTGGATTGCACGAGATGCCGGGGACCCCGCGAATTACGGATTCAACTTCCAGACCGGCGGCTCCATCACCATGACCGTCTGGAACCGCGATCTCAGCCGCAACGAATCGCCATTTGTCGTAAACCTGAACCAGGGCCAGTCGGGTTGCAACGGCAGCACGACCACTGTCGATTACCAGGTCTGTGCTACATGGAACGGAAGCCAGGGCCGCTGGGACGTGGCGATGCCCGACGAAGGGCAGGCCTATATCGTCATCCAGTCGACTCAAGCCATCACGAATCTCAACCAGGTCGCTTTGAACAGCCGTGATCTCCCGATCGCGCCGCGCCTGTACCTGAACACCGCGGGCGGCTTCAACTACAGCGCTGCCGGCCTCAATGTGCCGGTCAACTGTGGCGGCGGTACGGCTGCGGATTTCGACAACGACATGGACCTCGACATCTACCTCACCTGCGGCCGGGGCAGCGAAAACATACCGAACCGGATGCTGATCAACCAGGGCAGCGGTACGTTTGTCCTCGACAACACGAGCGGCGCCCAGGGACCTGTCGGTGTCGGCTTCGACCACGGCGTCGCGGAAAATGCCGTGTTTGTCGATTACGATCTCAATGGCTCCGTCGACATTTTCGCGACTAACGGGCTGCTTTTTTATCCGTGGGGCATCGGCGGACCGGACACCTTGCTTCGCAACGAAGGTAACTCGAATCATTGGCTCCAGTTCAAGTTGCAGGGCGTCGCATCCAACCGCGACGGACTCGGGGCGAAAGTCTACGTAACAGCGGGCGGCAAGACCCAGGTGCGCGTACAGGATGGCGGTTATACGCGCTGGGCGCAGAACCAGCCGTGGCAGCATTTCGGCCTCGCGGGCAATGGCAGCGCGAACGTCCAGATCGTCTGGCCCTCGGGGCAGGTCGACAATCACAACGGTGTTGCGGCCGATCGCCTGTATATAGCCACGGAAGGCGCCAGCCTCACGCCTATC
Source organism: uncultured Pseudomonadota bacterium (assembly GCA_963713215.1). Classification (GTDB taxonomy): domain Bacteria; phylum Pseudomonadota; class Gammaproteobacteria; order Steroidobacterales; family Woeseiaceae; genus UBA1847. The sequence continues at coordinate 839,845 of CAVQKY010000006.1, read as the reverse complement.
AACCAGGGGCCGCCCGTGTTCACCACGCTGAAGCCGGGCGATGAGTGCGGCGAACCGCCGTACAATCTCGATTACGGCCCCGTCATGTTCCTCTGGCGCGATTGCGGCACGGATACCTGGCACTTCCGCGCTAAGGGCGGCAGGCACGACGGCGCGGTGCTGCGGGCGCAGGGCGACGTGGTTGCCGATGCGCCATTCAGTGGCGTCAGCGGATTCGGCCTGGCCGGCGGTGACTCGGTCGGCACCGCTCCGGCAACGGAACTCAATTTCAACCTTGGGGTGCGCTTTACCCAGGACAAAGGCTTCAACTTCAGCACCAGTGGCCAGGGCAACGCCTGCTTCGATTTTTCTGACCAGGACATCCGCAATCTGATCGTCGGCGCCGGCGGCAAACGCATCCAGCCGCCGTTCGACCTGGTGACGCTGTTCAATTGCAACGAGCCGCCGCCGCCCGAACTTTCGATCTCCGATAGGACCGCCAACGAGGGCGCCGGCACGTTCAGTTTCACGGTGACGCTGTCGGCACCGGCCTCCGCGAACGTGAATTTCACGGTTTCCACCGTCGAAGGCACCGCGTTGGTAGCGGACGGCGATTTCACGCCGCTCGTCTTCAGCGCGGGTACGATACCCATGGGCAATCTGTCGACGACCGTCGTGGTCAACGTCGGCAACGACGTCGTGGCCGAACCGGACGAGACTTTTTCCGTGGTCCTGGTCGATGCGACCAACGCCTTCATCCAGGACGACACGGGTATCGGCACCATCATCAATGATGACGGACCGATACCGACCCTGTCGATCGCGGATGCGGCGGCGTTCGAGGACAGCGGGCCCCTGAGCTTCGTTGTATCCCTGAGCCACGCCGCAGGGGCTGATATCACATTCAATGCGTCTACGCAGGGCCAGACGGCCACTTTCGCCGATGGCGACTACGCCGGCTTCACCGGCCAGCCTTACAGCATTCCTGCGGGCGCGTTGTCTACGACCATTAACGTGGGAACTGGCGTCGACGCCAAGGTCGAGGCAGATGAAACCCTGCTGCTCAACCTGTCGAATGTCAGCAGCAAGGCCATCGTCGTCGACGGTTCGGCAGTGGGAACGATTCGGAACGACGACACCGGCGGCGTACCGAACCTGACGGTCGCGGATGCGTCGATAGCCGAGGATTCCGGCCTGCTGAGCTTTACGGTGTCGCTGACACAGGTTGCCGCCGGGGATGTCACGTTCACGGCGACGACCGCTAACGGCACGGCGACCGTCGGTAATTCCGACTACACCGCGCTCTCCGCGCAGGCGGGCGTCATCCCTGCAGGCAACTTGTCGACCACGGTGAACGTGAGTATAGGCATCGACAGCGCCGTCGAGCCGAATGAATCCTTCAGCTTGACGATCGGCAATGTCAGTGGCGCCAATCTTGCAGACGGTACGGCCATTGGCACGATCGTCAACGACGACGCAGCCCTGCCTGTGCTGTCGATCGCCGATGCTGCCGCTGACGAGGACGCGGGAACGCTCTCGTTCACGGTATCGCTGAACGCGCCTGCGACGGGCAACGTGAGTTTCACGGCATCGACCGCGAACGGTACGGCGACCGCAGGCAGTGGCGACTACAGCGCACTGGTCGCGGTGCCGGGCACCATCACGACCGGCAACCTGTCGACGACGGTCAATGTGACGATCGGTGCGGACAGCGATGTGGAGCCGGACGAGTCCTTGACGGTCTCGCTGGCGAACCTGAGCGGTCCTGCGGTATTCGGCGACAATTCGGCGGCAGGGACCATCCTGAACGACGATTCCCCGGGCGGCCCGGTGGAAGTGCCGGTGACGATGTGGATCGTCCAGCAGGGCGGTGTCACGACCTCGGGCAACCGGATTTCGTTCGACGGTTCGATGACCACCGGATGGAACAGCCAGGCGTATTCCGTGCCGTTCGCCGACATGGGATTCACCGACGCTTACGAAGTTCGCTTTGAAATCGTGGGTAATCCCGCCGGAACCCTGTGGGTCGTTGGGCTCGGCGTGACCGAGAGTGGCACGGCAAGGACGGACGTCGACTACGGCTTCCGCATTTCGGGTGGCGCACTCGAAGTTCGCGAATCGGGCGAGTGGCGGACCAGCAGCGGCACAGTGGTCAACGGTGACGTCATCTCGATCTTCGTCGACAGCGGCACGCTGGAATACCGGCACAACGGTGCGCCGGTTTACACCAGTACCTATGCCGGTTCTCCGCCTTTTTACGTTGACTCCGCGTTCAAAGACGGCGTGATTGCGATCGACGTCAGTGTGTTCGGCGACGCCGGTCCTGTCGATCCGCCGGACGCAAATGCCATCGTCGATTGGGTCAACGCCGCGGGCGGCGTCACGGCAAACGCCAACGACCTGTCGTTCTCGGGCACGCCCAATAGCTGGACGAACACGATCAACTCGGTAAGCCTGGCCTCGCTCGGGGCGGGCGACAACTACACGGTCAGCTGGACGATCGACTCCAATCCCTCGGGCACGGTCTGGGAGCTCGGTCTCGGGTTCAATGAGACCGGCCCCGAGCGCACGGATATCGAGCATGCGCTCCGCAGTACGAACGGTGCACTGGAGGTTCGCGAAAGTGGTCTCTGGCGCGCCAGCAACGGCTCACTTGCGATCGGCGATGTCTTGTCGATCAGAGTGAACGGCATGGTGCTCGACTATCAGCTGAACGGTGTAACATTCTTTTCCTCACCGATCAGCGGTACGGAGAACTACTATATCGATTCGGCCTTCAAGAGCGGTGCAATAAATCTGGGCTCATTTACCCTGGCGCAGTAAGCCACGACCGACACTCTGCCAAAAGAAAATCCCCCGGCCTTCGCGGGCCGGGGGATTTTTTGTTCGCCGGATCTCTGCGGGACTAGAACACCAGGCCTGCATCGATCCAGTAGCGCATGTCGCTGGCGCCGACACTGACGCAATGGGCATTGCCACTGCTGTCTGCATTGCTGTCAGTGCCACGATTGCTGCCGGCTGCTCGTTGCGTGAAGCTCGCACCGTTCGGTGCCACGAAACGGACGAGGTAGTTACCCGCGGCCAGGTTATCGAAAAGATACGAGCCACTACCGGATGTCGTGGTGGTCGCAAGCAATATGCCGTTGCAATCGCGAAGCTGCACGGTGACGCCGCCGACCCCGGGTTCGCTGCCTTCCTGTATACCGTCGCCGTCGGAGTCGCGCCAGACGTAGTCGCCGATGGCGCTGCTGCCGGAACTCGGCGGCGGTTCCGGAGCAGGGTCCGGACTGGGCGCGGACTGGCCGTCCTCGCGCACCAGGACAATGCCGTCGTACGGCGGAAGGGCGACGGAGCTAACGCGACTGCCGTTGTTGACGGTGGGGTCCTGCGTACCGCTTATGCGCCGCAACCCGGTTCCCACCTGGATCGTGCGGGACTGGGCCGTTGCGTTCGAGAGCGCGACGCCGTGCTCGAATTCACGCCTGAACACGTTCGCGTCACCCCGGAAGAGGTATACCGAGTCGAACCAGAGTTCGCTGTTTTCGCCGCCCACGATGAACTTCAGGCGCGTCGATCCCGTCGATGTCGGGGTCATCGTCACGACATACCGGCGCCAGTGCGGCCCGATCGGGACCGGGAACGAGTCGTTGCCGAGCGACACCTTGATGTCCCGGATCTCGGAAGAGCGCGCGGAGAATGCGAGCGTGTAGGGTACACCTCCCGTGATGTTCACCGCGTTGCCATTCACCGAGGCGCCGAATTCACCGCCGGAGGTGGAGTTGAGGGGGGAGACGTACATCGCACCGGACCCGTCCATGGTATCGGAGCCGACACGACTTATAGACACGTTCTTCGAATCCCAGCCCGTCAGGTTGCTATCGAAGGTATTGTTGCCGATCATGCTGTTCGAAGCCGCGAAGTCTGCGTCCGCATAAACGCGCTTGAAAGGGCCGAGCGGTTTACCCAACCAGCCACGATGCTCGCGAATCGCGCTTACGTTGCTCTTGCTGACCGCCTTGCCGAAATTTGCGGAACCGGCGCGGACGTCAACGGCGAATTCGTCCCACCACGGATCCGCCGTCAGTGCGGTGTGCGTGCCGAAATAACCGCCCTGTACGAGCGCCGTCGTCAACGCCAGGCGAAAGGGAGCATTCGAAGGAACGTTATTCGAGTCGCCGGGATAATACTTCGTCGGCGTCTTTGTCAGGTTCGTCACCAACGGCGGACCATTGGACCGTTCCTGCGAATTAAACAGGTAGCCGGTGATCATTGACGACATTTTGGAATACACGGGATTCGGCGTGAAATCGCCGTTCCCGTAGTCCAGCCAGTTCTCCATCTGCAGGCCGTGTGCCGAGTCGAAGCCGCGACCGTCGTGCACACCGACGAGTACGTAATAGCCAGGCAACTGGTTTTTCACGCGTGCGTAAAAGTCATCGAGCCCGTCCCCCAGCCAGTTCTGCCCGCTGGGACCGACCGCATTGTCCACCACGAGATTATTGTCGGCGTCGACCTCGTAACGCGAATACTCGGTATAGAAATCAGCATCGAACAGGACGCCGGCAATGTTGGCCGTGGTTCGCGTGCCATTGTTGTGCCGGTCGATGTTTCTACCGAGCCACTCGGCATAGAACTGCGGAAAGCCCCGGCCGCTGCCGTCGCGCGGGGACTGCGTCGACATGTTGAATGCCCACAGCTTGGCATCCGTGCCCTGGCCTAGTACGTGCTGCGCGACGATGGCGCCGCTCGAGTGGTTTACGTTACTGGATTTATAGCCACGCTGTACCTCGACCGTGTTTGTCGATCGGTTCACCGACACGACCCGTGCGTGTTCGGCATTACTGAAGGAACCTGTCGGCGCATCGTAGATCACGACGTACTGTCCGGTGTCGATTCGGGACGCATTCTCGACCGGCAGCATCGTCGCCGTTGCGCTGATGCTCTGCCGAAGGCGTGTCCCGGCACGATACAGCCAGTGGCCCGCGTAGATGCCGCATCCCGCAGAACTCGGCCCGCCCTGGCTGGATGCCGTCGTCGCCTCGAACGCAACGCCGCCGGAGATGACGCAGTGGCTGTAGTTGTAAGACTGGTAGGCTCGCCCGGAGATGTGCCGCAATGCCATCGTGTCCGATGAATATTGCTGCTGGATTTTCTCAATGGTCGAGAATGCGGTACCGTGAGCCGTGATCAGCTGATACTTGGAATACACTTCGGCCCCGCCGCCGAATATTTCATGAGAGTGCACGCGTGGAAAGTCGTGCTGCAGCGCCGGCACAGTGCCGTCCGTGACGGGTGTTCTCCCGCTGTTCGAGTCGTCGAGGTAGGGATGTTCGGCGGCTGCAGGCACCGACAACAGGACGAACGAAGCAGCAGCGCACCATCGCATGGTGCGCATCAGTTTGCGTGTAGTCAATGTAATCTCCGAGTGCAACTTTTTATAGATAGAGAGAAAAAGCTTCACCGTTGCCCAACGGTCACGCCAATGCGTGCCAGAAGCTTCAAAGACGGTTGCAACGCTTGCTCCCGAAAGCGCACAACACGCCGCCCAAGCGTGCGTCGGAGATAACGAGAATCGCAGTAAAGCCTTACGTTCCCCGGTTCCCGCCTTCCCGCCGCGCCATAATGGCATCGTTGATCTGTTTGTCACCCTGTCGCCGTTTTGCGACGCAGCGCAACGACGTCGAACCACAAGTTGTAACCAAATGCTGTGTTCGATAAGTGATCAACGATGCCATTGGCTGGAGTCTCGACTGTAAGTCAACAGCGCGCGTGGACTTGCGTCACATTCCGAGTGCGTGAAACCGTGCGTTAACGCACGTCATGAGCGAGTCTCGCTTGGCTTTGCGCGCACGCGCGGTGCATTGCGGCGCGCACCGGCCACGGCCCGCCGGGGGGCCGGTTCGTAAGTTGTTCTTTTTGAATACCTTAAACCGGATGATGGTATTGCGCTGTTGTTGCCGTCCTGACGACGGAGCTCGCGACGGGTCCGAGGACCTACATCGACAGCAGCTTCAAGAACGGCGCGATCGTTCTCGAGAAGTTTTTGTTGCGCGATTTCTGACAGGCGGCCGGCGCTGAACGCGTGCCCGGAAGGCATGCGCCAGCGTCGGCTACGGCGTCAACCCGTGTGCAGCGCCCGCAGTTCGTCGCTGTCGATCTTGGAAACGAGCCTGGTGAGCAACTCGTCGTAACACTGCTGGGCATCCCGTACGCGCTGGAGTGAACCGAGTTCGCGGTACGATCCGAGCGCGCAGGCTCGTGCCGAGGCATGTTGCATCCGGTCGTACAGTATCTTCGCCCCATCGGGGCGCTCGATGTCGAGGTCGCCATACCGTACGCGGACCTCGAACTCTTCGCCGGGCACCGCAGCCATGGCCGTGACCCCGGACAACAGGCCGCATGTGCAGGCCATAACAACGAGCTGTCGCATCGCTTTCATCGCACTCTCCACTTATCGTGAACCTGCAACTTGGATGCACGGCGGAGGAAAGGCGTTGTCAGCCGCTACGATCGATTGGTTATGTGCACGCTCTATTATTCCGGAACGCGTCGTCTGCTTTGAGGAGCGCGGGCCAGGAAGCCCGGCGCCGCGCAAGGCAAAGCTGCGCCCCGTGCACGAGAAGGCCGAGCGACACTACGATTGCGATGACGTGGGTCAGATTCAATTGCTTCGTGACGGGCAAGGTTGAGACGAAGGTATCTCCGCCCAGGTCCCCGTGTTCCACATGTTTTGCGCAGCCGCACTTACAGATGTGCCGGGGCCTGCGCCATCGCCAGGGCTGCCGCACTCGCGCCCGCGACGGACCAGCCACCGTCGACCGGCAGCACGATGCCGCTGATGTAGGCCGCGGCATCCGAACTGAGAAACATCGCGGCTTGACCGATATCGGCGACGGCGCCGAACCGTTGCAACGGAACGCTGCGCCGGGCCTGCTCGGCGACCCGCTCATTCGGAATGAGCCGGCGGAAGCCCTCGGTGTCGGCGATCGGACCCGGGGCGATGCTGTTGACGCGAATACCCGTCGCGCCCCACTCGAGCGCGAGCGTGCGGGTCAGCATGTCCACGCCCGCCTTTGCGGCACAGACGTGGCTTTGCATCGGCATGGCGAGGTAAGCCTGCGGCGCCGAGATGTTGATGACGGACGCACCCGGTTTCCGTAACCAGGGGTACGCGGCTTTCAGCACGTGGAAGCTGCCGACGAGGTCGATATCGATGACCGCCCGGAATCCGTTCGCCGACATCTCGTTGGCGAGTGCGGGAAAATTACCCGCGGCGCCCGAGACCAGGATATCGAGCGGTGCTGCACCGTCCTGGTGCTGCGCCAGGGCGGCCTCCACCGCGCCGGCATCGCGCACGTCGAGCGCATAGCCGGAAGCCCGCGCCCCGAGTGCTTCGAGTTCCGCTACCGCTGCGTCGACCTTGGCCCTCGAGCGGCTCGCCACTGCGACCTCGGCGCCCGCGGCGGCGAAGCATCGCGCGATGCCGAGATTGATGCCGCTCGTGCCGCCGAATACGAACACCCGTTTACCGCTGAAATCGAACTGCGCCTGCATCGGCCGCTCCAGTAAAGTTGCGCGCCAGTGTCGGCTGGCGGACACTGAATTGCAACGCGTATACGGGCGCCGCCGATGACGAGCACGAAGACCCTGAACCTGCGAGACCTGACCCTGATCACGGTCTCGGCCATTCTCCTCCTCGAGACGCTCTCATCCACTGCGTCCATCGGCGTGTCGAGCCTTTTCTGGTGGGTGTTTCTCGGCCTCAGCTTTTTCGTCCCGTACGCGCTCATGAACGCCGAGATGGGTACGACTTACCCGGAGCAGGGGGGTATCTACGCGTGGGTGCGCGACGCATTCGGCCGCCGCTGGGCATCCCGCGTCACGTGGGCCTACTGGGTCAACAACCTGTTGTGGACTCCCTCCCTGTTCATCTTTTTTGCAAGCATCGTTAACCAGTTGTTCGGTTTCGAGCTCGGCCTCGGTGCGCAGATCGCCATGGGCATCGCACTGACCTGGCTTGCCGTATTCGTCAATATCATTTCTCTGAGTATCGGGAAATGGGTGCCGAACATCGGCGCAGCGCTGAAGGTCCTCGTATTCATCGCGCTGATCGGGGGGGCGTTGCTGCACGCCGCCGGCTCCGGGGTAGCGAACGAGATCAGCTGGGCGACGCTCAGGCCATCGCTCGATGACGGCCTGAAGTACCTGCCAACGGTCATCTACGGCATGCTCGGCTTCGAACTCATGTGCGCGAACGCGCGGGAAATCCAGAACCCCTCACGTGACATTCCGCGTGCCGTACTCCTGTCCGGTGTCATCATCATCCTGTTCTACGCCTTCGGTACCTTTGCAATCCTCGTTGCGGTGCCGCTCGCGGACGTCAATCTGGTCGAAGGACTGGTGGACACGCTGTATCTGTTTTTCGGCGGCTCCGCGGCCGGCCGCGCGTTCGCATTCGCGCTCGGCCTCGCCGTGTTGTACACGGTGTTCTCGAACGTCGTCACCTGGTGCATCGGCTGCAACCGGGCCGCGCAGGAAGCCGCGGCCGGCGGCGAGCTGCCGGGATTGCTTGCGCGCGAGCACCCGCGCTACGGTACGCCCGCCGGCGCGGCAATCGCCATGGGCCTCGTGAGTACGCTCGTCATCGTGCTGTACGGCGCGCTGGCACGCAGCAACGAGGACCTGTTCTGGTCCTTATTCGCGTGCAGCGCCGTGATTTTTCTCCTGCCCTATGTCGGTATGCTGTTCGCGTTCGCTCATATGCGCCGCATCGACCCGGAGCGGCCGCGGCCGTACCGGGTTCCGTTGTCGGACGGCGTAGCGCGCCTGATGGCCGCTTACTGCGCCTGCATCGTCATCATCGCAGCCGCGTTGCTGATGGCCGCACCGGGGAGCGGCATCGACTGGCCGGTCGCGAGCGGTGTCATCGTGGTGTTTTTAATCGGCGAGCTGGTCATACGCTACTCCGAATCCCGGCGCATAGCGGCGGGACTCCGGATCGCCGATGCCGGGATGGCGGACTGACGCGGCCCGGGGCGGCGGCGCCGCGATGATCATCGTCCTGCTCGGGCACGAGGATATTGCCAGCCTGTTTGCGATGAGTCTCCTCGTCACCTCGCGGCCGGAGCACGATTACCGTGTCTTTTTGTCGGGGCCGCTGGCGCCGGTGTCCGTACCGCCGCTGCTGGCCGAACTCGCCCGAGCCGACCGTGCGCTCTGCGGCGCGCTTGCTGCCGCCGGCCGCATCGCGCCGCCGGTGCGCGCGGCGGCAGAGCTTCGGGCACCGAATTCGCCGGCGGGCCTTGCGATGCTCAGCGCGGCGAGGCCCGACCTGATCGCCTCCATTCGTTACCGGCGCATACTGCGTGACGCGGCGATCGCCATGCCGCAGCATGGTGTGTTGAACCTGCATTCCGGGATCCTGCCGGACTACCCCGGGGTCATGGCGACATTCTGGGCGCTCCTTGCGGGGGATGCCGAGATCGGTTGTACGCTGCACCGGATCGTGGATGCCGGCATCGACACCGGCCCGGTGGTCGAGGTGCTGCGCAGGCCGTCGGAACCTAAGGCGTCCTACCTCGCGAACCTGCTTGGCCTGTATCCCGCCGGCGTGGCTCGTTTTTGCGCGGCCATCGACTGCATCGCCCGTGGGGATGCGCTTCCCGTCCGCCCGCAGCCGCCGGGCGGCGGGCGGTATTACGCTACCCCGGATGCGGTGGCACTCGCGAGGTTTCTTGCGGCTGGCCTCCGGCTCGTGGACGACAGCGAGAGCGAAAGGCTGGCGAAACTCGTGGGACCCGGCAATATCGCCGAAGCCACTTGACTCTCTTATGACAAGAGAGAATAGTTGTACGCCGTCGGATTGTCGCAAATTTGCAACGGCGACACCCAAACCAAAACAGGAGATCAACACGTGGTTAGCAAACTCAGCAAGTCCAGGGGGGGGTTGCTTGCACTGGTTCTGCCTATGTCTGTTGTGTTTTCACCACAGGCGTACGCGCAGCAGGACGAGGAACAGATCGAGGAAATCATCACGACCGGCACACGCTCGCAGTCGCGCTCGGTGGAGGACTCGCCGGCGCCGGTCGACGTGCTCCCGGCCGCGTATTTCGAGAACCAGGGCGATACGGACCTGCAGAACCTCGTCAGGAACATCGTGCCCTCGTACAACGTGAACATGCAGCCGATCAGTGACGCGGCGACGGTCGTGCGGCCGGCAAATCTTCGCGGCCTTGCACCGGATCACACGCTGGTACTGATCAACGGCAAGCGCCGCCACCGGGCGGCGGTCATTTACTGGCTGGGCAACGGCGTGGCGAATGGCGCGCAGGGACCCGACATCTCGGCCATCCCGTCGATCGCGCTGAAACAGGTCGAAGTGCTCCGCGACGGCGCGGCGGCGCAATACGGCTCGGACGCCATCGCCGGCGTGATGAATTTCATCCTGAAGGACGATACGGACGGGCTGACTGTCGAGGGCAAGTGGGGCGAGTACATGGAAGGCGATGGCTCGACCTACATGGTCGCGGCGAACCTCGGCCTGCCGCTCACCGACGCCGGTTTCGCGAACTTCAGCTTCGAATACGGCGAGTCGGACCCGACCAGCCGCTCGGTGCAGCGCGACGATGCGGCGGCGCTCGTCGCGGCAGGCAATACGGACGTCGCGAACCCGGCGCAGGTGTGGGGTTCGCCGGAGATCAGCGACGACATCAAGTTCTGGGGCAACCTGGGGCTGGAACTCGGCGACGGCGCTGAAGCCTACGCGTTCGGCAACTATTCCTCGAAGACCGTCGTCGGCGGTTTCTACTTCCGCAATCCGAACACGCGTGCCGGCGTTTTCGGTTACACCGACGACAATGGCACCCCGCTGGACGACACTGACGATTTCCCGGCGCTTCTTATCGGCGACATGCTCGACGCGCAGGACGGCGTGGTGGACGGCTCGGCCGGCTGCCCCACTGTCCCCATCACGAATGATGTGCCCGACGCGGGTGCGTTGGCGGCTGTGTTCGCGGACGACAACTGCTTCAGCTTCCAGGAAGTGTTCCCCGGCGGCTTCACGCCGAGTTTCGGCGGCGACGTCAGCGACCAGTCGCTGCGCGCCGGCCTCCGCGGCGAGTTCGATGGCGGCATGACGTATGACTTCAGCGCCGGTGTCGGCCGCAACGATGTCGATTTCTTCATCAACAACACGGTCAACGCGTCGCTCGGCCCGGCGTCCCCGATCAACTTCAACCCGGGCGCTTACACCCAGCTCGAGCAAATGCTGAACGCCGACTTCGGCTACGGCCTGACGGACACCCTGTTCCTGGGCTTTGGTGCGGAGTACCGGGTCGAGGAGTTCGAGGTGACGGTCGGCGAGCAGGCGTCCTTCGAGGTCGGCCCGCTGGCTGACCAGGGCTTCAGCGCCGCGTCGAACGGCTTCCCGGGGTTCTCGAACCTGGCCGGTGGCACCTTCGATCGCCGCAACGTGGGCGTTTATGCCGACGCGGAATGGGAGCCGCTCTCGAACCTGCTGCTCGGCGCCGCGGTACGCTACGAGGACTTCGACGACTTCGGCACCACGACGAACGGCAAGCTCGCGGCGAACTGGCGCCTGACCGATAATTTCGGCGTGCGGGGCACGGTGAGCACAGGCTTCAAGGCACCGACGCCGGGACAGTCGAACGCGTTCAACGTCTCCACCGAGTTCGATCTCGCCACCCAGGAACTCGTGAACAACGGCACCATTCCGTCGACCTTCCCGGTCGCGCAACTCAAGGGCGGACAGCCGCTGGAACCGGAAGAGTCGACGAACTACACGCTGGGAACATTCTTCAACGTCGGCGGGCTCGACGTCACGATCGACTACTTCAGCATCGAAGTGGACGACCGCCTGAACCTGTCGCAGGAGTTTGCGCTGACGCCGCAGGAGGTGCAGGACCTGATCGATGCCGGGGTGACGGCCGCGGGCAGCCTGGCGAGCTTCCGCTTCTTCACGAACGACTTCAACACGGAAACGACGGGCTTCGACGTCGTCGCGACCTACCCGCTCGAGTGGGGTAACGCAACCACGGATCTCAGCCTGGCTTTCAATAACACGACGACCGACATCACGGACTTCAATCCAGTCACCGTCGACGACACGCGTATCCTGCAGATCGAAAAAGGCCTGCCGGAAACGCGCTGGAACGTGTCGGCGAACCACTTCTGGAACAACTGGCGCTTCCTTGGTCGGGTGAGTTTCTACGACGACTGGTACGACTCCGAAGACACGCAGTTCTACGAAGGTGACTACATCCTCGACCTCGAGGCCGCCTACAGCTGGACGGACAGCCTGACGGTGGTCGTTGGGGCGATGAATGCGCTGGACACGACGCCCGATGAGAACCCGAACGCGGCCGCCGGTGTCGGCAACCAGTACAGCCAGTACACGCCCTGGGGCTTCAATGGCGGTTTCTGGTACCTGCGCCTCAAGTTCGAGATGTAACAGCACGACGCCGGTACGGATACCGGCTCACAGGCCCCGCCGCCTCGGCGGGGCCTTTTTTTTGACGTAGGCGTGGCTGCCAGCCGCGAATTGAACGCGGTCCCGATCATCCTTCTTACCGGTCGCGGCTGGCAGCCGCTCCAACCGCCCGCGCGATCCAGTCGAGCCAGTCGCGGGTGACGTCGTCACGGTTGGTCTCATTCAGCATCTCGTGGCGGCCGCCGGGATAGATGCGCACTTTGAGCCTCGAATGCCCGGTCTGCGCGTAGTGCAGCGCGAGCCTGCCCATGCCCTTGTCGCCACCGATCGGGTCCTCCGCGCCGCCGGTGATGAGTATCGGCAGGTCTGCCGGTATACGCCCAAGCGCAGCGTCCGTGGATATCTGCAGCATCCCGCCGGTGAGGTCCCGCCACAGGCCCGCCGTGAACGGTCCTCCAGCCAGCGGATCCGCGATATAACGATCCACTTCCGCCGCGTCACGCGAGAGCCAGTCATAGTCCGTGCGCCGATCGCGAATGCCCTTGTTGAATGCGGCAAAACCCAGTTTATCGAGCAGCGGGCTCACGTTCTTTTCGCCGAGCCGCCGGCACTCGAACCGCGCGAGCACGTGGCCGGCGGCCAGCTCGGTGCGCCGCGGCCAGGTTGAGCCCGAAAGCAGCAGGCCGGCGAGCCGCCCGCCGTGAAACATGGCGAAGTGCTGGGCGAGATAAGACCCCATGCTGTGTCCCAGCAGCACCTGCGGCCGGCCGGGATAGTGTGCAACGATCCACTCGTGGACCAGCAGGGCATCGGATACCAGCAGGTCCCAGCCCCCGCGCCTCGCGAAGTAGCCGGCAGTGCCGCGCACGGGCCCGTGACCCCGGTGATCATGGGCGACGACTGCGATCCCCCGCTCCCTGGCGGCGGTGGCAAAGCGCACGTAGCGGTCCGAGTATTCCCCCAGGCCGTGCAGGATGTGGATGACGCCGACCGGCTCTGCGGGCGCGGGGAATGGCAGGATGCGGATCCGGTGGCCGTCCGGCGTGCTGAGGCCCGGCGTGTCGTCCGCCGGATCAGTCATCGCGGGGCTCCCGGTCAATGAGCGCCGCGGCGGCGCCGCTCCGGCATTTCACCGTCCCGGTCATGGCTGGCGTGCCTCGGCCAGGGCGTAGAACCCGGCGCCGGCGAGGAGTGCGAGCTTGGCGAGTTCGAGCGAGGAGTAGATGGCATGCAGTGAGGAGGGCGGCGGTTCGCCCCCCGCTACCACGAGTTCGGCGCGGGCAACGAGAAGGGGCAGCAGCCAGGCAGACTGCAGCAAAACGACCAGCGCGAGCGCGCCGGCAACAGCCCACCACTGGCGCGCCCGCCCTGACGCCCGGACGACGATCAAGAATATAATGAGCGCCACGAGCTCCGCCTTGTTGAGCGCCGAAAACACCACCCGGCCGATGTCGAGACCGATGGCCCGGGTGACTGTCGGCGCCGTAAAACGGAGCGGCGTCGCGAGCAGCGAGATGCCGGCCGTCATGCCGAACCAGGTAAAGCACACCCAGGCAGGACTCGAGATTGCGAACTTGAATGCAGACACGTCAGGCTTCGGCGGCAGCAAGCAGGCACAGACTTTAGAATGACCACCGCAGAATCACAAATTCCCGAATCGCAGCTTGCGAACGCCGTGCTCATGATTCGCCCCGTGCGCTTCATGAGCAACCCGCAGACGCTCGAGTCCAATGCCTTCCAGGCCGTGCCGGATGTGACCCCGGCCGAGCAGCAGGAACGTGCGCTCGCGGAGTTCGACGGCCTGGTGACGGCGCTCGAGGACGCGGGGGTCCGGACCTTCGTTTTCTCCGATACGGAGGAGCCGCACACGCCGGATGCGGTGTTCCCGAACAACTGGGTCAGTTTTCACGCGGACGGCCGTGTCGTTCTCTACCCGATGGAGGCGCCGAACCGCCGCGGCGAACGGCGCCCGGACGTCATCGAATGCCTCGATCGCGAACATGGCTTTCACGTCAGCGAGGTCATCGACCTGTCCGGGCATGAGCAGGATGGTGTGTTCCTGGAGGGGACGGGCAGCATGGTCCTCGATCGCGTGAACCGGATTGCCTATGCCTGCCTGTCCTCGCGTACGCAGCTCGATGCGCTGGGCGATTTCGCGCAGCGGCTCGACTACGAGGTCTGCGCGTTCGAGGCCGTCGACCGGGCCGGCCAGCCGATCTACCACACGAACGTGCTGATGATGGTGGGCGAAAAGATTGCGGTATTGTGTGCGGAGGCTATTCCCGATGCCGCGCAACGCACCGCCGTCCTCGACAGCCTCGCACGGACCGGCCACCGCTTGTTGTTGCTGTCCTATCCGCAACTCGAATCTTTCGCCGGCAACATGCTCGAGCTCGAAGGCCGGGACGGCCGCCGGGTCGTGGCGATGTCCCGACAGGCGTATGATGCATTGAACGAAGAACAACACGATCTCCTGCGGGCCAATGGCGATGTCGTCACGGCCGCCATCGACAACATCGAAAGGTCTGCCGGCGGCAGTGTCCGCTGCATGCTTGCGGAGATCCACCTGCCGGGGAAGGCATGAGCAGTACCGATCGTATCCTGATGTGTCCGCCGGACTATTTTACGGTGGAGTACGTCATCAACCCGTGGATGGCGGGCAACGCCGGTTCGATGAGCGTCGAGCTCGCACGGCGGCAATGGGACGCACTGCGCGACAAGCTTGCCGGCTACGCGGAGATTGTCACGATCGATCCGCAGCCGGACCTGCCGGACATGGTCTTCACCGCGAATGCCGGTGTCGTCTACGGTACCAAGGCAGTCGCGAGCCATTTCATGCCGCACGAACGGCGCCCGGAAGAGGCGCATTTCAAGAAGTGGTTCCGCGAGAACGGCTTCGAACTCCTGGACCTCGACGAGAAGATCGGCTTCGAAGGCGCGGGCGACTGCCTCATCGACCGCGGCGGCCCGTGGCTCTGGACCGGCTATGGCTTTCGCACGGAGATCGAGGCGCACGCGCCGATACGCGATTTCTTCGACGTGGAACTCGTCTCCATACGTCTTACAGATTCGCGCTTCTATCACATCGACACGTGCTTTTGCCCGCTGACGGACGGCTTTCTCATGTACCACCCGCCTGCTTTCGACTATGAGTCGCGGGTCGCGATCGAGACCCGCATACCGCCGCACAAGCGCATCGTCGTCGATACGCTCGATGCGGGCAATTTCGCCTGTAACGCGGTCAACATCGGTAACCAGGTTTTTCTGAACAAGGCCTCCGACCCGTTGAAAGCGCAGCTCATGCTGAACGGTTTCGAGGTGCAGGAAGTCGAGCTGTCCGAGTTCCTGAAGGCCGGCGGCTCCGCGAAATGCCTGACACTGAAGCTCGTCGAACCCGTGCGGACCCGGAACTGAACCGCGCTTGTCTGCTCATCGCTACAGTCTCGCGCTCAAGGATCCCGGGGCCCACCTCTACGAGGTGCGGCTGACCGTCGAGCACCCGGACCCGGACGGCCAGCGCCTGGCGATCCCGGCCTGGATCCCCGGCAGCTACATGATCCGCGACTTCGCGCGCAACGTCGTCGCCATTCGCGCGGAGTCGGACGGGGTCGCCGTGCCACTCCTGAAGATCGACAAGAGCAGCTGGCGCGCCGGTCCCTCGGCTCGGCCGCTCACGGTGACCCTCGAGGTCTTTGCCTACGAACCGGGTGTTCGCGGCGCGCACTTCGACCGCACGCACGCTTACTTCAACGGCGCCTGCGTATTTCCGCTCGTCGTCGGCCAGGCGGGGACGCCCTGCGAACTCGAGATCCTGCCACCGGAGGGCAAGTTCGCCACGGGTTGGCGTGTCGCGACGGCGATGCGGCCACACGGCGCAAAGCCCTACGGCTTCGGGGCGTACCGCGCCGCCGATTATCACGAACTCATCGATCATCCGGTCGAGATCGGCGACCTGCACATCGGCGAGTTCGAGGCGCTGGGCATTCCGCACGCGATCGCGATCCGCGGGCGCACGCGCTGCGACATGGCGCGCCTGTGTGGCGACCTGAAGCGACTTTGCGAAGCGCAGTTGTCCCTGCTCGGGCCACCGGCGGATCTCGATCGCTACCTGTTCCTCCTGCATGCGTCCGGTTCGGGCTACGGCGGGCTCGAGCATCGCTGGTCCTCGAGCCTCATCTGTGCGCGCGACAACCTGCCGTACAAGGGTCAGGCCGAGGTCGACGACAACTACGGGACCCTCCTGGGCCTGGCGAGCCACGAGTATTTTCACCTGTGGCACGTGAAGCGGATCCGCCCCGCCGTGTTCGCCGACAGCGATCTCGCGGCCGAGTCCTACACGGAGATGCTCTGGGTATTCGAGGGCATCACGTCCTATTACGACGACCTGCTTTTGCTGCGCGCCGGCCTCATCGACCAGCGCCGCTACCTGAAACTCCTGGGCCGCACCATGACGCGCGTGCAACGCGGTGCCGGGCGCAAGCGCCAGAGCGTGGCCGCCTCGAGCTTCGACACGTGGATCAAGTTCTACAAGCAGGACGCGAACAGCCCCAACGCAATCGTCAGCTATTACACCAAAGGTGCCTTGATCGCCCTGTGCCTGGATCTCAAGTTGCGACTCGACACGGACGGCCGGACGTCGCTCGATGAGGTAATGTACGCATGCTGGGCACGCTATGGCGAGACCGGCAAGAGCATGTCCGAGGACGCGTTCGAGGCGCTGTGCGAAGAGGTCTCGGGCCTCGACCTCGGTGATTTCTTCGACGCCTCCGTGCGCGGGACCGGTGAGCTGCCTCTCGATACGCTGCTCGCGGCCCATGGCATCGGAATCGGCCGCCGGCCTGCCGTGAGCCGCGACGACAAGGGCGGGGAGAAGGGCGAGACGCCCAAAGCACCGCCGCTCACGCTCGGCGCGACGCTAATGGAACGCGACGGCCGTTCGTACTTCAGCGCCATCGATTCCGGGGGTCCCGCGGAACGGGCCGGCGTCGCGCCCGGCGACCAGGCCGTGGCTCTTGACGGCTTCGCGCTTGGCGCATCCAACCTGTTCGCGCGTCTCAGGACCTGCCATGCAGGCAACCGGCTCGAACTCGTGGTCTTTCGCGGAGACGAGCTCCTCAGCATGAAGATCGTGCCCGAGGAGACGCCGGCCGATACGTTCTTCCTGACGCCCGAACCTGCCGCCGATGCCGCCGGCACCGCGCGGCGCGACGCGTGGCTTGGCCGCTGAGGGCTTGAGTTTCGCCAGGCCGAAGCTGCGCCTGTTCGCGGGCGCGGCGCTCATCAGCCTGTCGCCCGTCTGGGTGGAACTCGTCGATGTCTCGCCGACCACGAGCGGCTTCTACCGCGTCGCCTTCGGCGGCCTGGCGCTCACGCTCTACCTGTTGCTTCGTCGCCGCTCGCTGTCCTTTTCCGCGCCGGTGTGGCGCATGTTGTTCGTGGCCGCCGTGTTCTTCGCACTCGATCTCTGGTTCTGGCATCGGAGTATCGTTTACATCGGCCCGGGCCTGTCGACGCTGCTTGCGAATTTCCAGGTCTTCCTCCTCATGTTCGCCGGCATTGTGTTCTACCGGCAACGCCCGCACGCGGCGCAGGTCGCGGCGCTGCCGCTCGCGCTCGCGGGCCTCGGCATGATCGTCGGGTTCGACTGGAATTCGCTGCCCGGGGACTACCGGCTCGGCGTGGTGTTCGGGCTCCTCACGGCGCTTGCCTACGGCAGCTACTTGCTCACGATGCGGGCGCTCCGCGACAAGGCGGACCGCCGCCTGCCGGTGCGCGAAATTGCCGCCATGTCGCTGATGGTCGCCGCCATGCTCGGCGTGTCGGCCATGCTCGAAGGCCAGTCGCTCGCGATCCCGACTGCAAGGGATGCCGGCTGGCTGCTCGCATACGGCCTCCTGTCGCACGGCCTCGGCATGATCCTCATCGCGAGCAGCCTGCCGCAGGTGACGACCACGGATGCCGGCCTCGCCTTGTTGTTGCAGCCGACCTTGAGCTTCGCGTGGGACGTGCTGCTCTTCGACCGCGCACTGAGCCCCGTGCAGTTTGCCGGCGCCGGCGTCGCGTTGTTAGCCATCTGGCTCGGCACCCGGGCCCGCTCAAACCAGGCGTAGCGCGCCGGGCAGGACCTCGATCTCGAAGTGCGTCGTGAGTGGCTGCACCTCGCCGTCGAGGTGTGACGGCAAGGGCTCATCGGCCTCGACGATGAGCGCCTTCACGATCCAATGGTGAATCTCCGGCTCTGCGAGGTGCGTGCCTTTCGCGAGCTTCGGCAGCAATTGCAGAATCCGCCGGCGCCGGACGGGGGCGGCAACCAGCAGGTTCAGTTCGCCGTCGGCGTGATCGGCCCCCGGCGCGATATGGAACATGCCGCCGACCCAGGCTCCGTTCGCGGTGTTCGCCAGTGTCAGCGGCCCGTCCCACAGGAGTTCGTCGCTCCGGATCGTGACCCTCGGTGCGGGCACGCCGTGGGCGAGCGTGCGCAGGATGGCGCGGAGATACAGCAGGTCGCCGCTCGGCCAGCGATATGCCAGCGCGCGGCGCGTGATCGCGGCATCGAGCCCGATGCCGGCCCCGTTTGCGAAGTAGCGGCCGTTCATGCGGCCGGCATCGACCGGGCGCGGCGGCGAGGCGCTTGCGAGCCGCTCGGCGAGAAGCCGCGTGGCGGTCTCCCAGTCGAGAGAAATCCCTGCGGCCTTCGCGAAGTCGTTGCCGGTGCCGACCGGGATGACGCCGAACGCGTTCGTCGCCCCGGCCGTGAGTATGCCGTTCACCAGTTCGTGCACGCTGCCATCGCCGCCCGCGACGAGCAGCGTCGCGTCCATGCCGGCGAGCGCCCGTGCTTCCGCTTCGATATCGCCCGTCCCGGTACTCTGGTGCACGACCGGTTTCAGCCCCGCCTGCTGCAGGTATTGCAGGATACGCGCAAGGCGCCTGGCAGCGCGGCCGCGGCCGGCGGCGGGATTGACGAGCAGGTGTAGTGGTGCGTGGGGCATTGCGGCCCTCGGGGAGGTAACAGCCGATGCTACAATGCGGTGACTTCACGGCGCAAAGCCCGTGCGAATGGAATGCCGCATGCTCGAACTGGGATCCAAGTTTTTGTTGAGCTATCTCCTCGGTTCGGTGATGGGCTCGATGCTCATTGGCCGGCTCAGGGGCGGCGTGGACATCCGCACCATGGGCAGCGGCAATGCAGGCAGCACGAACGCCCTTCGCACGCAGGGTGCGTGGTTCGCGCTCGGCGTCATCGTGATCGATATCGGCAAGGGCGCCGTTGCGGCGGGCATCGTCCCGGCGCTGACCCTGCCGTTCGTGCCGGCCGACCCGGAGATATCCCGGACCTGGCTTGCGCTCTCCTGCGCAGCCGCCGCGGTCGTCGGTCACGTATGGCCCCTCTACCACGGGTTCAGGGGCGGGAAGGGCGCCGCGACCTTCATCGGAACATTGCTCATCCTGGGGCCCGCGCTCATCCTGCCCCTGCTCCTGGTGTGGGCGTGGATGATCACGCTGACCGGCTATGTCGGGCTGGCTTCGATCACGGCCGCACTGTTCCTGCCGCTGTGGCTTGGGATTACGCGCCTGCCGGAGGACGAGCCGCTTTTCATCTACAGCGTGGCGATGGCGCTCTTCATTGCCGCGTGCCATCGTTCGAACATCCAGCGCATGCGGGCGGGCACCGAGCACCGCAACACAAAACTGATGGTGTTCCGGCGAGCGGCGGCCGATGGCAACCCCGGGCTCGATGACAACGCTTGACGAGACCACCCTGCGCGCACTGCTCGACGCGACCGTGATTACCGACGTGGAACGACTCGAGGTGTTTCGGGAAATCGACTCGACGAACACCTACCTGCGCGACAGTCTCCCACCGGAACGCGGCGCGTTTCGCGTTGCCGTCGCAGACCACCAGACGGCAGGCCGCGGCCGCAACCAGAACAAGTGGGTGTCAGCGCCCGGGCGCAGCCTGTGCCTGTCGCTTGCGCATACGTTTCGCCGCATGCCGTCAAACCTTGCTGCCCTGTCGCTTGCGCTCGGGGTCGGCGCGCTGGACGTGCTGGCCGGGTTCGGTGTCGAGGGCGTCAAGCTCAAATGGCCGAACGACCTCATGGCCGGCGACGGGAAGCTCGGCGGCATCCTCGCCGAAGCGCAGTCGAGGCGCGGCGATGCGACTGTCGTCGTTGCCGGCATCGGGCTCAACGTCAACTTGCCGGACCGGCTGGATGAGGAACCCGGTTCCGGCTATGCGCCGCGCGCCGTGGACTTGAGCTCGCTCCTTGCGAAACCGCCGTCGCGGGAGACGCTCGCCGTCGCGATGATCCTCGGCTGGCGGCGCACGTTCCTCGCGTACGAGGCGGGCGGATTCGAACGCTTCATGCGTCGCTACGCGCGGCTGGACTGGCTCTCCGGCAAGTCGGTTGTCGTCGTGACGAGCGAGGAGCGGGTGCAAGGCCGCGCGGTCGGCATCAGCGGCTCGGGCGCGCTGCTCGTCGAAACGCGTGAAGGTACGGTGCCGATCATGTCCGGCTCGATCCTGTCGGTGGACGCGCGGTGAAAGTCCTGCTGCTCGACGTGGGAAATACACGCGTGAAGTGGGGCATCGGCGAGCACGGCGAGATCCACCACACGGGTCACATCGGCCAGGACCGGATACGCGCGCAGGGAATCGGCGTGCTGACCACGCGCCTGCCGCGCAGCGTGGATGCCGTGATTGCGAGCAACGTGGCGGGCCAGACCCTCGGGACGCGACTCGCGGGCGTCATCGGCGCGCACACGGGTCGCGATTTGCAGTTCGTGACGACCACACGCGCAGTCTGCGGGGTGACGAATGGCTACACGCAGCCGCGCCGGCTGGGCGTCGATCGCTGGCTCGCGCTCATCGGCGCGTGGACGGAACTCGAGGCCGCGTGCCTCGTGGTCGATGCCGGTACCGCGGTCACGATCGACGCGCTCGATGGCGAGGGGCAGCATCTCGGCGGGCAGATCCTGCCCGGTACGGCCGCGATGGCAGCCGCACTCGCCGGCAACACCGCCGACATTCCGCCGACGCCGCGCGGCAAGGGCAACGCCTTCACCGGACTGCAGCTCTTTGCGAAGAACACACGCGCCGCGGTGCAAAGCGGCAGCCTGGGCGCGGTGACGGGCGCCGTCGAGCGCGCGCTGCGCACGTTGCGATCGGAAGGCTACGCAGTCGAGCTCGTATTGACCGGTGGCGACGCCTCGCGCATCCTGACGGCGCTCGATGAAACGCCGCTGCACCGGCCGAACCTGGTGCTGAACGGCTTGCTCCGGGTGTTCGAAACCGCCCCCGGCCGACGCGCATGAGAAACCTGCTGCTCATCCTGCTGCTTGCCAATATCCTCTATTTCCTGTGGGGCTGGCTGTCGCACGAAGACCCGGAACGGGGAGTGGCCATCCTCGACGCATCGGAACTCGGGCCGCCTCTCTCGATGGCGCAAAAGCCCGCGCACGGTGCGGAGAGCGTGGGTGCGGTGCTGGGCGAGGGAGAGACCTCGGAACTCGTCGCGGTTGTCGGCCGATCCTGCGTCAGCGTCGGGCCGTTTCGCGACAAGGACGCGGCCGAGGAAGCGCATTCGCGCTATGCCGCCGAGGGCATGACGGCGCGCGTGCGCTCCGCGCACGGTGACGTGTTCGTCGGTCACTGGGTCCAGGTCCGCAATGTCCCGGATGCGGCGGCGAGCCAGGCCATGATCCGGACGCTGCACGATGGCGGCCTGGCCGATGCCTACCCGATCGAGACGGAAGACGAGGGCCGCAAGATCTCGCTCGGCGTTTTCGGGAACCTCGAACGGGCGCAGGACGTGGAGGCCGAGGCCGATGCGCTTGGACTCGATGCCGAGATCACGCCGCGGACCGCCGAGGGCACGGTCTACTGGACGGACCTGGCGCTGCTGCCGGGCCGGGGTGCGGGCGAGATCGTGGAGCTCTACGGCGAGGAGCGGGTGCGGCTCAGGAACCGGGCGAAGTGCCCTGCCGAACGCTAGACGAATGATCATCAAAGCCGGTTGCTGTAAGATCCGGCAGCAAATACGCCCTATGCCGGTATAGCTCAGTCGGTAGAGCAACTGATTTGTAATCAGTAGGTCCCGGGTTCGACTCCTGGTGCCGGCACCAGGCATTAAGGAAGCAGAGCTACCCGAACCCATCGTGTTCGGGTAGCTCCATGAGGAACCGCAAGCGAATACTTACGCTGCGACTCGTGCGTCGTGCGATCTCGCCGTCGTTGCTCGCTGCAGTAATTCGCGGTTGTAAGGACAATGCGGTTTCAACACCACCCGCTCGTTCGCGAGCGCGGTGGCAAGCGGGTAATCCGCACCCCGAATAGCCGCCTCCAGGAGCGTGCGCTGCAGTATGTCCCGCTGCGCATGACTGCCGCCGAACACGCAGGCGCGGTAGCGTACCGGCATCAGTTCCTCGACGGCCTTGCCGTAGTCTTTCCGGGCGAATGCAGCAAGCCCGCGCGCGATCTGCATACCGACCTCGCGCGTCATTCGTCCGTTCGTGCCATTCTCACCCGAGGCCCTTTCCATTGCGGCGATCCGGCTCTCTAACGCCTGCTGCCGTCCCGTCGCGAGGCAGGCAAGCAGCGCGTGCATGTCGTTGAAGGCATAAAAACCTCCCTCGCCGTCGTTGGCGTAAATCTCCGCCAGTTCGTCCCAGCGCTTGCCCACGTCGATGCCGCGCAGGTGCAGCCGCCATAGCAGCGCCGTCGCGTCCACGAGCATGAGCTGCACGGTGACAGGCTCCGGCCGCACGCCCGCGTCATAGATCGCGAGCACCGGCTCGATGTCGTCCTGGTCGAGGTGGAAGAGCGCCTTGTGCCACCAGTTGTGGAACTGGAAGCCGTTGTCCGGCTGCGCCCAGTGGACTTGCCGGTCGCGCATGAACGCGATGCCTTCCGCCTGCCGAGCCTGCATCTCGAGCACGTGCGTGACGGCGTGGTGTGCCCAGCTGTCCTCGGCTTCGAGAGCCAGCGCGTGGCGGCCGGTTTCCTCGGCCTGCGGCAGGTTGCCGCTCTCCTCGAGCCCGAAGGCGTACATGCCGAGCAGAAACGCATAGCCGGGGTCGTTCCGCGTCCAGGCCGGCAGCGCCCGCGCAATGCGCCCGCGCAGGTTGTCGCGGTCGCCGTGATAGAAGTCGTACAGGTGGCCGATCTGCAGTGCGAGGAGATCCCGCGGGTACTCGGCCGTCAGGCGGTCCAGCGTCTGACGGGCACCGTCCCAGTCCCCGCATGCCCACTGGACCAGCACGCGCGCATGACCGCGCTCGCGGTCGGTCAGCCGCTCGTGCATCGCGGCCAGTTTCTCCGCACATGCAAGCACACCCGGGACCACGCTCTTTTCCCACATGCTCACGAGCACGTGGCCGCGCAGGATCTGCCCCATCGCGAAGTCGGGATCGTCAGCCAGCGCCTCGTCGACGATCGCGACGGCGTCGCCCCGGTAGGTGTTGAACGCCCGCAAGGCGCGCTCGAAAACCGCCAGGTTCTGCGGGCTGCGGGTGCTCGTCTCGTTGCCGTGCTGGTCACGCATAGTCTTACTCCCTTGCGAGGTTCTTTGTTTGTCGGGCGGGCCCGACGGTGTCGTCTCGCATGGCAGCTAGGGTAGAGTGATATCCACGATCTCACTAAAGCCATTTGTGCTAGCAACCGGACGAATCGGCCATGACACGTAACCCGGTCTCCATCGCCATACTGGTATTCCCCGAAACGAGCGCCTCCGTGACGTACGGGATGTATGACCTGTTCGCCTCGGCCGGCCGGGACTGGGGCGTCATCACCGACGGCACGCCCGGCCCCGAGCTGCTGCGCCCGTTCCTGGTTGCACGCCGGAAAGGCACCCTCGAGGTCAGCAACGGCGTGCAGGTGACGGCGGACTTCGATTTCGCGGGCTGTCCGGATGTCGACGTCGTCTGCGTGCCGGAGGTCAACCTGCCGCCCGCGACGCCGTTGGCCGAGCGTTTCGAGCCCGAGATCGGCTGGCTGCGCGCGCACCACGCAGCCGGTGCGACGCTCGCGGCCGCCTGCTCCGGCGCGATGCTGTTTGCCGAAGCGGGGCTCCTCGAGGGCTGCGATGCGACCACCCACTGGGCCTGGTGCGACACCCTGAAACAGCGCTTCCCCGCCGTGAGCGTCCACCCGAACCGCGCCCTCGTCGCCACCGGGGAAGGGCAGCGCCTGCTCATGGCCGGCGCGGGCACCTCATGGCTCGACCTCTCGCTCTACCTCATCGGCCGCCTGATCGGCATCGAAACCGCGATGCAGGTGGCGCGCGTTCATCTCATCGACTGGCATCACATCGGCCAGCAGCCGTTCGCTCGCCTCGCTCGCACCCGGCAGGTCGAGGATGCGGACATTGCGCGATGCCAGACCTGGATCGCCGAGAACTATCGCCATCCGCACCCGGTCGCCGCCATGGTGCCGGTATCCGGGCTCGCCGAGCGCACCTTCAAACGGCGCTTCCGGCTGGCGACCGGCATGGCGCCGCTCGAATACGTGCACGCCCTGAGGATGGAAGAAGCGAAACAGATGCTCGAATCGGGCGACGAACCCGTCGAGGCCGTCGCGAACGAGGTCGGCTACGAAGATGCCGGTTATTTCAGCCGGCTGTTTCGCAGGAACGTCGCGCTGACGCCGGCGCAGTACCGCCGCCGCTTCGGCGGACTGCGGCGCGCGCTGGCGCAGCACTGAGCGGCTGGCGCGGGCCGGCTGCGCCGGTGCATTAGTCGCGACCGGGCCGGCGAACGACGCGTACCGTCCCGCTCTTCCCGCCGCCGCAAAAGAATCGTTCGCCGCCATCGGACTCGAGTCCCGAGACGCCCATCCCCTTCGGCAACTCGATCGTCTCCAGGACTTCGCCCGTTTGCGCATCCACCCGCGTCAGGTCACTGTCGTCGCCTTCCCACGTACCGTGCCAGAGTTCCTTGTCCAGCCAGGTGACCCCGGTGACGAAACGCCGGGTCTCGATCGTGCGCAGTATCGCGCCCGTTTCCGGGTCGAGCTGGTGGATCTTCCGGTCGCGGTACTGGCCGATCCAGAGCGTTCCTTCGGCCCACGTCAGCCCTGAATTGCTGTTGCCCGGCGTCGGAATGGTGGATATCACGCGCCCGTCCTGCGGATCGATCTTCTGGATCTGGTCCTCGGCGATCTGGAACAGGTACCGGCCATCGAATGCCGTTCCGGCATAGGCCGGTACTTCGAGCGAGCGCAGTGTCTCGCCGTTCGACGGATCCAGGGCGTTCAGCCTGTCCCCGGAGGCGAACCAGATGTGCCGGCCGTCGAACGAGACGCCGTGCACCTGCTCGACACCCGGAAATGGCCCGTACTCATGAATGATTTCAGCGGCGGACTGTTGCATGTCATGTTCCTCCTGTTGGTGAGGCACCCATCCTAGTCACCCGGCAGCGGCGCGGGGAGTAACAATGTCGTCGTGAATCCCGGCACCGGCGGCGTTATCCAGCGCCGCGTCCGGCCGCGTCCAAAGGACTGCACGTGGCCGGCCTCGGCCAATGCGCCCAAAGCTCGCTGCACGGTGCGCTGGCTGGTGCCAAGCGCGAGTGCAAGGGCTGAGGTCGACCACGCCTCGCCGTCGGCGAGCAGCGCCAGCAGGTCCGCATGCGCCTCGCCGACCGGTCGCGCGAGCACGACGACTTCGCTTTTTCCCCGTGGCGCCAGCTCGAATCCTCGCCTCGTCGCCCGCACGTCGGCCAGCGGCCGTAGCGCCGCACGCAAGCGCCCGATTTCCACGCGCAACCGGGCGCGATGCGTCTCGTCCGGGCGTTTGATGCGAAATACGCGCGCGATAAGCATCTCTCTCGGCACGTCTTCGGGCCACGATTCGCCCAGCGACTGCACCAGCGCAAACAACACGGGACGACTGGCGAGCGATACCACGTCAGCCGACTTGCGCACGACATGCCGGCAAGCGTCAACGACCAGCGAGCCCGTGGCGAACAGCCTTTCCACCTCCTCGAGCAACAGGGCCCGCTCCTCGCCGCGCCGGATCAGCCTGGCTGCCGGTGTATCCAGTACGCGGGCCGCACTTTCCACTTCCGCGTAAAGGGCTGGGATGCCGGATTCCCGTGCGGCGCGATCGGCCCTCGCGAGCGCCGCGCGCGCCGGTTGCGTTCGCAGGCGGCGTATCGCGATGCCGGCCACGAGCAATCCGTGAGTCGCCCGCTGCGCGGCAGGGAGCAGACCCGGCTCGAGTTCATCGAGCAGACGTTCGGCCTCATCAAGCTTCCCGGTCAACAGATGGCGCCGGATCTCGAGGTAGCGTGCATGCGCGGTGTTGACCCGGTCGCCGTGCGCCTCGAGCACCGCACGGGCCGCATCGAGGGTTTTCGCCGGCCAGCCGAGTTCCCGCGAGGCGAGCGCGACTTCCGCCCGGGCCACCACACACCGCGCGCGAGCAACCGGCTCGCGCGTGCCAAACGCACGCGCCGCCAGTCCCAGCAGCGCTTTCGCGCGCACGAGATCGCCCAGCTGCGCCATCGCTATACCGCGGAGCGCAAGTGCCGCCGGGTCGTCGCGAAGCGCCACCCGCTTCAGCGCACCGAGAGGATCCCCGGCCGCCAGTGCCTGCGCGGCGGCCGCGATCAGCGCGTCCATGCCCGTCGTATCACACCGTTACTCCTGCCATCCGCCCGCTTCCTGTATGGCCATTGTGCCGGATTGCGGTCGGCGGGTTCGCGTCGCTGCCCGCGTTGCCGAGGTGAGGCCGACTCGCGACGAACTTGTTACTCCCGGCAGGTATTCGGGTTGTGTGAGGCTGGCCACTCGTCAATCAATCCACTTGCCAAGGAGACAAACATGGCTGACATACTGCATCGCGTGGGCATCAAATCGCCCGTCGAGAAAACCTACCAGGCCCTGGCGACCCGCGAGGGTCTCGCCGGGTGGTGGACCACCGACACGCAAGGGCAAAGCACGGTCGGCGGGATCCTCAAGTTCCGATTCGGCGCCGGCGGTTTCGACATGAAGGTGCTGGAACTCGAACCCGGCAAGCACGTGCTATGGGGGGTCGTCGAAGGCCCCGCAGAATGGATCGGCACCCGGGTGCGCTGGGACCTCCGGCAGGAAGACGACTACACGATCGTGCTCTTCAAACACGAGGGCTGGCGGGAGCCAGTGGAGTTCATGCACCACTGCAGCACGAAGTGGGCGGCGTTCCTGCTGAGCCTGAAGCAGCTGGTGGAAACCGGCAAGGGCACGCCCGATCCCCACGACATCAAGATCGACAACTGGAATTAGTGCTGCGGCGCAACGTGGCGGGCGGCCGTGACCGATCATCTTCGAATACCGGGAAGACGCCGTCTACCTGAAGGTTAGCAGTCTTGCTGCGACATTGTGCCTAATCCGCGGGAGGTGGCGGACGAAACCGAGTAAGGTAGGGGACGCAGTGAGGATTGCTCATGTCGACTAACGTACGCATGCCCGCGCTGTTCGTCGGACATGGCAATCCGATGAATGCCCTGGTAAAGAACGACTGGACCCGGGGATGGGAGTCTCTGGGGAAGGAGCTGCCGCGACCCCGGGCGGTGCTCTGCGTTTCGGCGCACTGGTATGTGCCTGAGACCGCGGTAACGATGCACCGGCAGCCACGCACGATCCACGACTTCGGCGGTTTCCCGGCGCAACTGCACCAGGTGCAGTATCCGGCGCCGGGGGCACCCGCGCTGGCCGAACGGGTGGCCGGACTCCTGGATACGACCCCGGTGCGCCTGCACGAAGGGTGGGGGCTCGATCACGGCACCTGGTCGGTCCTGGTGCACATTTACCCGCGGGCCGATGTTCCGGTCATCCAGTTGAGCATCGACGAGACCAAGCCGGCACGCTGGCACTATGCGCTCGCGCAGAAGCTGCGACCCTTGCGTGACGAAGGCGTGCTCATCCTGGGCAGCGGCAACATCGTGCACAACCTGCACACCTATTCCTGGGGCCGATACGAGACGGCGCCCTACGACTGGGCAGTGCGCTTCGAAACGATGGCGCGCGAGTGCCTGTCAGCAGGCCGTTTCGATCCGCTCATCGACTACGAATCCTCAGGGCGCGATGCGACGCTCGCGGCGCCGACACCCGACCATTACCTGCCGCTGATCTACGTCATGGCGCAGCACGGTCATGGGGAGCCGGTCGCGTTTCCCGTCGAGGGCTTCGACGGCGGTTCGATCTCGATGCTGGCCGTTCGGATGGGCTGAGAAAGAAGGAGCAGAGTGCGGACTGCTCTCGAGCGCTGGACGTGGAGATGACCGGATGACAATAGCAAGCCCGACGACCGGCCGCGAATGGCCGACTCTTGACTATGAAGCGTGGCGTGAAAGCTGCAGAGCCCTGCATCTCTGGATACAGATCGTCGGAAAGTACCGGCTCGCGCATACGCCCTGGATCAACCATTCCTGGCACGCAACGCTTTATGTGACGCCGGGCGGGCTGAGCACCGGGCTTGTGCCGGACACAAACGGCACCGTTACCGTGGATTTCGACTTCCACACACACCGGCTGACGGCACGATCCGGGGGCGGCAGGACCGAGAGTTTTCCACTTGAACCGATGAGCGTCGCCCAATTCCTCGAGCGGGCAAAAGGGGCGATCGCCGCGGTGGGCGGTTCACCCGAACTGCACGGGACGCCGAGCGAAATTCCGGATGCGATCCCCTTCGCCGAGGATCGGCGGCAACGGCCTTACGATGCGGCGGCCGTGGGGAGGTTTCACGACGCATTGCTGCGCGTCCACCGCGTGTTCGAGCAGTTCCGGACCTCGTTTATCGGCAAGGTCAGCCCGGTACACCTGTTCTGGGGCGCGCTCGATCTGGCCGTCACCCGTTTTTCCGGGCGTCCCGCGCCGCCGCACCCGGGCGGCATTCCATCACTGCCGGACGCCGTGACACGCGAAGCGTACAGCCACGAAGTGTCCTCGGCAGGGTTCTGGCCCGGCGGCGCCGGCGCCGACGAGGCGATGTTCTATTCCTATGCCTATCCCGAACCGCACGGCTTCCGGCAGGCACCGGTCGAGCCCGCGGCCGCGCGCTTCGACGAGCAACTCGGTGAATTCCTGCTGCCGTATGAGTCGGTACGGCGGTCGTCCTATCCTGACGACTGCCTCCTGCAATTCCTCCGTTCGACGTACGAAGCAGCCGCGAAGTGCGGACACTGGGACCGCGACGCGCTCGAGTGCGAGCCCGGCCGGCCACGGGTGCCGCGCTCGGTCAAATTCTGATCGGCCGCAGAGCGCCCCCGCAAAGCGCACTTCTTCACCGACGGTGCGCGATCAAGCGGCAATGATCTCGCCTTCGTTCGCCCGTACTTACGGCTGATCAAGTTCTAATCGAGCAAAAAATATTGCGGCCGGACTAATAGTTTCACTCGCATCTAATGGTGCTACGATTCTCGTCGCCGTGATCGATTCCGGTGTGTACGCTGACCACTTCCTGCTCGAGGGTCGGGTGGTCGCCTGCGTCGACCTCAGCGCGGACGTGGGGACGGAAGACGAGGGCTGCAGCCGGCCCGGCAACAATTTTCACGGCACGCATGTCGCGAGCACGATCGCTGGCAACGGCGCAGCGCTGGTGCCGGCCGACCATCCGATCGCCAAGGCGATTGCGCGACATACGGACCCGCTCGTCAATGCTTCCAGTCTCGGGTTTCCTGGCGGCAAGATCCTGCCGCTGAACGGGATCGCGCCGCTTGCGAATATCTACGGCGTCAAGGTGTTTCCGGCCGCGGGCGGCAGAGCGCCGACTTCGGTAATTATCGCCGGTATCGAGCACGTCATCGATCAGCGCAATGCGGGCGCCGACATCGACGTCATCAACATGAGTCTCGGCGGTGGATCGACGTATGACGGCCGTGATCTCGAAGACCAGGCGGTAGATGCCGCAACGGCGGCCGGTATTGCCGTTGTTGTCGCAGCGGGCAATGAGGGGCCGTCGGCACGGACGACGGGAAGTCCGTCAACCGCGAATTCAGGTATTTCGGTCGGCGCCATCGCGGACCCGATCCACATGCGGGTATTCTGGGATTTCAACTTTTTTCCGCAGAATTCCGGGCAGCATTTGTTCGTGAGCGATGTCCCGCAAATCGCTTATTTCTCGAGCCGCGGTGGTACCGCCGATGGCCGGACGAAGCCACAAATTTCAGCGCCGGGCACGTTCATCCTTGCTGCGCTGATCAGTGAAGAAAACCCGGATGGCATTGGATTTTCTTCGGGGACGTCGATGGCGACCCCCGGCATTGCGGGCACTGTCGCCCTGCTGAATACGGCGTCGGACCTGCAGAGCCTGGGAGCCGCGCCCTACGATTACCTGCAGGCGCTGCAGTCGGCAGCCCAGCCCTTGCCGGGCTACGGCGAGTTCGAGCAGGGTGCCGGCGCCAATGACGCCGCCGCGGCAGCCGCGGCGCTGCAGGCCGACGGGACTCTCGGCGAAGCGTTTCCGGTGCTGCTCGGCCCGGCCATGATTTCGCCCGTACCGCCGCCGGAAGGAACGGACCTCGGCATCGGCGCTGGCGGAACCGCCACCTTCGAGGTTGCCGATCTGCAGCCGGGGATGAGCCGGCACTATTACGTGCAGACCGACCGTGACACCAGTCTGATCGCGCTCGACGTGACCGATGTTGAAACGAAGAGTGACCCATTCAAGATCAACTCGTTCGAGGTCTACGTAAAGACCGGCACGCGTACGTATCTCGACTACTACGCGGAAAGCGTAAACGTTTTTGGAGACGCGCACTTCGAGGTCCGCGACCGGTCCACTGAAGTGACGGGGGCGGTCGGCGGCGTAATTACCGAAGAACGTGTGATTCAGCCCGGATATACGAGAATCACCATAGAGAACGACTGGACCAGTGCCAGCGCAATGTCAGGAACATTCGAGCTTACCGTCGAAGCGAACGGCAACCCGCTCGCGCCGGTCATGGTGCCGGGTGCGATCTCGACCGGTGGCCAGGACGTCCTCGGAGTCGCGGCGTGCCCCGCCCTTCTGTGCCGCATAGATCTGACCTGGGAGAACGACTGGACCGTCTATCCGACGACGGACCTCGATACGGTGTTGCTCGGCCTTGACGAAGGTGGCGCACCGATAGCGTTCGATTTCAGCGGCGCCAGCCTGAGTTCGCCCGAGTCGAACAACGACCCGTTGATCGTGCCACTCGATCCGGATGTTGAGGTCGAGCCCGAGGATGTTGCGAGTGTCCTGATCATCGTGGATGGTTTCGACACCCATGGTCGCCTGGAAACCTACCGGCTCGACTACTGGCCTGTCCCGTAAGTTCGCCGCAACCGCAGGAAAGGCCGCCCCCGGGCGGCCTTTTCTTTGGCTTAGAACTCCCAGAGCATCCCGATTGCCGGCAGCAGCGGCAGCCAGTAGTCGGTCCCGCGCTCGAGAAACACGTCGCCGGTTACATCGTTTTCGTCGAGGTCCCAGTCGAGGCAGCACTCATTCAGCCGGTTCGTAAGATTCGTCACTTCGAGGAACGCCATGAGCGAGCCTTTACGGAGCTGCCACGTGCGGGCGATGCGCACATCCAGGCTTCCGAATGCCGGGTAGCGATCTGCGTTTCGGGGTCCTGGCTCGGCGACATACTCCGTTTCGCCGTCAGGATCGGACCCGGCCTCGATCAACATGAGATCGGTGAGCGGCCACCCGGAATGCACGCCGGCCGCAAGCGACACGTCCCAGCGGTCATTGCCCCAGTGGATGCCAGCCTGCAGTGCGTGCTGCTGGTCCCAGCTCCTCAACTCGTCACGACCGCCGATGTGATCGACGACCTCCGACCATGTGTAGTTGGCCCACCAGTCAACGGCCCGGCCCTCGCGCCCGAACGATATTTCGAGGCCGCGCGCCGTCGCAGCCTCGGGATCGACCCGCACGCGATCCGGCTGGATTTCCGGAATGACGGCCAGCGGATCGAACAGGTTTTCGAAGCGCGGGTGCACCGAACGGAAATCCTTGTAAAAAGCCTCCATGCGTAAGGAATGGCGTTCGCCATAGCGCCGGCTCAGTCCGACGATGAGCTGGTCCGCCCGCTGCGCCGGCCAGAACCCGGTAACACCGTCCTCGACCTGCAGTTCGTGTATGTCCTGTGCCTGATAATAGTGGCCCCAGGAAAGCCGCACTTCCGTGTCGTTCCCGAATGTGTGCAACAGGCTCAGCCGGGGAGTGAGCTGCGCATCGGACGTGGCGCCGGTATAGGTCTGGTCGTCCCAGCGCAGTCCCCACTCGAGCGTCGTCGCACCGCCGAACGTCCAGCGGTCGGCGAAGTACAGCGCGTAGCTCGCACCGCCAGCCGTGATGTCGATGGCTCGCTCCAGCGTCTCCGGCTGGCCGACGTACATCACCGCCAGCCCGAAATAGTCGGCATGGCTCTGGTAGCTGTAGTCGGCCTCCGAGCGCCGCACTTCCAGGCCCCATTCGAGCAGGTGGACTTCCGATCCCACGTATCGAAAGTCCTGGCGGAAGCCGACCTGGCGCGCTTCCCGGACGTCACGGACCGAACCGAGAAGATAGTCCTCTTCGTTGCTCGTCCCCACGCGCAGGTTGTCGAACGCCACGAGCGAAAACACCGTCCGGCTGGTGAGCAACTCGGACCAGCGGTTGTCTACCTCCAGCCAAGCCTGCAGGTTTCGCGTATCGCTCGCGACCTGCTGCAGGTCCTCGGCATCCGATTCCGTGATGATCTCGACATTGTCGTCGGCATACAACGTGTTTATCGCCACCGACATCGTCGGCGACAGTGCCATGCCGAAGCGCCCGAAGACATCGCCGTATGTAGGGGAGCCGAACTGCGGGTCGATCACGAGATCCAGGTTGCCGCGTCGCGCGGACAGCAACCAGTGTCGCTTTTCGCCGCCGCCGGCAGTCAGGAAGGATGTGTTGTATACGCTGAGCCCGATCTCGCTGTGCCGTTCCGCTGGCGCCTCCAGGGATTCGAGGAGGATCATGCCGCTCATGCGGTCGCCGTAGCGAACCGGGAAGCCGCCGGTGAACACCTCTACTCCGTCGATCGCCCGGGAGTCGATTGCGCTGAAAATGTTCTGGTAGTCCCGCACGTGGAACGGATCGAACAACCGCTGGCCGTTCAGCATGATGCCGATCTCGCTCTCTTCACCGCCGCGGAAATGCGTCGCTGCGGAAGCGCCGCTCGCGACAGCGCCGGGGAGACGCTGCACGACCCTCAAGGGATCGTCGCCGAAATCGGGATTGTTGCGGATCGTGCGCTGGTCGAGCGCAACCCCCGACGTGGGCGCATTACTGGCGATTTCGTAGCGGCTTGCGGAGACGGCTATCTCCTCGATGGCGGGTGGCGTCGCTGCGCCAGGGGTTGCTGCGACACCTGGCGTTGCTGCAACCCCGACCGTTGCCGGCGGCAGGCGCACGACGAGATAGATGTCCGATTCGAGTCGAACGGTCAGGCCGTGCGGTTCGAGAATCTGGCGGACTATCTCGACCGGTTCCCGGGCACTCGGTTCGGCGAGCACCAGGAGATCATCGCGCACGAGGTTCGTGCTGTAGGCAAACGCATAGCCTTGGGCACGAAAGGCGTCGATGATCCCGGCTACCGGTCGCCCGAGAAGCGTGTCGTCCGCGGCACCGGCCAGGGTGGGCAGCAACAGGAGCCAAAGCCGGCGCACGGCCCGTCTCCTAGCGCGCTGCGCCGCGGATACGGATTTCGCCGCGCGCGTCGTCGATCTCGTAAGCGAGATCCATTGTCAGCAAACGCATTTGCAGCGCCGTCCTTGGGTCCTCGTCGACAAAGCCCTTCAGCAGCGTGGTCGCCGCTATCTCCCGCGCGTGGGCATCCGCGTAGGTCACGCGATAGCCCGTCTCGTCGCTCACCCACGTGAGGAAGCGCTCGGCCGGCAGCCCGTCGACCTCGAGCGTATGCGAGAGAGCCTCCGTCCAGCGCCAGTTCCCAGCGTGCGCGGCGACACCATCGACCGCAGGCCGCTGCGTGCCCCGCAGAGTTATCATCTCGCCCGCCGCGGCATCCGCATCAAAATAGCGCCCGTCGATCCGGATCCCGCCCTCGCGCACAGTCACCGTCAACTCGTCGCCGGCGATGGCCACCATGTACTTTGTACCGAGGTGCGTGACCGCGCCCTGGTCCGTGCGTATGACGAGACGCGCGGCCGAGCCGTCCTCCGGTGTGTCGACATAGAGACGCCCGTGCTCGAGGTAGATCCGGTCATTCGCCTGCAGCTCGATGCGGGAGCTTTCGTCAAGGCGCACGGACAGATCGCCAAGCAAGAGCCCGAGGCCCGCGGCGCGCTCCGTTTGCACGACCTCTCCGGTCTGCAGGCGCTGCGTGCCGGCCAGCTCGACGAGGCCTTCGTCCCTGCGGACGAGGTACACCGCGCCGAACAGCTTGTCGACCCGGGCGATGTCGACAGGGGCGGTCCCGTTCGTACGGGTGAGTGTGAGTGCGAGCATGACGGCGGCCACGAGCGAAGCGGCTATCGCCGCCAGCGTGACGTTCCGCCGGCGGCGTTGGCCGACCTGGCGGCGCCATTGCGCGTGGACTGCGTCACGAACCCGGCGCACGTCGTCGGGCGGCGGCGCCGGTCGCGGCAGCGCGTGTTCGAGCAACTGCTCGACGGGATCCATCTCGCTGTTGCTGTTCATGAGCGCATCTCTCCGTCATCCGGCTGCAACGCGGCGCCGAGCGAGGCGTACACGTCGGCAAAGGCGCGCTTGGCGCGCGCGAGCAGCGATTGCGCGGCTTCGGTGCCGATCCCGAGGCGGGCCGCAATCGTTTTCACGGAGTGGCCTTCAATGTATTTCCACTCGAGCACGTCGCCGTATCGCGGCGGGAGCCGGTCGAGAGCGACCTGGATCAGGCGAAGCGTTTCCCGCCGCCGGTAATCGGCTTCGGGATGCTCCGACGCGGGCGCCGCGAACGAATCGACCGCCGCCTGGATCTCCGGGCGGTCCTCGATCAGCACGATGTGCTCGCGATAGCGCTGCTGCCGTTCGAGGCAGTCGGCTATCTCGTGCCGGCAGATCGCGCACAGCCAGGTGAACAGCGCCGCTTCGCCCTTGTAGGTGTGCATCTTCTGCAGGCCGCGCGTCAGGGTGCACTGCACAACGTCGCGTACGGTCTCCGGGTCGTCGGGCAAACGCGGCCGGGCGAAACGATAGAGTCTCGCGAAATTGTCCTCGAAAAACCGGTTGAACGCCGCCTCCTGGCCGGCGAGCACCTGTTTCGCGAGCCGCTTGTCGTCCAGGTAAACCAGCATGCTGTCCAGGTTCCTGTATCCGGGCGCTCGTGCCCTGTCCTTCGACGGGCGGGCAGCCGGAGACCGGTCGGCCCATTGTACGCCCTGGTGCACAGCTGCCACCTTATGTTCAATCCCGAGGAAAGACGGCATGAAACAGGGCGTCGTCCTCGAGCTCGGCCAGCACGTCGAGCGCCGCCTCGCGCACGGCGTCGTCCGGGTCATCGAAGGCCTGGTGAAGGAGTTGCCGCGAACCGGGCGTGTCGACGTTGCCGAGTGCGTGGACCGCCGCGGTACGCACCCGCGGGTCGGGATCGGCGAGCGACCGGGCAAGCGCACCCAGCGCATCGACGCTGCCGGAAGTCGACAGGGCAACCGTCGCCTCAGCACGGGTCGCGGCATCGCCGTTCGCCGCCGTGCTAGCCAACACCGCGAGCGCTTCCGCGCTGCTTATGGCCGCGAGCGCTTCTTCCGCGGCATCACGAACGCGTGTATCCGGATCCGCCAGGGCGATACTCAGCAACCGGACGGCATCGTCGTTGGCGATTCGCCGGAGCTGGCGGACCGTCTCGCGGCGGACGCCGATATCCGCCTGCAGCAGCGTCGTTTCGAAGAGCAGGGCGGCATCGGGCGGGATCGCATCGCCGGCGCTGAAGATCCAGAGTGCGCCCCGACGGGGACCCGCCGCGTCGCTAACATGCAACTGGTAACTCGAACCGGCCAGCACCCTGTCGACAAAGTCCGGCAACGGCATCGCCGCGCCCGGCAGTCGCACGGCACCCGCTACCTGCGTATGACGAACGAGGCGAAGGCCGCAGGCCGATGCCAGAGCGTCGATGAGCACTTGCCGCTCGACCGTTTCTTGATCGCGTCGAAACGCTCATCCCGTCGCAGGCGACGACGGGCGTATCACCGCCCGCGCTGGCCGCCGTTGGCAGGCCCGACGCGGCGAGGCCGTACAGCAGCAGCCCCGCCGGCGACCGCCTCGACCGCCTAGTCCTCTTCCTCGAAGCCACAGCCGTTCTCTCCGGTTTCGTTGACGCAAATCCCATCTTCTTCGCTGAAGGTCGCGTTGTCGTCGAAGCCGATGGCCCCCACTTCGATCTTGACAGGCGTGTTCGGCGGCAGCGTTTCGAGGTAGTCGTCCGGCACCTCGACCTCCAGCTCCTCGGCGTCGCCGGGGATCCGGACGACGTAGGTGATCGCGCTTAGCGGGCCCTCGACGTCGGGCTCCATGACGACTTCCCAGGCCGCGACCGGCACGTCGGCCGGCGCGATGGGTAACAGGTCGATGCCGTCGGAGCACTCGCCGAGATCGTTGCCGGGTACCCAGGTAATGGCGCCTTCCGCGTCGTCTTCGTCGATTTCCTCCTCGTACCCGAGGTCGGCCGGGGCGGCAGGCAGGTTGAACGTCAGCTCGGAGGCGCCGAACGACAGTTCCCAGTCCTCACCGACGCCGAAGAACTTGTAGGTACCCGCATGCCACCGGTTGAGGAAGTCCTCGAGCGTGACGAAGTCCTCATCGTCATTCTCCGGGTCGTCGTCCAGCGTCGGGTCGAAACACAACGGTTCCTCGCTTTCGGCGAAGGTCTCGGTGAGATACTGCTGGCGCAGTTCCCTCCGGGTTACGTACCCGAAGATGCGGTGGTGTTTCGGGTTGAAGAGGGCGGCCGCGCGCAGCTTGCTGCCGTCCATCAGGAAGTGAAAACCGATATCGCCGTCGGTGGCATTGATTTCGACCAGCACCTTGCATTCGCCGAAATCGCCACAGGGTTCGGTGGCAGCCGCGGTCAGCGGCGCGGCACTCAGTGCGACGGCCAGGACCAGCGGTCGCAGGGAATAAATGTTCTTCATCGTCGTCTCCCGTATGAAGTCGATTTCGCCGCAGGCGCTCGAGCGGCAGAGTATTCACGGATTGTTCGACGGGAAGGAACGGCAGAACCGGTCGGCGCTTTGCCCCTGCGTGACGCGCGTGACCCCTGATCGCAGGACTTCACTCCGGTTGGTCAGGCTTTTTCAGTCCGCGCGGCCGTGCGAACGCAACATCCGCGGCACGCCAGGAAAAAATGAAATTGTAATGCGCACGCGAGAAACAGTGTCCGACGCGTGCCAGCAGGCGGTGCAGGCGCGTCGGCAGGCTCTTCCTCGCTTTGCTGCGCCCCGCGATTTGCGTCGCCTCACTGAGTTTGCTTTCGGTCACGGTATAGGGCGTGATGGCATACATTCGTTGCCCATGTTTCCAGAAGCGCTTCATATACACGTCCACCGGCGCATCGATCTCGGCCGCATCGGCCAACAGCCGCCTGGCCGCGCTCGGCGTAATGCCGTAGCACATCGCGCTGTTCGGCGCCTTGGTGTAGCGCCACAGCGTGAACCGGCCCAGCGATTTGACGCGCTTTTTCCGCGCGCGTCGTTCGGACTGCAGACGGATAAAGCCGTATTCGCCGATCTCGTTCTCGAGGCAGGAGAGGGCCGCCGAGAAATCGGCAGAGAGCTCGAAGTCGTCTTCCATGATCAGGATCGGTTCACCGATTTGTGCGCACAGCGTCCAGAGCAGCCGATGGCTCAGGAAGCAGCCAACCTCGCCCGGCGTGACATTGCGCCCGGTCGCCAGCAGGAATTCCCGTTTCCGGACCGTGCAGGCCGGGGCCCGGA
The DNA here is from genome assembly GCA_963713215.1 of uncultured Pseudomonadota bacterium. Lineage (GTDB taxonomy): Bacteria > Pseudomonadota > Gammaproteobacteria > Steroidobacterales > Woeseiaceae > UBA1847. The sequence continues at coordinate 801,539 of CAVQKY010000006.1, read as the reverse complement.
TTGCCTCCTGCCCCGGAATCGCGGGGACGAAGCGAAAGACGAGGCCCTGCGCCTGCAACTGGCTGATCGCACGCTGCTGGCGTGCCAGCGCATCGTTCAGTGTGATTACGAAGATATGCATGCCGGTTCCCGAGGAAGCCATCCAATCCATGCCTATGGACGGACGGGAACGAAAAACCGGTCGCTAGAGCTGCCCGTGAAACCGGTACGCAAACGCGGCGCCCACGCGCTTGTACCACGACGTCTTCGCGATCATCTCTGCGTCGATCCGCCTGCACTGCTCGAGATCGTTTTCAAACGCCTGCTTCAGTACGCGCGCAGTCTCCGCGCAATCGATGCCGACACTGACCTCCGCGTTGATCTCGAGGGAGCGGGCGTCGAGATTCGTGGAGCCGACATGGCACCAGCGGTCGTCGGCCACGACGATCTTCTGGTGGCACAGGGTCGGCTGGTACTCGTAGAGCTCCACGCCGGCGGCAATCAGGTTTGGATACAGGTACCTGCTTGCCAGGGCCACGAACCGGCTGTCCGTCCTCTTACCGGGCAACATCAGCCGCACGCGCACGCCGCGGCCGGCGGCTTTCTCCAGGCAATCGATGAAGTCCGCTTCCGGGACGAAATAGGGGTTCTGTATCAGGACCTCGTCCCTGGCGGCCGCCATGATCAGCGTGAAGATCAGGCCGACGTTGGAGAAATAGTCCTCCGGCGCGCTGGCTATGACATGGATGGCTACGTCGCCTGCTGTCGCGGATGCGGGAAACGCATCCGGCTCGAGGGGTGCAGAGCGCGTCGTCTCCATCCAGTTCTGGAAGAACACCTGCTGCAGGCCGGCGACCGCGGGGCCCTGGATTCTGACGCCCGTGTCCCGCCAGCAGGGCTCGCCTTTCGAGGACTTGAACCATTGGTCGCCCACGCCGTGCCCGAAGCAGTAGCCGGTGCCGCCATCGATGATCAAAAGCTTGCGGTGCGTTCGATGGTTCAGGTGCAGGAGGTTCCACACCTTGAGCTTGCGATAGATGCCAAGCTCGACGCCGGCCTTTTCGAGCCGGCGCAGACGCGCATGGTCGGCGTCGCTCGCGCCGATGGCATCGAGCAGCAGCCGCACTTTCACCCCCCGCTTGTTGGCCTGATCCAGCTTGTCCGCCACCAGCTCGGCGAGTTCGCCGTCCGACCAGACGAAGGTCTCGAAATGGATGCTGCGCTCGGCCGCGTCGATGTCATCGAGCATCGACTGGAAGATGGCCTCGTCCTGCAAAACGGTGACGCTGTTGTCACTGAAGACCACGCCGCCCGTGAGCCCGGCGAGCGCCGGCAAGAGGGCAGGCAGATCGTGGCCATCCGCGACAGAAATATGAAACGTCGGCGTGCTGCGGCGCTTGTAGAGGATGATGAGAATGAGGGCGACGAGCGCCGTTGCGCCGACGCTCAGCACGAGGGTCATGAAGCAGGGCCCGCCTTTTTTGAGTCCTCAGAAGCCGGGCATTTCCGGCTGCCGGGCTATTGTGCCGTAATCTTCGTCTCCGCGTGCACCGTCGTCGCGGCGGCGATCATGCTCGCAAGGTCCGTAAGGTTCGCCGGGATGATGAGCGAGTTTCCGGCCTTCGCCAGCGCACCAAAGCGCTCGAGATAATCCTCGGCAATGCGGAGCTGCATGGCCTTGTCGCCGCCCGGCTGGTTCAGGGCCAGCGCCACCATTCTCAAGCCTTCGGCCGTCGCCTCCGCAATCGACAGGATGGCCTCGGCTTCGCCGCGGGCTTCGTTCACCTGCTGCGTCTGTTTCGCTTCCGATTCCTTGATGACGCGCTGCTTCTCGCCTTCGGCGACGTTGATCTTCGCTTCCTTTGCGCCTTCCGATTCCAGCACCACCGCGCGTTTCTCGCGCTCGGCGCGCATCTGCTTTTCCATTGCGCTCAGGACGTCCTGCGGCGGCGTGATGTTCTTGATCTCGTAGCGCAGGACCTTCACGCCCCAGGGCTCGGAAGCCTTGTCGAGCTCGTCGACGATCGCGAGGTTGATCGTGCTGCGCTCCTCGAACGTCTTGTCGAGGTCGATCTTGCCGACCTCGCTCCGAAGCGTGGTCTGCGCGAGCTGCGAGATCGCGAACAGGTAATCGCCGATGCCGTAGGAGGCCAGTTCCGGATCGCGCACCTGCAGGTACAGCACGCCGTCCACGCCGACCTGCACGTTGTCCTTCGTGATGCAGATCTGTTCCGGGATATCGACGGCGTGTTCCTTCAGGCTGTGCCTGTAGGCCACCTTGTCGATAAAGGGAATCAATATGCTGAAGCCGGGCTTCAGCACACGGCTGAACTTACCCAATTGTTCGATGACGAAGGCCGACTGCTGCGGCACGATGACGGCCGTCTTGAAGATAATGAAAATGACGAGCGCGGCAACCGCCAGCGATACGACGAATGCGGTATCGAGCATCGGCCTATTCCTTTGTCATGGTCACGGCCGGGTCATCGGCCACGATGTGGATGGTCATGCCTTCGCTGGTCTCGACGCGCGCGTAGCTCATGGCCGGGATCACGGTGTGGCCGCTGTTCTGCGCGGTCCAGGTGCTGCCGTGCATCTGTACCCGCGTGCTTCGTCCGGGCGCGACGTCCTCGGTGACCTGGACGCGCTTGCCCACCGCCGTGTTCCGTATCTCGGCGGTGTTGCCGCGGATCTTCCGGTACAGCCGGCGCCGGAACAGCACCATGGAAACAAGGGCGATTATGGCAAACAGCACCCACTGTCCCCACACGGGCAGGCTGAGGCCGAGTAAGCCGGCGAGACCGACGACCACCGCCGCGAAGCCGATGAACATGAGGTAGAAAGCCGCGTCCACGGCCGTGAGTTCGGCACCCATCAACAAGGCGCCGATTACGAGCCATCCCCACCAAGGCATAGCGATCCCCTAAAGCCCGTTGTTGTCCGGCCGATTCTACCCGGCGCCGCCGCCGAGCGTCATCCGCTTCGCCGACGCCTCAGCCGCGCAGAAAAAAGCCGACGGCGATGGCTGGCACGCTGTACGCATCACTTATAATGACGGCCGGCTGCGGGTGCGCGCCCCGATGAACGCTCCGGATGGATGCCCATGAAAGCAGAAAACGAACCCGGCCCTGCCGGACCGGCGGAGCCGCCGGCCCGTGCGCCAGCCGTCGACGTATCCGAAAAACCGGCCCTCGGTCGCCGGGTCATCGGCTGGGGCGCGATCGCGGCCATCGCGAGCGCGTTTCTCGCACTCGCGGCAAACCTGTCCGAGGTGCTCGGCTGGTTTCAGCCCGATGACACACGCGAACTCGTGGAGCAGACCCGGAGCACGATCGCGGACACCGATGAGAAGGTCGACGAGCTCGTCATCCTCCTGCGGAACCAGGCGGCAGCCGCCGGCGTGAGTCTCGACATCGCCTCGGAGGCCGCTATCCGCAATGCCGTCGAAGCCATCGTCCTGTCCAGCAATCGCGAAAAGCAGCTCGCACTCGAACAGGTGGATAGCGGCAACGTGGCCGGCGCCGCCGAGAGCCTCGAAAAACTCGCCCGAAGCCAGGGCGAGGCCGCGGCGACGACCGGCTCCACGGCCGCCGAGACCTGGCGCGAGGCCGCTGCGCTGTACGAAACCTTCGACCTGCAGAAATCCGTCGCGAGCTACGAACAGGCAGTCCTGCACCTGCCGCACGACCCAGCGCTGGTCGACGCCCTCGGCCACGCCCTGATCCGGGCGGATCGCTTCGACGAGGCAAGGCAGCGCTTCGAGGCGGTGCTCGAACTTGCGCCGCCGCCGGACATACGCGCCTCGGCGCTGCATGGCCTGGGACACATTGCGCAGAAGCGCGGGGATTACCCGCAAGCCGAAACCCATTTCACCGCATCCCTGGCGGCGGCGGAGGAAGCACGCAGCGTCGCGGACCGCGTCCATGCCTTGCGTGCGCTGGCGCTTTTGCGGCGCGCTCAGGGGGACGTCGAGAGCACCCGCGAACTCCTGGACCAGGCGCTCGACCTTACCGACGAGGCCGGGCACGACGGGTTGCGCGCATCGATCCTGAGCGCGATCGGCTCGACCGCGGCTGCAACGGGGGATTACGACGCGGCCAACACCTATCTTAACGAGGCACTGGCGATCTACGAGGCCGAGAACAACCTGCCGAAGCAGGCCATCGTCATCGGCAACCTCGGCGCGGTCGCGCTCAAGCGGCAGGATTTCGCGGAGGCGGAACCGCTTATTCTCGAATCGGTGCGCCTGGGCGAGCAGCTCAACTGGCAGACGTCCATCGCCTACGACCTCATCAACCTGGCCCTGATTTCCGGCGCCAGGGAGAATTTTGCAGAGGCCGACGAACGACTCGGCAGGGCACAGGACATCGCCGAAGTGGTCGGTCTGGTCGAGCTCCTGCCGGTCATCCTGTTCAATCGCGGCGAGGTGGCCGAGTCCGCCGGCGATCTCGACGCGGCCTGTCGCCATTACGCCGAGGCCGTCCCCTTGTTCGTCGAAATGGGCAGCGAGCACGCGGCCGAGGCCACCGGGAAACTTAGCGCCAGCGACTGCCCGGGCATGCTGGTAACAGACTGACAAGCGACTTTTTGCCCAATCGGGGTCAACGAAGGCGGCAAACGCGCTATAGTCGGGCGTCAACGCCCCGGCGTTGCAATCGACCGCAAGGACCGATGAATAAGACCCTGATCGCCGTTGTCCTCGTTTTTGCCGCCGGACTGGCTGCCGCCGCCATGCTCCTGCTCCCGGCGGAACCGGTCTCCCTGCCCGAACTCATACCGCCCGAACCACTCCCGGCCGAGCCGCTGGCCATCAATCCCTCGGCGGCCATCGAAGACCGGGTCGCCGCGCTGGAAACGGCCTTATCCACCGAGCAGGAAGCGCGCCGGATCCTCGAAGATGAGCTGGTAGCCCTGTATTCGGAACTCGAACGACTGAGGAGTGGGGCCCCCGTCGCGCCAGCGGCGGCAGGGGACGAGCCCCTGCCGATGCCGCCACGGTCTTCAAGGTTTCGTGACACCGATTCTTTCGAATCGCGCAGCAAAGCGCTCGTCGAGGAAGGGCTGAGTGCCGAGCGCGCGGCGTACATCCTGCAGCGCGAATCGGAGCTTCGCTTCGCCCAGATGCAGGCCTACTACGAGGCCCGCAACGCCGAAGACCCGGAAGCAAGGCTTGCCAGCCTCACTGACCCCGACGAAGCCCTGCGCACCGAAATCGGGGAGACGGAGTACGAGAAGTACCTCCGCGCCAACAACCGCTCCACTTCGGTCGAGGTCGAAGGCGTCATGTCCTCGTCGCCGGCGGCCACCGCCGGCTTGCAGCCGGGCGATGAGATCGTGCGCTACGACGGCGAGCGCGTTTACAATTCGCGCGACCTGATACAGCGGGCCATGCACGGCGAGGGCCCGGTGGTCGTTGAAGTCCTGCGGGACGGCTCGTCGATGGAGGTCATCATCCCGCGCGGACCGATCGGCATCGAAATAGGCCGCCGCCGCAGCTGATCGCTGTCTCCGTCCTACCGGTTGGCGGCGATGTAGTCGCCGAGCATGCGGAACTCGTCGGCCCGACGGCTGCCCTTGCGCCAGGCGAGGCCGATCGTCCGGTAGCTCTCGTCATCGAGCTCTGCAAGCCGCACGCGCGTATTGCGCAGAAGCGCTGTTCCGCGTGACATCTCGGGCAGGAACGTGATGCCGAGGTCCGCGTCGACCATCTCCACCAGCGTCAGCAGGCTGCTCGCCGCAAAGGGCTGGATCTTCTGCGTGTTGCGAATCTTGCATGCCGCAAGCGCGTGGTCCCTGAGGCAGTGGCCGTCTTCCAGCAGCAGGATGCTGTCCGCGTCGAGGCGGCTGATGCGATAGTTGGACGGATCGACGCGGTCCGTGCCATCGCGGTAGGCAAGGCAGAAGCGGTCCCGGAACAGTTCGGCAGTGTCGACACCGCGCATGTCCCAGGGCAGGGCGAGCAGGATGACGTCGAGCTCGCCGTCCATGAGCTGACGGTAGATGCGGTCGGTCTGCCCTTCGGAGAGGTAAAGCTCGAGCTCAGGGTACTTGCGCCGCAGCTTTGGCAGGACTTGTGGCAGGATGAACGGTGCTATCGTCGGGATGATGCCGAGCCTGAGGTCCCCGGACAACGGGTCACGAAGCCCCTGTGCGAGCTCTACCAGGCTGTCGAGGTCCTGCAGGCACAACCGGGCCTGCACCGCAATGCGCTGGCCGATCGAGGTAATCGTGACCTGCCGGTTCGTCCGGTCGACGAGCTGGGCGCCCAGAATTTGCTCCAATTCGGCGATGGCACTTGAAAGCGCGGATTGCGACACAAAACAACTTTCGGCGGCATGGCCAAAATGCCCTGTTTTGACGAGCGCCAGGAAATATTGCAGCTGCTTGACGGTAGGATAGCGCATGCATCGATTTTATAGATCACAGTAACAGAAATATACAGTTTTGATTATAGAGCAGCGTTTGCGATCATAGCGACCATGAAAGCAGCCTGCGAAAGCAGAGGGAGAGAGCGATGGAAGTCAACATCGGAATTAAGAGCGAAGACCGCGAGAAAATTGCGTCCGGGTTGGCGCGCCTGCTGGCTGACAGCTACACGCTGTACCTGAAGACTCACAACTACCACTGGAATGTCGAAGGCCCGATGTTCAACGCGCTGCACAATCTGTTCGAGGCACAGTACACCGAACTCGCGGCGGCGGTGGATGAAATTGCAGAACGGATCCGGGCGCTCGGCGTGAAAGCGCCAGGTTCGTACACGGAGTTCGCGAAGATCGCCAGCGTCGAGGAAGCGAAAGGCGGCGAGAGCGCCGAGGAGATGCTCCGCCAGCTGGTGCTCGGCCAGGAATCGGTGGTACGGACGGCGCGGGAAGTGTTCCCGGTTGTCGACAAGAACCATGACGAACCTACGGCGGACCTGCTGACGCAACGCATGCAAACGCACGAGAAAAACGCCTGGATGCTTCGCAGCATGCTGGCGTAACCTCAGGGACTTTTTTCGCATTGATATCAATGGAGTTTTGAATGCTAAAGAACATCGAAGGACAACGCGTCCCGAGCGTCACGTTCAAGACGCGCCACGATCACGAGTGGATCAACCGCACCTCGGATGACATATTCAAGGGCAAGACGATCGTCCTCTTCTCGTTGCCGGGTGCGTTTACGCCGACTTGCTCGTCCTCGCACGTGCCGCGCTACAACCAGCTCGTGCCGGCCTTCCGCACGCACGGCGTGGACGAGGTGATCTGCGTGTCGGTGAACGACGCATTCGTCATGAATGAGTGGAAACTGCAACAGAAGGCGGACCGTGTAACGTTCCTGCCTGACGGTAATGGCGACTTCTCCAGCGGCATGGGCCTGCTCGTGGATAAAGCCGACCTCGGCTTCGGCAAGCGCTCGTGGCGTTACTCCATGCTCGTGAAGGACGGTCTCATCGAGAAGATGTTCATCGAGCCGGACCGGCCTGGTGACCCGTTCGATGTATCGGATGCCGACACGATGCTCGAGTACATTGCGCCGAAGGCCGCGAAGCCGGCGGACGTTGCGGTATTCTCGCGCGCCGGCTGCCCGTTCTGTGCGAAGGCCAAGGGCCTGTTGCGAGATGCCGGTTACGAGTTCGAGGAACTCGTGCTGAATCGCGACTACACCGACCGCACGCTCCGGGCCGTTGCCCGCGAGACGAGCTATCCGCAGGTGTTCATCAATGGTGAACACGTTGGCGGGGCCAACGATCTCGAGAAGTGGCTCGAGACCGCCACCAAGCAAAAGAGCGCCGCCTGAGCCCCCCTTCAGGCGACGCGCTGGACCACGCCGGACCGGGCACCCCCCCGCCTGCCCGGTGTGATTTTGCAGGGCCGGATCCGCGAGGATCCGGCCTTTTTTTTCGGCGGCGGCATCCGTTTGCCGGCCGGCGAAATTCTGCCTATGCTGAATTGCCGCCGCGGGTGGCCGGGCACCGACACGAAGGACGCATGATGAAACTTTCAGACCAGGAACTGCTGCAATCGCGCGCCTACATCGACGGCCGGTGGATCGATGCCGACAGCCGGGAGACCTTCGGCATCTTGAACCCGGCAACCGGCGAGACGATCGCGACCGTCGCGAAATGCGGCACGGCCGAAACCCGCCGTGCCATCGAGGCTGCAGAAGACGCATTACCGGGCTGGCGCGACACCCCGATCGGCAAACGTTCCGCGATCCTGCGGCGCTGGTACGAGCTGATGATGGAAGCGCAGGAAGATCTCGCGCGCATCATGACCGCAGAACAGGGCAAACCGCTCGCCGAGTCGCGTGGCGAGATCGCCTACGGCGCGAGTTACATCGAGTGGTTCGCCGAGGAGGGCAAGCGCATCTATGGCGACACGATCCCTGCGCCGTCTTCCGACAAGCGCATCGTCGTCATCAAGCAGCCGGTCGGCGTCGTCGCCTGTATCACGCCATGGAATTTTCCGAACGCGATGCTTGCGCGCAAGATCGCGCCTGCGCTGGCCGCGGGCTGCACCGTCGTTTGCAAGCCGGCGAACGAAACCCCGCTGTCCGCACTTGCCATGGTCGTGCTGGCCGGGCGGGCCGGCCTGCCGAAGGGGGTGATCAACATCGTCGCCGGAATCACGAAGGAGATCGGTGCGGAGTTGACCGCGAACCCGACCGTGCGCAAGCTGACGTTCACAGGCTCCACGGAGGTGGGAAAGCTGCTGATGAAGCAGTGCGCAGGCACTGTCAAACGCACGTCCATGGAACTCGGCGGCAATGCCCCGTTCATCGTGTTCGACGATGCGGACATTGACGCGGCGGTAAAGGGCGCAATCATCTGCAAGTTCCGCAATGCCGGCCAGACCTGCGTCTGCGCGAACCGTATCCTGGTGCAGGACGGGGTCTATGACGAGTTCTGCAGTAAGTTTGCCGAGGCCGCCGCGAAGCTCAGGATGGGCAACGGCGCGGACGAGGGCGTCGTCGTCGGACCGCTGATCAACGAGAAGGCTGCGAACGACGTCTACGCGTTCATCGAGGACGCGGTGGCAAACGGCGCGAACGTCGTGCTCGGCGGGCACCGCTCGGATCTCGGTGAATGTTTCATCGAGCCGACCGTGTTGACGAACGTCGACGACGGGATGCGCGTATTCAGCGAAGAGATCTTCGGGCCGGTGGCGCCGCTGTTTCGTTTCAAGACGGAAGAGGAGGCGATAGAGATGGCGAACGATACGCCGTTTGGCCTTGCGTCCTACTTCTATGCCCGGGACATCGGACGCGTCTGGCGCGTTAGCGAGGCGCTCGAGTACGGGATCGTGGGTATCAACGAGGGCATCATTTCGAACGCCATGGCGCCGTTCGGCGGCGTGAAGGAATCGGGCCAGGGCCGCGAAGGTTCGAAGTACGGCATGGATGACTACCTCGAGATCAAGTATCTCTGCATGGGCGGCATCGATACCTGATCGACCCCGGCAACGGCGGGCTTCAGCGCAACCATCCAGGTCCGATTCTGGCCAGTCCGGCCGGGGCCGGCGCGTATACTGCGAGCACTGGAGCACACCCATGCACGCAACCGCCATCTACGAACGCGCCCGATTATCCCGCGATCCCCGTTTCGACGGGCATTTCTTCGTCGGGGTGAAGACGACCGGCATCTACTGCCGTCCGGTCTGCCCCGCGAATCCGCCGAAACCCGAAAACGTCAAATACTTCCCGTCCGCGGCGGCCGCGAGCGAAGCGGGGTTCCGGCCCTGCCTCCGTTGCAGGCCGGAATGCGCACCGGGTACACCGGCCTGGCACGGCACGTCAACGACGGTCCGCCGCGGGCTGCGCCTGATCGCAAACGGCGCCCTCGATGAGGGCGACGTCGAGCAGCTCGCCGAGCGGCTCGGCGTAACCAGCCGCCACCTCAGACGCCTGTTCCGGACGCATCTCGGTGCGAGCCCGCTCGCCGTCGCGCACACGCAACGCCTGCACTTCGCGAAACGCCTGATCGACCAGACGCGGCTGCCGCTCGCGGATATTGCCGCCGCGGCCGGTTACCGCAGCGTTCGCCGCTTCAATGATGCGTTTCAGAAGACCTATGGCCGGTCGCCACGCGAATTGCGCAAACACTTCGGTGACGAGACGCCGCGCCACGCCGCGCTCGCCGTCGAGTTGCCGTACCGGCAGCCGTTCGACTGGGCGCAACTGCTCTCGTTCGCGGCCGGCCGCGCGATCCCGGGCGTGGAGTCGGTCGAGGATTCGACCTACCGGCGCACGGTGCAGATCGGCGACCGGGCCGGCGTTGTGGCTATCGACGACGACCCCCGGCGCGGGTGCCTGCGGTTGCGTGTGGACGGCGTCGCTACGGCAGATTTGTTTCTACTCGTGCAAAAAGTGCGCGAGATGTTCGACCTGGATGCACCGGTGCGGGAAATCCGACGGGTACTGATCCGCGACCCGCAGCTGAAATCGCGCCTCGGGCGGCGCGGCATCGTTCGCGTACCCGGAAGCTGGGGCGGATTCGAGCTCGCGATCCGCGCGGTGCTCGGGCAACAGGTATCCGTGAAGGCGGCGACGACGCTGTCCGGCCGGCTCGTCGCCGTGTGCGGCACGCCGCTCGAGCCGGGACTTGCGGAGCGTTCCGCCCGTTACGGATTGACACACCTGTTCCCGGCACCGGCAACACTGGCGAGTGCATCGCTGGCCGGCCTCGGCATTACCGGCGCACGCATCGATACGATCCGCGGCCTCGCAGCCGCCGTTTTGGCCGGAACCGTACGCTTCGATACGGCCGAGGACCCCGATGCATTCTGCGCATCGCTCATCGCACTGCGCGGTATCGGGGACTGGACGGCGCAGTATGTCGCGATGCGGGTCCTGAAGAACCCGGACGCATTTCCAGCCGCCGATCTGGGGCTGCTGCGCGCACTGGAGCGCGACGGTGGCCGGCTCAAACCCACCGAACTCCTTGCGCGCGCCGAGTCCTGGCGTCCGTGGCGCGCCTACGCCGCTTTGTTGTTGTGGCATTCGACGCCGAATGCCGGAGGTTGAAACATGTACTACTGTTATCACGATTCACCCATCGGCGTATTGCTGCTGGCCGGCAACCGCGATGCGCTTGAAATCGTCGGTTTCCCCCGCGGCGCGATGCGTCGCGAACCCGCCCAGGCGTGGATTTTCAACGAGAAGCCGTTCGCCGCTGTGAAAGCGCAACTCGACGAGTACTTCGCCGGCGCGCGCAAGGTCTTTGACCTGCCGCTCAGGCTTCACGGCACGGACTTCCAGCTTGCCGTACTCGAGGAGCTGAAGAAGATCCCGTACGGGGAGACCGCCTCGTACCGCGACGTTGCTTTGCGCATCGGGCGGCCGAAAGCCGTTCGCGCGGTCGGCGCGGCAAACGGCCGCAACCCGATCCCGATCATCGTGCCCTGTCACCGGGTCATCGGTGCAGGCGGCGACCTGACAGGATTCGGTGGCGGACTCGACACGAAGGAGGCGCTGCTCCGGCTCGAAGCCGAGCATCGTGCCGAGTCCTTGTTGTAGAGGCGGCTGCCAGCGTTGTCGGAGCGGCCAGCCGCGAATAAGAGGTGCCCCGAACGACCCCGTGGCACAGGAATTGCATTGCAATCAATGGATTTCAATCGATTCCCCCAGTTACTGACCACGGGAGGGCGGACCCCTGTCTATCGCAATCTCGTTCCATCCGGCGCTTCGTCGCGCGCGCGGATTCTTGTCTGCGATCGCTGCATCGCTAGCGATCTCCGCCTGTGCCACTCAGGCCGCCGACCCGGCGCCGATGGCACGCCAGGCCGTGCCGGCGGCCGCCGCTGACGCCGAAGGTGCAGCCGGCGACGGCCCGAACGTCATCAGCGTCGACCCGAATGTCGTCAGCTACGAGAACTACAGCGATCCGCTGATGCCGTTCAACCGCGCCATGTTCAAGTTCAACGACCTGCTCGGCCGCTACGTCCTCATTCCGGCAGGCAAGGGCTATGCCCGTGTCGTTCCGCCGGCGGTCGACCGGCGCGTGGACAGCTTCTTCGACAACGCAGCAACGCCGGTGTATGCGGTGAATGAACTGCTGCAACTCGACTGGCAGCCGGCCGGCACGAACCTCCTGCGTTTCGGCATCAACACGACCGTCGGCTTGCTCGGGCTGTTCGACCCGGCGAAGGCCTGGTTCGGGCTGGAACGCTCACCGGCCGATTTTGCGGACACCCTCGCGCATTATGACGTCGGCTACGGGACCTATGTCGTGCTGCCGTTTTTCGGGCCGTCGGACCTGCGCAATACCGCAGCGCGCAGCGTCGACTATTTCCTGAATCCCCTTCCCTGGGTGCTCGAAAGGCCTAATGGATTCCTCCTCCTGAGCTACGGATGGTTCCATGACTTTGCCCAGGGAGCCGAGGATTACGAAACCCTGCTGGAGGATTTGGACGATCCGTACATCTTCCTGCGTAACCTGCACCTGCAACGCATCCAGCGAGATGCCGCGTACCGCGACTAGGCCATGAGTTTCCGCTTATCGCGACGCGGGGCGTGGCTGGTCGTCCTCGCGGTGCTCGTAGTGACCGCGGCACTCGGCTACCAGGCGCGGCGCTTCGAAATCGATGCCTCGGCGGACACGCTGCTCACGCGTGACAACGCAAAGTACATCGAATACACGGAACTCCGGCAGGTGTTCGCGCCTGAGGAATTCATCCTCGTGGCGTACCGGCCGAAAGAGACGCCGCTGTTCTCGACGCACACGTTCGAGCGTCTGCGCAGCCTGCGCGGCGACCTCATGGGGCTCGACCGGGTGCGGTCCGTGCGGTCGATACTCGACGTGCCATTCCCGACCCTTGCCGAGGATGGAAGCATGCAGGATCTGGAGGCCGGCGGATTGTCCGTGGATGCGGCCGGCTGGACCCCGTCCGCCGTGGCCGCCGCACTCGAGGACCATCCGATCTATGAAAACCTGCTCGTCGATGAGGACCAGACCGTAACCGCCCTGCAAATCCTCTTCGAACCGGACGAGTCGCTCGGGACGCTCGAAGCGGACAAGGTTCGCATCCGGCGCGACGCGGCTGACGAGCCGCTGACGGCAGAGCAGGAAGCGGAACTCGCGGCGCTCGACCGGCAGATGGCGCCGATAGAAAAGCGCCTCGCGGCGCAGCGCGAGGAGGAGATCGAGGCGATTCGTGACATTGTCGCTACCTACGATGACGAAGCGGATATCTACCTTGGCGGCGTGCATGTCCTCGGTAAGCAACTCATCGACATCGTGCAGAGCGACCTCGTCGTATTCGGCGGCACCGTCCTCCTGCTCATCGGGATATTGCTGTGGCTCCTGTTCCGGGAACTGCGCTGGATTGCCGTGTGCTTCGCGTGCTGCTTTGCGAGCATTGCGTGCACGGTCGGTCTGTTCGCCATCTTCGGCCTCAAGGCCACCGCAATTTCCGCAAACTTCGTTGCACTCCAGTTGATACTGACGCTCGCCATCGCCGTGCACCTCATCGTGCAGTTTCGCGAGCTTGCTCGCGACCATAGCGGCTACACCGTCGAACAGCTCGTCGGCGACACGCTCGCGGCCAAGGTGGCGCCGGTCCTGTACGCCGCAGGCAGCACGATCATCGGCTTTGCCGCGCTGCTCGTGAGCGATATCCAGCCGGTGATCAGCTTCGGCTGGATGATGTCGCTCGCCATGGCCGTGACGCTCGCGATCACACTCTGCCTGTTCCCTGCCATGCTGATCCTCATGCATCACCCCGGCGCCGCCCGCGAACCCGAATGGATCCGGCGGATGCTCGCCGCGCTGGGGCGCGGCGTTGTTGCGCGCCGGGCCACCGTCGGGACCGGCGCCGCGGCTCTTGTCGTGCTTTGTATCGCCGGGCTGTTTCGGCTGGACGTGGAGAACAGTTTTATCGACTACTTTGCCGACGACACGGACGCACACCGGGAGCTGACGTTCATCGACCAGAACCTCGGCGGCTCCACGCCGCTCGACATAGTGGTCGATGTGCCGTCCGGTGAAGGGGACCTGCTGCTCACCGCAGACACCTTCACCGACCTGCAGAAGATCCAGGCGCTCATCGAACGGCATGCGGGAATCGGCAAGATCCTCTCGCTGGTGAACTTCACCGAACTCGCCCGCGAAGTGAACGACGGCATGCCCATTACAGAGTACGAAATGACGGCAGCGTACAAGCTGATGGACGCGGACCTCCGGCAGTCTTTAGTCGGCAGCTACTACTCGCCGGAAAGCGGACAGGCACGTTTCTCGATCCGCGTGGAGGACACGACGGAGGGACTCGATCGCGGAGCGCTTCTCGCCAAGCTGCACCAGGACGTGCGTGCCGTCCTCGGCGACGGGGCCGGGTATACGATGTCGAGCCTGTTCGTGCTCTACGAGGACATCCTGCAAAAACTGTCGCGCTCCCAGGTGCAGTCCCTGCTCATCGTATTCGTTGCGCTGCTGCTTGCTTTCCTGGTCTTCTTTCGTTCACTCAAGCTCGCGGTGATTGCGCTCATCCCGAACCTGCTGGTCGTCGCGGTGGTGTTCGGCACGATGGCCTGGTTCGGCGTTGCACTCGACCTCATGACGATGACGATCGCTGCCGTGGCCATGGGTATCGCCGTGGATGACACCGTGCATTACATGCACCGCTACCTCCGGGAGGCGCGAGCGGGCGCGGATGCCGCCGTCACCGCGACGAACGCGAGCGTCGGGGTTGCCATGTGCTACACGACGATCATCCTGGTGGCAGGCTTCCTTGCACTGGTCTTTTCGGATTTCGTGCCGACGACCTTGTTCGGCGTCTTGACCGGGGTGGCGCTGACGAGTGCCCTGCTGTTCGACCTGACCGTGCTGCCGGTGCTGCTCGCGCGCTTCGTGAAAACGGCATTGTAGGAGCGCGCGGTTGGAGCGGCTGCCAGCCGCGACTCGGACGCGGCGACGCGCGATCAATTTGCGGGCAACGCCCCTACAGAACTTTGCCCTCGAGCGCGCGCACGGCAACCGAAGGCTCCACGCCCGCGACCAGCCGGTCTGCGTCCTGGAGCTCGGTGTACGCCGAGCGCAGCGGCAGGATGCCGGCCCACACCGGGATTTCGTAATCTTCCGGTTCATCTTCCGGGACAGGTTTGCACGGATACCTTCGCGGAAGCCGACTCGATTGCCAGCGCAATGACGCCGGTCATTTTGATTTCCTTGTCGAGCGGGGCCCGAAGCTCCGCCCAGCGCCCCGGCATGGTGTGCTCCGAGATCACGCGCATCGCATGCAATTTCGCCGCGGTATCCGCGACGAACGTCGGCGCACCGAACACCGTCACCGACCGGTAGTTCATGGACGAATTGAATGCCGAGCGCGCAAGCACGAGTGCATCGAGGAGGGTAACGTTGAGCGACGCCTGCGGCGTCTGCTCGAGCAGGCGTATGATCCGGGCCTTGCGCGCGCCGTGGAGGTACAGCGTTTCACCGTCGCGGCCATACAGCATCGGCACCACGATTGGCGCGCCGTCCTGGACGAATGCCACCGAAGCCACCACCCCGGCGTCCAGCACGGCGTGCACGGTCACCTTGTCGTAGGCTGCCTTCTGGCTTAGCTGGCGGACCTCGTTCCTGCGGCTCACCGCGTAGTCGTTACCCACATGTTTCTCCGGTCAAAGGAAGCGTGGCGCCAGCAGGTATGCGGCCGCCGACACCACGACGATACCGATGATATTA
This sequence comes from uncultured Pseudomonadota bacterium, assembly GCA_963713215.1. Lineage (GTDB taxonomy): Bacteria > Pseudomonadota > Gammaproteobacteria > Steroidobacterales > Woeseiaceae > UBA1847. The sequence continues at coordinate 785,902 of CAVQKY010000006.1, read as the reverse complement.
AGCGCCATGCCCGCGCGCATCATCTTCGGGATCGTCAGGAGCCCGGACCCGAACACGATCGCGTTCGGTGGCGTGGCGACCGGCAGCATGAACGCGCAGCTCGCCGCCAGCGTCACGGGTACGGTAACGAGCAGCGGATCGAATCCGGATTCCACGGCGATGGCGCCGACCACGGGAAGGAAGGTCGTCGTGGTCGCGACATTGCTGGTGAGTTCGGTCAGGAAAATGATCAGGGTCGTCGTGGTCAGGACAATCATGAACAGGGGCATGGAGCCCAGGGCCTGGAGGCTCGTCCCGATCCATTCGGCGAGACCGGTATTCGACACGGCCCGCGCGAGCGTGAGCCCGCCGCCGAACAGGATGAGCACGCCCCAGGGCAGCCGCTCCGCGTACTCCCAGCGCAGGAGCAGCGGGTCTTCCCGGGACCCGCTCGGGACCAGGAACAACATGATCGCGCCCGCCATCGCGATCATCGAGTCCTCCAGTCCGCCGAGACCCGGTATCTTGTTCAGCAGTGGTCGAGTGACCCACAGCACTGCGAGCGACACGAACACGACGGCGACGCGTTTTTCCGGCGTCGTGATCCGGCCCATTGCCTGCTTCAGCCGCCGCAGTTCCTCCCGTCCCTCGCCGGAGGTGCGGAAATCCACCTTGAACACGATACGCGTGAGCGCGATCCAGGCGAGCGGGAGCATCAGGGCCGAAACCGGCACACCCACGAGCATCCAGTTCGCAAAGGCGATCTCGGTGCCGTAGGTGTCCGCCATGAAGCCCGCGAAAATTGCATTCGGGGCCGTGCCGACCAGCGTCGCGATGCCGCCGATCGTCGCGGCGTAGGCAATGCCGAGCAACAGTGCCCACTGGAAGTGCTCCCTGGCTTGCTCGTCGAGCCCGGCAACGGAATTGTGGATTACCGCGATAACCGAAAGGCCGATCGGCAGCAACATCATCGTCGTCGAGGTGTTCATGACCCACATGCTGATAAGCGCGGCCGCGAGCATGAAACCGCCGATCAGCGAGCGGCCGTTGCCACCGGTGTATTGCAGAACCGTGAGTGCGATGCGCCGGTGCAGGTCCCAGCGCTGCATGGCGAACGCCACCACGAAGCCGCCGAGAAACAGGAAGATCACATCGTCGGAATAGGGCAGTACGGTCTGTTCGATACTCGCGATCCCGAACAGCGGGAACAGGACGATCGGCAGAAAGGACGTGATCGCGATCGGCACCGCTTCCGTGGCCCACCAGACGGCCATCAGCAGGCCGATCGCCGCCGTGTACCAGGCCGCCGCGCTCACATCGGCTGGCGTACCCGCCACGAGCACCGCCAGCGCGACGAGCGGCCCGGCGACGAGGCCGATCGTCTGGTAGCGTGCACGGCCTGCGGCCTCTCTGTCCTCACGCAATACTGCGGCCTCCCCGTCCGCTCCCGGCACACTTTACCCGATTCCGGCCGGAAAACTGCTGTCGGCGAGCGCTGTCACGACATCTTGTGTACCACTCGCGTTCCGCTACCACATGTAGTAGCATCCCCCGTCGTACCGTCATCGGTACGCACGGAGATGAGATGCATCAGGCGACGGGGGCGGGACACCATGCAGGACGCATGGATCGGGGGTAGTGCCACGTGCTCCTCTCAACACGTCACGACACGCATCAGAGCTGCGATCTGATGCGGCCCGCGAACAAAGGTTTCGCCGACCGGGAACAAAGTAGCTGACCTTTCATGCGACACCGATGTCGCGAATTGTCGAGTGATATTTGTGCCAGGCCTGACGCATCCTCTGCACACTTGGCCGCCCGTCACCGGGCGGCTTTTTTAACCCCGGCGATCAGGCGCGGACACCCGACGATGACCCGTACGCTGTTGCTCATGCCGGCTGCGCTGTTGCTTGCCGCCTGCGCCGCCACGAAATCGAAGCCCGATCTGCCGTACCCGGCCTTTGTCGATGCCGCGGAAATCGAGGAGCAGTTCCTGGCCGCGTTGCCCGGCGTACGGGCGCGCGAGTTTGCGAGCGATATGCGGACCCGCAGGATCTCGAGCCGCGTCGACATGCCGCCGGACTGGACGGGCTCAACAGGCGGTGACCCGGGCAAGGCCCTCGAGGTCTACGTGTTGACGGGCGAACTCAGCTTTTCCGATTTCACGCTGGGCCCCGGCGGCTACGCGTATGTGCCGCCCGGCAGCATGGGCTTCAAGCTCGTGTCCGATGCCGGCGCCCAGGTGCTGTATTTCCTGGACGAGGTGGACGAGCGCTCCGTGATCCGGTCGCCGGTGATTCTCGACAGCGCTCTCGTCGCCTGGAACGAAATTCGCCCGGGAGTCTATGAACGTGAGCTGCGGCGGGACCCCGGCACGGGAGCACGGACGTGGCTCTTGCGCATCGAACCCGGCGCAGGCTTTTCCTGGGAGGCATCGAGCGTCGAGCGTGAGGGTTACCTGGTGGACGGCATATACCGCCACAGCGAATGCGCGCAGGGCGAACCGGCCACCTGGGACTATGCGCCCGGCGGGTATTTCCGGCGCCCGGCCGGCATCCTGAACGGCGGACCCGAGGCCTCGGCCACGACCTCGACCCTATGGTTTTTGCGGGAGGTCGAGCAGGGTGTCATCAGCATCGCCCCGGCCTGCACGATGCCGCCCGAGCCGGAGTCCGGGCCAGAGCCCGGCTAGGGGCGCCGCTTGCGCGCCGGCGCCACGAGCTTCGTGATGCCGGTACCGAGCTTCATGAGCTTCGTCAGTGTCGAGGTCGGGATCTCGCGGATCTGCTCGTACCAGCTACTGGTCAGCTCAACGAAACCAAGCATGTTTGCGATCCGCTCCTTCGTGACCGGGTCGGTACCCGTTTCCTTCCCGACCTCGGCCGCGCACTCCCGGAGCATGCTGAGCGTAGGATTCAGTTCGCGCTGCTTGCGCTGCTCGATGATGACGCGGAACAGCTCCCACACATCGTAGATGGATTCGAAGTAATCGCGACGGTCGCCGAGGACGTGCACCATCCGGGCGAGCCCATAACTTTGCAACTCGCGGATGCTGGTCGACACGTTGGAGCGGGCGATGGAGAGCAGCTCGCAGATCTGGTCCGCGCGCAGCGGTTCCGGCGACAGGTAGAGCAGCGCGTGAATCTGTGCGACGGTACGGTTCGTACCCCAGCGCGTGCCCATCTCGCCCCAGTGCAGGACGTACTTCTCGACCGCGGGACTCAGATGCATATGGCAACCCTTCAGTAATTTCTGTCTGAACTGAAACTAGCGAAATTCGCGGCCAGAGGCAAGCGCTTACGACGCGTACGCTGTCAGCACCGCCCGCCGTGGCGCAGGCCAGCCTTCCACTGTGCGCGCTGGTTCCGCCGGGTCGAGCGCTTCGGCGAGGGAGTCGAAGGTCATCCACTCCGTCCGGCGTTGTTCCTCGCTCGTAGTCAGGGTGACGTCGACGACGCGGCGCTCGCAAAAGCCGCTCCGCGCCAGCCAGGTGTCGAGCTCGGAAAGCGTCGGCAAGAGCCATACATTTTTCATGCGCGCATAGCGGGCCGGCGGCGTCGCGGCACGCGGCTCGTCACCGGGGAGCACGATTGTCTCGAGCACGAGCTGCCCGCCGGGCCGGAGCGTCTCGCGCAACTCGCGCAGGTGGTCGAGTGGCGAGCGCTGGTGGTACAGGACGCCCATCGAAAACGTCGTATCGAAGGTCCGCGACGAGGCCGGCAGCTCCGCCAGCCTGAGCGGCAACACGGCGACCTCGTCGGTTTCCATGAGCGCCGCTACCGCCAGGAACTGCATGACGTAGAGCAGGGTCGGCTCGATCCCGAGTACGAAGGCCGCGCCGGCAGCGCGCATCCGGAGCGCGTACCAGCCGTTGCCGCAGCCGACATCGAGTACGCGCCGGCCATCGAGCGGCTCGAGCCCGCCGGCGACCCGCTCCCACTTCAGGTTGCTGCGCCACTCGGCGTCGATGCGGACGCCGGCGAGATCGAACGGGCCCTTCCGCCAGGGCGACAATGCGAGCAGGGACTGTCTGAGCGCGGCCGGATCGCCGCGTTGCGCGTCCAGACCATCGACGATGGCCGCCCAGCGCGCGTAATCGCCGTGATGCAGGGCGGACAGGCGCTCCTCTACCAGGGGCCGGATCGCTGCTGGCCATGCGCCGAGCCCGGCGTTTCTCAAGGTTTCCCAGGGCGCGTCGAACGCTATCAACGCGGCGGATCCGCTTTGATAGCGATCAGAGACACGAAGTTGAAGAAGCGCAGCCAGACGGCGATGTTCCTGAAGCCCGCTGCCGCCAGCCGGCGGCGGTGCGCGGCGACGGTCTCCGGCACCAGGACGTTTTCGAGCGCCGCCCGTTTCCGGGCGATTTCGAGCGCGCTGTAGTCGTTGCGGCGCTTGTGCTCGTGATAGAGATCCACCAGCAAGCTCTCCATCGTCGGGTCCTCGTCCACGACTTTCTCCGACAGGAACAGGAGACCCCCCGGCGCGAGGCCGTCCGCGATGCGCCGTATCAGTTCGTCACGGCCGTCGGCTGCGACGAACTGCAGGGTGTAGTTCATGACGACGAGCGATGCATCACGGATCTCGATGCCGCAAAGGTCGCCGAGCTGCAGTTCAACCGGCGCGCGGCCGGGGAAGGCCGCCTCGTCCTCGGCGAGCAGGCGCTTGCAGCGCTCGATCATTGCAGGCGCATTATCCACAGCGATGATCCTGCAGTCCGGCGCCCGGATACCCTGGCGCATGGCGAGTGTGGCGGCGCCGAGCGAACAACCGAGGTCGTAGCAACGGCTACCGCGGGTAACGAAGCGGGCGGCGAGCGAGCCGATCGCCTCGAGCGTCGCGCCGTAGCCAGGGATCGAGCGGCGGAGCATGTCGGGAAAAACCCGGGCAACGGACTCGTCGAAGCGAAACGGCTCGTCGCCCTGTTTCTCGCCGGCAAAGATTCGATCTTCACTCATTGTCCTATTGTGGGACAATCCGCGATTCCTATGCTACGAGACCTCCACCAGGAACTCGGGATTCCCGCAGATTACGGTCGCGGCGGCGGTCCGCCGCTGTTCGAGGAGGCGCACGAGCTTATCGAAGTCGGACCGAACCTCGTGGGCCGGATGCAGCGCCTCACGCCGCTCGCGGCAGCACGCTGGGCGGAGATGGGCGCTGCGGCGGCTGCCGGGGGCATAACGCTGTTGCTGGTATCGGGCTTCCGGAGCATCGACTACCAGGCGGGCCTGATCCGGAACAAGCTTCGCAGCGGGCAGACCATCGGGTCGATCCTCAAGGTCAACGCCGCACCCGGCTACAGTGAGCACCATACCGGGCAGGCGGTGGACATCGCGACGCTTGGATCGAGGCCCCTGACCGAGGAATTCGAAACGACGCCCGCTTTTGGCTGGCTGACGCGCGAGGCGTCACGTTTCGGCTTTTCGTTGAGTTACCCGCGGGAAAACCCCTACGGCTTTATTTATGAGCCGTGGCACTGGTCGATCAAGGGGCCGCGGCCCGGGCGTTGAGTCGGACTTCTCGGCAGTCGCGATGAGGATGTCGGTTGACACGCGAGCGGGGCAATTAGACAATAGCCGGCTTGTGTCCGCGGAGGGGTACTCAAGCGGTCAACGAGGGCAGACTGTAAATCTGCTGGCTATAGCCTACGTAGGTTCGAATCCTACCCCCTCCACCACGACTTTCGGAACGAAAACCGGGAGCAGGGTGGCGTCGAGTATAGCAGGGGTTTCGGTCGTGCGCCGTTCTCCGCAGACACAAGATGACAACGTGAAACCGGGTTGGCGGGATTCACCACGGAACGCAAATTCTAAGGTCCGGACGGTTAGGAACATACGACTGTCAGGATTTTTGTACGCCTGAAAAATGGCGGAACTGAGTGACAGGCGGGTGTAGTTCAATGGTAGAACCTCAGCCTTCCAAGCTGATGATGTGGGTTCGATTCCCATCACCCGCTCCAGTCTTGGCAGGCCAGAGAAACCACGGACATGCCCACATAGCTCAGTGGTAGAGCACTTCCTTGGTAAGGAAGAGGTCCCCGGTTCAATCCCGGGTGTGGGCTCCAAACAAGAAATTTGATCAACCGATTTGGCGAGCAGGAAAGGCACATGTCTAAAGAGAAATTTGAGCGTACGAAGCCGCACGTAAACGTGGGGACGATTGGTCACGTGGACCATGGGAAGACGACGTTGACGGCGGCGTTGACGAAGGTGATGGCGGAGAAGCACGGCAAGGGTGAGATACGTGCGTACGACCAGATAGACAATGCGCCGGAGGAGAAGGCTCGCGGGATCACGATTGCGACGGCGCACGTGGAGTATGAGAGTGACAAGCGGCATTACGCGCACGTGGACTGTCCGGGGCATGCGGACTATGTGAAGAACATGATTACGGGTGCGGCGCAGATGGACGGTGCGATTCTGGTGGTGAGTGCGGCGGACGGTCCGATGCCGCAGACGCGGGAGCACATATTGCTGGCGCGGCAGGTAGGGGTGCCGTACATCGTGGTGTACATGAACAAGGCGGACCAGGTAGACGATGCGGAGTTGCTGGAGCTGGTGGAGATGGAAGTTCGGGATCTTCTGTCGACCTACGAGTTTCCGGGCGATGACACGCCGATTATCACGGGTTCGGCGCTGAAGGCGTTCGAGGGTGATGCCTCGGAGATTGGGGTGCCCTCGGTGGAGAAGCTGGTGGAGGCACTGGATAGCTGGATACCGCAGCCGGAGCGGGCGATTGACGGTGCGTTCCTGATGCCGGTGGAGGATGTGTTCTCGATCTCTGGTCGAGGCACTGTAGTCACCGGGCGCATCGAACGTGGCATTGTCAAAGTAGGCGACGAGATCGAGATCGTGGGCATCAAGGCCACGGCGAAGACCACCTGCACGGGGGTGGAGATGTTCCGGAAGCTCTTGGACCAGGGGCAGGCGGGCGACAACGTGGGTGTGTTGCTCAGGGGCACGAAGCGCGAGGAAGTGGAGCGTGGGCAGGTTCTGGCGAAGCCGGGGTCGATCACGCCGCACACGAAGTTCGAGGCGGAGGTGTACATCCTGACGAAGGACGAGGGTGGCCGTCACACGCCGTTTTTCAAGGGTTACCGGCCGCAGTTTTACTTCCGGACGACGGACGTGACGGGCGCGGTGGAGTTGCCGGAAGGCACCGAGATGGTGATGCCGGGCGACAATGTGCAGATGGTGGTGGACCTGATTGCACCGATCGCGATGGAAGACGGCTTGCGGTTTGCGATTCGCGAAGGTGGCCGCACGGTCGGCGCCGGCGTGGTCTCGAAGATCCTGGCGTAACCGCAGGACTGGCTCACGGCCGCGAACAAGTCGGTGCAGGAACTGGCCGCCGTTGGAGCGGCCGTTGGCCGCGAACAGCAGGAACCAAGGCGTACCGCGATTGTTGAAATGTTTCAAAGCACGAGCCGTTCGCGGCTGACAGCCGCTCCAACGGGCGCACAGGAGTTCTCAGGTCTTAGGCCAGTAGCTCAATTGGCAGAGCGGCGGTCTCCAAAACCGCAGGTTGGGGGTTCGATTCCCTCCTGGCCTGCCACTTGAGCAGGCGGTCTGGGCGGCGGACAAAGCAAGCGAGCACCAACGCTCACGAATGACAGTTTTCAGGCAATTATGGCAACACAGACAGAAACCGGCGAAACGAGCATTCTCGACACGATCAAGCTGTTGCTGGCCGCGGCGGCATTGCTCGGTGGCCTGTTCGGCTATTACTACTACGAGAACTCGCTGCCGCTCGCAGTGCGTGTCCTGCTGGTGCTGGCGGGCACCGGCGTCGGCATCGGAATCGCGATGACCAGCACGCAGGGCCGCCACCTGTGGCAGTTCATTCAGGGGGCGCGTGTCGAGTGGCGCAAGATCGTCTGGCCGACACGCCAGGAGACCACGCAAACGGCCATCGCCGTATTCATTTTCACGCTGGTCATGGCGCTGTTTTTCTGGGCGCTCGACTCGGGCCTGTTGTGGCTGACCCGGTCACTGATCGGCTAAGTCTCGAAACCAAAGAATCCGGACATCTCAGGGAATCACTCAGTGGCTTTACGCTGGTACATCGTTCACGCCTATTCGAATTTCGAGCATCGCGTAAAAAGCGCTCTCGAGGAACGCATTGCGCGCATGGGTCTCCAGGACAAATTCGGGGAGATCCTGGTGCCGACGGAAGAGGTGGTGGAAATGCGCGAAGGACAGAAGCGCCGGAGTGAGCGCAAGTTTTTCCCGGGTTACGTGCTCGTCCAGATGGAAATGGACGACGAAACCTGGCATCTCGTGAAGGAAGTGCCGAAAGTGCTTGGCTTCATTGGCGGCTCGAGCGACAAGCCGGCGCCGATCAGCGAGAAGGAAGCGAACAATATCCTGCAGCGAGTGCAGGAAGGGGTGGACAAGCCGCGGCCGAAGGTGCTCTTCGAGCCGGGTGAAGTCGTCCGCGTCATCGACGGCCCGTTCAACGATTTCAGCGGTGTCGTCGAGGGCGTCAATTACGACAAGAGCCGTCTCCAGGTCGCGGTACAGATCCTGGGCCGCTCCACGCCAGTCGAACTGGAGTTCGGCCAGGTCGAGAAATCGTAGTGAAACCGGACTAACGAAGTGTGGAAGCGTCGTTGGAGCGGCTGCCAGCCGCGATAAAGGCGCAAGGAAGTTCTCAGGTCTAGGGAGGAGCCATGCGCGGCATGGCGCTTGCACTCCGGAGGTAATCGAAAGTGGCAAAGAAAGTAACCGGCTACATCAAGTTGCAGGTACCGGCCGGCCAGGCGAACCCGTCCCCGCCCGTTGGTCCCGCGCTGGGCCAGCACGGCGTCAATATCATGGAGTTCTGCAAGGCATTCAACGCAGAAACCCAGGGTCTGGAGCAGGGCCTGCCCATCCCGGTGGTCATCACGGTCTACAGCGACCGCAGCTTTACCTTTATTTCGAAAACTCCGCCCGCAGCCGTACTGCTGCGCAAGGCGGCCGGCGTGAAGAAAGGTTCTGGCACGCCGAACACGGCGAAGGTCGGCAAGGTCAATCGCCAGCAGCTCGAAGAGATTGCCTCGACGAAAATGCCGGACCTCACCGCCGCGGAAATGGAAGCGGCCATCCGTACGATTGCGGGCACGGCGCGCAGCATGGGTATCGATGTCGAGGGAGTGAACTGATGGCCGCCGTAAGCAAACGCAGGAAAGCCGCGCGCGAGAAGGTCGATCCGACGAAGACCTACGACCTCGATGCCGCGCTGGCCATGGTGAAGGAACTGGCGACAGCGAAATTCGCGGAGAGCATTGACGTATCCATAAACCTCGGTGTGGACCCGCGCAAGTCCGAGCAGGTCGTTCGTGGTTCGACGGTGCTGCCGAATGGTACGGGCAAGACGGTGCGGGTGGCCGTGTTCGCTCAGGGCGAGAACGTCGAGAAGGCGAAAGCGGCCGGTGCCGATATTGTTGGTTTCGATGATCTGGCTGAAAAAGTCAAAGCCGGCGAACTCAACTTCGACGTCGTGATCGCGACGCCGGACGCGATGCGAGTCGTTGGCCAGCTGGGTCAGATCCTCGGCCCCCGCGGCCTGATGCCGAACCCCAAGGTGGGGACGGTAACGGCGGATGTCGAGACAGCCGTGCGCAATGCGAAGGCGGGCCAGGTGCGTTATCGCACTGACAAGGCAGGCATCATCCATTGCCCGGTGGGTCGCGCGGACTTCGACGTCCCCGCGCTGAAACAGAACATAGACGCGCTGCTGACCGATCTGAGGAAAGCCAAGCCTGCGTCGGCGAAAGGCATCTACATACGCAAGATGACCATTTCGTCGACCATGGGCCCCGGCATTTCGATCGACAGGGCGTCGCTCGACGCATAGTCGGGCATCTCGTTGACCGGTTGGCCTGTTGGCGAGCCGGAAGACCGCCGCAAGGACGCGGCAATCGTCGAAGACCGTAGGCGATCAACCTGACCGTTGATCTTAATAATCGAGCCTACGCAGATGGTGAAACCTGAGTTGGCAGAAGCTGGCAACGGTTGCCATCCGACATGGTGGACAGGACCGGCAATGAACGTCAGGTCGCGCCCGCGGTTCAATGCGCGTGCGGCTGAGCGAACGGCGCGGGAACTGTCCGTGTTTCAACAACCGTACAGCCAGGAGTTGTAATGGCACTGAGACTCGAAGACAAGAAGGCTCTTGTCGCAGAGGTAAATGCGGTTGCAGTCGATTCGGTAACGGCCGTTGCGGCCGAATATCGCGGTCTGACTGTTGCGGAGATGACGGAGTTGCGGAAAGAAGCCCGTAACGCCGGCGTGTATCTGCGTGTCATAAAAAACACGCTTGCACGCCTCGCCGTCGCCGGTACCGATTTCGAGTGTATGCAAGACACTCTGAAAGGTCCGTTGCTGCTTGCATTTGCCAAGGATGATCCGGGTGCCGCTGCCAGAATCATCAAGGACTTTGCCAAGGGGCACCTTGCTCTCAAGGCGGTCTCGCTGTCCGCTGGCGGGCAATTGTTGCCGGGGTCTGATCTGGAAAAGTTGGCCGAACTGCCGACACTGGACCAGGCACGCGCAATTCTGCTCGGCGTGATGGTGGCACCGATGTCCAAGCTGGTACGCACGCTGGCCGAGCCTTCCGCAATGCTCGCACGCACGCTCAACGCGCGCGCGCAGCAGGAGGCCGGCTGAAGCGCGACCGCTCCGGCGGGCGGATTTATGGATCGAACATTTTACCTGACTCAGGTTCTGGAATTTAAGAGGAAACAGAAATGGCATTGTCAAATCAAGAATTGCTCAAGGAATTGAGCGCGAAGCCGATCATGGAAGTGGTCGAACTCGTCAAGATGCTCGAAGAGGAGTGGGGCGTAAGCGCTGCTGCTCCGGTTGCTGCTGCGGCCGGCCCGGCGGCTGCCGGCGCAGGTGCGGAAGCGGCTGAAGAGAAGGACGAGTTCGACGTCGTCATGACCAGCTTCGGCGCCAACAAGGTAGCGGTCATCAAGGCCGTGCGCGCTATCACCGGACTCGGCCTCAAGGAAGCCAAGGACGCGGTCGAAGGCGCACCGTCCACGATCAAGGAAGGCGTTGCAAAGGGCGAAGCGGAGACACTCAAGAAGCAGCTTGAAGAGGCCGGCGCCAGCGTCGAGCTCAAGTAAGCGATTGGCATACGCTTTCGCAGATAAACATCCGACGGATCAGATGTCGGGCAGACAGCCAGCCGCAACTGCGGCTGGCTGTCTGCGCGCGTCTGTCGTTCCCGTCCGTAATTACTGAGGGTATTCTCGAATGGCTTATTCATTCACTGAGAAAAAGCGCATCCGCAAGAATTTCGGCAAGCGGCCGACGATTCTCGATGTCCCGTATTTGCTGTCGATCCAGGTGGATTCCTACAAGAACTTCCTGCAGACGGACAAGACCATCGAAAACCGCGATGACAAGGGCTTGCATGCGGCGTTTCAGTCGGTCTTTCCGATCGTCAGCTATTCGGGCAATGCGGCTCTCGAGTACGTCAGCTACCGCCTGGGCGAGCCGGTATTCGACGTCAAAGAGTGCCAGATGCGCGGCCTGACCTACGCGGCTCCGATTCGCGTCAAGGTCCGCCTGGTCATTTATGACAGGGAAGCCAGCGGGAACCCGAAACCGGTCAAGGACATTCGTGAGCAGGAGGTCTATCTCGGCGAAATGCCGCTCATGACCGATCACGGCACTTTCGTGATCAACGGCACCGAGCGAGTCATCGTGTCGCAGCTGCACCGCTCGCCGGGCGTGTTCTTCGACCACGACAAAGGCAAGACACACAGTTCCGGGAAGTTGCTGTTCTCTGCCCGCATCATCCCGTACCGCGGCTCTTGGCTCGACATGGAGTTCGATCCGAAGGACAGCGTGTTCGCGCGCATAGACCGTCGCCGCAAACTGCCGGTCACGATCATCCTGCGCGCTCTCGGCATGTCGAACGAAGAAATGCTCGACATGTTCTTCGAGACCAATGAATTCTTCCTTTCCGGCCAGGAAATCGAGATGAAGCTCGTGCCGGAGCGGCTGCGCGGCGAAACCGCGACCTTCGACGTCAAGCTAGGGCGCAAGCTCATCGTCGAGGACGGGCGGCGTATCACCGCGAAGCACGTCCGCGAAATGGAAAAATCCTCGGTCGACCGCCTGGCGGTGCCGAAGGAATATCTCGAGGGCAAGATCCTTGCCCATGACATCGTCGATACCGACACCGGCGAACTGCTCGCCGCGGCGAATACGATGCTGACCGAGGACCTGGTCGACAGGATCGTCGCTGCGGGTGTCGACAGCATCCGCACCTTGTGGGTGAACGACCTCGACCGCGGCCCGTTCATTTCGAACACGCTGAATATCGACCCCTCGACCACCCGCCTCGAAGCGCTGGTCGAAATCTATCGCATGATGCGTCCGGGCGAGCCGCCGACCAAGGAAGCGGCAGAGAACCTGTTCCAGAACCTGTTCTTCAATTCCGACCGTTATGACCTGTCGGCCGTGGGGCGCATGAAGTTCAACCGCCGCGTCGGTCGGGACACGTCTGAAGGCGAGGGCGTACTCAACCGGGACGATATCCTGGATGTCCTGAAGACGCTCATCGACATTCGCAACGGCTACGGTACGGTCGACGACATCGATCACCTCGGCAATCGCCGCGTGCGTTCAGTCGGCGAAATGGCGGAAAACGCCTTCCGCGTCGGTCTCGTTCGCGTCGAGCGCGCCGTCAAGGAGCGCCTGACCCAGGCCGAAACCGAAGGGCTGATGCCGCAGGAAATGATCAACGCGAAGCCTGTTGCCGCCGCCGTGAAGGAATTCTTCGGCTCGAGCCAGTTGTCGCAGTTCATGGACCAGAACAACCCGCTGTCGGAAGTGACGCACAAGCGGCGCGTATCCGCACTCGGCCCGGGTGGGCTGACGCGCGAGCGCGCCGGATTTGAAGTGCGTGACGTACACCCGACGCACTACGGCCGCGTATGCCCGATCGAAACACCGGAAGGCCCGAATATCGGTCTGATCAACTCCCTCGCCGTGTACGCCCGGACTAACGCTTACGGCTTCCTGGAGACGCCGTACCGCAAGGTGATTGACGGCAAGGTGACGACGGAGATCGAGTACCTGTCGGCCATCGAAGAAGCCCAGTACGTTATTGCCCAGGCGAATGCCGAACTGGACAAGAACAACCGCTTCCTCGCCGACCTGGTGTCGGTCCGGCACAAGAACGAGTTCACTCTGTCGAATCCCGAGGACATCAGCTACATGGACGTCAGTCCGCGCCAGATCGTCTCGGTTGCCGCGGCGCTGATTCCGTTCCTCGAGCACGACGACGCGAATCGCGCACTCATGGGTTCGAACATGCAACGCCAGGCGGTGCCGACATTGCGCGCCGAGGCTCCGCTCGTGGGCACAGGCATCGAGCGGGCGGTCGCCGTCGACTCCGGCGTGACCGTGATTGCAGCACGTGGCGGCAAGGTGGACTCCGTCGATGCCTCGCGTATCGTCGTGCGGGTCAACGACGACGAGACCAGCGCGGAAGAGGCCGGTGTCGACATCTACAACCTGACCAAATACACCCGGTCGAACCAGAACACCTGCATCAACCAGCGGCCGCTCGTGAAATCGGGCGACGTGATTGCGAAAGGAGACGTGCTGGCCGACGGCCCGTCGACGGATATGGGCGAGCTCGCGCTCGGCCAGAACCTGCTCGTCGCCTTCATGCCATGGAACGGCTACAACTTCGAAGACTCCATCCTGATTTCCGAGCGGGTCGTCAAGGAAGACCGTTTCACGACGATTCATATCGAGGAACTGCAGTGCGTCGCGCGTGACACGAAGCTTGGCCCGGAAGACATCACGGCGGACATTCCGAACGTTGGTGACGCCGCGCTCGCCAAACTCGACGAGGCCGGCATCGCGTTCATCGGCGCGGAAGTCAAGGCCGGCGATATCCTGGTCGGCAAGGTCACGCCGAAGGGCGAGACCCAGCTGACCCCGGAAGAAAAGCTCTTGCGCGCGATCTTCGGCGAAAAGGCATCGGACGTGAAAGACACGTCCCTGCGCGTGCCGCCGGGAATGGACGGCACGGTTATCGACGTGCGGGTCTTCACCCGCGATGGCGTCGAGAAGGACTCGCGCGCCCTGTCTATCGAGAGATCCGAGCTGGAAAGCGTTCGTAAGGATCTCGATGATACGCTGCGCATCCTCGAGGACGACATCTACGAGCGCATCGAGCGGATGCTCACCGGCAAGGTCGCCCAGGGCGGCCCGAACAAGTTGAAGGCCGGCAGCAAGATCACGACGGGTTACCTCGACGAGGTGCCGCGTGAACAGTGGTTTGAAATTCGCCTGAAGAACGATGAGGCAAACGAGCAGCTGGAGCGCGCCTCTCTGCGCCTCAAGGCGCAGCGCGAGGAGTTCGACCGCCGTTACGAGGAAAAAAGGCTCAAGATCACCGCCGGTGACGACCTGGCGCCGGGCGTGCTGAAGATGGTGAAAGTGTATCTCGCCGTCAAACGCAGGATCCAGCCGGGCGACAAGATGGCCGGCCGGCACGGCAACAAGGGCGTGATCTCGACGATCGTGCCGATCGAGGACATGCCGTATCTTGAAGACGGCAGCCCGGTCGACATCGTCCTGAACCCGCTCGGCGTGCCGTCGCGAATGAACGTCGGCCAGGTGCTGGAGACGCATCTCGGCTGGGCCGCAAAAGGCATCGGCAAGAAGATCGATGCGATGCTGAAGGCCCATGAGTCCAATGCGAAGGTTCGCCAGTTCCTCGAGACTGTCTACAACAAGACCGGGGGCAAGGATGAGGACATCAAATCCTTGTCCGACGACGAAGTCCTGGAACTCGCGGGCAACCTGACGAATGGCGTACCGACGGCAACGCCGGTCTTCGACGGCGCCACCGAGGCGGAGATCAAGAACCTCCTCGAACTCGCAGGTCTCGACCAGTCGGGCCAGTCGACGCTGTACGACGGGCGCACGGGCGACAGGTTCGACCGTGATGTCACGGTGGGTTACATGTACATGCTGAAGCTCAACCACCTGGTGGACGACAAGATGCATGCACGTTCTACCGGTCCATACAGCCTCGTCACACAGCAGCCTCTGGGCGGCAAGGCACAGTTCGGCGGCCAGCGTTTCGGCGAAATGGAGGTGTGGGCACTCGAAGCCTACGGGGCCTCTTATACCCTGCAGGAGATGCTGACCGTCAAATCGGACGACGTCCAGGGCCGTACGAAGATGTACAAGAACATCGTCGACGGTGAGCACCAGATGGACGCCGGTATGCCGGAATCCTTCAATGTGTTGGTGAAAGAGATTCGTTCTCTCGGCATCAATATCGAGCTGGAGACAGACTAATGAAAGATCTGCTTAAGCTTTTCAAGTACCAGAACCCGGTCGACGACTTCGATGCGATCCGCATCGGGCTCGCCTCGCCGGATATGATCCGGTCCTGGTCGTTCGGCGAGGTGAAGAAGCCCGAGACGATCAATTATCGTACGTTCAAGCCGGAACGTGACGGCCTGTTCTGCGCAAAGATCTTCGGCCCGATCAAGGACTACGAGTGCCTGTGCGGGAAGTACAAGCGGTTGAAGCACCGCGGCGTCGTCTGCGAAAAATGCGGCGTCGAGGTCACGCAGACAAAGGTTCGGCGCGAGCGCATGGCGCACATCGAGCTTGCCAGCCCGGTCGCACATATCTGGTTCCTGAAGTCGCTGCCGAGCCGCATAGGCCTCATGCTCGACATGACACTGCGCGAGATCGAACGCGTGCTGTATTTCGAGGCATTCGTCGTGGTCGAGCCGGGAATGACGGAACTCGAGCGGGGCCAGCTCCTGACCGACGAGATGTATCTCGAGGCGCTCGAGCAGTACGGTGACGAATTCGATGCCCGCATGGGCGCCGAGGCCGTGCGCGAGATGCTCTCGACCATCGACCTGCAGCGCGAGGTGCTGAAGGTCCGCGAGGACATCGACGGCACCCGTTCCGAGACCAAGATCAAGCGCCTGTCGAAGCGCCTGAAGCTGCTGGAGTCATTCATCGAGTCGGGCAACAAGCCCGAGTGGATGGTACTGACCGTGCTGCCGGTGTTGCCACCCGACCTGCGGCCGCTCGTGCCGCTCGACGGCGGCCGCTTTGCGACATCCGATCTGAACGACCTGTATCGCCGGGTAATCAACCGCAACAACCGCCTGCGCCGGCTGCTCGAGCTGAACGCACCCGACATCATCGTGCGCAATGAAAAGCGCATGCTGCAGGAATCGGTCGATGCACTGCTCGATAACGGCCGTCGCGGCCGTGCCATCACGGGCACGAACAAGCGCCCGCTGAAGTCGCTCGCAGATATGATCAAGGGCAAGCAGGGGCGCTTCCGGCAAAACCTGCTTGGTAAACGTGTAGATTATTCCGGCCGCTCGGTGATAGTAGTAGGACCTACCCTCAAGCTGCACCAGTGCGGCCTGCCGAAGAAGATGGCGCTCGAGCTGTTCAAGCCTTTCATTTTCTCGAAGCTGCAGCTGCGCGGCGAAGCGACGACCATCAAGGCCGCAAAGCGGCTGGTCGAGCGCGAAGGCGCGGAAGTCTGGGATATTCTCGAGGAAGTGATCCGCGAGCACCCGGTGCTGCTGAACCGCGCGCCGACGCTGCATCGCCTCGGCATCCAGGCCTTCGAGCCGGTGCTGATCGAGGGCAAGGCGATCCAGTTGCACCCCCTCGTCTGTACCGCGTTCAACGCCGACTTTGACGGCGACCAGATGGCGGTGCACGTACCGCTGTCTCTCGAGGCACAACTCGAAGCCCGGGCGCTGATGATGTCGTCGAACAATATCCTGTCGCCGGCCAACGGCGACCCGATCATCGTGCCGTCGCAGGACGTCGTCCTTGGTCTCTATTACATGACGCGCTCACGCGTCAATGCGACGGGCGAAGGAATGTTCCTCGCCTCGATCGACGAGGCGCGGCGTGCATTCGAGTCCGGCGCCGTCGAAATGCAGGCGAAGGTCAAGGTGCGCGTACCCCTGTCGGAGCTCGACGGCGACGGGAACATGGTGCGGGTGAAGCGTACGGTCAACACGACGATCGGCCGGGCCTTGCTGTCGGAAATCCTGCCGGAGGGCTTGTCGTTCGATCTCGTGAACAAGCCGATGACGAAGAAGGCGATTTCCAACGTCATCAACGCCTGTTACCGCCAGCTCGGCCTCAAGGATACGGTCGTTTTTGCCGACCGCCTGATGTACACGGGCTTCCGGCTCGCCACGCGCGCCGGCATCTCGATCGGTGTCAACGACATGGTCGTGCCGGACAGCAAGCAGGATATCCTGACGGTGGCCGAAGCCGAGGTGAAGGAGATCCAGGACCAGTACTCCTCCGGTCTCGTGACCGACGGCGAGCGCTACAACAAAGTCGTCGACATCTGGTCTCGCACCAACGACCAGGTGGCGAAGGCCATGATGGACAAGCTCGGCACCGAAAAGGTGAAGGACGCAAACGGCAAGGACGTCGACCAGGAATCGTTCAACTCGATCTACATGATGGCCGACTCCGGCGCCCGTGGTTCCGCCGCCCAGATTCGCCAGCTCGCCGGTATGCGCGGCCTGATGGCAAAACCGGATGGTTCGATCATCGAGACGCCGATCACCGCGAACTTCCGCGAGGGCCTGGACGTACTTCAGTACTTCATCTCTACGCACGGCGCCCGCAAGGGGCTCGCAGATACGGCCCTGAAGACGGCGAACTCAGGTTACCTGACGCGGCGACTGGTGGATGTCGCCCAGGACCTGGTCGTCACCGAGGTTGATTGCGAAACCCGCCAGGGCGTCTCGATGTCGCCGCTGGTCGAGGGTGGCGATATCGTCGAACCCTTGCGTGAGCGCGTCCTCGGGCGTGTCCTTGCCGAAGCCGTGCTCGTTCCGGGCACCGACAAGGTGGCCTTCGATGCGGGCACCATGCTCGATGAAGCGACGGTACAGGAACTCGAAAACCTGTCGATCGACCAGGTCATGGTACGGTCCCCGATCACCTGCGAGGTGCGCTATGGCGTGTGTTCGCAGTGCTACGGACGGGACCTGGCCCGCGGCCACCGCATTGCAATCGGCGAAGCGGTGGGCGTAATTGCCGCGCAGTCGATTGGCGAGCCGGGCACGCAGCTGACGATGCGGACCTTCCACATCGGCGGCGCCGCGTCGCGTTCCGCAGCCGTCAACAATATCGAAATCAAGTCGAACGGCGTGGTCAAGCTGAACAACATCAAGACCGTGGCGCACCACAAAGGCTACCTGGTCGCGGTATCCCGTTCCGGCGAGGTGTCGGTCATCAACGAGCTCGGACGCGAGCGCGAACGCTACAAGGTTCCCTATGGCGCCACGATCACCGTCGATGACGGCGCGGAAGTGAAGCAGGGCCAGGTCGTCGCGACCTGGGATCCGCACACGCACCCGGTTATCACGGAAGTCGCGGGCCAGATCCACTTCGAGGATTTCGTGGATGGCGTCACCGTAACGGAGCAGGTGGACGAGTTCACCGGACTGACCTCGGTGGTCGTGCTCGACCCGAAGAGCCGCGGCAGTGCGGGCAAGGACCTGCGGCCCGTGGCACGCCTGGTGGACGAGGACGGCAAGGACATTTTCTTTGCCAACACCGACATTCCGGCCGTCTATGCGCTGCCGGTCGGCGCCATCGTCAGCCTGTCGGACGGTGCGAAAGTCGAAATCGGCGACGTCATTGCACGCATTCCCCAGGAGTCGTCGAAGACCCGTGACATCACCGGTGGCTTGCCGCGCGTTGCCGACCTGTTCGAGGCTCGCAAGCCGAAGGATCCGGCGATCATGGCCGAGTACACCGGTACCGTGAGTTTCGGCAAGGAAACGAAGGGCAAGCGGCGGCTGGTCATCACGGACGAGGCGGGTGAGAGCCACGAGGAGCTGATTCCGAAGTGGCGGCACCTGAACGTCTTCGAGGGCGAGCAGGTCGCACGCGGTGAAGTCATCGCCGACGGTGAGCCGAACCCGCATGACATCCTGCGACTGCAGGGTGTGGAGCAGCTGGCGGAGTACCTGGTCAAGGAAATCCAGGACGTCTACCGCCTGCAGGGTGTGAAGATCAACGACAAGCACATCGAGGTCATCATCCGGCAGATGCTCCGCAAGGTGCACGTGCTGGATGCCGGCGAGTCGACGTATTTGCGCGGCGAGCAGATCGACAAGGCGCGGTTCCTCGAAGTGACAGAGCAACTCGGGGTACAGGGCAAGGAAGCCATGTCCATCGAGCCGGTGCTGCTGGGTATCACGAAAGCCTCGCTCGCGACAGAGTCCTTTATTTCGGCGGCGTCGTTCCAGGAGACCACCCGCGTGCTCACCGAGGCTGCCGTTCGCGGCCTGAAAGACGAGCTCAGGGGCCTCAAGGAAAACGTCATCGTGGGCCGGCTGATTCCCGCCGGTACCGGTTTCGCGCACCATGCGGAGCGCCGGCGCACGCGGGAGCAGGACCTGGCGGACCAGCTGCAGGAGCTCGAGCAGACACAGGCAGCAGTCAATGCCGCCGCCGCCGACGCAGCGGCCCGGGCCAGGAGCGACGACGAAGCGACGAGCGACGAGGAAGCGACCAGCGACGTCTGAGGACCGGCATAACGGGCCGCCCGGCGCGGCCCGGGGCTTGCTTGACAGGCAGGAGGCCGCGTCAATACAATGCCCGCCCTTACTCGCGGGGCCCGCCACTGGCGGGCCCCGGCTATTCCCGGGCAACTTCGGCTGTAGCAGCGGGCCTGCCCGCGAGAACGGCTCGAGGAAAGCCCGCCAGACCGATGACTGAGCCAGAGCGGTTCGGCCGTCGGGTGCGCGCGTTTGCCTGCGGAACGCGCCGACAAACGACAATTGAGATCAGGATTGGAAGGCGAATGGCCACAGTAAACCAGCTAGTACGCAAGCCGCGCTCGACGAAGCGGGTGAAAAGCACCGTGCCGGCGCTCGAGTCGTCACCGCAGAAGCGCGGCGTTTGCACGCGCGTCTATACGACGACGCCGAAAAAGCCGAACTCGGCCATGCGAAAGGTCGCCCGTGTGCGCCTGACGAACGGTTACGAAGTAACGAGTTACATCGGCGGCGAAGGACACAACCTCCAGGAGCATAGCGTCGTTCTGATTCGCGGCGGCCGTGTAAAGGACCTGCCGGGCGTGCGCTACCACACGGTACGCGGCACCCTTGATTGCGCCGGAGTATCGGATCGCAAGCAAGGCCGTTCGAAGTACGGCACCAAGCGGCCCAAATCCTGAGAAGCATGCATCCTCACGTTGCCGGCGCGGCCGCATCCTGAGTCACAGACGAACTCCAGAGTAGACCATCGATGTCCAGAAGATCACAGGCGCCGAAGCGCACCATCCTTCCCGACCCGAAGTACGGGAGTGACCTGCTCGCCAAGTTCATGAACATGATCATGGTCGATGGCAAGAAGTCGGTTGCCGAGCGCATCATTTACGGCGCGCTCGATCGGATATCCGAGCGCGAAACGAAATCCGACGACAAGGCACTGGAACTGCTTGAATCGGCATTGGAAAACGTGAAGCCGATGGTCGAGGTCAAATCGCGCCGCGTCGGCGGCGCGACCTACCAGGTGCCAGTCGAAGTGCGCCATGCGCGCCGGCAGACGCTTGCCATGCGCTGGGTCATCGATGCTGCACGCGCCCGCAGCGAGAAGTCGATGGCGCATCGTCTCGCACACGAGTTGATGGACGCGGCCGAGAATCGCGGCACAGCCGTGAAAAAGAAAGAAGACACGCACCGGATGGCGGAAGCCAACAAGGCCTTCTCGCACTACCGCTGGTAATCCGGGAACCGACCCGCACCAGAGCAATTGTCGTGGCACGTACTACCCCCATCGAGCGTTACCGCAATATCGGCATCATGGCCCATATCGATGCGGGCAAGACGACGACCACGGAACGCATCCTTTTCTATACCGGCGTCTCGCACAAGCTCGGCGAAGTGCACGAAGGTGCCGCAGTCATGGATTGGATGGAACAGGAGCAGGAGCGCGGTATTACGATCACGTCCGCGGCAACGACTTGCTTCTGGAACGGAATGGACAAGCAGTTCGAGCAGCACCGCATCAACATTATCGACACGCCCGGTCACGTGGATTTCACGATCGAGGTCGAGCGCAGCCTGCGAGTCCTGGACGGCGCGGTGACGGTGCTGTGCTCCGTCGGCGGTGTTGAGCCGCAGACGGAAACGGTCTGGCGCCAGGGCAACAAGTACAAGGTGCCGCGGCTCGTTTTCGTGAACAAGATGGATCGCGCCGGCGCGAATTTCCTGCGAGTCGTGGAACAGGTGAAGAAACGCCTGGGCGCGAATCCCGTACCGGTGCAGCTGCCGATCGGTGCCGAGGAAACATTCGTCGGCGTCATCGACCTGATCCGCATGCGCGCGATCTACTGGCACGACAGCACGCTCGGCATGACCTACGAAGCCCGGGAAGTTCCTGACGAACTGCTGGACGAGGCAAGGGTCTGGCGCGAAAAAATGATCGAGGCAGCCGCGGAGGCGGACGAAGAGCTGCTCGAACGTTTTTTGGAAACCGGCACGCTGGACGAGGCGGATATTCGCAGGGGCCTGCGCAAACGTACGCTCGCCAACGACATCGTAGTGACGATGTGCGGATCGGCTTTCAAGAACAAGGGCGTGCAGGCCATGCTGGACGCGGTCATCGATTTCATGCCCGCCCCGGTCGACGTGCCGGCGATCAAGGGCATTGACGACGACGGCAGGGAAGTCGAGCGGCACCCGGATGATGCAGACCCGTTCTCTGCGCTGGCTTTCAAGATCGCGACGGACCCGTTCGTCGGCAACCTGACGTTCTTTCGCGTCTATTCGGGCGTGTTGAATTCGGGCGACATGGTCTACAACCCGATCAAGGCAAAGAAAGAACGCATCGGCCGCATACTGCAGATGCATTCGAACGATCGTAAGGAGATCAAGGAAGTCCACGCCGGCGACATCGCCGCAGCGGTCGGCCTCAAGGATGTCACCACCGGCGACACG
This sequence comes from uncultured Pseudomonadota bacterium, assembly GCA_963713215.1. Classification (GTDB taxonomy): domain Bacteria; phylum Pseudomonadota; class Gammaproteobacteria; order Steroidobacterales; family Woeseiaceae; genus UBA1847. The sequence continues at coordinate 763,926 of CAVQKY010000006.1, read as the reverse complement.
CTGTGCGACCTGAAAAAGGTCATTACGCTCGAAAAGATGGAGTTTCCCGAGCCGGTCATCGCGGTGGCGGTCGAGCCGAGGACGAAGGCTGACCAGGACAAGATGGGCGTTGCACTGCAGAAACTTGCGAAAGAGGATCCGTCGTTTCGCGTGCATACGGACGAGGAGTCCGGGCAGACGATCATCTCGGGCATGGGTGAATTGCATCTCGACATCATCGTCGATCGCATGAAGCGCGAATTCAAGGTGGAGGCGAACGTCGGCAAGCCGCAGGTTGCCTACCGCGAGACGATCCGAAAAACCGTCGAGCAGGAAGGAAAGTTTGTCCGGCAGTCCGGCGGACGCGGCCAGTATGGCCACGTGTTCCTGCGCCTCGAGCCGTCAGAGCAAGGCTCGGGCTACGAGTTCGTGAACGGTATCGTGGGCGGCGTCGTGCCGAAGGAATTCATCCCGGCCGTCGACAAGGGCGTGCGGGAACAAATGGAAAATGGCGTCATCGCCGGCTTCCCCGTGGTGGACTGCAAGGTTACCGTGTTCGACGGTTCTTACCACGACGTCGATTCGAGCGAAATGGCGTTCAAGATCGCCGGCAGCATGGCTTTCCGGGATGGCATGGCGAAGGCGGATCCGGTCCTGCTCGAGCCGATCATGAAAGTCGAAGTGGTAACGCCGGAAGACTACATGGGCGACGTAATGGGCGACCTGAATCGCCGTCGCGGCATGCCGCAGGGCATGGATGACGCGCCCGCGGGCAAGATCATCCGTGCACAAGTGCCGCTGGCCGAAATGTTCGGGTATGCGACTGACCTGCGTTCGATGAGCCAGGGCCGCGCGGTCTATTCGATGGAATTTGCAAAATATGCCGAGGTTCCGCAGAGCGTTGCGCAAGCCGTAGGCCAATGAAAGACGATCACCGCAGGAGCGGCTGTAAGCCGCGATCACACAACCCGGGAAGCCAGGCACATGTCTAAAGAGAAATTTGAGCGTACGAAGCCGCACGTAAACGTGGGGACGATTGGTCACGTGGACCATGGGAAGACGACGTTGACGGCGGCGTTGACGAAGGTGATGGCGGAGAAGCACGGCAAGGGTGAGATACGTGCGTACGACCAGATAGACAATGCGCCGGAGGAGAAGGCTCGCGGGATCACGATTGCGACGGCGCACGTGGAGTATGAGAGTGACAAGCGGCATTACGCGCACGTGGACTGTCCGGGGCATGCGGACTATGTGAAGAACATGATTACGGGTGCGGCGCAGATGGACGGTGCGATTCTGGTGGTGAGTGCGGCGGACGGTCCGATGCCGCAGACGCGGGAGCACATATTGCTGGCGCGGCAGGTAGGGGTGCCGTACATCGTGGTGTACATGAACAAGGCGGACCAGGTAGACGATGCGGAGTTGCTGGAGCTGGTGGAGATGGAAGTTCGGGATCTTCTGTCGACCTACGAGTTTCCGGGCGATGACACGCCGATTATCACGGGTTCGGCGCTGAAGGCGTTCGAGGGTGATGCCTCGGAGATTGGGGTGCCCTCGGTGGAGAAGCTGGTGGAGGCACTGGATAGCTGGATACCGCAGCCGGAGCGGGCGATTGACGGTGCGTTCCTGATGCCGGTGGAGGATGTGTTCTCGATCTCTGGTCGAGGCACTGTAGTCACCGGGCGCATCGAACGTGGCATTGTCAAAGTAGGCGACGAGATCGAGATCGTGGGCATCAAGGCCACGGCGAAGACCACCTGCACGGGGGTGGAGATGTTCCGGAAGCTCTTGGACCAGGGGCAGGCGGGCGACAACGTGGGTGTGTTGCTCAGGGGCACGAAGCGCGAGGAAGTGGAGCGTGGGCAGGTTCTGGCGAAGCCGGGGTCGATCACGCCGCACACGAAGTTCGAGGCGGAGGTGTACATCCTGACGAAGGACGAGGGTGGCCGTCACACGCCGTTTTTCAAGGGTTACCGGCCGCAGTTTTACTTCCGGACGACGGACGTGACGGGCGCGGTGGAGTTGCCGGAAGGCACCGAGATGGTGATGCCGGGCGACAATGTGCAGATGGTGGTGGACCTGATTGCACCGATCGCGATGGAAGACGGCTTGCGGTTTGCGATTCGCGAAGGTGGCCGCACGGTCGGCGCCGGCGTGGTCTCGAAGATCCTGGCGTAACCGCAGCCCGGGGACCGCTTCGATTGACGGAGTGGTAACCGAAATTGACAACGGACTTCGGGTCCCGTAGAACCCGCGACACGTTCCCGGAAGCGGCACGCAAGCGAAGACCTGTCATCTTTGCCGTGGACGCCCGAGACCAGAGGACTAGACATATGGCTACCAATCAGAATATCCGCATTCGCCTCAAGGCGTTCGATCACCGCCTGATCGATACCTCGGCGCGCGAGATCGTCGACACGGCGAAGCGTACCGGGGCTACGGTGAAGGGCCCGATCCCGCTGCCGATGAAAAAGGAGCGCTTTACCATCCTCGTTTCGCCGCATGTGAACAAGGACGCGCGGGACCAGTACGAGATCCGGACGCACAAGCGCCTGATGGACATCGTGGACCCGACGGACAAGACGGTTGATGCCCTGATGAAGCTCGAATTGCCTGCAGGCGTCGACGTCCAAATCAAGCTGAACTAGTCCCAAAAAATCCTTGTAATCGCCCGCGTCTGGCCTATAATTGCGGGCTCGCTGGATCAGGCCGGGCCGGGAGTCGGCCGGATCCTCTGGAAGTGCCACGGACCTAAGGTCTTGTAGCACTTGATGTTTCAGGTCGCCACGCAACCGAGGGCGACACGGCAAATCCCGGAATTGCCGGGCCGAACATGGCGTCGGACCGGAGCAATGGGTCAGCTGCTTAAGCTTTCGAGAACATGAAGTTCTTAGGCGTAGCTGGCCCTTTCGCGTGTCTGGAACAGTATGAATCGCGTGCCTGGCGCGCTCGGGGACACGTTCCCCGGCGTGCGCCTTCGACACGGCGACTGCAGCGGCAGCCAACCGAAGTTGCCGCGGTGAATAGAGCTTTTTGTCGAGTTTGGCGCTGGCCAATCGAAGTCAGCGTGGAGTTTGGACATGACGATGGGTCTTGTTGGCCGCAAGTGCGGCATGACGCGTGTCTTCACGGAGGATGGGGTCTCAATCCCGGTCACCGTGATCGAGGCGCGACCGAACCGTATCACACAGGTCAAAACCGTCGAGACCGACGGCTATCGCGCATTCCAGGTGACGGCAGGCAGCCGCAAGACGTCGCGGGTGTCGAAGCCTGAAGCCGGCCATTTCGCGCGCGCCAATGTCGAAGCGGGTGATGTCGTTTCCGAATTCCGCATCGAGGATGGCGAAGAACCGGCGTGGGAGCTCGGCAGCGAGATCAAGGTCGACCTGTTCGAGGCCGGGCAGAAAGTCGATGTTATCGGCACTTCTATAGGCAAGGGCTTCGCCGGCACCGTCAAGCGGCACAACTTCAGTATGCAGGATGCGACCCACGGCAACTCGCTGTCGCATCGCGCTCCGGGCTCCATCGGTCAGAACCAGTCGCCCGGCCGCGTATTTCCGGGTAAGAAAATGTCCGGTCACATGGGCAACGTGCGCCGTACGGTGCAAAACCTCGTGGTCGTACGCGTGGACAGCGAGCGCAACCTGCTGTTGATCCGCGGCGCAGTCCCCGGTTCGAAAGGCGGCAGCGTCATCGTCCGTCCGGCGATCAAGAAGAAGAACCAGGGGGCCTGACGATGAAGATAAAGATGGAAGGCAAGGGCTCGGTCGAAGTCGCGGAGACGGCTTTCGGCGCCAGGTTCAACGAAGCGCTCGTACACCAGGTTGTAACCGCTTACCTGGCGGGTGCGCGTGCCGGCACGAAAGCCCAGAAGAATCGTGCGGCGGTAAGAGGCGGCGGCACCAAGCCGTGGCGCCAGAAGGGCACCGGCCGTGCCCGTGCGGGATCGATCCGCAGCCCTATCTGGGTTGGCGGCGGGCGCACGTTCGCGGCGCAGCCGCGCGACCACAGCCACAAGGTCAACAAAAAAATGTACCGGGCGGCACTGCGGTCGGTGTTTTCCGAACTCATACGCCAGGATCGCCTCGTTGTGATCGAATCACTGGAACTCGACGCGCCGAAGACGCGGCTTTTGGCCGGCAAGCTGAAAGACCTGAAGCTCGACAATGTGCTGCTCCTGAACGAGGCGTTCGACGAGACCTTGTTCCTGGCAGCCCGCAACCTGCCGAATGTCGGCGTTTGCGACGCGGCCTCCATCGATCCGGTTGTGCTGATCCGCTTTGAAAAGGTACTGGTCACATTGCCGGCGTTAAAGATGATCGAGGAGCGCCTGTCATGAGTATTGCTGTTCACCAGGAACGACTGATGAACGTCGTCCGCGGCCCGCACCTGTCGGAAAAGGCGCATATCGCCGCGGAAAAAAACCAGGTCGTCCTCAAGGTGCGCAAGGACGCGAGCAAGAGCGACATCCGTAAAGCGGTCGAACTACTGTTCGACGTCAAGGTGCATAGCGTGACCGTGGTCAACGTGAAGGGCAAGACCAAGCGCTTTGGCCAGACTTACGGCCGTCGCTCGGACTGGAAGAAAGCGTACATAAGACTTGCCGAGGGCAGCTCGGTCGACGCCTTCATGGGCACCGAATAACCAAGGGTTGCGAACATGTCATTGCACAAAGCCAAGCCGACCTCTGCGGGACGCCGATTCGTCGTCAGCGTAAAGACACCGGAGCTCCACAAGGGCAAGCCGCACTCGGCGCTCGTGGAGAAGAAGACCTCCGGCGGCGGCCGCAATAACTACGGCCGGATCACCGTGCGCCACCAGGGCGGCGGGCACAAGCAGCGCTATCGCATCATCGACTTCAAGCGCGACAAGGACGGGATTCCGGGTGTCGTCGAACGGCTGGAGTACGACCCGAATCGAAGCGCGCACATCGCCCTCGTGCGCTACAGTGACGGCGAGCGCCGTTACATCCTTGCACCGAAAGGGCTGCAGGAGGGCTCCCCGGTCATGAGCGGCGAAGACGCCCCGATCAAGCCGGGCAATGCCATGCCGCTGCGTTCGATTCCGATAGGTTCGGTGATTCACAACATCGAAATGAAGGCGGGTAAGGGCGGCCAGCTCGTGCGTTCGGCCGGTGGTGCTGCGCAGCTTGCTGCACGCGACGGCGCGTATGCCACTGTCCGGCTGCGCTCCGGCGAAATGCGCCGCGTGCACAGCGAGTGCCGCGCCACGATCGGCGAAGTCGGCCACGGCGAGCATAACCTGCGCAAACTGGGCAAGGCCGGTGCCAAGCGCTGGCGCGGCGTACGTCCGACCGTCCGCGGTGTCGCGATGAACCCGGTCGACCATCCGCATGGCGGCGGCGAAGGCAAGACCTCGGGCGGCCGGCACCCGGTCAGTCCCTGGGGCAAGCCGACCAAGGGTGCGAAGACGCGTGGGAACAAGCGCACGGACAGCATGATCGTCCGCGGGCGCAAGAAGAAATAGACAAGCGTAGGAGCGGCCGATGGTCGCGACCGAAGCAGGATCTGAACAGGATATTGGTATGCCACGTAGCGTAAGAAAAGGCCCGTTCGTCGATACCCATCTGGCGAAAAAGGTAGCCGTTGCAAACAAGTCCAATGACCGCCGGCCGATCAAGACCTGGTCGCGTCGTTCGATGGTGCTGCCGGACATGGTCGGACTGACGATTGCCGTGCACAACGGCCGCCAGCACGTGCCCGTGCTGATTTCCGAGAACATGGTCGGCCACAAGCTGGGCGAATTCGCCGTGACGCGGACGTTCCGCGGCCACTCGGGCGACCGCAAGACCAAGTAAGGCGAGGAGCAGGGATCATGCAAGTTGCAGCAACACTTCGCTACGCGCGCATTTCGGCGCAGAAATGCCGGCTGGTGGCTGATGTCATTCGCGGCAAATCCGTCGACGAGGCGCTTCGGGCGCTGACGTTTTCGCCGAAGAAGAGTGCACGTATCGTGAAAAAGATTCTCGAGTCGGCCATTGCCAATGCCGAGCACAATCACGGTGCGGATATCGATGAACTTAAGGTTTCGACGGTCGAAGTGAACGAGGCGCCGACCTTTCGCCGCTACCGTGCCCGAGCAAAGGGCCGCGGCGCGCGGATCCTGAAGCGGAACAGCCACATCACGATCAAAGTCGGCGACGAGTAAATAGTATGGGTCAGAAAGTACATCCAACCGGAATTCGCCTTGGCATCGTCAAGGATTGGGCATCCAAATGGTATGCCGATTCGAAGACGTTTCCTCATTACGTCGCAATGGACCACAAGTTGCGCGTATTCATCAAGGAAAAGCTGAAGGACGCATCCGTCAGCCGGATCACGATCGAGCGGCCGGCGAAGAAGGTCAATATAACCATATTCACCGCGCGCCCGGGCATTGTCATCGGCAAGAAAGGCGAGGATATCGAGAAGCTTCGTTCGGAAGTGGCGACGATGATCCGCATGCCGATGAGCGATGTGCGTATCAATATCAACGAAGTGCGCAAGCCGGAACTGGATGCGCAACTCGTCGCCGAGGGCATAGCCCAGCAGCTCGAGCGCCGGGTGATGTTTCGTCGCGCCATGAAGCGGGCCGTGACGAACACGATGCGTGTCGGTGCCGAGGGCGTGAAGGTCAAGGTCGGCGGGCGCCTGAATGGCGCGGAGATCGCGCGGTCGGAGTGGTACCGCGAAGGCCGGGTGCCGCTGCACACGCTCCGGGCAGACATCGATTACGGCGTGGCGGAGGCGAAGACCACGTATGGCGTAATCGGCGTCAAGGTATGGATTTTCAAGGGCGAAGTGTTCGACAAGCCCGAAGCGGCAGCGGCGGAACCGGCGGAAGCAGCAGCGGCGGCGCGCTCCTGAGCATCGATCGGCAGGAATTGAGACATGTTACAGCCAAAACGTACAAAGTTTCGCAAGCAGTTCAAAGGACGTAATCGCGGCCTCGCGCATCGCGGGAGTGCCGTTTCCTTCGGCGAATACGGCCTGAAGGCGATCGGTCGCGGCCGGATGACGGCGCGCCAGATCGAGGCCGCTCGTCGTGCAATGACGCGCCACATCAAGCGCGGCGGCAAGATCTGGATCCGCGTGTTCCCCGACAAGCCGATCACAAAGAAGCCCCTGGAAGTCCGCCAGGGCAAGGGTAAGGGCAACGTCGAGTACTGGGTATGCCAGATCCAGCCCGGCCGCATGCTCTATGAAATGGAAGGGGTGACGGAGGAAGTGGCGCGTGAAGCATTTGCGCTGGCTGCCGCCAAGTTGCCGTTCCCGACCGCATTTGTTTCCCGGCAGGTGATGTGATGGAAGCCTCGGAACTCCGAAAGAAGTCCGTCGAGGAGCTCAACGAGGAACTCGTCGAGCTGCGCAAGGAGCAGTTCAAGCTGCGCATGTCGCAGGCGACCGGTGAACTCACGCACCACACCGAACATGGCCGCGTGCGCAAGGATATTGCACGCATCAAAACCGTTCTTGCCGAACTCAACAGCTCGGCAGGCGAGCAGAACTAACGGGTGTCCAGACATGAGTGAAGACAAAAAGAATCAGCGCACGCTCGAAGGCCGCGTCGTGAGCAACAAGATGGACAAGACCGTCTCTGTTGCAATTGAGCGGATGATCAAGCACCCGGTATACGGCAAGTATATTCGCCGCACATCGAAGCTTCTTGCGCACGATGCGACCAACGATTGCCGTGAAGGCGATCGGGTGACGATCGCCGAGTGCCGGCCGATTTCGAAGAACAAGTCCTGGGCTGTCGTCAACGTCATTGAACGCGCGGCAGACCGCTAATCATTCAGGAATGCAGCCATGATTCAGATGCAGACAGTTCTCGACGCGGCCGACAACTCCGGAGCCCGGCGCATTCAGTGCATCAAGGTGCTGGGCGGATCCAAGCGCCGGTACGCGAGCGTTGGCGACGTGATCAAGGTCAGCGTCAAGGATGCGATTCCGCGCGGTAAGGTGAAAAAGGGCGAGGTCTACAACGCCGTCGTCGTCCGCACGAGAAAGGGCGTGCGGCGCAAGGACGGTTCGCTGATCCGTTTCGACGGTAACGCGGCAGTACTGCTGAACGCTCGTCTGGAGCCGATTGGTACACGCATTTTTGGGCCGGTGACGCGCGAGCTGCGTACGAACCAGTTCATGAAGATTATCTCGCTGGCACCTGAGGTTCTGTAGGGGCGCCAACGCATCGTAGGAGCGCCATGCGCGCGAATTTTGAGCCGGTGGGCTCTGTGATTTCACAGTGCGCCGGGCGGATAAGCAGGAATATTCAGGTCGTAGGTCTTATGAACAAGATTCGAAAAGGCGACGAAGTCATCGTCAGGACCGGCAAGGACAAGGGCCGCCGAGGTACCGTCCTCGAGGTCTTTCCGGATGGCCGGATCATCGTCGAGGGCATCAACCTCGCGAAGAAACACGTAAAGCCGAACCCGAACGTGGGAGAGCAGGGCGGTATCCAGAACAAGGCGATGCCGGTCGATCATTCCAACGTGATGGTGTTCAACCCGAAGTCGAAGCAGGGCGAGCGTGTGCACTTCCGGGTGGAGAAGGACGGCAGCAAGGTGCGTCTCTTCAAGAGCGGCGGAAAGGTAGATATTTGATACGTAGGCGCGCCGCGCGCGCGATCGCGGCCATGGGCCGCTCCTACAGCTGAAACAGAGACAACGAAATGGCGCGATTACAGGAAGTGTATAAGACGGAACTGGCCGGCGAGCTGCAAAAGAAGCTCGGGCTCAAGAACCTGATGGAAGTTCCGCGGATCACCAAGATCACGCTCAACATGGGCGTAGGCGAAGCCGTGGCCGACAAGAAGGTTCTCGAGAACGCCCGTGCGGACATGGAGAAGATCTCCGGCCAGCGCGCGATCATCCGCAACGCCCGCAAGTCCGTCGCTGGCTTCAAGATCCGCGAGGACTTTCCGATCGGTTGCAAGGTAACGCTGCGCCGCGAGCGCATGTACGAGTTCCTGGACCGCCTGGTGAACATAGCTATTCCGCGTATCCGCGACTTTCGGGGCCTCAATCCGAAGTCGTTCGACAAGCAGGGTAACTACAGTATGGGCATCTCCGAACAGATCATTTTCCCGGAGATCAACTATGACGAGATCGACGCGCTCCGCGGTATGGATATAACGATCACGACAACGGCACGGGACCCGGCGGAGGGTCGCGCGCTCCTGGAAGCGTTCAACTTTCCTTTCCGGAAGTAAGCTCGACACGAATTGACTGAATTATTGAGCGAGCACTGATGATTGACACAGATGTCGAGTGAGCTGTTGCGAATAAGAATCGAATCTGCCTCGACACGAATTGACTGAATTACTGAACGAGCACTGATACAGATGGCCAAAACATCGATGATCCAGCGCGAAATCAAGCGCAAGAAGCTTGCCGCCCGGTACGCCAAGAAGCGGGCGCAGCTCAAGGCGACCGTACGTGACCTGAACAGCACCGATGCCGAGCGCGAAGTTGCGCAGGCAAAGCTGAACGCGATGCCGCGTGATGCGAGCCCCACGCGCCAGCGCAAGCGCTGCGCGATCACCGGGCGTCCGCATGGCGTTTATCGCAAGTTCGGCCTCGGACGAAACAAACTGCGCGAGGCGGCCATGAAAGGCGAAATCCCCGGGCTGACCAAGGCCAGCTGGTAAGCGGAGACTGACGATGACTATGACGGACCCGATTTCGGACATGCTGACGCGCATTCGTAACGGCCAGAAAGCACGCAAGCTGAGCGTGGCGATGCCCGCATCAAAGGCGAAAGTCGCTGTTGCCGCGGTCCTCAAGGATGAAGGCTATGTTACCGATTTTGGCCTCGAGGGCGAAGGTGCGGCACAAACCCTGACAGTGGAGCTCAAGTACTACCAGGGCGCTCCCGTGATCGACAAAATCCAGCGTGTCAGCAAGCCGGGCTTGCGCATCTACCGCGGCAAGGAAGAGCTCCCTAAAGTACTCGGCGGGCTGGGCGTCGCTATCGTGTCAACCTCCGTGGGCGTGATGAGCGATCGAAAGGCACGCGAGCAGGGCGTTGGCGGTGAGGTCATCTGCATAGTTTCGTAATGCAGCGGCCTTAGGAAGAGACGAAGACTATGTCAAGAATAGCTAAAGCACCGGTCGAGCTGCCGAAAGGCGTCGAGTTCAGGCAGGACGGAAATGTCGTCACGCTGAAGGGCGCCAAGGGCAGCCTGTCGCTCGAGATCAACAACGAAGTCGAGCTCGCACAGGAAGGCAAGGTACTCCGGGTTGCTCCGCGGTCCGGATCGCGTTTCTCGACGGCGATAGCCGGCACGATGCGCGCCATCCTCGCAAACATGGCGAAAGGAGTTTCCGAAGGCTTCGAGCGAAAGCTCGAACTCGTCGGCGTCGGCTACCGCGCGCAGGCACAGGGCGGCAGGCTGAACCTGCAACTGGGGTTTTCGCACCCGGTCGCGTACCAGGTGCCCGAGGGAGTTACCGTGGAGACGCCGAGCCAGACGGAGATCGTCGTGCGCGGCGCCGACAAGCAGGTCGTGGGACAGGTAGCTGCTGAAATTCGCGGTTTCCGTCCGCCCGAGCCGTACAAGGGTAAGGGTGTTCGCTATGCGAACGAGCGGGTCGTCATCAAGGAAGCGAAGAAGAAGTAGGTCGCGGCCGCAATACACATATACGGGCTTATCGTTATGAAGCTGAACAAGAAGGACAACCGTCTGCGTCGCGCTCGCAAGGGCCGGGCGAAGATCCGTCAACTCGAGGTGAATCGCCTGACCGTGCACCGGACGCCGCGGCACATATACGCACAGATCATCGCTGCGGACGGCGCCACGGTGCTCGTCTCGGCCTCGACGCTCGAGGGCGAAGTACGCAAGGGCGTGAAGAACGGTGGCAATGTCGAAGCCGCAAGCATCGTGGGTGCGCGCATCGCCGAGAAGGCGAAAGCGCAAGGTATCGACACTGTTGCATTCGATCGTGCGGGCTTCCGCTACCACGGGCGCGTCAAGGCACTGGCTGATGCGGCACGTGAAGCCGGACTGAAGTTTTAACGGACTAGGGAACTACGGTCTTCGACGGCCGTTTTGGATTTTAAGATGGCAAGAAACGAGCAGAACCAGTCAAACGACGACATGATCGAAAAGTTGGTGACGGTAAACCGTGTCGCCAAAGTCGTGAAGGGCGGTCGCCAGTTCGGCTTTACTGCATTGACCGTCGTGGGTGACGGCCAGGGCAAGGTCGGCTTTGGCTACGGCAAGGCGCGAGAAGTGCCGATTGCCATCCAGAAGGCGATGCAGAATGCCCGCAAGAACATGGTCAACATCGTGCTGAACAACGACACGCTGCAATACGCGAAGAAGGGCCGGCACGGTGCGACCATGGTGTACATGCAACCGGCGTCTGAAGGTACCGGTGTGATCGCCGGCGGCGCGATGCGGGCGGTTTTCGAGTGCGCGGGTGTGCGTAACGTGCTGGCAAAGAGCTACGGCTCCAGAAATCCCATCAACGTCGTGCGCGCAACGATCGAGGCGTTGACAAAGATCCATTCGCCGCAGGCGATTGCCGCCAAGCGCGGCAAGAAAGTGAAAGAGATCCTGGCCTGAGGCCACGGTCTGTTGACGAGTATTTGCAGAGACTGAATCATGGCGAGCGCGAAAGATCTGAAAGTGACGCTGATCAAGAGCAGGCACGGCCGGCTGGCAAGCCACCGGGCCTGCATTACCGGGCTTGGTCTTCGTAAGTTGCACCAGACGATTACCGTACAGGACACGCCCGAGAACCGCGGCATGATCAATCGTATCTCGTACCTGGTGTCGGTGGAGGAAGCCTGACATGCGACTCAATGAACTGTCGCCCGCCAAGGGCGCCAAGAAGAACGCGAAGCGCGTCGGCCGTGGCTCGTCCGCGGGCCAGGGCAAGACGGCCGGCCGCGGCGTGAAGGGCCAGCATGCGCGCGCCGGCGGCTATACCAAGGTCGGTTTCGAAGGCGGCCAGATGCCGCTGCAGCGGCGCTTGCCGAAAGTCGGCTTCAATTCGCGGATGGCGAGATACACCGCGGAACTGCGCCTGCACGAACTGGCGATTCCTACGGCCGAATTGATCGACCTGGAAGTACTGAAGGCGGCAGACCTGGTCCCGAAATTCGCGACCAAAGTCAAGGTGATCCTCTCGGGCGAACTGGACAAGGCCGTGAAGCTCAAGGGTATCGCGGTTACGAAGGGCGCCCGTGCGGCGATCGAAAAGGCCGGCGGCACCATCGAATAAGCACGACGAAGCATCGTAGAGCGGCTGCAGCCGCGAACATGACCAGCATCGAGAGCGGCTGCAAGCCGCGATAAATGAAGTCAAGAGATTAGAGAGTGCCAAAAAAGCTCCAACAAAATCCGGCGGATCTGGCGAAAGCGGCGAGCAAACTGGCCGAGCTCAAGTCTCGGATCCTGTTTTTGATCGGCGCGCTGATCGTATTCCGTGTTGGCACCTACATCCCGGTGCCCGGCGTGGATCCGGTTGCGTTGAAGAACTTCTTCGATCAGCAGTCCGGCAACCTGCTGGGCCTGTTCAATATGTTCTCGGGGGGCGCGTTGTCGCGCTTCGGCCTGTTTGCGCTGGGCATCATGCCGTACATCTCCTCCTCCATCATCATGCAGATGGCGAGCCACATCGTGCCGTCGCTGCAACAGCTCCGCAAGGAAGGCGAACAAGGCCGGCGCCAGATCATCAAGTACACGCGCTGGGGCACGGTACTGCTTGCCAGTTTCCAGTCCGTCGCTGCCTCGTCCTGGCTGCAGAACCAGCCGGACCTGGTCGTGAATCCGGGACCGAGCTTCCTGATCACGGCCTGCATTACGCTCGTCACCGGCACGATGTTCCTGATGTGGCTTGGCGAGCAGATCACCGAACGTGGCATCGGCAACGGCATTTCGATGATCATTCTCGCCGGGATCGTGGCGGGTATGCCGGCCGCGGTTGCCGGCACGGCAGAGCTCGTGCGCAACGGCGAAATGTCGCCCGCAACGGCCATCGTCATGCTCATCGGCGGCATCGGGGCGATCATTTTCGTCGTTTACATGGAGCGTGCGCAGCGGCGCATCACTGTGAACTACGCCCGGCGGCAGCAGGGCCGGAAAATGTTTGCGGCGCAAAGCACACACCTGCCGTTCAAGATCAATATGTCGGGCGTCATTCCGCCGATTTTCGCATCCAGCATCCTGATGTTTCCGGCCACGATCGCACAGTTTTTCGGCCAGTCGGCCGATCCCGGGCCTCTGCAGCGCTTCCTGCAGACGATGGGCGCGAACCTGGGACCGGGGCAGCCGATCTTCGTACTGCTGTATGCGGGGCTGATCATTTTCTTCTGCTTTTTCTACACCGCGCTGATGTACAACTCTAAAGACACCGCGGACAGCCTGAAGAAGGCCGGGGCGTTCCTGCCGGGTATCCGGCCGGGAGCCAATACGGCAGATTACATCGACAAGGTTCTGACGCGGCTGACGTTCTGGGGTGCGCTCTACATTACCGCGGTATGTTTGCTGCCGGAGCTGGTACGCATGTTCAACCCCTCGGTGCCGTTCAACTTCGGCGGAACGTCACTTCTGATTCTCGTCGTCGTCACGATGGACTTCATGTCGCAGCTGCAAGCGCATGCAATGAGCCACCAGTACGAGGGCATGATGCAGAAGGCCAACCTTCGTAACTACGGCAAGAGTGGCCAGATACGCTGAACGATCAGCGGTGATTGGAGACAGGCTCATGAAAGTAAGAGCATCGGTTAAAAAAATCTGCAGGAATTGCAAAATTATCCGCCGCAACGGTGTTGTACGGGTGATCTGCACCGACGCGCGTCACAAGCAGCGTCAGGGCTAAACGAAAAGGAACACGCAAGTGGCACGCATAGCAGGCATTAACATTCCGCTGAACAAACACATCGTGATTGCGTTGACGTCAATCTACGGTATCGGCAATTCGCGCGCGAAGCAGATTTGCGCCGCGGCAGGCGTCGCTCCGCACATCCAGGTCAAGGACCTGGCGGAGCCCGAAGTAGCGAACCTGCGCAGCGCGGTGGCGAAATTCACCGTCGAGGGCGATCTGCGGCGCGAAGTGTCCATGAACATCAAGCGTCTCATGGACCTTGGCAGCTATCGCGGCATTCGCCATCGTCGCGGCCTGCCGCTTCGTGGCCAACGTACCCGCACGAACGCGCGTACGCGCAAGGGTCCGCGGCGCCCGATCAAGAGGTAGACCGTGAGCGAAAAAAGGCATCGTAGGAGCGGCTGTTAGCCGCGATAACGGAATCCGTAACTGAGACAAAGCATCGCAGGAGCGCCCACGGGCGCAGTCGCGCGCACGACGCGCTCCAACAGGTAGATATACATGGTAGAAGCAGCAAAGAAAAAGAAGGTGAAAAAGCATGTGGTGGATGCCGTAGCGCACATCCATGCCTCCTTCAACAATACGATCATTACGATCACGGACCGCCAGGGCAATGCGCTGTCGTGGGCGACCGCGGGCGGCTGTGGCTTCCGCGGCTCACGTAAGTCGACGCCGTTCGCGGCACAGGTCGCGAGTGACAAGGCCGGGCGCGGAGCGCTCGAGTACGGCGTGAAAAACCTGGACGTGAAAGTCCGGGGTCCGGGCCCGGGCCGTGAGTCGGCCGTGCGCGCCCTGAACGGCCTTGGCTTTCGTATTCAACACATCGAAGACGTGACACCCATTCCTCACAATGGTTGTCGCCCGCCGAAAAAGCGCCGAGTTTAGAGGCAACAGCAGATGGCAAGATATCTAGGACCAAAGTGCAAACTGTCCCGCCGAGAAGGTACGGACCTGTTTCTGAAAAGCGGCGTGCGTCCGCTCGAGTCGAAGTGCAAGCTCGAAGTCCCTCCGGGTGGTGCCGCACAGCGTCGCCCGCGGCTATCGGACTACGGTCTGCAGCTTCGCGAGAAGCAGAAGCTGCGCCGTATGTACGGCATTCTCGAGCGGCAGTTCCGCGGTTATTACAAGCGCGCGGCGCAGCTCAAGGGTTCGACAGGTGAAAACCTGCTGCGCCTGCTCGAGGGACGGCTGGACAACGTCGTATACCGTATGGGCTTTGCGGCCACGCGTGCCGAGGCTCGCCAGCTCGTCAGCCACAAGAGCATAGTGGTCAATGGGCGCATAGTGAACATTCCGTCGGCGCAGCTCAAGGCTGGTGACTCCGTCGGAGTGCGGGAAAAGGCACAGAAACAGCTGCGCATCCAGAGCGCTCTCGAGATCTCGAGCCAGATCGGGCTGCCCGATTGGGTGGACGTGGATGCGAAGAAGATGACAGGCGTACTGAAGTCGTTACCGGATCGGCAGGATATCCTGCCGGATATCAACGAAAACCTCGTCGTCGAGCTGTACTCGAAGTAGTCAGGAGGGTATTTACCCATGCACGAATCAGTAAGCGAATTTTTGAAGCCGCGCGTCGTCAAGGTGACTCCGGTCAGCGACCTCCAGGCAAAGGTGACGATCGAGCCGTTCGAACGTGGCTTTGGCCACACGCTGGGCAATGCGTTGCGCCGCATCCTGCTTTCCTCTATGCCGGGTGCGTCGGTCACGGAAGCGGAGATCGAAGGCGTATTGCATGAGTACACCAGCATCGAAGGTGTGCAGGAAGACGTCGTCGACATACTGCTGAATCTGAAGCAGGTCGCCGTGCGCATGAACGCGCGTGATGTTGCCGAGCTACGGATCTCGAAAAAGGGACCCGGGACAGTCACCGCTGGCGACATCCGGCTCGACCACGATGTGGAGATCATGAACCCGGATCTCGTCATTGCGAACCTGACGAGCGCCGGCGAGCTGAACATGATCCTCAAGGTTGAACGCGGCCGTGGCTATCGCCCGGCGACGCAGCGGCCGACCTTCGAAGAGCAGACCGGCCCGATAGGCCGCCTGCAGCTGGACGCGTCGTTCAGCCCGGTCAGCCGTGTGACCTACAATGTCGAGGCGGCGCGTGTCGAACAGCGTACCGACCTCGACAAGCTGATCATCGAAATCGAGACCAACGGTACGATCGACCCGGAAGAGGCGATTCGCCGGGCAGGCAGCATCCTGAAGGACCAGTTGTCAGTCTTCGTCGATCTGCAGGGCCAGGAAGAAGGTGTAGGCATGCAGGCCGAGAACCAGGTGGATCCGATCCTCCTGCGCCCGGTCGACGAGCTGGAACTCACCGTTCGTTCCGCCAACTGCCTTAAAGCAGAGAACATCATGTACATCGGCGACCTGGTGCAGCGGACCGAGGTCGAATTGCTCCGCACACCGAACCTCGGCAAGAAGTCGCTTACCGAAATCAAAGAAGTGCTGGAAGGGCACGGCCTCGGTCTGGGGATGCGTCTCGAAAACTGGCCGCCGGCTAGCCTGCGCCCGGATCACGAGCTCGGCCTCTAGAAGCCCGGTCTCTGGAAACCTCGCTTCTCGAAACTTTAGGATTCAAGTCATGCGTCATAGAAAGTCCGGCCGTCGGCTGGGTCGCAACAGCTCACATCGAAAGGCCATGTTCCGTAACATGGCTACATCGATGCTGAAGCACGAGACGATCCGCACGACATTGCCGAAAGCCAAGGAGTTGCGCCGGGTCGTCGAGCCGCTCATTACACTGGCGAAAGAAGACAGCGTGGCGAATCGCCGCCTCGCATTCGATCGCCTGCGTGACAAGGAAGTCGTCGGCAAGCTGTTCACGGACCTCGGACCGCGTTTCAAGGCGCGGCCGGGCGGTTACCTGCGGATCCTGAAGCTCGGTCCGCGCCCCGGGGATTCCGCGCCGATGGCGATCGTCATGTTGACGGAACGCGCGGAAATCAGGGCAGCGTCGGGCGACGAATAGTCACAGGCTCGGCTCTTAAGCAAGAAAAGCCGGGCAATAGCCCGGCTTTTCCCGTTCAGGCCGCAGTATTCCCCGCCGCGACCGCGAACCACGCAGCTCGAGACCTCGAGTGGTGAGATGGTGTTGTGCTCACTGTGATCGTCAAAAGCTGTAGAATTCCCAACGCAAGGCACGTGCCAGCCAATGCCGTCGCGATGGCCAGGGCACGGCCGCCGGTTCACGCTGTATGGACGACTCGCTCTACTACCGCATGGCCGCCGATGCACTGATGCTGTTGCACGCAGGTTTCGTGCTGTTCGTCGTCGCCGGCCTGGCGCTCATCCTTGTCGGCGGCTTGCGTGGCTGGCGCTGGATACGGAACCCCTGGTTCCGTAGCGTGCACCTCGCTGCCATCGCTGTCGTCGTCGTACAGGCCTGGCTCGGCCGCAGTTGCCCTTTGACCGTCTGGGAAATGGCGCTCCGGGAGCGTGGCGGGGCGGCCGTCTATCGTGGCGCATTCGTCGCCCACTGGCTCGAGGAACTCCTTTATTACGACGCGCCCGCATGGGTCTTCGGGCTGGTCTACACCCTATTCGGCGCCCTGGTTGTAACGACCTGGTACCGGGTGCGCCCGCGGCCGTTTTTCACCCGCTGATGTGCCATCCTGACGATCGTGCGGTCGTCACGTCGCTGCAGGAGATTATGACAAGTCAGTGGTCTGTGAGTCCGCTCACAGTAGCTTCTGTCGGGAAATCCTATAGTTGGCGTCGATACGAGGAGGACCGGCCATCAAGAAGAACGAGACATTCGACGACTGCGTCATCCTGTCGAAGGAAAGCTTCGACCCGGATGCGGTGTTCATGGACGACATCGTAGAGGACGGCGTACTTCCCTACCTGAGCCTTGCGGTCGACGGTCTGAATACCCGGTTCGAGAACCGCAAGGGGCGACTGGAGCTGCGTCCGGAAGATGTTGCGGCGAACGAGGAAATCGCGCCGGATACGAGCCTGCCGGATATGACGCTCGGCACGCAAAAACTCGATGTCTACGGCTGGGAGTCGTCCTGGCTCAGGAAGCTCAAGAGCTATTTCGGGAGCTAGGCTCTTTTTCGGCTCTGGCGTGTTGCCGCGCCGCCGCTTTCAGTCTCGATTTCACGCCCTGTCCGCGCCGTTCGAGCGCCGGCCGCAGTTGCCGGCCGAGCCATGGGAACAGATAGCTCATTGTCGTCAGCACACCGCTCGACAGCGGCATGGCCTGTTCGCGCTGCCTGTTTCCGCAGAGGTCGAGTATAGCCTGCGCTACTTCCTCGGCCGTGCTGATCGGTTGCGAAAACGTCAGGTCCGATACGGAGTCGATGTCGCTCATGATGAAGCCGGTATCGATCGGGCCCGGCGAGACGACTGCAAACTTGATGTTTGCCTCGCGCATTTCCTCGGCGATTGCGTAGGTAAATGCCCGCAAGCCGCATTTGCTTGCCGAGTACGTCGCGCTGCCCGGAACCGGCAGGCGGCCGGCCAGGGAGCCGACGTTTATTACTGCGCCGCCGCCGCTCTCCCCGAGATACGGCAGAGCCATTCTCGTGAGGACCAGGGGCGCCTTGAGGTTCACGTCGATCATCCGCGCGATGTCCTCGTGGCTGACATTGGCCACCGACCCGCGGGCATGAAAGCCCGCGTTGTTTACAAGGACGTCCACCCGGCCGTATTCGAAATTCGCTTTCCTGAAAACGTTGGCGCACGCTTCAAGGTCTGCAACGTCCATGGCAAGGTATTCGACGCGGGTCCGCTCCCGCAGCTCTCCGACGATTGCTTCCAGGTTCTTGCGACCGCGTGCAATAAGCAGAAGATTGGCGCCGGCATCCGAGAACTTGCGGGCTGCTGCTGCGCCGACGCCGGCTGATGCGCCGGTAATGATGACGGTCTTGCCCCTGAAGATCATGCGCCGAGCATAACGACATCGACGCAGAAAGGGAAAGCCCTGGAAAGGAAGGGCGATCCGCAGGGGGGGTTGCGGATCGCCCTTGATGGTCACTGCCGGGGGGGCCGGAGTTCAATGACCTGTTGCGCTGTAACCATAGCCGCGTGGCCCGCACCGGACAAACGAAAAGAATTTCAGCCCTGAGTTAATTATTTTCACCTCAGGTTCCGGAAGTTCTGTAATACCCAGTCCCGCAGTATTTGCACGTTTTTCTGCCCTTTCGCCGCTTCGTTGCAGACGAAGTAATAGCGATCCGGGGTTACGAGTTCGTTGTCGAACAAGGGGACCAGGCTCGCGGAACTGAACCAGCGTCGGCTGAGCTGCGTCGGGACGAGTGCCGCACCAAGGCTGCGTTCGGCCGCCCGCGCAACGGCAATCATCGAGTCGAGACGTACGACGTCCGTGGCCCGTGGGAGTCGGATTCCGGAGACGCGCTCCCATTGTTTCCACGCGCGCGGCCGGGATTCGTGTACAACGATCGGAAAATTGCTGACGATCTTGTTCGAGCGCACCTTTACCGTGTCATAAAACTGCGGCGATCCTGCCGGGATGAGCCGCAGCGGGAACAACTCGTCGTTGACGAGACCGGCAGGCGGCGAGCGGAACACGCGAATCGACGCGTCGGCATTGCCCGGGTGTTTCTCTGCCGATTCGTCACTCGTGTCGACGACGATGTCGAGTTCCGGGTGCAGCTCGCGAAACTCGATCAGCTTCGGCACGAACAGCTCGCTGGCAAAGAACGGCTGAACGGATATACGCAGCGTGCTGCGGGCCTGGTGCACGCTGTGCTGGATAGCGACCTCGTCGAGCTGCCGGATCAGAGGCCGCACATCGTTGTAGAGAAGTTCGCCGTCGGCAGTCAGGGTAATGTTGCGGCTGCCGCGCTCGAACAGCTTCTTGCCGAGCTCGGTCTCCAGGTTCTTGATCTGGTGACTCACTGCGGACGCAGTAATGAACAGCAGGTCGGCGGCGTCACGAAAACTCTCGTGCTCCGCCGCCACGCAGAACGTCCGCAGGCCGCGTAAGGAAATGTTTTGGTTGTGGGGTGCCATTTGAAGAGCCGTACGGTGCGATACGACTATCGGGTTGTGATGGATGGGTACCTGCACAAACCGTACCAACGGTCCGTGACGAAATGTTTACGCTAAGGTGCTGATTTCACGAGAGGCCGATCGCAAGCCAGTCGCGGGTGCCTCGGCCGCTGCACCGGGATCGGGCAGCCGATACAGGGCCGTGCCCGGCTAGAGGGCAAAGGCGGCGCGGGTCAGATTCTCCGCACCGTCGGCCAGGACCCGGACATTGTCTTCGATGCGGATCCCGCCGAAGGGCCGCAGCAGGTCGACGGTGCGCCAGTTGACGTGATGTTCGGCCGGTGTGCCCCGCAGGTTTTCGAGCAACATGTCGATGATGTACAGGCCGGGCTCGATCGTCAGGACCATGTCCGCTTCGAGTACTCGCGTGAGGCGCAGGAAAGGGTGACCGCTCGGCGGGTCGATGCGCGTGCCGGATGCATCGGCCAGGTGCCCGCCGACGTCGTGCACCTGGAGCCCGAGCAAGTGACCCAGCCCATGGGGCAGGAAGGCGGACGTAACGCCGGTGGCAAGCAGCGTATCCGGCTTCCCCGTCGCGAGTTCGGCGTCGACCAGCACTCCTGCCAGCAGCCGGTGCGTGTCAATGTGCAGCTCTCGGAAGTCGACACCGGCACGGACTCGTTCGACCACAGCCTGTTGCAGCTCGTCCATGCGTTCGATGAGTGCGGCAAAGCGCGCGCTGCCGTTCGCGTAGGTCCGGGTTATATCCGACGCATAGCCAAAAGCCCGAGCACCGGCGTCGATCAGGAACGAATTCCGCGCCGCCGGGGTGTCGCGGTCGCGCTTCGTGTAATGCAGGATCGCGCCATGCTCGTTGAGGGCGATGATGTTGTCGTACGGCAGCTCGTTATCCGTGAGACCGACGGCGGCGCAATAACGCTGGTGGATGTCGAATTCGGAGAGACCGTCCGCGAACGCCGCGGCCGCAGCACGGTGTCCCGCGACGCCACGACGGGCAGCCAGTCGCAGGCATTCGAGTTCATACGCTGTTTTTGCCCCGCGCCCGAGATGCAGGCTGTTCAGCGTGGTCTGCGGGTTCACGCGCTCGATGCCGAATGCCTGCTCCCGGTCGCGCAGCTCGCCGATGAAAATGCACTTGTCCCGTGCCGGAGGCAGGTGTCTCGCCACTTCCGACGGATCGTGCACGATGCGCACGTCGAAATACCCTGCCCAGAATCCGCCTGGGGCGCCGGGTACGGAGTGCCAGTAGTCCATGGGCTGGTAATACACGAGCACGGGCGCCTTCCCCGGGGTGTACGCGATATAAGACAGCGGCAGGCCGCCGAGCGGTGCCCACGCGAGGAAATGCGGATTCGGGCGGAACGGGTAGGCGTGATCGTCGAGGAACGCGTGCGCCGGCGCGCCCGAGAAGATGATTGCGTGCGCAGCGCCGGCCTTGTCGAGCGCTGCGTCGTGCCGGGACGACATCGTGGCCAGGTGCCCCGGGTACAGTTCGGCGAGGTCAGGGTTGCGGTCCGTGTAGTCCGGTTGCATGCGCCGCATGATACCGGTTCGGCCCTGCCGCGGGCGAGCATTCGCGGCGGCGTTCCGGTTTCCATGGGCCGGTAAACTAGGCATCATGGACGGCCTTGCAGGCACGGAATGCGAGTATGAACAACAACATTGCCGGCATCATCGGCCTGGCGGCACTGCTGGCCGGAGGGAACAGTATGGCGGGGGACATACCGGGCTATGACCGGGTTACGGGTATGCCGCATGCCTCGCGCTCGGTCGTCCATGCGCCGCATGGCATGGCCGCCACGAGCCAGCCGCTTGCCACACAGATCGCCCTCGGCATCCTGCAGTCCGGCGGGAGTGCCGTGGACGCGGCAATTGCGGCCAACGCCGCGCTCGGGCTCATGGAGCCAACCGGCTGCGGCATCGGTGGTGACCTGTTTGCGATCGTATGGGACGCGGAAAAAGGCGAGCTGACGGGCCTGAACGCATCCGGCCGTGCGCCGCAACTGATGACGATCGACTATTTCCGCGAACAGGGACTCGAGGCCATCCCGCCGTACGGTCCCCTTCCGGTGAGCGTCCCCGGTGCGGTCGACGGCTGGTTCGAGCTCCACCGGCGCTACGGGCGGCTGCCGATGAAGCAGGTTCTCGCCCCGGCGATTGCCTACGCGAGGAACGGTTTCCCGGTCTCGGAAGTCATCGCCTATTACCTCGCGCTGAGCGCCACGCGCCTCGCCGCGTACCCGGGCTTCGCGGAGACTTTCATGCCGGATGGCGCGATGCCCCGCGCAGGCGAGGTTTTCAGGAATCCGCGGCTTGCGCGCACCTACGAGATGCTGGCGACCGATGGCCGCGACGCGTTCTACAAAGGCGAAATCGCGAGGCGCATCGATGCCTACATGCGCGAACATGACGGCTTGCTGCGTTACGACGATCTTGCCGCGCACGCGTCCGAGTGGATTGCACCGGTATCGACCAACTACCGCGGCTGGGACATCTACGAGCTGCCGCCGAACGGACAGGGCATCGCTGCATTGCAGATCCTCAATATTCTGGAGGGATTCGATCTTGCGGCCATGGGCTTCGGGAGCGCCGCGTATGTGCATGTCCTGGTCGAGGCAAAAAAACTCGCCTTCGAGGATCGCGCACGGTACTACGCCGACATGGAATTCGTCGACGTCCCGGTCGAGCGGCTGATTTCCAAAGAATACGCTCAGGAGCGCCGCAAGCTCATCGATCCACGGCGGGCGGCGACGGAATTTCCGGCCGGAGAGGCCAGGCTCGATACCGGCGATACGATCTACCTGAGCGTGGCGGATCGGGACGGCAGCATGGTGTCGCTGATCCAGAGCAACTATCGCGGCATGGGTTCGGGGATGACCCCGGGGGACCTCGGATTCGTACTGCAGGATCGCGCCGAACTGTTCTCCCTCGACCCGGAACACGCAAACGCTCTGGCGCCGGGCAAGCGGCCGTTCCATACGATTATTCCTGCGTTCGTGATGAAGGACGGCAAGCCGTACATCAGCTTCGGCGTCATGGGCGGCGCAATGCAGCCGCAGGGCCACGCGCAGATCATCGTCAACATGGTCGACTTCGGCATGAACCTGCAGGAAGCAGGGGATGCTGCGCGCGTAAATCATGACGGCTCGTCCGAGCCCACCGGCTCCGTCATGAGCGACGGTGGCGTCTTATATCTCGAGAGCGGATTCAGCGCGGCGACGCAGAGCGCGCTGCAGGCCAAGGGGCATACGCTCGGCGAAAGCAACGGCAGCTTCGGCGGCTACCAGGCGATCCTGCGCGATCACGAGCAGGGGGTGTGGCACGGTGCATCGGAAGTGCGCAAAGACGGCCAGGCAGCGGGCTATTAGTCGATGACGAAGGACATCTATCTCACCGGCATCACGACGACCGGTACACCGCACATCGGCAACTACGTCGGCGCCATCCGTCCCGGAATCGCGGCCAGTCTCGATCCTGACAAGCGCAACTACTATTTTCTCGCGGATCTGCATGCACTTGCGAAAAACGAGGATCCCGACAGGATCAGCCGCTCGACGCTCGAGATCGCCGCGGCCTGGCTGGCGCTCGGCCTCGACACCGAGAATGCCATGTTCTACCGGCAGTCCGACATCCCTGAGATTCCGGAGCTCACCTGGATCCTCACCAGCGTGACCGCAAAGGGCCTCATGAACCGGGCGCACTCGTACAAGGCCGCGGTCCAGGCGAACCAGGATAGCGGCGACAGTGATCCCGACAGGGGCATCACGATGGCGCTCTACAGTTACCCGATCCTGATGGCGGCCGATATCCTCATGTTCGGTGCGACCAAAGTGCCGGTGGGCCGGGACCAGAAGCAGCACGTCGAAATGGCCCGGGACATCGCGCAGCGCTTCAATCATCACTATGGAGAGCTGTTCGTATTGCCGGAGCCGGTCATCGACGATCACACGGCAGTGCTCGCGGGGCTCGACGGCCGCAAGATGTCGAAGAGCTACAACAACGCGATTCCCCTGTTCGCGCCGGAAAAACGGCTGCGCAAGCTGGTCATGAAGATCAGGACGAACAGCCTGGAGCCCGGCGAACCCAAGGAAACCGAAGGAAGCACGCTGTTTGAAATCTACAAGGCCTTTGCGACCGAAGCGGAGACCGGTCTGGTTTCGGAGCGCTATGCGCAGGGTATCGCCTGGGGCGAGATGAAGCAGCTCCTGTTCGAGTACATCAACGTCCACATCGGCCCGGCGCGCGCGGAATACGAGCGCCTCATCGGCGACCCGGCGAGCGTCGAGCAGGAGCTTCGAAAGGGCGCTGCGCGCGCACGCGAGATCTCGGCACCGTTCCTCGATCGCATACGCCATGCAATCGGCATCCGGTCCCTGGCCTGACGGGATGACGACGGGCGGCCGCGATCCCGTCAGTTCCCATGCGCTTGCCGCTCTCGCCGGCCTGCGCGAGGGAAACGCGCGTTTCGTGCGGAGTGCGACGACGCTGAAGATCACGGATACGGACCGCCGCAATGCCGTCGACGGCCAGAACCCGGTCGCCGTCGTGCTCGGCTGTTCAGACTCGCGGGTGCCGACGGAAGTCGTATTCGACCAGGGTGTCGGCGAACTGTTCGTCATCCGTGTCGCTGGCAACATCGTGCAGCCGTCGCAGATCGGCAGCGTCGAGTTCGCCGCACAGAAGTTTGGCACCCGTCTCGTCGTGGTCCTCGGCCACTCGCACTGCGGGGCGATCGAGGCGACGATTGACGAGCTGACCCGGCCCGCCGAAACGCAGTCACGCAACATCGCCTCGATCGTGAACCGAATCCGCCCCTCGGTGGAGAACCTGCTGGGAACGACGTCTGAACGCGACGATCTCGTGCACAAAGCGGTCCGCGCGAACGTCTGTTACTCCGCGGACGCGCTGCGGCACGGTTCCGATATCATCGAGGAACTCATCCGCGACGAGGGCCTCCTGATCGTCGGGGCCGAATATTCACTCTTGACCGGGATCGTCGATTTCTTCGACGGCGTCCCGGGCGAGCGGCCCTGAGGCCACCGTGACGGCGCGTTCGACGCTCTCGACGAAGCGCCTCGCGCTGCGCTGGCTGACGACGGAGGATGCAGACTTCATGTTGCAGATCTGGAACGACGCCGAGTTCCTGCGATTCGTCGGCGACCGGGGACTCCGCAGCAACACGGATGCCCGGCAGGCTATCGAAATGGGCCCCCTGCGCCTGTATGCGGAGTTCGGTTACGGCCCTTACCTCGTGATACTTAAGCCGGGCAGGGAGCCTGTCGGGATTTGCGGGCTGTTCCGCCGTGAGGGCCTGCCGGACCCCGATATCGGCTTTGCCTTTCTGCCGGCGTACCGCGGCAGGGGTTATGCCAGGGAAGCCGCCGACGCGGTGATCAGAGAGGCGCGTGCGCTCGGCCTCAAACGTCTCACGGCCATCGTCGCGCCCGAAAATGCGAACTCCGTGCGCCTGATCGAGACGCTCGGCCTGCGTTTCGAGCAGGTGCTGCGCCTCAGAGGCGACGATCGCGATGCGTCCCTGTATGCTGTCGACTGGAACTAGGTTCGCCAAGCTTACAATAGCCCGGGTGTCGGGATGAGCGTGAAGCGATTTCGCTCGAAGGTGGATGCGTGGCTGGTGGTGGTCGTCGTCGCGGCACTCGTCGCGCAAGCCGGCGTACTGGCCTGGATCATCTTTGCCGGAGGATCGCTGGCGGCAATCGCGCTGGCACTCGGGACCATCGCTGCGGTGTACCTTTTCATCGGGCTGACCCTGACCCGAACCTGGTACGACGTCGATGGCCGCGAACTGCGCATCGTTTGCGGGCTGTTCCGATGGACGATTCCGCTGGAATCGATTCACTCCGTCGAGGAGTCTCGCAACCCACTGTCTTCGCCGGCCCTGTCGCTGGATCGGCTTCGAATCCGGTATGGCAGGAATCGTTGGATTCTCGTGTCGCCCGACGACAAGGTCCGCTTTCGCAAAGCGCTCGACGTGTCGTCGCGACAAACTTCGCCATGACACCGGGTGACGGGTCGGTCGGGTGGCGCCGGCTGCGGGAATTTGCGGGCGTCGAGATCAGCCGGTCGTTCGTGTTGTCCTGGATGCTCGAACGGGAAACTTTGAAAATCGATGCTGATGTCCAGCTCCTTCCCGAGCATCCGTTCTACGAACGGCCGAGACCGCGGCAGAAGGCGTGCATCCGGCCCGCGACGATCGAGTTTCCCCATTGTGTGGGCTTGAGGATCGACGGCAAGACGCCCGATGGCGATCTTGCCTCGGCAACCCGGGACCTGGGCGAGGGCGCCATTGAAGACCTCGAGCGACTGGACGAAGGACCCTATGTGCTCACCGGCCGTTTCGGGGTCGTTGAAATAGACGCGGAACGGCCGATTCTGCGCCTGCAGGATCCCTGACCGCGGGTACGGGGCGGGCCGGCCCGGCAATGGCATAAGGACGAGGAAACGATGGCTGAACGGGTAGACCACCCTTGTGTCCAGCACAAGCTGGCGATCCTTCGCGACGTGGCCACCGGTCACAAGCAATTCCGGGAGCTGGCGACCGAGATCACCCGGCTGATTTGCTACGAAGCGCTGAAAAATCTCCCGACGCGGGCCGTGCAGGTGCAGACACCGCTCGCCGCGACCACCTGTCGGAAGATCGATTCGGACATCGTCGTCGTGCCCGTCCTGCGCGCCGGCGTGGGTATGCTCGACGGCATCCTTGAACTCCTGCCGACGGCCCGCGTCGGGTTCGTCGGACTTTATCGCGACGAGGTCACCAAGGAGCCCGTCGCGTACTACCAACGTTTTCCCCCGCAAATCCGGCACGGGACCTGCATCATCGTGGATCCGATGCTGGCCACTGGCGGCTCGACCGTCGCCGCAGTCGATCGCCTGAAAGCTGGCGGTGCAAGCGATATCGTCGTCGTCTGCATCGTGACCTGTCCGGAAGGCATTGCCCGGGTCGAGACGGCACACCCCGACGTGCGCATTTACGCCGCGGCAATCGACGAATACCTCGACGGGAACAAGTACATCGTGCCCGGTTTGGGTGACGCCGGCGACCGCCTCTACGGCACGTCGCACTGACGACGGGGCATCATTCCATGGCTGAACGGAGTATCGTCCTTGAGCAATGAAGACCCGGGACTGGAAAATCACTCGTCCGCAGTGAGGCATGATGCGAAATACCTGGCGGCTGCGATGTTGATCTTCATCGCGAAAGGCAGCGGCCGGATCGAACAGCAGGAATCCGACACGATGATCGGGCTGCTGTCCACGCACTGCGAACTGACGGGCGCCGAAGCGCTCGACCTCCTGACGACGGCGATGCGGGAGATGGCCGAGCAACCGGCGCTTGGGCCGTCGCTCGCTGAACAGGCACGGCAGCTGCCGGATGCACAAAAGGAAGACCTCGCCTACATGGCCCTGAAAGTCATCGCCGCCGACGGCAAGCGGGAAGCGGCCGAGATGAGACAGTTCAACCGGGCGGTGGAAGCGGCCGGAATCGATCCCGGCATCGTGCACCGCGCGTTCGATCGCTTCTTCGCCGAGACAATGCCCGACTCCGGGGACTGAGGCGGCCGTGCAGGCCACGATCCGCAATTTCCTGAGGCTCGAATCCGCGGGCGGCCTGCTGTTGATGGCTGCGGCGGCGCTCGCGATTCTGGTTGCCAACACGCCGCTCGCGACCTACTACCAGCTGCTGCTCGACGTGCCGGTCGAAGTGCGCGTCGGAGCCTTGTATGTCGCCAAGCCCCTGATCCTCTGGATCAACGACGGTCTCATGGCAATTTTCTTCTTTGCGATCGGACTCGAACTGAAACGCGAAATCCTCGAAGGCGAACTTTCGCGACCCGCCAACGTCCTGCTGCCGGCGATCGGCGCCATCGGCGGGATTGTCGTCCCGGTCGCGATCTATCTCCTGTTCAATGCGGGCGACTCTGCGGCGATGCGCGGCTGGGCCGTGCCGGCCGCGACGGATATCGCGTTTGCACTCGGCATACTCATGTTACTTGGCAATCGAGTGCCCCTGTCGCTCAAGGTGTTCCTGCTCTCGCTCGCGATTTTCGATGACCTCGGCGCCATCGTGATCATTGCCGTCTTCTACACGACCGGCCTGTCACTGTTCGCGCTGGCGGTCGCGGGCGCCTGCCTCCTGGTTCTTGCGTGCATGGCCTGGCGACGCGTCGGCTCGATTACGGCTTATGTTCTCGTCGGCGTGCTCATGTGGACTGCTGTGCTCAAGTCCGGCGTGCACGCGACGCTCGCCGGTGTCGCGCTCGCTGCCTTTATCCCGGTCCGGGACCCGGATGACGCGGGCCGTTCGCCGCTCAAGGAACTCGAACACGATCTGCATCAGTTCGTGGCGTTCGTCGTCTTGCCGGTTTTCGCCTTCGCGAACGCGGGTATCAGCTTCTCCGGGCTTGGCGTGTCGGCGCTGATACATCCGGTGCCGCTCGGCATCGCGACAGGTCTGTTTGTCGGCAAACAGGCCGGCGTGTTTCTCTTCTGCGCCGCCGCGATCCGGCTCGGCATTGCCCGCCTGCCGGAGGGCGCAAGCTGGAGCGGTCTGTACGGCGTATCGGTCCTGTCCGGCATCGGTTTCACGATGAGCCTGTTCATCAGCGGCCTCGCGTTCGAGGACCGGCCGATCGACACGGTGATGCTGTTCGACGAGCGGCTCGGCATCCTGCTCGGCTCCCTGCTTTCCGGCCTCCTTGGCTACCTCGTGCTGCACACGGTGCTCCCGAGGAAATGACGGCGGCAGCTCAAGTTTGCAGCGATTCCCTCAGCGCTTCCAGTTCAGCCCAACGCTCGATCAGTGCGTCGAGTTGCGACTCGGTATCGGAGAATTCCGTGAGCGTGACCCGAACGGCGTCCTGCGGCCCGGCATAGAAATCAGCCTCGGCCATGCGCGCCTTCAACGCTGCGACCCGGCCTTCCAGCGCCTCGATCCCGGCCGGGAGCAGATCGAGCTCCCGCTGGTCCCGGTAACTCAGCTTCGTACGCGGTACATGCCGGCGAGTCACTGCCGCGGCTTCGCGGCGGTCGGCGGGCTGAGTAAGCTCGTCGCGTTCGCTGAGCCGGTGACCCTGGCGCAACCAGTCCGAGTAGCCGCCCATGTACTCCCGGATGCCGCCGTCCTCTTCGAACACTATTGTGCTGGTCACGACGTTGTCCAGGAAATCGCGATCGTGGCTCACGACGATCAGGGTGCCCTGGTAGGAGCAGAGTTTCTGTTCCAGTACCTCGAGCGTCTCGAGATCGAGGTCGTTCGTCGGTTCGTCGAGAACGAGCAGGTTCGCAGGGCGCGTGAACAACTTGGCCAGAATGACGCGATTGCGCTCACCGCCGGACAGCGCCTTGACCGGCATCGCGGAACGCTTGGGGCTGAACAGGAAGCCCTTCAGGTAGCCGACCACGTGCCGGTCCTTGCCATCCAGGTTCAGGTAGGTGCGGCCTTCGGCCACGTTGTAGGCCACGGATTTTTCCGGGTCGAGCGATTCCCGCAGCTGGTCGAAGTAGCCGACTTCGAGGTTCGTGCCGAGCTTCATGCTGCCGCTCTGGGGCTCGAGCTGGCCGAGCAACAACCTGAGCAAGGTGGTCTTGCCGACACCGTTGTTGCCGATCAGGCCGATGCGGTCGCCGCGCATGATGCGGATGGAGAAGTTTTCGATCAAGGCGTCGTCGCCGTACCGGAATGAGACGTTCCTGGCCCGGATTACCTTGCGGCCCGACACGTCCGCCTCCTCGATATGGATGCGCGCGGCCGGATCCGGCGCGATGCGCTCCGACCGTTCCTCGCGCAGCCGCACGAGCGCGCGCACGCGGCCCTCGTTGCGCGTGCGCCGGGCCTTGATACCCTGTCGAATCCAGGCCTCCTCCTGCTCGAGCGTCTTGTCGAAACGCGCGTCTGCGCTCGCTTCGTCCTCCAGAACTTTGTCTTTTCTTTTCAGGTAGTTATCAAGGTCGCCCGGCCAACTGGTCAGCTTGCCGCGGTCGATCTCGACGATGCGCGTGGCGAGTCGCCGGAGAAACGCCCGGTCGTGCGTGATGAACAGCACGCTGCCGGCAAAAGCGTAAACCCGGTCCTCGAGCCACTTGATGGTCGCAATGTCGAGATGGTTCGTCGGCTCGTCCAGGAGCAACAGGTCCGGGTTCTGCACCAGCGCGCGGGCCAGCGCTACCCGCCGCCGCCAGCCGCCCGACAGTTCGTCCATTCGCTTCCCGGCCGGGAGCTTCAGCTGCGTGATGGTGGTTTCCACCCGCTGTTCGATGTGCCACGCATCGCGCGCGTCGATTTCGGATTGCAGTGCCTCGAGTTGGCGCATGCCCTGTGCGTCGAGCTTTGCCGCCGACAGGCGGCGGAATTCCGCGAGCAGGGTCTCGGCATGTTCGAGGCCCGTGCGTACGACGTCGCGGACATTTTGCGTCATGGCCGCCGGCAGGTCCTGCGCCAGCTGGCTAAGCGTGAGCCCGTCCCGGCGGGTGATCTCGCCGCGGTCCGGTTCTGCCTCGCCGCTGATGAGTTTCAAGGTCGTCGACTTGCCCGCGCCGTTGCGGCCGACCAGGCAGACGCGTTCGCCGGGCTCGATCGCGAAACTCGCGTCCGTCAGAATTTTCTGCTCACCGAATTCGAGTGAGACCTCATCGAAACGCAACAATGACATGGGCGGGGCAGGAAGGCGGATGAAACCTGCCATAGGATACACTGGCGCGCCCGCGGGAGTTTTCAATGAGCGAAGAACGATTCATCGACATCGAGACGCGACTGGCACACCAGGACCAGGGCTTGCTCGAATTGAACGAGGTGGTTCACAGGCAAGAGCAGGCGATCACGAGGCTCGAACGACTTTGCGTCGCGCTGGCGGAACGCCTCGCCGTGCTCGGCGATTCCCTGAGCGACGCCACTGCACCGGACGAGCCGCCGCCGCATTACTGAGATGCCGCTGCCCGGTACGACGCCGGGTCGCGTTAACGTATAGTGTGGCCGATTGCGGAACCGGGGAGGGGCTGCATGTCGTTGAAATTCATGGCCGCGTTGCTCGCGGCTCTCGCCGCCGCTGTGCCGGCGTCAAAGGCGCAGCCGCAGGGGCTGCCCGAACCGCTCGAGGCGTGGCAGGCGTGGGTGCTCGATGGGAAGGAGTACCGCCAATGCCCTGCCTACTTCGACCGCATGCCCTCCGGACCTTCCGATCATGTCTGCGCCTGGCCGCAGGTACTCGAGGTCGACGTCAACGCCGATGGCGGCCGGTTTACGCAGCGCTGGCGGGTGAGTGCGGGAGATGCCTGGCTCCCCTTACCCGGCGATACCGACCACTGGCCGGACCGGGTGACCGTTAACGGCGAGCCGGCGCCGGTCGTTCTGCACGACGGCGTGCCGAGCGTTCGTGCCGGCAGCGGCAATCACCGCTTGGCCGGGCAGTTCGCCTGGGACGAACGGCCGGGCATCTTGCGCGTGCCCCCCCAGAGCGGGCTCGTTGCACTGTCGGTAAACGGCACCGCCGTGCCGCGTCCGGCGCTGAACGCGAACGGTGTCTTCCTGGGTGACCGGCAGCGCGATTCGCGCACGCCGAACGCGCTGGATACAGCCGTCTACCGGCTCCTTGCGGACGAAGTGCCCTTGAGGCTCGTGACACGCCTCAGGCTCGAGGTGGCCGGTACCGTGAGGGAAGAGGTGTTCAGTCCGGTGCTGCCGGAGGGCTACGTGCCGCTCGCGCTGTCCGCCGCTCTCCCGGTGCGCCTCGAGGCCGACGGCAGCCTGCATGTGCAGGTGCGACCAGGCCGCTGGGAAATTACCCTGGAGGCGCGCGCCCCGGGCGTGGACTCGAGCATTCGCCTGCCGGAGCCTGACGGGAACCTGCCGCAGGAGGAGATCTGGAGTTACCGGTCGAGCGAAAACCTGCGTGTTACGGCAGCGAGCGGCGTTCCGCCGGTCGATCCCGGGCAGGCCCGGGTGCCGGAGGAGTGGACGGAGCTCCCGGCGTTTCGCATGCAACCGGGCGCCACGCTCACGATCGAGGAGCGGAGCCGCGGCCGAACGGCCGTCGACAACGACCTGGTTCTCGATCGCGGCTTGTGGCTCGATTTCGACGGCGGCGGCTTCACGGTACGGGACTGGATTTACGGCGAGATGCGCCGCGACTGGCGCCTCGATATGCAGACGCCCTATGTGCTGCAAGCCGCCACGGAGAATGGCGAAAATCTGCTGGTGACCGCCGGTGACGGCGACGGTGAGTCCGGCATCGAACTGCGGCAAACGGAACTCGACGTTGAAGCCACGGCACGCGTCGAGGAGCGTGGCGCAATACCCGTCGGCGGCTGGAACGCCCGCTTCTCGAGCATCGACGCCACGCTGTTCCTCCCGCCAGGGAACAAACTGTTGACGGCCGCGGGTGCCGATTCCGTCGACGGCAGCTGGTTTTCGCAGTGGCAACTGCTCGACTTTTTCCTGGTGCTCATTATTACTATTGCCGCGTGGCGCCTGTTCGGCAGGGTTGGCGGCATGCTCGCACTTTTTGCGCTCGTCCTGAGTTACCACGAGTTCGGCGCGCCGTCCTGGCTCTGGCTGAATCTCCTGATCGCCGTCGCGCTGTTGCGCGTGGCGCCGTCGGGACGACTGCAGAACCTGGTCCGCGGATGGCTCGCGATCGGGGCGGCGCTGCTCGTTTTCGGTTTGGTACCGTTCGTCGCACAGCAGCTGCGCATCGCCATTTACCCGCAACTCGAGCCGCAATACCCGGCCAGTGGTGCACAGCGGGACCTGACGGTGCCTCCGGCGGCGCCCCCGGCGGAATCCGTTTCCGAGACGAAAATGGAGCACGAATTGCAGCGGGACAGCAGTGAAATTCTGGAGGAGGTCGTCGTCACCGGTGCGCGAAGCGCACTGCGCCCGACGGACTACCCGCGTTATGCGCCGAATGCCGTCGTGCAGACCGGGCCGGGGATCCCGGACTGGGAATGGAACGCCGTCCTGCTCGCGTGGAACGGCCCGGTGGAGGCCGACCAGGCGATGCGCCTCGTGATCCTCCCGCGCGTCGCGGTCAGTGTCCTGCGCTTCGTCGAAGTGGCGCTGCTCCTGTTGTTCGCCGCCGTCGTCCTTGCCGACGTGCTGGGGCGACGCTGGCGTCTGCCGGGTGGCCTGAGCCTCGGCCGCACCGCCGGCACGGCGGCGGCGCTGTTGCTGGCGGTCGGCCTCCCGGTCGATCGTGCACTGGCCGAGATGCCCTCGGCCGAGCTTCTAAAGGAACTCGAACGGCGCCTCACCGAGCCGCCCGAGTGTGCGCCGCGCTGTGCCGAAGTCGTTGCCGCGGCCGTGCGCATCGAGGGGGATCGAATCAGCATGCTGCTCGCCATCGATGCCCTGGCGGAGGTCGCGGTGCCGCTGCCGGGTTCACTGGACGGTTGGCGGCCGGATGCCGTGCAACGCGAAGGCGGTGCTGCAGCCGAAGTGCTTCGGGGCCCGGACCAGGGCTTCTGGATACGAGTGCCGGCGGGCCGGAATTCGGTCACTCTCAGAGGGCCTACCGGCAATACCGACAGCCTGGAGATCGCATTCCCGGCGTCGCCGCGCGTCGTCGACGTCGCCGCAGTCGGGTGGACCGTGGCCGGCGTCCGGGACCGGCGCTTGCTCTCCGGCACGCTGCAATTCAATCGCGAGCAGGCCGCCGACAGCGCCGACGCCCCGGAGCGCTGGGAGAGCAGCCGGTTTCCGCCCTTCGCGCGGATCGTCCGGTCGCTCGAGATGAGCCTCGACTGGAGCGTCGAGACGACGGTGCAGCGCATAGCCCCGGTCGAGGGAGCGCTGACCCTGCGCGTGCCCCTTCTGCCGGGCGAGTCCGTGCTCGCGGAGCGTTTGCCGGTGACAGACGGCGAGATTCTCGTCACGCTGGGGCCGGGCGAGGATTCCGTGAGCTGGCAATCGCGGCTGCCGCGCACCTCGCCCCTTGAGTTCCGCGCACCGGAGACGTCCTCGTGGCAGGAGGTCTGGCGCTTTACGGCGGGCAGCATCTGGCACGTCGAGTTCGAGGGTGTGCCGGAGAGCCTCGGCAGCGGCGCCCTGGATGGCATTCGATCGGCGGATTTTCACCCCAGGGGCGGCGAGCAGTTGACCGTGACCGCAAGCCGGCCAGAGGCCGTGGCCGGCACCACAGCCGCGTTCGACCAGGCAGCGGTGCGTATCGAGCAGGGGGAGCGGTCGCGAACCGGCGGCCTGTCGCTGGCCTATCGCGGCACTCGCGGTGCGCAGCATGTCGTGCGGCTGCCGGCCGATGCGGAACTCATCGGGGTCACCGTCGACGGACGCACCGAGGCGCTCAGGATCGAGGACGGCGCCGTGACCTTGCCCCTGTTGCCGGGCGAGCACGACGTGGAAATCGCCTGGCGCGACCCGACGCCGGTCGGATTCGCATCGCGCGTACCCGCCCTCGATCTCGGCGCGCCGGCCAGCAACCTTGACCTCGAACTTCGCCTGCCGGCCGATCGCTGGCTCCTTTTGACCAGCGGTCCGAAGCTCGGTCCGTCCGTACTCTACTGGTCGGAACTCGCGGTGCTCGTGCTCTTTGCCTGGCTGTTGTCGCGTATCGAATGGACGCCGCTTCGCTTCCGCCACTGGCTGCTGCTCGGCCTGGGTTTCAGCACGTTCAACTGGCCGGTGCTCGGGCTGATCGTCGCCTGGCTCCTTGCAATCGGCGCGCGCGATCGCTGGCGAATCAGCCGCAACTGGTTGCAGTACAATGCGATGCAGGGTGTCGTCGTGCTTCTCACGCTGCTGGCCCTGCTCGCGATCGTCATCAGCCTGCCCGGCGGGCTGCTGGGCTCGCCCGACATGCATGTGGCCGGGAACGGGTCGTTCGGCAATATGCTGCTGTGGTTCGAAGATCGCGCCGCGTCGCTGACCCCGCGTGCGACGGCGTGGTCCTTGCCACTCTGGACTTACAAGCTGCTGATTCTCGCCTGGGCCCTGTGGCTCAGCCTCGCGCTGATCCGCTGGGTGCCGTGGACCTGGCAGGTGCTCGCGCGCGACGGGTTCACGCAGTCAAAGAGCGTCCCGGGACCATGAGCCGCGGCGCTGTCCTCTGGGTTGTCGTGTTCGCCGTGGTACTCGCGTGGTCGGCCATCCATCCGTACGACTACGCGACCTGGGTGCTGGAGGTCCTGCCGGCCATCGTCGCCGCGCTCGTCCTTGCTTCGACCCGCCAGCGCTTCCCGCTGACGCCGCTCCTGTACGTGCTGATCCTGGCGCACAGCGTGATTCTGATCGTCGGTGGCCACTACACCTACGCGGAGGTCCCGCTCGGCGAATGGGTCCGGGAGGCATTCGACCAGTCCCGAAACAACTACGACAAGCTCGGCCACTTCGCGCAGGGCTTCGTGCCGGCACTTGCTGCGCGCGAGATCGCCATCCGGCTGCGCGTCTTCAAGTCCGCGGCCTGGATGAACCTGTTCATCGTGGGCCTCAGCCTTGGCATCAGCGCGTTCTACGAACTGATCGAATGGTGGGTGGCGCTCGCGTCGGAGGAGGCCGCAGATGCATTCCTCGGCACCCAGGGCTATGTCTGGGATACGCAATCCGACATGGCGTTCGCGCTGGTCGGCGCGATAGCGGCACTGGTCCTGCTTGCCCGGCCGCACGATCGGCAGATTGCAGCGCTTTCGCATGCGACGCCGTAGCGCGCTGGTGCTCGCACTGCTCGTGATTTCGGGCGGAGCGTGGGCGGGGGAGTGCGTCGTACTCCTGCACGGGCTTGCGCGCACGGCCGGCGCGATGGAACCGATGCAGGAGGCACTCGAAGAGGCGGGTTTCGCTACGGCGAACGTCGACTACCCTTCGCGTGTGCATGCCATAGAGGAACTCGCGCCCGTCGCGGTCGAGGCCGGCGTCAACGCGTGCCGCGCGCTGCCGGATACCGACACGATTCACTTCGTCACACACTCTCTCGGCGGGATCCTGTTACGCTGGTACCTAGCGCAGTACGACATCACCGACCTCGGCCGCGTCGTGATGCTCGGCCCGCCGAACCAGGGCAGCATCGCCGCCGACCGCATGCGCAATGTGCCGGGCTACGACTGGCTGAACGGGCCCATCGGACGGCAGCTCGGCAAGGGCGAGGACAGTGTGCCGCTCGCGCTTCCGGCCGCGGATTTCGAGCTCGGCATCATCGCCGGCAACCGGACGATCGATCCCCTCACATCGGCTGTGCTGCCGGACCCGGACGACGGACGCGTGTCGGTGGAGGACACGAAGCTCGAGGGGATGACGGATTTTGTTGTCGTCGAACACTCCCATGCATTCCTGATGCGCATGTCGGAACCGATCCAGCTGACGCTCCGTTTCCTTGAAACCGGCGCCTTCGGCACAGCCGAATGAGCGATCGAAGGCGCCGGCACGTGACCTTGTGCTGCGCGTTTCTCACGATGGAGGACGAACGCAGTTTCGTCACCGATTATCGTCCCGGCATCGCGCCACTGGAGTCGCTGGGGTGGCACGTCGATTGCGTGCCCTGGCGCCGTAGCGGCGTCGAATGGGACCGATACGATGCCGTGTATATCGGCGCGCCCTGGGACTACACGGAGGATCCCCGGTATTTTCTCCATGTCCTCAAAACGATCGATGCCTCCCGAGCAACTCTCGTGAATCCCCTGGCGCTCGTGTACTGGAACCTCGACAAGCGCTACCTTCAGGACCTCGAACGGCAGGGCGCAGACATCGTGCCGAGCCTCTGGTACGAACAATGGGACCCGGCAATACCGGGCAAGGGGTTCCACGAGTTCAAGACGGAGCGCCTCGTCATCAAGCCGCGGGTCGGCGCCAACGCGCTGGATACCTTCGTGCTCGAGCGGCCGCTCGACACCCGGCTCGCCGATCGCCTCGTGCACGTCTTCGCGGGCCGGCCGCTCCTGGTGCAACCGTTCATCGAGTCCATTACACGCGCCGGTGAATACTCGCTCTTCTACCTTGGCGGTGAGCTGAGCCACGCCATACGCAAACTGCCGAAGGCCGGTGACTTCCGCGTGCAGGAAGAGCATGGCGCGGCGATTCTCGCCGCGGCGCCGGACGACGGGCTCTCTGCCGCAGGGGATCGCGTCCTGTCGCTGGTGGCGCCGGCGCCGGTGTACGCACGCGCCGATTTCGTCTGCGGCGCCGACGGCCGGTGGCTGCTGATGGAACTCGAGCTCGTCGAGCCCTCGCTCTACCTCCGTATGCACCCGGAGGCGCCGGCGCGGTTTGCGCGCGCCTTCGATGCATACGTTCGCGTCGCGATGACGGCCTAGCCTGCCGTACCGCGGCTGATTCGCGGGCAACGCCCGCTCCAACGGCTCCGGACTGCTCCTACATTACCCCGGCGCGCAACAGCTCGGCCGCATGGTTCGCGGCGCGTGCCGTAAGCGCCATGTAAGTAATCGACGGATTGACGCAGGAGCCCGATGTCATGCACGCGCCGTCCGTAACGAAAAGGTTCGGCACGTCGTGCGCCTGGTTCCATGCATTCAGCACGGACTCCGCCGGATCGTGTCCCATGCGCGCCGTGCCCATCTCGTGCACGCCGCGCCCCATGATCATCGGACCCGGCCAGGCGTGGATATCGGTCGCACCCGCCGCCATCAGCATTTCCCTGCCGCGCGACATGATGTCGTCGATCATCTTTTTTTCGTTGTCCCTGTACTCGACCTCGAAGCGCAATTGCGGAATACCGAATCGATCGACCTGCTTCTCATCGAGTAACACGCGATTATCGGCATAAGGGAGAATCTCGCCGAAACCGCCGAGGTTCATTACCCAGGGTCCCGGTTGCTCGAGTTCGTTCTTCAACGACTTGCCGAAGCCCGGCACGTCCCGCCTCCAGTCTAGGCGGCTCGCACCGCCCTGGAAGCCGTAGCCGCGGCGAAAAGCGGCGTCTTCGTCCTGGCCGTCGAGGTTGCGGAAGCGCGGTATATAGATCCCGTTCGGACGCGCCCCGATCGTGTTGCGATCGAGGAATCCGGGGATGACGCCGCGCGCGCCGGTGGCGAAGGTATGGTCCATCAGGTATCGCCCGAGCGCCCCGCTGCGGTTCGCGAGCCCGTTCGCGTGTCGCTCATTCGCCGAATTCAACAGGATCTGGGTGCTGCCCAGGGTCGATGCGCAGAGAAACACCACTTTGCCGCGAACCTGCATGCGCTCGCGGCTCTTCGCATCCACGACGCTGACGCTCGCGATACGCCCGGTCTTCGGATCAGTTTCCAGTCGCTCGACGACGCTGTCGGGGCGAATCGTCAGGTTGCCCGTCGCCCTCGCTGCCGGCAGCGTCGAGGTCAGGCTGCAGAAGTAGGCGGAGACCGAACAGCCGCGGCTGCACGGGCCGCAATAATGGCACGCGCCCCGGCCGTTGTGCGGCTCGGTCAGCACGGCAACCCGCCCGATCGTCATCGTGCGGCCCGGGAAATTCTCCTCGATCGCCGCCTTGACGTGTTTTTCGACGGAATTCATCGGCATCGGCTTCAGGAACTCGCCATCCGGCAACTGCGGCAGTCCCTCCGCCTGGCCGGAGATGCCGGCGAATTTTTCGACGTACGAGTACCACGGCGCGATGTCCTTGTACCGAATCGGCCAGTCGATGCCGTGACCGTCTTTGAGGTTGGCTTCGAAGTCGAGGTCGCTCCAGCGATAGCACTGGCGGCCCCACAGCACGGAGCGCCCGCCCAGGATGTCGCCCCGCACCCAGTGAAACGGCTTCTTTTCGTCGACGACGTAGGGGTTCAGACGGTCATTGTTCCAGAACTGCCGGTTGCCTTCCTCGAACCAGCCGAAGCTGCTCTGGATCGCATAATCGCGCTCGTACAGTTTGCGATTGCCGTACTCGCGGAATTCGTAATGCCAGGGCGGCTTGTGTTCCCCCTGGTAGTCGCGTATGTGCTCGATGTCCCGCCCGCGCTCGAGCACGAGCGTTTTCAGGCCGTTTTCCGCAAGCTCCTTGGCGGCCCAGCCGCCGGATATGCCGGAACCGATGACGATGGCGTCGAAGTCGGTGTTCATTGTCCTTGCCCGGCTGCCTGGAGCCCATCGCTCCCCTCGCAGGTGACTTCGCGGTAGACGCCCGGCATCGGGTTGTAGCCGCGCTGGGTGCTTGCACCGAGCTTCGACGTGAAGTAGCCATTGACCACGAGAGCTTTCAGCATTGCGAACATCGGGCTGCCCTCGGTCGCCGCCAGCGCCCTGGTCTGCAGTGCGGTGCTGCAGGCGGGGAACGCCTTGCCGTATAGCGCCATGCAGTCGGCATCGAGCTTCGCCATGCCATCGAGTACCGGCTGACGCTCTTCTGCGGTGTGCCAGTCCGAGAGAATCAGTTCGACGAATTGCGGCACGCCGGCCTCGATGGCGCCGGGCGTGCCGGTCGCCGGGATGATGAGTTCCGAGATCGAGGCCAGTGTTTCACGCGCGCGCGCATCGAGGACGATTCGCGTCGGCAATGCATCCAGGTCGGTATCTGCCAGGCAGGCACGGTAGAGGCCCACCAGGGTGATTCCGGCAGAGCTGCCGATCGCCGTGCGGAGCAATTCTCGTCGATTCACTGTTTCCATCCCCCGCCGTATTACCGGCATCAAAGCCTCCGGGCGCATCGCGCACGGCACTTCAGCCCATCGGCGATCGAGCATAGTACATTCAAAAGTTTCGTTACAGCGCCGCGAACCGTCGGCGCCTTTCCTTGTGCCCGTGGTTTTCGTACAGTGCAAAGGACCTCGAACTCGATTCGTCGACCCAATGGAGGGATGTTGAACAACCGGGTTACGCGCCGCGACTTCCTGAACGGCACTCGCGTCGCCATCGGCGCCTCATTGCTCACGCCCTGGTCGGACGTCTTCGGCAGGGCGGGCAAGGATTTCGCACTCGATGCCGGGTACTACCCGCCCGCGAAATCCGGATTGCGCGGCAGTCACGACGGGGCCTGGGAGACCATGCACGCCCGTGTCGCGGGCCGGACCTGGCCGCGCGCCGCACCGGCAGAGGTGGTGGACCTCGTAATCGTCGGCGGCGGTATCAGCGGGCTCTCCGCGGCACACTTTTTCCGGCAGGAACAGCCCGATGCGCGGATCCTGGTGCTCGACAACCACGACGATTTTGGCGGCCATGCCAAACGCAACGAATTCACGATCGGCGGCCAGACGCGAATCGGTTACGGCGGCACGGAGTCCATCGATACGCCGTCCGGATACTCGAGCGTTTCGAAAGCACTCCTGTCCGACATCGGCATCGACGTGCAGCGCTTCTATGACTATTTCGACCAGGGCCTGTATGCGTCGATGGGCCTGTCCTACGCGATCGCCTACGACAGCGCGACATATGGCCGCCAGAAGCTGGTCACCGGTTACGGCAGCGTTCCCTGGGAGGCGTTCGCCGCCCGGACGCCCATGAACGAGCGGGCGCGCGCGGACCTCGTGCGCGCTTTCACGGACGAAAGGGATTACCTGCCGGGGATGAGCGACGAGGAGAAGCGTGCATACCTGTCGGGCATCAGTTACCGCGAGTTCCTGCAGAAACACGTGCAGGTCGACGAGCAGGTCCTCGAAATGTACCAGCGCTGGGGGATGAGCTACTGGTGTGTCGGGATGGACGAAGTGCCGGCCATTGCCGTCCAGGGCTACACGGACGGCGGCGGCATCCCCGGGCTCGGGCACACGATTCGCCGCGTCGGCGAGCGCGGAGACGAGCCCTACATTTTTCATTTCCCCGACGGCAACGCGTCGGTCGCCCGCTTGCTGGTGAGGAGCCTGATTCCGGACGCGTTGCCCGGCGACAGCATGGAAGACAGCGTCACGATGCCGCTCGTGTACGCAGAGCTCGACCGCCCCGGCCGGCCGGTACGCATCCGCCTGAACGCCACGGCGGTCGACGTCGCTCACGCCGCGGACGGCACGGCGGTCGACGTGACCTACGTGGTCGGCGGCGGCGCACATACCGTACGCGCAAAGAAGTGCATTCTCGCCTGCTACAACAGCGCCATTCCCTATATTTGCCCGGAACTGCCGGAGGACCAGAAGCGGGGGCTGGCACACAATGTGAAGGTGCCGCTGACCTACACGAAAGTGCTGCTCGCGAACTGGCGGCCGTTCGCGGAACTCGGCATCCGCTATGTCTATTACACGAACGATTTCTACAAGCAGGTCGAGCTCGACTACCCGGTCTCGATCGGCCGCTACCGGTTCAACGATTCGCCGGACCAGCCAATGGTTCTGCATATGTGTTACGTGCCCTACTTCGACGACATCAAGGGTCCCGCGCAATGGCGTGCGGGAAGGCAAAAGCTCTTGACGACGCCGTTTTCCGAGTTCGAAGCCCACGTCCGCGACCAGCTGGACCAGGCACTGTCCGGCGCGGGATTCGACGCCGGACGCGACATCCGGGCGATTACGGTCAACCGCTGGGCGCATGGTTACTCCTATGCACCGGGCAGGACCTGGGAGCCGGTATACGCCACTGAGGCGGAAAAACCCTGGGTACGAGGGCGCCAGCCGTTCGGGCGCATATCGATTGCGAACTCGGATGCGGGCGCTGCCGCCGACACGGATTCCGCGATCAGCCAGGCGCACAGAGCAGTGAGAGAGGCGCTCTGACGATGTTCCAGCGAACCCTGTTGCCGATACTCCTCGTGCTGCTCCTGTTCTCGCCCAGCCGTTAAACCGTCGCCCCTGCAGAACGCCGCGCGGAAAACAGGCTGCGCCGTGCATCCAGTACGTCGATGCAGGCAGCACGCTGTTGTCGTCGAGATCAGAAGCTGTAAGCGGCGAAAATCATCCCGTAGATGAACGTATCGGTACGCCCCGACGACTCTTCGACGGCCCGGCCGGGGTCCGCGACCGCAGCCACGAAGCTCACGAGGAAATTATCGTTGATACTCCAGTCCATGTACCAGTCGAGCTCACGTGCAACCGCGTCGGAAGCGCCTGGCGCAGGAACCTGATCCAACAGGAAATCGTAATAGATCAGGCCCGTCGAGATCGCCTCGGTGGGCGTTGCGTGCACGCGCAGCTGGTGCGAGATGAGATTCGAGTTCGAGACAAAGTACTCGCCTGCAATTTCACCCTGCCACCAGGCGCCCCAGTCGGAGAATCCGGTCAGCAATCCGTCGAAGGCCTCATTCGTCGTGGTATTTGGATCGTCACCTTCGAAAATGGCATATCGGTACGACAGCTTCGGTTGCCAACTGGTGTCGAGCTGATAAGCAACAAGTGCGTTCCAGGCCATGGAGTCGAGCAATTCATCGTTTTCTTCCTGGGCGACCTCGAATTCGAACGACAGGGCCTTGTTGCGAAACGGAGCGGTAAAAGCACGCAGGTTGTACACATCCAGTCCGTCCCGCTCCACCCTGACGTCGGGATCCGCGGAGAACTGCATGTATGTAGCCCCTAGAGTCGTGTGCTCGCCGATCGCATACTCGTAGTTCAACCCGGCAAGTTCCGTATCCGACTCGCTCTCCGGCAGTTCGTCCCTTTCCAGGTAGAACGCTTCGAGCGTGTTTCGGCCGTGGGTGAACTTGCCGATTACCGCCATTTCGAATGCCTGACGTGCGTTCGTCCAGTAGCCGCCGCGGGAACCGCCTTCCGCCGCACCGTCCCATAACAACAGGCCGTTACCGAGCCGGTATCGGCTGCGGCCGACGGTGAATTCGAGCGCGTTCTCATCGAGACCTTCGAGGCTGTTGCCGGAGCGCCAGCCGATGTGGAAGTCCTCGAGTTCGAAGGAGTTCGCATCTCCCCCGACCAGCGAGGGCGAAGCGCCGTAGGTACGCTCGCCAACGCCGCTCAACTTACCGAAGAATTGCGCGGAGCTTGCTGTGGTGTACTCCGCACTGAGTGAGGGCTTCAGGGACCCCTCGAGCCAATCGTCCGTCAGGTCGCCGGAGGGCTGGTCAGGTTTGGGGTCCGTATACAGGGAGTTGCCAAAACCGAACCAGCCGGCCGTGGCGTCGAAGTTGAACGTCCAGGTCAGTCCCGACGGCAGTCCCGGGGGAGACCAGGTGTCTTCGGCCTCGTCCGCGCCATAGGCGGTCGTCGTGCCGAGCGCTAACAGGACGGTCGCCGAGAGCGCATTCTTCCGGGCAGCGAGTCGTGCTATGAGGAAGCGTGAGTTGCTGGTTTGCATGTTCTGGGTCCTGGTTGAATGGGAGCTCACTTGCGGCCTGGCTTGCGATGCGCGGTCTTCTTCAGACACTGCACGTAGTACACGCCGTCCCGATTCTCCACGCCGTGTGTGTCATGCCCGAAGCCCGGGAAACGGCTGTCCCATTCACTCAGCGCACGCAGGTAGCCGAGATACGGCCCGTCGTCCGGACCGGTCGATTCGCCGGGCATGAGCATCGGGATACCGGGAGGGTAGGGCACGACGCTGGTCGCCAGAACCCGATTTGCCAGCTTGTCGAGCGGCACA
The DNA here is from genome assembly GCA_963713215.1 of uncultured Pseudomonadota bacterium. GTDB lineage: Bacteria > Pseudomonadota > Gammaproteobacteria > Steroidobacterales > Woeseiaceae > UBA1847. Next base: position 720,724 of record CAVQKY010000006.1, on the reverse strand, counting down.
TGCTCGATCTCGTCGCGAACCAGCTTCTGATAAGCCGCGCTCGGCGTCATGAGCGGTTCGGGCAGAGTGGAAAATGCCTGGGCAAGCCAATGCGTCTGGCGCGACTCGCGCAATTGATCGAACATCTGGTCGGCAAGTTCCCGCAATCCGAGGCTCCCGTAAGTGTCCGGATGACTGGTCACGAGCCCCGGCAACACCTCCGCGAGTGTCGCGTTGCGGTCGTAATCCCTCTTGAACTCAAGCAGTGCGTTCAGCAGCGTGCCCCACTTGCCTTTCGTGATACCGATTGAAAACAGGAACAGGATGGTGAAGTCCGTGGTCTTCTCGACTTCTATGCCGCGGTAGTGCAGGTAAGAGGTCACGAGAGTCGCCGGGATCCCGCTCTTGTCGAGCCCGCCCTTGTCGGCGACGCCGGGCGTGACGATCGATACTTTGATCGGGTCGAGCATGCAATAACCGTCTTCCAGGTCGCCGAAACCGTGCCACGTCTCGCCCGGATGCAGTACCCAGCATTCCGGATCGGTCGCCAGCCATTCCGGAGACGCTTCTTCGAACCGGATCTTCTTGCCGGTCTTCTTCTGTCGCACGGAGTCCGCATTCCAGGTATTGAAAAACCATTCGCGCTTCTGTGCGAACTCGCGGTGCACACGACCCATGACCTGCCGAAACGCCACCGCCTCTTGTATCGATTCGTTTGTCAAGGTCGGACCACCGGGCCCGTCCATCATGGCTGTGGTAATGTCGTTCGAGACGATGATCGGATACAGCGGCGACGTGGACGCATGCATCATGTATGACTCGTTGAATCGCGAGTGAGGAATAGGACTGCGTCCGTCACGAATGTGCAGCAACGATGCCTGCGAGAGCGCGGCGAGCAGCTTGTGGGTCGAATGCGTGGCAAAAACCGTCGGGCCTTTGTGATCATTCGGGTTTCCGTGCATTGCATGACGGTCGACATAGAGCGGATTGAAGCGCGCGTAGGCATACCACGCCTCGTCGAAATGGATGCGGTCGACACTCGGATCGAGCAACTCCTCGACTCGCCGTGCGTTGTAACAGAGGCCATCGTAGGTCGAGTTGGTGACGACAGAGTACACCGCCCGCAGGTCCGTTCCCTTCGACACCAACGGATTGGCCTTGATGGCCGCGTTGATTGCTCTCTTTGAGAGTCGTTCGGGCGGAATGGGTCCGATGATCCCGTAGCGGTTGCGCAGGGGCACGAGGTAAGTCGGAATGCCCCCGGACATGACCAGGCTGTGCTCGATCGACTTGTGACAGTTACGGTCGCACAGCGCAATCTGGTCACGACCGACCGCCGCCATGAAGATCACGCGGTTCGACATGGACGTGCCGTTGGTAACGCAGTAGCTGCGGTGTGCGCCGAAGACACGCGCTGCATACTTTTCGTGCTCGCCTATCGGTCCGGTGTGATCCAGCAGCGAGCCCAGGCTGCCGACGCTGATCGAAAGGTCGGAGCGCAGCATGTTTTCGCCATAGTAATCGAAGAATACGCGGCCGACCGGCGACTTGAGAAACGCGGTGCCGCCGGTGTGTCCGGGCGTATGCCAGGAGTACTCGTTCTCCTGGTTGAATTGCATGAGGGCGGAGGCGAGCGGCGGGAGCAGTACCTCGATGTACCTGCGAACTGCCGCGGCCACGCGTCCGCCAACGAACGCCGCCGTATCTTCAAGCGTCCAGATGAACTCGTCGACCATCTCCATCACGTCGATCGGGATCGCAGTAGCTGCGTCGCGCTCAGCCATAAGGAAGATCGGAATCTTGTCGTTGCGCTCGCGAATGAACTGCAGCAAAGCACGCGCGCGTGCATGGTTCTTGTCGCCGCCGAGAGTCCAGTCGATAAGGATGGCATGGATTGCGGAGTCGGACATGACAACCGATGTACCGTCTTCTGCCGAAGTCGCTTCGATGACTTCCATCGCGCGACTTTGCAGTTCTTCAACCAACGCCCGTGCGGCACGACCTTCGGCTGTGACTGCACCGAGTTCGTCATCCACGACGAGGGCTCGCGCACTCAACCGTTTGGCACTTCGTCCAATCATTTCAAACTCCCGGCGTCTTCCGCCTGAACTATTCCATCCCGCTCTGAACCGATGTTTCTATGGGCCTGAACGCTGTTATTCCTGCAATGTGATCCACTGGAAGAAGGCGCGAGAGTTGTCATCGAATTCACCGTTCCACGTCGAATAGAGTTCGTCGAATTCGGCGGATGCGAACGTTTCGCTGAGGGCACGATCGACCAACAAGCGCAAATCGTCATTGTCGCGCGCCATTGCAAAAGCCAGCGGCTCATGTGTCATCAGGCGAGGGAGAATGGTCAGATTCTCGACGGCCGATTGGTCCATGGCACCAAGTACAAGAGCACGGTCGGCGAAGACCGCATCGACTTTCCGGTCAAGCAGAGCCTGGAGTGCCGTGCGATGGTCCGCTACCGGCACGATTTTGGCGTCAATATGGAACGACATGAGCTTGTCGGCCAACCATTTCTCGGTGGTCGTCCCGGCAACGACGGCGAATGACTTCTGCGTAAGTACCGTTGCAGCGGGCGATCCGCGCCATACGGGACGGTCTCCGCCGGGGGAGTTGCCGAGTGCGTCGCGCAGGGCCGCGGCCGCATCATTACGGAGCACGGCCCGGACCCCGCCCGGGAAAACCGGTATCGAAAATGCGACGTCCTGCCGGCGCGACAGCGTCTGGCTGATGGGGGTGCATAACAGGTCAATGTCACCCCGCTCTACACTCGGGATCAGGCGCCCTATGGTGAGGGGTACCCAGTCCACCGCGAGATCCGGCCGGCGCAGTTCCGTCTTGACCTGCTCGACAATTCGCTGACACAGATCGACCGAATAGCCCTCCGGAGTGCGCGCGTCGCCTACGGAGGTGAACGGCGGCGCATCGGCGACATAACCGAGCTTGATGTGGCCGGTTTCCCGGATACGGTCCAGGCTTGCCGCCGATGCCGGCAGCGAAGCGCCTAGCACGAGCGACGCCGTGAAAGCGGCGGTGACACACGAGGCAAGCCAGGCCCGCCGGCGTCCGGATATTGCGGATTCAATTTGCATGATCATTCTCCTTATTCTTTGGTTTTCGCTTGCGACGGTCAGACTTGCGCGGCGGGCACGACTGTGGCCGGCGCCGCGAAGCGGGGTGCAATGAATCCCCAGACTATGTAAGCGATGCCCAGTACCAGCACGCCACCCATGACTGCCTCCATGCCCGATGCATAGAGCGCGAATACGCTGTAACTCATCGCAATCAATGCGATGACAGAGGTCCGCATGAACTGCCGGTTTGGCACTTGTGCCGCTCTCATCATGACCATCAACGAGGACAGCGCGACGATATAAGGAATCACGTTCGTTACGACCGCCAGGTTGACGAGCGCACTGAACTGCTCACTGAGCGTCGGCGACATCGTCGACAGTGCGAGCAGCGTTTGTACGACGCCGAGTACGATCATGCCGGCGATCGGTGCGCCCATTCGGTTCACTTTTGCGAAGAAAGCCGGGAACATCCGTTCCTGTGCCGCCGACTTGCCGGTCTGGGCGAGCGTAAACTGCCAGCCGAGCAGCGAACCGAGGCAGGCAATGACCGCCAAACCCATGATGATCGAGCCGATGGTCGGGTTGAACATTTTCGCGAACGCGAGCCCGAACGGCCCGGTTGACGCCGCGAGCTCGGCGTTCGGCACGATGCCCTGGATTACCGTGGTCGAGAGTACGTAGACGACGGCAGCGCCAAGGGTGCCGAACAGGCAGGCCAGCGGTACGTCGCGCTTCGGGTTCTCTACGGCGGCCGAGTTCTGCGCCGCGGATTCCATTCCCAGAAAGGCCCACAAGGTCAGCGCTATGCTCGAGCCCATGCCCTGTCCGATGCTGAGCCCTTGCGGGTTCCATGCAGCAGCAAAGGTTTCCGAGCTGAACCAGAACCAGCCGATGAGCGAAAGAGTGCCGACCGGAATGATCACGCCCCACACGGTAATCGAGCCGATCTTACCGGTAATACTGGGGCCGCCGAAGTTCGCAACCGTCGTGAGCCACAGGAGGGCGATCAGGCCGATGGTCGTCGCGATCGGCGTCGACGACAGCCACGGAAAAAAGGTCGCGAGATAGCCGACGGCGGAGATTCCGATTGCCACGTTCCCGATGGCCAACGACAGGAAATACAACATGAAGACCTGGAAGTAACCGGCCTTTCCGTAAGCATCTTCTGCGTACGCCGCCATGCCGCCCGCACGCTGGTTGAAAATCCCTGCCTGCGCGAAACCGTACGCGATTGCCATGGAACCGACCGCCGTCACGAGCCACGACAGCAACGAAATGGCGCCAACCTGCGCCATGTTCGCCGGCAGCATGATGATGCCGGAGCCCATCATGTTCACGGCGACGATGAACGTGAGTTGCGTCAGGTTCATCTTCTTTTGGGTTTCTTGTTGCATTGCGTTATCTCCTGGAAGCCGGTGTGGCGCTCACTGGCGAACGACGTAAGTATGAAACTTGATGCGACCGTCCACCTGCTCCTGGTAAACGCCCTGGACTTCATAATTGAAGCCGGGGAAGCGATTGAACGATTCTTCAAAAGTCAGGAAATAGTCGAGCATAGGCTGCGCGCGGTCGTCCCAGCGCTCCCCCGGCACGACAACCCCGATGCCGGGGGGATAGATGAGCGCAAGTGTCGCGGCGATACGCCCCTTGATGCTCACGTCGAGCGGCACGTAGTCCACTTCGTTCGCGACCAGTGCCTCATAGGCGTCTTTCGGTGACATCGCGAGTTCAGGGAAGCTGCTTGCACGGAAGCACAGTTTCTGCAGCTGTTTCACGTTCGCCGTGCGATAAAAGTCGTGCATCTCCTTGCACGTCTGCCGGAGTGTGTAATCGGCATATCGCTCGCTGTTCTGCGCGTACAGCGTCGGCAAGGCCTCGCTTAGCGCGGCATCGCGATCCCACAGGTTCTTGAACTTGACGAGTTTCGCAATCAGCGTATTCAGCTTGCTTTCGTCCTCTGCCGGGGTCATTAGGAACAGGATGCTGTTGAGATCGCATTTCTCCGGAACGATACGTTGCTCGCGAAGGTAGTTCGCCAGTACGGTCGCCGGGACACCGAAATCGAGATAGTTGCCCGTCTTGCGATCGATACCCGGCGTCAACAGCATCAGCTTGTTCGGATCGACCATCGCGTAACGGTCCGAATAGCCGGCATAGCCGTGCCACGTGCTCTTGGGATCGAAAATCCAGCATTGTTGTTCGCGCTTGATGACCTCGGTCGGCAGGTCTTCCCAGGCTATGCCGGTGACGTCCTTCGTGAACTTGGAACCGCGAATGGTCACCAGATCGGGAACGAACGGGTCGAAAAACCACTTTTCTTCGGCATCGCGGCCATTCTGCGCATAGTGGCGGCCGAATTCGCGCAGTTTCTTGCGTGTCTCGACGCCGAGCTCGATACATCGGTCCCAGAGCATCTCGCCGCCCTTGCCCTCATGGATCTTCGCGTTCACGTCAAGCGCTGCAAACAGCGGATAGAAAGGCGAGGTCGATGCATGCATCAGGAACGATTCGTTGAAGCGTTTGTGTTCGATGAAGCGCTTCTGATCCTTGATGTGTTCATCACGCTTGTGAATCTGCGAAGCCTGGGAGAAACCCGCGCCCTGCTTGTGCACGGATTGGGTGGAGAACAAGCCAGCCATGTTCGAATCGAGTTTCTCGAGCCGCATCGGGCTGTGATCCTTGAACAGCGGATGGAAGGCGTTGTAACCAATCCATGCCTCGTCCCACAATACGTAGTCGCAGAGGTGGCCGATCTTCTCCAGAACCTTGCGCACGTTGTAGATCGTGCCGTCGTACGTTGCGAGCTGGATGCACGCGAGCCGGAAGGGGCGCTCTGCCTTGTGGCGTTCCTTATCCTCGACGAGCGGGTTGTTGCGTATCTGTTCCCGCAGGTACTTCTCGTCCCACGCTTCCCAGTCGACCGCCCCGATCATGCCGAACGGGTTGCGGGCCGTCGGCAGGAAAACCGGAATTGCACCTGCCTGGACGAGCGCGCCCTGGTGCAGTGATTTATGGTTGTTGCGGTCGAACAGCACGAGGTCGCCGCGGCGCAAGGCCGCCTGAGTGACCACTTTGTTCGACGAGGACGTGCCATTCAGGACGAAATAGGTTCTGTCAGCTCCGAACACCGCGGCCGCATGGCGCTGTGCATCGACGGCGGCGCCCACGTGAATGAGCAAATCGCCCAGATCAACGTCCGCGTTGCACAGGTCGTTGCGAAAGATCTGTTCGCCGAAATGCCTGAAAAAGAGCTGCCCTGCAGGGGATTTCCGGTAGAACTCGCCGCCCTGGTGACCCGGGCAGGCGAAGGACACGTTGGCTTCGGCATCGTAAGCCATGATTCCGGCAAAAAACGGCGGCATGAGGCTCATGCCGTATTCGACGATGCTTGCGATGACCTGCTTGGCATAAAAGGCCGGCGTTTGCTGCCCGAGATAAATGTAACCATCGACTTCGCCGGTCGCTGCCAGCACGGCAATATCGGAAATCCTGTGCGAATCGCCCAGCGCCCATAACGGCATTTTGAATCCGATCCCGCGGACCGCCTGTCCCAACGCTCGCGCCTCTTCGCGCCGGTCGCCGTCGACTGCCGCGATATAGGCGCCGACCGAAGCATCTTCGGAAACGTCGCGGTCGTAGCGATCACTGAGTTCGACCTCGAACCCCTCCGCTTCGATGCGATCGAGAAGTGCGCGTACCTCGTGATTCTCGCCATCGACGAGCGCGACGACTTTCAATAGTTTGTGAAAGGGGATCGGGATGGTCGGTGCTTTGGCCGCGAACTGCATCATGTGACTTTCCCCGGAAAACAGCTATTTTTTTACGCAGTAGATGTAGTAGCCATCCTCGCGCTCTTCCGTGCCTTCGACTTCCTTGGCAAAGCCCGGAAACCGGTGACCGTATTCCTGCAGGGTGCGCAGGTATGTCAGCCAGGGTCCGTCGGCTTTGCCGACGTTTTCGCCAGGCATGACGATCGGGATACCCGGCGGATACGGAATCACACCCACAGCAGCCACGCGGCCGGCCATGCTGGCGAGCGCGACCTTTTCGGCATCGCCCGCCATCAGGCGCTGGAAGGCGCGCCGGGGCGACATTTCGGGCTTCGGCAACGTGGCGTATGCCTGCGCCTGCCAGTGTCCCTGCTTGCTCTTCCGCAAGTGCGCCCACATCTCGTCGCCGAGATCCTTGAGTCCCATACCGGCATACCGAGCCGGTGCCGCCGCAACTACCGATGGCAGGACCTCGGCAAGCAAGGCATTGCGATCGTAATCTGCCTTGAAGTCGAGCAGGGTATTGAGGAGCGTGCCCCACTTGCCTTTGGTCACCCCCATGGAGAAAAGAAACAGCACCATGTGGTCCGTCGTGCGTGAAGGCACGATGCCCTGGCGGCCGAGGTAGGCCGTGACGATGTCAGCCGGGATGCCTTTGGATTCCAGTTGGCCGTCCGTCTTCATGCCGGGACACACGATGCCGAACTTGATCGGGTCGAGCATGCACCAGCCGTCCGGCAAGCCCTCGAAACCATGCCAGCTGTCGCCGGGATGCAGTACCCAGCAGGCCGGATCCGTTGCCAGCTGTTCCGCGGATGCTTTATGAAAGGGGATCTGCTTGCCGCTTTTCCGATCGCGAACTGTCTCGGCATTCCACGGCGCAAAAAACCAGTCCTTTTTTGCCAGGAATTCCTGACAGATCCGCGCGACCGCAAGTCGGCATGCGACGGCCTCGTCGATCGTCTCCTGCGTGAGCGACTGTCCGGCCGGGCCGTCCATCATGGCGGCGGCGACGTCGTTCGACGCAATGAGCGCGTACAGGGGCGAGGTGCTCGCCTGCGAACAGTAGGCTTCGTTGAATCGCCCGTGATCGATCGCGCCGCGGCCGTCCCGGATATGGATAAACGACGTTTGTGACAGTGCGGCAAGCAGCTTGTGTGTCGAGTGTGTCGCGAAGACCGTTGGGCCGTCTTCCGGATGCGTATCGGGATTGCCGCGCATCGCGTAGCGGTCCTGGTACATGGGATTGAAGCGTGCATAGCCGTACCACGCCTCGTCGAAGTGAAGCCGATCGACGCTTTTCGCGAGCCGGGCCTCCGCGTCAACGACGTTGTAGCACATGCCATCGTAAGTGCAGTTGGTGACGACCGAGTAAACCGCACGCTTGTGGCCGGTTGCCTTGGCCAGCGGATTGCTTGCGATGGCCTTTGCAATTGATTTCGGTTCGAGTTGCTCCGGAGGGATCGGGCCGATAATGCCGTAGCGGTTGCGCGTGGGCACAAGGAAGACAGGAATTCCGCCACTGATTTGCAAACTCTGTTCGATGGATTTGTGGCAGTTGCGGTCGCACAGCGCGATCTCGTCATCGCCGACGCAAGCCGCCATGATGGCGCGATTGGACGCCGAGGTGCCGTTCAATACCGAGTACGAACGCTGCGCACCGAAGACGCGTGCTGCGTATCGCTCACTCTCGCCGATGGGTCCCGTGTGCCCAAGCAAGGAGCCGAGCGCGCCTCGCTCGATGCCCATGTCGGTTCGAAACAGGTTCTCGCCGTAAAAGTCGAAAAATACCCGGCCCACCGGCGACTTCAGGAATGCGACGCCGCCCTGGTGGCCCGGTGCCGCCCATGAGTATTCCCGCCCGCGGTCATAACGCGCCAACGCCGCTGCGAAAGGCGGCAGCAGCTCGCCCAGGTAGCGGTCGACCGCAACCTGCACTCGTCCGGCGATGAATGACGCCGTATCGTCCAGGATCCAGATGAACTCGTCGGCGAGGGTTGCCACCTCCACGCTGACCGAGCCAGCGAGCTTGCGGCTCGCCATCAGAAAGACAGGTACCCTGGCATTACGCTTGCGCACGGCGCGCAGCAGGTTCGTAGCCTGTTCGTGACTGGCCTTGTCATTAAGTCCAAGAGTCCAGTTGACGAGAATGCAGTGAATGCCGGTGTCGGATTCGACGGTTGCCTGGCCGTCCTCGAATGAAAACGCTGCGACGGCGTCGATCTGCCGCGCCTCGAGTTCTGCAATGAGTGCGTGCACGCTGCGTGAGGCAGTGCTGGCTGTGACGGCAAGACCGTCATCAACGATAAGAACTCGCCGGTGCTGGGGACCGCTTTCTGTCGCTCGCATCATTGGGTTGCCTTGACGAGGCCAGTGAATGGGGTGCAGGGCACTGCTTCGTATGCGCGCGATCGACAGTTCACAAGCATAAAATACGCCTTGTGAGGTGCGATGTCAGATCGTAAAAGTCCTAAGACAACCTGTTAAAAGTCCGCTGTGGGTCGGATTTTTCGGGACGTCCGGCGGTTCAATCCGGGCTGGCCGGGGCTCTGTTCGCTTGACTTCTCCACCACTGTGGACCGACCGTTTACCGCTGAGTACGAATTTCTGCGTTCCTGCCGGCACCACTCAGTCGCTGGCCTGATCCGGACCGTGGCGCGAAGCATGCGGATACCGAAAATCGCGAACAGAATCGAAATCAGAGGGTTCAGCAGGTTGAAAAAGCAGTACGGCACGAACGCGATGGTGCCGACGCCGAGCGTCGCGGCCATGTAGGCGCCGCAACTGTTCCAGGGAATGAGGGGCGACGTCACGGTCGCCGAGTCGCCTAGTGAGCGCGACAACACAACGGGTGCCAGCCCGCGCTTCTCGAAGGCGGGCCGCAGCATCCGCCCGGGCAGTACGATGGCGATGTACTGGTCGGATGCCAGGACATTGGTTGATACCGCGGCCCCGATCACGGTTGCGACCAAGGCACCGACGGATTTCGCTGCGGCGATCAGCGGTCCGATGAGCCGTTCGAGAACGCCGGTCTTTTCCACGACGCCGCCGAATGCCAGCGCCACCAGGATCAGCCAGACCGTACTCATCATGCTGGCCATGCCACCGCGCGTGAGCAACGCATCCACACCCGGCAATCCGGTATTCGATATATAGCCGGTGGCGAGTGACGCCCAGATTCCCTTGATGACGGCGAGCCAGCCGGGCAGATTGGCAGCGTCTGCAAAAGCGATCGCTCGCTCCGGCGCCAGCACCGCGGCCATGAGCCCGCCCGCAAGGGCGCCAATGAATATCGTCACGAACGGCGGCCAGCGCATCACCGCGAGCACCAGGACCAAAACGAGCGGCAGGAAGTGCAACAGCGACGGGTGGAACATCTCTTCGATCCGGGCACTTACTTGCGTCGTGTCGAACTCTCCGCTGGAGCCGAAGGTCATGAATATTCCACACGCGAGCAACAACGCGGGGACGGAGGTCCACAAGGACTCCCGGATGTGCTCATAAAGGTTCGAGCCGGCCGCCGCGCAGGCGAGATTGGCGGTATCGGACAGCGGTGAGGATTTGTCACCGAAATAGGCGCCCGAGATCACCGCACCCGCGGTAATTGCCGTACTGAGGCCCATGCTCTCTGCCACACCTATAAGCCCGATGCCGATCGTGCCGGCGACCGTCCAAGAACTGCCGATACTCACCGCCACCACGGCACAGATCAGGCAGGAAGTGACATAAAAGTAGTCGGGGTGCAGCAACTGCAGGCCGTAATAGACCATGGCCATCAGCGTTCCGCTCAGCGCCCAGGTACCGATGAGTGCTCCGACGGCCAGCAGGATGAAAAGCGCCGAAATGGCCGTGGTCACGCTCGCAACAGCGGCAGCGCCCATTGTTTCCAATGCGAGGCCGCGCCGCCAGCCGATATAAACCGCAACCAACGTCGAGAACACGAGTGCGATTTGGTTCGGACCCTGGGCAGCGGCATCGCGGAACAGAAAAAAAGAAAGGCCGAGGAGGCCGACCAGCGTCACAACCGGAACCAGCGCTGCTCCCAAACCGAGCTCGACAGGATCCGCAGAATTGCGTTTGAATATCATGCGTCAGCGCCTGAGCAGGGTACGGGCAGAATTCCAGGGTCAGTGACAGAAGGCGATTCCGAAACCGACGGCAGGCAGGGCATTTGAGGAAAGTTACAGGTGGATCCCGGCATAGCCGGCTGCCTGCGCGTCAGCGCTCCGGCTCTGTCTGCGGGCCCCATTTTGTCAGCCCCCGAGTGCAATGGTCACGGTCACGACGATGCTCCCCACGATAACCAGCGCGATCCCCGTCCCGATCGGGTGGCGTCCCGTGATCCGGCCGAAAACGTAGCCTGTCACGAACAGCAGGCTCACGGCGATGGCGTTCGACACGCGCAAGGCCGGCAAGGGCTCATGCATGACGATGAACGGTATCGCAACCGGGAACGTCGAGAGGAATACCAGCAGGAAAGTGCCGAGCGCGCCGCCATAGTCATCCTTGTCAAGTCGTGCTCGCGCTGGCGGCTCCGGCAGTTGCATGAGCCGCAGGTGAATTGCCTCGAGTTCCGCCGGTGAGAGGATGGATCCGACCACCGGAGGCAACGCCGCTGCGATGAGCGCCCGGGACCGCTCTGCATCGCCGGCTTCGCGCACCGCCTGGTACATCATGAGGTTCCGACTCTTCTCGGCGAGGCTGTTCATCAGGTAAAACAGCCCGTCGATAAAGCCCCAGGCCAGGTTGCATCCCAGCGCACCGATCAGCATCAGGCGTACGTCCTCGCGGCCGACTTCCGCGACGCTGAGCGAGCCGGTGAAAGTGAGGACCATGATCAGGCCGAACAGGACTTCCGACACACGCGTCATTGGGTCCAATACACGACTGGACGACTTTGTGTCCGCTATGGAATCAGGCATAAGAACTCCGGCTGTATCCCGCCTCCGCCGCTCGGCCACATTACTGCCTTTGCCCGCGCCGCGCCATACGGCCGCGTTTAGGTCAATCTGACCCTGGCCAGGGAGGAAGCCAGGCGCCGACTGCCAGCGGTGCATTCGGGTTACACTCGAATTGCAAGCAATAACGACGGGGTCTGATGTGAAAAAGAGACTTATCAGCGAAGTCATGCTGGGCATCGTCTGCTTCGGTGTCGCCGCCCTGGCAAACGGGGCGGAATGGCAGTCGCTGTTCGACGGGCGGAGCCTGGAGGGCTGGTCGGCAACGGGCGGCAACGCAATTTACCGCGTCGAGGACGAAACCATCGTGGGCGAGTCGGTCGCAGACACGCCCAATACCTTTCTCGTCACGGCAGGTGTCTACGAGAATTTCATTCTCGAGTATGAGGTTCTCGTGGACCCCGGATTGAATTCCGGCGTGCAGATTCGCAGCGCTCTCGACGAACGGGGTGTCGTCAGCGGCTACCAGGTTGAACTGGATACGACCGTCCGTGCGTTCACGGGCGGCCTCTACGACGAGCAGCGGCGGCAGTGGCTGTATCCGCTGTCGCGCAACGAAAAAGGCCGCGCAGCGTTCAGGAACGGTGAGTGGAACCGCTTCCGGGTCGAGGCGATCGGCAACACCATCAACGTCTGGGTGAACGATATCCAGACAGCCCGGCTGGCCGATGATTTGACGGCGAGCGGGTTCATCGGGCTGCAGGTTCACGGCATCGACGATGCCGATCTCGCGGGCACGACGGTGCGCTGGCGCAATCTGCGCATACTGACCGTCAGCCTGGAATCGGAGCGGCGCCCTGCCGACCCGGAGGTCGTCGAACTGAGCTTCCTCGTGAACCGCTTGAGCGAGTATGAAAAACGGCACGGGTGGCGGCTGTTGTGGGACGGCGAGACCTCGAACGGCTGGCAGGGGGCGAGGCTCGACCGCTTTCCGGCCAGCGGCTGGACGATCGAGGACGGTGTACTGACCGTCGAGGCCAGCGACGGTGGCGAGGCAACGGGTCCCGGGGACATCGTGACCGTGGATGCGTTCGGCGACTTCGAGCTCGAGCTCGAGTTCCGCATCAGCGAAGGCGCGAACAGCGGGATCAAGTACTTCGTCGATCCCGATCTCAACAAGGGCGAGGGATCTGCGATCGGCTGCGAATTCCAGATTCTGGACGACGAGCGGCATCCCGACGCAAAAATGGGCGTTGCCGGCAACCGGACGCTCGGTTCACTCTACGACCTGATCGCGGCCGAAAACCATTCCGCGCCGGGACGCGGCAAACAGTTCAAGGGCATTGGGCGGTGGAACCAGGCGCGCATCCTGTCCCGTGACGGAAAGGTCGAGCATTGGCTCAATAACGAGAAAGTCGTCGAGTACGATCGCAACAGCCAGATGTTCCGGGCGCTGGTCCAATACAGCAAGTACCGGACCTGGCCGGGTTTCGGCCAGTGGCCGGAAGGCCGCATCCTGTTGCAGGATCATGGCAACGAAGTCAGCTTCCGCAGCATCAGGATTCGCGAGTTCTAATCGAAGGCACGAAGACGGAGTGCACATGTCCGCTAATAAACATTCCCGCCGCGGTTTCATCAGGCAGGCGGCGGCCATTGGGGCGGGTGCCTCGTTTGCCCTCACCGGAGCCGCCAGTTACGCACGAGTCATCGGCGCGAACGACCGAATCAACCTGGCGTTCGCGGGTGTGCGCAGCCGCGGCAAGGTCCTGTTCGAGTCCGCACACGCCGTGGCCGGGGACCGGATCGCTATTCACAGCTTGTGCGACGTCGATGCGCTCGTGCTCGGCACCGAAGGCGACGCCGTTGCGGCGCTCACCGGCGCGAGACCGAAACTCGGGCGGGACTTCCGCCGGATCCTCGAGGACCGCGATGTCGACGCCGTGGTGATTGCGACGCCCGACCACACGCATGCTCCCTTCGCGATCCTGGCGCTCGACGCCGGCAAGCATGTGTACGTCGAGAAGCCATGCACTCACAATCCGCGGGAAGGGGAACTCCTTGCCGCGGCGGCGGCAAAGCACGGGCAGCGCGTGCAAATGGGCAACCAGCAGCGCTCGGCGCCGACGTCCATCGAAGCAATCGCCGATATCCGCGCGGGTGCGATCGGCAAGCCCTACATGGGTAAAGCCTGGTACTCGAATTCCCGCCTCGGTATCGGCCATGGACAGCCGGCGCCGGTGCCGGAGTGGCTGGACTGGGAGCTCTGGCAGGGACCGGCTCCACGGCGGCCCTACCGGGACAACCTGGTGCATTACAACTGGCACTGGTTCTGGCACTGGGGTACCGGGGAGATCAACAACAACGGCCTGCACGAACTGGACATCTGCCGGTGGGCTCTCGACGTCGGCCTCCCGAGACGGGTGAGCTCGGGCGGCGGCCGCTACCACTTCGACGATGACTGGGAGTTCTACGATACCCAGGTCGCGAGCTTCGAGTACGACGATGCAATGATCAGCTGGGAAGGCCGCAGCTGCAATCCGTTCGCGTACTTCGAACGAGGGCGGGGCGCGACGATACACGGGACCGACGGTACGGCGCTCATCGATCGCAATGGCTACCTGCTCTATGACAACGCCGGGGCGCTGATCAAGCAGGTCAACGAACGCGCGCCGTCGGCAACGACCGAGATTGTCGGCGGCGGTGCGGTCGATACCTATCATATCGACAATTTTTTCCGCGCCATCCGCGACGGTGATGCATTGCATTCCCCGATCGACGAGGGCATTGCGAGCACGCTGATGTGCCACCTCGGCAATATCTCGCAGGCGCTCGGCAGGGCGCTCGAGGTCGACACGCGCACCGGGCATGTGACAGACGACCGGGAGGCCATGGAAATGTGGGAGCGGGACTACGAGCCGGGCTGGAAGCCGTCGGTCTGACGAAGGCTCACCCGACCCGCGCACCCGCACGGCGCGGGAGCGTCTAGGCGGCTTTGCGTTTCAGAAGCGGCTTCAGGTATTCGCCGGTGAAGGACGCCTTGTTCGCCGCCACCGCTTCCGGTGTGCCGGTGGCAACGACGGTGCCCCCGCCGGCGCCGCCCTCCGGGCCGAGATCGACGACCCAGTCGGCCGTCTTGATGACATCGAGGTTGTGTTCGATGACAACGACGGTATTTCCGCGGTCGCGCAGGCGGTGAAGGACAGCGAGCAGCAGCTCGATGTCCTGGAAGTGCAGGCCGGTCGTCGGCTCGTCCAGGATGTACAGCGTGTTGCCGGTGTCGCGCTTCGACAGTTCTTTCGCCAGTTTGACACGCTGCGCCTCGCCGCCCGACAGCGTCGTCGCGTTCTGGCCGAGACGTATATACGACAGTCCGACATCCATCAGGGTTTCGAGCTTTTTCGCCACCACCGGCACGTTCCTGAAGAACTCGAATGCATCCTCCACCGTCAGTTCGAGGACCTCGTGAATGTTCTTGCCCTTGTAGCGGATCTCGAGGGTCTCGCGGTTGTAGCGCTGTCCGCGGCAGACGTCGCAGGGCACATACACGTCCGGCAGGAAATGCATCTCGACCTTGATCACGCCGTCACCCTGGCAGGCTTCACAGCGACCGCCCTTCACGTTGAAGCTGAAGCGCCCGGGCGGGTAGCCGCGTGAGCGCGCCTCCTGCGTACCGGAAAACAGTTCGCGAATCGGTGTAAACAGCCCGCTGTAGGTGGCGGGATTCGAACGTGGCGTGCGGCCGATCGGGCTTTGGCTGATGTCGATGACGCGGTCTATGGGCTTCAATCCGCGAATTGCCCTGTGCGGCGCCGCATTCCGGCTGCTGCGGTTCAGCATGTCGGCCACGGCTTTGTACAGGGTATCGTTGACGAGCGTCGATTTCCCGGACCCGGACACGCCGGTCACGCAGGTCATGAGTCCGATCGGGATCGACACGTCGATGCCCTTCAGGTTGTTGCCGCTTGCGCCCTGGATCTCGATCTGTCTTTTCGGGTTCGGTTTCGTCCGCTCTTTCGGTACGGCTATCGAGCGCTTGCCGGAAAGGTATTGTCCGGTCAGCGACTGCGGGTTGCGGCGTATGTCTTCCGGCGTCCCCTGCGCAACGACGCGCCCGCCGTGGACGCCGGCACCCGGGCCGAGATCCACGACATGATCGGCCGTCATGATGGCTTCCTCGTCGTGCTCCACGACGATGACGGTATTCCCGATGTCCCGCAAATGCGTGAGCGTGCCGAGCAGGCGCGCGTTGTCGCGTTGATGCAGGCCTATCGACGGTTCATCGAGAATGTACATGACGCCGACGAGCCCGGAGCCGATCTGACTCGCGAGCCGGATGCGCTGTGCCTCGCCGCCGGACAGCGTTTCCGCGCTGCGGTCGAGCGAAAGATAATCAAGCCCGACATCGGACAGAAAGCCGAGCCGTTCGCCGATCTCCTTCACGATCTTGTCGGCAATTGTCGCGCGCCAGCCCGCGAGACGCATCTCCTGGAAAAACGCCCGCGCATCGCCCACCGACAGGCTGGTCAACTCCGGCAGCGTGCGCTCGGCAACGTAAACATGGCGGGCCGCTCGATTGAGCCGGGTGCCGTGGCAGTCGGGGCAGGGTCGGCTGTTCAGGAACTTCGACAGTTCTTCCCTGACCGCACCGGACTCCGTTTCGCGGTAGCGCCGTTCGAGGTTCGGGATCACGCCCTCGAAGCGGTGCAGTTTGGTGACCTGCATGCCGCGCGCGTTTGCGTACCGGAACTGGATTTTTTCCTTGCCGCTGCCGAATAGAATGACATCCTTCAGCTTTTCGCCGAGCTTGCTGAAAGGTTCCTCGATGTCGAAATCGTAGTGTGCCGCGAGGCTCTGGATCATCTGGTAATAGTAGGTCGTCTTCCTGTCCCAGCCGCGGATCGCGCCGCCGGCCAGGGACAGTGAGGAATTCACGACCACCCGCCCCGGGTCGAAAAACTGCTTGACGCCGAGGCCGTCGCAGCCCGGGCACGCGCCGGACGGATTATTGAACGAAAACAGCCGCGGCTCGAGTTCCGTCAGGCTGTAGCCGCAGACGTTGCAGGCAAAGCGGTCGGAGAAAACGAGTTCTTCCTGGTCCGGCGCGTCCATCCAGGCGATGCGTGCCACGCCGTCGGCGAGTCGGAGTGCCGTCTCGAACGATTCGGCGACGCGCAGGCGCAGGTCATCCTTTACGCGGAACCGATCGACGATGGCTTCGATCGTGTGCTTGCGCCGCAGGTCGAGCTTCGGTGGCTGGTCGAGTTCGTAGACCTCGCCGTCGATGCGCGCGCGCACGAAGCCCTGGGCCATCAGGTCCTGCATCAGGGACACGTGCTCGCCCTTGCGGTCGTCGACCACCGGCGCCAGCAGCATCAGCTTGCTGCCCTCGGGCATGGCAAGCACCTGGTCCACCATCTGGCTTACCGTCTGCGCCTCGAGTGTCGTGCCGTGGTCGGGGCAACGCGGCGTCCCCGCGCGCGCAAACAAGAGGCGCAGGTAATCGTAGATCTCCGTGACCGTGCCCACCGTCGACCGGGGATTGTGCGAGGTCGATTTCTGTTCGATCGAGATCGCGGGTGACAGGCCGTCGATATGATCGATGTCGGGCTTTTCCATCATGGACAGGAACTGCCGCGCGTAGGCCGACAGCGACTCGACGTAGCGGCGCTGGCCTTCGGCGTAAATCGTGTCGAACGCGAGCGATGACTTGCCCGAACCGGAGAGGCCGGTGAACACGATGAGTTTGTCGCGCGGCAGCGACAGGTCGATATTCTTCAGGTTGTGCGTGCGCGCACCGCGCACGTCGATCGTTTTTCCGGTGGCTGACATTCGTTTATCAGGGAGTGAGGACGAACCTGCTAATATACGCCGCCCCGGGAGCCCGGCGCAAAGACGTGAACGTATCCCAGTCGTAACAGGATGTTGTGAGCATGGCCGACGAAATTGCTCCCGGTGCTGATGGCGCTGCCGTGGCGGATGCGAAGATTGCGCTGCTGCCGGCGGAACGCCGCGCCGTCGCTGTCCTCACGAGCGTGTCCATGCTGCGCATGCTCGGTCTGTTCTCGCTGCTGCCGGTGCTGTCGGTGTATGCGGCAGAACTCGAGGGTGCGACGCCTCTGCTCATCGGTCTTGCCGTCGGTGCATACGGCCTGACGCAGGCCGGGCTGCAGATTCCGCTCGGCGCGTTATCGGATCGTCTCGGGCGCCGGCCCGTCATCATCGGTGGCCTGCTGGTATTCGCAGCAGGGAGTGCCGTGGCAGGCCTGAGCGACACCATCGGCGGGGTGATCCTGGGCCGCCTCCTGCAAGGTGCGGGCGCGATCGCGGCCACCCTGACCGCGCTGATGGCCGACGTGACCCGCGACGCGGTGCGGACCCGCTCGATGGCGGTGCTGGGAATCGGTATCGGCGCGTCCTTTGTCGTGGCCATGGTGTTCGGCCCCTGGTTCGCGGCACATTACGGGGTTCCGGCCCTGTTCGGCTTCGGCGTCGTCGCCGCGGCGCTGGCATGTGGGCTCCTGGCCGCCGTCCCGCCGGGCATCGCCGCGTCGCGCACCCGGCGCACGGGCGTCCGGTCGGCTTTGCGCCCGGACCTGCTCTGCCTCGACGTGTACATATTCCTGCTGCACGCAATTTTGACCGCGAGCTTCGTTGCCTTGCCGTTCCTTCTCACGAACCGGCTCGAACTCCCCGCGACCGCCCATTGGCAAATCTACGTCGGCGCCATCGCCCTGTCGCTCGCCGGCACGGTGCCGCTCATCCTGGCCGACGAACGCCGCGGTCGCGGCCGCACGATGGGCATCGCCGTGCTGTTGGTGCTGGGCGGCGAGATCCTGTTGAGTTTCGCCGCATTCTCCGTCACCACTGTGTTCCTGGCGTTGTCCCTGTTCTTCGCGGGCTTCAACTTTCTCGAGGCGAGCCTGCCGGCACGGCTGTCCACGCTCGCCGACCGCGATGTTCGCGGCGCCTCGCTCGGCGTCTACTCGACCGCCCAGTTTCTCGGCGCCTTCGCCGGTGGCCTGCTCGGCGGCCGCTTCATTGGCGGCGGGGATCCCGGTATCGTCTTTTTCGTCTGTGCCCTGCTGGCGGCCATCTGGCTTGCAGTGCTGGGGCTGGGTAGTCGAAAAAGGGCGACAGCATGAAGCGACTCGTCATTTGCGCGTTTCTCGCCGGGTTGTGGGGCCTGCAGGCCGGGTGTAGCGGAATTCCGCAGGGCACGAGCGCCGTCCGCGACTTCGAACTGGAGCGATACCTCGGGACCTGGTATGAGATCGCACGGCTCGATCACCGTTTCGAGCGTGGCCTGAGCAACGTGACGGCAACCTACACGCAACGCGACGGCGGGGGCGTGGACGTGCTGAATCGTGGTTACGACAACGACGCGGGCGAATGGGAAGAGGCGAAGGGCAAGGCTTTTCTTGTCGCGGACCCCAATATCGGGCGCTTGAAAGTATCCTTTTTCGGCCCGTTCTACGGCGCCTATAACATCATCGAGCTCGACGACGATTACCGCTATGCGCTGGTCGCCGGGCCGAACCGCTCCTACCTCTGGATCCTCGCCCGCAGGCCGGATCCCGACCCGGAAACCCTGGAGCAGCTCGTCGCAAGGGCAGGCGAACTTGGGTTCCCAACCGGCGAGCTTATTCGAGTCCGGCACGACGGGGCCGTCGCTCCCGGGACATGATGCCGGCCGGCACCGCAGTCCGTTTGTCGGGCAAAGGCCGGGAAATCAGGCTGTCTTTTGCATAGCTACCGTCTAGAATAGTCCCCCCTCGGCGGACGCCCCCGCGGCCGTCTGAGCCATCGAACCCTGGAAGACGCACAGAGGACCGCACATGGCCCGTGGCATAAACAAGGTAATACTCGTCGGAAACCTCGGGCAGGATCCCGAAACGCGCTACATGCCGTCCGGCGGTGCCGTGACCAACTTTACGCTGGCGACGAACGAATCCTGGAAGGACAAGCAAACCGGCGAGCAGAAGGAGCGCACGGAGTGGCACCGGGTCGCCATGTTCAATCGCCTGGCGGAAGTGGCAGCCGAATACCTGCGCAAAGGTTCGCAGGTCTATGTGGAGGGCAAGCTCCGGACGCGCAAGTGGCAGGATCGCGATGGCAACGACCGCTATACGACGGAAGTCATCGCCGATGAAATGCAAATGCTCGGCGGCCGCGGCGGCTCGTTCGAATCGGGCGCTGCCGGCGGCGGTTCCGGGGGCGGCGCGGACAGCGCACGGGGCGGCGGCAGCGGACCGCCAAACCCGCCGCCGGCCGACGATTTCGACGACGACATTCCGTTCTAGGGCGCAACCCGGGCCGCGACGGTCGATTTCGATGAAGCTCTATATCAAGACCATGGGCTGCCAGATGAACGAGTATGACTCGGCCAAGATGGCGGACGTGCTGCGGGAATCGCACGGTTATGAACTGACGGAGAACGCCGAAGACGCGGACCTGCTACTGGTAAACACCTGCTCCATTCGTGAAAAGGCGCAGGAAAAGGTGTTCTCCGAACTCGGGCGCTGGCGCCAGCTCAAGGATCGCCGCGCCGGTGTCATGATCGGCGTCGGCGGCTGCGTCGCGAGCCAGGAAGGCGAGCGCATCACCGCCCGCGCACCGTACGTGGATGTCGTCTTCGGGCCGCAGACCCTGCACCGCCTGCCGCAACTCATCGACGGCGCGCGATCCAGTGGCGGCTCGGTGGTCGACATTTCATTTCCGGAGATCGAGAAATTCGATCGGCTGCCGGAGCCTCGTGCCGAGGGCCCCACGGCCTTCGTGTCGTGCATGGAAGGCTGCAGCAAGTACTGCAGTTTTTGCGTGGTACCGTACACGCGCGGCGAGGAGATCAGCCGTCCGCTCGACGATGTGATCACCGAGGTCGTACAGCTCGCGGCGCAGGGTGTCCGGGAAATCAACCTGCTCGGACAGAACGTCAATGCGTACCGCGGTCCGATGCACGACGGCGGCATCGCGGATCTCGCGACTTTGATCTACTACGTCGCCGCGGTCGAGGGCATCGACCGTATCCGCTTTACGACCTCGCACCCGGTCGAATTTACCGACAGCCTGATCGAAGCCTACGCGGAGGTTCCGGCGCTGGCTGCGTACCTGCACCTGCCCGTGCAACACGGATCGGATCGCATACTGGCAGCGATGAAACGCGGCCACACCGTGCTCGAATACAGGAGCAAGATTCGAAAATTGCGCGCGGCGCGTCCCGGTATCTCTATTTCGTCGGACTTCATTGTCGGGTTTCCGGGCGAAACCGGGACCGACTTCGAGGCATTGATGAGCCTCGTGGCCGAAATCGGTTTCGACCAGTCCTTCTCCTTCATCTACAGTCCGCGCCCCGGCACCCCGGCAGCGAGCTTCGCCGACCACACGCCGCTCGCCGTCAAGAAAGAGCGACTTCAACGCCTGCAGGCGCGCATCAATGAGCAGGCGATGGCGATCAGCCGCGCGATGGTCGGGAGCACGCAGCGGGTGCTGGTGGAAAGGTTGTCGAGAAAGAGCGAGCGGCAGGTGACGGGCCGTACCGAAAACATGCGCTGGGTGAATTTCGACGGCGATGCGTCGCTGATCGGCCGCTTTGTCGATGTCATCGTTACGGAGGCATTGCCGAATTCCCTGCGCGGCCGTCTTGCGGGCAACAAGGCCGCGGCGTAATCTCCTCTTATCTTGAACGCGCTGCAGATCTCCCGGGAAATCGTTTTCGAACCCGCCGACAATGACCGTCTCGCAAATCTCTGCGGTCAGTTCGACGAACACCTGCGCCAGATCGAACGACGGCTGGGCGTCGAAATCGCAAGCCGCGGGAATCGCTTCCGGGTGACGGGGCGGCCCGGTGCCGCGGAAGCCGGGGGCGAGGTCCTGGAAACCTTGTTCAGGCTCTCGGAACACGAACGGCTCGACCCCGAGCGCGTCCACATTCACCTCCAGGAATCGGTTATGAAACAGGGCCAGCCGGTGACCGAACGGTCACTCGTCCGTGACGCCGATGACACCGTCATCCAGACGCGGCGTAAGATGATACGGCCGCGGGGCGACAACCAGACCCTGTATGTAAACAGCATTCGCCAGCACGATCTTGCCTTCGGCATCGGGCCGGCCGGTACCGGCAAGACTTACCTGGCAGTTGCGGCGGCCGTGGAAGCGCTCGATCACGAGCAGGTACGGCGCATCGTGCTGGTGCGGCCGGCGGTCGAGGCGGGTGAGAGGCTGGGTTTCCTGCCGGGCGACATGTCGCAGAAAGTAGACCCGTATCTCCGGCCGATGTACGACGCGCTTTACGACATGATTGGCGCAGAAACCGTGACGAGGCTGATCGAACGGAACGTGATCGAAGTGGCGCCGCTGGCCTTCATGCGCGGGCGCTCGCTGAACGAGTCTTTCGTTATCCTGGACGAGGCACAGAACACCAGCGTCGAGCAGATGAAAATGTTCCTCACCCGTATCGGATTCGGCTCGCGTGCCGTCGTTACGGGCGATATCACGCAGATCGACCTCCCGTCCGGGACGAAGTCCGGCCTGCGCAATGCCGTGGATGTGCTGAAGGACGTCGACGGCATTTCCTTCACGTTCTTCACACCGCGCGACGTGGTCCGGCATGCCCTGGTCCAGCGAATCGTGGAAGCCTATGAAGCCGCCGGCGAATCGACCTGAGGCCAGGGCGGTGTGAATGCCGTAAGGTCGACCGAGATCGACATCCAGACGGCGAGTGACGCACCGGGAATACCGGACGACAGCGAGATTCGCCGCTGGATCTGCGAGGCGCTGGATGGTGCCGGCAAGCACGGCCCGTTCGAGGTCTCCGTCCGCATCGTCGATGCGGAGGAAATGCAGGCCTTGAACCTTGAATTCCGCGGCAAGGACCGTCCCACCAACGTCTTGTCCTTCGGGGCCGCATCGATGCCGGGTCTGCCGGATGCCGAACGCCGCGTGCTCGGCGATCTCGTCGTATGCGCGCCGGTCCTGCACGAGGAGGCGGTCCGGCAGTCAAAGCCGCTGGCACAGCACTGGGCACACATCCTGGTCCACGGCACGCTGCATCTTCTGGGTTACGACCATGCAGCGGAAACCGATGCGGCACGCATGGAGTCGCTGGAAACGCGCATTCTTGCCGCGAGCGGGGTCGGCGACCCCTATAGTGAACGGTGAATTCGCGGTGCTACAATACGTCTCCGCCGGTCCCGAGCGACCGCGCTCCTCACTTTCGGGTGCGATGAACGACAAACCGCCAAGTACTAGCGGGACAGGACAAACCGGTCTGGTATCGCGCATCGTCCGCGCGGTCAAGGGTGAGCCCTGGAGCCGCGGCGAAATTCAGGACCTGATCACGCAATCCGACTCGGAGCTCGACCCGGACGAGAAGAGCATGCTGTCCGGCGTGCTCGAAGTGGCCGAAACGCAGGTTCGCGACGTCATGATCCCTCGCTCGCAGATGGTGGTGGTCGATGTCGACCAGCCATTCGACGAGATTCTGCAGATCATCGTGGAATCCGGCCACTCACGCTTCCCCGTGATCGGGGAGGAGCGCGACGAAGTTCTCGGCGTGCTGCTCGCGAAGGACCTTTTGCGTTATTTCGGTAGCAAGGATGCAAAAGAGCTCGCACTTCGCAAGCTGCTGCGGCCCGTGTCCGTGATTCCGGAGTCGAAGCGCCTCAATGCACTGCTCAAGGAATTCCGTGACAGCCATAATCACATGGCGATCGTCGTTGATGAATACGGTGGCGTCGCCGGGCTATTGACGATCGAGGACGTGCTGGAGGAAATCGTCGGCGACATCGACGACGAACACGATACGGAAGAGGCGGAATTCATCCGCCCGGACGGGGAACGCGACGGTCGTCCGAGCTACGCGGTACGCGCCCTGACTCGAATCGAGGACTTCAACGAGTATTTCGATTGTGATCTCGAGGACGAAGAGTACGACACCATCGGCGGGCTTGTCCTGCATGAACTCGGGCGCCTGCCGCGGCGCAACGAACTCATCAATTTCGGCGGTTTCACCTTCGCAGTGACCAAGGCCGACCGCCGCCGCATCGAGTCCCTGCAGGTCCAGCGCGAACCCGCCTGAGCCGTATGGCGTATGCTCCAAAGCTCCTGACACTGCCGGCCGACCGTCCCGGGCTGACGCGAACGGTCGCGTTCCTTTCCGGCGTTTTCACGACCTTCGTTTTTGCGCCATTCTCACTGGCGCTCTTCGCGCCGCTGCTCCTGGTGCCGGTCCTGTTCGTCTGCCTGACGCAGTCGCCGCGCGACGCCGGCGGCAGCAGCTTCTGGTTCGGTTTCGGCCTGTTCCTTGCCGGTACCTACTGGATCACCATTTCCGTGGTGGTGTTCGGGCAGGCGCCGGTATGGATTGCGATGCTGCTGCTTTTGGGCCTCGCCCTCATCATGGCACTCTGGTTGTTTGCAACCGGTTATTGCATCAGCTACCTGGCGCACGGCGAGCCGTTGCGGCTGATGGCGGCGGCGCCCGCGGTGTGGGTACTCGTGGAATGGCTTCGCGGATGGGTCGCAAGCGGTTTCCCCTGGCTCGCCTACGGCTATGCACAGGTAGGTACGCCGCTCGCGGGCTGGGCACCGATCGGCGGGGTGTACGCGGCGTCGTTTGCCACCGTGCTGTGCAGCGCCGCGCTGCTCGCCGCATTTTTCAGCGCCGGCCGGCTGCGGCGCTTTGCCGCTGCTGCCGTGCTCGTTCCCTGGCTCGCCGGGGGCCTGCTCGTGCTCGTCGAGTGGACGGACGAGGACGGCGAGCCGCTGACTGTCACGGTCCTGCAGGCCGGCTTGTCGCAGGATCGCAAGTGGCTGCCGGAGCTGCGCCAGCCGACGCTGGATTTTTACCGCGACCAGACGCGTATCGCGAGCGAGAGCGATATCGTCGCCTGGCCCGAGGTGGCGGTACCCTCCCTCATGAGCCGTGAACGGGCTTTCCTCGCGCAAATCCAGGCCGATGCACGGGAAAGCGGACAGACGATCCTTCTCGGCATACTCGAGGACCTCGAACACCGGGGCGAGCGCCTTATCTACAACAGTGTCGTGTTGCTCGATGGCACGCGCCAGCAGGTGTATCGCAAGCGGCACCTGGTCCCGTTCGGCGAATATTTCCCGGTACCGGACCGCGTGCGGGAATGGCTCAGGCTGATGTCGCTGCCGCACAGCGATATTGCGGCCGGCGCCGAGGTCCAGCCTCTGCTCGAAACATCGGGCGGGATCCGCCTGGCCGCAATGATCTGCTACGAGGACGCCTACAACAGCGAGCAGTTGTACGCCCTGCCGGAGGCGGGCCTGCTCGTCAACGTCAGTAACGACGCGTGGTTCGGCGATTCGATCGCCGCCCATCAGCATCTCGAAATCGCCCGGATGCGCTCACTGGAGGTCGGCCGGCCGGGCATCCGTGCGACGAACACCGGCGTCAGCGCCTTCATTGACCACCGCGGCCGCGTGCTCGATGCCGGTCCGCAGTTCGAGGCCGTAACGCTGACGCACACTCTGACGCCGCGCGCCGGCACGACGCCGTTCGCGGCAACCGGCAACGCGCCGGTAATCATCCTGTGCCTGGTTCTGATTGCCCTGTTGGGACTCCGACTGCGCTAGAGGCGCTCCGGCCCGCTGCTGCCATTTCCGGCCGGTTCATGTAGGCTTGCCGGTTTTCAGACGCCAGCTGGCATGGCCGCAGGGTTCTGCCCCGCGATACTGTAGAAGAGCACCGCATGACCGTCGCTTACGACCCCGCGTCCGTCGAAAAAGCCGCCCGGGAACGGTGGGAGGCCGGGCATTGCTTCGAAGTCGGCGAAGATCCGGCGAAAGAGAAGTTCTATTGCCTCACGATGTTCCCGTACCCGAGCGGCAAGCTCCACATGGGACACGTCCGCGTGTTCACGATCTCGGACGTGATCGCGCGCTACCAGCGTATGCAGGGCAAGCACGTACTGCAGCCGATGGGCTGGGATGCGTTCGGCATGCCGGCGGAAAACGCGGCCATTCAGCGCGGGGTGCCACCGGCGAAATGGACTTACGACAACATAGACTACATGCGCGGGCAATTGCGCCGACTCGGCTACGCCTATGACTGGACGCGCGAAGTAACAACCTGCCGGCCCGAATATTATCGCTGGGAACAGTGGCTGTTCACGCGGATGTTCCGGAAGGGTCTCGTTTACCGCCACAACGCCGTCGTGAACTGGGACCCCGTCGACCAGACGGTGCTCGCGAACGAGCAGGTCATCGATGGGCGCGGCTGGCGCTCCGATGCCCCGGTCGAGCGACGCGAGATACCGCAGTGGTTCATGAAGATCACGGCTTATGCCGACGAATTGCTCTCGGAACTCGACCGGATGCCAGGCTGGCCCGAGTCGGTCAAGACCATGCAGCGCAACTGGATAGGTCGTTCCGAAGGTGTCGAGCTGTCGTTCGAGGTTCCGGGCGAGCCCGAACCACTGGTCGTGTATACGACGCGCCCCGATACGCTGTTCGGTGTGACGTACATGGCCGTCGCGGCGGAGCATCCGCTCGCACAGCGGGCGGCGGCCGGCGACGCGACCGTCGCCGCATTCATCGAGGCCTGCCGGAAAACGGATGCAACCGAGGCCACCTTCGAAACCATGGAGAAAAAAGGCCTGCCGCTCGGAATCGAGGCGTTGCACCCGCTGACGGGCGAGCCGGTGCCGGTGTGGGTGGCCAATTTCGTACTCATGGCATACGGCACCGGTGCGGTGATGGCGGTGCCGGCGCACGACGCACGCGACTGGGAGTTCGCCCGCAAGCACAGCCTCCCGATTCGCCAGGTCATTGCGCCTGCCGACGGCCGCTCGATCGACGTCGGGGAAGCGGTCTACACGGAGCGTGGCGTGCTCGTCAATTCGGGCGCCTTCAATGGCCTCGATTACGAGGCGGCGTTCGATGCACTTGCCGATCATTTCGAAGCCCTGGGTACAGGACAGCGGAAGGTGAACTACCGGCTTCGCGACTGGGGCGTGTCCCGCCAGCGCTACTGGGGTGCGCCCATACCGATCATCTATTGCGACGATTGCGGTGCGGTACCCGTACCCGACGAGCAGCTGCCGGTCGTGCTGCCAGAAGACGTCGAATTCACCGGGGTCGGTTCGCCGCTCCGGGACATGCCGTCCTTTTACGAAACCGACTGTCCGTCCTGCGGCCGCGCCGCCCGCCGTGAAACCGATACCTTCGACACCTTCGTGGAGTCGTCCTGGTATTTCGCTCGCTATGCGTGCCCGGACGCCAGCGAAACGATGCTGGACGATCGGGTGCACTACTGGATGCCTGTCGACCAGTACACCGGCGGCGTCGAGCACGCGATCCTGCATCTCTTGTACTCGCGATTTTTCCAGCGCGTGATGCGGGACGAGGGCCTGGTGAGCGAGGCCGAGCCTTTCAGAAACTTGCTGACCCAGGGAATGGTGCTGAAAGACGGTGCCAAAATGTCCAAAGCCAAGGGCAATACCGTGGATCCGCAAGCACTCATCGATCGCTTCGGCGCCGACACGGTGCGACTGTTCATGATGTTCGCGGCGCCGCCCGAGCAGGCGCTCGAATGGTCTGACGAAGGTGTGCAGGGCAGCTCCAGGTTTCTCAGGCGCTTCTGGACTGCCGTGCAGGATCACGTGGCGGCCGGCCCGCCGGCAAAGCTGCACCCCGATTCGCTCGACAGCAGACAGCAGGACCTGCGCAGGAAAACTCACCAGGCCATCCAGAAAATCTCCGACGATATTGGCCGGAGGCACTCTTTCAACACCGCCGTGGCCGCGGCGATGGAATTGATCAACGCGGTGGGGCGTTTCGATGATCCGGGCCCGGTCGGGCGTGCGGTCGTGCGCGAAGCGCTCGAAGCGGTCGTACTGATGCTGTCGCCGATGGTGCCGCATATTTGCCACGCACTGTGGCAGGCACTCGGCCACGATACGCTGCTCGTCGACGAGCCCTGGCCGTCGTTCGACGCATCCGCCCTCGCACAGGAGACGATCGAGCTGGTCGTGCAGGTCAACGGCAAACTCCGCGGCCGCGTATCGGTGGCCGCCGGCGCGGGCAACGATGCCGTGCTCGAGCTCGCGCTCGCCGATCCGAATGTCCGGCGTTTCGTCGAGGACAAGGCGATTCAGAAGACGATCGTGGTGCCGGGCCGCCTGGTAAACATCGTTGTCTGATACCGCTGCCTTTTGTCTGGGTCGCGTCGCGAGCCTGTGCCTGGTCTTCCTGCTGGGCGGCTGTGGCTTCCACCTGCAGGGTCCGCTCAGCCTGCCGGCGACGATGGACCAGAC
Organism: uncultured Pseudomonadota bacterium; assembly: GCA_963713215.1. GTDB lineage: Bacteria > Pseudomonadota > Gammaproteobacteria > Steroidobacterales > Woeseiaceae > UBA1847. Next base: position 692,714 of record CAVQKY010000006.1, on the reverse strand, counting down.
ATACATTCGTGCAGCAGACACACACAGCCTGTTTTACTGGGAATTGCGCCGGGCGCTGACGGCCGCCGGCATCACCGTCGTGGATGTGCCCGCGGATGCGACAGCGGAAATCACTGTATACACGGACGAGACGGACCAGCGCGTCCTGTCGGTCTCCGCCCGCAACGTACCGACGGAGTACGAGGTGTACTACACCATCCGCTACGGCATCATGAACGCCGGCGAGACGCTGGTACCGGTGCAGGGCCTGACGCTGACGAGAGACTACACCTACGATCCGACGCTCGTGCTCGGCAAGGAGCACGAGGAGCAGCTGCTCAGGGAGCGCATCGTCCGCGACCTCGTCCGGGTGGTCATGGAACAGGCCGCGGTCCAGTAAGCGTGACCGCCGCGGCTGCAGGTGTCGAGGACGTCCAGCGCATTCGCGACCTCGACCGCGAGGACCTGTGCCGCCTGCTGGCCCGGTTTGGGCTGGAACTCTCCGTACTGCCGCAGGGCGCGCCCATTCCCGGCAGTTACTGGGGTGCACCCGAGGCCGGCATCCAGGGCCGTCGTGTGCTCGTCCGCCCCGACACGCCGGTACACTCGCTGCTGCACGAAACCGCGCACCTCGTTTGCATGAACGAGTTCCGCCGCCGCGCGGTCGATACCGACGCCGGTGGCGATGACATCGAGGAGGCGGCCGTGTGTTACCTGCAGGTATTGCTCGCGGACGAATTGCCCGGGGTAGGCCGCAGACGTGCCATGCAGGACATGGACGCCTGGGGCTACAGCTTCCGGCTGGGCAGTACCGCCGGCTGGTTCGTCCGCGACGCGGACGATGCCTGCGAGTGGCTTTCGGCCCATGGCCTGGTGGCTCCGGGAGGGCGTCTGGCCTTCCGCCTGCGGAAGTAGCTCGAAAATCCATCTCTTACAATGGCTTATACAGACTCATTGGCGAGTGTATAGTCCCGTATGGCCTGGCTTCGCTACCTTGCGTATTTTCTGCTGCTCACCGTCGTGATGTGGGCGCTCACGGCGCTCGAGGTCTCGTACCCGGGTTCGCTCAAACTGCACGTGCTCGGGGATTCGGGCGACTCCCTCGGCACCAGCGAGTATTCGCCCATCGAGCTGATCCAGCCACTGATTCTCTTGTTGTGCGGCATGCTGATGGGCTGGGTCGCCAGGCATCATCCGCTGCAGCGCCCGCTCGCCTTGCCCTTCGGGGGAATGGCGGCCATTTTCATCGTGCGCGAACTGGACTACTTCTTCGACCGATGGGTGGCCGACAATTTCTGGCAGATCATCATGGCGGTCATTGCGGCCCTCATCATCGCCTATCTCGTGCGACAGCGTCGACGCCTGCAATTCGCGCTCGCGCGCATATGGCCGTCGCCGGGCCTGGTCCTGTTGTTCTCCGGCGCCGTGATCCTGTTTTCGTTCGTCAGGTTCGTGGGACACGAGCCGCTGTGGCAGGCGATCATGGGTGATGACTATCAACGCGTGGTCAAGCTCGGCGTCGAGGAATTCATCGAACTGGCGGGCTATTTCTTCTGGCTGGTGGGTTCCTTCGAATACGCATGGCAGGTCCGGCAGATCGCACTGCGCGACCCCGCAACCCCGGCGGTGCGGCGCCGGCGCCACCGGATGCGCCGGCAGCCCTGAGTCGCGAACCGCAGCAGCCCCTCAGAGTATCGTCGGGTTCGGTGCGTCGCCGTAAACTTCGGCAGGATCGAAAACCTTGTCCTGGTCCGTCCAGACGAGGTCGACGTGTCCCTCGTTGTGTGCGCGGAGGAACTCGTCGCCGGTAGGCACGCGGCGATAAAAGCAGCTACGGTAGCCGACGTGGCAACTGGCGCCGCCTGCGACGTTTACGCGCAGCCAGATGCAGTCCTGATCGTCGTCCACCAGCAGCGCCACCACGCGCTGCACAAAACCGCTCGTAGCGCCCTTGCGCCACAGCGCCTGGCGGCTGCGGCTGTAGTAATGCGCTTCACCGGTCGCGATCGTGAGGCGCAGCGCCTCGGCATTCATGAAGCCTTGCATCAGGAGTTCGCCGGACGATGCCTCGGTGGTCACGACCGTGATGAGTCCACGCTCGTCGAATCTCGGGGCAAGCTCACTGCCTTCCTCGACCTGTGCGATCGTCCGTCGTGCCTCGAACCGGACCATTGCGTCGGACATCGTCCATTACCTCTTGTCCCGGGCGAGGCAGGATACAAGAATGGCCCGGAAATGTCCCAATCGCGGGCGTGCCGGCGCGGCATTGTTGCTATTATTGTCGACTTCCGGGCGCCCTGCGACACCATGCCGATCACGCTATACGACACCCGCCGCGGGCGGAAACTCCCGTTTATCCCGCTGAACGAGGGTCGTGTCACCATGTATCTGTGCGGCCCGACCGTCTACAACTATGCACACATCGGCAACGCGCGGCCGGCCGTCGTGTTCGATCTGCTGGCACGCCTGCTGCGGCGGCGGTACGTGCTCCGCTTTGCCCGCAACTTCACGGATGTCGATGACAAGATCAATGCCGCCGCGGCCGAGACGGGCAAGCCGATCGGTGAGATCACCGATCGTTTCAAGCTCGCCTACAACGAGGACATGGGGGCGCTCGGCGTCAGGCCGCCGGATGTCGAACCCTCTGCGACGGATCACATCGGCGAAATGATCGCGATGATCGAAAAACTGATCGCCGGGGGACACGCCTACGCTGCCGAAGGACACGTCCTCTTCGACGTTGCCTCGCACCGGGACTACGGAAGTCTTTCGAAACGTAATCTGCGCGATATGGTCGCCGGCGCCCGCGTCGAGGTCGCACCTTACAAAAAGTCCGCGCACGATTTCGTGTTGTGGAAGCCCTCGACGCGGGACCTGCCGGGCTGGGACTCGCCATGGGGGCGCGGACGTCCGGGCTGGCACATCGAATGCTCGGCCATGGCGGAGAAGCACCTGGGGATGACGATCGACATACATGCCGGCGGACAGGACCTCGTGTTTCCACATCACGAAAACGAACTGGCGCAGTCCACCTGTGCGCACGACGGCGCGGAGTTCGCGCGGTACTGGCTGCACAACGGCTTTCTCAGTCTCGACCACGAAAAAATGTCGAAGTCGCTCGGCAACGTGCTGCTCGTGCATGATCTCGTTCGGGAGATACCCGGGGAGGTCATCCGGCTCGCGCTCTTGTCGGCACATTACCGGCAACCGCTCGAGTGGTCGGACGATACGATCGATGCGGCGCGCCGTATGCTGGACCGGCTCTACGGCGCGGTCCGTGGCATCGCGGTCGATCGCGCGGCCCGCTCCGCCGCGCAACCACCCGCTGGGTTTCTCGAGGCACTGGAAGACGATCTCAACACGCCGAAGGCGATGGCCGAATTCTTTGCGCTTGCCAAGTCACTGAACAAGGCCGGCGACGAGAACGTCCGCGTGCGGCTCGCAGCGGCGATGTTTGCGAGCGGCGACCTCATCGGGCTGCTGCAGCAGGATCCCGAATCCTGGTTCGCCGGTCACGGCGACATCACGCCGGATACCATCGAGGGTTTGCTCGAGCGGCGCCGAGCCGCCAAGGCCGCGAGGGATTTTGCCGCGGCGGACGCGATACGCGAGCAACTGGCAGCGAGCGGCGTGCGAATCGAGGACGGTCCGGACGGCACGACCTGGCGGCGAGCCTGAGGCGATGGGCAACGAAGTCGCCGCCGCGCAGGATACACTGATCGAGGAATTCCGTTTCTTCGACGACTGGATGGACCGTTACCAGTATCTCATCGACCTGGGCCGCCGGCTGCCGCCGTTTCCCGACGAGCTCAAGACGGACGAGCACAAAATCCGCGGCTGCCAGTCGCAGGTGTGGTTCGTTCCGCACCGCGCCGGCGAGCGGCTCGAGTTCCAGGCCGTGAGCGACGCCGCGATCGTGTCAGGCCTCATTGCCGTGCTGATCCGCATTTACAGTGGCAAGCGCCCGCAGGAAATTCTCGACACACCGCCGGATTTCATCGAAGCGCTGAATCTCGAGAGTCACCTGAGCCCAACCCGCAGCACGGGTCTGCACTCGATGCTGCAGGCGATACGCCGTTTCGCGACGGATGCCGCGGAGGCTGCCTGATGCCCGGAACGATAGCCCGGGCGCTCGCACGGCCACTGACGTGGCTGGTCGAGGGATATCGCCTCGCGATCTCGCCGTGGCTCGGCGCCCGCTGCCGATTCCAGCCCACCTGTTCGGAATACGCACTCGAGGCGCTCCGTCGGCACGGTGCCTTTCGCGGTGCGGCACTCGCCGCTGGCCGCATCGCGCGCTGTCATCCATGGGGTGGTTCCGGCGTCGACCCCGTGCCCGGCGCCGGCGACGGTGAACGCTAGCCACCTTCTCGGCGAACTGCTGTTCCCGTTGCGCTCGCTCGCCTGCCTGCTCGCAATGCTCGTCTTTGCACTGCTGATCGCTTTGGCCGCCAGGGCCGGCCTCCCGGGACTCTGGCTGCTGGCCGCTGTGGTGCCCGCGCTGTTGCGCTTTCTCGTCATCATCGCCGAATCGCGCGCCCAGGGCCGCGATGTCGAGCCGCCCGGCATAGAGCTTTTCACGCTGGGCGGGCATGCATGGACGTTGTTCCCGATCCTGCCGTTTATCGGCTTGCCGCTCCTCGTGCGTGCGGTCGCCGAATCGCAGCCGGGCGCCGCGATGGCCATCGCGTTCGCCGGCTGTTTCGTGCTGCCGGCCATGACCGGCGTGCTGGTGGTGACGCATTCCCCGTCCCAGGCACTCAATCCCGCCGCGTTGCTGCGGCTCGCGCGGATTACCGGCGCTCCGTACCTGTTGGCGGCGGGCGTCCTGCTGCTTTCCGCCAGTGCCTGGGCCGGGCTCGGCAACTTGCCAGGCTGGCTGCGGCTGCCCGTCGCGCTGTACCTGTTGTTCGCCTTTCACGCGCTCGTCGGCGGCCTGCTCTCTGCGCGCGGCCTGCTGCACGCGATCGAGGTACCCGAAGATGCGGAACGCCGGGCGATCATGACGGCGGAGGCTCTGGCGCGGAACCGCCGCATTTGCCTCGATCACGCCTACGGTCTCTTCAGCCGGGGCAATCGCGACGGCGCGCTGGCCTATCTGAACCGCTGGCTCGACGCGGATCCCGAGCCCGGCGCCGCGTACAGCTGGCTTCTCGCGGAAATGCTCACCTGGGAAAACCGGCTGCCGGCACTGTTCTTCGGACAGACCTATCTCCGCTGGCTCCTTCTGCAGGGCGAGTCGGTGGCCGCGGTCAAGCTGATGCTTCGCCTGCGTCTCGTGGATGCGGAATGGAGGCCTTTGCCCGCCGACCGCGCGGCGGCGCTCACCGCGGCGCGGGCCAGCGGCAACGCCGAGCTCGCCAGCGCGCTGGGCGGCCCGGTTTCGTGACGCGGGCGGCTTGTATTGCGCCCGGGGTCGTGGTCTGATCGGTTCGTAAGCACCATGGAAAAACGCCTGTTGCAAATCCTGCGCTGCCCCGTCACGCACAAAGGCCTGTCTCTCGCGCGGCGTGACCTGCTCGGGCGTGTCAATTCAGCCATTCTCGCCGGAACCGTGACGAACCGCGACGGCAAAACCCTGCACGACGCCCTGCACGAAGCGCTGGTGACGGATGACCAGAAGGTGTTGTACCCGGTCGCGAACGGCATACCGGTACTGCTCGAGGGCGAATCCATCTACCTCGAGCAGCTGGACTAGCATGCTTGCCTGCGGAGCCTGATGAAACTCCAGAGTAACCAGCTAGCCGCGCACCTGAAGAACAGCCTCGCTCCCTGTTACCTGATTTCCGGAGATGAACACCTGCTGGTCAACGAGGCCCTGGATGGCATCCGGGCCGCTGCACGGGCGCGCGGTTTCAACGCCCGTGAGCTGTACGTCGCCACCACCGGATTCGACTGGGGGCAGCTCCGCGCAGCGGGTGCAAACCTGTCGCTGTTCGCCGATAGGCGCATCGTCGAACTTCGGCTCCCGACCGGCAAGCCGGGACGCGCCGGTGCTACGGCAATCGAGGATTTTGTTCGCGAGCTCGGGCCGGAACTCATGCTGGTGGTTGTGACGCCGAAGCTCGACCGCGCCGGCGCATCGTCGAGCTGGGCCAAGGCAATCGAGGCGCGTGGTGCGGGTCTCACACTGTGGCCGGTCGGCGTTCGCGAATTGCCGGGCTGGATCGCCGCACGCATGCGGCGTGCCGGTCTCGAACCCGAGCCGCAGGCGGTGGCCATGATCGCCGATAGAGTCGAGGGCAACCTCCTGGCCGCGCAACAGGAAATCGAGAAATTACGGCTGCTGCTGGGGGCAGGAAAGGTCTCCGCGAACGACGTCAGTCGAGCGGTCGCGGACAGCAGCCGTTACGACGTCTATCAGCTCCTGGATGCCGCGCTGGGCGGCGACGCAAGACGTGCGATGAAGATTCTCGCGGGCCTCCGTGCGGAAGGCGTCGAGCCTGTCCTCGTCGTCTGGGTCCTGACGCGCGAACTGCGCACGCTCGCAAAGCTCGCTGATCTCCTGGCGCAGCGCGTGGACCTCGGCAGCGCCCTGCAGAAGACCGGCGTGTGGCGCAACCGGCAGGGGTTCATGAGGAGCGCCCTCGACCGTCATACGCGGCTCGAGCTGTTGCATTTGCTGCGCGCGACCGGCCACGCCGATGCGGCAGCCAAGGGTCAGCAGGCCGGCGATCCGTGGCAGCTGGCTGCCGGTATCGTGTTGCGCTTGGCTACAGGAGGGCAGCGCGCGGCATGAAGCCGATCGGTGTATTCGGCGGCACGTTCGACCCGGTGCACTACGGCCACCTGCGTACGGCGTTCGAGATGCTGCAGGCGCTGCGTTTCACGGAAGTGCGCTTTGTTCCCTGCGGGGATCCGCCGCATCGGGGCGAGACCTATGCGGACGCACGGCAGCGGCACGCGATGGTTTGCGCGGCAGTCGGCGGCCTGCCGGGATTCGTGGTCGACGACCGGGAGATACGTCGCCATGGCCCGTCGTACACCGTAGACACTTTGCACGAATTGCGCGCAGAGCACCCGCTGCGTTCACTCGCTCTCATCGTCGGAATGGACGCGTTTCTCGGTTTGCCACGCTGGCATCGCTGGCAGGACATCGTCGAACTGGCGCATATCGTCGTCGCCCACCGGCCGGGCTGGCGCGCGCCGGACATCGGCCCGCTCGGTGAGCTCCTCGATCTGCGCGGCACGCACCGTATCGATGACCTGCACGAAGCAACACACGGCAAAATCCACATTCACGCGGTCACGCAACTCGAGATCTCCTCGACAGAAATCCGGGAACTCGTCGCAGCGGGCCGGGACCCCCGATTCCTGATGCCGGATGCCGTCCGCGACGTCATCGCCGCGACGCGATGCTACGGCGAGCTCGATGTCCAACCGTCGGCGAACCTGAACCCGGGCCACGGCCCGGCTGTCACAAACGAAGGAGAATCCATCGAAATGAAAAGAGCAGTGACTGAATGAACAGCGAAGAACTGAGTACACTCATCATCGACGCCCTGGACGACGTCAAGGCGCGGGACATCATAAAGCTGGATGTGCGTGACATGACGACGGTAACGGACTACATGATCATCGCCAGCGGGACGTCGAGCCGCCACGTCAAGGCGCTGGTGGACAATGTCGCCGAAAAGGCGCGCGCCGTCGGCCACAAGCCGATCGGGGTCGAAGGCGAAGCCGGCGGTGAATGGGTCCTGCTCGATCTCCAGGACGCCCTGGTGCACGTGATGCTGCCCAAGGTTCGGGAGTTCTATAATCTCGAAAAACTGTGGTCGTTTCCGGCCGACAGCGGTGTCGCCGCACGTGACCGCTGAGCGCGGGACCCCGGGATGCACATTCGGCTGCTCGCGGTCGGCGAGCGACAACCGGCCTGGGTCGACGATGCCATAAGTTCGTACGTTGCGAGGTATCCGCGCGAGTGGCGTTTCCGCGCGGACGCGGTGCCGACGGCGCGGCGGCCGCGGAACCAGCCCCCCGGGCTCGCGGTCGAGACCGAGGGCCGGCAATTGCTCGATCGGATCGGCGCGGACGAACAGCTCGTCCTCCTGGACGAGCTCGGTCGGCAACTGAGCAGCCGTGAACTCGGTGCGCGCCTTACCGGCTGGCAGGCGGAAGGGCGCGACCTGTGTTTCCTGATCGGCGGCCCGGACGGCGTCAGCGATGCGGTTCGCGAACGTGCCGGGTTCTGCTGGTCCCTTTCGCGACTGACGCTGCCACACGGACTTGCCCGTGTCCTGCTCGCCGAACAACTGTACCGTGCCTGGTCTCTGGGCAACGGCCATCCCTATCACCGCGAGTGACTTCTTGACTGCGAATGCCATACACGGGCCAGGGCTGATCCTCGCCTCCGCCTCGCCGCGGCGGCAGGCCATCCTTCGGGCTCTCGGCATCGCGGTCGAGCTTCGACCTGCCGACATCGACGAAACGCGCCAGCCGGGCGAGACGCCGGGGGCCATGGTCTGCCGGCTCGCCGCCGCCAAGGCTGCGGCGGTCGGGGCGAGAGCCCGCGGCCCCGTCCTTGCTGCGGATACCGCGGTGGCCATCGATGACGAGGTGTTCGGCAAACCGCTCGGCGAAGAACATGCGCTCGAGATGCTGGCCCGCCTCTCGGGCCGCACGCACGAGGTCTACTCGGGCGTCGCGCTCTGCGTGCAGGGGCACGTAAGCTCGGCCCTGTCGCGGACGGCAGTGACCTTCCGCGAGATCGAGCGCTGTGAGGCGCAGAGTTACTGGCGGACCGGGGAACCGGCGGGCAAGGCCGGCGCGTACGCAATACAGGGGTTTGGCGCTCTGTTCGTGGCGTCTATCATCGGCAGCTACTCCGGCGTCGTCGGCCTGCCGGTGTTCGAGACCGCCGGCCTGCTGCGCGCAGCCGGTATTGACCTGTTGCCGGGCGCAAAGAGTCCCCCATGACCGATGAATCCGCCAAGGAAGAAATTCTGATCAATGTAACGCCGAGCGAGGTGCGCGCAGCGCTGCTGGAGAACGGCATCCTGCAGGAAATCTTCATAGAGCGTGCTGCGCGCCGCGGGCTGATCAGCAATATCTACAAGGGGCGGGTGTCGCGCGTGCTGCCGGGTATGCAGGCGGCATTCGTCGACATCGGACTCGAGCGCACGGCGTTCCTGCATGCCTCGGACATTGCGCGCCGCGCGGACCGCAATGGCAGCGAGGACGAGTTGCCGAACATCAGTGAACTCGTCCGCGACGGGGACGAACTGCTGGTACAGGTTGTCAAGGATCCGCTCGGCAACAAGGGCGCGCGCCTGACGACCTTCGTCACGCTGCCGGCGCGGCACCTGGTGCTGCTGCCGGCAGGCAGCGGTGTCGGCGTATCCGCGCGAATCGAGGCTGACCTGGAGCGGGAACGCCTGCGCAGCCTCGTGGGCAGCCTCATGACCGGTCTTGAACTCGGCTGCGGCGCCATAGTCCGAACCGTTGCCGAAGGTGCAGACAAAGATGCGCTCGAGGCCGACCTCAAGTACCTCGTCCGCCTGTGGGACGTCGTTCAGGAACGGTGCAGGTCGAGCGTTGCATGCTCCCTGATACACGAAGACCTGTCCCTGCCGCTGCGCGTCCTGCGGGATCTCGTGACGGGCGATGTCGAACAGATACTCGTGGACAGCGAGGATGACTTCGAGGCGATGAGCGCCTTCGCCCGGTTGTTTCTGCCGAATGTCGAGCCGCGCCTGACGCGCTATAACAGGCGGCGGCCGATCTTCGACCTGCATGGCATCGAGGAGGAGATCCAGAAAGCGCTTGACCGGAAGATACCTTTGAAATCAGGCGGTTACGTGATATTCGACCAGACCGAGGCAATGACCACGATCGATGTGAACACCGGTGCCTACGTGGGCCGGCGCAATCTCGAGGAAACCATCTACCGCACCAACCTGGAGGCGGCCGTCGCCATTGCGCGGCAATTGCGGCTCCGGAACCTCGGCGGCATCATCATCATCGATTTCATCGACATGGAAGAAGAAGAACATCGCAGCAGCGTGCTGCGGGTACTCGAGGAATCGATGGCGGGGGACCACGCGCGGCACCAGATCACGCCACTCTCGCCGCTCGGGTTGGTCGAAATGACTCGCAAGCGCACACGCGAGAGCCTGCAGCATATCCTCTGCGAGGATTGCCCGGTCTGTGCCGGCCGCGGGTTCCTCATGACCGCTGAAACCGTATGCTTCGAGATCTTTCGTGAGATCATCCGGCAGGCGCGCCAGTTCGATTTCGAGGACGCGATAGTGCTGGCACATCAGGACGTCATCGAGCTGCTGCTCGATGAGCAGGCGTCCGGACTGGCCGATCTCGAGGAGCAGACCGGCAAGTCGATTCGCCTGCAGACCGAGGCGCTGTACCTGCAAGACCAGTTCGACGTCGTCCTGGTATAGCGGCGAGCATGTCCGGCCTCATTCATCGCCTACTGAAAGTGCTGGCCTACGGGTCGGCCGCGCTCGTCGTATTGCTCGCCATCCTGCTCGGGATATTCCGCCTGTTCCTTCCGCGCCTGCCGGAATACCAGGATGAACTCAAAGCCTGGGCGAGTGAGGCCATCGGCATGCAGGTCGAGTTCGCCGGCATGGACGCACGCTGGGGGCTCCGTGGCCCGGAACTGAACTTTTACGATGCCGAACTGATCCGGCCGACGACCGGAACCCGTGCGATCGCGGCCAGCGAGGTCGGCATCGTCGTCTCGTTGCCGCAACTGTTGTTCGAACAGGCGCTCGTCGTCGATACCGTCCTGGTGCGCAACAGCAGCGTGGAACTCCGGGAGCAGCCGGACGGTAGCTGGAGGTTCCAGGGCGAAGCGCTGCCGGACGTGACCCCGGAGGGACCGGCCGAGCCGATCACCGTCATCGGCGAGAACATCGACCTGCTCGTGCTGCGTAGCGGCGCCGAGCGGCCCGCACGCTTCGCGCTCCGGCGCATCGATGTGTCACGCGATACGCAGCGTGTCGCCATCGATGCCAGTGTGCGGCTGCCCGAGGAACTTGGCACATCACTCAGTCTCTCAGCGACGCGAATAGCGGCGCCCGCCGGCGGCGGCAGCGCGCCCTGGAACGTGTCGGTCACGACAGGCGGGCTCCGGCTTGCGGGCGTCTCAGAATTCTACCGGCATCCGGAGCGCCGGGTCAGTGCAGGGCAGGGCGACGTGGATCTCAGTTTCGCTCTCTCTCCCACCGGGCTTCAGAACGTCTCGGCGACGGCAAGTCTCACGGGTGTATCGCTGAATGGCGGCATGCCTTTTGACGTCGCGGGGCGCGTGGCCTACACCGCCGCTGCCGGCGGCTGGCTCCTGGCGCTGGACGAACTGGAGATCAGCACGCCAAATGGCGCGTGGCCGCCGGCATCGTTTCGGATCGAGGCGGTCACGGACGAGGCGGGGGACATCGACGTACTGGAGCTGCGGGCCGCCCACGTCGGTTTCGCGGACACCGACATCATCGCCCGCTGGTTGCCGGAGAAACCACGGGACTGGCTCGTGAAGTGGCAACCGGACGGCGTCGTCCACAATGTCGTCGCGACACTCAAGGACCTCAACACGTCGTCCCTTGACTATGCGGTCTCGGCGGAACTCGACCGCGCCGGTTTTGCAGCGAGCGGCGACCTGCCGGGCATTCGCGGCTTTTCCGGCAGCCTGCGCGCGGATCGTTCCGGGGGCCTGCTCGCGGTCGATGCAAGCAACGTGACCCTGGACCTCGCGGCGTGGGTTCCGGAGGCCGTCGAGCTGGATCGCGTCGACGGCACCATCGTCTGGCGACGCAGTGGTACGCGAACCACGATCCTTTCGGACAACATTGCACTCGGCAACGCGCTGTTCGACAGCCGGAGCAATGTCGAAATCAGCATCGACGGGCAATCGGCCCCGGTCGTCGACCTTGCAAGCACCTGGCAAATTGCCGACATCTCCGTCGCGAAACGCTTCATTCCGCGCCGGGTGATGACGGACAAGCTGCACCAGTGGTTCCAGGACGCCCTGCTGTCGGGACGGATTCCCCGCGGCAGCGCGCGCCTCCAGGGGCCGCTGGACAAATTCCCCTTCGATGGCAATGAGGGTGAATTGCGCGTCGAGGCGCGCGTCGAGGCGCTGGATTTTCGCTATCACCCTGCATTTCCCGTCGCCAACGTGTCCTCCATGGAGGTCGTGCTTCACAATACCCACCTCTATACGAGAGACAATCGCGCGATCACGCTTGGCACCACCGCCGTGAACGCCGCCGTCGACATCCGCAACCTGCGCCGGCCGGTGTTGACCATCGAAGCGCTGTCGACCGGCACGCTTGGCAGCCTGCATGCTTTTGCCGCCAACAGCCCCATCGCGCGCGTGTTCGGCGGACAGCTCGACAAGGTCAGCGTGGACGGCAAGGCGTCGATGGCTCTCGAACTCTCGGTGCCAATTCTCAACTGGCGGGATTTCGACTTCACGGCGCGTGTCACGAGTGACAATGGCACGATGGCGATTGCCGGCCTGCCTGCGCCAGTCACCGAGCTGTCGGGCGCCGTCGTCTTTGGCCGGAACCACGTCGCCAGCGAAGCGCTCGCGGGCCGGTTTCTTGGCGGCCCGGTCAGCATAGAACTCGGCGACGCCGCCGCAGACGCGCCGGAATACCAGGTCGTGGCCGATGTACGGGGCACGGCGACGGCCGAATCATTGATCGACGAACTGGGCCTGCCGCTCGACGAATTGCTGTCCGGTGCTGCGGAGTTCAATGCAACGCTCCGGTTTCCGCGGGCCTCGTATGAGCCCCGTGCAGCGTTTGACCTGCGCGTGGAATCGGGGCTTTCCGGTCTCGCTGTCGGGCTGCCGCCGCCGTTCGCAAAACCGGCAGAGGACCGGCGGCTATTCGCAGGCGGCCTGGTCTTCGAGCCGGGCGGCCGTGTCATTCGGTCGGAGGGCACTGTCGGCGACGATGTGGCCTGGAGCCTCGGCTTCACCAGGGCCGAGGAACGCTGGGACTTCGACCGCGGCATGCTGAACCTGGGCGGCGGACCGCCGGTCGCGCCCGACGTGCGCGGCATGCATGTGCGGGGCAGCGTCGCTGAACTGCGGTTCGCGGACTGGCTTGCCCTGTCCCCGGCTGGGCGGCGGCAGGCGGGCGCGGGCGATCGCCTGCGCTCCATCGACCTGACGATCGGCGAGCTGCACGTCATCGGCCAACGACTCCTTGACCACCGCCTGAAAGTGGACCGGGGCGCGCGCGACTGGCTCGTCCAGCTCGAGGGCGAGCAGGTGGTCGGCTCGCTGTTCGTGCCCTATGACTTTTCGCCGGCGGCGACCCTCGTCCTCGACATGGAGCGCCTGATCCTGTCCGGTGACGAGGCTCAGGGCGCCGATCCCGAGGCGACGCCGGCGCGTCTGCCGGATCCCCGCGGCCTGCCCGGCATTTCGCTCAGCGCGGCGGAATTCGGTCTTGGCGAACGGCGTTTCGGGGCGGTCGAACTCGAACTCGTACACCGCGATGACGGGCTGGTGACGAGAAAGCTGTCCGCTGTCGATCCGAGCTTTCGCATAGAAGGCAACGCGGCATGGCTTGCGGACGACGGCAATGCCTATGGCTCGACCGGCCGGGTCACGGCCCAGCTCTCGAGTTCCGACGTCCGCGCCACCTTGCACCGGCTGGGATACGAGCCTGGCATCGAGAGCGACGAAATGCGCATGCACTTCGACCTGAACTGGGATGGCGGGCCTCACAGCCGCTTCCTTGAAACGCTGGACGGGGAGGTCGAAGTGCGACTCGGTACCGGGCAACTCGTGGAAGTCGAGCCGGGCGCGGGACGCGTGTTCGGACTGATGAGTATCGTCGCCCTGCCGCGGCGGCTGGCGCTCGATTTCCGCGACGTGTTCCAGAAAGGTTTCGTGTTCGACGAGATCAGCGGTACGTTCCGTCTCGTGAACGGCTCGGCGTACACCTGCGACCTGTCACTGGTCGGGCCGGCGGCGGATATCGGTATCGCCGGCCAGGCCAATCTCGTGGCCGACAGCTACTCGCAGGCCGCCGTGGTGAGCGCCAACCTCGGCAACACCCTGCCGGTGGTCGGCGCCATCGCGGCCGGTCCGCAGATCGCCGCCGCACTGTTTCTTTTCTCGCAAATTTTCAAAAAACCGCTGAAAGAAGTCGGGCAGGTGTATTACAGCATGAGCGGGTCGTGGGAAAACCCGGTGGTCGAGTCCACCGACGCCGAGGGATTTGCCGCGAGTGCCGCGCGTGCCGGGTGCCTCGGCGCGAAGGACACGGAGTAGTGCGGATGTTCAGCAGACTGTATCGTGGATGGCGACCGTGACGGTCCGGGTGGCTGCAATCCAGATGTCCAGCGGGCCGGACGTCAGCGCGAACCTGGCCGTTGCCGGTGCCCACATCGCCGGGGCCGCGGCGGAGGGCTGCGGACTCGTGGTCCTGCCCGAAAACTTCGCCCTGATGCCGATACGCGGCCGTGACAAGGCCCGCCACGCGGAAGCGCCGGGTCACGGGCCGATCCAGGCCTTTCTCGCGGACACGGCGCGACAGCACCGGCTGTGGATCGTCGGTGGCAGCCTGCCGCTGTCGTCATCCGATCCGGACCGGGTCTACGGCGCCTCCGTGGTCGTCGACGCGCAAGGCGAGACACGCGCCATCTACCGCAAGATTCACCTGTTCGACGTCGACCTTGCCGCCAGCCGGGAAACCTACCGGGAGTCGAACTCCATGCTCGCCGGCGACGAGGCCGTGCTGGTTGAAACCCCGGCGGGTAGAATGGGTCTCAGCATTTGCTACGATCTGCGTTTCCCCGAGCTGTACCGGCAGTATGTGAATGCGGGCGCGGACCTGTTTACGGTGCCCGCAGCGTTTACGGCCGTCACGGGCGAGGCGCACTGGCAGACGCTACTGAGGGCGCGCGCGATCGAGAACCTTGCCTATGTGATCGCCCCCGGCCAATGGGGTCGTCACGCCGATGGCCGCAATACCTGGGGGCATTCGATGATCGTCGATCCCTGGGGTACAGTGCTGAATCAGCGGGCCGACGGCGACGGTATCGTGACGGCCGACATCGATTCGGCGGTCGTTGCGCGCCTGCGCCGCGAGTTCCCCGCGCTCGACAATCGCAAGTTGACCTGAACCGAAGGACCCGAATGACGAACCCGCAGGACGACCCGATCGCATCCGTGATGAGCCGCATGCTGGAGCCCGCCGGGCTCGGCGAGCCGCAGCTCAACCGGACGCTCGCCACGCTGATGAACGGCGCCATCGACTATGCCGACCTGTACTTCCAGGTCACGCGCCACGAGAGCTGGTCGCTGGAAGACAGCATCATCCGGGAAGGCAGCTTCAGCGTCGACCAGGGCGTCGGCGTCCGTGCCGTGAGTGGCGAGAAGACCGGTTTCGCATATTCCGACGAGCTCGTCCTGCCGGCGCTCGAGCAGGCGGCGAAAGCCGCGCGCGCCATCGCCCGCCAGGGCTCGAGCAAGTCCCTGCCTGCCTGGCATCGAGGGGCGGGCAAAGCCTTGTATTCGCCCGATGACCCGACCACCAGCATCAGCGACCGGCAGAAGACCCAACTGCTGGCAGAACTCGACGCGGCAATCCGCGCCATGGATCCACGCATTTCCCAGGTGATGATCAGCCTGTCGAGTAACCAGGACCTGGTCCTCATCGCCGGATCCGACGGCACGCTGGCGGCCGACATCCGCCCGCTCGTCCGTCTCAACGTGAGCGTCATCATCGAGGACGGCGACAAGCGCGAGCAGGGTTATGCGGGTGGCGGCGCACGCGCGGATCTCGGCTATTTTATCAACGGCGATTTGCCGATCGAGTACGCGCGGGAAGCGGTCCGGCAGGCCATCGTACAGCTCGACGCGGTGCCGGCGCCGGCGGGCACGATGCCCGTGGTCCTCGGTGCCGGCTGGCCGGGCATCCTGCTGCACGAGGCGGTGGGCCATGGCCTCGAAGGCGACTTCAATCGCAAGGGCACATCGGCGTTCAGCGGCAAGATCGGCAAGCCCGTCGCCTCGCCCTTATGTACCATCGTCGACGACGGCACGCTGCCGGGACGCCGTGGCTCGCTCGCCATCGATGACGAGGGCACGCCCGGCCAGTACAACGTCCTGGTCGAGAATGGCGTGCTGCGGGGCTACATGCAGGACAAGCTCAACGCGCGCCTGATGGGCACCCGGCCGACCGGCAACGGCCGCCGCGAATCCTACGCACACATGCCGATGCCGCGCATGACGAATACCTACATGCTCGCGGGCCACCATGACCGGGAAGAGATCATTCGTTCGGTCGATCGGGGCCTGTATGCGCCGAATTTCGGCGGCGGCCAGGTCGACATCACGTCCGGCAAGTTCGTGTTTTCGGCAAGCGAAGCGTATCTCATCGAAAAAGGCCGTATAAGCGCCCCGGTTAAAGGCGCGATGCTCATCGGTGACGGGCCGGTCGCGCTCGGCAGAATCTCGATGGTCGGCAACGATCTCGAACTCGACAGTGGCGTCGGGACCTGCGGCAAGGACGGCCAGTCCGTACCGGTTGGCGTGGGCCAGCCGACCCTCAGGATCGACGAACTCACCGTCGGCGGTACCGCGCATACCTGAGCCATCCCCGCGGCTGGCTGGACGGCACGGGGCCGCGCAGGGAGAATGGTCCGTCCCGGGACTGACCGATACGACCGACATGTGGGTTTCGAAACCGATCTATGAAAGCCTGCCGTACTTCTACCTTTCGGTCGGTGCGCTTTCCCTCCTCGCATCGATGTACGTCAATCACTGGTACTGGCCGGCCATTTGCTTTTCGCTGGGCCTGTTTTGCCTGGTGGCCGGCCTGGTCGTTTGGCTGAAGCGACGCGATGCACGCTCGAACGGGCGAACGACCCGGCCGAAGCCCTAGTCAGCGGACGGCGGATACCTCGTCGTCGCCGTCCGCGATGCCTGCCGCCCGCCCGCGACGAAGATCGCGGTAGACCAGCTGATGTACGCCCAATGAAACGACGTCGCCATCGCGCAGGCGGTGCCGCTTGACCTGCTGATCGTCGACGAACACGCCGTTCGTGCTGTTGAGATCCTCGATCAGGCAGCCACTCTCATCCGTAACGAGCTGCGCGTGGTGGCGGCTCACGAACTTGCTGCGGATGTATATGTCGTTTTCCGGCGAGCGCCCGATGATGGCCCGGCCCTTCGGCAGGGCGTACACGGAGGTCGCTTCGCCGTTCGCACGCACTTCGATCTGGGCGATTTTCTCCCCGGGAACGGCGGCCCGCCGTGCCTCGATCCGGGCGTTTTTCTCCCCGGGACCGGCGGCCGCCCGTGCCTCGATCCGGGCGTTTGCCTCCCCGGGGCCGGTGGCAGGCCGTGCCTCGATCCGGGCCCTGTCCTCCCCGGGGCCAGCGGCAGGCCGGATCTCGAGCTTGCGGTACGGGCCGACGCTCTCGCTGAATTCCTGCCAGTCGAGTTCATCGACCGCCGTCCGGAAATGCCCGGCAGTCACCGTCGTCGCCCCGTCGGCAAACGCACACAACAGCGCCGTATCGCATAAGGTATTGATCAGCCGCGGAACGCCGCCGGTATAGCGGTAGACGAGGTCGTAGCAGTCCGCGTCAATCAGGGCGGTATTCCGGTTGCCGGCGATATCCAGTCGGTGCGCGATGTATTCCTGCAATTCCTGCCGGTCCAGCGGCCCGAGGTGAAATCGCAAGCGGATTCTCTGCATCAATTGTTTCAGGTTCGGCGATTCCAGTGTTTCCTTGAGTTCCGGCTGTCCTGCAAGGATGATCCGCAACACCTTATCCTTGTGCGTTTCGACGCCGGAGAGCATGCGCACTTCCTCAAGCACCCTGTGCGACAGGTTCTGCGCCTCGTCCACCACCAGCACGACCTTTTTGCCGTTTTGATACTGCTCGATGAGGAACATGTTCAGCATGTCGAGCAGTTCCACCTTGCGCATGTTGAACGGCTTGAAGCCGAACTCCGTCAGGATCGCCTGCAGGAACTCCGTGGCATTGAGTTGCGTCTGCGAGATGACGGCGAAAACCACGTCGTCGTCGAGTTCCGACAAAAAGGACTGCAGCAGCGTCGTCTTGCCGGAGCCGATTTCGCCGGTGATGACCACGAAGCCGTCAGCGAGCCAGATCGTCGACTCCATGTAGGCCTTCGCACGAGCGTGCTGCCTGCTCAGGTAAACGAACTCCGGGTCCGGCGTCAGACGGAAAGGTTGTTCGCGCAGTTTGAAGTGGCTGAGATAGGACATACGTAATGCGGGTTGGCGGTCGTCGCCGGGAGCGACTCCGCCCGGACCTCGCTGCAGTGTACCTTCTTTTTCGCGATGCCGGCTATGTCGAAAGTCTTTGCAATCCGCGACCTTGCCCGAGACAGCTCTGCAGTTCGCCAAGCAGCCGGTCCCGCTCCTCTGCGCGGGCTGCAATGACGGTGACGTGTCCCAGTTTGCGGCCGGCACGCGGTGATTTACCGTAATCGTGCAGTGCTGCGCGGGTATCCGGGTAACGGCGCACCGCGTCGGGAATGCTTCCAATTAAATTGACCATACCGGCAAATTCTATGCAGTCCGCAGGCCCGAGCGCATCGCCGGTGATCGCGCGAACGTGATTGGCGAACTGGCTCGTCGCAGAGCCTTCGATGGTCCAGTGTCCCGAGTTGTGCACGCGCGGTGCGAACTCGTTGGCGAGCAGCCGGTCGCCCATGACGAACAATTCCAGCGCGAGTACGCCCACGTAGTCGAGGGTCGTCAGCAGCTGCCGTATGTACGTCGTCGCAAGTGCCGACAGCGCCGGCGCGTCGACCGGCGCAATCGACGTGCGCAGGATGCCTTCCGCGTGCCGGTTTTCGGTGAGCGGCCAGACGCAGATGGAGCCGTCCAGCGCACGGGCGCCGATGATGGACAGCTCGCGATCGAATGGCACCCAGGCTTCGGCGATCAGTGCGTTGCCGCCGAGGGCGGCCCACGCCCCCTCAATGTCCGCCATGCCCTGCAGCAGGAACTGTCCCTTGCCGTCGTACCCGAATCGCCGCGTCTTGAGGACCAGTGGCGATCCCAACCCGGCAACGGCCGCCTCCAGGTCCGCACGCGTGTCGACCGCGCGGTACGCAGGGAGCGGAATGCCGAGGCGGCTGAAGAGCTTTTTTTCGTGCAGGCGATCCTGGGCGAGACTCAAGGCTGCCGGCGGCGGAAAGATCGGCCTTAGCGAACCGAGTTCTGCCAATGCGTCGACCGGCAGGTTTTCGAACTCGTAAGAGAGGACATCGACACGCGCGGCGAGACGCCTGAGCGCCCGTTGATCGTCATAGCCGCCGCAGAGCACTGTGCCGACGGAGGCGGCGGGCGGGTCTGCACCGGGGTCCAGGAAGCAACAGGAATGGCCAAGGTCACGTGCGGCAGCGCCAAGCATCTGGCCGAGCTGGCCGGCGCCGATGATTCCGATTCGCATGGCCGCCGCGTCAGATCCTGGGATCCGCGTCCGCCAGTACCCGTTCCGTCTGTTCCCGACGGTATTGTTCCAGTGCGGCCGCAATCTCCGCGTGCTCGTTGGCGAGGATCGCTGCAGCCAGGAGGGCTGCATTCACCGCACCCGCCGGCCCGATGGCGAGGGTGCCGACCGGCACGCCTGCGGGCATCTGTACGATCGAGAGCAGTGAGTCCTGGCCGTTGAGTATGCGGGATTTGACCGGCACGCCGAGTACGGGCAGGCGCGTCTTGGCCGCGGTCATGCCCGGCAGGTGTGCCGCGCCGCCGGCGCCGGCAATGATGACCTTGAGGCCGCGCTGAACGGCGGTTTCGGCGTACTCGAACAGCAGATCGGGCGTGCGGTGAGCGGAGACGACCTGTACGTCGTGTGGCACACCGAGAAGCTCGAGCGTGTCCGCTGCGTGTTTCATCGTGTCCCAGTCGGAACGCGACCCCATGATGATGCCGACCAAGCTGTTCATCGGCGGATTCTACCCATCCGCCGCGCGAGCGACCAGCGCCGCATGGATTTCCCGGAACAGTGCGCGGTGAAGGTGGCGTTCGGTGCGTTCATGTTGTGTCGTTTTGAGTTCGTCGAGGATTCGCGCAATGGCTTCTGTCGGCATGGACGTCTCCGCGCGGAACGCCTCGAGGGCCGGGCGGCCCTCTGCGCGCAGGCGGTCGCGCCAGCGTTCGGCAGTCACGAATCGGCGCCTGTTGCGTACCAGATCCGCGCTGCGATCCGCGAAGATCGCACGGATCGGCGCCGGATCGACCTCGCGCATGAGTTTGCCGATGAATTGCTTTTGCCGGCGGAGTGCCTCATGCGACTTCAAGCGGCGGAGCTCAAGGATTGCCTGGGTGAGACGCTCGCCGATTTCCAGTGCCTCGAGCTCCTCGTCCGGCAGTCCGGCGAGTTTCTCGCCGAGCGTCTGCAATTCGAGCTGCTCGCGCTTGCGTTCGCTTTTGCTGGGCTTTGGTTCGGGCATGGGTACCTCGCACTTTGTCGCACATCTTACAACGCTGCCGTGCGGCACTCAGGTTATTATGCAGCCGGACACCGGGTGAACGAGGTACGGAGGACTTGCGAACACGATGAATGACGTAAGCGCGGCGCGAACAGTGCAAGCGGCCGATCTCGCGAACATCGTGCAGGAGGCACTCGATGAAGCGAAGGCACGCGGCGTCGACCAGGCGGAGGCCGCTGCGAACCTTGACGCCGGCTTGTCGGCAACCGCCCGCCTCGGCGAAGTCGAGAATCTCGAATACACCAGCGACCGGGGGGTGTGGATCACCGTGTACCGGGGGTCGCGCAAAGGCAGCGCGAGCACCTCGGACGTTTCGTCTGCGGCGATCCGCGAGGCGGTCGCCAAGGCCTGCTCCTTCGCCGAGCTGACGGCGGTGGATCGATTCTCGGGGCTCGCGGATGCCGAACTGATGTGCAGGGACCCGCAGGACCTCGACCTGGATCACCCGTGGACCCTCGACGCGCCGGATGCGATACGGCTTGCCGTCGAGTGCGAAGCCGCCGGCCTGGAGAGCGACCGGCGTATCAACAACTCCGAAGGCGCGACGGTGACGACGCACCGGGGCACACGCGCCTACGGGAATTCACACGGCTTCCTCCACAGCTACACGAAATCCAGCCACAGCATCACCTGCGTCCTGCTCGCCGGCGCTGACGGTGACATGCACCGCGACTATTATTACAGTGCGGCCCGCGATGCAGCGGAACTCGAGGCCGCCGCAGCCATCGGCCGGGAAGCCGGGCGCCGGACGATTGCGCGCCTCGGTGCCCGCAAGCTGCAGACGACGCGTGCACCGGTGTTGATGACACCGGAGATTGCGCGCGGCTTCATCGGCCATGCGATCGGTGCAATCGCCGGCAGCGCGCAGTACCGGCGTTCATCGTTCCTCCTGGGTGCAGCAGGTGAACGGATCTTCCCGGAGTTCGTTACCGTCGAGGAACGGCCACACATCCCGAAAGCCATGGCAAGTGCGGCCTACGACGCGGAAGGTGTTGCCACCCGCGACCGCGAGATCGTGAAAGACGGCGTACTGCAGAGCTACGTCCTCTCGAGCTATTCCGCGCGCCGCTTAGGCCTCCAGACAACCGGCAATGCCGGCGGCACGCACAACCTGATCATACCGGGAACTGCGAGAGGGCTCGATGACCTGCTCGCCGAGATGGGGACCGGTCTGCTGGTCGAGGAACTGATCGGTCACGGGGTAAACCCCGTCACCGGCGATTACTCGCGCGGCGCGGTCGGCCACTGGGTGGAAAACGGCGCCATCGCCTACCCGGTCCAGGAGATCACGATCGCAGGGAATCTCCGGGAACTGTACGGGCGCATCGCGCGGATCGGCAACGATCAGGACCTGCGTGGCGGCATCCGTTGCGGCTCCATCCTGGTCGGCGAAATGACGATCGCCGGGGCGTGACTCAGACCGGCTCGTCGATAAGGTCGGACAGCGAGCGGTTGGCCAGCGCTGTCCTGACCGAGTCGTCGACGCGCGTGGCTATCGCGTCCACCGCCGGCGCCCACCGCGGTGTGCGGTGCGAGCCTGTTTCGCCCTGGACACGCACAACCGACATGATGTCGTTCAGCGTGATCCGTGTCATGTCCCGCCCGGGCTGCAGGTTCTGGTTTGCGAGGCAGGTCAGGAGTCCGGCGTTCTGCAAACCCTGGAGAATCGGAGCCAGCGTGAGCGACGGTATGCGCAGTTCCTCGCTTACCCTGGGCACAGCCACGCCGCCGGCGGTAGTGCGGAACTCCCGGCCGACGAGGTACATGATGTTCAGTGCGAGCCGTTCGCGCATGGAACACGAAAGACGCGGTTCGCGGCGGCCAAGCCTGAGGTAGGACGGATTCTGTACGTAGAACGCGACCTGTGCGCCGATCAGGAGAATCAGCCAGTTCAGGTACAGCCAGACCAGCGTGACGATAGCGATCGCGAAAGCCGCGTACACTTTCTCACGGCTCTCGCCGCCTACGATGAACCTTGCGAACAGGAGGCTCGCCGTCACCCAGAGAAAACCGCCGGTAACGCCGCCGATCAGTGCCGACCGGAACCGTACCTTGATGTTGGGGATGAACATGTACAGGAACGTGAATACACCCGTAATGATGAGGTACGGCGTCAGCTTGCTCAGGAACACGAAAAACGGGCCGACGATGTCGTTCGCGACGAGGTACTGCACCAGCGATTCGTTCTGCAACGATGTCAGCAGCCCCAAAGAGAGGATCATCAGCAACGGGCCGAAAATCAGGACCAGGGTGTATTCCGTGAACCGGCGCGCGAAACTGCGCGACTCGGTGACGTACCAGACATAGTTGAAGCTCTCCTCGACCTTTTGCACCATCGCAATAGCCGTATACAGAAAGAACGCGAGCCCGACGCTGCCGAGAACGCCGTAGTTGACGTTCTCCACCGCCGCCATCACTTTTTCCGTTATCTCCGTACCCTGCCGGCCCAGGGGCTCGAGAAACGTGGCGAGTCGGCTGCGCAGTTCCTGCGCCGCACCGAGGCCTTTCAGTACGGAAAAACTCATCGCCAGCAGCGGTACGACCGACAGCAGCGTTGTGAAGACAAGGCTCATCGAACGCAGGGTCAGCTGCCCGGTGGCGATATCGCGCACGACGGCGTACAGATAGCGAAGAAACGTCGCGCCGATCCGTCCGGGGAGCCCGTGTCGCGACAAGGTGTCGCCCCATACGATGGTATCGAGCCGGCGCTTCAGATTGGCGAACATGCGCGCATTGTACACGGGCCGGCCGCGGCCCCGGTGGGGCAGGCATCAGCGCGTGAGCCGCGTCAGTGCCTCGCTATACTTGGCTGCGGTCTGCTCGAGAACGTCATCCGGCAGCATCGGGCCGGGCGGCGTTTTGTCCCAGTCGAGCGTGTCGAGATAGTCACGCACGTATTGCTTGTCAAAGCTCGGCGGGCTCACGCCGCTCCGATAGGCGTCGAGGGGCCAGAAGCGCGACGAATCCGGCGTCAGTACCTCGTCGATGAGGTAGAGAACGCCGTCCGCGTCGAGCCCGAACTCGAACTTCGTGTCGGCAACGATGATTCCGCGTCTCCGCCCGTGCTGCGCGGCACGCTCATAGATGGCGATCGCCGTGTCCCGGACCTTCTCGGCAAGCGTCCTCCCGACCAGGCGAATAACTTCGTCGAAGCCGATGTTCTCGTCGTGCTGCCCCGCTGCTGCCTTGCTGGCAGGGGCGAAGATCGCGTGCGGCAGTTTCGCTGCCTGCGCGAGGCCGGCGGGCAACACAACGCCGCTCGTTTGTCCGGTGGCGACATAGTCGCGCCAGCCGGAGCCTATGAGGTAGCCGCGGACGACGGCTTCGATGGGCAGCGGCTCGAGGCGTTTCACGATGAGCGAGCGGCTGCGGAGCAGCCTGCAACATGCCGGGTCGTCGAGGACGTCGTCTATTAGGCGGCCGGTCAGTTGGTTCGGCACGAGATCTGCCATCATGCCGAACCAGAATACAGATAGCTCGGTCAACACCTCGCCCTTGCCGGGGATCGGCTGCGGCAAAACCACGTCGTAGGCCGACAGCCGGTCGGTGGTCACGATGAGCAGGTGCTGTGCATCGACCGCGTAAATGTCGCGAACCTTGCCGCGCCCCAGCAATTGCAATTGCGGGATATGCGTTTCGAAAACAGCGTCGGTCATGTCGGGATCGTCGGGGGTGGCCGGCTGGCACGATCATCGCCGTTCGCCCCGCCGCTGGCAAGGCGCCCGCATAGGCAAGGTCGATGCAAGAGGTTAGGATGCAGGCATCCATATCGTCAGGGACAACGGATTGTACTGGGGCAAGATTATCGGCACACTCGCGGGTCTCGCGACGATGAAACCCTGGCTTGCCTTGCTCGGCCTGATACTGGGCCACCAGTTCGATCGCGGCTTCGCCGAATATTTCCGGCGCTTCCGCGAGCAGGGCGAGCGCGTCGTCGGGCTGAGCGATGCGTTCGTACGAACCCTGTTTCGCAGCATGGGTCACCTCGCAAAGATCGACGGCCGTGTCACCGAGGAAGAGATTCGAGCGGCACGTTCCGTGATGCACCGGATCGGCCTCGGTCCGGCGAAGGTCCGGCATGCAATCCACTGGTTCAACGAAGGCAAGGCCCCCGGTTTTTCTCTGCCGTCGTCCGTGCGTGAACTGCGACAGAGAAGTGCACGGCATCCCGACGAACGCCGGGTCTTCGTACGGCTGCTGCTCGAAGTTGCGCTCGCCAAGAGCCGCATCGGCCAGGCCGAGCGCGCGGCGCTATGGACGATTTGCAGTGAACTCGACATCGGGCGGGTTGAGCTTGCCCAGCTCGAGGCAATGATCCGTGCGCAAAAGGGCTTTCGTCGTTCGCCGGCCGGTGATGCGGACGCGGCGCGGCTGCGGGCCGCCTATAGCGCGCTCGGTGTCGAGGCGACCGCCACGAACGATGAAATCAAAAAGGCCTATCGCAGGCACATGAATCGCAGCCACCCGGACAAGATTGCGGGCAGCAATCCGACCGCGGCCGCGGTCATAGAGGCCGAACGGCGTACGCGCGAGCTGATCGGCGCTTACGAATTGCTGAAGGTGCGGCGTTCGATCCGTTGACCCGGCAACTGTCCCAGGCGCCGCGGCTCAGGTACATTTGCGTTTCGAAACAGGATGACGACGTGACCCCACTCATAGCCCCTTCGATACTGTCAGCGGATTTTGCGCGCCTCGGCGAGGATGTACGAGCGGTACTCGAGGCGGGCGCAGACGTCATACATTTCGACGTGATGGACAATCATTACGTACCGAACCTCACGGTGGGTCCCATGATCTGCCGCGCGCTACGCGACTACGGCATTGCTGCGCCGATCGACGTGCACCTGATGGTCGAGCCGGTCGACCGGCTGATTCCGGATTTCGCCGCCGCCGGCGCGGATTACATTTCCTTTCATCCGGAGGCCAGCAGGCACGTTGACCGGACCATCGAGCTGATACGCGAGTCCGGGGCAAAGGCGGGGCTCGTACTCAATCCCGCGACGCCGCTCGACTGGCTCGATCATGTCCTCGACAAGCTGGATCTCGTCCTGATCATGTCCGTCAATCCCGGCTTCGGCGGGCAGACTTTCATTCCGGGCGCGCTCGACAAGTTGCGGGCGGCGCGTACGCGCATTGATGCAAGCGGGCGCGACATCCGGCTGGAAATCGATGGCGGCGTGAAGACCGACAACATCGGCGAGATCGCCGCCGCGGGCGCCGACATGTTCGTTGCCGGCTCGGCGATCTTCGGGAGCAGGGACTACGCGGAAACGATCAGCGTCATGCGCAAGGCAATCGCGGCCGTATCGTAGGACTGGTCCGCGATCGCTCGTGGCGGTCGCCGCTTCTAAAGCTTGCGGTTCGGGCGGGCGCCGTATACGACAATGGTCTTGCCGCTCGCCGATACGAGCCCCTGCTCCTCGAGCACCTTGAGGACACGTCCGGCCATCTCGCGCGAACAGCCGACGAGCCTGCTCAGTTCCTGGCGGCTCACCTTGATTTGCATGCCGTCCGGGTGAGTCATGGCGTCCGGCTCGTTGCAAAGATCCATGATCGCGTGGGCGACACGCCCGGTTACGTCGACAAAAGCGAGGTCACCGAGCTTGCGATTGGTGCGATCGAGGCGAGTCGCGAGCTGGGTGGCCAGCTCGAAGACGAGCCCCGGGCTTTCGCTCGCAATTTGCCGGAATCGCGGGTAAGTCATTTCTGCGATCTCGCACTCGGTCCGGGTGCGAACCCAGGCGCTGCGCGTCGGCTGTTCGTAGAAGAGCCCCATTTCGCCGAAGAACTGGCCCTTGTTCAGGTATGCGAGGACCATTTCGTTTCCATCCTCGTCCTCGATCATCACCTCCACCGAACCGTCAACGATGTAATAGAGGACGTCGGGCAGGTCGCCGGCGTGGATCATCACCGTCTTCGACGGCACCGTACGGACGCGGCAGTAACTCAGGAAGCGATTTATCGCCGGTACGTCACTCAGAGTCTTGGCATTCGTCTGCATCGAAGGATCCTTCATCGCTCAAGCGCCCCTCCTTTTAATACAGTTCGGCCCGCAGGGCAAGCTAAGTCCGTGTTTTCGTTATTAAAGCCGATAAGCGGTCACGGTCATGACACGTGCAGCCGTCCGCATCAGCCACTTAACGGGTGCCGGGAGTTCGGCTGCACCGGCATTGCGAGCGACGGCGCCGTGTGCCGCTTCCTCCTCGCGCATGCGTCGGACAACGGCACGGCTGCGTTCATCTGCGCGAGGTAATCCGGCGAGGTGCCGGTCGAGGTGTGCGCACACCTGCTGTTCAGTTTCGGCGATGAAGCCGAGGCTCCAGCGGTCTCCGAGCGCGCCGCTCGCAGCGCCAATTGCAAACGCGCCGCCATACCAGAGCGGACTCAGCCGGCTGGGTTTCGCGTCGAGTTCGGTGAGGCGTCGTTCGCACCAGGCGAGGTGGTCGGACTCTTCCGCGGCCGCCTTCTCCATTTGCCGCGCGATCCCTGCATCCCTGGCCACGACGGCATGCCCCCGGTAGAGGGCCTGGGCGGCAACCTCGCCCGCATGGTTGACCCGCATCAATCCTGCCGCATGGCGGCGTTCCCGCTCGTCAAGATCGGCCTCGGCAGCCTCGGCGGCGGGGTAGGTACGCCCTGAACCCCGTGCCGGCGCGGCCAAGGTTCGAAGCGCATTGTCGAGGCCGGCGAGCAGCCGGTCGACGGGCGTGAGTCTGCGCTGGTGCATGCCGGAGAGTATAGCAATCCGCGCGATCTGCCGGCGGCAAAAACCCGCGGTTCGCCGCGCGCCTCTTTATGCTGTTGCGCTTTTTGCGGCACCGCTGAGCGGGCCCGCAGCGACCGAAAAAGTACGGCAAAGGACGCAAACGAGGCGAAGGCAGGCCTGCTGCCGGCAATGAGCTTTATCGCCGCGCCCGTGATGGCGCATCAGGAAGAGGCCGGGGGAAGACACCGGTCCCTGGACGGCAACGTGTCAGATCCGGGCCGGGGCGAGGGCTCCGGCCGGGCTGCGAAAATTCGCCCGATCCGTTGCAAAGGCCTGGTGCGTCGAGTAGAATTTCGCGCCTTTCCGCCCGCCCGGCAGGGTCATTGCTGCGTGGGTGTCGAGCGGACCCGGGAGAGCCCGGGTCGCGCAGCTGCTGAAGACCAATCCGGAATCAATTTATGAAGACTTTTTCTGCGAAGCCGGCAGAAATTCGCCGTGACTGGTACGTCGTCGATGCGACGGGCCAGACGCTCGGGCGCCTGTCTACCGAGATCGCGCGGCGCCTGCGCGGTAAACACAAGCCGACGTTTACGCCCCACGTGGACACCGGCGACTACATTGTGGTCGTCAACGCGCAGAAGGTGCGGGTGACCGGCAACAAGCTGAAGGACAAGATGTACCACCACCATACCGGCTACATCGGCAACCTGAAGTCGATTTCGCTGGAAAAGCAGCTGAAGCAACATCCGGAGCGCGTCATCGAGCATTCCGTGCGGGGCATGCTGCCGAAGGGCCCGTTGGGCCGGAAGATGCTGGCAAAGTTGCGTGTCTTTGCCGGTCCCGAACACGCACACACTGCGCAGCAGCCGATTCCGCTGGAACTCAGCGTCTGACGCGGTTCCGTCGCGAGCATCACGAGGCCTGATTTACAATGAACGAGACTTTTTACGGTACCGGGCGGCGCAAGACGTCGACAGCACGCGTCTTTTTGACCGCAGGCGCCGGCAAGATCAGCATCAACGACCGTCCGCTGGACGTGTTCTTCGGTCGCAAGACGGCTCAGATGATTGTGCGACAGCCACTGGAACTGACGCATCTCAAGGACCGTTTCGACGTGAAGGTTACCGTCACCGGCGGCGGCACGACGGGGCAGGCCGGCGCCATCCGGCATGGCCTGACGCGGGCACTCATGAAATATGACGAAGCCCTGCGTTCGCCACTGAGGAAAGCCGGTTTCGTTACGCGCGACGCGCGTGAAGTCGAGCGCAAGAAAGTCGGATTGCGCAAGGCACGCCGCGCGACGCAGTACTCGAAGCGCTGAGCAGGCCGGATCCCTTATTGGGGGATCGTCTAGTGGTAGGACTACGGACTCTGACTCCGTCAACGGGGGTTCGAATCCCTCTCCCCCAGCCAACACAAAAAGGGCCCCCTCGCGGGGCCCTTTTTGTGTTGGCTTTTGGGAGCTGGAGAGAGAACTCCCCGGGGTTCGACAAAAACGCGCCAGCGTTTTGGACGGCGAGCGTAGCGAGGCCGCCCCGCAGGGGTGAGGATCGCCGCGAGGCGATCCGAATCAATCCCTCTCCCCCAGCCAACACAAAAAGGGCCCCCTCGCGGGGCCCTTTTTGTGTTGGCTTTTGAATACCGGGTAGTCGGTGCGGCACCGCCGCAGATTTGCCGGTACTACGAGGACGTCTGGCCAGAGTCTGCCGTCGACATCAGGGTGGGCCGCAATTCAGGCGCGAAGCTCGCGGACGCCGCCGTCATCACCGGCGATCAGGAGAATGTCAGCCGGCCGGATGGCAAACAGACCGACCGTAACGATGCCCGGAATCTGGTTGAGGCGGGTCTCGAATTCGACCGGATTGGCGATCTGCAGCTCGTGCACGTCGAGGATGTGGTTGCCGTTGTCAGTGACGAAATTGTCCCGCCAGACCGGGCGGCCGCGCAATTTGGCGAGTTTTCCCGCGACGAATTCCTGGGCCATCGGCAACACTTCAATCGGCAGGGGAAAGGTCCCGAGCATGCCAACGAGCTTGCTGTCGTCCACTATGCACACGAAACGGCGGGCAGCACCGGCGAGGACTTTTTCGCGCGTGAGGGCGCCCCCGCCGCCCTTGATGAGATGCAGGCGCTTGGTGGCCTCGTCAGCGCCGTCAATGTAGACGTCGATATTGCCGGCTTCGTTGAGCGTCATGACATCAAAGCCCGCGTCCTGGAGCAGTCGTGTGGTCGCGCGCGAACTCGAAACGATACGTTCGATGCGATCACGGATACCGGGAAGGAGCTCGATCAACTGATTGACGGTTGAGCCGGTGCCGACCCCGAGGGATGTACCGGGCGGAATGAACTCGAGCGCAGCTCGTGCCGCATGCAGCTTCTTGTCGTTCACATCCATCGGTTATTCACGGATCCGTCGGGACTGATCGTGAGCTTAGCGGATCGTGCGCGGGGGCGCCATGCACCAATTCACGGAATCGCATTAAAATCAGTGGCCTGGAACAAAAAGAGCCCGCGTTCGCGGGCTCTTTTGCTGTTCCTGGAAGCGGGCGGCGGTACCGGTCGGGTACCGCTCGCTTCAGCGAACAGGAACAAGAACTACATCGTTGCCGGTGCGTTCGTGCTCGATGCGCGCTTCGACACTTTTCTCTTTGTCTTGCGCCTGGCCTTTTTCCTCTTGGCCTTTTTCTTGCCAGCCGTCTTGCCGGCCTTTTTCTTCGCCTTCTTCCTGGCTACTTTTTTCTTGCCCTTCTTTTTCGCTTTTTTCTTTCCGGTTTTCTTTTTCGCTTTGCGCTTGGCGCCTTTCTTTTTCGCCTTGCGCTTCGCGACCTTCTTCTTCGCCTTTTTCTTAGCAGCCTTCTTCTTGCCTGCTCTCTTCGTCACTTTCCGCTTCGAGGCGCCAGTGCGCTTCGAAGCTTTCTTCCTGCTAGACTTCTTCTTCGTGGTAGCCATCATTTTCTCCGTGTCGGGTACCCGAGGCTGAGTATATACAACAAAAGCAAAAAATCCAGCAAGTTAGCCGCGTTGCAAAATGTGCGGTGCGGACCGGAACGCGACAACAAAACGTGACACGTTTCTCATTGCTCCCTCATCCGGCACTCAGCATCTCTCGATCGCCATCACGTAATCGATTCTGCTGTTCTGCTGAGCGCCTTTCGTTTTTTGCACAACACGGCCTCAATCCAACTCGGTGATCACCTTCCACAGTCCTATATCCCACGGATTTGCCTTTATTTTCCGTACTTTCTGGCAACTGAACGCAACGCCCGTCAGCTTTGGATGCAACCAATTCGTACGCTGCCGCAGCACCGCAAATGTGCGGTCGTAGTAGCCGCCCCCCATACCGATGCGTGAGCCTGCGGAGTCGAATGCCACGAGCGGCGTGATCACGACATCAAGATTGAGTGGCTCGATTTCCTCGCCGTCAATCGGTTCGAGCAGCCCGAAATCGCTTCGTTTCAAGGGCGATTCGCGCGTGACTTCAACGAAGCGCAGGCGCCTGGCGCGAGCGTCCACGACCGGACAATAGACGTGTTTCGATGCCGACCAGGCCCGCGAGAGTATATCGTCGGTGGCGACTTCATCGGGCATTGCGAAGTAACAGCCGATCCGTGCGGCGCTGTAGAAGAGACGTGATCGCAGAAAGGTTTCGGCGATTCGCCGGGAAGCGCTGTTCCGAAAGTCGGGGCTTAGATGCCGCCGCGCACGCAACGCAGCTACCCGCTGTTCACGCTGTGAGCCGTTACTCATCTAGCGGCCTGGTCTTTGACGCGTTGGCGGGAAAGATGACGCCTCCCGCCTGTGCCGTTACCGAGCCGTCGCTCTCGAACCGGAGCAACAAGTGGGGTAAGCCGCAGCAGCAACAGGCTTTCCGGAAAATCCGGTACTGCACAAATGCTGCCAACAGTGCACAACCCCGAGGTAAAACGTTAGGGTCGAAAGGTTTCCAGGTCGATATCGAACACTGCAGGAGGCGTCAATTTTTTACCGCTGGCCGAGGTCGAGCTGCCGGGTTCCGCCCAGCGCGCTCTCCACACGGTCTGAAATCAGTTTCAGGCGTTGGCTGTAATCGCCCTCGACGGCTTTGTCACGCGCCTGCGCATGCAGCAGGTCGTTGGCCATGTTCAGCGCCGCCATGACGGCAATTCGGTCGAGACCTACGATCCGGCCGCTGTCGCGAATCTCGCGCATCTTGATATTCAGGGCTTCTGCGGAATCCAGCAGGTCGGTCCGCTCGCTGGCGGGACAGGAAAACTGGTATTCCTTGTCCAGGATTCTAACACTGACCTGGGCAATCGCGTCGCTCATCTTAAGTCCCCTGTTCCATTGCCTTGAGCCGGCCGATCATCGCCTCGACCCGCGCCCGGACCTGTTCGTTCTTCTGCAACAGGTTAGCGCGTTCCGCCGTAAGGACATCCTGCCGCTGCTTCAGTGACTTGTTTTCATCCTGCAGCTGATCGCAAACACGAACCAGTGCGTCGACGCGGTGCTCGAGTCGCTTCAGCTCGTGCTCGAATACGGTATTGATGTCCTTCGCCATCCGGCCAATATAGTCACGCTGCGGGGCATAATCAATCGCCAAAGCGCAACCGGCGTGGGATGATGTACCGCGTGGAACACGGGACGGAACTGGGATGACCGTTGACAGGGATTATGAGGTCCTGGATGCAGCGCTCCGCCGCTCAGGTGCGAGCTGGGATGCGGCGCAGGTGCACGGGCTGATCACAGCGCGGCTGGCAGTGCAGGGAGACGATGCTGACAGGCACGTCGTCGCCGAGGTGCTGGAGCGCGTTCCGGCGGCGCACGCGACAGCCCCCGAACCGGAGTTCCTGCTGCGTGCGGAGATCGACGCGACCCGGCGTGCCCTTTCCGAGCGCCTGTCGGAGTTCTCGCCGCTGTTGCCGCCAGGCGACGAATCCGCGGGACGCCGTACCGAGGCGCTCGCGCACTGGTGCGAAGGATTCCTGCACGGTCTCATGTCGACCGACCGCAGCAGCGACCTCGCAAGGCGGCTTGCCGCCGAGCCGATTGCGGATATCATCAGGGACATGCTGCAAATGACCCGCGCCGGAGCCGGCGACAGTGACGATTACGAAGAAGAGGAGCAGGCTTACACGGAAATCGTGGAGTACCTGCGCGTCGCCGCGCAGCTGATATACGAGGAACTCGCCGACGCCCGGCCTGCCAGCGCCCGATGAAGCCCGAGGAATTTCGCAAGCGCCGCGAGCAGCTGATGCGTATGGTGGGCAAGGGCGGCATCGCAATCCTGCCTTCCGCCCCGGTGCGCGTACGCAGTCGCGATGTCGAATACCGCTATCGGCAGGACAGCGACTTCTTCTACCTGACCGGCTTCGCCGAGCCGGACGCCGTGGCCGTGTTTGCGCCGGGCCGGCCTGCTGGCGAATACATCCTGTTCTGCCGGGAACGAGACCCCGAAAAGGAACTCTGGGACGGCAGCAGGGCCGGGCCTGCTGGCGCAACCGCCACATTCAGTGCGGATGACGCCTTTCCGATTGACGACATCGATGACATCATCCCCGGAATCATCGAGTCCTGTACGCGCGTCTATTACACGATGGGCGCCTACACCGACTTCGACGCCCGCATCGCCGAATGGATCAACTCGCTGCGCTCGCGGGGCTCGAAAGGCGTGCATACCCCGCAGGAATTCGTAGCGCTGGACCATTTGTTGCATGACATGCGCCTGTTCAAGAGCCGCGCGGAAATCGCGGCCATGCGGCGCTCTGCCCGGGTCGCCGTCAGTGCGCACGAGCGGGCGATGAGAGCGGTCAGGCCCGGCATGTTCGAGTACGAGATCGAGGCGGAGTTTCGCTACGAATTCCGGCGCAACAATGCATGGGTATCCTACAGCCCCATCGTCGGCGGCGGGCGCAATACCTGCACCCTGCATTACGTCGACAACGCCGCAGAACTCAAGGACGGCGACCTGCTGTTGATCGATGCCGGGTGCGAGCTCGACTATTACGCGTCGGACATCACGCGCACGTTTCCCGTCAGCGGGAGGTTCTCGCCGGAGCAGCGGGCGGTGTACGAGGTCGTACTGGAGGCGCAGCTCGCAGCCATCGACAAGGCACGGGTCGGCAATCACTGGAACGATCCGCACGACGCAGCGGTGTCAGTCATTACACGAGGCCTGAAAAAACTGGGGCTCCTCGATGGCAACCTGAAACGGCTCATCGCAGACGGTGCCTATCAGCAGTTCTTCATGCACCGGACCGGACACTGGCTCGGAATGGACGTGCACGACGTCGGGGACTATAAGGTCGGCGACCAGTGGCGCGAGCTCGAGGCTGGCATGGTCATGACCGTCGAGCCGGGCATCTACCTGCCGGCCGGCAGCAAGGTTCCGGTGCGATTTCGCAATGTCGGCATCCGCATAGAGGACGACGTGCTCGTCACCGCCGCCGGACCGGACGTGCTGAGCAAGGCCCTGGTCAAGGAGCCGGACGCCATCGAGGCGCTCATGGCGGCATGACGACGCCTGCGGATCCAGCCGATTTCGACATCGTCGTCGCCGGCGGCGGTATGATCGGGGCAAGTGCGGGACTCGCGCTCGCGCAACTAGGCTTGCGCATTGCTGTCGTCGAGGCAGCAGCGCGGCGCGGCGCAGACCCACCGAGCTTCGATGAGCGTTCGACGGCATTGTCGCGAAGCTCACAACGTCTTTTCGATGCCCTGGGCCTGTGGCCGTCGCTCAGACAGTCTGCCGCGCCGGTGCGGCACATTCATGTCTCTGACCAGGGCCGCTTCGGCTTTGCGCATATCGACGCCGACGAGCAGCAGGTCGAAGCGCTGGGTTATGTCGTGATCAACCGGCATCTCGGTGCTGTGTTGCAGGCCGCGCTCACCGCGGCGCCGAATGTGACCGAGTTCTGCCCGGCCGAGGTCACGGGCGTCGAAACCTCCGCGGAGCGGGTGATCGTCCGGATGCTCGACAAGGGCGTACTGCAGAGCTGTTCCGCGAGCCTGCTGGTCGTTGCGGACGGTGCCGCTTCGTCGGTGCGTGAGCAACTCGGCATCGGCGTGGCCCGCAAGGAATACGGCCAGCACGCGATCATCGGCAACCTGGAATGCGAACGGCCCGTCGGTGATACGGCTTACGAGCGATTCAGGGCACAGGGCCCGTTGGCCGTGCTGCCGGTGCCGGGCGATCGCGCGGCGTTCGTCTGGACGGTCGGCGAGGACGACATATCTCGCGTGCGTGCGTTGGCCGACGAGGCATTCATGATCGAACTGCAGTCCGCCTTCGGCAATCGCCTGGGCAGGTTTCGCCGCGTCGGCAAGCGGGCAACGTACCCGCTGTCGCTGAGCAAGGCCCTGCGCGTTACGGCCACGCGCAGTGTCCTGGTCGGTAATGCCGCCACCGGGCTGCACCCGGTCGCAGCGCAAGGCTTCAACCTCGGCCTCCGTGACATTGCGACACTCGGAGACTGCGTCGCCGATGCGCTGGCCGACGCGTCATCACCCGTCGCAGTCGGCGAACCCATCGTTCTCGAACGCTACGCCGACTGGCGGCGGGCCGACCGGCGCAAGCTCGTCGGCTTCACGGACGGACTGGTGCAGTTGTTCATGACCGGCCGGCGGCCACTCAGGGCAGCGCGCGATCTCGCCATGCTCGCCTTCGATCTCGTCCCGGGTGTGCGCCACGAATTCGCCCGCCATACGATGGGACTGGCCGGCCGCCTGCCGCGCCTGTCGCGAGGCGTGCCGCTCAGATGAGCCGGCCATTCGAGATACTGATCGCCGGTGCCGGCATCGCCGGACTGACTGTCGCGTTGCTCCTGGCGCGATGCCGCCATGCTGAGCGTCTCCGTGTCGTGCTGGCAGACGCCGGCGAACGGCCGGCATTCGACGCATCAGGCCCCGTCGACCTGCGCGTCTCGGCGATTTCGGCCGGGTCGGCCGCACTTTTCGAGGCCCAGGGGGCCTGGTCGCAGTGTGCGTCCCGTGCGTCACGCGCCGTTCGATCGAATGCGGGTCTGGGACGCGGCCGGCGATCCGGACGGCGTTGCAAGTCTTCGCTTCGATGCAGAGGAATTTGCCGTGCCGCATTTGGGCTACATCGTCGAAAACCGACTGCTGCAACACGCGCTGCTCGAGACGCTCGTCCATTACGACGCGGAACTTCGTTTCGGTGTGCGCCTCGGGGCGGTCGACTTTTCGGGCCACCGGCCCCGCGTGAGCCTTCCCCGCGGCGAGTTCCTTGAGGTCGACCTGATCATTGCCGCCGATGGCAGCGACTCGCCGGTGCGCCAGCAGGCCGACCTTGCCGTCCGCGAGCATCCCTATCGGCAGGACGCGTTTGTCGCTCATTTTCGATCGGAGCGCCCGCATCGGGATACGGCCTGGCAGCGTTTCCTGCCGACCGGGCCGCTCGGCTTGCTGCCGCTGGCCGATGGTCGCGTCTCGCTGGTCTGGTCGACGACGCCGGAGCTGGCAGCCGCCGCGATGGCGATGCCGGACGCCGAGCTGGCCGGGACCATCACCGAAGCGGCCGGCGCGGTGCTCGGCGAACTCACGCCCGACGGCCCGCGCGGACGCTTTCCCCTCGTCGCCCGGCACGCCAGGAGCTACGTGCGTCATGGCCTGGCACTGCTCGGCGATGCCGCGCACACGGTACATCCGCTCGCCGGCCAAGGCGCGAACCTTGGCATCGCTGATGCAGCCGAACTCGTCCGCGTCATTGACGACGCGCTGGCGCGTCGCCAACACCCCGCCGACCGGCCGGTCCTGCGGCGCTATGAACGGGCCCGAAAAGGCCAAAATGCACTCATGATGCACTTCATGACTGGTCTGAATCGCCTCTTTGCGTCAGACTCGGCAATCCTCGGGGACCTGCGGCGGACCGGCATGGCGATGTTCAATCGCAGCGGGCCGATCCGCAACACAATGGCCGGTATCGCACTCGGCGGCACCGCCGGACAATAACAACGCGTCGCGGGGCGCAATGAAACACAGATACGTATACGTACTTGCAATCCTCTTGACGCTCATTGGCATGTCGCTGTTCGTCTACAAATGGCGGGTGCTGGGATTCCCGGTCGTCGAGAACCAGCAGACGCCCGTCTGGACGATCGAGGCCGCGGTGCACTTCAATTCCGGACCGGGTTCGATCAAGGTCAACCTGCTGGTACCGACATTGACGCCGGGATTCCGCGTGCTGAACGAGAATCCGGTGTCGCGGGAATACGGGTTCAACCTCAACTATGCGAGCAGCGGGCGCGAAGCCCAGTGGGCCGTGCGCCGCGCCGATGGCCCGCAGGCCTTGTATTACCGGATCTCCGTGCACGAGGATCCGACCGTCGACCAGTCCGACACGACCCCGCCGTTCCCGCCGCCGCCGGTGATCACGGAACCGTTCAAGACGGCTGTCGACGTGCTCGTGCAGGACGTGCGCGAACAATCGGCGGACACCACGTCGTTCACGACGGAACTCCTGCACCGCATGAACGACCGGTCGCCGAACCCGAACGTCGAACTGCTCCTGTCCAACGTGCATACGCCGACCCAATTCGCGGAAATGCTGACGACCCTGCTTGCTGCCGCCCGCGTACCCGCGCGAATGGTGCATGGATTTCCGCTCAGCGGCCGGCAGCGCAGCGCCGAGCCCGTCATCTGGCTCGAAGTACACGACGGCGACCAGTGGCGCTACTTCGATCCGCGCAGTGGCAGCGAGGGGCTGCCGGAACACTTCTTCATCTGGTGGCGCGGCAACGAACCGCTGGTAAACGTCGAGGGCGGCAGCAACGTCAAGGTCGATTTCGCGATACAGCAGACCAATGTCGAGGCAGTGGCGATCGCCAAGACCCATGCCTCACAGGACGGCATGCACCTCATGGATTTTTCGCTGTACAGCCTGCCGATCCAGACCCAGGCCGTGTACGGCGTCCTGCTGATGATACCGATAGGGGCGCTGATCATGGTGCTCATGCGCAATTTCGTCGGTATTGACGCGTTCGGCACATTCATGCCGGTCCTGATCGCGCTTGCTTTCCGTGAGACGAAACTGCTGTCCGGGATACTTCTGTTCACGCTGCTCGTTGCGCTGGGCCTGACGATACGCTTCCTGCTCGAACGACTGCGGCTGCTGCTGGTGCCGCGGCTTGCCTCGGTACTCATCGTGGTGGTGCTGCTGATGCTGCTCATCAGCCTCCTGTCGCAACGCCTCGGCATGGAAACCGGTTTGTCGGTCGCGCTGTTCCCGATGGTCATCATCGCGATGACGATCGAGCGCATGTCCGTGGTGTGGGAGGAACGCGGTCCGGTCGACGCCCTGCGCGCGGCATTCGGCAGCCTGGTAACGGCTGTCTTCGCCTACCTCGCGATGGGTTTCGGGCGGGTCGAGCACCTGATCTTCACGTTCCCCGAGCTGCTGCTGGTCGTGCTGGCACTGGTCGTGCTGGCCGGCCGCTACACGGGCTACCGGCTGCTCGAACTGACACGATTCAAGGTGCTCGCGAGCCAATAATGTTCGGACTGGCGAGAAAGCTGCGCGCGGCGGGTGTGCTCGGGTTG
This sequence comes from uncultured Pseudomonadota bacterium, assembly GCA_963713215.1. Taxonomy (GTDB): domain Bacteria; phylum Pseudomonadota; class Gammaproteobacteria; order Steroidobacterales; family Woeseiaceae; genus UBA1847. The sequence continues at coordinate 655,038 of CAVQKY010000006.1, read as the reverse complement.
AACCAGCGCAACAGCGACTACATCATGCGGCTCAATCCGCGGCGATTCTACCCGCGGGTGGACGACAAGGTGCTCACGAAGCAGCTGGCACTGGCAGCCGGTATGGCGGTTCCGGACCTGTATGGCGTCATCCGGCACCAGCGCGAGGTGCGGAATTTCAACGCCATCGTCGCCGACCACGAGAGCTTCGTGGTCAAACCGGCGCAGGGCAGCGGCGGCGACGGGATCACGGTCGTGACGGGGCGCAGCAAGAGGAAGCGGGATAATTTCCGGCTGTCGAGCGGACTCTTGATCGCCCGCGACGAGATCGAGCATCACATTTCCAACATCGTCGGTGGCCAGTACAGCCTGAGCGGCAACCCGGATACGGCACTCATCGAATACTGCGTGAAGTTCGACCCGGTATTCGACGAAGTAAGCTACCAGGGCGTGCCGGACATCCGGGTGATCGTGTACCGGGGCTATCCGGTGATGTCGATGGTCCGTTTGCCCACCCGCGCATCGGACGGCAAGGCCAACCTCCACCAGGGAGCGGTGGGCGCCGGCGTGGATATGGGCACGGGGGCCACACTGTCCGGCGTCCATCACAACGACCGGGTCGACGAACACCCGGACACGGGTGCGCTGATCGCGGGGCTCGTAATCCCGCAATGGGATTTTATCCTCGAATCCGCGGCGCGCTGTTATGAAGTGACCGGCCTCGGCTATCTCGGCGTGGACATGGTGATCGACCGCGATCTCGGTCCGCTGATCCTGGAAATGAATGCGCGCCCCGGCCTGAACATCCAGATTGCAAATGGCGCCGGGCTGCTGAACCGTCTGCTCAGGATCGACGAAATTTACGCGGCAGACGCGGAGCCGTCCGAACGCGCCGCCCTGGCCAAGATCGAATTCCCGGTCGCGAAGGCGGCACCGGGCGAGGTTCCGGTCGCGGCCGCCGCCGCAATCGCTGCATTGCACTCTTAGGGACGATGCCCGCACTGCGGGCGCCGCGGCGCCGTCGCATGGGCGGGACGGCTGGCAAGGCGGCAAGGCATTGGCTATGATTGCGCCCACTAATCCACAGAATGCACAGAAGAGACCCCGCCTCGAAGACGGGGCGCCGAAGGCGCAACTCGCCCGGAAACGCTCAGGCAAACGGACTGTGCACGCTGATTAGCTCTGGAGAGTGGTCGAGTGCCGGCCCGCCGAAGGGGTAAGTGCCGGATGCGTACTTGCGTGCGTCGGCATTGATCTCTCAGGTACAAGAGACAGAGGGGCGGCGCAGAGGACATCACAGCCGCACCGACTCGCAGCTTGTCGCCATGTGACGGGCTGTACGCTCTGGAGCAGGAATTGGGACTCAAAACCCCCTTATATGAAAGGCATCTCGCCGCCGGCGCCCGCATGGTCGACTTCGGCGGCTGGGACATGCCCGTCAACTACGGTTCCCAGAAGGAAGAACACCACGCGGTCCGGCACCGGGCGGGTGTATTCGATGTTTCGCACATGACCGTAATCGACCTGAGCGGCAATGGCAGCCGGGACTTCCTGCGCTACCTGCTGGCCAACGACGTCGCCAAGCTCACGGTGCACGGCAAGGCGATGTATTCCTGCATGCTGAACGGTGACGGCGGCATCATCGATGACCTGATCGTCTATTTCCTTGATCCGGCGAACTACAGGATGGTCGTCAACGCGGCGACCCGCGAGAAGGACCTTCGCTGGATACGCGAACATGCGAGGGCCTTCGACGTACGGGTCAACGAGCGGACGGAACTGGCGATGCTCGCAGTCCAGGGTCCGGAGGCGCGGCAACTCGCCGCCCCGGTCGTCGACGAACTCTGGCGGGAACAGGCGCTGGCCTGCAAGCCATTCACGGCACTGTACGCCGGCGAACTGTTCGTTGCGCGCACCGGTTACACGGGCGAAGACGGATGGGAGATCGTACTGCCTGCCGAGCAGGCGCCCGCGACCTGGGACTGGCTTGTCGCTGCGGGTGTCGTGCCCTGCGGTCTCGGCGCACGGGATACGCTGCGGCTCGAGGCAGCCATGAATCTTTACGGCAATGACATGGACGAATCCGTGTCGCCGCTCGAGTCCGGACTGGACTGGACGGTGGCGTGGGAGCCGGCCGATCGGGGATTCATCGGCCGCGATGCGCTCGACCGGCAGCGCGCCGCGGGGGGTATGCGGCGATTCGTCGGCCTCCTGCTCGAGGGCAAGGGCGTCCTGCGCAGCCAGCAACGCGTCGTCGTCGATGGCGGCGGCGAGGGGGAAATCACGTCCGGCGGTTATTCGCCTACGATCGAGCGTTCGATCGGGCTCGCACGCATGCCGGGCGGCGACTACGATCGCGCCCGGGTGGACATACGCGGCACGTTGCACGACGTCCGCATCGTGCCTACGCCGTTCGTACGGCACGGAGAAATCCAGATCGACGTCGATGGCGACGCCGGTCGTTCATTACGGTAATCGAACCAGGGGACATGAGCATGACTGAATTGCCGGGAGACCTGTTGTATACCAGTGAACACGAATGGCTGCGGCGCGAAGACGATGGCAGCGTTACGGTGGGCATCACCGACCACGCGCAGGCCGCCCTGGGTGACCTCGTGTACGTCGAGCTGCCGGACATCGACCAGGAGCTTTCTGCGGCGGGCGAGATGGCCGTCGTCGAGTCCGTCAAGGCGGCCTCGGATGTCTATGCACCCATCGCCGGCAGGGTGATTGCCGTGAATCAGGACCTCGCCGACGACCCCGAAAAGATCAATGCCGATCCCTACGGGGATGGCTGGATCGTTCGCATCGAGCCGGAGGGCGGTTTCGACGACAGCGACCTCCTGGCCCCGGATGACTACCAGTCGCTGCTCGACGAACTCGAAGCCTGACCACTCATGCCCTTCATTCCCCATACAGCGAAAGACACGGAAGAAATGCTCGCTGCGATCGGCGCGCCGTCGATCGAAGCCCTGTTCGACGAGATCCCGGCCGGGCTGCGCGTTGGCGAACTCACGGGTGTACCCGAAGCGCTGAACGAAATGCAGGTTGCGCGCCTGATGCGGCAACGCGCCGCATCCGACGGCACACCGCTCTGCTTCATCGGTGCCGGTGCTTATGAGCATCACATCCCCGCCGCAGTCTGGGATCTCGCGACGCGCGGCGAGTACTACAGTGCCTACACTCCCTACCAGGCGGAGGCGAGTCAGGGGACGCTGCAGACCATCTACGAATACCAGTCGATGATGGTCGAACTGACCGCTCTCGACGTCAGCAACGCGTCGCTGTATGACGGTGCGTCGGCGCTCGCGGAAGCTGCGCTAATGGCCGTACGCGTGAATCGCAAGCGCGGTTCGGGCCGCGTGTTCCTGGCACCGGGCGTAAACCCCGTGTATGTGCACGTTGCCCGCGCGATCGCCGGGAGCCAGGGCCTGACTTTCGAATGGCTCGATGCGGATCCCCGGACCGGCAATGCCGATGTCGCCCGCCTGCCTGCGGCGGCGGAACCGGTCGCCGTCGTAATCCAGCAACCGACCTATCCGGGAACCCTCGAGGATGTGGATCGCCTCACGGACTGGGCGGCGGCAGAAGGCGCGCTGTCGATTGCCCTCGTCAATCCCACCTCGCTCGCCATACTGAAAGCGCCCGGCCACTGGGGCGAAGCCGGCGTGGATATTGCCTGCGGTGAAGGCCAGCCCCTCGGCGTGCCGCTGTCCTCAGGAGGGCCCTATTTTGGTTTCATGACCTGCAAGGAGCAGCACGTCAGGCAAATGCCGGGCCGCATCGTGGGCCGCACCACCGACCTCGACGGCGAGCCCGGCTTCACCCTGACCCTGCAGGCGCGCGAGCAGCACATTCGCCGCTCGAAAGCGACTTCCAATATCTGCACGAACCAGGGGCTGATGGTGACGGCTGCGACCATCTACATGTCGCTGCTCGGTTTCGACGGATTGCGGCGGGTAGCGGCTGTGTCGCAGCGCAATACGGCGCGTCTCGCGGCGGGTCTCTGTGCCGTCGAAGGCATCGAGCGGCTCTTCGCCGGGCCTTTTTTTCACGAAGTTGCGTTACGCCTGGACAGGCCGGCACGGCCGGTGCTCGATGCACTGGCGGCGCGCGGCATCCTGGGCGGTCTCGATCTCGGTCCCTGGCGCCCGGAGTTCGGCAACGCCCTGCTCGTGTGCGCTACGGAAACGAAGTCCGACGCCGATCTTGACGATTATGTCAGCGCGATGCGCGAGGTTTTTCTCGCCCCGCCGCAGGCGAACGCGTAGGCGAAGACCATGGCCGGCATCCGCTACGAAAACGTCCATTACCACACCAAAGGCGACCTGCCCGCGGTCGGGGGACGTGCGCCTGACATCATGCTCGTCAATACGCGCCTCCAGAACGTGTCGCTCGCGAACTGGATGAACATGCGCAAGATCATCAACATCTTCGTAAGTGTCGACACCGCGGTCTGCGCCAGGTCGGTCGTCGAGTTCGAACGCTACGGCGCGCCGTACGATGACCTCGTAATGCTGATGGTGTCCTATGACCTGCCATTCGCGCATGCCCGCTTCGCAAAAGAGCACGGCCTGTCCAGGATCACCGGTCTCTCTGCGATACGCCATGCCGGCTTCGGTGACAATTACGGCGTACTGATCACGGACGGCCCGCTCGCCGGCATGTTCGCTCGCGCGATCGTCGTGCTCGACGAGAACAACACCATCGTGCACACGGAACAGATCGATGACATCGACACCGAACCCGACTATGCCGCTGCCTTCCGCGCGCTTGGCATCGATATCCGCGAGTAGAGCATGAACAAGATCCCCGACAAGCTGATCTTCGAAAAATCGCGCAGCGGCCGCCGTGCGTTCGCGCAGGCGCCCGCCGGCGACATCGATATCGACGTACCCGATGCCTTGCGCCGCCGCGACCGGCCGCGCCTTCCCGAAGCCTCCGAGCTGCAGACGGTGCGCCACTATACCCGGCTGTCGCAAAAGAACTTTTCCATCGACACCCAGTTCTACCCCTTGGGCTCCTGCACCATGAAATACAACCCGCGGGCTTGCAATGCGCTCGCGTTGCTGCCCGGTTTCGCCGGGCGGCACCCGCTTGGCCCCGCAAGCCACGGGCAGGGTTTCCTGAGCTGCATGTACGAGCTCCAGGAGATGCTGAAGGCAGTGACGGGAATGAAAGGCGTGTCATTGACGCCGATGGCGGGCGCACAGGGCGAACTGGCCGGCGTCCTCATGATTCGTGCATACCATGCTGCACGCGGCGATCACGAGCGCAACGAAATCATCGTGCCGGACGCCGCGCACGGCACGAATCCGGCGACGGCGACGATGTGCGGATGCGTGGTGCGCGAGATACCGACCGGCCGGGACGGTGATATCGATGTAGCGGCGCTCGACGCGGTGCTCGGGCCGAAGACCGCTGGCATCATGCTGACGAACCCGTCGACTTTCGGTGTGTTCGAACGCCGCATCGCCGACGTGGCGAAGCGCGTGCATGAGGCGGGCGGTCTCCTGTACTACGATGGCGCCAACCTGAACGCGATCCTCGGCAAGGTCCGCCCGGGCGACATGGGCTTCGATGTCATCCATATGAACTTGCACAAGACGTTCTCGACGCCGCATGGCGGCGGCGGGCCGGGCTCCGGTGCGGTCGGCGTCAACAGCCGCCTGTTGCCGTTCATGCCGATCCCGGTGGTGGGCCGGGACGGGTCCGGCGACAATGTGGCCTGCCGCTGGCTCGCCGAAGAGGACCTGCCGCAAAGCATCGGCCGCCTGTCGGGCTTCATGGGTAACGCTGGCGTGTTGCTCAGGGCCTACATCTACATGCGGATGGTCGGGCGCGAGGGCATGCAGCGCATCGCCGAGTATGCGACCCTGAACGCGAACTACCTCATGGCGAGACTCGCGGACGCCGGATTCGAACTCGCATTTCCGGGCCGCCGGGCGAGTCACGAGTTCATCGTGACGCTTCGCAAGGACGCTCGCAGCCATGACCTCACCGCGATGGATGTGGCAAAGGCGCTGCTCGACCGGAATTATCACGCTCCGACGACCTATTTTCCCCTGCTGGTGCCGGAGTGCCTGTTGATCGAGCCCACCGAAACCGAGAGCAAGGAAACGCTCGATGGCTTCGTCGACGCCCTGGTCGCGATCGTTCGGGACGCGCGGGAAAACGGCGTGTCCTACAAGGATGCCCCGCACACGATGCCGGTGCGGAGGCTCGACGACGTCAAAGCGGCGCGGCAACTCGACGTTCGATTTCGTGCGAGCTGAGCGGCGGGATGAAATGCCCGAAACCGGGAACCGCGTCGCGAAGCGCGAGTCTCAGTCAGACTACACTCACCCGGTCCCGTGAATACCGCCTGGAGTTCCATGCCCGCCTGCCGCCTGTTCGCCATTACCCTGGCCCTGCTTGCCAATACCGCGGTGCCTGCGGCGGAGGATGGTGCATGGACTCGCACACTCGATCGCATCTCTTCCGGTGTCGTCTCGATCCGCGTCGACAGCACCCGTGCTTTCGATACGGAGTGGAATTCATCGAGCCAGGCAACCGGCTTCGTCGTCGATGCCGAACGCGGCCTCATACTGACGAATCGGCACGTCGTCACGCCGGGTCCCGTCGTGGCCGAAGCGGTGTTCCGGAACAATGAGGAAGTGCGACTCACACCCGTGTACCGCGACCCGGTCCACGATTTCGGCTTCTTCCGGTATGAGCCATCCGAGCTCCGTTACATCGAGCCGACGGAACTCCAACTCGAACCGGAGGGTGCCGGCATCGGCAGGGAAATCCGCGTCGTGGGAAACGACGCCGGCGAGCAGCTGTCGATCCTCGCCGGGACGATCGCACGCCTCGACCGCGAGGCGCCGGATTACGGACACGGCAACTACAACGACTTCAACACGTTCTATTACCAGGCGGCATCGGGCACCTCCGGCGGGTCGTCGGGGTCGCCGGTCATCGACATCGATGGCGCGGTCGTCGCGCTGAATGCCGGCGCGAACAGCGCTGCGGCGAGCAGTTTCTTCCTGCCCCTCGATCGCATTGAACGCGTGATGCAGCTCCTGCAGGAAGGCCGTCCCGTACCCCGCGGCAGCCTGCAGACCATATTCGAGTACAAGCCCTACGACGAACTCGTCCGGCTCGGGCTGAGCGAGGAATCCGAGCAGGCAGTACGCATGGCGCAGCCGAAGCAGACGGGCATGCTGACCGTCCAGCAGGTGATTCCGGATTCACCGGCCGATGGCAAACTGAAGCCGGGCGATATCGTCATCCGCGTCAATGGCGAGCTGGTGACCGAATTCATTCCCCTGGCCGCCGTGCTCGACGACAGTGTGGGACACACGATCAAAATCGAGCTGGAGCGGGGCGGCAATCCTGTCGTACAGGAGATCACGGTTTCCGACCTGCATCGCATCACGCCGTCGGCGTACATCGAGGTCGGAGATGCAATCGTCAATGACCTCTCGTATCAGCAGGCGCGGCATTACAACCTCCCGATCGAAGGCGTGTATGTCGCCAATCCCGGCTACCTCATGTCGAAGGCTGCAGTGCCGCGGGGTGCGGTGATCGACCGGGTCGGTACCAACGTGATTCGCAGCCTCGACGACTTCGAGGCAGCGCTCGACAGGCTGGCCGACGGCTCGCGCGCCCAGCTGCATTATGTAACGATGGACAATCCGAAAAACGTCGTGGTCCGGCCGTTCGAGATAGACCGGGTCTGGTTCCCGGTGCGGCGGTGCACGCGCGATGACGACAGCGGCTTGTGGCCGTGTCGCGATCTGGGCCCCGGGCCGCCACCAAGCCCGCCGGTCGCCGGCAGCACGCGCTTTGCGACACACGATGAACCGTGGGTCGACGCGGTCGCGCCATCCCTGGTCGTCGTGACCTTCGATCTGCCGTATCCTTTGTCGGGCGTCGCCGAGCGCCATTATTACGGCACCGGTATCGTAGTCGACACCGAACGCGGCTTCGTCGTCGTGGATCGCAACACCGTCCCGATTGCGATCGGCGACGTCACGGTGACCTTTGCGGGTTCGCTCGAGGTCAAGGCAAAGATCGAGCAGGTGCATCCCCTGCACAATCTCGCCATCGTCTCTTACGACCCGTCGACGATCGGCGATACACCGGTGCGGGCGGCGAGCTTCGTTACCGAGCCGCTGCGAGCCGGCGACCAGGCGTGGGTGGTGGGTATCAGGGCCGACCACCAGCTGGTTCATCAGCAAAGCAGCGTTGCGTCGGTCGATCCTCTCATACTGCCCCTGTCGCGCACCCTGCGCTTCAGGGATGCGAACATCGAAGTCGTGAGCCTGGTCAATGGGCCGGTCGAATTCGACGGTGTAGTCGTCGACAAGCGCGGCCGGATCGCCGCAACCTGGTCGAGTTTCGACGCCTCCGCGGGCGGCGAGGCGGCACAGATCAACCGTGGCATTCCCAGCGAGATCGTGACCGATTTCGTTGCCACCGTACAGAACGAGCAGCCGTTCTATTCGCTGGAAACCGACCTCACCTATGCGCCGCTGTTCGCGGCGCGCAACCTCGGGGTCAGCGAGGACTGGCTGAAGCGCCTGGAGCGCGACAATCCGGAGCGGCGGCGGGCACTCACCGTCACCCGCCTCGTCGCGGGCGCGCCAGCCGCCGACCTGCTGAAAAACGGCGACATCATCCTGTCCGTGGACGGCAAGGTCGTAACCTCGTTCAGCGCTCTCGAAGACGCGACGCAGAAACCGCTGGTCACGGTCACGGTCTGGCGCGACGAGAAAGCGCTGGAGATTCCGGTGGAGACGGCCTCGCTCGACGGCCGCGATATCGATCGTGCCGTCTCCTGGGCAGGCGCATTGCTGCAGAATCCTCACCGGCCGATGGCGGCGCAGCGCGGTATCCCGCCCTACGGCGTGTACGTGGCATTCTTCAGCTACGGCTCGCCGGCGACCCGCTATGGCCTGTGGGCCGGACGGCGGGTCGTGCAGGTGGACGAAACGCCGACGCCGGACCTCCAGGCCTTCATCAACGCCGTCGCCGGCAAGGAAGACCAGGACAGCGTTCGTGTGACCACGGTTACGTGGAACGGCGCCGTCGAGGTCATTACGCTCAAACTCGACAATCAGTACTGGCCGGCCTACCAGATCCGCCGCAATCCCGACAACGGATGGGTGCGGACGAGTATCGGAGGCTGAGGCCGTGTTGGCGCGCCGATCCATGACCTGCCTGGCCCTGCTGGCCTGCACCGTACTGTCGGCGCAGACCCTGTACAAGTACCGCGGGCCGGACGGCGAATGGATCTACACAGACCGCCCGACCGGCGACGGAAAGGCGGAGGAAGTGCGTGCTCTCGAAGGTCCGCTAAGGATGGCGCAGGTGACGATATCGACCAACGGCGAGGGCACGGCGCTCGAATTCATGGCGGCCAATCAATTGCCCATCACGGTCCAGGTGGCATTGCACTTCTCGCACCTCGAAGGTCTCGAATTTCCGGATCCCGATCTCGATCTCACGTGGGTGCTTGCGCCAAACAGCCGGAAGACGCTGCTCGAACTTACGAAACTGGGCAACGGTACCGTGCCTGCCGCGCAATACACGTTCGACTATCATTACGGCGACCCCTCCGCAGTCCATCGCCCCGCTGAGCCCTACCGCGTGCCGTTCGCGGTCTCCACGCAGTTCACCGTGACCCAGGCGTATCCGGACATCGTGACCCATACGACAGCGGATTCACGCTTTGCCGTCGACATTGCAATGCCGGTGGGCACTGACGTCTTCGCGGCGCGCGGCGGCATGGTCTTTGACGTCAGCGCCGACAACTTCAAGAGCGGACTCGACCCGGTGCGTGACGGCCCGGCGGCCAATGTCGTACAGGTCATGCATGACGACGGGACCTACGCCGTGTACGCGCACCTCAACTGGAACTCGATCCGGGTTCGTCCAGGCGACCGCGTGATTCGCGGCCAGTACATCGCCGATTCGGGCAACACCGGCTTTTCGAGCGGCCCGCACCTGCATTTCGTCGTGCTGCGCAATGCCGGGATGCAAAGCATGTCTGTCCCGGTGGTATTCCGTGGTGCCGACGCGACGGACGTCGTGCCGGCGGCCGGGGCCTCGCTCACCGCTTACTAGGCGGCAATCGAATCCACAATCCGGTTGAGCGTGGTGCTTGGCCGCATGGCCGCCGCCGCCGCATCGTCGTCCGGGTGGTAGTACCCGCCGATGTCCACAGCCGTGCCCTGGGCTGCATTCAGTTCGGAGAGGATCGCCGCTTCATTCTGCGCGAGCGCCCGTGCTACGGCGGCGAACCGCTCCGCGAGCGCCGGATAGCCGCTCATTTCCGCCATACCTTCGGCCCAGTAGCGTGCGATCCAGTAGTGGCTGCCGCGATTGTCGAGCTCACCCACCTCGCGCGACGGTGCCTTGTCGTTCTCGAGGTAACGGCCGTTGGCCTTGTGCAGTGCGGCAGCCAGGGCACGGGCCCGGCCGTTGTCCTGCTTCTCCGCCAGGTCTTCGATCGAGACCGCAAGTGCGAGGAATTCGCCGAGTGAATCCCAGCGCAGATGGCCCTGTTCGAGGAACTGCTGCACGTGCTTCGGCGCGGATCCGCCGGCGCCTGTTTCGTACAGTCCGCCGCCGTTCAGCAAGGGCACGATGGACAGCATTTTTGCACTGGTCCCGAGTTCGAGAATCGGGAACAGATCCGTCAGGTAGTCGCGCAGAACATTGCCGGTGACGGAGATGGTGTCCTTGCCGTCCTTCACACGTTCGAGGGTGAGGCGCATCGCATCGACCGGCGCCATGACCCTGATGTCGAGATCGCGCGTATCCATCAATTCCAGGTAGCGCTCGACTTTCGTAATCAGGTTGCGGTCGTGCGCACGCTCTTCGTCGAGCCAGAAAATCGCCGTGCTGCCGGTCTGTCGTGCACGGCCGACGGCGAGTTCGACCCAGTTACGGATCGGGAGGTCGCGCGTCTGACACATGCGCCAGATGTCGCCCGCTTCGACCGTGTGCCTCATGATCGTTTCGCCTGTCTCATTCAGCACGTGTACCGCACCGGCCGCCGTTATCTTGAAGGTCTTGTCGTGAGAGCCGTATTCCTCCGCTTTCTGCGCCATCAGACCCACGTTCGCGACGTTGCCCATCGTTGCCACATCGAATGCGCCATGTTCCTTGCAGAAGCGGATGACCTCGTCATAAATGCCGGCATAACAGCGGTCCGGGATCATCGCGTTGGTATCGTGCAGCCTGCCGTCCGGCCCCCACATGCGGCCGGACGAGCGAATGGCGGCCGGCATGGAGGCGTCGATAATGACATCGCTCGGCACGTGCAGGTTCGTGATGCCCTTGTCCGAGTCGACCATGGCGAGCTGCGGTCCCCGTGCATACACTGCCGCGATCGCCGCCTGGATATCGTGACGTTCGGCGGCCGGCAGATCGCGAATCTTGTCGTATACGTCTCCGATCCCGTTGTCCGGGTCCACGCCGAGTTCACGGAATCGTTCACCGAAACGATGGAAGACGTCCTTGTAGTACACCGTAACGGCATGGCCAAACATGATGGGATCCGATACTTTCATCATCGTGGCTTTGAGGTGCAGCGACAGAAGCACGTTGTCCGCCTGTGCCGCGGCAATCTCCCGTGCATAGAACTCGCGAAGCGCTGCCGAACTCATGCGCGCGGCATCCACGACTTCAAGATCCTGAACGGGCACCGCAGCCTTGAGCACGGTAACATCGCCGCCGTCCGCGATGTGCCGGATCGAGAGGCTGCCTGCGTCGCGGATGATGACGGACTGCTCGCTGCCGAAAAAATCATTCGCCGCCATGTGCGACACACGGGTTTTCGAATCGGACGACCACTTGCCCATGGAATGCGGATTCTTCCTCGCGTACTCCTTGACGGCCGCCGCGACGCGACGATCGGAATTTCCTTCACGCAATACCGGATTGACCGCGCTTCCCAGCACCTTCGCATAGCGCGCCTTGATATGCTGTTCCGCGTCGTTGCCGGATTCCTCAGGGTAGTCCGGAACGTCGAAACCCTGCGAACGAAGTTCGCGGATTGCCGCGGTAAGCTGTGGTACGGAGGCACTGATATTCGGCAGCTTGATGATGTTGGCGTCCGGGGATTTCGCAATCTCGCCGAGTTCGGCCAGCGCGTCGTCAACGCGCTGATCGTCACGCAGGTTTTCCGGAAAATTCGCCAGGATGCGCCCTGCGAGCGAAATGTCGCGCGTCTGCAGGTCGATGTCGGCGACCGCGGCGAACGCGCGGACGATCGGCAGCAGGGAATAGCTTGCGAGCGCGGGCGCCTCGTCGGTCTTCGTATAGATGATGGCGTTGCTCATCGTTCTCCTTCGCTTCCTGTTTCCTCCCGCGGGCTGGCAGGACGCGGCATTATAAAGCATGGCCTCGAGCTGTCTGCCCGCGGGCGGCAGATGTTCGTTCGCGCTCGTCGCACCGGCCGGAGCATGGAGGGCGTGCTGCACGCCACGTACGCAAAACGGGAATCCGGTGGCAATGCACGTGCACTATTCGGTGTGCGCAATAAAAAAGGGCAAGACGAATGTCTTGCCCTTTGTATCTGGATATCAGATCGCGCCGGACTGCGGCGGCGATCGGAATCCGTTCGTGAACCGTCGTTTAGAGCGGTACGATGTTTTCGGCCTGCGGACCCTTCTGGCCCTGCGTGATGGTGAACTCGACCTTCTGGCCTTCGGTCAGCGTGCGAAAGCCCGAGCCCTGGATTGCGCTGAAGTGCGCGAAAACATCCGGGCCGGATTCCTGTGCGATGAAGCCGAAGCCCTTGGCTTCGTTAAACCACTTGACGGTTCCCGTTACTGTAGCCATTTCTTTACCTGTAATATCAAAGAGTTATACATGTCCCCGGAGGGACGGCTGTGCTGAAAAGTATTGCGTTAACTTATGAAAAACAGGATGTGCTACGAATAGGAACATCTGAACGGATTACATAAATAGCCCGCTAACTCTCAGGCGGGACGAGTATATACACGACTGAAACTGCTGGCGAGTTGAAAATTGCGTTACTTTCCAGCTATTTGCGCGGCAAGCGCCGCCCAGCTCGACACCGGCAGCTCGCAATGCGTGCCGCGGCAGCGATAAGCGAGCGTGCTGCCGGCCCGCGCCGGCCGGTCCGCCAGCGCACCCGGCAGGTCCGTCTCGCTCGCCGGGATCGCAATCGCCAGCCGCCGCGGCGCATACAGTTGTCCGAGGCGGCGGCGCCATAGGCCGATTTCCTCGGCCGGTCCGCGCAGGACGACGATGTCCGGCGGCTCCAGATGTTCCTCGAGCGCATCGAGCAGCGAAACATGCGCGTGCGGGTACTCCATGATCGCGGGCCAGGCGGCAGTGAGCGTCCGTTTCGCTGCATCGAGATAGCGGGCTTCGCCGAGCAGGAAGCCCAGCCGCTGCAGCGCGAATGCGGCGACGCCGTTGCCGGAAGGCAGAGCTTCGTCGGCCATCGGTTTCGGACGATGGATCAGGTCTTCGGCGTCGTCGGCGGTGAACCAGAACCCGCCGCCCGCGCGGTCCTCGAAGTGTTCGAGCAGCGTGTCTGCGAGCCCGATGGCGAATTGCAGCCGAGCCGCCGACCAGCGGCCCTGCAGGAGTTCGAGGAGCGCATCGAGCAGGAACGCGTAATCGTCCAGGTAGGCGGGAAAGCGTGCCAACCGGTCCTTGTAAGCGGCCTTGAGTCGACCGCCGCTGTACATTTCCTCGTGGATGAAGTCGGCCGCCGACGCCGCGACATCGATGAATGCTTCCTCATCGAGCGCCCGGCCGGCGATCGCGAAGCCGCGTATCGCCAGCGCATTCCAGGAGCACAGCTGTTTCTCGTCCCGTGCCGGCCGGACCCTGGTTTCCCGTGCTGCGCGCAGTTTTTCCCCAGCCGACCGCAGCAGGACCGCGATCTCCGCCACCGGCCGGCCGCATTCTCGGGCAATGTCCTCGATCGCGCGGCGTACGCAGAGGTGCCATCGGCCTTCGAAGTTGGCGGGCCCGTCGAGCCCGAAGCGGCGGCTGAACGCCGCATACTCCGCGTCGGTGAGCCGTGCGCGGACTTCGTCCGGCGTCCAGACGTAGTACTTGCCTTCCTCGCCCTCCGAGTCGGCATCCAGCGTCGAGTAGAACCCGCCGTTGGGTGCGAGCATGTCGCGGGCGAGCCAGGCGGCCGTCGTGCGGGCGACGTCGGCGTAGTCTGTATCGCCGGTCGCGAGCGCCGCCTCGGCGTAAAGCGCGAGCAAGGGGCCGTTGTCGTACAACATTTTTTCGAAGTGCGGGATCGTCCAGGAACGATCCACCGAGTAGCGCGCGAAGCCGCCGCCGAGGTGGTCGCGCAGGCCGCCGTCCGCCATGCGCGTCAGCGTCAGCGTCGTCATGTACAGGGCATCGAGATCGGGCTCCGCGTCTTCTGCCGTACCCCGCCAGTGCCGGAGCAGGCGATTGAGGTTGGCCGGATGCGGGAATTTGGGCGCCTGGCCGAACCCTCCGTACTCCCGGTCGGCGACGCGGCCGAGTGATTCCCTGGCCGCGACCAGGGGGGTCGAGTCCAGGCTTACACCCCCGGCGGGTGGCGCCGCCTGCAGGCCGTCCATGAATTCGACGAGCTTGCCGCCCTGCTCGCGGACCTCGTCGCGGCGCTCCGCAAAATAGCGCGCCACGTTCGTAAGGATCTCGCCGAAGGCCGGCATGCCGTAGCGCCGCTCTTTCGGGAAATAGGTGCCACCGAAAAAAGGCCGGCGGCTTTCCGGGTCGAGAAACATGGTCAGCGGCCATCCGCCACCGCGCCGGGTCAGGAGCTGGTGCGCAAGCTGGTAGATGCGATCGACGTCCGGCCGCTCTTCGCGGTCGACCTTGATGCTGATGAACCGTTCGTTCATCAGCGCCGCGGTCGCCGCGTCCTCGAAGGATTCGTGCGCCATCACGTGACACCAGTGACAGGCGGAATACCCGATCGAGAGCAACACGGGCTTGTCGTCGTCGCGCGCGCGCTGGAAGGCGGCGTCTGACCAGGGCAGCCAGTCGACCGGGTTGTCCGCGTGTTGCAGGAGATACGGACTGGTTTCGCTGACGAGTGCGTTCGGCATGATCCTTTTCGCGTCGCGCGACGGGCCGATCACTATAACGCATTCGGCAGCTGCGCCGGCGATGGTAGACTTGGCGCGGCGCAGCCTGCGGAACTCCATGCTCACACCACCGACAATCGACCCGGTCATTTTTTCCATCGGCCCCGTAGCCGTCCGCTGGTACGGCCTCATGTACGTCCTGGGCTTCCTGGCCGGCTGGTGGCTCGCGCGCCGGCGCTCTGTCCGGCCCGACTCCCCGGTAACGCCTGCACAGGTGGATGACCTCATTTTCTACGCAATGCTGGGCGTCATCCTCGGCGGGCGCCTTGGCTATACCTTCGTGTACGGCTGGGACGAAATCGCGGCCGATCCGTTGTACATCTTCAAGATCTGGAAAGGCGGGATGTCCTTCCACGGCGGGCTCGTCGGCGTAATCGCGGCGATGTGGCTCTACGGCCGGAGTATCGGCAAGACGATGTTGCAGCTGACGGACTTCATTGCTCCGTTCGTGCCGATCGGCCTCGGGCTCGGCCGCATCGGCAATTTCATCAATGGCGAACTCTGGGGCCGGGAGGCTGCTGTGCCCTGGGCCTTCAACGTCAATGGCAGGGCCCTGCATCCGACGCAACTGTACGAAGCGCTGCTCGAAGGCCTCGTGCTGTTCATCGTCCTCTACGCGTACTCTTCGAAGCCGCGCCCGTACCGTGCCGTCTCCGCGCTGTTCCTGCTCCTGTACGGCGTCTTTCGCTTCTGGGTGGAGTTCTATCGCGAGCCCGACGCTCACATGGGCGACCAGGGCTACCTCGCCGGGGGCTGGTTCACGACCGGCCAGGCGCTGAGCCTGCCGATGATCATCGCGGGTGTGGTCCTGCTTGCGCTGGCCTACCGGCGGCCGCGCGCGGCGAGAGCGTAGCTTGTGCAGCCCTATCTCGACCTGATGCGGCGCGTGCGTGAAACGGGCGATCGCAAGGAGGACCGCACGGGAACGGGCACGCTGAGCATCTTCGGCCACCAGATGCGCTTCGATCTCGGCCACGGTTTCCCGCTCGTCACGACCAAGTTGCTGCACGTGAAATCGATTATCCATGAGCTGCTCTGGTTCCTGTCCGGTGACAGCAACGTCCGCTATCTGCGGGAGCACGGGGTGCGTATCTGGGACGAGTGGGCGGACGAAAACGGCGAACTCGGGCCGGTTTATGGTGTGCAGTGGCGCAGCTGGCCGTTGCCCGACGGAACGACGCAAGACCAGATTGCCGGCGTGATGCGGCAGCTGCAGGAGACACCGGACTCGCGCCGCATGCTCGTCAGTGCCTGGAACGTTGCGGAAATCGACAACATGGCCCTGCCGCCCTGTCACACGCTGTTCCAGTTCTATGTGGCAAACGGCAGGCTGTCCTGCCAGCTTTACCAGCGCAGCGCCGACGTCTTTCTCGGCGTGCCGTTCAATATCGCGTCCTACGCCCTCCTGACGCATATGTTTGCGGAGCAGGCGGGACTTCGCGCCGGCGACTTCGTGTGGACCGGCGGCGACTGCCATCTGTACCTGAATCACCTCCAGCAGGCGGACCTGCAACTCGGCCGCACCCCGCTCGCACTGCCACGTCTTGCGATCCGGCGAAGGCCGGACTCCATCTTCGATTACCGGTACGAGGATTTCGAGATTCTGGGCTACGAGTCGCACCCCCACATCGCCGCCAAAGTCGCGGTCTGAGCGGTGCGCATCAGCCTGATCGTCGCCGTCTCGGCGAACGACGTCATCGGCGCCGATGGGGCACTGCCCTGGCACCTGCCCGATGATTTGCGCTGGTTCAGGGACCACACCATCGGCAAGCCGGTCGCGATGGGCCGCAAGACCTTCGAAGCGCTCGGGCGCACACTGCCCGGCCGCCGGAACATCGTCATCACCCGCCAGGGCGGCTACCGGGCGGGCGGCGCCGACGTCGTGGCGTCGCCGGCGGCGGCGGTCATCGCGGCGGGCGACGCCGCGGAGCTGATGGTCATCGGCGGGGGGGAGATATACCAGGCGTTCCTGCCGCAGGCGTCCCGCATCTACCTCACTCGCGTCGAGGCCGTCGTGGACGGCGACACGCGGTTTTCAGCCCCGGATCCGGCAGTCTGGGCGCTCCGTTCTGCCAAGCCGCACCCGGCCGACGAGCGGCACGCCTCTGCCTTCGAGTTCAGAGTCTACGATCGATCCTGACCTCGTCGATCGGCACGAGTCGCCGGCGTGCCGCGTCGAGTGCGGACGGTATATCGATGTCGCCGATACGTTCAGCGCGCTCCGTAAACTCGTCGAGCAACTGCTTCTGAATGGCGCCGCGATCCTGCGCTACCGCGTAGGGGATGTCCGAGTGAAACATCACCATGGAATAGCGTGGCACGAAGTACTCGGGGATCTGCCGCTCCAGCTCGAACGCGAGCGATTTGCGCAGGGCGAACTTCGGATCCCGCACCGTGTCGCGCATCTCGATGTAATTTTCGAGGGCCATATCCGCGATAGCGTTCGCGTTCGCGAGCTGCTGTTGCTCGAAACGCCGGAACAGGTACGCCCAGTCGCCGCCCTCGGTGCGCATGACGTGATCGAAAACCACACAGTCCTCGAAGGCGAGATTCATCCCCTGGCCGTGGAACGGCACGACCGCATGTGCCGCGTCGCCGATGAGCAGCACGTTGCCGCGGTCGTGCCAGTGCCGGCAGCGGACCGTGCCGAGGAGGCCGAGCGGCCTGTGCATCACGTCCTGTTCGAGGTTCTCGATGAGCGGCGCGACATCGGCAAATTGCGTACCGAAGAATTCCGTCACGCGCCGGGCTTCGGTGAGGCTCGAGAAGCCCGGGTCGCCGACATTCGGCAGGAACAGCGTCAGGGTGAAGTCGCCGCCGGGATTCGGCAGGGCGATCAGCATGAATCCCCCGCGCGGCCAAATGTGCAGTGCATCGGCGGCCAGCTGGTGGCGCCCGCCCGGCCCGGCGGGAAGCGTGAGTTCCTTGTAACCGTGTCGTAGCAGGGATTCGACGCCGCCGAACGTGTCCGAGCCGTCGAAGGAGCGGCGAATGATCGAACCGGCCCCGTCCGCGGCAAACAGGGGCAGCGCCTCGACCTCGTACAGGCTGCCGTCCTCGAGATTTTTCACGTGAACCGTGCGGTCCGGCGCGTCATAGCCGATTGCCTGTTGCATGAAATGCAGCCGCACGTTGGGAATCCCGTCCGCGACGGCCAGGAGGACGCGGTTCAGGTCGGCGCGCGTGACCGAATAGATGATCTCCTTACTCTGCTGTCCGTACGGCATGAACTCGGTCCGCCCGTCCGCCTGGTGCACCATCCGTCCGCGCATCGGCATGAGCATCGGCTCGATCTTCTCGTACAGGCCCGCCTGAACGAGGGCGTTGATGCCGCGCGCCGCGAGTGCGAGGTTGATCGAACGTCCGGCTTCCGCGTCGAAGACGCGCGGGTCGGGATTGCGCTCGAAGACGTCGACGATGAAGCCCTGCCGGGCAAGCATGATGGCGAGCAGGGTGCCGCACTGGCCGGCGCCGATGATGTTGATGGCTTCGAGCGGCATTACCGGTCAAGAGCGCGCGAGCGCCAGCCCGAGGCGCTCCGCAAACTCGAATACGTCCGAGAAGCTGTTGTAGAGCGGGGCGGGGGCCACGCGGATGACGTCCGGTTCCCGCCAGTCGCCGAGGACGTTCAACGCGCAAAGCGCCTCGAACAGCGCCCGCCCGGAAATGCCCCGGTCGCGGACGACGAGCGAGAGCTGCGCGCCGCGTGCGGAAGGCGGCGTGATGCAGCCGATGCGAGCGCCGAATCGGCGTTCGACCAGCCAGGCGAGGTACCCGGTCAGGCGCTGTGACTTCACGATGAGCCGCGGCAACCCGGCCTCATGAAACAGCTCCAGCGACGCGAGGACCGGCGCGAGCGACAGGATCGGCGGGTTGCTCAGCTGCCACAGCTCCGCGCCGTGCGCTGGCGTGAACGACGGCAGCATGCGGAAGCGGGTCTTCTCCTCGTGACCCCACCAGCCGCGCAGCTGGCCGGGGTCGTTGGGCGCGAAGTGGCGGTCAGCGACGAATGCGCCTGCGATCGCGCCGGGGCCGGCATTGAGGTACTTGTACGTGCACCACGTGGCGAAGTCCGGCGACCAGTCGTGAAGCGACAACGCCACGTTGCCGATCGCGTGGGCGAGGTCCAGCCCTACCCGGCAACCGGCGTCCCGGCCAAGACGACAGATGGCCGCCATGTCCAGGACCTGTCCGGTGTAGTACTGCACGCCCGGCAACAACAACAGGGCTACCCGCTCGCCCTCGCGTGCGAGCAGTGTCTCGAGGTCGGCCGGGTCGAGGTAGCCGTCCCGGTTCGACGCCTGCCACTCGAGCAGGCCGTCGTCGGCGTCGAAGCCCGCCATGCGGAGTTGCGATGCGGCGGCGTAACGGTCCGACGGAAACGCCTTTGACTCGATGACGATCTTGTATCGGGATGCGGTCGGACGATAAAAGCTCGCCATCAGCACATGCAGGTTGACGGTCAGCGTGTTCATGGCGACCACTTCGTCCGGCAAAGCGCCGGTGAGTTCGGCGAAACCGCCGCTTGCGCCGCGGTGATAGGTCAGCCAGGGGCGGTCGGCATGGAAGTGGCCGTCGACGGCGCGGTCACGCCAGCTGGCCAGCGCTTCCTGCACGTAGTCTTCGGCGAGCTTCGGCTGCAGGCCGAGCGAATTACCGCACAGGTACACCGGCGCATGGCCATTGCGCTCACGGGGAAAATGGAACCGGTCCCGGAACCCGGCCAGCGGATCCGAGCGATCCTGCCCGATCGCAAAGGCACGGCAATCCTCGAAGTTCATCGGGACTGTTCGTCCGGCAGCGGCTTCACATTGCCGCAGCGCTCACAACGGCGCTTGCCCTCGTCGCTGTAGAAGCGCTCGAAGATCGGCGGGAGCTGCGCAACGATGTCCTCGATGTACACGAATTCCTCGTACAACTTGTGGTCGCAGTGGTCGCAATACCACGAGAAGCCGTCGAGCTCGTGATCGAAGCGCTTGCGCTCGATGACCAGGCCGACCGTATCTGCGAAACGCTGCGGTGAATGCGGCACCCGCGGCGGCAGGAGGAGCATCTCGCCTTGCCGGATCGGTATATCGACGCGGACACCGTCCTGCATCGTGCGGAGAAGCATGTCGCCCTCGCACTGGTAAAAAAGTTCGGGGCCTTCGTCCACGTGATAGTCGTCGCGCGCGTTGGGTCCCCCGACGATCATGACGATGAAGTCGTCATCCTCGAATACCTGCCGGTTGCAGACGGGCGGCCGAAGGTCCTCGCGGTGCGCGTCGATCCATTCCGCGAGCCTGAACGCCTTCAGCGCTCGCATGTGAGTTCCCTGCCCGACGCCTGGTAGATGCGCACGTCGGCTTCGTCGATTCGCGCCGCTGTCAGTTCCCGTCCCCAGACGCAGCCCGTGTCGAGGCAGATGAGTTTCGGAAGCACGACCAGGCCGAGTGCGGACCAGTGGCCGAACACGATACGAGTGTCACCGAGGGCCGTGTTCTCGAAGTCATACCACGGGAGCAGGTTTCCGCGGGCGCCCCACGGCGGTCCGGTGTGGGTATAGTTGAGGCTCAGGGTCTCGGTCAGCATCCGCATGCGCGTGAAAATGTTGATGATCACGCGAAGGCGCCGATAGCCCTTGAGAGAACTCGCCCAGCGGCGGGGCGTATTGCCGTACATCCTGGCGAGTATCTCCGGATAGATTTCGCCGCGCAGGGCGGCCTCGACTTCCGCAGAGCGGGCGAGGGCTTTCTTCACCGACCATTTGGGCCAGAGCCCCGCGTGTACCATCAGGGTGTCGAGGCTCGCATCGTAGTGGGCGAGCGGGCGCCGCCGCAGCCATGCAATCAATTCGCCGGAATCCGGTGCATTCAGGACTTTGTACAGCGGCTCGAATCGGGACGTGTACTTGATCGCGCCTTCGGCCAGCGCGAGCAGGTGCAGGTCATGGTTGCCGAGCACGCTGACGACGGCATCGCCGAGGCTCACCACATAGCGCAGTGTCTTCAGCGACTTCGGACCGCGATTGACGATGTCGCCACAGAGCCACAGACGATCGTTGGCAGGATCGAAACGCGCCCGGTCGAGAAGCCGGCGCAACGGATCGTAACAACCCTGCAAGTCGCCGATTGCATACGTCGCCATGCGCTCGGAAGCTAGTGCAGCAGGCCGGGGACGGCGAGCGTAAAGGGCGCGATCGGCGCATCGAAGAACACGCCGTCGTCGGCCTCCATGCGGTACAGGCCCTGCATGGCTCCGACCGGCGTCTCCAGCACTGCGCCGCTCGAATACCGGAATTCCTCTCCCGGCCTGAGGTGCGGTTGCTCGCCGACGACGCCGTCACCGGAGACTTCCTGGATCTTGCCGTTCGCATCGGTAATGAGCCAGTGGCGGCTTAGCAAGCGGGCCGCGACGTTGCCGGTGTTCGAGATCGTGATGGTGTAGGCAAAAACGTAACGATCCGCATCCGGTTCGGACTGCTCGCCGATGTAGTCGGTGACTACCTTGATGTGGATGTCGCAGGCCTTGTCCGTCATTGCAGCTTACGTCGTTCTGATGACGCAACTATTCTAGCGATTTCAGGCGGGATTGTCGGTCTTTGTGGCCAGCCGGTTCGCAAGGGCGACCCAGTTGCCGACGGCGACCGCTTCGGCCCTCAAGCCCGGCTCGATGCCGGCCTGAGCGAGATCCTCCGCGCCGGCAAGCCGTTTCAAGGCATTGCGCAGCGTCTTGCGGCGCTGGCCGAACGCCTCCGCGACTACGCGTGCGAGCCAGCCCTCGTCCCTGATGTCATAGGTGCCGGCCGGAAGCGGACGCAGACGAACGACCGCCGACGTGACATCGGGCGGGGGGTCGAAGGACAGCCGGTCCACGTCGAACAACGCATCGATGTCGAAGTGGCACCCCAGCATGACCGTCAGGCGGCCGTAAGTCCGGCTGCCGGGCGCCGCTGCCATCCGGTCGACCACCTCCTTCTGCAGCATGAAGTGCATGTCCTTGATAAAGGCACGGTAAGGGAGAAGGTGAAACAGGAGCGGCGTGGAAATATTGTAAGGCAGGTTGCCGACGACGCGGAGGTCCTGGCCGAGTGAGGAGAAATCGAAGCTCAGTGCATCGGCCTCATGGATGCGCACGTGCTCCTCTGCCGCGAAGCGCTGGCGGAGGGCGTGCGCAAGATCGCGATCGAGCTCTATGGCGTGCAGTTCCCGGCACCGCCCGGCAAGCGGCACCGTGATGGCACCCGGGCCGGGGCCGATCTCCGCGATCCGCTCATCCCGTTGCGGGGCGATGGCCGCAAGAATGGCATCGATGACGCCCGGATCCGTAAGGAAGTGCTGGCCGAAGCGTTTCCGCGGACGATGCGCTTTCACCGCGCCGCGCCGAGCGATACAGCGAGCTCCATCGCGGCTCTGAGGCTTCCCGGATCCGCCCTGCCGCTGCCGGCGAGGTCGAAAGCAGTGCCGTGATCGACCGAGGTCCGGATAATGGGCAGGCCCAGGCTTACATTCACGGCATGCCCGAATCCCGCGTATTTCAGTACCGGCAGGCCCTGGTCGTGGTACATGGCGAGGATCGCGTCATGGCGGCCGGCCGCCGGCGTAAACGCCGTGTCCGCGGGCACCGGCCCGCGCAGGTCCATACCGGCGGCGCGCAGCGCATCAACGACCGGCGCGATGAGTGCCTGGTCTTCATGTCCCAGATGGCCGCCTTCGCCGGCATGCGGGTTCAGTCCGCAAACGAGGATCGCCGGGTTTGCGATGCGAAATTGCGACCTGAGACCGGCATGGAGGACTTGAAGTACGGCTTCGAGCCGCGCGGCGGTGATGTAGTCCGGCACCGCACGCAGCGGGAGGTGTGTACTCGCCAGCGCCACGCGCAGGCTGCCCGCCACCAGCAGCATGACCGGCTGGTGCGCGCCGGTAAGCTCCGCGAGATACTCGGTATGCCCGGAAAAGCGGATGCCCGCATCGTTGATGACATGCTTCGCGAGCGGCGCCGTCACGAGCGCCCGGTAGCGGCCGTCGAGGCAGCCGTCCACCGCGAGCCGCAGGCCCTCGAGCAGCGTCGCGGCGTTCGCGGAGTCGGGCTTCCCGCAGCGCACGGGCGCCGGAAACGGCAGGTCGAGCACGTCGAGACGGAATTCGAGACCGAGCTGCGACGCGCGTTCACGCAAGAGCATTTCGTCACCGATGACACACATGTGCGGCGCATCGCCTGCTGCTCCGATCGTGACGCAAAGGTCCGGGCCGATGCCGGCCGGTTCGCCGGCGGTCACAACCAGCGGGGCAGCGCTCACATTCTTATATCGACGAAGGCCTCGTCCCGTATGCGCTGCAGCCAGAGCTGCGTCTCGGCATCGCGTTTGCCGGCGCGTATCCGCACCACGCAGTTCTGTTCCTTCAAGTCCTCGGTGTTGTCGTAGACGCGGCGATCCAGTACTTCAACGATGTGCCAGCCGAACTGGCTGCGAAACGGCTCGCTGAGTTCGCCGATTTCGAGCCGGCTCACCGCCTGGTCGAACTCTGGAACGAATGTACCCGGTCCTGCCCAGCCGAGATCGCCGCCCAGGTTTGCGGAACCCGGGTCGTCGGACAGGAGCTTGGCCACCTCGCTGAAATCCTCACCGCCTTCGATGCGCTCGTGGGCGTCCTCGAGCTGTTGCTTTGCCGTTTCGTCGTCGATGATTTCATTCGGCGTGACGAGGATGTGCCGCACGTGAACCTGGTTGACCTCGCTCTGTTCGACGGCACTGCGCATGTCGTTGACCTTTACGATGTGAATGCTCGACGCGGTCCGGAACGGCTCGGATACGTCGCCGTCGGAGAGCGGCGCCAGGATGTCGGTGAATACGGTCGGGACTTCCTCGCCCTTCATCCAGCCGAGGGCGCCGCCTTCGAGCGCGGTCGGGCTGTCGGAGTAACGCGCCGCGAGCTGACGAAAATCCTCACCCGCCGTCGCCTGCGCCCGGATTTCGTTCGCCGTAGCGACGATTCTCTCGATCTCCTCGCTCGACGCGCCTTCGGGCAGCGACAGCAGGATATGCGACAGGTTGTATTCGGAGTTGACGACGACGTTGGTCTCGAGGTCCGCGATGCACTGCTCGATCTCGCGCGGCGATACCTGGATTGCCTGGTCGACACGAATGCGGCGCAGCTGCTCTATGGTCACCTCTTCGCGCATCTGTCGCCGGAACTCCTGGTAGTTCACCCCGTCCCGCGCAAGCATCTCGGGCAGCTCGGCCAGCGTCCCGCCCATGTTCGTGGCGACGTCGTTCAGGATCTGGTTCAGCATCTGGTCCGAGATTTCGAGGCCAATGCGCTCCGCCTGCTGCAACTGGATCTCGTTCAGGATCACTCGATTCAGCACCTGCTCTTTCAGGATCGGTTCGGGTGGCAGCTGGAAACCACTTTCCGACGCCTGACCGCGAATCATCTCGAGCGTCTCGTAATAGCTGCTCTTCAGCACCACCCCTTCGTTGACGATCGCAGCCACGCCATCGAGGAACTGGCCCGTTTCGGACAGCTCGGCCGGTGCGTCCTGCGCCGCCAGGCCCGGCGCGGCCGCCAGCGCAAAAATAGTGCATAAACCTTTGATTGTAAAAGACATTTTCATTACCGAAGGTCCGCGGAGTAGCCAAGAATACCACGTTCGAGCAGGCGGTCCGCGGCCGTGCCGACACTCGCCATGCCCTTCAGTACGAGTTGCAGACCGACGGAAGAATCCCGAGTTCCGTCACGCGTGGAGATGTGACGGCGGGTGACGAGCCGGAGGCCCCAGCAGCAGCTTTCATACTCCAGGCCGAAAAACTGCTCCAGCATTTCCTCGTCGCGAAACGAGTAATTGTAACGGCCGACAAAATTCCACTGGTCGCCGAGCGGCCAGGACCAGGAGAGATCACCCTGTTCCAGTGAGTCGCGCTGGTAGCGGTAGGCGAGGTTCAGGAGCTTGTTCTGCGCCGGGCGGTATTGAACGCGCGCCTCGGATTGAGCCGTTCCGTTCTCCGTGGTCCCCCACTGGTGGCCGAAATCGAAGTTCAGGTGCTCATAGAGCAGGAACCGGACCTCGGCAATGTAGTCCGACGTCGCGGTCGTGCCGGGCGTGCCGCCGGGCAGCGTGACCTGCCGGTCATTCAGGTAGCGGGTCTGGCCGACGGTCGCGGACACGAGTTCCCTGCCGCTGCCGACGTCGAGGATCCGTGACGTGATGCCGACGCTGACCTGGTCGGTATCGCCGATCCGGTCCACACCGAGAAACCGGTTGCGCCGGAAAAGTTGCACGAGGTTCAGGTCCGGCACGATCGTGTCGAAGACCGGCAGGTCGTCCTGGTCCCGGAAGGGCACGTAGACGTACAACAGTCGCGGCTCGAGCGTCTGGATGCGGCGTTCCGCGCCGCGCATCAGCCGCTCGAGAACGAGACCGGTATCCAGGCTCGAAATCGGCAGGCTGCGCGTCGGATCCTCCGGCTGTGCGGCTGCTTCGTTCTCGAGCTGATAGGCCGTGTAGTCCCATGCGATCGACGGATTCACGAACCAGCCGTTGCCCTCGATCGGCAGTTCGAGCCGCGGCGCAAGGTTCGCTCGCCAGCCGGTAACCCCCACATCCCGGTCGAAATTGACCAGTTCGGCGCCGATGCTGGCCTCAATGCCCGCGATTTGCTCCGGCCAATAGCCCTCGAACAGGAATTGCGGGAGCCGGCGATACGGCTCGTCATCGGGAGCAATGGCGTCATCGAGCGTCTGGAAGTCCTGAACGCGCGCAAACACGTTCATGGATTCGCTGTGCCAGTCGAAACTCAGGTGCCGATCGAGATGCGTAGTGCTGGACGCGCTGAGGCTGCCGCCGAGATCCTCGAAATACTGGTTGTCAGACACCTCGCGGAAGTCGAGCAAGCCGCGCCAGCCGTTTTCGAACAGGCTCCGGTGGCGTGCCAGCAGCATATGCCGGGTATCGTCGAACTGCTCGTCGTCGGGCAGGTATTGCCCGACGAGCTCGCCGCTATGCCCTTCGGCCAGGTAACGAAACTCCGTCTGCAGCTGCAGGCCCCGCTCCGTGAGCAGCCGCGGCGTGATCGTCGCATCGTAGTTCGGCGCGATGTTCCAGTAATACGGCACCCGCAGTTCGTTGCCACTCCGGCCCGAACTGCCGATCTCCGGGGTCAGGATGCCGGATTTGCGCGCATCGCCGATCGGGAACGAGATGAACGGCGCCCACAGGATCGGCAGGCCCTGGAAGCGGAGTTTGATGTCGCGGGCCGTGCCGACGCCGCTGTCCGTGTCGAGGTCGATGTCATCCGCCTGCAGTTCCCAGTCGTTGGAGCCCGGCGGGCAGGTCGTGTAGTGCACGCGGTCGAGCTGCAACGCGCCGTCGCGGCTGATCATGACTTCCGCCGCGCCGCCGCGCCCGTTACTCGCGCCCAGTGAAAAGCGGGCGCCGGAGAACAGGATGCGGCCGGAATCGTAGGCGAACTCCGCAGCGTCGCTTACGATCTCGCTCTGCGTGTCGTCGTAGCGAACGTTGCCCGTCAGGATGACGGCGCGCTGACCGGGGTCGTAACGGGCCTCGTCGGCGCCGAGGAGTCGTTGGCCACGACGCAGCAATACCCCTCCCGATACCCGCAGGTCGGGCGATTCGTCGAGCGTTGTTTCGAGCTCGCCGGCTTCGAGTTCGATGGCGAGCTCGTCCTCGTCACCCGGCGGGAGGCGCGCCGAGGGCAGCGTCACGTCGAGCCCGGTACTGCAGGCACGCGGTTCCTCTGCCTGCGTCGTCGACGCTGCCAGGATAAAGCCAGCAAAAATCAGGTGCTTCGGTGACAAGATACGGGTCGGATTCGCGGGCCAACGGCAGTGGGCGGGGCGGCCAAAACGGGATACTAGCAGGTCACGCTACTTGTTCCATGGCGTCGAGTCCGAGTTCCGCAAGCAGGTAGGGCAACAGCGTGCGTTGCGCTGCCTCGATGGACAACGGTGCCCCGAGCTTGTGCAGGTCCGAAACTTCGAGCCCACGAAATCCGCAGGGATTGATGCGCGCGAACGGTTCGAGATCCATGTTCACGTTCAACGCCATGCCGTGAAAACTCGCGCCGCGACGTATGCGCAGGCCGACGCTCGCGAACTTGACGCCATTGGCATAGACGCCTGGCGCATCGCAACGGCTGGCAGACTCGATGCCATGCGCCGCGGCGAGACGCACCGCACTTTGTTCCAGCGCGGTGACGAGCGCCCGGACGCCGATGCCGGCGCGTTTGAGGTCGAGGAGCGGGTAAATCATCAGTTGCCCGGGTCCGTGGTAGGTAACCTGGCCGCCCCGGTCGACCTGGACGACCGGGATATCGCCGGGCGCGAGCAGGTGCTCCGGCGCTGCATTGACGCCCAGCGTGAACACCGGCTTGTGCTCCATGAACCAGATTTCGTCGGGGGTGCGGAGGCCGCGGGCATCCGTGAATGCCTGCATGGCGCGCCAGGCCGGCACGTAGTCCGTGAGCCCGAACGATTTGATCGCGACGGCGACCATTGCGGCTACAGGGCCATCAGGACGTCGTCGTGCGCCGTCAGGTCGCGGTAGATGTCGTCCAGCTGTTCCTTGCTCTCTGCCCTGACTGTGACGGTGATCGACACGAAGCGGCCGTTGCGGCTCTCTGCCGTCTGGATGGCCTCGTCGGCCAGTGGTCCGGTGTGCTTCTCCACCAGCGCCCGTGCGGTGACATGGAACGCCGGCGTAGCGCGCCCCATCATCTTGACCGGGAAATCGCAGGGAAATTCGAGCAGGGTCGGTGTCGTGTCGTCGTCGGTCATTGCCGGCGCCTATTCAAACCACAGCGTGACACCGTCACGCGTGCGCTGCCACAGTGAACCTTCGGGATTGTCCTCCAGCGCTCGCAGCGCCTCCGAGAGCAGCGTGTCACCGTGGAGGCTCACCGTGAATTCCGCGAGCGGCTGGCCAGCCGCGACCGGCGCTTCGAGCACGGCCGGCACATTGCGCGTCATTTCCAGGGACTCGTAGCTGCCGCGCGGTATCGTGATGTACACGTCCTCGAGGACGCCGAGGTTGGTATAACCCGCGGCGGACTTCCAGACGCGGGCGGCGGTGATGGGTTCACCTCCCTTGTAGAGCAGGCGGGTCTCGTAAAAGCGAAAGCCATAGTTCAAGAGCGCCTGGCTGCCGTCGATTCGCGCCTTGGCGCTCGACGTGCCGAGGACGACGGCGATGATCCGCATATCGTCCCGCAGGGCGGACGATACCAGGCAGTAACCGGCATCGTCCGTATGGCCGGTCTTCATCCCGTCCACGGAGTCGTCACGCCACAGCAGGTTATTGCGGTTAGGCTGTGTAATGTCGTTCCAGGTGTATTCCCTGAGCGAATACCACCGGTAGTAGTCGGGGAACTGCAGGATGATCGCGCGCGCCAGGGCGGCAAGGTCACGCGCCGTTGAATAATTCTGCTCGTCGGGCAGGCCCGTCGCGTTGACGAAATGGCTGCTGACCATGCCGAGAGCTGCGGCGGACTGGTTCATCATTTCCGCGAATACCGCCTCCGTGCCCGCGATGTGTTCGGCGAGCGCCACACTGGCGTCGTTGCCGGATTGCACGATCATGCCGAGCAAAAGGTCGCGGACCGGAACCCGGTTGCCGACCTCGACAAACATGCGCGAGCCCCCCGTTCGCCAGGCGCCTTCGCTGATGGTCACCTCGTCGTCAAGCGCTGCCTGCTTGTTCGCGAGGGCCTGGAACACGACGTACGCGGTCATCAGCTTCGTAAGGCTGGCCGGCGCGAGTTGTTCGTCAGGCTGGTGTTCGGCGAGCACGTGGCCGGTGCGGCCGTCGATCATGAAAAAGCTTTTCGAACCGATGATCGGCGGCGCCGGGATCGGCCGCGACTGGGCGGCCAGGAGGGCGCTTTGTCCGAGTAACACAAACAGAATCAGGGAGTTGAACAGCCGGTGATGCATGGAGTCGCCAGGGAGTGAAACGGGGTCGTAAGAACGCGGCCTCATTGTAACGAATTCGCCCGGCGGCGGCTTCGGGCCGCCGTGCCGGCTATTCAGGCACGAGGTAGGGATCGGTGATGCCCAGATTTTCGAGGGTCCCGACGATGCTGTCGTACTGTTCGACCTCCACGATCGGGCCGATGCGGACACGGAAGAGTGAGGGAGTCACGCTGGTATCGGCGTGGATCAGCACGTCATCGATGCCGCTGCTTTGCAGCAGCGCCTTGCGCCGGTCGGCATTTTCGCGATTGCCGAATGCGCCGACCTGCACGAACGAGCGAGCGGGCGTGTTGACGGCCACGGTATCCGGCCGATACGGCGGCGGCATGCTTTCCCGTACGGGGATGTCGCCTCGCGGCTCGGCCGCGAGCGCGGTGACCTCGACCAGGCTCGTACCGTCGCCGACCATGTCGAGCTTCACCGCGGCGGCGTAGGACAAGTCGATGATGCGATTGTGGACGAAAGGCCCCCGATCGTTGACCCTGACGATCACGCTCTTGTCGTTGCGCAGGTTCCGTACGCGAACATAGCTCGGCAGGGGCAGCGTCTTGTGTGCCGCCGTCATGGCATGCATGTCGTAGGTTTCACGGCTCGACGTGAGGCGGCCATGAAACTTGTCCCCGTACCAGGACGCGACGCCGCGTTCGCGGTACCCGTCACTCGAGGGCAGTACCGTGTACCGCTGCCCGAGCACCTCGTACACCGGGCCGTTGCCGTAGCGACTCCGTGCTTCAGGCCGTGGCACCGCGCTGCCGGGCAAGTCGGGGATCACGACGCTGCCGCCCGGCGCAGGATCCCGGATCTCGCTGCTGCTGCAGGCGACGAGCGGCAACAGGACCGCCCACGTGGCGCGGCGCAGCCACCGCTCAGGACGCATCGGCTTCCTCGCACAGCCTGAGCGCCACTTCCCGCCCGAGCTGGTACACGGCAAGGGCGTACATCGCGCTGCGGTTGTAGCGCGTAATCACGAAAAAGTTGTGAAAGCCGACCCAGTATTCCGGCCCTTGTGCCCCGTCGAAGGCGAGCAGGGCAGCGTCGCTGCCGGGGGCAAGGTCGGTCGCGAATACCACTCCGTCCGCACTGAGCGACCCGATCGTGGCCTGTGGCGACAAGGTGTTCGCCGGCTCCGGCGGGGGACCCTCCCACTGGCTGCCGAGTGTGGCCTGCGCCGCGATTTCCTGCTCGCTGCGCCAGCCGTGCGCGTTGAAATAGTTGGCGACACTGCCCGCCACATCCGTCCAGTCGTTCCAGATGTCACGCTTGCCGTCGCCAGTCGAATCGATCGCGTAGGCACGGTAGCTCGACGGCATGAACTGTGGCCGGCCCATCGCGCCGGCGTAGGAGCCGGTCGCCTCCCCGGGGGTCATGCCTTCCTCGCGGGCAAGGAGAAAATACTGCGTCAACTCCTTGCGAAAGAAGGCGGCCCGGGGCGGGTAGTGAAATGCCAGGGTTGCGAGCGCATCGAGCACCCGGTACTTCCCCGTAATCCGGCCATAGTAGGTTTCCACGCCGATGATCCCGATGAGAATTTCCTCGGCCACGCCGTGCCGTGCCGAGATGTCGGAGAGCATTTCGCGGTTTTCCCGCCAGAAGGCGGCGCCGGCGTCGACCCGCTCGGGCGTAATGAAGATTTGCCGGTACTCCGCCCAGTTGAGCTTTTTTTCCGCCGGTGTGCTGATGGCGTCGATGATGTTCTGCTTCAGCTCGGCGCCGGTGAGGGCCGCGACCAGCACATCGCGTTCGAAGTCATGCTCCTCGACCATCTCGTCGATGAAGGTACGGATCTCGGGCTGGCCTGTGTCCAGGGCCAGGCCGGCAGGTGAGCACAGCAGCAGCGCGCTGCACAGCGGGAGTCGTTTCATTAGTGCGGCAGGAGTTTCCGGTGTGAATGGATCGACATCAGAATACCGAATCCGACCATGAGCGTCACCATCGACGTGCCGCCGAAGCTCACCAGCGGCAAGGGCACGCCCACGACGGGGACCAGTCCCGATACCATCGCGGTATTGATGAATACGTAAACAAAAAACGTAAGGCTGATGGAACCCGCGAGCAGCCGCGAGAACGTATCGTGTGCGTGCGCCGCGATCCAGAGGCCGCGGGCGACCACAAAAACGTAGAGCCCGATGAGAGCCAGCACCCCGAACAGCCCGAATTCCTCGCCGATCACGGCAAAAATGAAATCCGTATCGCGTTCGGGCAGAAATTCGAGCTGCGCCTGCGAACCGTTGGTCCAGCCTTTCCCGAACAGGCCTCCGGATCCGATCGCGATCTTCGACTGGATGATGTTGTAGCCGGCCCCGAGCGGGTCGCTGTCCGGGTTCAGGAGGGTCAGTACGCGCTGCCGTTGATAGTCGTGCATGAAATGCCACAGCACCCATGCGCCCGGAACGGCCAGCACGGCGAGCGCGATCATGAAGCGGATCGGCAGGCCCGCCAGGATCACGACGATGATGCCGGAGGCGGCGATCAGGAGGGCAGTGCCGAGATCCGGTTGTTTCGCTATGAGGAGTGTCGGCACGATGATGACGACGAGCAGCACCAGCAGCTGGCCCAGCCTCGGGGGGATCGGGCGCTGATGCATGTACCACGCGGCCATCATCGGGACTGCGAGCTTCATGATCTCCGCGGGCTGGAAACGTATGCCGAGGTCGAGCCAGCGGCGCGCCCCCTGGCCGACCACGCCGCTCGTCAAGACGAGTAACAGCAGGATCAGGCCGCCGGCGTACGCCCAGGGGCTCCAGCGCCTGAGAAAGTCGGGCGAAAACTGCGCGACCACCAGCAGGGCGAACAGGCCGACGGCGAGCCTGAAAACCTGGTTCATCGCGAGCCGCGGGTTTTCGCCTACGGCGCTGTAGAGCACCGCAAGACCGAAAGCGCAGATGAGCAGCAGCGCGCCGAGCAGCGGACCGTCGATATGCAGCCGCCGCAGCAGGCGGGTGAAGCCCGACAAGGGCGCTTCCTTGTCGGCGACGAGCCTCGAGCTGACGTTATCGCGCATCGTTGACCACGAGGTAGCGGTCCATGAGGGCACGGGCGATCGGCGCGGCGACGCGACTGCCGCTGCTGCCGTTCTCGATGATTATCGCGACCGCGATCTGCGGCGTCTCCACCGGCGCGAACGAGATAAACAGGGCATGGTCGCGGAGGCGATACTCGATCTCGTCCTCGTTGTACTCGTCTTCCTGGGCGACCGAAAACACCTGCGCGGTGCCGCTCTTGCCGGCCATCGAGTAAGGGGCGCCGGTGCCGACGGCGCGCGCGGTGCCGCGCGAACCCTGCAGGACGTCGTGCATCGCGTCGATGACCGTTTGCCAGTAGAACTCGTTATCGATGTCGACATCGGAGAGCCGTTCCGGTTTCACGAGCGTCCGCTCGCCGGTCATCGGCTCTTCCCACCCGGCAACGAGGTGCGGCTTGAAGCGCGTCCCGCGCGTCGCGAGCGTGGCCGCGGCGCTCGCGAGCTGCAGCGGCGTCGCCAGCATATAGCCCTGGCCGATGGAGGCGATAACGGTTTCACCGTTGAACCAGCGCTGGTCGGACGGGTTCCGGAATGCCTGCTGTTTCCACTCCCGCGACGGGTTGATTCCCGTTCGTTCGCCCGGCACATCGATGCCGGTCGTCTGCCCGAGCCCGAACTGGTCGAGGTAGGTGTGCATGTTGTCGATGCCGAGGTCGACGCTGACCTCGTAAAAGTAGACATCGCAGGACTGCTCGAGCGCGTCGTGCAGGTCCACCGCGCCGTGGCCCTGGGGTCGCCAGTCGCGGTAGCGGTGCGTGGAATTCGGCAGCGAAAACGAGCCGAAGCAGACGGTCTTGCGGGTCAGGTTCGTCGCACCGGTTTCGAGTGCCGCGAGGGCCAGCATCGGCTTGATCGTGGAACCGGGCGGATAGGTGCCACGCACGGCGCGGTTGAATAATGGCCGATCCAGGTCTTCCTGGAGAGCGTTGAACTGGCTCGTGCTCATGCCGGAGGCGAACAGGTTCGGATCGAACGACGGTGTGCTGACCAGCGCCAGGATTTCGCCGCTCCAGGGATCCATCGCGACCACGGCGCCGCGCTGGCCGGAAAGGGCCTGGTGGGCAACCGTCTGCAGGTCGAGATCGAGCGTCAGGAACAGGTTCGATCCCGGGGTCGGCTGGGCGTCCGTGGGCAGGGCGTCGAGCAACTCGTTCGATGTCGCGGTGATCACGCGCCCGCGCGCATTCGTGACGACATGCCGGTAGCCGGGATCGCCGTGCAGCGTAGATTCGAAACTGTGCTCCACGCCGGTTTTTCCGGTCTGCCCGGTGCCGGCATAGCGCGCCGGATCCAGCGCCTGCAGGTCGGTTTCCGACAGGGCGCCGACGTAGCCAACGGCATGGGCAATCGCCGGGCCGTTCGGGTAATGACGTATCAGGCGTGGCCGGAAATCGACGCCGGGGAAGCGGGGCCGCTGGATGGCGAAGTGCGCAACTTCCTCGTCCGACATCCTGAGGTTAAGGGTCACGGGCTTGAACCGCGGACCGCTGGCGATCAGCGCCTTGAAGAGCTCGATGTCGTCCGCCTCGATAAGGTCGAGCCCGGCCAGCCGCAACAGCGTGTCGTCGACATCGTCGACCTGCTCCGGAATCAGCTCCAACTGGTAGGCTGGCCTGTTTTCCGCGAGCACCCGGCCCTTGCGGTCGAAAATCAGGCCGCGAATAGGCGGTACTGCCTCGATGCGCACGCGGTTCCCCTGCGCGCGCTCCGCAAAATGTTCGTAGTTCAGCACCTGCAACTGGACGAGCCGCGCAATTACAGTACCGAGCAACAGCGTCGCAATGACGGACGCGAAGATCACGCGCGTGATAAACAGCCGGCGCTCGTAGTGATGATCCTTGATGGAGGAAAGCGCTCTCACGTCAGGCCCCCGACTGGACGCGATAGCGAATGCCGGTCAGGAAATTGTAGAGAAGCGGCCAGACAATCGAGCCCGACAGCACCGGCCCCCAGTACGTTACCGCCGGCGAGCGCACGTCGACGACACCGTTGATCCAGAACAGCAGAAACTGGTAGAGCGCCAGCAAGGCGAAAATCGTGGCGCTGAGCTGGATGAGCGGAAAGACCCGCATCAGGAGGTGGAAACGCACCGTCAGGAAGACGGCGACGGTAAGTGCGAGCGCGTGCTGGCCGAGGAGCGTACCCTGGGTGACATCGAGTACGATGCCGACCAGCCACGCGATGCCGACGCTGTAGCTGCGCGGCAGGCTGAACGCCCAGAAAATCATCGTGAGTGCGATCCAGTCCGGGCGAAACGCCTCGACGCTGCGGGGCAGTGGCATCATCGTCAGCATGAGTGCGACGAGAATTGTAATGAGGACCGGAAAGTGCCGCGCAGCGCGATCCCTGCTCATTGTCTTTCGTCCGGGTCGTCGCCGCTTGTCGCGTCGTCGCCGGTTGACCGGCTGCTTTGCCGGGGTGTTCCACGGTCGGCGGGCGTGGACCACACCAGCATGATTTCGCGCACCTGGTTCAACGCCGCCACCGGTTCGGCCGTGACGTCGGCAAACGCCTGTCGGGGCAGACGCGTCACGGTCGTGACGACCGCGACTGGATACCCGGACGGGAATGCGCCGCCGAGCCCGGAGGTCACGAGCAGGTCGCCCTCGCGAATATCGGCATTGTTCGCAAGGCCGGGCAGGTCGAGTCGGCCGAATTCGCCGGTGCCGTAAGCGATCGTCCGCATGCCGTTGCGATTTACTTCGACGGGCAGGGCGTGGCCCGGGTCGCTGATCAGCAATGCCTCGGAAGTGACGGGGCCTGCCTCGATGACCTGGCCCACGACGCCGTCCTGGTCGACGATGGCCTGTCCCTCGTAGACGCCGTCACCGGAGCCGGCGTCGATGATGAGGCTGTGGCGGCCGGGGTTCGAGTCGACTGCCAGGACTTCGGCGACCCGCACCCGGTCTGCGACCTGCTCACGGGCATCGAGCAGTTCGCGCAGCCGCGCGTTTTCGGCCTTCAGTGCGTCCTGGGTGAGGAGCATGGCCCGAATGACCTGCTGTTCGCGTTTGAGCTGTTCGTTTTCCGTGAGTAGTACATTGTGCGAGCGAAGACGCGCGCCGCTCCAGGCGAAAAGGCGCGACGGGCCGTCGACCACGAGTTGCAGCGGGTAGAGCGCCGTGCCGACCGTGTCACGCAGCTGCTCGATGTGCTGCTCCCGATGATCCAGGAACATGAGAAGCAGCGACAACAGGATAAGAGCCAGCGCGCGGAAACCCAGGGCCGGAATCCGTGCCGGGTTGCTGCTTGTGTCTCGTGTAGCGGCCATCTCCGTCGTGGCGCTGTGATTCGGTCACTCCAGTCCGAATACTGCGGGACCGTGCTCGTCGATGAGTTCGATGACGCGTCCACCGCCGCGTGCCACGCAGGTCAACGGATCGTCGGCGATGACGACCGGCAGACCGGTTTCTTCCATGAGCAGCTTGTCTATGTCCCGCAGCATCGCGCCGCCACCGGTGAGTACGATGCCGCGTTCGGCGACGTCGGCGCCGAGTTCGGGTGGTGTTTGTTCCAGCGCCTCCTTCACTGCGCCGACGATGCCCTGCAGGGGTTCCTGCAATGCCTCGAGGATTTCATTGCTGTTCAACGTGAAGCTGCGCGGTACGCCTTCGGACAGATTCCGGCCCTTGACGGAGATTTCGAGCACCTCCTGCCCCGGGAACGCCGAACCGATTTCGTGCTTGATCCGCTCCGCCGTCGCTTCGCCGATGAGAATGCCGTAATTGCGGCGGACATAATTCGTTATCGCTTCGTCGAAACGGTCGCCGCCGATGCGCACGGACGCTGCATATACGATGCCGTTCAGTGAGATCACCGCGACTTCGGAAGTGCCGCCGCCGATGTCGAGGACCATGGAGCCGCGCGCCTCGTGCACCGGCATGCCGGCGCCGATTGCGGCGGCCATCGGTTCATCGATGAGATGAACCTTGCGTGCGCCGGCACCTTCGGCCGACTCGCGAATGGCCCGGCGTTCCACCTGCGTCGAACCATACGGCACGCAGATGAGGACCCGCGGGCTCGGACGAAAATACCGTGTGCCGAGCGCCTTCTTGATGAAGTGCTGCAGCATCTTCTCGGTAACGGTGAAATCGGCGATAACGCCGTCTTTCAGCGGCCGGATCGCCGTGATGTTTCCCGGCGTCCGGCCGAGCATGTTTTTCGCTTCGAGACCGACTGCCTCGACAACCCTCCCGCCGCGGCCGCTGTCCTCTCGAATGGCCACGACCGATGGTTCGTTGAGCACGATGCCATGTCCGCGGGAGTAGATGAGCGTGTTGGCGGTGCCAAGGTCGATCGACAGGTCATTTGAAAAATAACCCAGGAGGCTTTTGAGCATGCGGGGAGGAGTCCCAGTGAATTAACGGTGTAATCTAACAATGGCTGGGACATTGCACAAGGCGGCGTGTATCATTGCGAGCGCGTCCGCCAGTGGACGTATCCAGGCGTTCGAATTCCGGATTTCCACCGTGTCACTCGATAAAGACCAGGTACAGCACATTGCGATGCTGGCGAGGCTCCGACTTGCCGATGAGGAGTTCGCGGAGACCGTCGAAAAGCTCTCGCGTATCGTTGCGTTTGTCGACCAGCTGTCGGCTGCGCCGACGGATGACGTCCTGCCCATGGCGCACCCGCTCAACGAGTCGCAGCGCCTGCGCCCGGACCGTGTCACCGAGCCCGACGATCGCGAGCACCTGCAGCAGAATGCGGCAGAAGTCGATGGCGGGCTGTACCTCGTGCCGAAGGTGCTCGAGGGATGAACCTGCACGAACGGACGCTGACCGGGCTCCGGACCGGGCTCGAACGGGGAGAATTCACTGCCGTAGAACTGACGGGTGCGCTGCTCGCCCGGATCGGGCAGTACGATCCGGCGCTGAATGCGTTCATTACCGTGCTGGGTGATGCCGCCCTGGCCGCCGCCGCCCGCGCCGACCGGCAGCGCAGTGCAGGATCCGCCGGTCCCTTGTGCGGCCTGCCGCTGGTGCACAAGGACATTTTCTGCATGCGAGACGTCAGGACGACCTGCGGCTCGCGGATGCTCGAAAATTTCGTCTCGCCTTATGATGCGACCGTTGTCGAGCGGCTGGCGGACGCGGGTGCGGTCGTGCTCGGCAAGTCGAACATGGACGAATTCGCGATGGGCTCGTCGAACGAGACGAGCTGGTTCGGCCCGGTGAGGAATCCGTGGGATCCCGAGCGGTCGCCGGGCGGTTCGTCCGGGGGTTCCGCAGCGGCCGTCGCGGCCCGTCTCGCGCCGGCGGCCACGGGAACCGATACCGGCGGATCGATCCGGCAACCCGCGGCGCTGACCGGCACCGTCGGGCTGAAGCCAACCTACGGCCGGGTATCGCGTCACGGCATGGTCGCGTTTGCCTCGAGCCTTGACCAGGCCGGCGTCATTACCCGGTCAGCCGAGGATGCCGCGCTGCTCCTCGGCGTCATGGCCGGTTTCGACGAGCGCGACTCCACGTCGATCGACCAGCCGGTGCCGGATTACACCGCCGGGCTCGCCCTGCCGCTTGACGGACTGCGCGTCGGGATCGTCCGCCAGCACTTCGATGCCGGCCTCGATGCGGGCTGCGCGAGCGCAGTCCGCGAGGCGCTCCGCGTCCTCGAGGCTCGCGGCGCGACGCTCTCTGAAGTCGATCTTCCGAACCTGGCCTACTGCGTGCCGGCCTACTACGTGGTCGCGCCCGCGGAATGTTCGTCCAACCTGTCGCGATTCGACGGCGTGCGCTTCGGCTACCGTGCAGAGAATCCGGAGGACCTTCTCGACCTTTACTGCCGAAGCCGCGGAGAAGGATTCGGCGCGGAGGTGAAACGCCGGATCATGACCGGCACCTACGTCCTGTCCGCAGGCTATTACGATGCGTATTACCTCAAGGCACAGAAGGTCCGGCAGCTGATCAGCGACGATTTCCGTCGTGCATTCGCAGATGTCGACCTGATCGCGGGGCCGACGACCCCGACGCCGGCCTTTCTGCTGGGCGACAAGACCGGCGACCCGATAACGATGTACCTCAACGATATCTACACGATCGGTGCGAACCTCGCGGGATTGCCGGCCCTCTCTGCGCCCTGCGGCCAGGTTGGCGGCCTGCCGGTCGGCCTGCACCTCGTGGGACCGCACTGGTCGGAGCCCTTGCTGCTCGCCGCCACGCACCAGTACCAAGAGGACAGCGACTGGCACCGGCAGGTACCGAAGGCCTACGTGTGAACACCGGCCGCTGGGAGGTGGTCATCGGGCTCGAGATTCACACGCAGCTCTCGACAGCGAGCAAGATCTTTTCCGGCGCGCCCACCGCCTACGGCGCGGCACCGAACACCCAGGCCTGCCTCATCGACCTCGGCTATCCAGGCACGCTGCCGGTACTGAACGAGGCTGTCGTCCGCATGGCGGTTAAATTCGGTCTTGCCGTGAACGCGAGCGTCGCCCCGAGGTCGGTGTTCGCGCGCAAGAACTACTTTTACCCGGACCTGCCCAAGGGTTACCAGATCAGCCAGTACGAGCTGCCGATCGTCTCCGGCGGCGAACTCTTCATCACCGGTGACGACGGTGCCGGCAAGCGCATAGGCATCACGCGCGCGCACCTCGAGGAGGACGCCGGCAAGTCGATCCATGAAGGGCTGGATCGCTGCTCCGGTATCGATCTGAACCGCGCCGGCACGCCGCTGCTCGAAATCGTCTCGGAGCCCGACCTGCGGTCCGCGCGCGAGGCCGTGGCCTACATGCGCAAGATCCATTCGATCGTCCGCTACCTCGAAATCTCGGATGGCAACATGCAGGAAGGCTCATTTCGCTGCGATGCGAACGTGTCGGTACGGCGGCAGGGGCAGAAGGCGCTTGGCACCCGCACCGAACTGAAGAACCTGAACTCCTTTCGCTTCGTCGAACGCGCGATCAACTACGAGATCCGGCGCCAGATCGAGTTCCTCGAGGACGGCGGCAAGGTCGTGCAGGAGACGCGGCTCTACGATGCGGACCGTGACGAGACGCGCCCCATGCGCAGCAAGGAAGAAGCGAACGATTATCGCTATTTCCCGGACCCGGACCTGCTGCCGGTCACTATCGACGCCGCTTACATTGAGGCGGTGCGCGCCACGCTGCCGGAACTGCCGGATGCGAGGCAGCGGCGTTTCGTCGAGCAGTACGGCCTCAAAGCGGATGACGCCGCGATACTGACGGGCAGCCGGGCATTCGCCGATTATTTCGAGGCGGCAGCAGGGGCCAGTGCCGCATCGCCGCAGCTCGTCGCCAACTGGATCGTGGGCGAGCTGGCCGGCGCGCTGAACCGCGACGCCGTCGAGATCCTGGCGTCCCGCATCACGGCGCTGCAACTCGCGGGCCTCGCGGACCGGATCGAGGACAACACGATCTCCGGAAAGATCGCGAAAGAAGTGTTCGAGGCGATGTGGGCGGGCGAGGGCAGTGCCGACGACGTGATCGCCGCGCGTGGCTTGCGGCAGATCACGGACAAATCGGCGATAGAGGCCGCCGTCGACCGGGTCATTGCTGCGAATCCCCAGCAGGTCGCGGAGTACCGCGGCGGCAAGGACAAGCTGATCGGGTATTTCGTTGGGCAGGTGATGAAGGAAACCCAGGGCAAAGCAAACCCTGGGACGGTCAACAAGCTGCTGCAAGCAAAGCTTGCCGGGTAAGTTCTGCAGCCGGACGTTTCGTGTTTGCCGATCACATCATTCCGTTTGCCTTCGAATCGCTGCCGGTGCGAGGCGAAATCATCTACCTGTCGCGGGCGTGGCGGCGAATGCTCAGGACACAGCACTACGCACCCGTCGTGCAGGAGACCCTCGGGCATGCCGCGGCGGCAACCGGTCTCATTGCGCAAAGCCTGAAATTCGACGGCTCGGTGACGATGCAGATCCAGGGTGCGGGCGAGCTGCGCATGCTCGTCATGCAGTGCACGAGCCAGCTTGAATTGCGCGGCATGGCGACAGCGGCCGCCGACGTGACGGCAACCACGTTCGACGAACTTCTGCAGGATGCTCGTTGCGCAATCACGGTCGACGCCGGGGAACGGCCGTACCAGGGAATCGTGGCAGTCGGCCAGCACTCGCTCGGCGCGAGCCTCGAAGACTATTTCACTCGCTCGGTGCAGCTACCGAGCCATGTGGCGCTGGTCAGCAACAGGCGCCTGTCCGGCGGCGTGCTCCTGCAGCAAATGCCGGGGCAGCCTGTCGATCCGGACGACTGGAACCGGCTGGGATTCCTGGCAGCAACACTTAAAACCGCGGATTTCCCGGCAGCGGCCGGCCCGGACCTGATCGGCAAACTCTTCAACGAGGACGATGTCCGGGTATTCAACGGCCGCCCGGTGAGTTTCCGCTGTCGCTGCACCAAGAAACGCACCGACGAAATCCTGCGCCTGCTTGGCGAAGCGGAAATCCGGGAGTTGCTCGCCGAGCAGGGGCACGTGGAAATCACCTGCGAATACTGCGGCCGGCGCCGTCGCTACGATGCGGTCGACGTGAGCCGGCTGTTCGCCAGCAATGTCGTGTCCGGCTCCTCGCGCCTCCAGTAGGTCCTGACCCGGGCGCCTCCCGCCCGCGCAAAAAGCCTGACGGGAATGCCCGGCCTGCCCCTTTTTCCCTGGGCTTGCCGGTGGTAGACTGTCCGGCCTTATATATAAACAAATATTTATATATTTATGGATTCTGAAACCGAACAACTCATGGCGCGTTTCAAGGCTCTGGCGGATCCCGTTCGCCTGCGGCTCGTCGCGCTTTGCGTGCAGGGCGAAAGCAGTGTATCGGAGCTTGCCGAGGTTCTCGGCCAGAGCCAGCCGCGCATCTCTCAGCACCTGAAGATCCTGTGCGACGCCCGCATGTTGCAGCGCTTCCGGGACGGCCACTACGTGTTCTACCGCGCACCGGTGCGGGGCCGCCAGGCCACGGACCTGCGGCGGCTGCTGGCGCTGGTTCCCGACGACGAGCCGGAGTTCCGGCGCGACCTCGATCGCCTCCGGGCCTTGCGGGGCGGACCGCCGGCGGCCGAGGTCCGCGAGGAAGATCGCAGCCTGCACAAGGCGCTCGTCGAGCTTACGGTCTCGACGCCTCTGGGCGACCTCATCGACATCGGCTGCGGGCAGGGACGCATACTCAAACTGCTCGCTTCGCGTGCGCAGCGCGTCGTCGGCGTGGACATCGACGCCGACGCCCGGCGTTATGCGCGCGCCGAGGTACTCCTCGCGGGCTTGCCCAACTGCAGCTTGCGCAAGGGCGACATGTACGACCTGCCTTTTGCCGACGACGAGTTCGATACCGTGATCCTCGATGACGTGCTGGGCGGCGCCGACGATCCTGTCGCGGCAATTCTCGAGGCACGGCGCCTGCTGAAGCCGGAAGGCCGCCTGCTGCTGTTGTCGGCGGTGGACGCCGGCGGTGTCGATGCCGCGCGCTCGGCATTCGGCGCGCATGCGCGTGCCGCCGGGTTGCGGCTGGCCGCCCCGAAGGCGCTGCCGGCAGGTCAACCGCGCTGGCTGCTCGCCATAGCCACGCAGGCCGGCGAGTCCACGGCTGCCGCCTGACGCTCCGGATATATATAAGTATGACGAACCCAGTGACACAGGTGTCGTTCGAGTTTTTTCCGCCGAACACCGAACAGATGACCGAGACATTGTGGCGGTCGATCCGGCGGCTCGAACCGCTCTGCCCCCGTTTCGTATCCGTGACCTATGGCGCGGACGGGTCGACGCGCGAGCGGACCCACGCGGCGGTGTCCCGGATCGCGGGTGAGACCGGGCTGACGGCGGCACCGCACCTCACGTGCATCGGCGCCGCGCGCGGCGAGATCGATGATATTGCGCGCGAATACTGGGACATGGGCATCCGCCATCTCGTCGCATTGCGCGGCGACCCGCCCCCGGAGACCGCCGGGTACCGGCCTCCACCCGACGGCTATGCCCACGCGTCGGACCTGGTCGCCGGGCTGCGCAGTATCGGCGACTTCGATATCTCGGTGGCGGCCTACCCGGAGGTACACCCGGAGGCAGCCAGCGCCAGCGCGGATCTCGACAACCTGAAGCGAAAACTCGATGCCGGCGCAAGCCGCGCGATCACGCAGTTTTTCTTCGACGCCGACGTGTTCCTGCGTTTCCGCGACCGCTGTGCGGCGGCCGGAATCGATTCGTCGATCGTGCCGGGTATCCTCCCGGTTACCCGCTTTCCCCAGTTGCAGCGCTTTGCGAGCCGCTGCGGTGCGAGCGTGCCCGGCTGGCTGGTGGAAAGTTTCGCCGGCCTCGACGACGACGAAGAGACGCGGCAGCTGATTGCCGCCAGCGTCGCTATAGCGCAGGTGCGCCGGCTGCAAAGCGAAGACATCAACGAATTCCACTTTTATACGCTCAACCGCTCGGAACTAACCTACGCCATTTGCCATGCGCTCGGCGTTCGTCCGAAGCAGGCAGCAGCCTGAGGCAAACGCATGGAACGTCGCGCACGCATCGAAACACTGCAGGCCGCCCTCGAGGACCGCATCCTGGTCCTCGACGGCGCCATGGGCACGATGATCCAGAGCTACCGGCTGAGTGAGGAAGGCTACCGGGGCGAACGCTTCGCCCGCTGGGAGAGGGACCTCAAGGGCAATAACGACCTGTTGTCGATCACGCGGCCGTCGGTGATCCAGGAGATCCATCGCAAGTTCCTGGAGGCCGGCGCCGACATCATCGAAACCAATACCTTCAACTCCAACGCCCCGTCGATGGCCGACTACGGCATGGAATCGCTGGTCGCCGAACTGAATTCGGCAGCGGCGCGCATCGCGCGCGAGTGCGCCGATCAGGCCGCGCACCGGACCGGCAGCATTCGTTACGTGGCGGGCGTCATCGGTCCGACGAATCGTACGGCGTCGATTTCACCGGACGTCAACGACCCGGCCTTCCGCAACATTTCCTTCGACGCGCTCGCGGCTACCTACGAGGAGGCGGCTGCCGCGCTGATCGAAGGCGGCGTCGACTTCCTGATGATCGAGACCATCTTCGACACCCTGAATGCGAAAGCGGCGATATTCGCGGTGCAGAAAGCCTTTGCCGCGAGCGGCATCCGGCTGCCGGTCATGATTTCGGGAACCATCACGGATGCGTCCGGGCGGACCTTGTCGGGGCAGACGCCCGAGGCATTCTGGAATTCGATCCGGCACGCCGAGCCGTTCATGATCGGGCTGAATTGCGCGCTGGGCGCGAGGGAGTTGCGCCCGCACATCGCCGAGCTGTCGCGGATTGCGGATACCAGGGTCAGCGCGCACCCGAACGCCGGGCTGCCGAACGAGTTCGGCGAGTACGACGAGACGCCGGAAACGATGGCGGACATCATGGGCGAATTCGCCGCGAGCGGACTCGTCAATCTCGTCGGCGGCTGTTGCGGCACGCGGCCGGAGCATATCGCGGCGATCCGGGACGCCGTCGCCGGCCGGACACCGCGCCAGGTGCCCGAACTGGCGCCGGAGTGCCGCCTGGCCGGCCTCGAGCCGCTGAACATCGGCCCGGACGACCTCTTCGTCAACGTCGGCGAGCGCTGCAACGTCACGGGCTCCGCGCGCTTTCGCAAGCTCATCGAGGCGGACGATTACAACGAAGCCGTCGCCGTAGCGCGCCAGCAGGTCGAAGACGGCGCGCAGATCATCGACGTCAACATGGACGAGGGCATGCTCGACTCGGAAAAAGCCATGGTGCGTTTCCTCAGCCTGATTGCCTCCGAACCGGACGTATCGAAGCTGCCGATCATGATCGATTCGTCGAAATGGTCCGTGATCGAAGCCGGACTCAAGTGCGTGCAGGGTAAAGCCGTCGTCAATTCGATCAGCATGAAGGAAGGCGAGGCAGCCTTCATCGAACAGGCGAGGCTGGTGCGCGCATACGGTGCCGCCGTGATCGTCATGGCCTTCGACGAGCAGGGCCAGGCGGATTCCGTCGAGCGCAAGGTCGCCATTTGCCGCCGCTCGTACGACATCCTGACCGAACAGGTCGGGATGGACCCGGCGGACATCATTTTCGACCCGAACATCTTCGCGGTCGCGACAGGGATCGAGGAACACGCGTCGTACGGTCTCGACTACATCGAGGCAACGCGGCGCATCAAGGACAGCGTGCCGCATGCGCTGGTGAGCGGCGGCGTCAGCAATGTATCGTTCTCGTTCCGCGGTAACAACGTCGTGCGCGAGGCGATCCACTCGGTTTTCCTGTACCACGCCATTCGCGCAGGCATGGATATGGGCATCGTCAACGCGGGGCAGCTCGCGATCTACGAGGAACTGCCGCGGGATCTCCGCAACGCCGTGGAAGACGTGATCCTGAACCGACGGAGCGACGGCACGGAGCGCCTGCT
Organism: uncultured Pseudomonadota bacterium; assembly: GCA_963713215.1. Lineage (GTDB taxonomy): Bacteria > Pseudomonadota > Gammaproteobacteria > Steroidobacterales > Woeseiaceae > UBA1847. Next base: position 610,600 of record CAVQKY010000006.1, on the reverse strand, counting down.
GGAGGTGGCGGAGAAATACCGGGACCAGGCCGGCAGCGGCCCGGCACGCAAACAGGACCTCGCCTGGCGCAGCTGGCCGGTGGAAAAGCGCCTGGAACACGCGCTGGTAAAAGGCATCGACGAGTGGGTTCTCGAGGACACCGAAGCGGCGCGACGGCAAGCCTTGCGGCCGCTCGACGTCATCGAGGGGCCGCTGATGGCGGGTATGAACATCGTCGGAGACCTGTTCGGTGACGGGAAGATGTTCCTGCCGCAGGTCGTCAAGTCTGCGCGGGTGATGAAGAAGGCGGTCGCGCATCTCGTGCCCTTCATCGAGGAGGAGAAGGCGGGCGGCCGGAGCAGCAATGGCAAGATCGTCATGGCGACCGTGAAAGGCGACGTGCACGACATCGGCAAAAATATCGTCGGCGTGGTTCTCCAGTGCAACAATTTCGAAGTCATCGACCTCGGGGTCATGGTCAGCTGCGAGCGGATCCTCGAGGCCGCGCGCCGCGAGAACGCGCAGATGATCGGCTTGTCGGGCCTCATCACGCCGTCGCTCGACGAGATGGTGAACGTCGCGAGCGAGATGCAGCGACTCGGGTTCGAGCTGCCGCTCCTGATCGGCGGAGCGACGACCTCGCCGGCCCACACCGCCGTAAAAATCGAGCCGCGATACCAAGGGCCGGTGATCTACGTCAAGGACGCGTCCCGGTCGGTCGGTGTCGCGCAGGCGCTGGTCGAGAGCGCAACGCGTGCCGCACTGGTCGAGAAGAATCGGGCCGACAACGCGCGCCGGCGTGAACGCCATGCCGGCAGCAAGCGGCTTCTGCCGCAGGTGTCGCTGCCGGCCGCGCGCCGTGCACGGCCGGTATTCGACTGGAGCAGCTACCGCCCGCCCGCACCGACCTTGCTCGGCCCGCGGATCATTGACGATATCGACCTCGGGTCGCTCCGGCCCTACATCGACTGGATGCCGTTTTTCAATGCCTGGGAGTTCCACGGGCGGTTTCCCGCCATCCTGACCGATGCCGTCGTCGGCGAAGCGGCGAGCGCCCTGTACCAGGATGCGAACGCGATGCTCGATACCCTGATCGCCGAGAAGTGGCTGGTTGCCCGTGCCGTACTGGGCTTCTGGCCGGCCAATTCCGACGGTGCCGACGATATCCTCGTGTTCCAGGACGACACGCGCTCGATCCCGGCACTGCGCCTGTGCCATCTGCGCCAGCAACGGGCGAAGGAGGAGGGGATGGCACAGCATTGTCTCGCCGACTATGTGGCGCCACAGGGCAGCGGATGTGCGGACTATATCGGCGCATTCGCGGTGACTGCCGGCATCGGCACCGACGAGCATGTCGCCCGCTTCGAGGCAGCGCACGACGATTACAGCGCGATCCTGCTGAAAGCACTTGCCGACCGGCTGGCCGAAGCGCTGACCGAGTTTCTCCACGAGCGTGTGCGCCGCGACTACTGGGCCTATGCGCCAGGTGAAACGCTCGACAACGCGGCTCTCATCGCCGAGCAGTACCGCGGCATCCGTCCCGCACCCGGCTACCCGGCCTGCCCGGATCATACGGAAAAGGCCAAGCTGTGGACCCTGCTCGACGCGGAGCGAGCGATCGGGCTCCGCCTCACCGATTCGTTCGCGATGTACCCGACGGCCGCGGTCAGCGGCTGGTACTTTTCGCATCCCGAATCCCGGTATTTCTCGGTCGGGAAAATCGACCGCGACCAGCTGGAATCCTATGCCCAGCGCAAGGGCATGACGATCGCGGAAGCCGAGAAATGGCTGTCGCCGAATCTCGGCTACGACCCCGCCGCGCGCAGCGCGGCCTGACGATGATGGCATGCGGAAGTGCATACCGGGATAGCCCGTTCGGACTATAATCGCCGCCGTCGCCCGGGCGGGCATTCAGGGAAACGGAGGCGGGTCCGGGTATGAGTGAGTCAGGCTGGTTTCAGGGCGTGCCGATGTACGCGCTGTTTGTCGCCACGATCGTCTTCGTCGTCCTGGCCCTGAATGCAGGTATCCGGATCGGCGCGCGCATGCGCTCCCGGACAGGCGCGTCGGAATCGATCGGGTCCGCCGTCGCGGCAACGCTCGGCCTGCTGGCGTTTATGCTCGGTTTCGCGTTCAACATGGCCGCCAACCGGCTCGACGCACGCAAACAGCTGTTCGTCGACGAAGTCAATGCGATCGAAACCGCCCACCTCCGCGCGGGCCTCCTCGCCGAACCCTACCGGTCCGATGCTCGCCGCCTGTTTCGAGAGTATGTCGACGTCCGCGCGAAACTGGCGCGCGATGACAACGTCCTCACCGAGGCTCTCGCGAGCTCGGGCCGGATTCAATCTCAACTGTGGGCGCTGATGGAACAGAAATCGGCAGCCGGCGCGCCGACCATCATCGACAGCCTGATGATCCAGTCCCTGAACGAGGTCATCGACCTGCACAGCGAACGGGTCATCGTGGGGCTGCAGTTCCGGATTCCGTCGACGATCTGGTTCGGCCTGTACGCGGTGGCCGCTCTCGCCATGCTGATGGTCGGTTACCAGTTCGGGCAGACGGAGCAACGCCAGCCGGTGGTCATCGTGGCGCTCGCCCTGGCGTTCTCTGCGGTGATCGTGCTGATCATGGACCTCGACCGTGCCGTCGAAGGGACGGTGCGCATCGACCAGCGGCCGATGCTCGAACTTCAGCAGCGGCTGAACGCCCCGGCCCCTCCGTAGGCCGTGCACTTCGCCCGGCCCGGACCCGGTGCAGTCTAGCGTGACAGGCGCAACCGGACGGCGACCGGCAGGTGGTCGGAGCCGATGTCCGGCCCTGTCTCGTAGCTCGTGATCTCTATATCGCCGGACACGAGGAAGTGATCGATCGGGATCATCGCCGGTGGGAAGAAGACCGGCCAGGTGGGTTCGACACCGAAGCCCCGGCGGGCGTTTCGCAGGCCGGTGTCACGTACGAGCCGTCGATAATGATGCGACCAGATCGATATGTTGAGGTCGCCCGCGACGACAAGCGGTGCGGGCGTGCGGCCGGCGAGCGCCGCGATCCCGTCGAGCTGCAGGTTGCGGGCCCCGTAACCGCCATTCCCGATCGGGTTCGCCGTATGGGCGCCGATCAATTGCAGCCGCGCCTGTCCCAAGATCACCGTGGCGATAATCTGCGGATAACCGCGCGGTTCAGCGTGAATCACCGAGGTCGCCTCGAGGGGGAGCTTCGAGAACAAGGCAATGCCGAACGGATCCTCCCGCGGCTCCGTAACCGAATACGGATACCGGGCTTTGAGGCTATCCAGCGACTCGATCCATGCTGGGGTGACTTCCTGCATCACGATGATGTCGGGGTCGTTGTCCGTGACGAGTTGTTTGAGCTTTTCGAAGTTGCCGTTGCTCGCCAGCACATTGGCGTTCAGAAGCCGGATGTCCGTGTCGAGGGCCGCCGCCGCGCTCGACCGGCAGGTACCAGGGCACGACGAACCAGGCGTTGAGAGCGATCGTCGCCACACCGAGCGCCACATGGCCGCCCCAGCGTAACCAGAGGAAGACTGCCGTCAAGAGGATCGCCGCGACGAGGTACTGCAGGCGGAAATGGGAAAACAGCTCGAGCAGCCGGTGCCACTGGTCGAACGCCGTCGCCAGCGACACCAGCGCGGTGAGGACGAGGCCAATCTCGAGAATCCCGTACATGACGCGCCACCCGTCGCGTTTGCCTGCGTGCATTGCCGCCCGTCCGATCGCGCCCGGCCAAGCCTCGCGTCAGGCCGGCTCGTCCATGACGATTTCACGGATTTCGACCGTTTCGAGCGGCACGTCCTGGTGGCCGCCGCGGTTGCCCGTCTTCACTCCGGCTATCGTATCCACGACGTCCATGCCTTCGGACACTTCCCCGAACACCGCGTAGCCGTAGTCGCGGCTGCCGTGGTCGAGAAACTTGTTGTCACGGAGGTTGATGAAGAACTGCGCGGTCGCGCTGTTGACCTCTGCTGTGCGCGCCATGGCCAGTGTGCCGCGCCGGTTACTTTCGCCGTTTTTCGCCTCGTTCGCAATCGGCGCCCGGGTCTTTTTCTGCTGCATCGCCGTGTCGAACCCGCCGCCCTGGATCATGAAGTTCGGTATGACGCGATGAAAGACGGTGCCGTCGAAGAAGCCATCGGCGACGTATTGGCGGAAATTCCCGCAGGTCACCGGCGCCTTCTCCTCGAACAGTTCGACCCGGAAGTCGCCGTAATTCGTGCGGATAGTAATCATGACGTCCCCATGGTCGGTGGTAAGAGCACGGCGGGCGGCGCGCGCCGCGCAGCCGTGACCCGCGGCAGGCCTGCGTGATCCGTGCTGCAGTGTAGCGCCGTCCACCCGGTGTCGCGAAGTATCCGGCCGACGGCAGCTTCCTGTGTCGCGCCGTGTTCGAGGAGCAGGAGGCGGCCGGGCAGGAGCAGTTCGCGGCAATCCCGCGCCAGGAGGCGGAGGGCATCCAGCCCGTCCGCGCCGGCGACCAGTGCTTCGCGCGGTTCGTGCGCGAGGCCGGCCAGCGCGGCATCGCCGCTGCTGACGTAGGGCGGGTTGGAAACGATGAGGTCGAAGCAGCGGCCGGCGACCGGTGCGGTCCAGTCGCCCCGCAGGAATTCGATCCCGGAGAGGTCGAGTTGTCGCGCGTTCTCCCGCGCAACCGCGAGTGCTGCGTCGCTACGGTCGACGGCGACGACCCGGCATTCGGGCCGCTCATGTGCGATGGCGAGGGCGATGGCGCCGCTGCCCGTGCCGAGATCGAGAACCTGCCATGCCGCAGCCCGCGGAATCTCCTCGAGCGCGAGCGCCACGATCAGCTCGGTCTCGGGCCGCGGAACCAGCGTCGCCGGCGTCACCATGAGTTCGAGAGACCAGAATTCCTTCATGCCCGTGATGTAGGCCATCGGCTCGCCGGCCAGGCGTCGCGCCAGCGTTTGTTCGAGGCGCGCCAGCGCCGCCGCATCCGGCGTATCCTCGGGGTGCGCGAACAGGTAGCTGCGTGGCATGTCGATGGCCCGCCCGAGGAGCAGTTCGGCATCAAGGCGGGGCGAGTCGCTCACCGCGGCGAGGCGTTGGGCGAGCGACGCGAGCAAATGCGCAAGGGTCTGGCTGCCGGTCGCCGGCCAAACGGGCTGGTTATGGGCGTCGCCGCTCACGTACACTCGCCGATGATTTCACATGAAACCCCAATGGCCGAAGCCCCGCGATGAATGTCTATTCCAATATTCTCGAGATGGTCGGCAATACGCCGCTGCTCGAGCTTACCCGGCTCGATACGGGGCCCTGTCAACTCTATCTCAAGCTCGAGCTCATGAATCCGGGCGGTTCGATCAAGGATCGTATCGGGATCTCGATGATCGCGCAGGCGGAAGCGCGTGGGGACATCCGCCCCGGCGATACACTGGTCGAAGCGACCGCCGGCAATACCGGCATCGGGCTCGCGCTGGTCGCGGCACAAAAGGGCTACCGGCTGGTCCTGGTGCTGCCCGACAAGATGAGCCAGGAGAAAATCTTCAACCTGCGGGCCATGGGCGCCGAGGTCGTGCTGACGCGCTCCGATGTCGGCAAGGGCCACCCGGAGTATTACCAGGACCTCGGGAAGCGCATTGCAAAGGAGCGTGGCGCGTATTTCATCAACCAGTTCGGAAACCCCGACAACCCGCTGGCCCACGAGCAGGGTACGGGCCCGGAGATACTCGAGCAAACCGGCGGCAAGGTGGACGCCATCGTGCTCGGTGTCGGCTCGAGCGGCACCGTGTCGGGCCTGTCGCGATACCTCAGCGAGCACGCCCCGCAGGTAGACCTGATCCTCGCCGATCCCGAGGGCTCCGTGCTCGCGGACTACATCAACACGGGCGCATTCGGCAAGAGCGGCAGCTGGCTCGTCGAAGGGATCGGCGAGGACTTCATTCCCGACATCGCGGATTTTTCGCAGGTCCGGCAGGCGTACTCGATCAGCGACGCGGAGTCCTTCGCGACGGCGCGCGAGCTGTTGCGAAAGGAAGGCCTGCTGGCCGGCTCTTCGACCGGCACGCTCCTTGCGGGGGCTTTGCGCTACTGCCGGGAGCAGCGTTCGCCGAAGACGGTGGTCAGCTTCGCCTGCGACACCGGCAACAAGTACCTCTCGAAGCTCTACAACGATTTCTGGATGGAGGACCAGGGCTTCATCGCGCGCGAGGAACACGGCGACCTCAGGGACCTGATCGGCCGGCCGCACGGCGAACGCGCAACGATCACCGTCGGTCCGACCGACATCGTGACGACCGCGCATAACCGCTTGCGCAATGCCGGGTTTTCCCAGCTGCCCGTCATGTACGAGGGACAGATCGTCGGGGTCATTACGGAGGACACGATCCTGCGGTTCGTCTTCGGACGGCCGGAACTCCTGACGGCAACCGTCGAAGAAGCCATGGAGTCGGCGTTCATCCAGCTCGACAAGTCGACGAGCATCAATAACCTGGTGGCAATGCTTGGTGTGCAGCCGTACGCTGCGATCATGGATGGCGGGGAGTTTCTCGGCCTGATCACCCGCTCCGACGTGCTGAATTACCTGCGCCGGCAGATCTGAGGAAAACATGCAGGACGACGACCGCAAGTTCGCAACACGCGTCATACACGCGGGCCAGCATCCGGACCCGACGACCGGCGCCATCATGACGCCGATTTATGCCACCTCGACGTACGTTCAGGAGAGTCCCGGGGCGGCACAAGGGCTACGAGTACTCGCGCACCCATAACCCGACCCGGCAGGCGTTCGAACGATGCGTGGCGGATCTCGAGGCGGGCAGCCACGGCTTCGCCTTCGCCTCGGGGATGGCAGCCACGGCAACGATACTCGAGCTCTTGGACAGCGGCTCGCATGTCATCGCCATGGACGACCTGTACGGTGGCACGCGGCGATTGTTCGACGGCGTCCGCAAGCGCAGCGCGGGGCTCGAATTCAGTTTCGTCGACCTCACGGACCCGGACGTGCTCGAGCCGGCGTTGCGCGAGAACACCCGCATGATCTGGGTGGAAAGCCCGAGCAATCCCCTGCTGAAGATCGTCGACTTCGAGGCGATCGTCGAGCTCGCACGGGCGCGCAACATGCTCGTCGTTGCCGACAATACGTTCGCGACGCCTTGCCTGCAGCGGCCGATCGAGTACGGGGTCGACATCGTGATGCACTCGGTGACGAAGTTCATCAACGGTCATTCCGATATGGTTGGTGGCGTCGCCGTCACGGCCAACAGCGAGCTTGCCGAGCGCCTGGCTTACCTGTCGAACTCGATCGGGGCGATTGCCGGACCGTTCGACAGCTTCCTGGCCTTGCGCGGCGTCAAGACGCTGGATGTGCGCATGGAGCGCCACTGCAGCAATGCGCTGGCCGTCGCCGAATGGCTCGAACGCGATCCACGCGTCGCGCGGGTAATCTACCCGGGGCTGCCCTCGCATCCGCAGTACGAGCTCGCGATGCGGCAGATGTCCGGTTTCGGCGGGATCGTGACGTTTTTCATCGACGGCGACCTCGATCGCGCGAGGAGCTTTCTCGAGCGTTGCAGGCTGTTCGCGCTTGCGGAAAGCCTGGGCGGCGTCGAGAGCCTGGTCGATCATCCCGCGATCATGACGCACGCGTCGGTTCCGGCCGCACAACGCGACGCGCTCGGCATCGACGACCGGCTGATCCGGCTGTCGGTCGGCATCGAGGATATCAATGACCTGCTCGCGGACATCGAGCAGGCCCTGGCGTACCCGTAGGAGCGCGCCGGTGGCGGCCGTTACCGCGAGGTTGGAGCGGCTGTTAGCCGCGAATTGAATGAGGTCAGATCGGGCAGAAGCACAGTCGCGGGCAGCGCCCGCTCCAACGACGCGGCTAACCGCCGCTCCAACGACACGCCTGACGGCTAGTTCGACAACGCGGCGAGCTGGTCGGCCTCGTACTCATTGATGAGCGGCTGGATCACCGGGTCGAGGTTGCCGGCGAGAATCTCTTCGAGCTTGTAGAGCGTCAGGTTTATGCGGTGGTCGGTCACGCGGCCCTGCGGAAAATTATAGGTACGGATACGCTCGGAGCGATCGCCGGATCCGACGAGCAGTTTCCGTTTTTGCGCCTGCTCGGCCTGTTGCGCCGTCACCTTGGCGTCCAGCAGCCGAGCCTGCAGCAAGGACATCGCCCGGGCACGATTCTTGTGCTGTGAGCGTTCGTCCTGGCACTCGACGACGATTCCCGACGGCAGGTGCGTGAGCCGCACCGCCGAGTCCGTCTTGTTGACATGCTGGCCGCCGGCCCCCGACGCGCGATAGGTGTCGACTCTCAGGTCGCCGGGATTGATATCCACGGCCTCGATCTCGTCCGGTTCCGGCAGCACGGCGACGGTGCAGGCCGACGTATGGATGCGGCCCTGTGACTCGGTCGCCGGAACCCGCTGTACCCGGTGCGCGCCGGATTCGAACTTGAGCTGCGCGTAGATGCCGCTGCCGCTGATACGGCTGATGATTTCCCGGTAGCCGCCGTGCTCGCCCTCGCGCTCGCTCAGGACCTCGACATGCCAGCCCATCTGCTCCGCATAGCGCGAGTACATGCGGAAGAGGTCGCCGGCGAAAATGGCGGCTTCGTCGCCGCCCGTGCCCGCGCGTACTTCGAGGAACACGTTCGCATCGTCGTGCGGGTCAGCCGGTATCAGCGATTTCTGCAATTCCGTCAGCAAGGCATCCCGTTTGGCCGCGAGCGCTTCGAGTTCTTCTTCACCCATGGCACGCAGGTCCGCATCCTTGTCTTGTGCCATCTCCTCTGCAGCGTCGATGTCGCGGCCGAGCGCGACGTAGCGGCGGAACAGCCCGACGATGGGTTCCACGCGGGCGTATTCCTTCGACAGGTCACGAAACCGGGCCTGGTTGCCGATGACCTCGGGCTCCGAGAGCAGCGCAGAGATCTCCTCGAAGCGATCGCGCACGGTTTCGAGCTTGGAACGTATGCTGTCCTTCATGGAGGTGTTTCAGTCCTTGTCCAGGCCGAACAGCGCCCGCGCGATTGAAATCGTCCCCTCGTCGGCGGTCTCGCCGGCTTCCCGGAGCCGGACACTGGGGTTGTGCAGCAGCTTCTTCATCAGCGCGGCGGTGGCGTACTCGAGCACGTCGTCCACGCTTTCGCCCCTGGCCAGCCGCCGCCGCGCCTGCTCGAGCACTTCCGCGCGTAAGCCTTCCCCCTGGTCGCGCAGTGTCGTGATGATCGGCGCAACCTGTTTCGACCGCTCGATCGACAGGTAACGCGCGATCTCTTCGTCAAGGATACGGCTCGCATCGACGGCTGCGGCTTCGCGGCTGCCCTGGCCCTCCAGGATCACCTTCTCGAGATCGTCGATCGTGTACAGGTACACGTCGTCGAGGTCGCCGACTGCCGCCTCGATGTCCCGCGGCACCGCAATGTCGACGGCAACCATCGGTTTGCGCTTGCGCAGCCGGATCGCGTCGCGGACCGCCTGCGCCCTGACCACCGGCTCTGGGCTGGCGGTGGACGTGATCAGGATGTCCGCCTCGGGCAGCGTGCCGTCGAGCTCCGAAAGCGGCAGCGCGAAGCCGCCGAAGGCCTGCGCGAGCTCGCGTGCGCGCTCCAGGTTCCGGTTGGCGACGAACAGCCGGCCGATGCCCTTCGCCCGGAGGTGGCGGGCGACGAGCTCGATCGTCGGGCCGGCGCCGACCAGTACCGCGGTGTGCTGCGCGAAGCCGGCAAAGAACTGCTGCGCGAGGCTGACCGCGGCATAGGCCACCGAGACCGGGCTCGACCCTATGCGCGTATCGGTACGGACTTTTTTCGCCACCGAAAAACTGTGCTGGAACAGGCGGCCGAGCGACGGTCCCAGGGTGCCGGTGGCATGGGCTTTGCGATAGGCCTCTTTCAGCTGGCCCAGTATCTGCGGCTCGCCGAGCACCATCGAATCGAGCCCGCACGCGACCCGGAAGACGTGGCGGATGGCGTCGTCGCCGGACTTGGCGAACAGGGCCTCGCCGAGCCGCTCCGCTAGCCGCCTGTCGCCGTGCAGCCAGTCCGCAATCCGGCCATGGGCGTCTTCATCACAGATGACATAAAATTCGGTCCGGTTGCAGGTCGACAGGAGGACCGCTTCGTCCACGCCGGGAAGATCCCGCACAGCCTCGAGGGCCCGTTCCACGTCACCGCCGCCGAACACGACCTGCTCGCGAATTTCGACAGGTGCCGTGGTATGGTTCAGGCCGAGTATCTTGAGCGGCATAGCTGACTTTGGCGCGCTGCCAGCCCGGCAGCCGCAGGAAAATGCGTTGGCAGCGCGTATGATAAGCGAACTGACGACCCGGATCCTTGTCTGTATTGGGCAAGGAGACGATGATCCCGTCGTCAACACTGCTTTCACCGGCCACTGAGTAAGGGCACTGACCGGTACCCGACACGTAAGGACATCATGACTGCACACCTACGACGCCGGCCGGCTGGCCTGGCCGCCGCGGCAATCCTCATATTGAGCTTTGCCGGACTTGCAAACGCGGACGAAACCCGTGAAACCGATGCAAGTGCACACGTATTGCAGGCGGAAATCGCCTTGCACCGCATGGACTACCTGCGGGCGGCACGCGAGTATCGTCTTGCTGCCGAACTGAGCGACAGCGTGGAAATCGCTCGCCAGGCCACGCGCATCGGCTCGAGCTACGGCTTTACCGAGGACGCCATCAAGTCGGCAAAGCGCTGGCTCGAGCTCGAACCGGGCAATGACGAAGCCCTGTTTCACCTGGCTCGGCTCGAACTTCAGCATGGCGACACGCGGGCCGCGACGAAGACGTTCACGGCTCTGCTCGAGAAAGGCGAGGGACCGGAGGATCAGCGGCTGCTGTCCCTGACTGCTGTGCTGAGCGAAGAGGCGGACACGGAGTCCGCCTACAAGGTGATGCGTGCCCTGGCAAAACCCTACAAGGACTCCGCCACGGCGCATTACGCCACGGCGGTCGCGGCCCTGCAGGCGGGAGAAGTCGAGGATGCACGCGAACTTGCCGAGACGGCGATGTCGCTCGAGCCGAACGACTGGCTGAAGGTGCGCATCGAGCTCCTGGTCGGCCGGATCCTGTTGCTCGAGGGTAAGGAGGACGAGGCCATCAGCTACGTCGCAAAGATCATCGGCGATGATCCGCAACCCGACCCGAGCGCGCGCATGGAGCTCGCGCTGTTGATGCTGTCGGTGGGCCGCGATGATGACGCACTGAGCCAGGTCAACCAGATTCAATACGAAACCGGCAGCAACGCCGACGCGTTGCGCCTGATGGCCATCATCAATTTCCGCCAGGAAAATCTCGACGCAGCCCGTGAGGACTTCGAGGATCTCCTGGCGAGCGGGCAGCACACGATGGATGCGCTGTTCTACCTCGCGCGCATCGCGGATACCCGCGGCGAGACCGACCGCGCGATCAGCCTGTACTCGCAGGTAGTGTCCGGCGATCAGGCCGTGACGTCGCAACGGCGTGCGGCGGCGCTAATTGCGCTCGACAAGAAGGCGCCGGCTACCGCGCTCGACAAGCTGGACGAGTTCGCGCGCGAACACCCGCTGTACGCGGTGGACATGGTGCAGTCCAAAGCGCAGTTGCTGGCAGCGCTGGAGCGTTATCCCGAGGCACTCGACTACTACGACCGGATGATGGAATTCCGGCCGGATTCCGAGAGCGTCATGCTCGGCCGTGCCGAACTCCTGTTGCGCATGGGTGAACTCGACGAAGCGATCGGGCAGTACGAGGCGGCCGTGAAACGCTGGCCCGACAGTGCCCTGGCCCTGAACGCGCTCGGCTACACGCTGGCGGACCGGACCGACGAGCACCGCGAAGCCGAAAAGCTGATCCGCAAGGCGATGAAGCTCGAACCGGAGAACCCGGCGATCATCGACAGCCTCGGCTGGGTACTGTACAAGCTCGGCCGGCACGAGGAGGCGCTGGTCGAACTCGAGCGTGCCTACGAGATGTTCGACGACCCCGAAGTGGCCGCACACATCGTGGAGGTGCTTGCCGCACTCGAGCGCGAGGACGAGGCGCTGGCCCTGCTCAAGACGGCGGAACAAAAGACGCCGGAGAGCAAGCTCCTGGCCGCCGTTCGCGAGCGAATCTTTCCCGATGCCGCCGAGGAGTAGCCCGGCGTGCGCAGGCGGGTCGCGCGGCTGACCGGAGAGATCCGGCCCGCCCGGATCGGGCCGGTGTTCGTGGCCCTGGTCGTCGTCGCCGGCTGCGCGACGCCGCGCGGCGCAGAACTGCCGGACATCAGCCAGTGGGAGCACCGCACGGCAGTGCTCGGGAGCCTCGACGAATTCGAGTTCAGCGGCCGGATCGGTGTCCAGTACGCGGATGAGGGCTTCAACGGCAAGCTTCGCTGGGAACAGTCGGGACCGGCGTTCGACGCACGGCTGAGCGGGCCGCTCGGCATCGGCACGGTGCTGATCGTGGGCGATTCCAGAGCGGTCGAGGTGACGGACAACGAGGGCGTGCGGACCGTGTTGCACGACATCGAGGCGGATCTCTACCAGCGTTACGGCTGGACCATTCCCGTGGACAGCCTGCGCTACTGGGCGCTCGGTATTCCCGACCCGCACGTTCCCGCTGACACCGAGTTCGGGCCGGACGGTGCGCTCACCGAGCTCAGGCAGCGAGGCTGGACGGTCTCGGTCAGCCGCTATCGCGATGCGGGCGGCGGTCAGCAGATGCCGGCGCGGCTCACCGCGCAGAGCCCGGAAACCCGCGTGCGGCTGGTGATCGACCGTTGGGTCTTCCACGAAGCGATTGCGCCGTGACCGCCGGGTTGCGTTGACACCCTACAGGCGGCCAATCACAATTGCGCCCCTTACGCGTGCGTCAGTTCGTGTGCTGGCTCTACTCCGGTTTTTGGGGCGTAGCCAAGTGGTAAGGCAACGGGTTTTGATCCCGTCATGCGCAGGTTCGAATCCTGCCGCCCCAGCCATCCTGAACGACAGGGGGTTTCGTGGATTTCGCAACGATGGCCGTTTTTTCCGGGAATGCGCACCCGGAACTCGCCAATGATATCGCCCGCTGCCTGCACGTTCCCCTGGCGCGCGCTTCCGTGGGCCGCTTCTCGGACGGCGAGATCAACGTCGAGATTCTCGAGAATATTCGCGGTCGCGAGACGTTCATCATCCAGCCGACCTGTCCGCCGACCTCAGAGAATCTCATGGAGCTCCTGGTCATGGTCGATGCGGCGCGGCGGGCGTCCGCCGCGCGCATTACGGCCGTCATCCCGTACTTCGGCTATGCCCGCCAGGACCGTCGCCCGCGCGCGGCGCGCGTGCCGATCACGGCGAAGCTCGTCGCCAAGCTGATCGGCGCCGCGGGCGTCGACCGGGTGCTGACGGTGGACCTGCACGCCGACCAGATCCAGGGTTTTTTCGACATCGCCGTGGACAATGTCTATGCGTCACCGCTGCTTCTGGGCGACGTCTGGAAGCAGAAATACGCGGACATGGTCGTCGTGTCGCCGGACGTCGGCGGCGTCGTCCGCGCCCGGGCGCTGGCCAAGCGGCTGGACGACGCCGACCTCGCCATCATCGACAAACGGCGCGACCGGGCAAACCAGTCCGAGGTCATGAACATCATCGGCCAGGTCGAGGGCAAGAATTGCGTGATGATCGATGACATGGTGGACACCGCCGGGACGCTCTGCCACGCGGCCGCTGCACTGAAAGCCCGCGGGGCGGCAACGGTGGCTGCCTACATCACGCACGCCGTGTTGTCCGGCTCGGCGGTCCAGCGCATCACGGGATCCGACCTCGACGAGATGGTGGTAACGGATACCATTCCCCTCAAGGAAGAAGCGCGGCAATGCCCCAAGATCCGCCAGTTGTCGGCCGCGAACCTGCTCGCGGAGACGATGCGGCGCATCTCCGACGAGGAATCGGTGTCCTCGCTCTACGTCGACTGAGCCCCCGGTTGGAGCGGCTGCCAGCCATCGGCGAGCCGTTGGAGCGGGCGCAAGCCCGCGAATAGATCGCGCTTCGAGAGGGCCTCCGTCAAGTCGCGGCCGTCGGCCGCTCCAACGGCTCGCCGGGCCGTCGGCCGCTCCAACGGCACTGGTTTGCCTCCGGCTTATCGGTTAGACTTCGCGCCCCCGGGCAGGCTGGTCGCGGTTTTCCCGGGCGCCGGATTCCGGCGAATTCACTTAGTAATCAACCTTTAGCGGAGTCTCTCATGGCCGAAGAATTTGACCTGATTGCGGAATTCCGTGATGACCAGGGGAAGGGTGCGAGCCGCCGCCTGCGTCGTGACGGCAAGGTTCCGGCAGTCCTATACGGTGGCGGTCGCGCACCGCGCGCACTCGCATTCAACCACAACCAGGTACTGAAGCAGAGCGAGCACGAAGCGTTCTACTCGACCGTCCTCAACATCCAGGTCGGCGACAAGAGCCAGGCTGCGATCCTGAAGGACCTGCAGCGCCATCCCGCCCGCCGCCAGATCATGCATATCGACCTGCAGCGGGTCGTCGCGGACCAGGAAATTCGCATGCACGTGCCGATTCACTTCAGGGGCGAGGACGTTGCACCCGGCGTCAAGCAGAACGGCGGTACCGTGTCGCACCTGATGAGCGATGTCGAGGTCGTGTGCCTGCCGCGCAATCTGCCGGAGTACCTCGAAGTCGACGTCTCGGCGATGGATGTCGACGACATGCTGTACATGTCCGACATCAGGCTGCCCGAAGGGGTGGCGATCCCCGAGCTCGCGCAGGGCCCGGAACACGACCACGCCATTGTCGCGATCCATGTCATCAAGGCGGCGGCGGTCGACGAACCGGAGCAGGTGGAAATGCCGGCGGCCGAAGTACCGGCGACGGCGCAGTCGAGCGACGAGGACGACGCCGAAGCCTGACCAGGCAACTGTTCCTCGCGAAAAGACCGCCACCCGGCGGTCTTTTTGTTGGTGAATTGTTTAAGATGCGCAGCCTATGTCCGCACCCGTGACGCTCATCGCCGGCCTCGGCAATCCCGGCAGCCAGTACGAACGGACCCTGCACAACGCGGGCTTCTGGTTCGTGGATGCCTTGCTCAGGAAATACGGCGGCGACATGGCGCACAACAGGAAGTTCGACGCGGAGATCGGGCGCACGCGTATCGGCGACCATGAACTATGGCTCATGAAGCCGCAGGGCTTCATGAATCTGTCGGGCCAGCCCGTGCGCGCAGCGCTCGATTACTACCGGCTCGATGTGGCGGGCCTCCTGGTCGCGCACGACGAGATCGACCTGCCGCCGGGAACGGTGCGCCTGAAGAAGGGCGGCGGACACGGCGGACACAACGGCCTGCGCGACGTGATCCGGCATTGCGGCGCGGAATTCCTGAGGCTCAGGCTCGGCGTCGGGCACCCCGGCGAGAAAGACCGGGTGACAGGCCACGTGCTCAAACGGGGGCCGTCCGAAGTCGAGGCGGCCGTCGAACGCAATATCGAGGAGGCCGTCGCGGCGATGCGGCTGTTGATGGAGAACGGCGTCGAGGCGGCGATGAAAGAACTGCACACGAAGAAACCGGAATGACGGGCGCGCGATGGCAATAACCTGTGGCATCGTCGGGCTGCCGAACGTCGGCAAGTCGACGCTTTTCAACGCGCTGACGGCGGCCGAAATTGCGGCCGAGAACTATCCCTTCTGCACGATCGAGCCGAACGTCGGCGTCGTGCCGGTGCCGGATCCGCGGCTTGCGGTACTCGCCGGCATCGTCAAGCCGCAGAAGATATTGCCGACGACCATGGAGTTCGTCGACATCGCCGGGCTGGTCGCCGGCGCCTCCAAGGGTGAAGGACTCGGCAACCAGTTCCTCGCGAACATTCGCGAGACGAACGCGATCGCGCACGTCGTCCGTTGCTTCGAGAACGACGACGTCACGCACGTTGCCGGACGCATCGACCCGATCGACGACATCGACACCATCAATACGGAACTCGCGCTCGCAGACCTCGAGTCCGTGGAAAAGCAGCTCTACAAGGCTGAACGCAGTGCGAAGACCGGGCAAAAAGATGCCTTGTTTCACCGTGACACCCTCCTGAAGGTGAAGGCGCAGCTCGATGAAGGCCTGCCGATCCGCTCGCTCACCCTCGGCGCCAGGGAAGCTGAACTGGTCCGCGGCCTACACCTGATCACCGCGAAGCCCGTCATGTACATCGCAAACGTCGACGAGAGCGGTTTCGAGGGCAATCCGCACCTCGATGCGGTGCGCGCTCATGCGGATAAGGAAGGCTCGGAGGTCGTGGCCATCTGCGCGGCGATCGAGGCCGAGATTGCGCAGCTCGAGGATGCCGACAGGGCGGATTTCCTGGCCGATCTCGGGTTCGACGAGCCGGGCCTCAATCGTGTGATCCGTGCAGGATATGCGCTGCTCGGCCTGCAGACGTTTTTCACGGCGGGCCCAAAGGAAGTGCGTGCGTGGACGACGAAGGTCGGCGCGACTGCGCCCGAGTCCGCCGGCGAGATCCATACGGACTTCCAGAAAGGCTTTATCCGCGCGGAGGTGATCGCGTACGACGACTACATTGCCGGACGCGGTGAGCAGGGCGCCAGGGAATCAGGCCGGCTGCGCCTCGAGGGCAAAGACTACGTCGTCAGGGAAGGTGACGTGATGCATTTCCGCTTCAACGTCTGATCACCGGCGGACCCGTGGCGGCGGCAGCGACCAGTTGTATGTCATCGCGAGTCCGCGAATCGCAAAACCGGCAAGCGTCGCAACCACGACGGCAACGTCCCGGTTGAGACCGGCAAAGCTGGCGCCGACGAACACAACGCACGTGGCGAATGCGGCCGTCGCGTAGATCTCCTTCGTGAGCACGAGCGGGATTTCGCCGCACATGATGTCCCGGATGATGCCGCCGATGACGGCGGTTGCCACGCCGAGCATGATGGCGACGAGCGGCCCGGTGCCGTATTGAAGACTGATCTCGGTTCCGATGGCGGCGAACAGCGCCATGCCGAGTGCATCAGTCCATAGCAGCAGGCGCTCGCGGCTGCCGGGTCGGTAAACTCCGAGGAACACGGCAACGGCGACGAGGAGCGCCACGGTGACGTAACTGGTGTTGGCGACCCAGAACACGGGGTGGCGGTCGAGCAGGAGATCCCGCAGCGTGCCGCCGCCGACCGCGGGCATCAGTGCCAGGACCATGAAGCCGAAAATATCCATGCCCTTGCGAGACGCGGCGAGCGCGCCACTGACGGCGAACGCGGCCGTACCGAGCATTTCGAGCAGGAACTGGAAGGTCAAAGGCGCGCCAGCGGCAGTCCAGGGCCCGGTATTATAAGGGCCGGGCACCGCGCCTTGACAGGCCAGGGTGCCGCTAGGACAATTTGCGGCCCTCGCGCGGTGGCGAAACAGATTCTGGTGATGTAGCTCAGTTGGTCAGAGCGACGGACTCATAACCCGTAGGTCGGTGGTTCAATTCCACCCATCACCACCACGTTCAAAAAAGCCCTGTTAATCAATCAGTTAACGGGGCTCTTCAATTCCCAAACGCGGAATTGAATTGGGCGACTTGGTGCGCCGATAAGCCTTTGTCCCGCCTTTGTTTGTGCGTCCGATGCCGTCCGGCAATTGCTGGAATTATCCACCAGGGTCCGGCGAAATCGGCTTTCCATCAGGCCCGTCCGAGGCCGAAATGTCGGGGCAGCGACGATGGTCTGGGGGCAACTTTGGGGGCAACTGTAGACTGCGAAATTGCAGTTGCCCCCCAAGGACAGCACTGAACAATTCGACCACCTGGTTGGTACCGAACGGTCAATCTGCGTTCAACATGCTCCTTTTTGAATTGCCGTTGCGCTACATGAACCACCTGCGGAACTCACTTGTCAGAACCAATCCCGTAGTCAGCGTGGCGCCGAGCCAGAGTAGAGCGGCCATCCAGGCCGGGGCATTGAGTTCCTTCGGCAAATATCGCTGATTGAGGTATACGGTGCCGAAGGCAATGATGGGAAGCGTCCATGCCTGCGACAGTCCACCCCAGTTCACCATCGCCACCGGCTGCTCGCCGAAGATGAAGTACATCACCACTGGTATGATCGTGAGCACCACGATGAAAATGTCGCGCCAACGGCACCGCGCCTTGTAGTCGTCGTGCTCGAACACACCCTGCAGACGCATGAAGTCGGCGAAGCATGCGCGAATGGCCCGCGGTGGCGGCGAAAATCGTGCCGTAGAGAATGATGATTGCACCCATGTAGAACAGTACTTGGCCCAGGGGCCGAGCGTCTGGGTATAGATGTTGGAGAGGATCGGGATCATGTCGCTGGTGGCGGGAACCAGCCCCATTCCATGCAAGATTCCCGCGCCTAGCAGATAGAACGCGATCGTGGCGACGGTATAGATCATCATCGAGACTATGACGTCGACGTTCATCACGTGTACCCAGCCTCTGGCACGTCGGCGCCATGCTTCCGAATTTTCGTGCGGGCCGGTGTAGCGCGCGTAGCCCTTTTCCACGCACCAGTAGGTGTACATGTAGAGCTCGGTGGCGCCAACGCCGGTAATGCCGAAGGTGGCAACTGCGATGGCAACCCCCGCGGCCGGCAGTTCGAACTTGAAGCCCTGTCGCCACGTCCGCCCACGAGAAATGCTCCGGCATTCGGGTCAGCACCACGGCCGACAACAGCGTGATCAGCGTGAACAAGCCAACCTTTATCATCGCCAGCCGCTCGATGCGGTGATAGGCACCGCCGAGGAGCAGGATCAAGGTCAGAACGAAGAACGCGATAACCCACCACACCACGTCGATGTTCGTGATGAGCTTCATGACTTGAGACACGCCGATGAACATCGCGCTGACCTGGAACAGCACCGTGAAAACCATCGCGATCCAGGCCCAGAGAACCCAGCTCACCCTGCCGATTTTTCCGGGAATGCGGTTGAAAGCTTCCAGGCCGGTTTCACCGGCGCGATGGTGTAGCGGCCGAGAAATGCCTGCACCACGGCCTTGATGAGACAGCACAGGATAATCAGCCACATCACCGTATAGCCGACTTTGGCGCCAAGCGTAGTGGTGGCAATCAACTCGCCGGAGCCGACGATCGACGCCGAAAGCACGATCCCTGGGCCGATCTTTTTCAGTATATTGCGCAGGGTCGTAGGCGGCTCCATTACGTCGCTGGGATCCAGTGCATAGGGATCGAAAAGGCCTCTCTCGACTGCCTTTTCGATCGGTACCATGGCCACGTCGTTTTCCTCCGTCATCGATGATTTTTCATCGTGACTTTATAGGACGCAATGTCAAATCGGGGCTGCGGATTCAACCGGTCGACACAACACCTATGCTCTGACCATAGAGCGGAGGAAGTAGAGAATGAAGCAGCGACCGAGACGATACATTTCTGATGCCGAAATAGAAAACAGCGCGTCGATAAGCTACGTCGCGCCGACCATCGATCGTTCGATTTCGCCGACTGACTGAACACCCAGTAGCACCATGTCGCGGCGGAGTTCGGTCGTGAGTATTTCCACTGCACGAATGGCACCGGCCTCACCGCCGGCGGCGAGGCCGTACAGAAATGGCCGCGCAAAGCCGACCGCTTTCGCGCCGAGGGCCAGTGCAATGAGGATGTCCGTGCCGCGGCGAATGCCACCGTCCAGGATCACATCTGCGTTGCTGCCAACCGCATCCACGATCGCTTCGAGTACATTGACCGGCGCCGGCGAGCGGTCGAGTTGCCGGCCGCCATGGTTAGACACCATCACCGCCTTGAATCCCAGTGCAACGGCTCGTCTGGCGTCATCCGATCTAACTACGCCTTTGATCACGGACGGTCCATCCCACTCGCTGAGCAGCCACTCCGCGTCTTTCCAGCTGAAGCTCGCATCAAATTGCTCCGCGACGAAGGCCTGCAAGGACACCGCCGCCGTGTCCTGTGACAGGTTGGCGTATTTGATCGCAGGCTTCGACAGGTAGTCATACAGCCACGCCGGGGCCATTAGCGCGTGCCACGCCTGCTTCAGCCCGACCTTAGGCGGAATAGCAAAGCCATTACGAGGGTCGCGTTCTCGATTCCCGGCAATCGGGAAGTCTACTGTCAGTATGAGTGCCTCGTAGCCGCTGTCCCGCGCCCGGTGCATCATCTCCCGTACGAGACCCCTGTCTTTCCATACGTAGAGCTGGAACCACTTCGGGCCATCCGTATGCCGGGATATCTCCTCGATGGACACCGATGACAACGTCGACAGAGAGAAGATTGTGCCTGCGCGCTCTGCTGCCCTGGCGGCACCGCGTTCGCCATCGGTATGAAACAGCCGGTGGCCGGCGGCCGGCGAGAGCAGGAACGGCACGTCAATGCATCGTCCCAGGACCGTCGTCGAGAGGTCCGGCTCCTTGACACCGGTAAGGACTTTGTAGTGCAGCAAATAGTCGTCGAACGCCGAGGAATTTCGCCTGAGTGTCATCTCGTCGTCGGCGCCGCCATCTATGTAGTCGAATACCATTCGATGTGCGCGCCGGCGCGCAGCACGTCGCAAGTCCGCGATACTCAGGCAGCGCTCGACCTTCACCGGCTGTACGCCACCACGGTTTGCCGTTGGGTGCCGAGCGAGCGGATTCCGAGCTCGATGCGATCGCCCGGCTTGAGGTATACGGGCGGCTTCTGCCCGAGGCCGACGCCCGGCGGTGTTCCCGTCGTAATAACGTCACCCGGCTGCAGGCTCATGAAGCGGCTCAGGTAGCTCACGATGAACGCCGGCCCGAACACCATAGTGCGGGTAGTGCCATCCTGGTAGCGGTGTCCGTTGACTTCCAGCCACATGTCGAGGTTCAGCGGGTCTGCGATCTCCTCGGGCGTCACCAGCCATGGCCCGATAGGCCCGAAGGTGTCACAGCCCTTGCCCTTGTCCCACTGGCTGCCACGTTCGAGCTGGAAGCCGCGCTCGGAGACGTCGTTGCATACGCAATAGCCCGCGATGTACTCGTGCGCCGTCGATTCGGGAACATACGATGCGTCCCTGCCGATCACGATGGCGAGTTCCACTTCCCAGTCCAGTTTTTCGCTGTCGCGCGGCTGGATGATGTCGTCGTTCGGGCCACAGATTGCGCTTGTCGCTTTCGAAAATATCTCGGGCTCCTTCGGCACCGGCATGCCTGACTCCGCGGCATGATCTGCGTAGTTGAGACCGACACACAGGAATTTGCCGACCTTGCCGACGCAAGGGCCGAGGCGGGTGACGTTCTCAACGACGGGCAGGTCGGCGACGACGATCCCGTCCAGCGCCCGCTCGACAACCCGGCACCGTCAATATCGTCCACGATGCCTTTGAGACTCCGCATGTTCCCCCTCGTCGTCGAGTACGCCCGGCATCTCATGGCCGGGGCTACCGTAGCGTAGCAATTTCATTTGGTCTTCCGTTTCAGCTGTTGAGCGTGATGAAGCCGCCGTCGATGGGGAAGTTCGTGCCCGTGATGAAGGCGGCTTCGTCCGAGCAGAGATAGGCGACGATTCCCGCGACTTCGTCGGGTGTGCCCATCCGGCCTATGGGCTGGCTCTTCGATAGTTTGTCGAAAACCTCGTCGCGATTGTCGGGATAGTAGCGGTCGAGGTATTCGTCGACGAAAGGCGTATGGATGCGCGCCGGCGAGACGCTGTTACAGCGGATGCCATGATCGATGTAATCTTTCGCCACCGAGTAGGTCATTGCCAGAAGAGCGCCCTTCGTCATGGAATAGGCGAAGCGTTCTCCGACGGCAACGGTCGCCGCAACCGATGCGATATTGACGATGACACCGTGGCGACGCACCTTCATTGCCGGTATCACCGCCGCGAGCAGGTTGTACGCGCCTTTCACATTGACGCTGTAGAGCCGGTCAAGATCCGCCTCGCTTGTATTTTCGACGTTGCCAATATGGGCGACGCCGGCGCTGTTCACCAGGATGTCCATGTCCCCTTCATCCAGCATTTTGCAGACGACCTCGGCCACCCGGCCGTGGTTGCTCACGTCGCAAGTGTAATCACGTGTCGAGCCACCCGATTTGCGGATAAGCTTCGGCGGTGGCTGCAGCCGTATCCGCATCCCGGTCCAGTACGAGCACACGTGCGCCTTCGGCAGCAAGCCGCAGGCAGATACTCCGGCCTATGCCGCTGCCACCGCCGGTAACCAGTGCCGTTTTGCCCTCCATCCGTCGGCCAGAATTATTCGCCATTCCTGTTCTCCGCGAGCCCATAAAATCGCTCGGCATTCAGCCCCTCGATTCCGGCACGTTCTTCGCTCGAAAACCGCGCGATCCAGTTGCCGGTTGCCCTGTGCCAGCCGGCATAGTCGCCGGCCAGGTTGAGCACCGGCCAGTCGCTCCCCCACATGAGACGCGCCGGCCCGAACACCTCGAGAAGGTGGTCGAGATACGGGGCTAGGTCGTCATAGCGCTGCGCCCGCGAGGCTTCGGTGATGAGTCCGGATATCTTGCAGTAAGCATCGGTATGTTCCGCGACATTGGCGATAGCGGTCGCCCAGGGTTGCCAGGCCATGCGCGCAATGTCCGGTTTAGCGCCATGATCGATCCCGACTTTGAGGTCTGGATACCGTTCGAGATACTGCAACAGGTAGGGCAGGTGCGAGGGCCTGACCAGCGCATCGAAACAAAGTCCCTTGTCGACCAATGCCCGGCTCGCCGGCGCGAGATCCGGCCGCGTGATCCATGCCGGGTCCGGCAGGTCCTGCAGCATCGGGCGGATCCCGACGAAATGCCCGTCAGCTGCCAGGTCTTCGAGTTGCGCTGCGGCATCCTCACCGCGCGGCCATATCCACCCAGCCCGACGACCCCGGCAATGAAGTCGCACGATCCGGCGAGGTCAAGCAGGTAACGTGTTTCCGCAACGGTTGGCGCGGCCTGGACCACGACTGTGCGATCGATGCCGGCATCGGCGAGCAGGGGCTCGAGATCCGGCGGCAGGAAATCACGGTACAGGGGCTCCAGCTTCAGCGGTGAGCCAGCCGTAGTCGCTTCGGGACAGCGACCAGAAGTGCTGGTGCGCATCGATGCGCGGGTTCATGTCCCGGATCCCGCCGTGTCCGGCAATGGCGCGTCGGCGCGCACGCAGTTCCGCGTCACGCAAGGCCTGCCAGAACGCCACCGGGATGGGCGAACTGAACAAGGTTTTCGTTTGCGATACCCGCTCCGGGCTGCCTAGGCCCGGGATCACCGACACCACGGCGGGGTGGGCCAGTGGAAACTGCAGGGCGGCAGCCGGCAAGTGATACACCAAACTCCGCACAAATACTCTCGATCCGGTCCACCGTGGAAATCACCCACGCGGGTGCTTCGCCGTAGTCGTAGTGGCCGGCGCCTGCACCGCGCACGCCGGTCGCAAGAATGCCCGAGTTATAAGGGCCGCCAACTACCACCGAACTGTTGCGTGCAACGCATTTCGGCAGGAACGAATCGAGTGCGGACTGCTCAAGCAACGTGTAGCGCCCGGCGAGCAGAAAACAGTCCCAGTCCCCATATTCCATTGCGGCTTCGCACACTTGCCACTCATTGACGCCTATACCGATAGCGGCAACATCGCCGTTCCGGCGCAGTTCATCGAGTGCTCGATAGCCGCCGTCCATGGCGACGGGAAACAGCCGCTCGTTGTCCGCGCCATGCGTCATCCTGCCGATATCGTGCATGTAAAGGATATCGATCCGGTCGAGCCCCAGCCGTTGCAGGCTGTCAGCGAAAGAACGCATGACGCCCTCGTAACTGTAGTCGTAGACGATGTCGAAGGGCATCGGCGAGACGAAGCCGTGCCTTTCGCTTGCGAAGCCGGCCGGTTGCAGCAGGCGGCCCACTTTCGTGGACAACACGTAGTCTGCATCACGCCGCGTGCGCAAGAAATCGCCGAGTCGCCGCTCGCTCAGTCCCTGCCCGTAATGCGGGGCCGTGTCGAAGTAACGAAAGCCCTCCTGCCACGCTGTGTTCAGCAGCTCGGCGGCCTCAACATCGGGGATCGCGCGATACAGGTTTCCGAGAGGCGCACAGCCAAAGCCGAGTGTATCGACAGCCAATCCAGTGTTGCCGATGCAACGCTGCTTGGAACTTGTCATCAAAGCGTGTGGAGATTCGATTGTAAAACCGGTCACTGTTTCAGGCTTTCTATATATGCAAAGCTATTGTATAACTGCAAGACTGTCAATCGAGCCACAGCGCGACGCTTTTGTAAATCAGACGGACCATACCGGCTTCGAACGTCAATAGGGAACGACCATGCATGCCGTTCACGGCAAGACCAACCCGGAAATGCCCGCCGACGGCGTACGACGTCTTGCCGCCGTTATCCGCCTCGTGCCGGAGCTTGAGCAACTGTATCGGGAACTGCATGCCAACGCTGGGACTCGGTAGTCTCTCGGCTCCGTAAGTCGAACATTGGGAATTACTCTATCTTCATTGCGAGCATCGAGGGATGTAAGTACCTCTTCAGCTACTGTGAGTACTCGGGGTCCGACTACGAGGGCGACATCGAAAGATTGCTGAGGACCCGGAAACTCGTCGCTGGTGGCAACAAACCGATCCATGCCAGATTCCATTGCCGGAGTGTGCCGAGGGTAAACAATGGTGCGAGCTAGAACGCGTGTTCTTTCTTCCGTAGCAGGATCCGATGACAAGAGAATCGCCGCCAATCCTGACGCGTGACATGGTCGGGCCGTTCATGCTGGTGGCCCTGTTGTTTCCCCTGTGGGGCTTCGCCAATGACGTTACCAATCCATTGGTCAGGGCGTTCAAGGATATCTTTCTCATTTCGAATGCGGAAAGCAGCCTGGTCCAGTTCGCCTTCTACCTGGGCTACGGAATCATGGCCTTGCCGGCGGCGATATTCATTCGCAGCTTTACCTACAAGTCCGGAATCCTCGCGGGGCTGGCGCTTTACGCAGTCGGCGCCGCGCTGTTCATTCCCGCAAGCATCTATGCGGAGTTTTACTTTTTCCTTGCGGCGCTTGTGCGTCCTGACCTGCGGCCTGGCGTTGCTCGAAGTTACTGCCAACCCGTACATCCTGTCGATGGGCCACCCGGAGACTGCGACGCGACGGCTAAACCTCGCGCAGGCTTTCAATCCGGTCGGTTCGCTCACCGGCATGTTCGTCGCTTCGAACTATATCCTTAGGGAGCTGCAGGTCGAAGCCTTCCGCGCCGAACAGCGCGCACTGCATCCCGAGTACGCCACGATGCTGCCGTCCGAAGTCGACGGCCTGCTGACCAGCGCGCTGGCGGAGTTTGCTGCCAATGACCCTGTCGCACACCAGGCGATGCAGGCGGCCGATCTCGCTACGGTGCGGGGCCCGTATGTCGTTATCGCAGTGATCGTCGCAATCCTCTTCGTCGTCTATCTCGTGAGCAAGCTGCCGAAGACCATGAAACACGACCACCCGCTGACACTGGCGGAGTTCAAGGGAACAATGGCGCGGCTGGCACGCAACCGGCGCTATGTCGAGGGCGTCGTCGCGCAGGCCTTTTACGTCGGCGCACAGATCATGTGCTGGACGTTCATTATTCACTACGGGATGACCACGCTTGGCCTGACTGCGGCCGAGGCGCAGAACTACAACATCATCGCCATGGTGACGTTTCTCACCAGTCGTTTCATTTGCACCTTTCTGCTGGGCTACATCCGGCCCGGGCAGTTGCTGCTGTTCCTCGCGGCCGGCGGAATCGTATTGTGCCTCGGAGCCGTGTTCCTCGAGGGCTATGCTGGGCTGTATTCGCTGATCGGAATCTCGGCCTGCATGTCGCTCATGTTCCCGACGATCTACGGGATTGCCTTGAAAGGCATGGGCGACGACGCTAGTCTCGCCTCGGCCGGCCTTGTCATGGCCATCGTCGGTGGCGCACTGATGCCGCCGCTGCAGGGGCGAATGATCGATGCCGGTTCGATCATCGGCAACATTCCCTCGATAAAGACCTCCTTCCTGCTGCCACTGGCGTGCTTCGTCGTTATCGCGATCTACGGCTACAGAGCGTACCGCATCCACCCGTCCTAGGCGCGCCGGCCTTAGTCGGCGGCCGTCTGGACTACCTTGACTACGCGCTTACCAAGCCGGGCTCGCCATTCGTCGCCGTGCGGATACTCGAAGGCTTTTAAGGATTCCGGCCTCATCTGCACGCTGAAGCCTGCCGCAGTCGGGGCGCGGTAGGCACCGTCGCGAACGACGCAGGGTTCTGTGAAGTGTTCATGCAGGTGGTCCACGTACTCTATGACACGTTCGCCTATCTCGCCTGAGATCATCACGTAGTCGATCATGGACATGTGCTGCACATACTCGCACAAGCCAACGCCGCCGGCGTGCGGACACACCGGTTTGCCGAACTTGGCGGCCAGCAGATATACGGTGAGGACTTCGTTCAGCCCGGCAAGGCGGCAAGCATCGATTTGCACGACGTCGATGGCGTCGCTCGCGATGAACTGCTTGAAGAGAATTCGATTCTGGCAGTGCTCGCCGGTTGCGACCTTGATGTTGCCAATGCTTTCGCGAATCTTCCGGTGACCCATCACGTCGTCGGGGCTCGTCGGCTCCTCGATGAACCAGGGGGCGAACGGCGCTAGCCGACGCACCCACTCGATCGCCTGGTCGACTTCCCAGGCTTGGTTGGCGTCGATCATCAGCGCCACATCGGGGCCGATGGCATCGCGGGCAATGCGGCAGCGCCGGATGTCGTCGTCGAGATCCTGGCCCACTTTGAGCTTGATGTGGCGGAAGCCCTGCGCGACGGATTCACGGCAGAGTCGCGCGAGTTTCTCGTCGTCGTAGCCGAGCCAGCCGGCGGAGGTCGTATAGGCCGGGTAGCCGTGCGTCTCGAGGAAATGAATGCGGTCACTCCGGTGCGGACGCGTTTCGCGCAACGAGCTCGATCGCCTCTTCGCGGGTGAGCACATCCGTGACGTATCGCAGGTCCACGCAGCTGACGAATTCCTCCGGGCTCATGTCGGCAAGCAATCGCCAGACCGGCTTCTTCGCGTCGCGCGCCCACATGTCCCAGACGGCGTTGACGATACCGCCGGCCGCCATGTGCATCACGCCTTTCTCAGGGCCGAGCCACCGGATCTGGCTGTCGGAGCGCAACTCGTCGTAGAAGCGGCCCATATCGGCCTTGATATCGGCAAAGTCCTTGCCAACGGCGAGATGGCGCATGGCTTCGACTGCCCGGCAGCAGATGTCATTCCCGCGGCCGATCGTGAAAATCAGGCTAAACCCTTGATTACCCGACTCGGTTTCAATCACGATATAGGCGGCGGAGTAATCGGGATCCTTGTTCATCGCATCGGAACCGTCGAGGTGTTCGGACGTTGGGAAGCGGATGTCGAAGGCCGATACGCTGATGATCCTGTTGCGCAAGTTTCTGCCTGTTAGCGGGATCTATATATGCAAAGCTATTGTATAAATGAAAACACAGAGCAAAACAAGCCAGTGAACGCCCCCAGGCTTATTATGTCGCGGCCAGAGCTGTACCGGCCCGAATCGGAAACGAAAACGTGACTTCAGCAACTGCAAAGACCGGCCGTTCCTCGGCCACTCGCCGCAAACAGTATTCGGCGCCCGCCCTCGAGAAAGGGCTCGACATCCTCGAGCTTCTCTCGGGCGAAGCACAGGGACTGAATATCAGTGAGCTCGCAAAGCGCATGGGGCGATCGGTCGGCGAGGTATTTCGCATGATGGCGGTGCTGGAGCAGCGCGAGTACATCCAGCTGCGGGAAGACTCCGATGCTTACGTGCTGACACTTAAAATGTTCGCGTTATCGCACCGCTTTCCACCGATCTCGCGGCTGTCGGCGGCGGCCGTCCCGGTGATGAAGCAGCTGGCTCATGACACCAAACAGTCCTGCCATGTCGTCATTCACTACGACGGCCGCGGCCACGTTGTGGGCCAGCAGGACGCACCGACGGAACGAATCCTTGAGCGTACGGCTCGGTGCGGAGGCGCCGTTGCTGGACACCTGTTCCGGCCATGTGCTGCTTGCCTTCGCCGACGACTCCGAGCGCGAGAGAATGCTGGAGAAAATTCCAGATACGCAGAGAAAGCCGGGCCCGGGCGAAATCGACAAGCTGGTGAAACGAGTCCGCAAGCGCGGACATGAGATTATCAAGAGTGCCCAGGTACAGGGTGTCCAGGACATCGGCTACCCGGTACTCGATCGCTCCGGGAACATTCTTGCCGCGCTCGTCATACCCTTCGTTGCCTATCTTGACGATTCGCACCCGGTCACACTGGACAAAGTGGCCGAGTTCGCGGCGGCCGCGTCGGCGCGCATTTCCGCAAGCCTCGGTTTCGTCTAGTCGTACTCGTCCTTTGGGGCCGTTTTTACGGCCATTCCTCGCGTCGCCCCTGTAAAGCCGCGTTTCCCCTCGGCCGCGGCACCCGTTCCACCCCAGAAACTGGTTTTCAAATACATATATGAAAATCGGTTGCATATATGATTTTCCGATGCTATATGTACGTCAGGCAATCATCGATCACAACGCATTGTGCTGCGGCATCGGGGGGTGTCATGACACGTACCAATCGTCCAACTCTACTTTCTACCTGTATCGCGGCTGCTTGCGGCATCTTCGTCAATGCACCGCTCATCGCCCAGGAAGACGCTCAGGAAGACGACGAACAGCTCGAGGAGGTCGTCGTCGTCGGTATCCGTTCCAGTTTGCAGGATTCGTTGAATATCAAGCGTTCGGCAGAGAACATCGTCGACGCAATTTCGGCGGAGGATATCGGAAAATTCCCGGACCAGAACCTTGCCGAGTCGATGCAGCGAATTCCCGGCGTCCAGATCTCCCGGGACAACGGCGAAGGGCGAAATGTCACAGTCAGGGGCCTCTCGCCGGACTTCACCATGGTCACTATGAACGGCCGTACGATCGCGACGGCCGACCGGGTCGACGCCGGCAGCAACCGAAGCTTCGATTTCAAGATTCTCCCGTCAGATTTCGTCAGCGCCGTCGAAGTGTACAAGACACCGATGGCCGACCTCGAGGAAGGCGCGTTGTCCGCAACCGTCAACGTCCGGACTCCGCGGCCGCTCGACATAGGCGAACGCGTGTTCGTCGCGACGGCCAGCGCCATCAGTGAGGACAATGCCGACGAGGTAACACCGGACCTCACCGTCCTGTACTCCGGTGTGTTCGCGAATGACACCTTCGGAATAACTGCGGGAGCACACTACGACGAGCGCAGCGTGGAGTCCCATGGCTTCTCGGCATTCGGTATCCAGGACTGGGTCGAGGCGAACACCGGCTTCGACTACAACCTGGACGGCGACACCGACGACGAGTATCGCGGCCTGCATCTCGACCAGTTGGTCGCTACTCCGCAGGACCGTGAACGCTGGACGGCCATGATGACCCTGCAGTGGCAACCCGGCGAAGACACCGATGTGTGGCTGGAGACGCTGTACTCCGAGTTTCACTCCGAAGGGCCGACACCCGGGCTGGCGCTGCGTTTCGGCAACCACAACGGGCCGGTAACGGCTTTCAGCTCCGTGCCCGACGGGACCTACGGTTCCGACGGCCTCATCGACTACATCGAGATGACGGACGTCCTCATCAATCCGGACATGCGCTTCGTCGATCTCGAGGACGAATTCATTACGTCCGCGCTCGGCGCCTCGCACCGCTTCGGAGACTTACTGGTCGAAGCCGAATGGTCTTACAGTGAGGAAGAAGCGCTGCAGGATTCGCTTGGCTTCGTCGCCTGGGCCAGTGCTGACGTCTTCTATGATACCCGCCAGAATGGCTGGGGCGCGTTGCCGATCGACGGCTTTTCCTCTGGTGCCGCACCGTCGTCGTACTACATCACCGATATCAACGGCAACTACAACAACCCGTCGTCCGGCGAAAACTCCGATCTGCGCATCGATGCCGACTGGGACGTGGACTGGAACCTGGGCGCCGTCGGCATCAGCAGCATCGAGTTCGGCGCCAAGTACAGCGACCGCCAGAAGTTCGCCCAATGGAACAACGTCGGCGTAAGCGGCGCGGCGCTCGAACAACTGCTCGGATCACCCATCATTCCGGATGCGGTTCTTCCCGGTTTTGGCGGCATCGACTCGACGGGCTGGATGACCGAGCTGACTTTCAATGACTTCCTGAGCGGCTTCGACGGTCGTCCATCGGACGTGTTCTCAGGTGCCTGGCCCGACATTCGCTTGCTCAACGAGGCGGATATCCTGGCTGCGGGCACGTTCTCCGTTGCGGATTCGCTGACCGTGGACGTGAAGGAAGAGACACTGGCCGGGTATTTCAAGGCGAACTTCGAGGCCGACGGTGGTCGCTTCTCCGGCAATCTCGGCGTGCGATACGTGACTACCGACCAGGCTTCGTTCGGCAACGTTCCGGACTTCACCAGCATTCGCTACAACCCTGCGACGGTCCAGACCACGGTCGACTCGACACCTGCCTACTACGACCGCTCCTACGACGAGTGGCTGCCAAGCTTCAACCTGCGCTACGACATTTCCGACGAGGTCATCGTGCGATTCGGTGCGGCCCGGGTCATGTCGCGGCCCGACCTTACGATCCTGTCGCCATCCACGAACATCAACATCCAGACGGCGTCAGTCTCTGCACAGAATCCGCAGGTGAATCCGTACCTGGCCGACCAGATCGACCTGTCGCTCGAATGGTACATCGGCAACGGTGGTGTTCTCGCCATAGCGCCTTTCGTGAAGTATATCGATTCGTTCATCGTTGCGGCGACGAACGAGACCCAGCTAAGCTACTTCAACGAACTAACCGGGCAGAACGAAACCATCACCGCCCTCGTTTCGCAGCCGGATAATGGTATCGGCTCGGACATGTACGGTTTCGAGATCAACTGGATACAGCCCCTGGATTTCCTGCTGAACGGCCTGGGCTTTATCTATAACACCACAATCGTTCAGGCAAGCGACATCCGGTTCGCCGAGGACGGCGCCGAGCTGCCACTGCCGGGCCTGTCCGAGGTGAGCTATAACGCGATCGCCTATTACGAGAACGCGAGGTTTGGTGCGCGCCTTGCGTATAACTACCGTGATGGCTTCGTTGAAGTTTCCAACACGCACTTCAACAACGCGATTGAGGTTAACTCTTACGACCAGCTCGATTTCTCCGCAAATTTTTCGGTGACTGACAACATCACCCTGCGGCTCGAAGCCCTCAACCTTACGGACTCGGTTCTGACGAAGCACAACGGGATCGGCATTGTGCGCTTCGTCCAGGATGTCGGGCAGCGAATTACATTCGGCGTGCATGCACGTTTCTAGCCGCATTGCCAGCAGCCCGGCTTCCTCGGCCGGGCTGCTGGTCGGCTTACTCTTGTGTGGCCTGGGCGCGTGCGGAGACGCGGCGCAGCCGGAAAAAGCGGTCCGGTCCGAAATTTCATCGTCGCCGCCGGCCGTCGCGCAAAGTGGCCCGAATCCGCTTCCTGTCGGCGTAGCCGCCGACGTTGACAACGTGTCGTACCTGCTGGCAGCGGCCGCGGAGCATTCGCCAGGACTCACGGTCCTCTATCCCGATGCGTTTCCGAAGCATTTCTGGATCGACAACTTCGACAGCACGGACGACTACCTGCTTTGGCATGTCGATGCGGCTAGCGACGGCGAATTTCGAGTCACTGCGTTGCTATCGGCGCCCGGCGGAGAGACGTTTCGGCTCGAGCAGCCGGAAACCGGTACGGCGACGGATTTCGCGAAGGACATCGATGGCTGGTCCCGGCAGGTAGCCGGCGTCATTCGCCTGCCGGCCGGCGACAGTACGCTGCGGCTGGTTCGTACGTCGGAACACGGCAATGTCGAGGTCAAGTCCCTGGAACTCGTGCGGTCCGAAGACGTGCCGGCTCGCGAGGCACGGATTGCCGATTTCCGGGCGGACACATCCGGATTCAGCAAGGCCGGCTACGGCCTGATGTTCCAGTATGGCCCATGGGGCTATCCGCAGAGCGGCCCGAGAAAGTCGCTTGAAGAACAAACCGACGATTTCGACGTACCGGCCTTCGTCGAAATGGTCAAGGAAACAGGCGCGTCCTGGATCATCTGGTCGCTGACCTGGTGGGAGTACCGAATGAACGCGCCGATTGCCGCGGTGGACAGGCTGATCGGCAACGGTGACCGAACCTCCTCACGCGATCTCGTCGGCGAGATAATGACCGCACTCGATGCGGAAGGCATCGATTTCTTTCTCTATTATCATCGCGGTCACGAAGACGACCCGTGGTTTGCCGCCGACGTCTTCCCGCCGACGGAGTTCACGTTACGCGGAACCGGCGAACGGTCCGCGCTGTTCGACTCCTGGATCGAAATCGTCACCGAGATTGGCGAGCGCTACGGCGAGAAGCTTGATGGCTGGTTCTTCGATGACGGTGTGGTCTACTACCCGGCGCCGTTCGAACGCCTGGGTCACGCCGCGCGGGCAGGCAACCCGAAGCGGCTCATTTCCTGGAATGCCTGGGTTTCGGCCAGTGTTACCGAGTTCCAGGACGTCATGTTCGGCGAGGGCCATCACGGCGAAGTCATCACCGGCAGCGCCGGAATAGATGGCAGCGGCATTCTTACCGAAGGACCGAGTGCGGGACTCCTCGAGCACGGGATGTTCATGACCGCAGACGACTGGGGAATCCACGACGAGAACCAGGCAGTTGAGATTCGCGTGACGCCGGAACAGGCGCGGGCCTGGATCGACGCCGCGGCCGAGCGCAACGTGCCACTCTCGTTTACGCTCCTGATGTGGGAAGACGGTACGGTGCCGCCGCCGTCGCTGGACCTGTTTGTCCAATAAATCGAAATCGACACGATCGGGGGGTTCTGATGCTATCCGGATTCATTCGTAATGCTGCCATTGCTCTCTTACTGCCGTGTTCCATCGCGCTCGCCGAAACCAGTCCCGAGTGGTCCTACGAGCCGACAAAATCGAATCTCGAGGCGCGGGAATGGTTCCAGGATGCAAAGTTCGGGATCTTCATCCATTGGGGCGTCTACAGTGAACTCGGCGGAGCCGGCGAGGAGGGCATCGCCGAATGGGTCATGGAGCGCAAGAAAATCCCGATCGACAAGTACGAGCGCCTCACCCAGTTCTTCAACCCGGTCGGTTTCGACGCCGAGGAGTGGGTGCTGGCCTTCAAGTCCGCGGGCGCCAGGTACGTCACGATCACGTCGAAGCACCATGATGGCTTCGCGATGTACGACTCGAAGGTCAGTGACTACAACATCGTCGAGCGAACGCCGTTCGGCCGGGATGTAATCGCGGAACTCAAGGAAGCCTGCGACAAGCACGGGCTCAAGCTGTTCTTCTACTATTCGCAGCTCGACTGGCACCACCCGGACTACTATCCGCGCGGGATGACCGGCAACGTGTACACCGGGCGTCCGGAAAGCGGAGACTGGGACAATTACATCGACTATATGAACGCACAGCTCACCGAATTGCTGACGAATTACGGTGAGATCGGCGGCATCTGGTTCGATGGGTGGTGGGACCAGAAGGACACGTCGATGCGGGAACGGTGGCGCCTGCAGGAGACCTACGAACTGATTCACCGCCTCCAGCCGCAGGCGCTGATCATCAGCAACCATCATGTGACGCCGTTCCCCGGCGAGGACGCACAGCCTTTCGAACAGGATCTCCCGGGCGAGAACACGGCCGGCTTCAACACCTCGCACATCAGCCGGCTGCCGCTCGAGATGGCGCAGACGATGAACGGGTCCTGGGGATTCAACCTGATTGACGACAATTTCAAGTCAACGGACCAATTGATACGCACACTGGTGGCGGCGGCGGGCCGCAACGCCAACTTCCTGATGAACACAGGCCCGATGCCAAATGGCGAACTGCAACCGGAGAATGTGCAGACCTACAAGGAAATCGGTGAGTGGATGTCGACCTACGGGGAGAGCATCTACGGTACGCGCGGCGGGCCGATCTCGCCCAGACCTTGGGGCGTGACGACGCAGAAGGAAGGCACCGTGTACGTCCATGTCTTCGACTGGGACGACGGAATACTTCCGTTGCAACTGGATGCTGACGTCGACAAGGCGACGTTGATGTCCAACGGCAAGAGCATTGCCTTCGATCGGGCCGACAACGCTTATCTTTTGAAACTACCGGACGATGTGCGGAGCGGACCGGTCACCGTCATTCGTCTCGATCTTAATTAGAAGATGGCGCGGTATTCGGCACTATCTGATCACTCCAATTCGGCCGACAGGTGATCGCGAATCTGCTCCAGTACGCTCATTGAAAGGTCGCTGATCGTGCCGTCCTGATAGATCAGGACGTTCAAGGTTACCGGGCCTTTGCCGGCGCTTGCGTCGATGAACTCCAGGAGTTCATCGGTTTCGAGGACCGGCGCCGGGATAGCGGTATCGTGCTCCGTGTGGACCCATCCCCCCTCCAACGCGAGCAGGGCGTGGTATCGCAGACCGGCGCCGGGCCCGATTTCGATTATTGGCGCTGAAGGCTCAGTCGGGATCGAGAAGGTTTCGCCGGCCCAGTAATCCTGCCAGGGCGAGACAATCGGGTAAATCCAGCTGTTCAGCGCGAGAAGACGTTCGGGATTTCCGGCCTTGCTGGCGCGGTAGATTCGTTCGTACGGCAGTTTGCCGTATTTCTCGGAGCCTGGTACCAGCCGTCCAGCCAGTAACCGACGACGCTTCGGCCGTAGCGATTGCCGACTTCGGTGAGTAGCCGGATATTCGCGTCGATGAAGTGCGACTCGTCCGCATCCTCGAGGTCTGCGTAGACGTGCGTCGCGAAGTATAGAATCAGTTTGATGTCATGTTGCGCAAGCGCGTCGGCAATCTCGCGTATCAGGTCGCGCTGCGTGGTCTGCCCGGGATGCAGTTGTTCCCAGTCGTCGAGCGGTGCCGGGAAGTGTGGATCCGCGTGATTGGTAGTAAATATGATGTAGTCGGCGCCGGTCGAGTCCACCATTTGCACGAACGCCTGCACATCAAACTTCTTGACCGCTGTCGCATAATCGAGCGAAGCCCCGGAGCGGGGCGCCGCCTGCGACGTCCAGTGGAACATCAGCCCGTAGCGCAAGTCAGAGAACCATTCCGCTTCGGGCCGAGCCAATTTCCGCACTTTCGATCTCGGCACGTGCATCCGCGACATCGCTTGCCGGAAGGAGTTCGAGGGCGCGGACGGCGACGATATCCTTGGGGGAAGCGGGGGTGACGTCAGCCCAATGGCCTTCTCGCCAGCCCGAATCCTCAGCGATCCGGGTAGCTCGGTGCCTGGCGAACGATCGCTGATACCAAAGATCCGTTGCCGGGAACACGCGTTCGGTAGGGCCGAGCGTGCCGATGACACTCGACGCTGCAGAGTCCACTTCAACGCTTACTCACCAAGGTCGGAGGAATAGTTGACGACGACAATGTAGTCGCCAGCGACGACTGCATCCGCATTCCAGGTCAAGTGAGCGCTGCCATTTATCACTTTGTGACTTGCAAGGACTTCTGTTTCGCCTTCGTCGGAGGTTGTTTGCGTCGCATATAGGAGGGTCGAGTAGTTCGTCGCCAGCGGAATGTCGACCTCGTCGGCAAATACGTCCGGCACCGCAAGGTTCATCAATGTGCTGGCAAAGATAAAGGCGCAGATATGCGGGATGCGCATGACGATATCCTCCGTGGACTAGTGAAATTGGATGTCCGCGAACTGTATCATATATGCAATAGGCTTTTACATACGCAAGTTAGGCTATCTCCTCGCGACTTGCGAACGTCGCGTGTCGACAGCTACCGCTGGTTGCTGAGAATGAAATCCACTACAGGCTGAGGGTCCTTGCGTGACAGAGGGAAGTGGCCTGCGCCCTCGGTCACCAGCACCGTGATGTTTCCCCCCAGTTCCTTGTAACGTTTCTCTACTACCCGGGTTTGGCTTTCCAGCCATGGGTCGAGGCTGCCGCTGTCGTGCAGAATTGGCACGCCGGCCCTCGCCAGTGGCGCCAGGTTGTCGATCGGCGGTGTATTGGACATCTTGCTGACCAGCAGCGGATTTCGTGCATAAATTGCGGAAACCTTGTCGGGGTTGGCGATTGCCCACGCATAGGATTCGCCCGCTTTCGCCCCCGTGCCTTCCATCACAACCTTGGGCGAAAACCCGTTGTCGATCATCAACCGGTAAACCTCGTCCCACTTCTCCTGCACCGCACCCGGCCCGGAGATCGGCGGCAGCACGATGTAATACCCCCTGGCGAGCAGCGCCAGGGCAACTGCCGAGTCCGGCTCGAGGAAGCTGGGATGGAATACCCACGGTTTGCCCGGCGCCGGTGCCTGCGGCACGACTATGGAAAAAGCATCCGCATGGAAATTGCCGGTACCCGGGCTTGTATAGCGATCGTAAGAAGCCACGTAGCCCGGCCCGCGCACCGTTGCGTAGGTTTTCTCTTTCTCCAGGTAGATGTAGGCGCTGTCGTGGCTGTAGTACTGCGTCTTCGTGTAATTCTCGTCAGCAAACGCCGGCCGGTTCGCATCCGTCGGGCGCAGCTGTTGCTCGATCCAGTCCGCGATCGGTGCCGGATCTTCGAGGCTGTGCGGGTGATGCGCATGGCCCTCCTTCATGATCATCGTGATGGCACCGCCCAGCTGGTGATACATTTTTTCCACGGTCATGGTGTAAGGCAGTACGAAGTCCTCGGTGCCGACGACGTGCAGCAACGGCACCTGGTGTTTGGCCAATATGGCAATTTTTGCGATATCGTCGTCGTAGAGTGCGGGATTGTCCGCATAGATGGCGGCTACTTTGTCGGGATTGGCGCCGCCCCAGTTGAACTCGTTGACGCCGCCTTTGCTCATGCCGACGAAGACTGCTTTCTTTGCAAGCCCGTGCTCTTTCGTCAGGAACTCGTACCACCGGTCCCAGGCTTCACCCTGCTTGTCCGGGTTCGGCGCCACGTAGGCGACGTGAAAACCGCGCCGCAGCAGCTCGATTTCGGTTAGCGGCTGGTGGTCCCAGTAACATGCTCGCCACGACCACGGATTGCCGGGTGCTGCGCGCCTGGGAACGACTACGACGGCGCGGCGTTTACCGTCCCGGATTTCCTGGTCAATGGCGAAGCTCGTCACTTCGTTCGCCGGGGCCGTGATCGGTGTTATCTCCCCGGTGGCATCATCCATGATGAAGTCATATCGGTCGAACCCTTCATGCCACGCGGTCTTCTCGCCTTCAAACGGAACGTACACGTCCGCCGGCCAGGCATTGCCGCAAACCCAGCCGGCTGCCAGTGCGATGCACACGCTCAACCGGCACTGCCAACGTTTCCGTGAAATCTCGATGATGCTGGACCTTTGCGGGTCAGGGAGACGGAATGACAACATCAGCGGATGCCTCTGAGGTTACGCCTGCGCTGTTAACGGCCAGAACGTTGTAGGTGTGTTGCTCCCCCGGCCCGGCGGAGGCGTCCAGGTAACGCATAAGCGCCGACGCGGGCGGCCCCTCCGGCGTGTCGTGATACGACAGCCCCTGGAACAACGGTCGCCCATACACTCCCAGCGGCAACATCGTTGGCAAGCGTGCCAGCGCCTGGCCATCGCGCATGACGAAAAAGCCACCGATGCCGCTGTCGAAATCGGCCTTGGCCTCCCAGGTGATTTCATTGCCGCCATTGCCGATGGAAGTGACCTGCACGTTGTAGGGTGCGGGCGGCGGCGTTACGTCGGCAACGGTACCGTTCACGACGTATTCCATCCAGATTCTCGCTACGCGTTCGTCGGGCAGCCAGAGCGCGTCGCGCGCCTCTCCCTGGTACGAAGCTGCCGGCACGGCCGACTGTTCAGTAAATCGCGCGAGCCACGCCTCGCTCATGTCCACCGGCTTCAATTTCTGGCTACTGCTGCCCCTGGCCGGCAGGCGCATAGCGAGAACGGTGTCAAAGAAAGGAATCGACAGGTAGCGCGAATCGCCGGTCTCATGGCCCGTACGTGGATCGGCAGCGAACCCCGCCGGGCCACCGTTGCTGCGGTACTCGCGGATACGAGCAAGCGTATTGATCCACGAGCCTGTCTCCTTTTCCTTCACGCCGGCATTGCCCATGACCGGCACCGTGTAAGCCGCAGCCGGGGTCACGACCTGCTCGTATCCGGCCCTGTTCAGGAACGAGCCGGAGCGCAGCCACGCGGCGGCCACCCGGGTCGGGTGCATGACCGTCATCATGTCCGCCCAGATAGCGCCGCCGGAGTGTCCCCACAGGGCCCACGGCACGGTTGTAAGCTCACGGTGATGCGTCTGCGCGGAAAACTCGTCGAGCGCTTTGAGAAAAGATTTGTCCGAGCCACGCCGCGGATCGAACCAGAGTTCGGACCCTCCAGGTGACGCGTCCGTTGCATCCGTCAGAACGTGGTACGAGGGGCCGAGCAACGTGCAATCCCATTTCTTGGCCAGCGCCTGCCAGTGCAGGTCGTAAGCGGCAGTCGCGCCTTTTTCCGCCGCGGTTCTGCCCGCACCGTGTTGATGAACGATTACGCAGCGAAACCTTTCGACGCCGTCCGGCAGCCACATCCTGTACGTGACGCCAATTTGCAATTCGCTTGTTGCGGCCGACGGCGGGTACTCGATCTGCAGGTATTTGCCGTCCGCGTAACCTGGCTGGCTCAGGCAACACAGACTCAACATCAAGGCCAGTGCGCTCAAACGGAATTTCATTCGTCTCTCCCCTGTAATTCGCGATGCGGCACAACCCTGCCCTGAGGTGCTATTGTATTTTATATATGAAAGGCGTATTCATAGGCAAGAGGGAAAGGTATTGGCCCGATCAACTGGCCTGGCAGCCGATCAATCACCACGGCGACGGGCAGCCGCGCGACAAGCGCTCGCAACATCCAGGCAGTTTCGGCTCCGGCCGGAACTGCATACTGAACAGCGCTGGTTGATCCGGGTGTGCGGAAAAATTTTGATGGGTTCCATTAATCGTCATGTTTGACAGGTGGCGTTGTTGCAATGGGTGAAGATTAATCGCTTGGTTCGCCTATCACTGCTGCTCGGCGCTGCATGCCTGCTGAATGCGTTCCTGCCGGCGGGGCAGGCCGGCGCTGCAAATCCGGCGACCGTGTTTCGCGTGGATCCGGCTCATACAGATGTCGACCTGACGTTTGCAACAGTGGCGCAAGCACTCGAGGCCGCGGCGCGAGCCAGGCGCCGGGATCCCGTTGCCACCATCCGCCTTGAAATCGTCGACGGAAGCCACTACGTGGCCGCGCCGCTCGAAATCGGTCCGGCACTGTCCGGGACGCGCGAGCAGCCTACCGTGATCACCGCGGCGCCGGGAGCGTCGCCACGCTTGCTTGCGGGACGCAAACTCGCTTTGCAATGGCGGCCGTATCGCGACGGCATCCTGCAAGCGACCGTCAACGGCGGCGCTTTTGACCAATTGTTTGTCAACGGCAAACCCCAGGTGCGTGCCCGCTATCCCGATTTCAATCCGCAGGCGGTTGTGCTCAAGGGTTTCGCAGCGGATGCGCTATCGCCGGAGCGCGCCGAGCGTTGGCGGCACCCGGCGGGCGGCGTCGTTCACGCATTGCATGAGAATCGCTGGGGCGGCATGCACGTTCCTGTTCTCGGCAAGAGTCCGGAGGGGTCGCTGATTTTCGGCGACGCCGTGGGGAACAACCGGCCGTCACGGCCGCATTCGAAATACCGTTACGCCGACAATATTTTCGAAGAACTGGATACGCCGGGCGAGTGGTACCTGGACCAGGACAGTTCGACGTTGTATTTCATGCCGCAGGGCAACGTTGACCTGCCTGCGGCAACTGTCGAGGTCAGTGGCGCGGCCCGCATC
The DNA here is from genome assembly GCA_963713215.1 of uncultured Pseudomonadota bacterium. Taxonomy (GTDB): domain Bacteria; phylum Pseudomonadota; class Gammaproteobacteria; order Steroidobacterales; family Woeseiaceae; genus UBA1847. The sequence continues at coordinate 570,913 of CAVQKY010000006.1, read as the reverse complement.
CTGGATATCCACGGTGACCAGCAGTCGCCCGTACGCTTCGTGCAAATCTCCGCTCTCGCCTTTGGCCACGCCGGCATGACGTTCCTGCAGAGCACGGAACCTTTGTTGCGCAGCGACTGGATGATCGCCCGCGAAGGCGCGATCTACCTCGAGAATGCGGAAAACGTGATCGTGTCTGGCAGCGAGCTTTCGCAACTCGGTGGCAACGCCATTGTCGTCAGTGGCTACAACCGCCGGATAACCATCAAGGACAACCACATCCACGATATTGGCGGCACGGCGATCAGCTTCGTGGGACGGCCGGCAGCGGTGCGTTCACCGAGTTTCCGCTACGAGGAATTTGTCGCCCTCAACGAACTTGATCGCGAACCCGGCCCGAAGACGGCGGAGTATCCGGCCGATTCCCTCGCCGAGGACAATCTAATTCACGATATCGGCAGGATCGACAAGCAGGCAGCCGGTGTGCAGATGTCGATGGCGCACAGGATCACGGTCGCTCACAATAGCATTTACGACGTGCCGCGCGCCGGCATAAACATCGGTGACGGCACCTGGGGCGGGCACGTCATCGAATACAACGATGTGTTCAATACCGTCCTTGAAACCGGCGATCACGGCGCCTTCAACAGTTGGGGCCGGGACCGCTTCTGGCACCCTAACCGCCAGACGATGGACCGCATTAACGGTGACAATCCCGGCATGTGGCGCCTCGACGCCGTAGAACCGACAACGCTGCGTTACAACCGGTTCCGTTGCGACAGCGGTTGGGACATCGACCTGGACGACGGCTCATCGAACTATCGTATCCACGACAACCTGCTATTGAGCGGGGGTCTGAAGTTCCGGGAAGGGTTTCATCGCGAAGCGTGGAACAACGTCATCATCAACAACGGCTTTCACCCGCATGTCTGGTTCCGCCAAAGTGGCGATCGCTTTGAACACAACCTAGTTATGGCCGGCCATCAACCCATCCTGATGGATAACTGGGACGCCACCATCGACTACAATCTGTTCCCGTCCGCGGCGGCCCTGCGGCAAGCGCAGGCTCTGGGGCTCGACAAACACTCGCTGGCGGGCGATCCGCTGTTCATGGATCCCGGCGCCGGCGATTTTCGCGTCGCCGAAGAAAGTCCGGCGCTGCGTATCGGTTTCAGAAACTTCCCGATGAATCAGTTCGGCGTGACCAGCCCGCGACTGAAGCGGCTGGCGAAAACCGCGCCAATTCCGGAGCTCATCGCACCGGCGGACTTTGCCCCCGATATGATCCACGAATTTCTCGGCGCAAAGGTGAAGTCAGTGACGACACTGGGCGAACAATCGGCTGCGGGCCTTGCGGACACGAGGGGAGTGCTCGTACTCGCCGTCCCGCCCGGCAGCCTCGCCGGACAGTCCGGTCTGCAAGCCAACGACGTAATCCTGCAAGCTACCGCGAACGAGTACCTGCCGACCGAAGTGATCGACAACCTCACGACGCTAATGACACTCTATGCTGCCCAGCGATGGCTTGGGCAGCGCGATTTCCTGGTAATGCGCAATCAACAGCCATCGCAGCTCACCTTGAAATTCCAGGCCGAGTAACACCGGGGGCTGTTCCGCAGGAGCGCCGAATTGTCCCCGGTGTCGTCAGGCGTTGACGGCGACCGCGTTGCTGGCAGAAGCTGAACGCCGCGCGAACGTCAAAACAATCACGAAGCAAGCGAGCGGAACCGCCATGGCCTGGTAGATGCCAAAGGCATCCGACGTCGCACCCATGACGGCGGTAATAATCGCTCCGCCGATGATCGCCATGACGAGCAGGGACGAGCCAAGTTTGCGCCTCTCGTCATTTAGCCCGTCCAGGGCGAGGGCGAAGATGGTCGGGAACATGATCGACATGAAGAAACTTGCTGCGACCAGCGCATACAGGCCGGCGGGCCCGGGAAATCCGACCGCAACTGTGCAGAGGAGGATGTTGATCATTGCATACGTGGCGAGCAGGCGTGCCGGCGCCACGTAGCGCATCACCGCGACGCCGGTAAACCGCCCAAGCATGAACAGCACCAGCGATACCATCAGGTAGGTTGCGGCAAGCTTCTCGGCTGTGCCCGGGACGGTGACCTGCGCGTAACGAATGAGGTAACTCCATATGCCGATCTGGGCGCCGACGAAAACAAACTGCGCCGCGACAGCTAGCATGAACAGCCGGTCACGCAGCAGCTCGGCAAGGTGGGCAAGCCCGCCGCCGTGCTCGGCTGGCTCGTTCATGTCGCGAGTTTTCGGGAAGCGCGAGACCATGAACAGGATGGCCCACACGGCCACGATCGAGCCTATGACCAGGTAGGGCACCTGCACGGCTGCGGATTCAGTCGTATAAAACGCCGACCGCTCCACCGCGGTCATTGCGTCAATCTGATCGGGCGTGTGCTCGATCCCGGAGAGAATGAACTGCTGGCCTACCAGCACTCCAGTTATGGAGCCGAGCGGGTTGAAAGCCTGCGCCAGGTTTAATCGCCGTGCCGCACTGTCGCGTGGACCGAGTACCGTGATCAACGGGTTGGCCGAGGTTTCCAGGAAGGCCAGGCCGCTTGCGATGACGTACAGTGCCAGCAGGAACAACCCGTAGGCATGCAGGTCAGCGGCCGGATAGAACAGGAACGCGCCGCACGCGTAGAGCAACAGGCCCAGCACAATGGCCCCCTTGTAGCCAAAGCGGCGCATGAACATGGCGGCCGGAATCGCGAACGTGAAGTACCCGAAGTAGAACGCGCTTTGCACGAGCCCGGCCTGCAGGTCCGATAGCTCAAACGCTTTCTTGAACTGCTTGATGAGGATGTCATTGAGATTATTGGCGACACCCCACAGGAAGAACAGGCTGATCACGAGGAACAGCAAATGCCATGCCGGCCGCAAGCAGTCAGCGCTACCCGGTTTCTCGTCGTGTTTCATCCCCACCCGCGGCGTCATATATAAAATATCTTTGCATATATGCGCTCAGGATGCTATCTCTACTTATTGAACATCCTGTCACAATCCGCGAATCGCCGACGGCAATCTGGAAGACAGCGCGCTGCCGGCCCGGCTAAGGTGAGAACCCCTCTATGTCCACGCCTGCTTGTTACGCCGGGCGAAGTCAGCGAACGTGATCGGCGCCACCCCGGTGACCTTCGGGACGTTGTCGTTAGGCCGGGAGCCTCTTCCGGAGGCGATGGTCTCCGTCGACATCCGCAGCATCTCGCCGTTTCATCGTACCGGTCATCATCCTGTTACGTCCTGAGCGAGGCCTCCAGGTTGCCCAGCACGCCGAGTTGGGCGAGCATGATGGTTCCGGCGTAGTGGCAGTCGAACGCGCTCACCTTCCCGTCCTCAAGATGGAAGACATCGATGCACGGGACGTGAAACTCCTTACCGGTAGCGGGGAGGGTGCCGAGCCCCATGGGAAGGTCACCTTGATGAGTTCCGTTCAGCGAAAGCTGAACGACGACGACGTCACCGTCGAAGTAGAGGTCGGAGAGTTCGCGGTGCATGTCCGGAAATGCAGCCGAGTAGATGTCGGCCGCACGAGCGACTTCGTCGCCCCGGTATTTGACTCCGGCGGGGACGTCCCACCAGTAGCCGTTCTCGGTAAACAGTGACCGAAACCTCTTGGGTTCCTCCTCTGCGACCCTGTACAGATTGAGGATAATCTCTTTGTTTGTCATGCTGGTACTCCTTGAATTACCTTGCGACCCGTCGATCGAGGCTGAGAGCACCAGCACCATTCGCCACGAGCAACAGCAATCCGCCGGCGATCGACACGTTCTTGAGGAACATGACCATTTCGATCGGGTCGCTGAAATTGTTGTGGAAGAGAATCGCGGTCAGCAGCGAATAGCCGGCCAGCAGAAAAGCGACGACGCGGGTATTCCAGCCGATGATGATTGCAGCCGCGCCTGCGATCTCGGTGACGATTGCCAACGGAAGCAAGGCACCGGGTACGCCCAGCGCGGACATGTAGGCGGCCGTTGCCGAATAGGCAGTGATCTTGCCGAGTCCGGAAGCGACGAAGAGCGCCGAAAGAAGCACTCGGCCAGCGAGTTCCGACCCTTTCTGAACAGTCGTGGACGCCGATGTCCGGTTCGTGGGAACCGGAACCTGCTGCTCAGCGAGTGAATTTGTGCTCATGGAATTTCTCCTGTTGAAAGACGAATAGACGATTGATGAGTCTTCAGAGTCGGCCCGCGGCGCTCAGCCGCGACCCGATGCGCTTGATCTCGGCCTCGCCGCGCGCGAGTGCCGCTGCACTCGTGTGCACCGAGTAGTACCCAAGCACCAAGGGGTACGGATGCTTGATCGCAGACCCGATTACGAATGAGGCGGCGCCCTCGGCGCGCAATTCGATGGGACCGTTGGACTCCTCGAAGACCGCGACCTCTCCGTTCCCGACAGCCTCCGACGCAATCAGTCGGCCTTCGTCTACTGCGAGCCACGCGACTTTGTGATCGCGCGGCGGCGTGTACACCCAGCGCTCACCATCCTTGCGTCGCACGTGGAAGTAATTGATACCTTCCGGTGCGCTGATTCGGCTTCGCGCGGCTCCGTACTGGCCCAGGATCACGCGAACCGGGCCGTCCTCCTCGACGGCATCGGCCGGTATGTATTGACTCTCCGGCGAGCCGAGCTCTTCCTGTTCCGGCAGCGCAATCCACAACTGGAAGACGCGCAACGGATCGCCCTCGAGCGGCCCGCCGTCATGCCAGACGCCCTTGCCCGCTTTCATCCACTCGAGACCGCCTTGCCTTACCTGGCCTTCCTTGCCCGTCGTGTCCTCGTAGGCGAGGCCGCCCTGCAGCACGGTCGTCAGCGTGGCGATGCCCGAGTGCGGATGAATCCCGGCGAACGACTCTCCCGTGAACGCCACTTCGGCGTGATCGAGGAACACGAAAGGCTTGATCAGCTCGCCCAGATCGGACGGGCTGACCAGACGCGTGATTGGACCGCGCCTGCGGCCGGCGCTGCGGAATATAATTCGGCGCGCCGCGAAGCCAGGCAAAGAGTTACGCGCGCCACCGATTTCCAGGTTCGCGTCCGAAGTTCGAATCCTGATTGCTGTCTGGGTCATGCTTCTCTCCATTTATCGCTCGAGTACAAAGGTAGGCGCTCGCATAGCATCTGTGAAGCCTATATATCTGGATGGAAAACATCTGATTGAACGATAGAACGACTACGTTCGGGATCAGTGAAATCGATTGGCGCGATGGGTGTCATCTCAGGTCGAGTAGTCCCATAGCTTCATCTTCGTGCTTACTCAACGTGAAGCGCTTTGCGTGCCACGAGCGGGACATGTTTACTCGCGCCCAGGCCGCGAACCTGCTCGGTTGCCGGCCTGCTATCTTGTTTGCGAGCGCAATTCGATCGAGCGAATCCGAACCCAGGTAGGTATGAGCTTCCAAGTAGCTGAACGTCGCTGCCAGCTCGGCTGCCCCAGGAAAGGATCGTGCGAAGCTTTCTTTTGGGACTTGTTTGAATGAATAGTTGTGCCCCTGTCGATTGAGCGTCTCGACGATTTCATTGAAGCTCATGAAATCACCGACGAGCGGCAGATACTCGCCATTGCCCGCCTCATCCGGGTGTGCGAATGCGCCGGCCACGATGTTGCCGAGTTCGGTGATGTCGCCCATGTGAATGACGCGCAGCGTTGGATCAAGCGGAAGAGCCCAGCCCACGGATCCGTCAGCCTGCTTTTGCGGAGCCAGCGCGCCCACAAGGTTCTGGTAGTAGAACGGCGCGATGACGAACGTATGATTCGCAAACCCGGCTTCCTTCACGATCCGATCGATCTTGGCCTTGCCGGTAAAGTGGGGAACGTCGAACTTGCCGCCGCTGATCGCTTCCACATCAGGCAGCGTTGACCAGATAAAGTGTTTGACGCCGGCATCCTTGGCAGCGCGTACCGCCGCTGTTGCCTGCTTGAGCTCGTCAGTGCCTTGTTCCCAAAAATTGGTGACCAGGAAAACGCCGTGCGCCCCTTCAAATGCAGCTTTGAGGGTTTCCGGGCGGTCCAGATCCGCTTCGACGACTTCCTCGGCGAGGTCGCGATGCTTGCCTGGATTGCGGGTCAGAGCGCGAACCTTGAATTGGCCGCTGGCTTGCAGGGCACGCACCACTCCGCCTCCCTGCTGCCCGGTTGCGCCGATCACGGCGATCAGTTTTCTATCGTTGGATGACATTTCCCGGTTCCGCCTGTTCATGTAAACGAAGTACAGGCTATGAGCTCGCGCTATATCTGAGAAGCCTATATATTTAGATACAATGTATCGCTGAGGACGATAATCATGCTCGACGCAGTCACGCTGGATCAGTTGCGAACCTTCATTGCTGCCGTCGACGAAGGCAGTTTTTCCGCCGCGGGCCGCAAACTGCGACGCGCGCAGTCCGTGGTCAGCCAAACGCTGGCCAATCTGGAAGCGCAATTGGGAATCAAGCTTTTCGATCGCTCGGCACGCTATCCGCGGCTCACCGAGGCGGGGCACAGCTTGCTTCCGCACGCGCGCGCAGTGGCTGACAACATCGACGGATTCAAGGCCAAGGCTCACGCCATGCGCGAGGGGCTCGAGCCCGAGCTCGCCGTTGCCATGGACGTGATGTACCCGATGGAAGGCCTGACCAGGGCGGCCGCGCACAGTCGAAAGACATATCCACACACGCCACTGCGGCTGTATGTGGAAGCGATGGGCGGCGTGATCAAGCTGGTACTCGATCGCGACTGCAGCATCGGCGTCATTGGCTCGCTGCCGCTCGTGACGGACGAGCTTCAATCAGAGCCGCTGGTCGAAGTTGCATTCGTGACCGTCGTCAACCCGACTCATCCGCTGGCGGCCAAGCGCGGCGTGATACCGGCCTCCACCCTCGCCAAGCACGTGCAGCTTGTCCTCTCTGACAGGACCGCGCTGACCAAGGGCCGGGACTTCGGCGTATTGTCGCCGTTGACATGGCGCCTGGCAGATCTGGGAGCCAAACTTGTATTCCTCAGAGCTGGCCTGGGTTGGGGGCACATGCCCTTGCACATGGTCGAAGCGGATCTCGACAACGGCACGTTGATCAAGATTCGCGTCGAAGGTGTTCCGCGCGAAGTGTTCATGCCAATGAGAGCGGTGTTCCGCAAGGATGCGCCGCCAGGGCCGGCAGGCCGAGCCTTCATCGCGCAGTTGAAAGGGTAATTACGGTGAAAGCTGCTTCGCTTGCGTCGGCACTTGTCGCCAGCGTCTTCCTGCAGGCCTGTGGAACACTTCCGCGGCTTGACGCCGTCCCCCCGGAACTAACGGAAAAAGCAGTGATTCCAGGCATTCCCAATGCGCGCTTCTGGCTGGACCACGATCTCACTGCCTTCATTCAAAGCGTGATCCAAGACACCCAGCGCGAGACCGAAGCACTCGTCCGGGCTGGAAAGCCTACCCACCCGGCGCCGACTGTGCATTTTTTGGCAATTTCCGGCGGTGGTGACGCCGGTGCATTCGCCGCCGGATTGTTGAGTGGCTGGACGGTTCATGGGACTCGACCGGAGTTCAAAGTCGTCACGGGCGTCAGCGCGGGTGGCCTGATTGCACCCTTTGCCTTCATGGGATTGCGTTACGACGACGTCATCCGGACTGTTTCAACGTCAGTCGGCCCGGGAGATGTCTTTCGTCGCAACTTGTTGACGGGACTCGCGGGCGACGGCATGGCCGACAGCAAGCCGCTGTCGAAGCTCATTGCGAAGTATGTGACGCTGGAGTTTCTCGATGCTGTGGCCGCGGAATATGCAAGAGGACGAGTCCTCCAGATCGGCACGACGGACCTTGATGCAGGCCGGCCCGTCACCTGGAACATGGGCGCAATTGCAGCCAGCAAAGCGCCGGGCGCGCTCGAGCTGTTTCGCAAGATCATGCTCGCGTCGGCGAGCGTTCCCGGCGCGGTCTCACCGGTCATGTTCGACGTGGAAATTGACGGCAAGCGTTTTCAGGAAATGCACGTCGACGGCGGCGTCATTTCTCAGGTATTCGCGTATCCAGCCCGTAGCCTGATGGAACTCGAGGAAGCGACCGGAACGCCTCTGCGGCGGGACATTAAAGTGTATGCCATTCGTAATGGAAGGCTCGAGTCGGAGTGGATCGAGACGAAGCGCCGAACCTTGCGGATCGGTGGCCGCGCAATCGATGTGCTGACTCAAGCGCAAGGCATCAATGACTTGAGCCGGATCTATCTGACCGCGAAACAAGACGGAGCGGATTTCAACCTCGCGTACATTGATTCAGATTTCGAGTATCCGCACGAAAAGGATTTCGATACCGAGTATATGAAGCGATTATTTGAATACAGTTATGCGCTCGGCGCCAAGGGATACCCTTGGCATAAAGTCCCGCCAAGCGAGGCACCGCCACGTCGCAAATAGTAGCCGCCGCTTTCTCGCTGGGAGAATCAGGACGACCTGTTCTCGAAGTGCTCCAGCATGGCAAGCGCTCCTGACCCGGCGCGAACGTACCTGGAATCACCGCGAGCACGGCCAGAGAACGCTTCACATTCCATTCCCGAGCTTGATGAGGTTGAGCGTCGGCAACGGCCCGCCCGGGAACTGCTGCAGTTTTCCGCCGCTTGCCAGGTTGCCGAGGTCGACCATGGCGAACCCTGCCTTTTCGAGGATCGCTCTAACCTCCTCTTTGGCGTCGCTGTCGTCGCCCGACATGAAAAGGACCCTGTGTCCGCCGTTCTGTCTTGGATCCGCGGCGAGCACGTCGCGCAGCAAGGTGTTCGCCGTCTTGACGACCCGAGCTCCCGGGACCAGCGAGGCAACGATCTCGCTCGAAGTGCTGCCGTTTAGCTCCGCGAGGCGAAAGCCCGGCTGAAGCACCGGATTGGTGGCGTCGATTACGACGCGGCCTTTCCACGCGGGTAGATCTCTCAAGGCCTCATGGACGTGCTGCCAGGGAACGGAAATGAACACCACGTCTGCTTGTGCGGCCTGCTCACGGGTGCCGGCCTTTACTCTTGGCCCAAGCCGCATCGCGGCATCTACGAGCGAGTCCGCGCCACGGCTGTTGCTGATGATGACTTCATAACCTGCTCGTGCGACATGGCCGGCGAAGGCCTGGCCGATGCCGCCCGCCCCGATGACTCCGATGTGCATTGGCATCAGACTCCGACGGCCGCGGCGGCGTTGGGATTCGCCTCGGATGGCGTGCCGAGCAGCTGCTGCTCCCACATAAAACTGGTGCCGACGTTGCCCATGTGATCGACGAGTGTCTGGGCGAGCGCGGGCACGGTCGACGTACGGGCCCAGTCGCGCTGCAGCTCGGAGCCGAAAACACTCCACGTGATGGGCACGGCGCCGGCCTGGACCATGCGCTGGATCGCCATCTCGTGCGCTTCGATGCTGACGCCGCCGGAGGCATCAGTGACGATGTAGACCTCGTAGCCTTCGCCGAGCGCCTGGATGACCGGCATGGCGAGACAGATTTCGGTCCACAGCGCCGCCATGACGATCTTCTTCCTGCCCGTCTTTTTGACCCAGGCGGTGACGCGTTCGTCTTCCCAGGTGTTAATGAAGGTCCGGTCGATCGGCTTCTGATCGGGGAAAACGTCTTGCAGCTGCTTGATGAGATAGCCGCCCTTGTCCGCGACCACCGTGCGTGAAGAGCGTCGGAACATCGAAGATTTTCGCCGCCTTGGCCAGGCCGACGACGTTGTTGATGATGGTCTGGGTGTCGTGGCTGCGCAGGCCAGCAAACTGGAACGGCTGATGATCGATCAGAATCAGGGCGCAGTTCGTCGGTGTAAGGAGAGCATCGAGGCCGGTTCTCGATCCGCTCGTTGATTTCTCTTTCATGGTCGCTCCGGTGGGGTCCGTCGGGGTAGGCGGTACAATGAGCCTTCCCCATTGATCTTGGAAGCCTATACAATTCGATAGAACCTATCGTTCGGGGCGATAGAACGGCCGCACCTCCGGACTAGACCATTGGCACGCAGAGACAAACCCCGGCGAAAGCGTGGCACTCAACAACCATCCGCACACATTGCGGCTTCCTATCATCTGTTCTCAAGCCGACTCACGGTGGGCGGCATAGGGAATGAGGAGAGCATCATGAGCGCAACATTGGCAGGAACGCGGCGTTTCCATCGTGCTGGTTCATGGTGGGTTCGTGGACGGTTCCGGCTGGCAGGGCGTCTACAAGATCCTGGACAAGAACGGTTACCGGGTAAGCATCGTTCAGAATCCCACGCTATCGCTCGACGACGACGTTGCCGTCACCAAACGAGTAATCGCGGCGCAGCCTGGCCCGGTGATCCTCGTGGGTCATTCGTATGGGGGCGTGGTAATCACGCAGGCCGGCAACGATCCGAAGGTTGCCGGGCTCGTCTACATCGCCGCATTTGCCCCGGACGAGGGCGAATCGGTCGCCACTCTCATCGCGAATCCGGCACCCGGCGCGCCCGTGCCTCCGATTCTTCCTCCGCAGGATGGGTTCCTCCTGCTGGACAGGGAGAAATTCGCCGCCTCGTTCGCGGCAGACGTGCAAAAAGACCAGGCCGAGTTCATGGCGAGCTCCCAGGTTCCATGGGGCGTCCAGGCGCTCGAAGGTGCCGTCAGCGAAGCCGCATGGAGATCGAAGCCGAGCTGGTATCTCGTGGCAAGCGATGATCGCATGATCCCGCCAGCCTGCGCAGCAGTTCATGTCGAAGCGTGCGGGCTCGACCGTGGTCGAGAGCAAAGGCAGTCACGCTGTCTACGTTTCGCAGCCGGCGGCCGTAGCCGCGCTCATCGAAAGGGCGGCGCGGGAGGTGAAAGCAAGCACGGCACCGAGGCCAGCGCGAAGTGACAACGCGTAGAGGCCACGCGGATGCTTCCGGCATGCCGCGCGGCCTCGACGTCCCGACAGTCGTGATCGCCCACGGTGCCTGGGTCGACGCGACGGCTGGCGCGAAGTGATTGCGCTATTGCAGTTCAAAGGCCTGAGCGTCATCGCCGTGCAGAACCCCCTGAGCGCACTTGCGGACGATGTAGATGCCGTGACACGTGCTATCAATCAGCAGCCAGGTCTGGTAGTGCTTGTCGGCCATGGTTACGGAGGGACAGTCATCACCGAGGCCGGGAATCACCCGAGTGTTGCTGCCCTCGTCTATGTAGCAGCATTTGCGCCGGATATCGGCGAGTCGACGGCCGATGCGCAGAAGAATATCCTCCGTTGGCATGCATCGGTGGATTGAAAGTCGACGCTCGGCGGTTTTCTCTACCTCGCACCGGATGTGGTACTGGAGTTCCTTGCGCACGACCTGCCGGCAACGGAGGGCTTGGTGCTCGCCGCCGCGCAGCAACCCATTCGCGCAAGCGCACTTCTCGATCGGGTGGCAGCTGCCGGGTGGCAGTCCAAGCCTTCCTGGTACATTGTGACCGACGAGGATCGCATGATCTCTCCCGGCTTGCAGCGCGACATTGCGAGCAGGATCGATGCAAGCGTTCTCACCTGCGCGCCGGTCATGTACCGTTTCTGTCGAAGCCGAAGGAGATTGCGGGCGCGATAGTCACTGCTGTTGACTTGTGTGCGGAAAGGCCGAACCGGCGACTCTATTGCCGCCCTCCGCGATCGGGAGTAGCCTGCCGATTTGCAGGCGAACGAGCGGCATTGCGCAGTGCACGCCGAATCCTCACAACATCGTACGGCTGTCAACGAGTGCCATTGCACCCGCCGACCGGCTGAGCTACGCGAGTTCGATGCTAAGCTCAGCCCTGCTACCGTCGGCGTTATCTGCCGAGACCCCGCTGGATTACGAATTGGAATTGGCAGCGTTGGAGCTGCCATCGATCGCCATCGTCGCACAGCACGGCTCACCGCAACGCGCGACTCGTGCTCGCACGGAAATCCGTCGCACCGCACAGCACTGTTTCAATCTGGTTCTGGTACTTGGCGGTTCATGGCAGGTCACGACACCGTACGCGTACCCGGTTCGGTCCAGGCGACCTGATCTTTTACGATTCCCGCTACCTGCTCGACTGCAATCTGCTGCTCCACTGGAGCGACCTCAATCTGCAGCTGTCGGAACAGTTCGTGCGCAAATGGGTGCCCCATCCTGCCTGCCTGGGCGAACGGAGGATTACTCGCGATTCTCAGTGGGGACGCGTCCTGGCGAGTTACGTCGCCCAGTTGTCGCCTGACTTCGTCGTGCAAGCCCCGCTGCCGCAGGGGGTGCTGGTCGATCAACTCGGTGCACTATTGGCTTTGACCGCGAGCCGAGCTTAGCGGGCGTCATGCCGAATCGACACCCGCCCAGCGCTCCTTGCGTGACCAGATTTACGATGACATCCGGCAGCGCTGCCCCGAAAGGTCCCTGCAGGCGGCCGACATCGCGAATTCGCTCAACATATCGAAGCGAACTCTGCATCGGGCGCTGGCGGCATGCGGCGAAACGTTCGGGGCGATGCTGATTCAGGCACGCGTCGATCTCGCCGCGCGCATGCTCCAATCGCCGCTATTGGATCGCGTGACTACGGCCGAAATCGGGCGGCGCGCTGGATTCTCCGACGCCTCCCACTTCTCCAAAGTTCTGCGCAGGTGCACCGGGCAGACGCCACTGCAGATGCGGCACGCCAGACGCAGGTAATTGACCCGGGAAGCGCTACCTGCTTTTGCGCCAATTGGCGTTGCGTCCAGCCGGAGGTACTCGGCGTGAACGCGCTGGAAGCCGCCCGACTGCGCAATGTATCATCGAGAACGTGATTCGTTCCCTGATCCTGGTGGCCCTGGCAACCGTACTGCTCCTTCAAGGGGTCCGGTGTGACCAGCATTGCGTACGGTATGGTACTTGCCTGAAAGCCACTACGACGATCAAGCCAGTGACGACTCCGATTGAGGTTGGTGCGGACGGGAAATGGCTGCATCGAGTGGGTGGTATTTCCGGATTCGTGGGTTCGGTGTCAGGTATCTCATTATCATTATGTTATTTGTTTTCGCGGGAAGTCCATCGCGCGACGAATGATGTCGAGACACGGTTCCTTTACCTGGCGGAGCATTTAACAGCCTTGTGGGGAATCCTAATGTTTCTGTCCTTACGAACTTTCTCTACATACCCATAACGTTCGCGCTCTACCTGGCGTTGAAAGCATCAACAGTAGCATGATGCAGCTCGCAATACACGTGCATCATGTCTGTTGCGCTGTCCTGGAGCTGCGCAATCTCCTGTGATTAACTATCTGCCGTGCTGCTCGATTCGTCAGCGCTGACTACGTCGCAGCCGCGAACGACGCCCAGCGTGCCGCATTGGTAACGACTGCAAGCTACCCGTTCGCGGTGCTCTATTCGCACCATCTCCTGGGTGTCTAGCACCATACTCATCAACAGCGATAGGAATTTTCATGATTGGTCTGCGTGATGTCAAGGACGTCTTCAACTAAACTACCTGGTGAAGCGCTGGAACATGGAAAAGGCGCAGGCCAACATCTTCGGCTGGGGCAGCCTCGGTCAACGCCATGACAAACGACGACAACTCGAACCGATTAGCCTGGAACGCAGGATTTTCAGCTCGACTATGAGACGCGCCGCATCTACAGCTCATTCAAGTCGGACTATTATTACTCGGCCTCAGCATTTGCTCGACGGATCGACACTCTTCAACTCGGTGTCGCCCCATATGAGCATGACTACTCGACATTGGCGACCTGGCTCGTACCGTGCAAGCCACAGTCCACTACACGGGGGACATCCACGATGGCATAGAAGTGGCTCTTTTGTTGCGCTTGTTCAAGGGCGATGCCTGGATCGAGGCGGGGCCGGCGACGGACGGCAAAGTTCAGGCCATGTTCATGTTCAATTTTTAAGAGGAGAGAAGCCATGCGATATTCGATTCTCTTGATCGTACTGTATTGCAGAGCGTTGCCGCGCGTGCAGAGACCATCGAAATAAAGGTCAATGGGCTGGTCTGCGGGTTCTGTGCCCAGGGCATTGAGAAAACTCTCCGCAAGAATCCTGCAACCGCCGATGTCCTGGTCAGCCTGGAAGAGCGACTTGTCGCGGTCGAGACGAAGGAAGGGCAGGATATCCCGGACGAGCAGCTCAAAACTGCTCTCAGGGATTCCGGCTATGACGTTACGGAGATAATACGCAGCGAGGACCCGTTAAGCGAAATTCGAGGACGACTCGAGAGCGATACGCAGTGATCGGCAACCCACATACTCGAAACGCAGGGCTGGCAATCGGCACATTGCTGGCGAGTTCGACAACCCTGGTTTGCTGCGTGTTGCCGGCTGTTCTCGTCTCTCTCGGCGCAGGTGCGGTGGTCGTGGGCCTCGTCTCAGCAGTGCCGCAACTGGTCTGGTTGAGCGAACACAAGTTGTTGGTGTTTGGAATCGCTGCGGGCTTGCTCGCCATCAGTGGCATCACGCTTTGGCGGGCCCGAAGGCTACCCTGTCCCCTCGATCCGGCGCTGGCTCGAAGTTGTCAGCGTCTGCGTCGCATCAGTACGGGGTTGTATGCCGCCAGTGGGGCGCTTTTCCTGATAAGCCTTGTAGTCACGGTTCTCCTGCCGGTGCTGGGTGGCGTTGCATAGCGAGTCGCTTATGCCCGCCATAAATTCATCATCGTGACCCATTTCCTTGCAGCGGCCGCCTCGCTCGCGCAGAATCCGGCGTTGTGAAGACCGTCGTCAGCCTCGTCGTCCTGCTATCCATACTCGCAGCCAGCCTGCAAAGCGCGGCAAACGCCTGCGCGTCTTTGGCAGTGGCGGACGAGGCGGGTGTGATACATGACAGCCCGGATTCCGGCGAACCTGCCGAGGACTGCGCGGATTGCACCGGCGCCTGTTTCTGTAATTGCCATAGCGGCCTGGTTGCGGGAACGTCACTGGATGTCGCGCGTGCCATCCCGCAGGCGCTGGTTGCTGAATCGGCGAAGTCGTGGTCCTCCCGCACCAGCCCGCCGTTCCAGCCCCCCCCGATAACGACGTAAACCGCTCGACCAGGAAGGCACGCGTGCAATCGCGCGCGTGATGTTCTCGTGCGACCGGAGAACCGTCGTGAAGCATTCCAACGCAGGCCGGGTGTACCGGGCCTGCCTCGCAGGCGCTCTGGCCGGGTGCTGCGCCATTGCAGCCGGTGCTGCACCTGCCAATGCGCCCGTATTGACGTTGGACGAGGCCGTCCAGCGAACGCTTGACCATCACCCCGCCCTCGGGGTCCGCGCGCCTCGACGTCGACATCGAACGCGCGCGCCGGGACACCGAATCGCAGTCGCCGCCGCTGTCAATAGACACCGAAGTCGAGAACTTCGGCGGCACCGGCGCTGCGTCCGGCATCGACAACGCCGAGCTCACGCTGCAGCTCTCGCGCGTCGTCGAACGCGGCGATAAGGCGGAGCTGCGGCACGAGGTCGGGGAGCGCCGCGTCGCGGCTGCCCTCACGGCGCAGCAAGCCGCACGCCTGGCGCTCGCGCGAGAAGCCACGAGCCGGTTCATTAGTGTCGTCCTGCTGCAGGAACGCGCGGCACTGGCACGGCAGTCGGAAGCACTGGCGGACCGGACGCTCGAGTTCGTGCAGGCCCGGGTCGATGCCGGCCGCAGCACGCAGGCGGAGGCGTCGTTCGTGCGTGTCGAGGTCGCGCGCACGGAGCTTGCGCGCGAGCAGGTCGAAAGCGAGCTCGACACCGCACGCACGGCGCTCGCGAGTTTGTGGCAGGCGCCGGTGCCCGATTTCGGACGCGCCGAGGCGGATATCTACGACTTGCCCGTGCCGCCATCCTTCGAGTCCCTTGAAGCGCGCCTTACCGACAACCCGGCGCTGGTGCAGCAAGCCGCCGAGCGCCGGCTGCTGGAGGCCCAAAGTCTGCTCTCCGGTGCACGGCAAAGCGGTGACGTATCGGTCGCGGGCGGCGTCCGGCACCTCGGTGAGACCGACGACCTCGGCCTCGTCCTGTCCTTCAGCGTGCCGTTCGGCAGCCGTGGGCGAGCGAAACCGCGCATGCAGGAATCGGGACTCCTGTTGGAGCAGAACGCTTTGGCAACGGAAGCACGCATGCTCGACTTGCGGGCGACGCTGTACGGGCTGTGCAACGATCTTCGCAGTACGGAACTCACCGTTCGGCGGCTTGCAAACGACATCGTTCCCGAAGCCGAGACTGCCGTGCGCCTCTACGACCAGGCGTTCCGCATCGGCCGCAGCACGCTCATCGAGCTCACGCAGGCACAGAAAGAACTGCTGTTGCTGCAAAACGAACTCGTCGACTCCGCAGGCCGCTATCACCAGCTCATGCTCGACGTGGAATACCTGCTCGGCGGGCAATACGAGGTGCAACCATGACCTTTTTCAAGACGTTTGGCCTGGCCGCCCTGGCGCTAACGATCGCGCTTCTCGCAGGCTGCGAGCGTGGTTCGTCGGCGGATGACAGCAACGAAGATCGAGGGGCACACGACGAGCATGTTAAACACGATGAGCATGACGAGCACCGCGACCACGACGACAGTCACGGTGACCACGAAGGCGAAGAGCCATCCGGCACCCGCATCTCCGCCCATGCCGCCGAAGCCGCCGGGATCCGCGTCGAGCCGGCCGGGCCGCACACGCTGTCCCGCCTGGTTCACCTCACCGGCACTGTCGAGATCGACCCCTCGCGCGTGTCCATGGTGCGGCCGCGCTTCCCGGGGCTCGTGACCGAGGTGTTCCGCAACGTCGGCGACGAAGTCGAGCGCGGCGACCGGCTCGCCAGCGTCGAGACCAACGAGGGCCTGATGACGGTGCCGCTCACCGCACCGATCATCGGACTCATCCTCGAGCGCGCCGCGCAACCGGGACAGGTGTCCGGCGACGAGCCGCTGTTCGTGATCGCCGACCCACGGCAGGTGTGGGTGCAGCTTGACGTATTCGGCGACCAGGTCGGGACGATCGAGGCCGGGCAGCCGGTCGACATCGAAACGCTCGGCGGCGAGGTCATCACGGCGGAGATCGACTGGGTCTCGCCCGTGATGGCGCACGGCAGCCAGAGCCTGAAAGCGCGCGTGATCGTGCCGAACGCGGACATGGCACTGCGGCCCGGGCAGTTCGTGAAGGCGTTGGTGCATATCGAGGACTTCGAGGTGCCGCTCGCGGTGAGGATTCCGGCAATACAGCGCTACCGGGATGCCGATGCCGTGTTCGTAAAGAACGGCGACACGTACGAGGCGCGGCCCGTTCAGCTCGGCCGCCGGGACGCACAGTACGCCGAGGTGCTCGACGGACTCGAGCCAGCGAGACCTACGTCGTCGAGAACAGCTACGTGATCAAGGCTGACCTCGAAAAGGCCGGCGCCGCCCATCATCACTGAGCCTGCTGCCATGCTTGATCGCATCCTCGATTTCTCGATCCGCCACCGGTGGCTGATGCTCTGCCTCGCGCTCGGGCTTGCGCTGCTCGGCATCTACGACTACACGCGCCTGCCGATCGACGCCGTCCCGACATCACCAACGTCCAGGTGCAGATCAACACCGAGGCGCCCGGCTATTCGCCGCTGGAAGCCGAGCAGCGCATCACCTTCCCGATCGAGACGGCGCTCGCCGGGCTGCCGCAGCTCGAATACACGCGCTCGCTCTCGCGCTACGGGCTCTCGCAGGTGACCGTGGTCTTCGAGGACGGCACCGACATCTACTTCGCGCGCCAGCTGCTCAACGAGCGCCTGCAGGCGAAGTGCGTGCAGCTGCCTGCCCGAGGCATCGAACCGCAGATGGGCCCGATCGCGACGGGCCTGGGCGAGATCTTCATGTACACCGTCGAGGCAGGCCCGGCGCAGAGGCGCCGACGCAGCCGACGCCGATGGACCTGCGCACGGTGCAGGACTGGATCATCCGGCCGCAGCTGCGCACACGTCCGGGCGTCGTCGAGGTCAACACGATCGGCGGCTACGAGAAGCAGTTCCATGTGCTGCCGGACCCGGACGCGCTGCGTCGCCTACGACCTCACGCTTCGACGACCTCATGCGCGCGCTGGTCGACGAACAACGCCAACGTCGGCGCGGGCTACATCGAGCGCTACGGCGAGCAATACCTGGTGCGCGCGCCGGGGCAGGTGGCAGACCTCGACGAACTCGCGCGCACATCGTGATCGGCACCGCGACGGCGTGCCGGTGCGCGATCGGCGACGTCGCGGAGGTGAGTGTCGGCAGCGAGCTGCGCACCGGCGCCGCGACCCACGACGGCCAGGAAGTGGTGCTCGGCACGGTGTTCATGCTGATCGGCGAGAACAGCCGCGACGGTCGCGCAGCGCGGTCGCGGCGAGCGCTCGACGAGATCCAGGCGCTCGCTGCCGGACGGCGTGCGTCGTCGAGCGCGGTCTACGACCGCACGCAGCTGGTCGACGCAACCATCGCGCACGGTGCAGAAGAACCTGGTCGAAGGCGCGCTGCTGGTCATCGTCGTGCTGTTCCTGCTGCTCGGCAACTTCCGCGCGGCGCTGATCACCGCCGCCGTGATCCCGCTCGTCGATGCTGTTGACGATCACCGGCATGGTCGAGCCGGGTCAGCGGCAACCTGATGAGCCTGGGCGCGCTCGACTTCGGCCTGATCGTCGACGGCGCGGTGATCATCGTCGAGAACTGCCTGCGCCGGCTCGGCGAAGAGCAGCACGGCGGCGTGGCCGCTGCTCGACGCGCGCGAACGCCTCGAGGCGTCGTACGGCGGCGACGCCGCGAGGTCATCCGGCCCAGCGATCTTCGGCGTGGCGATCATCCTCGTCGTCTACCTGCCGATCCTCGCGCTGACCGGCGTCGAGGGGAAGATGTTCCGGCCGATGGCGCTCACCGTGATGCTGGCGCTGCCGCGGCGCTGGTGCTGTCGCTGACCTTCGTGCCGGCGGCCGTCGCGCGTGTTCGTCCGGGGCCGCGTCGCGCGAGCGGGAGAACCGCATCATGCGCGGCGCGCGCGCGCGCGTCTACGCGGCCGCTGCTCGACTTTGCGCTGCGCATGGCGCTGGTCGGTCGTCGCGGCTGGCGGCCGCTGCTGGTCGTCGCCAGCGGCCTCGTCGCCACGCGCATGGGCGCGCGAGTTCATCCCGAGCCTCGACGAGGGCGACATCGCGCTGCACGCCCTGCGCATCCCGGGCACGAGCCTCACCCAGGCGGTCGCGATGCAGAATCAGCTCGAAGCAGCGCTCGCCGAAGTTGCCCGAGGTCGCGCACGTGTTCTCGAAGATCGGCACCGGCCGAAGTCGCGACCGACCCGATGCCGCCGAATGTCGCCGACACGCTTCATCATGATGAAGCCGCGGGCCGAGTGGCCGGACCCGCGCAAGCCGAAGGCAGCGCTGGTCGAGGAACTGTCTGAGAATTGCGCGGCGGCGTGCCGGGCAACAACTACGAGTTCACGCAGCCGATCCAGATGCGCTTCAACGAGCTGATCGCCGGCGTGCGCGCCGACGTCGCCGTCAAGTCTTCGGCGACGACCTCGACACGCTGGTCGGATCTCGCCGAGCGCGTCGAACAGGTGGTCGCCGCGACGTGCCCGGCAGCGCAGACGTGCAGACCGAGCAGGTCACCGGCCTGCCGATGCTGACCGTCACGCCGGACCGCGACGCGGCTCGCGCGCTACGGCCTGCGGTCGCCGACGTGCAGGACACGTTGGCCACCGCGCGTCGGCGGCACCGGTGCGGGGCAGGTGTTCGAAGGCGACCGGCGCTTCGACATCGTCGTGCGACTGCCGGAGGACCTGCGCAGCGATCCGGACGCGATCGCACGCTTGCCAGTGCGCTTGCCGCCGAGCTCGTGGCGCACCCGCGGTGCTCGACGCGGTGTCGCACGTCGCACGCCCGGCGGACACCGTGCCGCTGTCCGACGTCGCAACGTATCGACTCGAGATCGGGCCGAACCAGATCAGCCGCGAGAACGGCAAGCGGCGCGTCGTCGTGACCGCCAACGTGCGCGGCCGCGACCTCGGCTCGTTCGTCGCCGAAGTGCGCGAGCGCGATAGCGCCGCGAGGTCGACGCTGCCGCCGGGCTACTGGATCGACTACGGCGGGACAGTTCGAGCAGCTCATCGCGGCGTCGCAGCGCCTGGCGGTCGTGGTGCCCGCTCGCGCTGCTGCTGATCTTCGGCCTGCTGTTCGGCGCCTTCGGCTCGCGCGCGCGATGCGACCCTCGTGTTCACCGGCGTGCCGCTGGCGCTGACCGGCGGCATCCTTGCGCTGTGCGCTGCGCGACATGCCGCTCTCGATCTCGGCCGGCAGTCGGCTTCATCGCGCTGTCCGGCGTCGCGGTGCTGAACGGCGTCGTGATGCTCTCGTTCATCCGCAACTGCGGGAAAAGCTGCCGCTGGACGCGGCGATCCGCGAAGGCGCGCTACAGCGCTTGCGGCCGGTGCTGATGACGGCGCTGGTGGCGAGCCTCGGCTTCGTGCCGATGGCCTTCAATGTCGGCACCGGCGCCGAAGTGCAGCGGCCGCTCGCGACGGT
The DNA here is from genome assembly GCA_963713215.1 of uncultured Pseudomonadota bacterium. Taxonomy (GTDB): domain Bacteria; phylum Pseudomonadota; class Gammaproteobacteria; order Steroidobacterales; family Woeseiaceae; genus UBA1847. Next base: position 550,527 of record CAVQKY010000006.1, on the reverse strand, counting down.
CGTCATCGGCGGCATCCTCTCGTCGACGGTGCTGACGCTGCTCGTGCTGCCGGCGCTGTACCGAATTTTTCACGGTGAGAAGATGTCGTTGTAGGGGTGTCCCTAGCGGCAAGCCCCTTAATGGGAATCACGTGACCGACAGACTTTTAGTTTCCGACAGGATTCCACAGTTCTACACCGCGTTACTATCGGTGCAACAGTTGCGCTACAAGAGGTGCAGAGCATCCAACTCGCGGATTTGGCCGGAATTCGCGGTTAAGCAATAGTTGCCAGCGTCTTGACCTCACGGTCGATCTTCCGGGATTCAGTCCGGCTCGCGACTTCAAGATCGTAATGAACCTGCAGGTTCAGCCAGAACTCGGCAGTTGTGCCGAAAAAGCGCGACAGGCGCAGTGCGGTATCAGCCGTGATTGCGCGCTGGCCATTCACGATAGCGGTCACACGGTTCGTCGGTACCGCCAGCGCCTTCGCCAGCGCATAAGCAGACAACTTGAACTCGTCCAGAAACTCCATCTTCAGAATTTCGCCCGGATGGATGGGCGTCCGTTTTGCCATGATTCGAACTCCTCAGTGGTAGTCGACGATTTCGACCTGGTAGGCGTCTCCGCCTCGCCAAACAAAGCACACCCGAAATTGTCTGTTGATCCGGATGCTATGTTGCCCGGCTCGGTTGCCCCGAAGCTTTTCAAGTCGGTTCGCGGGAGGTACCGTAAGGTCCCGAATTTCTGTCGCAGCATGCAGCATCAACAATTTGGCATGCGCCCGCCTGAGCAGGTTTCGTGGCACAAGATCCGGGCTTTCGCCGTCGAAGATCGCCCGCGTTTTCTCGCAGGCCCAAGTCTTGATCGCCACCAATCCACTCGTCGTCGGGTTGTAAGTATTATGGATGGCATAACTATGTACGTCAAGCGTAACTATTGAACCTCCAATTCCCACCACAAGCTCTGCATTGCTGTGCAACGTACTGAAGTCAGGCAATGAGCGTCGTTTTCCGGATTGAGGACATTCGGCAGAGGCTACCGGTGTATGCGCAAATCTGCGCATTTTTGGCGAGAGATCACTGTGGACGTAGATCGAGTTTCCAAAAAGAATCTGTCGGATCCTGAAGTAGGGTTACGACGTCGAAAGCCGTCTTAGTACGTCCGACTACAGCCGGGAAAACCGGGGGCATTTCGGGGGGCAACTGGATAATCGCGGGCCAAGAAAGTCCAAATGTATCAAATGGATACTGTCAACCTTCGATAGTACCCATCACCACCAGTCTCAAAAAAGCCTTGTTAATCAACCAGTTAGCAGGGCTTTTCAATTCCTAAACACGGGAATTGAACCGGAATTTCTCTATCGTCCGAAACCCTTGTCCGGCTTAGCTTTTGCACATCCGGGATCGTCCGGCCAATTACGAAATCGTCCATGTCAGTCTTGCAGTGCTGGCTCCCTTCCAGGCTTGCCGGGTCCCGAAATCACGGGGTAACGACCACCATCTGGGGGCAACTTTGGGGGCAACTCTCGCCGCAGAATTGGCAGTTGCCCCCACGCCGTCCGATCGCGTTAGCTCGCCATCGAATCTGCCTTGTGAGTGCGTGCTGCCACGCGGCAAAAAGGGCGAACTTTTCTATGGCACTTGGTGCTATAGTGCGGGTCTAATGATCAGCGGCATCGATGCAGGTCTTTAAGACCAGGGCGTTCGCCCGCTGGGCGGGCGCCGACGGGCTGAATGACTTAGTGCTCGCTTCTGCGGTGGCGGAGATGGAGCAAGGCCTGATCGACGCTCACCTGGGTGGCCAGGTAGTGAAGAAACGGGTGGCGTTGCCAGGTCGCGGAAAGCGCGGTGGCGCACGCACCTTGGTGGCGTTCAAGCAGGGCGAGAAGGCATTCTTTGTTTACGGCTTCGCGAAGAATGAACGAGCCAGCATCAGCGACAAGGAATTGAAAGCTCTGAAGCTGTTGGCGAAGGAGCTGCTGAATTATCCGGCGGCGTCACTGACAAAAGCGATTGAAGCCGGTGAATTGATTGAGATCGAGGTGAATTACGATGGCGACTAAGATTCTGGATACCGTGCATGAGACGGCCAAGGGCTTGCACAAGTCCGGCGCCATGAGCACGAAGACGATGCGCGAATTCGATGCACTGTGCTTGTCGCCAGTGAAGAAATTGAGCGCGGCCCAAATCAAGCGCCTGCGTATCCGCAACAAGGCGAGCCAAGCGGTGTTCGCCGCCTACTTGAATACCAGCGCATCGACGGTGCAGAAATGGGAGCAAGGGCAGAAAAAGCCCGGCGGAGCATCACTGAAGCTCCTAAACCTTGTCGAGCAGAAAGGTCTCGAGGCGCTCGGATAACATGGGGACAGGATGGACCCGATATCGTTGGGCCTCGCGCATATCTGCGCAAGTCGAACCTGGACGGCTCAGGACGGCCGCATGCGCCTTACATCGCGCTGGGGCGGCTCGCCGAACAGGCGGCTGTACTCGCGGCTGAACTGGGACGGGCTCTCGTAACCAACAAGCCCACTAGCGTTGCTTGCGTCGACGTTCTGGTTGAGCATCAATTGCCGGGCTTCCTGCAGGCGCAACTGCTTCTGGAACTGCAGCGGACTGGTGCCGGTAATTACCCGGAAGTGTTGACGAAACGTCGACGGGCTCATGTGTGCGCGCGCGGCCAGTTCGTCCACTTGCACTGGCTCTTTGAAATTTCGCTTTAGCCAAGTAACAGCCTTCGCGATCTGCCGGCTCGGAGATCCGGCGGCCACGAGGTCCCGCAGATGCTCGCCGTGCGGACCGGCCAGCAAGCGGATGGTTATCTCCTGCTGGATCAAGGACGCCAGCGACGGCACGAGGGCTGGCTCTTCCAGCAGTTCGACCAGTCGAACCAGGGCATCGACCAAGGGCGCGTCCAGCGATTCGACCGAGATTGCGCGATAGGTACGCTCGCGCTGGCGCCGCGGCAGCTCCATCTCAGAGGCTAATTGCGTGATGAGGTGGGAGTCGAGCGTCAAGAACAAACCAAGAAACGGTTGCCGCCGGTTTGCGCGCGTGACATGCGCGACGACCGGCGAGTCAATCGTAGTCAACATGGATTGCCCAGGGGCGTAGTCGATCACTTCGTCCCCCGCAGCACCTGCTTGCTGCCCTGCGCGATCACACCCAGGCCCAAGCCGTAGACGCAATGGAGGGGCTCGGTCGGGGCCCTGCGCCGGTGGAGAGAGAGCGAGGGAAGGGCAGTCGCGTGGTCGCCGTCGGATTGGGCAAAGCTTTCGATTGCCCGCGCGAGTCGCGCAATGGCCGAAGCGGTCGCGTTCTTTTGCAGCAATTGCCTGTCCATGCGTGCTTTCCCGCCGGTTCCGCGACTATCGAAGCATACACCCGCTCCAGCTGCAAACGAGCACCATTGAGCATGATTCGTCATTTTGGGCAAGAAGACTGGCGAATCCGGCAAACACTCGCGGCGCGCCAAGCCGACACTGGCCTGGTCGGTTTACCGTCAGGGAGCGAAACACCATGAAGCACATCTCGATCGGCGGGCTCGACGTGTCCCGCATCGGACTCGGCGCCATGTCGATGTCCGGCTACTACAACATCGGCACCGGTAGCGAGGCCGAATCCATCAGAACGATCCACCGCGCGCTCGAACTTGGCGTCACCCACATCGATACCGCGGAGATCTACGGACCGTACGCCAACGAGGAGTTGGTAGGTCGGGCCATCAAGGGCCGGCGCGACCAGGTCGTACTGGCGACGAAGTTCGGCATTGTCTCTCACGCCGACGGCGGTCCTGGCGTCCTCGACAGCCGCCCGGCCAACATCCGCACTGCCGTCGAGGGCTCGCTCAAACGACTCGGCACCGATCACATCGACTTGTATTACCAGCACCGCGTCGATCCGAAGACGCCCATCGAGGACACCATCGGCGCGTTGGCCGAGCTGGTCGCCGAGGGCAAAGTTCGCTACCTCGGCCTGTCCGAGGCCGGCCCGAGCACGATTCGCCGCGCCAACGCCGTGCACCCGATCGCCGCGCTGCAGACCGAGTACTCGCTGTGGACACGTGATCCCGAGGCTGAACTCCTGCCGTTGCTGCGCGAGTTCGGGATCGGCTTCGTTCCGTATTCGCCGCTCGGTCATGGCTTCCTGACCGGTGATATCCGATCGCCGGAGCAGTTGTCCGACGACGACTGGCGCAAGAGCAACCCGCGTTTCACCGGCGAGAACTTCCGGCTCAACCTGCGCATCATCGATGAGGTGAAGGCAGTTGCCGCTGAGACGGATGCTACTCCGGCACAGGTGGCCCTGGCCTGGCTGCTGGCGCAAGGCGACGACATCGCCCCGATCCCGGGCACTAAACGCGTGGCGCGCGTCGAGGAAAACACCGCTGCCGATCGCCTCGAGCTTAGCGCAGGGCAAATCGAGCGGCTGGACGACCTCGTGCCTGCCGCCGGCGAGCGCCACGACGAGGGGAACATGGCCGTCATCGACCGATGACGCGTCACCGAACGCGGATCAAATCCTTCACCTTGATTCAGACGAGATAGATCCTATGAGCAAGCGCGACCTAACCATCGCATCCACCGCGGCGGCTCCCACATCCCTCAGTCGACGTGATTTCCTGGCCAACACCGCGCTGGCGTTGGCGGCCATGGCCGTCGGTGCATCGTGCTCAGCTTCGAAGCCCGTGCGCTCAGACGCCACGGCAAGCAACCCGACCCTGCATGAAGGAGTAACGGCGATGAGAAAGAGGAAACTCGGAAAGCTGGAAGTGTCTGCACTCGGCCTGGGGTGCATGAGCATCAGCGCCAACTACGGTCCTCCCGCGGACCGCGCCCTGGGCATCGGTGTCATCCGCAGGGCCCACGAACAGGGCGTCACGTTCTTTGATACCGCGGAGGTCTACGGCCCGTACACGAACGAAGACCTCGTGGGGGAAGCGCTCGCACCGATTCGCGACGACGTGGTGATCGCGACCAAGTTCGGATTCGACCTCGAAGCCGGCGGTCTGAACAGCCGGCCCGAGCGCATCCGGAAAGTCGTCGAGGGTTCGCTCAAGCGACTCAGGACCGATCGCATCGATCTGTACTACCAGCACCGTGTCGATCCGGCCGTACCCATCGAGGACGTTGCCGGCACCGTCAAGGAGCTCATTGCCCAAGGCAAGGTCTTGCATTTTGGCCTGTCAGAGGCCAGCGCCAAGACGATCCGTCGGGCACACGCCATCCAGCCGGTGTCGGCGATCCAGACCGAGTACTCGCTCATGGAGCGGAGCCCGGAACACAACGGTGTACTGGCGACCTGTGAGGAACTCGGCATCGGCTTCGTGCCGTGGGGGCCGCTGGGAATGGGCTTCCTTACGGGAACGCTTGGCCCGAACACACGTCTCGACCCGAAGACGGACCTTCGTTCCGGTTTCGATCGGTTCTCTGCTGAAAACCTGGCGGCCAATCAATCCATCGTCAGTTGGCTGATGGAATTTGCCGCGGGCAAGAATGCGACGCCCGCGCAGATCGCACTGGCTTGGCTACTAGCGCAGAAGCCGTGGATCGTGCCCATTCCGGGTACGCGCAACCCGATCCACCTGGACGAAAATCTTCAGGCCATGAATGTCGATTTGACTCCCGCCGATCTGACCGAGATCGAAGTTGCGCTTTCCAGGGTCACGGTGCACGGAGGCCGAATGAACAAAGAACAGATGGAGGTCGTTGACGGAGCGGGGAAGTAGCCGCCACGTCGTACCGGTCATCATCCTGTTACTTCTTGAGCGAGGCCTCCAGGTTGCCCAGCACACCGAGTTGGGCGAGCATGATGGTTCCGGCGTAGCGGCAGTCGAACGCGCTCACCTTCCCGTCCTCAAGATTGAATACATCGATGCACGGGACGCGAAACTCCTTACCGGTAACGGGGAGGGTTCCAAGACCCACGGGGAGGCCAACTTGGTGGGTTCCGTTCAGCGACAGCTGAACGACGACGACGTCCCCGTCGAAGTAGAGGTCGGCGAGTTCGCGGTGCATGTCCGGAAATGCAACCGAGTAGATGTCGGCCGCACGAGCGACTTCGTCGCCGCGGTATTTGACCCTCGTTGGACCATTTCGTAGATCGTGGAGCGCGATAAGCCCGTTTGCCGCACCACCTCAGGAAGCCGCCATACGGTTGTCGATATCATTGCCTGTCCGCCGTGGACGTCCGATAGAGGCTGCCAAGGTACGCGCAAGTCCACGCAGTTTTTTGCGAGAAATCACTGCAGGCGTCGGTCGAATTTTCGAAAATGTCGGGCGGATCGTGAAGTAGGCTTATGACGTCGCAAGCCGTCCGAAAACGTCCGAGTACAGCCGGGAAAACCGGGGGCATTTCTGGGGGCAACTGGCTAATCGCTGGCCAAGAAAGTCCAAATGTATCAAATGGATACTGTCAACCTTCGATAGTACCCATCACCACCACTCACACGTCCAGAGACGTCCGGCAAAGTCCGAGACGGCTCTTTTTTTGACCTAAGAAACAGGGTGTTACAGCTAAAACTCGTCCGAAAACTTCCGAGTTAGTTTCTTGACAGCCGGGCCGGGAAAACCGGCGGCATTTCTGGGCGCAACTGGCTAATCGCTGGCTAGGAAAGCCGCGATTTATCAAATGGATGCAGTCAAAATTCGATAGTACCCATCGCCCTACGGACAAGGCGATTCTTCGTTCGGCCAACCCGGCACGCCGGTTTCGCACGGCAGCACCTTGATCCGGATATCCCTGATTTGCACCAGGGCCTTTCCGCCCTCGTGTATCTGGATGCCGATGTGGCCGCTCTGCGGGATGGTTTCGTCTTCTTCTGTGTAATCCAGGGCCGCTACGCCATTGATCCATGTTTGAATTCGCCGGCCTTCGCCGAGGATGCGGTATGTGTTCCAGTCGCCGCGATCGACGGCGTTGTTGACGGCGTCGATGTTGGCGGCGACGTCAAGGACCCGGTCACGCCGGGACTCGTCGTACAGTTTGCCCCACCACCCATCGCCGGCATCGACCTGATACCCGGATACCTCGTGGCTGTTCAGAACGTAGACACTGCGGATCTGGATACCGGAATTGATACTCCCTTCGGTCCCCGTCAGTCGAATCTGCAACGTCAGGTCGAAATTCTGGAACGATTCGTCGGACAACAGGAAGCTGTTGTGCTCGATGGTCTCGACCAGGGAACCACCGGTGATTGCATTGTCCTGGACTCGCCACATTGACTCGTCAACGGTGTGCCAGCCCTTCAGGGTCTCACCGTCGAACATCGGCACGCTTTCGTCCACGGGCTCCGCACCCGCATCGCGATCGCAAGCCGAAAGCACGATCACGGCCAGGCAGGCGCCGGCGATCGTCGTCTTGGTTGAAAGCTGCGGTACATTCATATGCCAAGCTTCTTGCGTATATTTGCCGGTGGGCCGTCAAAACTCACCATCGGAGTATTGCCGATGTAGCCGATGTCGGCCATCCCTTCCCGGGTTGTGTAGTATCCGAGAACAAAAAGTGTAACGAGACGACGCGGAAAGCCGCTGGTCGGAGAGCCCGCCTGCCCGGCGGAGGTCGAGCCGATCAGATCGCCGAACAATCGTTGCTGATCGGGGCCGGTCAGTTCGAGAAACCGCTTGCCGGAGATACGGCCAGCGTTCCGGTCGAGGAGCTCCAGTCCGTCGACGATCGTCTGCCGGTCTTTCCGTTGCGACGGATACGGCGCACTGACCCACTCGTTGACGAATCCGGCGATGTCCAGTTCGCTCGCCGCAGGCGATCGGTCGTCGCCCGGGACAATGATGTCGCCAAGGACTTGCAGTGCGCGGACCTGGTCGTCGGTCAGCGAACTTTCCCAAGTAACCTCCGGCACCAGCATGTTGACGTCGAGGCCGTACCCCTTGGGATAAAGGCTCGTCACCGTGGCCGCGAGCGCACGCGCGGCAGGAACGAAAGACATCGGTACGGCCGCGGCCAGGAGCTTCAGAATGCGGCGGCGATGCTCGTTGGTCCGGCGGGTTGTGGCAGACGTCATGACGATGCTCCCGATTTTTGCCGGACAATATCGTCTGCGGCCCGCATCGACAGGGCCATGATCGTCAACGTCGGATTCTTCTCGGCGTGGGTGACAAACGCCGCGCCGTCAACGACGTACAGATTGCCCACATCCCAGGACCTGCAACTGGAATTGAGCACGGACGTGGCCGGACTGGTTCCCATTCGACATCCTCCGATCTCATGATTGAATCCTCCGCCGGACTGCAGGATTCTGCCCGCCGCCCGGGACTCCTCGAAAGCGTCTTTTATCACGATGGCATTCATCTGTTTGCCGATCCGGTGCAGCAACGCGCTGGCATGATTCATGCGCCGGAAATCGTCATCGGACCATGTCCACTGGAAATTCAGCACCGGCACGCCCCATTTATCCCGGACGTCGGGATCCAGTACGACCCGACAGTCTTCGTTCACGGACATGCAGCCCATCGCCCGAAGCGAGACTATAGAGCCATAGTATCGACGCATGTGCTCCTTGAGCGTCTGGCCGTACAAGTCGCTGTCCAGCATCAGGATTGCCTCGAGAGTGTTCAGTCTCGGGAACTGGTCCCGGCCGCTTCCGGGAGCGACATCGATCTTGTACCCGCCCCAGAAATCGATACCGTCGCGGTCTTTCGCCTTGCGGTGAAATTGCCACGGCACGTAGATGTGGGGCTGGGAAATGCCGTCTTCGTTGTATGGCGGAAGGTTTTCCAGCGCCGGTACCTGTAGCGTCAGTTGCGTATGCGGTGTATCCGAAATTGCGCGGCCAACCAGGCCGGACGAATTGGCCAGTCCGTCGGGCGCGAATTCGGTTCCCGAGTTCAACAGAATCCGGCAGCTCTCCATGGCGCCTGCCGCGAGCACGACGGTCGGCGCATGCACGTCTTGTCGGGCGCCGGTCTCCTTGTCGACGTAGCGAACGCCCGTTGCGAGGCCTGTCTGTGCGCTCGCGTGGACCTGCGAAACGACAGCATTCGTGATGATCTGCAGACGCCCGGTTTTCAGCGCCGGTGTAAGGAACCCGATAATCGAGTCGAATGCCGCGCCGATACTGCAACCTCGGATGCAATCGGTCGCGTAAAAACAAGCCTGCCGATCGCCATGGGCCCGTGTCAGCGTCGCGGTCGGGTGGGCGTGCGTCGTCAATCCGATCTCACGGCATGCCTTCGCGAGGAGCATCTCGGTCACCCTGGGTGCCGGCGGTTTCAGTCGAATCGAGTTGGGCGGCACAGGCGAGTTGAATACGGCTTCCGACTCATCCGGGCCGAAGACGCCGATCAGCGATTCGACCCTGTCGTAGAACGGTGCCAGTTCTTCATAGCTCAGCGGCCAGTCGATCTGGCTGCCTGAATGGCTGAAAGGCTTGAGGTCGTCCGGGCCGTAGCGAGGTGTCTGCCTGCCCCAGTGAATCGTGCGCCCGCCCAGATTGCGGGAGCGCCACCACGTAAAGCCCGTGCCGTCGGCGACAGTGTACGGCTCGCCCGGCAATTCGTATCCGCCGATACTGGCGTCGTAAAACCCAATGAGTTTGTCGGGCGTGCCCTCCGCGCGTAGCGGCGCATCCTGCGGCAGCGAAAACATCGGCGTTTCGGTCCTGGGGTCGTAAGACCTGCCTGCTTCGAGCATGAGCACGCGCAATCCGGACTGCGTCAGCCGATAGGCCATCATCCCGCCGGCCGCGCCGGACCCGACAACCAGTACATCGAACGAGTTGTTATTCGTCACGAGATCTCACCTCTCTCTGGCCGCGGGAACCCTTCATCGTGAACGCCCTCGACAGGCCGCGTAGGATAGATTTGAGGAGCCACCTTGCTTAGACGGAAGGTCGTATAATATCCTACCAAGTAGTATACAGTTGTTCCTCGGGAGACGACACGTGCCAATGGTCAAGAAAAGTATCTCGGTAACCGACCAGCAAGATAGTTGGATCAAGGCGCAAATTAAGTCTGGGCATTACGGCAACGAAAGCGAAGTCGTTCGCGAGTTAATTCGGGAGCGGCAACTTCGCGAATTGGAAACCCCTGCTGAAATCGAGGCTATCCGGGCAGCGTTAATAGAAGGCGAGAAAAGCGGATTTAGTGAACTCAGCGTCGACGAAATCTGGGAAGAAGCTCGGCAACGTCACCGAGCAAAGGATGCATAAGTACCGGTTAGCTCAGCGCGCCAAAGACGATCTGATTGCCATCGCGACGTACGGCGACGAGGATTACGGGGTTGCACAGTCGGATCGATACCGCGAGCACCTCAAGAAACGTTTTTCAATCTTGGCAGAGCAGCCGCACCTATTTCCCGCCGTGGACCATATTCGACCAGGCTACCGTCGGAGCGTATGCGGTGTACATTCAATCTATTACCGTGTCGCCAAAGACGGTGTCGAGATATTGCGTATTCTGAAGCATTAAAGCTTTGGCGACGCATTCTAGGTTTCGTTTGCGCGCGGATTCCTATGGTGAAATAACTCGCTGACAGAATATCGGATTCCGATAAATGTCCGACACAAGCTGCGCATTGTTAAGCAACGTACTGAGAGTTTGTCAACAAGCACCACCTTCAGCGGAAATCCGCCATACGTTGTGAGTGCCATATTCTGCCGCCGAGGACGTCCAATAGAGGCTGCCAATGTATGCGCAAGTCCGAGCAGGTGTGACGAGAAATCACTGCAGACGTCGGTCGAATTTCCGAAAGTTTCGGGCGGATCCAGAAGTAGGTTTACGAGGTGCAAAGCCGTCCGAAATCGTCCGAGTACAGCCGGGAAAACCGGGGCATTTCTGGGGGCAACTGGCTAATCGCTGGCCAACAAACTTTCGATTTAACAATTGGATACAGTCAAAATTCGATAGTACCCATCACCACCAGTTGAAAAAAAGCCTTGTTAATCAAATTGTTAACTGGGATTTGCAGGTCCGGAACACGGCATAGAACCCCACACTTCTTCCGCTGGCCGGCGTGACTTTGACTCGTCCGAGAACAGACGGAGACAGCCACAACGTTCCATTGCTGCCTTGCGACTGGGCGCCGAAATCACGGGGCAGCAAAGACAATCTGGGGCAACTTTGGTGGCAACTGGTGGTGGCAACAGTGGAGTTGCCCCCAACTGGGTTTGTCAGTCCTGATGCAGGCTCGATCGTTGGCGCGCAGAACCAAGACCTTGCGCATTTATGGCACTCAGCAACCATTTGCGCACAACGCGGCTTCCTATCATCTGCGTACAAGCCGACTCAAGACGAGCGGCACAGAGAAAGAGGAGCGCATCATGAGTGCAACATTGGCAGCCACAGCCGCTTCCATCGTGCTGGTTCACGGCGGGTTCGTGGATGGTTCCGGTTGGCAGGCTGTCTACAAGATCCTGGCAAAGCGCGGTTACAAAGTAAGCATCGTCCAGAACCCTACGCTATCGCTCGACGACGACGTTGTCGTCACCAAACGAGCAATTGCGGCGCAGGCAGACCCGGTGATTCTGGTGGGTCATTCGTATGGGGGCGTGGTCATCACCCAGGCCGGCAATGATCCGAAAGTGGCTGGACTCGTTTACATTGCCGCATTTGCCCCGGACCAGGGCGAATCCGTGGCCACGCTCATTGCCAATCCGGTACCGGGAGCGCCCGTGCCTCCGATTCTTCCGCCGCAGGACGGGTTCCTCATGTTGGACACGGAGAAATTCGCCGCATCGTTCGCGGCCGATCTGCCCAGAGAACAAGCCGAGTTCATGGCAAATTCCCAGGTTCCATGGGGCATCTACGCGCTCGAGGGTACCGTGAGCGAGGCAGCATGGAGATCGAAGCCGAGCTGGTATCTTGTGGCCACCGATGATCGGATGATTCCGCCGCCCGCCCAAAAGTCCATGTCGAAGCGTGCAGGCTCGACAGTGGTCGAGTCCGAAGGCAGTCACGCCGTCTACGTCTCTCAGCCCGAGGCCGTGGCCGCCCTTATCGAAAGGGCTGCACGAGAGGTGGAATCGACTGGCGCACGAAGGGTCAATGCGAAGTGACGACACGTCGAGGTCACGCGGAGTCTCTCGAAATCCCGCGTGACCTCAACGCCCCGACAGTCGTGATCGTCCACGGCGCCTGGGTCGATGCGACAGCTTGGCGCGAGGTGATTGCCCTATTGCAAGTCTTAGGGATAAGCGTCGTCGCCGTTCAGAATCCCCTGAGCGCACTCGTGGATGATGTAGATGCCGTGATCCGTGCTATCAACCAGCAGCAAGGCGCCGTAGTACTTGTTGGGCACGGTTACGCAGGCACCGTCATCACCCAGGCAGGGAAACACTCGAGGGTTGCGGCCCTCGTCTATGTAGCAGCGTTCGCGCCGAATGTCGGCGAGTCGACAACTGATGCACAGCACTATCCTCCGCTTGCTTGCCTCGATGGACTCGAAGTAGACGCGGGAGGATTTCTTTACCTGGCACCCGAGGTTGTAGAAAAATTCCTGGCGCAGGATCTGCCAACAACTGAGTGCCGGGTTCTCGCTGCCGCGCAGCAACCCATTCGCGCGAGCGCGCTTCTCGATCGCGTGGCAGACGCCGCGTGGCAGTCCAAGCCTTCCTGGTACATTTTGACCGAGGGGGATCGGATGATATTTCCCGATTTGCAGCGGCAGATTGCCAGCAGAATCCGCGCAAGCGTCTTTATCCTGCGCGCCGGTCATGTGCCGTTTCTATCGAAGCCGAGCGAGACAGCAAGCGTTATCGGTGCTGCCGTCGATTATGTCCGCGGCGCGCGCTAATCCGGCGTCACTATTGCCGGAGCATGTAATTCGGGCGTAGTCTGCCGAGACACGGCAGAGAGCAGCACAGCGCGGTGAGCGCCGAATCGTCAAGGATCGTACGGCTGTCAACGAGTGCCGTTGCACCGGCAGACCGGCTGAGCTATGCAAGTTCGATCTTGAGCTCGGCGCTCACGCCGTCCGCGCTATCCACGACGACGCCGTTGGACTACGAACTGGAGTTGACGGCATTGGAGCTGCCATCACTCGCGATCGTTGCACAGCACGGCTCACCGCAACGCGCAATTCGTGCTCGCCCCGAAATTCGTCGCACCGCCCAGCACTGTTTCAATCTGGTGCTGGTCCTCGGCGGTTCATGGCAGGTCATGCATGCCACACGCACGTGGTTCGGACCTGGCGACCTTATCTTCTACGATTCGCGCTACCCACTCGACTGCAACCTCCTGCGCAACTGGAGCGATGTCAATTTGCAGCTGTCGGAACAATTCGTGCGCAAATGGGTGCCGCATCCCGCATGCCTGGGGGGGCGGCGTATTTCTCGCGACTCTCAGTGGGGCCGTGTCCTGGCGAGTTACGTCGCTCAGTTGTCGCCTGACTTCGTCGTGCAAGCCCCACTCCCGCAGGGGGTGCTGGTGGATCAACTCGGTGCGCTATTGGCTTTGACCGCGGCCGAGCTTAGCGGGCGTCATGCCAAATCGACACCCGCCCAGCGCTCCTTGCGTGACCAGATTTACGATGACATCCGGCAGCGCTGCCCCGAAAGGTCCCTGCAGGTAGCCGACATTGCGAATTCGCTCGACATATCGAAGCGAACTCTGCATCGGGCGTTAGCGGCGTGTGGCGATACTTTCGGGGCGATGTTGATCCAAGCCCGCGTCGATCTTGCCGCGCGCATGCTTCAATCACCGCTATTGGATCGCGTGACTACGGCCGAAATCGGGCGGCGTGCTGGATTCTCCGACGCCTCCCACTTCTCCAAAGTTCTTCGAAGGTGCACCGGGCAGACGCCACTGCAGATGCGGCGCGCCAGACGCCGTTAATTCGCCCGGACGGCGCTACAGATTTGACGAGATATCACTGCAGACGTTGATCGAATTTCCTAGATTTCTAGCGGATACTGAAGGAGCGTTACGAAGTGGAAAGCTCACCACCACTTACATATCCAGAGCCGGCCGGAAAATCCGAGGCGGCTTTTCTTTGATATTGAAAACAGCACGTTACCGATAACGCTCGTCCGAAAGCGTCCGGGTTAGTTTGTTTACACCCGGGCCGAGGTATCGCCGAAGGAGGAGGAGCCATCACAAGCGCCTGAGCCATCAATGGAGAATGCTTATGACCAACTTTGTTACCTGCCTGTGGTTCGACCACGGCGAAGCCAGCAAGGCAGCTCAGTTCTATGCCGCCACTTTTCCCGACAGCCATGTCGACCGGGTGAACGCTGCCCCCGGTGATTTTCCCGGTGGCGAGGAAGGCAGCGAGCTGACCGTCGAGTTTACGGTGCTCGGTCAACGGTTTGTCGGCCTTAACGGCGGTCCGACTTTCTCGCCGAACGAATCGGTCAGCTTCATGCTTGTCACCGAAAGTCAGGAAGAGACTGACCGTTACTGGAACGCGATCGTCGCGAATGGCGGCGTGGAGAGCGCCTGCGGCTGGTGCAAGGACCGTTGGGGCTTCTCCTGGCAGATCACGCCGAGATTGCTTCTCGACCTGACGACGAGTTCCGACCGTGTCGAGGCAAAGCGCGCTTTCGAGGCGATGATGAAGATGACGAAGATCGATATCGCCGCGCTCGAAGCTGCGGTTTCTTCCAAAGCCCGCCGATGAGCCCCACCATCACAGGATGAGCCCCACCATCACAGCATTTAAAGAGTCGCCCGATCGCGGTCAGGGATTGGCCCGTGACACGCGCGTACGCTGGGCGTTTGAAGAAGTGGGCAAATCCTACGATGTCCGGCTCCTCTCGTTCGGCGAGATGAAACAACCGGCGCATCTCGCGATTCATCCATTCGGGCAGATCCCGACTTATGAAGAAGGCGATCTCGCCTTGTTCGAGACAGGGGCGATCATCCTGCATATCGCCGGGCGCCATGCGGGCCTCTTTCCGCAGGATATGAATGGCCGGGCGCGCGCGACTGCATGGATGTTCGCCGCGCTCAATACGGTGGAGCCACCGATCGTCGAGCGCGAAGCTGCCTCTTACACGGAGCGCGACAAACCCTGGCATGAGCATCGCCTGCCTATCATGGAAGACCGCATCCGGAGCCGGCTGAGCCAGCTCTCCCGCCGCCTTGGCGAAGCCGACTGGCTCGATGGGGGGTTCAGCGCGGGCGATCTGATGATGGTGTCGGTGCTGCTCCGGTTGAAAGCATCATCGGACATGCTGAACGAGTATCCGAACCTCGCGGCGTATGTTGCCCGCGGCGAAGCGCGCCCCGCCTACAAGCGTGCTTTCGACGCTCAGTTGGCGGTCTTCACCAGGAATCAACGGATTGAGTAGCGGAATACGCCAGCGTACCGTTCGCCAACGGGTACTGCGGTCAACGGACAGACATCGCAAGTATTTGACGCTCCACGACCCGCACAGTACGACTGCACGTCGCTGAGGTCGTCAGCGACGTGCAGCACCATTCGTCAGAAGCCTACCCGCACACCCAGCAGGAAGGTCTGGTCGTAGCGACGCGTATCGCGGGGGAACAATCCGGTCAGCTCCGGATTGTTCGGGTCGACGAAAAAGTCCTTGAACTCGGTATCCAGCATGTTGATGGCTTCGAGCGACACCGTTATGTTGTCCGAAACCCCATAGCTGATCTGGCCGTCGAGTTGCTCCGTTTCGGCGACATACAGATCGTATCCGGCTGCGATATTACGCACGTCCAGGAATTCGTCACGCCAGTTGTAGGCTAAGCGCGCAGAAATCCGCTCACGTTCGTAAAGCAGGATGATGTTATACGAATTGTTCGACAGTCCTGTAATGGACTGCTCGATACCGGTATCGAGATTCGTGGTGTCACCATCCATGTAGGTGTAATTTGCCTGCAGACCCAGGCCGCCGAGAATGCCCGGCAAGTTGTCGTAGAACTGCTGGTAGCCGACTTCGAAGCCCTGGAGATAGCCATCCCCGGTATTACCCGGTCGGGTGACCCGGTAAACGTCGCCGAAGTAGTTGACTTCCTCGACGGAAGGCTGGATGTAGCCTTCGAAGTCGCGGTAGAACACGGTACCTGTCAGGAACGCATCCTCCGTAAAATACCATTCCAGCGACACGTCGAAGTTGTCCGATTCCACCGGCTTCAGATTGGGATTGCCACCGGTGCCGGTCAATCCCGTGGTATTGCTGATGACCGTCGACAGTGAAACGCCCGGATTCAGGTCAGGGAAATCCGGTCGTGTAATGGTCTTGCTGTAGTTGAAGCGGCCAACGAGGCTGTCGGTGAAGTACAGTTTCGTGTTGATCGACGGCAGAACATCGGTACTGTCGGTGTCGATATCAATCGGTGTGTAATCGAGGTCGCCGTCGTTATCGACGTCCTGCGCGACATTGCCGTTCAGTTTCTCATCGGTGCTTACAACCCGGGCACCCAGAAGTGCATTCCATGGCATCGTGCCGAAATCGCCGGCAAGTGCGATTTGCCCGTAAGCCGCATAGGTCGTTTCTTCGATGTCGAAGTATGTACCGGGATCGAGCGGCTTTCGCTCGGTGGTGCCGGTAAAGGCCTCGCGAATCTGGCCGGTGTTGTTGCGCAGGAAATCGGCACACGGCGTGAACCACTCCGTCATGACATAGTCCGGTCCGCCTGACGCCATCGGCTCCGACACGCATCCCAGGCCCGGGAATTCCGCTGCAAACCGCGGCCCGTTAATAGGCCCGCCGGTTCCGCCGGGTATGCCGCCTATGGAATCCGCGGTGCGCTGTGCTGCGCGCACCCCGAAGGAGACCGAATCGATAAGGTCGCTGGCAAATTCGACCCATTCGGCATCGCCGCGCCAGTCTATCGCGTCGCCGTTGTCGACGCGGTGGTTGTCGAACCAATTGATCAATTCGAACCCTTCGTCCTGCCGAATATCGAAGCCCGGACCACCGTAGTCGAGCTGTGCGGTGCCGCCCGCGTTCGTACTCACGAATACTTCGGGCACCACGATGCCGAGGTCAAGAATCGGGTTGATGAGTTCGTATTCCGAGGTCGTGTACGCCAGGTCCGTCGACAAGGTCATGCGACCGATTTGCTTCGAACCACCCAGCGCGTATTGTTGCGTCAATGACGAATTGTCGTTTGCCTGCGTTGAGGTGATCGTAAAAACGTTGTTGTTTTGCAAAGTGTGCAGAATGTTGGTGCCGGGATAGAGTGTTGCGACTCCCTGGCCGTTACCCAGTAATGGCAGGCCGACGAAGAAGTCGAGTTCAAATTCGTCCTGGTAATCGGTGACGAAGCCCTCGAAATAAAGCTCCGATTCGTCGTCCGGACGCCACTGCAGCTTGAAGTTGGCGGCGGCCCGGGTGCGATCACCGGCGATCGGGATGTACCCCATCACGAAGGGTGCGAGCAACGGCGTGACCGGTGGCGGATTGGTTGCCGGATCCCAGGTGCCTCCGACACCGGACTGGTCTACAGATTCGATGTTGAATGCCCGTTCCTCGTGATAGTCGGAGTCGATGTAGGAGACGCCGAGCAATGCACCGAAATCACCGCCGCTGTCGAGGTCCCAGGTGTTCGATATGGTGGCGCCGACATTCGGATTGTACGACTCCGCTTTGTCGTTGTAAGTGGCACGCAGGTTACCGTTGACGTGAAATCCCGGGTTGTCAAAAGCGGATCGGGTGATGATGTCGATGGTGCCGGCGATACCACCCTCGATGAACTCGGCGCCGTTGGATTTGTAGACTTCCACACGCTGCAAAACATTCGCCGGCACGTCACCGAGCGCTATGAAGCGCGCCGTCGTGGTGAATACCTCACGTCCGTCGAGTAACGTAACAACATTCGGCAGGCCACGTATCAGGACGCTATTTGCCTCGCCGGCGTCGCGGCGAATCTGGATGCCAGTGACACGCGCGAGCGCCTCCGCCACACTGCTGTCGGGCAGCTTGCCGATGTCTTCGGCAACGATCGCGTCGACGACGTACGCACTTTGCTCCTTGATGTCCTGAGCAGCCCCGGCAGCGGAACGCACACCGGTGACGATTATCTCTTCGACTTCGTCGTCTTGAGCAAGCACGGGCGCGTTCGTCAGGACTGCCGCGAAGGCGATGGCAAGGCCTGGAAACCAGCGTTGGTTACACATTGAAAATTCCCCCCTTTACGACGTCGATGTGACTTGCAATTTTGCGTGAACGAAGGCTTACCTGCAGGTACCGTGCGTTTTTGGTAATTGTACTATAAAATTATAAGTTCTAGTCAATAAGGTCCGATTCGGCATCCAATCAAGAAAACTTGTCGACGCTGTCGCCGCACTCTGGGCTACTGTGCGACCTTTGACGCCCGCCGTTTGCGTGGAACGCGGCTCTCGTCAGCGCCGCATGGTCCGCTAATTGTAATATAAGTGACGGAGATTCAGTTGACAGAACACGGGGTCAAAGGGCCGTGCCTGTCCTGCAGGCATGTCCGGCAGCTCTATTTCGTTCGCCGCCGTTGCGGCAGGTCGGAGCTCGATCCGTGGGCGAGACCGTCCTCGATAAACACCAGGGCGTCGTCGATCAGTGTGCGCATGCTGTAGCGCGCGCGCTCTGAGTCACCGTTTTCTATTGCCCGGAACACCTTGGCGTGGGCATCGATCGTGTCCGCATAGTCGGCGACATCAGTGTCGGTGAAACGGATGCTCACGTTCAACGCCGTGCGAATGAAGTCCCGCATCCGGATGTAGAAGCGGTTTTCCGTCGAATACAGTATCGCCACGTGAAAGTCGACGTCCGCGGCGCGGGCGACGGGCGAATTCGGCGGCCCTGCACGCATCCGCTCGAGCGCATCGGCGATGGCCTCCTTGTGATCCGGCCGCGAAAAACGCGCGCCGAGCGCCGCTGCCTCGGGCTCGATGGCGATGCGCATCTGGAAGAACTCCTTCAGCACCAGGCGCGTCGGGTTGCCTTCCAGCGACCATTGCAGCAAGTCCGGGTCCAGGATGTTCCAGTCTTCTTCCGGCATGATGCGGATGCCCTGGCGCGGCTTGCTGGAGACGAGCCCTTTTGCCGAGAGCATTTTGACCGCTTCGCGCACCGCGGTGCGACTAACCCCGAACTTCAGGCACAGTTCCGCCTCGGTCGGAAACGCATCCTGCGGTCGGTAGTCCCCGCAGACGATGGCCCGTCCCAGTTCCTGGGTCACGCGGTGGGACAGGTTCGACTTACGTTCGATCGTGGTCATGAGTGCCTTGTCGCGCGTCTCACCTGCCAGTCGCACCAGTGCGAAGCCCGGCAAATCGGCAGGTTATCGGCCGAATTTTAATATTGTATTATTATTTTCCGCGTCCGAGAGTAGTTGCACCAGGGCAATGATGCGCCTGGGGATTCCGCGCGTGGGACGCCCCGTCTTGTCGGCCTTGTCCAATCCCACCCGGCTAATTATCATATAAATCCGAAGGGGGTGCCATGAAAGTACTGAACCGCCGCGAAATGCTGGGTACGCTCGGTACCGCAGGCGCCGCGCTCGCCGCCAGTTCCTGGCTGGCTGGCTTCGGCTTCGCGCAAAGCTCGGGGCCGGCGCGCGCCACGATCAACCGGAATCGCGTCCGATCGACCATCGACCGCCGCCTGCTGGGCTCTTTCCTCGAGCATCTCGGCCGCGCGATCTATACCGGCGTATACGAACCCGATTCGCCGCACGCCGACGAGAACGGCTTTCGCACGGACGTCATTCGCGCGATCGGCGATATGAACGTCCCGATCATCCGCTACCCGGGTGGCAACTTTGTCTCCGGCTACAACTGGCTCGATGGCGTCGGCCCGAAGGACGAACGCCCGACGGTGCTGGAACGCGCGTGGAACTCCCTCGAGACCAACCAGTTCGGCACGAACGAATTCATGGAGTGGTGCAAGCTCGTCGGTACGGAACCGCTGCTCGGTTTCAATCTGGGCACGGGTACGCCCGAGATGGCCGTCGCGCTTGTCGAGTACTGCAACGTCGACCGTGGTACGAAGTGGAGCGATCTGCGGCGTTCGCACGGCGTCGAGGCGCCGCACGATGTTCGCTACTGGTGCCTCGGCAACGAGATGGACGGCCCCTGGCAGATGGGCCACATGCCGGCGCGGGAATACGGGCGCAAGGCGCTCGACACGGCGCGGCAGATTCGCCGCATCGATCCGGCGCTGCAGCTCATCGCCTGCGGGTCCAGCAACACCATACTGCCGACCTACCTCGTCTGGGATCGCGAAGTGCTCGAGGAGTGCTACGGCCAGGTCGACGGTATTTCCCTGCACAATTACTACGGCAACACCGAGGAGCTCACCGGCAACAGCACCGAGCGCTACCTGGCCATGAATCTCGACATGGAGCGGCAAATCCTGGAGATTGCCGCCGTGTGCGACTACGTGCAGGGCACGCTGAAATCCCAGAAGCAGCTCTGGCTGTCCTTCGACGAGTGGAACGTCTGGTACCGGGCCCGGAGCGGCGACGCGGTGAACGGACGGCGGCAATTTGCGCCGAAGCTGCTCGAAGAAGAATACAACCTCGAGGATGCGCTGCTCGTCGGCGGATTCCTGAATTCGCTGTTGCGCCGCTCAGACCGTGTACGGGTCGCCTGCCTTGCGCAGATCATCAACGTCATCGCGCCGCTCATGACCAACAAGGACAGCGTGCTGCGCCAGACGATCTACTACCCCTATGCCTGGGCGCTGAAGTACGCCAAGGGCCGCGTGCTCGATCCCCTCGTCGTATCGGACACGTACCCGATCAGCGCCGCGGGCCTGCGCGAGGATTTCGCGCGGGACGACCAGGTGCCGTATCTCGATGTGGCGGTCACGCTGGATGAGGAGGCCGGCGAGGCGAGTGTGTTCGTGTTGAATCGGGACCTCACCGGCGAACGCGACCTCGTGCTCGACTGGGTCGATCCGCTTCCGAAACGTGTGCAGGTTTGCGAAACGCTCACCGGCAAGGACATGAAGGCGGTGAACACCTTTGATACGCCGGAGCGTGTCGTCCCCGAGCCGCTCGCCGCGCCTCGCGCCGGACGCAACATGACACTCAAGGTGCCGGCAGGATCCTACACCGTCCTGAACCTTTCTATATGATGTTGCGCCGGCGCAGGACGCGGTTCATGCAGGGCGGACGCTAGTGCACACCAAAAAGCTTACGGTGCTCGAGAAAGTCGGTTTCGGCGCCGGGGACATGGCGGTCAACGTCGTCATTTCCTCGATGTTCCTGATCGTCTCCTTCTTCTACACCGATATTTACGGACTGAAGCCGACCCACATGGGCGTGCTGTTTCTCGCCGCGCGGCTCATCGACGCGGTGACCGACCCGCTCATGGGGCTCGTGACCGACCGGGTGAACACGCGCTTCGGGCGCTTCCGTCCCTGGTTTCTCTACGTCTCGGTTCCCTTCGGGCTGTCCGTTTTCCTGATGTTCACGACGCCGGACTGGGACTACAACGCGAAGCTCATCTGGGCGTACGGCACGTACATCTTCGTGACGCTGATGTTCACGGCGGTGACCATTCCCTACATCTCGCTCATCGGCGTGCTGACCGCGGACCCGCAGGAACGCCTGTCGGCGAACGGCTACCGGCTGTTCTTTGCGAAGATCGCGGCGTTCCTGGTCACGATCATCGTGCCGATGATGGCGGCACGCTGGGGCGCCGATAATCTTGCCGCCGGCTACCAGGCCGCGATGGGCCTCATGGCCGGCATGGCGACACTGTTGTTCCTGTTCTGTTTTGCGACGACGACGGAACGCGTCGAGCATAAGATCGACCCGAAGCCGCTGCGCGAGCAGCTGGCACTGCTATTGCGGAACGACCAGTGGCTCATTCTCTGCGCGGTCTGCTTCACGGGCACGCTCGGCTACGTCATCCGCAACTCGGTCGCGGCCTACTACGCGACGTACTACCTCGGTGCGAACGCCGAGATGCTGTCCGCGTTTTTGAGCACCGGCGTGACCGCGGCGATCCTCGCCATGGTCGCGTCCACCTGGATCACGAAACGCTACTGCAAAGTGCAGCTTTTTCGCTGGACGCAGATTGTCGTCGCGGTCCTGAGTGCGGCCATGTTTTTCTTCGTGGGGCCGGGCGACGTCGCCGCCGCCTTCGTGTTCTATTTCCTCATCTCCTTTGTCGTCGACCTGCACGCCCCGGTGTTCTGGTCCGCAATCGCCGAAGCCGTCGACTACGGCGAGGCAAAGACCGGCCGGCGTGTGTCCGGCCTCGCGTTCGGCGGGATCTCGTTTTTCCAGAAAGCCGGCATGGGGGTGGCCGGGTTCCTGGTCGGCATGCTGCTCGCGTACTTCAACTACGAGGCCGGCGAGGTGCAGAGTCCGTTCACGCTCACCGGTATCGCGCTGATGCTGTCGGTGATCTCGGGATTCTTCCACCTGGTGATGGGCCTGCTCATGTTCCGCTACCGCATTACCGATCGCTACTACAACGACATGAAGGCTCGCGGGCTGATCGCCGACGAAGCACCGGAATACATCACCGAGGCGCCGCAAGGTTGAGCGTGGGCTGATAAGGATGCAAAAACTCGAGCCTCTCATCCTGCAGCGCGCCGATCCGTACATCCATCGGCATACCGACGGTTACTATTACTTCACGGCGTCGGTGCCCGCCTATGACGGCATCGAGTTGCGCCGGGCGCGGACGATCGCAGGTCTCTCGGATGCGAAGCCGAAGATGGTCTGGCTGAAGCCTGACGAAGGGCCGTGCAGCGATCTCGTCTGGGCGCCCGAAATCCACTTCAACCGGGGTGCCTGGTATGTGTACTTCGCGGCGGCGCCGTCGCGCGAGATCAAAGATGAGCTGTTCCAGCATCGCATGTACGCGATATCGACGGCCGGCTTGAATCCGCTCGAGGGTACGTGGACCTTCGAGGGCCGGATCGATACCGGCAGGGACACGTTTTGCCTCGATGCCACGACCTTCGAACACGAGGGCGTGCTCTATTACGTCTGGGCGCAGAAGGACCCGGCCATCCGCGGAAATTCGAATCTGTACATCGCCGCCATGCGCGATCCCGTTACCCTCGACAGCGCGCCCGTCATGCTGTCGAAGCCCGAATACGACTGGGAAACCCGGGGGTTCTGGGTGAACGAAGGGCCGGCCGTGCTCCGCCACGGAAGCCGGCTGTTCATGACCTATTCGGCGAGCGCGACGGACGAGAACTACGCGATGGGGCTCCTGTGGGCCGATGCGAACGCCGATCTGCTCGATCCGGCCCGCTGGACGAAGTCCGCCGCGCCGGTGCTGAGCAGCAGTCCGGAACACCGCGTTTTCGGACCAGGTCACAACAGCTTTACCGTGGCCGAAGACGGTGAAACGGTGCTGCTCGTCTACCACGCGCGCACCTATACGGAGATCGAAGGCGATCCGCTCTGGAACCCGGATCGGCATACTTTCGTCAAACCGTTGCGCTGGGACGACGACGGCATGCCGGTGTTCGGCGATGCGGCGCTGGCCGAGGTATCGCTGCGCGGCCATCGCGCCGCGTCCACACATTCGCGAGATTGAAACCATGACGCGACACTCGAGCACCCTCCCGACGATCCTTGCCCTGCTCGCTGCAACGGCGGCCCCAGCCGGGCAGGTCGAGGTCCACGATCCGGTGATGGCGCGCGAAGGCGACACGTTCTACGTCTTCAGCACCGGGCCCGGCATCACGTTCTACGCGTCCGACGATCTCGAGCACTGGCGCTGGCGGGGCCGGGTCTTCGACGGCGAACCCGATTGGGCACGTCGTGCCGTACCGGGTTTCACCGGTCACCTCTGGGCGCCCGACATTTTCGAGAAGAATGGCCGCTGGTACCTGTACTACTCGGTGTCGGCATTCGGCAGGAACACCTCCGCCATCGGCGTCGCGGTGAGCGAATCGCTGGACCCGGATGCGCCCGGCTACGGCTGGGAAGACCAGGGCGTGATCGTGCAGTCGGTGCCGGGGCGCGACGACTGGAACGCGATCGATCCGGCCATCATAGAGGACGAAATCGGCACCCCCTGGATGAGTTTCGGCTCGTTCTGGAGTGGCATCAAGCTCGTGAAGCTCGCACCGGATCTCGTCAGTCGCGCCGAACCCGAAGTGTGGCACAGCCTGGCCCGCCGGCCGCGCGGCGCCGGTGCCGACGATGAGGACGCCGGCGACGGCGCGATCGAAGCGCCGTATATCATCCGAAAGAACGGCTGGTACTACCTGTTCGTGTCCTTCGACAAGTGCTGCCGGGGCATGGACAGCGATTACAAGATCATGGTGGGCCGCTCACGTTCGGTGACCGGGCCTTACGTGGATCGCGAAGGAACGCCGATGCTGGAGGGTGGCGGCACGCGGGTCCTCGAGGGCAACGACGACTGGGTGGCGCTCGGCCACAACGCGGCCTACATGTGGGAAGACGGGGAATGGCTCGTCTTTCACGCCTACGAAACGGCGGACAATGGGAAGCAGAAGCTCCGCATCCTGCCGATGCAGTGGAAGGATGGCTGGCCCGTAGTGGATCCCCGGGATCTCAACCGGCGCAGTACGGAACTCGTCGGCAAAGGTCCGCCCGAAAACAAAGAGTAGGAGCGGGCGTTGCCCGCAAATGCGTCATCGCGGTTTCGGCGGACTATGTCTTATTCGCGGCTGGCAGCCGCTCCATCATCGCGTTCTTACCGGGACAGCGTGAGCACGGCAACCGAGCGGGCCGGAAGGACCACGCTGATTTCGTCGCCGTCGACATCCACCTCCAGTGGTTCCGGCCGGACGACATCCGGATCGTCGAAGGTGTTGTGCGAATCCATCTTCTCACCGGTCAGCACCCGGCCGTTCGCCGCGCCGACGTCGAAGCCTTCGATAGCCGCCGTCACGTCGATGGCATCGGCGGCGTGCAGGTTTACGAGCGCAAGGACGAGCTCACCGTCGTCGGTCAGCGCCGAGGTCGCAGAGACGTGCGGCAGGGTGATATCGGCCGCCGCATACTCGGGCATGTCATCCGCTTCCACCGGCACGTAAGTCGCGTCCTGGAACGGTACGTACATCTCGAACGCATGGTAGGTCGGCGTGCGCAGCATCTTCTCCTCGTCCGTCAGGATCACCGCCTGCAGCACGTTCACGGTTTGTGCGATGTTCGCCATGTGCAGCCGCTTCGTGTGCTCGTGGAAGATGTTGAAATTCAACGCGGCGAGAACGGCATCGCGGATCGTGTTCTGCTGGTACAGGAAGCCCGGCGGGTGACCTTCCTCCGGGTCGTACCAGGTGCCCCATTCGTCGAGGTAGAGGCCGATATCGCCGTCCGGATCGTTCTCCTCCAATACGGCCTCGTTGCGTGCCAGGTACTCGTCGATGCGCATCGTATTGCGCAACGTGGACATCCATTCGGCTTCCGGAAACCCGGTCGCATTGCCCTTTTTCGGCCATTCCCCGGTCGGCAGCGTGTAATAGTGATGGCTGATGCCGTGCACCTGGTAGAAGAATCCGGCCTCGCGCGTCCCTGCCGTGATCGCGACGGTCCAGTCCGTGTTGTCGTTCTGTCCGCCGCTCGCGACCAGCTTCGGCCGGTTGCCCTCCGGCGCCTTGAGGAAGGTTGCATAGCGCTTGTAGAGGTCCGTGTAGTACTCCGGCGTCATGTTGCCGCCGCAGCCCCAGGTCTCGTTACCGACGCCGATGAACTGCACCTGCCACGGTTCGTCCCGGCCGTTGGCACGCCTCTGGCGCGCCAGCGTCGTGTCGTTGCCGGCCGTCATGTATTCCAGCCACTCTGCCATCTCCCGCGGCGTGCCGCTGCCGATATTCATGGCGATGTAGGCCTCGCTGCCGAGCATCTCGACCAGCTCCATGAACTCATGCGTGCCGAACGCGTTCGTCTCCTCGACCCAGCCCCAGTGCGTGTTGATGCGAACGGGCCGCTCGTCGCGTGGCCCGATGCCGTCGCGCCAGTGGTACTCGTCGGCGAAGCAGCCGCCCGGCCAGCGGATCACGGGGATGTGCAGTTCTTTCAGTGCGGCGATGACGTCATTGCGAAAGCCGTGGGTATTCGGGATGTCCGAATCCTCACCGACCCAGATGCCGCCGTAGATCCCGCGACCGAGATGCTCGGCAAACTGGCCGTAGAGGTACTTGCTGATCGTGTCGCCCGGCTGGTCCGCACGGACCCGGAGCTCGGCTTCCTCGGCGTGGGCACTTACGGTGAGGCCGAGGAGCGTCACCAGCCAGCCGGCGGCGCTCATTGCCCGCATCCCCCTCTTCTTGTACATCTTCGTCTCCCTGCTCATTATCGATTGAATGATTACTCGGTATCGGCCCGGAACACCGCGACGAAACCGGCGCCCGGCGCCAGTTCGAGTGCCAGCGGGCCGGGCGCAATGTCCGTCTGTTCGAGTTCGCGCATCGACCTTCCGGCATCCGTGATCATTGTGCCGGAAGAGCGCCCGGCAAAGGCGAGATCCATCTCCAGGCGCCGGCTCTCGTTCGCGTTGACGCCGGCCACGTACCAGCGATCGCCGGCGCGCCGCGCGATGACGACAAATTGCCCGGGCTCACCGCCAATGAACCGGCTCTCGTCCCAGCTCACGGGCAGCGAGCGAAGGTAGTCCTGCGCAAACCCCGGTACCCCGGCCATTTGCCCGGGCGTGGTCACGATGTGCTGCACTCCCGACCACAGCAGCACGGGCAGCGCCAGCTGAAAGGCGTTCGTCGTGCGGCGCTCGATGTTCGGAATGTCGCCCAGCACCGTCGGTGTGAAATCCATTGGGTCGAACAGGTTCCGTGTGAACGGCAGCATCGCCACGTGCGTCGCCTCCCGGTCGGCATTGGCTTGCTCGAACGTCACGAATTCGAAGCCCTTCACGGCTTCCGAGCTCACGAGGTTCGGGTAGGTGCGATGCAGGCCGCGCGGCAGCGTCGAGCCATGGAAATTGACCATCAGCTCGTGATCGGCCGCGTCCTCGAGAATGTCCATGTAGTACCGGAATACCGACGCGCCGTCGCCCGGGAAAAAGTCCACCTTGACGCCGCGGATGCCCATGCCCTGTAGCGTCGCGAACTCGCGGCGGCGATCCTCGCGCCGGAGCAGTTTCCCTTTCGGCGTGTATTCTGTCTCGTTCCAGTCGCCGGAGGAGTTGTACCACAGGAACAGCCCGACCCCGCGATCCCGGCCGTGGTCCGCGAGTTCGCTGATGCGGTCGTGGCCGATCGTGTCGTCCCAGTTCACGTCGACGAGGACGTAGGGCCAGTTCATCCGCGCGGCGTAGTCGATGAATTCTTTTTGTACCGGATGAGTGACGGAGTCGTCCTTCAACACGCCCCAGCTCCATGCCGCGATGCCGGGTTCGATGAAATCAGTGTCCTCGAGCCTGCCCGGCACGGCGAGATCTGTGCCGAGCGTAGAGTCGACGATCGTCTCCAGGTCGCCGACCACGAGAATGCGCCAGGGCGAGCAGAGGGGCAGGGGGCCGCGCGGCAGCCGTGCGCCGTCGAAGACGACTTCCGGCGCCTGTGGAAATTGCAAGCGATACAGACCGTCCTTGCTGTTCCGGGCCAGGCTGCTGCCCGGCCAGTGTCCGTCCATCCCCGCTTCGGTCACAACCATCCAGCTGTTCCCGTATCTGAACAGCGCGGGAAATACCCAGCCGGCATCCCCGGGCGCCGGTACGCCGACCGGGATGGCCTGCAAGTAATCCTCCTCGTAGGACGGGTTGACCTTGCTCCAGCCGGACCGGGCCTCCGCCTTTGGCTGCAGCCATGCGCGTGTTTCCGGGAAGAAGTGCACGCCGCTGTACTCGTCTTCGACGATGCCGATCTCTCCGGGATCGCCGGGAAGTTCGTAGCGCCAGGCGAGGCCGTCGTCGAACATCCGCACGCGGATGTCGAGCCGGTCACCGGCGCGCGTCCGGAGCGTCAGGGTGCGTTCGGTGGCTTCGAAGCGGACGTCGCGGCGCTTGCCGGTCCACAAGCGGTATCGGCCGTCGACGATCCCGGGATCCGATAGCGAGACGATCGCCAGATCCCGGCGGAAATCGGCTCCGGCGGTCCGTAATCCGATCGGCGAGCGGCGAATGAGGGCTGCACCGTCGCGAAACAGTCGATACCCGGCGAGTCCATCGTCATCGATATCGATGCGCACCGCCAGTTTGCCGTCGGGACTGGCGATTTCTACCGGCCCGGCTGACGCCGCGGCTCCGCCGATGAACAGGACCGCCAGGACGCCGGGCCAGCGCGAGGCGCGTTTTGCCGCCGGCTGCCGGCGGAGCGCTGGTTGCCTCGTTTCGATCGTCATCTCCCCCGGAATCCGCATGTTCTCCCGGCACGATACCAGACTGGCCACGTGCGGCGGGCGCTGCCCGACGGCTGTTGCAAGAAATCATGTAATTGACGAGGAGCACGTCAATCTTTTGCAGCCGATTCTCGACCGTGGCCCGGAGCGGGCGGCAGCGGAGTCCCGCGAAGTACTGCAGCGCAACTGCGCC
Organism: uncultured Pseudomonadota bacterium; assembly: GCA_963713215.1. GTDB lineage: Bacteria > Pseudomonadota > Gammaproteobacteria > Steroidobacterales > Woeseiaceae > UBA1847. The sequence continues at coordinate 522,233 of CAVQKY010000006.1, read as the reverse complement.
TGATGGGGGGTTGAAGCGTTTTAGTCCCGGCTCAGCCAGTTCGTGGCCGTGCACACGAATAACGCAGCGAAGATGACGGTTGCAAACACGGGTGCGGCCCGGAGGAACAGGGCGACGCCGGCGCCCAGGCCATGGCAAGCCAGCGCGAACGTGACCAGCAGCAGGACGCGGGCGACGAAGTCGATCGCGTTCGCGGGCCGCATGGACAGATCGAAGAGATTGCGGAAGAAGCGCTTGGCCAGCGTAGGGCGTTCCCAGACCGAGCCGGTGTGGCGGGCACGCGTGCCGCGGCGCAGTCGGGAGCTAACAGCAAGTACGATCATTTTCGAATTCTTCCGTGTTCGCCTTCAAGGATGTACTAAGTATTCACCGACAGGCAGATGACCGCCGATATGCAGGTCACAGTTTTGCTAGCGTGTGAGAGGCCAGGCGCGCCCGGCGTCGGGATCCGGCACAAGTGCATCGTAAAGCATTTTGGTCTTCTGCACCGTTTGATCGTTGTCGAAGTCGGTGCGGATGCGTTCGCGAGCGGCTGCGCCCATCCGCCGGCGCAGGTCTGGGTCCCGGTACAGCGTTTCAAACGCAGCAGCGAGTGCTCCCGCGTCACGAATCGGCACCACGAAACCGGATTCGCCGTCGACGACGAGCTCCGGACTGCCGCCGCTGTCGGTGACGACCGGCGGAACGCCATAAGCCATGGCCTCGATGATCGCGCGCGCGAGCCCCTCGCGCTTCACCGACGGGAGGCAGAATACCTCGCAGGCCCCGCTCCATTGCGGCGCATTCGACTGGTAGCCGACCCGGTGGATCCTGTCTTTCGCGGGACTCTTACCGATGCGTCGCGTCAGGGCGCGCGCATCCATCCTGCCGATCAGCAGCAGATGGGCGGGGATGTCGGCCGGCAGGCGCTCCAGCGCGTCGATAAGGTAGTCGATGCCCTTTCGCGGCCGGTAGGCCGCCGTGCAGCCGATCGCAAATGCGCCTTCCGGAATCCCGGCCGCAGTGAGGTCGACGGGCGGGTCCGCATACCATTCGAGCTTGTGGCCCTTGTGAATCGTGACGGGCCGTGTCGCCGGCATCCGGAGGAACGCGGGCTTCATCTGCAGGAACCAGCGCCGGATTGCCTCGCAGACGCAGACGATGCGGTCGATCCGCGGATTCAGGTAGCGCTGCCAGGACATCGGGTCGAGAAAACTGAGGTTGCCGACGATGCCGCGATAGGCGATGAGCTTCACGGGCAGCCCGCGAATCGCGTGCAGGCTGTTCGTGAGCGCACGACTGTTGAAGGTATGCACGATGTGGTACTGCCCGCGAACCAGTTCGTCCCGCAGGCGCTGGCGGCCCACGCGGTCGAAGTTTTTCCTGAGCGAGAGTTCGAGGACCGGAACGCCGGCTGTCTGCAGGATGGCGGCGTTCGGGTGGCCGGGCGGGCACACGGCGCAGAGGTCGACGCCTGCGTTGCGCAGGCCGATGAACGAGGCGATCGTCGGCCGGTCGCCGCCTTCCGTCACGCACAATACACGCAGGCTCATGGCGCTGAACGTTAGCATGGGCAGCGCGGTGCGCGGCGGCCATTTGCAGACGTTCGGGGCTGCTTCGTGATCTGCTACAGTCCGGCCATGCGCTCAATCGTGTTTGCTGCCCTCACGGCATTTACCGGTATCGCTTGCTCGGTGCCGTCGCCGCCCGCCGCCGAAGTGCGCGACAACGAGCAGGTCGAGAATCGCGGCGCGGACCAGGATCGCTGGTGGGACGAGTTGCCGCTGCCCGAGTGGCGGGCGTTCGAGCCGGTCGATGTCGGCAGCGGATGGTTCGAGGTGTACCGGCTCGAGGACGACCTGTACGCGATCTACGAGCCCGGCCAGTTCGAACTCGTCATCTCTTATCTCATTATCGGCAGTGCCCGCGCGCTGTTATTCGATACGGGGCTCGGCATCGGCGACATCCGTGCGGTCGTGTCACGCCTTACCGATCGCCCGCTTGTCGTTTTGAACTCGCACAGCCATTACGACCACATCGGCGGAAACCACCAGTTCGGGGAGATCCTCGCGCCCGACAACGATTACACGCGGGCCAGTGCTGCCGGTTCCTCGCCCGGCGAAATCGCAGAGTTCATCGGCCCCGGCTGGGTGTGGAAGCCTTTTCCCGCCGGCTTCGACGCAGCGAGCTGGCGCACCCGGCCCTACACGATCACCGCGACCGTCGCGGACGGCGATCGTATCGAGCTCGGCGGGCTCGTCCTCGAGGTTCTCGAGACGCCGGGCCACGCACCGGACGCCATCTGCCTTCTGGATCGCGCCAAGGGCCGGCTCTTTACCGGCGACACCTTCTATCTCGCTCCGCTCTATGCGCACCTGCCAGGGTCCGATCTCGAGCAGTACGGGGCCACGGCGAAGCGGCTCGCCGGCCTCCAGCCGCAGCTTCGAACGCTGGTAACGGCGCACAACGTGCCGCATGCGAATCCGGAATACCTGCTCGAGATGCGCGATGCGTTCGCGGCGATCGAGGCGGGCACCTCAGACTACGTCCGGACCGACGGCAGTCGCGAGTACAATTTCGGCGATTTCTCGGTCATCGTTCCTGATCCGCCACGACCCCAAGCGCCCACGGAGCCCGCACCATGAGACTGATTTTTGTTCCCGTCGCCGACCGTCCCGAATGCGCCCGCGCACTGGCCACCGCTTTCGATCTCGGCAAACGGCTCGGTGCCAGCGTGAGCGGATGTCACATGCGTCCGCACCGCTATTCCGACATATCGCTGTCCTCCGCGTTCGCGGACGCCGAATGGCGCAAGAAAAGCACGAAAAACGCACCGGCGGCGGCGAAAGCACTCTATGAGCGGGCGGCGGGACACAATGGGTTCGAACTGATTCGGAGGGCCCGCAAGGAACCCGGTGCCTTGTATTCGGAGAGAGTGGGCGCGCCGGGCGTCCTGATGGGCATTTGCGGGCCGGCGTCCGACCTCGTCGTCGTTTCTCGGCCGCTGCGCAAGGGCGGCGTTGCCGATATGTTCATGAACGCGGCGTTGCTCGAGTCCACGGCGCCGACCCTGATCCTGCCGCAGCGCGGCCGCAGGATCGTAGGGAAGCGCGTCATCATCGGCTGGAACCAGAGTCCGGAGGCGGCGCGGGCGGTGCGCGCGGCGGTGCCGCTGCTCGCGGCAGCCGAGGAGGTAACGATTGTGACTTGCGGCGCGGAGGATCGCGCCGGACCCAAGGCCGCCGAGATGGCGCGCTACCTCGGGTTTCACGGCATCCGGACGGAGCGGATGACGACGCGCGGGCGCGATATTGACGACGAACTCGTGGCTGCGTTCCACGCCTGCAACGCAGACCTCCTGCTCGCCGGCGCCTACAGCCGCAGCCGCTGGCGGGAGAAGGTATTTGGCGGCACGACCGAGCACCTGCTCTCGAACGCCAACGTCCCGCTGCTGACGCTGCACAGCTAGTTAGAACCTATCTGGACCGCAAACGCGACCTCGAACAATTATGAGATAGGTTCTGGCACCAGGGACAATGACCGCTCTACTCGGGAGCAAAGAGCACTGTCCCTGGGGTGCGCAGCCTATTCCTCGATTACCCGCAGCGACACGCGGCGATTCTGTGCACGCCCTTCGTCCGTGTCGTTTGTCGCGACCGGAGACGCCTCGCCGTAACCGCGCACCGTCATGCGCGACTCATCGATCCCCCGCGACGCGAAATAGTCGTGCACCGCCCGCGCACGACGCTCCGATAGTCCCTCGTTGTACTCGGCGGCGCCGGTATTGTCGGTGTGGCCGCCGATTTCGAAACGCAGCTCGGGATAGCGATGCAGTGTCTCGATGGCCTCATTCAGTATTGATCGCGCTTCCTGGGTGAGACGGTCGGAATTCGTTTCGAATTCCGTACCCTGCAGGACGTACTCGCCGCGCAATGTGCAGCCGCGGCGATCGACCGGATCGCCTGGCGCGGTGTTCGGGCACTCGTCGAGCCTGTCTACGACACCGTCGCCATCGCTGTCCAGCTCGCAGCCGGTCTCGTCGACCCGTGCGCCGGCCGGCGTGTTCGGGCATTCATCGCTCTCGTCCGTCACACCGTCACCGTCGCTGTCGGTCGCGCAGCCGCGGCTGTCGACACGAACGCCGGTCGGGGTGTCCGGGCATTCGTCCACGCCGTCCTTGACACCGTCGCCGTCGCTGTCGAGTTCGCAGCCATAGGCATCGACGTCGGCGCCGGCGGGCGTGTCGGGACACCGATCCATGCCGTCGCTGACGCCGTCACCGTCACTGTCCACCCAGGCGGGCTCGGCGCTGCCGAAGGGCAGCTGCAGGCCAAAGCTGACCAGGTTGTCGGTAAGATTTTCCGGGCCTGCCGAGTCGGTCCGGTAGCGCCATTCGCCACGCAGGGCCACGTTGGTGGTGAAAAGATCGTAATAGAAGCCAAGGCCCGCCGAGTACATCGAGCCGTCATTGCTGTCGCTGCCCGAAGGATCGTCCATGAACCAGCCGAGGCCCGCGTGCAGGTAAGGGCTGAAACGCTCATCCCGGCGAAACACGCGCTGCAGGTCGAGGCCGACGCCCGTATAGCTGTGGTTGGCGTCGCCGACAAAGCCCTCGTTGCCCTCGCCCCGGCCGATCTGGAACAGCGCCTCGACGTTCCAGCTCTCATGGAAGGCGTAGCCGAAACCGAACTGTCCGCCGTTGATGCCGTCTTCGATGCCGCGGTCTTCGTCGTCGTCGACGTACGAACCCATGATCGTGAAGTAGGACTGGCCTTCCGCGGCATCCGCAAACGCAGTGCCCGCCGCAAGTAACGCGACGAGGCTGGCCACGGTCGCGCAAATCAAGAATCGCATCGTCAGTTCACTCCACTCGGGTGTTTGTACGCCAGGTTGAACAGTGGGCACGGCCACAACGGCAATTCCCGTTAATTTTCGCGGGATTGTACATGGGACCCATGCCGATTGACACTCGCCGGTGCAGATAGCACTGTTGTCGTCAACGCGCCGTTCCGGCGCCAAATACAAATTTAGCAGCTGAGAAAAAAGCGGAGAAAACCATGAGTGTTGCCAAAGTCGTCGAGATCAGCGCTTCCTCCCCCAAGAGCTTCGAGGATGCAATTCGCCAGGGCATCCGCAAAACCGCGGAAACCGTCCAGAACATCGAGGGCATCTGGGTAAAGGAACAAAAATGCATCGTCCGCGACGGCGAGATTACCGAGTTCCGCGTCGATATGAAGCTCACGTTCGTCGTGAAGTAAGACGATCGGGAGTCACTCCTTATTACGGAGGGTTGCCTGATTACGGAGGATCACCTGCGACTCGCCGCGCTTGCGCGGATCGGAACCCGCATCCCAGCCGCCCTCCGTGCGCCGGATCAATTGCACGTCACCATAGTCATAGGAGTGCGGGATCACCCGGTAGCCGGCATCGCCGAGCCCGGAGATGGTCGCGGCGGGTAGCGGCACGCTCGGGCTGTAGGTAATTTCATCCGGCGGCAACAGCTGGTGGTGAAAGCGTGACGCGCCTGCGGACTCGGCGGCGGTCATCCCGAAGTCCAGCGTGTTCACGATCATCTGGAACACCGTGGTGAATATCGTCGAGCCCCCCGGCGTGCCGACGACCAGTTCCACGTTGCCGTTGCGCGTCAGTATCGTCGGTGTCATCGACGACAACATGCGTTTGCCGGGCTGAATCTCGTTCGCCGTGCTGCCGACGACACCGTAGGCGTTCGGCACGCCCGGCTTGACGCTGAAGTCGTCCATTTCGTCGTTCAGGAGAAAACCGGCACCGGTGACCACCACGCCGCTGCCGAATTCCAGGTTCAAGGTCGTCGTCGTTGCGACCGCGTTGCCGTTGAAATCGACGACGGAATAGTGGGTCGTCTGCATGGATTCCGTCTGCCTGGAACCATAGGGACCGAGTCCCGGCGGCACCTCCTCGAGTGTCGAAATCCGGTCGGCATCGACCTCCGCCGCCCGGGACGCCAGGTAGTCGTCGCTCAGCAAGGTCTCCAGCGGCACTTCCACGAAGTCCGGGTCCCCGAGGTATTCGGCCCGATCCGCGAAAACCCGCTTCTCGATCTCGGCAACGAGGTGCACGTACTGCGGCGAATTGTGCGCGACGCCTTCGAACTGCCGGGCAAGCAGGTCCTTGATCTTAAGCAGCTGGATGACGGCGAAGCCACCGGAACTCGGCGGCGGCGCCGACCAGATGTCGTACTGGCGCCACGCGGCGTGCAAGGGTTCACGCCACACGGCCTGATAGCGATCGAGGTCCTCGTGGGTTATGAGTCCGCCGCCGCGGGCCATCTCCGCGACGATCAGGTCGGCGGTTTCGCCCTGGTAAAAGCCGACCGCGCCCTGATTCGCAATTCGCTCGAGGGTGTCGGCGAGTTCGGGCTGGCGCCAGACGGTACCCGCCTCGACGTCGCCAAAGTACTCGACGAAATTGGTCTTACCGGCGAGCCGCGGCTCCGCGCCGTCGATTTCGGCAGCGAGCTTGGGATGAACCGTGAAGCCGTCCCGCGCAAGCAGCACGGCGGGCATGACCACGTCTTTCCACTGCAGGGCGCCGTGACGCTGGTGCGCTTCCCACAAACCCGCGACGGCGCCCGGGACGCCGACGGCAAGATGGCCGAGCGTGCTCGCGTCCTCGATCACCTCGCCGTGCTCGTCGAGGTACATGTCGCGATCCGCGGCGAGCGGAGCGGTTTCCCGGTAGTCGAGGAACAGGGCTTTGCCATCCAGCCAGATCAGCATGAAGCCGCCGCCGCCGATGTTGCCGGCCTCCGGCTGCGTAACGGCCAGCACGAAATCGGCGGCCACCGCCGCATCGACTGCGTTCCCGCCGCGCTCGAGGATAGCTGCCGCGACGGCGGCGCTCGGCGCGTCCGGCATCGCCACGGCAGCCTCCGCAAGCGTCGTTTGCGTCTGGTGCTGCGACGTGTCGTCGCAGCCGACAATGAATACCAGGCCTATGCAGGCGAAAAATTTGCGAAATCGGATAGCGGTGTCCTCGGGTTGGAGAAGTTTCTCAGGTCCGGCGGTACCAGCATACGCCTGCAGCATCGGCCTCGGACGCGATGAGGCCGCCTGCAGCGAGAAAGTTCAGATGGGCGAGTGCTTCGCCGGTCGCGAACATCAGATTGTCATCACTAATCCGGCGATGGTAAAGCGCGGGGAACGTGTCGACCGCACGCTGCGGCGTCGCCAGATGTTCGAGCAGGGCATCGAGCCGGTGCCGGTGGTCGGCCAGGAGTTCATCGATGCGGTCGTGTGCGCCGCGATAGGGCCGGCCGTGCGCCGGCAGGACCAGCACGTCCGCCGGCACGCGCTTGCGAATGGCGGCAAGCGAATCGAGCCAGTCGGCCAGCGGGTTCGCGGACGGTTCCGTCGGGTAGACGCTGACGTTTGCGCTGATCGACGGCAGCAACTGGTCGCCGCCGACGAGAAGTTTTCGTTCGGCATTGTAAAGGCAGGCGTGTTCCGGCGAATGCCCGCGGCCGATGACGACTTCCCATTCCGAGCCGTCGACTGCGAGGCGCTGACCGTCGCGCAGCCGCTGGTAGCTTTCCGGCAGCGGTGTCACGTAGCGCCCGAAATAGCCGAACATCCGCCGGTAGCGATCGAGCGCGGCCTCCGCGTAGCCGGCCGCCCGGTAGAATGCGAGGCCGGCGGCCGGCGCCGGCCGGCCCGTGTCCGCGACGAGTACGCGGCAATACAGGTACTCCTCCCGCGTCATCCACAAGGGCGCCTCGAACTCCTGTGCCAGGAACCCGGCACAACCGACATGGTCCGGGTGCATGTGAGTCACGATGACGCGCGTTACCGGATCGCCGGCGAGCGTGGTCGCGAACAGTTCTCGCCAGTGCGCCTGGCTGGCATCATCGCCGAGACCCGTGTCGATGACGGCCCAGCCGCCGGCGTCGCGGAACAGCCAGAGGTTGATGTGATTCAGTGCGAACGGCAACGGCATGCGCAGCCAGTGCGCGCCGTCACCGATCGGGAGCGCCGCGCCCGGTTCCGGCTTTTCCTCGAACGCGTAGCGAATCTCAGGCCTGGTTGTCGTTCCCGGCATGGGCGCATCCTCGCACGTCGCGAAGCCGCGCCGCCACCTGCGGCCGTGCTTTCTGCACCGCGGCATCCTTGACCGTCCCGTAGCCGCGCATCTCGAGGTAAGGCGCGATGACGGCCTGCGCCGGCTCGAGTGTCGCCGCCTCGAGCCGCGGCAACAGCTCGCCTATCGTGGCCTCGAATTCACCGATGAGTGCACGCTCCAGGCGCCGATCGGCCGAGTAGCCGAAGATGTCGAAAGGCCCGCCGCGCAATCGGCGCAGCTTTGCGAGCACCCGGAACACCGGGATGATCCATGGACCGAAACTCTTCTTCAAAGGTCGTCCGCGGGCATCGCGCTTGCCGTTCAAGACGGGCGGCGCGAGGTGAAAGCGGATCTTTGCGCCGCGCCCGTAGTCGCGACGCAGCGTCTCGATGAACCCGGAACCGGTATGCAGCCGCGCGACCTCGTACTCGTCTTTGTACGCAAGCAGGCGAAAGTAAGCCTGGGCGACGCTGCGCGTAAGGGTCCCGTCGCCGCCTGCAGCCTGCTCCCGGTCCCGCACCATCGTAACGAGCGCGCGGTATCGATCGGCGAGCCGGCGATCCTGGTAGTCGACGAGGAAGCTCGCGCGCCGCTCGATGTAATCAACGAGCGGCTCGATCCCGGCCGCGGCGGTTGACGGCAGGCGCTCAGGCCGCGCGCAGGCAAGTCGGCCCCAGGCGAGCGCGCGCTTGTTCTCCGCCGGCTTGACGCCGTTCAGCTCGATGGCACGCTCGAGGGCGGCGAGTGACACGGGGACGAGCCCGGCCTGGAACGCGGCGCCCAGAAGCAGCACGTTCGCGTAAATCGTGTCGCCCATGAATTCTGCAGCCAGCCGGTTCGCCTCGACGGGCAGCAGCGATGACACGGCTTTTTCAATGGCCGCGACACGCTCGCCGGCCCTCAGGTTCGCGTCGCGATGACGGACGAAATCGCCGGTCGCCATCTCCGCGGTGTTCAGGACGGCCCTTGTGCGTGCCGCATGATAGGTGCGCGAGGCTTTCGGCGAGGAGCTGACGACGAGATCACAGCCGATCAATGCGTCGGCACTGGCCTCTTCGATACGGACCTGGTTGATGCCGGCGGGGTCGTCGGCGAGCCGGATGTAACTCAACACGGGGCCGAATTTCTGGGCAAAGCCCATGAAGTCGAGGACGCTTGCCCCCTTGCCTTCGAGATGCGCAGCCATCGTGATCAGTGCACCGACCGTGACGACACCCGTGCCGCCGACGCCGGTGACGAGCAGGTCGTAACAGTCTCCCATCGGCGGGAGCTCGGGCATCGGTACGCCGCTGAGGTCGGGTTCCGGCGAATCGATATCCGGGCGCCGGCGCTCACCGCCCTCGACGGTGACGAAGCTCGGGCAAAAACCGTTCAGGCAGGAGAAATCCTTGTTGCAGTTGTTCTGGTCGATCTGGCGCTTGCGGCCGAACGGCGTTTCCTTCGGCACCACGGACAGGCAGTTCGATTCCAGCGAGCAATCGCCGCAGCCTTCGCAGACCAGGTCGTTGATCACGACGATACGCTTCGGGTCCTCCATGAGACCGCGTTTCCGCCGGCGCCGTTTCTCCGTGGCGCAGGTCTGCGCATAGATGAGCACGGTGACGCCCGGGATGTCGCGAAGCTCGCGCTGCAGGGCGTCCATCTCGCGGCGGTGCGAGAGCGTCGTGCCGTGGGGGAACTCGCGGAGATCGAACACGTCCGGTTCGTCGGAGACCAGCGCGATGCGTTGCACGCCCTCGGCGCGTACCGCGTGCGCTATCGATTGCACGGTGAGCGGCCCGTCGACCGGCTGCCCGCCGGTCATCGCGACGGCATCGTTGAACAGGATCTTGTAGGTGATGTTGGTGCCGGCCGCGACCGCCTGGCGGATGGCGACAGAACCGGAGTGATAATACGTGCCGTCGCCCAGGTTCTGGAAAATATGCCGGTTGCCGTTGAACTTCGAGCGCGACACCCAGTTCACGCCTTCGCCGCCCATCTGGATCAAGCCGTCGGTATCGCGGTCCATCCAGTTCGCCATGAAATGGCATCCGATGCCGGCGAGCGCCTGCGACCCTTCCGGCAGTTTCGTCGAGGTATTGTGCGGGCAGCCGGAGCAGAAGTACGGAATGCGGGTGGCGCCCTCGATGTCGATCAGCGTGGATGGCGCGGACATGAGCTTTTGTGCGCGCGCGGTCAGGCCGAGACCGCGAAACTCGGCGTCGAGGCGCCGTGCGACGATCCCCGCAAGCTGGAGCGGTGAAAGTTCGCCGACCCAGGGCACCAGTCGATCGCCGTTCTGGTCGCTTTTCCCCACCATGCGTTGCGGCTTGCGCCCGGGGTAATCGTAGAAGTACTCCTTGAACTGCGACTCGATGATGCCGCGCTTCTCCTCGACGACCAGCACCTCGTGCTTGTTCTTCACGAACTCCAGCGCGCCGTCATGTTCGAGCGGCCAGACCATGCCGACCTTGTAGACGTCGAGACCGATACGTTTCGCTTCGCGGCGGTCGATCCCGAGCAGACGAAGCGCCTCCATCAGGTCGAGGTGGCCTTTGCCGGTCGTCACGATGCCGTAGCGGGCGTCGGGGATGTCGAAGATCTTGCGGTCGATCGGGTTGGCGGCGGCAAATGCCAGCGTTGCCGCCTTCTTGGCCTCGAGGCGCTCCTCGATCTGCGGGCCCGGAAAGTCCGGCCAGCGGTAGTGCAGTCCGCTCGGCGGCGGCGTGTAGTCGGGCCGGGCGTATGCCGGGTAGGGCGGCAACTGCACCGACATCCCCGACTCGACCGTCTCCGAGATCGCCTTGAAGCCGACCCACATGCCGGAGAAGCGCGACAGTGCAAAACCGTAGAGTCCGTAATCGAGGTACTCGGCGACGCTCGCGGGATTGAGGTGCGGCATCATGAACGTGAGGAACGCGACGTCGGACTGGTGCGGCATCGACGAGGACACGCAGCCGTGGTCGTCGCCCGCGACGACGAGGACGCCCCCGCGCGGCGACGAGCCGTATGCATTACCGTGCTTCAACGCGTCACCGGCGCGGTCGACGCCCGGTCCCTTGCCGTACCAGATGCCGAACACGCCGTCGACCGTTCTGTGCGGATCGGTCTCGACCTGTTGCGTGCCGAGCAAGGCGGTGGCCGCAAGATCCTCGTTGACGGCCGGAAGAAAAGTGATGTCGCCCTCGTCGAGGTAGCGCTGCGCCCGCCACAGCTCCTGGTCGAAGGCGCCAAGCGGCGAGCCACGATAGCCGGAAATGAAACCGGCGGTGTCGAGTCCCGCCGCGCGATCGAGCGTGCGCTGCATCAGCGCAATCCGAACCAGCGCCTGCGTGCCGGTGAGAAACACGCGCCCGGCTTCGCGGCGGTAGCGATCCTCGAGTTCGTAATTGTCGAGGGGAAAGCGCGGGATCTGCCGTGCGGGTGCGGCCATGGGCGGCTCCGGTGTGCCGAAAAACACCCCCAGTCTGGCAGAGCGCAAGTGGAAAAGCTTTTCTGTTGTTTCACTTGTGACACACTTTCTGGAACAATATTCGATAAAGAATGCCGAATTCGGTTAATATTACCGGATGAAGGAACAGCCCCGGGGAATCGCATTGTCGGTGCGGGACCGCCGCATCCTCGTCGAATTGCAGAAGGACAGCCGCATCACGGTGCAGGAGCTGGCGGATAGCGTCGGCATGTCGGCGTCCGCTTGCTGGCGGCGCGTGAAGGCGCTGGAGGAGTCCGGCGTCATCGAGCGCTACGCGGCCATCCTCAACACACGCAAGGCCGGGTTCGGACTCTCGGCCATGGTGCACGTGTCGCTCGCGCGGCACGAGCAGGCCAACGTCGAGCAATTCGTTCGCGAGGTGCAGCGTCACCCCGAGGTGCTGCAATGTTTCGCGACGAGTGGCGAGGCCGACTTCCACCTGCGGGTGGTCGTCGAGGATATCGACGCCTACAACGAGTTCCTGGACAGTTTCATCTTCAAGGTGCCCGGTGTGTCGCAGGTGCGCTCGAACATCGTGCTGAAAGAGATCAAGACGGACACCGCGCTGCCGCTGGGCTGACCCGCGTCATCGATCGCGGGGCGATTGACCGATCGACTCGAGGTAGCGGGACGCGAAGGCAACGGAGACGGAGGGCTTCTGCGCGATCGCCTCGGCCTCTTTTGTTGCTGCGGCGATGCTCTGGCCGTCAACGAGCACGCGCCCGATCATCCAGAGAGCGGCCACGCGGGTCGCGGAGCTGCAGTGTATGTAAACCGGCTGGTTTGCCTTGTCACCGACTGTGGCAAGGAAGGATTCGACCACCTCGGAACCCCCGCTCGCGGGGTCGAAGGGGAGATGGACGTAGTTCAGTCCTGCCGCCTCGGCTGCCGTGCGACTGGCCTCGACGTCCGCGCCTTCCTCGGCGGCAGAACGCAGATTGATGACTGTCGCGAAACCCCTGCCGCGTAACCAGGGCATGACTTCAACGCCGGTCGCGCCGCCGAAACCCACGAGCGAGCCCGCGAAACTGGCCTCCCCATCGATGCTGGAAAAGTTCGCGATGCCTGCTACTTCTGCCTTTTCAGGCTCGGCGAACGCCGATGCTCCGGCCAAAGCACAAGCGAGCGCACTTGCCGCGAGGATCGCGAAGGTGCGGGAGTTCACAGGCCGCGCCATACGACCTCGCGGATCTCCTTAAGCCCCGCTTCCCGGAAGCGCGGCGGCGAATTCTCGAGATCGTGGGTGGCATCGACCTGTACGAGCGAAGGCCAGTAGGAAAAGAGCTCGTCGCGCGTGACGGAATAAGGTGGCCCGTCGACGATTGACTGGTCGTATTCCACCGTGATGACGAGTCGGAAAGCATCGGCGGCGAGCAGGCTGTCGACCTTCCGGGCGTAGGCTGGCCGCAGCTCGGGCGGCAGGGCGATCAGTGCAGCCCGGTCGTAGTGCGCGTCGAAGGCTTCGTCATCGAACTCGAAGAAGTCGCCGCAATGCACGGTGATGTCGACGTCACGCGCCCGAAAGACCTTGCCGTCGCGCTTACAAGCCAGTCCGTTCTCATGAAAGAACGACTGCGCCCCGAGTTCGGAGAGTTCGATCCCGACGACGCTGTTGCCATGGTCGGCGAGCCACAGCAGGTCCACCGACTTGCCGGACAACGGAACGAGCACGCGTTTCCCGGATACGTTCCAGTGCCGTTTGAGCGCGGCGTTACCGGCGGACTCATGCCAGCCGATGCGGCCTTCCGCCCAGCGCTCGAGCCAGTGCTCCGTCATACCTGTCCCGATAGTTTCGTCATCCGGCTGCCAGCATAGTAGAACGATCGTTCAGCCGCAGCCCGCGGTCATTGTTCGGCGCAGGCACCGGCCGGTTCCAGGATGAGCTTGCGAACGTCCTCCGGGACTTCGCCTGCGGCGGGACTCCCGGCGTCGAACACCACCTGCCAGCGTCCGTCGGCCTGGCGCTGCCAGGTGGAATTGAACGTGCCCCATTGCTCGACCGGCGAGCCGTCCTCTGCCGTGCCCTGCAGGCGGTAGGGCCCGCGGGACAGCGCAAGATCGCCGCGATCCAATACCTCGACGATCATCGGCCGCCAGCTCAACTGCGGACCGTCCGGTGCGAAAAACGGCGCCCAGGCTTCGACCACGGCTTCCCGCCCGCGCGAAACACCACTGCCGACGAAACGCGCATCGGCGTGGATGAATTCGGCGAATGCGTTCCTGTCGCCGTTCTCGACCGACAGCGCAAAATCGACCTCGGCGCAGGTAACCGCCTGCCGCAGCGACTCGTTGTCGGCATCCTGAGCAATGGCGGTCGTTGCAATGCTCGCCAGCACTATGCCGCCGAACCGGATCATCCTGGACATTTTTGGCCCCCTGTTCCTGACGTTCTGCCTGCGGTTTCGACCGGGTAATCGTCGTAAAGGTTCATTGCCGCGAGGTGGGCGTAGAATGAGCGGCATGAGCGCCGCCGTCATGCATGAAGCACGGGCTGCACCGCGCATCCTGCTCCTGTTCGCTACCCGGGAAGGCCAGACCGAAAAAGTTGCCTCCCGGATTGCCGGTGATCTCCGGGACGCCGGCGCCGACGTCGTGCTCGTCGACGCCCGCGATACACAGGCCACCCGGGACCTGGATCCCGGCCGCTTCGACCTGCTGGTGTTCGGCGCGTCGATGCACGCCGGCGGGCTGGAACGCGAGCTGCTGGCGTTCGTTAACGCACATGCAGACGTCATCGCAGCCAGCCGTCGATCGTTCTTCCTGGTATTGCTGAGCGCTGCGACCCGCGACAGGCAGCTCAGGGAGCAATCGCTGGCTGACGCCCACGCGAAAATGAACGATCAGCTCGACGTGGCTTTCGAGCACGTCGAAATGATCGCCGGGGCGCTCCTGTATTCGAAGTATCCGCTGCCGCTCCGCTGGCTGATGCGCCGGATCGCGAAAAAGGCCGGCGGCGACACGGACATGAGCCGGGACTACGAATACACGGACTGGAACCAGGTCGCGCAGTATGCGCGGCGATTGCTCCAGCTGTGCGGCGCCGGCAAGCAATCCTAGGAGCGCGTCATGTGTCGCTGACAAGCCCTCTCGGAGGGGTCCTCGAAACGACTTTAAGTCCTGATCGTGAAACACATCCTCGATCCTGAGGCCGAACGCGTCCGCGATGCGGAAAGCGAACGCCCGGCGCGCAGCACGCGAATGCGGTTCCTCATGATCGTACTATCCTCCAGCGAATCAAGAGAGAGGCTATGAGCACCGTCGAAACTTTCTTGATCGCCATGTTAATCATTTTTACCGTGCCGTATCTGCTCTGGCGGCTCGGCAATACGGAATACTATGCGCCGTTGGTGGTAGTGCAGATCATCGGCGGTATCCTGCTGGGCCCCGGGATTCTGGGCGCCGTCTATCCCGAATACTACAGCTTCGTCTTCACCCAGCCGGTGGTCCAGTCACTGAACGGCATTGCCTGGTGGGCCGTGATGCTGTTTGTGTGGATCGCGGGGATTGAGCTGGATTTGGGGAAAGCCTGGAAGTATCGACGGGAGACCGGCATCACCGCCGGGATGGCCCTGGGCATGCCGCTGGCCTTTGGTTGCATCGCCGCCATCGGCATGCTGATGTATGACGGCTGGATTGGCGCGGAGGCCATGACGTGGCAGTTTATTCTGGGTGTCGGCATCGCGTGCGCGGTAACCGCCTTGCCTATCCTGATCCTCTTTATGGAGAAGCTGGAAATCCTGCGCCAGCCCGTCGGCCAGCGTATCTTGCGTTACGCGAGCCTGGACGACATCGCCATCTGGGGCGTGCTCGCCCTGATTCTGGTGGATTGGGAACGTATTGGCCGGCAACTGGTTTTTCTGATCGGATTCGGATTGGCCAGCTATGCCTTCCGAAAACTGATGATCACGATACCGGAGCGCGATCGCTGGTATGCCGGCCTGATCTGGCTGGCCGTGTGCGGATTTGCCGCTGACTGGGCGGGATTGCATTTCATGGTGGGTGCATTTTTGTCGGGAGCCGTTATCGACGGTCATTGGTTCAATCAGAACCAGATGGATACCCTGCGTCACAATGTGTTGCTTGTAATAATGCCGGTTTACTTCCTCAGCACCGGTTTGCGCACCAACTGGGCAATGGGCGGGGAGGCGGTCTTTATCGCCGCGGCCGTGCTGTTGTTCGCTTCAGTCAGCGGCAAGCTGGCCGGCGTACATCTGGCTGGAAAAATTCTCAAGTGGGAGAAGGGAGAGGCCTCTTTGATCGGCTGGCTACTGCAGACCAAGGCGCTGATCATGATCATCTTCGTCAACATCCTGCTGGACAAGCACATTATCACCAGCGAAACATTCACCGCGCTGTTGTTGATGGCCGTTGCCAGCACCATGCTGACAGTGCCTGTTGCCTCACCGAAGCTGCAGCGCATGAGAGAGATTATTTTCAGATCAAAGTGAAGAGGGGAATCAAAGTTATTGCAAGGGGTATCTCTCGCTGAGACAGGGCATGGCCATCGCGGGCGGCGGGAGTGGAGAAGCGGTCAAAGCAGATCGCCCGCGGGTGGTGAGCGGCCCGGATGCGCCGGGTGACGGACGGCATTGCCGCCGACGTGCATGAGGATCCGTTCAATGACCGCGGGCGCCTCAATGGGCGACGACGCGGAAGCGGCCGCCTGCCGAAAACGAATTTCATTGCGGGAGGATCAATGGGAATTCCAGAGAATAAACAAGTGGTCCGCGACTTCTACGACGCTGGAGCGCGAGGTGATATTGATGTGTGCTTCGCACTGTTGGCTGATGACATTAGCTGGACAAATATCGGTTCGACGAAATTCTCCGGAACGTTCTACGGGAAGCAAGCAATCATGAAGGAACTTCTGGGTCCGCTGTTCAGCCAGCTAAAGGCAGGAATCTCTTCACAAATCGAGCGCTTGACCGCCGAGTCGGACATCGTAGTCGCTCAGTCAACCGGGACAGCTGAAACACTGGATGGCACTCCCTACAACAACACGTACTGTCAGGTCATCAGAATCCGCGATGGGCAAATTGCGGAAGTAAAGGAGTACATGGACACAGCATTGATCAACACGGTATTCGGTGTTGACTGAATCGCCATTCCGAGAAACGGTCGGACGGCTGGTCTTGGCCGACTCCCGCCGCAATGCAACCCACGTCGTTCGTCATTCCAGCGGTGGGCCATAACGCTGGCAGCGACGGCGCAACTACACGCCGCAGATGGCGAGGCGCATGAATCTCGAGAGCCACCACGAGCGTTGCCGCACGTGCCCCGAAGCGAATGCCTGTACCTTCTATCTCGATCTCGCGGCGGACGCGCACTTCAAGGCGCTGTATCTCGACAACGAACGCTACGACGGCTACTTCCGCGACCGTTGCGTGTTCCGACCGGACATCGACATCGAAGACACCATGAATGTCATCGTGCGATATCAGACCGGCGCCACGCTTAGCTACTCGCTCAATGGATTCAACGCCTGGGAGGGTTACCGGATCGCGTTCAACGGCACGAACGGCCGCATCGAAATGAGGTCGTCGAACCGTCTGCAACGTCCGCTGGCGCGAAGGCTCCTGGCGCCTGGGGCGGCGAGGATCTCGTGCGCACTCAGGTCATTCCGCTGCGGGGCCCGGCCAGGAACATCGAGCCGTGGAGCGGCGAAGGTTCTCACGGTGGCGGCGACGATGTAAGGTTGAAGGAAGTCTTCGGCACGGCCCCGGCGGACAAGTACAAGCGCGCGGCCGACGAACGCAGCGGCGCCTATTCGGTCCTGGTCGGGGCTGCCGCGAACCTCTGCTTCCAGACCAGCCAGACCGTGCGTGTTGCCGACCTGGCAACGGGCCTCAGTGCACCTGAGGTCGCTCCGATGCCGACGCGTGACATGCCTGTGCCAATGCCGCGCAAAGCCTGATCGAAACCGGCGCCTGGCTTCACGAAACTCCCGACGCGCGCGCGACCTCCAGGACCTCCGCATCGAATTTCCGCTTCCGCGCTTCCGGCAGGAACGAAGCTTCAAATGAGTTGCGCGCGAGCATCACGAGGTCCCCGGCACTCAGGTTGAGCGCGTCGGAGACCCGCCGGTAATTGTCGTTCACATAGCCGCCGAAGTACGCGGGATCGTCCGAGTTGACGGTGACTTTGAGTCCCGCCTCGAGCATGTGCCGCAACGGATGCGCGTCCAGCGTCTTCACCACGGCGAGCCGCAGGTTCGACAATGGGCACACTGTCAGCGGCACACCGCGTTCCCGCAGTGTCTCCACCAGCCGGGCGTCTTCGAGTGAGCGATTTCCATGGTCGATTCGATCGACTTCGAGCAGGTCCAGCGCTTCCCAGACGTATTCCGGCGGTCCTTCCTCCCCGGCATGCGCCACGACTCTCAGCCCGGCATCGCGCGCCTTTCGGAAGACTACCTGGAAGTTGCGTGGCGGATGGCCGACCTCGCTGGAATCAAGGCCGACGCCGGCCAGGCGGTCGAGGTACAGGAGCAGGCGGTCGAAAGTCACAAGCGCATCTTCCTCTGGAAGGTGCCTGAGGAAGCAAGGGATAAACAAAACGCTCAAGCCGAATTCCGACGCGTCATCGACAGCCCGGAAAAACCCGTTCATGACGGTCGCAATGGAGACACCACGTTTCGTATGGGCCTGCGGATCGAAGAATGCCTCCACGTGACGAACATTGTCGTCGTGCGCGCGGCGAAAATACGCCATCGCCAGGTCGTAAAAGTCTTGCTCGGTCTGTAGTACTGCCGTGCCGGCGTAATAGAGATCCAGGAAATCCTGCAGGCGCGAGAAATCGTAAGCGCGATGCAACGCCTCGATGGAGGCGAACGGCAGCTTCACGTTGTTACGTCTCGCCAGGTCGAACAGCATCGCCGGTTCCAGCGTTCCTTCGAGGTGCACGTGCAACTCGGCTTTGGGCAGCGCCGATACAAGTTCATTCAGCATCGACCGCTCCTGGTCTGGCAAAGCGATCCGAGCCGAAGCCGGCGAGTACGGCGCCGTAGATCCGCATCGCATCCCACAGGTTCTTGAGGCGAATGTTCTCGTTCTCGGCGTGCTGATTGTTGTCGTGATTGGCGAGCGGCAGGATGATGATCGGCGCATCCAGCCGGCTGCCGAACTCGTGCAGCGGAAGGCTGCCCCCCAGGGAAGGCGTCACGATGAGGTCCGGGGCGATCTCGCGCATGAAGCTCGTGAAGCGCTTCGCCATGGGATCATTGAGCGGCGTGCGCAGGGCGGGATAGCCGGATGCCCAGTCGACCCACGCCACCTTTTCGTGTCCGCGAAGCGTCTCGTCCGTCGGCACTTCGTGGACGATGTGGAAGCCCCGCCCGGCGATATGCGCCTCCAGGCGCTCGCGGACTTTCGCCGGCGTCTGGTCGGGAACGAGACGGAGATCGAGCGATGCCGTGGCCGAGTTGACGATGACGTTACTGCCTTTCTCGCCGACCCCGCCCGCCTGTATTCCGCGCACGTTCAGCGCTGGCTGCGCGATCAGCGTCTCCAGCCGGGCGCCGTCGCCCTCCGGAGTATGTACCGAAAGCTCGTCTTTCAGGGTTTCGGTCGTGTCGGGCATGTCGGCAATCGCGGCCCGCTCGAGCTTGCCGAGCGGCACGACGTCATCGTAATAGCCGTCGATCAGGATGCGGCCGTTTGGGTCGCGCATGCTCACCAGCAGGTGGGCGAGCTGCATGATCGGGTTCGGCGACCAGTTGCCGTAGTGGCCCGAATGCAGCGGCCGCGTCGCGCCGTAGGTCGTGAGGTCGACGGTCACGTCGCCGCGCACGCCGAACACGAGCTGCGTGCGGCGGGACTGGTGCATCGGGCCGTCGCAAAAAAGGAGCAGGTCGGACTCGAGCAGGTCCCGGTGCTCGTCGATGAACCGCCCCACCGTCGGCGAGCCCATTTCCTCCTCGCCGTCGAGCAATAGTTTCAGGTTCGCCGACGGCGGAATGTCGTTGGCCGCGAGCGCATCGAGCGCGTGCACGATGGCGACGATCGGCATCTTGTCGTCGCTGGCCGAGCGGGCATAAAGGCGCCATTCGGGATCAAAACGACCGTTGACCTCGTCGATGTCGACCGGCTGCCCGCCGGCCTCGAGCGGCCCGTCGAGCAGCGTGGGCAAGAACGGCGGGTATGCCCAGTTCTCCGCCTGTACCGGCTGGCCGTCGAAGTGCGCGTAGATGAGCACGGTCTCCGTGGCACCGGGTGCGGGCAGCTCGGCATACACGTACGGCGCGCCTCCGGCGGTCAGTATCTCCGTCTCGAAGCCGCGCGCTTCAAGCAGCTCGACGATTTGCCCGGCGTTCCGCTGCATGTCCGCACGATTCGACGCGACGTTCGGGATCGACAGCAGCTCGACGAAGTCCTCGATGATGGCGGTCTCGTGGTCGGCACGCCAGGCATCGATGGCGGACTGGACCGCCGTGGAATCGGCTGCCGCCGCCGGCGGGCCCGCGCCCACCAGGAATGCTGCAACGACGGCAGTTGTTCGCATCGAACTGGACTTGGGGGATCGAAGCGGCATCGCGACTTTCATTCAACGGATACGTATTGGACAAGTGTAGTCGTAAAGATCGACTATATTGCCCCGGCACTAGCCGCGAATCCAGAACAGCAGGAGTCATCAATGCGCAAGGTTGCCGTCGTAACCGGCGCGGGAACAGGAATCGGCAAGGTGACGGCACATGCGTTGCTCCGCGCCGGTTACCGCGTCTATTTCCTCGGTCGCCGCGAATCAATTCTGGCGGCGGCCGCCGCGGAGTCCGGGCTGGCGGCGTCGATCGCGACGCCACTCGTCTGCGACGTGTCGAAACCGGACGACGTGGAGAAGGCATTCAACCGCGTTCGAGATGATGCCGGTCGCGTCGACCTGTTGTTCAACAATGCCGGAGTCGGCGCGGCGGAAGCGCCCGTGGACGAAGTTACCGTCGAGGACTGGCAGCGCCTCGTCGATATCAACCTCACCGGCTCGTTCCTCTGCGCGCGCATGGCCTTCCGCATGATGCGGGAGCAGGACCCGCAAGGCGGACGCATCATCAATAACGGTTCAATCGCGGCCCATGTGCCGCGGCCCGGGTTCAGTGCGTACACCGCAACGAAACACGCCATTACCGGCCTTACGAAATCCATCTCGCTCGACGGCCGGCCGTTCGACATCGCGTGCGGGCAGATCGACATCGGCAACGCGCTCACCGAGATGACCGCCGATATCTTCCTCGGCGGCGCCCGCGCCAATGCGCGCGGCGAGCCGTACATCCAGGCAGAACGGGTGGCTGATGCCGTATTGCACATGGCGCAGCAGCCGGCGGGGACGAACGTCCAGTGGATGACGATACTCGCGACGAACATGCCGTACATCGGCCGGGGTTAGGCGCCGCCAGTCGACTCCTTCAGGCCGCGACGTGGTCGATGCCGGCCATGCGCCGCCTGAATTCCCGCTGTACGAGTTCGGACCCCAGCACTTTGCGTATCATGGCGTTCCAGAACAGCCGGGCAATAAAGTCCTCGGGCTCGTCGCCGCCGTCCTGCCAAACTGCCAGCGGCACTCAGTCGTCTTCGAAGTGCACGATTTCGCCAGTGGTGGCGTCGACATGCAGTTCGAAGTCTTCGCCACGCGCGTCGTCCGCTTCCGCTTTCCACACGCCGCGGTCATCGAGGTACTCGATGTCGTGCACGTTGTCGTAGCCGGCCTCCCGGAGGACGTTGGCTACGTCGCCTTCCATAATTGTCGTTGTCGCCGCTGGCTGCTCGATCGAATCGGGCCTTGCGTCCTCGTCGACGACGGCAGGGGTCTCGGCGCAGGCGACGCCAACGAGGGCAAACGCCAGCGCAACGGCAGATCGTGTGATGCTCATAGCTCAGTCTCCTGTATGCCAAGCAAAGGCACGAGCCGATGTATCGGGCTCGTGAAACGGTAGTTGCAAGGCATGTGCCAAAAGAAATGCAGCAACGGCAGTCGATTGGCCCACACTGTGGCGAGCCAGAATTGCACCGGCAATGGCAATAATTGCAATTCGCCCCGAATGCCCCGGACTCCCGCGATGTCGAGCCTCTACGCGAGGGTTATTCCACAAGCAGTCGTCCGCAGGCTCGCTGGTCGCGACCATCAGCTCAACAACGACATGGCCGATGTTGCCGCCGATATCCGGCGACTTAGGTGACCGCGGCGGTCCATTCTTCAGGATAGCTCTGACTTGTGAATATTGGCGGTCCTCCGCTCCGAGCTCGCTCGCAACGATCTGCTCCTGGGCCGTTTCCAGCCCACTAGGCGTTTCGCGCTAAACTGATGGCAAGGTCTCTTAGCGGATCTGCTTTTCGGCTTGTTCGTACATTCGCTAGCGATCGTAGGGGTGGTTCTAAGCCAATAGCACCGCCTGCGCGATCGCGGAAGGCTACCAATTTCCTGACTGTCACCGTAGGAGCAGACATGAAGCGTTACCTGATTCTGTTGTCACTTGCACTCGTCGCACCGGCACTCGCAGAGACACCCGAGGAGCGACTAAAAGCGGCGGGCTATACGCTTCCGGAGCCGCCGGAGCCGATAGCCGTTTACGTCACACGTGTCCGTACGGGCAATCTCTTGTTTCTATCCGGACACGGTGAATGTCGTGATGACGAGACGACAGGCAAGCTGGGTCGCGACCTGACTGTAACCGAAGGCAAACAATCGGCCGAGGATGTCGGTCTGTGTATGCTTGCTACTATCAAGGATGAAATCGGCGAGTTGTCCCGCGTCAATCGATTCGTCCGCATCCTCGGCATGGTCAACGCCACAGAGGAATTTACCGAGCACCCGCAGGTTATCAACGGCTTTTCGGAGCTGATGGTTGTCGCCTTTGGCGACGACGGCAAAGCCGCGCGTTCAGCGGTCGGTATGGCATCACTGCCGGGTGACATTGCCGTCGAAATCGAAGCGATTGTGGAACTACACGACGACTAGACCAATGCCGCTGGCCAGGAAACTCGATGACGCGCTTTGGGCACTCCGATCCAACCTCAGGAACGGGATTGCTCGAACATTCCTTACTATTTTCGACGGCAACATTGTTCTGTTGTACGGTTTTGTCAAAAAACCTGTAGAAGACCCCGACAGAGATCTGGCGATTGTACGACAATGTCTCGGTAACTCTTCAGACATTGCAGAGCGCTGTCCAAGCACTTGGTACTTGATTTCGAGTCGGCAAAGCTTGCCTAGGTGACGCGAGAAATGGCGAAGAAGCTGAAAAACGAATCCGGGCTGCTGAGAGAAGCGCTTCAAATGATAATGGATGATGCGGTCAAACGTGGCATTGCCGAATTTGAGCCGACCGATTCCCACAATCTCAAAATCGAGTACGCTTACCGCTTATTGATTCACGACAACGAAATCACTCCACTGCCACCGGATCAGCTGACTCTACCCAACATGAGGCACCGACTCGCAAAATGGGTATCCCGCAAACTACCGACCAATCATCCGCTGCTGAAATAGCAGCATTGCGTAGCTTTGTCGTCGAGCTTAAAACCGGGATGCCGATGCCCTCCAGCAGTTCGCCCGCCCGGGATTCAGCGGAATAGCCGTCCATGTCCCCGAACTCGATCTCGAGAATCCGCTACGCACATGCCATCCTCGGCGCTCATCTCGGGGAGCGCATAGAGCCGGTCGCGTTCCTGTTTCACCGCCCAAAACCTGTCGTAGCCCATGATCACCGCGTCGAGTACGCGCGGCGCACAGGGCGTTTCCCGCTTATTTCAGGTCACTGCGTGCCGCCTTGATCAAATCGTAGGCGGAATTGAGCTCGCGGGAGCGCTCCTCGGCGACCGGGCGCATGCTCTCGGGCAGGCCGCGGGCGGCGAGCTTGTCGGGGTGATTCTGGCTGATCAGTTTGCGATAGGCGCGCTTGATCTCGGCCGCGCTCGCACCGGGCGTGACACCGAGTGCGGCATAGGCATCCGCAAGCCGGTCCTGCGACGGTGGCGCACCGGCCGCGGACGGGCCGCCCGTCGCGGCACGCAGCAGTGCCTCGAGCTGCGAGACATCCGCTTCGCCGAGTCCCAGCCGCCGCGCAATGCGCACGAGCATGGCGTGCTCGGCGGTGTGGATGCGGCCATCGGCGGCCACCGCCATGACCTGCAGCTGCAGGAACAGTTGCACGAGCGGCCTGCGGCCGCGGCTAACACGTGCGAATTCGTCGACCGCCGCATCCAGGTCGAAGTCAGGCTGCTTGCCACGATTGAAGGAAGCCTTCGCCTGTTCGCGCTGCTCGCCGGGCAGGTTCAGCAGGCGGAAGATCTGCTCGACCGCGGCAATTTCATCGCGGGTGACGACGCGGTCGGCCCTGCACAGCGCGCCCATGATGGAAAACATGGCGTCGAAGAGCTGCGCCTGTGCGACTCGCAGCCCACCGATGACCGTGCGTTGCAGGGTAAGGCTTGCGACGTAAGCGGCCGCCGCACCCACCAGGGCGCCCTTAAAGCCGCCAAATAGCGCGCCGATCAGGGCGCCAACCAGAATGTAGAACATCGGCCTAGTGTATCAATGTGCCGTCGGCCCGACTGATCGACCCCAGCCCCGACTCATTACCCCGTGTCAGTGGTGCGAAGATGCCTGCCCAATCGAGGCATTCAATTCTGCCCGTTGCCTCTGTACTTCGTCCCGCACCTGCCCGACGATCGCCATGAATCGCGGACGTTCGCGGATGTCGGCGAAGATGGGGTTGTGAAGCAGGAACACATGCCATCCCTGGAAGATCGTCCGATCTTTGAGGGCCTGCTCGAGCGCATTCAGCGCACCCTCGTAATCGCCGCGTAGCGCGCGTGCCTCCGCGACATGGCGTTCCTCGACGAGCAGTCCTCTGGCTCGGCGCCATTGCAGGATGGCTTCCAGGTGATTCAGCATGTTCTCGGCGCCACCGGTGTCGCCGGTCGCCCTCAAAGCGCGAATGTAGTCCGGGAAGTACAGGGCTGGATACGAGGAATAGACACTCTTGACCGGGTATGGGGCCGGCGACAGTTTTTCGGGCTCCATCTGCTCCAGTGCGCGAAAGCCTGCATATTGGGGGGCCATATCTTCGATGATGTCAATCGCGAGATTTGCGTCGCCGCGATCAATCAGTGCATCGACGGCAAGACGCGCGATCATCGCATCCTCGTATAACGCCGAGTAGTCTCCGCGCCCGATGAAGAGGGGCAGCACCAGTTCCCGGGCCCTGGCAATCTCGCCGGTTACGAGATGCCGATAGACCAAAGCGAAGGCATCGCCCGGAGACTTGGCGACAACTCGATCATAAAGTTCGCGAGCGGGGTCTCCGTTCTCCAGATCGCCCAACACGTAGTACCACAAGGAGTGTTCGGCTCCCGTGGGAGAGGTATGAGCAGTGCAGTCCCGGGCAGCGCCGGCCAGGTCGCCCAGCAAGACCATCTTGGTCGCACAGCGCAGGCCGAGAGCCGCGGTATCGCTCGGCGCTGCCACCTTCGCGTAACGCTCGGTGGCCTTGAGTGCCTCCTGGGCGTCGCCCATGTCCATGGCGACAGACCAGTCGCCGAGATAGATGAGCGGATTCAGCGGATCGATTTCGCGAGCGGCGCGAGTGACGTCCACTGCTTGTTCCGGATAGCCCTGGTCTCCCTTCAACATGGTATAGACCAATTGCACGGTCATGTTCGAAGGCTCACGCTCGAGCGCCTCGCGAAATCGCTGCTCGGCCAGGCCAATGTCACCGTCGTAGCGAGCGAGCTGGCCGCTCAAGCCGATCAGGCCTGCGTCGTCCGGCGCGCGTTCGAGGCCCCGAACAAGCAGATCACGGAGCTTTTCCCGGTATTCCATGATCGGTACATCGATATCGACTATTCGTCTTACGTAGGTTTCGCCGAGGGCGCTGTACGCGGGTATCAAGCCCGGGTCGATTGAGAGCGATTCGTCCAGGTATTGCTCAGCGTCGCCGAGATTGAAGTCGCGCAACCGTTGCCGGCCGCGGAGGTAGAGATCATATGCTTCAGGATCCACTTGCTGCCGCGGTGCATGCGCAGCCGTTGCCGGCCCGAGTAGCGTTACCTCGAGTGCGGCGGCAACGGACCTTGCGATTTCCTCCTGCAGCTGTAGCAGGTCGACGAAACCTCTGTCATACGCTGCCGACCAGACGCGGGTTCCGTCGGCCGCCAGGATGAGCTGCACGGTCACTCGAATTCGGTCCCCCGACCTGCGAACACTGCCCTCGACGATATGCGAAACGCCTAGCTGCTTGGCGATGGTCGCGATGTCGTCGTTCCGATCCTTGAACGAAAATGACGAAGTTCTGGCAATGACCGTTAGGGACGTCGAGCCGGACAGCGCATTCAGAATCTCCTCTGCCACGCCGTCGGCCAGGTATTCATGATCCTGGCCGGGGCTCATGTCCGCGAACGGCAATACGGCGACGGAGGGCGAGGAGGGCGAGGCGGCATCGGGTGTCACGTAGGCACGTATCAGTAAGACCGCGGCAACAACCATGATCGCCGCAGCGGCAAACCACAGCCACCGTTTGTAACTTCTTTGCGCGTCGGCCGGCGTTACCGCCTCGACCTGCGGCAGCAGACGGTAGCCCCGTCCGCGGACGAGTTCGACGTATCGGGGATCGTCCGCGTGGTCACCGATCGCGTCGCGCAGCAGCTTCACCCGTTGACTGATGGTTTCCGGGCTTACCGGTCTGCCGTTCCAGACAGCTCTGGCCAGCTCGTCGTGACTTGCCACGTTCGGGGCTGCATCAACCAGCGCCAGCAGGAGTCTGAACGTGAGCGGTCCGAGATGGATTGGAACCGTGCCCTGCGTGAGCCGCTGACGGCCGGCGTCTAGAGTCAGGTCTCCGATGCGAATTATCGAGGGCATAGCTGCGGGCGGCGAGGTTCTACGACCTCTTTCAAATCTCCTGTCATCGATGGTACGCCTTTATGGGTGACTGAAGGCCCTTCGGCGGTGTTCTTCACGCAAGTTTTGGCGCGCCATTGACCGGACTTCATGCGGCACGCATGGCGCCACTTTACCGTTGGCACTGGATCTGCCACGAGCGAAGCCTCGCTCGGACGGGGAGCAAAGTGTCGTCACGTTCCATACTGTTTTCCGCCGCCGCCATCCTGTTCGCCGGCTGCGTCGCGACCCCAGCCGGACAAGTCGGTAGCTCGCGAACGGGATGCCCTATGAATTTCAAGCCGTACTGCGAGGTTTCCGGCCATCGCACCACGGCGCCGAACCTGCAGCACTGCCGCTGCGTCCGGCATAGCGAGATCAGCGGCATGCTCGGCGGCGAATATTGACCGCAGCCTCCTGGCAATCAGCGCTGCCGGGGGAAAGGCGGCAGCGGCGTTCGATGCCGCCTATGCCGGCGGCTTCTGTCTGTCCTTTGATCCAAGCCTCGGGGACGACATCGTCCGCGCGGGCGGCGCCCGGCAGTACGAGAAGGAGCGCTGCAAAGACGGCAGTAAAGAAGGTGTTACCCAGCAATAGCCTCATGCGGCGCTCCCGTTGGTGACGATCATCCGACCCTGCCAGCGCGAGGATCGCCCGAACAGTGCGCCACAAGCTCGAGCGGGACCGCGCACAGATTATGCGCATTATGCGCAAAGGACCTCCATCAGCTGGCGGCTCGAAGTCCCCGAAGAAACCAGTCAATCCAGTATAAACAGCGACTTGCTGGCAGCCGCGCGAGCACTCAACATCAACACAGGTTAGCGATGTGTTTCATCGCCGCTATGACATCATTGCGGCGCTCGATCTTCTCGTCACGGGTATTTGAGTCGATGACCGACGGCAGCATCGAACCAAGCAATTGAGAAATAGGGTAACTGTCACCCTATTTCTTTGCCGAGGCCGACAGGTCATCCGCCGACAGGAAGGACCGGATCCCGGCCAGGTAGCGCTGCTCGTCCAGCACGTAAGCCTCGTTGTGCCCGCCCTCGAGTGCAAGAAACGCCCGCGGCTCGTTCGCGGCTTCGAAGATGCTTTCGCCATGGTGGTAGGGAATAATTTCATCATCGCGGCTGTGTATGACGAGGACCGGGCAGTGAACGCTGCGGACATACTCGCGCGTTGCATGTTTCTGGCGGCTGAGCCATCGCGCCGGCAGCCACGGATAGAGTTCCTGTGCAATGTCCGGCACGGAAGTGAAGGCGGATTCGACGATCAATGCGGCAGGCTGCCTTCGCGCCGCCAGCCAGGCGGCGACGGAGCCGCCCAGCGAACGCCCGAAGATGACGATATCGTCCGGCGAAACGTTGCGGGTCTCGGTGAGATGGCGCCAGGCGGCTTCGGCATCCAGTTGCAGGCCGGCCTCACTGGCCCGGCCGCCGCTGGCGCCATAGCCCCGGTAGTCGATGATCAGTATCGACAGGTCCAGGCTGGCGAATTGGCGTATCGAGGCGAGCCGATGCGAGATGTTGCCCGCGTTGCCGTGAAAGAACAGCAGGACTCGCGATGACGGTGCGCCGATGTACCATCCGTGCAGCGTTACCCCATCGTCCGTTTTGATGGAGACGTCGTCGTACCCGAGGCCGATGTTCGCCGGGCTCGCCGTCAGTTCCCGACCCGGCATGTTCGGCAGGTAGAGCATGCTCCGTTGTGTCAGGAAGGCGATCGCGACGATCAGCCCGTAAACGGCAGCGACGGTGAGTGCGAACTTGAACATGATGGTGCAGCGTATCGCGCGCACGGAGTGGCTGGCACGATCATATCGTGGAAGAACTCGGGCGGACAGTCCGGAAGACGCGCAAGGGGATGGGCCTCACACAGGCGGACCTCGCCTTGGCGTCGGGCACCGGCTTGCGCTTCATCAGCGACCTGGAAAACGGCAAGTCCAAATGCCAGGTCGGGAAGACCCTGGCGGTCGTCGATACGCTCGGTCTCCGCCTGAGCGTGTCTTCGCCTAAGGGGACTGCCTGACAGTAACCTATGGCCCGTCGTCTTCAATGAGGCATTTTGCATGGCGCTGGCCAACGCATGCGGCCTGAATGCGGCGCCGACCACAGTCGGGAAGGTAGAGGATATCCACTACCTGCTGGTCGAGCGCGGCAAAGACAGGTACATAATTCTGCACCCTATTCAATATCTTTCGTTCTTTCCGTGCGGTGCTTTCGTTTTCTTTCGCTGTCGCTCTTTCGACAATAGTGCTTGTATACAGCTACGAAAGAAAGCGCCGGTTTGTCACCTGGCGCTACTCCTGGGGGAAACAGCAATGAACGAAAAACATGAGCGTCCCTTGCGGCGGCTTTGGGTCACCCGGGCACTCCAAGCCTGCGTCGCAGTCTGCGTATCAGTTGTCGCATCACCCATTACCTACGCACAGGACCAGTCCGCGTCCGACGAAGTGGTCGATGAAATTCTGGTTACCGGGAAGCGCGGGAGCCTGTTGAGGAGTCTCGACAGCAAACGAAATGCGCGCTCGATAGTTGATTCGATTGCAGCCGAAGAACTCGGACGTTTTCCGGATGCGAATGTCGCCGATTCGCTGTCGCATGTTCCCGGCGTGACGGTCAGCCGAACGCGGAACGGCGAAGCACAGTACGCCAATATTCGCGGCCTGGGGCCGGAGTTCAGCGTCGTCACGCTGAACAAACGCATCCTCGCAACCGACGATACGGGCCGCAACTTCGCCTTCGACGTGATGCCGTCCGAAATGATTAGCGGCGCGGATGTCTGGAAGTCGGCCGAGGCGAGGGAAACCGAAGGCAGCACCGGCGGTTTGATCGATCTCAAGTCGCCCCGGCCGCTGGATGTGCCGGGCTTCCAGAGTTCCTGGACGGCGACTGGCAACTACAACGATCTTTCGGACGAAGTCGGCGGCAAGATCAATGGCGTGATCAGCGATACCTTTGCCGACGACACTTTCGGCATCATCGCCGGCGTCATCTATTCCGAAGGTACCCGTCGCTCTGACGACATGTTCGACAACTTCTTTTTTGGCGTTGGTGACGAACGTGAATACGACATCAACGAGGACGGAGAGATAAGCCCTGACGAACAGAACATCGTCATGCCGGGCTCGTACGCCCTGGGCGCATGGGAAAATGATCTTGAACGAATCGGACTGACGACAACCTTGCAATGGCAGGCGACCGATCGCCTGCTGCTGAGCGCCGACGTGTTGTACACACAGCTGGGTTCCGACACCGTCGGCTACACGCAATCCTTCTATATGGAGGAGTTTCCAGGGCGATTCTCCAACATCGTCATGGACGGCAACGTCATCACCGCGGTTGACGTCGCGGAAGTCACGATGGAAGTGGTGACACTGGACGAGCATCGGACCGTGGACACGTCGATGGTCGGCCTCAACGGCGCATTCGACCTGACCGACCGGCTCGTAATCACGGGTGACGTGTACTGGTCCGAATCGGAAAGGGACGGTGGTGGTAAGGATACCTTTGTTGTCGCCGGCGCACCGGGCGCACATACCGGGCATTTCGAGTTGAATGCTGGCGGCCTGCCAGACTACATCCCGAATTGGGTAGGCGGCAGGACTTCCGATGATTTCGGCAACGATGACTTTGCGCCGCACTGGGCCTTCCGCGGCGGCGACGATGTGCAGGACGAGGTTGTCGGCGCGAGCCTCGATGCCAACTACGCGTTCGATTTTGCCTCTTTAGACGCGGACCTGGATTTCGGCGTCGTATTCACCGGTCGTGACAAGAGCAAGATGGCGTTCGACAACGAAGAACTCGGTGCGTGCAATTATTGCGGCTACCCGTACTTTTTCGGCGATGTCGGCGCGGACGTCGTTCGCCCATTTCCATACGACGATTTGTTCGACGGCGACGGTGCGAACGTTCCGCGGTCTTTCCCGATCTTTGATATTCCGGCCTATGGCGCCGGGCTGGCCGCAGCGGACGGCCAGACCCTGACCGACTATGCGGGAAATGTAAGGACCTTCGGTCCGAACGAGTCCGACCTGTGGGCGCCGGTCCTGAATCCCGTCAACTCGTACACGATTGACGAGGACACGACCGCGGCATTCGTCCAGTTGAACCTGGCGGACGACAGGTGGTTTGCGAATGTCGGTGCCCGGTACGTCCAGACTGACGTTACCTCCAGTTACTCGTACAACGAAATCTTGTCCATCACAATCGTCGATCCGAATGTGCCCAATCCGCAATGGATTGTCGTTCGTTCCGAGAGCGCGGACCAGACGGCAACCGGCGACTACGACAAGGTTCTGCCGTCGCTGAATGTCGGCTTCTATTTGCGCGAAGAGTTGTTGCTCCGCGTTGGCTTGTCGCAAACCTTGTCGCGTCCGACGCTCGACCAGATGGCCCCGCTGACCACCGACTCTGCGCAGTCCGGCGTCTTCGAGATGGAAATCTCGGGCGATCCGGGCATCGAGCCGGTGTTTGCCGATAACTACGATCTTTCGCTCGAGTGGTACTTCGCCGAAGGCAGTCTCGTCAGCGCGGCGCTGTTCTGGAAGGACCTGGAAGGTTTCATTACCACCCAGACAACGACGGAAAACATCGCTGGCGAGAATTTCCGGGTGACCCGGCCCATCAATGGCGATACCGCGGAAGTGGAGGGTATCGAGTTGGGCGTGCAGAAGGTATTTGATAGCGGGTTTGGTCTCGCGGCAAGCTATACCCACACGGATTCCAAGACCATTGTCGACGGAACCGATACGGGCGGTTTGGTCGGAGTGCCTGACGAGTCCTATTCGATCACAGTATTCTACGAAAGCGACAGGATCAGTACGCACATTGGCTACGATTACACGGGTGACTCAGTAGCAGATCCGTTCAGCCCGTTGGGCGAGGGTTTCGTCACATCTCGCGAAGATTACGACATGATGACAGCCTCATTCCGCTATCACCTGACGGACGACCTGACCTTGTTCGCGGAGGGGTTCAACCTGCTGGACGCGATCAATGAAACCTACGCAGGCCGACCCGATCTTCCGAGCTCGATTCAGTACTCCGGTCGTACGTACCTGTTCGGCGCAACTTACGGTTTCTAGACTGTGGTGCGGACTTCGTCCCTAATTGCATGCGCCGTTGGCGTGTGCCTGGCCGTTGGCGCCTGCACCGCCGGCGACGAGGTGCACTCGATCAAATCGGGGAAACTTGCGCTTGAATTTGATTCGAGCATGCATTCCAGGCTCAGTACCGGGGCCGGCATATCCGATGCGGATGGACCTGGTTTTTCAGCCAGCGAGTTTATAGTCGCCGATGGAAAGGATGTCAGGGATTTTGCGCTGGCGGAGACTTTCGACGGTGAGACGGAAGGGCAACTGGGCCCGGGAGTCCGCCATGTTCTTGTTGGCCAGTCGGAAGGGCGAATAGAAAAGCGTGTCGAGGTAACTGCGTACGAAAAGTTTCCGGACATGCTGACGATGCGGGTTGAGTACAAGAACAACTCGGGCGAACCGATAACAATCTCAAAATGGGTCAACGCCGCGCACACACTGGTACCGGCCGGGGGTGAGCCTGCCTTCTGGTCATTCCAGGGTGCGTCCTATGAGGACCGTCGTGACTGGGTGCTGCCACTGGCTGTCGGCTTCAGCCAGGACAACTACTTTGGCATGAACGCCAGCGATTACGGAAGCGGCACGCCGGTGTCGGATGTCTGGCGGCGGGACATCGGTATCGCTGTTGGCCACCTGGAGACCGTCCCGAAACTCGTTTCCCTGCCCGTCCGCTACCTGGACCCGGAACGTGGCGCCGAGCTATCCGTTGAGTACGAGTACGATTTCGAGCTTGCGCCGGGCGAATCCATTTCGACTTTCGAGACCTTCATCCATGCGCATGCGGGCGACTACTATGCCGCGCTGAAAAACTATCGGCATGCAATGGCAATGAAGGGCCTGAAAATCGCAGATGTACCCGATTCCGCGTACGAGGCAAGCTGGTGTGCCTGGGGATACGAGCGAAATTTCACGGTAAGTGAAGTAACAAACACGTTGCCGAAAGCCAAAGAACTGGGCCTGAAATGGGCGGTCGTGGACGACGGCTGGCAAACGGCCGAGGGCGACTGGTACCTGCATCCCGATAAATTTCCCAACGGTGCCTCCGACATGCAGTCCCTGGTCGGCGAGATCAAGGACGCGGGCCTGAAAGCGAAACTTTGGTGGGCGCCGCTGGCCGTTGACCCGGGCACCGACCTCATCAAAGACCACGAAGACATGTTGCTGCTGAACGAGGACGGATCCCGCCAGGACGTAACGTGGTGGGACAGCTACTTCCTCTGCCCGGCCTATGACAAGACCATCGAGTACTCGAAGGGCCTGGTTACCCGCTACATGAAAGAGTGGGGCTTTCAGGGCCTGAAGATCGACGGGCAGCACCTGAATGGCGTCCCGAAGTGCTACAACCCGAAACACCATCACGAACGGCCGGAAGAATCCGTGGAGAAGCTGCAGGACTTCTGGAGCGAGATCTACAAGACGGCCTTGAGTATCGACAAGCAGGCCGCTGTCGAAATCTGCCCCTGCGGCACATCGTATGCGTTTTTCAACCTGCCGTCCATGAACCAGAGCGTTGCCTCCGATCCGCTTTCATCATGGCAAGTCAGGCTGAAGGGCAAAACGATAAAAGCGCTCGCCGGCGAATCGGCCGCCTATGCCGGTGATCATGTCGAATTGAGCGATGGCCAGAACGACTTTGCCTCTACGATCGGCATTGGTGCGGTGGTCAGCACGAAGTTTACTTTGCCCAGCGACAACATTGCCGCCGAACCGCTGCTGTTGACAGCGGAAAAAGAAGCCGTCTGGAAAAAGTGGATTGACATCTACAACGAGAAGATGCTGCCGAAGGGCGAATACCTCGGCGAGCTGTACGACATCGGGTTCGACATTCCGGAGGCACACGCGGTCGGGAAGGACGGCTCCATCTTCTATGCGTTTTTCGCACCGACCTACAGTGGCGACATCGAGCTGCGTGGTCTGGGTCCGGGCGAGTACCAGCTGACCGACTACGTCAACAGCAAGAACCTCGGAACTGTCAGCGGCCCCGCCACACGTATCCAGGTCAAGTTCGACAAGCACCTGTTGCTTGAAGCGAGGCCTGCCGACAAGTCGGAGTTCTATTCACGCGAGGATTTTTCACGCGTGAGGAAGGTGGATGCACACACGCATCTGAATACGATGGATACGACCCTGATCGAGCAAGCCATTGCCGACAACTTCGAACTCCTGACCGTCAATGTCGACTACCCGGACTTTCCGCTGGTCGCGGATCAGTACAAGGTCGCACTTGCCCTTGCTGCAAAGTATCCGGACACCGTCAGGTTTGCTGCGTCATTCAGCACGCAAGGATGGGAGACGCCTGGTTACACCGACAGGGTAATAGACGAACTTCGCGAGGCGCGCCAACGCGGCGCCGTTGCCGTGAAAGTGTGGAAGAACATCGGCATGGAGGTGCGGGACAGCAACGGTAAACTGCTGATGGTTGATGATGCGAGACTGGATCCGATTTTCTCGTTTCTCGAAGCGGAGAATATTCCCTTCATCGGCCACCAGGGCGAACCGCACAATTGCTGGTTGCCGCTGGACGAAATGACCGTCAACAATGATCGTGAATACTTTCGGGAACACCCCCAGTACCACATGTACCTGCATCCGGAGATGCCGAGCTACGAGGAGCAGATGGCGGCCAGGGACCGGCGTTTGGAAAAAAATGACGACATAAGATTCGTTGGCGCTCACCTCGCCAGTCTCGAATGGAGTGTCGACGAAATGGCAAAATTCCTCGACGAGCATCCTCGAGCTTTCCTCGATATGGCGGCACGCTTCGGGCAGTTGCAACACCAGTCGAAAGAGGACCTGGACCGGGTACGGGGTTTCATCATCAAGTACCAGGACCGGCTGATCTACGCGACGGACGCTACGACGCTCGCCGACGATGACAATTCCGAGGTAAGCAAGGAAGTGCGCGCGAAGTGGGTCGCGGACTGGCTGTACCTGACCAGCGACGAGACGATAACGGTCCCCGAGGTTGATGGCGAGTTTTCGGGGCTGAGGCTTCCCAGAGCAGTCGTCGACAAACTCTATTTCACCAATGCCAGGGCCGCATTCGCCATTGCGCCCGCGGACAAGTCGTCAGCTGGCGGCGCCGGCCAGTGAAAGGCAAGCTGTGGTTGACTTATGCCCTGGTGACGATGGTTTTCTGGGGCATCTGGGGGGCGTTCACGGGCATGTCCGCTCAGAATGGCTTCCCCGAAACCCTGGTGTACTGCGTCTGGGCATTGACCATGATTCCACCGGCATTGGTCGCGCTCAAGCTCATCGACTGGAAGCTCGAGTGCGATTCCCGTTCGATTTTGTTGGGCACTATTATCGGCCTCCTGGGTGCAGGTGGGCAGATGATCCTGTTCTACGCGCTGACCGTCGGTCCGTCATATTTGATCTTCCCTGTTATCTCACTATCACCAATTGTCACCATCGGTTTTTCTTTCGTGCTGCTCAAGGAACGCACCGGCCTGCTGGGGACCGTGGGCATACTGCTCGCGCTGATCGCATTGCCACTGTTCAACTATTCAGAGCCGGGCGAACCGGGCGACTACGGTACGGCGTGGTTCGTACTTGCACTGCTGGTGCTGCTCGCCTGGGGGCTGCAGGCGTACTTCATGAAGCTTGCGAACAAGACCATGCACGCAGAGAGCATATTCTTCTACATGATGCTGACCGGCCTGTTGTTGATACCGGTTGCGCTGTACATGAGCGACTTTTCGCAGGCAATCAACTGGGGCCCGAGTGGTCCTCTGCTCGCCGCCGCTATCCAGATACTGAATTCCGTCGGCGCGTTGTGCCTCGTATTTGCCTTTCGCTATGGCAAGGCCATTGTCGTTTCCCCAATGACCAACGCAGGCGCGCCGCTGATCACCTCGATTATCGCGCTGGTCATTCTTGGCTTGATTCCTTCGACACTTACCATCGCGGGAATCGTACTCGCCCTGCTGGCCGCTTTCCTGTTGGCGATCGAACCGGAAGAAACCGTGTCGGCCCGGTGATGAAATCCATCCTGGAAATCATACGCAGGCACAAAGCGGGTGAGCGCATCGGCATCTATTCCGTTTGTTCCGCCCACCCGCTGGTGATCGAAGCGGCGTTGCGACGGGCAGGCAAAGACGGGACGCTGGCGCTGGTCGAGGCTACATCCAACCAGGTGAACCAGGATGGCGGGTACACCGGCATGCTGCCAGCCGACTTCCGTGAACTGGTCTACAGCCTGGCGGATGCTGCCGGGTTCCCGCGAGCGAAAGTCGTACTCGGCGGTGACCATCTCGGACCCAACTGCTGGCAAGCATCGCCAGCCGATGAGGCGATGAGAAAGTCCGAGATCCTGGTCAGCCAGTATGTACGTGCGGGCTTTCGCAAGATTCACCTGGATTGTTCCATGTCCTGCAAAGGCGACCCCGTACCACTGGGTGACCGGGAGGTAGCTGCGCGCGCAGCTCGCCTGTGCGCGGTTGCAGAAAAGAGCTGGCAGGATTCCGGCGGTGAACCGCCGGTGTATATCGTGGGTACCGAGGTGCCGGTGCCCGGCGGCGCGACCGAGGAACTGGAAGAACTCCAGGTAACCAGCGCCGAAGCCGCAACCGAAACCATTCGTGTTCATCGAGAAGCTTTTACGGCTTTGGGGATCGGGTCGGCATGGGACCGTGCAGTCGGCCTGGTTGTGCAGCCCGGCGTAGAGTTCGGTCATGACCACGTCGTCGACTACCAGCCTGACAAGGCGCAATCCCTGAGCCAGGTTATCGAAGACTATCCACAAATGGTTTTCGAAGCACACTCAACGGACTATCAAATTCCGTCGAACCTGCGGTTGCTGGTCGGCGATCACTTTGCAATCCTGAAAGTCGGGCCGGCACTGACGTATGCGCTACGAGAAGCTTATTGGGCGCTGGACCGGATCGAACAGGAATGGTTGGGCGAGGATCGTGCAGTACACCTTCGAAAAACGGTCTTGGACACCATGCAGCACGAGCCGAAGCATTGGGCGAACTACTACACGTCGGGCGGCACCCGGTTGGCACTGGACATGCAATACAGCCTTAGTGACCGCATCCGGTACTACTGGGCAATGCCCGGTGTCGACGATGCGGCGGCCCGACTTCAGCAAAGCCTGCTGGCTTCGCCACCGCCACTCACGCTGATCATGCAGCACATGCCCGTACAGTACTCGGCGATAAGACGAGAAGAAATCAACAACAATCCCAAAGAGCTGGTCATGCACAAGATTGACGAAGTATTGCTCCAATACGCGAACGCATGTGCGCAGGGGACCCGGGAAGGCTCATGAACTACCTTGGCTACTCGGAAAAGCGCCTCAAGGAACTCGACGGATACTGGACGGCGAAGGAGATCGAACAGCAACCAGCCAGTTGGATGCGGACGCATGCATATCTGACGGCAAATGCCACACAGATTCGGGAATTCCTGGAGCCGTTGCTCGCCAGCGATGATCTGCGCATCATCCTGACCGGTGCCGGAACGTCGGCATTCGTTGGCGCCTGTCTTGCACCGTCGCTGTCCAGGATACTGGGCAGACAGGTCGAAGCAATCCCTACCACTGACCTGGTCTCCGGCCCGGAACACAATCTTCACCGCGATGTTCCGACCTTGCTCGTGTCATTTGCCCGCTCCGGAAACAGCCCGGAAAGCATGGCAGCCGTGGAACTCGCCAGCTCGATGCTGGATGAATGCCATCAGCTGATCGTTTCCTGCAACGCGGAAGGCAACCTGTTTGGCTTGTGCAAGGACCGGCCCCATTGTCTTGCGCTGCTCATGCCGGAAGAAACCAACGATCGTGCATTCGCCATGACATCCAGTTTCAGTTGCATGTTGCTGGCCGCCATTGAGATTTTTACCGGCATAGAAGCATTTGGCGCGAGCATTTCACACGTTTCGTCGCTGGTTCAAGACTTCATACGCACCCGACGTGATTCAATTCGCGCGCTTGCCGACAACAATTTCAGTCGCGTGATCTATCTTGGAAGCAACGGGATGGCCGGCCTCGCAAGAGAGGCCAGCTTGAAACTCCTCGAGTTGACCGACGGCCGGGTACTTACGACGCACGAGTCCTCGCTCGGCGTCCGCCATGGTCCAAAGTCTGTGCTCAACGACGATTCGCTGGTCGTCATATTCATGTCCGCCGATCCCCACACACGGAAATACGACACCGACATACACAACGAGCTGGTTGCCGATCGGCAGGTAAAGCGGATAGTCGCGCTCACGCCTCTAGTAGAACCGCGGTTCAGCGGTGCCGGGCATTTCACCATCGGTACGGGAGAAAAGCTTACCGACCTGGAGCTGTTGTTTCCGTACGCTGTATTCGCTCAAATTTATGGCTTTTACCATGCGCTGAAGATCGGCAATCGTCCTGATCAACCCGAGTGCTGCTGGAACCGTCAACCGGGTCGTGCAAGGCGTAAATATTTACGCCTGCACGAGCTAGCGCAAGCGACAAACCCATGTATCTCGGCGTGGATGGCGGCGGCACCAAGACGGCATTCGCGATCATCGATGAAAATGGCCAGGTACTGGCCGAGCACCAGGAGTCAGGCTCGTACTATCTCGATATCGGCCTTGACGGCCTCGCGGAGCTATTGCGTGCGGGTGTACAGACGACACTGGATCGGGCCGGGCTGACGATTGACGATATCCGGTATGCGTTCTTCGGCCTTCCCACGTATGGCGAGGACAGTGCAGTCACGTCGGTGCTCGATTCGCTACCCGCGCGGTTTCTGACTGCCGGTAACTATCGGTGCGATAACGACATGGTGTGTGCCTGGGCGGGCTCCCTGGCCTGCCAGGATGGGATCAACCTCGTTGCCGGAACAGGATCCATCGGTTTTGGCCGATATCGGGGCCAATCGTCCCGTTGCGGCGGTTGGGGCGAAGTCTTCGGGGACGAGGGTTCGGCATACTGGATTGCATGCCGCGGACTACAGCTCTTTTCGAAGATGAGTGATGGGCGTGCGATGCGCGGCCCGATGTACGACCTGGTGCGCAGGGAATTCAACCTGGTCCAGGATCTCGACCTGAGCACACTGGTGCTGTTGAAGTGGGGTTCGGCGCGGAGCCGGATAGCCGATGTCGCCCGGCTGATGTTCGCGGCGGCTCATGCCGGCGACGAACAGGTAATGGCGATACTCAGCGACGCGGCCGACGAGCTCGTGGAAATTGTGGATTCCATTCGCCGGAATCTGGGCTATCCCGCGGATGAGGAAGTGCGCGTGTCGTACTCCGGTGGAATATTCAAGGCTGGCGACTTGATCATCGCACCGTTCGAACAGAGCCTGCGCAACACCGGTGCAAAGTACCGGCTGTGCAAGCCCAGATTCCCCCCGACCATCGGCGCAGCTCTATATGCTGCGGTCCTGGATAACTTTGATCCATTGAAGAGAAAACTGGCAAGCCTTGCCGTCTGACGACGGGCCGTTGCTGTAAGTTTTCAGCAGAGGGATGTCACATGCAGCGCAGAACGTTTCTTCAGGTCGGCTGCGCCGCGGCATTGACCGGCGGTTTCGGCGTAGATCCTGCCGGGGCCAGGGTTCCCGAGCATAATTGGGATGGGTACGACTTTGGCGCCGGCCCTCCCGTAGCCGATCGACTTTACCAGGGGCCGTTTCCACAGTACGCACCGGAATTCGTGGTGCCGGGCAGCTATGTGGTTTCCAGCACCACGCCCTCCAGAGTACCGGTACCCAACTTCGGAATGGGGCTGGTGACCTATGTTTGCGATGAGGCAGGCCCACCGAGGATAGCCGGGGAGTCTCTGCGCACGTCACTGGCAAAGCTCGCGAAACTGCCGCTTGGTGACAAGTTCTACCTGCGGGTCGACTGGCGCGATATTCAGCAGCAGCCAGGCCGACTGGACTTCCCGGAGCATTGGAAGGCAGCGTTCGATATAGCGCAGGAATACAACAAGAAAGTCGGCTTCCGAATTCAGTTGATGAGCCCGGAGATCAAGACACATTCGTGTCCCGACTTCGTTGCCGACAGAACACCATTTGAGCGCCTGGGTACTACCAGGGAAATCGGCCTTCCCGGAAAAGTACACTACATGCCGCGCTACGACCATCCGGCGTTCATGAGCGCATTCAAGGAACTGGACGGTCTGCTGGCGGATCAATACAACGGCAGTTCCAGTATTGAGTACGTCGATACCTGCATGTACGGATTCTGGGGCGAAGGGCATACGTGGCCTTTCAATGGCAACCGGTTCCCCGACAACCCTACCGCCGAAAATACCTTCATCGAGATGTTCGAACATCAGCGGAAAAATTGGGACAGGACACCACTATGTACCAATACGCAACCGGACTGGAGTCAGGTGGGGAACTCGGAGATTCTCGATCGTACCGTTCGATCGGGAAACTGGTTACGCACCGATACCATTTACGTCGAGAACACGCAGATCGACGCACTGAGCAATCGCCCACCATGGATTGCGGCAACGATCGAACAGGGTATCGCCGATGGAACTCCGGAGGCACTGGATATCAGGGATGGCATTCCGCGAACGGAGAGCATCGTTGCGCATGTCAAGGATCTGGGTGCGAATTACTTTTCCTTGTGGAACTGGCAAAGTATTTCGGCCGACAAGATCCAGCGTTACTACGAACAGTTTCCGGACGCAATTGACGATTTGGCCCGTTCGATCGGCTATCGCGTGCGACCGTCCTGGATCTGGTCTTTTGAAAAGGATGGCTATCCCGGTCTGGTCCTGGGGCTGGTGAACGACGGCATTGCGGGTGTTCCAGGGGCACTGCGCGTCACGGTGTTCGATGCTGGCGGCAACGTCAATGTCGGCGGCAGTCTGGATCCGGGTTATCCGTTGCCGCACAGGGTGCGCCAGGCAATGTTTCTCCTGCCGAAGGGAATCGATTGGCGCGGGCTGCGGGTCAGGGCGGAGATTGAAGTCAAGGGCCAGCGGCACCCTGTGCGCTGGGCGTGCCGGGAAGCGCTGCAGCCGGACGGATCACTGCTGCTGCGAGAGAGCCATGCGTGAACAGGGCGCGCTTCGCCGGTGCTCATCGGTAGAAAGGCGCGGAGTGAAAGAAATCGAAAGATTTTATCGCACCGGGGTTTCAGTGCGTTGCCCGTTTTCGTATTATTGCTTGCGATTCGACCTGAGCCACGAAAGCCAAGCCAATGCGGGATACCAGCAGCCGGCGGGAAAAGATTGCATCGATGCTGAGAAGCGCCGGGAGCGTCCAGGTGCCGGTTCTGGCCGAGCGCTTTGGCGTGTCGGAAGTGACAATCCGCAACGACCTGAAGTTTCTGGACGATCTGGGTGTTTCCATACGAACCTACGGAGGCGCGATTCTCAACGAAGGCAACAATCGAATTGTTGAACGAGCCATCGAACACAAAGAGCAACTCTTTGCCCGGGAGAAGAGTGCAATCGGCAAGGTTGCGGCCCGGTACGTTGATCCAGGGGACGCAATCATTCTGGATTCAGGGTCAACGACATACCAGATCGCAACGCGTCTTGCGGACAAGGAAGACGTAACCGTTATTACGAACGGCCTGAACGTCATGAACAAGCTGGCACGATGTGAGCATCTCGAGCTGATCATGCTTGGCGGCACGCTGCGTCGAAAGAATATGTCGTTTTTTGGAACGCATGCAGAGCGTTCACTTCGGGACTTGCATGTCGACAAACTGTTTCTCGGGGTCGACGGCTTCCATATGGAAAAGGGCATCACCACTCATTTTGAGGCGGAGGCCCAATTGAACAGGCTCATGCGGCATGCGGCCAGCACTACGATTGTTGTCACGGATTCATCGAAGTTTGGCCGAATCTGCCTGCATCAAATCATGGAAGTTGAGCATGTCTCGACGGTCATTACCGACAACGGGATCGAAGACGAATTCCGCACGCGGCTCGAAAAAAGCGGGATTACGGTGGTCGTGGCAGAGGATGAATAGGCCGCCCCACTCATAGCGTAGGGACAGGAAACGGGGTCAGAGTACATTTTCCAAGAAATGGGGTCAGAGCACATTGTCAGAAAAATGTACTCTGACCCCATTTCACCTTTACGGATGGGGCGGGGCGGGCCCAACTCGCGAACGTGTTTCAGCTGCGATGCCATATCTGCCTGCAACTCGGCCACAATGGCGTGAAATGCCGGTTCGCTTCGCAACTCGGTGAATACCAGGTCATGTGGTATGCCGGCATCTGATCGGCGAGCGACACAGCCCGACCTGACGCAATGCAATGCGAACCGATATATAGTGCGCACAAACGCGAGAAGAC
Source organism: uncultured Pseudomonadota bacterium (assembly GCA_963713215.1). Lineage (GTDB taxonomy): Bacteria > Pseudomonadota > Gammaproteobacteria > Steroidobacterales > Woeseiaceae > UBA1847. The sequence goes on along the minus strand of CAVQKY010000006.1, from coordinate 480,506 downwards.
CCGAGGATAGAGGAGACTCTGCATGTCCAACCTGTTGCGCAACGTGCTTGCGGTAGTCACCGGAGCCGCCATAGGCGGCGCCATCAACATGGCGATCATAACGTTCGGTGCATCGCTCATTCCGCCTCCCGCGGGCGTGGACGTAACCAGCACCGATAGCCTGCGCGAGGGTATGCACCTGTTCGAGCCGCGGCATTACGTCATGCCGTTCCTCGCGCACGCCCTGGGAACTTTCGCCGGCGCGCTCGTCGCGTACCTGGTCGCCGGCTGTCACAAGGCGCGAATCGCCCTTGCCGTCGGCGCGCTGTTCCTGCTCGGCGGCGTGGCTGCGAGTTTCATGATTCCCGCGCCGGCCTGGTTCATCGCGTTCGACCTGCTGTTCGCGTATTTGCCGATGGCATGGCTCGCATGCCGGATCGGCGCGCGCTTCGATTGGGCACGACCAGCCGCGGCCTGACACCCGAATCCGTCGGGCTCGGCGGCCGGGCACGCGACGATCCGGCGTCTCCCCAGGAAGAGACTTACGACATCGCGCGGAGCCGGAGCGGAACGGCGTTAGAATCCCGGCGATTGGCGCATGTCGCAACAAGGGGTTTTGGCAATGACCGACCTCCACGTCGACTCCTGGGGCAATGGCACTCCCGTCGTGCTCGTGCACGGCTCGCTCGCCACGGGCGCAGAGGAGTGGGTGGCGCAGGAACCGCTTTCGAAGGAGGGATTTCGCCTGCTCGTGCTCGACCGGCGGGGCTATGGCGGCAGCCCCGCGGCCGCGGGCGAAGACTTCCTGACCGACGCCGAGGACATCGCCGGGATCATGGGTGACGGTGCGCATCTCGTCGGTCACTCCTACGGCGGGCTCGGCGCAATGTACGCCGCGGCCCGGCGTCCCGAGGCCACGCTGTCGCTGACGCTGCTCGAGCCGGCCGCGTTCGCGTCGGGGCAGCACAACCCGGCCGGTCGAGCGCTCTTCGGCGCGGTTCGAAGCGCCTGGGACGAGGATCTTTCCGACGCGCAGTGGGTCGTCGGCTTCCTGAAGGCGGTCGGCAGCGACCCCGACGATTTCCCGCCGGAGTTCCTCGCCGCAGCCCTGCCGCTCGTGCCCGTCGTACGCCACGCAAGGACCGCCTGGGAATCGGACCTGCCGCTCGCCGAGCTCGCGGCGGCGCCTTTTCCGAAGCTCGTCGTTTCCGGCGGCCACAGCGCGGGCTTCGAAGCGATCTGCGACGACCTCGCCGGGCGGATCGGCGCGGCGCGGGCCGTCGTGAGCGGCGCCGGCCACGAGGTACAGTTCACCGGCAAGCCGCTCAACGATCGGCTCCTGGAACTCTGGCGCGCCCGTTAGGGATCCGGCACTCGTACGCGTCACGGGTCCGGCATGGCTCCGAACCCGTCCTGCTCAGACCCGCTTCGGCATCGGAACCGGCGATGCGCGCGTCGGCATCGGCGGCATTTCGGGCGGCGTCAGGCCGGCAACCAAGTCCGCAATGCGCACGGATTCACCGGTTTGGAAGCACTGGTTGGCCGCCGCACCGACGAGGATGGAGTAAGCGCCGCTGCGCTCGTCCGAAGCACGCTTGTAGGGGTCCGGCTCCGCGGTGCCGAAGATCTCGTTGAGCATCACGTCGTCGCCGCCGCCGTGACCACCCGTACCCGTCCAGGGCTCGATCACCTGCGGCTTGCCTCGCAATGGAATGAGCCGCGTGCTGACGCCCTCCTCTTCTATGCCGCCCTGCGTCATCGTGGCGCCGGCGACGTAGGCCTCTTCGACGATCGAGTGCTCGATGCGGCCTTTCGTGCCGTTGAAGGCGATGTGATACCCCTCCCACGCGTTGCACGCATTCAGCGAGTAACTCAGTGTCGCACCGGTGTCGTATTTCACGATGACGTTCATCGTGTCCTCGATGTCGATTTCAGGCCGCCACACGCACTGGTCGCGGAAATAGCCGTCGTGATGCTCGTTGTCCCAGTAGAGCGCCTTGAGCCCTGGGTCGGCCGACAGGTCGAACCAGAAATTGCACGCCTGCTTCTCGGGGCACGTGCGGCAGCGTTCATGATGACTCTTCAGACCCATGCGCTTCGCGGTCGCCGGTGTGTAGAACTCGCGCTTGCCGTAAGCGAGGACGACCTCCGGTTGTGCGCTGAGCCACCAGTTCACCAGATCGAAGTGATGCGTCGCCTTGTGCACCATCAGCCCGCCGGAGATTGCTTTCCGGCTGTGCCAGCGCCGGAAGTAGTCGGCGCCGTGCACGGTATTCAGGAGCCAGGTGAAATCGACCGACAGCACATCGCCGATGGCATTGCTTATCAGGAGATCCTTGATTTGCGTGCGCGGCGGCGAATAGCGATAGTTGAACGTGACGCGCACGTGGCGGTCGTTGCGCTTGCAGGCATCCAGGATGCGCTGCGCCTTCTCTGCCGTCGTCGTCATCGGCTTCTCGGTGATCGCATCGCAGCCGCCGTCGAGCGCGCGTACGATGTAGTCGTCGTGCGTCGCATCGGGGGTCGTCACGATGACGACGTCCGGCTTCGCTTCGGCGAGCATGCGATCGAAATCGGCAGCCGCATACGTCGCGGGGCCGGCGCCCGCGTTCGCCGCGCTCCGCACCGCCAGCGCAAGCCGGCCGGGATTGGTGTCGCAGAGTGCGACAAGCTCGTTGTTGTCGCGATATTTTCCGGTGATCGCAACCTGGTACATCCGGGCCCGGGAGCCGAGCCCGACGATCGCGAACCGCTTGCGTGCGTTGTCGGGCCGCGCGCTCGACGTCCCCAGCGCGCCGAGGCCGAGTGCAAGGCCACCCGCCGACACGATCAGTGTACGTCGATCGATCGTCATCTTCTCCCCCGAAAGACTTTTACAAAAGGCCGGGCGCTCACTTTTGGGCAACAGCATAACACCTGGCACTGCTGCCGGTGTCACGCGATGCGTACCACCGTACCGGTGTCGCGACACCTGCGAACTTGCGCCACGCACCTGCAACCTCGACCGCCACGACATTTGCGCAGGTACTGTACCTGGCACGAGACACGTCGCCGCAATCGGCGGATAGTGTGTATAAGCGGCCGTATGTGAGCAGCGGAATCCGTTGGATTGAGTTGAAAGCGGGCGGGCTCACGGCGGATCGAGGCCGCCATCGGCGACGAGCCGGCCCGGTCCGCGTCGTGCAAACAGGGGCCTGGGCGAAGTGCTATGCTGCAAGCCGGCGCAGCGCTCCGGTTTCCCCCGATGGATGACCCCCTGCTCGATGGTTTTTCGCTCGGCGACATCCAGGTCGAGCCGCTGTCGGGCCGCTACACGGGTCCGGACCGCGCGGGCCATCTCGCGCCGCGAGCCGTCGAGGTCCTGCTGCAGCTCGCGAGGAACCCGCAACGCGTGCTCACGCGCCGCGAACTCCTCGACAAAGCCTGGGGCGACGGGCTCGGCAGTTCGGAAGGGTTGTCGCACGCGATCAGCGAAATCCGGCAGGCGCTCGACGATCATGCCGACCACCCGCGCTACCTGCAGACCGTGCCGCGACGCGGATATCGACTCCTCGTCGTACCGGTAACGCGTGCGACGCCGCGAGCTTCGGCCGCGCCGCCGGCCAGCGCAGTGGCGGCAACAGCCAAGGACCCGCCGAAAGCGTCGCGGGTCTGGGGCGCGATGCTGCGGCACGGCGTCGTGCAGGCCGGCCTCGCCTACCTCGTGATCGGCTGGCTCCTGATCCAGGTTGCCGACGCCACGTTCGACAACCTCGGGCTGCCGCCATGGAGCGGCCGATTCGTGACCTTTGTGGTCATCGGCGGCTTTCCCCTTGTCGTGCTGCTGTCATGGTTCCTCGAGATTGCGCAAGGCCGCGTGCGGCTTGACCATGGCGAGCAGCCCGCGGGCTGGCTGAAAGGCCTGGAGCGCAACTACCCGACCATCCTCGCTGCCTATGCGGTGGCGGTGCTGGGCGCAGGCCTGTACCAGATGACGGTGGGATTCGAAGACAGCCAGGCGACGAAATCCGCGCTCTTCATCGAAACCGCCGAGGCCGGCTACATTCCCGTCGAGCCGAATTCGGTCGCGGTTCTGCGCTTCCAGAGCTTCGACGACGATGCCCGCACGCGCTCTTTCAGTGCCGGTTTGAGCGAGGACGTCCTGGATCGCCTGGCGCGGTTGGCAGGCTTGCGCGTCGCGTCGCGCGGCGACGCCTGGTCACTGCCCGAAAACGCACCTTCGGAACTCGTGCGACGCCGCCTGCGCGTCGCTTACTTCGTCGAAGGCAGCGTGCGCGTCGCGGGCGACGACCTGCGCGTCGTCGCTCAGCTCATCGATTCCGAGACCGGGCGGCACATCGTGTCGCGCCAGTTCGACCGAACCATCGAGAATCACTTCGAGGTCCAGAACGAAGTAACGGATCTGATCGTCGCCAATCTGCGGGTGGCGCTGCCGGCGGCGGACCCGGATGTGCCCTTGCTCGGCATCGAAAGCGTAGACGTCGATTCCTATGTCCTGTATCGCCAGGGAATGGAAGCCTTGTACCTGCCCGTGACCGACGACAGCATCGGCCAGTCGATCCGGCTGTTCCAGGATGCGCTGCAGCGGGATCTTGGGTTCGCGGTCGCGCACGCCGGGCTTTGCACGGCGTACCTCGAACGCTACAAACTGCAGCACGACTCCGCGGATATCGCGAGCGCCACGGGTGCCTGCGCCGCGGCGGTGGCCGCGGGTGGCCGCCTGCCGGCCGTGTACGTGGCCGTCGGGCGGCTCAACGCCGCGCAGGGTGAGTACGACAAGGCCGAATCGGCGTACGAGTGGGCCTTGCAGATCGACAAAAGGCATGTCCCCGCGCTGCAGGGCCTCGCCTTCGTTCGCGAGCAAATGAATGACACGGACGCTGCGGAGAGTATGCTCCAGAAGGCCATCGACCTTCAGCCCGGCAACTGGCAAACGTACAACAGCCTGGCCAACATGCAGTTCAACGCGGGGCAGTTCCGGCAGGCGGCGGACGAGTTCCAGCATGCGGCCTTCCTGAATCCGGACAACTACGTATTGCAAAGCAACCTGGGAGGCGCGCTGATACTCGCCGGCGACCTCGATGCGGCGGTCAAGGTGTACGAAAAGTCGCTGCAGCTGGAACAAAACGAGGAGGCCTACTCGAACCTCGCCATCGTCTACTATCTGCGCGGTGATTACGCCCGGTCCGCCGAGCTGCATCGCAAGGCGGTAACGGCGTCCCCCGACTCGAGTGCGTCCTGGGCGAACCTGGCGGACACGCTGTATTTTGCCGGCGACGCGGCTGCCGCCGACGATGCCTATGAGCGCGCCCTGGAACTTGCCGCCCAGGACCTGAAGATCAACCCTCGCGACGTCTATGCGATCTGTGTTCTGGCGTGGGCGCAGGCCATGTTAAGTCAGGCAGAAGAAGCGCGCGACACCATCGCGCGTGCGCTGCGTCTGGCGCCGCGCAATCCCTATTCGCACTACTACGATGCGTTGATTAAGACGCAACAGGGCGACATCGAGGGAGCGGTGCTCGCCGCGGAAGCGGCGATGGAGTTCGGTTATCCGCGCAGCATGCTGGAGCTGGAGCCGCATCTCGCAACACTGCGGCAGACGCACGAGTTTGCGGAGGCGGTCAGCGGCGAATCCAACTAGACTGGGTGCAGACGAAGCACGGGAACCGAGGGAGAAGGACAATGATAAGAACAACGATAAAGACACTGCTGTTGACGACGATGACGTTGATAATGTGCGCGACTACCGACGCGAGCGCACAGGCGAACCCTTGCGGAAACCTCAATACACCGAGCGTGGAGCTGCGCCTGGACCTCGACAAATTCGAGCTGAGGTTTACAAACAAGAAACACATGTGCTTGGATTTCCGGACGGCCAATTCCGGCACGTTCCGGATCCGGGTCGATGCCGGCAACTCCGGCTACACCTCCGAATCCGGCGCGATTACGGTGGAAGGAAAGAATCAATCCACCGGTGCACCGGTCGTCACCGGAACGAACTCGGCGGCGGATCCGTACATTATCCTGATCGACGTGACCGACGCCAGCGTACCGGTGACTAACAGTGCGGACTACGCTTACTGGATCAAGGTGCCGGGCGTGGGCACGCTGGACCCGATAGTCCGGATCATCCGGACTAGCTTCGCGCCGCTGTTGGCACAGGACGTCGAGACTGCGCTGCAGGACCAAGGGTTGACGCTCGAGGACATCGGGCTCGACCGCGCGGACCTCGAACGCCGGATTGGCATGAAGTTCGAGTCTCAGGAGTCCACGGAGGCGTACTAGAAAAGTATCCGCGCGTCATTCTGCCGCTTCGTCCACCGTGGCAAGCGACTGCAGCAGCTCGCTCATGTTCAGGATGAAAGTGCCGGTCGAGATGCCGAGTTCGGGGCGCTTCACCGTGAACGGTGACGTGTCGCTCTAGTCACCAACCTCCGTCTGCGAAAAATCGCCAGTCGCGACGCGCGGCGGCGGATCGCCGGCTGCGGCGCTGCACGGAGGCGACGAGCCGGTCGACGACGTCGAGGTCAATGCGCAGCCACTGTACGTGCGTCTGCACGAGTACTACCACGTGCTGCGCCAGTGGAATCCGGGGATGATGAATCGTTTCCGGTATCTCCGGGAATGCCGCAGGAACGGCTACCTTCTAAACAGGTATGAAGTGGAAGCGCGGCATTTGCGAGAGAGAACCTGCAGCGCTTCAAAGCCCTGTTGCGGGCGGACCCGCCGATACAACGCGATATCAAGCTGCGCTTAACGCGTATAGCCGCAGGACTATTGTCGGCTTTGCACTCCAAAGGTTCTGCCGCAGCCCGCGTATCGGCTGCGGCTACTTTTCCTTGGTCAGCCGCGCGAGCATGCTGTCCGGCGGGCCGATGAGCGCTCCGTCGTCGTCGATCGTGAAGTCGGTGTTGTCGCCCTCGCAGCTGAGCGTGATGGTCTTGCCGCTCTCCGAGTAAGTGCACGGGGTCGTGACCGGTCCAGTCGAGACAAAGGCTTTGCCGCCCGACTTGAACTCGATTTTCACGATACCACCATTGCCGGTGTAGGTATCGCCTTCCGCTGTCGCGCCACCGCAGGCAGTGGTGCAGACGCTCAGTATCGCCATGAAGGCGAATGCCCGCGCAATCGACGTTTTGAACCTGTTCTTCATCACTGACTCCTCGATATTTCATATTGCAGTGAGGCCGAAATACTCGGCCGGAAACAGCGGCTCAACGCACCTGGATGTGAGTACAGGCGCTTCAGTAACGCTGGCAACTGGAAGGAACTCTCAATCTCGCGCGTGTTGAGCTTCCGGGTGCCCCGATGAGCCAACCCCCTGTGCCAGTTGCCCCGGGACGGCACCAGGCTGGACTCCACTTGTCGAGAGTATTGACGACGCTGATACACCCGATGCAGAGCGGTGTCAACGCAGCCCCGGCGCGAACGACTGCTTTGGGCAACAACACCGTAAGGCCGGTTGTGGCCCGAACCCTGCCCGTCGCCAGCCGGCGATTCGCGGTGTTCGAGGGTCCGCTCCGGGTGTGACTGGCCGTTCAGCCGGGAAATACCCCGCTAGCCGTCGGGTCCCGCGCTTTCCCGGGCGGTGGCCGAAGGGTTTTTCCGCTTTGGATCAAAACCCCTCCCGGAGGGGTTTACCGCCGAGCGAATGAGCGTGGCCAGAGAACCGCAGCCGCAAGCTAGACACCACGAGAGAAGTTGGTCCGGAATTCTTAAGCGCGACTGAGAGTCGAACTTCCGCAAATTTTTCGAATACGTACTGCGGTCCAAACAGCTCTACGGTGCCCTCGCGGGCGTACAGGTACCAGAACGAGGCTACACTGAAAAATAGAGCGAAAAAAGCTTATCGCCAGCGGCCCGTACTCTCTAATACGAGTCTGATGATCTTATGCATTAATTTGCTCCCCAGCGAATGCAGTAAGCATGCGTTCGTTCTGGAAATGCCGGTGCGCGCAGGCGGCCGCTCGCTGCAAGCCAAGACCCGCCGTTACGGTACCGGGGGAGGAGCGACTCAAGAGGCAGTCAACGCGACAGATCACTCTGGGGCGGTGCACGGCCTGGATGGTTCCATCCTAATGACCACTGACTGAATTCATACCCCGGTGCACACAGGATGGACATCTCGCCAATAGTGTGGAGCCGGTCATCATTGCGAATTTCGTGGCAAGAATTCCACCCGAGCACGTCCGGGTCTGGTCAGTGCCGCGCAGGCTATAGGCAAATTCCCGGGTGAGGCGTAAGCTCGCAAGCACAAAATCAATAACGAATGCGGGGTTCCCACCATGTCTCACCATAGCCGCTATGGTGTTGTGTTGGCAGCAGTCGCCCTGGCTGCGGAATTTCTGCTCGTACTACTCGCCAGTCCCGTCGCAAACGCCGATGGCGTCTGCGAGAAAGGCTATCGCGATACGACGGCAGACGAGCGCGTTGCCGTGACGAACGCCCTCGAGTCCGTCAGAGCGGCACTGCCGCAGGCGCCCGACGGCTGGGTCATCGGTGGCTACGAGGAAATCTCAGTGCCGAGCAGCAGATGTTCCGACTTCGACGAGACGCCATGGACCTACAGTTTCTCGCGCACCTACAACCGCGTCGATGACGCTGCGGAGCGCGAACAGGCACTCGCTGAAGCCGGGGCGGCGCTGCAGGCCGATATGGCTGCGAAGCAGCCACGCATCGATGCATTGATGGCGAAGGGGCAGGAACTCGGCGCAGCACTCGGCGAAGCAGCTCAGACGGGCGACCAGGCGCGCATCGATTTGATCAATCGCGAGCTTCAGGAGGTGCAGGCAGAGCTCGAAAGCGTCTTTAACGACAGCTCCAGTCAGTCCCAGGAGGACGCCATCGGCGCCATCATGATGCAGGACCGCACCATGCTGATCTCAGTCCAGTTCAATGCGACCTCCAGCGCAAGCGACGACATGCAAGGGTCTGAAGTCCCGCCTGGAGCGCGTTTCGCGTTCCGCGGGCAGACGACCGACGAGGGAGTCACCAGCGGTCGTGCGCTCGTGTTGTTCGGCGACTGGGACGCGCGCGAAGGTAGTATTCTGAAGTCAAGCAAACGCCGCGGCGTGTTGCCTGCGGCGGCACATGCAATCTCGGTGACGGTGACCGCCGACCCGGCGCGACTCGATACCCTGCTCGCTGCGATCGACTTCGAAGCCATGGCTGCGCTCGTTGATTGAGGTCCGGCAGCAACGCTGGCCGACCGGCGCCTGCGAATGGGAGTTACTGACATGTCCATCGAACTGAGCCGGCTGGTGGTCGAACAGGACGGCCGCGTCTGCGAGCTCAGCCAGCAGGGACTGAGGAGCCTGCGGCATGAACACTGCGTGCTGATGCCGCAGGAGCACAATCTCGCCGACTTCCACCGCTGGCTCCGGGAGCGTCTGGACATCCTCGACAACAAGGAATGCCGGGTATGACGGGATGCGGATTGGCAATCGCAGGTCGCCTGCTGGCGGTCGGCCTGCTCGCGGCATGCATGACCGCCTGCGAGCGGACCGGGCAAACTGCCGCCGAAACTGCCGCCCCCGGTATCCTGATCCGCGACGTGATGGTGGCCTCGCCGGAACGCGATGCGGCTTACGGCCCGGTATCGGTGCGCATAACCGGGACGAGCATCGGGGCGATCGGCAAAAACCTGGACGCGGGTGCGGGAGACACGATCATCGACGGCGCCGGCCGCTATCTCGTCCCTGGGCTCATCGACAGCCACGTGCATCTCGGCGATCTGCCCGGGTTCCGGCCCGAGGACGTCGAGGCGCATCCGGACGCCGCGGCGGCGGCAACGGCGCAGACGCCGCGAGCGTATCTGTTCCACGGCTTCACGTCGGTCATCGACCTCGCGGGCGGCGGCAAGGCCATCGGTGCATGGAACGCGCAGGAGCTGCGCCCGCATGCGTATTACTGCGGCGCGGCGCCCGTGCAGGACGGCTATCCGACGAACTACGTTCCGGCGCCGCAGCGCTACGAGCTGGTGCCCGACTATCTCTACGACCCCGCGGGCGGAGCGCCGCTGCCGGCAGGCGCAAACGCGGCAGACCACACGCCGGACGCCATCGTCGCGCGCATCGCCGGCGACGACGCGATCTGCGTGAAAAGCTACTACGAGCGGGGTTTCGGGCCGGCCCGCAACCAGCTGCCGGTTCCCAGTACGGCATTGATGCAGGAGCTCGTCGCGGCCGCGCATGCCCGCGAACTGCCCGTGCTGCTGCACGCCAATGCAGAGGCGGCGCAGGCCTTCGGCGTCGCCGCGGGCGTCGACGCTTTCGCGCACGGCATGTGGCACTGGAACGATGCCGATGCGACGCACGTCGAAGGCGTGGTTGCCGACGAAATCCGCCAGGCCGTGGCCGCGGGCATCGCCCTGCAGCCGACGATACAGGTGCTGTACGGCGAGGGCGAACTGCTCGACCCGGACTTCCTCGGACGGCCCGCACTCGCCGATGTCTACCCGGAAGCGCAGCTCGAGTTTTACGCGAGCGCGGACGGCCAATGGTTTCACGACATCCTGGCCAACAACGTCTACACCGACGGCTGGAGCCCGGACTCGCCGTTCGTGCAGCGGGTAATGGCCGCATCGGCGTTCTTCGCTGCCGAAGGCGGGCGCCTCTTGTTCGGCAGCGACACGCCGAGCGCGCCGACCTATGCGAATCCGCCGGGGCTCAACAGCCGCTGGGAAATGGATCGCTGGATCGAGGCCGGGCTGCCGGCACGCGCGGTGTTTCGCGCGGCGACGATCGGCAACGCCGATTTCTTCGGTCTCGACGACGAGATCGGCACGGTCGCCGCCGGCAAGCGCGCGGACCTGTTGCTGCTGGACGGGAATCCGTTCGAGTCCGTCGCGGCCTTCGACGGCATCGTCACCGTCATCGTCGCGGGGCGCCCGGTCGAACGCGAAACACTGTCGGCGCGGCACTGACGCCGACGGCGCGTGATCGGTGACCTGTGCGGCGTGCTCGCGCTAAGGCGTGGTGTGCGCGCCGCCCTGGAGCAGTGACCACCATCCCGCAGGCGGCCGCTCGCTGCAAGCCAAGACCCGCCGTTGCGGCACCGGGGGGAGGAGCGGCTCAAGAGGCGGTCAACGCGACAGATCACTCTGGGGCAGTGCACGGCCTGGATGCGCTGGATCGACGGATCCGGCGTCGCGGCCGAGGTGCGCGAGTATCCGTTCAATGACCACCGGCGCCTCGATGCTGGCGATGACACGCAAGCGGCCGCCGCATTGGCGGCAGGTCTCGATGTCAATGGCGAACACCCTTCAGGCGTTGCGCCCAAGTCAGAGATCGTTGCCGGCCGGTGGCCGATGGCGCGGCGCGCTGGTGATCAGCGGCGGCGTGGGTCCCGGGCACGATCCGGGCGCGCCGGCGCGAACACGCCGTGGTACCTGGTCAGGTGGGCGCGGGCTTGGGCACCCGCGCGGCGAGCCGGGCGATAAAGTCTTCGGGCCTGAAGATCACGTGTGTCGTGCCGTCGCGGTACGGCGTCTTCAACGCATAGGCGTCGATGTTCTGCCCGTTTCCTGCCGCTACGCCGCGAGGTCCTCCCCAGACACCCGTTCGAGCGAGTGGTCGTGGTCAACGACGAGGACAATGATCATGGCAATGAATCCGGCTGCCGCGAGCGAAAGTAGTCCGCCCGTGTAGCTGCCGGTCAGGTCCTTGATGCGGCCCATGGCGTACGGCCCGGCGAAACCGGCAAGGTTGCCGATCGAGTTGATGAGCGCGATACCGGCTGCAGCGGCCGCACCCGACAGGAAGGCGGTCGGAAATGTCCAGAACACCGGCAGACATCCGAAGATGCCGAAGCCGGCAATGGACAGCACCACCATTTTCATCGTCGGATCGTCGAGCATGGTGGAGATGGCGATGCACGCCGAGGCAACAAACAACGGGAACGCGAGGTGATAGCGGCGTTCCAGTGTGCGGTCGGACCGGCGTCCCCACCAGACGATGCTGATGACGCCGACCACGTAGGGGAGCGCGGTGATGAATCCGGCCTGCAGATTCGAGACACCAAACGCCTTGACGATCTGTGGGAGGAAGAAGCTGAGCCCATAGTTGGTCGACACAGCGCCGAAGTACACGAGGCTGAGCGCGAGTACCTTCGGGTTGAGGAGCGCCTGGGCGACGCTGTAGTGACGCACCGTCTCTCGCTTCGTCCGTTCCAGCTGCAGGCGCGCTGCCAGCCAGGCGCGCTCGTCGGGTTCCAGCCACTTGGCCTCGGCGGGGCGGTCGGTCAGGTAGAAGAGCACGGCCACGGACATGAGCAACGCTGGGATCGCTTCGATGATGAACAACCACTGCCACCCCTTCATCCCCATCAAGCCGTCCATCCCGAGCAACAGGCCTGAGATGGGCGCGCCGATCACTGTCGAAAGCGGAATGGCTGCCATGAAATAGCCGATGATTCGTGCGCGATAGACGGCCGGGAACCACAGCGTCAGGTAAAAGATGATGCCCGGAAAGAACCCGGCTTCCGCAATGCCTAGCAGCACGCGCACGATGTAGAAGCTCGTTTCGCCGCTGATGAATGCCGTAGCTCCAGAGATCAGGCCCCACGTGAACATGATCCGTGCGATCCACTTGCGCGCGCCGACGCGCTCGAGGACCAGGTTCGAAGGCACCTCGAAGATGAAGTAGGCGAGAAAGAAGATGCCGGCGCCGAACCCGAACGCAGACGCCGACAGGCCGACGTCTTTGTTCATCGTCACCGCGGCGAAGCCCACGTTGACCCGGTCGAGGTAGGCAACGAAATAGCAGAGGACCAGAAACGGCACCAGCCGTGCCGTGACCTTCGCGATCGTTCGCTCTTCGAGCGTAGCCAAATATGTCCCTATGCAGCTTGTGCAGCGCCAGGTTTGGAGAATCTGCGTTGCACCCGCGTAGTGTACTTAATCCCCGGAAATCCTGGAGACTTGATCGGAGCCGACCTCCGGTCGAGTACACTCGCAACCCATCGAGGGAGCGCCAATGGCCATAGTGTTGCCTTCGTTGCTGTCTCGCCAAGTGGCCGCCTGTAGTTCGGCTGCAGCAGTGTCGCCCTACAGCTTCATGAGGACGATGCTATCTCAGGGGGGTGTGCGGAAAGCCCTAGATTACTCAACAGCCCCTCGCTCTCGCAGAAGCGTTACCGTTCTTCTCTGACACGACCCGCCAAACAGCAGCGCATATCCCAACGCCGTGCACTCAACGATCTCCCCTGGCCGCTCGTAGTCTCCCGGGAGCTTCACACGAACTGCGAGGTCGGCCCCGCGCCCAATTAGTAGCTGCGTTACCTGGAGACCCCCATCGTCGAATTGCGTCACCGCGTGGAAGATTGCCGTGTGTCCGCCGACACCGGCCTCATCGACTGCTGCGCGGGCATTGACGTCCGCCCCGCGGTTGAGCAGTACAGCGGCAGCAGCGAGGTGGCAGTACTCTGCAGCCACATGCAAGAGCGTTCCTCCCTGTACGGTAAGGCTTCGACCACCGGTTTTGCCGCAATCCAGTTCGGGGAAAGGCCTGTTCACGAGGGTGGGATCTGCGTCAATCTGCTCGGCCAGACTGTCGAGCCGACCGCGGAGGAGATCAAGGACCGCTGGCCCGTCGTATTTCGTCTCACCGCCGGCCTCGAGAAGGACCTCGATACAGGTGCTCAGTCTTTCTGGCGATCGGACATACGATGCGACGATGTAGTCGAGGGCCGTGCCTGGATATTCGTGGCCGCTGGTCGTGTACCCATGATCGCGGCAGTTCGGATTTGCGCCGTGATCGAGGAGCCATTTCAGGGCGGCCGGGTCCAATGACTCGCAAGGAGAAAAGATGATTGGGAAATGTCCGTGCCACAGCGCGTTCACATCCGCGCCGTGGGACACGAGAAGCTCCATCATCGGGATGCGATCTCCGAGGGCAGCTCGCATGAGCGGGCCGTCGCCGCCTTGGTGCACGTCCGACCCGTGCTCGAGCATCCATGTCGCCATGGCGAGTCTCGCCGGGCTCGGTGATTCCCGAGGGACGCGGCACTCGGCAACCCAGGTGAGCGGCCCGTCTTTCCCGTAGCCAAGTGGAGCACGGTGCAGCGACGGATTGCGCGTCATCAGAGTCTTGACGCGATCGATGTCGTTGGTGTCGATCGCGTGCTTGAGTTGCCCAATCTCCTCCAAAGAGTCGATGTGAGCCTTGAGCTTCGGCCAGCTCGCAAACCCGTAGAGACGCGCGATCTTGAACTGCGCATCGGTGAGCGACGCCGCGGCGCCAGACTTAAGCAGGTCCTTGGCTTGGTCCTTCAAATGCCGGAGATTCGGCCAGTCGGGAAGCGGACGTGATCCTTCTGGGTGATCAGTCGACATGGCGACCTCCTTTCATCGAAAAGCCCGTTGTCCGCCCATCGGGCTGAAAGAAGGTGGCAAAAACTTCATGCTGACAGGTCGGCTTCTACCCTTTCCGCGAACCGGATGCGTCCTTTACGCGAAGGCAATCCTATCGTATTGCTCCGAAATCCGGCAACCATCGACATCGAGACGTCCGACCTGCCATTGCCGTTCTGGCTTTCAATTACTTCCGACCGATTGAGGCTAGGAATGAAGGTTTGGTGGGCAAAATCGGTTCAGTCTTGAAAGCTTCTGTGGGGGAATTTGGTCCTCCCGCTCAAAACGCAATCCGTTCAGTTGCCAGCGACGACAGCCAGGCGAACTCGCCCGTCGGCCGGGTCGGCCGGCGTAATCGTAAATGCACTCAGAACGGCGGCTTAGCCGTTGGCGGTCTCCGGATCTGTAGGGCCGTCCGGAGCGTTACTACAAGCAACCGTTTCTTGTGGACTGGTGAGTGTCGTGAGGCAGCGGATAGTGCGCATAAGCGGCCGTATGTGAGCAGCGGAAACCGTTGGATTGAGTTGCAAGCGGGCGGGCTCACGGCGGATCGAGGCCGCCCTTGGCGACGAGCCGGCCGGCCCGGTCCGCGTCGTTCGGTCATCGGAATCTTTGCTTTCGTTCTGGAAATGCCGGCGCGCGCAAGCGACCGCCGCATTAGCGGCAGGTCTCGATGTCAATGGCGAACACCCGCTTCAGGCGTTGCGCCCAAGTCAGAGATCGTTGCCGGCCGGTGGCCGATGGCGCGGCGCGCTGGTGATCAGCGGCGGCGTGGGTCCCGGGCACGATCCGGGCGCGCCGGCGTGAACACGCCGTGGTACCTGGTCAGGTGGGCGCGGGCTTGGGCACCCGCGCGGCGAGCCGGGCGATAAAGTCTTCGGGCCTGAAGATCACGTGTGTCGTGCCGTCGCGGTACGGCGTCTTCAACGCATAGCGTACGTACCCGCCCTCGGTCAGGGCGAGCCGCCCGGTGGCGATCAGGGGCCTCGAGACGTAGCGTGCCAGGCGTTCGAGCTTGTCGCGTTCTGAGGCCTCGGCCACGATGCCCGCGCGCAGCGAGAAGCCTGGAGCTTCGGCCACGTCCCGACGCGGTGCTTCCGGCGCAGCGGGGAGCGTTTGCAGCGTGAACAGCTTCCGGCCATCGCGCGGGCCGAGGTGCGCGAGAGATTGCAACATCCGCCGCCTCCAGATCCGCGACAAGCACGGGCTCCGCGTCGCCTACAACGCCAAAGTAAACATCTATCGCGAGCGCGCCCAGCCTGTTCTCCCCGGCATCGAGGATCGCAAGTTTCGGTTCCGAATCGGCCGGTCTGACTATCCGCGCTGGCCGGTCGGCGCCGAAGGGGTTTGGCCGGGCGCCGCAACAACCGACCACCGTCTGAACGCCAGCCCCTGCGCCAATCCGCACTCGTCATCCAATTGGATCAATAACGGCTGCCGTCATAACACCCAGGATCCGCTTATACTCGGCCAAAAGAGCCCACCAATGCCGGCCTGATCCGGAATCGGAGAAGGGTAATGAATCGCCAATCGCAGCTCGTCGTGTCGTTGTTCCTCCTGCTCCTGCCATTTACCTGCCCCGGTCAAAGCTTCGAGTGGTTTGACCGAATGCAGAATACGCCGCCGTGGCCGGATGACACCCCTGATCCGAGATCCGCTTTCACGCCCGAGGTCGTGGCGAGTGAATACGGAATTTATTCAGTCAGCGAGGTCAACTGCAAATGGCGACACTGCCTCACACGAGTGTCGAAGTATCGCGCCGAGGACGGCAAATTGCTGTGGCGGCGCAAGTTCTCAATTGGCCAGTACCCCACCCAACCCCTGTCGCTGACTGTCAACGCGCTAGGCGTTTACGTTACCGGCGTGTTCAACACGCACCCCGATCCTTCCCCGGACAACTTGAACTACGTTAGCTACGTCCGTGGATATACACACGACGGCGACATTGCATTGACGGTTCAGGACCTGTATCCCAACGTCTTTTCCCACGCCATCGAATCGGATGCCGGCGGGCTGTACATCCTGGGTTCGACGCTTGGAAGCCCTCAGTTTCCGAGGAGGGCCTTGCTCCAAAAGTTGGATTTCGATGGCGGGCTGGCGTGGACAAGGGAATTCCCAGCCTTCGGCGACCAAGGCGTAGAGCTATTGACAGGCGATGGCTACCTGTTTGCGGCAACGATCTACACAATCGAAATCTATCGCACGGACGGCAGCTTCGTACGCAGCTTTCCTTCACAGATGGGTGGTGAGCTTGGCCAAATGGCTTACCACGACGGGTTCCTGTACACCGTCGGTAACGAAACCGTGGACAAGTTCGACCTCGACGGTGTGAAAGTCTGGAGCATACCGGTCGGTTTTGGCGTCAATGGCATGTGGGCGTCGAATGCGTTGGCAGCATCGGACGACGGATTACACCAGATCGGGAGCCTGATCCATGCCAATACCGGCCCGACGATTGGTAGAGTACTGCTGCACATCGGCTTCGATGGATCCATCATCGGCACGGAAGAATATCCCGGGTCCCGCTATGTGCCGGTTTCCTTGTCCGTTCTCGACGGCACCGTCTACAGTAGCGGGATCAGCGACGATTCCGGAGTCGCCGCCTATACGGCGCGGCATTCCAGCGACGACCTGGTTCATCCGTCCATACTCGCACTCGCTGGCGCGACCAACGCGCAACCGCCGCGGCTGGCCGTGCTGCAACACGATTTCGGGGCGGGCCCGGTCCGCGCCGCCTTGCGCGATGCCGCGCCCGGCAGCTTCGAGTACATCGTGCAGTACAGCGACGGCCTCACGCCCGTGAGTTTCGACAAGCTCACTGACCTCAACGGCAACGGCTACGAGGAACTCGTCGTGGTGAGCCGGCTGCCGGCCGTGGCGGAAGTCCGCGACAGCCTGGACGGAACGCTGTTGTCGACCATCAGGCTCGGCAATTGGCTCGAGCCAATCGTGGCAACGGTGGAGCAGCGCACGGGCGAAGCGCCACGACTGGCCGTAGCGGTGCGACACAGGACCGAACACCGATTGCTTCTCCGCGTGCACGACCTGGAGACCGGGCTGCTGCTGGCATCCATCAGCTACAACCCGAATTTCGAGCCGGTGGACGTCCTCCCACTGCCCCAGACCGCAGGCAGTTCAGAATACAGCTATGCCTTGCTGGGCCGTAACCCCGTCGCCGGTTCCCCGCACAAAGTCGAAATACGCGGAACCACCAGCGGCCTGCTCAGGAATTTGTGGATGGAACCCGAGCAGTCGCCGCAGGAACTGGAACTCACCGGCTCGGTCGCGGACCCCCACCTTGCCGTATTGCTCGTGAACATCGCCATGCAGCGGCCGATCGTCCGGCAAATCGGTTTGCAATCTGCGACCGACATGACCGTACGCTTTTCCGATGCGTTTCCGCCGGTCGTCATGGCGGTGCTTCCGGATACCGACGGCAATGGCTATCCGCAAATCACGATTTTGAGTGTCAAGGAGGACGGCAAAGTGAAAGCCGAGACACGCGATGCGAACAGTGGCCAACTCGATTACAGGATCACTCTCGACAGCACTTTTCGTCCTCGGGACGCCATCCATGCGGGCGCCGTGCCGGGATTCAGCAGCAGCGCGCTCGGCTTGCTCAGCATGCAGGAGTCGGACGGAACGCTACGTGCCGAGATCGTAGACGCCGAGAACGGCAACAGCCTTTTTGCCCTGGACTTCGGCTTGTAGACGGCGAATTTGCCCGTCCCGCTGCTGCGGGAACGGGCAAATTCGCCTGATGAAAATGGTCGGGGCGGCGAGATTCGAACTTGCGACCCCACAACCCCATTGTGGTGCGCTACCAGGCTGCGCTACGCCCCGACCGGAATGACAGTGTCGATGAGCCCGCAATGATACGTGCCGGCTGGAAAGGATCAAAGCAGATGTTCAGCGCCGCAGGATTCGCAAGACTTCTTCAAGCTCTGTGCGTAACTGCTCGATTGTTTGCTGACTCTGGCTAACATCAGACTTCGCGGTGTCGCCGGTCAGCCGTTGCCGCGCTGCACCGATCGTAAAGCCTTTGTCATACAGCAGGCTGCGAATCTGGCGGCCGCCTCACTCCCTGCGCATCGACCATCTCCGGATCACCACCTGAGGAGCAGGACGGCTCAATTTCGTTCGCCATTCGAACGAGCGCCGTTGGCAAGAGCAGTCGCTGGCTGTTGATGCAGAGAGTGTCGGCGACTCAGTCGCGGCTGACAGCCACTCCTACGAACGAACGGAACTCCAGTGCGTGTCGGTGGCGACCATCGTCAGCACGTCGTACTGCGCCACGATTTCGCCTTTCTGGTTCCTGATCTCCGTGTCCCAGCGAACTTCGCCGTAGCCGCTATCGCCGCGCAGCGTCTTCTGCTTGCAGGTCAGGCGGACGCGCAACGTGTCGCCGACGTTGACCGGGGTCAGGAAGCGCAGGTCATCGACGCCGTAATTCGCGAGCACCGGGCCGAAGTCCGGGTCGACGAACATGCCGGCGGCGAATGAAACGAGCAGATAGCCGTGTGCGACGATGCCGTCGAAGAACGGGTTCTTCTTCGCCGCCGCTTCATCCGTGTGCGCGTAGAACCGGTCGCCGGTGAAGTCCGCGAAGTGCGCGATGTCCGTCGCAGAGACTGTGCGTGGCGCCGAGTTGAACGTGTCGCCGAGTTCGAGCTGCTCGAAGGTCTTCCGGAACGGATGCACGCCGGGGTCGCGCTCCTCCGCACCGCGGATCCAGCGATGGCCGACGACGGACAGGGTCTGCGGCGCACCCTGCAGCGCGGTCCGCTGCATGTAATGCAGCACACCCCGGATGCCACCCATCTCCTCGCCGCCGCCCGCACGTCCCGGGCCACCGTGCACGAGATGTGGCAAGGGCGAGCCGTGGCCGGTCGACTCCTCCGCGCAGCGTCGATTGAGCAGCAAGAGGCGGCCGTGATACGCAGCGGTGCCGAGCACGAGTTCGCGAGCGACGGCGTCGTCGTTGGTGACTATGGAGCCGACGAGGCTGCCTTCGCCGAGGCAGGCGAGCTCGATGGCCTCGTCCAGGGTGTCGTAGGGGAGTACGGTGCTCACCGGCCCGAATGCCTCCACCGAATGCACCGCGCGTGCGGTGAGCGGCTTCTCGCACATCAGGAGCGTCGGCATGAAGAACGCGCCTTTCGCGGCATCGGCATCGACGAGTTCGAAGTCCTCCGTGCCGCCGTAGACGAGCTCGGCCTCGCGGCCGAGATCGCCCACGCGTTTGCGCACTTCACTGACCTGCCCGCGGCTTGCAAGGGCACCCATGTCCACGTCCTTGCTGGCCGGGTTGCCGATGCGGATCCTGCCGAGCGCGCCCGACAGCTCGCGCACCAGGTCCGCCGCGCTGCCTGCCGGCGCGACGATGCGACGGATTGCCGTGCACTTTTGCCCGGCCTTGCTCGTCATCTCCTTCACGACCTCGCGCACGAACAGGTCGAATTCCGGTGTACCGGGCGTGGCATCCGGGCCGAGGATCGAGGCGTTGAGCGAATCCGTCTCGGCCGTAAACGCGACCGACTCGCCGATCACCCGTCGGTGCTGCTGCAACGTCTCTGCCGTGGTCTTCGAGCCGGTGAATGCAATCGTGTCCTGGCAGCCGAGGTGCTCGAACAGGTCGCCGATGCCGCCGCAAACGAGTTGCAGCGCACCCGGCGGCAAAATGCCGGACTCGGCGATCCGGCGCACCATGCGTTCGGTGAGGTACGCCGTTGCGGATGCAGGCTTGACGATGGCCGGCACGCCGGCCAGCACGGCCGGGGCGAGTTTCTCGAGCATGCCCCAGCAGGGGAAGTTGAACGCGTTGATGTGCACGGCGACGCCGCGCTTCGGCGTGAAGATATGCTGACCGACGAAACTGCCGTTTTTCGACAGCATCTCCGGCGGCCCGTCGAGGTAAACGGTGTCGTTCGGCATCTCCCGCCGGCCTTTGCTCGAGAACACGAACAGAGTCGAGATGCCGCCGTCGATGTCGATCCAGGAGTCCGCCCGCGTCGCCCCGGTCAGCGTCGACAGCCCGTAGAACTCACGCTTGTGCTCCAGCAGGAATTTCGCGAGTGCCTTCAGCATCTCGGCGCGCTCGTGGAAGGTCAGCTTGCGCAGGTTGGGCCCTCCGACCTTGCGCGCGTGCTCGAGCATTGCCGCAAAATCGAGACCATCACTCGTGATGCTTGCGATGTCGCTGCCGTCGACCGCCGACTGCAGGAGGCGACCGCTGCCATCGCCGTCGACCCACCGGTCCGCAACCAGGTTGCCGAGTTTTGTCATACAGAATCCGGATATGATTGAAAAATTTCGTATCACATTGTACGTTCGGCGGGTTCGAAAGCAAGCTGCCCCAGGATGACACCGAATCGCATCGCACAGAAACTGGTCGACGAGTTCCGTTCGCGGCCGACGCTCAGGGCCGGCTCGCTGATCACGACCGTGTTCGGCGACGCGATCGCGCCCCGCGGCGGCGTCGTGTGGCTCGGCAGCCTGATCCGCGCGCTCGCGCCGTTCGGCGTCAACGAACGCCTCGTGCGTACCTCCGTCTACCGGCTCGCGCAGGACGGCTGGCTCGAGTCGGAACAGATCGGGCGGCGCAGCTACTACCGCCTGAGCGACAGCGGCGGCGAGCGCTTCGCCCAGGCCACGCACCGCATCTACGGCGATCCGATGCGGGCATGGGATGGCGCGTGGTGCCTCGTCCTGTTGTCGGGCCTCGATACCGCGGCCCGCGAGCCGGTGCGCAAGGAAATCGGCTGGCTGGGTTTCGCGGCCATGTCTCCGAACGTCCTGGCTCACCCCGCGCCCGACGTCCCGGACCTCGATGCGACGCTCGCCCGCCTCGGCGTAGCCGGCGACGTCGTCGTGATGCGCGGGGAGGCCATGCGCGGCGATGCCGCGCTGCGGCGCCTCGCGGATTCGGGCTGGAACCTGGGCGACATCGATGCGCGTTATGCCCGGTTCGTTGCACGCTTCCGGCCGGTCTTGAAGGCGCTGGACCGGGCCGCCTCGCCGAAGCCGGAGAGTGCCTTCTGCCTGCGCACATTGCTCATCCAGTACTACCGCAAGATCCTGTTGCGCGACCCGCACCTGCCCGAGGAACTGTTGCCGCGTGGCTGGCACGGAACGCCTGCGTACCAACTGAGCCGCAACGTCTATCGTGTCGTGTATTCGCCGGCGGAAAGCTACCTGTCGGCGGTGATGGAAAACGCGGACGGCCCGCTGCCACCGGCGAGCCGGGGGGCCCAATCGCGTTTCGGTGGGCTGGACGATGAGCCGCAGGCGGTGTCGGCATGAGCGACGACGCCGGCCTCGGCACCGCTCGGCAGAGCGCCGCGGCGATGCTCGACAAAGATGCCTGTACGCGCGAGCTCGGTATCCTGATCGAGATTCCCGCACCGGGTATCGCCGTCGCCTCGATGACAGTGCGCCCCGACATGTTGAACGGCTTCGGCGTCTGCCACGGCGGCATCGTCTTCACGCTCGCCGACACCGCGTTCGCGTTCGCCTGCAATGCCCGCAACGACGAGACCTTGTCGGTGTCGGCCAGCATCGAATGGCTGGCGCCGGCGCATGCCGGCGAACGACTTGTCGCGCGGGCCGGCGAAGACGAGCGGCGAGGGCGCCACGGGTTTTACACGGTGCGGGTAACCGGCCGGGAGCACGCGCTGGTCGCGCTTTTTCGGGGCCACGCCGTGAGCCGGGGCAAGCCGCTGTTCGAAGAGAGCGAAAGCGATACAGAATAGCTTGAGAACAGTGAAAGTCTGTGCCACATTGTCCGCAGGAGCGGGCGATGCCCGCGAATCGATAATTGCATGAGCTGGCCAGGCCCGCGAACGAACACGGCCGCCGGACCGCGAATGGTTCGCGGATTGATTTGAACCACGGCTTATTCGCGGGCATCGCCCGCTCCAACGGCGGGTGCCGCCCGCTCCGAGGCAGCTTATGTACACCCAGGGACTCGACCAGAAGGACAGGGCGCCCGCCGGCAAGGGCGGCGGCGAAACGCCGGAGCGGCTCGATGCTTTCCAGCGCCGGGTCGATGAGGAGCAAAAGATCGAGCCGAAAGACTGGATGCCGGAGGCCTACCGGCGCACGCTAGTGCGCCAGATCTCGCAGCATGCCCATTCCGAGATCATCGGCATGCAGCCCGAGGGCAACTGGCTCACGCGCGCGCCGTCGCTGAAGCGCAAGGCGATCCTGCTCGCAAAGGTGCAGGACGAGGCCGGCCATGGCCTGTACCTCTACAGTGCCGCGGAAACGCTCGGGGTCTCACGAGACGCGATGGTCGACGACCTGCTGGCCGGCAAGGCGAAATACTCGAGCATCTTCAACTACCCGACGCTCACCTGGGCGGACATCGGCGCCATCGGCTGGCTGGTCGATGGCGCGGCGATCATGAACCAGATCCCGCTGTGCCGCTGCTCCTTTGGCCCGTACGCGCGCGCCATGGTGCGCATTTGCAAAGAAGAGAGTTTTCACCAGCGCCAGGGCTTCGAAATCATGCTCGAGCTCTCGCGCGGCAGCGAGGAGCAGAAAGCAATGGCGCAGGACGC
Source organism: uncultured Pseudomonadota bacterium (assembly GCA_963713215.1). GTDB lineage: Bacteria > Pseudomonadota > Gammaproteobacteria > Steroidobacterales > Woeseiaceae > UBA1847. The sequence goes on along the minus strand of CAVQKY010000006.1, from coordinate 457,616 downwards.
CCTCGATCGCTGGTGGTGGCCGTCGCTCATGATGTTCGGGCCGAACGACACGGAGTCGCAGCATTCTGCGCAATCGATGGCCTGGAAGATCAAGCGCTTCTCGAACGACGAACTGCGGCAGAAATTCGTGGACGTCACGGTACCCCAGGCGGAATACCTCGGATTGCGTATGCCCGACGACGACCTGCGCTGGAACGCGGATACCGGACACTACGATTTCGGCGCAATCGACTGGAGCGAGTTCCACCGCGTGCTCGCGGGCGAGGGCCCGTGCAATCGCGAGCGCCTGGCGGCGCGCCGGAAGGCGCACGACGACGGTGCGTGGGTACGCGAAGCGGCCGCGGCGTACGCTGCCAAACAGACGGAGCGTGCCGCGTAGGAGCGCGCCGTGGGCGGAAGGGTGTAGGAGCGCCCCACGGGCGGGTTGCAGGAGCGCCCGATGGGCGCGAATGAGGAAGAGCGTGATTTGAGCCGCGGTCCATTCGCGGGCATGGCCCGCTCCAACAGGTGACGAATGAGCAAGACTGACTGGCCGTTGTACGAGGTATTTATCCGCAGCAAGGCGGGCCTGAGCCACCGCCATGCCGGCAGCGTGCACGCCGCCGACGACCAGATGGCGCTCGACCATGCGCGCGACACGTACACGCGGCGCATGGAAGGGGTGAGCATCTGGGTCGTGCGCTCCGACCGCATCGTAGCCTCGGACCCGGCCGAGAACGCGGCGTTTTTCGAGCCGGCCGAGGACAAGATCTACCGCCACCCGACCTTCTACGAGATCCCCGACGAGGTCGAGAACCTGTGAATCCGAACGACGCATTGCTGGCCTATGTCCTGCGCCTCGGCGACACGGCACTCGTGACCGGGCAACGCCTGACCGAACGCGTGACGGCTGAGCCGGAACTCGAGGAAGAGCTCGCGACCGCGAACTTCGCTCTCGACTACGTTGGCCAGGCGCGACTGTATTACGCGTATGCGGGCGAACTCGACGGGCACGGCCGGGATGAGGATTACTACGCCTACCGCCGCGACAGCCAGGCATTCCGCAATTTCCTGATCGCCGAGCAGCCGAATGGGCATTTCGGCGACGCGATCGTGCGGCAGGTGTTGTTCGAGACCTTCTATCGCCTGCAGCTCGAGGCGTTGTGTCGTTGCACCGACCGGCGTCTCGCCGATATCGCCGCGCGCAGCGTGAAGGAAATCCGTTATCACCTGAGGCACGCGTCACTTTGGCTCGTGCGCCTGGGCGATGGCACGGAGGAGAGCCATCGTCGCGCCGCCGAGTCGCTGGTACGTCACTGGCGTTACACCGGCGAGTTTTTCGACGGCGATGCGGTGGACGCGACCTTGCGCGACGCCTTTGCCGGGCCGGACCTCGCAACGATCGAGGTGCAATGGCGGGACGAAGTCCGCCGATTGCTGGCCGCGGCGACCCTGGCCGAACCGCCCGACGCCCATACGCAGGCCGGCGGCCGGCAAGGACGCCACAGCGAACACCTGGGCTACCTGGTGGCCGAGATGCAGCACCTGCACCGCGCCTTCCCCGGTGTGACATGGTAACGGCCGCCGTTACCGCCGACGAGGTGCGCGCCTGGCTCGATCGCGTGCCGGATCCTGAAATCCCGGTGCTCTCCATCACGGACCTCGGGATCGTCCGGGACGTGCAGGTGGGTGAACGCGTGGTGGTGGGCCTTTCGCCGACCTACACGGGCTGTCCCGCGACCGAGGTGATCGAACGAAGTGTCCTGCGCGAACTGCAACAGCACGGCATTGACGACGCCATCATCGAGCGCCGGCTCTCCCCGCCGTGGACCACGGACTGGATTACGGCGCGCGGCCGTGAGCGCCTGCTGAGCTACGGCATCGCGCCCCCGGCGGTCGCGTCCGGCAAGCACGGAATCCTGGCCGGCGACCGGCCCGCTGCCTGCCCGCGCTGCGCGTCGAGCGACACGGAGCGCGTCAGCGAATTCGGCTCGACGCCCTGCAAGGCCGCGTACCGCTGCCGGGATTGCCTCGAGCCCTTCGAATACTTCAAGTGCCTCTGAGTCATGCGCCGGTATTACCCGCTCACCGTGCTCGACAAGCGTCCCGAAACCCGCGACTCGGTGCGCCTGACGCTTGATGTACCGGAGGCAGAGCGCGGCACGTTCGCGTTCGCGCCCGGCCAGCACCTGCCGCTCAAGGCCGAGCACGGGGGCCGGGTACTGCGCCGCACCTACAGTATCTGCTCGCCGCCGGGGCAATGGCCCCTCGAGATCGGCGTTCGCCTGCAGCCCGGCGGTGCATTTGCCGCCTACGTGAGCGAGGTTCTGGCAGCGGGAGACACAATCGAGGTCATGCCGCCGTCCGGCCGCTTTCATGCGGAGCCTGCAAACAGCGGGCGCCGGACCTGCCTTGCGTTTGCCGCGGGCAGCGGTATCACCCCGATACTGTCGATCGTAAGCGCGCTCCTCGCAGGAGAGCCCGACACGCGGGTGATGCTGTTCTACGGCAACCGCCGGCAGGCGACCACCATGTTTATCGACGACCTGTACGCATTGAAGAATCGCTATCCCTCGCGGCTGCAATTGCAGTTTTTGTTCAGTCGCGAAGCGCAGGAGTTTGCCATCGGCGCGGGCAGACTGGACCGCGATAAGGTCCGGGAGTTGTGGGCGCATTTCTGCCGGGACGCAATGCCGGATGACGCGTTCGTTTGCGGGCCCGACACGATGATCGACACCGTAACAGCGGCGCTCGTCGAACAGGGCATGGATCCGGCGCGGGTGCACTCGGAACGTTTCGGGGCGCCGCGACGAACGGGCGGGAAACCGCCGGAAAGGCCGGCCGCCGCAGCGCATGCCGCGGTTACCGTCATCCTGGACGGCCACCGCCGCAGCTTTGCTATGGCGGCGGACGACGACAACATCGTCGATGCGGCTGCCGCCCATGGCATCGAGCTGCCGTATTCCTGCAAAGGCGGTGTGTGCGCCACCTGTCGCTGCCGCCTTGTGGACGGCGAGGTCCGGATGGCCGCCAACTACGGACTGGAAGCCTGGGAAGTCAGCAAGGGCTATATCCTCGCCTGCCAGTCGACACCGTTGTCCGCCTCTCTGACGCTCGATTACGATACGCCTTGAGCATTCTGTTGGCGCGAATTCAAAAGCGACGCCCCGTACCGGGGCGTAGAATCGGCACAAGTATGCCTGCGTTCCGCGGGCCCCCGCTGCGCGGGGATTGGACGAGACCTTGACGATGAGCAAACCAGGCAGCCACGCGATCGCAGAACTTCCTGCGCGGCAAAGCTCATACGATTACGAGGAACTCCTTCGCTGCGGGCGCGGCGAATTTTTCGGCGTCGAAAACGGCAAGCTGCCCTTGCCACCCATGCTGATGCTCGATCGCATTACACGCATCGATGCCGATGGCGGCAGCTACGGCAAGGGACAGATCAAGGCCGAGCTGGATATCCACCCCGATCTCTGGTTCTTCAAGTGCCATTTCGAGGGCGATCCCGTCATGCCGGGCTGCCTCGGCCTCGATGCAATGTGGCAGCTCGTGGGGTTTCACCTCGTCTGGTCCGGGCATGAAGGTCGCGGCAGGGCGCTTGGCTGCGGCAAGGTCAAGTTTTTCGGGCAGGTCCTGCCGAAGGCAAGGCTCGTGAGCTACCAGATCAACATGAAACGCGTGATAGCCCGCAGCCTGACCATGGCCATCGCGGACGCGTCCATGTCCGTGGATGGACGGGAGATATATACGGCCGAAGACTTGCGTGTAGGCTTGTTCTCATCGACTGACGATTTCTAAAAGGACAACAATGCGTCGAGTAGTCATTACTGGCCTGGGCGCCGTGTCTTGCCTTGGAAATACCAAGGAAGAAATCGTCGATGCGTTGCGCGCCGGGAGGTCCGGCATCGTCTTCAATGAGGCGTTCAAGGAGATGGGGCTTCGCAGCCAGGTTTCCGGCAGCGTCAACATCGACGTCCAGGAGCATATCGATCGCAAGGTCTTGCGATTCATGGGCGATGCCGCCGCCTATGCCTACATTGCGATGCAAAAGGCGATCGACGATGCGGGACTCCTGGAGGAACACATCTCGAGCGCACGCACCGGCCTGATCGCCTCCTCGGGCGGTGCGTCGAGCGAGAATATCATCGGCAGCTCGGATACCTTGCGCTCGCGCGGCGTGCGCAAGATCGGCCCGTACATGGTGCCGCGTTCCATGAGCAGCTCGGTCTCGGCGTGTCTCGCCACGCCGTTCAGGATCAAGGGGATCAACTACTCCATAACATCGGCTTGTGCGACCAGCGCACATTGCATCGGTGCGGCCGCCGAACAGATCCAGCTCGGCAAGCAGGACCTGGTATTCGCCGGCGGTGGTGAGGAGGAACACTGGAACCTTACGAGCATGTTCGACGCAATGGGCGCGCTGTCGACCCGCTACAACGACGAGCCGACAAAAGCCTCGCGCCCTTATGACGTGAATCGCGACGGCTTCGTGGCCTCCGCGGGCGCGGGCATGCTTGTCGTCGAGGAATACGAACACGCGGTCGCGCGCGGCGCGACGATTTACGCGGAGCTGGTCGGTTACGGCGCCACATCCGACGGTTTCGACATGGTTGCGCCGTCGGGCGAGGGCGCCGTGCGCTGCATGCAGATCGCGAAATCGACCGTGGATGAGCGCATCGACTATATCAACACGCACGGTACGAGTACCCCGGTCGGCGACGTCAAGGAACTCGAGGCCATCCGGGATGTGTTCGGCGAGGATCTCCCGGCTTTCAGTTCCTCCAAGTCCATGTGCGGGCATTCGCTCGGCGCGACCGGCGCCCAGGAAGCGATCCATTGCATCCTGATGCTGGCGCACGATTTCATCGCTCCGTCGATCAATGTCGAGGAGCCGGACCCGGCCGTGGAAGGCATGCCGCTCGTCACCAAAACCATCGAGGGCGCCGGGCTAAAGACCGCCATGAGCAACAGCTTCGGCTTCGGCGGTACGAATGCAACGCTGGTATTCCGCAAGCTCTGACAGGCGGCCTGTGATTCGCGGCGGTATTTGGCCATAATCCGGCCGATGACTATCGAGACATTGTCGGAAACGAATTGCTTCGGCGGCCGAATCGGCTTCTACAAACATAGATCGCACGCGAACGACTGCGACATGCGTTTTGCCGTGTTCGTGCCTCCGCAGGCGCAACGCGCGCGCGTGCCGGTCGTGACCTTCCTGTCCGGGCTGACCTGCACGGAAGAAAATTTCATGGTAAAAAGCGGCGCGCAACGCATCGCCGCCGAACTCGGCCTGATGCTGGTGTCGCCGGATACGAGTCCGCGCGGCGAGGGCGTCCCCGACGATCCCGACAATGCTTATGATTTCGGCCTCGGCGCCGGCTTCTATCTGAATGCGACACAGGCGCCGTGGTCGCGCCACTATCACATGTATGACTATGTCACGGGCGAGCTGCAGGATGCGGTGTTCGGGCATTTTCCGGGCGACCGGGACCGGCACGGGCTTACCGGACACTCGATGGGCGGGCACGGGGCACTGACGATCGGGCTGCGCAATATGCAACTGTTTCGCTCGCTGTCGGCCTTCGCGCCGATTTGCACGACGCTTGGCTCCCCCTGGGGACAGAAAGCACTGGGGTCTTATCTTGGCGACGACCGGTCGCAATGGGCGGTATACGACGCCTGCGAGGTGGCGCGCCAGTGCACGGCGACGCAACACTATTCGAAGATCCTGGTCGACCAGGGCGCCGCCGACATTTATCTGCAGGAGCAGCTCAGGCCGGAGTTACTGGTCGACGCCTGCGCCGAGAGCGGCCTGAATCTCGATCTCCGCATGCGCGACGGTTACGACCACGGCTACTACTTCATATCGAGCTTCATGGAGGAACACCTGCGGTTCCATGCCGCCGAACTCGGCGCCTGACCCGCCGGCGGACGAATGCCCGATCTCGTCTTCCTCGGTACGGCGATGCTCCTGACCGGCTGCGTCGCCGGCGTACTCGCAGGACTGTTCGGCATCGGTGGGGGCATCGTTATCGTTCCGGTGCTCGAGGCGGCGCTCGGCGCCGCGGGGGTAGACCCGGGTATCCGCATGCACGTCGCCGTGGCGACCTCGCTCGCCACGATCATTCCGACCTCGGTTTCCTCGGCGCGTGCGCATCATGCCCGGCAGTCGCTCGACCTCGATATAGCGCGCCGCTGGTTCCTGTTCGTGCTGATCGGTGCCCTTGGCGGCGCCTGGCTCGCGTCGCAACTGCACAGCCGCACGCTTGCCCTGCTGTTCGCGACGCTTGCGGGGCTCGTCGCGCTGAAGTTGCTGTTCCTCCCGGAGACACGCAACCTGACGACCGAGGTGCCGCGGAACGTGCTCGTGCCGCTGATCCCGTTCGGCATCGGCGGTGCGTCAGCCATGATGGGGATCGGCGGCGGCACGTTCTCGGTCCTGGCGCTGACGCTGTTCGGCATGCCGATCCACCGCGCCGTCGGCACCGCCGCACTTTTCGGCCTGGCCATCAGCCTGCCGGGAGCCTTGGGCTATGTGCTGAGTGGCTGGTCGGACCCGCGCTTGCCAGCGTGGAGCCTGGGCTATGTGAATCTGCTGGGCTTTCTGCTCATTGCGCCCGCCACCTGGCTCACGGCGCCGCTTGGCGCAAGAATCGCACACGCGTTCACGCCGAAGGTCCTGAGCATGGCGTTTGGCGCGTTTCTCCTGCTTGCCGCGGGCCGGCTCTTCTACCGCGCACTGTCGTAGGAGCGGCTGAGAGCCGCGACTGCGACGGAGGAAATCGAACCGCGTCCTGTTCGCGGGCGACGCCCGCTCCAACGGGGCGCTTCGCGACGGTCAGTCCAGCTGTTTGCGAAAGCGCAGCGCGGCAGCCGTCATCGCGAAGACCGTGAACACGGCGAGCGCGAGCACCTCCGGCAGGAGTTCGCCGATCCCGGCCTCGCGTAACATGATGCCTCGTGTGAGACGGATGAAGTGTGTTGTCGGCAGGATTTCGCCCAGCCATCGGGCCGCGACGGGCATTCCGTCAAAGGGGAACATGAAGCCCGACAGCAGGATGGACGGCAGCAATATGAACACCGTCAGCTGCATGGCCTGGAACTGCGTCCGGACGGCGGTCGAGATGAGGAGACCCAGCGACAGATTCGCCGCGATGAACAGCGTTGCCGCAACATACAGGTGAAAGAGGCTGCCCCGCACCGGGACGTCGAAAAGCAGGAGGCCCAGCGTGAGGATCAGCGCGAGCTGGATCATCCCGATGAGGATGTAGGGCAGGACTTTCCCGATCATCAGTTCCGCCGAGGACACCGGCGTGTTGATGAGGAGCTCCAGGTTTCCGCGCTCACGCTCGCGCACGATTGCGACGGCCGTGAACAGGATCATCGTCATTGTGAGGATGACGCCCATCAGGCCCGGAACGATGTTCACCGGCGTGCGCCGCTCTGGGTTGTAATAGGCACGGACTTCGAACTCGACCGGCGGCTCTGTCGCGACCTGGCTGTCGAACGCGAGTGGCATCAGCCGAAGCTGGTTCGCGATACCGAAGATCGTCGGGTCGGTCCCGTCGACGAGCAGTTGTACGGCCGGTCGATCCGCGTCCGCGACACGCCGGTCGAAATCCGGCGGCAGGTAGACACCTATGGAAATGTCGCCCGTCCGCAGGCGTTCGACGAGCTCCGCGGCGCTCGCAGCTTCCCCGACGATGTCGCTCACTTGTGTTTGTCCGAGACGTGCGACGAATTCGCGCGACAGGTGGGACTGGGCCTGGTCGGCGATTGCGGTACGCAGGTTGCGGACGTCGGTGTTGATCGCGTATCCGAACAACAGCAGCTGCACGACGGGGATCCCGACGATCATGCCGAACGTCAGCCGGTCGCGCCGGAGCTGCCGGACTTCCTTGCGGACGATCGCCGTGACGCGCGACACGCGCTTCATGCCGCTTTATCCCGCGTGTGCAGCGTCGCTGCGACAAAGACGTCCTCGAGACTCGGTTCCGTGAGCACGACGCGTGCATCGATGTCGTTTTGCTCGAGACATTTCTGCACAACGGCCACCGCACCGGGGATGGTCTCCGGCACCAGCGCGCGCAGGCGCATGCCGAGCTGCGTTACCGAGGCAATGTCCGCGACCGTCTCGAGCACCTTCTGTACCGCCCAGGGATCCGGTGCGCTGATCTCGACGACCTGCATGCCCGTGTGTTGCCGCAATTCTTCCGGCGTGCCATCCGCGACCTTCACGCCACGCGCGAGTATCGCGAGCCGGTGACAGCGTTCCGCTTCGTCCATGTAATGGGTCGAAAGCAATATCGTGGTGCCGCCCTTGGCAAGCCGGAACAGGTTCGACCAGAAATCCCGCCGGCTCTGGGGATCGACCGCACTCGTCGGCTCGTCGAGCAGCAGCAATTCCGGATGGTGCAGCACCGCACAGGCGAGCGCGAGGTACTGCCGCTGGCCGCCGCTCAAGGTCCCGGCGAGCGCATTGCGCTTCGCGTGGAGATTGTATTGTGTGAGCAGTTCCTCGATGCGCAGCTTTTGCTGCGCCCGCGGATAGGAATAGATGTCGGCAATGAACTGGAGATTCTCGAATACCGTCATGTCCCCGAACAGGGAGAACGATTGCGTCATGTAGCCGATTTTCGGCTTCAGGTCTGCCGTGTTGCCGGGAATGTGCGAGCCGAGGACCCGGGCGGTGCCGGAGTTCGGAGTCAGTAACCCGCAAAGCATGCGGATCGATGTGGATTTGCCCGAGCCGTTGGGACCGAGAAAGCCATAAATGCGTCCGCGCGGAACGTCGAGATCGAGCGCGTCCACCGCGGTCAGCGTGCCGAAGCGCTTCGAGAGTCCCCGCGCTTCGATCGCCAGGTCGGGGTTCATTCGGCGCCCGTGGCAGGAAACCGGACCTGCACCGGAATCCCGTCCGGCAGGCGCTCGCCGGCGCCGAGAATGTCCACCTTCGCCAGGTACGACAGCCGGCCTCGGTCGCGCTCTGTCAGCGCATAGTACGGCGTAAACGCCGCCTCACTCGCGACCCAGCGCACCCGCCCGTCCAGGTCGGCATCCAGGCCGTCGACATGAACCCGGGCGCTGGTCCCGGAGCGGATATGCGCCCGCTGTTGCTCGCTGACGAACACTCGTGCATAAGCCTGCTCGCCGCCCAGCAGTATCATCACCGGCTGGCCGGCGGCCGGCCGCTCGCCGATTTCGAACAGACGGCTGTCCGCGATACCGGCCACCGGCGCACGCAGGGTCATCCGGTCGAGCGAGAGTTCTGCACTCTCCAGGCGAGCTTCGGCAGCGGCCACCGCGGCTTCGGCCTGGTCGAGTTCCTCGAGCGTGGTGCCGGCGAGCAGTTCCTCGAGTTCCGCATTGTGAAGGTCGAGACGCGAACGAGCGGCATCGAGTTCCGCTTTCGAGCGGTCACGTAATTCCTCCGTCGCGAGGTCGCGCTCGAAGATGCGGCGCACGCGCTCGTAGTCCGCCGCGCGAAAAGCGAGTTGTTCGCGCGCACCGGCGACGTTCGCGCGCGCGGCGTCCAGTCGTTCACTTCGCGGCCCGCGGACGAGCTCGGCGAGCTGTGCGCGGGCTTCCGCCAGTTCCGCGGCGGCGGCAGCCAGCGCGGCCTCCGCGCGCGTCGGGTCCTGGCGCACGAGCACATCGCCCGCGGCGACAGCCGCGCCTTCCCTGACAGAGATGTGCATGATCGGCTCTGCGGCTTCCGCGGTCAGCTCGATGCGATCGGATGCCGTTTCGCCGACTGCCACGTCGTCCTCTCCTCGATCGCAGGCACCGAGAGCACACAGCACACCCGCAACCCACGCGGCGCGCAGGCTCATGCCGCACCGGCTCTGCGCGGATAAAGGTGAGGATCAGCTCCAGCTGGGTTTCGATCAGCCGGTCCGTGTCGAGGGAGCGTTTCGCAAACAGGATTTTCCAGATGACCGACAGTATCACCGGCGCGAGAAACAACTGCGGCAGGTCGTTGACCGCCGTTCGGCGGAATTCCCCCCGTTCGACACCGCGCTCGAGAAAGCGCCGAATCGCGTCGAGACCCCGGCCCACGACGTTTTCCCAGTAGTAGTCGACGAGGTCCGGATGACGCGGCCCTTCCGACAGGAGGAGGCGGATCACCACCGGCACGCGCGAATCCGGGATGCTTTTCATGAAATCCAGCATCGGTCCGCGCACGAACGCTTCCGAGGAGAGCTCGGTCTGCTCCACGATCCGTATGAGCGCCTCGACGCGTCGCGTGACGACGTTGCGGATAACGGCCTTGAACAGTTCTTCCTTGGTGCGGAAGTAAAGGTACAGGAGGCCCTTGCTCACGCCGGCACGACTCGCTACGTCCTCCACGCGCGTCTGGGCGTAGCCGTGTTCGGCAAAGGCCTCGAACGCGGCGTCGGCGATCTCCTGCGGGCGCTCATCCTTGCGGCGCTGGTACCGTGGCTCGTTCATGGGCTTCATTCGTGGGCGCTGCAGCGGAGGCGAGAGTATAGTTACTGACCCCTCGGTCAGCAATACCCCGACGCTCCGGCGCCACCACCGGCCGGTTTGCGGCATAATCCGCGCCATGTTCAGCTATATCGACCCTGGCATTCGCAAGCGTTTGATCGCAGACGGGAAATTATTTCGTATCTCCCAGGAGGGCGAACGTCTCGACGCGCATGCAGCCGCCGGCTCCGGGCGCACCATCAGCCTGCTCGGCCCGATCCCGCTGCCGCTCGAGACGCCCGGTGGCCGCATCGACGTCCTCTGGTACGCTGCCGTCCGCAATACCGAACTCGCCAAGTTGCAGGAACTTGCGGACGAACTCCGGGCGCAGCATGCGCAGGCATCGTTTGCCACACTCGCGACCTCGATGGCCGTGAACAGCGTCCTCGTCATCGGCGACCCGAACGCCTGGCAAGAGCCGCTGGTACGCGTTCACTCGAGCTGCCTCACCGGCGACGTGTTCGGGTCGCTGCGTTGCGAGTGCGGCCCGCAACTGCATGCGGCGCTCGAGCGCATCGACGGCGAAGCGGGCGGCGGCTTGCTCGTGTACATGGCGGGGCACGAAGGACGCGGCATTGGTCTGTGGGCCAAGGCTGCCACCTATGTGTTGCAGGATGCCGGGGAAGACACCTACGAAGCCAATCGATCCCTGGGGCTGCCCGATGACTCGCGCGATTTCAGCGATGCGGCGGCCTTGCTGCGATTCTTCGTCGGCAAGCGCCCTGTGCGCCTGCTCACCAACAACCCGAAAAAGGTCGACGACCTCGTCACGCACGGCCTGGCCGGCGTAACCCGGGTGCCGCATGTTTTCGGCGTCAATCCGCGCAACCGCCGCTATCTCGAAGCCAAGAAAACCTGGGGCCACGAGCTCGATATTGCGGACGGCGATTCGTAGGAGCGGTTGTCAGCCGCTCCTACTGGCGCCAGAGACGCAGGTTCGGGAGCGCTTCGGCATCCGTCGAGCGGTAAGGATTGATGTCGATGCCGCCGCGGCGGAGGTAACGGGCGTAGACGGTCAGTGAGGTTGACGCGCAGCGTTCCCGGATGTCGCGGAACATGCGTTCGACACACGCCTCGTGGAAATCCTGGTGCCGGCGGAATGAGACGATGTAGCGCAACAGCTCGCCCGGGTCTATGCGCGGCCCCCGGTACCGGATCAGCACGCTGCCGGCGTCGGGCTGGCCGGTGACCGGGCACAGGCTGCGCAGCAGGTGCGTGTGCAGGCTTTCTTCCGCCATGACGGCGGACCCGGTGCTGAGCAGGCCCTCGTCGACCTCCCAGGTATCGCAGCGGACGTCGGCGTCATCGATACAGACGCCCGGCAGCCGGGCGAAGACTGGCAACGGCTGCTCACCGGGTGCCCGCAGGCGGACCTCGACCTCGGCGCCGGCCGCCCGGGCGACATCGGAGCGGATCGTCGCCGCGACGGCGTCGGCTGACGGGAACCGGCTCATCGCGAAGGAATTGAGGTAGAGCTTCAGGGACTTCGATTCCACGAGGTTCGGGCTGTCAGCCGGGACCCGCAACTCGCAGTCCGCGAGCCGGGGGCACCCCGATTCGGCCAGCCAGGTGAGTTCCCAGGCGTTCCAGATGTCGCAGCCGGCGAAGGGCAGCGGCGAACCGAGGCCGAGTGACTCACGGCTTCCCTGGCGGGCAATCGGGAACAACAGTTCCGGCGCATAGTTGTCGGGGTAGGCGACCGGCCGCCCAAGCGCGCTTTCGTGCATGATCTTGTGGACCTCTCATTGCAGGCGCCGCAGTGTACAATACGCGCCTTTTTGCAGGGTTCCTCCCCTCATGCTCCGCCTCCTTGCCAATGCACACGTCTATTCGCCGGACGACGAAGGCCTGCGTCACGTACTGGTCGGCGGCGGGCGTATTCTCGGCATGGTCAACGATCCGGACGACGTCCACGCCCCCGGACTGGAACTCATCGATCTCGCGGGCCGCCGGCTCATACCGGGTCTGATCGACGCCCACGCGCATATAACCGGCGGCGGCGGCGAGTCGGGTTTTTCGAGCCGGGTGCCCGGGGTCTGCCTGTCGCAGTTCACACGGGCCGGCATCACGAGCGTCGTTGGCGTACTCGGCACCGACGACACGACACGCGATACGCGCTCGCTCGTCGCGCAGGCGCTGGCGCTGCGAGAGGAGGGACTGAGCGCATGGTGTCATACCGGCGGCTATCACGTGCCGCCGGTCACGCTTACCGGCAGCGTCCGCGGTGACATCGTCTACGTCGACCCGATCATCGGCGTCGGTGAACTCGCCATCAGCGATCACCGTTCGAGCCAGCCCTCGCTCGAGGAACTCCTGCGCATTGCGAGCGATGCGCATGTCGCGGGTCTCATTACCGGCAAGGCGGGCATCGTGCACCTGCACCTGGGCGACGGGCCGAGGGGCCTCGCGGCGATACGCAAGATACTGAGCCAGTCCGAATTACCGGCGCGCGTATTCAACCCCACGCACGTCAACCGCCGTAAGGCGCTGTTCGAGGAAGCGCTCGAACTGGCGGCCGCGGGCGTCGTCATCGACATCACCGCGTTTCCGGTCGGCGACGGTGACGACGCCCTCGATGCCGTGCAGGCGCTCGAACGTTTTTTCGCGTCGCGCATCGCACCGGAACAGGTGACGGTCAGCTCCGACGGCGGCGGCTGCCTGCCGGACTTCAACAGCGATGGCGAGGTGGTGTCGATGGAGATCGGTTCACCGTCTTCGCTGGCCGAAACGCTCAAAGCGTTGCTCGACCGCGGCATGCCGGCGGAGCGCGCGTTGCTGCCGTTCACCTCGAACGTCGCCCGGCTGTTGCGCCTCCGCCGCAAGGGCCGTATCGCGCCGGGGCGGGATGCCGACCTGGTGGTGCTCGACGAAAAAAACCGGGTCAGTGACGTGATGGCAGGCGGCGTGTGGCAGGTAAGAGAGGGTGAGCAACAGGTTTTCGGCCGATTCGAAAGGGATGCACGGAAGTAGATGTCGCCAGCACAGAAGGTCGACAGCGGCGATCGGGGTTACGTCATACCGATCGGCGGTGGTGAGGCAAAGCTCAATAACACGGAGATTCTCGACCGCTTCGTCGCCGTTTGCGGCGGCAAGTCGAGCCGCATCAGCATCATCCCGACGGCGTCGGAAATGTCCGACACCGGACGCAACTACGAGAAGCTGTTCCGCAAGCTCGGTGTCCGCCATACGCGCGTGCTGCCGCTCGAGACTCGCAGCGATTGCCAGTCGAGCGAATATCTCGAGTACATCGACCGCTCGGACGGCGTGTTCATGACCGGTGGCAACCAGCTGCGCCTTTCCACGACCCTGGGCGGGACCGAGGTGGCGCGGCGCATTCGCCGTCGCAACGCGGCCGGCATGCACGTCGCAGGAACGTCGGCCGGTGCCGCCTTCATGCCGGAGCACATGATCGCGGGCGGCCTCGAGGGCAGCACGCCGACGCCGGACATGGTCACGATGGCGCCGGGGCTCGGACTTACCAACAAGTTCGTCATCGACCAGCACTTTCGCCAGCGCGACCGGCTCGGGCGGCTCCTGACGGCACTGGCCTACAACCCGTTCGCGGTCGGCATCGGCCTCGATGAGGACACGGCTGCATTCATTCGGCCGGGTGACGATTTCGAAGTTGTCGGCAGCGGCGGGATCACGGTGATCGACCCCACGGATTTGAGCTATTCTTCGATGGATCGGGCGCGTCGCGGCGAGCCGGTGAGCCTGATCGGTGTCAAACTGCACATCCTCGTAGCCGGTGGCCGGTTCGATATCGCGTCGCGCAGGGCGAGTGCCTGAACCGGACGCAGGGCTCCCAGGCCGGGCATATAAGAAAACTATGAAAATCGTCAGCAGCAACGTGTTCGTCGGGCCGAATCTCTACGCCCATTTTCCGGTGATTCGTCACGTCGTCGACCTTGGCGAACTGGAAGCGTGGCCGACCGGGCGTCTCGGGGCGGCATTTGTCGACCCGCTCATCGAGAGCCTTCCCGGTCTGCAGGAACACGGCTGTTCCTACGGTGAACCGGGTGGCCTGGTGCGACGCCTGCGCGAAGGCGACGGCACATGGCTCGGGCACGTCATGGAGCACGTGGCCATCGAATTGCAGAATGTCGCCGGTTCGCCGGTGACCTTCGGGCGCACACGATCGATCGACGGCCAGCCCGGCCACTACAGCATGATCTACCAGTACAAGGATCGCCCGGTAGGCCTCGAGGCCGGGGAACTCGCGCTGAAACTGCTGCACAGCCTGTTACCGGAAGACATAAGGCCCGCCGGCGTGCCGCCCGCCGACTGGGATTTCGCCGAGGCACGAGACTCCTTCATTCGGTATGCGCAACGCCGGGCACTCGGGCCCAGTACGGCCGCCCTCGTTCGCGCGGCCGAAGATCGCGGCATTCCGTGGCTGCGCCTGAACGATTACAGCCTCGTGCAGTTCGGTCACGGCCGATACCAGCAGCGGATCCAGGCGACGACGACCGGCAACACCAGCAATATCGCGGTGGAACTTGCCGGCGACAAGGAAGAGACGAATGCCATCCTGCGGGATTTGGGACTGCCGGTGCCGGCCCAGCTCATCGTGCGCAGCGCGTCGCAAGCCGTGAGCGCGGCCGAACGCATAGGTTATCCCGTCGTCCTGAAGCCTTTGGCGGGGAATCACGGCCGCGGCGTGTCCATCAATCTGAAGACCGGCGAAGAGGTCGAGATCGCGTTCGAGAAGGCGGCAGAACACGGCCGCACGGTGGTCGTCGAGAGTTTCATCGAGGGCTTCGACCATCGACTGGTCGTCATCGACGGCAAGCTCGTTGCAGCCGCGAAACGCGTGCCGGGACACGTCACGGGCGACGGTCGGCACACGATCGAGGAACTCGTCGATATAGTCAACCAGGACCCGCGCCGGGGGGTCGGCCATGAAAAGGTGCTGACCCGGATCGAGTTCGATCACCAGGCGGAACGCCTGCTGGCCAGGCTGAATTACGACCGGACGACGGTGCCGGCGGCGGGCGAGGTGGTTTACCTTCGCTCGACGGCAAATCTCTCGACCGGCGGCACGGCGATCGACGTGACGGACTCGGTGCATCCGGACAACCGGCAGATGGCGATCCGGGCGGTGAAGGCCATCGGGCTCGATATCGGCGGCGTCGATTTCCTGACGCGTGACATCAGCGAGTCGTATCGCGATGCGGGCGGCGGCATTTGTGAACTCAACGCCGGACCCGGCTTTCGCATGCACGTGGCGCCGAGCGAAGGCAAGCCCCGCGACGTCGGCGGCGCCGTGCTCGACATGCTGTTTCCGCACTCCGCGCCGAGCCGGATCCCGATTGCGGCCATCACCGGTACCAACGGCAAGACGACGACCTCGCGCATGCTGGCACACATACTCAAGATGTCGGGCAAGACAGTCGGTCTGACGTCGACCGACGGCGTTTATATCGACGGCAATCTCAGCGTGCCGGGCGACATGACGGGTCCGGTTTCGGCGCAGATGATCCTGCGCGACCCCTCGGTGGATGCCGCCGTGATGGAGGTGGCGCGCGGCGGCATGCTGCGCGGCGGACTCGGTTTTCACGAGTGCAACGTCGCTGCCTGCTTGAACATCAGTTCCGATCATCTCGGACTACGCGGCATCGATACGCTGGAGCAGCTCGCGCGCGTAAAGCGCGTGCCCATCGAGGTCGCTACGGACGCCGCTGTTCTGAACGCCGACGATGCGCTGTGCCTGCAGATGGCTGATTACACGGACGCGAAAAAACTGTGCTACGTGACCATGAATCCGGCGCATCCGCTCGTCAAGCAGCACATCCGGGCCGGCGGCCAGGCATTCGTGCTGGAACAGGGCATGAACGGTCACATGATCACGATCTACGACAGCGAGAGCCACACGCCCCTGCTGTGGACGCACCTCATCCCCGCCACGATCGAGGGGCGTGCCCTGCACAATGTCCAGAATGCGATGTTCGCTGCCGCGCTGGCTTACAACCTGGGCGTCTCACTCGAAGGCATACGCCAGGGCCTGCGCACATTCGACTCGACGTATTTCCAGGCACCCGGCCGCATGAATATCTACGACGAGCACCCGTTTCGTGTCATCCTCGATTATGCGCACAACCCGGCCGCGGTGCGGGCGATGTGCAATCTCGTCGACCGTTTCGACGTCGAGGGGCGGAAGATCATGGTGCTGGCGGCACCGGGCGATCGCCGCGATGAGGATATCCGCGAGATCGCGGCAATCGCGGCGCCGCACTTCGACTACTTCGTGTGTCGTTGCGACGACGACCGTCGAGGCCGCGGCAGGGACGAGGTCGCGGTGATGCTGAAAAACGAGCTCCTCGCGCATGGCGTTCCAGCCGGCAACATCGAGGTGGTGCCCGACGAACAGGAGGCGGCGACCCGGGTGCTCGAAATGGCCGTTGCCGGCGATCTCGTCCTCATCCTGGGCGACAACGTGAAACGCACCTGGAAACAAATCATCTACTTCAATTCCGGCGCGCGGGCCGAGGGCCAGGTGAGCAAGGCGCCGCTGTCGATCGATCTGCCCGATGTCGGCGGCTTTTCCTTCGCAGAGAATGTCGCCATCATTGCCGATGAACGCGGCGTTCGGATCGCACGCGGTGAAGAAGCCGACTGACCTTCGGCGATGGAGTTTCTCGATGCGCGCCGCCTGACCGGTCCAAACCTGCATTTTGACGTGCCGGCCGCCGTACTTGATGTCGGCTGCCCCGTGCACGAGGCGGCGTCATTCGAGGCCGGCTGGCGGAACGTGGTCGCGACACTCTGGTCAGCGCTCGGCAAACCACCTGCAGGCTACAGCCGGATCGATCACGAGGGCGGCATCAGTGTGGCATTCACGGCACCCATAGATGCCCTGTACCTCGCCAGCGAAGTCAACGAGCTCGCATTCGCCATGCTTGCGGCCGATGCCGACGGCAGCCCGCGGCCGCCGTTCGATGCCGAACTCTCCCGCTTGCGCCGGGCGCGGGATGAAGAAAGCAATCCCGGTTTGCAACTGCTTTCGGCGGCTGCCGCGCATCACGGCGTGACATTGCTGTCGGACGACGTTTACGTGTCGCTCGGCATGGGTGACAGCGCAGCAACCTGGCCCGCGCGCGCCCTGCCGGCGGCAGACGCCGTCGACTGGTCCGCGTACCGCGACATACCGGTCGGCATCGTCACGGGCACGAATGGCAAGACGACCACGGTGCGGCTGGCACAGTACATCCTACGTGGGGCGGGGCGAACCGTCGGTGTCAGTTCGACCGACTGGATCGCCGTCAACGAGCGCATCGTCGAACGCGGCGACTGGTCCGGCCCGGGCGGCGCACGTATGGTCCTGAGGCAGCCTGGTGTCGATACGGCCATTCTCGAAGCTGCACGCGGCGGTCTGCTGAGGCGCGGTCTCGGTGTAAAGCGTGCAGACGTGGCATTGATCACGAATATATCCGCAGACCACCTCGGCGATTTCGGCTCGCGCAACCTCGTCGAACTGTTGCGCATCAAGTGGCTGGTGAGCCGGGCCGTCGCCGCAAGCGGTACCCTGATCCTGAATGCGGACGACGAGCAGCTCGCGGCCAAGGCACAAGCCTACGCGGGGAGAATCGCCTGGTTCGGGCTCGATCCATCGAACCCGGTGATAAGGTCGCACCGTGACGCCGGTGGCCGGGCGCTCGTCGCACAGGGCCCGGAACTGCTGCTGTGCGATGGCATTGCGGAAACGCTCCTTTGCCGGGAGGAGGACGTCCCGGTCACGCTGGGCGGCAGCGCGCGGCACAACACGGCCAACGCACTTGCGGCGGCGGCACTGTGCAGCTTGCTGGGCGCAGGGCCGGACGACATCCGGCGCGGGCTGACGGGCATGTCGCAGCAAGAAAATCCCGGCCGGTGCAACGTATTCGACATCGGCAAACGCAAGGTGCTGGTCGATTTCGCGCACAATCCCGGCGCGATGCGCGCCGTAGCGGGCATGGCGCGTTCGCTGCCCGCGAAGCGTCGTGCGCTGTGTTTCGGACAGGCGGGCGACCGGCCGGACGAGCTCATTCGCGCAATGACGCGCGAAGCGTGGGCGATCGGGCTCGAGCGGGTGTACGTGTCCGAACTTGCCGACTACCGCCGCGGCCGCGGGCCGGGGGAGGTGTACGCTGTCATTCGCGATGAGTTACTGCGTCTCGGCGCTGATCCGGAGCAAATCGAACATCATGCGCTCGAAAGCGAATCCTTTGCGGCGGCCATGCGCTGGGCAGACGACGCGGATCTCGTCATCATGCTGGCCCTGGGCGGCTCCGCGCCGGTGCTGGCGCAGATCGAGTCTCTCATTCGAGCGACAGAACGAGATCCCAGTGGTCCCGGTCGACAGGCATGATCGAAAGCCGGTTGCCACGTCGAGTCAGGATCATGTCGCCGAGCTCCGGTACCTTCCTTATATCGGCGAGCGTGATGACGTTCTTCAGTTTACGAACGAAGGCGAGTTCGACGAGCATCCAGCGCGGATCGTCCGGATCGCTTTTCGGGTCGTAGTAGCGGCTCTCCGGATCGAACTGCGTCGGGTCCGGATAGGCCTTGCTCGCCACCTTTGCAATGCCGGCGATGCCCGGCTCGGCACAACTCGAATGGTAGAACAGTACCTTGTCGCCTACACGCATGTCGTCCCGCATCATGTTCCGTGCCTGGTAGTTGCGGATGCCGTCCCACGTTTCCCTCCCGTCCCTTTGAAGGTCGTCGATGCTGTAGGTGTCGGGCTCGGACTTGAATAACCAGTAAGCCATGCGCGTACGTCTGAACGTTGCTTCCGCGTCGCCGGCGAGCGGGCCGGCAGTGTAGCACGCGGCGAGCATTTCAGGCTGCGGAATCCGGCGCGCGGATTGGCCGGAAAACCGGTGGCTCTGTGTTAGCATGGCCGCGATTGCAGCATGCCGCAGCAAAAGGGTCGCCTGGCGTGGCCGTTGAGAGGACCGCGGGGAATGGCAAATATACTGGCCAATTTATTCGGTTCGTCGCCGGTCCAGCCGCTCGAGCAGCACATGGACGTAACTTACCGTTGTGCGAAAAAGCTCAATGACTTCTTTCCGGCAACCATCGCCGGAGACTGGGACACCGCGACGGCAGTGCGTGGGGATATCGATGCGCTCGAGCACGAGGCCGACGACCTCAAGAAGCAGATTCGCCTGCACCTCCCGAAGAGCCTGTTCATGCCCGTGCCACGCGAGGACTTGCTTGAGCTGCTGCTCGTGCAGGACAAGATCGCCAACCGGACCAAGGATGTATCCGGCCTGGTACTCGGCCGGCGCATGCGCTTTCCCGCGAAAATCGCGGACCAGATGATCGAATTCGTCGATCGCAATGTCGACGCCGCAAAACAGGCCCGCAAGAGCGTACGGGAGCTCGACGAGCTGTTTACCGCGGGATTCCGGGGCGCCGAGGTCGATCTCGTTTCGTCGATGATCGAAGAGCTCGATCGGATCGAAACGGACACCGATGCAAAGCAGGCGGCACTGCGGCACGCGCTGTTCGCGATCGAGGATACGCTGAACCCGGTGGATGCGGTGTTCATGTATCGGGCGATCGAGCTGACCGGGGAGATTGCCGACATGGCCGAGCGGGTGGGACGCCGCCTGGAACTACTGCTGTCGCACTAGGCCGCCGCCCGCCGCGGCGCGATGGATTGGCGGGACAGTCCACCGGACACACACAAGAAAACGGGCGAACAAGGCCCGGCGGGGAAAAGGGGACTCGATGGAAGCGGGGCTGATCTACATTACGCTCGCTGCGCTGTTCGGCCTGTTCATGGCATGGGGAATCGGTGCGAACGACGTGGCGAATGCGATGGCCACGTCCGTCGGTTCCAAGGCGCTGACGATCCGCCAGGCAATCGTGGCCGCCGCCGTCTTCGAATTCGTGGGCGCTGTTCTGGCCGGTGGCGAAGTCACGGGAACGATTCGCAACGGCATCATCGACACGGAGTTGATGACGGATACGCCCGAGCTCCTCATCTACGGCATGCTGGCCTCCCTCCTGGCTGCCGGAACGTGGTTGCTCATCGCGTCGAAAAACGGCTGGCCCGTATCGACGACGCACTCGATCGTCGGAGCTATCGTGGGGTTCGGCGCCGTAGGGATCGGCGTGGAGGCGGTGCAGTGGGGCCAGGTCGGTACGATCGTCCTGAGCTGGATCGTCTCGCCGCTCACCGCGGGTTTCATTGCGTACCTGATTTACCAGTCCGTGCAGGTGTTGATCCTGAGGCACAGTGACCCGCTCGCGCGTGCCAAACGTTATGTGCCGTACTACATGTTCCTTGCTGCGTTCACGATTACGCTGGTCACGATCCTCAAAGGCCTCAAGCATGTCGGGATGACGCTCGGCACCGGTGATGCCTACCTCCTCGCGTTCGGGATTGCCACCTTGATCGCCGTCGCGGGTGCCTGGTTCATTCGCAAGATCGAGCCTGATCGCAAAGCGGAGAAGCGCCAGCATTTCGTTACGGTCGAGCGCGTATTCGGTGTACTGATGATCGTTACGGCCTGCGGGATGGCGTTTGCGCACGGTTCGAACGACGTCGCCAATGCCATTGGCCCGCTGGCCGCGGTCATCTCTGTCGCACAAAGCGGCCTCGTGGCGTCGGAATCCGCGGTGCCGCTCCCGGTGCTCCTGCTCGGCGGGGCCGGCATCGTAATCGGACTGGCAACCTTCGGCCGGCACGTCATAGCCACGGTCGGTCAGCGCATCACGCAGCTGACGCCGAGCCGCGGATTCGCGGCGGAGCTCGCGGCGGCCACGACCATTGTCATCGCATCCGGCACCGGCATGCCCATTTCGACGACGCATACCCTGGTCGGGGCCGTGCTGGGCGTCGGCTTCGCCCGCGGCATCGAGGCCATCGACCTGCGCGTCGTCGGCCGCATCTTCGTATCCTGGATCATCACCATCCCGGCCGGTGCGACGCTTGCGATCATCTTCTTCTACCTGTTCCGGATGGTCCTGCCTTGACGCTCACGGCCGGCGCACGGCGCTATGCGATTGTGATTCTCACCATCGTGTATATGTTCAATTTCATCGATCGAACGATCCTTGCGATTCTACTGCCCGCGATCCGCGACGAGTTCAAGGTCAGCGACACCGTCCTCGGGTTGTTGGCCGGTCCCGCCTTCGTCGTGTTCTACGTCATTTTGGGAATACCGATAGCGCAATTCGCCGACCGCTCGAACCGCCGCAATGTCGTGGCCCTGGCGCTCGCCGTCTGGAGCGGAATGACGGCGGTATCGGGGCTCGCACTGAACATCTGGCACCTGACGCTCGCCCGGATCGGTGTCGGCATTGGTGAAGCCGGCTGCAGCCCCCCCGCGCATTCCATAATTGCCGACCTCTATCCGCCGGAGCAGCGCTCCACGGCAATGGGCTTCTATACCCTCGGTATTTCTGCCGGCATCATGCTCGCCTCTCTGGTGGGCGGCTGGGTGGCCGAAAACATCGGCTGGCGGGAGGCCTTTTTCATAGTCGGCATCCCCGGTGTCCTGCTGGCGCTGCTGATGCGTCTTACGGTCGTCGAGCCGGAGCGCGGCGCCTCCGAGCGCCGCGTCGATTCGGGCAGGCGACCCTCGCTGCTCGAAGTCCTGAGGTTCCTGCTACAGCGGCGCTCCAGCCTGCATATGGGCATCGCGGCCGGGCTCAGCGCTTTCGCCGGATATTCCGTGATCAACTGGATGCCGAGCTTCATTTACCGCAGTTTCGGCATAGGCTACGCAGAGATCGGCTTCTGGCTCGGCATCATCGTCGGTACCTTCGGCGGCATCGGCTTTTTCTTCGGCGGCTTCATGGCGGACCGTATAGGGAAGGGCGGACAACGGCGGGCGTTCCGCTTTCTCGCCTTATCGATGATCCTTGCGGCCGCGGCGAATGCCGTGGTGTTCCTGTCTCCTTCGATCGCGTGGTGTCTGGCCCTGTTCGTGATTCCGACGATCATTTCCAATTTCTACCTGGCGCCGGTACTCGCACAGGCACAGGGACTGGTATCGCTGCGCATGCGGGCGATGGCATCGGCGCTGATGCTGCTCGTGATCAACAGTATCGGGCTCGGACTCGGCCCGCTGCTGACCGGCGCCCTGAGCGACCTGCTCACCGATCGTTACGGCAGCGAATCCATGCGCTACAGCCTGCTCATTGTTTGTGTCGTCGTATTGCCATGGGCCGGCTGGCACTACTACCGTGCCGGCCGGACCCTCGAGGGCGATCTCGCCCGCGCCACTGAAAGCGACTGACAACCGCGCGTGCCGCTCACACGGCCCGCAAATACCACTCGAAATCGAGCTGCGGAACGATGTTCTGGTATTGCTGGCTCTCCGCCCTCCGGTTGGCCGCATACATCTCGCAAAACTCGGCACCGAGATATTCGGGAAGAACCCTGCCACTGGCGAAGCGATCGAGTGCGCGATCCCAGCGGTTCGGTATCTTGAGTTTGGGCTTGATGACCTCGCCTTGCTCTATCATGCGCGGCGGCTCGATCTTGCTCCGGATCCCGTGGTCGACGGCAGCCAGGATGGCCGCGGTCACGAGAAAAGGATTCGCGTCGGCGCCGGCGACCCGGTGTTCGAAGCGCAGGTTCTTGCTGTCGGAACTCGGAATGCGCACCGCGACGACGCGATGGTTGACGCCCCAGTTCGGTTCCACCGGTGCGAACATGTCCGGGCGCAGCCGCCGGTAGGAATTGATGTTCGGCGCAAAAATCGCCGTCGACTCCGGCATCAGCTTCAGCATGCCGCCAACCGCGTGCCGCAGGCGTGCGGAAAAAGGCGGCACTGCCAGAGAATCACGTCCCTGCGAAAACCAGTTCTTGCCGTCGGCGCCATACATGCTCATGTGTATGTGCAGGCCGTTCCCTGAATCGTCGGCGAAAGGCTTGGCCATGAAGCAGGCCACCATGCCGTGCTTGCGGGCCGCCGCCTTGACGACGCGCTTGAGCAGCAAGGCATGGTCGCAGGCCAGCAGCAGGTCGTCGATGTGCCGCAGGTTGATTTCAAACTGGCCCTCCCCATATTCGGAGATGGCCGCGTCGGCCGGAATGCCCTGTGCCTCGCACCACGCGTACACGTCATTGATGAAGGGCTCGACCTCCCACAGGTCGTCAGGGTGGTAAACCTGCGCACCCGGCTGGGGTACCCCGATCCCGGGAACGCGCCCGATGCAGGGTGTGGGCGTATCGCTACCGTCGTGCAGCAGGTAGAACTCGAGTTCGGTCGCCATCACGATGTGTACACCGCGCTTTCGAAATGGCGCGGCAGCTCGTTCGAGTACCGCACGGGGATCGCCGAAGAACGGCCGCCCGTCGTCGAAATTGAGCCGGAACAATGCCTGGCCGGTCGGCCGTTGCGCCCAGGGTACCGGCACGATGGAGCCGGGCACCAATACGGCGGGCACATCAGGGTCCCCGTCCCACTCGGTGTACGGCATGCCGGAGATCGTCTCGCCGAGCGAGCTCAGCATCGTCGCGCCTCCGCAAAAGAAGAAGCCGTCGTTGCATACCTTGTCGAAGTCATGCCTGCGAATGCGCTTGCCTTTCAGGACGCCGTGGATATCGGGGATCAGCAATTCGATTGTCTCGGTGTCCGGGTGCCGACTCAAAAAACGCTTCAATTCCGACTTCAGCGACCCCGGCTTATTGCTCGTCATAAACGCTCCAGCGCCCGTATCCAGGCGGACGAGCTTCGCGTATTCGGTGCATTCCCGCAAGCATCCCGCCCATCGGCCGCGTTGCCGGCGTGCCAACATCACCCGTATAACGCGGGGGCGGCATCATCCGGTTATTCGATCAGCGGCTTCGAGAGCGGATTCGATGCAGCACGCACAACATACTGTACGGATGCCTGATCCTGGTTTCGCCGACTTCGTTGCCGGGCTTCGACATCGAAACACCCGCCGTCGCAAGACCGGTGTTGCAGATGACCACTGTTCCCCCATTTCGGATGCCACGGTCGCGAGCGGCTGCGATGACATCGAGCACGTGCGCACGCAGCTGCCCTGTGCGGTCGTGGTCGGCGCGGCGGAGCGGCTGATCGGCACGAACCGCGCGGGTTTCGTGCGGATCGCCCCGGCTGTTGCTGTTGCCGGGTCTCGCGGCCCTTGCCGGCTGCCTGCGCCGGGCCGGGCGGCGTGCGCCGGAACCGTCGCCCGCAACGGGGGTAGTGGTTCCGGCTCCGCGCGCCAAGTATCCTAGGCTTCCGAGCCAGCGTACAGGAGTGACGGGGTCCGTCCCCATATGTGTTCCAGACCGGTTATTGGAGTCCCGGCCGACCGCCGGGTGCTCGATCCTCATCCCTTTCACATGGCCGGAGAAAAGTACCTCAAAGCGATCGTCGATGGCGCGGGCGCGCTGCCGCTGATCGTACCTGTGCTGGCCGATCTCGTTGATCTCGACGAGGTGTTGACCCGCTGCGACGGGATACTCCTGACCGGCAGTCCGTCAAACGTGGAACCGCATCACTATGACGGGGACATGTCACGGCCCGGCACGCTGCACGATCGTGAACGCGATGCACTGACCCTGCCGCTGGCGCGCCGTGCGCTCGAGGGCGGGATTCCCTTGTTTGCCGTTTGCCGGGGTTTCCAGGAACTCAATGTCGCCCTTGGCGGCACGTTGCACCAGCATGTGCACGAGGTGCCGGGCTTTCATACGCACAAGGAAGACCCCGGGGCCCCGCTGGAAGTCCAGTACGGCCCGTCTCACCCGGTGACGCTGGTTGCCGGCGGCATGCTGCGCAAGCTTTCGTCAACCGACACGGTCATGGTCAACTCGCTGCACAGTCAGGGTGTCCGGCGGCTCGCCGACGGCGTCACGGTAGAGGCTATTGCCGACGACGGTCTCGTCGAGGCGTTCAGCGTAGATGCCGCGCCCGCTTTTGCGCTCGCGGTGCAGTGGCACCCGGAGTGGCAGGTGACGTCAAATCCTTTCTCAATGAAACTTTTCAAGGCGTTCGGCGATGCGTGCCGCGAGCATGCGGCCGGACGGCAGGTGTAACGTGAATGACACAGATGTTTTCCAGACCTGGTTTCGCGAACGCGCCATAGAAGACGTCGAAGCATTCGTGCCCGATATGGCGGGCGCTGCCCGTGGCAAGGTGTTGCCGGCCCACAAATTCGGCGTCGGCGCGATGAAGATGCCGGAAGCGATTTTCAGCCAGACCGTCTCCGGTGAATACGTCGAGAACAAGAACAACGTCGAGGATCGCGACATGTTGCTCGTGCCCGATCCGGCCACCTTGCGGCCGGTCCCCTGGGCCAATGATCCTGCGGCATCGGTTTTTCTCGATTGCTACCGGCGGGACGGCAGCAACGTCGAGACCAGCCCGCGCAACGTGCTGCGTAATGTGCTTGCCAAGTACGAAGCACGGGGCTGGACTCCGCTTGTCGCACCGGAAGTGGAGTTTTACCTGATCAGCCCGCATTCCGACCCGAACGTGGAGGTCGAACCGCCCGAGGGCCGCCTCGGCTGGACGGACGGGGCGCGGCAGCCTTACAGCATCGATCAGATGAATGACTTCGATCCGTTCATCAATCGTGTTTACGAGTACTGCGACGTTCAGGGGATCCAGGTCGACGCGCTGTCACAGGAGGCGGGACCGGCGCAGTTCGAGATCAACTTTCTGCACGGCAACCCGATCGACCTCGCGGACCAGGTGTTCCTGTTCAAACGCACGATACGTGAGGCGGCCATCGAGCACGAGATGCATGCAACGTTCCTCGCGAAGCCGATGAGCGAGGATGCCGGCAGTGCGCTGCACATTCATCAGAGCGTCGTGGACCGTGACGGCAACAACATCTTCTCGAAACCGGACGGCACGCCGAGTGATTACTTTTATGGCTTCCTCGGCGGCTTGCAGGCTTACGTTCCCGGCGCGATGCTCATATTTGCGCCGTACGTAAACTCCTACAAGCGCTTCCTGAACCCCTGGGATTCCCCCGTCAATCTCGCATGGGCTATCGACAACCGCACGGTCGGACTGCGCGTACCGGACTCGGCGCCGGAGGCCCGCCGCATCGAGAACCGGCTCGGCGGCTCGGATGTAAACCCGTACCTCGCCCTCGCTGCGACGCTCGCCTGCGGATACCTCGGGATGGTCGAGGGTTTGAAGCCCACGGCACCGATCGAGGGGAGCGCCTATGGCAGCGAGTACGCCTTGCACCGGCATATTCTCTCGGCGATAGAGGCTTTTGGTAAGAGCGAGGCCATGCGCAGCATGCTGGGGGACGAGTTCGTGAGCCTCTACTGTGCACTGAAGGAACTCGAATACATGGAATTCCAGGAAATCATCACCCCCTGGGAGCGCGAGATCCTGATGTTCAACGTTTAACGCAAGAGGGGCGGGACGCGGGGACGGTCCCTCGGCTAGAATTCGTCGGCAACAACGAAATCACAGGCGGCGCCGGGCGGGCGCCGATCGAGGTCATCATGGCTGCAATTGAAAAACCGGCAGGTGCGCAGGCGCGATCGCGCGTGGACTGGCAGGAATTGGATCGTCAGCATCACCTGCATCCATTTACCGATCACAAGGATTTGCACAAGAGGCGGTCGCGCATCATCGTCCGCGGGCAAGGCTGTTACATTTTCGATGCCGATGGCAACAAAATTCTCGACGGCATGTCCGGGCTCTGGTGTGTCAATTCGGGCTATGGCCGTGAGGAACTCGTGGAAGCAGCGGCAGCGCAGATGCGTGAACTGCCTTACTACAATAACTTTTTCCAGTGCGCGCACCCGCCGGCGATCGAACTCGCGTCGATGCTGACGGAGCTCAGCCAGCCGCAGTTCAAGCACGTTTTCTTCGCGGGATCCGGGTCCGAGGCGAACGACACGATCATCCGGATGGTCCGGCGCTACTGGGATCTCATGGAGCAGCCGGAACGGCGCATCATCATCAGCCGGAAAAACGCTTACCACGGATCCACCGTCGCCGCGGCAAGTCTCGGCGGCATGAAACCGATGCACGAACAGACGGTGAGGCTGCCGGATGTCGTGCATGTCGATCAACCCTACTGGTTCGGCAGTGACCGCAGACTTGCACCCGAGGAATTCGGTGTCGCGATGGCCCGCCGCATCGAAGAGTGCATCAACGAGCTGGGTGCCGAAAAGATCGCCGCATTCATCGGGGAACCGGTCCAGGGTGCCGGCGGCGTCATCATCCCGCCCGCGAGTTACTGGCCGGAAGTGCAACGCATCTGCGACGATTACGGGATCCTGCTGATTTCCGACGAGGTCATTACCGGCTTTGGCCGCCTGGGCGAATGGTTCGGCGCGGATTACTTCGGGACCCGCCCGGATTTCATGCCGTTTGCAAAAGGCGTGACATCCGGCTACCTGCCACTTGGCGGCGTTTTTGTGAGCGATCGCGTCAGCGACGTGCTAATTGATCGCGGCGGGGAGTTTTTCCACGGTTACACCTACTCGGGACATCCGGCGGCATGCGCCGTCGCGATCGCGAACCTCAAGATCCTGAAAGACGAGAAATTGATCGAACGGGTGCGGGACGATATCGGCCCGTACCTGCAGGAGAAGTGGGCGGCCCTCGCGCAGCATCCGCTGGTCGGCGAAGCGCGCATGATCGGGCTGATGGGTGCGATCGAAATCGTGCAATCGAAAGACCCGATGGAGCGCTATCCCCTGAGTCGCCGCGCCGGCGTTGTTTGCCGCGATTTTCTGGTTTCGAACGGCGTGGTATTGCGTGCCGTAGGCGACACGATCATCGGCGCACCGCCCTTCACGCTGTCACGGGCAGAAGCCGACGAGCTCGTGGAAAAAGCCTGGCTCGGACTGGAGCTGACGCGCAAGGCACTGGCCTGAACGGGCTGTGACTCGACGATTGCCTGCCTCGAGCGCCGTCAGGTAACCGCCCTCTCGATAGCGGCGGCATAATCGCCTTTCGGCCGGAGGCCGACGAACGTGTGTACGATCTGGCCCTTGTCGAACAGGATGACGGTGGGAATCGAGCGTATTCCATAGCGGGCCGCTACTTCCTGGTTCGAGTCCACATCGACTTTCGCGACCCTGACGCGGCCCGCAAAATCCTCCGAGAGCGACTCGATGACCGGGCCCAGCATGCGACAGGGTCCGCACCACTCGGCCCAGAAGTCGACAAGCACGGGGGTCTCCGAGCGCAGGACCTGCTCGCCGAAATCCTTGTCGGTTACGGCTAACGGCCGTTTGGAGGATTGGTTCATAATCGGGCTCCTTTGCCGGTGTGCATCGGGTATCGTCGGGACTACCAGTCCCGGATGTGGGACGTCACTTTCGGGTTTCAAGTTTTGAATCTCAACGAGCAGCTCGACTTCCTGGAACGCCACCGCGCGCAGGGGTCACCCGTCGTACTTGCGACGGTATACGAAACCGGGGGCTCGACGTACAGCAAGGCCGGCGCTCGCATGCTGCTCGACGGCGAAGGCCGTTTCCGCGGCATGCTCTCCGGCGGCTGCCTCGAGGGCGACCTCGCGATGCGCGCCCGCGTCGCGCTCGAGTCCGCTTCGGTCCAGTACGCGTCCTATGATCTTGCTGCGATCGATGACGAACTGTGGGGCATGGGCGTTGGCTGCGACGGCGTCATGCGTGTCATGTTGCAGCCGGTCTCTGCGGCGGAGGATTACGCGCCTGCGTCGTTCATCCTCGAGTTGCAGTGCGGCCGCGATCCGGTCACTGTCCTGACCTGTATCGAGTCGACGATTTCGTCCATTCCCGCGGGCAGCGCCGTCGCATGCGCGGGCACCACTCTGCGGGCCACCCGGACGGGCAGTTCGCTCGCAAAGCTGTTCGAGACGGAGTTGCAAAACGCCTGGCCGCCACCCGGTACCGGCCGCAGCTTTCGCATTGAATCGGGTGGTGAACGCATGCTCGTGCTGGCGGACAGTATTCCGCCCGTGCCGCGCGTGATCGTGATGGGTGCGGGCCCGGACGCGATCCCGCTGGTGCGCTTTGCGGCGAATTTAGGCTGGCGATGCACGGTATGCGATCACCGCCCGGCGTACGTGGAAGGCAATGACTTCGCATCGGCCGCTGCGCGGCATTGTGTGCCGGCGGAAGCGCTTGCGCGGGGCATCGACCTCAGCCAGTTCGACATGGCCGTCATCATGAGTCACCACCTCGCGAGCGACCGTGCGTATTTGCGACAGGTCGCCGAATCCGGAATCCCTTACATCGGTCTGCTCGGTCCGCCGGGTCGCCGCGAACGGCTGCTCGCGGATATGCCGGGATTGCGCACGGGACTCGCGCCGCGCCTGCACGGCCCGGCAGGACTCGACCTTGGGGGGCGGGGACCTTCGGCGATTGCCCTGTCGATCGTTGCAGAAATGCAATTGCACCTCGCTGGCAAATACGCAAACAGCGACGGGGTGCGGTCCAGCAAGGCGGGTTAAGCGACCTCGTCCCGTCGCTCGTCCGGCAGGAAACACTGGATGATCATTTCCGACAGCTCGTGGCGCGCGCCGTCGGCATCGAAATCGATGTTGCTCGTTCCCTTGATCTCGAGCCCCAGTGCCAGCAGTCCGCCGGCCGATACCCGGATGAGGTTGTAGAGCAGGGCCGGGTTGCCGGGCTTCGCTATCCCGAGTCGCTGCAGTTCCTCGATGTACGCGACCGATTCTCTGAACAGCGGTCGCAGGTGTTTTTCAACCAGCCAGTCGAGCCGGTCGCTCGGGTAGCTTGCTTCCTGCATGATGATCTTGTGCAAGGCCGGGTGCTCGTGCGCGTAGCGTACGTACGTGCGAACCAGCGTTTCGGCCCGGCGGCGCGGTTCGGAGGCGGGAACGTCGTTCATGACCTTGCCGAGGGCCCGCGCGAAGTCGCGAAAGATGCGGTCGGTTGCCGCCCGCCAGAGGAGTTCCTTGTTCTTGAAATGATAGGTAATAAGAGGGTGATGGACGCCGGCACGGTCAGCGATTTCGCGTGTAGACGTGCCTTTGAAGCCGTTTTCTGAAAACGCCTCCGTTGCCGCGTCCAGCAGCTTATGTTGAGTGACGATCGAGCGCTGCTGTTGTTTTCTGTTGGCGCCGCCGTCGGCGCCAACCGGTTGATTCACCACGATTTTGCTACTCTTTATCCCTTTTTACCAAGTCTAGAGTAGCCCTATTTCGTCCCCTAGTCCACCCGTACCGGATTCGGATTCTGGGACGAAATGACCATGATGCAAACGACCTATTCCAGCGCAAACATCAGGCGGACGCCGGCGTGACGCTCCACCACCTGCCCGTTTTCCACAATCGGCTCGAACTCCCAGTCCTCGACGGCACGAACGGCGGCGTTGATGAACATGTCGCCAGGCTCCGAATCGCGGACCTGTATGTCACCGGTCCTGCCGTCGGCTTTGACGGTGAAAACGACATCCACCCATCCGGACAGGTTGCGGCGCTCCGCGGCGCGCGGATACTTCGGCGCCACGTACTTTACCCGGGTCAGTTCGCTGATCGCGAGCAGTGTCTGCGCCCGGTCCGTTGCATCGTCCCCGGTACCGGTGCCGATGGCGCTTGCTGCGTCGTCGCCGGCCGCTTCGTTCCCGGCAGCTGGAACGGTGGCACCGGCGTCTGCGTCAGGTACGGATGCCGTTAGCGACTGACGTTCGCTGCCCACGGCGGCGCGGCGTTCCGCTTCCGCCCGTTCGTTCGCCAGGCGTTGTTCTTCTGACTTGAGTGCGGCAGCGCGCTCTGCGTCGAGCGCGCGCCGTTCTGCGAGCGCGCGCTCGCGTGCTGCGGCCAGCGCCTGGTTCGCTTCGGCCAGTTCGGCACTCGACGGGTCGAGACGCCCCGCCTCTTCGAGCAGGCGTGCGGCCGGGTCGAACCTGGCTGCATCGATTTCGGTTCGCGCCTGGAGCACCAGCTTTGAGGCTATGGCGGACAGGCCCTGTTGCGCAAGGCTGTTGCCCGGGTCAGTCGACAGGACGAGGTTGTAGTAATAACGGGCGTTGTCGTTTGCCGGCGTAATGAGACTGCCCTGCTCGAGACGTTGTGCGGCACGGGCAAGCACTTCGTCGACACGCTGTTCACCGCGCGCAGTGGCGAGATCCTGGGCCAGGACGTCGATTTCACTGACATCGATTACATCGAGCGACCGCGCCGCGGCGATCGCGCTGGCCGCATCCTCGAAGCGCGAGTCGCGCAGCGCAGCCCTGCCGGCATCGACATATTCGCGCAGCTGCATTTGCGAAAGTTGGGCAAACAAAAACGGCAGGCGGCCGTTACCCGCATCGGCAAAGGCCACCCGCTCCAGCGCTGCGGCCGCGTCGGTGGCGCGCCGTTCGAGCAGGGCAGACTCGGCCATCCGGAGTGCCTCGTCGATAACGGCGGCCAGTTCCGCAGTGGCCATCGTATTGCCCGGCATCGCCGCCAGCGCGTCGACGTAAAGTTCGATGGCGTTGCTGCCCGCGGGGTTATAGATCTGCCCGGCCTGGCGGGCGAGGCGGGCTTCGTCCAGCAATTCCGGTCCGCTTGCCTCGGAACGACTGCCGCCGGCCACGGACTTCGAGCCCGCGCGTTCCGTGCCGGATTCCGCGGCCCCCCGTCGCAGTGCGTCCGACGCCCGCTCCGCGGGCGACTCGCCGGACCCGCCGAACACGATATAGCCGATGAGGGCCAGTGCAAGGACCGCGGCAGCTATGCCGCCCATGACTTTTGGGCTCGCAAACAGCGAGCCGCTGTCGCCGGCATTGCCCTCCGGCATGCCGACCGGCACCGCTGCCGGCGCCTTGTCGGGGCGACTTGCTATCACCGGCTCGACCCGTTGTTCGGGACGCTTGTCTACATGCTTGTCACGCTTTTTCGTCAGGGCCTTGCCGAAATTACCGACGATTCCCGTCAGGGTATGGGTAAAGCTCGAATCGTCAGCGCCGAAGGCGCCGCCCAGTATGTCTGCGGCAGGCGGGGTGTCGGCGGCCTTGGTTTGCGGGTTGTCAGCGGGGCTCGCCGGCTGGACGGCGGCGGGGGGCCGGCGCTGCGAGGTCGGTGTTTTTGCGGCGGCCTTTGCTGACGGCTTTGCTGCCGGGTTCGTGGCGGGTTTCAGCGCTGGTTTCGCCGCTGGTTTCGCCGCCGGTTTTGCCGCCGGTTTCGGCGCGGCGCCCGGGCTGCCGCCGCCTTTGAACGCCGTTTCCGGCGCCTCCAGGTGGTGCTTTACGGATGCTTCGATGGCCAGGCGCGCGCGGCCGGGAGATACGGGCTTCAACAGGAAACGATAGACCTTGCCACGATTGATGAGGTCCATCAGCATTTCGCCGTCGTCGCGGCGGCCGGCCACGATGTTGACGAGCCGCCGGGTTTTACGGCGCAGATGCTGCGTGAGTTTTTCGACGTTCTCGCCGACCATGGCGGCGTCGACGACGGCCACGCCCACTTTCCCGCCAGCCATGGCCTGTTCCGCCTGTGCCAGCGTGTTCGCGTAGTGAACCTTGTGCATGCCCCGCGTCGATTGGCGAATCGTTTCGAGGAATTCCTCGTCCTTCGTCAGGACCAGCACGTCGACCGTACTCGAACCGGCAGACACGGCCGTCGCAACCTTCGTCGGATCGAGCGCCGGCATCGTGCCGGTGCCACCGGTGATGATTGTCGCGCCGTTCTCCGAGGTCTCCATGACGATGTACTCGGCAGGCTCGTCGGGATTCGCGGCGATGTCGTTGGCAGATTCCGCCAGTGCCAGGAGCCGCATTTGCCGGGTTGCATTGTCCACGAGACGGGTAAGGTCACCGGGCTGCACGGCGCCGCTGACGACCTGGAAGACTTCCTTCTCGCCGACCAGCGCCTCGAGACCCGCGTCGTTGTCGCCGGTGAGAAGAATGCCGATGGTTTCAGGCGAGCGTTTCTTGGCCTCACGAAGTGCTTCGACGCCGCTCATGCCCGGCAGGTCACGTGCGGACACGATCACGTGGATCGGCGTGTCACCCAGGGTATTGAGCGCTTCCGTCCCGGACGTAGCGCAGTGCACCGTATAGCGATCGTCGAACCCCGCGCTCAGCCTGTCGAGCGTCAGTTGTTCGCTGTGCAGCAGGAGTACCTGGGTTCGGACTTGGTCCCGGGGCACGTTGAAGTCTCCACTTGCTTATGTTGAATCGCCCGCGCATTTCGGGCGCGAACGGAGTATAGCGCCGGGTCGCCGCGAGCTTGTCGCCGGAGGCCGACAGGATGCCCATTCTGTGACGCGCCTCACAGTGGAAGTGCCGGTCACGTCACGTTTGCAGGGGGCTGTGCCCGACCCCGGGCCGAGACTTCGCCGACGAGTGCTTCGAGGGCTTCGTCGACGCTCATATCGTGCTGCTCCCTGGAACCGAGCCGCCTGACGGCGACCCGGCCCGTCTCCACTTCCCGCTGGCCGACGGCAAGGAGGACCGGGATCTTGGCGACGCTGTGTTCGCGTACCTTGTAGGCAATCGTCTCGTTCCGGAGGTCGGTACCGGCTCGCAGGCCGGCTTCGCGAAGCCGGCTCGCGACGGCCTCGGCATAATCGTCAGCATCCGCGGTGATGGTCAGAACCTTGACCTGCACCGGAGCGAGCCACAGCGGCAGGTTGCCGGCGTGGTGCTCGATCAGGATGCCCATGAAGCGCTCGAGGGAACCGAAGATCGCGCGGTGCAGCATCACCGGGACATGGCGGTTGCCGTCCTCGCCGACGTAGCTCGCCCCGAGCCGGCCGGGCATGTTCAGGTCGACCTGCAACGTGCCGCACTGCCAGTCGCGGCCGATGGCGTCGCGCAGCACGAATTCGAGTTTTGGGCCGTAAAACGCGCCTTCGCCCGGATTGTGGGTGTATTCGAGGCCCGCCGCATCGAGCGCCGCGAGCAGCGAGGCTTCGGCCTGATCCCAGACGTCGTCGGCACCGACACGGATCTCGGGCCGGTCCGCGAACTTGATGCGGATGTTCTCGAAACCGAAGTCGCGGTAGATGCCGAGGATCAGGTCGCAGACGGCGATGGATTCGGCTGTAATCTGGTCGCTGGTGCAGAAAATGTGCGCATCGTCCTGCGTGAACGCGCGCACGCGCATCATGCCGTGCAATGCGCCGGACGGCTCAAATCGGTGGCACTTGCCGAACTCGGCGAGCCGCACCGGCAGCTCCCGATAACTCGTAATGCCCTGTTTGAACACCTGGATGTGGCACGGGCAATTCATCGGCTTGACGGCATACACGCGACCGTCGGCGGTTTCGGTGGTGAACATATTCGCGCCGAAGGAATCCCAGTGCCCGGAGGCTTCCCACAACGACCGGTCGACGATTTCCGGCGTGTTGATCTCATGGTACCCGGCGTTGTTCTGCTGCAGACGCATGAAGCCAACGAGGCTCTGGAACAGGGTCCAGCCCTTCGGATGCCAGAACACCGCCCCGGGCGATTCCTCCTGGAAATGGAACAGATCCATTTGTTTTCCAAGTCGCCGATGGTCGCGCTTCTCGGCCTCCTCGAGCATCTGCAGGTATTGCCTGAGCTGCTTCTCGTTGGACCATGCCGTGCCATAAACCCGCTGCAGCATCTCGTTGCTCGAATCGCCGCGCCAGTAAGCGCCGGAGACGTGCGTGAGCTTGAAGGCCTTGCCCAGCCTGCCGGTCGACGGCAGGTGCGGGCCGCGGCAAAGGTCGACGAACTCGCCCTGCCGATAGAGCGTGATCGCTTCGCCGGCCGGGATCGACGCGATGATTTCGGCCTTGTACTCTTCCCCGATACCACGAAAGAAATCGACGGCCGCATCGCGTTCCCACTCTTCGCGCACGATCTTCTCGTCCCTGTCGACGATTTCCTGCATGCGTTTTTCGATCGTTGCGAGGTCCTCGTCGCTGAACGGTTCGGCGCGCGAGAAGTCGTAGTAGAACCCGTTTTCGATCGCCGGGCCGATCGTCACCTGCGTGTCGGGCCAGAGCTCCTTCACCGCCTCTGCGAGCACGTGCGCCGCATCGTGCCGTAAGAGTTCGAGGCCTTCGTCGGAGTCCCGGGTGATGATTTCGATCCGGGAATCGTCCGTGATGTCCCGGCCGAGATCGCGGAGTTTTCCATCGACGCGCACGGCGACAGCACTCTGCAGAAGGCCCTTGCCGATGCTGGCGGCAATTTCCGCGCCGGAGGTGACAGAAGGAAATTCCCGTACGGAGCCGTCGGGGAGCGTGATGTTGGGCATTTCGTGACCAGGGAGCCGGCTGGCGATAATGTCGGAGATTACCTGCAGAGGTACGACGGGACCAGCCCCTGCCGGCAAGGCGGACCGCCGCGGGCAACGGACGCTACGGTACAGGACTGCAACTGTACTTGGCCTATTTGTTTGCTTGTCTCTACAATAGCGCCCCTTCGACATTGGACCGGCCGGCGATGCAATGCGGCGGGGCCCCGGACGACAACCGATACCATGAACGATACCGTGGCGCGGGATTTCATTCGCCAGATCATCCACGACGATCTGGCCTCGGGCAAACACACCGCCGTCGTGACCCGTTTTCCGCCGGAACCGAACGGTTACCTGCATATCGGTCATGTCATGTCGATCTGCCTCAACTTCGGCGTCGCCGAAGAGACGGGGGGCAGGACCTACCTGCGTTTCGACGACACGAACCCCGGAAAAGAAGACGAGGAGTACGTGCGGGCCATTCGCGACGACGTCCACTGGCTCGGTTTCGACTGGGCGGGCCGCCTGACGCATGCCTCTGATTATTTCGGGCAACTGTATGCTGCAGCGGAGCAGCTCATCCAGGACGGCGTTGCGTACGTGGACAGCCTGAGCGCGGAGCAGATACGCGATTACCGTGGGACCCTGACGGAGCCGGGCCGCAACAGTCCGTATCGTGACCGCAGCGTCGCCGAGAACCTCGACCTGTTTCGCCGCATGCGCGCAGGCGAATTCGCCGACGGCGAGCTGGTGCTGCGGGCGAAGATCGACATGTCGTCACCGAATATCAACCTGCGCGATCCGGCCCTGTACCGCATTCGCCACGTTCCTCACCAGGCGACGGGCGACGCATGGTGCATATACCCGATGTACGACTTCGCGCACACGCTGTCGGATGCCTACGAAGGCATCACACATTCACTCTGTACCCTGGAGTTCGAGGACCATCGGCCCTTGTACAACTGGTTCCTCGATCAGCTGCAACCCCCGCACCGGCCGCGTCAGATCGAATTTTCACGGCTGAATCTCGCCTACACGATAACGAGCAAGCGCAAGCTCAATGCCCTCGTCAACGAGGAAATCGTCAGCAGCTGGAACGATCCGCGCATGCCGACGATTGCGGGCATGCGGCGTCGCGGTTATCCGCCGGAAGCGATGCGCGACTTCGTTCGCCGGGCCGGCGTGACGAAAAAAGACAAGC
Source organism: uncultured Pseudomonadota bacterium (assembly GCA_963713215.1). Lineage (GTDB taxonomy): Bacteria > Pseudomonadota > Gammaproteobacteria > Steroidobacterales > Woeseiaceae > UBA1847. Next base: position 420,868 of record CAVQKY010000006.1, on the reverse strand, counting down.
TCATAGAAATGAGCATGCTCGAAAACTGCGTGCGTGAGGCGCTCGGCGATACGGCGCCTCGCCGCATGGCCGTTCTCGACCCGCTGAAAGTCGTGCTGACAAACTACCCGGCGGAGCAGGTGGAGACCATGATTGCCATGAACCACCCGAACGACCCGGGCATGGGCACGCGCGAGATTCCTTTTTCACGAGAACTGTGGATAGAGCAGGACGATTTCATGGAGGATGCGCCGCGCAAGTTCTTCCGCCTGAAGCCGGGCGGTGAAGTGCGCCTGCGCTTCGGCTATATCATTCGTTGTGACGAAGTGATCAGGGACGGGCAGGGCAAGGTGACCGAGTTGCGCTGCAGTTACGATCCGGAAACCCGTAGCGGGTCCGCGGCCAGCGAGCGAAAGGTGAAGGGCACCATCCACTGGGTATCGGCGGCACACGCCGTCGACGCCGAGACGCGTTTGTACGATCGCCTGTTCAACGTCGCGAACCCGAATTCAGTCGAGGACTTCCGCGATGCCCTGAACCCCGGATCGCTCGAGCGTGTCACCGCGAAGGTCGAGCCCGCGCTCGCCGGTGCCGATGCCGTGACGGCGGTCCAGTTCGAAAGACTCGGCTACTTCCGGCCGGATGCGGACGACGACCGGCCCGGCGCACGGGTGTTCAACCGGATCGTCACGCTCCGCGATTCCTGGGCCAGGCTCGAGCAGCAGGAACTCCGGGGCGGGAACTGATTCCGGGCGACCGGCGGCCGCGCCGTGCCGGGAATTCCGGCGGCCGCACGCGGTCTCATGCGGAACGGCAGAGCAAACCTCGCATGAATTCGGCAGAATGAGCACATGAACACACCCGCCATCCCATCGGCGACGGCGGCCGGCAGCACGCCGGTCCTCGACGCGCTCAAGCGGCCGCTGCATGACTTGCGGATTTCGCTGCTCGATCGGTGCAATTTCCGCTGTCCCTACTGCATGCCGGCAGCGGAATACCACGACGATTACCGGTTCCTCAGCAAAGCGAAGCGGCTGACCCACGCGGAGATCCTCACCGTCGCGTCGGCCGCGACGCGTCTCGGCGTGTCGAAACTGCGTCTTACCGGCGGCGAACCGCTGCTCGACCGGGAGCTGCCATCGCTGGTGGCCGGGCTTGCGGCCTTGCCCGGCGTCGACGACCTGGCCCTGACGACGAACGCGATGCTGCTCGCGCCACAGGCGCAACGGCTGGCCGACAGCGGGCTCCATCGCGTGACCGTGAGCCTCGACAGCCTCGACCCGGAGGTCTTCAAGCGCATGAGCGGCGGTCGCGGCGACGTGGCGCGGGTCCTTGCCGGCATCGAGGCGGCAGAGCGTGCCGGGCTCCTGCCGCTCAAGATCAACACCGTCGTGCAGCGCGGCGTGAACGAACACACGGTTCTGGACCTGCTCGAGCATTTCCGCGGCACCGGGCATATTGTGCGCCTCATCGAGTTCATGGATGTCGGCAATCGCAATGGCTGGCGAATGGAGCAGGTGGTACCGAGCCGTGAACTTCTCGAAGCGATCGGGCGGCGATGGGCCGTCCGCCCCGTGGGCCAGAACTACCAGGGGGAAGTGGCCCGCCGCTATCACTATGCGGACGGGCAGGGCGAAATCGGATTCATCTCGTCCGTGACGGAACCGTTCTGTGGCGCTTGCTCGCGGGCGCGAATCTCGGCCGACGGCGTCCTCTATACCTGCCTGTTCGCCACCCAGGGAACCGACTTGCGCGAGCCCTTGCGAAACGGCGCGAGTATCCAGGATCTCGAAGATATAATCCGGCGGGTCTGGCTGCAGCGGGCCGACCGCTACAGTGAGCTGCGAGCGCCCCGGACCGACCGGACGCGCACGGTGTCGAAAGTCGAAATGTACCGGATCGGCGGCTAGCAGGAAGCCATGAACAAACTCAGCCACATCGACGCCCGGAACCGGCCGACGATGGTCGACGTCAGCGAAAAAACGGCGACGGCGCGCGAGGCGCGCGCGCGGGCAATGGTCCGGCTGCCGGCGGCCGTGCTTGAAGCGGTTTCTGGCGAGGACATCGAGAGCCGGAAGGGCCCGGTATTCGCCACGGCCATCATCGCCGGCGTCATGGCCGCAAAGCGTACGCACGAGCTCATTCCGTTCTGTCACCCGCTCGGGCTCGAGAAGTGCGACATCGACATCCGGATCGATGCCGATGTCGCGATCATCGAGTGCACATGCCGCGTGCACAACAAGACCGGGGTCGAAATGGAAGCGCTCACCGGCGCTTCGGTGGCGGCACTCACGGTCTACGACATGTGCAAGGCCCTGTCGCACGACATCGTGATTGCCGACATCCGCCTGCTATCCAAGTCGGGCGGCAAGCGGGATATCCGTGACGGCGAGGCGGCGGTGTGACGGCAAGTGCGGGAAGCGGGCGGCGGACGCTCGGACTCGTGCTCGCCGGCGGCCGCAGCCGGCGCATGGGGCGCGACAAGGCCCTGATCGAGCGCGACGGCCAGAGCCTGCTCGAGCGGGCGTTTCGCCTGGTCGATGCCGTCACGGACGGTGCGCGCGTCTCCGTGCGTGCCGACCAGGTCTCGGACCCGTTGCGGCGGCAGTTTCCCCAGGTCGTCGACCGGTACACGGACATCGGTCCGTTGGCCGGCATCCTCTCGGCATTGCAGGGCGAGCCGGCAGCCGACTGGCTGGTTGTGGCCTGCGACCTGCCGAACGTCGATCGGGCGACGCTCGAGTACCTGCTCGCGGAGGCGCCGGCGGATGCACCACTGACGGCTTACCGCAGCACGGTCGACGCGCTGCCCGAGCCGCTGTGCGCGCTTTACCGGTCCGGTAGCGACGCCCTTATTCAGACCGCTATCGCCGAGGGCGTCGTCTGCCCCCGAAAGATTCTCATCAGGAACGACGCTGTCCTGCTCGATTTGCCCGCGTCCGACGCGCTCGTCAACCTCAACACCCCCGAGGATCTCGCCGCGAGCACGCTGCGAGCGCTGCCATGAAAACCATTACGGTGTGTTACTTCGCCATGTTCCGTGAGCATGCGGGCACCGCGCGGGAAACCCTGACGCTCGATGCGGATACGGCAGCCGACGTATTCAGGGCCACGCGGGACCGGCACGGCTCGACCGAACCGGCGCCGCACTGCAAGGTTGCCATCAACGACGAGATGAGTCAGTGGGACGCGCCGGTCAGCGACGGGGACGAAGTACTGCTTTTTCCGCCGGTGGCCGGAGGCTGATGTGATCGAGATCAGCCGGGCGGCGATCGATCCGGGCGTCCTTCGCGGCCGCCTGTCCAACCCCGCGGCCGGCGCCTATTGCGGCTTCGAGGGCTGGGTGCGCAATCACAACGAGGGGCAGCAGGTCGTGCGCCTCGAGTATGAGGTGTACGAGCCGCTCGCACTTACAGAGGGCCGCCGAATCCTGGCTGAGGCGAACGCGAAGTATCCTCTGCTCGCGGCGCAATGCGTCCACCGGTCCGGAGAGCTCGATATCGGCGAGTGCGCCGTATGGGTAGGTGTTATTGCGGCGCATCGCGACGCCGCATTTGCGGCCTGCCGATTCATTATTGACGCTGTAAAGCACAGGCTGCCGATCTGGAAGAAGGAGCACTATGTCGATGGTCACTCCGGTTGGGTGAACTGCGAACGCTGCGCCGGGCGCGCCTCCGCATGACCGGCAGAACCCGCCGTGTTGCGCAGCCGCTCCAGGTCCGCGACAGTGTCGACATCGACCGCTGCCGCTTCGAATTGCACGACCTGCAGTGTGTAAGCGGGATCGCTCATCAGGTCCCGGGCCCCGCGATCGCCGTCGAGGCGCACGAGCGCCGCGAACGTGGCGCGCGGCAGAAGTACCGGCGGCCCTTTGGTGCCCGCAAAGCCGGTCGCTACGATTTCTCCCGGGTGCCCGCTCCATGCCGCGAGCACGCGCCGGAGATGCGCCGTGTCGACGAGTGGCTGGTCCGCAAGCAGCAGCAGGATTGCGTCGGCGCGTTTTTGTAGTTCGCGCGCGGCCAGCGCAATCGAGGTTCCGATCCCGTCGCGATAGCGGGGATTTTCGAGGACGATCCGGCACCGTCCGCTGGCGGCGGCCGCGATCGCAGAGGCATGGTGCCCGGTGACCAGCACGCTCTGCGTGCCGCAGCAGGACTCCGCGACGCGCGCGGCGTGGCCGACGAGCGTATCGCCGCCGAGGCTTTCCAGGAGCTTCGGATCACCGAAGCGGCGTGACGCACCCGCTGCGAGCACGACGGCAAAAATCGCGGATGGCGTCGCCGGGAAATCGTCCATCGCCGTACTTTACACTTGCGGCTGCTGCGGGTTGTGTGCTTTTCTTGCCCCGCGCGCGGAACGCTGCGGACGCGGGGAACGGGACTTGCACGTAATCAGATCGATCGAGGATGCCAGGCTGCTCGAAGGGACCGAAGTCGGTCTCTCCGAGTGGACGGTTATCGACCAGAACAGGATCGACCAGTTTGCAGAGGCGACGGCCGACTACCAGTGGATACACGTCGATACCGAACGCGCGGCGCGCGAAATGCCCGACGGTAAAACGATCGCGCACGGGTATCTCACGCTGGCACTGATTCCCGGCCTCACGGGCAACTTCGTGGAAATCGAGAGACTTACCCGCGCGATCAACTTCGGCGTCAACAAGGTGCGCTTCTATACGCCCGTGCCGGTCGGTGGCCGTGTGAGGGCGCGCGCCCGGGTCCTGCAGGCACGCCGCCGGGCAGGGGCCCTGCTGCTGACTTCCGAGGTCAGCATCGAAGTCGAGGGCGCGCGCAAACCCGCGTGCGTCGCCGAAACGCTCGGCATGTATTTTTTCGAGGGCGCCTGAGCGGCTGGTGGCGATTCTCCCGTTACAGGCCGCTAGTTGCGGGCGTGGAGCCAGCCCGGCAGATACGAGTACGGATCCTTGTCCGAGCCTTGCCGCCAGGCGACCTGCTTCGCCGCGAGCAGGGCCTGCATACGACCGTCTTTGATTGCATCGAAGAGTTCCGTGGCGCCGCCGATGTGTTCGCCGCCCACGAAAATCTGCGGTATCGTCGGGCGGCCCGTGCGTTCCCGGATGGCCGCACGAATGTCGCCTCCCCGGTTGTCCTTCTGGTATTCGACCGAGTCGAGGTCGACGGAACGGTAGGGAATGGCATAGTCCGCGAACAACTTGCGCACGGACCAGCAGAACTCGCACCACTCGAGCGCGAAAAGGACGACCGGGTTTTCCTCGTCAGCAAGCGCGGCGTCGAGAAACGCGACGGCCGTGGGCGATGCCGCGGGGGCAGGGGCTTCGTCTCCCGGGGCCTGCACTACCGCGGGCGCATCGAAACGTGCGCCCGGGGTCGAGCGCGAGATGTCGAGTTCCTCGTCGTTCATGTCGGCGCTGATGCCGTCGAATAGCGGCGTACTCAGATATCTCTCGCCGGTATCCGGCAGCATGCACAGGATGTTCGCGCCCTCATGGGCGTCCCGCGCGACGGCCAGCGCGCCGGCCAGTGTTGCGCCGGCCGAGATGCCGACGAAAATGCCTTCGTCCTGCGCGAGCGCCTTTGCGAGTCGCATGGCGTCGCCGCCCGCGATCGGCCGGATTTCGTCGTAGAGTTTTCTATCCAGGGCATCCTGCGCCAGTTTGGGAATGAAGTCGGGACTCCAGCCCTGCATCAGGTGCGGCCGGAACAGGGGATGGCTCCCGGCTGTCGCGCCGTCGGCTCCCCGCGGCTGCGGGATGCCGCTCCCGAGAATGGGCGAGTTATCCGGTTCGCAGACGACGATTCGTGTGCGCGGGCTTTTTTCGCGCAACACCCGTCCTACACCTTTGAGTGTCCCGCCGGTGCCGAATCCCGTGACCCAGTAGTCGAGCCCGTCGTCGGCGAAGGCCTCGAGGATTTCAGGGGCCGTCGTGCGCGAGTGGGCATCCGCGTTGGCCTCGTTTTCGAACTGGCGCACCAGGAACCAGTCGTGCGCGCGGGAGAGTTCCACCGCTTTCGCGAGCATGCCGCTGCCTTTCAGTGCGGCGGGCGTAAGTACCACTTTTGCGCCGAGGAAGCGCATCATCTTGCGCCGTTCGATGCTGAAGGTTTCCGCCATCACGATCACGAGCGGGTAGCCTTTCAGCGCACAGACCATGGCGAGCCCGATGCCGGTGTTGCCGCTGGTGGCTTCGATGACGGTCTGCCCCGGCCGCAGTACGCCCGAGCGCTCGGCGTCCTCGATGACGCTGACCGCGAGCCGGTCCTTGACCGAACCCATTGGGTTGAAGGATTCGAGCTTGGCGTACAGGTTGACGTGCGGCGGCGCGAGCTTGTTGAGCCTGACGATCGGGGTGTTGCCGACCGTGGCGAGAATGTTGTCGTATCGCCTGACCATCCGTACCTCCCAGGCCGCCGGGCCGCGCACGAGGGTCCGAATTATAGGAAATTAGCGCGTGCAATGCCTCCCCGGCGCCATGCCCCCGAACCGCTGGTCGGCGCCCCCGACACCGCAGAAGGTCATGTCGCGCGAGACGGTTGCGAGTGCGCAGTCAGCTCCTGGAGACAAAGGGCGGCGGAGCCATCCGCCGCCCCTTAAGATTGCGGTTCGCTCAGTCGAATTTCTTGTTGAACGTGAGGCCGTAGGTCGCGGGCTCCGCCGGGTACGAGTTCATGCGCCCGAGCTGGATAGGGGCGTCGAAGGAACCGGCATACCAGCGCTCGTCGGTGATGTTCCTGCCCCACAGCGTGACGTTCGCATCCCAGTTCGTGATGTACATCCCGAGGCGCAGGTTCAGGAGCCCGATATCGTCCTGCGTGGTGAACGGATCAAGGTCACCGTCGGTAAGTTGCTCCGATGCCCAGGAGTATTCGCCGCGGACGTAAAGCTCATTGGCGCCCAGGGGGAAGTCCTTGGTGAGCGCAACGAAGGCACGGTTCTCCGGGTTGTACGCAAGCGGGAAGCCTGTCCGGTTGCAGACCTCGGCATTCACGTTACCGCTGCTGCCGGGATCGGGCATGCCGGTGTGAAACACCGCGGTATCCCAGCACGTGCCGCCCTCGAACTCGGTGTATTCACCCTCGTTATACGCGTAGTAGCCCTGCACCTCGAAGCTGTCGAACGGCCGCCAAGTCGCCTCGACCTCCGCGCCTTGCGTTTCCAGTTCGCCCGCATTCTGCAGGTTGAAGCCGGTGCCGGTGAATGCCTGCGCCTGGAAATCGTCGAACGTCGTATCGAACACGGCGACGCTCAGGCGTACCGGGCCGAGGAAGCCTTTGTATCCGATCTCGAGGGATTCCGAGGTCTCCGGCCCGAATAGCGAATCGAACTCCGGCGAAATGCGTTCCGTGTTCGTGCCACCCGACTTGTAGCCGGTCGAATAGGAACCGTAGAACATGTGTTCCTCCGAGGGGAAAAACGACAGCTTGGCGGTGCCGGAAACCTGGTCGTCGTTCAGCGAATCGTCGAGGTCCGGCCGCGGGGCGAGCGGCTGGAACAGGTACGAGCCCCACGCGGTGTTCGGTTCCGCGACCGCCAGGATCGGCGTGGGGTCGAAGTCCATGCCCTGCGACGCGAGGAACAGGTTCGTCGCGATGGCAGTCAGGTCCGGCGGCGGCCCCTGTGCGGTCTGCGTGTAGGCCGCGTCGATGTCCTTCGTCTCGTCGGTGTAGCGGCCGCCCAGCGTGAGTATCAGGCGATCGCCGATCGGGAAATCCACCTGGCCGAACACGGCCCAGGCATCCTGCTCCTGCGTGATGTCATCCAGCGCGAACACGCCGGCCGGGAACGGGCTTGCGGCCGGCGGCAGCGCGCCGCCGGTCGCCGCGGACAATGCATTGACGCCGTTGATCAGCGCGGGGAGGGCCGGCTGGGTGATCAGCAGGTAGGGCTCGAGGAACGGACCGCCATTCGTGGTGGTATCGCTGTCGATCGTCTGGCCGAAGTAGTAAATGCCGGTCACCCAGTTGCCGCCATCGCCGAAGTCGCCGGTGAGCCGGAACTCCTGCGAGATCGATTGCTGCTCGGCTTCGTTGATGCGTTCGATCAGGGCGACATTGGTGAAATCCGCGTCGATCCGGTCGTAGGTATCGAACGCGCGGTATGCCGTGATCGACGTCAGGGTCAGCTCGTTGCCGAGCGTCTTGTTGATTTCCAGCGAGAGGCCGCGGTCTTCGTTGCGCGACTCCGGAACCAGGTTGTACGCGACACGATAATCGTCGAAGCCGACGCCGCTGAGCACGTTCCCCGGCAGGGGTGCGAGGGCATCCAGGAACGGCTGCGGGTAAGGGTAGTCCGTGTACACGGTGCCGCCTAGCGCGACCAGGGCGGCGTCGGATCCATTCACCGGCACACCGCCGAGGCTGGCCTGGGAATACAGGCCGTCGACCCGCGCCACGGCGGCGCAACAGGTCTCGTCAACCTCGGCATAGTCGGCAATCACGCGAATATTGAAATCGCTGTTCGGTTCGTAGCCGAGTTGCATCCGGAAGCCGAAACGGTCGCGATCGTTCAGGAGGTCGCTGCCGAGGTTGTCGTCGCTGACATAGCCGTCGCGCTGTGACGTGAAGATCGTGCCACGAAACGCCAGCGCGTCTGAGAGCACGATATTCGTCGCGCCGCTGAGCTTCATAAGCCCGTAATCGCCGGCGGTCAGTTCAAGCAGACCGTCCGGGCCGTCGGCGCTCGGTGCCACGGTCCGGATCTGGATCGCGCCGGCCGCCGTATTCTTTCCGAACAGCGTCCCCTGTGGTCCGCGCAATACTTCAACGGCTTCCACGTCGACCAGTTCGTTGATCATCGAACTCTGGCGGGAACGGTACACGCCATCGACATACAGGCCGACCGAAGACTCGACGCCGAAGTTGTTGGAGGTACTGCCGACGCCGCGAATCGAGAAATTCGATGTCGTCGCCGTCTGGCTCTGCCCGACCAGCAGGCCCGGAACGTTTTGCTGCAGGTCGAACACGTCCTTGATGCCGGAGGCGTCGATTTCGGCACCGGAAACGGCGGTTACCGCGATCGGGACGTCCATGATGTTCTGTTCGCGCTTTTGCGCGGTGACGACGATTTCCTCGAATACATCCTGGCCGATTGCCGGTGCGCTCACAGCGACACCGGTCAGTGCAGCCAGCAGCGTACGGACGGCCGTTCGATGCTTGGTCGGTTTCATACCCCCCCCTTGGTCGGGACTGATACAGATGCAGAATCGCAGGCACCGCGATGCCTGTGGCGCATCCCGTTTTGCCAGAAGAAACAGGCGCTTTCGCCAACAAGCTGCGGTCGATTTGGCCAGAGCATAGCATGGAATTCCGCAATGCGGCCGCAAGAGCCGGCCGTCGCGGCATCTGGTAAATTACCGGTCGAGGCAGCGGATCCGCCGGGGGGAGTATGCAGGGACTGATGATGAACAGGCCGCTGTTGATATCGTCGATAGCGGAACATGCGGCACGTTTCCACGCCGATCGCGAGATCGTCTCGGTCACCGTCGATGCAGCCCGGCACCGCACCACCTGGGGCACGCTCATCGGTCGCGCAAGACAGCTCGCCAACGCGCTCGGCCGCTTCGGTCTCCGGCCCGGCGACCGGATTGCGACACTCGCATGGAACGATCACCGGCACCTCGAACTTTATTACGCTATCAGCGGGGCCGGCTACGTCTGCCACACGATCAATCCGCGCCTGTTCCCTGAGCAGATCGCCTACATCATCAATCACGCCGAGGATCGCTGGCTGTTCATCGACCCGGCGTTCATGCCGTTGCTCGAAAAGCTCGTCCCCCGCATCCGGCCCCTGGACGGCGTGGTGGTGATGACCGACGACGCACATATGCCATCCACTGTGCTTTGCAACGTGCAGAGTTACGAATCGCTGATCGACGGCGAATCCGACGCCTTTGCCTGGCCGGCGCTCGACGAGCATGCGGCCTCCGCGCTTTGTTACACCTCCGGCACGACCGGAGACCCGAAAGGCGTGCTCTACGATCACCGCTCGACGATACTCCACGCCTACGCCGGCGTGGCGCCGGACGTTCTCGGGCTCTCGAGCATGGACAGCGTGCTGCCGGTCGTGCCGCTGTTTCATGTGAACGCATGGGGAATTCCCTACTCCGCCGGCATCGCGGGCGCGAAACTGGTGTTGCCCGGTCCGCAAATGGCGAACCCGGCGATGCTGGCCGACCTGCTCGAAACGGAGGCCGTTACGCTCGCGCTCGGCGTGCCGACGATCTGGCTCGGCTTGCTCAAGCACCTCGAGACAAGCGGTCAGCGTCTCACGAGCCTCCGCCGGACGATCATCGGCGGCGCCGCCGTTCCGCGGAGCATGATCGAGGCATTCCGGGAACGGCACGGTGTGGAGGTACGCCAGGGGTGGGGCATGACGGAAATGAGCCCGATCGGCACGGTGAATACGATCAAGGCCGGCCTCGAGACATTCGGGCCAAAAGAGCGGCTCGACCTCGCCGCCAAGGCCGGGCGCGGCGTCTTCGGCTGCGAATTGCGGATTGTCGACGACCAGGGCCGCGTGTTGCCCTGGGACGGCGTCGCTTACGGCTCGCTGCAGGTGCGCGGCCCCTGGGTGTGCAGCGATTACTTCAAGCTCGACGGCGGGGCCGGCACGCATACGGTGGATGGCTGGTTCGATACCGGCGACGTCGCGATCATCGACCGCGAGGGTTACGTCACCATCACGGACCGCACCAAGGACGTGATCAAGTCCGGCGGGGAATGGATCAGCTCCATAGAACTCGAGAACCTGATCATGAGCCATCCGGACGTCGCCGAGGCCGCGGTGGTCGGGGTGCCGCACCCGAAATGGTCGGAGCGGCCGCTGCTCGTCGTGGTTCCGGCGGAAGGTGCCGAGATCGACAAGTCGGCGTTGCTTCGGCACTACCGGGGCCGGGTAGCGGAATGGTGGATACCGAATGATGTCGTCGTCCTGGACGAACTGCCGCACACGGCCACGGGTAAAGTCCGGAAGATCGAATTGCGCCTGCGATTCGCCGACTTTAAGCTCCCCGACTGTTCAACGGATTGAAAGGACAATGACATGAACGATGCGCTGCGGCTCTACGGACTGAAGGCGGTGGTGACGAACGCGGCGGACGGCATTGGCGAGGCAGTGGCACGCACCTTCGCGAAACACGGCGCGAAGGTGCTTGCCGCGGATGTCGACGTCAGTGGTGTCGAGCAGCATTTCCGGGGTGTAAAGGGCGTGAGCGGCCTGTTCGCCGATCTGCATGATCCGGACCGGCAGCAAACGCTCATCGATGCGGCGGTTGAACGCCTCGGCGGCCTCGACATCCTGGTGTGCGATTACCCGGTCCGCACCGAACCGCCGATATCGGATGCCGGCGCGCGGCTCGATAGCCTGCTCGACCAGCGTGCGCGCGTGACGCTGGCGGCCTGCCGCGCCGCGCTGCCGCACCTGAAGAAGAGCCCTGCGGGACGCATTGTCTTGTTAGGGCTCGTACGCAGCCTGTTCTCGGTCGGAGCGCTCGATGCGGTGCAGCGGGCCGAGAAGAATGTAGCCGATATAACGCGGGCGCTCGCTGTCGAGACCGGCGCCTTCGGCATCACGGCCAACTACGTGCAACCGGGCGGCATCATGACGCCCTTGTCGAGAAAGATCTTCCGGAAGAACCGAACGCTGCGCGATTTTTGCATTGCGCACTCCGCCGCGCGTCGCCTCGGCGAGCCGATCGACGTCGCAAAGGTCGTCCTGTTCCTCGCGAGTGACGACGCGGTGTTCGTCAGCGGCACCGGGATCGCCGTCGACGGCGGCCGCACGGGCGCGTAGGGTTTTCGCGTGCATTCGGCGCTTGCGGACCTCGTCGCGCTACTCTCCCTCGAGCGCATCGAGGACAACATCTTTCGCGGCGACAGCCGTGACATCGGCAGTCCGCAGGTGTTCGGCGGCCAGGTGCTCGGCCAGGCGCTGAGTGCCGCGCAGTTCACGGTCGAGGGCCGCGTTGCCCACTCGCTGCACGCATATTTCCTGCGCCGCGGCGACAATACCTCGCCGATCGTCTACGAAGTCGACCGCGCGAGGGATGGCGGCAGCTTTTCGAATCGGCGCGTTGTCGCGATCCAGCACGGCAGGCCGATACTCAACATGGCTGCCTCATTCCAGCATCCGGAGCGGGGACTCGAACACCAGGCTGAAATGCCGGACGTGCCACCGCCGGACAAACTGCGCGCCCTGCACGAAGTCGCGCTCGAGCTGCCCGACGGTGTGCCCATGAAAATCCGGCGCTTTCTCACCGAGAAGCGGCCGTTCGAATTCCGGCCGGTACGCCCGATCGATTACATCGAGCGGCGGAAGTTGCCGCCAGAGGCCCATGTGTGGATCCGGGCGGTCGACGCGGTGCCGCCGGACCTGCCGCTCAACCAGAACCTGCTCGCCTACGTGTCCGACTACGAGCTGCTCGGCGCGAGCACGCTGCCGCACGAGCTGTCCTGGGTTGCCGACAATGTCATCATGGCAAGTCTCGATCATGCACTCTGGTTTCACCGCGAGTTTCGCATCGACCAGTGGCTGTTGTACGCGATCGACAGTCCGAACGCCGCGGGCGCCCGGGGCTACGCCCGGGGGCAGTTCTTCACCGAGAACGGCACGCTGGTAGCGAGTACCTGCCAGGAGGGGCTCGTGCGGGTTGTCGAGCCGGAGCGCGCGCAACCCCGCTCGCACCCGAAGTCCCAGAAATAGGGCGTTCGCGGTTTGCGCCGGGTCTAGAGCACGACGAGCGAGCGCGTGTAACGGGCCGCATTGGCGACATACACGTCGGCAGAGCGGGCAAGCAGGGCCATCTCGTCGTCCCCGAGTGCGCGCACGACCCGTGCGGGCGCGCCGAGGATCAGCATGCCGTCAGGAAACGCCTTGCCTTCGGTGACCAGCGTGTGTGCACCGACCACGCAGTGCGCGCCGATCCGGGCGCGGTTCAGGATCGTGCTGCCGATGCCGATCAGAGTGTGACTCCCTACCGTGCAACCGTGCAGCATGGCCCTGTGGCCGATCGTGACGTTTTCGCCGAGCACGAGTTCCAGTCCAGGGTCCGTGTGCAGAACGCTGCCGTCCTGGATGTTGCTCCGCGCGCCGATGTCGATCCAGTCGTTATCGCCGCGCAACACGCAGTTGAACCACACGCTCGATGCCGCCCGCAGCCTTACGCTACCGACGATCGTGGCGTTCGGTGCTACGAAATGGCCTTCGCCCTCGAGGACCGGCACCCGGTCACCGAGCGCGTACATCATCGCGAGCGGCCCTGTGCCGCTACCGCGGCGGCCGCTTTCGCGATTTCCGTCGCATCGCCCAGGAATTCCCGCGATTTCGGCCGAAGCGCAGCATCGAGCTCGTAAGCCAGGGGAATGCCGGTCGGAATATTGAAGCCCACGATCTCGTCGTCCGGGATAGCGTCCAGCATCTTTACCAGCGCCCTCAAGCTGTTGCCGTGTGCCGCAATGAGCACGTCCTTGCCGGCCCGGAGTTCCGGGGCAATGCACTCCTCCCAGCACGGCTGCACCCGTTTCAGGGTGAGAGCCAGCGATTCCGTGGCGGGCAGGTTCGCGATACCGGCGTAGCGGGCATCGCGGGACGGATGCCGCTCGTCGCCGGAGTCGAGCGCCGGCGGCGGAATATCGTAGCTGCGCCGCCAGATCAACACCTGATCATCGCCGTATTTCGCGGCGGTTTCCGCCTTGTTCAGGCCTTGCAATGCGCCGTAGTGCCGTTCATTGAGGCGCCAGTCGCGCACGACCGGGATCCACATCCGGTCCATTTCGTCGAGGATCAGCCAGAGACTGCGTATTGCGCGCTTCAGGACGGATGTAAACGCGATATCGAATTCGTAACCCTGCGCCCGCAACAGGCGCCCGGCGTCCCGTGCTTCCCGGATGCCTTTTTCGGTGAGGTCGACATCGGTCCAGCCGGTGAACAGATTTTTCAGGTTCCAGTCGCTCTCGCCATGACGGCACAGTACGAGCTTGCCGGCCATAGGTCCTCCGTTGCCGTGTAGTGTCAGGACGATACGAGGTCGCGCAGTTCCTGCGCGGCAACGCTCAGGGTAGCAAAATCGATGTCGCCGCGGAGTTTCATGTCCGCGAGCATGCGCTGGAAGCGTGCGACTTCTTCCGCGTGCCGTTGCAGCCATTCGTTGACCCGGATGGCGATATCGCGCTTGCTGCGTCCGGCCAGGAGCTTGGAAGCCAGGTCGCGGCGTATCTGGTAGAACTCCTCCCGCAGGTTACTTCGCGCAATTGCCTGCCAGCGTCCCTGCACATGCAGGTCCTCGACACTCGTATGCAGCCAGTAAAGGCCGAGGCGTTCGTTGAAGGTGGAATAGACCCGGGCCGAGGCCAGGACATCCTGCTTATACATGGCCGCGAGGTCCGCGATATCGAGTGCGGCCCGGGTGAGGAGCAGCGACGACATCCGGTGCGCAAGTTTCTCAGGAACGCCCATGGCGAGATAGGCGCCGGCAGCGGTTTCGTGACGTTCGCGGGCAGCCGTCGAGATGATCGCGCCGGTTCGCGTATAAACGGCCGTCATCCGGTCCTGGAAGCGTTCGACGGCCGGCGCGATCTGCAGTTCGTTGCCGAAGCGGTCGATTAGCCAGTAGCAGACATGCCGCAGTGTTCGGCTCACCTCGAACATCATCGACATCTGCGCCGTTGCCGGGATCCTGTAATCGAGGGATTCGATGGTTTCGAGCAGGTTGCCCGCCCGGATGATCTGCCGCGCAATCGTGTATGCCCGTGCGATCGTCACCACGTTGGCGTTGGTGTCGACCTGCACACGCTTCACGAAGGACGGGCCCATGCGATTGACGATATTGTTCGAGATGAGCGTCGCGAGAATTTGCCGGCTCAGCCGATGCGTCGGCAGAAGATCACTGAAACGCCGCCGCAGGACCGCGGGGAAGTAACGTGGGGGATCCGAATCCAGGAAATCCTCGAACGACTCATCCGAAGCCATCAGACCGTTGTAAAGATCGATTTTTGCGTAACTCAGGATGACCGCGAGTTCCGGCCGCGTGAACCCGACCTTGCGCGCGCGGCGCTCTTCGATCTCGGCCTCTTCGGGCAGGTATTCGATTGTGCGGTCGAGCAGGCCAGTGCGTTCCAGATTCGTGATCAGGCGGCCCATTTCGTCGATGCGCTCGACCGAGCGTACCTCGCTCATACTGATCGCCTGCGTCTGGAGGTAGTTGTTCCGCAGGACGAGCTCCGCTACGTCATCCGTCATCGAGGCCAGTAATTCGTTGCGCTTCGGCCGCGACAGGTCGCTTGTACTTTTCGGCGTCGCTGAGGAGGATCTTGATGTTCACCTCGCGATCGGAGCTGTCGACGCCCGCGGAGTTGTCGATGAAGTCCGTATTGATGCGGCCGCCATTCAGGCTGTATTCGATGCGGGCAAGCTGGGTCAGGCCCAGGTTGCCGCCCTCGGCGATGACCTTGCAACGCAAGGCACTCGCATTGACGCGCACATTGTCGTTACTGCGGTCGCCGGCATCCGAATGCGCTTCGGTGCTCGCCTTGACGTAGGTGCCGATCCCGCCGTTCCACAGGAGGTCGACTTCCATTCTGAGAATGTGGCGGATGAGTTCATCCGGCTGCATGCTGCTTTCCTGCGTGCCAAGCATCGCACGTGCCTCGCCGCCCAGGCGAATCGTCTTTGCCTGCCGGGAGAACACGCCGCCGCCCTTCGAAATGAGCGATTCGTCGTAGTCGTCCCAGCCGGAACGCGGCTTGCGGAACAGGCGCTGGCGTTCCTTGAAACTTGCCGCCATGTCCGGGTCGGGATCGAGGAAAATATGCACGTGGTTGAAGGCGGCGAGAAGACGGATCCGCCGGGACAGCAACATGCCGTTGCCGAATACGTCGCCGCTCATGTCGCCGATGCCGACCACCGTGAACGGGTCCTTTTGCGTATTGAAACCCTGTTCGCGGAAGTGGCGCTTTACCGCCTCCCAGGCACCGCGCGCGGTAATACCCATTTTCTTGTGATCGTAGCCGACGGACCCCCCGAGGCGAATGCGTCGTCGAGCCAGAACCCGTATTCGGCCGCTATGCCGTTCGCGATATCCGAAAACGTAGCGGTACCCTTGTCTGCTGCGACGACGAGATAGGGATCGTCGCCGTCGCGTCGCACGACGCCCTTCGGCGTCACGACCCTGCCGTCCACCACGTTGTCGGTGATATCGAGCATGCCGCGGATGAAGGTCTTGTAGCATTCGATCCCGACGGATAGCCGTATGTCGCGATTATCCTCGGGCAGGCGTTTGCAGAAGAAGCCGCCTTTCGCGCCGGTCGGGACGATCACGGTATTCTTGACGACTTGCGCCTTCATCAGGCCGAGCACTTCGGTACGAAAATCCTCCCGCCGATCCGACCAGCGGAGCCCGCCGCGGGCGATCGCGCCGGCTCGCAGGTGCACGCCTTCGACGGCAGGCGAGTACACGAAGATCTCGTAGGCGGGGCGCGGCACGGGTGCCTCACGCAGTTGTTTCGGGTTCAGCTTGATCGATATCGACCCGCGCGGCTCACCGTCCGCATTTCGCAGGTAATAGTTCGTGCGCAGCGTTGCCGCTACCGCCCCGACGAACGCACTCAGGATGCGGTCTTCGTCCACGTTGCGGGCGCGGCTGACGGCGCGGCTCACGGCGGGCAGCAAGGCCTGCAGTTTTCGCTTGCGCGCGGCTGCCGCGAGCTCCGGATTGAACTGCAGCTCGAACTGCTGGACCAGCAGACGCACGAGACCCGCATGCACGACGAGCACGTCCTCCATGTACTTCTGGCTGAAGGGCATGGCGAGCTGTTGCAGGTATTTTGCGTAAGTCCGGAGGAGGGCGACCTGGCGCCAGTCCAGGTCCGCCGCGATGATCAGGCGGTTGAGCCCGTCATCCTCCAGGTCCCCGTTCAGCACGCGCATGAAGCATTCCTCGAAACGCGGCGCTGTTGTGCTTACGTCGATGTCCGCGGCGCTTTCGTGACGCAGGTGAAAATCCTGGATCCAGAAGGGGTCGTCGGCGGCGAGAGCCAGTTCGTACGGGCGTTCCGTGTAGACGTCGACACCCATGTTCTCGAGCACCGGCAGCGCCTCGGACAGGGCCAGGGGCTGCTCGTCGCTGTAGATAATGAAATGCATGTGCCCGGGGTCCAGCCCGCCGGGACGGTACAGGTTAACCGTCTGGAGCTCGCCGTCCGCACGCATGCGATCGATGCGCTCGATGTCGCTGCAGGCCTCCGCCGGCAGGGTGCCTTCCTGGAAGCCGGCCGGAAACACCTGGCCGTAGGTCTTGTACAGTCGGTGTCCCTCGTCCTGGCCATACGCGGCGGCGAGTTCCTCGCGCAGTCGATCGGCCCAGGTGACCACGACTTCGGAAATACGCTCTTCGAGTTCTTGGATACCGATGCGTGGCCGCTCGACCGGCGCGGTGCGGACGATGATGTGCACCCGCGCGAGCGGCGAATCGAAGATCTCGACGCTGGAGTCGACCGAGGTGCCGTCGAAGGCTTCCTGCAGTATCGCCTCGACTTTCTGCCGCACCGAAGTCGTGTATTTCTCGCGGGGCACGTAAACCAGGCAGGAATAGAAGCGCCGGAACGTATCGCGACGGACGAACAGGCGCACGCGCTGCCGTTCCTGCAGATTGAGAATGCCGAAGGTCGTGCGGGCAAGGTCGGAAACACTGCTCTGGAACAGCTCGTCGCGCGGGAAGGTGTCGAGGATGTGCAACAGCGCCTTGCCGCGGTGGCCCTTCGGATCGACACTGCTACGGTCCAGTACGCGCTGTACCTTGTAGCGCAGCAAGGGAATGTGCCGCGGGCTTTCGCTGTAGGCGGCGGAGGTGAACAGGCCGATGAAGCGATGCTCACCGCTATTCCTGCCCTCGCTGTCGAAGGTCTTCACACCGACATAGTCGAGGTATGCCTGGCGATGTACTGTCGACCGTGAATTGGCCTTGGTGAGAATCAACAGGTTCTTCGACCGGGTCAGCCGCCGCATCTCCGCTGTAAGCTCGATGGTCGTGCCGCCGCGCTCGTCGCGCGACAGGAGTCCCAGGCCGCTGCCGGCAACGGAATTGAGAAACACGCGCTTGCCTTTTTTCTCGAGTTCATACCGGCGGTAACCGAGAAAGGTGAATCGGTCGTCGATCATCCAGTCGAGCAGTTCCCGGGACTCACGCCGGGTTGCCTCGTCGATGAATGCGGGTGCGTCGGCCAGGCTGTCGCGAGCCTCGATCATCTTGTCCCGCATCGACTCCCAGTCGCGCACGGCGGCCCGAACGTCGGAGAGGACCTTCAGGATCTCGTGCTCGAGCACCTTCAGCTGCTGTGCATTGCTTTCCCGGTCGATGACGAAACGGATGAACGATTCGAACCGGCCGCTCGCGGAGTCCCGTTCCTCCACGGACTGCAGGCGGCCGCGGCCGTCGCGGACGATGCGAATGACGGGGTGCACGGTGATGTGTATGGCGAGATCCTGGCGGGCGATGGCGGCAGCCACCGAGTCCACCAGGAACGGCATGTCATCGTTGACCATCTCGATGATCGTGTATTTCGAGGCGTACCCGTGCTCTTCTTCGGCGGGGTTGAAGATCCTCAAGCTCGGCCGGCCTTTCTTGCGCGTGGCGGCGAATTCGAGATGATCGACGGCTATCCGGGCCATCACCTTTTCCGAGCGGCCGATCAGGTCCTCGACGGGAACATCGCGAAAGTACTGGCGGAGGTAGCGTTCGAGCTGATTACGGGAGCCGAGGAGCTTGCTTTCGATACGACTGGCGACAATCCTGTCGACGATGCTGTCCTTCGCATCGCTGGCCCGGCGTAGTTCGTGGTTTGTCACTGTGGAAGAGCTCCGGCCGGACGTTCGGCGGGCGCATTATACATTAATGTCAGATGAAACTATCAACGCGACGAGCCGCCCCGTACGCCTCAGACTTACAGTTTGTTGGCTTTTTCGAGCAGGTGATCCATCACGGCATTGAATTTTCGTACTTCGTCTGCATCGAGCCCTTGCAGGAGCTCTCTCTCGAACGCGAGCGCAAGCTCCGCGACGCCGTCGTGCACCTCGCGCCCTTTCTCGGACAAATTCAGGATCGAACGGCGGCGATCTGCATCGGCGAATTGCCGGTCGATCCGCCCGGCCTTGATAAGCTTGCTGACCGCGCGGCTGACCGCAACCTTGTCGAGAAACGTCTGCTCCGCCACTTCGACCGCGGACAGACCCGGGTGCCGCCCGAGAATCGCAATGACACGCCACTCGGGAATAGATAACCCGAACTGCTTGTCATAGGCGCGCGCCACAGTTGCGCTGACCGTGCTCGAAAGGCGCGCGAGCCGGTAGGGCATGAAGTTTTCCAGTATCAGGTCGTTGGTCATGTTGAGGTCGTTGTCCTTTCGCCCGGTGCAAGGCAAGGCAAGGCAAACAGTAGCGACAGTTTCAGTTGCATTCAACTGTCAGGCGAGGTGCGGGCGCGCAAGATACCCGGCTGACTGCATTTCCGTGAGCCTGCTGGACGTCCGATCGAACTCGAAAGTGAGTTTTTCGCCCCCGTAGAGCGCCTCGATGCCGGTGGCCGCCGACAAGATGAGCTTCACCCCGCGATCATAGAACTCGTCGACCAGTGCAATGAAGCGTCGTGCCTGGTCCTCTGTGCCGCGGTCGAAGCGCGGCACAGAGGACAGAATCACCGTCGGGTACCAGCGCGCGAGTTCGATGTAATCCGCCTGGCTCCGGGGGCCGTCGCACAAAGTGTCGAACTCGAACCAGACGATGCCTTTGGCGGCCTTCTTCGCGGTAAGCCTGCGACCATTGATCTCGAGTTCGGCGCCGGACGTAATCCGGCTCGATGCGGAATCCTCGAACAGCCGGCCGAGCCGCCGTTCCGCATCGGCGTCGGCCGGCGTCAGGTAGGTGCCCGCCGCTTCGAGCAGGCGGAGGCGGTAGTCCGTCCCGCCGTCCATGTGCAATACGTGCGTGTGCGTGTTCAGGAGTTCGATGGCGGGCAGGAACCGGCTGCGCTGCAGTCCGTCCCGGTACAGGTCGTCCGGGTGCGTGTTCGAGGTCGCGACGAGCGTCACCCGCTGGTCGAACAGGCCGCGCAGGAAACGGCCGAGGATCATCGCATCTGCGATGTCGCTCACGAAGAATTCGTCGAAACACAGTACCCGTGCCTCGCCGGCGAGATCGAATGCCACCTGCCGCAGCGGGTCGGATACGCCTTCCTGCTGTGCGAGGCGAGCATGCACTTCCGACATGATGCGGTGGAAATGCACGCGCCGCTTCGCGTCGATGGCGAGCGTTTCGAAAAACAGGTCCATGAGAAAGGTCTTGCCGCGACCCACGCCGCCCCACAGGTAGAGCCCGCGTACCGGGGGCGGCGCGCTGCCGACTAGCCGCGCCAGCCAGCCGCGGGCTTTGCGTTCACGCGCTTCAAGGGAATGCTGTAAAGTTTCGAAGCGATCGACGACTGCCGCCTGCGCGGCATCCCGGACGTGGCCTTCCCGTCGCAGGCTTCGTTCCCAGGCCTCCCTGATGTGCATGTCGCTCCTCGCGCGGTTGCGCCTCGGTGGCGGCGTGGCAAGATTACCTTACCTGGCCGTCATATGCCGGCCTGCAGGACCCGGAGCGTAATGTCGGAGCACAGTCAGCACAGCGAACGCGAATCAATGGAATTCGACGTCGTCATCGTCGGCGGCGGTCCCGCGGGCCTCGCCGCGGCATGCCGCCTGCTCCAGCTCGATGCCGCGCTGTCGGTCGTCGTCGTCGAGAAGGGCGCCGAAATCGGCGCTCACATCCTGTCCGGCAACTGCTTCGACCCGCGCGCGCTCGCCGAGCTGTTCCCGGACTGGGAGGAGCGTGGTGCGCCGCTCGGCACGGCAGTCAGGGGTGACGACGTGCACTACCTGCGGAGTGCGACGCGGGCGACGCGGATACCCGGCGCTTTCGTTCCTTCGCCGATGCGCAACGACGGGAACACCATCCTGAGTCTCGGTCGCCTGTGCCAGTGGCTTGCCAAGCAGGCCGAGTCTCTCGGCGCGAACCTGTTTCCCGGTTTCGCGGCCGCCGAAGTGCTCTACGACGGTGACGGGCGGGTTACCGGCGTGGCAACGAGCGATGCAGGGTTAGACAAGGAGGGTCGCCGCAAGGCGTCGTTCCAGGCCGGTTATGAACTGCTTGGCAAGTACACGATTTTCGCCGAGGGATGTCGCGGCAACCTCGGCCGGCAGCTAATGGATAAGTTCGAGCTGCGCGCCAACGCCGATCCCCAGCACTATGGCATCGGGCTCAAGGAGATCTGGGAAATCGACCCGGCCCTGCACGAACCCGGCAAAGTCGTCCATACCATCGGCTGGCCGCTCGACAATCACACCGAGGGTGGCGGTTTCCTGTATCACGCTGCCGACCAGCAGGTATTCCTCGGTCTCATCGTGGCGTTGAATTACAGGAATCCTTACTTGCGGCCGTTCCAGGAATTCCAGCGCTGGAAGCAGCATCCGGTCATACGTGCGACAATCGAGGGCGGCAAACGCATCGCTTACGGCGCCCGTGCCGTCAACAAGGGCGGGCTGCAGTCACTGCCGAAACTCACCTTCCCCGGCGGCATGCTCGTCGGTTGCGATGCGGGCTTCCTCGACAACGTCAAAATCAAGGGCGCGCATACCGCGATCAAGACCGGTGCGCTTGCCGCCGAAACCGTGCACGCTGCGCTAACCGGCGGCGATCCGGGCCAATCTGACCTCGTGGAATTCGAGCAACGCGTGAAGGCGTCCTGGGTATACGAGGACCTCTATCGCGGCCGCAATTTCACGCCGGCACTGGCGAAGTTCGGCATGTTACTGGGTGCCGCTTTCACGTTCATTGACCAGAACCTGTGCCGCGGCCGCCTGCCGTTTACCTTGCACGACCCGGTCCCGGACCACGAATCGATCGACGAGGCGGCCAGCGCACGGCCGATCGAGTATCCGCGGCCCGATGGCGTCGTCAGTTTCGACCGACTGTCGTCCGTGTACCTGTCGAGCACCAATCACGAGGAGGACCAGCCCTCACACCTGCTGCTGAACGATCCGTCGATCCCGATTGCGTACACCTTGCCCCGGTACGACGAACCCGCCCAGCGCTATTGTCCGGCCGCTGTTTACGAAGTGGTGGAAGAGGCCGGCGAGACGGTGTTCCGGATCAATGCGCAAAATTGCGTCCACTGCAAGACCTGCGAGATCAAGGATCCCCCGCAGAACATCGTCTGGACCGTTCCCGAAGGCGGCGGCGGCCCGAACTACACCGGCATGTAATCACGCGCCGCTGCCGGACGGTCAGGCAGCCGGGCGAGGAGGCCTGTTCGACCGAAATAAAGCGCAGCGAGCCGAAGGCGAGTGAGCCATTCGGTCGAACAGGTCTGGAGTCCGGCTGCCGTGCGCCGGGGCTCGGCACAGGGCGGGCCCATCGGGCATTGTCCTCGGTCATGGCTCGGCTCGCTGCGCTCGCCTCCGCTTTACTTCCCTCAGACAACGCCCGACGCGCCCGCCCGGACGGGCCGTGGAGCCGGGGCTCCGCTTCAGCGCAAGGCGGATTCTTCGACGGCCGCGCGCCGGACTGTCAGGCAGCCGGGCGAGGAGGCCTGTTCGACCGAAATAAAGCGGAGCGAGCCGAAGGCGAGTGAGCCATTCGGTCGAACAGGTCTGGAGTCCGGCTGCCGTGCACCGGGGGTCTCGTCACACGGCGGGCCCATCGGGCATTGTTCTCGGTCTTGGCGCGGCGGCGCTGCGCTTGCCTCTGCTTTACTTCCCTCAAACAACGCCCGACGGGCCCGCCCGGACAGTCCGGATCGCAAGGCACCTGGCACGGCTGCCTTGCTCCGACTATCCGGGCAGCCGTTCTCGCAGGTCAGCGGGGCTGCATGCGGATCGCGCCGTCGACGCGGATCGTCTCGCCGTTGAGATACGCATTCTCGTAAACGAAAGCGACCGTCATTGCGTACTCCGATGGCCGCCCGAGGCGCTGCGGGTAGGGCACCTGTCTAGCGAGCGACGCCTGTACGTCCTCCGGCATGCCGGCCATCATCGGCGTCATGAAGATGCCGGGCGCGATGGTATTCACGCGGATGCCGAATTGCGCGAACTCGCGCGCGAGCGGCAGCATCATGGCGACGACGCCGCCTTTTGAAGCCGCATAGGCAGCCTGGCCAACCTGTCCTTCGTAGGCCGCAATCGAGGCCGTACCGACGACGACGCCGCGATCCCCGTTCCTGTCGGGATCGTTGTGCTGCATGACGGCCGCTGCTTCCTTCGTGAGGTTGAACGTCCCGACGAGATTGACCATCAGAACACGACTGAATTTCTCCGCCGGCCAAGGCCCGTCGCGGCCGAGTGCACGGCCGGCCGTCGCGATGCCCGCGCAGTTCACTGCGAGGGTGATCCCGCCCATGCGCCCGGCAGCCGTGGCAATCGCCGAGCGCACGGTCGCTTCATCGGAAACATCGCATCGGACGAAGCTCGCGCGCGACCCGAGCGAGGCCGCGCTGGCCTTGCCCTGTTCCTCGTTGATGTCCAGCAGGACGACCTCGGCGCCCGACGCCACGAGCCGCTCCGCCGTGGCGAACCCGAGGCCCGAGGCGCCGCCGCTGATCACCGCTTTTGCTGTTTCGAGTTCCATGACTGCTCCGGCTAGCCGACTTCGACGGCGATGGCGACGGCTTCGCCGCCACCGATACAAAGCGACGCCACACCGCGACGGAGTCCCCGTGCGCGCAAGGCGTGCACGAGAGTCGTGGTGATCCTCGCGCCGGTTGCACCGATCGGGTGGCCGAGCGCACAGGCGCCGCCGTTGACGTTTACTTTCGCGGGATCGAGCCCCAGGTCCCTGATGGCGGACATCGTTACGACCGCGAAGGCCTCGTTGATCTCGTACAGGTCGACATCGGCCGGCGACCAGCCAAGCCGCCGGTGCAGGCGGCCGATGGCGGCGATCGGCGCCGTCGTGAACCAGGCCGGCTGCTGCGCGGCGCTCGAATGGCCGACGATCCGCGCCAGCGGCTCTATGCCGCGCCGCCTGGCCTCGGCGAAGGTCAACAGCACGACCGCCGCGGCGCCATCCGAGATCGACGAGGAACTCGCAGCCGTTACCGTGCCGTCCGCGGCGAATGCGGGCTTCAGGCCCGGAATCTTGTCCACATTGACCGTACCCGGCGTCTCGTCGATCGAGACGATGAGCTCGCCTTTCCGGCTGCTGATCCTGACCGGCGTTACTTCGGCAGCGAAACTGCCGTTTTGCACGGCGGCCTGGGCGCGGGTTACCGACTCGATCGCGAACTCGTCCTGCTCCGAGCGCGAAAAGCCATATTTCTGCGCGGTAGTTTCGGCGAAATGGCCCATCATCCTGCCCTCGAAGGGGTCCTGCAGCCCGTCGAAAAACATGTGGTCGATGACCTCCTGGTGGCCCATCCGGTAACCGGCGCGGGCTTTCGGGAGCAGGTATGGCGCATTGCTCATGGACTCCAGTCCCCCTGCGACGACGATGGCGCCGCTGCCCGCCTTGAGGAGGTCGTGCGCGAGCATGATCGCCTGCATGCCGGATCCGCACATCTTGTTGATCGTCGTGCACGGCACGCTGTCCGGGAGCCCGCCGGCGAGCGCGGCCTGGCGAGCCGGCGCCTGGCCCAGTCCGGCCGACAGGACGCAGCCCATCAGCGCCTGGTCGACGTCCGCGCCGGCAATCCCGGTGTCGGCCATCACGGCGGCCACGGCCGCCGCCCCGAGCGCCGTTGCGCTGGCGGGGGCCAGCGCCCCCTGGAACGCCCCGATCGGGGTGCGCCGGGCCGCGGCGATTACGATGTCGTCTGGCTGCATCGGCATCCTCCGGTTGCAGGGTCGGGTCGGGGAAAGGGCGGGTACTGTCCAAGAATCGCGGGCGTTTCGCAACCGCGCCGCCCGGGCCGTGCAAGGAGTCGCTCAGGCCGCATCGGCGGGCCGTGCTTCCAGGGGCGCCTCCCCGGTGGCCTTGGCGATCTTCAGCCGCGCGCACTCCGCGAGCGCCCGATGGTCCGCAAACACCGGATCGCCGGGTGCGACGGGTTCGAGTATTTCGATGCAGAGCCGCCCGGGCCGCGGCAGCCACCGCCCGGCCGGCAGCATCCGCCGGGTGCCGGTAATGGCCGCCGGTACGAGCGGCATGCGGCCCCGGGTCGCCGCCACGAAGGCGCCGGGCCGAAACCGGCCCACGCCGGCCCCCGCGAGGAACGTGCCCTCGGGAAAAAATGCCAGGGACTGGCCATCTTTTGCCGCCCGCACGATCTCACGCGCGTCGCGGGCGCTCCCGGCAGCCGTAAATCGCTCGACGAAGCGCGATCCGCTGCGTCGCAGGAGGTAGTGGACTACCGGCACATTGCGCATCTCGCCCTTGATCACGAATGAGAAGCGGGCGGGCAGGAAGCCCTTGAGCAGTGGCCCGTCGACGTAACTCGAGTGGTTCGCGACCACGACCGAGTGTCCCGGGGGCAAGCGCTCGATGCCAGTGACCCGCACCGGCACGAAGGCAAGCACGAAGGCGGCGCGGCAGGCGAGGGTGACGCACCACTGCCGCGCACCGGTTCCCGGTACAAGTGTGACGGCGATCAGCGCAAGCAGGGTGCAAATCAGGAACACTAGCCAGGCATAGATTCCCCATAGGCCCGCAACGATGCGTGTGACGTACTTCACGTTATGTTAATGCCCTGGTTAATCTGTGAAACCGGTCACGCCGGCTGTGAGCAGCGATTATCATACTCAAATTCCTAGAAATTCTGCGGGTTCGGCCAGGCGGTCGTCCGCGCCGGGACGACGGATCGCCCGGAGTCGCAAACGGATAACCATGGCCAGTAGCAATGGAAACAAGCAGGATTCTGTCCTCGCAGGCCGGTCTGAGCAGCTCGTCGACCGGTTTCTCGATGCTATCTGGATGGAACGCGGACTTTCGCAGAATACGCTCGGCGCCTACCGCGCGGACCTGATGACCCTGGGTCGCGGGCTCTCCGAGCGGAACAAGTCGATCGACAAGGCCAACAAGGCTGACCTGCTGGCGTTCATCGCCAAACGGGTCGAGGACGGCGCGAAGCCGCGCTCGACCGCCCGGCAGCTGTCCAGCTTCCGGCGCTTTTTCCGCTACATCATGCGGGAAGGCCTGCGGGATTCGGATCCCACCGCCGACATCGAAATGCCGCGCATCGGCCGCTCGCTGCCGAGGTCTTTGACCGAAGACGAGGTCGACGCGCTGCTGCATGCACCGAATACGGACGAACCGCTCGGCCATCGCGATCGCGCGATGCTCGAATTGCTGTACGCCACCGGGCTCAGGGTGTCCGAGCTCATCAACCTGAGACAATCGCAGGTCAATTTCAACCAGGGTGTCCTGCGCATCATCGGCAAGGGTGACCGCGAGCGCCTGATCCCGCTGGGGGACGAGGCCCAGCGCTGGCTCCGGGACTTCATCGACGGCCCGCGCATGGAAATCCTGCTCGAGCGCCAGACCGATTACCTGTTCCCGACCCGGCGCGGCGACCGCATGACCCGCCAGGCGTTCTGGCACATCATCAAGCGCTACGCGGACAAGGCCGGCATCGAGAAAAAGCTGTCGCCACACAGCTTGAGGCATGCATTCGCGACGCATCTCCTGAACCATGGCGCCGACCTGCGCGTGGTGCAGCTTTTGCTCGGCCACAGCGACCTCTCCACCACCCAGATCTATACGCATGTCGCCCGGGAGCGGCTCAAGGACCTGCACGGCGAACACCATCCGCGGGGATAAAAGCCCGGCGCATGAAACATTCAGCTCGCCGAACGGGTCTTAACGGACAGGATATTTGCTAAACTGAGCTTCCCCGGAATCCCTGATCCATGATGCCGACACCCAAATCACCGTTCGCCACTCTCCTCGTCCTGTCACTGCTGACCGCCATGACCCCGGCGTATGCCGATAGCGAAGCGGAACTGGCCGCCATTCGCGAACGGATTGCCGCGGAGTTCGACATTATCGGACCGCAGCACGTGAACCCGAGCCCTGTTCCCGGCTGGTATACGATCCAGAAAGGCACGATCGTCGCCTACGTGTCCGGGGATGCGCGTTATCTCCTGCAGGGCGACCTGATCGACCTGGAGGCACAGGTCAACCTCTCCGACGTCGCCCGGGACGAGGCACGCCGAAGCCTGGTTGCAGCCCTGAGCGACGATGACGTCATCAGCTTTGCGCCCGCGAGTACGAAACACAGTGTGACGGTGTTTACCGATATCGGCTGCACCTACTGCCGGCGTTTGCACAACGAGATTGCCACCTACCTCGCCGAAGGCATCGAGGTACGGTATGTGCTGTATCCGCGCAACGGACCTGAATCGCCCGACTGGGCCGAGTCGGAAAAGGTCTGGTGTTCGCCGGACCGCAATTCCGCACTGACCGCCGCGAAGCAGGATCGCGCGTTCGAGACCGGCCAGTGTGATGCGTCGATCATCAATGACCACTATGCCCTGGGACAGGAGGTCGGTCTCTCCGGCACGCCGGCCATCGTGCTCGAGGACGGCACGCTGATTTCCGGATACGTACCGGCCGACGTGCTTGCCGAACAGCTCGAAAACGCCGAGCCGCAGGCCAAGCGGGCGCGGTGAGCGTCAGGCCGGCCGCCAGCCGGCCTGAGCCCAGCGTTTGCCTACAGACGGGCACGGCGCAGTTCGTGGATGTGGACGCCACGGTTCGCGCCGCGATCTTCGATGTATTTCTGCAGCGCGAATCGGCCGCTCTGGAATGCCAGCTCGCCCCAGGGAATCTCGTCGGGCCGGAACAGGCGGGCGTCCAGGCTTTCCTCGCCGATGCCGTAGCTGCCCGTCAGGCGCCCGGTAAAGAAAACATGTACCTGGCCCGCGTCGACCACGTCGATCGAGGCGAACATGTGTCCGATCTCCACCTCGGCCAGTGCTTCTTCGCGGGTTTCACGCGCCGCGCCTTCGGCGAGCGACTCGCCGAGTTCCATGAAACCGGCCGGCACCGTCCAGTAGCCGAGCCGCGGCTCGATGGAACGCTTGCACAGCAGTATGTTGCCTTCCTTTTCCGCGACGCAGCCGACCACGATCAGCGGGTTTTGGTAATGCACGGTCTCGCAGCGCCCGCACACCCAGCGTTCCCGGCTGTCGTCGTCCGGGACGCGGCGTTCGACTTCCGCGCCGCAGACCGGACAGTATTTCATTGCTGGCAGCATAGGTTCTTTGGTATTCGAAGGCCTGGTACCGGGAGAACGTTACAACGAAATTGGCTGTTTATCATCGCTTTGTTTTCCACGAGGCCCACGGTGGTTGTCGAGACCGTCGCGACGAGCACGCCACCGTCGGGTGACACGGGAATCCTGCCAAACAGGCTGCGAAGTACCCCACGCGCTTTTTCGACATCCTCCAACGTCACCGCGGGATCGCTGCCGAGCCTCGCGATGCCCTCGACCAATCCGCGATAGCGTTTCACCAAGCTGGGAATGATGTCCGGTAGGGCAGGTGCTTTGTGCTGTCCGGCTGTCGCGATTTCCCCCTTGAGGGCCTTCCGTTCCTGTTCGTGTAATGCCATGCGTTTTGCGAGGGTGTCGGTCAGGCCCGTGCGCTCGATGGCGTCCGCGATCCGTTCGAGCCTCGCTTCGACTTTGCGCAGGTCACCTTCGAGCCGCTTCGTATCCGTCGCCGGCTTCCGCGTCGCCTTCAGGCGCTTCCGCACGGCCTGCTGCATGTAGGCGATGGCGCCATGGTCACCACATGCAAGATGTACGCGACGAAATCCTGTTCCTGTGGGCCGCCGGCCTGATCGACGAACTCGCCGTCATGGCGCTGCGCCTGCTCGACGGGCTGGCCGGGCGGCAAGGCAGGCATGGCGGCCAGCACCGGCCGGCCGGCGTCAGATCATTGTCCGGTGAGCATTCATCAGCGGACGCTTGGCTGCTATCATCCAAGGGACCCCAGTTGACCCCGAAGGAGACCTTCGCTTGTTCGTAGCGTCGCTCTGGTGCCGCGAGCGCAATCAGCAAAGTGCAACAACACATGCGACGCCTTTGGACAATTGTTGGAACCGGAGACGTGGCTCGCAGCTGTGAGTGGTATCAATCGCTGCTCGGCTTACCCCACTCAACACCTGCGCATAGCTACTTCGGACAAGTTGTGGACCCGGATGGAACCGTGTTGGTTTGCCTTCATGAATGGACTGCGCACGACCACCCGCCGTTGAGGAGCCCCGACGAGATTCAGCCTGGCAACGGCCTGCTATTGTTCTTCCTGGTCGATGATTTCGAGTCAGCACTTGAGCGGGCGCGAAACCTCGTGGGCGAATTGGCTGAGGAGCCTCACATGAATCCAAACACTGGCTCTTTGGAGTTTGCCGTTCGCGACCCAGATGGGTATTACGTCATGGTAAGCGCGTATGCCGGGTAATAATCAGCGGCCGCTCTTGCTGATATGATCACGAAAGACGCAGTTCTAGTCATTGCAGCCGCTGAGAAGTTAAGTGGATGATCGACAGAGGCATTCAGGTTAGTTAGATGACAAAGAGAATTTCTGGCGGCCTTGTTCACGAACTGCCCGCAGACCTAATCAAAGCATTGACTGGAACGAAAGAGGTAACCAGCCTCTGGGAAAACCTGACGCCGATCGCCCGCAATGAATTTATTTGTTGGGTTGAAGATGCAAAGCAAGAGAAGACTCGTGCCAGGCGAATCAGACGTACCGTGGAGGAGCTTCTTGATGGTCAAAAACGCCCCTGCTGTTGGGTAGGATGCATCCATCGTACTGATAAGAAGCCCAGCAAGTGGCAACAAGATGTGTTGATTGACAAAAAAAGGCCAGGCAAGTAAATGATTACACCGACCGCAAGTCATGATTACTTCGCCTCGCGGATTTTGCTCGATGAGGTCCCCTAATGGCCGTTAGCCGTCGGCTACGCACGTACTTCGGAATGACTGCTCTCGAAAAAAGCTGACGTACAGGCTGCCCTAAGCGCGTTCAGGCGACGAGGGGGAAAGGGCCCCCCATGCAGCGTCGCGGCTACAGCGCGAGATCGCCCCTGCGACGTGCAAAACCGCACGGGGCGTCAGGGACGGGGCGGGATACGCGATCCTACAGGGCCTCAGGGCACGATCCGGGGGACTGATCACGCGGTCACCCCGCTTTTTTCAAGGGAATCCGAGCCGTTGATAAAGGGGCCATTTGTGGTACCGGGAGGGGGATTTGAACCCCCAAGGTGTCGCCACCGGTGGATTTTGAGTCCACTGCGTCTACCAGTTCCGCCATCCCGGCATGGATCGGAGGCGGGGCATTCGGACGGCCCCGCGCGCGCGGCGCACAGTATATGCGGGCAGCGACCGTGCTGCCACAGGCGCCGGGACCGCAAGCCCGGCACGTCCTCCTGCGACGCTTTGTTTCGCGGCCGCATCTAACATGTCAGGTATGGGCAAGTTTGCGGATATCAGCGTCGACGAGTCGATCGTCCGGCGGGCGGCCCGTGGCGACGTCCGGGCGCACGAGATCATCTATCGAGCCTATGCGACGGCGGTGTACACCCTGTGCCTGCGGTTCACCAAAGTGCCCGCGCACGCCGAGGACCTGACGCAGGATACCTTCATCGAGATCATGCGCTCGATTGCAGGCTTCCGCGGTGATGCGGCGCTCGGCAGCTGGGTTCGCCGCATCGCCGTCACCAAGGCGTTGATGTTTCTCCGTTCGGCGTGGACGGCACGCAGCCAGTCGTTCGCGGAAAACTGGGACGATGTGACCCCGGGTGACAACCTGAGTCACGGTATTTCGCGGCATCCCGACGATGCGATTGACCTCGACGCGGCGCTTGCAAGCCTGCCGGACGTTACGCGCACCGTGGTGTGGCTGCATGACGTCGAAGGGTTCACGCACAAGGAGATTGCGAGTTTCATGGGCAAGACAGAAAGTTTTTCGAAGTCCCAGTTGTCCCGGGCTTACCAGCGGCTGAAGCCGCTGCTCGGGCAACCGGACGATGCGCCGGACGCAGACAGCGCCGCGTGCGGAGTGGGTAGATGAGCATGACGGATACAGAAAGCGACGAGACGAGGAAGAACGACATGATCTGCGGATTGACGGCTGACGAGCGCCTTGCCCTGAGCGCCGGCCTGGTGGCACTGCCGGACACGATGCCGCCGCGCGTCGTATGGCACCGGATTCGCGAGCAGGCGGAGGCAGAAGGCCTGTTCCGGCGCCCGCGGACCGGCCGGCGCGCGTACTGGTACGCGGGGGCAGGCGTGGCGGCGGCCATAGCGCTCATGGCCATCGCATTGCCCCGCCTCACGGGCGCGCCCGGCGCCGGGTTCTCGGCCATTCCGGACAACCTGGTCGTCAGTAACCCGCGCGTCGATACGCTCGAGTCACTGATGGTGGAGTCGCGGCAACTCGAGGACGACCTCCGGGCCCTGCCGGCCGAGCCGCGCGTCGTGCGCGCCGGCACACAGGCGACGATTCTCGAACTGGAAGACCGCATCGCCGGCATCGACTACCAGTTGAGCGACCCTCAGGCGCATCTGTCCGAGTCGGACCGCGAGGTTTTCTGGCGCGAGCGTGTCAGGCTGATGAAATCACTGGTCCGGCTGCGGTATGCGCAGACGCAGCGGGCCGCATTCTGAACAGGAGAACGGCACAGATGAAAATGATGCAAAACCGCGTGCCCGCGCTACTGGCCGCAGCCGCGATGCTGCTGGCGGGGCAGGTTATTGCGCAGGACGAAAAGGAAATCGTCATCGAGGCGGAGGCGCGAGTCGTCGAGACCGACGAGACGACGATCGACCAGGAAATGAAAGAGGCTGAGGAACACCTGGCAGCGGCCGCCCGTCGCGTGGCCGAGCTCAGCGCACAGCGACTCGAGTCCTACGGCGACGGGCGCAGTTTCGCAATTGCCCGGTCGGACAAGCCGCGGCTTGGCGTCAACATCGGGACCGACGGCGGGTCCGGGCCGGTCGACGGCGTCAGCGTGGTCAGCGTCACCCCCGGCAGCGCTGCGGATGACGCGGGCCTCCGCGCGGGCGACATCATTGCCGCTGTCAACGGTGAGACGATGCGAGCCGACTCGATGGAAGCAGCGAACGAGCGCCTGCTCGACTTCATGCGTGGTGTGGAGGAGGGCGATACGCTGAAACTCGAGTATGTCCGGGACGGCAAGTCGGCGACTGTCGAGGTCGAGCCGCGGCCGGTCCAGAACAACATGATGGTCTGGACGCCCGACGGCCACAGCTTCACGATGCCCCGCGCCATCGAAGTGCATCCCGCACCGCAGGTCACGGATCGCTTCCACTATGCGTTCGGCGGCTGGCGCAGCGGCTGGGGCGATATGGAGGTCGTCGAGCTTACCGAGGGACTCGGTCGCTACTTTGGCACCGACGAGGGCCTGCTCGTCATCAGTGCGCCAAAGACCAATGACTTCAAACTCCAGGAAGGCGACGTCATCCAGAGCATCGACGGCCGAAAGCCCGGTTCCGTGGACCATTGCATGCGGATCCTCGCGTCTTACCAGCCGGGTGAGTCGCTGGAACTGAAAATCATGCGGGACAAACGGCCGGAAACCATTCGCGTATCGGTCCCCGATACCCGGACGAGCGCGCTGCTCCCGCCCCTGCCGCCGGTCGCCGCGCGGCCCGCGCGGGCGCCGCTGCCGCCGGGCATGCCGCCATCAGGAGCACCGCCAGCTGCGGATCGCACCTGACGCTTCGCCGCTGCCGCCCGGGTGCGCAGGGCTCTGGTACCCTGTGCGCCCATGCAGCTCAGCGACTACGACTATGAACTGCCCGAACGGCTGATCGCCCGACATCCGGCGCCCGAACGCCGCGGCAGCCGTTTGCTCGAGGTCGGCCGCCAACTCGTCGACCGGTGCTTCGACGAACTGCCGCAGCTCCTGAGACCGGGCGACCTGCTCGTCTTCAACGACACGCGGGTCATAGCGGCCCGCCTCGCGGCGCGCAAGGCATCCGGCGGCCGCGCGGAAATACTGATCGAACGCCTGCTGTCCGACGTCGATGCCCTCGCGCAGGTGCGCGCCAGCAAGTCGCCGCTGCCGGACTCCGAATTGTTGCTCGAGAACGCCGTCTCCGCACGCGTCACGGGGCGCCAGGGCGACTTGTTCGAATTGCGATTTTCGGCGCCGGTGACTGCCGTGCTCGAGGACCTGGGCGAAGTGCCCTTGCCGCCGTACCTCGGGCGGGCGGCGACCCCCGCCGACACCGAACGCTATCAGACGGTGTACGCGCGGGAGCCGGGCGCCGTCGCCGCGCCGACGGCCGGGCTTCATTTCGACCAGCGGATGCTTGCGGAGACGGCAGGGATGGGCGTCGGGCACGCCTTTCTCACGCTCCATGTCGGCGCGGGGACGTTCAAACCCTTGAGAGACGAGCGGGTCGAACGGAATCGCCTGCACAGCGAGCGGCTAAGCGTGGACCGGAATGTCTGTGCGCAGGTTGCCGCGGCGCGCGCGGCGGGAGGGCGGGTCATCGGTGTCGGCACGACGTCCGTGCGGGCGTTGGAAAGCGCGGCAGCGGACGGCGAACTACGGCCCTTCGAGGGCGAAACGGAACTTTTCATCCACCCCGGGCACCGCTTCCGCTCGGTGGACGCGATGATCACCAACTTCCATCTGCCGCGCTCGTCGCTTCTCGTGCTCGTTGCCGCTTTCGCGGGACGTGAGCGCGTGCTCGAGGCGTACCGGTTCGCGGTAGAACGCGAATACCGCTTTTTCAGTTACGGCGACTGCATGTTCCTTACGCCGGCGTCATGAAGTTCCGCGTCCTCCACCGGGACGGGCTTGCTCGCACCGGCGAACTGGCGTTTCGGCGCGGCGTCGTCCGTACGCCGGCGTTCATGCCGGTAGGTACCTACGGCACGGTCAAGAGCGTCACGCCGGAAGAAGTTGCCGCCAGTGGCGCCGACATCATACTCGGCAACACATTTCATTTGTTGTTGCGTCCCGGCAGCGACATCGTCCGCCGCCACGGCGGACTGCACGAGTTCATGAACTGGCAGGGACCGATCCTGACGGACTCGGGCGGCTTCCAGGTCTTTTCGCTCGCCTCGATGCGCAAACTGAGCGAAGAGGGCGTTCATTTCCGCTCGCCGGTCAACGGCGACGAGGTATTCCTGAGTCCGGAACGCTCAATGGACGTGCAACACGACCTGAATGCCGACGTGGCGATGGTGTTCGACGAGTGCACGCCGTATCCCGCCAGCGAGGAAGTAGCCGGAGAATCGATGAGCCTGTCGCTGCGCTGGGCAGTACGTTCCCGCGCCCGCTTCGATGCACTGCGACAGGCGGACTCCGAACGGGGGGAAGCGCTTTTCGGCATCGTGCAGGGGGGCGTTCACGAGACGCTGCGCGAGGCTTCGCTCGAGGGGCTTCTCGCTATCGGCTTCGATGGCTACGCGATCGGCGGCCTCGCCGTCGGTGAGCGCGAGGACGAACGAAACGGCGTACTGGATTTCCTCGTCCCGCGCATGCCCGACGGCGCACCACGATACCTGATGGGCATCGGTCTGCCCGGCGACATCCTGGCAGCGGTCGCGCGCGGCATCGACATGTTCGATTGCGTGATTCCCACGCGCCATGCGCGCAATGGTCAGCTCTTCACGTCGCGCGGCACGCTCAAGTTCCGTCACGCCCGCTATGCCGACGACACCGCGCCGCCCGATCCCGACTGCGGCTGCTATACCTGCCGCCATTACAGCGTCGCGTACCTGCGGCATCTCGAAAAGTGCGGCGAGATCCTTGGGCCACGCCTCGCTACTATTCACAATCTGCATTATTATCAGAAGCTTATGAATATGATTCGCGGCGCGATCGAGACCGGCGGACTGGCCGCTCTCGCGGCGGAACTCGAGGCCCCGCACGGGGGCGACCGAACTGCCTTGTGATTGCCGGCCGCGCCCATAGGTACGGAAGTCTGTGCCATAATACCGCGCTATTTTTCCGGGGGCGGCGTTGCGCTGGCACGTTCCCCGGGATAACGGCTCGCTGAACTGAACCTTTCTCTCGGAATACCCTATGGACTTCGTTATCAGTAATGCCTATGCGCAGGGCGCGCAACAGGGCAGTGCGCTCGGCATGCTCCTGCCGATGGTCATCATTTTCGTGGCGTTCTGGTTCCTGCTGATCCGGCCGCAACAGAAAAAGCAAAAGGCCCATGCGGCCCTGGTGTCCGGGCTCAGTGTCGGCGACGAGGTGATGACGGCCGGCGGCATCCTCGGCAAGATCACGAACGTGACGGAACACTATGCGGCCGTCGAGATTGCGGACGGCACCATCATCAAGGTGCAAAAGTTGAGCGTGTCGCAGGTGGTGCCGAAGGGCACCTACGACGCCGCCTGAGCGGCGACCGCCCACTTCATGAACAGGTATCCGGCGTGGCTCAATGCCCTTGTGGTCGTGATTATGCTGGCAGGTTTGCTGCTGGCGCTTCCCAACGTCTACGGCAGCGGTCCGGCGGTCCAGCTTACCGACCCGGACGGTACTGAACTCAGCACCGAGCGTCTCGACGAATTCGCTCGAGTCGCGGACAACGCCGGCGCCGAGGTCGAGGCGGCTTACCTCGAGGACGGCCACGCCGTGCTGCGTTTCAAAAGCCACAATGACCAGCTCGCGGCAAGCCATGTGCTGCGCGAGACGTACAGCGACGAGTTCGGCGTGGCGCCAACGCTCGCGCCGCGGATGCCGGGCTGGGTGCGCGCACTCGGGCTGAACCCGATGAGTCTCGGCCTCGATCTGCGCGGCGGCGTATACGTCCTGCTCGAGGTCGATATGGACACGGCGGTCACCAAGCGCCTGGAGCTCTACGAGGAGGACTTCAGCGACCGGTTGCGAGAGGCTGGCATTCGCCATCGCGTGGAACTCGGCGACGGCGGCCTGGCCGTGAGGCTGACTTCACCAGAGGATCTCGATGCCGCACGCGATATCGTTCGTGCCGCCGACAACGACATTATCATTACGGACGGGGCGGACGGCCGGTCGCTGCAGGTCCGGCTGACGGAGGCGCAGATTACGGAGCGCCGCAATCTTGCGATCGAGCAGAACATAACGACCTTGCGCAACCGCGTCGACGAGCTCGGCGTGGCCGAGCCGATCGTCCAGCGGCAGGGCGAGGATCGCATCGTCGTGCAGCTTCCCGGTGTGCAGGACCCGAGCGAACTGGACCGCATCCTCACGGCGACGGCGACGCTCGAGTTTCGCCTCGTCGATCAGACCGGCGATGAACCGGGCTCGCGGCGCTATCCTGGGCGCGGCGACGAGCCGGCGCAGCTGCTCAAGCGCCGCGTCATCGCATCAGGCGACCAGATCGTCAACGCGGGCTCCGGTTTCAGCCAGGGACAGCCCGCCGTCAACATCAAGCTGGACGCCGCGGGCGGCGAGCGCATGCTGGAGACGACCCAGAACAACCTGAACAAGCCGATGTCCACGGTATTCATCGAGACCAGTCGTGAGACGGTCACGCGCGACGGGGTCGAGGAAGTGCGGACCGTCAAGACCGAGGAAATCATCAATACGGCGACCATCCGCGGCGTCTTCAAGAACGATTTCCAGATCACCGGCCTGACGCCCGCGGAGGCGCATGACCTTGCCTTGTTGCTTCGCGCCGGCGCGCTCGCGGCACCCGTCTACAAGATCGACGAGCGTACGATAGGACCGAGTCTCGGCCAGGACAACATCGACCGGGGCTTCGAGGCCATCGTCATCGGGTTCGTCGCGGTCGTCATTTTCATGGCGGTCTATTACAAGTGGTTCGGCGTCATCGCGGATGTCGCCCTGTTCTCGAACCTGGTGTTTATCGTCGCCTTGCTGTCGCTGCTCCAGGCGTCACTGACACTGCCCGGCATCGCCGGCATTGTCCTGACCGTGGGCATGGCCGTGGATGCGAACGTGCTGATCTTCGAGCGCATACGCGAGGAACTGGTCGCAGGTGTCGGCCCGCAGGCGGCCATCAACGCGGGCTACGAAAAAGCATTTTCCTCGATCGCGGATGCGAATATCACGACGCTCATTGCAGGAATCGTCCTGTTCGCGTTCGGTACCGGGCCGGTCAAGGGCTTCGCGATCACGTTGTCGCTCGGCATCGTAACCTCCATGTTCACGGCCATCGTCGGCACGCGCGCGCTCGTGAACCTGATATTCGGCGGCCGCCGCGTCGCGAAAGTGCCTGTTTGACGCCGCCGGGAGACCTCGCATGCAATGGATCAAGGACCACACCACGATCGATTTCCTCGGCGGCCCGCGGCGACGGATTGCACTGACGATCTCGGTCCTCATGGTCGTTGCCTCGCTCGCCGCGGTGGCGGTCCGGGGCCTCAACTTCGGCATCGACTTTACCGGTGGCGTGCTGCTGGAACTCGGTTACCAGCAGACCGCCGATCTCGATTCGATTCGCGCGCAACTCGACGCGGCCGGCTACGACGATGCCCTCGTGCAACGGTTCGGCGCAGACACGGATGTCCTCGTCCGACTGCCGCCGCAGGGCGAAGCCGAGCCCGCCGCTATCCGCAGCGATCTGCAGGCGAAACTCGGCGTCGACGGCGTCAGCGTGGACTTGCGCCGCGTCGAATTCGTGAGTCCGCAGATCGGCAAGGAACTGACGGAGGATGGCGCGCTGGCGATGATCTTCGCGCTGCTGATGATCTTCGTTTACGTCATGTTCCGCTTCCAGTGGAAGTTCGCGGCCGGCTCCGTCGTTGCGCTCGTGCACGACGTCATCATCACCGTGGGGTTTTTTGCGGTATTCCAGCTGTCGTTCGACCTGACCGTCATCGCGGCGATCCTCGCGGTCGTCGGTTACTCGCTGAACGATACCGTCGTCGTCTTCGACCGCATCCGCGAGAATTTTTTCAAGCTGCGGGGAAAATCGGCCGAAGAGGCAATGAACGTGTCGGTCAACGAGACCTTGTCCCGCACCCTGATGACGGGCATAACGACGCTGCTCGTTCTCGTGGCGCTGCTCGTCTTCGGCGGCGAGTCCCTGGCGCCTTTTTCCATCGCACTCATCGTCGGCATCTTCGTCGGCACGTACTCCTCGATCTACACCGCGAGTGCCGCGGCCCTGTTACTCGAGGTTGCGCCGCAGGACCTGATCGAGCCGGTGAAGGATCCCGAACTGGTCGACGATCTGCCGTAGGTCCGGCGCGCCTTCCGGCGCCGCGCGGCGGAGCCGTGATCTACACAGCGACGAGCGCCTTGATTTCCTTCGCGCAAAGTTTCGCGAGTTCGGCGTAGATCCTGGGCGTCCCGCAGAGTACATGACCGCTTTCCATGTAGTTCTCGCTGCCGTCCAGTCCCGATACGATGCCGCCGGCCTCGCGGATGATCAGGCTGCCGGCGGCCAGGTCCCAGGGCGACAGGTGGACTTCGAAGAACGCATCGAGGCGGCCCGCCGCGACATAACAAAGGTCGAGCGCCGCGGCACCCGGGCGCCGCACCCCCGAGGTGTTGCGGATGACCTGTCCGAGCATGTTCATATAAGGCCCGATCTCCTGGTCGACCTGGCGGAACGGAAAGCCGGTGCCGACGAGGGCGCGGGCAAGCTGCGTGCGGCCGCTAACCCGGATCCGGTGGCCGTCGAGCTGCGCGCCGTCACCTCGCGAAGCGGTGAACAGTTCCTGGCGCATCGGGTCGTAGACGCACGCGTGCTCCATGCGGCCACGAACCTGGACGCCGATCGAGACGGCAAACACCGGAAAGCCGTGCAGGTAGTTCGTCGTGCCGTCGAGAGGATCGACGATCCAGATATGATCCGACTTGCCCGTTACGCCGGATTCCTCGGCGAGAAAGGCGTGGTCCGGATAGTGCTTCTGGACGGTTGCGATGACGGCGCGCTCGGCCGCCTTGTCCGCATCGCTCACAAAGTCATTGAAACCTTTTTCCTCGATCTTCAGTTTTTCGAGGCTCGCCATCTTGCGGATCAGCGTGTCGCCGGCGCGCCGGGCTGCCATGACCGCTACATTGAGCAATGCGTGCATGAATCCATTTCGTCCAGGGTTTAAAGAACGCGGCCGCCGACCGGCCCCCTCGAGCGCCGGGGGCGGTAGAATACCGGACTTTGAGCATTGCTGTCAGTCGCATGAACATACGCATCGTACTGGTTGGCACGACGCACCCCGGTAACATCGGGGCGGCTGCGCGCGCCGTCAAGAACATGGGGCTCGACGATCTGGCGCTGGTCGCACCGCGCCACTTTCCGCACGAGGAGGCCACGGCACGAGCGTCCGGCGCCGGCGACCTGCTCGATGCGGCCTCTGTCCATGCCACGCTCGCTGACGCGGTTGCCGATTGCGTGTATGTCGTCGCCGCGAGCGCACGCTCGCGCGCGATCGGCTGGCCGTGCCACGGCGCGCGCGACGCAGCGGCCCGCCTCATTGCGGCATCGCAGCAGGGACCGGTAGCGGCCGTCTTCGGCCCCGAAAAGACCGGCCTCAGCAATGCGGACCTCGATCTTTGCGACGCCGTATTGTCGATCCCCGCCAATCCCGAGTTCAGCTCGCTGAATCTCGCGATGGCGGTGCAGGTCGTCACCTACGAGATCCGGGCGGCCCGTGCCGACGCCATTCCCCCGTACATGCCGGATGCACCGCTCGCGACGAGTGCCGATATGGAGCGTCTTTACGCGCACCTCGAACAGACCCTTACCGCGACCGGCTTTCTCGATCCCGACAATCCACGCCATCTCATGCGTCGGCTGCGGCGCCTGTTCCTGAGAGCCCGGCCCGATCAGAACGAACTGAACATACTGCGAGGCGTACTGGCCTCCGTCGATCGGGTACTCGAGTCCGGCGGCGGGGCGAACTCGTGAGCCTCGCGCCCTTGTACCTGGACTACGCGGCATCGACGCCGGTCGACCCGGCCGTTGCCCGCCGCCTGCACGAGTTGCTGACGACGGAACTCGTGCAGGCCAACCCGTCGTCCGGCCATTTGGCCGGGCGCGCCGCGAGTGCTCTCGTGGCAACCGCCGCCTGCGAGGTTGCGGCACTATTGAATTGCAAGCCCGGGCAACTCGTATGGACCTCCGGCGCCACCGAGTCCGACAACCTGGCGATCCTCGGGGCGGCCGCCTATCGCGCCCCGCGAGGCAGGCACGTCGTGAGCATGAGGACCGAACACCGGGCCGTCATCGATGCATTTCGCGAACTCGAGAGACGCGGTTTCGATGTCAGCTGGGTCCGGCCGCAGAGCGATGGGCGTCTCGACCCCGACGAGCTTCGCAGGATCCTGCGCGATGACACCGAACTCGTGTCGGTCATGCACGTCAACAACGAAACCGGGGTCATCCAGGACATCGATGCCATCGGTCAGCTTTGCCGGAGCAACGACACGCTGTTTCATGTGGATGCGGCACAGTCGTTCGGTAAGCTGCCGATCGATCTCGCGGCCCTGCCGGTAGATCTGCTGTCCGCTACGGCGCACAAGATCTACGGTCCCAAAGGCGTGGGCGTCCTGTATGTATCGGGCCGTCCCGGGGCGCATGTCGAACCCCAGTTGTTCGGCGGCGGACAACAAGGCGGTCGCCGGCCGGGGACGCTGCCGGCCTGGCTCATCTCAGGATTCGGACTGGCGGCATCCCTCGCGGCCGGGCGCATGGCCTCCGATCTCGTGCACCTGGATGCCCTGCGCGAGCGGCTCTGGGCCGGCATATGCGATCTGCCGGACGTGATGCGCAACGGCTCGCCCGCAGAAAGTTATCCGGGCATCCTGAACGTGAGCGCGCGCGACGTCGATGGCGAGAGCCTGCTGCTCGCGCTCGAGCCCCTTTGCGTCGCGACAGGTTCAGCGTGCAACACCCACGACCGCGCGCCGTCCGGCGTACTCCGGGCGCTGGGGCTCGACGATGCGGCGGCGCAAAGCGCGATCCGCTTCAGCTTCGGCCGCCCGACCGGCACGTCGGACATCGATTTCGCTGTCGAGCGCTATCGCGCGGCGGTCCGGCGCTTGCGCGCGCTGGCGCCGGGACGAGCGGCATGATCGGGGCCACGGACCCGTACAGCGACGAGGTGCGGCGCCTGTTCGATGCGCCGGCACACGCGGGACTTCTCGATTCTGCGTGCCGTGTGCAAAGCGACGGCCAGGGCGTCACGGTCGAGCTGTCGATGCAGCTCGATGGCGAGTCGATGACGATCCTGCGCTTCAGGGCCTACGGGTGTCCGCACCTGATCGCCGCGGCCGAGGCGTTCTGCCGGGCCTACGAGGGGCGCGCGGTGACTGAACTGGCGGGCTTCTCTGCAGTCGAACTGATGGACAGCTTGCCTGTACCCGTCGAGAAGACAGGCCGTATACTGGTGCTCGAGGACGCCGTCAGGTTGCTTGGAACCCGACGTTGCCGTCCCCATACTCTGCCTACATCCCCGGATTGACGACATTATGGCTATTTCACTGACCAACTCGGCGGCTGACCGCGTGCGCAGGCACCTGGACGCCCGTGGCACCGGCGTGGGTTTGCGCCTCGGCATCCGGAAAACCGGATGCTCCGGCTATTCTTATGTCGTCAACTACGCCGACGAGGTGCAGGCGTCGGATGTGGTTTTCGAAGACAAGGGCGTCAAGGTGGTCGTCGATCCGGCAGCACTGCCGCTGATCGATGGCACCGAGGTGGATTTCGTAAAGAACGGGCTGAACGAGGCATTCAGCTTCAGGAACCCCAATATCTCCGGCGAGTGCGGCTGCGGCGAGAGTTTCAACATCTGAGGCTCTTGCGTATTCATTGCCGGCCCGGGGCTTGCCACGTAAAATCACGGGTTTACGTCGATTGCCGGAATCCCATTCCGGGCAATCGACCCGTTCGCTCATCTCATCCTGCCGCTACCAAGGACCCCTCATGGCCGTTGAACAAACGCTCTCCATCATCAAACCGGATGGCGTACAAAAGAACCTGATCGGCGAGATCTACTCCCGCTTCGAAAACGCAGGGCTTCAGATCGTAGCCGCACGCATGCTGCACCTGAAGAAGGCAGAAGCCGAGGGGTTCTACGCCGTGCACAGGGAGCGGCCGTTCTTCAGGGACCTCGTGGCCTACATGACCTCCGGGCCGGTGATGGTACAGGTCCTTTCCGGCGAGGCTGCGGTCGCAAGGAATCGCGAGATCATGGGGGCAACGAACCCTGCGAACGCCGATCCGGGAACGATCCGTGCCGACTTTGCCGACAGTATCGAGGAGAACATCGTGCATGGATCCGACGCGCCGGACACGGCAACAACGGAGATCGCTTTCTTTTTCGCCGACGGTATCTGCAAGCGTACGCGCCAGCGCCTTTGATGAGCACCGGAGACTCCAAACGGAACCTGCTCGGCCTGCCCCAGGCAGGCCTTGCCGGATTTTTCGCCGAACTGGGCGAGAAGCCCTTCCGCGCGCGCCA
Source organism: uncultured Pseudomonadota bacterium (assembly GCA_963713215.1). Taxonomy (GTDB): domain Bacteria; phylum Pseudomonadota; class Gammaproteobacteria; order Steroidobacterales; family Woeseiaceae; genus UBA1847. The sequence goes on along the minus strand of CAVQKY010000006.1, from coordinate 378,545 downwards.
GCTCCTGCAGTGGATGCACCAGCGTGGCGTGACCGACTTCGCGGCAATGACGGATTTGTCGAGAAAGCTTCGCGAGCGGCTTGCCGCGTCGGCCGAGATCCGGGTTCCGACACCCGAGCTCGAACAGCACTCGGCGGATGGCACGGTGAAATGGCTGTTTGCCAGCGGTTCCGGCCAGGCAGTGGAAACGGTGTTCATACCCGAGCCTGCCCGCGGCACGCTGTGCATCTCCTCGCAGGTCGGGTGCGCGCTGGACTGCGCTTTCTGTGCGACCGGCGCGCAGGGGTTCAACCGCAACCTGGAGGCCGACGAAATCATCGGCCAGGTCTGGCATGCGATGCACCACTTGCCGCGGCGGCCGAACGGCGAGCCAGCCGTCACGAACATCGTTTTCATGGGCATGGGTGAACCGCTCGCGAACTATCGCAACCTGCTGCCAGTGCTCGACCTGCTGCTGTCCGACTGGGCCTACGGGCTGTCGCGGCGGCGCGTGACGGTCAGTACCTCGGGCATCGTTCCGCACATCGATCGTCTTGGCGACGATTTCAACGTCTCGCTCGCGGTCTCGCTGCATGCACCGGACAACCCGCTTCGCGACCGGCTCGTGCCGATAAACAAGGTCCACCCGATTGAGGAACTTCTCGACAGTTGCTGGCGTTATGCGGCAAAGCGCGCGAACCGCTTCATTACCTTCGAATACGTGATGCTCCGCGACGTCAATGACAGGCTCGAGCAGGCCGAGCAGCTCGCGGCCCTGTTGCGCGACCGGCCCGCCAAGGTGAACCTGATCCCCTTCAATCCTTTTGCGGGCAACGAATTTACGCGATCGGCCGCCGAGACCATACACCGCTTCCAGGACCGGCTGCGCGAGCGCGGCCTGGTCGCGACGATCCGCAAGACCCGCGGCGACGACATCGATGCGGCCTGTGGACAGCTGGCCGGGAAGGTCGTGGATCGGGTGCTCGTCCGGCTCGGCGACAAAAAGCCGCGGTCGGTGAGCGCATGAAGACAAAGGATCGCGTCCTGACCAGGACCAGCGGAGCGTCGATGACACACAGCAGCAGCCTACTGATCGCAATATTCGCGTGCCTGCTCGCCGGCTGCGTATCGACCACGACCGGCTCACCGACCCCGGAAGCCGACAAGGAGGATGCAGCAACAGCCAACTTCCAGCTCGGCGTCCGTTACTTCCAGAACGGCAACTACGACCTCGCGCGAAACCGCCTCGAACTTTCATTGAAGATCGACCCGAAGCGCGCGGTCGTTTGGTCGACGCTCGGCGCCACGTACGAGATGCTCGGCAACCTGCGCCTCGCCGAGGAGGCGCACGACAAGGCGATTCGTCTCGCGCCCAAGGACTTCGACGTACAAAACGCCTATGCCGTTTTTCTCTGCCGGCAACAGCGCTATGACGATGCGGAGCTGCAACTCGATCGCTCGATCAAGGCGGCGACCAACGATAACCCGGAAGTCATGATGACCAACGCCGGTATTTGCATGATGCAGAAGCCGGACTACGCGAAAGCGGAGGAATATTTCCGTCAGGCGCTCGAGCGGCGTCCCACGCATGCCGAGGCATTGCTGCAAATGGCGGTACTCGAGCACGCGACCGGCGAGGACCTCTCCGCCAGAGCATTCCTTCAGCGATACCGCTCGACGAGCAAGGACAGCGCGGGCGTGCTTTACCTGTGCGCGTTGATCGAGGCGAAACTCGGCGATGAGCGCGCCCGCGCGGCGTGCGCGGCACAACTCATGCGCGACTTCCCGAAGTCAGCCGAGGCCAAGAAACTCGATGGCCCTGAACCGAGATGACTGACGGCGAGCGTACGCCGGGCGAACGCGCGGCTGCTGGCGGCGGTGCCGAGCCCCTCGCGGGTGAGCGGCTGGCCGCGGCCCGCCGTGAGAAGCAAATCAGCATCGACGAGATCGCGAAAGAACTGCATATCGACGATTACAAGGTGCGTGCACTCGAGCGCAATGACTTCGAGGTGCTGGGACCGCCGGTCTTTGCGAAGGGGCACTTGCGCAAGTACGCGCAGATCGTCGGCGTTCGCATCGAAGACGTCCTCGCCGACTACTACTCGCTGAACCGCTCGGTCGGGATGCCGCCGTTCGTCAGCCGCGTGCGCGAGCCGTCGCGGGAAATCAACCTCGGCCGCTGGTTGTGGCTGGTGCTGCTCCTCGTCGTTGCCGGCGGTGCCTACTGGTGGTTTGTCGAGCGGGAGACGCCCGACCTGCCTCAGCCTGAACCGGTCAGTGGCCCGGTAAGCCTGCCCGTTCCAACGGACGGTATCGATGCGCCGGACGATGCCGGCGACGGGATCGCCGCGCCGGGAGGCGCGGAACCCATGGACGAGGTGACGCCGGCCGGGACGTACGACACGCCGGACAACGACGCGAGTCCGGGCGAAAGCGCGGCAGGCGTCGACGGCGTGCCCGCCCCGGCAGCCGCCGGACCCGGTGATCTCACCGTCGACCTCAGGTACTCCGGCGACTGCTGGACCGAGATCACCGACGCCGCGGGCGAGCGGCTTTTTTTCGGCCTCGGCCAGGCGGGACGAAGCGTGAGTGTCAGCGGTACACCGCCCCTGTCCGTATTGTTCGGCAACGCGGACAACGTGTCGCTCGACGTCGATGGTGTGGCATATCCCATCACGGCGGAGAACCGGCGAGGACTGACGGCACGTTTCTCGATCCCTGCGCCCTGACAGCCGAGAGCCGCCGTGCAACCTAAAGCCGTCAAGGGAATGAACGACATCCTGCCCGGGCCTGCGGCCGCGTGGCAGTACCTCGAGGGCGTGGTCCGGGAAATCGTGGAATCCTATGGCTATTCCCAGATCCGCGTCCCGCTGCTCGAGCAGACCGACCTCTTCAAACGCTCGATCGGCGAGGTCACCGATATCGTGGAAAAGGAGATGTACACCTTCGTTGATCGCGGCGGCGAAAGTCTCACGCTGCGGCCGGAGGCAACCGCGGGGATCGTGCGGGCCGGCATCACCAACGGTTTGTTGCACAACCAGCGCCACAAGCTCTGGACCGCCGGTCCGATGTTTCGGCGGGAGCGGCCGCAGCGCGGGCGCTACCGGCAGTTCCACCAGATTGATGTGGAGGCGCTCGGCTATGAAGGACCTGATGCCGACGCCGAACTGATCATCATGTCGGCGCGTATCTGGAAACGTCTCGGCATCGATCGCCTGCGTCTCGAAATCAACTCACTCGGTACGCCGGAAGCGCGGATGCGCTACCGCGAGACCCTGGTCGGCTACTTTTGCGGCGTGAAAAGCCGGCTCGATCAGGATAGTATTCGCCGCCTCGAGCAGAACCCGCTCAGGATACTGGACAGCAAGAATCCGGAAATGCGGGATCTGATCGAGGACGCGCCCGTCATGCTGGACTTCCTCGACGAGGAATCCGCCCGCCATTTCGACGGGCTCAGGGACTTGCTGGATGCGGCGGGCATAGCCTATGCGGTGAACCCGCGGCTGGTTCGGGGGCTGGACTACTACAGCCGCACAGTGTTCGAGTGGGTGACTGATGCTCTCGGATCGCAGGGCGCGGTGTGCTCGGGCGGCCGGTATGACGGGCTCGTTGAAAAACTCGGCGGCAGACCGACGCCGGCCATAGGCTGGGCCATGGGCGTCGAACGCTTCGTCGACCTGTACGAAGCGTGCGGGGGAACGGTCCCGGCCGGCGCGCCGGACGTGTACATCGTCGCCGTGGGCGACGGCGCGCTCAAGGAAGCGTTTACGCTCGCCGAAGAGCTGCACGACCGGCTCCCGGCGCTCAAGGTCGAACTGAACCTCGGCGACGGGAGTTTCAAGGCGCAACTGAAACGGGCTGACAGGAGCAATGCGGCGCTGGCCCTGGTGCTCGGCGAAGCGGAGCTGACCGAGGGCAGGGTTGGCATAAAGCCGCTGCGCAGTGACGCGCCCCAGGCGAGCGTATTGCGCGATGATCTCGCTGCAGAACTTGAGAACAGATTGAAGGATCCGGCGCGGGCCGCCGACTGAACGAAAGGCAAAAAACGTGGAAGACTTGTCGGAAAAGGAACAAATTGAACAGTTGCGAACCTGGTGGTCCGACTACGGCAACTATGTCATCGCCGGTGTCGTGCTGGGAGCGCTCGGCCTGTTCGGGTACAACTATTACGAGGACAGCCGTCGCGAGGCAGCTTACGCGGCATCCAAATTGTACGACCAGCTCACGGACCTGGTGGTGGAGGGCGATCTCGATGCCGCCGAGTCCGTCACCGGCACGATTTTAAGCGAACATCGCGGCTCCGCCTACGCCTCGCAGGCGCGGCTTGCGATGGCGCGCCTGTACATGGACAAGAACCGCGATGCGGACGCCGCGGACATGCTGAACGATCTGCTCGGCAGCGACGCCAACGACGAATACAAGTACGTTGCGCGCCACAGGCTCGCCAAGGTTTTTCTGTACCAGGACCGGGCTGCGGAGGCTCTGGAGCTGTTGGGACCGGCCGGAGAATCCGACGGTGCGTTTGCCGCGCGCTACGACGAGTTGCGCGCAGATGCACTGGTCGCGCTCGGTCGCCTGGATGAAGCCCGGGAAGCCTACCGGCGGGCATTAGCGGAATCGGGCCGCGAGACTACGGTCAACCAGGAGTTCGTCCAGCTGAAACTACTCGACCTGCCGCTGGAGGAAGTGCCTGCTGCCAGTGAGCCGGCCACGGACCTGCCCGAGGAGGACATGACGGCCCCGGACGCGCCGCTACCCGATCACGATGAACCGGACGAAGGGCCCGATGCGGACGAACCGGCTGCAGACGCCGACGCGACGCGTGAGGACGGCGAATGAGGATGCCCGCGCGTCCCTTTGTGGCGCTGGCGGCCGGCCTGGCGCTGGCAGGCTGCGGCATTTTCGGTGATGACGACGAACTCGAACCCGCCGAACTGGTGGACATCGACCCGAAGATCGAGGTGCGGCGCGCGTGGAAGGCAAAGCTCGGCTCGGAAGCTGAATTCCTGCGCCTTGCACTGCGACCCGCGGGTGACGGCAGCCGGGTCTATGGCGCGAGTGCAGACGGCAAGGTATCGGCTTTTGACCCGCAAAGCGGCGACCGGCTGTGGCGCACCGACCTTGAGACCGATCTTACCGCCGGGCCCGGCGTCGGCGAAGGCCGTGTCGTCGTGGTGAGCGCGGATGGCTACGTAATCGTGCTCGATGCAGAAACCGGCAGCGAAGCATGGCGCGCGGAGATCCGCGGCGAGTCGCTCGCGACGCCGCTGGTGGCCGGCGGCACCGTCGTCATCCAGACGGTGGACAATCGCCTGCGGGCTCTCGATCTCTACGATCGCCGGGAACTCTGGACAGTGAACCAATCGATGCCGGCGCTGACTCAGCGCGGCAATGCGAGCCCGCTCCTCGCGGGGGGCACGGTCGTCGCCGGCTTCGACAACGGGCGTGTCCTCGCCGTCAACCTGGAAACCGGGGCAACACAATGGGACGCGTTGCTGGCGCCGCCGACCGGCCGCTCCGACCTCGAGCGCCTGTCGGACGTGGACGGGGCGCTCGCCGCGGTCGGCCAGGACGTCTATGCGGCGGGCTACCAGGGTCGGCTTGCGTCGCTCGCCGCGGAATCCGGCCAGATCCTCTGGAGCCTGGAAATCTCCACGTTCGAGGGTCTGTCGGCGGACTGGAACAGCATCTACACGGTGCAGGACGAGGGCGTGGTCATCTCCCTGTCGCGGCGCACGGGCGCGGAGAACTGGCGCCAGGACCTGTTGTTGCGGCGCGCGCCGACCTTGCCGGTTCCGTTCGAAACCACGGTCGCCACCGGAGACTTCGAGGGTTACCTGCACTTCTTCAGCAACGTCGACGGTGAGTATGTCGCGCGGGTCAAAACCGGCGGTACAGCGGTCAGCGTTGCGCCGATCGTGATCGGCGACACGCTCTACGTGCAGACCGACGGCGGCGACCTCGTCGCCTTCCAGGTTGAAGCGCCCGAACGTCCGGACAGCGCGGATGACGAGGGCGCCTGAGCACTCCGGTCTCGGGCGGACCTAGCGTGCTGCCTGTCGTTGCCCTGGTGGGACGCCCGAACGTCGGCAAATCGACGCTGTTCAATCGGCTTACGCGCTCGCGTGACGCAATCGTTGCCGATTATCCCGGCCTGACGCGCGACCGCCAGTACGGCTTCGGCAGGCTAGGGCCGATTCCCTACCTCGTCGTCGACACCGGCGGCATCGCCGGCGGCGAGCAGGGCATCGAGGAAATGATGGTCGAACAGACCGTGCGGGCACTGAAGGAGGCCGATGTCGCCATCGTTCTCGTGGACGGCCGCGAAGGTGTGACGGCGGCGGACCAGCACACGGCCGAACTCGCGCGAAAACATGCACGGAGGACCTGGCTCGTCGTCAACAAGGCCGAAGGCCAGGACAGCGACATGGCAGCGAGCGACTTCCACGGTCTGGGGCTCGGTGACCCGGTGGCGATCTCCGCAGCGCACGGCGACCGGGTGTCGGCGCTGATGGACGCGGTCCTCGAGGAATTCAGTGAGCGTGCCGATGCCGGCGACGAATCCGACGCGACAGACGATGCGCTTCGTATCGCCATCGTCGGCCGCCCGAATGTCGGCAAATCGACCCTGGCGAACCGGCTGCTCGGGGAAGATCGCTTCGTGGTATTCGACGAGCCCGGAACGACCCGCGACAGCGTGGCCGTGCCCTTCGAGCGCAATGGCCGCGAGTACATCCTGATTGACACGGCCGGTATCAGGCGGCGCTCCCGTGTCCACGAGGTCATCGAGAAATTCAGTATCGTCAAGGCCCTGCAAGCGATAGAGAAAGCACAGGTCGTCGTGGCGGTGCTGGATGCGCGCGAGGGCGTCACGGAGCAGGACGTCAGCCTGCTCGGACTCATTCTGGAGCGGGGTCGCGCGCTCGTCGTCGTGATGAACAAGTGGGACGGTCTCGATGCTGAAACACGCAAGCGCGTGCGTGAAGAACTCGACCGGCGCCTGCCGTTTCTCGATTTCGCCGAACGCATCACGATCTCGGCACTGCATGGTACGGCCGTCGGCGATCTCCTGCCGGCGGTGCAACGTGCTTGCGACGCGGCCATGCGTGACATGTCGACAACAGAACTCACGCGGGAACTCGAGGCGGCCGTTATTGCGCATCCGCCGCCGATGGTACAGGGTCGCCGCATCAAGCTGCGCTACGCGCACCAGGGCGGGCGCAATCCTCCGGTGATCGTGATCCACGGCAACCAGACGGAAAAGACGCCGGAAGCCTATCGCCGCTACCTCGTGAACCGCTTCCGCAAGGCCTTCAAACTGAAGGGCACGCCGGTGCGGCTGACGTTCAAGAGCAGCGACAATCCTTACAAGGGGCGGCGCAACAAGCTTACGCCGCGCCAGGAGCGCCGCCGCCGGCGGCTCGTGAAGCACGTGAAGAAATAGCAGCCATGGGCAAAGCGACAAAGACATTCATGGCGGAGGGCCGCTTCCGCATGCACCGCGGTGGGTTCCTCGAAACGCCGACGCTTGCTTACGAGACCTGGGGTGAACTGGATGGGGACCGCAGCAACGCGATCCTGGTATTCAGTGGCCTGTCACCCTCCGCGCACGCGTCGTCGTCGGCACAGGATCCCGCACCGGGCTGGTGGGAGGAGATGATCGGCTCCGGCCTGCCGCTCGATACCGATCGCTATTTCGTCATTTGCGTGAACTCCCTCGGCAGCTGTTTCGGCTCCACGGGCCCGGCGTCGATGAATCCGCTGACTGGCCGGAAGTACCGACTCGAGTTTCCGGTGCTGACGCTCGAAGATGTCGCCGAAGCCGCATGGGCGGTGGTAAAGCATCTCGGCATCGAGCAATTGCACACCGTCGTCGGATGTTCGATGGGCGGAATGAGCGGCCTGGGTTTTTGCGTTCGGCACCCGGGAGCAACGCGGCATTTCGTCTCGATTTCCTCGGCAGCGCGTGCGGAACCCTTTTCCATCGCCGTCCGCTCGCTGCAGCGGGAAATGATCCGTTCCGACCCGAGGTGGAACAACGGCGACTACGATCCTGCGGATGGTCCGGTGATCGGGCAGCGACTCGCGCGCAAGCTCGGGATGATCACGTACCGGTCCGCCGAAGAATGGCGCGGCCGCTTCGGGCGTGAACGCGCCACGGACGAGGGCGGGGGCGAGCGATTCAAGGTCGAGTTCGCCGTGGAATCCTACCTCGAGAATCACGCGCGCAAATTTACGGGCGAATTCGACGCGAACTGCTACCTGTACCTGTCACACGCCTCCGACCTGTTCGACCTCGCGGAGTACGGCGGCTCGCCGGCTTCGGGGTTTCGCCGCACACGGCTCGAGCGCGTTCTCGTCATCGGCGTGCGCACCGATCTCCTGTTCCCGATGCACCAGCAAAAGGAACTGGCAGAGGGCTTCAAAGGGGTATGCCCGGCGACCGAATTCGTGCCGCTCGACTGCATCCGCGGCCACGACTCGTTCCTGGTCGACATGGACGCTTTCCGGCCCGTGCTGTGCCGGTTTTTCGACACCGGCTGCGCGCCGCCGTAGGAGCCCAGCCGGCCGCCGTTGGAGCGGCCTCTGGCCGCGAATGGTCTGGACCGACCTGACGTCCCGTGGTCCTTCTCAGTCGCGGGCATCGCCCGCTCCAACGGGAAGGAGGAGCGCCGGATCGACGGCGGTAGCGTTCAGGTACACACCGAAGTGCAGGTGCGGTCCGGTGACGCGGCCCGTGCTGCCGACGGCGCCGAGGACCTGCCCCTGCAGGATATCCTCGCCTTCGGCAACGGCGATCTCGCTCAGGTGACAATACATCGTTACGAAGCCCTGCCCGTGGTCGACAATCACCGTGTTGCCATTGAAGAAAAAATCGCCGGTCCGTGACACCCGCCCGGCGCGTGGTGCGCTGACCGGCGTGCCCTGCGGCGCGGCGATGTCCATGCCCTTGTGCGGCGAGCGCGGCTCGTCGTTGAAAAACCGCCGGAGGCCGAAACTCGAACTGCGCGGCCCCGCGACGGGCGGCGCCAGCGCAATACCGTCGAGCGTTGCCGGCCGGTAGGCTGCGAGCGCGGTGTCGATGAGTTGCCGTTCGCGGCCGATGCGCTCGAGCTGCGCGGGCTGCGGCGTGACATGATCCTGGTTTGCCACGGTCAGCCGCTGCTCCGGGTACGCGTGCTCACGCACGGTGACTGCGATCGTCTGCGTCCCTGCCTCGACCCGGATCTCGCCCGGCGCGGTATCGAGCGGCACGCCCACGGCCCCGCGCCAGCGATTGCCGGTCCGGTAGACGAGCACCGGCTTGCCGTCGAAACGGAGCGCCGGTGCCGCGGCAGAGGCCGGGCCGAGGTCGATGTATGCGATACCGCCCGGTCGTGCTTCGCCGGGCTCGCCGGCAAGCGCCGGTGCCAGCCCGGCGAGCAAGATCGCCAGGGCAGCAAATTTGCGCGGCATCAGACGCTGACCTTGGTCACTGTGGCCAGCAGCTCGCCACGATGGAGACGCGCTCGCACCGCTTTTCCCGGCTGCGATGCTGCCGCATCGGTCAGCGCCACGCCGGTCTCCGCATCGAGAACGATCGCATAGCCGCGCTCAAGGGTGCCGAGCGGGCTGACTGCGTGCAGGGATCGCATCGCGAGCTGCAAGCGGTGGTTTGCGGCGCCGACGGATGCTGACGCGGCGGCGGCGAGACGCTGCGCGAGCGCCGCATGCCGGCTGTTCACGCGTTCGATGCGCAAAGCCGGCGACTGCGCGAACAGGCTTGACGCTGCCCGCTGGACCGCCTGCTCGCGTTCGAGCAAACCATGCCGCATGCCCGTCAGCAGTCGGCCGCGCAACTCGCGCAAGCTGCTGGTCTGTCGCACGAGTGTTGCGGCCGGGCTGGCCGTCATGAGGCGGCGGGTGAGCCAGTCAAGCGACTGCGCCTGGTTGTCGAGCCGCCGCCGCGCGGTGCGCGCGATACGCGCCGCGTACTGGACTACCGATCGAGCCCAGTCCGCGCAGTCAGGGACGACGAGCTCCGCGGCGCCGGAGGGTGTCGGAGCGCGAACGTCCGCGACGAAATCGGCAATGGTGAAATCCACCTCGTGGCCGACGGCACTGACGGTCGGGATCGGGCACGCGCGGATCGCCCGCGCCAGCGCTTCGTCGTTGAATGCCCACAAGTCCTCGAGGGATCCGCCGCCGCGGGCCAGAATCAGCACATCGCATTCGGCACGCCGGATAGCCGCGGCCAGTGCTGCGCGCAATTCGGCCGGCGCGGCAGCACCCTGCACCGCGGCGGGGTAGATGATCACGGGCGCGGCCGGGAAGCGCCGGCGCAATACCGTCAGGATGTCGCGGATGGCGGCACCCGTCGGCGAAGTGATGACACCGATACAGGCCGGAATCCGCGGCAGATCGCGCTTCAGCGCGAGGTCGAACAGGCCCTCCGCCGCGAGCTTCGTCTTGAGGCGGTCGAATTCGCGTTTCAGCGCGCCTTCACCGGCGGGCTCGATTCTCTCGACGATCAGCTGGTAATCGCCTCGGGGCTCGTAGAGGCTGACGCGGCCGAATGCCAGCACCTTGTCGCCGTTCCTGAAACCGATCGTCGGACCGCGCTGGCGTTGCCGGAAGTACGCTGCGCGAACCTGCGCGCCGTCGTCCTTCAGCGTGAAATACAGGTGACCGGAGCCGGGCTTTGCGAGATTCGAAATCTCGCCTTCCACCCACAGGCGGGCAAAGCTTCGTTCCAGCAGGTTCCGCGCACGCCGGTTAAGCTCGGTTACCGATATCGCCTGCAGTTCCGGCGGCTGTTGCAGCAAATCATCCACGCGGGGAGTATAACCGTTTACCCGAAAATGCCATGCGCGTAGAATCCGCCGATTACACCCCCGACCTCGACCGATGGGCTGCCCCGCAGGCCCAGCGCATTCGGCCAAGTATCGAATCTGCATGGGCGAATCACCGGGTCCGGTCAGGGGCTCGAGCGACCTGCAGACGGGCGATACCAATGAGACATGTTCATGAGTAATGGAGAACCGGCCGAGGCCGGCCGTGCCGGCTCCGCGCTTCGCATAGCGACCGATGCATTGACGTTCGATGACGTCCTGTTGCAACCCGGCTATTCGGACGTCCTCCCGCGCGAGGTCGATCTCCGCACGAAACTGACCGGCGCAATTACGCTCAACATCCCGATTCTCGCCGCCGCAATGGACACCGTCACGGAAGCCCGGCTCGCGATTGCCCTCGCGCAGGAAGGCGGCATCGGTATCATCCACAAGAACATGCCTTTCGAGGAACAGGCGCGGCAGGTGCTCGCGGTGAAGAAGTTCGAATCCGGCATCGTCAGGAACCCGATCACCGTGGATCCGTCGATGACCATCCGCGAGGTCCTCGACCTCACCAGGGCTATGGGGATCTCCGGGGTGCCGGTCGTCAGTGGCAGGGAGACGGTCGGCATCGTGACGCATCGGGACCTCCGCTTCGAAACGCAACTCGACGCCCCGGTATCATCCGTGATGACGCCGCAGGACCGGCTCGTGACCGTCCGCGAGGACGCCGCCAAGGACGAAGTCCTGTCGCTCCTGCACCGGCACCGGATCGAGAAAGTGCTGGTCGTCGGCGACGATCTCGAATTGAAAGGCATGATCACCGCCAAGGATTTCCAGAAGGCGAAGGATTATCCGCGCGCCTGCAAGGACCCGCGCGGGGCGCTTCGTGTCGGCGCGGCCGTCGGCACGGGCGTCGACACCGACGATCGTGTCGATGCGTTGGTCGAGGCGGGCGTCGACGTCATCGTCGTCGATACATCGCACGGCTTTTCGAAAGGCGTGCTGAGCCGCGTGCGCCGGATCAAAGAGGCGCATCCGGAAATGCAGGTGCTCGGCGGCAACGTCGTCACCGGCGATGCCGCGCTGGCGCTGGTCGACGCCGGGGCCGACGGCGTCAAAGTCGGCATAGGGCCGGGCTCGATCTGCACGACACGGGTCGTGGCCGGCGTCGGCGTGCCGCAGATTTCCGCGGTTGCCGAGGTCGCCTGGGCGCTGCGCGACTCCGGCGTACCGTTTATCGCCGACGGCGGCATCCGTTATTCCGGCGATATCGCAAAGGCGCTGGTCGCCGGCGCGTACTCGGTGATGATCGGCGGACTCTTCGCCGGCACAGAAGAATCGCCGGGCGAGGTGGAGCTTTTCCAGGGCCGCTCCTACAAGTCGTATCGCGGCATGGGATCACTGGGTGCGATGGGTCAGTCGCACGGATCGAAGGATCGCTATTTCCAGGATGCGACCGAGGAACTCGAGAAACTCGTGCCGGAAGGCATAGAAGGGCGTGTCGCCTATAAAGGCAGCCTCGTTGCGATCGTGCACCAGCTGATCGGCGGCGTGCGTGCCGCGATGGGTTACACCGGCTGCAGCACTATCGACGACATGCGCCGCAAGCCCAGGTTCGTGAGAATCACGAGTGCGGGCATGGCGGAGAGCCACGTGCACGACGTGACGATCACGAAGGAAGCGCCGAACTACCGCACGAGGCCGCTATGAGCCAGGCCGCTCCGGAACGGCAGGTGCACCCGGACATTCACGCAGACCGGCTGCTGATCGTCGACTTCGGCGGTCAATACACGCAATTGATCGCGCGGCGGGTGCGGGAATGCGGCGTCTACTCCGAGATCCATCCCTGGGACATGAGCGATGCGGACGTGCGGGCCTTTGCGCCGTCGGGCGTCGTTCTCTCGGGCGGCCCGGAATCGGTGAACCTCGAGAACCCGCCAAGGGCGCCGCAGGCCGTATTCGAGCTCGGCGTGCCGGTGCTCGGCATCTGCTATGGCATGCAGACGATGGCCGCGCAGCTCGGCGGCGCGGTGGCTGCGTCGACTTACCGCGAATTCGGTTATGCGGAGATCGCGCCCGGCGATTCGGACCTGTTCGGCGGGCTTTCCGACGAGGACAGCGAAACCGCCGTGCTCAAGGTCTGGATGAGCCATGGCGACCGAGTCGAGAAAGCGCCGCCGGGTTTCACGGTCACGGCGAGCAGCCAGAACTCGCCGCTGGCAGCCATGGAAGATACCGCCCGGCGCTTCTACGGCGTGCAGTTCCATCCGGAAGTCACACATACCCCGCAGGGCCAGCACATGATCGAGCGCTTCGTGCGCGGTATTTGTGCCTGTGCCGGCGACTGGACGCCCGACAACATCGTGAGCGATTCCATTGCCCGCGTCCGTGCGCAGGTCGGCGACGGCAAGGTGCTCCTCGGCTTGTCCGGTGGTGTCGACTCGTCGGTCGTGGCGGCGCTCCTGCACGAAGCCATCGGCGACCAGCTCGTCTGCGTGTTCGTCGACCATGGCCTGCTGCGTTTTGACGAAGGTGACCAGGTGATGGAAACCTTCGCAGAACACCTGGGCGTCAATGTCATCAGGGTCAATGCGGCCGACCGCTTCTTCGCCGCGCTGGAAGGCGTCGCGGACCCGGAGGAAAAGCGCAAGATCATCGGGCGGCAGTTCATCGAGGTGTTCGACGAGGAAGCGCACAAGCTCGAAGGCATAGAGTGGCTCGCGCAGGGGACGATCTACCCGGATGTCATCGAATCAGCGGGCGCGACGACCGGCAAGGCGCATGTCATCAAGTCGCATCACAACGTCGGTGGGCTGCCGGCCGGGATGCGCATGCGTCTCATCGAGCCGCTCAGGGAATTGTTCAAGGATGAGGTGCGGCGAATCGGCATGGAGCTCGGCTTGCCCCGCGAGATGGTCTACCGGCATCCTTTCCCTGGACCAGGCCTCGGTGTGCGAGTGCTCGGCGAAGTGAAACGCGATTATGTTCGGCTGCTGCAGCTCGCCGACCATATCTTCATCGAGGAATTGCGACGGCAGGATCTCTACGACCAGACGAGCCAGGCGTTCGCGGTGTTCCTGCCGGTCCGCTCGGTCGGTGTCATGGGTGACGGCCGCCGCTACGACTACGTCGTGGCCTTGCGCGCCGTTGAAACGATCGATTTCATGACGGCACGCTGGGCGCGGCTGCCGTACGAATTCCTCGAGCACGTATCGCTTCGCATCATCAACGAGGTCGACGGTATCTCGCGGGTCACCTATGACATCTCCGGCAAGCCGCCCGCAACCATTGAGTGGGAGTGATCCCGTCCCGAGGTCGTAAATAGCTCGTGCAATGCGGGCGATGTCCGGCCTGACGCCATTGGGGGGACCTGTCGCAAAATGGCGACGTCGTGACAAATGGTCCTTCAGTGTCGATTATGAGCGCTCGCGGGGAAGGGTGAGATCCGGAAAACGTCGCAACGGATTCTCAAGCTCGCGAGTGCACGCTTCGGGCGGCGCTTCGTAAGTGTCCTGGGGAGAGACGCTCGCGAGCGCCTGGTGCAGGGATTCCGCAATTCGCCGCAGGCGCGGTGATCCGGATCCATGGCACTTTGGGGAAAATTTGCACACGGAGAATCCTGTGGTATCCAACACGTTTATGCGCACATTGCGATGCTGCGTAGCAGTTTCGCTCGTCCTCGGTTCACCCTTCACTTTCGCCGCACATCCTTACATGGATGACTCGAACGCAAGGAAGCCGACGCACGACTACGGACTGCCGCTACTTTCTCACGGCTATCCGCGCGTGCATATGCATGAGTTCGTGGGCGGCGTCGGCGCTCAGGCTTATTCGAAGTACCAGTTCATCACCGCACACGGCAACGCGTTTCCGTTGCTCGAACAGATACAGGCGAACTATTCACCCGATACGATGATGCTGCGGCACATTTCCGGTCGCGCGTACCAGCAATACACCTACGGCTATTGCATCATCTCCGGCGGTTTGGCGTTCGAAAGCACGACCGCCAGCAGCCAGGGCGGCCCGAGTGCCAGCGGCTGCGGCATGTACGCCGGCCATTTCCTCTATCGCGCCGGCACCCGGCTGCGCCAGAACACCGGGGCCACTGACACGACGCTGCTGGTGGAGAATGCCGCCCGAATCACTGCCGGACAGTATGTCGTGATCTACAACTCGCCCGCGGGCTCTTTCTACAACGCGGAACATGCGAAGGTCACCTCCGTCAATCGCTCGAACAACACGATCCAGGTCCAGCGGGGCTACAAGTCCGGCAAGTCGGCCCACGCGTCCGGGTCGATTGTCGCGCAACACATCCTGGGCCAGGGTCCGGATGCGCGGCTGTGGGCCTTCAATCTCAGCACGCAGTCGCCCCGGGACGGCAGCGGCCGTACCTTTGGCCAGTTCTACGCGGATTGGCTTGGCCAGAACCTGCTGCGGCATGGCAACGGTGCGCGCACAACGGCAAAAGTCGCGGGTCTTCTTTTCGACGCGGACTTTTATGCTGAGTTCGGCAACAAGCAAGTCGACTACAACAACGACCTGGTCGTCGATGAGGGTGCGGGGCCTGACGGCACGAACTGGCTGGGCAGCGGTCTCGACGCCTTCTATGAGCGAGTCACGCAGCGACTCCCGGGCTCCTACGTCGTGGTCGGCGTGCACAACGCGCGAGGATACGACAGCGCGCATGGGGCGCAGATGGAAAACTGGCTCGACTACGGAAACGGAGACTACCAGCCCAACCCGCGCTACGCGAAGATCGGCTGGCTCATTACCACCTACCTCTACAACATGGGTGACCGTGCGAGCGGACCGCCGCTCACCATGAACCTGACGAAGACACCGACGAAAGTGTATCCAGGGCCCGCCGGCCAGGTGGCGTCGAATACGCCGTTCCGGCTCGCACTCGCGATGTCGCTCATGGAGGACGGGTATTTCGGCACGCACGCCGAGCTCGTTGCCGACGCATGGTGGGACGAGTATGCGGTCGACGTTCAGCGCGGCTCTGCGAATTTCGGCAAAGCGGTCGACAAAAACAACATCTCACAGGTCCACCAACACCGGGGCTGGTTAGGCAAACCGCTCGGCAAATTCAGGCGAATCTACGGCGATGCGAACTTTGCTGCCACCCGCAGTCTCATCACCAACAACACGTTCGACAGCAACCTCAACGGTTGGTCGTCGCGCGGTGTCGCCATTTCCCGGATTACGTCCGGCACTCGCGACGGCGCCGGTGCCATGCGCGTTTCGCGCCTGAACCCGTATACGTCGAATCCCTTCGCAGCCACTGTCAACAGCCAACAGTTAAGCGTCAACGGCAATACGCCCTATACCGTCGTCTTTTCGGCTCGAGCCTCGGAGCATCGCGACGTCCGTGTCTCTCTCGGCTCCGATAGCTATCCCTTGCCCGTCGGCCCGAGTTGGCGGCGGTATGTCGTCACCATGAAGCCCTCGGCTAGCTCGAACACGCCTTTGACATTCGCCCTCGGCGGCGAGAACACCGAGGTGTGGTTTGACTCGGTCTACCTGTTCGCGGGTGACGCGAACGTGTTTCGACGCGACTTCGAAAACGGCATTGCCCTGGCGAACGCCTCGAACAGCTGGCAGACCATCAGCGTCGGCTCGGGGTTCCGCCGGATCAGGGGCACACAGGACGCCACCGTCAACAGCGGCGCTACGGTGACGTCGGTCACCCTCGCACCCTACGACGGCATCCTGCTCGTCCGGCAATAGGCGAGGAGGGTTGTAGGCGGCTGACGCGGTCGGCGGGACTACTGTGCCGGCGTCGTACAGGCGCCGCCCGTCGCGAGGTCGACGGCTGGCCCGGCCGACCTGCGGCCCGGGCCATAGTAGACCGGCCTCGCGGGCGTCCCGAGCGTCAGGCAAGCCCCGGCGCCTGTGGCCGCGGTGAAATCGAAACCGTCCTGCCCGCCGTTGCCGACGTTCAGCCTGAACGTGATTTTGGCGGGGTTCGATGTGCTTGTCAGCGAATCGGCAGCTTCGATGCTGAAGCCTGCCAGGCTGCTGAAGGGCGCGCTGGCGCTGACGTTGCCGACATAGGTCGCCGTCGATGTACCCGCCATTGCGCGAACAGACCAGCGTCCGGTCGAGCAGTCCTGCCAGACGAACAACGCATTGTCGACGCTCTTGTTGTAGGCGGGCGGTCCGCACTCCGCAGCCGACGAGTCGTTGTCGATGATCGTAGCCGTCGCCGACGAGTCGCCGAGTGCGGCGCCGGACGGGCTCGCCAATGCAAGCCTGAACGACTCCGTCGCCTCCGCAATATTGTCGTCGACAACGGGGATATCGACGTTCCGGGTCGTCGTTCCCGCCGGGAAGCTCAGGCTGCCGCTGCGCGCCGTGAAATCACCGGGGGATGTGGCGGCACCGTTCGCCGTCGCGTAATTGACCGTTACCGACGTCGTCGCGGCCGGACTCAGGCGGACGACGAAGCGTGCGACGCCGGTCGACCCACCCTCGGAACCCGAAGTGTCATCGACATACAGGAGGGGGCTGGATCCGGGCGGCGTACCCTGCCCGTGTGGCGCCAGTTTCGCGGCACCCTCGACGGCCTCGTACAGGGCGTTGGACGCGACATTGGTGTAGTTGCCGACCGCGCCGCTCGGCCATTCGATACGGAGATTGACGGTCTGGTTGCTGCCGAGGCCGAAATGTATGCGTGCGTCGTTCTGCGCCCAGCGGTGGTAACCGCCGTTCTGTTCCCGTTTCTGTGTTTTGCCGGCAGCCGTCGCCGTGACGATCGCGCCGATGCCGTCGCGATTCGTCCTGACGCCCACCAGGTCGAGTTCGATCCAGCGATTGCTGTTGCCGCGGTTACGATAGAGCTTGTCCGGGCCGCCATTGCCGTACGGTTCCTCCGGGTACAAGGCCAGGCCGTTGGTGACATACAGGTCCATGAAGCCGTCGACGTTGAAGTCGCTGATGGCCACGTTTTCACCGAGTCCGACGCCGGTGCCGACCGGCCCCTCGGCGCCGAACGGGGCGGAGGCAGCCTTGAAGCGACCCGTTCCGTCGTTGAGGTAAAGCCGGTTCGGGAGGTTCGCGGCACCTTCACGGCAGACATAGTAGAGGTCGACATCCATGTCGTTGTCGAAGTCGGCCGCGGCCACAGCGTTGCATAACACTGCATGATCGAGACCCGTGCCGGCGATCTGGTCGGTGTAGCGGGTACCGGCGTATTTGACCATGGCGGGTACCACGGCTTTCTGATTGCCGGGTACACCGAACACGTTCAGATCGCTCACTGCGAGGGTGCTGTCGATGAAACTGTAGGTGTAACTGAAGTTTCCGCTGCCACCTCCCGAGTTGACATACGTCCAGGTGCCGGTGGCGGGATTGTAGCCAACGAAGACGCCGCGGTTCGACGCCGGATCGTAGGCCATCAGGCCCTGAGATTTCGGGTCCGATGCTGACAGCAGCATGCGAATTGGCTCACCGGGATCGGTCGCAGGTGGATGCTTGCCGCCGGCGCCGATGAACACTTGGTTCACGTTCGGACCGCTCCAGTGCAATTCGATGGACAGGTCCCCGCTGCTCTTGAACGTCATTCCGGTCGCCTGCGCGCCACTGTTCGTGAAATGCGCCTCGACGGACTTCGGTCCGCTGATCGCCGCGCCATTGACCCGGACTTTTCCTCTCAAGGCGAACAGGTCCATGATGAGGTCGCCGTCGAAGTCCGCGATGGCGACATCGTTGATGCCACCGACGACGTTGGCAAGAACGGTTCGCTCCTTGAAGGGCAATCCGCCGCTCAGGTCGTAGACATGCTGTGGCAGTGCGTCGGCAGTCACACACACCCAGTCGAGGCGGCCGTCCTGTGTCATGTCCGCCAGCATTGACCAGTCGCCATCCACGCACTGGTGCCCGGTATGGAAATTGCGTCGCTCGAAATCGCCCCCAACCTGTTCGTGTAGCTGAATCTTATCTTCCTGGACAACCATGCCGAGGTCGAGGAGGCCGTCATTGTTGTAATCGAACCAGAACGGGAAGCGCCCACCCCACTCGCGCTTGTCGAACGTAAAGTCCGCTATATGATTGGACAGTTTCGTGCCGTCGTTGATAAGGAAATCGGTATCTTTCTTCGAGCCCGCGGAGATGACCAGGTCCAGTCGGCCGTTGTTGTCATAGTCCGCCCAGGTACCGCCATGCACGTCGGCGCTGGGGATTCTTTGCCAGACATCGACGTCGGACCGGCGATTCTGAAAGCTGCCGTTACCGAGATTAATGTAGAGACTCGATGGATTGCGATGATGACTGACGAACAGATCGGGCCGGCCGTCAGCGTTCATGTCACCCCACGACGCGCCATAGGATTCACCGCTGTATTCCATACCAGCGGTTGTTGTTACGTCGTCGAATGCAAGCTGCGCGCTGGTGCCAGTGGTGTACAGCGATCCGGCCAGCATGAAAAGTCGGGCAAATCGCTTGCACGTCCACCCGTGACGGCTGCGACCGCAGCCACCCAGTGGTAACCGAACCATTTTTGTGTTCCCCGTGCCGCTGCGCGGCGTATTGTTTTGCTCTGACCGTAGTATGGACCTGGCAATTCTTTTTTCTATCAGTATCTGTACTGATGCGCGAAATAAAATTGCGGGAGCCGATGAGAGTGTCGGCGAAATTTACAAACAACCTGCTTTACGCCACCTTCAGCACCCGCAACTCAGAGGAGTCCGCCGGTACCGGCGGCTGCGAAACTGGCGTTCGCGCTTTTACCGGCCCGCCAGCGAAGACAAAAATCGGTGCGTGAATCATTTACTATAAGCGCGAACGGCCGCATTCCAGTCCGACGAGATCACTCCGAGGCTGGCTGCCGGCCACGCTCTCTGGCAGCTTGCAACATGAACGTCGACACCGTTTCCACAGGGGCTCACAGAATGCACTGTCTCACATGATCGAGTGGACCTAATGCACTGGGTCGCGACGGACACGACGCACATGCGTATGGCATTGGCGCAAGCCGAACGAGCACTGCAACTCGATGAGATCCCGGTCGGCGCCGTCGTCATTATCGACGGGAAAACCGCGGGTGCCGGCCACAATCGCTCCATTGCCGATCACGACCCGAGCGCTCATGCCGAGATCGTCGCGCTGCGCGCGGCGGGCGCGGCAATGCGGAATCACCGCATGCCCGGAGCCACTGTATACGTGACGCTCGAGCCCTGTGCGATGTGCATGGCGGCGCTGTCACAGGCGCGCGTCGCGCGCGTCGTGTTCGGTGCGTACGATCCGGCGGCCGGCGCGGCGGGTTCGGTCATCGACTTCAGCGAGTCGCCGGCGTTCAACCATCATCCGGAAATCAACGGCGGCCTGCTCGCAGAAGAGTGCGGGTCACTGCTCTCGGGATTTCTTGCCGAGCGGCGTTAAGGCTCAGGAGGACGAGGCGATCGCGGACTCGTCCGGAGGAAGCGGTTCGTTGTCGGTTAGCCAGACAAGGATGTTGTAGTAGGCGCGGATGTTGTTGACGTACAGGACCGGTTCCCAGCCGCGCGCGTAGCCATAGGGCAGTTGCGTGTACCACTGCTGCTGTGCAAGCAGCGGCAGGGCCTTCTCGAGATCGACCCAGGAGTCCGGGTCGCCGCCCTGTTGTTCGACGATCCAGCGCGCGTCCTTGATGTGATTGAAGCCGACGTTGTACGCCGCGAGTGCCATCCAGGTGCGGTCCGGTTCATCGACCGTATCGGGAATACGCTCGGTCTGGCGGGCGTAGAAGCGTGCTCCGCCGGAAATGCTGCTCACGGGATCGACGCGGTCGTCGAGCCCGAGATACGCGGCGGTGTCCTCGGTGAGCATCATGATGCCCTTGACGCCCGTCGGCGAAATGGCCTGCGAGCGCCAGTGCGACTCCTGATAACCGATAGCAGCCAGCAGCCGCCAGTCGACGCCCCAGGTCCGGCCCGATTTCTCGAACATCTCGCGGTAGCGCGGCAGGCGGCTTTCGAAGTGACGAATGAAATTTCGCGTGCCGACGTAGTCGAACTCCTTGGTGTGCCCGTAGTAGCGGTCGTGAATCCGATCCAGGGTGCCATTGCGCTGGAGGGCAATGAGGTAGTCGTCGGCCCTCGCGAGCAGGCTGTCGCCGTCGTCCTTGACGAATGCCCATGCGAGGGGATCCCCCACCTCGAGATCGATGGCGGCTCGAAGGTCAGGGTGGAAATTGCGATGAATGTTGAACTCCGTGCTGTCGGCGATCGTGTAATCGATGGCGCCGGACGCCACTTTGCGCAGCAGGTCCGAGACTTCGACATCTGCGTTCTCGGTCCACTCCAGGTCGGGATACTGGTATTTGATTGCCGCGAGCCGGTCTGCGTGGCTGCTGCCCGCGAGCACCTCGATGCGCTTGCCGATGATGTCCTCGACACTGTGCGGTTTACCTTCGCCCAGGCGATAGATGAGCTGCATGTCCACCGTTTCGTACGGATGGCTGAAGTTGAGGTACTCCTGCCGCGACGGTGTAATAGAGAGGCCCGCGGCCGCCATATGTACCCGGCCGCGCATGAGCCGGGGCACGATCTCGGATACGCTGTTGACCGACTCGATGACCAGGGCGACACCGAGGTCGTCCGCGAAGCCCTGGACGAGGTCGAACTCTGGCCCGGACGGGCCGTCCGGACCGATAAACGCCGCCGATGGGCTTTCCCGGGTTACGACGCGCAACTCACCAATTTCCCTCACCTGCTCGAGGAGCGTCGGCTGCGTCGAACAGGTACCGATCAGGGCCGCCACCACGATGTAAAGCAACGGTCGCATGGGAGACAAGGCTACACGAGGCCGGCATTCCCTGCAGCGTATTGAATCCCGTTTTAACTGGCCTTTGCCGGGGTGAATTGCGTACAATCCGCAGCCGATAAGCGATAATCGCTGGCGTTTCGACGGAATTCGAGCGTTTTGTCGGTGAAATCAAGTGCACAGCGAGGCCGCCCGCAGGGCGAGGGCCGCAGGCCCGAGTCAAATCAAGTGTACGGGCACCCGCAGGGTGCCGGCAGGGCGCAGGAACAAAGTTCGGAGAGGTGCCAGAGTGGTCGAATGGGCTTGACTCGACTAATCGGGCGGAGCCCGATTGGACGGCGAGCGCAGCGAGGCCGCCCGCAGGGCGAGGGCCGCAGGCCCGAGTCAAATCAAGTGTACGGGCACCCGCAGGGTGCCGGCAGGGCGCAGGAACAAAGTTCGGAGAGGTGCCAGAGTGGTCGAATGGGCTTGACTCGAAATCAAGTGTACGGTTTACCGTACCGTGGGTTCGAATCCCACCCTCTCCGCCAATAAAAGCAAAAAACGGCCGATATCGAATTAGCGATCGCGGGGTGACGGCCGTTCCTACTGGCTGGGCAGCAACGGGTTGGGATGTCTCGCGTCCGCACCGCCGCTGCCGTAGGGGCGGGTCAGAATTTCGAGATTGTGACCGTTCGGGTCGTCGAAGTAGAGGCCGCGGCCGTCGTCCCAGCGGTTGATGACCTTTGGCTCGCGGTGAAACGGGTCCGCCCAGTAGTCGATGCCGCGTTCTTTAAGCCGTTCGAAGATCGCGTCGAATTCGTCTTCGCTGACGAGAAAAGCGAAGTGCCGCGACGAAATGTCTTCGTCCGTCTCGATCAGATCCAGCGACGTCTCGCCGGCCTGCACGATCGTGAAATGGCCCAGTCGTTTGGGCGCGGGCAACCCGAGGATGCTGGTGAGGAACCCGGCGGTTGCCGCCGCATTCCGGGCGTGGACGATCGTGTGGTTGAGCGTAATAGTCATCGGGCAAACCCTGGCGCGCAATATGTACGAATACAAGCGCGTTAATCGTCCGGAGTCAAACAGGAGCAGGAGCCGCCATAGCCTTCACGAGGTAAAATGTCGCCTCGTGACCGAAATTGGTCTTTCGATATCGACAGCCTTTTGATTGAATAGTCTAACGCCACCTTTGAGAAAACAATGGAGAAGAAAGATGGGGAATCAAAATAGGCGTTACCTTGTTACGAGCACGATGCTTTTTACAGTCGTAGCGTGCGGACCAGCACCCGAACCACTCACACGCGCAGCATCCGAAGAGAATGCGCAATCACCGCTGCCGGAGCCGGTCGTGACCTACAAAGGCGGCGACGTGTCTGGGCAGCGCGTCGAGCATGGAGAATCGATAATAGATGTCGATGAAGCACGCAGAGCGTTGCATGCCCAACATCACCCTCATGAGGTAATCGAAACCCGCAGGATTCCGGGCGCCTTTGAGGCTCCGGCCATGGCCAGAATCAGCGATTTCGCTCTCTCAAAAGACGAACTTGTGGTAATCAACCCGGGTCCCGGCGAGTATGTACACGTAATGGAAGGTCAGCGCCACGGATACCAGAATCTAGTGATCGGGATCACCTACACAGCGCCTGGAGGGGCGCCACCCATGCATACGCACCTGGGTGAAGAGGCACATGTTCTGACTTCTGATCAAAAGGTTTTATACGCACTTGGCGACGAAATTTTCGAGATGACCGGACCGTATATTGTCAACATCCCGCCTATGGTCCCACATTCCTTTCAGAATCTTGACGATGACGTGGCGGAGTTGGTGGTGATCTTCCCGACAAACGTTTGGGAGTACGATGTACTTGACTACTTTCCGTTTGCCGCCCAGAGCGAACCGCAGTAGACACGATTGGGCGTAAGCCTTCAGTATCCCGCCGCCGCGCCGTCGTAGCGCATTTCCGAGGCACCCTGATAGACGCCGGTCTCGGGATCACGCCATATCGCCTGGTAGCCGCCGTAGGACCCGACATACCGTCGCTCGCCGTGGGTGAGCCGGTGACCGCGGCGGGTGAGTTCATCGGCGACCGCGCGCGGAATGCCGGCTTCCATGTGTACGGTGCCACCGTCCGTCATGCGGCCACCGCCCGGCTGTGAGTCCGACGCGTGCACGAGCCGCGCAGCGTCGCCGGCTTCCTGCGGGTTCATGCCGAAGTCGATGATGTTGACGAGGATCTGTGCATGCGCCTGCGGTTGCAGGTAGCCGCCCATGACGCCGAACGCCATCAGGGGCGCGCCGTCTTTCATGAGGAACGCCGGGATGATCGTGTGAAACGGCCGCTTGCCGGGTGCGTAGACGTTCGCATGCCCCGGCTCCAGGGAGAACGCGGCGCCGCGATTCT
This sequence comes from uncultured Pseudomonadota bacterium, assembly GCA_963713215.1. Lineage (GTDB taxonomy): Bacteria > Pseudomonadota > Gammaproteobacteria > Steroidobacterales > Woeseiaceae > UBA1847. The sequence goes on along the minus strand of CAVQKY010000006.1, from coordinate 354,625 downwards.
GCAGCGCGAACCCGGTGCCTTCGGCGACCAGTCCGCTGCCGAATTCCCAGTAGTTGCTCTGGATGAGGGAGACCATCATCCCGCTGCTGTCCGCGGTGACGAGGAACGTCGTGTCGCCGTGCGGCGGCGGGGTGCCGGCTGCGGAGCGCAGCTGTGCCCGGTCCATGTCGATCAGGCGGCGCCGTTCCATCGCATACGATTCCGACAGCAGCCACTCGAGCGGCGGCACGGCGAAGTCCGGGTCTGCGTAAAACCTGGCGCGATCCTCGTAGGCGAGTTTTGTCGCCTCGACGAACAGGTGCCAGAAATCCGCGCCGTCGCGCCCGAGGTCCGCAAGCGGATAGCCTTCGAGCAGGTTCAGTATTTGCAGTGCGGCGATGCCCTGTGAGTTCGGCGGCAACTCATAGACATCGTAGCCCCGGTAATCGACCGACACCGGTTCCACCCATTCGCCGCGATGGGCGTTGAAATCAGCGCGTGTGAGGTGCCCGCCGGCCTCCCGGACGGCGTCGACGATTCGACTGCCGAGCTTGCCGTCATAGAATGCGTCCCGTCCCTCGGCGAGCTGTTCCAGACTGTTCGCGAGATCGGCATTGCGGAAAATCACGCCGGCTGCCGGCGCCAGGCCATTGATAGTGAATGTCCGCAGCAGACCCGCCAGCTGGGCGGGCGGCAGGCCGCTGTCCGCAAACACCTCGAGTGCTTCGGCCCAAAGTGCGGCGTCGACTTCCGTGACGGCGACACCCTCGCGCGCATAGCGAATGGCGGGCGCCAGCAGTTGGCGCATCGGCAGCTTGCCGTAGCGCTCGTGCAAGGCGAACCAGCCATCGACGGCGCCCGGCACCGTAACGCTCAAGGGACCGAACAGCGGCATCCTCTCGGGTTCATCCAGCGAGGTCCGCAGCACGTCGTAGCTCAGTGCACCCGGGGTGCGGCCGCTCCCGTTGTAGCCGACCAGGTGCTTTTTCCCGGGATCCCAGACGATCGCGAACAGGTCGCCGCCGATACCGCAGGCGTGCGGTTCGACGAGAGCCAGCATTGCGTTCGCGGCGATGGCGGCATCAATTGCGCTGCCGCCTTGCTTCAGGATGTCGACGGCTACCGCACTCGCTATCGGGTGCGACGTTGCCGCCATGCCGTTACGCGCGAGTACGGGACTTCGGGTAGCAAAGTGTTCGCCGGTATAGCGCGATCCCTGGTCGTCGTCGGCGTGAGCGCCGGCAACGACCAACAGGCCCGCGAGCAGCGGCAGTCGACGTCGGGCATCACGGGTCATTGCTGTCGAGAATAGGGTTAAACTTGCCCGGTGTCGACCGCGGGACGAGCGGAATGAGAAAAAGAAAAACCATGGACGACAGCCATCCGTTCGTCCGTTTCATGCGCTGGACCGGCAGTCACGAATTCGCCGTAATTGCGGGTCTCGCGCTGGTTGCCGCGTTGATTGCGGGGTTCGTAAAACTTACTGCGCTGGCGCGGGGCGAGACGGCTGTGGAATTCGACACGGCGTTTCTGCTCGGACTGCGTACACCCGGCGATACGGGCAACCCGGTCGGCCCACCCTGGCTCGAGGAAGCCGCGCGCGACCTGACCGCGCTCGGCAGTACGTCCGTCCTGGCTCTCATCGTGTTCGGTGCGTGTTGTTACCTGCTGCTGCACCGCAAATGGCGGACGGCATTGTTCGTTGCCGTGTCGATCATCGGGGGCACCGGACTCAGTTTCTTCCTGAAATCCGGTTTCGACCGGCCGCGTCCCGATCTCGTCGCGCACCAGGCAGAGGTCTTCACGAGCAGTTTTCCAAGCAGTCACGCCATGGCCTCCGCAGTCACATTCCTGACCCTTGGCGCGTTGCTCGCGCGCAGTGAATCGAGTCTGCGGATCAAGGCTTATCTATTGGGCGCAGCCGCTCTCCTGACCCTGGTCGTTGGGGCAAGCCGGGTGTACCTCGGCGTGCACTGGCCAACCGACGTGCTCGCCGGCTGGGCAGCAGGCGCGGCGTGGGCAGTGGCCGTGTGGCTGCTCGCCCGGCAATTGCAGCGGCGCCGGCGGCTCGACCGGGAAGGCGCCGACAATTCCTGAGCGACATGGGGTTTGCCCGGGCGTCGAAGGATCGCGCCAGGGACGAAAACGCCGCCCTTGGCATCCGCGGGGTAACAGGGTATCTTGTTCTGTCGTGCGGAGCGTCTATATATAACTCTATGAATTTACTGGAAAAATCAGCAAGGATGCTGAGTCGTGGATGAGCCGCTCCTGATCGTGATTGTCGGCGGCGGCACCGCCGGCTGGATGACCGCCGCGGCGCTCGCTGCCGTCACCGATCGACGCCAGTGCCACGTCACGCTGATCGAATCCGAAGCCATCGGCAGCGTCGGTGTGGGCGAGGCGACGCTCCCGCAAATGAAGGACTTCAACGACTTCGTCGGCATCCTCGAGGCCGACATGATGCAGCACACGAATGCGAGCTTCAAACTCGGCATCGAATTCCGCGACTGGGGCTACGCCGGCTCGTCCTATATCCATCCTTTCGGCGCGTTCGGAAAACGCCTGGGCGGAGTCGATTTCCTGCACCACTGGGTGCGCGCGAAACAGGAGGGGCACGCGGACCGCATCGAAACCTATTCCTACGCGATCCAGGCCTGCCGGCAGGCACGCTTCGACTTCCCGGTCGAAGACGCGAACGCGCTCAATTCCACGTACGCCTATGCCTATCACTTCGATGCGAGCCTGTACGCTAAATTTCTTCGGGGCTTCTCGGAGCCCAAGGGAATCGAGCGCGTCGAAGGCCGCATCGTGGACGTCGAGCGCGACGCCGGATCGGGCGACGTGCTGTCGGTGCGCCTGGCCTCCGGCGACACGATTTGCGGCGACTACTTCATCGATTGCTCCGGCTTTCATGCCCTGTTGATGGACAAGGTGCTCGGCGTCCCGTTCGAGGACTGGTCACACTGGCTTGTCTGCGACCGGGCCGCCGCGATCCCCTGCGAGCGAAGCGAACCGCTTATCCCGTATACGCGTTCCACGGCCAAGGCCGCCGGCTGGCAATGGCGGATTCCCTTGCAACACCGGACCGGCAATGGCTATGTCTTTTGCAGCGCCTACCTGGGCGAGGACGAAGCGGTCGCGAGCCTCCTCGGCGACCTCGATGGCCCGGCGACGGGCGAGCCCCGCGTCCTGCGCTTCAAGGCCGGCCGGCGCAAGCGCTCATGGGAGGGCAACTGCATTGCGGTGGGGCTTGCCAGCGGCTTCCTCGAGCCGCTGGAATCGACGAGCATCTACCTCATCCAGGTTGCCATCATGGCGCTGATGAAGCTGTTCCCCGGTAAACGACCGGATCCGGCGCTGGCGGCCGAGTTCAACCGCCTGGTCGACTACGAATACGATCGCGTGCGTGATTTCCTGATCCTGCATTACTACCTGAATCGGCGCGATGATTCGGAGTTGTGGCGGTATTGCCGAAACATGGCGGTGCCCGACAGCCTCCTCGAGAAAATTGCGCTGTTCCGCCATCGCGGCTTCATCGATACGTACCGCTTCGGACTTTTTGCGCCGCCGAGCTGGATTGCGGTCTTCATCGGCCAGGGGCTGGAACCCGTCAATGCGGAGCCCCTGCTGATGAGAACGCCTGTCGCGAAGAGCCGTGAGCACCTGGAAGTGCTGGCGGCGGGAATCCGCGACAGGGTGCAGCTCATGCCCGATCACGGCCGCTTTCTTGCCGACTATTGCCCGGCGGCCGGCTGAATGAAACGCCCCGTTCGCAAGCTGGTCATCGTCGGGCGGGACGCGGCGGCCTGGTTGTCGGCGCTCGCGATGCAGCTCAGTTTCGGACGCGCGGGGCAGGACGTCGACATCGAGCTGGTAGAGCTTCCATCCCGGCTTTGCGCACAGGACGTTTTCCTCACCTTGCCCTCGCAGCAGGCGTTTCATCGCCTGCTTGGCCTCGACGAAAATCGCCTGCTGCGTGCCTGTTCCGGGCTGTACTCGCTCGGGCAGCGCTTCGCCAACTGGTCAGGGGCGGACGATCCGTTCCTGCACGCCTATGATTCGCATGGCATCGCGTTTTCGCAGGTCGATTTCTTCCAGCACTGGCTGAAGGCCCGCGCCGGAGGACTCGCCGTGCCGCTCGAGGATTTCTCGCTCGGTGCCGTTGCCGCAAAGCAAGGCCGCTTCGTCATATTCAATGAGACCACCGAGGCTTTCTCCAAGGCGACCTACGGCTACCACCTGGACGCCATCTCCTACCTGCGCGCGATCGGCAAGGTCGCGATCGATGCGGGCTTGAAGCATACGGTCGGCGACATCGGCGGCGTCACCGCGGAGAACGGATCGATACGGCAAATAGCCCTCAGCGACGGCAGGAGCGTGTCAGCAGATCTCTTCATCGACGCGAGCGGCCCGGAGGCCTGCCTGATTCGCCATCTGGAGCCGCACGAAAATGTCGAAAGCTGGCGGCATTGGCTGCCCTGTGACCGGCTCATCGTGGCCAGCGGTCCGGCGCTGAACCCGGTACCGGCCTTCAGCCAGATCTCTGCCTGGCGCGCCGGCTGGGTCGGTATCTTTCCACTGATGAACCGCTCGGCGCTGATCGCCTGTTATTCCTCGGGGGCGACGACGGATGCGGACGCTGTACAGGCCCTGGTCGCGCTGTCGGGCATGCGTCCCGCGGGCGACGTCGGAATGCACGCGATCGCGCCCGGCATACGCCGGCGGCAGTGGATCGGCAACTGCGTCGCCGTGGGGGATACGGCAGTCAGCGTGGAACCGCTCGATGCGGTGCAGTTACACCTGCTTCACACAGGGCTTTCGTATCTTGTTTCCCTGTTTCCGGTGGACGCCGGCGGGATGCCGGAGGCGAGCATCTTCAACGCGAAGATGCTCGCTCACGCACGCGGTGTTCGAGATTTCCAGGCGAGTCACTACAAGCTCAATCGCCGCTTCGGCGAAGCATTCTGGGATGCGGCGCGGGAGGCGGACGTGCCGGAGTCGCTGGCGCAAAAACTACGGCTGTTCGAAGCAAGGGGCGTCGTCGCGATGCAGGAACACGAAACGTTCCAGGAAGAGAACTGGACATCGGCATTCGTCGGTCATCGGCTGTTACCGAAGTCATTCGATCCCCGGGCCGACAAGGTGCCGGAGCAGGAGCAGATTGCGAGTTTCCAGCGTATGCTGCGATTCATAGCGAAGGAGGTCGCGGCCATGCCCTCGCTCCAGGCACACCTCGAACTGAACGCTCCGCAATCCACCTCCGACTACATTTTCTGAGTCCATGAGCGACGACACGATCAAGCGGATTGTCATTGTCGGCGGCGGCACCGCCGGCTGGATGACCGCGGCAGCCCTTGCCAAAGTGCTCGGGACGCACCGCCACAGCATAACACTGGTGGAATCCGCGGAAATCGGCACGGTTGGCGTCGGCGAAGCAACCATACCGATGATCAAGCTTTACAATACTGTCCTGGGTCTCGACGAAAACGAATTCGTGCGCGAGACCAATGCGACGTTCAAGCTCGGCATCGAGTTCGTAAACTGGCGACGCCTGGGACACAGTTACTTTCACCCGTTCGGCCTCCTCGGGGTGGACATGGAGGGGATCGGGTTCATGCATTACTGGGCGCGCTGGAGGAAATCCGGCGGCGGCCTCCACTACAGTCATTTCAATGCCGAGACCGAAGCCGCCCGGGCGGGACGGTTCACCCGCACAGCGGGAGACTCCGGGCCGATGACGATGCCGGCCATCAACTATGCATTCCAGTTCGATGCGAGCCTGTACGCAGCCTACCTGCGCCGCTTTGCCGAGAAACGCGGTGCGAAGCGCATGGAGGGCAAGGTTGTCGATGTCGTGCAGCATACTGAAAACGGTGATATTCGCTCGCTCAAACTCGAGCGCGGCGACGTCCTGGAGGGCGATCTCTTCATCGATTGCTCGGGCTTTCGCGGCCTGCTCATCGAGCAGTTGTACAGGGCAGGCTATGACGACTGGAGTCACTGGCTGCCCGTGAACCGCGCGGCTGCCGTGCCTTGCGAAATTACCGGCGACTGGCTGCCCTACACCCGTTCCACGGCGCAGGAGGCCGGCTGGCAATGGCGTATCCCGCTGCAGCATCGCATCGGGAACGGCTACGTATATTGCGACCAATTCATCAGCGATGACGAGGCCGCGGCCAGGCTCCTCGAGCGACTGGACGGTCCTGCACTGGCGGAGCCCCGGACGCTGCGTTTCGTTACCGGCCGGCGGCGGAAGTGCTGGGTGAACAACTGCCTCGCGTTCGGCCTTGCCAGCGGCTTTCTCGAGCCGTTGGAGTCGACGAGTATCCACCTCATCCAGGTCGCGATTGCAAAGCTCCTGGCCATGTTCCCGAAAGAGGGCATCAATGAACGGCTGGTCGATCGCTACAACCGGGAAATGGCCTTCGAATACGACAACGTCAAGGATTTCCTGATTGCGCACTACAAGCTCACCGAGCGTGACGACACGCCGTTCTGGCAATACGTGAAACACATGCAGATCCCGGGCAGCCTGCAGGAGAAACTGGATATTTTCGCGGCCCGCGGCGAGGTCATGGCACGGCACGACGAATTGTTCAAGGAAACGAGCTGGTACGCGGTGCTGGCGGGACAGGGCCTCGAACCCGCGTCTTATCATCCGGTCGCGGATGCGCTGTCCGAGGACGAACTGCGCCTGAGGCTCACGAAGATCCGCACGGGCATCCAGAACCGCATCAACGGCATGCCCGGCCACAAGGAGTTCATCCGCAAGCACTGCGCGTCGCCCGCGGCAAAGCTTGGCTAAGCGCCGGATCTCGAATTGAGGATTGCACTACCCGAGGCGTAGCCGTAGCCGGCAGACAATTCACTGGAAGTTATTTCGCGTTAAGAACTGTTGCCAAACGCAGACAGTTGCGGCCATTGCAGTCGAACGCTAGATTCGCCGGCATGTTTATCGTTCGCGATGAATCTCCGCCGGACACACGTTCGTCAATCGCTTGGGCAACCGCAGGATCGAGCGCCAGGTCCTGCGTCGGAGGTCTGCATACATGAGATTCATGCACCGGTTGTCGCACTCTGTTCGTCGGTGTCTCGCAGGCACCGGGACCGCCGCAGTTGTTTTATCTTCATTTCTATCGCCTGCTCTATGGCCGGTACCAGCGCATGCGCAGAGTGCCGATATCGTCGTCGACGACAGCGATCCCGAAGCTCAGGCTGTATCCGGCAACTGGTGGGCCGCAACCACCGGCACCGGCTATGGACAAGGCTTTGTCACGACGTTCGGCGACGTCGGCGAGTTCCGCTGGTCGCCGCCGTTGTCGGACAGTGTGGCCGACTACGACGTCTACGTGATGTACGCGTCGAACTGGCGACACGCTGGCGACGACGCGCATTACAACGTCGCGCATGAGAACGGCACCGCCGGCGTGACGGTGGACCAGACAAAGAATGGCGGGCAGTGGGTTCCGCTCGGCCGTTACACGATGCGCCAGGGCAGCTATGTCTCGCTTGGCGGGTCGATGAGCGGTGAGGCGCGGCCAAGCGCCGATGCCGTGCGGCTGGTGCGTGTCGGCGTACCGGCGACGCCACCGGATGGCCTGAACGTACTCCTGATAACGATCGATGATCTGCGGCCCGAACTCGGCGCGTACGGCACGTCGATACACACGCCGAACATCGACGCACTGGCCCAGCAGGGTACGACGTTCACCCGCGCGTTCGCGCAGATGTCGACCTGCTCGCCTTCCCGGACGAGCATGCTGACCGGCCTGCGACCGGACACTGCAGGCGTCACCGACCAGCGTACGCACTTTCGCGATACGGTGCCGACGGTGGTCACCTTGCCGCAATACTTCAAGAACCACGGCTACCGCACGGAAGGCTTCTGCAAGGTCTATCACAACGGCCTCGATGACCCGCAGTCCTGGTCCGTGCCGCACAAGAACGCATCGGGTCCGAACGTTCCATCCGGCCCCGATGGCAAGACGCTGCCGTTCGCCGCCGTCGATGCACCGCTACAGCAGTTCGCGGACTACAAGTGCGCTAACCTCGCGATAGAAGCGATCGACGCCTCGACGACGCGCAACGCGCCGTTCTTCATAGCCGTCGGGTTCAAGAAGCCGCACCTGCCGTTCGTTGCGCCTAAAGCGTACTTCGACCTGTACGACCCGAACGCTATCCCTCTCGCGCCGAACCGGTTCAAGGCGCTGGATGCGCCGGCTGTGGCGTTCGAAGACCGCGGCGAACTTCGAACCTACAGCGGCATCCCGCCGGCTTCGGAACCGATGAGTATGGCGCTCATGCGCGACCTGAAGCACGGGTACTATGCGGCGACGACGTTCGTCGACGCGCAGGTGGGCCGCGTACTGGCGGCCCTCGAGGTCAACGGCCTGGGCAGTAATACGATCGTCGTGCTGCTCGGGGACCACGGCTTCCATCTCGGCGAACAGGACGACTGGGCGAAGCACACGAATTTCGATGTCGGCACACAGACACCCCTGATCATCCGCGTGCCCGGGGCAACCGGGGACCGGAGCAGCGCAGCGCTCGCCGAACTGGTCGATCTTTATCCGACGATCATCGAGTTGGCCGGCCTGCCGCTCCCCAGCAACTCGGCGCGGGGCGGCTACCCTATGGAGGGTGACAGCCTCCTGAATATCATCGAGTCGCCGGCGGCGGCGTCCCGCCGCGGTGCGTTCAGCCAGTGGCGCCGTGACGGCTACGACGGCTATTCCATCCGTACAGACCGTTTCCGCTTCACGGAATGGCGCAAAGGCGAGAACCTGTTAATGGAACTGTACGACCACGACACCGACCCGAACGAGACGGCGAACGTCGCGTATCACGCGGAGTATGCGAGTGTCGTCAATGCATTGCAGGCCGCGCTGTCGGCCGGCGGCAATGCCGACCTGCCCGCGTCGCTGCAGTAGGTAGGCGTGGGCGAGGGCTTCTGAGTCCATGCCGCCCCAGGTTCTGCGACAATAGGCACGGGTGGACGAGTGGCGGGTGCTTGGCCCGGTGAACCGCATGAAGGCGACGGAGTGGCGCAGCGCAGGCTTGTTACGGCGACTGCGAAGCCGGGCGCACACCTCGTATTGCGAACTGGCGCCCGGCACGATCAGACGCCTGTTGCTGGGGCAATTGCTCGCATGGCTCGCCTGCGCCGCGCTGGTCGCAGTGCTGACCCGGATCGGGCCCGGCCTGCTCGAGCGCGGCATCGGCGACTGGGACAACGCCGTCATGCTCGCGATCCGCGACCGGTCACCGGTAACGTTTGTCAACGGCATCATGCTCGAGTCGCCAGGCAACATCCTGATCACCGTGCCCGTCATGCTGCTGGCTGCGGGCATGGCCGTCTGGCACGGCCGCCTGCTGTTCGCGATCGCGCTCCCCTTCGGCTACGCGCTGGCGCGCCTTCTGATCTGGGAAGGCTGGTGGCTCTGGGCGCGGCCGCGGCCGACCCTGGTGGCCGAGGGGATCGCGTCGCACAGCGCGCATTCGTTTCCCTCCGGCCACATCCTGCTGGCCGTTTATGTCTACGGTTTCCTGACCTGGCTCTGGGTTGAGTCGTCGCGGAGCCGGCTGGAGCAGGCCGTCGCCTGGCTGGTGCCGCTCACCGTGGCAGCCGGCGTCGGATTTTCGCGGCTCGTGCTCGGCGCGCACTGGCCGAGCGACACGATTGCAGGGTTCGTGCTCGGCGTGTTGTACCTCTGCCTCGTCATCCTGGCGCTGAAGCATGCGGAAAGCTCGGAACAGACATGAGCAACGCAGTCGCCGCTGACAGCCGCTGCAAAGAAAAGGCCCGGCTGCAGGGCTGCAGCCGGGCCGGTTCGAGCGGGCAGGGTGAAGCCCTGCCGGACCCGGATCAGTTGAAGTAACTGAAACTCAAGGTGAAGCGCCGGTCGTTCTGGAACCACGCGTTCGGCAACACCAGTCCGCCGTCCTCGACGTTCGTGACCTGCTGGCGGAGTTCGGTCTCCGTATTCAGCAGGTTGCTGCCCGACAGGGCAAACTCGATGTGGTCATTTAACCGCCAGCGAATCGACCCGTCGAGCTGACCGTAATCCTCGTTCCAGATCGGGTAGGCTACGCAACAGTCGATTGCCGTCACGAGATATTCCGACCGCCAGCTGTAGGCAAGCCGCGCCGAGATGGTGTCCTTTTCGTACATGCCGATGACGGTGTAGGAGTTGTCCGACAGTCCCTCGAGCTTGTCCACCGTTACGGCATCCGGCGCCTGGCCCGTCACGATGGAGCCGCCGCCCACTTCGGTCACGTTGGTGTTCGTGATGCCCTTGTTGTCGATGTAGGTGTAGTTGGCCTGGACGCCGAAACCGTCGAACGGTGCCGGCAGGAAGTCGAAGAACTTCGTGAACGCCACCTCGAAGCCCCGAATCTCGGCGCCTTCGCCGTTCAGGGGGCCCGTAACCTCGACCGTCTGCGTGACACCGTTGTTCGTCACGTCGCGGTTGAATGAGCCGAACTGGATGTAGTCGTCGAAGGACTTGTGGAATACGGCGAATGCCGCGGACCCGACCTCGTCGAAGTACCATTCGAGCGAGATGTCGTACTGGTCGGCAACGACCGGCTTGAGGTAGGGGTTCTGTGCGCTGCCACTGTAATAGACGTCTGCGCCGATGATGTTGCCGCCGCTGTCTCGCACCCACAACGGGTCGTTCGCATCGGTTCGGTCGGGCAGTGTCGGCGCGACGCCCAGGTAGTTCTTCATGTTGCCGATATCGGGCCGCGATATCGCACGGGACGCCGCGAAACGCAACAGCCATTCGTCCGTGAACTCGAACTTGATGTTGAAGCTCGGCAGCCAGTGCTCGTGGTCTTCATCGACCTCGCTCAGCAGGCTCGCCGAGCCGCCGGCGAAGTTGACGTCGGCCTCCGATACGTAGCAGCCCAGGGTGTTCGGCACCGCCGGTGTCGGCTGTCCGGGTTCGGGCACGACCGGATAACAGCCCAGGTTTTCGTACGCCGGCGGCAGCGGGACATAGATGGTCGGGGAACTCGCCGGATCGCCGGGGTCATAGTCCGGGTTCGGCACGCACTTCGAAGAACAGGTCCTCCGGCAGGTTGCTGATTGCGATACCGCCGGTGCTCGTATTGTTCGTCCGGACGTAACGAACGCCGACGTTGCCGGAGACCGGTACACCGAACATCTCCGCATCGGACCCGCCGAAATTCAGTTGCGCGTAAAGCGCCTCCGTCACTTCCGCCACATCGGAGACTTCGGCCGGCGTAAAGCAGGTGCCGGGAACTTCTCCGGCGCGATCGCCGACGTTGGAGCAGATCGGGTCCCAGCCCGTTCCGAAAGGCGTGCCGACATTGATTCCGAGCGCCGTGGCGCTCATCGCATTGGCGAAGCCCTGCTGGTCCTGCAGGAAGTCCATGTTGGCAAAGACATAATCGTACGGCGCGAACTGCCCGCCGCCGAAAAAGTCGTCGTCGAACGAGCGGTTGTCGAGAAGCTCATCGGGATAGCCGGTGAAGTTCGTTGCGCCGCTGGTGTCGGGGCCGCGGTCCAGGTTGTAGTAGGTGTACTGCGGATTGCCCGTCCAGTTGTTCGCCACGTTTTGCCAGTTGTAGCCGCTCCAGCGCACGTCCTGGTCGCGGTCGGCGTAACGCGCGCCCACCTTGATGGATTCGAGCCAGTCCGACGCCAGGTCGAATTCGAGGTCGGCGCGCAGCGCGAGTTCGGTGCCCTCGCTGTCCTCGACATGGTCCATGATCGAGCGGATGTAATAGTTGTTCGGGTTTGCGAAGCCGCCGCCCGACTGGTTCACGTTGATCGGGCTTTGCAGCTCGAGCGTGGGGTGTTCCCCCGTCAGGTTGACGTCCGCTATCGCGTAGGTCCAGAAGGATACCTCGATGTCGTAGTTCTCGACCTCGGACTCGACGTACTGCGCGTCGAAATTGGCGCGCATGCGGTCGTTGATCTCCCACTTGAGGTTCATGCCGAGGTCGTGCGTGAAATTGCGGTTGTTGTTCGAGCGGGTGACCGCCGCAGTATCGATGCCACGAAGTGTTGGCTCGCAGCCGTTCCAGCCGTAGCAGGCATTGACCATGTTCTGGCCCGCCGCGTTCTGGGCGAAGCCCGCCGCCTCGTTGTTGTCGTCGCCCCACCAGCCCGTGCCGGTCGTCATCACGCCGGTCTGGAACAGGCCCTGGTCATTGAAGGTGAACGGCGACGTGCCCGGCGCGGGGATCGGGATCGTGACTGTCATTGTTGTAATTGTTGACGTCCTGCCCCTCGATTTCGAAGAACACGCTCTCGCTGAACGACAGGTCCGCGGGCGAGGTCTGGACGAGGTATTCCTCCCACGCATTGTCGTACTCCGAGCGGTTGTATTGCGCGGAGAACAGGATCGTGTCTTCCGGGCTCGCGAACTGGAAGGCCAGCGCCGCGCCCTCGCGCGTCCGGTCGTAGGTGTTGTCGCGCATGCTGACGATCGCGGGAATGTAGCGCAGGGTATTGTCGCCATACACGTCGCGGAACCGGTTCATCCGGTAGAGCTGGATGCCTTCGGATACGGTCTGGACTTCGGAATAGGCGACGTTGGCCATCGCGCCGATCTCGGCGCCGCTCGCGAGTTCCCAGCGATCGCTCCAGAGTCCCGATGCCTCCGGCGTAACTTCCTCGGACAGGTCGCCGTAGTTGGCCGCCAGCGACACCGCGAGGGTCTGGTCGTCCTGGTCGAAAGGCAGCCGCGTACGCATGTTGACGGTGCCGGCGATGCCGCCTTCGATTAGTTCGGCCATCTGGTTCTTGTAGGTGTCGACGCCGGACATCAGTTCCGGCGACACGTCGCCCCAGCTTAGCCCGCGGGAGGAGTTGGCGCTGAAGGAATCCCGCCCGTTGAACTCCGTGCGCACCATGTTGAGGCCGCGCACGATGACACCCGAGGGCTCCGCGGAGAAATGGGCGGTGTCGTCGGAAGCCGCAAAACGGTTGACGGTGATACCGGCCACGCGTTGCAGGGCTTCCGCAATAGACTTGTCCGGGAAGGAGCCGAGTTCATCGGCGGTGATCGATTCGATGACCGTATCGGCATTTCGTTTCAATGCCTGCGCGCTTTGCAGGCTCGATCGAATGCCCGTCGTTATGATTTCCTCGATGGCCTCGTCCGTCTCTTCGGGGTCACTGTCCTGGGCGAATGCCGGGCTGACGGACAAGGCGCTCGCGACGGCAAGCGCCAGGCTTGAGCGCTTTCGTGACGCCCAGGGCGCCTGGACGCCGGATTGTTCCTCACTAGCGGATTTCTTCGACACCACTGTTCATACCCCCGTTGCAGTGTTCAAAATCTAATGTGTGATTTGAAGCCGGTCTATAGGTGTAGTCCCGTCATGAGGGTGGATTCGTTCAACGCGGAGCCAAGAGACAACGCGAGACATTGTCCGATGTTATTGTCGTTGTTGCAGGTTGCGTCGTCGGATCCCCCCGGGTCGTCTGGCGGCAGCGCCTGACACGCTGGTGATCCGCCCATCGATGATTGCGCTAACATAGTACCCTCGGACGAGAATCGCCGTCAAACGTTTTACAGGTTGGGGAATGCCCAGCGTTTCCAAGGACTTAGCTGTATAGTGCGACAGCGGGCCCCACTCCTCGGGGCGCGGCCGCCAGCGGAGCAATCGGTCAGGCATGCAAAGTATTCGCGAGTACAGGGACGTGACTGCGGCCACGTTCCGCGACGACATCCTGTCAGCGGGCGAGCCGGCCGTGATGCGTGGGCTGGTCCGACACTGGCCTCTCGTCCGGGCGGGGCTCGCATCCCGCGACGCGTTCTGCCGGTACATCCTCGCTTTCGACGGTGGCTACGACCTCGACACGATGTACGGTCCGGCATCCATCGGCGGGCGACTTTTTTACAACGACGACCTGAGTGGCCTCAATTGCCGCAAAGGCAAGGCGCGACTGTCGGTGTCGCTCGATCACCTGCTCGGGCACGCCGCGGCCGATTCTGCGCCGACGCTCGTCATCCAGTCCGTGATCATGCGGCACTTTTTCCCCGGCCTCGAGCTGGAGAATCGCCTGCCGCCGGGATTCGTGCCGGAAGCTATCGAGCCGAGACTCTGGCTGGGCGGCGTGTCCACGGTGGCGGCGCATTACGATCCTTCGGAAAACATCGCCTGCTGCGTTGCAGGGTCGCGCCGCTTTACGCTGTTTCCGCCGGAACAGGTTGTAAACCTCTACGTGGGTCCCTTCGAGCTGACGCCTTCCGGCGCCACGATAAGCATGGTTGACCTCGACAAGCCGGACCTCGAACGCTATCCGCGTTTCCGTGAAGCACAGGAGGCCGGGTACGAGACGGTACTCGAGCCGGGCGACGCCATCTATGTGCCTTACCTGTGGTGGCATCACGTTCGTTCGCGCGAGCCACTGAACGGCCTCGTCAATTACTGGTGGGCGCGTGCGCCCGAGATTTGCGGTGACCCGCGGAATGTCCTCGTCCATGCCATGCTCTCCGTACGCGCCCTGCCGCCGGAATACCGGGATGCATGGCGTGCGCTGTTCGAGCATTATGTATTTGGCGATCCGGCAGAGGCGGGCGCACACTTGCCCGCGGAGCGTCGCGGCATCCTGGGCGAACCGTCGGAGGCCGACATCAGGCGCATGAAACTGGCGCTTTCGCGCGCACTCAGCCGGGACTGAAAGCGAGGCGGCGGATGCGCGCCGCAATGAGGCATGAACGAAGACCAGGGGGACGTACACATGCAACGCAGGGACTTCATTCGGCATTCGGCTCTCCTCGTCGGCGGACTGGGGTTGCTGCCGGGAGCGCTACGCGCCGCCCCGGGCGCGAACGGCAAACTGCAGGTCGGCGTGATCGGCTGTAACGGCATGGGCTGGGCCAACACCGAGTCCCTCCTTAAAATGGGCGACGTGGACCTGGTGGCGATTTGCGACGTCGACGCATCCGTGATCGACAAACGGCTGGCCGATTACAAGAAGTTGCGACGTAACACGCCTGCCGTATTCGGCGATTACCGCGAGCTCCTCGAAAAGGGCAATGTGGATGCCGTCGTGATCGGCACGCCGGATCACTGGCATTGCCGGCAGTTACTGGACGCCGCGCGCGCCGGCAAGCACGTGTACGTGGAAAAGCCGGTGGCGAACACGATCGAAGAGTGCGGGATCATGGTCGATGCATCCCGCGAGGCCGGGGTCGTCGTGCAGACCGGCCAATGGCAGCGCAGCGGGCCGCACTACCGGAAGGCGCGCGAGATCGTGCGTTCCGGGGTGCTCGGCGACATCCGGCTGGTGCGCACCTGGGCCTACCAGGGCTGGATGGAACCCGTCCCGGTGCTGCCCGACGAGCCGGTGCCGGCCGGCGTCGACTACGACATGTGGCTCGGCCCGGCGCCTGAGCGGCCCTTCAACCGCAATCGCTTCCACTTCACGTTCCGCTGGTTCTGGGATTACGCCGGCGGGCTCATGACCGACTGGGGCGTGCACGAGATCGATATCGCCCTGTGGATCATGGACGCCACGACGCCCGTCTCCGTCATGGCCTCCGGCGGCAAGCTCGCCTACCCGGACGATGCGTCGGAAACGCCGGATACGCTGCAGGCCGTATTCGAGTATCCGGGGTTCAACATGGTGTGGGAGCACGCGACGGGCATCAACCAGGGCCCGTATCGCATGCCCGAGGGCATCGCCTTCGTCGGCAACAACGGGACGCTCGTGGTCAGCCGCGGGGGTTTCACGGTTACGCCGGAAGAAACCTTCGAAGGCTGGGGCGAGGAGGGCAAGCCGAAGATGAAGGCGATACCGACCGCAGTACCGCCGGAAGGCGTCAGTTACCTCGACCTGCACACGAAAAATTTCGTCGACGCCATCCGCGCCGGGGACCCGGGCCTGCTGAATACACCGATCGAGTCCGGCGCGCTCGCCGCCGTCAATGCGCAGATGGGCAACATAGCCTATCGGACCGGCGACAAGCTCTTCTGGGATCAGGAACGGCACGCATTCAAGGACAATGCCGAAGCGAACCGGCTTCTGCGCGCCGAGTACCATAACGGCTGGACCCTGCACGCGTAGGCTAGCGGCTGCCAGCCGCGAATGGAACGCGGCTGTTTCGTGCTGCGGGTTCTTCGCGAGCCCGCTCAGGCGCTGCCCAAAACGGTTTTCCGGCCGGCCGATTCCTCGGCCGCGATCTCCGCCAGGAAGCCGCCGGACTGCCGCTGCCACAGCTGCGCGTACAGGCCGTCACCGGCCACGAGCGACTCGTGCGTGCCTTCCTCGACGATGCGCCCCCGGTCCACGACGACGAGCCGATCCATCGCCGCGATCGTCGACAGTCGATGCGCGATGGCAATTACCGTTTTGCCTTCCATCAGGCGGTACAGGTTTTCCTGGATGGCGGCTTCGACTTCCGAGTCGAGCGCAGAGGTCGCCTCGTCGAGAATCAGTATCGGCGCATCCTTCAGCATGACGCGCGCGATCGCGATGCGTTGCCGCTGGCCCCCGGACAGTTTGACGCCGCGCTCCCCGACGTGAGCGTCGAATCCCGCGCGGCCCTTCGCATCGCGCAGCCCGCCGATAAATTCCAGCGCCCTGGCGCGTTCGGCCGCGCTTCTGAGCATCGCTTCGGTCGCATCGGGACGGCCGTATAGAATATTCTCGCGCACCGACCGGTGCAGGAGCGACGTATCCTGCGTAACCATGCCGATCTGCGCGCGCAGGGAATTCTGCGTAACCGCGCTGATGTCCTGGCCGTCGATCAGGATTCGCCCGTCCTCCACGTCGTAGAAGCGCAACAGCAGATTGACGAGCGTCGATTTGCCGGCGCCGGAACGTCCGACGATGCCGACTTTCTCGCCGGAGCGCACCCTGAGCGACACGTTTTCGATCGCGCCCGCCGGGCGCCCGTAGTGAAACCGGACCCTGTCGAACTCGATCTCGCCGCGCGTGACGACGAGATCCCCGGCGCCGGGCTGGTCCTCGACCAGCCGCGGCAGCGAGATCGAGCTGATGCCATCCTGGACCGTGCCGATGTTCTCGAACAGGCTCGAAACCTCCCACATGATCCATTGCGACATGCCCCACAGCCGGAGCACCAGGCCGATCGCGACGGCCACGGCACCGATCGTCACGACGTCGGTCAGCCAGAAGCGGATCGCCAGGGCGGCGATGGAGACGAGCAGGATTGAGTTGAGGACGTACAGAAAGCCGTACAGGCCGGTGACCAGCCGCATCGAGCGGTAGACCGTGTCCATGAAGACCGACATGCCATCCTTTGCAAAGGCGGATTCGCGGCGGGCGTGGCTGAACAGCTTGACGGTCTGGATATTCGTATAGGAATCCACCACGCGACCGGTCATGGTCGAGCGGGCGTCGGCCTGCTCCTTCGACACGCGGCCGAGGCGCGGAACGAACCAGGTGAGCAGGGCGACGTAGACGACAAGCCAGGCAGCGAGCGGCGCCGCCAGCCGCCAGTCCGCGGAGCCGACGATGATCAGCACGCCGAGAAAATAGACCACGACGTAATTCAGTACGTCGACGAGCTTGATGACGCATTCGCGCACGGCAAGCGCCGTTTGCATCAGCTTGGTCGCGATACGCCCCGCGAACTCGTCCTGGTAGAACGCCATCGACTGCTTGAGCAGGTACCGGTGCACCTGCCAGCGGATGCGCATGGGATAGTTGCCCATCAGCGTCTGGCTGTGCACCAGGGACTGCAGACAGACGGTGGCCGGGAGCAACACGAGGACGATGAACGCCATTGCTGCCAGCTTCCGGCCCTCGGTCGCGAGAAACGAGTCGCGGTCCTGCGCCGCCAGCCAGTCGACGATCGAACCCAGAAAGCCGAACATCCAGACTTCCGCGATCGCGATGGCGGCCACGAGCACGGCATCGGCCGCGATGAAGCGCCACGCACCGCGCGTGTAGTGCATGCAAAAGGCGATCAGCGTCTTCGGCGGTTCGACCGGCTCCTCGGGCGGGAACGGGTCGAGGCGCTTCTCGAACCAGCGGAACATTCGTTCTCCTCCCTCGCGGCTATTGTGTTGCCGGGGGTACCCGGGCGGCAAGCTCCGGTCGGTCGGTCGGGCAGGCGGGATGGGAGCCAGGCTCCGCGGCAGCCGGATGCGCTGCACTGAAAGAAAGGTCGAACCGATTCCGGAAAATCGGTTCGACCCTGTTATCGGTCGTTCGGCTCGAGCGCGACGCGCGGTACCTGTCGCTCAGAACTTGATCTGAACGCCGGCGAGGGCGTTCCAGGAGTAGATCTCGTTCTCTGCGAGCCGCCCGCTCTCCTGGCCGCTGAACATGCGCAGCGGTTCGTCGCTCATGTTGAGGAATTCGACGTAGGCGTTGATGCTGTCCGTGAACTGGTAACTCGCTTTGAGGTCGAGCTGACCGCGGTCGTCGAAGTACAGGTCCTGGCTCTCGTCGTCGCCCAATGCGTCGAGGTAAGTGCTGTAGTAGGTATAGGCGATGCGCGCCTCGAAGCCGGCTCTTTCGTAGAAAAGCGCCGCGTTACCCACGTGCTCGGACTGCAGGAAGAAGGGCACGGCATCGTCGCGATCGAACACGTCGGCCTCGCTGTCGGTGTACGTGTAGTTCAGCGCGACGCCGAAACCGCCGAAGAAGCCCGGCAGCGTGACGAACTGCTGCTGGTAGTTCAACTCGATGCCGAAAATATCACCCGAATCCGCATTGTCCGTCGTTGCCAGGACGAGTTCGCTGAAAAACCGGCCTTCGAATTCCTCGTCTTCGAGTTCCGTGATGCGCGTAAAGATCGGGTTTTCTATGTCCTTGTAGAACACGCCCGCTGCGAGAATGCCGCCGGACTCGAGATACCACTCGAGCGCAATGTCGAAATTCATCGCTTCGAGCGGGACGAGATCCGGGTTGCCTGCTTCCGCTTCGCCTTCGAAAATGCCCGGGTCGTCTTCGTCCTCGTCGATCTCGAAGATCCGGAACGGCGCGAGCACCTCGTAAGACGGGCGGCCGAGGGTGTTCGTCCATGCGGCGCGCAGGAGCAGGTCGTCACTCAGCGCCCAGCGCAGGTGCAGGCTCGGCAGCCAGTGATCGTAATCGCTGTCGCCCGAGACCGGGACGGGCGTTTCGGCATCGCCGTCGAGGAACAGCAGGTCGTATGCCGAGAAATCCGTGTCGGTCTGCTCGTAGCGCACGCCGCCTAAAATCGTCAGGTCGCCGATGTCGTACTCACCCATGACATAGGCGGCAGTCACCGATTCCGACACATCCCAGTCGACGCCGAAGGATTCGGCGATCGTGTCGGCATCGCTGAGTTCGAAACCGCCGGCATTGGCTTCATAGAACGCGTCGATCTGGGGAAACAGTATGCGCGGCCCGAAGTCGTAGCCCGAGCGGACGCTGTCGTAGAAATCGGTCTTGCCGGGTTCGGTGAAGCCGTCGAGCGTCAGGTCGTCCGCGTAGCCGTCGAAGACTTCCATGTCCTGGTCGGACGATTTGTCGCGGTCGGTGGTCTTGGCGCCGAACTTCAGGAGAAACGCGGTGCCGCCGATGGCGATGTCACGCTCGAGGTCCACATTCAGGGCAGTGACGTCCTCGACGATGACCTGGCCGCCGCGCAGGTACTCGTTGAATTCGTACAGCGCTGGGTCATTGAATGCCGCCGGGTCCGATGCCTGGACCTGCCAGAACAGGTCCGAGGTGTCATAACTCATGGGCTGGGTTTCGGACAGTTCGAACGACCACTCCCGGTCGCGCGGCGTGTCCTGTTCGGCCTCGCCCAGCGTTACCTGGGCGTCGATGCCCCAGTTGCCGACCGTGAATTCGCCGCCGATCGAGGACGTGCGGATCGTCTGCGTCTCGTTGCGGTCGGAGATCAGGCGCTCGCCTTCGCCCTCGGTAAAGGTGCCCGAGGTCGGCGTCAGGTTCTCGAGATCGCCTTCGCGATACGCCCAGACCGTCTCGGCCTGGATTTCCGTGTCTTCGTAGTCGTTGAACAGGTTGCGGAAGTACAGTTTGGCGCTGTCGGTGGGTTGCCATTCGAGGTTCGCCACGATGCCGCTGCGCTCGCGCGTGATCCGGTAGTCGCGCAGGACCTGCTCGTCGGGAACGAGGAAGCCGGTGTCATCGCCGGGATCGTCCCAGGGGTCGCCGCCCTGCAGGTTTTCCGTGTCGTACTCGCGATCCGAGTAGCTCGCCGAGAGAACGATGCCCCATTCGTCGTTCGCGCCGAATACCTGGCCCCAGGCGGCGGACAGGCCGGTCGGGTTCTCGCCATTGAGGTCGTAGTAACCGAAGTCCGCCGACGCGGAGGCGAAAAAACCCTCCGGATCGTCGAATGCGCTCGGCGTGATGATGTTGATGGCGCCGCCGACTGAATTGCCGTCCATGTCCGGTGTCACGGCCTTCACGACCTCCACGCGCGACAGGACTTCCGAAGGGATCGTGTCGAGCGCGACGCGGCGCGTGTCTTCCGGGGAGCCGATGACCTGGTTGTCCACGGTGACATTCGTATAGCTCGGGTCGACGCCGCGAATCGTTACGTAGCGCCCTTCGCCCTGGTCGACCGTCGCCGTTACACCCGTTACGCGGCGCAAGGCCTCCGCGATGTTCTGGTCCGGCAATTTACCGGCGTCGTCGGCCGTGATCGCTTCCTTGATCATGGCGGACATGCGCTTGTCCTGAAGTGCGTTCGCTGCTGCGGCGCGATACCCGGTGACGACGACTTCTTCGGTGACACCGGCCGCCTCGAGTGCGAAGTCGAGCGTCGCGGCGCCGCCCGCCGTCACGTCGACCGTTTTCTCCTGCGTTCGGTAACCTACCGAGCTGACGGTCAGCGTGTAACTGCCGGGCGCAAGGTTGCTGACCGTGTAGGCGCCGTTCGCACCGGCGGCAACACTCCGGTCGGTCTCGGTGACCCTGACTTCTGCAAACGCGAGCGGCCGGGACGTCGCCGCGTCGGTGATTTCACCGCGTACGGCGACCTGTGCGTGCGCGGTATGCGCGAGTAACAGGCAGAGGGCGGACAGGACGACACGATGAAACTGCGGGCTTGAAGAGTGCATGGATTCCCCTGGGCAAAAGCGCCTCACGCGACCGAGGTCGGGAGCCTAAAGGGACCGTATTACCCTTGTGTTACACCGCGACCCGTACGTTCGAGGACCCATGCAGCAAGGTCTCGCAGGTCGCCGTGGCCCCCCGACCCGGCATGTGTAATGTGAATTAACGATGCGGTCGGGATGGAGTATAGAATAAAAATTCTGTAACATGCAAACTTGAAACACGCGTTTCATTCCGCTTGCCAGGCGGCCATCGTACAGGCGGCGAGGAGCGAAATTTTTGTTCGATATCTGGAACGTTTGTTACAGCACCGCTACGATCGGTGCCGGTCAGCATCAGGAGGGGAGCCGTGCGGACGCCACGGGACATACGGGAGCTACGTGACGCCATCGTCGCGAGGCACGAGGACTTGAGCCCGCGCCTGCGGCAGGTCGCGGCCTACGTGCTCGACCATCCGAACGATATGGGCCTCGAGACGCTCGCGGTCATCGCGGAACGATGCGGCGTACAGGCGTCGACGATCGTGCGCTTCGCCAAGGCCTTCGGCTACGAAGGCGCGAGCCCGATGCAACGCCTGTTTCGCGACGAACTGATCAGTACCTCTCCGAGCCCGAGCTACGCGGAACGCGTGCGCCAGTTCAACGAGCGGAGCGGCGACGGCCGGTCACTGACGCCTCATGAACTGCTCGTGGAATTTGCTGAGAGCAATATCATTGCGCTCGAACACCTCAAGGAATCGATCGGTGCGCGCGACCTCGAGCGGGCCGTCGACCTGATCGTGCGCGCGAGGAATGTTTACCTCGTCGGCTTGCGGCGCTCGTTCCCGGTCGCCGCGTACATGGCCTACGCGCTGCGGCACGTCGACAAGCCGGCCCACCTGATCGACGGCCTGGCCGGCATGCTCACCGAGCAGAGTTCCATGCTCACCAGTGAGGACCTGCTGTTTGCGATCAGCTTTCGCCCGTATGCGAAGGAGACGGCGGATATCGTCGATCGCGCCCGGCAAGCCGGGGCTGCCGTGGTCGCGATCAGCGACAGTCAGTTGAGTCCCGTTTCGCGCGAGGCGGATATCTCATTCGACGTAAAGGACGCGGAGGTGCGCCAGTTCCGGTCGCTGACGGCGTCCCTGTGCCTTGCACAAACATTGATCATCGCCTACGCGCACCGGCTGGAAGGAAAACCATGACGAAAGGACTTGCAGTCATCGGCGCCGGGCGGATCGGCCAGATTCACGCGCGGAACATCGCGCAGCATCCGGCCGCGCGCGTGCAATACGTGGTCGACGTGAATGCGGATGCGGCGGAGCGGCTCGCCGCGGCCTGCGGTGCGGCAGTCGGCGACGTCGATGCCGCTCTGTCCGATGCGGGCGTCGATGGTGTCATCATTGCGAGTTCTACGGATACCCACCTGCCGCTCATCGAGGCCTGTGCCGCACACGGCAAGGCCGTCTTTTGCGAAAAGCCGCTCGATCTGGAAACCTCGCGCGCGCGGCGTTGCATGGCGATCGCCGATGCGGCCCGCGTGCCGCTGTTCGTCGGCTTCAATCGCCGCTACGACCCGTCGTTTCGAAAAATCCGCGACGGCATTTCCCGTGGCGCGATCGGTCAGATCGAGATGGTGACGGTAACGAGCCGCGACCCGGCGCCGCCACCGGCCGAATACCTGCGCCGTTCCGGCGGCCTGTTCCGGGACATGATGATTCATGACTTCGACCTGGTGCGCTGGCTGACCGGCAGCGAACCCCGCTCGGTGTTCGCGACCGGAGCGGCGCTTTTCAGCCGCGACGCAGCTGAACTCGGCGACGTGGACACGGCCGCCGTCATCGTGGAAATGGCCAGCGGCGCCCGCTGCCAGATCTCGAACAGCCGGCGTTGCGTGTACGGCTACGACCAGCGTATCGAGGTCTTCGGCGCGGACGGCATGCTCCGGGCGCGGAATGCGACCGAAACGCGGGTCGAAGCCGCGAACGCGGCGGGCTTCACAACCGAACCGGCATTGCCCTTTTTCCTGGAGCGCTACGAGGCGGCCTACCGTCTGGAAATGGACGACTTCATCCGGGCGATCGCTCGCGAAACGCATGCGCTCGCGGATGCGCGTGACGGCGTGCGCGCGCTGCAGATCGCCGACGCCGCGGAGGAGAGCCGGCGTGCCGGCGCGGCCGTCGCCGTGCCGGATTGAAACTGATATTGATAAGGGAACGCTGATGTCACAACTGGGATTCGGCCTCATCGGTACCGGCTTCATGGGTCGGGCGCACGCCATCGCTCTCGGGAGTGTTGCCCGCGTTTTCGGCGACATCGCCGCGCCCCGCTGCGTGCTGCTGGCCGATACGGACCCGGGACACGCAGAGGCGAGCGCCCGCGAACTCGGCTTCGAGCGGGGTACCGCCAACTGGCGGGAGCTGCTCGACGATCCCGACGTCGACGTCATCGACATATGCACGCCGAATCACCTGCACGCGGAAATGGCACTGGCCGCCATTGACGCCGGCAAGCACGTGTACTGCGAAAAGCCGCTGGCGCTGGATGTCGACGAGGCGGCGCGACTCGCACGGGCGGCGGCGGCAGCCGGTGTCGTCCATGCGGTCGGCCTCAACTACACGACGAACCCCATGATGACCGTCGCGCGCGAAATCATCGAGGCCGGGGAGATCGGCGAGCTCACGGCATTCTCCGGCCGGTACCTCGAGGACTATATGTCGAGTGCGGACGTTCCCTTCAGCTGGCGCTGCGAACGTCGGCTCGCCGGATCGGGCGCCCTCGCAGACCTCGGATCGCACCTCATCAACCTGCTGCATTTCCTGCTCGGGCGGCCGCGGCGGCTCGTGGCGGACCTGAAGACCCTGGTGCCGGAACGAAAGGACCCGGCGACCGGCGCACGTCGCAAGGTGGAAAACGAGGACATCGCACGCGCCCTGATCGAGCTCGAATCGGGTATACCGGCCACGTTCGAGATCAGCCGCATTGCGACGGGCTACAAGTGCGGGTTGACCTTCGAGATTTCGGGCACGCGCGGCGCGATCGCCTTTGACCAGGAACGCATGAACGAGCTGCGCGTGTACGCTGCCAGCGGCACTGCCGGCCGGCGCGGCTTCACGACCCTGCTGGCCGGGCCGGAACATGGCGACTACGCACGCTTTTGCCCGGCGCCCGGGCACGGTCTTGGCATCAACGACCTGAAAGTGATCGAGATCCATCGCCTGCTCTCGGCGATCGAACGCGGCAGCGCGTTCTGGCCCGATTTCGCCGAAGGCCTGGCCGTGCAGCGCGTCATGGCCGCGATGGAGGATTCGAGCGCGAGGGGCGAATGGGTGACACTCGACTGGCCCGGATGATGCCGCGGCAGGCCCACCCGCGGCGGCGCTCACAGTGCCGGCCGCGCTGACAACGAGGACGATACGCATGCCAGATGAACACTTCCGACCGGGGAAAGTCGCCGACGGCGGCGGCCTTCAGCAGCTTGCCGACTATGCGGGGCTCCGCGTGTCGTCACTGACGCTCGCGGCCGGTGAGCGTGCCGCGGGCACCCTCCGGAACGAAACCGCCTGGCTGCTGATGTCCGGCAAGGTTCGCGGCACGGCCGGGGGCCAGGTCTTCGGGTTCGAGCGGCAATCGCTCTTCGATGAGTCGGCGAGTTGCGTGCACGCCGGCGCCGGCACGGCGTTCGAGATCGAGGCCGTTGTCGAAACGGAACTCACGGTCTACGAATGTCCGAACACGAAACCCTTCGACCTGCGCGTGTTCACCCCGGACGACGTCCCGAACGAGCACCGCGGCGCGGGCCAGGTCGCCGGCCGTTGCCTGCGCTTCGTCCGCACCATCTTCGACGGCAGCAATTCGCCGGGCGACGCGGAACTGGTGCTGGGGGAAGTTGTGACGCTGCCGGGCGGCTGGTCGAGCTACCCGCCGCATCACCACCGGCAGCCGGAAATCTATCACTACCGCTTCTCGAAGCCGCAGGGCTACGGTCACGCCGAGCTTGGCGAGAAAGTCTACAAGGTGAGAGACCGCGATACTGTCTGCATACCGCCGGGCGCTGATCATGCGCAGTGTGCGGCGCCGGGCTATGGCATGTACTACGCCTGGGTCATCCGACACCTGCCCGGCGATCCGTACACGGTGCCCGATTTCACGCCGGAACATGCCTGGATCATGGACCGGGAGGCGCACTTCTGGTGGCCCGCGGGCATCAGCCGTGACTGACCGGACCCTCGACGTCATCTGCCTCGGCCGCGCGGCCGTGGACCTCTACGGCCAGCAGATCGGCGGGCGCCTCGAGGACATGCAGTCTTTCGCGAAATACCTCGGCGGCTCGTCGGGTAACCTCGCGGCCGGTCTCGCCCGGCTCGGTGCGCGCAGCGCGATGCTGACGCGCGTCGGCGACGAACAGATGGGCCGCTTCGTGCGCGACGAACTCAGCACGCCTCGGCGTCGATGTCAGCCACGTCCGTACGGACCCGGACCGCCTGACCGCACTGGTGATCCTCGGCATCGGCAGCGGCGGCGACATCCCGCACATTTTCTATCGTGAGCGTTGCGCGGATATGGGTGTTTGCGAGGATGACGTCGACGAGGCGTTCATCGCCTCGGCGCGCCTGCTTGCGATCACCGGAACGCACACGTCGACGCCGCCGACTCTGGCGGCGGTTAAACGCGCCATGGACTATGCAAGAGCGAACGGCACCTCTGTCCTGCTCGACATCGACTATCGGCCCGTGTTGTGGGGCGTTGCGAATCCGGGCGACGGCGCGAGCCGCTATGCCGAATCCGCGGCCGCGACCGCCGCGCTGCAATCGCTGCTCCCCGACTGCGACGTCATCGTCGGCACGGAGGAAGAGATCGCGATCGCCGGCGGCGATCACGACGTCCTGACCGCGCTCCGGAACCTGCGCCGGCTTACGGACGCCGTCGTGGTCCTGAAGCGCGGTGCAGACGGTTGCACCGTGTTCGAACCCGGGGACATCGGCGGCCTCGATGACGGTGAACACATCGAGGGCTTTCCGGTCGAGGTCTTCAATACCGTCGGCGCGGGCGACGCGTTCCTGTCCGGATTCCTGAAGGCCTGGCTGGATGGGAAGCCCTGGGCGGCCTGCGGGCGGCTCGGCAATGCCTGCGGCGCCCTGGTCGTGGCGCGTCACGGCTGCACCCCGGCGATGCCGAGCCGCGTCGAAGTCGACCGATTCCTCGCGATGCGGCCGACGCCGTTCCGGCCGCGGCTCGACGACGAACTCTGCCACCTGCACCGGGTGACGACCTGGGAGGACGATCCCCGGCCATTGTGCGTACTGGCATTCGATCATCGCAGCCAGTTCGAGGAGCTCGCGGGGCGGCACGGACGGCCGTTTTCCGACATCGGCCGCTTCAAGCGACTGGTGGCCGACGTGTTGCTCGACGTTGCGGTCGGCGACGGCGCCGTGCGACACGGGGCGATCGTCGATCATCGCCACGGCAACGATGCCCTCAACCGGCTCGCAGCCAGCGGCTTGTGGACGGCAAGCCCGGTCGAAGTGCCCGGTTCGCGCCCGCTGGAATTCGAGTACCGGAGCGCGGCCGGCGCCGAGCTCAATACGTGGCCCGCCGCCCGGATCGCCAAGTGCCTGCTGTTCTATCACCCGGACGACCCGGCCGAATTGCGGCACCGGCAGGAGGAACAGGTGCGGGCGCTGTACGCCGATCTCCTGCGCCAGGATCGCCGGCTGCTCCTCGAGATCATCTGTCCCGAGCGCGACGACGCATTTCCCGAGCCGGTCGTTCGGGCAATGCGCCGGTTTTATCACTTAGGTATACGTCCCGACTGGTGGAAGCTGCCGTCGCAATCGGCCGCGACCTGGAAGAAAATCGTCGCGGTCATCGAGCAGGCCGACCCGCACTGCAAGGGTGTCGTGATCCTGGGGCTCGGCGAGGCGGCCGCGACGCTGCGCGACGGCTTCGCCGTTGCCGCCCCGTTCGGGATTTGCCGCGGGTTCGCGGTCGGGCGCAGTATTTTCGCGCATGCGGCCGCGCAGTGGTTCGCCGGCGCCATCGACGATGCCAGCGCCTGTGACGACATCCGCCAGCGTTACCTCGGCATGATCGATCTCTGGTGCGGCGCCGCCGCCGGCGCGGCCTAGCATGGATGCGCAAGCATCACGGCGATTCATGAATAGTCCAGGCTAGCAGGAGAAGCACTATGGCAAAGACGGTCCGGCTGACGACGGCACAGGCGACGATCCGCTACCTGGCGGCGCAGCGCATCAAACTGGACGGCGACGTGCATCCGCTCTTCGCCGGCGTCTTCGCCATCTTCGGGCATGGCAATGTCGCGGGCCTCGGGGAGGCGCTGGCCACCGCGGATCCGCCGATCCCCGTCTATCGCGCACACAACGAGCAGGCGATGGCGCATGCCGCGATTGCCTTTGCGAAGGCGAAAATGCGCCGCCAGATGATGGCGTGCACGACCTCGATCGGGCCGGGCGCGACGAACATGGTGACCGCCGCGGCGCTCGCGCACGTCAACCGCCTGCCGGTGCTGTTCCTGCCCGGCGACGTCTTTGCGAGCCGGCGGCCCGACCCGGTGCTCCAGCAGCTCGAGAATTTTTCGGAACCGCAGATCACCGTGAACGACACGTTTCGGCCGGTGTCACGATTCTGGGACCGGATCATGCGGCCCGAGCAGATTCTGGCGTCGCTGCCGCAAGCCCTCTCGGTGTTGCTCGACCCTGCGGAGTGCGGCCCGGCCGTGATCGCCATGCCACAGGACGTGCAGGCGGAAGCCTGGAATTTCCCCGCGGACTTTTTCACGGAGCGGCTGCGTTCGATCCGTCGCCCGCCGCCCGACGGAGACGCCATTGCGCGCGCCGCTGTCTTGCTCGACGCGGCGAAACGACCTCTGATCGTTGCGGGCGGCGGTGTGCATTATTCCGGCGCACAGGATGTCCTCGCGGCATTTGCGGAACGCCATGGCATTCCCGTGGCGGAAACCCAGGCCGGGAAGGGCGCACTGGCGTGGGACCATCCGTGCAATCTCGGCGCGATCGGTGTGACGGGCTCCTCGGCGGCCAATCGCGCTGCACGCGAGGCCGACGTCATCATTGCGCTCGGCACGCGCCTGCAGGACTTCACGACGGCTTCGCACTCGCTGTTCAACCCGGACGCGCAGGTGGTGGCGATCAATGCCGCGAGGCTCGACTGCATCAAGGCAGGCGCGCTCGCCGTTCAGGCCGATGCGGCGGTCGCGCTCGAGGAACTGGAACGCCACTGCCGATCGCCGAAGGCTGCCGCCGACTGGCAGCGGGCGAACGCCGCCGCCGTTGCCGACTGGCAGCGCGACGTCGACGCCGCGACGGCGCCCGGCGGCGACGGATTGCCGGGTGACGCGCAAGTGCTCGGTGCCGTCAACCGCGTGGTATCCGACACGAGCACGGTCGTGTGCGCCGCCGGCGGGCTGCCCGGGGAGTTGCACAAGCTGTGGCGCGCCAGCGGGCCGGGCGCCTACCACCTTGAATACGGCTACTCCTGCATGGGCTACGAGATCGCCGGCGGCCTCGGTGTGAAAATGGCGCGTCCCGAGCGGGAAGTGATCGTGCTCGTCGGAGACGGCAGTTACCTCATGATGAATTCCGAAATCGCGACTTCGATCATGCTCGGATGCAAGCTCACGATCGTCGTTCTGGATAACAGGGGCTTCGGCTGCATCGAGCGCCTGCAGGCTGCGTGTGGCGGTAAGTCGTTCAACAATCTCCTCTCGTCGCAGCCGGCGGCGCCGGACATCGACTTCGCGGCGCACGCGGCCGCGCTCGGCGCGCGTGCCGTGAAGGTCGGCGGCGTCGAGGAACTCGAGCGGGCGGTCGTGGCGGCACGGGAGGCGGACCGCACTTCCGTAATCGTGATCGATACGGACCCGCGGAAATCGACCGTGGCCGGCGGCGCCTGGTGGGACGTACCGGTCGCGGAGGTTTCTTCCAGTGCAGAAGTACGGGAGGCGTACGCCGACTACCGGCGAACACGCGACATATGAACATACGCATCGGCATCAATCCACTGACGTGGACGAACGACGACCTGCCGGCGCTGGGCGACGATATTCCGCTGGACGTGTGCCTGCGCGAGGCCGCGGCAGCGGGTTACGAGGGAGTCGAGCTCGGCCGCAAGTTTCCGCGGGATGCGGCCGTGCTCGGGCCGATTCTTGCCGCGCATGGCCTCGCGCTGGTATCGGGCTGGTACAGCCTGCGCCTGCTCGAACGCGACGTCGACGCGGAGCTCGACGCCATGGCGCCGCATTTCGAGCTGCTCAGAGCGCAGGGTTGCAGCGTGATGGTCTGCGCCGAGGTGAGCGGCTGCATACATGGGGATATCAATGCGCGGCTGAGCGCCCGCCCGCGCATGCCGGCGGCCGGGTTTCGCCGCTTCGCAGAGCGCCTCGACGAACTGGCACAGCGAATGCACGAGCGGGGCATGCAGCTTGCCTATCACCATCACATGGGTACGGTGATACAGACCGAAGAGGAAGTCGACGAGCTGATGGCCACGACGTCCTCCGTCGGCTTGTTGCTCGATACGGGGCACCTCAGGTTTGCAGGCGGTGATCCGCTCGCCGTCGCGCGGCGGAATGTTGCGCGAATCGCGCATGTGCATTGCAAGGATGTGCGCGGGGTCGTTCTCGAGCGGGTTCTGAACGCCGATACCAGTTTTCTCGAAGCCGTATTGCAGGGCGTGTTTACCGTACCGGGCGACGGGGCGATCGACTACGCGCCGATTTTCGCGATATTGCGCGAGGCCGGTTACGCCGGATGGCTGGTCGTCGAGGCGGAACAGGATCCGGCGATTGCGGATCCGCTGACCTACGCCACACTGGGCTACCGGAACCTGAAGTCCCTGGTGGCGTGAAAATGCCGGACCCGGGGCGCGCACCGGGTCCGGGACATTGCTCAGTCGTTCTCGACGACCAGCACCGTACCGTCGAAGCCGTTGATCACGAGATCGACGCGCTTGCCGCCGGCATCCTCTGCCTCGGCTTCCCACACCGCATCGTCGAGATCGAGATCGTGAATCTTCGTGTAGCCTGCCGCGCTGAGCCGCGATTCGA
Source organism: uncultured Pseudomonadota bacterium (assembly GCA_963713215.1). GTDB lineage: Bacteria > Pseudomonadota > Gammaproteobacteria > Steroidobacterales > Woeseiaceae > UBA1847. The sequence goes on along the minus strand of CAVQKY010000006.1, from coordinate 324,573 downwards.
TTTCCTCGGCCGTCAGTACAGGTTTCTCGGAGTGTGCATCGAGAATCTCGCCGGTCGCAGGCACGATGTGCAGGTCACGGAACTTGCCGTCCGTGCCACGAACCTCGGCCTCCCACAGCCCGTCGTCCTTCTCTACGTCCCGCACTTCCGCGTAACCCGCGGCGTTCAGGGCGTCGATAACGGCGCCGGCGGAATCTATCGGGTCCGCGGCGAAAGCCGCCGTACTCGTGGCCAGAGGAAAATCAGTAGTGACATTACAAGGGCATGTTGTGTTACGGGTTTCATATCCAATCTCCATTGCAGGTGTTTTGAGTTGCTTCCCCTGCGTCGTACTATCCACATCCGGTCTTACGCCTGCGTGAGGACGCCATTCATGAAAGGTTTAAACGCGCTGCGCGAGTATGAAGGTATGAACGCGTCCCGATTTTCGCCCCGACGCCTGCTGCTGGTCTTGCTGGCCGCTGCACCGATTGTCCCTGCACTTTCGGACGACGATGCCGAACGGGCCCGGGAAGGCGTGGCCGCGGGACGCTACGTCCCGCTCGAGGACATCGTACGGGATGCGCGTGCGCGCTATCCCGGCCGCGTGGTCGAGGTCGAGCTCGATGACGACGAGTACGAACTCGAGATCCTCAAGGATGACGGCACGAAGGTCGAACTCGAGTACGACGCGTTGACCGGGAAATTACTCGAAGTCGACGTGGACGACTGATGCGCTTACTGCTCGTTGAGGACGACGCGGAGCTTGCTCGGCAACTGACCGGCGCACTTGGGGAAGCCGGCTTCGCGGTGGACGCCGTGGGCGACGGCACAGACGCAGAATTCCGCGGCCAGACCGAGGACTACGATGCAATCGTGCTCGACCTTGGCCTGCCCGGCATGGACGGCCTGTCGGTTCTCTACCGATGGCGCGAGGCCAACCGTAGCGTGCCCGTCCTCATCCTCACCGCACGCAGCCGCTGGTACGACAAGCTCTCGGGCTTTAATGCGGGTGCCGATGACTTCCTGACCAAGCCGTTCCGCACGGAGGAGCTCGTGTTGCGCCTGCGCGCGCTGATCCGGCGCAGCGCCGGCCATGCGACACCGCTGCTCGCGTGCGGGCCACTGGCGCTCGACGTCAACGCCGGGCGTTTCAGCCTCGACGGACAACCGCTCGCCCTGACTGCCCAGGAGTACCGGATCCTCGCGTATCTCATGCACCACGCCGGCAAGGTCATAACCCGCAACGAACTCGGCGAGCACGTGTACGACGTCGGCTACGACCCGGACAGCAACGTGCTCGACGTTATGATCAGCCGCATCCGGCGCAAGCTCGCGCCGCATCGCCTGCTCTACACGCGGCGCGGCCAGGGCTTCGTTCTGGAAGCGGCGGACTAGCCGCGTCCATGGCCGGTGACACGAGTTCCTTGCGGTCCCGGCTGCTGTGGTCGGGGGTCGCTGGCATCCTGCTGACCGCCGTAGCGGTCGCGGCAATCCTGGGAGCGGCCTTCGAGCGCACGGTGCTCGGCTCGTTCGACCGGCGCCTGGCGGACGACCTGCTGACCGTCGCCGGACAGATTACGGCGGATGCCGGCGGCGAGGCACGCATGCGCGGCGAACCGCTCGACACGCGATATGCACGGGTGTTCTCGGGGCACTACTGGGTCATCAAGAGTTCCGGCCGCGAATTCCGCTCGCGATCGCTGTGGGACGCGGCACTGCCGGCGGCAGACAATTCAGTGGTCGAGCCCGGCGCCATAGTTTTTGCGGAAAAGGCCGGTCCGCTCGGCCAGACCTTGCGGGTCGCATCGCGCACCATTCGCCTGCCCGGCGTCGAGGGGCCGGTCCACATCCGCGTAGCGAGTGACGTCAGCAGTACTCTGGCCGATATCTCCGGTTTCCGGCTGATGGCGGGGATGGCGGGCGCCGTGGTCGCGGCCGCCCTGTTACTGGTGCTCGTGCTGCAGGCTGTTTACGGGCTGCGGCCGCTCGGCGAGATCACGCAGGCGCTCGGCGCATTGCGGAGCGGGAAGGCCCGCGAACTCGATGCCACCCGGTTTCCGCGCGAAATCCGTCCGCTTGCCGACGAGCTGAACGCCGTGCTCGTGCACCAGCAACGCATGGTCGAGCGAGCGCGCACCGGCGCCGGTGACCTTGCGCATGCCCTGAAGACGCCTCTTTCCGTCATGCTCGCAGCCGCCGAGCGCGGGGACCCCGGGCTTGCGGGGGTCGTCGATGAACAGGTCACGAGAATGCGGCACGACGTCGACCGGCACCTCGCGGTCAGCACACCGGCGGACCGGCAGAGCCGCACTCGTGTAGCCGACGTCGCTGCATCGCTCGTGATTTTGCTTGCCTCGGTCTATGCAGGACGTGGGTTGTCTTTGCAGAAGACCGTAGATGAAGCGCTCGAGTTTCACGGTGACCGCGCGGACCTCGAGGACATGCTCGGGAACCTTCTCGACAATGCCTGCAAGTGGGCGCGGGAGCGTGTCATGGTGCACGCTGGCCTTGACGATGGCCGGCTCCTCATCTCGGTGGCCGACGACGGGCCAGGCATTCCCGAAGCGGAACTCGATACCGTCCTCCGGCGCGGCACGCGCCTCGACCAGCAATCGCAAGGCTCCGGTCTCGGACTCTCCATCGTCGCCGGGCTCGCCACGAGCTATGGCGGGGAACTCTCGTTGCGGCGCGCCGAACGGGCCGGACTGGTAGCAACGCTTGTATTGCCGGGCGCCAGAAATGCGGCCCGCACTGAGCGGGAAAATCAACGTAACTCTATGATCTGACGGTTTTATTAGCAACGCCTAGGATTCCGCCTGAATCTTGTAGCCGCGCCCGCGGACGGTGCGGATCACGGCGAAAGGCCGTTCCATGTCGATTTTCTGTCGCAGCCGCCGTATGTAGACGTCCACGATGTTCGTCAGCGGGTCGTCGGCGCTGCCCCACGCCGCGTCCAGTATGTCCGCGCGGCTGTGCACGGTGCCGGGCGCACGCATCAGGATCTCGAGAACGGCGAACTCGCGGGCGGTCAGCTCCGTCGCGCTGCCCCGGTAGCTCACCAGCATGCGGTCGAGGTCCATCGTCAGCTGGCCCACCTGCAGGAGGCGGCTTGTGCCCGCCCGGCGGCTGCGCCGTATCAGTGCGTCGAGGCGTGCAAGGAGCTCCTCGACATCGAAGGGCTTGGTGAGATAGTCGTCCGCCCCGGTGCGCAGGCCGTCGACGATGTTCTCGATCGCGTCGAGCGCGGTCAACATCAGGATCGGTGTATCGACCCGGCGCGCGCGCAACCGGCGACACACGTCCAGTCCGGAGACATCGGGCAGGAGGAGGTCGAGAATAATGGCGTCGGGCAGGGCGGCCAGCGCCGCCTCGATGCCGCTCTCGCCGGTGACCATCAGTGTGACGTCGAAGCCTTCCTGGCGAAGTCCGCGCTGCAAGAGCTCACCCACGTGCGGATCGTCCTCGATGACGAGCAGCCGCATCATTGCAGCCCTGCCTGCGGCAGGACGACCGTCACCCGCGTTCCTTCGCCGAGCCTGCTTTCGAAGCATATCTCGCCGTCGTGGGCCGTGACGATGGCCTTCGCGACCGGAAGGCCGAGGCCGGATCCGGTATCGTTCGTCGCCGCGGCATTCGAGCCACGATAGAAGCGTTCCATTACGTGCAGGGACTCTTCCGGCGCGACGCCGATGCCGTTATCGACGACTTTGAGCCGCACCTTGTCGCCGTCCCGGGTCAGCGTGACCTCGACCTGGCCGCCGGATCGCGAGTAACTGATGCCGTTCTCGAGCAGGATCAGCACCAGTTGCCGCAGGCGGTTTTCGTCGCCCAGCACCCTGGCCCCCGGATCCGATGCGAGCTGGCGAACGGTCACCTGGCGCTGCGATGCGATTACGCGGATGTCCTCGCAGACATGGCCGACAAGCGGCGACATCGGCACGGGCTTGCGCTGCGGGCTCGCGACACCTGCGTTCGAGCGTGCGACATACAGCAGGTCGTCGACCAGTCGGCCGAGGTGCATGCTCTGCTCGTGCACCCGGTCGAGCACCCGGCGATACTCCGACGCCGACTTGTCCCCGCCGCGGCCGGCAAACTGCGCTTCGCCGCGAATGACGGTCACCGGTGTGCGGAGTTCGTGACTGATATCGGCGAAGAACTGCTGGCGAAGCTCATCGTGTCGTCGCAGCGACGCGTTTGCGGCGATGAGTTCGGCAGTCGTCTCGCGAACCCGGGTTTCGAGGCTTTCATGGGCGGTTTCGAGTTGTTGCCGCTTGTCCTGAAGTTCCTCCGCCATGCGGTTGAAGCCGGCGGCAATGGACGCAAACTCGTCGCTCGCCCCCTCGGGCAGCCGGTGCGAAAGATCTCCTCCTGCCAGCGAGCGGATTGCCTTGTCAAGCGACTCGATCCGCTGCCGCAGATCCCGTCGCAGCACCGCGAGCATCAGGATGGAGAAGATAAGTGCAATGCCTGCCGCGACGTGAACGATGCGGTTTTGTATGTGCAGAAGGTCGGTTGCCGCATTTTCGGCCGCCGCTGACTTGCCGCGACTTCGCCGTCCAGGGCCTCGCGGAGCCTCGGCCTGAAGTTGCGATCGATCGTCTCTTCCAGTGTGCGGACGAGCGTCGCTTCGGCGCCGAGCGGCCGCCCGCTCTGCAGCAGGCGGAACGTTCTGGTCGAACTCCGTCAGCACGCGCTCGAGCTGGCGCTCGATATCGGCCAGCAACAGGAGCTCCTCCCTCTCGCGGGTTTCCTGCTCGCCGACCAGGGCGACTTCCTCCCCGATGAGAAGACGAATCCGATCCAGCGTGTCGTTGATGTCCTGTCGTTCGGCATGCGCATTTCTCGCGTTCGTGCTGTCCGATGATAATCGCTGCGTCGACCAGCTGCCTGAAAAGCGCGTAGGTCTGGCCCGATAACTGGAGGTACTCCTGGTGGACGGCATGGGCGAGTTGCGTGCGACGCTGATAGAACAATGCCTTCTGGTTCATCCAGTAATCGATCAGGCCGACGCCGGCAAACAGCGTAAAGAGAATCACGCTGACCACGGCCAGCCTGTTGCTGTAGGTACCGGAAAAGCGGGGAATCAGGCGCACGGCCTTCGGCTATCGGCTGCTGGCGATTTGCCGATTATATTCCCCACGAGCACACGAATAGCGAGACCGGTTCAGAACCGGCGGCACTGGTTCTCTTTATTGCCGTCGACGATGTTGCGCGCGCCCACGGGTGGCGGTTCGTTCGCCTGGCACTGCAGGTTGCCGCCGACCGTGTTGTCGTAAATCCGGGCGCGGCGGTTGTTCTGGTTGACCTTGATGTCGCCGATGACCTTGTTGTAGCGAATAAGCATACCTGCGTCGTTGTCTTCCCAGTCGATAGTGCCGCCGACCCGGGTGTTCACGACGAGACTTTCCTGGCTGTAGTCGATGCCGGTGAGCTGTATGTTGCCGTTGATCTCGCTGTTGCGAATCCGTACCCGGCTGGCGCCGTCGGTCTGCACGCTGCCCTCGACGAACGTCTTCTCGCGAGCCACGAGCTGCGCGCGATCCGCGAGCCGCACATTGCCCTTCACATAGGTATTCGCGAGCACGCACGACGCTCCCCTGGGAACGAGGATATCGCCATCGATGGTCCGGTTCTGGAAGAGTGTTCTTGCAAATGATCTCGTCCGCCGCGGCCGGCATTGCAGATAGCCAGTACCAGCACCGCGGCCGAGCACATCAATATTCTTTTCATGTTAGTCTCCTCGACTCGATCCGGATTCGTCTCACAGATAGAGCTTAGTGGAAGAAGAGTGGCGGTTCATGAAACGCACATTAACGCCCGCAGGAGCGGCACCAGCCGCTGCAGCGGCGCGGCTGACAGCCTCTTCCACGCGCGACCGACAGGCGTAGAATGTTCGAACCGTCCCGCGGAGAGGCTGCGTGAGATACGATCCGAGATCGTCGATCCCCGGCATGTTCCCAGACCATGGCGCTGTTGCTGCTCGCCATGGCAGCCGCGTGCGCAGGACATCAGTCCTCGAAGCGCCGGGCAGCGCCGTTGTCGGCGCGCCGCTCGATGTGCACTGGCAGGGCGGCGGTGCAGCGCGGGATTTCATCACCATAGTGGCGGCCGACGCGCCCGAAGGCAGCTACGACGTGTACCAATACGCCCGGCAATCGCCGGTCACCCTGACCGTACCGCCGACGCCGGGGGCGTACGAGATACGCTACCTGGGTGAGACCGCGCCGTACCCGACGCTGGCACGCAAATCGCTCGAGGTCATCGACGCCACGGCGACGCTCGAAGCGCCTGCCAGCGTTACGGCGGGAGCGGAGATTTCCATCACCTGGGAAGGGCCGGACAATCCGCGGGATTTCATAACCGTCGTGCCGGCCGGTACCGCCGAAGGGCAATACGACGTCTATAGCTATACGAGCAAAGGCTCGCCATTGACCGTTCGCGCGCCGGACGAGCCGGGCGACTACGAAATCCGCTACCTCATGGGCTCGGGCGGGTACCGGAGCCTCGGCAGCGTACCGCTGGCCGTCACGGGCACCGAAGCGGCGCTCGAATTTCCGCCGACGGTGGCGGCCGGCGCCGGCTTCGACATTCGCTGGCAGGGCCCCGACAACGTGCAGGACTTCATCACGATCGTGCCGGCGGGGGCGCCAGCGCGGGAGTATGACGCCTATGTCTATACCGCGCGCGGCAACCCGGTGACACTGCACGCGCCCGAGGAAGCGGGCGACTACGAAGTCCGGTACCTGACCGGGCAGACCTATGCGACGCTCGCCGCCGCCGCACTCACGGTGACCCCGGTATCGGCCACGCTCGACGCGCCGCCGAGCGCGCCGGCGCGCGCTGCCGTCGAGGTGAGCTGGGACGGGCCCGGAAACCCGACCGACTACGTCATCCTTCTGCCGGCCGGGAGCGACAACCAGGCGCAGGGCAACTACGCGCTGGTGACGCGCGGTAAAACCCTGCGGATCGCAACGCCAGCGGAGCCCGGCGACTACGAATTGCGCTACGTCACGGCCGGCAAGCGCCTGACGCTCGGCAAGCGGCCCATCACGATCGAGCCGCGCCCGGCACCCGGCGAACTGCAGGTCGTCGACGAGACGGCCACGGATGCGAACCTCGACGGTGCGACGGTCGCCGTGGTTCTCGATGCCTCCGGCAGCATGTTGCAACGCCTCGAGGGCAAGCGTCGCATCGATCTTGCGAAGGCCGCGATAACGGACCTGATCGCCGACGGGCTGCCCGACGGGGCGGGGTTCGCGCTGCGCGTATTCGGTCACAAGGAAGCCGACGCTTGCCGCAGCGACCTGGAAATTCCGCCCGGGCCGCTGGACCGGGCGGCGGCATCCGCCAGGGTTGCCGCGATCGAAGCGATGAACCTCGCGCGAACGCCGATTGCCGCTTCGCTGGAGGCGATCGCGGCCGATGTCGCCGGCCGTGACGGTCCCCTGCTCGTCATTCTCGTCACCGACGGGGAGGAGACCTGCGACGGCGATCCGGCCGCGGTGATTCGCGATCTGGCGGCAAAGAATGTCGATGTGCGCGTAAACATCGTGGGTTTTGCAATCGACGAACTGATGCTGCAGCAGACTTTTGCCGAGTGGGCGCGGCTCGGCAAGGGCGCGTACTTCAATGCCGCGGACGGTGCCGAACTCGCGGCGAGCTTGCGGCAATCGATCGACGTGCCGTACTCGGTCGTGAATGCCGAGGGCGAGGTCGTGGCCACCGGCACAATCAATGGCCCGCCCGTAAGCATCGAGGCGGGCAGCTACCGGGTCGAAGTGCCCGGCGATCCGGGCCGTGCCGCGAAGGACGTGACGATCGTCATGGACGAACGCACCCGCGTGAACATCGGCGAGCGCTAACCGGGGTTTTGCTCGCCCGCGCCGGCGTGTTGCGGTTCTGCGCCCGCCCGCGGCCAGACCCGATGGTCATGCCGCAAGTGGCTCCCAACCCGCTCAGTCGAGGTCGAGTGCGCGTGACTACGTCGCTCCAGGAAACATACTTGAAGTTCTGCCGTTCCTCGGGCGCGATGTTGCGGCCGTCCTGCACCACCAGGAGTCCGTCCGGGAAGGCCTCGCCGAGGGCAGCCGGGGACACGTCGAGCCCGTCCGTTTCCGAGGCGCCGTCGATGCCCTCCGCGGCATTGGCCACGATGTGGAAGAACCCGACGAATGCGTTTTCGCCTTCGCGCCGGTAGACGGCGTAGTTGTTCGCACCCTGGTTCGATACGACGAGATAGCCGCTGCCGTCGCCGGCGTCGTACAAAGCAACGCCCTCGACGTCGGCAGTGAGGCGTCCCGATTCATTCGTCGTATCGATCGATGTCCGCTCGTCACCGCCATCCGGTTCCGCGGAGTACTTCCACAGGCCGATGTCTTCCTCGGCGATATACAGCGTCCCGTTCTGATCGTCGGCAACGCAGCCTTCTGCCTGCGACCCGACCGCCAGATCGCGGACGGCTTCGGCCGCAATGCGACCAGCGCCGTTGTCCGCGAGCCGCCACTGGCGCACCATCCCTGAGCCGGAGTCATTGACGAACACGAAAAAATCCCGGGAGTCCGGGCTCTGGTACAGACACAGGCCATAGGGATCGGCAAAGCCGGTCGCCAGCACGCCGTCGGCCACGTCGACGAGTTCGCGGGCATCGCCGTCGATACGATAGAGCGAGATACCGTCATTGCTGCGGTTACTTGCCGCCACGATAGACACACTCTCTCCCCCGAGCGGAAAGCCGTCGCGCAGGTCGACGTTGTTCATGCGGCCATCTTCGAGCACTTGCAGGGTCCGGCCCTCCAGGTCGAACACGTACAGCCCGGATTTCTTGCCGGTGCCGATGACGAGGCTTTGCGTCGGATCGTCCGGGTGCACCCAGATGGCAGGATCGTCGGCGGAATCGCCCCAGGTCGGAATGACGTCCGTTTCGCGGGTCGCCCGGACGACGGCAGGCGCCTGCGCGGCCGCCAGATCCGACGGCTTCTGCAGTTCGAGTGTAACGGTGATAGCCGCGAAGTCGACGAGCTTGATGTCGGACCCGCCGTCACCCGGATCCTCGTCGGCGACGGCGAGGAGGGCGCCGGTTTCCGTGGCGAAGAGCGCGAGCCCCTCGGGCTCCGACAGTCCCTCGATGGCGAACGTCCCCGCCGGTTTCCCCGTCGGGTAGTCTGTACACCGCGATGTATTCGTTACCGATGTCGGCGACCAGCAGGTAGGCGAGACCCGCCGTCGCCGGGTACACGGCCACACCCTTGATGTCGTCACTCAGGCCACCAAACGGCGCGCGCAGGTCGACCGGTTCGCGGGTTGTATCCGCCTCTGCCTCGGCCCCGATGCGCCAGACGCCGGTGCTTTCCTCGGCGACGTAAAGGGCCCCGTCGCGGGGATCGACGGCACAGAAGCCGCTGCCCTTCCCGGACGGAATCGTCCTCAAGAGCCGGACCGCAACGCCGTCGGCAGCGCATAAAATTCGTAATGATGAATCAGCCCGGCGTCAGTTACCGCGTACACGTAGTCGGCGCCGGAGAGGCGGCTGCGGTACTGGCAGAGTCCCGTGACTTCGTCGCCGACCGGGATTGGGTCGGACATCACGGTCGAAACCGGTTGCATCCCCGGTTCAAACGTGTATCCGCGGAGCGCCGCGGCACCCGCGTCGTAAACGACGATCAGTGTGGTTACTGCTGCCGCCGATCGCCACGTCCGGGATCGTCGTTACGAGCCCGGCTTCGAGGGTATCGAGACCTTGCAGCCCGCGTACCATCGCGGCCGGTACATCTCGAGGCCGGCTATCCCGGCGGCAGCGATCACCTAGCGGCTCGTCCCCGCCGGGCGCCTGCCAGAATGCGGCGTTCACGAGGCTGCCGTGGGTGACCGGCGTTGTCAGGGCGACAGGTGTCACCTCCGGGCGGCCCGTTACCGGCGGGTTCCGGCGAGGTCGCGCGGGAACACGCCCGCGCTGCAGGCAGCCAGGCATAGGGATGGCGACGTTTCGCATGGTCGCTCCGAAAGGCATCGGGGGCCTTTGCGAGCATAGTTTGCGCGCTCCGGACGCCTCAGCACCGGGTAGAACAATTTTTCTACTTTCTATTATAATTGAATGAAAATTTCAATTTGATGACGGCATCGTTCACAAAGGGTTTAGATATGGGGGGGAAACTGGGGGTCATATTCGCAAGCGGCGCGGACCAGCCGGAACGGGACAACCGGGCACAAGTAGACCGGCTGTACCGGCGGCATCGCCTCAGGATACTCATCGCGATCACCCTGGGCTACGGCCTCGCCTATACCTGCCGTCTGGCGCTGTCTGTCGTCAAGAAACCGCTGCTCGACGAAGGCATCTTCTCGGCCGTCGAACTCGGCCTGATCGGCGCGGCGCTGTTCTACGCCTATGCGTTCGGCAAGCTGGTGAACGGCTTCCTCGCCGATCACGCGAACATGAAGGTATTTCTTGCCTTCGGCCTGCTGATGTCGGCGCTGGTCAACGTCGGGATGGGTTTCTCGACGGTCCTCGCCGTCTCCGTTGCACTCTGGGCGCTCAACGGCTGGTTCCAGAGCTTCGGCGCGCCTGCCGGGATCGTGTCGCTCGCGAGCTGGTTCAGCAACCGCGAGCGCGGCCGCTATTACGGCATCTGGAGCACGGCGCACGCGATCGGCGAGGGACTGACGTTCTTCGTCGTGGCGGCTCTGGTCGCGGCCTTCGGCTGGCGCTACGGCTTCTGGGCCCCGGGGATGCTGTGCATTGCCGTCGCATTCGGGATGTATTTCCTGATGCAGGACCGGCCGCGAACGCTCGGCCTGCCCGACGTCAACGACTGGAAGAACGATCACTGGGAAAAGTCGAACGGCAGGGAACGGGAAGACCTTTGGAAAAAGCAGCTCTCGATACTCGTTTACCCGACCATCTGGATACTCGCACTCGCCAGCGCGACGAACTACGTGGTGCGCTATGCGATCAACAGCTGGGGAATCCTGTACCTGCAGGAAGCCCGCGGCTATACGCTCGTCGAGGCCGGCACGCTGCTCATGGTCAATACACTCGCCGGCATCGTCGGCTGCATCGCTTTCGGCTTCATTTCCGACAAGGTGTTCGGCGCAAGGCGCCCGCCGGCCAACCTGATTTTCGCGCTGCTGGAAATCATCGCGCTGTTCCTGATCTTCTATGGCCCGCAGAACACGGCAATGCTGTACTTCGCGTTCGTCCTGTACGGCATCGGCCTGAACGGCCTGGTGACGTCGCTCGGCGGTCTGTTCGGCGTCGACATCGCGCCGAAATGCGCAGCCGGTGCCGTGATGGGCTTCGTCGGCATCTTCAGCTACATCGGCGCGGGCATCCAGGAAAACGTGAGCGGCTACCTGATTGAGAAGGGCACGACGATCGTCGACGGCAACCGCGTCTACGACTTCTCCGATGCCATCGTCTTCTGGATCGGCGCCTCCATCGTTTCGATGCTGCTGGCGGCGACGCTGTGGCGCGTGCGCCTTCGTGATTGAATCAACTCAACTCCCGGAGTATCTGTGAAGTCCTACGACCTCGTTTCGATCGGCAACTACACCAAAGACACGATCGTGTCCCGTGCGGGAACGCGCTTCGTCGACGGCGGTGGCTACAGCTATGCCGCCCATGCCGCGCAACTGCGCGGCCTCAATGTCGCCGCGATCACGCGGCTCGCGGCCGAAGACCGCAGGTCCACGCAAGCGCTCGTCGACAAGGGCATCGAGGTCTTCGTCATCGAATCGCCGCAGTCGACGCTCATGCGCCTCGAGTACCCCACAGACAACGTCGACGAACGGACCCTGACGGTGGAATCGGTCGCCGAACCGTTTACGCCGGAACTCCTGGCCGACTTTTGTGCCGGATCGTTTGTCGTCAACGGCTCAGCACGCGGCGAGGCGTCACTGGCCGTGATGGAATCGCTGAAGCCGCGCTGCGAGCGGCTGTGCGCCGACGTGCAGGGCTTTATCCGCGTCGTCGGCGACGACGGCCGGCTGCACTACGCCCCATGGCCCGAGCAGGCACCGATACTTGGTCTGCTCGACATCCTCAAGACCGATGCGGTCGAGGCCGAGTTCCTGACCGGGGAGACAGACATTCATGCGGCCGCGAGCAAGCTTGCGGCGCAGGGGCCGGGCGAAATCGTCCTGACCCACCGCGACGGGCTGCTGGTGCTGGCGGACGGGAAGTTCTACGCCGCGCCATTTCATCCGGAAGTTTTGCGCGGCCGCAGCGGGCGCGGCGACACCTGCATGGGATCGTACGTGGCGGCGCGGCACGATATGCCACCGGCCGCCGCAACCGTGTGGGCGGCGGCGGCGACCAGCCTCAAAATGGAGCAGGAAGGGCCGATCATGCGCAGCGCCGACGAGGTGCGGGCGCTGATTCGCGACCGGTACGAATATCGTGGAGAAATCGTATGAAGTGCAAGCTGGCGATTATGATGGGCGCCGCCATTGCGACGGCGATCGCCTGCGCCGAGCAACCGCGCCACAGAGCGGCGAGCGAGGACGCAAAGGTAACCAGCATCCTCCTGATCGGCGATACCGGCTACGACTATGACTGGCTGGAGCAGGACGACTACGACGACCGGTTCACCGCGCGAGAATTCGTCATCAAGGAACTCGACGACTGGCTCGAGGACAAGCTGCCGATTCACGAATTCCGGCTGCCGCCGATGCATTACGCACCACAGACGGGCGGCTACGTCATGGCGAGCGGCATGTGGCCGGTATCGAAAGCCTCGACGCGCTGGTGCAGAGAGGCGTCGCGGTGCGACTTCGGCGTGATGCTCGGCGACAACATCTACCCGTCCGGCGCGACGCTCGGCGCCGACGGGCGAGATGACGATGAACGGTTTCGCGACCTGCTGTGGGAGCCTTACAAGGGCTACCGGGAGCAGGACCCGGGCTTCGTCCTGTACCCCGTGCTCGGCAACCACGACTGGGAGACGTCGCGCGAGGGGGCGATGCTGCAGGTGGAATACCTGGAGCAATCGCCGCTCTACCACATGGACGGCATCTTCTACCGGGCGCGGCCGGCGCCCGATGTCGAACTTTTCGCCATCGACACGACGGTAATGCTGGCCGGCGAAACGGTCTACAAGGATGCGCTGGATGATGCCGGTGTGCCGCAGCGTTCGGGGGAAGTGGAACCGGAGGTACCCTGGGCAACGCCGGAGGGCGACGAGGAAATGATGCTCGGCTGGCTGGAGACGGCGCTGGCGGCATCCGACGCACGCTGGAAGATCGTCATCGGCCACCACCCGCTGTGGTCGTCCTCGGGGACCAAGATCGAGGAGGAGATCGTGCTGCGGCGCATCCTGCGCCCGGTCCTTTGCCGCTATGCGGACGCGTACGTCGCCGGGCACGACCACATGCTCGAGGTCCACACCGACGACTGCCGTGGCGAAACGGCGGTTGACGCCCCGCCGCTTTTGCACATCGTCTCGGGCGCTGCCGGCAAGCAGCGTCCCGAGCACTCGGCGTTCATGGCCTGGCAGGAACAGGAGCATCCCGAACTGGCGACGCTGTATGTTCGCTCGCTCGTCTGGGGCTTCGGCGAACTGCGGCTCGCGGGCGAGAAGGCAGAGCTCTTCATGCTCACCACGCCGAACGACGGTTCCGGTACGCCGGAACCGGACTACGAGGCCGAATTCGAGCGGCGGTCCGGCCGAGTGGCCGGTGCGGGATACTAATCCCGCCATGACCGGGCCCCGGGGGAGCGACGCGACGTGATACTCGCCGGTTTTCTCGGCTTCACCCTGCTCGTTGCGCTCATCACCTGGCTCGGCACGCGACGCCACGCCGTCACGGCCACCTCCGACGGCTATTTCCTCGGCGGGCGCAGCCTCACCGCCTGGGTCATTGCCGGGTCGCTGCTGCTCACGAACCTCTCGACCGAGCACCTCATCGGGCTGAACGGCGACGCCTTCCAGCACACGATTGCCGTGATGGCCTGGGAAACGACGGCGGCGCTCGCGATGGTCCTGACGGCGCTCGTGTTCCTGCCGCGCTACCTGAAGGCCGGTATCACCACGATCCCGGAGTTCCTGGAACGGCGCTTCGACCGCGCGACGCGAGTCACCATGTCGCTGCTCTTTCTGGTCTCCTACGCCGCCGCAATCCTGCCGGTCGTGCTGCTGTTCGGGGCAACCGGCATCGAAAGCCTGTTCGATATTTCCGAGCGCTTCGATATGGAGGTCGACGAGGCCCGATGGCTGCTGATCTGGGGTATCGGCATCCTCGGCTCGCTGTACGCCATTTTCGGCGGGCTGCGAGCCGTGGCCATCTCGGATACCGTGAACGGCGTCGGTTTCCTGGTGGCAGGCCTGTTGATCACGTACCTCGCGCTCGCGGCGGTGGGCGGGGGCAATGCCGCCGCCGGACTGCAGACCGTTTATACGGACGAGCACGCGAAATTCGACATCACCGGGGATGAGCCGGGCAGCTTCCTGCCGTTCGGCGTGCTGTTCACCGGTCTTGTCGTCAACCAGGTGTTTTTCTGGTGCGTGAATCAGTCCATCCTGCAGCGCGCCCTTGGTGCGCGGAGCCTCGCCGAAGGACAGAAAGGGGTGCTCATCGGGGCGTTTCTCAAGCTGCTGGGGCCGGTTATCGTCGTGTTGCCCGGCGTGGTGGCCTGGCACATGTTCAAGTCGGATCTGGGCCGGGAGGACTACCTTCTCGCCTATCCGCAGCTCGTGAAGACCGTGCTGCCCCCGGCGCTGTCGGGAATTTTTGCCGCGGTCATGGTCGGTGCGGTTTTGAGCACCTTCAACAGCGTGCTGAACAGCGCCGCCACGCTGTGGAGTCACGGCGTGTACCGCTCGCTCCTGAAACGCGACGCCGATGATCGGCAGCTCGTCTCATCCGGGCGCGTTTGCAGTATCGTCCTCGCGGTGGCGGCCATGCTGGCGGCGCCGGCCATCGATACCGGCGGGAGCCTCTACAACTACCTGCAGCAGATCAATGCCACGTTTTTCGGCCCGATGCTGGCCGTCGTGCTGGCAGCCCTGTTCACGACCCGGATCTCCGCACTCGCCGCGAAGACGGCGCTGATCGTGGGCCCGGTCCTGTTTTATCTCATCAACTTCGCCTACTACGAGCCGATCCAGGGGCTGCTGGCACGGGCGTTCGGGCTGGACGACCCGGTGCACTTCCTGCATTTCCTGGCTTTCGTTTTCGTGCTGACGGCGCTCCTGATGGTGGCCATCAGCGCGGTCCGGCCGGCGCCGGGCGCGCTTCCGGACACCCCGGCAGCCCCCCGCATCGACCTCGCCCCCTGGCCGCATGTCCGCAAGGTTTCCATCGTCGTCGTGGTGCTCACCGTCGCCACTTACGTGCTGCTCGCCCAGTAGTTGCCGGTTCCCGAAGTACTGCCGCCGGGGAAGCCGCGGTATCATAGGCGACCGATTCGCTTGCCGGCCCCACCCGTGTCCGCCGCCAGACCTCTCTACGATTACGACCGCCACTGGGCCGAGTGCTACGGCCCGGCCCCGTTCCTGCCGATGTCACGGGCGGAAATGGATGCGCTCGGCTGGGATTCCTGCGACGTCGTCATCGTCACGGGCGATGCCTATGTGGATCATCCCTCGTTCGGCATGGCGATCGTCGGGCGCCTCCTCGAGGCACAGGGTTTTCGCGTCGGGATCATCGCGCAGCCGGACTGGCACTCGAAGTCGCCGTTCGAGGCGCTCGGGCGGCCGAACCTGTTCTTCGGCGTCGCCGCGGGCAACATGGATTCCATGATCAACCGCTATACCGCCGACCGGAAAGTCAGGAACGACGACGCCTACACGCCGGGCGGCGTCGCAGGCAAGCGGCCGGATCGCAGCTCGCTCGTCTACGCGCAGCGTTGCCGCGAGGCGTTCGACGATGTGCCGGTCGTGCTCGGCGGCATCGAGGCATCGCTCAGGCGCATTGCCCACTACGATTACTGGAACGACAGGGTGCGCCGCTCGATCCTCGCCGACGCGCACGCCGACCTGCTGTTGTACGGCAATGCCGAACGCGCGGTCGTCGAACTTGCGCACCGTCTCGCCCGCGGCGAGGCGATCGGCGATATCACCGACATCCGCGGCACCGCCTTCTTCCGCACGGGCACGCCCGAGGGCTGGTGGGAAATCGACTCGACGCGCATCGACCGTCCCGGACGCGTCGACGCGACGGTCAGTCCCTACGTGAACACGCAGGATGCGGCCTGCGCGACAAAGTCGGCGGACGCCGAAGCGGCGGCGAATGCGCCGATGAACGTGCTGCGCTTCGTGCCGGATGCGCGCAAAAACCGCGCCCGGTCCGTGATCCGCCTGCCGTCCTTCGAAAAGGTCCGGGCCGATCCGGTGTTGTATGCGCATGCGAACCGCGTGCTGCACCTCGAAACGAACCCGGGCAATGCGCGGGCCCTTGTGCAGGCGCATGAAGCGCGCGATCTGTGGCTCAACCCGCCGCCACTGCCGCTGTCGACGCCGGAGATGGATTACGTTTTCGGCCTGCCTTACCGGCGCGTGCCGCATCCGGCGTACCGCAATGCGAAAATCCCGGCCTACGAGATGATCCGCTTCTCGGTGAACATCATGCGCGGCTGTTTCGGCGGCTGCACGTTCTGTTCGATCACCGAGCACGAGGGCCGCATCATCCAGAGCCGCTCCGAGGAATCGATCCTCGAGGAAGTGGAGAAGATTCGCGACACCGTCCCGGGCTTCACCGGCGTCATCTCCGATCTCGGCGGGCCGACCGCGAACATGTACCGGCTCGCCTGCAAGAGCCGCGAGATCGAAGCGGCGTGCCGGCTGCCGAGCTGCGTTTTCCCCGGCATCTGCAGCAACCTGAATACGGATCATTCCGCCCTGACCGCGCTGTACCGGCGTGTGAGGTCGCTGCCCGGCGTAAAGAAAGTGCTGATCGCCTCCGGGCTGCGCTACGACCTGGCGGTCGAGGACCCGGAGTACGTGAAGGAACTGGTGACCCACCACGTCGGCGGCTATCTCAAGATCGCGCCCGAGCACACAGAGCGCGGGCCGCTCGACAAGATGATGAAGCCCGGCATCGGCAGCTACGATCGCTTCAGGGAACTGTTCGAGAAGTACTCGGCCGAGGCGGACAAGGAACAGTACCTCATACCCTATTTCATCGCGGCGCATCCGGGCACCACCGATGAAGACATGGTGAATCTTGCACTGTGGCTGAAGAAAAACGGCTTCCGCGCCGACCAGGTGCAGGCGTTCTACCCCTCGCCGATGGCGACTGCGACCGCGATGTACCACTCCGGCAAGAACCCGCTGAAGAAAGTGACCTACAAGAGTGACGAGGTCGACATCGTCAAGAGCCCGAAGCAGCGCCGCCTGCACAAGGCGCTGTTGCGCTATCACGATCCCGACAACTGGCCGCAGATCCGCAAGGCGCTCGAGGACCTCGAGCTCGGCCACCTGATCGGCAGCGGGCCCGACAAGCTCGTGCCCGCGCAGCAGCCGCGCGGGGCGTACAAGGATGCACCGCGGCGCAAGAATTCGAAGACCGCGCATGCGAAACGCATCAGGAAAGGCCGGGTGCTCACCCAGCACACCGGCCTCCCGCCCCGCGAACACGACGCGTAATCGCTCGCAGGCCCGGCCGTCTGCCAAAGCCCGGAGCAGGGCAGCCGAGCTCCAGACCTGTTCGACCGAATGGCTCACTCGCCTTCGGCTCGCTCCGCTTTATTTCGGTCGAACAGGCCCCCTCGCCCGGCTGCCTGACAGTCCGGCGCGCGGCCGTCGAAGAATCCGCCTTGCGCTGAAGCGGAGCCCCGGCTCCACGGGCCGTCCGGGCGGGCGCGTCGGGCGTTGCCTGAGGGAAGTAAAGCGGAGGCGAGCGCAGCGAGCCGAGCCATGACCGAGGGCAATGCCCGATGGGCCCGCCTTGTGACGGAACCCCCGGTGTAGGGCAGCCGAACTCCAGACCTGTTCGACCGAATGGCTCACTCGCCTTCGGCTCGCTGCGCTTTATTTCGGTCGAACAGGCCCCCTCGCCCGGCTGCCTGACAGTCCGGCGCGCGGCCGTCGAAGAGTCCGCCTTGCGCTGAAGCGGAGTCCCGGCTCCACGGGCCGTCCGGGCGGGCGCGTCGGGCGTTGTTTGAGGGAAGTAAAGCGGAGGCGAGCGCAGCGAGCCGAGCCATGACCGAGGACAATGCCCGATGGGCCCGCCTTGTGACGAGACCCCCCGGTGCAGGGCAGCCGAACTCCAGAGCTGTTCGACCGAATGGCTCACTCGCCTTCGGCTCGCTCCGCTTTATTTCGGTCGAACAGGCCTTCTCGCCCGGCTGCCCGGATAGTCCGCGCGCGGGGGTCGGGGTGAGGTTACGAGACGTCGGTGTCGATGAAGCGCCGGTCGAGATCGTCGTAGGCGTCGATGCGGCGGTCGCGGAAGAAGGGCCAGCCGACGCGCACTTCCGTCAGCGCCGCGAGGTCGAGTTCCTGGACGGCGACGCATTCCTCGTCGCGCGGTGCTTTCCAGACGATGTGCCCGTCGGGGGCGGCGATGAAGCTCTGACCCCAGAACTCGATGCCGCCGTCGCTCGCCGGGTCCGGCTCGAATCCGGTGCGGTTCACGGCCACCACGAAACAACCGTTCGCCACGGCGTGCGAGCGTTGCATTGTCTCCCAGGCGCCGTGCTGGGCATTGCCTACGCGATCCTTTTCCTCCGGGTGCCAGCCGATCGCCGTGGGGTAGAAGAGGATATCCGCCCCTTGCAGCGCCGTCAGTCGCGCCGCTTCCGGGAACCACTGGTCCCAGCAAATGAGCGTGCCGAGCTTCGCCTTTTCGGTACCAAAGGTCTTGAAACCCAGGTCGCCGGGCGTGAAATAGAACTTCTCGTAGTAGCGCGGATCGTCCGGGATGTGCATCTTGCGGTACTTGCCGATGTAGCCCTTTGCACCGTCCACGACGGCGACCGTGTTGTGATAGAGCCCCGCCGTGCGGCGTTCGAACAGGCTGACGATGATCGTCACGCCGGCCTCTGCAGCCAGCCCGGCAAATCGTTCGGTCGTCGGCCCGGGAACCGGTTCCGCGAGCTCGAAGAACTTCGCATCCTCCGTCTGGCAAAAGTAGCGCGAGCGGAACAGCTCCGGCAGGCAGATCACGTCGGCGCCCTGGTCGATGGCCTCACGGGTCATTGCGAGAGCCTTTTCGGTGTTTTCTGCCGGGTCATCCGCACAGCGCATCTGCACGACGCCGATGCTGACGGTCTTCTTGCGTTTGCTGTCGCTCATCGCGCGTCCTCAGTCCTGCTCTGCGTGTCGAGGTACGTTTGTGTATCGAAAAATGCCATGTACTGGTCGAGAATCTGCATCGCCCGTTTTGGCCGCACCTCGCCGGCGTCGATCTTCTGCTTGATCAGGTCCTGCATCCGGCGACGCAGGTCGTTCGGGAAATACTGGACCTGCGCGAGCATGTCGTGCACCTGGCTGCCAGGAATGACTTTCTCGAGCCAGAAATTGTTCTCCTCCTCGGCGTCGCCGTAGATGTGAACCTCCGAGACACGCCCGAACAGGTTATGCGCATCGCCCATGATGTCCTGGTATGCGCCCATGAGAAACATCCCGAGATAATACGGTTCACCGACCGGGATGGGATGCAGCTCGAGATAGGATTTGTCCTCGTTGGCCGAGACATACTGGCTGACTTTGCCGTCGGAGTCGCAGGTGAGATCGACGAGCAGCGTACGCCGGGTCGGGCGCTCGTCCAGGCGCGCGAGCGGCATGATGGGAAACGGCTGGTCGATCGCCCAGTGGTCCAGCATGGATTGGAACACGGAAAAATTGCACAGGTACTGGTCGGTGAGCATCTCCTCGAGCTGTTGCAACTGCGGCGGCGCCGGTTCCGGATCCAGCGCGCGCAGGCGCGCGAGGGCAGCGGCCGAGGCACTCCAGTACAGGCGTTCCACGCGCGCATTGTCCTCGAGCGACAGGTAGCCCATGCCGAACAACGCGGATGCCTCCTGGTGGATGGTTTCGATGTCGTGACAGGCCTCGACGACGCCGGCGACGTCTTCGTCATCGTTCTCGCGCAATCCTCCGAGCGTGACGTGCAGGTCGCGAACCAGCCGATGGGCCGCCTTCGGCGGTGTGTAGTCCTGTTCCGCCCGGTCCTTCCGGAACGCGCCGAGCGTTTCCACCACCAGCACCGAGTGATGCGCCGTCATTGCCCGTCCGCTCTCGGAAACCAGGACCGGGTGCGGCACACCGCGGTCGTCGCAGACCTCCTGGACCGCCGCGACGATGGTGTTCGCGTATTCCTGCAGGCTGTAGTTGATACTGCCTTCCTCGAAACCGCCCGTGTAATTGACGCCCACGCCACCCCCGACGTCGAGGTAGCGAACCGCGACGCCGCGCTTGATGAGTTCCGCGTAGATCTGGGACATCTCCTTGGCCGCGGTTCGCAGTTGCTGGATATCCGTGATCTGGCTGCCGAGGTGGAAATGCAGGAGCACGAGCGCATCCCGCGCATCGTCGGCCTCGAGGCGTTCCACGAGTTCGATGAGCTCCGGCAACGAGATGCCGAATTTGGAACGGTAACCGCCCGAAGCAGCCCACTTGCCCGCACCGCTCGTTCGAAGCCGGATTCGCACCCCGAATGGTGCGGATACTTCCTCACGCGCCGCTATGGACATGAGCTCTTCGAACTCGACGAACTTTTCCATCACGGGAATGACGTTTTTGCCGAGCGATTGCGCGGCGACGATCAGGGACAACATCTGCATGTCCTTGACGCCGTTGCAGATGAGCAGACTCGTATCGTCACTGAGGTGCGGAAGCGTCGCCACCAGCTCAGCCTTCGAGCCGCACTCGAGGCCGAGCCCGAAGGGCTTGCCGGCATCGATGACTTCCTCGAGCACCTCGTGCATCTGGTTGACCTTGATCGGATAGACGCCGCGGTAGACGTTGCCGTAACCCATGCTCTCGATGGCCTCGGCAAACGCGAGGTTCAGGCGCCGCACGCGTGCGTGCAGGATGTCCTGGAACCGCAGCAGCAGCGGGAAATGGATGTTGCGTGCCCGTGTCTCCGCGAGCACATCCATGATATCGATGGTGAGATCGCTGCCGTCGATCGGGCGCACGGCGACGTGACCCTTCTCATTGACGTCGAAGAAACCGTCGCTCCACGCCGCGACGCGGTACAGCGACGCCGCGTCCTCGGTGGACCAGTTGCCCGTGTCGTTCATCGTCGGCAGCTTTTCAATCAGGTGCCGAGCACGTCGGCGAATATCAACGGCGCGACGATCGTCGCGTCGGATTCAATGATGTATTTGGGCGTGTCGGCGGAGAGCTTGCCCCAGGTAATCTTCTCGTTGGGCACGGCGCCCGAGTACGAGCCATAGCTCGTGGTCGAGTCGCTGATCTGGCAGAAATAGCCCCAGCGCGGCGTGGCCTGTTTGCCGAGATCCTGCTGCAGCATGGGCACGACGCAAATGGGAAAATCGCCTGCAATTCCGCCGCCGATCTGGAAGAAACCAATGGATGATTCGGCCGCGGTCGACGAATACCACTCCGCGAGCATGATCATGTATTCGATACCGCTTCTCACCGTGTGCACATTCGCGATTTCCCCCGTGATGCAATGCGAGGCATAGATATTCCCGAGCGTGGAATCCTCCCAACCCGGCACGATGACCGGCAGGTTTCGCTCGCAGGCGGCGACGAGCCAGCTGTCCTTCGGGTCGATCTGGTGGTGCTCGTCGAGTCGGCCCGAACGGATCATCTGGTACATGAATTCGTGCGGAAACCAGCTGTCCCCCGCCTGGTCCGCGGCTTGCCAGAGGTCGAGGATGACGTCCTCGATGCGGCGGATGGCTTCCTCTTCCGGGATGCAGGTGTCGGTCACCCGGTTCAAATGCCGCGACAGGAGTTCTTCCTCATCATCGGCGGTCAGTTCCCGGTAGTTTGGAACACGCACGTAGTGGTCGTGTGCGACGAGATTGAAAATATCCTCCTCCAGGTTCGCACCTGTGCAGCAGATTGCATGCACCTTGTTTCTCCGGATCATCTCCGCGAGGGACAAGCCGAGTTCCGCGGTGCTCATCGCGCCCGCGAGCGTCATGAACATCACCCCGCCGTTCTCGAGGTGCCGCTTGTAGCCCTCGGCGGCATCGACGAGGGCAGCGGCGTTGAAATGCCGGTAGTGATGATGAATGAAATCGCGAATAGCGCTCATTATGAGTCTCCGCTGGAATCGGTTCTGGCCGGCGCAGCCGGCCGCGGGGCTGCCTATTTAAACACAGGAACCTGCTGGCTCAAGCAATGAAAGGTCCCGAGGCCGAGCACCAGGTCCGTGCAGTCGATGGCGACGATATTACGATCCGGAAATGCTTCGGCGAGGATGCGGCGCGCGGGTTCGTCTGCCGGATCATCGAAAACCGGCATGACCACCGTCCGGTTGCCGATATAAAAGTTTGCATAACTCGCCGGCAGCCGGTCGCCCCGGTACAGAACCGGCGCTGGCATTTGCATTTCAAGTACGCGCAGCCGCCGGCCGCCGGCGAGGCGCACCGAGGCCAGTCGTTCCCGGTTCGCGGCCAGTGCCTCGTGATTGTCGTCGCCGGCATCGCGTTCCACGACGGTCACCACCGTGTCTTCGCTGACGAAACGGGTAAGGTCGTCGACGTGGCCGTCGGTGTCGTCACCCGCGATGCCCTCACCGAGCCAGATGACCTGATCGATCCCCAGCGTATCGCGGAGTCGCTGTTCGATTGCCGCGCGCTCGAGAGACGGGTTGCGGTTCGGATGCAGGAGACACTGTTCCGTGGTGAGCAACGCGCCGGCGCCGTTTACGTCGATGGAGCCGCCCTCGAGAACCATGTCGACGGGCAGACAGCCAATGCCGAGGGCGCTGGCCATGAGCGGCGGTATGGCATCGTCGAGATCGAAGGGCGGATACTTGCCGCCCCAGGCATTGAAGCGAAAATCGAGCGCAAGCCCCTCCGGCGCCTCCCTGCCGGGCCGCGTGACGAATATGGCGCCGTGGTCGCGACACCAGGCGTCATTGGTCGGAAACCGGTGAAAACGGACATTCTCAGCGCTGGCCTTGCCCTCGAGGAGTGCCGCAACGTGCCGTTCGTGGCGGGCATCCAGGACGTTGATTCGCACCAGCTCATGGGTCGCGAGCGCCGCGACGAACTGCACCATGACGGGCTCGACCGGTTCGAAGTTACCGGGCCAGCTGTCCCGCTTGTGCGGCCAGGAAAGCCAGGTTGCCTGGTGCGGCGCCCATTCGGCGGGCATCGAGTAGCCGGCCGCGGCGGGTGTCGGGTCGGAAGCGGGTTTTGGCGTCATCCGGGCATTGTACGTACTTGCCGGGCAGCACGAATTGCGGGGAACCGGCCAGCGCCGCTGGCGGGGGGCGGGGCCGGACGGCGGCGTGCAGGGCCTCGCGTGGCACGGGACTTGCAGGGATTTGGGTGAACTCGCAAGGATTTAAGGTAAACCTGGAGGAGGGGATACGATGCACACCAACCGTAAACGCAGGTACTCCCAGGCCGCCGTGGCGACGGGCGATGTCGAAGCTGCACGAGACGCTGCGGGTGCCATCGAGCGCACCCTGATCGCCGCCCACTTCATGATCAGCGCTGCAGGCCTGGTCTTCGCAGCCAGCATCGCACTCCTTGTCATCGGCTTCGGGATCGAACCGTTCGCCGCGAATCCCGGCCTGTCCGTGGTGCTGATGGCGGTCGCCGGTCTGCTCGTCGGCATTCTGACCGGGAGCCGCTACCGTGCTACCACCAGTACCAGTAGAGGAACACCAGTATCGCTGCGATCATCGCGGCGGCCAGATTGAACGACGGCCGGGTGCTGAAGTCCGTCGTGGCGCCGTGGTCGACGGCGGCACGGTTTCCTCCCTGCAACAACGAGACGACGACCGCGATCGCCATGCACAACAGGAATACATAGCCGACGCGGTTCATGAAAGGCACTTCCGGCCACCAGAGCTTGTAGCCGAGCGACAGCACGGCAGAGGCGATGGCAGCAGCAAATGCGCCCGCCGCGGTCGTCCCCTTCCAGAACATCCCGAGCAGGAACAGCGTGACGACGCCGGGCGTAAAAAACCCTGTGAACTCCTGCAGCCACTGGAACGCCTGCTCGGCGTTGCCGAGCAGCGGGCGAGCCGCCAATGCGGCGATGACCAGCGCCGAGAACGCGGCAACACGGCCGGTCGTGACCAGCGCCTGTTCCGAGGTGCCGGGACGGAGTGGCTTGTACAGGTCCATCGTGAATATGGTTGCGATCGAATTCATCATCGAGCCGAGCGACGAGACGATCGCAGCGATCAGCGCGACGAATATCAGGCCGCGGACCCCGTTCGGGGCAAGCGACATCATCGTCGGATAGGCTTCGTCGGCGCGGCCCAGCTCCGGCGCAAGGACGAAAGCGGCAATGCCGGGAAACACGACGAGTACCGGGATCAGGAGTTTCAGGAAAGCCGCAAAGACAATGCCTTTGCGGGCTTCGTCGATGCTCTTTGCCGCCAGCGCCCGCTGGATTATGTACTGGTTGAAGCCCCAGTAGCTCAGGTTCATGATCCACATCCCGCCGATCAGCACCGACAGCCCCGGCAGGTAGCGATAGTTCGGATCGCTACGCTCGAGGATCATGTCGAACTTCTCCGGCACCGCGCGCGTCAGCTCGGCAAAACCGGCAACCGCGCCATTACCGTCCCCGACCGCGTTGAGCGCGAGCCATGAAATGAGCAATCCGCCGGCCACGAGCATTGCGACCTGGATGATATCGGTCAGCGCCACGGCCTTTAAACCGCCGTACAGCGAATAGAGCGCGGCAAACGCGGCGAGCGCGACGATCCCCGCGTTGAGGTCGAGGCCCGTCATCGTGTTCAACGTCAGCGTGCCGAGCCACAGGATCGAGGCGAGGTTTACGAAGGTGAACACGCCAAGCCAGAAAACCGCCATCACGGACCGTACTGCGCCGTTGTAACGCCGTTCGAGATACTGCGGCATCGTATAGATGCGCTGCTCGAGGAAAATCGGCAGGAAATATTTTCCGACGATGATCAGCGTGATGGCCGCCATCCACTCATAGGACGCGATCGCGAGGCCGATGGCATAGCCGGAGCCCGTCATGCCGATGACCTGTTCCGCCGAGATGTTCGCGGCGATCAGCGATGCGCCGATCGCCCACCACGGCAGGTTCTTGCCGGCGAGAAAATAGTCCTTCGTGTCCTTGTCATGGCCCTGCTTTTCGCGGGACACCCAGGTCGCGATCCCGATGAGGCCGATCGCGTAAATGGCGACGATCATATAGTCGATCCCGGCAAGTCCCATCGTTGTTCCCCCGTATGCCGGTTAGCGGATTTGCTGCACGGTGGCGACCAGCCTGTGCGCCGCCAGTGCCGTGTCCCCGGGGCGCATCCCCGGCCGGTACAGCGATGAGCCGGCGCCCACGGCCGCCGCGCCACCGCCGAGCCATTCTGCGGCGTTCGCCGAGTCGACGCCGCCAACCGCAATCACCGCGGTCGCGGCGGGCAGCACGGCGCGCAGGGCGCCGATGTAAGCGATGCCGAAAGCGCCCGCGGGAAACAGCTTCAGGAACCGGGCGCCATGGCGGATGCCGCGCAATGCTTCGGTCGGGGTCGCGAAGCCGGGAACCGGCTCGAGCCCGAGTTCGACTGCCGTGCGCACGACGGGCCCCCGGGTGTCCGGAGCGACGATAAAGGAGCCGCCCGCCGCGGCGACCTCGCGGACGGCGCCGGGCTCGAGGACGGTTCCTGCACCGACTGCCGCCCTCTGCCCGAGCACCCCGGCGAGGCGCTCGATGCTCGCGAAGGGCTCCGGGGAGTTCAACGGAACTTCGATCGCCACGATGCCGCTCGCGACGAGTACCTCGCCGACGGCCGCGGCTTCTTCGGTCCGGATGCCGCGCAGGATGGCGACGATCGGCATTGCCGCAAGCGCATCTTCCAGAGTCATGCACACCTCTCCTTAAGGAGCAATCGGCCCGCGGCCATGAGACCCCGCACGCTGCATGCTTCGCCGTCGAGTACCTGCGCGGAGCAGCCGAACGCGGCCAGTGCGCGGCCATAGAGCCTGCCCAGGCTGTCGGCGCCGACTATCAGGATGGGCCCGCCGGTGGCAAAACGCCGCAGCAGACGTTGCCCGACGTCGCGGACATCCGCCGCGACCAGGATGCCAGAGAGATACGATACGGCCTCGGCGGCCGGCAGGTCGCCACTCACGTTTTGACAGCGCACCGCGAACAGGGCTTCGGCAAGACTGAGTTCCGGGTGGGACGCGAGCAGCGATACGCCGCGGTCGAAGGGGCCGTCTACCATCCCCCCGCCACGGTAGCGGTCGAACTCTGCGCGCGGGAGCAGCACACTGTGGCCGCAGAGGATATCGAACAGCTCGCCCTGCACGGAGGTCGCGAAGCATTGCAAGGACCCGTTCTCCACCAGCGCCCACTTGGTGTGCGTGCCGGGCAGGCAGAACAGGTGTCGGGATCCGGCGGCGGCATCGCCCTGCAGCGCGCCGAGCACCTGGACTTCTTCGCCGCGCAAGATGTCGCGATAACCGAATTCGTTATTGCAGGACGCACCCGGCAGCACGGTGATTCGGTACTTGCCCACGGCGAAACTGCGGCCGCTGGCCGCATAGGCGTTCCAGTCGAGCGGGCAGTGGGCGTAGCCGGTGTGGCGCCAGCCGATGTTCGACCCGATCATGCCGGCCATGACAACCTCGCTCGCCGCCGCGTGCGGCGGCAGCCGGCCGACACATTCCAGGAACACGTTCTCGAAATCCGCTCTGTGTTTGACGCCCGGGCCGGTCGCGCTGCCGAGAAGCGCCGGCGCCTGCGGATTGGTGCCATCACACAGGTAAAGGCGCAGCCGGGTCGTGCCCCAGTCGGCGAGGATGATCATGCGGGCCGGCAACGAACGGCGCTCATCGATGGGTATGCGCCCTAGCTTCGGCGCTCTCCGGAACCGCGTTGCGCCCCTCGTGTGCCTGGTAAAGCAACGCCCGGGCATCGAGGATCAGCGAACGCATCAGCGTCTCGGCGAGTCTGTCATCGCGCGCGACGATCGCATCCAGGATTCGTGCATGTTCGTCGATGCTTGCGAGGTCGACGCCCTTGGTCTGGTTGGAGATACGGATCGAGAAACGCAAGGCGACCTCGACCATGTACCGAAGGCTGTAGAAAAAGCGGTTTCTCGTACCCCGCAGGATGGCGATGTGAAATGCAATATCGGCGTCCAGCGGATCGTCATCGCCCTGCGCCGCATCCTGCATGCGCCGGATACCTGCACGCATGTCCTCCAACGAGGCCTCGTCGGCCGAACGCGCGGCAAGCGCCGCCGCCGCAGGTTCGATGGCCAGTCGAATCTCCGCGAATTCGAGGATGAGCGGCAACACATTGCGACGGTGCAGCAGCCAGTCCAGGATGTCGGGATCCGCCAGGTTCCAGTTCGATTCCGGCAGGACGACCGTGCCGCGCCGCGGCCGGGTACTCACGAGGCCTTTTGCCGCCAGCATCTTTACGGCTTCGCGGACGACCGTGCGGCT
This sequence comes from uncultured Pseudomonadota bacterium, assembly GCA_963713215.1. GTDB lineage: Bacteria > Pseudomonadota > Gammaproteobacteria > Steroidobacterales > Woeseiaceae > UBA1847. The sequence continues at coordinate 297,071 of CAVQKY010000006.1, read as the reverse complement.
CGTGCCGAATTCACGAATCAGTTCGTCCTCGGGCGGCATTGCGTGACCGGGCGGATGCACGCCTGTCGCAATCCGCCGGCCCAGTTCGGTCAGCACCTGGTGCGCAAGGTTCGTGTGTTTGCGTCGGTCCATCGTGCGCGCCTGCCTCGGCTCTCAATGCACCGGTCGTTCGAGCGCCGCGGCGTCGCCCGTGTAGGTCACGACGGCATCCGGCTCGGGATCGGCATCCGGCGGAGGTGACGGCCCGTCGATCCAGCGCACGGCAATGCGCCGTTCGGTCGCCATGCCGTCGAATGCGCCGACGCGTTCGCCGATCTCGACCGTGCCCGTGTCATCGTCATAGCGGACCGGTATCCGTGACCAGGCTCCGGTCTCGTAGGCGTACGATACGCCGTCGTCTTCGTAAATGTCGAAGCTGCCGTCGGCGCCGGTGTAGACATTCAAGGTCAGCGGCGCATTCAGGCTTTCGCCGGTGTGCCGGATATCGGGGCCGGTGGGCAGGATGGCACCGGCACGGACGAACAGCGGCAGGCGGGCGAGCGGTGCGGCTGCCTCGACGGTCTGGCCGCCGGCGAATTTTTCGCCCGTGTCGAAGTTGTACCAGTCTCCGTCCCGAGGCAGGTAGACACTGCGGCTCTCTGCGCCGGGTTCGTAGACCGGGCTGACGAGCAACGCGGGGCCGAAGAGAAACTGCGTGGCGACCTCCCGGGCGTCCGGGTCGTCCGGGAACTCCATGACCAGGCCCCGCATCATCGTTTTGTCGCGATGAAATGCGTCGCCGGCAAGCGTGTAGATATAAGGCATCAGCCGATAGCGCAACTTCGTATAGCGGACGAGGCTTGCGTAGACCTCGCTGCCCTCGTCGGCGAGGTTGTAGATTTCGCGGTACGGGTTCTGCCCGTGGGAGCGGAACAGCGGCGCGAACGCGCCGAACTGGAACCAGCGCAGGTTGATTTCCTGCCAGGCGTGCCGGTGCTCGGCGGGCATTTCGCTGATATGCCCGACCGCGCCGCCGGAGAAGTAGCGATACTTGTCTTCCGGTGTGAAGCCGCCGATATCGAAGGTCCAGTACGGCATGCCGGCGAGGCCGACGCTGATGCCGGCCGCAATCTGCTCCCTGAGATTCGACCAGCGCGTCACGATGTCGCCGCTCCAGATCGCGGAGCCGGTGCGCTGGATGCCGCCGAAGCCGGAACGCGTGAGGATGAAGCTGCGACGGTCGGGGTCCGACTCGCGGTCGCCGCGATGCACGGCCTCCGCATGCGGCAGGGCGTAGGCATTGAACAGTTCCGCACCGGTACCCATGGCGTTCGGCGTCATCATGTCCTTGCGATGCCCGACGCTCAAGTTGGAGTGCATGTCGGGTTCCACGGCATCCAGCCACCACCCGTCGAAGCCGTGCACGTTCAGCGAGTCACGGACCTGTTGCCAGTAAAGTTGCCGGCAATCCGGATCAAACGCGTCGTAGAACGCGTTCAGATATCCCGGCGCGATCCAGTCGATGTTTTTCTCCTCGATGTTCTTATTGAACATGCAGCCTCGCTCGTTCAGTTCCTCGTAGTGTTCCGTCGTCGGGTAGAATTTCGGCCACACGGAAATCATGATGTTCGCATCGAGCTCGTGCACGCGTTGCACCATGCCGGAGGGATCCGGAAAGAATGCGGGGTCGAAGGCGTGGCTGCCCCAGGCGTTCACGGGCCAGTAGGACCAGTCGAGCACGATGTTGTCGATCGGGATGCCACGCTCGCGGTATTCCTCGAGCACCCCGAGCAGTTCATCCTGGCTCTTGTAGCGCTCCCGGCTCTGCCAGAAGCCGAACGCCCGTTTCGGCAGCATCGTGGCTTTGCCGGTGAGGCGCCGGTAGCCGCCGACGACCGCATCGGGATCCACGCCGGCGACGACGTAGTAGTCGATGGCGGTACCGGCCTCCGACGCAAACGACAGCTGTCCCTCCTCCGAAGCGGGCCGGGGGTCGTGCTGCAGCAGGCGAAAATATCCGCCCTGGGTTTGCCAGTCGACGTAGAGCGGATAGCGCCGCCCCGCCTCGAGGGTCACTTTCGTGTCGTGGTACCAGGGATTCCAGTTCATGCGCCAGCGGTCGAGCCGCCTCTCGCCCGCGATGTCCAGCCGCGCGTAACCGCTCGCGTACATGCGGAAGTGATGCTCGCCGCTCGTGGCCGGCACGATCGTCCCGGTCCATTCGACGCGGAGGTTCTCTGCGTCCGCCACTTCCGGCGGAAACGGCCGCTCGCGCATGCTGCCCTGGGCGAGGTACTGGTAATCGAGGTCCGCCTCCGTGCGTTCCAGCAACAGCTCGTCGCCCGCGTAGTAACGCGCCGTCAGGCCGCCCGCGTTGCCGTCGGCATCCAGAAGTCGGAAATCCGCAGCCAGCGGCGCCGCCGGTTGCGGGTCGCCGAGGCGCGTGATCGACGCGTTGTTCCAGAGGATGCCGTAGCCGTTCGTCGACGTCAGGAACGGGATCGTGATGATGATGTTGTGCGTAGTGAGCTCGATGTTCTCGCCCGCGAGGTCGACGAGCCCGTCCTGCCGCTGGCCGAGGCCGTATACCGATTCCCCCGGCTGGCGCTCGAACCGCTGGCGTACGGCGTAGCCGCTGCCGTCGGCGCCGAGGCCCCGCGACGCTTCCGCGAGCAGCAGGCGTCCCGCGCCATCGAAGAAACGGACGCGGCCGCTCGCGAGCTCGATGTCCGCGCTCATGCCGCCGGTCGTGACCCGCAAACGGCCGTCCGTTTCTTCGGCGTCCCAGCCAGCGGTGGCGGCGTCGGCCACGACCATCATCGTATCGGTCAGGTCTTTGAAATCCCCGGTTGCGGTCGCCGTGACGCGCATGGCGTGGTCGTCGATGACCTGCAACCGGAGGCGGTCGAATGCGCCGCCGGCGAGATCGACGACGACCCCGTCCGCCTGCGCCCGCCACGCGGACGCGGGATCGGCGTGCGGTTCCTTGCTGCCCGCACATGCGCCCGACAGCAGCGCGGCCAGCAGGAGTGCGCCACAGCGCCGGTCGATGTCGTTCGTCCTCATCGTATTGCTCACTCCCCGGTCTTGTACGTGCCGAGCGTCACCTTCAGCACGGCGGGTAGCTCGGTGAAATTCACGCCCCAGTCGGTCTGATCGCCGTTCCAGACGCGCAGGACGAGCCATTCACCGTCTGCATAGTGGCCCTCCTCGACCCGCACGTAGATCATCTGCTCGCCATCAAGTTCGCCGGCCGGTGCAAAACTGACACGGGCGCGCAAGCCGGTCACCAGGAATTCGTCCTCGCCGAGTTTTGCGATAGCCACGCCGCCGGCGGCCGGAGCGTTTCCGGTCGGCGTCGGATTGCCGAAGCTCGGGCGGCCGTAGGTGATCTCCGCGGCCCATTTGCCGAGATCGACGTTCTGCGTGTGGGCCGTCGCTTCCGCGTCCGCTGCCCCGCTTTCTACCGCGCCAACTGCCTCGGCCACGCCCCAGGTGCGCCCCTCGAAGGCGAGCGCCGCCCATTCCCGCGCCATCGGCGCAAACACGCCGTAAATTGCCGCGAAGTGCGCGAGCGTCTCGGCGTCGAACTCGGCGGCGCCGAGCGGATAGTTCGAATAGCCGGTGAAGTCGGTGCCGAACGGCGCGAAGCCGATGGCCTGGTGGCCGAGCGCCGCGAAGAAGTAGCGCGCGAACGGCTGCGCATTGCCGATCTCCGAGACGTACAGGGCGTTGTCGGGACGGTGGTAGAGGTCCAGCACCCGGGTGACGATACGGTGCTCACGGAAATAGATGTCCGGCGAAATCATATCGATCTCGGGCGCCGCCGATTTCCACACCGGAATGACGTTGTCCGTGGCGCCGCCGCTCGCATACTGGCCCGGCAAGCCGGGGTCGAAGGGATTTCTAAGTGCCACGTTCACGTACATCGGCAGGGCGTACACAGCCTTGCCCGCCGCCGCGAGTGCGTTGCAGTAGCGGGCGATGTGCCAGGCGTGGAAAAACTCGTCGGCATCCGCGTCGAAGACCTCGCGCCAGCTGCCGGGGGACGCGTTCATATCCCGGACGAGTTTATCCGGGACCGGCTTCCCGAACTCGGCCTCGGCCGTCTGGGAATAGTCGCGCGCGGAGCCGTAGGTGCCGGTTTCGTTCTGCACCTGCACCATGATGACCGTGCGCTGCGGATCGATTCGGCCAAGATGTCGAAGGAGTGCCACGAACGCCTTGCTGTCGGCTTCGAGCGTAGCTCTAAAATGCGGCGAGAGGGAATTCAGCGTACTGCCGTCCTCGGTGACGACCCGCGGAAAACGTTCGTTGTCGAGCTTCACCCACGCGGGCGCGTAGTTCGGGCCGTTGTTCTTCCAGGTCGCGAACCAGAGCAGCACGACCCGGAAACCGCGTTCGCGCGCCTGGCCGAGGAGGGTGTCGACGAAAGCGAAGTCGAACCGTCCTTCCTCCGGCTCGACCTGCTCCCACGCCACCGGAATGACGACGGTGTTGGCGTACATTTGCTCGACGGCCGGCCACACCCTGGGCAGCATCGCCGGGTAGTTCGAGGAATTGTTCGTCTGGGCGCCGAGAATGAGGAAGGGTTCGCCGTCGACCAGCAGCGCGAAGCGGCCGTCCTTCTCGACGATCCGGGGTACGGGAACCTCGCCCTGTACCGCGCCGCTGCCCAGGGCGAGCACGGCGAACATGGCGGCAAGTATGCCGTTCTGGCCATTCACAAGTGCTAAACCCCGGCCCCTGCACGACGTCGATGCCACGTTTTTATCATACGAATAATACCAATGGGGAGAAATCCGTGTTGGTCGCCGGTGACGGCCGCGGCGGCGGGGTCACTGTCAATTCGGCAGGAACACGGCACAATACGCGCCTCGCCGTACCGGCCGGCCCGGCGCGGAGGCGCGAGGACCAGTCGCACATCAGCAAAGCGAAGGACGCCCCATGCGCATCGACGCGATATCGATCGGCCACAATCCCCCGGAAGACGTCAACGTCATCATCGAGGTGCCCGTGGGCGGGCAGCCGATCAAATACGAAATGGACAAGGAGGCCGGCACGCTCGTCGTCGACCGCTTCCTTTACACGCCGATGTCCTACCCGGGCAACTATGGCTTCGTCCCGCACACGATGTCCGACGACGGCGATCCGATCGATGTGCTCGTTTGCAATACGCGCGAACTCATGCCGGGCTGCGTCATCAATGTGCGCCCGATCGGGGTGCTGATCATGGAGGACAATGCCGGCCAGGACGAAAAGGTACTCGCGGTGCCCTCCGAGCGGACGACGAAGCGCTACGATCATGTTCGCGACTATAACGACCTGCCGGAAATCACCTTGCAGCAGGTGGAGCATTTTTTCGAGCACTATAAGGATCTCGAACCCGGCAAGTGGGTCAAGATCGGTGGCTGGCACGATCGCCACACGGCGCACCAGTTGATCGCTGCAGCGATCGAGCGCGGGAAACGCTAGGGCCGGCCCTGCGCCGACCGCTCGGATCCCGGCAATTCAGCCGGTGCTGTGACTCCGCGTTCGGGTTGCGGTCGCAGCGGTCTCGTTTGTGGCAACGGCAGGTTGGGGGGATGAGGGGGCGGGGGCCCCCGGGCGCTTGCCGGCAAGGCGGCGCCGGATACCACTATACTATGTGCCGCAGCGCATGCCGGCAGGGGGCCGATGACGATGGCGGGCTTGTATTTCGAGGAATTTTCGGTGGGGCAGGTGATCGACCACCCTATCCGCCGGACCGTGACCGAAACGGATAACGTGCTGTTCAGCACCTTGTCACATAACCCGGCCGCGCTGCATCTCGATGCCGAGTACATGAAGAACACGGAGTTCGGGCGGGTAATCGTCAACAGTTGCCTGACGCTCGCCCTGATGGTCGGCATCTCGGTGAACGACACCACGCACGGGACTACGGTCGCCAATCTCGGCTGGGATGAAGTGCGTTTTCCAAACCCCGTGTTTCACGGGGACACGCTGCGGATCCAGAGCGAAGTGCTCGAGACCCGGGAGAGCCGGTCGCGCCCGCAAAATGGCATCGTCGTATTTGCCCATCGGGCATACAACCAGCGCGACGAACTCGTGGGCCACTGCAAGCGGTCCGCCCTGATGCTGAAACAGCCCGCATGATCCGGAGCTTCCTGTTCACGCCCGCGGACAGCCCGGACAAGATCGCGAAGGCGCTTCGATGCAAAGCGGATGCGGTCATCCTGGACCTGGAGGACTCGGTGGACCCGGGCCGGCGGGCGGCGGCGAGGACGATAGCCGCCGAGGCGATCAACGGGCGTGCCGATGTCTGGGTGCGCATCAACCCGCTCGACAGCGACGACGCCGATCTCGACCTCGAGGCTGTGGTCGGCGCCGGTCCGGCCGGGATCGTCCTGCCGAAGCCCGAGAGCGCCGCCGACGCCATCGATCTCGCGGCGCGCCTCGATGAACTGGAGGCGGCCGCGGGGCTCGAACAGGGCCGCGTCCTGATCGTGACGATCTGTACGGAACGCCCCGAGGCGCTGTTTTCGCTCGGCGGCTACCGGCATTCTACGCCGCGGCTTGCGGGCCTGAGCTGGGGCGCGGAGGACTTGTCGAGTGCCGTCGGCGCGGCCGCGAGTCGCGGGCCGGATGGCGACTGGCTGCCGCCGTACCAGCTTGCGCGCGCGCTGTGTCTGTTTGCGGCCGCGGCGGCGGAGGTGCCGGCAATCGATACCGTGTACACGCGTTACGGCGACAATGACGGGCTTGCCCGTTATGCAAGGGCGGCGCGCCGCGACGGCTTCGGCGGGATGCTGGCGATTCACCCGGCCCAGATCGAGACGATCCATCGCGCGTTCACGCCGACCGCGGCGGAAGTGGATCGCGCCCGCCGCATCGTCGAGCTGTTCGACGATGCGCCCGGGCGTGGCACGGCCGGGCTCGATGGCGTCATGCTCGACCGGCCGCACCTCATCCAGGCACGCCGGGTCCTCGAACTCGCCGCGCGCCGGCAGAACGACTGATTCGTCGAACATCGAAGGTTAGCCACGATGACACACTGTTACCCCGTTGACCCGGATCGCCGCGATACCGCCTGGGTCGACGCAGAGCGATACGAGGCGATGTACCGGCAATCGATCGAGGATCCGGAAGGCTTCTGGGCCGGGCAGGCCGGTCGCGTGGACTGGGTCTCGCCTTTTACACACGTGAAGGACGTGTGCTGGGACGTTGCCGACCTGCGTATTCGCTGGTTCTGCGACGGCAGCCTGAATGCCTGCTACAACTGCGTCGACCGCCATCTCGCCACCCACGGCGACGACGTCGCAATCATCTGGGAGGGCGACGATCCGTCCCGACAGGAGTCGATCACCTACCGGGACCTGCACGCCCGCGTCTGCCGATTCGCGAATGTGCTGAAAGCACTCGGGGCCACCAGGGGCGACCGGATCACGATATACATGCCCATGATCCCGGACGCCGCGATCGCGATGCTCGCCTGCGCCCGGATCGGCGCCGTCCACTCCGTCGTGTTCGGCGGGTTTTCTGCGGATGCGCTGGCGGGGCGCATCGCGGACTGCGCCTCGAACATCGTCATCACGGCGGACGAGGGGGTTCGCGGCGGAAAGCGGGTGCCGCTCAAGGCCAATGTGGACGAGGCCGCCGCCCGACCCGCGGTGACGACGCTCGAGAAAGTGCTGGTGGTCCGTCATACGGGCGGCCGCATAGAGTGGACCACGGGTCGTGACGAGTGGCTTCACGAACTGCAGGCGAAGGTCGATAGCGATTGCCCCTGCGAAGCCATGAATGCCGAGGATCCCCTCTTCATTCTCTACACCTCGGGGTCGACGGGCATGCCGAAGGGGGTGCTGCACACCACCGGCGGCTATCTCGTCTATGTAGCGATGACGCACGAGATCGTGTTCGACTACCGCCCGGGCGATATCTACTGGTGCACCGCCGATGTGGGTTGGGTGACGGGCCACTCCTACATCGTCTACGGGCCGCTCGCAAACGCCGCAACCACCCTGATGTTCGAGGGTGTGCCGACCTACCCGAGCAGCTCGCGCTTCTGGGAAATCTGCGACAAGCACCAGGTGAACATCCTGTACACCGCACCGACCGCCATCCGGGCTCTGATGCGCGAAGGCAACGCCCCGGTACAGAAGACATCCCGCCGGTCCTTGCGCCTTCTCGGCTCCGTCGGCGAGCCCATCAACCCGGAAGCCTGGGAGTGGTACTACCATGTAGTGGGCGAGGCGCGCTGTCCCGTCGTCGATACCTGGTGGCAGACCGAGACCGGTGGCATCCTGATCAGTCCCCTGCCGGGTGCAACACCGCTCAAACCCGGTTCGGCAACGCGCCCCCTGTTCGGCATCGAGCCCGCCATCGTGGACGGCGACGGCAGGGTGCAGGACGGCGTGGCCGAAGGAAATCTCGTGATCACCGATAGCTGGCCGGGCCAGATGCGCACGGTCTACGGCGACCACCAGCGTTTCGTCGATACCTACTTCAGGACATTTCCCGGCCGCTACTTCACGGGCGACGGTGCCCGCCGCGACGAGGATGGTTATTACTGGATCACAGGGCGCGTCGACGATGTGCTGAACGTTTCAGGGCATCGCATGGGGACCGCGGAGGTCGAGAGCGCGCTGGTGGCGCACGCGGATGTCGCCGAAGCCGCGGTTGTCGGCTACCCGCACGAGATCAAGGGGCAGGGCATCTATGCCTACGTAACGCTGATGGGCGGGGTGCTGCCCCACGAGTCACTCAAGGTCGAGTTGCAGCAATGGGTGCGCAAGGAAATCGGTGCGATCGCGAAACCCGACCACATCCAGTGGGCGCCGGGCCTGCCGAAAACCCGTTCGGGCAAGATCATGCGCCGTATCCTGCGCAAGGTCGCGTCGGGCGACTTCACCAACCTCGGCGATACGTCGACACTCGCAGATCCCGCCGTCGTCGACGAGCTGATCCGGAACCGGCAGATCCGGCGCTAGGCGACGTCGTCGTCGAACAGTTCGGAGAAAGTGTCGTCGAATTCGACTGACGGCACCGCGTCGTCGGCGGGCGGGTCGGCAACGGCGGCCGCCGCCGGCACCAGGTGCCGGGGGCTTGATGCGCACCGTGGCCTTCAGGTCGGGCAATGGCTCGAGGCGCTTGAGTTCCGCGATCTGGCGTTCGTAGGCACGGACGAATTCCTCCGAAAAAATCCGCGGGAATCGACCCGCGCCTTTCTCGGTGAGGACCGGGTACAGGTCGCAATACATCTGCCAGTACTTCAGGCGATCGAGGAACCGGAGCCGGGACCCCGCCCCGCCTTCCCTGCGAAATGCGCCGACGAGTTCGTCCGGCTCGAAGCGATCCGTGAATTCCGCGCACGCCGACTGCACCGCGCTGATCATTGCTTCCTGGTGATAAAGGAGGTCGCGGCAGACTTCCGTCGCGGAGTCGCGCGGGCCGAGGTACTCGCCTGCCCGCCCGACGAGCAGCTGCCGCAGCAGATCGCCGATGTCTTCAGACAGCTTCAGCGGATTGTTGTGCCGCGGCAGGATGGTGGTCTGGTCCAGCCGGAACGCCGACTTGAGATTGCGCCGGCTGCCCACCATCTGTGTGACGCCTTCGACAAACGCCTTGAAAACCTGTCCCGCGTTCTGCATCACTTCCGCCGGATCGACGTCGGGCTGCAGGTCCGCGCGAGACAGCCCAAGGCCGTCGAGGAAACTGTCGAACAGATCGTTTGCCGTGACTTCCACACGGGTCGGCGAGAGGTCCGGCTCGGCGCCCCCGTCCGGCACCGGGCCGCGCGAGGGTTTTGCCGCGGCGTCGAATACCGGCGCCGGTGTCGGCACGCGTTTACGCAGCCGTGCGGCGGTGGGCGTCGGCGTATCGCTTTCGAGCAGCCGCGCAAAGTCGTGACGGTCGGCCAGTTCCTCTTCGTCGAGCATTTGCACGCCCGATCTCAGCGATTCCTCCGGGACCATCATTCCGATCGGCTCGGGCATCGCGGTTTGCGCGCCTTCCAGCGGCATCGCGATGCTTTCGCCGCGGTCGATCGCCACGGCGAATTCGAAGTCACCCATACGCAGGTGGTCGCCGTTGAACAGGCGCCGCGGATTGCCCTTGCCGAGCGGTTCGCGTTCGCCATTGACAAAGACACCGTTCGTTGAGATGTCGGCGAGATAGTACATGCCGCCCTTGTAGTCGATGGTCGCGTGCCGGCTCGAGATGTACCGCTCAGGGTCCGGCAGGATCCAGTCGTTCTCGAGCGACCGGCCGATCGTGCCGCCGTCCTCGCCGAATTCGCGCACCGCATCGTCCCCGACGAGGTCGCGGTGTTCGCTGATGATCTCTAGCTGTAAAGGCATGGACGGAATCTTCTCCGGGCGCCGGGGCGGCCATTCGCGACCGGCGCCGTTGTAGAAAAGAATAGTGCCGCGAGACAAGGACTTGTACTGCCGAATAGTTCACATAATCGGGCGGCCGCCGGGCCAGCGCCGCGGTGGCGCACCACCGGCCCGGCCATGCGCCGGCCGCCGGGGCGAGCCGCAAGCGACCGGCACCCCCGTTTTCGGTACACTCGCCCATTCCGTGCATCCCCGGGCGCCGCGCAAGGTATGGGCAGCAAGCATCTTTACAAAGTCGTGTTCATGAACCAGGGACAGGTATTCGAAATCTATGCCCGGCGCGTGCACCACGGCGAGCTCTTCGGCTTCGTCGCGGTGGAGGAACTCGTATTCGGCGAGCGTACGTCGATCGTGGTGGACCCGTCCGAGGAAAAGATCAAGTCGCTGTTCGAAAACGTTCGCCGGTCCTACCTGCCACTGCATTCGGTGATACGTATCGACGAAGTCGACAAGCAGGGTCCGAGCAAGATCAGCAAGCTCGAGGGCAGCAACGTCGCGCAGTTCCCGATGCCGATCTACACGCCGGGTGACGGCAAGTCCTGAGCCCGCCCACGGCGTCTGTTGCGCCTGGTTTTCCCTCCGGTATCATCCCCGTCTGACTCCCCCCGGCTCCCCACAAGGCAAGGCATTGTCTGATCCCGCACCGTTGGCGACAGCCTCTGCAAGCATCCTGACGCTGGCGGGGCAGGCCGCGATGTCGACCTTTCGCCTGGACAAGCGCCTGCGGGTGCTCAAACGCCGGGATGAGCGCGTCATGGCTCTTGCGGCACGCTACACGTACTGGGTACGGCTGTCGGCGCCGCTGTCAGGTGAGCATCGCCAGCGCCTCGACGCACTGTTGCTGTCCGGCGAGCTGCCGGCAGCCCTGCCGCCGAAGGCTCATCTTCTGTACGTGATGCCGCGCCCGGGCACGATTTCGCCGTGGTCATCCAAGGCGACGGATATTGCGAGGGCCTGCGATCTCGCGGATGTCCGCCGGATCGAGCGTGGCATCTGTTATGCCGTCGGCCTGCGTGGCACCGCCGCCGATGCGGGGCACCTCGCGCCCTTGCTCCACGACCGCATGACTGAAACGGTGTTCGACTCCGGGGAGGCGGCACGCCAGTTGTTTGCCGAGCACCGGCCGGCACTGCTCGGGATCGTGCCACTCGAGCCGGACGCGCACAGAGCACTGGCCCTGGCCAATCGCTCGCTCGGCCTCGCGCTGTCCGACGATGAAATCGACTATCTCGCGGCCCACTACGAGCGACTCGGGCGCGACCCGACCGATGCCGAACTCATGATGTTCGCGCAGGCCAACTCCGAGCACTGCCGTCACAAGATCTTCAATGCCGACTGGGTCATCGACGGCGAAGCCACCGGCAGGCGGCTGTTCGGCATGATTCGCTCTACGACGGAAGCAAACCCCCACGGCGTGCTGTCCGCTTATGCGGACAACGCCGCGGTCATGGAAGGGCCGGTCGGCCTGCGACTGATGCCGGACGCCGGATCGCGCGAATACCGCTACGCCGAAGAGCCGGTACACATCCTCATGAAAGTCGAGACGCACAATCATCCCACGGCAATTTCGCCGTTCCCGGGGGCGGCTACCGGAGCGGGCGGCGAGATCCGCGACGAGGGCGCGACGGGGCTCGGCGCTCGCCCCAAGGCGGGGCTGACCGGGTTCACGACATCGCACCTCCGCATTCCCGGTTACGCGCAAGACTGGGAAATCGATTTTCCGCATCCCGAGCGGATGGCAACGCCGCTCGACATCATGCTGGAGGGCCCGATCGGGGGCGCCGCGTTCAACAATGAGTTCGGACGGCCGAATCTCGCGGGCTATTTCCGGACCTTCGAGGCGCGCGTTCCCGGCATTCCCGCCAATGAAATCCGCGGCTACCACAAACCGATCATGATTGCCGGGGGCGTCGGCAACGTGCGCCCCATGCACGCCCGCAAGAAGGATGTGCCGGCCGGCGCAAGGCTCGTCATCATCGGCGGCCCCGCGATGCTGATCGGGCTGGGTGGCGGGGCCGCCTCGAGCGTAGCCAGCGGCACCTCCAGCGAGGACCTGGATTTCGCCTCGGTGCAGCGTGGCAATGCGGAAATCGAACGTCGGGCGCAGGAGGTCATCGATCGCTGCACGGCGCTGGGTGCCGGCAACCCGATCCTGCTCATCCATGATGTCGGCGCCGGCGGCCTTTCGAACGCCGTTCCGGAGGCGGTAGACCACAGCAAGCTCGGTGCGCGCATCGAATTGCGCGACGTCGACAATGCCGAGCCCGGCATGTCGCCCATGGCCATCTGGTGCAACGAAGCACAGGAACGCTATGTAGTGGTCGTCGACGATGAGCGTCTCGACGAGTTTCTCCGGCTGTGTGCGCGGGAACGCTGCCCGGCATCGGTCATCGGTACGCTGACCGACGATGGACGGCTGGTCGTCAGCGACCGTGAATTCGATAACCGCGTCGTCGACATGCCGATGTCGATGCTGCTCGGCAACCCGCCGAAGACGACCCGTAACGCGACCCGCAGCCCGCCCGACAGCCCGCCGATCGACGTCGCGGGCATCGACGTCACGCAGGCCGCCCTGCGTGTCCTGCGCTTTCCGGCCGTTGCGGACAAGTCCTTTCTCATTCACATCGGCGACCGCACCGTCGGCGGGCTCTCTGTCCGCGACCAGCTGGTCGGTCCCTGGCAGGTACCGGTTGCGGATGTCGCGATCACCGCCACCGGCTTCGGCGGCCTGACCGGCGAGGCGATGGCTATCGGCGAGCGCACGCCGCTGGCCGTGCTGAACGCGCCGGCATCGGGCCGCATGGCGGTGGCAGAGGCCATTACGAATATTGCGGCCGCGGCGATTGCGAACCTCCGGCAGGTGCGTCTTTCCGCCAACTGGATGGCCGCGGCCGGGCATCCGGGAGAGGACGCCCGCCTGTTCGATACGGTGGCGGCGGTCAGCGAGGATCTCTGCCGGGCCATAGGGGTCGCAATCCCGGTCGGCAAGGATTCGCTGTCCATGAGCGCGCGCTGGACGGAACCCGCAGGCGAGTTCCATTGCGTCGCGCCGGTATCGCTCATCGTGTCGGCGTTTGCGCCGGTGACGGACGTCCGGCGGCACCTGACCCCGGCGCTCCGGCGGGTCGACGAATCCAGCTACCTGCTCCTCATCGACCTGGGGCAGGGCAGGAACAGGCTCGGTGCCTCCTGCCTCGCACAGGCTTTCAACCGCAGCGGCGGTGCGACGCCCGACATCGACGAACCCGTGCGGCTCGCGAACTTCTTCTCGGCAATCCAGGAGCTCAACGCTCGCGACCTGCTGCTCGCGTACCACGACCGAAGCGACGGCGGATTGTTCGTGGCGGTCGCCGAGATGCTGTTTGCAAGTCGGCTCGGTGTTTCGCTGACGCTCGAGGGCCGCGGGGAAACCCTGCTCGGCGCGCTGTTCGCGGAGGAAGCCGGCGCCGTCGTGCAGGTAGGGAAGTCGAAACTGGCACAGGTGCAGATGCTGCTCGACCGGCACAGTGTGCAAGCCCGCGCCGTGGGGCGGGTGGAACAAACGCCGCGGCTCGTCGTGCGCGGTGACGACGGCATCGTGCTCGACCTCGACCGGAAAACCCTGCAGCGCGAGTGGTCAGGGATGAGCTACCGCATGCAGGCGCTGCGTGATAACCCGGCGACAGCGAAAGAGGAGTTCGACCGGATACTCGACGACCGCGACCCGGGCCTCAATGCGGTCCTCTGCTTCGACCCGGCCGATGACATCGCCCGGCCGTATCGCGGCGCCGGTGCACCGCGGGTGGCCGTACTCCGCGAGCAGGGTGTCAACAGCCAGTATGAGATGGCGGCGGCGCTCATTCGCGCGGGTTTCCTGCCGGTGGACGTGCACATGAGCGATCTCCTGGAGGGGCGCGATGAACTCGCGAACTACCAGGGGCTCGTCGCCTGCGGGGGTTTCTCCTATGGCGACGTGCTGGGCGCGGGCGGCGGCTGGGCCAAGTCGATCCTCTACCACGCGCGCGCGCGCGACCAGTTCGAGGCGTTCTTCGCTCGTGCCGACACGTTCGCACTCGGCGTCTGCAACGGTTGCCAGATGCTGTCGCACCTGAAGTCACTGATCCCCGGCGCGCGGCACTGGCCGGCGTTCCTTCGCAACCGGTCGGAACAGTTCGAGGCCCGTCTGAGCCTGGTCGAGATACTGGAATGCCCGTCGCTGTTCTTTGCCGGCATGGCAGGCTCGCGGCTGCCGATCGCCACGTCGCATGGCGAAGGCCGCGTGTCGTTCAGCGAGGAACCGGACCGCTACGCGGCGTCGTACACGATCGCGGCGCGCTACGTCGACAATTACGGCAATGTCGCCGATCGCTATCCGGCCAACCCGAACGGTTCGCCCGACGGTATCTGCGCGCTGTCGAACGAGGACGGCAGGGTGACGATCATCATGCCGCACCCGGAACGCGTCGCGCTGACCACGCAGAATTCCTGGCACCCGGAGGAGTGGGGCGAGGACGGCCCCTGGATGCGCATCTTCCGCAATGCCCGCGTCGCGGTGGCATGAGAGTGAAACGGCTGCGCAGGAAGAACGGCTGTCGTTCCGACGGTTCGCCGCGGGAGACCGCGAGCGCGGGGCCGGCAGCGCGGCTTCTCAGGCGCTGCTGGCGAGATCGCCCGTGCCTTCGCGCACGAAAAATTGCCGCACCTTGAGGGCGCGCGTCAGTTTGCCGCGCCGCACGAACAGCTGGTAGAACATATCTTTCATGACTTCGAGCAGGACGCCGGCCTGGATTCGATTGAGCATCGGCAGCTCGTCGTTGCCGCCGCCGTCGAAAATGACGGACTTGATGGCCGCGAAGCCCTCGTCATCCATACCCGCGATGTCCTGGGCAATCATGACTTCGTCGAACGCGCGCATCTTGCTCCCCTCGCCGAGGGTGCGGAAAGCGCTTCTCGCCGCGCGCCGGCACATCGAAGCGAACGCATTGAAGTTGTTGCCGGAATAGCAGGACAGGGCCTCCCTGAAGAGCACCTCGGTTTCGCCGGGCAGGTAGGAATGCGGAAAGCGCTCGGCCGGACGCTCCAGTTCGGCGAAGTTGCGATACAGCTCGACTGCCTCGTTCGAAAAATTCCGTACCGCGAAACGCAGGAACACGGGCGCCTTGCAGGCATCGCACTGGTAGACCAGCCCGACGTGTTTCGGCCGTGATTCGATCAGCGGGCCCGCATCGGGTACAGCCTGCGGCGACATGTTGGCGTAAACGCCGCAATAGGGACACTCGAGCGCCAGGCGCTCACCGGTCTCGTTCGTAAATCCTTCTGTGCGGTGCAGCCGGATTGCCATCGTGGGCATCGCTCGCTTTCTTGTTGTAACGGGCGCTCGTTGCCGTCGCGCCCGAAAACCCAGTATGCATCAGTGCCTTAGTACACCATGCGCCAATGGACATAATACGGGGTTTTTTGGCTCAGGCCGACAGCCGCTTGTAGCGGATGCGATGCGGGCCGGCGTCCGTGCCGAGTCGCCGCTTGCGGTCTTCCTCGTAGTCGGCGTAGTTGCCGGCAAAAAAAACGACTTCGCTGTCGCCTTCGAAGGCCAGGATGTGCGTGGCGATACGGTCGAGAAACCAGCGATCGTGCGAAATGACGATGGCCGAGCCCGGGAACTCGAGCAGTGCCTGCTCGAGCGCACGCAGGGTTTCCACGTCCAGATCATTGGTCGGCTCGTCGAGCATCAGCAGATTGCCGCCGGCGCGAAGCATTTTCGCGAGGTGCACCCGGTTGCGTTCGCCGCCCGACAGGAGCCCGATTTTCTTCTGCTGCTCGGCGCCGCGAAAATTGAAGCGGCCGACATAGGCCCGGGAGGGCGTCTCGTAGCTCCCGACCTTCAGGATGTCCTGCCCGTCGGAAATTTCTTCCCAGACGGACTTGCTGTCGTTGAGTGACTCGCGCGATTGGTCCACGGCCGCAACTTGCACGGTTTCACCGAGCCGGATCGAGCCCGCATCCGGCTGCCTCCGTGCCGGCGATCATGCGGAAGAGCGTCGTCTTGCCGGCGCCGTTCGGTCCGATGACGCCCATGATGCCACCCGGCGGCAACATGAAGCTGAGCCCGTCGATCAGGAGCTTGTCGCCGAAACCCTTCCTCAGGCCCTCGACCTCGAGGACCTTGTCGCCGAGACGCGGGCCGGGCGGAATGTAGATTTCGTTCGTTTCATTGCGTTTCTGGTAACTCTGCGACTGCAGCTCGTCGAACTGTTTGAGGCGCGCCTTGGACTTCGCCTGCCGCCCTTTCGGATTCGAGCGTACCCATTCGAGCTCCGCCTGCATGGCTTTCTGGCGCGCCTTTTCCGTTGCTTCCTCGTTCGCGAGCCTCTGCTCCTTCTGTTCCAGCCAGGACGAATAATTGCCTTCCCAGGGTATGCCGTGGCCGCGGTCCAGTTCGAGGATCCAGCCGGCCACGTTGTCGAGGAAGTAGCGATCGTGCGTCACCGCGATGACCGTGCTCGGGTACTCGTCGAGAAAGCGCTCGAGCCAGGCGACGGACTCCGCATCCAGGTGGTTCGTCGGTTCGTCCAGCAGCAGCATGTCCGGCTGCGACAACAGCAGGCGGCAGAGCGCGACCCGGCGCTTTTCCCCGCCGGAGAGCTTGGTGACGTCCGCGTCCCACGGCGGAAGGCGCAGCGCGTCTGCTGCGATTTCGAGTTTGCGTTCCAGTTCCCAGGCACCCGCAGCTTCGATCGCGTCCTGCAATTTGCCCTGTTCCTCGAGCAAGGCGTTCATCTCGTCGTCGCCCATCGGTTCGGCGAACTTCATACTGATATCGTTGAAGCGGTCAACCAGCGCCTTGGTTTCGGCGACGCCTTCCTCGACGTTGCCGCGCACATCCTTGGCCGGGTCGAGTTCCGGCTCCTGTGGCAGGTAGCCGATCTTGATGCCAGGCTGCGGGCGCGCCTCGCCGTCGATGTCCCTGTCCATGCCGGCCATGATGCGCAGGAGGCTCGACTTGCCTGAGCCGTTCAAGCCCAGCACGCCGATCTTGGCGCCGGGATAAAACGACAACGAGATGTCACGCAGGATGAATCGCTTCGGCGGCACGACTTTCGCCACGCGGTTCATGGTGTAGATGTATTGCGCCATAGAGGTGGTCAGGTTCCCGAATTGGAGCGCGCATTATCCGGTATGCTGCGTCCATAGCAACCTATTAAGGCTACGACGGTCGATGCCCATGCCCGCCCCGGTGCAGGTCTACAAAGGCGACGCGATTGCACGGTACGGATTCGGCGACCCGCACCCGTTCGGCACCGACCGCCACGATGTGTTTCATTCGGAACTGGCCGCGGCGGGCCTCGACGGCCGGATCGCGTACGCACATCCGCGGCGCGCCAGCGTCGACGAGCTGCTCCTGTTTCACACCCCGGCGCATATCGACCACGTGAGCCGCTTGTCGGAAATCGGTTCCGGCTTCCTCGATGAAGGCGACACCCCGGCGATCCGCGGCATATTCGAGGCTGCGTCCGACGTGGTGGGCTCGGTCCTGGCCGCCGCCGACAGCATCATGCACGGCGAGGCGAAGCGGGCCTTCGTGCCCATTGCGGGACTGCATCATGCGGCCCGGGACCGGGCAGCCGGATTCTGTGTGTTCAACGATTGCGGCGTGGTCGCGGAGTACCTGAGGCAGCAGTACGGACTCCGCCGAATCGCTTACGTGGACATCGATGCACATCATGGCGACGGCGTCTTCTACGGATTCGAGGACGACCCGTATCTCGCATTTGCCGACATACACGAGGACGGACGCTTCCTGTACCCGGGCACCGGTGCGGCGGATGAAACCGGGCGGGGCGCGGCACGCGATACCAAGCTGAACCTGCCGCTCGCCCCGGGTGCCGGCGACCTGGAGTTCCAGCAGGCCTGGGTGCGCGTGGAGGACTACCTTCAGGCCGCAGAGCCCGAATTCATCCTGTTCCAGTGCGGCGCCGACAGCCTGGCGGGCGATCCGATCACGCACCTTGCTTTTTCGGAAGGCGCCCATGCAGCCGCAGCGGCAGCACTTTGCCGTCTCGCGGACATCCATTGCCAGGGCCGCGTGATCGGCATGGGCGGCGGTGGTTACAACCGTCGCAACCTGGCGCGCGCGTGGACGCGGGTCGTCACGGCCTTCGCCGACGCCGAGTCCGCCTAGGGCGTTTGCCCGCGCGGATCACTCAGGTACCATCGCCGCTTTTCCCGCCGCCCCGGACAGGAGAAATTCCCCATGCTGGACACCACCTCGCTGGCCGCATTCGACCCCGCCATCGCCGCTGCCATCAAAGCCGAAGAGCGTCGCCAGGAAGAACACGTCGAACTGATTGCCTCTGAGAACTATGCAAGTCCGCGGGTACTGGAGGCGCAGGGTTCCGTACTGACCAACAAGTATGCGGAGGGCTACCCGGGCAAGCGCTACTACGGTGGCTGCGAATACGTCGATGACGCAGAGGAACTTGCCATCGATCGCGCCAGGCAACTGTTCAAGGCGGATTTTGCCAATGTCCAGCCGCACTCGGGATCGCAGGCCAATGCGGCCGCCTGCATGGCCTTGCTCGAGCCGGGCGATACGCTGCTCGGCATGAGTCTCGCAGAGGGCGGTCACCTGACGCATGGCACGAAAGTGAATTTTTCCGGACGCCTGTACCGTGCGATCCAGTACGGACTCGATACCGCCACCGGCCTCATAGACTACGAGCAGGTGGAATCACTGGCCAGGGAGCACCGGCCGAAGCTGGTCATCGCCGGCTTTTCCGCGTATTCGCGCATTGTCGACTGGCAGCGCTTCCGCGACATCGCCGACAGCGTCGGCGCGTATCTCATGGTCGATATGGCGCACGTTGCCGGCCTCGTCGCCACCGGCCACTATCCAAGCCCCGTCGGCATCGCGGATGTCGTCACGACCACCACGCACAAGACGCTCAGGGGACCCCGCGGCGGCCTCATCCTGGCGCGGCGCAACGATGCACTCACGAAGAAGTTCAACGCGCTCGTTTTCCCCGGCATCCAGGGCGGACCGCTGATGCACGTCATCGCCGCCAAGGCAGTGGCTTTCCTCGAGGCCATGCAGCCGGCGTTCCGGGACTACCAGGGCCGGGTCTGCGCGAACGCGAAGATCATGGCGGGCGTCCTGGCGGAGCGCGGCTACCCGATCGTCTCGGGTGGCACGGAGAATCACCTCATGCTGGTCAGCCTGATCGACAGGGGCATCACCGGCAAGGACGCGGACCAGGCGCTCGGCGAGGCAAACATCACGGTGAACAAGAATGCGGTCCCCAATGATCCGCAGTCCCCGTTCGTCACCAGCGGCCTGCGGCTGGGGACGCCTGCTATCACGACCCGCGGTTTCGGCGAGGCGGAGACGCGACTTCTGACCGGGTGGATTGCGGATATACTCGATGACATCGACAGCAGGGAAACGATCGACCGGGTGCGCGGGCAGGTGCTCGAGCTGTGCAGCCGATACCCTGTCTACGCGGTGTAGCCTCGTGAGATAGATCCAATGCATTGTCCGTTCTGCAGCAACGAGGAAACCAAGGTCATCGATTCCCGACTCGCGGGTGACGGCATGCAGATTCGCCGCCGCCGCCAGTGCCTCGACTGCAACGAGCGCTTCACGACATTCGAGTCCGCCGAGCTCGTGATGCCGCGCCTGATCAAGAACAACAACACGCGGCAACCGTTCGACGAGGCGAAGCTGCGCTATAGCATGGTTCGTGCACTCGAAAAGCGCCCGGTCGGTTCGGAGCAGCTCGAGGCGGCGATCCAGCGGCTCGTGCACAAGCTGCGCACCATGGGCGAAAGGGAAGTACCGTCGCGCCTCGTCGGCGAACTCGTGATGGAAGAATTGCGTGCCCTGGACGAGGTGGCATACGTTCGTTTCGCGAGCGTTTACCGCCGCTTCCAGGACGTGACGGAATTCGAGGAGGAGATTCGCCGCCTGCAACGCATATCCGATGCTGCAGCCAATCGCGAGCAGATGTCACTTCTGCCGGACCTTCCGGATATCAAGCCAGGATAGCGCGATGGCGGAGTTTACCGCGGCAGACCATCGATTCATGGCCCGTGCCTTCGAGCTGGCCGCCGCCGGACGCTACACGGCGCGTCCGAATCCGATGGTCGGCTGCGTTCTCGTGCGGGACGGCCAAATCATCGGCGAAGGCGGCCATCGCCGCGCCGGCCTGCCGCACGCCGAGGTGCTGGCGCTCGCTGCCGCCGGCGACGCCCGGGGGGCGAGCGCCTACATCACGCTCGAGCCCTGCGCGCACCACGGCCGCACGCCGCCCTGCGCCAATGCGCTGGTCGCCGCCGGTGTCAGCGAGGTGACGTGTGCGATGCAGGATCCGAACCCGGTTGTCGACGGCCGGGGTATGTCGATACTTCGCGATGGGGGTATCCGCGTGCGATCCGGTCTCATGCAGGCATCCGCCGAGCGCATGAACCGCGGGTTTTTGTCGCGCGTGAAGCGTGGGCGGCCATTCGTGCGGCTCAAGATCGCCGCGAGCCTCGACGGCGCCACGGCCATGCGAAGCGGCGAAAGCCAGTGGATTTCAGGGCCGGCGGCCCGGAAGGACGTGCAGAGGCTGCGCGCCGAGAGCGGCGCGGTCATGACCGGAATCGGGACGGTGCTGGCCGACGACCCGTTGCTGACCGTCCGCGACGGCGGCCTGCCGGAGGGTGTAGGCCAGCCCTTGCGGGCGATCGTCGACACCGGTCTCCGGATGCCCTTGTCAGCGAGCATGCTGTGTCTCCCCGGGACCACGGTCGTGTACTGCGCGGACGACAGCGATCGGGCACCCCTCGAAGACGCGGGGGCGGACGTGCAACGCGTGGCCGGAACGGGGCACCGGCTCGATCTCGCGGCGGTACTGGCGGACCTCGGCCGCCGGGAGGTGAACGACGTACTCGTCGAGGCCGGCCCGACGCTCGCCGGCGCGCTCATCGAGAAAGCGCTGGTCGATGAGCTGGTGCTCTACCTGGCGCCCCATATCATGGGCAGCGAAACCCAGCGAATGTTCGTCACGCCCGCATGGGCATCGCTCGCAAGCCGGCGCGCACTCTGCATCACCGACCGGCGGCAACTGGGCAACGACCTCCGCATTACGGCACAATGGGCGGACTGAAGCAGGACGGTCATGTTTACGGGCATCATCAGCTACCAGGGCCTGCTCGCGGCCAGCGAGCCGCAGCGCGGTGACCGGCGCTTGCGCCTTTGCAACCGGCAATTGATCGACGATGGCATTGCCCTGGGTGACAGCATTGCCGTGAACGGCGTGTGCCTCACGGTCGCCGGCGTGTTGCCGGACGCCTTCGAGGCCGACGTATCCGTCGAAACGCTCGCGCTGACGACGCTTGGCGAGATCGCGGTGGGCGAAGCGCTCAATCTCGAGCCGGCGCTGGCCGTGGGGAGCCGCCTCGGCGGCCATTTCGTCAGCGGACATGTCGACGGTACGGGTACCGTGAGTTCGGTCAGGCATGACGCCCGTTCGCTGCGCATCGATATAGACGTCCCGGCGGAACTGGTTCGTTTTCTCGTGCGTAAAGGCTCGGTTTGCGTCGACGGGGTGAGTCTTACCATCAACACGGTATCGGGCCGGACGATCGGTTTGAATATCATTCCGCACACCGCGTCGACAACGACCATCGGCCGCTACGCGGCCGGAAGCCGGGTCAACATCGAGGTCGACATGCTGGCCCGGTACCTCGATGGCCTGCTCGGCGACGTGCAGACGGGGATCGACAGAGACTTCCTCAAGGCCCATGGCTATGCCTGACAACATGACGATACATCCGCGCGCGCACGACGCCACCTTCTCCCCGATCGAAGACATCATCACCGATATTCGCGACGGCAAGATGGTCATCATGGTCGACGACGAAAACCGCGAGAACGAGGGTGACCTGCTGATGGCGGCCGATCGCGTGCGGCCGGCCGACATCAACTACATGGCGACCCACGGGCGGGGCCTCATCTGTCTCACGCTCACACGGGAGCGCTGCGCACAGCTGCGGCTGCCGTTGATGGTCAGCGGCACGGACCAGCATCACGCCACGAACTTCACGCTCTCCATCGAGGCCGCCGAAGGCATTACGACGGGCATTTCAGCGCACGATCGCGCGCGCACGATCCAGGCGGCCGTTGCGGAGCACGCGCGGCCGGAGGACCTGCGGCAACCCGGCCATATCTTCCCGGTGATGGCCCAGCCGGGTGGCGTACTGACGCGCGCGGGGCATACGGAGGCGGGCTGTGATCTCGCGCGACTCGCGGGCCTCGAGCCGGCGGCCGTCATCGTCGAGATCCTGAATGTGGACGGCAGCATGGCCCGGCGGCCCGATCTGGAACGATTCGCCCGCGAGCACGGCTTCCGCATCGGGACGATCGCCGACCTGATCCGCTACCGGCTGGAAAAGGAGCGAAACATCGAGCGTATCGCCGAAACCGTCGTCGATACGGAATACGGCGAGTTCACGATGTATTGTTACGACGACCACATTAACCGTGCCGTGCACGTCGCTCTCGTCAAGGGCCAGTTGTCGGCGGCAGCGAACCCCCTCGTACGCGTGCACATCCAGGACACGCTGGGCGACGTCATCGGTGTCCGCAGCCGCTCCCTCGGCTGGCCCCTCGACAGTGCCATCCAGCGTATTGCCGACGAAGAGGTCGGTGTCGTCGTATTGCTGCGCGACCAGGAGTCGTCCCGCGATTTCATGGATGCCGTGGAACAACTGGGCACGAAGTCCAGCGAAATACAGGAGCGTCGCAAGGGTGACGCCGTGCTCCGCACTTACGGTATCGGTGCGCAAATCCTGCGCGATCTCGGCCTGAGCAAAATCCGTGTATTATCGGCGCCCAAGCACATGTACGCGATTTCCGGCTTCGACCTCGAAATCACCGAATACGTTTAGCCTGAGGGCGCTGCCGCCGAGCCGGTAGCCGACGAGCACGGCACATGGAAAAAGTGAAAACGACGGAAGGCGACCTCCTGATACGCGATGCGCGTTTCGTCCTGGTGGCGTCGCGCTTCAACGATTTCATCGTCGATTCGCTGCTCAAAGGCGCGTTGCAGTGCCTGAAGCAGCACGGAGCGGCAGAAGCCGATCTCGAAATCGTCCGCGTTCCCGGCGCTTTCGAGATGCCGGTCGTCGTTGCGAGGCTTGCGGCGACCCGGCGCTACGACGGCATCATTGCCCTCGGTGCGGTAATCCGCGGCAGCACGCCGCACTTCGGCTACGTAGCCGGCGAGTGCATCAGTGGCATTGCTGCCGCCGCACGCGAACATGGTGTGCCGGTCGGCTTCGGCGTACTGGCCGTCGACACCATCGAACAGGCGATCGAGCGGTCCGGTACCAAGGCCGGCAACAAGGGTGCGGAGGCGGCGCTGGCGGTGATCGAAACCGTCAACCTGCTGCGCCGCCTGGACTGACAATGGCGGGCAAATCCTCTGCCGGCGCACGCACCCGGGCGCGGGAACTGCTGTTGCAGGCCCTGTACCAGAAAAAGCTCGCCGGGCACGACTGCGCGGAACTCAAGCGCCAGTTCCACGAACAGACGGCCTGGCAGCGTGTCGACCAGTCGTATTTCGACGAATCGCTCTCGGCTATTTGCGACGGCGAGGCGGAGCTCGCGACGACGATCGCCGGGATTGCCGACCGGCCGCTGGAACAGCTCGACCCGGTCGAGTTCGGTATCCTCCAGATCGGCGTGCACGAACTCGGGCGGCGCATCGACATACCGTACCGTGTCGTGATCAACGAGGCCGTCAATCTCGCGCGCCGCTTCGGCGCCGAGGACGGCCACAAGTACGTCAACGCCTGCCTGGATCGCGCGGCACATTCCTTAAGGCCCGTCGAGATCAAAGCCAAAGGCAGTGGATGAATTCGAGCTGATCAGGCATTTCTTCGCGCGCCCCGGCGGTTCGGGCGTGGAGATCGGTATCGGTGATGACGGTGCCGTGCTGGCACCGACGGCGGACATGCACCTGGTGCAGGTGGTCGACACGCTGGTGGAAGGCGTGCATTTTCCGGCCCATCTGAGTCCCTCCGATATCGGCTTTCGCGCGGTCGCCGTGAACCTCTCGGATATCGCCGCCATGGGTGCGCGGCCGCGCTGGATGACGCTCGCCCTGTCCCTGCCGCAAGCCGACGAAGGATGGCTCGAGGCCTTCGCCGGCGGGCTGCACACGGCCGCCGCGGAGTTCGGCGTAGCGCTGGTCGGCGGCGACACGACGCGCGCGCCGATCGTCGTCGTCACGGTCCAGGTGAGCGGCGAGATCGAGCCGGGCAAGGCACTTCGCCGCGACGGCGCAAGACCCGGCGATACGATCTACGTGTCCGGAACGGTAGGCGACGCCGCCGCGGGTCTCGCAGGACTCGTCAATGGCGCTCCCGTCCGCGAGCTCCTGCAGCGCTTCACGCGGCCCGCGGCCCGCGTTCGCCTGGGACAGGCGCTGCACGGCAGCGCGTCGGCCGCAATCGACATCTCCGACGGCTTGTACGGCGATCTGGCCAAGTTGCTCGGGGCGAGCGGCGTCGGCGGTGAGATTCATCTCGATCGGCTGCCGCTCTCGGCGGCGCTCGTGTCGCACGTCGGGCCGGCTGCCCGGCGCCGCTATGCGCTCGCGGGCGGCGACGACTACGAGCTGTGCTTCACCGCGGCCGGTCCGCTGCCCGACACCGGCATCGTGCCCGTCACGGCAATCGGCACAGTGACGGCGGCGCCCGGCATCGTGTGCAGGGACGGCGGCAGGCGCGTGCCGTTTGCGGATGCCGGCTACCTTCATTTCGGCGGTGCAGGCTGATGGAACCGGTACCGGAGGTCGCCAATCTCCCGCGGAAGGTCCTGCGGAGCCCGGTCAATTTCCTTGCGTTCGGCTTCGGCACCGGCCTCGCGCCGGTTTTCCCCGGCACGTTCGGCTCACTGCCGGGCCTCCTGATCGGCTGGTTGACCCTGGGCTCCGGGCTTCATGTGCAATTGGCCGTTGCGGCCGGATTGTTTGTCGCAGGTATCTGGATCTGCGGGCGTTGCTCACGGGATCTCGGCGTGCACGACCACGGCGGCATCGTGTGGGACGAGATTGCCGGTATGTACGTCACGCTGATGCTCGCGCCGCCGACGCTCGGCGGCTACGTGCTCGCGTTCCTGCTGTTTCGCGCGTTCGACATCGTCAAACCATGGCCGATTCGCGACCTGGATCACAGACTCGGCGGAGGCCTCGGAATTATGCTGGATGACCTCGCTGCCGCCTTGTACGCGTTGATTTCATTGGCTTTATACGGGTGGCTCCTGTCCTGACGGTGAGAAAAACGTGGCCAGCCCCGCAAGCGAAATCAAGCCCGCAATCACAGTGCCGGACAAAATCGGCAAGTACGTCATCATCAACAAGATCGGCAAGGGAAGCACCGGCGACGTTTACCTGTCACACGACCCGTACTATCGGCGCGACGTCGCGATCAAGGTGTACAACATCGAGCAGGACCCGAACGCCGACCGCGCCCGCGTGTCGCGCAAGATGTTCTTCAATGAGGCGCACATGGTCGGGATGCTGCAGCACCCGAATATCATGCCGATCTACGATGCCGGTGAGGAGTCGGGTGCCTATTATGTCGTTACCGAACACATTCAGGGCGCCCGTACGCTGGCTGCCTATTGCCGGCCCGACAACCTGCTGCGCGTGGACGACGTCGTGGAGATCACCTACAAATGCGCCAAGGCGCTGCACTACGCGCACGGGCGCGGTGTGATTCACCGTGACATAAAGCCCTCGAACATCATGCTGACGATCGACAATGATGTCCGGATCATCGACTTCGGCATCGCTATCGTCAGCGATTCCGAGGTTTCCCGCATCGAGGGTATCGCCGGCAGTCCGAGCTACATGTCCCCGGAGCAGGTGCAGTCGGAAGAACTGACGCCCCGCTCGGACCTGTATTCCCTGGGCGCCGTCATGTACGAACTCCTGACCGGCTTCAGGCCCTTCCGTGCCGACAACCTGTCGAAGCTCCTGCATCAGATCGTCTACGCCACGCCGCCACCCATCCACACCTACCGCGACGACCTGCCGGAGGCGCTCGAGGACGTGGTCGTGCGCTGCATGCTGAAGAATCCGGAGATGCGGCCGACGACCGGCGCAGCGATGGCCGCAGACCTGACGCGCGTCCACAAGGACCTTCGTCAGAAGTACGACAGTCTCGACAAGCAGGAGCATTTCGACGTACTGCGCACGCTGACATTTTTCCACGAATTTTCGCATGCGGAAATCTGGGAGGTATTGCGGGCGTCCGACTGGCACGAGTATCGCGGCGGCGAGGACATCGTGAAGGAAGGGGAAATCGACGATCGCTTCTATATCATCGTGTCCGGGAAGGTCTCGGTGACCGCCAACGGAAAAGTAGTCGGCAGCCTGTCGAACGGCCAGTGTTTCGGCGAAACGAGCTACGTCCGCGGCGCGAAACGCCAGGCATCCATCCGCGCCGAAGGCGCCGTGACGATCCTGCGTGTCAGCTCCACCCTGATGGAGCAGGTGTCGTCGAGCTGCCAGCTCCGCTTCAACAAGGTATTCCTGCGGTCCCTGATCACGCGCTTGCAGGGCAACGGCGGCGCGAATACCTGAGCTGCTTCGGAGCGCCGTACTGCGGCACTCTCCGTTCAGTATCCCCAGTCGCTACGGTGGTCGAGGCTCAGCGTGTAGGGTCGCGAACGGGCGCTGGTATCGGCGACGTAGGCTTCCAGATTGGTCGAATTCGCGATTCTCCGGAGCTGGCTGCCGGTGATGCGCGCCGCGAAACTTTCGTGCGCGTCGGCGGGCAGTTCGAAAGGCGACTGCCGCGCGGCTTCCGACCATGGTTCGATGTCGAGGCGCATCGGTACATCGTCGACGAGCAGCACGATCGACGTGACGTCGGGCGCCGGGGCGCCGCTCATCGTGCGGTCGATGGACGACGACAGGGCGCACCACAGCCAGGTGGACGTGGCACCGCGTCCGCTGACGGTAACCGGGCTCAATGCCAGGTAGTCCTTACCCACGACCGACAAGCCGGGGCGCTTCGTCAGCAGTACGACGGGGCGGGGCGGGTGCATCAGCGATTCTCCCGACGTCTGATCGAAAACAGACACGCTCGACAGAGGGTCGGCGGTCGCGCAGGCGGCGAGCAGGCCGGGAAGGAAGACCGCAATCAGCAGTAATCGTCCGCGCATGTCAGAACTCCATCTGGTAGCCGAGGTTCAAGTAGAAGCCCGAGAGCTGCTCCACGCCGTCCGTGCTGTACGGGTCCCAGCCGAGGGCCAGATTCTCGCGTTCCGCATACCGGATGCCGGTTTCCGCATCGAAAAGTACGCGGTTCCATCGGTACATGAGCCGCAGCGACGGCTCTATCACGAATTCGCGGCCGTCCGGTTCGCGATAATCGAGTTGCGAGATACGCACCGACGGGCGCAGCCGCAGCCGGTCACCCAGGCGCACGCGGCTGTCCGCCAGCAGGGTCAGGCGATCGCGCGTGTACGACGAATCGAACCGCACACCCAGTGTATGGAGGTCGTCGCTCGCGAACAGCGAGGTCGCGACGAGGGTCGCAGCGAGATACGTCTGCGCGCCGGAGGCCGGGATGGCGGCGACGGTGCCGGACGCCTCGGTGCCGCCGAAGCGACCGGTTGCCGCGTCGAGGCCCAGGTCGAAACGGTCGGACAAGGGTATTGCGACGGATACCGCGAGACGATCCGAAGAGCCGGTGCGGTCCCGCGCGAGCGTTCGCACCTGTCCCTCCGTATAGCTGCCGAGCAGCTGGTCGACGCTGCTCGCACCCTGGCCGGCGAGGGCATTGCGTGTCGTCACGAACGGTGTGAGCCCGGTTTCCGCGCGGACGTTCACGGTCCAGCCGGCCGGCAGGCGCCATTGCGCATTCAGCAGGGCGAGATTCAACGCGCCAAATGAAAGGTCGTAATCGAGCGTCCCGAGTAGCAGAACGTCGCGGAAGCGGTAGCGGGCTTCTGCGCCGAGGGCTTCGCGATCCGAAATCCCGTCGACCAGCTGGCGTTGTGCATAGACATTCAGCGCCAGAGCGTTCCAGAGATCGTCGAAGCGGGCGCTGGCTGCAAGGAAGGACCGGTGCGAACCCGGCAGATAGCGCGGTGAGTCGACCGGCATGCCGGCGCTTGCGCCAAGGCCTATGCCGGGCGCCAGCTCGTAGTCTGCCGACAGGCCGTCGAAGCGCCCGAGCACACCGTCCTGGCGGCGGGACTGCCGCCCGACGCGCCCGCGGACATCGAAATCACGGTCAGTGACGTCGAGGTATGCATTCGTGACCCAGGCAAGGTTGTCCTGATCGTCATAGTCGATCAGGTCGACCTGGTATGCGCCGTTCAGGCGTGCCTGCAGGTCGAAGCGGCGGCCGCTGCGCGATACCGTGACATCGGCCAGGTTCAGGATGCCCGAGCTGCTGACGATATGGTTGCCTTCGTTGACCATCTGTTCTTCGTTGCGCCAGTAGTACTGGGAGACGCCGCCGTACCATTCCCAGCCGGCAGCCGCCGGGGCGGCCGGCGGCACAGCGAGCGCTTCCGGCGTGATGCCGGCATCGGAGAGTCCGCGCAATCGCAGAGCGACGCGGTCGGCGCCGTCCTGGTCTGGGAATTCATCGAGCCATGCTTCATATTCCGCGACCGCCCTTGCGGTTTCACCCGAGCGTTCCAGTGCGATGCCGATGTACTCACGCGCTTCGGCGCGAAAAGGATGCGACGGCACCTCGAGGACGCGCGAGTAGGCACTGACGGCCTCGTCATAGCGTCGGTCGATGATCGCCTGGGAGGCATCGCGCAGAAGCGCCTTGAGTGCTGCTTCATCAGCGGTAGCATCCGCGCGCGGGGCGATCGCGACGGCGCCGCCCGGCCGCGCCACGAGCGCGCCGTTTTGTTCCGCGGTCCTCCGCTCCGCAGGATCGACGAGACGCACCCAGGCGTCGGGAAAGACGGCCACGAGCTCATCGAGGCTGCGCTCCGCGGCGTGCTCCGTGTCGAAAAAGCCGACCTGCAGCGCGTGCCATGTCGTGTCGTTGAGCTCGAAAGAGGTCGTGTAGGCAAATCCC
This sequence comes from uncultured Pseudomonadota bacterium, assembly GCA_963713215.1. Taxonomy (GTDB): domain Bacteria; phylum Pseudomonadota; class Gammaproteobacteria; order Steroidobacterales; family Woeseiaceae; genus UBA1847. The sequence goes on along the minus strand of CAVQKY010000006.1, from coordinate 267,639 downwards.
GGGATTTCCGCCGCGGCCAGGGCGGCCCTGGCTTTGCGCGCATCGGCAAACACGCCGAGCTGCACGACGAACGTCTCGTCGTTTGGCGCGCTGCTTCCAAAGCGTCCGGTCACCCGGGCTGCGCGCCCCGCTGCAGGCCGGGTGGTGTCGGTCCGGGGGCGATCCGTCGTGGTGCCGGCCGAGGGCAACGGCGGCGGGCGTTGCGCCACCGGCGGCGTGCCGTTCGGGCCTGTTTCCACCTCTATGTCCAGCCATCCCGCCGCGTGCGGACGAACGTCGAAATTCACCGCCTCGGAAAAGCGCAGCGTCAGGAACCAGCTGCCGTCCTCCGCAAAGTCGATGGATACATCCTCGATTCGGCCGAGTTCGCGTCCCGCCGGCCGATAGGTCCGGCCGACCGGATTCGGCATCAGACCGCAGTCTTCCGCAGGCCGGACGGTAATGCGCAACTCGATGCCCGTTCCGCCCGGTGCGTGCGACTCGTAGCGCACGCGGCAGCTCGTCAAGACCTGTATCGACGCCCTGTCTCCGGTGCGGGTTACGAGAATATTGTCAATGGCGTCGGGACCGGCGGCGGACGCGAGTGCCGGCAGGAGCGCCAGCAGGCCGCCGGTGCCGGAACGGAAGAGCCGGCGAACGCTCACCAGCTCACCGTGTTGTGGCAGGCGTCGCATTCGGCCGTCGTCGGCACGTGATCTGCCGGTTTACCCTGCACCGAGACGCCGTCATGGCATCCGGAGCAGCTGCCGATCGCCTGGAGGTGATCGAAAGCCGTTACGATGCTGAACGAATCGACTCGATGACAGTCCTCGCAAAGCTCCGTCGTCGGCAGGTGGGTCGGCGGTTTCCCGGTTGCCGACTGTCCGTTGTGGCAATTGACGCATCCGGAATCGATGCCGGAATGATCAAAGCGGAGGACTGGCGAGAAGGCGGCAGTCATGTGGCAGTCGCCGCAGTCGTTACCGGTCGCAGGATGATCGACCGGTTTTCCTTCGGCGATCCGGTTGTCGTGGCAATCGATGCAGGCGCCGACGGCCTCGCGATGGTCCATTCTCTCGACGGGCACGAAGCTTCGAGTCGCATGACAGGCATCGCACAGATCGGAGGCCTGGATGTGCAATGCCGGCTTTGCGGTCGCCTGTGCGAACCCGCCCTGCGCATGGCACGACTGGCAACGGGACGGTGTGCCGACAAACAAGCCCCGCTGGTGGCAGTCGCCGCAGCCTGCGATGGCGTGAGCGCCATCCAGCGAAAACCCCGTCGATTCATGGTCGAAGTCCGAGCGAATCGGTGCCTGAGCCATCGAGGAATGTGCGGCCACGAGCAGCAGTGCGAGCAACGCGGCGCGGATCGCAGCGACGGGACATGTTCGGAGGCGATGCATCACGCAGTCCAGCGCCCTAGAGTTCGGTGATGACGGAGAAAGACGATGTGGAGTGACACTTGTCGCACCCTGTGCCGAACTCGCCGTCGTGCACGTCGTCCGGGCGATGACAGCCGCCGCAGGTAGCCGGTACATCGCTCGCGCTTGCGGCTGCAGGGTCGGCATGGCAGGCGTTGCACGACAAGGCGCCATGGGCGCCGTCCAGCGGGAAGCCCGTGGCGGCGCCGTGATCGAACTCGCTTGCCGCCCATGAGTTGCTGGAATGGCAGGCGCTGCAATCGTCACCGAGGGTGTTTTCGTGCGGATCATCGTCCGCGTGACAACTGCTGCACGTTTGCGGTGCTCCCCGGAAGATCCTGTCGGAATGACATGCGGCGCAGGCAACCGCGGCATGCACGCCGAGCAGCGGGAATTCCGTCAGGTCATGGTCGAAGCGCACCGGCTCCGCCCAGGAGGCCTGGCCATGGCAGGCCGAACAATCGCCGGCCAGCTGTCCCTGGTGAACGTCATCGAGGGTATGGCAGCTGCTGCAGGAGGCCGCAGGCGCGTCCTGCACCCCGGCCTTGTGACAGGCCGTGCAATTGATTTCGGCGTGGGCCTCGAGGAGCGCAAAACCCGTTGCGGCATGATCGAAGCGCGGCGAGGTCCAGCCGGCCGCATCGTGGCAGCTCGCGCAATCCGGCCCCAGCCGGCCCTGGTGCGTGTCGTCGGGCGCGTGGCAGGCCGTGCAACCGGCAGAGAAATCGTCCCGGTGATCGGTCCGCGCATGACAATCCGCGCACTCGAGCCGCGCATGACCGTCCCGAAGTGCAAAGCCCGTGACGCGCGCGTGATCGAATCCGGCACCCTGCCAGCTATCGGTCGTGTGGCATTCGCCGCAGTCCGTTCCGCGCTCACCCTCGTGGACGTCGTCCACCGCGTGACAGCTTGCGCAGGCCGGCGTCGCCTGGTCAAAACGATTGCGCTGGTGACAATCTCCGCAAGCGACCTGGTCGTGCGCTCCGGTCAGCGAATAGCCCGTAAGCGAGTGGTCGAAAATCGCGTCCTGCCAGGCGGACTCGGAATGGCAGGTGCCGCAGGCGGCGCCGAGTTGCCGCTCGTGGACGTCATCATCCTGGTGACAGCTCGCGCACGCGGGTGCGGCATCGCGCATCGGCGCCCCGGGCGCATGACAAGCGTTGCAGGCCGCGCTGACGTGCGCACCCTGCAAGGGAAAGTCCGTCATTTCGTGGTTGAAGAGTCCGGCGTCCAGTTCGACGATGTCGGCATCCCGGCCCTTGTGTTCGGTGTGGCAGACCGTGCAGTCACTCTGCCGCGCTGCGTCGAAAAGCCCGTGAAAGCCGGTGCCGTCGACCCGGTCGCTGCCTATGCCTTCGTGGCAGGCCACACATAGTAATGGTCGCGCCTCCGCGGAGGCCGCGTCGTGGCAGGCAGCGCAATCGCCTTCGAACTCCGCGTGGCCGGAAATGACGCGCCCCGGCATCACGAGCTTTTCGATATTAGCGGCCATGGACGGGCCGGCGCCGGCGATGAGAAGCGCAGCAGCCATCGCGAGACGAAATGCTGTAGCTCGACGATGTGCCGGCGCCTTTGTCATAGAGAATAGGCATGAACGGCAATGACGTGGACGATGGCGGTGACGATCAGCAACAGGAAAAAAGGGAGGTGTATCTTGTGCCAGAGCGAGAACATGCGGTCGTAGGCGACGAACGCTGCAACCCGCCGTACGCGCCGCAGGTGCTCGCGAATGTACGCCTTTGCCAGTCGCAGCAGCCGGTCGCGGTGCGCGGCAACCACGGCCGATTTCGCCGCCTGCGCGTCGAGTTCGTGCGTCACGACCCGCACGATATGCCGGTACCCGGTGCGGGTCTGGATGCCGAGGCGGAAGGGCAGCAGGAGCGTTTCGAGCATGCTCTTCGGAGGTTGCAGTACCTGGCGGTCGAAGGCCGCGATCTCCTTCATCAGGCTCGGGATGAATTGTGCGGCCGGGCCGGCATCCCTGACCGAGAGCTTTACGGTCCCGAGCAACTCCTTCAGGTTCGCTTTTCGGCCGAACAACCCGTGGTGCACCTTACCGTACAGAAAGCGCCCGACGAGGCCGCTGCCGGCGACCAGGAGCATCGACAGCATGGCCGCAGTGCTGTTGATCGAGCCGGCGGTGAAATTGCTGTGATAGAGGATCGTGATCGGCGCGACTACGCCAATGATCATGTGCGTCTTGAACCAGTCGCGGACCTGGCCGAGGAAGGACAGGACCCGAAATTTCTTGCGCAGCGGGTACAGCAGCAAAGACAGGAGGAGAAGGCTCCCGAGAATGCCGAGCGCGTAGCCGATCCCATGATCCGGAAACAGGCGCCGTTCTTCACGGCCGGTGTAACCGATGATGAGTGCCGCGGTGGCCACGGCAAATCCGGCGAGACTGCCGTACTCCTTATAGAGGCTGCGCCAGAGGGATTCGGACGGCTTGTTCCCGGCCGACCCGATGGCCGCGGCGGCGGCTGCACCGGCGCGGGTTGCACGAATGGTTTCCGGATTTGCGGCCAAGACAGTTCCTCGTCAGATTACAATGCGCGTTCCGTGTGCGCGGCCAGAAGCTTTTGTTGCAGTGATGCCGAATCGGCGCCGAGCGCTACGGCTTTGTCAGCCGCCATGCGCGCATCGTCCATGCGCCCGAGGTACGCGTAGGTCTGCGCGAGCAAAATCCATCCCGAACGGTCTGCGTCCGATTTCTGCAGGCGTTCCTCGAGACGTGCAAGCAGCTCTTCGACAGGAGGGGCCGTTCCGGCACGCGATTCCGGCGCAGCCACACTTTCGTTTTTCTGCGCGCTGAGCCAGCGGCCGACGGTGTCTTTCTCGGCATCGTTCAGCACCTTGTCGGCGCCGGCCGGAAGCCACGAAAGAAACACAATGCCCCCAACTAAAAAACGCATGACCATCGCGATCGCCCCTTCCACCGGTAATTGACGGAGTGCTGCAGAACGCCGGGCGCGAGCGTGACCCCATTCACATCGGCGGTCGTTACCGAAGTCTCACTCGGCGGCGCATGAAACTGACCATAACCCAGCTCGAAGCGCGTTCCCGTGACCGATATCACATTAAGTCTGCGTCCGATGAGTAGACTTTGTGACGTCGAATAGAACGCCAGCACGGCGCTTGTCGGACAAACGCAGCGAGACTGAATTATGCAAAATGCCGGCACTTTGATTTTGATCACGCTTCTCACATGCACCGCTCCCGGCGCGATCGCCGCGCCCGGCGGCGATCTCGAACCGGCTCTCGAGGCGCTCCGGTTCCGCCAGTTCGACAAGGCCGCGATTGCATTCCGCCAATTGGCGGAAGAGGGTGACCCGCAGGCGGCATACTACTTCGCAGGTCTGCAACGCCGCGGCCTCGGGGTAGAACAAGACCCGTTGGCGGCGGCGCGGCGTTATGAGCAGCTCGCCGCAGAGGGCTTTGCAGCGGCTCGGGCCGCATTGCTTGAACCGCAACCGGTGCTTGCTGCCACGGACGGCGACGGCCTCCTGCGCCGGCTGCACTGGGCTGCACAGACCGGCGCTCTCGAGACCGTGACCGACCTCGCGGCACAGGTCAAAGACATCGACCTGCCGCTCGTGTTTGGCCGCACGGCGCTGATGGAGGCGGCCGAGGCGGGCCACGCGGAGGTAACCAGTGTCCTCGCGGCCGCCGGCGCATCGGTCGCCCTGCAAGACGACGCCGGCGATGCTGCCCTGGTTCTGGCCATCCGTGCCGGCCATACCGACGTGGCGCGTGTGTTGCTCGATGCCGGTGCCGATCCGGACGAGGCGGGCGCACACGGCGACACGCCGCTGATCGTCTCCGTACGTTTTCACCAACCCGACATCGCGCGCCTGTTGCTCGACAGAGGCGCCTCGCCCACGGCCATGAATCACGCGGGCAAGAACGCACTGGGCCTTGCTCTCGTGCGCGAGGAACGGGAGATCGCAGGACTGCTCGAAGCTCGCGGTGCGAAGCCCACAGGCTATGCAGGTATCGCGCGGGATGCGGGCGGCCTGCGCCTGGTCGACGGGCGGCCGGGCGCAAGGCCCGTCTGGTTCATTGCGGCGGACCGGGGCAATCTCGATGTCGCCCGCATGCTGTTGCAGGAGGGTGAACGAATCGATCGCCAGGACTGGGACGGGCAATCGGCCTTGCACATCGCCGCTGATCGGCGGCACGCGGCGTTTACCCGTATGCTGCTCGATGCCGGTGCGAGCACCCGACTCGCGCGTAACGATGGCCTGACGCCGCTACACGTGGCCACCCTGAACGGCGACAGCGAAATCATGGGCATGCTGCTCGCCCGGCTGCAAGGCCCGCTTCCCGTTACGCCGGCGGGCGAAGACCCGCTCATGCTGAGCAGTCGGGCGGATGGCATCGGCACCGCCGCGCTCCTGCTCGAGCACGGCGCCAGCGTACATCGAACGGACAGCGAAGGCAGGACGGCCCTCCTGCACGCGGTTCGGCAGGAGCATACGGATCTCGTCGAGCTCCTGCTGCAATCCGGTGCGGATCCGGATGCCCGGGACCGGAACGGCCGGACGGCCCTCTGGTACGCCGCGGATCGCGGTGCGGAGACGAGTGCGCACCTGCTCCTGTCAGCCGGTGCAGACGCCTCGATCAGCGACGCCCAGGGCGACAGTCCCGCACATCGCGCGGCGATGCATGGCGACCTCGGGATACTGCGGGTGTTTTCAGGTTCGGGCGCACTCGAGGATGCAGCAAACGCAACGGGCATGACGCCGCTGATGCTGGCAGCGGTAAACGGCCATACGCCCGTCATCGAACGACTGGTGCTCCTTGGCCACGACGTCGACGCACGCAATGCAAAAGGCAACTCGGCCTTGCTGATCTGCGCGCAGCGCGGCGACGCCCGCACCGTCCTTGAACTCATTCGGCTCGGTGCCGATCGCAAGGTCGTCAATCGCAGCCGACTGAATGCAACGGACCTCGCGCAACGGATGGGACAGGATGGCGTACTGGCCGTATTGTCGGACTGACGCGCATCGCAACACGCCGGGATGCACGTGAATATTTCGTGCAATTGCGACACGGTACTCTCAGCGGGTTGTGATGCAAGTCACAGAACACGATGATCGATAGCCATTATGTTTGCTGAACTCGCTTGCACTTTCATGGATGAAGCCACCCCCTGGTATGCGTATCGCCCCCGGACAAGTGCCAGTTGAAGGAGCGGTGCGGACACTGCCCTGCGGCCGTCGAAGGCTGGTGCGCTCCGTCTGCCTGCTGGCGTGGCTTGCACTGACCGGCGCCGGCCTTGGCGGGTGTGTCAAGGAAGAGGAACTCTTAAGCGACAATCAGTCGGGCCCCATCGGCAACGACGGTGAACCCCCGCCGCAGGCGCTCGCAATCGACGTGCCTCCGGATATCCGCACCGAAGCCACCGCACCGGCCACAGCCGTCGACCTCGGCGAAGCACAGGCGACGGGCGGCGAGGGCAGTTACGGGTTTACGAACAATGCACCGGGCACCGGTTTTCCGCTCGGCGTGAGTGTCGTCACGTGGACCGTCACCGATGGTTCGGGCACGCAGGCGTCCGGCGCCCAGCAGGTGACGATCGACGATACAACGCCACCCAGCCTCGACGAGCCAGCCGATATCCTGACTTTTGCCAGCGGCGAGCGGACACCTTTGACCCTCGACGCGCCGTCGGCGTCAGACCTCGCGGATCCCGCGCCGCGGGTCACGAGCGACATGCCGGCCGACGGCTTCCCGATGGGTAACACCGAAATTATCTGGACCGCGACCGACGCCAGCGGCAATGCAACGAGCGTGAACCAGGTGATCACGATCGTTGCCGGCGAGCCCGGCGGTCCGCTGACGATCGAGGCGCCCGCCGACCGGCAACTCGAGGCAACCGGGCCGATGACGCTTTTCGATCCCGGTACGGCGACCGTGGGCGGAGGTATGCCGCCGCTCGCCGTCACCAAGGACGTACCCGCGAACGGATTTCCGCTGGGCACCACCACGCTCACCTGGACCGTTACCGACTCGGAAGGCCAATCGGTATCCGACAACCAGGCGGTCACCGTCATCGACAGCACCGCGCCGGCCCTCGTCGCGCCCGGGGCAGTCACGCGCCGGCAGGGCAGCGAGGGCGGACCGACGATCGTCGACCTCGGCACGGCAACGGCAAGCGATGCGGTGGATGCCGCTCCGGTTATTGCGAACGATGCGCCGGCGAGCGGCTTCCCTGTCGGGACGACCATCGTCAGGTGGACCGCGACCGACGCCAGCGGCAACTCGGCAACGGCAGCGCAATCGGTCACGGTCACCGGCTTCTCGGCCGAGTATTGCGAGGACCTCGTCCCGGTCTTCGCGACTGACATCTATCCCCGCCTCGATAAAACCGAGCCGCTGGCCTGCAATGGCTGTCATACCGGGTCGGCGCCGCTCGAGACGCCGAATGGCTTCGCATTTCCGAATGCGCCACCCGGCGCCGAGGATTTCGAGGTGTTTCGCGCCGTCGCCGCCATCGATGTCGGTAACAGCTCGCTGGTGCTGGTCAAAGCGCGCGGCGGTGAGAACCATACCGGCGGGGACCGGTATCCTGACGGCAATGCCGATCCGGATTTCGTCGCGCTCGACGATTTCGTCAACCGTGCGCGCGGCTGCATCGACAAGCCCGAGGGCGGGACCGAAAAAGTCATCCTCGGGACGCCCTACGAGCAGCTGCACCGCATAACGGCGGTGCTGGCGGCACGACCGCCCAGCGACGACGAAATCGCCGCGATCGCCGGCGCCGCAGACCAGGCGTCGCTCGTCACCCGGCTGGGGCCGATCATCGACGGCTTGCTGAACGAAGATGCGTTCTACGAGCGGGTCGTCGAGATATACGGCGACCTCCTGTTGACGAACCAGTACGCGACATCCGATCGTGACATCAATTTCAATTTCGGTCTCGATGCGTTCTCGGCTCGCACCTACTTCGAGACGAACTTCAGCGGCAACGAACGGAGGGCCTTGCGGCAGGATGCGAATTACGGTTTTGCGCGGGCGCCGGTCGAGTTGATACGGTATATCCTCGCGACCGACCGGCCGTTCAGCGAGATCCTTACGGCCGATTACACGATGGTCAATCCGTATACCGCCGTCGTCTACGGCGTCAATGCGGGCGATCCGAGCTTCCCGTTTTCATCCGACAGGGTGCGGGCGAATCACGATCGTAACGACTTCCGGCGGGTGAACAGGATCGTGCAGACTGCGGGCAGCGGCTCCGTGGTTCCCATGGCCGGCGTCATCGGCACGCACGGCTTCCTGTCGCGCTATCCGTCCACGGCGACGAACCTGAACCGGAAGCGTGCGCGCTTCACGCTGATGCTGTTCCTCGGTTCGGATATCGAAGCGCTCGCGCCTCGTGATGCGCTCGATCTCGATAACGAGGTCGGTGCGATTCCCACCTATCAGGATCCCCAGTGCACGGTTTGCCACGATGTGATGGACCCGGTTGCCGGCCTGTTCACGAAGCGAAGTAACACCGGCGACTACGATATCAACCGCGTCTACGAATGGACCCGTACGCGCTTCGGAGTCCAGCGGATGGTCCCGGCGGGATTCGGCAATACCCGGGTGAACGCGTCGGCGCAGTTGCCGGATGCGTACCTCGACCGCCCGTTGCAGTGGTTTGCCGCGCAAATGGTCGCCGACGACCGCTTCGCCGTGCAGACGGCGCGAGTTGCACTGCACGGGCTGACAGGCATCGAGGGCAACAGCTCCCGCACGACGCAGTTCGTCAATCAGCTGAAGGCCACCTTCGTCGGCTCCGGGTTCGACTACAAGGCGCTCGTGAAAGCGATCGTCACGAGTGAATTTTTCCTGGCTCGCGACCTTGCGGCGACCGAAAGCCCCTCCGCGTACGCAGACCTGGGTCCGGGGAGGCTCCTCACACCCGAGGAACTCGACCGCAAAATCACCGCCTGGCTCGGGACGAATTACCACTGGGCGGGGCCGGCGACCGGCAGTGGCCTTCGCGGCATGCATTACCTTCCCTACGGCGGTCTGGACGGTGACGAAATCACCAGCCGCACCACGAGCCCGACAGCCCTCATCGACGGTATCCAGGAGCGCATCGCGAGCCAGGTCGCCTGCGAGCGCGTCGCAAGGGACCTGTATAACGGCGGCGCCCTGTTCCCGGACGTATCCGCGGGCGATACGCCTGACACCGCCGGTGGTCGCGAGGCGATCCGCGACAATATCCGCTTCCTGCATCGCTATTTGCTCGGCGAGGATCTCGCCGGCAACGATCCGGAAATCGAATCGACGTACCGCCTGTTCGTGGACGCGCGCGCCCTGGGCGAAACCACCATTCCCGCCGAGTGCCGCGGAGGCGGTGCTGCCACTGACAGCAACCGGACCATCCTGCCGTGGATGGCGGTCGTGACCTACCTGCTGGCCGATTTCCGCTTTGTATACGACTGACACCCACGGGGCCGCCTGATGAATCGACGCGAACTATTGAAAATGGGGGTGACGGCCGGCGGGCTCCTGGTCTGCGGCGGTGTGCGCATGGCGCTCGCACAACAGCCTTATACCGGGCCGTACTGGCTGTTCGTGGAAGCCGACGGCGGCTGGGACCCGACCAGTTTCTGCGACCCGAAGGGTGCGGGCTTCGGTCCGGACGGCGCCATCAACACGTACGACCCGGGTGACATCGGAAGCATCGGCAACCTGCGCTATGCGCCGCCGCCGGAGCGCTTTGCGAACGATGCGTCGCTGTATCGCAACCGCGACTTTTTCGAGGCGCACTACCAGCGCCTCCTGGTTATCAACGGGGTCAACTACGGAACAAACTCCCACGTTGTCGGCCGCACCGTCAGCTGGACCGGGCGGCATGCCACGGGCTATCCTGCGATCCCGGCCCTGATCGCGGCCGAAACGGCGTCGGACCTCGCGATCCCGTTCCTGACGAACGCAAGCAACGAGTCGAGTGCCACCGCGGATCTCCTGCCGAAAACGCGTGTCAGGCGCGAGGACGCCGCCGCGATCCGGGAAATTGCGGAACCCTATCGCCGGAATCTCAGCCAGGCGCCGGAATACCATTCGCCGGCCATGCGCGGCCTCATCGACACGGCAAGCGCCGTGAGACGCGACCGCGAGCTGGCCCGTGCCCGGCTGTTGCGCGTGCAGGAGGCCCTTGCCGGCCACAATGCCGCGCGGAACCGGGATGCGCAGGCGCTCCAGGCCTTCGCGACCAATCTCGCCAACGCCTCCGCGCCGAACGCCTACGTCGCCTCACAGGTCGCGGCCCGCCGCTTGTTCGACCAGGGCCAGGTGGCATTCGCAGCGTTCGAGGCAGGCGCCGCAGCGACGGCACAGATCACGCTCGGCGGCTTCGACACGCACACGGACCACGACAACTTACACTACCCGCTGTTGATGGCATTCCTCGCGGCCGTCGACAACATCATCGCCGACGCAGGGTCCCGGGGTATCGCGAACCAGCTCATCATCGTCATGGCATCGGACTTCGGGCGCACCAACCAGTACAACGGCGATGGCGGGAAGGATCACTGGCCGCATTCGAGTCTCATGGCGTGGGCGGCGCCGGGCTGGCTGCGGGGAAATCGCGTTGTCGGGGCGACCGACAACATGCAGGTCGCACGGCGGGTGAATCCGAATACCCTTGCGCTGGACGCGAACGGCATCGAAATGAGGCCGGCGCACCTGCACCAGGCACTGCGCGAGCTCGGCGGCATCCGCCAGAATCCTCTCGTAACGGCGAATTTTCCGTTCGCGGAGCCGGCACTGCCGCTTTTCGCCTGATTTGCGGATGTGATGGAGCCGGCGCGGCTGGACTCGCAGGGGACGGGCGCTTTGTTACACTGATCGCCCGATCGTCCCGTGCCGAGGAGTCCCTGATGCGTTCGATATCGTGGCGCGTGGCCGCGCTGGCTTGTCTTTGTTCAGCGGTCACATCCGCTTCCGGCGAAGAGCTGGCGGCTGCGGTACAGCAGGACTATGACGAGTACCTGTGGCCGCTCTTCGACCATTTCCACCGGAACCCCGAGCTGTCGCTGATCGAGGAGGAGACGGCGGCGCGGATGGCAGAGGAGCTCGGGGAAGCCGGCTTCGACGTGACGGAGAACGTCGGCGGCACCGGGGTGGTGGCCATGATGGAAAACGGCGAAGGCCCACTCGTCATGATGCGTGCGGATATGGACGGGCTGCCGGTTGAGGAGAAATCGGGCCTCGAGAACGCGTCCCGCAAGCAGCAGGTCGACCCGATCACCGGCAATACCGTTTCTACGATGCATGCCTGCGGCCACGACGTGCACATCACGAGCCTCGTCGGTACGGCGCGGCAGATGGCGGCGCGCAAGGACGAGTGGAGCGGCACGCTCATGCTCGTCGTCCAGCCCGCGGAGGAGCGCGTGATCGGCGCCAAAGCGATGCGGGAGGACGAGCTCTGGGAGCGTTTCGGCAAGCCCGACTACGCGCTCGCTTTCCACGTGTCGGCAACCGACGTCGCCGGTGTCGTCAACGTCACGGAAAGTCCCTACGCCGGCGTCGACTCGGTGGACATCATCATCCACGGCGTCGGCGCACACGGCGCATCGCCGCACCAGGGCAAGGACCCGATCGTCCTCGGTGCGCAGATCGTCCTCGCCCTGCAGACGCTCGTTTCGCGCGAACTCGCACCGCGGGAGCCTGGCGTGGTGACGGTGGGATCCTTCCATGCCGGCACCAAGCACAACATCATCTCCGACGAAGCGCACCTGCAGATCACGGTCCGCAACACGAACGAGGAAACGCGCGGGCAACTGCTCGACGGAATCCGGCGCATCGCGGAAAACATGGGCCGGGTCGCCGGGCTGCCCGAAGAGCTGCTGCCCGAAGTGATCGTTTCGGAGGAAGGGACGCCGCCGACGATCAACGACATGGCTCTCGTCGAACGACTGAAGTCCGCCTGGCAGGCGGAACTCGGCGAGGCGCGGGTCGTCGATATCCCGCCGATGGGCATGGGCGCCGAGGATTTCCCGTACTTCACCACCGACCCGGAAATTTCGAGCGTGTACTGGGCCGTCGGCGGTACGCCGGCGGAGGACTTCGCGCGCGCCGAGGCCGGCGGCGAACCGGTCGCCGGGCATCACTCGCCGCTGTTCAAGATCTCGCCGGAGCCGTCGGTGACCGCCGGTGTGGAGTCTACCGTCGTGGCGCTTCTCGAGCTTTTGCAGTAGATGCAGACCGCCGGCGTCCGAGATCCGCGCGGGGAGCCGTCACCCGCTGCGTAAAGACGATGCAGACGCGGTCCCTTGCGACAAACTTAAAGTACTTTCGAGGAAACCCCTCCGGGAGGGGCGAGTTAAAGTAGTTTCGAGGACCCCTCGCGGAGGGGTTTTCGACCACCAAGGAAAAAAATGCCGCGGTCAATGTGCGGCGGCTGTCGTCTGCTGTTTCCTGCAGCGGTCAGACAATCAGGAGCGGTCGAGCGTCTCTGAACGGCCACGAGCGGACATGAGACACTAGCTTGGGACTACTTCTCTTGCGGCGCCTCCGGCGGCACCGAACTGTTGTAGATCTCGCGAGCGAAGCGCCACTCCCCGTCACCTTGCAGCTTCCAGACTTGCATGTAATTGCCGCGATCGACAATCGGCGCGCCTCCCGCCGATGGAGTAAGTCCCCATTCGTACGTGCCCAATTCAACAGCCCATTTGTCACCAAGGAGAATCTCTTGGTCGGCAAGAGTCAGGGATGACGTGCGGAACTGGGAGAGAAAAGCCGAGTACCACGCTTCAACCGCGTCCTTGCCGCGAACCGGGGCTTCGCCAGGCGGCATCAGCAGGACGTCTTCGGCAACATATGACATGAAGGCCTCAAGGTCGTTCGTTCGAAGAGCGTTGTGAAACGCCGAGGTCGCCGCTTCAACAGCGCCTGTCGTTGTTGACCCCGCGGTTTGCGTCTCGGCCGATGACCGTGGCGCGACATACGCAGCTAACAGCGCTACGCAGACCGCAACAACCGTTGAAGAAGTCTTCATTTTGAGTCGTCCTTTATGTTATCGAGCAAGCCCCAACGTAAGCTTTCGGTCACAAGCAGAAGTCTCGGTCACGTGTAGTCGACTGTGCGCTTTCCGATGCACAGCTGTCCCCGGCTGCCATCCAGGTCAGCGCGTTGCGCCGATCTCCAGCACGATGTTCCACAGGAACCGCACCATGTCGACGAGTGCCTCCTCGGCAATGCGCTCGTCGTCGCTGTGCGCGCCGTAGCGGCTGTTCATTTCCTCGAGCGTCCGTGCGGGGCCGATGCCGTAGGCTTCGACGCCTTTGGCGCGCAACTGGGCCATGTCGGTCGCGCCCGTGGACATCAGCGGCAAGGTTGTCGCGGCCGGGTACATGCGCTCCGCCACCGCTTCTATGACGGCGAACATTTCGTTGTCGATTCCTGACGGCGGCGCGATCGGCCGGTACACCCGCTCGGGCACGATCTCGATAGCCGGGTTGTCGATCAAAGCCGCCAGGTCGGCGTAAAAAGCCTCGACATCCTCATCCGGCAACATGCGGATATCGAGCGTCGCCTCGGCCGTGGATGGAATGACATTGCGGCGGAACCCCCCGTCGATGATCGTCGGCACGACCGAGCTACGGAGCATCGAATAGTGGCGCGGGTCTTGGTCCCGGAACCAGGCATCGATCTCGGCCTGGTACTCCGGATTCCCGATGTTGGCGTAGCGGAACGCCTCGTCACCTTCCGCCAGAGAGGCCATGCGCTCGAAGTAGGCGCGCGTCGTCTCGTTCAGGCGTACCGGCGTTTCCCACCGGCCCGCCCGTGCGACAGCCTCTGCGAGCATGAGTATCGCATTGTCGGTGCGTGGCACGGAGCCGTGACCGGCGGTGCCCCGGGCGATGAGCGTCGCGCGTCTTGGCACCTTTTCCGTCGTCTCGACGCCGACCACCGACACCTCGCCATCGACGACCTGGTTGCTGCCGCCTTCGGCGATCGCATACTCCGCCGCGATCGCATCCCAGTGCTTCTCCACCATGAACGTGATACCGGCTTCGGGCGTACCTTCCTCGCCGGCTTCGGCGAGAAAAATGATGTCGCGGTCCATCTCGACGTCGAGCCGGTGCAGCAGGAGCATGACGATCAGGCCGGCCGTGACGTTGTCCTTGTCGTCCAGCGTCCCCCGGCCCCAGATGTAGCCGTCTTTGCTGAGCCCGCTGAAGGGGGGCTCGGTCCATTTGTCGGCCTGTACGCCCACGACGTCGGTGTGGCCCATGATGAGAATCGGGCGCCTGGAGCCGTTGCCGCGATAGCGAGCGACGAGGTTGGCGCGGCCCGCCTCGAGCTCGTAGGTCTCAAACGCGATGCCTTCGGCGTCGAGCACTTCGCCCAGGTAATCGACGACCAGGGATTCGTTCCCGGGCGGGTTGACCGACTCGATCCTGACGAGCTCGACCAGTATACGCACGGCTTCCTCGCCGAGATCGTCCCAGTCGACGAGGTAACGTTCCTGGCCCGCGGCAATGGCCGGCGCGCACAGCGTCGCGGCGATCAGCAAGCGCCGCAGACTAATCATCTTCAGCGATGAAATCCTGGAGAATGTCGTTATCGCCGGTGCTTTTCAGGAGAATCTGCACCTTCTGCTCGGCGTCCCGCAACGCGGCCTGGCAGCCCCGGGTCAACCGGATGCCTTCTTCGAATTTCTGCATCGCGCTCTCGAGCGGCAGGTCGCCGTCCTCGAGTTCCTCGACCAGGGCTTCGAGATCGGCCAGCGACTGTTCCAGGTTGAGTTTCTCTTGCGTCGTCATGATCGGCCCGCGCGGTTCGGTCGCAACACGCTACCGGTCGCGCGGCGGATGGTCAACGGCCGGGCGGGTTGCCGGTCTTGCCCTGGACCGCGTTGACAGTCGCTCTGCGCAGGACTACAGTTACCAGCCTTAGACTTGGTCTAAAAAAACACAAACCGCTGAGGGGTCGCGAGCATGTCACTGAAAGGCAGCAAAACCGAAACCAACCTGAAAGACGCCTTTGCGGGCGAGTCGCAGGCCAACCGCCGCTACCTGTACTTCGCGGCCAAGGCGGATGTCGAAGGCTACAACGACGTAGCCGCGGTGTTTCGTTCCACGGCCGAAGGCGAGACCGGGCACGCGCACGGACATCTCGAGTACCTGGAGGAGGTCGGCGACCCGGCCACCGGCTTGCCGATCGGAGCAACCAGCGACAACCTGGCTGCGGCGATCGCCGGCGAGACGCACGAATACACGGACATGTATCCGGGCATGGCGAAGACGGCGCGCGACGAGGATTTCGACGAGATCGCGGACTGGTTCGAAACGCTGGCCAAGGCCGAGCGTTCCCACGCGAACCGCTTCCAGAAAGCACTGGATACGCTCGGCGACTGATCGTGCGGGGCCCGTCCGACGCCCGGGCCCGCGCCCGGGTAATGCCCTCGACGACACACCCTCGACAATGAGCAGCAGTTCGGGAGACAAGCGCGAGGGCAGCCTCGAGGCGCCGGTCCGCCACGCGATCGACTGGCGCTCGCCCGCTTACAGTGACCACGACGCCCTGTTCGGAGAGCTCGAGCGCGTGTTCGACATCTGTCACGGCTGCCGGCGCTGTTTCAGCCTCTGCAATGCATTCCCGACGCTCTTCGACGCGATCGACGAGTCCGAGACCACGGAACTCGACGGTGTTCCGAAGACCGTTTACTGGGAGGTCGTCGACCATTGTTATCTTTGCGACATGTGTTACATGTCGAAATGTCCCTACGTTCCGCCGCACGAGTGGAACGTGGATTTTCCGCACCTCATGTTACGCGCCAAGGCGACGCGGTTTCGCGAACAGGGCGCCCCGCTCAGAGACCGGGTGCTGAGCGCCACGGATACCGTCGGCAAGCTGGCCGGTATCCCGGTCGTGGCCGGCATGGTCAACAGCCTGACGGCGTCCAAGAGCGCCCGCGCCGTGCTCGAAACGGCCTTCGGTGTGCACCGGCATGCGCCAGTGCCCGTTTATCATGCGAAGCCCGCCCGCAAGCGCCTGGCCCGGCTGCTCGGCGCAAGCGGCGAAGCGGCGGTTCCGGGCCCGGCCACCCGCGGCAAGGTCGTGTTGTTCGCGACCTGCTACGGCAATCGCAACCGGCCGTCGCTGGACGAGGACCTCGTCGCCGTCTACGAGCACAACGGCATCCCCGTGGCGCTGGCGGAAAAAGAAGCCTGTTGCGGCATGCCGAAACTCGAACTCGGCGATCTGGACGCCGTGGAACGAGCGAAGAACGAGAATGTTCCCGTGCTGTCGGCCTGGGTTGACAAGGGCTGGGACATCGTCACGCCGATCCCCTCGTGCACGCTGATGTTCAAGCAGGAGATCCCGCTCATGTTCCCGGACGATCCGGAGGTACTGAAGGTCCGCGACGCCATGTACGACCCCTTCGAATACCTGATGCTGCGGCACCGGGACGGCCAGCTCAGAACGGACTTCACGACGTCTCTCGGCAAGGTGTCATGGCAGGTGGCGTGCCATCTGAGGGTGCAGAATATCGGCATGAAGACGCGGGATGTCCTGCAGCTCGTGCCGGGAACGACCGTGGAGCCCATCGAGCGCTGCTCGGGTCATGATGGCACTTACGCGGTAAAGGCCGAGTACTACGACGTTTCGAGGAAAATCGCCCGGCCGGTGGTAGCCAGGGTGAAGAAAAGCGATCCTCAGCACTTTGTCAGCGACTGCCCGATGGCGGCCGAGCAGATCGCGCAGGATCTCGACTCGCAGGAGGCGGGCCACCCGATGAGCCTGTTGCGCAAGGCCTACGGAATCTAGCCCGGCTGCCATGCGCAAACTGACACAGAACGACCTGATGAGCCTCGAGCAGTATGCCGAGGCACGGAACTCGTTCAAGGCAGAGGTCATCGAACACAAGAAAAATCGCCGGATTCCGCTCGGGACCAACGCGTCGCTGTATTTCGAGGATCGCCTCACCATGCAGTACCAGGTGCAGGAAATGCTGCGTATCGAGCGCATTTTCGAGGCAGCGGGTATCCACGATGAACTGGATGCCTACAATCCGCTCATCCCCGACGGCAGCAACTGGAAAGCGACCTTCATGGTTGAGTTTCCCGAAATCAGCGAGCGCCGCGCCATGTTGCGGCGGCTGATCGGCATCGAGGATCTCGTGTACGTGCAGGTCGCCGGTTTCGACCGCGTCATGGCCATTGCGGACGAGGACCTCGAACGCGACGACGGGCATAAGACCTCGGCCGTGCATTTTCTGCGCTTCGAACTGGAAGCGCCGATGATAGCGGCCCTGAAGTCCGGCGCGTCGCTTGCCGCGGGCATAGAGCATGAGAATTACCGGGTGCACATTTCGCCGGTCGCGGAAAACGTTCGCGCGTCGCTCGTAGCCGACCTCGGCTGATTGCCGGGAGCGAGAAAAAGCCGCCGCCGGACGCCGCACCGACAGGTCGTCCCGCCGGTTCGGCAGCGATCGCGGCAAGCCGTGCATTCAGGCGCCGTTCAAGGCTAGAATCCCGCCGTGCCATCGCTTGCGCAACCGGGAACCGGGCCATTCAATGAGTAAACGCTACGACGCTGCGGACATCGAGGTCCTTAGCGGACTGGAGCCTGTCCGCCGCCGCCCCGGGATGTACACCGATACCACGCGCCCCAACCATCTCGCGCACGAAGTCGTCGACAACAGCGTCGACGAGGCGCTCTCCGGCCACTGCAGGAAGATCGAGGTCACGGTGTTCGACGACGGCTCCGTCGAGGTGGCCGACGACGGCCGCGGCATGCCCGTGGACATACATCCGAAGGAGAAGATTCCAGGCGTCGAACTGATCCTGACCCGCCTGCACGCCGGCGGAAAATTCTCCAACCGGAATTACCAGTATTCAGGCGGCCTGCACGGCGTGGGTGTGTCCGTCGTAAACGCCTTGTCGAAAAATCTCGAAGTCTGGATCCGGCGCGGCGGCAAGGAATACAACATGAGCTTCGCCGGCGGCAACAAGCGCGGCAGGCTCGAGACCGTGGGTACGGTGGGCAGGGCGAACACCGGAACGACGATCCGGTTCTGGCCGGACCCGAAGTACTTCGATACGGCGAAATTTTCCATCTCCCGGCTGCAGCACACGTTACGCGCCAAGGCCGTGTTGTGCCCGGGCCTCACGGTCCGGCTCCGGATCGAAAAGCCGGCAGAGGCCTTCGAGTGGTGCTACTCGGGCGGACTCGAAGAGTATCTGCAGGAGTCGATGGGAGCTGGCGAGATCCTGCCGGCCGAGCCGTTTTCCGGCACCATGGAAGGCAACAACGAGGTGGTGGACTGGGCGCTCGCCTGGCATGTGGACGGCCGCCAGGCCATCACCGAAAGCTACGTCAATCTCATACCGACGCCGCAGGGCGGCACCCATGTCAACGGCCTCAGGACCGGGCTCACGAACGCCTTGAGGGAGTTCTGCGATTTCCGCAGCCTCCTGCCGCGCGGCGTGGCGCTCGCGCCGGAGGACGTCTGGGACGGGCTGAATTTCGTCCTGAGCGCGAAGCTCGAGGAACCGCAGTTTTCGGGGCAAACGAAGGAGCGCCTGTCCTCGCGCCAGTCCGCAGCGTTCGTCGCCGGTGTCTTGAAGGACAATTTCTCGATCTGGCTCAACCAGCATCCGGAAAGCGGCGACGCCATCGCACAGAACGCCATCGCCAAGGCACAACGGCGGCTCAAGGCGGCGAAACAGGTCGTGCGCAAGAAAATCGTCAGCGGGCCGGCGCTGCCGGGAAAGCTTGCCGATTGCACCTCGCAGGAACCGGAACTCTGCGAATTGTTCCTGGTCGAGGGCGATTCCGCCGGCGGCTCGGCCAAGCAGGCGCGCGACCGAACCACGCAGGCGATCATGCCGCTCAGGGGCAAGATACTGAATACCTGGGAAGTCGACGCCGGCGAGATTCTCGCGTCCCAGGAGGTACACGACATCAGCGTCGCCCTCGGCGTGGATCCGAACGGAGATATCGGCGGATTGCGCTACCACAAGGTCTGCATCCTGGCGGACGCCGACTCCGACGGGTTGCATATCGCGACCCTCCTGTGCGCGCTGTTCCTGCGTCATTTCCGGGAGCTCGTTCTTGCCGGGCATGTCTACGTTGCGATGCCGCCTCTGTACCGCATCGACGTCGGCAAGGACGTGTACTACGCCCTGGACGAGGGCGAGCGGAAGGGCGTGCTGGACCGCATCGAGGCTGAGAAAAAGAAAGGCAAAGTCACCGTTACCCGCTTCAAGGGTCTCGGCGAAATGAATCCGGCGCAGCTGCGCGAGACCACGATGAACCGCGACACCCGGCGGCTGGTGCAGCTCACGGTAAGCGGACGCGACGATGCGGACCAGATCATGGATATGCTGCTCGCGAAAAAACGCTCGAAAGACCGGCGGGAATGGCTGGAAAGCAAAGGCGATCTCGCCGAGGTATAAGAGAACCCGACCATGCAGAATTCACTTAATCTCGAAGGCGTCGAGCAGAAGTCGCTCCGCGAATACACCGAAAAAGCCTACCTCGATTACTCGATGTACGTCATCCTGGATCGTGCCTTGCCGGCGCTCGGGGACGGCCTGAAGCCGGTGCAACGGCGCATCATCTATTCGATGAGCGAACTCGGGCTGTCGGCCGGCTCCAAACCGAAGAAGTCGGCACGGACCGTCGGCGACGTGATCGGCAAGTTTCATCCGCACGGCGACGCCGCGTGCTACGAAGCGATGGTGCTGATGGCGCAGGACTTCTCGTATCGGTACCCGGTGATAGACGGGCAGGGGAACTGGGGTTCTACGGACGACCCGAAATCGTTTGCCGCGATGCGCTACACCGAGTCGCGGCTCACGCCTTATGCCAGAAGCCTGTTGCAGGAACTGGCCGAGGGCACCGTCGACTGGTCGCCGAATTTCGACGGCACGCTCGAGGAGCCGATGGTGCTGCCGGCGCGGCTGCCTAACCTGTTGCTGAACGGCACGACCGGCATCGCGGTCGGCATGTCGACCGACGTTCCGCCGCACAATCTTCGTGAAGTGGCGAGCGCGCTGGTGCACCTCGTGGACGCACCGAAAGCGAGCGTCGCGGACCTGATGAAGCACATCAGGGGACCGGATTTCCCGACCGGCGGGGAAGTCGTATCGCCGCGTGCGGAGATCCGCGATATCTACAGGAACGGCACCGGCACCTTGCGCCTGCGCGCCGCGTACCGTGTCGAGGGCGGCGATATCGTCGTGACCGCGCTCCCCTACCAGATCTCCGGCAGCAAGGTGCTCGAGCAAATCGCGGCACAGATGCGCGCGAAGAAGCTGCCGCAGGTCGACGACCTGCGGGACGAATCGGATCACGAGGAAGCCATCCGGCTCGTCATCAGCAAGAAACGGGGCGTCGATGCCGAGCAACTCATGTCGCACCTGTTCTCGACGACATCGCTCGAACGTACGTTCCGGGTGAACATGAACGTGATCGGTCTGAACGGCCGGCCACGCATGTTCAACCTGCCGGACCTTCTGAACGAGTGGCTCGATTTCCGGAAGGACACCGTCCGGCGCCGCCTGCAGCATCGGCTTACAGATCGTCATCGATCGCCTGCACATCCTCGATGGCCTGCTTGCCGCGTACCTGAACATCGACGAGGTCATTGCGATCATTCGCCACGAAGACGAACCGAAGCCGGTGCTGATGAAGACCTTCGGCCTGTCCGACCGGCAGGCCGAAGCGATCCTGAACCTGAGGCTGCGCCACCTCGCGAAGCTCGAGGAAATGAAAATTCGTGGCGAGCAGGAAGAACTGGGCTCGGAACGCGATACGCTGCAAAAGACACTCAACAGTCCGGCGCGGCTCAAGACACTGATCAAGAAAGAGATCCTCGAAGATGCCGACGCCTATGGCGATCCGCGACGGACCGCTATCGTCGAGCGCGAGGCGGCACAGGCGATCGACGAAACCCAGCTCGTCACGAGCGAGCCCGTCACCGTCGTACTGTCGCAGCGCGGTTTCGCGCGTGCGGCAAAGGGGCACGAGGTCGATACGGCGCGCGCTCAGCTACAAGTCCGGCGACGGCTTTCTTGCAGAAGCGAAAGGCCGCAGCAACCAGCTCGCCATGTTCATCGACAGCACCGGCCGGGTGTACAGCACGATTGCGCATACGCTCCCGTCGGCACGCGGCCAGGGCGATCCCCTGTCGAGCCGCTTCAAAGCCCCGGACGGTGCCGTGTTCTGTGGCGCGATGATCGGCGCAGAGGCCGAGCGCTACCTGCTCGCGAGCGACGCCGGCTACGGCTTTGTCGCAGTGCTCGGCGATCTCGTGTCGCGAAACAAGGCAGGCAAAGCGGTGCTCAGGGTGCCCGCGGGCGGCAGGGCCGTGGTGCCGGCGCCCGTACCCGGCGAGCGCGAGTGCCTGATCGCAGCAGTGAGCTCCATCGGCCGGCTGCTGCTGTTCGAGATGGACGAGCTTCCCGCGCTGGCGCGCGGAAAAGGCAACAAGCTCATCAACATTCCAGGGAGCAAGTACAAGAGTGGCGAGGAATGCCTGGTCGCCGTCGCGGTGCTTCCCGAAGACGGTGACCTGCAGATTTTGAGCGGCAAGCGGGTCATGACGCTGCGCTGGAAAGACACGGACGACTACTACGGTGAGCGCGCGTTGCGCGGCCGCCTGCTGCCGCAAGGCTGGCGCAAGGTCGAACGGCTCGTAGCTGTCGAAGCGACAGTTAGCCGCGAATGAGAGGGGTCCGATCCCGCCGCGTACCGTTCGCGGCTGGCAGTCTCTGCAACGGCGGCTGACAGCCGCGACTACGATCCCGCTTCGTCGGGCAGTGCCCGCAGGCGGGCGGTCTTTACCTGACTGATCGTGGTATCGCCGCTGGCATGTGACGCGGTGATGTCCAGGTCGCCCGCGTCATCGTCGTTACCGGCGGCCGCTTCCGGGTCGAACGGGCGCGCCCGCGGTGCGCGTGAGTCGGCGTCGCCCGTGGTTCCGGCGACCAGAAGAATCGCGGCATCGAGCCTGTCGGCGAGTTCTGCCGTCGCTTTTTCTATTTCCAGGGTGAGTGCCTGGGTGGCGGTGAGATCGGCTTCGTAGTCCTGCTCGAGGACCTGGTAATCCACTTCCTGATCGACCGTGTAGGTATTCTGGCCCGTGCGGGTTTCCGCGTTTTCGACGATGAACGCTTTCAGATCCCGCTCGGTGACGGCGGACGGATCGGGGACTTTCGTCGCGTCCATGATGACCGACATCTCGTAGTCCCCGTCATCCGGAAGGATTTCGCGTTCGAGAACCATGGACTCCTCGATTTTCGGCGCCTGGATCACATCCGTCGACGGCGATTCCTCCGCGGGCGTCGAATCGTCCGGCAGCTCGAGATCGAGGTCTGCACTCGTGTCGAAACCGAAGTCTTCCGCGAGGAAGAGTTCGCTGCTGCCCGTATCGAACCCGGTGCCGATCTCGAGGTTCGCGTCAAGGGCGAAGTTCTCCGCGGTCGGCGAATCGTCGTCCAGCTCATAATCGTCGGCAACCAGCCGATCCAGCACCGGGAATGCGCTCCCGTCTCCATCACCCGCGCGGCCGAACAGCGGATCGGCATCCGCCGGTCCGGCCGGGGGACGGGACCTCAATCCCGTGTAGGCCAGGCCGGCGAGCAGCAGGAAGCCGCCGCCGACCATCCACCACAGCGAAGACCCGGCCGGCTGCGTGCGCAGAGGCGCGGGGACGATCGCTGCGACCGGCCGGTTCGGCGACGTCGCTTCATGTTCCAGCCGCTGATCGACGAGAACCCGGTTCGGTGCGGGAACGGCGCTGTCGCCTGCCGGGAGCGCGCGGCCATCGATGATGATGTCGCCCGGACGTGCCGTGGCGAGCGTGCCGGCGTCCGATCCGAAATAGTCGGTCACTTCCGCCAGCCCGGCCGGCGTTGCCGCGGGTGCCGCCCGGGTATCGGGCGCCGCCGGAAGCGCCGGCGCCGGCTTGCCCGGGATCGCGGCGAGCGTGTCGGCAGCGGGCACCGGCTCGCCGGCGACCGCGTCGGGAATGAAGAGCGACACGCCGGTTTTCAGCCGGTCAGGATCGTTGTCGACGAAGGCATCGGGATTGGCCGCGTGCATGGCACGCACGGCCATCCACAGGGAGACGCGGCGGTTTTCCATGCGCGCCGCGATGGACGAGAGGCTGTCGCCGGCCTGCACGCGGTACGGGTTTCCTGAGGGCAGCACGGCCGCCACGGCCGGCGTGTCTGCGGCTGCCGGGGCAGGCTGGCGCCAAACGGGCGCAGCGCTCTGTGCCGGGCGTTCGGATGCCACGATCGGCCCTGCCGCCTCGATCTCTGTGTGCGGCAGCGCCGGGTCGAGAAACACGGTGTAATGCCGTTCCAGCCGCGGCGAATACGGGCAATCGATGCTGAGCCGGAGCGACACGACGGGTTCCCGCATGATGGCGGTCCCGCTCAGGCGCAGCATACCGTTCGCGGCGCTGACCTCGGCCTTGCCGGCCGCGGGCACGCCGCCATGGTCGCGTGCGGGGACTACGGTTACGCAATACGCGGCGAGTTGTTCGTTCGGTGCGAGCGCGTAGGCAATGCTGGCGCGCAGCGGCTGGCCGAGCGTGGAGTCGACCAGCAGCTCGCCCAGTTCCAGGGCACGGGCTGGCGAAGCGCCGATGCCGCTACCCACTGCCAGCAATGCCGGCAGCAGCAAGGTTTTCGGGTTAGTCACTGGCGGCGTCCCTGTCCATGTGTTCTCGCGAAGTGGCAATACGGCGTCCAATCCTCGACGCATTCTAGGGTTTGACCTCGCTCCGGCGTGAGTACCCAGTCGCACAAGCGGAGCGTGAACTGCGTCACATTTTCCGGGCGCCTTCGCCGTGACCGCGGCTAACTTGCGCCGGCCGCCTGGAGGCTTGCGAGCGTGTTGTACTCGCCGCTTTCGGCGTCCTCGAGTACGACTTCGGGCTCATGCACGTAATGTCCCTGCATGAAGTCGATGCCGAGCTGGAACAGCACCGCCATTGCATTTGCGTTCTCGACCCGCTCCGCGACGGTCTTGATGTTTCGTTCCTGTGCGCCCTCGACGATGCGGCGGACGCCGTTTTGCATGTCCTCATCCGACATCAGCGAGTGCATGAGGGCGCCGTCGATCTTTATATAGTCGGGTTTCAGGAGATCGAGGATCTGGAACTTTCTCTGGTCGATGCCGAAATGTTCCAGCGCGAACGCGACGCCGAGTCGCTGCAGCGCGCCGACGAGTGTGCGGGTCTGCTTGATGTGCCGCGCGGCGTCCTTTTCCGGTATCTGCGCCACGAGACGCGAGCTGTCGAAGCCGCGCCTCTCGAATTCCTGCTCCATCCAGGCCGCGGTCGTCGTATCGAGCACCGATTGCCTGGACAGGCGCACGAATACCCGGTCTGCCTCGTTGCTGCTACAGAAGTCGATCGCCGCCTTGATCATCCAGCGATCGATGTTTTTCATCATGTTGTTGCGTTCAGCCGCAGGCAGGAACTCCGACGGCAGGACCGAATTGCCCTGTTCGTCGATCATGCGCACGAGAAGATCGTACATTTCCACCGAATCGCTGCGCAGGCCGGCAATCGGCAGCTGGGCGAGGCTGAAGCGGTTTTCCATGAGGGCCGCGCGCAGGTGCCTGACCCAGATCGCATCGAATTCGCGTTGCTTGGTGTCGTCGTCGACCGCATTGCTGAGGCAAGCGGTATTGCCGCCTTTCTTGCGGCCCTGCGTATGGGCAGCGACCGTGGCCGCCACGAATTCCTCGGTAGTTGCGAACAGGTCGCTCATGCCGCAGATGCCGACGGTACAGGACATCGACGTCGATTTGTCCCCGACCTCGAACGTCCTCTGGCTCACTTGCTTCACGAGCTGTTTCGCCCACACCTCACCGTCCCGCGCACTGCCGCGTTCGAGAAGGATCGCTATCGCGGTGCCCTCGAAGCGGCCTGCGACATCGCGGGGGTGCATACGCTTGCGTATCAGTTCCGAGAGCTGGGCCAGCAGTTCCTCGCTGTCGATGATGCCCACCTTGTCCCGGATCTGCCGGAAGTTGTCCGGCTTGATGTAGGCCAGAACGTGCAGACCGGTCTTCGGTTTACGCTGCAGCCGTTTCTCGAGCCGCTCGAGGAACTGTGCGCGGTGGAAAAACAGGGTCGTGGGATCGCGCTTGAGCGCGTCGTGCACGAGCTTGGTGGGTTCTTCCGCGGCTTTCTCGGGTGGCACGATGCATATCTGAACGCACGGCTGGCCATCGAATGCGATCCGGGAGAAACGCAGCTCGAGCTTTCCCACATCGGCGACATCAGGATGCGCACGGGCCTGCAGCTTCTCCTGCGCTTGCCATTTTCCCTGGATCGTGGCGATGAGCGCGCCTTTCAGGGCGGCGTGGGTTTCGCCGTCGAAGCTGTCCATCAGCGGCATGCCGGTGACTTCGTCTGTCCGTGCGGCCTTGAACAGGCGCAGCCAGGATTCGTTCGCCTCGACGATGATGCCCTCCTGTACCAGCGCTATCGCTGCGCTGGACGCCTGCATCAGGTCGCGCACCTGTTGCTTGTAGCTCGAGGCCGACATGATGGTCGAATTGAGCGCGCGGTGTGCCCTCAGGGCGCGCAATTCGCGCGACACCACTGCGATCAGGCGTTTTTTCATGGCGAGCGATACGAGGTCGACGGCGCCGGCGCGCATCGCATCGTGCATGGCCAGTTCGTTGACGTCGGCTTTCAGGGCGATCAGCGGGACCTCCGGATCGTAAGGATCCTTCTGCTGGATGACCTGCCGGATCGACTCGCGATAGGCGTCGGTATTGAGAACCACCAGTTCGACCGGTTCCGTGTCGAGTACGTGAGCGAATTTCTTCGGGCCGTCGACCCAATGGCAATGGGCGGCGTGGCCGGCGCCCCGGAGGGCGCCATTGATGAGTTCGACGTCGTTCGGATTTTCCGTCAGTACGGCGATGGAAATGCGGTTGCTGCGGTCCAAGCCCGATCCTATACCCCGAAGGAATGCAGTTCCCTTGCACTCGTATTGTATTAATCGATTCAGTCTATCCGTGCAGGGTGCGGGCGTCGTGACGGGGATCACAAAACCGCCATAACTCCGGTATGATGGCCGGCCGCCGCGCGCCCGCACGGCGGCCGGATTTGAGGAGCGGACGGCGCGGCGCGCCGGCATCATACATGGCGAGTTACAGCACCAATGAATTCCGGTCCGGACTCCGGATCCTCATGGACGGCAATCCCTGCGTCATCGTAGACAACGAGTTCGTCAAGCCCGGCAAGGGCCAGGCATTCAACCGGGTCCGCATCCGCAACCTGAAGACCGGCAAAACCGTCGACAGGACGTTCCGGTCCGGGGAGTCGGTGGAAGCGGCCGACGTCGTCGACACGGACATGCAATACCTCTACGCCGACGGCGAATTCTGGCATTTCATGGTACCGGACAGTTTTGAGCAATACGCGGCCGACGCCGGCGCAGTCGGGGACGCCGCCGACTGGATCACCGACGGCGACCTGTGCCAGGTCACCCTGTGGAACAATTTTCCCCTGCTCGTCCAGGCCCCGAATTTCGTCGAACTCGAAATCGTGGAGACGGATCCCGGCGTGAAAGGGGATACGGCGAGCGGTGGCGGAAAACCGGCCAAGCTCGAAACCGGCGCGGTCGTCCGCGTGCCCTTGTTCGTGGACCAGGGCGAGACCATCCGCGTGGATACCCGCTCGCGGGAATACGTCTCCCGGGTCAAATAATCCCGCCGCCGGACAAGGCCGCCCGGCACCAGGCCGCGGCTATGGCTTCGATGCCGCGTTGATCCTTTGCGCTGAACCGGTCGAGCGACGGGCTGTCGATATCGAGAACGCCGAACAGGCGGTCGCGATTGCCGAGCGGGACCACCAGTTCAGAGCGGGACGCAGTGTCGCAAACGATGTGACCCGGGAATGCATGCACATCAGGGATCCGTTGCGTTTCGCGCGTGAGCGCCGCCGTCCCGCAGACCCCTGTCCCGAGCCTGATGCGGACGCAGGCAGGCAATCCCTGGAACGGACCGAGCACCAGCTCGTCGCCGCGCAGGACATAGATGCCGAGCCAGTTCACGTCGTTAAGCGCCTGGTAGAGAAGGGCGACGAAGTTTGCCGTATTCGCGAGCAGGTCGGGTTCGCCGTCGACGAGCGCCAGGGCCTGGGCTTCGAGCAGCGCGTAGTCGGTGGCGGACATGTCAGGACTCCACGGCAAAGGTCACCACATTCTTGATGTCGTCGGTGCCATCGGCAAGCATCTGCAGGCGTTCGAGGCCGAGTGCTACGCCGGCGCAGGCGGGGAGGCCGGCCGCGAACGCCGCGAGCAGGCGATGGTCGCGGGGCACGGCCGATTGCATGCGTCGCCGGCGCGCCGCGAGCTCGGCACCCATGCGTGCCGCGAGCTCGGCCGGGTCGGTCAGTTCGACGTAGCCGTTGGCCAGCTCGAGTTCGCCGGCAAACAGCTCGAAACGATCCGCGACGGCGGGGTCGGACGGGCAGCGGCGCGCTAGAGCGGCCTGGCTGGCCGGATAGTGGCGGATTACCGTCAGGCGGCCGGCCGGGAAACGGGGCGTAACGACGGTGGCCATGAGAAGGTTCAGCCAGGCATCGCGGTCCTCGTTTAGTGCCGTCAACAGCCGCGAGTCCGCGCCCGCGGCGCGGGCGAGCTCCGCGACCGGTGCATCGAAGGCGCCGACGCCGGCGTGACGCTGCAGGGCTTCGGCATAGTCGATGATCTCGGCCGGCTCGGTGCATTTCCCCGCGAGAGCGTGTGCGGCAAGGTCGAGCGTGTCATGGATGATGTCATCCAGCCCGAAATCACGCCGATACCATTCGACGAGGGTAAATTCCGCGAGATTCCGGCGGCCGACTTCGCCCTCCCGGAACACGCGGGCGATCGCGTAGATGTCGGGGTAGCCGGCAGCAAGCAGCCGCTTCATGAAATATTCCGGTGAGGTCTGCAGCCAGCCGGCGCTACCGACGGCGAAGCTCTCGATATTCGGGTCCGTCACCGTCGTGGCCCCGAGTGCGGGAGTGTCCACGGCCAGCACGTCCCGGCACAAAAAGTACTCCCTGATGCGCGCGAGCAGTGCCGCCCTCCGGCGGGCCGCGCCGACGTCCCCGGTAGGTCGCCAGTCAGTCATGGCCGGCCGCGTAGCGGCCGATGCGCTCGCCCACACGGACCGGCGCGTCCGGCACGAGTCCGGCCGCCCAGTCGACGGAGCCCAGCGGCAACAGGACGACCACCGTGGAACCCATATTGAACCAGCCCAGCAGGTCTCCCTTCCCGAGCACCCGGCTGGCTTCGCCGAGTTCCATTGTCTCGACGACGCCGCGCCGGGACGGTCGGATTTCGCCCGTCCAGGGTGTCGTGATGGACCCCACGTTGAGGGCGCCGACCATCAGCACGGCCATCGGCCCGCGGGCGGTCCGGAAATGCAGGTTGAGGCGCTCATTGCGATGAAACAGGCCGCGCAGGCGATAGACCGTGGCGCTGTTGACGCTGAAGAGATCGCCGGGGACGTAGTGGGCGGCGATGAGTTCGCCGTCGACCGGCATGTGGACCCGGTGGTAGTTGTGCGGCGCCAGGTAAAGGGTGGCGAACCGGCCGTCGCGATACGCCGCGGCGTCGTCGAGATCGACGGCGAGGAGTTCCTCCAGCGTGTAATCGAGGCCCTTCGCCTGGAACAGGGTGTTCCGTTCGATCCTGCCGGCCGCGCTGACGTAGCCGTCGACCGGCGACACGACCGAGCCCGGTGCCGCGTCAACCGGCCGCATGCCGGCCGCGAGTTCCCGCGTAAAGAACGCGTTGAGCGTCGGGTAGTCGAGCGGCGTGCGCCCGGCGGCCTCGTCCAGGTTGACGTCGTAGAGCCGCGCAAAGCCGCGGATGAGCGCGTCTTTCACGGGCCGCCAGCGGATCCGCGCGAGCCGGTACACGAGCCGGGTCAGAGCGTAGCGCGGCAGCAGGTACTGGAGCAGGACGAACAGGCGGCCCGCCATGTCAACCCCCGTTGCCGGCCGGCGCGTCGACCGCAAGAAGCAGCGTCTCGCCGGACCAGAAATGCAGGGTGACCGGTCCGGGAGCCGGCCGGCGCCCGCGCAACATGAGGTGCCGCCCGCCAGGCTCCAGGCGCTCCGTCGCCCCACCGGCTATGAGCAGCGATGGCAGCTTGCGCATGCGGGCTACACCGTCGTCGAGCAGGCTTTCGTGCAGGTCCACGGCATCGAACTGCGGGCTCGTCACGGCGGTGATCGCAAGCGCTTCGCGGCCGGGATTCTCGAGTGTCAGGTAGGCAGCTCCCGTCGCCGCGCCCGGCCGCGGCTCGATGATGCGGACATCGCGTGCGACGAGCGGTTCCTCCCCGGCGCTGCCGCAGGCAGCGAGCAGGCAGGTGGCAGCCCCGAGTGCCAGCAACCGGACTCTCACAGCCTGGCCAGGAGCGGGAGGTCCCGGACGAAGGACTGGACCTCGTGCGGCGCACTGAAGACCGCGCGATAGCGGCCATCGGGACCGATGACGATCACGGCAGCGGAATGATCGACGACATAGTGTTCCGGGTCGTCCCCGACACGGCCGAAATAAATGCCGAGCGCATCGGCCAGCCGCCGGATCTCTGCGCTCCGGCCGGTCAGGCCCAGATTGTCGCTGCCGAAGCTGCCCAGGTACGCCGACAGACGCTCCGGGGTGTCACGTTCCGGGTCGACACTCACGAGCACGATACGAGGCAGCGGCGACTGACCGCTGGTCTCGAGGGTGCGCCGTGCCTGCGACAGCGTCTGAAGCGTGAGAGGACAAATGTCGGGGCACTGCGTGAAGCCGAAAAACACGAGATTCCAGTGCCCCTCGAACACGTCCGGGCCGACGTCCTGCCCCGTATCATCGATGAGCCGGAACGCCGGCAGCGCAACGGGCGCGGGCAGGACGGTGGCGGTGAGCGGCCCGGCCGGGTCGTCGGCGTGCCGCAGCAGCCGAGCGCCGATGCCGGCCGCAAGCGCCAGGCCGAGGACTGCGGCGATGAGGAGTGTTCTGGCTTGCATCGTCAGCGGGGTGTTACCGGGCGAAGCTCGAAGGGTCGGGCGCGCAATTCTAACGATTCCCGGCGGCGATGGCATACCCGGGTACCGGCGCCCGTCGTCGCGTGAAATAATCCGGCGCTCCTCAACGACGAGCGCACGGACCATGCCGGCGACCGGCGACCGCAACGTGGACAGCGTGATCCGGAGCTTCGCAGGGCGGCTCAGCGTATCGGAACTCGACTACGGCCACGGGACCGACAACCCGTTGGACGAGGCGGCGTGGCTCGTGTTCGCAGCGCTGGGCCTCGATCACGGGGACGCGGCGGCGGCGTATCGGCGTCCGGTCACGGACGCTGAGATGCGAAGGCTTGATGCGCTGCTCACAAGGCGCATAGCGGAACGCATACCGGTGGCATACCTCGTCAATGAAGCCTGGTTCGCCGGTTTGCCGTTTTACGTGGATGAACGCGTACTGGTGCCGCGCTCGCCGATTGCCGAGCTGATCGAGGCCCGGTTCGAGCCCTGGGTGGATCCCGCCGCCGTGCGGCGCATTGCCGATCTCGGCACCGGCAGCGCTTGTATCGCCATCGCGATGGCGCGTGCGTTCCCGGAGGCGCGCGTGGATGCAATCGATATCTCGGCGGCTGCGCTCGCCGTCGCGGCCGTAAACGTCGAGCGGCACCGTTTGGGCGAGCGTGTAGCGCTCGTGCAGTCGGACTTTTTCGCCGCGCTCGACGGCCGGCAATACGATCTTATTGTCAGTAATCCGCCCTATGTCGACGCGGAGGATATGGCCATGCTCGGCCCGGAATTCCGCCATGAACCCGAACTCGGCCTTGCCGCAGGCGCAGACGGGCTGGCCGCCGTCGAAACGATCCTGCATGATGCGGCGCGCTTTCTCCGGCCAGGCGGGGTCCTGGTCTGCGAAGTCGGGAACAGCCAGCCCGCCCTGGAAAGACGCTATCCCGGGCTTGCATTCGTCTGGCTCGAGTTCGAGCATGGGGGGCAGGGCGTTTTCATGTTGACGAAGAACGATTTGCTCGCAATCGGGGAAGGTTGAGGGACGTGTCGGGAAACAGTTTCGGCCACTTGTTCACAGTGACGACCTTCGGCGAGAGCCACGGTCGCGCCCTCGGCTGTATCGTCGACGGTTGTCCGCCGGGACTCGAACTCGCGGAAGCAGATATCCAGGGTGATCTCGACCGCCGCCGCCCCGGCCGGTCACGCCACACGACGCAGCGCAACGAGCCCGATCGTGTACAGATCCTGTCCGGTGTTTTCGAGGGCCGGACGACCGGGACGCCTATCGGCCTCCTGGTCGAAAATACCGACCAGCGTTCCCACGACTACGGTGACATCAAGGACAAGTTTCGTCCCGGCCACGCCGACTACACCTACCAGCAGAAGTACGGCATCCGCGATTATCGTGGCGGCGGCCGGTCGTCGGCGCGCGAAACCACGATGCGCGTCGCCGCCGGCGCTATTGCCCGCAAATACCTGCGGGAGCGCGTCGGTATCGAAATCCGCGGTTACCTTTCCCAACTCGGGCCCATCCACCTGGCCGCAAAGGATCTTGCCACCGTCGATGAGAACCCGTTTTTCTGTGCGGATCCCGGACGTATTGCGGAACTGGAGGCATTCATGGATGCGCTGCGCGCCGACGGCGACTCGATTGGCGCAAAAATCAGCGTTCTCGCCCGCGGTGTGCCCGTCGGTCTCGGCGAACCGGTATTCGACAAGCTGGAAGCGGATCTCGCCAGGGGCCTGATGAGTATCAATGCGGTGAAAGGCGTCGAGATCGGCGCCGGATTCGCGGCCGTGGAGCAGCGTGGCAGCCAGCATCGCGATGAATTGTCGTCGACGGGGTTCAGCAAGAACGATGCCGGCGGCACGCTGGGCGGCATTTCCTCCGGACAGGACATACTGGCGAGTATTGCGCTGAAACCGACCTCCAGCGTATCCGTTGCGGGCAAAACCATCGACCGTAGCGGCAAGCAGACCGACATCGTCACGAAGGGCCGTCACGATCCCTGTGTGGGCCTGCGCGCGACCCCGATCGCCGAAGCGATGGTCGCATTAGTGCTCGTTGATCATTTTTTGCGACACCGCGCACAGAATGCGGACGTGCAATCCTCGACACCTGTTATAACATCGCGTTAACGGGAATATGTCGCATAGACGGGGAGCGGCGCGCCGGGGGAATACCCGAACCCGGCGCCGGGCGCCGCCCGCGAAGGTACACACGGGAACGATGCCAGATTCATTCGATGTTGCCGTTGTCGGCGCCACGGGCGCTGTCGGCGAGGTCATGCTGTCAATACTGGCCGAGCGCAAATTTCCGCTCGGCAAGGTCCATGCGCTTGCGAGCGAGCGCTCGCTCGGCAAGACCGTCATGTTCGGCCGGAAATCGCTGCCGGTGGAGGATCTGGCCGAATTTGACTTCTCCGGCGTGCAGCTCGGCCTGTTCTCGGCCGGCGGGTCGGTATCGGCGGAGTACGTCCCGAGAGCGGCGGCCGCGGGCTGTGTCGTGGTCGACAACACCTCGCATTTTCGCTACGAGGACGACATCCCGCTGGTCATTCCGGAGGTGAATGTCGATGCCATTGCCGGTTACCGGCAGCGCGGCATCATCGCGAACCCGAATTGTTCCACGATCCAGATGCTCGTGGCGTTAAAGCCCATTTATGACGCCGTCGGCATCGAGCGCATCAACGTCGCCACCTACCAGTCGGTATCGGGCGCCGGGAAGAGCGCCATCGAGGACCTGGCGCGGCAGACGGCGCAGCTATTGAACGGCAAGCCGCTCGAACTCGATGCCGACACGCGGCAGATCGCGTTCAATGCCGTACCGCACATCGACGTGTTCCAGGACAACCGGTACACCAGGGAAGAAATGAAGATGGTATGGGAGACGCAGAAGATTCTCGGCGACGACAGCGTGCTCGTGAACGCGACCGCCGTGCGTATCCCCGTGTTTTACGGCCATTCCGAGGCAGTGCACATTGAAACGCGCGAAAAGATAACGGCCGGCGCCGTGTGCGATCTGCTGCGGAAGGCGCCCGGGGTCAGCCTCGTGGACGGTGTAACGAACGGTGCCTATCCGACGGCCGTCAGCGAGGCGTCCGGCAAGGATGCGGTTTACGTTGGCCGGGTTCGCGACGACATCTCGCACCCCCGCGGGATCAACCTGTGGGTGGTGTCCGACAATATTCGTAAGGGCGCCGCTCTAAATAGCGTCCAAATAGCTGAAATATTGGCAAAAAATTATCTATAAGATATAGTTCGCAGGCAATCGCACCGGCCGATTGACCGCTATGGAAAGTTGGTTTTTCGGCCCGAATTCGGTGCCTGGGGTTTGGAGAAAACGTTATGCCGCGATGTCTCACTCGTATTTCGCTTGCGCTCCTGTTGCTGTTGTCAAGCGAGGTGTGGGCACTAGGGCTTGGGGAAGTACGGCTCGAATCTTCGCTGAACGAGCCGTTGCGCGCGGAAATCGAGCTCCTCGCCGCCTCGGCCGAGGAAGTGCAGAACCTGCAGGTCTCCCTGGCCAGCGCGGAAACCTTTGACCGCTACGGGATCGAGCGCCCTTACTACCTGCAGGATCTCGTATTCGAAGTGGTGCGTTCCGGAACCGCCGACGGCAACGTCATCCGGATACGCTCGCAGGCGCCGATGACGGAGCCGTTCCTGACGTTTCTCGTGGAGGCGGTATGGTCGAACGGCCGCATGTTGCGGGAATACACGGTCCTGCTTGACCCGCCGACGTTCGCACCGCCCGCCTCGACGCCGACGCAACCCCAGGTGACGGCGCCGACGCGCGCGGAACCGGCGGACAGCGGTCGCATCGAGCGTCCCGCGGAGGCGGAGTCTCCCGCTGCGGTGTCCCCGAGAGCGCCGACGCCCGCCAGGCCGCCGGTCCGCAGCGAGACGCCCGCACCTGCCGCCCCTGCCGACGAGGACCCGTACGAGGGGTCGGCCGGCGGCGACTACTCGGTGGTCCGCGGCGATACGCTGTGGGGTATCGCGAGCCGCATACGTCCCGACAGCCGCCTCAGCATGAACCAGACGATGCTCGCGATCTTCGAAGCGAATCCGGAAGCCTTCGGCGGCAATATCAATATCCTGCGGGCCGGTGCGAGGCTCCGGATCCCGAGTGCCGACGCCATTCATCGCATCGATCGCAGGGATGCCTTCAATGAGGCACTCCGCCAGAACGAAGCCTGGAGCGGCGGCACAGTCGTCGCCGCGCCTCCGGCGCCAGCGCCCGAGGCCGAATCCCGCCCCAGCCTGACGCTGGTCCCGCCCGACGAGGAGACGGGAGCCCCGGACGCCGGCGTCACGGGCGAGACGGCGGCAGAACCCGGCGATGAAACGGCCGGCCGCGAGCAGGCAATCCTGGATCGCATTGCCGAGCTGGAAGCCGCAGACGTCCCCGTCCAGCCGTCGCTTATCGAGATCCGCGACAACGAGCTCGCCAACCTCCGGCGGGAGCTGGCCGAAATGCGCGGCGAGCTGTACGAGCCGCCGGTGGACGAGACGGCCGATCCCTTCGTGGAAGACGAGGCCGACACCGAAGCGCCCGACGACGCCCTGTTCCCGGAGTTCGAGGAATCGGCAGAAGACGAGGAAACGGCCGTGGACGAGCCGGCCGCGACCCCGGCGGATGCCGACCCGGCCACCACCATTACGCGCCGCGAATCCGAGCCCTCTCTTGTCGACACGCTGATGGCCTGGGCCACGAACATGTGGCTATGGCTCGGCATCGTCCTGCTCATCGTGATCGGGATACTCGCCTGGTTCATGCGGCGTGGCGGTAACGATGAGCCGGAGGCCTGGGGCGCCCGGTTCGAAACGGGGAACGTGGCGGACGAAACCATGGCTGCCACCGAATCTCTGCGGGCCCCGAGCCGGCACGAGGAGTCTATCGTCGTCGTCGAGCAGACGGGCGGGTTTCGCAAGCGCGACACGGGGACGGTGGAGGTTCCGCGACCCGTCGCCATCGATGACACCGCGGGATCAAACCGGCAAGTTCGGGTCGCTCGAAGATACGTTCAGCAGCGACACGGCCGTCAATCTCGACCAGTCCGACCCCATTGCAGAGGCGGACTTCCACATGGCCTACGGCCTCTACGACCAGGCGGCCGACCTCGTCAACGGTGCCCTGCAGTCGGAACCGCATCGCGAAGACCTGCTGACGAAGTTATGCGAGATCTATTTCGTCTGGGGCAATCGAGACGCGTTCGTCGCGGCCGCCAAACGTCTGGATGCCGCAACCGGCGGTGCGTCGGACGATTGGGACAAAATCGTCATCATGGGCCAGCAGATCGCACCGGATCATGCGCTGTTCGCGGGAGTGGCGGGCGCTACGAGGGCGGTGGACCTGTCGTTCGGCGACGAGGACGTCGATGCCACGGGCGCACTCGACATGGATTTCGGCGCTGACGATACGGCAGTCGACGAGGACGTCATCGACCTCGGCGGGGACAGTGACGAGGACGGCATCGACTTCGTTTTCGACGATGAAACCGGCACCGAAAGGACGGTCGATACGCCGGGCGCGGAGCGGACCGTCGAGACGCCGACACTGCGGAATCGTTTCGGGAAGAGCGCTCCGGCCACCGATGCGACCACCGAGATCGATCTCGACGATCTCGGACTCGATCTCGACGGCCTCGATGATACGGAACTCGCGGGCATCGACGATGATGATGCGACTGAACTCGCATCCCTGGACGCGCTGGAAGAGACCGGCAAGAACGAGGCGGTCGCGGAACCCTCCAGCACGGCGCGACACCGCACGCTCCGGCCGGACGCCACCGGACTGATGGCCGACCTCGAGTTCGACGATGACGAGTTCTCCAGCACGCGTACGGGAATGCGGCTCGCGCCGGATGAAACCGGCGTCAATCCGGCGCTTACGACCGCGGAGGAGACGGACGGCGATATCGATGTGGATCTCCTCGCCGCCACCGGCCGGACGCAGGTGTTGTCAGGCAACTATGCGGTCGGGTCCTTCAATGAGGAGGACGATACGGCCCTGGGCGACAACGACAAGACGCTGCTGGCCCGAAGGGTCAGCGAGGGCGATTTCGATTTCGCCAAGACCGAGGCGCTGCCGCCCGGCACCTACTCCGGCGATCACGATGCCACCGGGGAACTCCCGGCGATTGCCAGCACCGACGTCGATCTCGATCTCGAGGACCTGACGGAAGCACTGAGGCAGAGCGTGAAAGGCGACACCGTCGAGCAGCGCCGCGACGATGCAACGGTGGAACACCGGCGGCCGGATCTCGAGGACGATGAAACCGGGGAGACCCTGTCGTTCGAGCCGGGGGAGTTCTCGGACGACCTGGATGATGCCCGCACGATGACCGAGGTCGGCACGAAGCTCGATCTGGCGCGCGCTTACGTGGACATGGGTGACCCGGCCGGTGCGCGGAGCATACTCGAAGAGGTGCTCGATGAAGGCGATTCCGGGCAGCGGCAGCAGGCACAAAAGCTGCTCGATTCCCTGGCCTCCTGATGCCGCAATAGCCGGAGGGTCCCGGCGCGCCGGCATCCCGGTGCCGCGCCCGCGCCGGGATGCGGGCTGAACATGCGTTTCGCGATCGGGATCGAATACGACGGCAGTGCATACCAGGGCTGGCAGCGACAGGCGTCCGGTACCGGTATTCAGGAACGACTGGAAGCCGCGATCGGGATGGTCTCGGGCCACGCCCTGATCGTGCACGGCGCCGGCCGTACCGACAGCGGGGTTCATGCGAGCGGCCAGATCGGGCACTTCGACAGTGACAGCCGCCGCAGTCTGCGCAGCTGGTTGCTGGGTGCAAACAGTAACCTGCCCACGGACGTCAACCTCACCTGGGTGCATCCCGTCACGCAGGATTTCCACGCACGATTCTCGGCGCTCTCCCGGCATTACCGCTACGTCATACTCAACCGGGCCGTTCGTTCGGCACTGTCCCGGCAGCGCGTGTGGTGGATTCACCAGCCCCTCGA
Source organism: uncultured Pseudomonadota bacterium (assembly GCA_963713215.1). Classification (GTDB taxonomy): domain Bacteria; phylum Pseudomonadota; class Gammaproteobacteria; order Steroidobacterales; family Woeseiaceae; genus UBA1847. The sequence goes on along the minus strand of CAVQKY010000006.1, from coordinate 230,254 downwards.
CGCAGCACGCATGCACCGGGCCGCCCAGGCTCTGCTCGGCGAACACGATTTCTCTGCGTTTCGCGCGGCCGGCTGCCAGGCGAAAACGCCCGTCCGGCAGGTACTGAAGCTATCGGTTCGCCGCGACGGCGACTTCGTGCTGATCGACATGGAGGCCAATGCCTTCCTGCAACGGATGGTACGCAACGTGGCCGGCACGCTGGTCGAGGTCGGCCTCGGCGAACAGTCTCCTGCGTGGCCGGCCGAAATTCTGGCCCGGCGTGATCGCACGCAGGCCGGCCCCGCTGCGCCTCCGCAGGGGCTGACGCTGGTCAGGGTGACTTATCCGCCCGAATTCGGTATCCCGGCCGGTGGCATAAGTCAGGACAAGCCCCTACCATAGCCCGATGAGCTGGTTCGAAAAATTGATGCCTTCGCGGATCAGTACCGAGAAGCGAACGCGATCGGTGCCCGAGGGGGTATGGATCAAGTGCCCGAAATGCGATGCACAACTGTACCGCAACGAACTCGAGCGCAATGTCTATGTCTGTCCGAAATGCACGCACCACATGCGGATCGGTGCGCGGGAGAGGCTGGACTTTTTCCTGGATCCCGACTCGCAGGACGAGATTGCCGCGAATCTCGAACCGGAGGATCCGCTCAGGTTTCGTGACAGCAAACGCTATCGCGACCGGATAATCGCGGCGCAAAAGGCGACCGGTGAAAAAGATGCGCTCGTAGCCGTGACGGGTACGTTGTTCGGGCGGCCGGTTGTGGCCTGCGCGTTCGAGTTCTCCTTCATGGGAGGATCGATGGGGTCCGTTGTGGGCGAGCGATTTGCCCGAGCCGCGGGACGCGCCGCTGAAAACCGCATGCCGCTGATTTCGTTTTCGGCGAGCGGCGGGGCACGCATGCAGGAGGCCCTGTTTTCATTGTTGCAGATGGCGAAGACCTCGGCGGCGCTCGCGGCACTTGGCCGTGCCGGCGTACCGTATATGTCCGTGCTCACGGATCCCACGACTGGCGGGGTGTCCGCAAGCCTGGCCATGCTGGGTGACGTGAATATCGCTGAGCCCGGTGCGCTGATTGGCTTCGCCGGTCCGCGTGTCATCGAGCAGACCGTCCGCGAAACCCTGCCCGAGGGCTTCCAGCGCAGCGAGTTCCTCCTGGATCACGGGGCGATCGACATGATCGTTGATCGCCGCCGGCTGCGGGAGGAGATCGCCAACCTCCTGGCCAAGTTCGAGCATCGACCGAGTCCGGTAACGACATAGCCGACGTGGCGCGCGGTGGACTGTCCCTGTCCGGGTGGCTCGAGAGTCTCGAAACGCGCTCGCCCACCGAAATCGTGCTGGGCCTCGAACGGGTATCCGCCGTCCTCGACCGGCTCGCGCCGCGCCTGCCCGAGGTCGTGTTCACGGTAGGCGGCACGAACGGCAAGGGATCGTCTGTCGAGTTGCTGCAGGATCTGTTTACGCAGGCAGGCTACGTAACCGGCGCGTACACCTCGCCTCACATCCTCACGTACAACGAGCGCATTCGCGTCAACGGTACGCCCGCCGCCGACGCCGATATCGTCGATGCGTTCGAACGCATCGAACGCGAGCGCGGTGACATCGATCTCACGTATTTCGAGGTCGGAACGCTGGCGGCCGTGCTGGTTTTCGAGGCGCGGAGCGTGCAGGTCGGGGTGCTCGAAGTGGGCATGGGTGGGCGGCTCGATGCGGTGAACGCGATTGAACCGAGCGCATCGCTCATCACCAACGTGAGCCTCGACCACTGCGAGTGGCTCGGCAAGGATGTCGAGACGATTGCCGTCGAGAAGGCCGGCATCCTGCGGTCCGGGCGTCCGGCCGTGTATGCAGGGCTGAACGTGCCGGAGTCCCTGCTCAGGATTGCCAGCGAGCGGCGCGCGGACCTGCGGCTGCTCGGGCGCGACTATGGATTCCAGTTGGCGGACGAAGGCTGGCGCTGGTGGGGCAGGGTGACGCGCCTCGACTCGCTGGCCGAACCCGGCCTCACCGGCCGTGCCCAGTTCGCCAACGCGGCCGGGGTCCTGGCACTCGTGGAAGCCGCCGGTTTCGCGGACCTGCTGACCGGCGACCGGGTCAGCGCCGCCTTGCGCGGCCTGAAGATCCCCGGGCGGATGCAGCGGCTGCGCGATACCCACGACTGGCTCCTCGACGTGGCCCACAATCCGGCAGCCGCAAGCGTCCTGGCCGATGCATTGGAAGACAGCGCTGCCGAGGGGCCGACGGTCGCAATCCTCGGCATGCTCGACGACAAGGACGTCGAAGGCTTGGTCGACCCGCTGCGCCGGCACGTCGAGCACTGGATCGCCTTCGCGGCAGACAGTCCGCGGGCGCTTGCGGCGCCCGAACTTGCGCGCCGCATTGCAAATGCGACGAATCGCGGCTGTGTCGAGGCACGCGGTGTCGACGATGCGATGAGCGTGGCGCGGGAATTGTGCGGACCGGGTGGCCGCATACTGGTCACCGGCTCCTTCTACAGCGTCGGTCCCGTGCTCCGGGCGCTTGGGCTATACTCGCGCAGCTGAAAAGCGCCGTCATGGACAGAAAATTGAAAGAACGCATCATAGGCGCCGCCGTTCTCGTCGCACTCGCGGTGGTCGTCGTCCCGGTTTTTCTCGACGGGCCACCGGCGGAAGGCGAGATGTACAGCGAACGGGTCCCGCTGCCCGGCCAGGACGAACAGAAGTCGCAGACCGTCGTTCTGGAGCGCAACCGCTCCGAACCCGTGCCGGCGCAAGCTTCGCCCGGCACGCCACAGGCAACAGCCACTGCAGACATCGGGACGCCGGCGCCCGGGGTGCGGGACGCCATCGCGCCCGACCCTGACGACGCCCCGCCCGAGGAGCTTGACGCCGACGCCGGGCCCGCCGCCGTCACGCCGCCGGTGGACGTCGCCGTCCGTACGCCCCCGGTCGAGGCGACATCGACGACCGGTATGTTCGCCGTGCAGCTCGGGAGCTTCTCCAGCAAGGAAAATGCGGAGAAACTCGCCGCGGAGCTTCGCCGGCAGGGATTCGCCGCATTCCTGAGTCAGCTGGATACCAGCGCGGCGCAATTGCACCGGGTGCGCATCGGGCCGCAAAAAGACCGGCAGGCGGCCGAGGAGATGGCCGCGCGACTTGCAAAAGCGGGGCACGAGGGCCAGGTGGTGCCGCACCCGTAACAAGCGCTGGCTGTGCGTCCGCATTTGTCGGTGCGCGCGGCAAGCGTTCTGCTAGAATCTGCGTCCGGGTCCTGACGCCAGCCTGGATTTCCCGCGCTCCAAGAATGCCGATTGTCGATATAGTCATTGCCATCGCGATTGTGACCTCGATCGTTGTCGGTTTCGTACGCGGGTTCATCAAGGAGGCGATCTCCATCTCCGCCTTGCTGCTCGCGGTCTGGGCAGCACTCTACCTGGGGCCAGCCGTCGGGGACGTATCGTCCTCGTGGCTCAGCTCGGAAGAACTGCAGAACTGGTTTGGGCGCATCCTGGTGTTCGCGGTGATCCTTGCTGTCGGTGGTCTGCTCGGCTGGTTGTTGTCGAGGCTGGTGCGGATTTCAGTGCTGTCCGGGACGGATCGCCTGCTCGGGTCCCTGTTCGGCGCTTGCCGCGGTGTGATCCTGCTGGCGGTATTCGTGCTCGCCGGCGAATTCGCCGGCTTCGCGAATGACGCGTGGTGGCAGGAGTCGACGCTCATTCCCCACGTCGCGCTGCTCGCGGACTGGATCGCCGAAATGACGCCGAAGGGACTCGACATGATCACCCCGGATGACCCGGCAGAACGTATACCCGTCGAATTGCCGACGGAACTGGCGCTCCCGGTCGGGAGCTGACACGGAGTTCGGTCTTATGTGTGGCGTCGTTGGAATAGTCAGCAAGCAGCCGGTCGGACCGGCACTGTACGACGCACTGACCGTCATGCAGCACCGTGGCCAGGATGCGGCGGGCATCGTCACATGGGGCGAGGACGGCCTGGCCGAGCGCAAGGGCAACGGCCTGGTGCGTGACGTGTTCGAGCAACGTCACATGCTGCGTTTGTCGGGCACGGTCGGGATCGGACATGTTCGTTACCCGACGGCGGGCGGCGCCCGTTCCGCGGAGGCGCAGCCGTTTTATGTGAATTCGCCGTACGGCATCTGTCTTGCGCATAATGGCAACCTCACCAACCACGATGAGCTCACGGAGCACCTCACCCGGAAAGATCGCCGCCACCTGGCGACGACCTCGGATTCCGAGGTGTTGCTGAATGTCCTCGCGCACGAACTGCACGTTCGTGCCAACGGCCGCCCGACCGCGGAACAGGTCTTCGGTGCCGTGGAGGCCGTGCACAAACGCTGCAGCGGCGGCTACGCCGTCGTTGCGATGATCGTCGGCTTCGGCGTCATCGCATTTCGGGATCCCAACGGCATCCGGCCGCTGGTGCTCGGCAGGCGCGGTTCAGACGGCGTTTTCGACTACATGGTCGCCTCCGAGAGCGTGGCGCTCGATATCCTGCAGTTCGAACGTTTGCGCGACGTTCTGCCGGGCGAGACCGTGGTCATCGAGCACAACGGGAAGCTCAACGCCCGGGCGCTGGCAGGCGACGTGCGGCATACTCCCTGCATATTCGAGTACGTGTACTTCGCGCGGCCGGACTCGATCATGGATGAGATTTCCGTCTACAAGGCGCGCCTGCGCATGGGCGAAGAACTCGCAGGCAAAATCGTGCGCGAGTTTGCGGACCATGACATCGACGTCGTCATACCCATTCCCGACACGAGCCGGACCGCGGCGCTGCAGGTGGCTTACCATCTGGGGGTCAAATACCGGGAGGGATTTATCAAGAACCGGTACATCGGGCGCACCTTCATCATGCCGGGGCAGGCGGAGCGGACCAACTCCGTACGCCGCAAGCTGAACGCGATCGACCTCGAGTTCCGGCGCAAGAATGTGTTGCTGGTCGACGACTCCATCGTCCGCGGGACCACGTCGCGCCAGATCATCAAGCTCGCGCGGGAAGCGGGGGCGAACAAGGTTTACTTTGCGTCGGCGGCGCCGCCGGTACGGTTCCCGAACGTTTACGGCATCGACATGCCGGCCGCCTCGGAACTTATCGCGAACGGTCGCAGTGTCGAGGAAATCCGGGAGCTGATCGGCGCCGACCGCCTGATCTACCAGGACCTGCACGGGCTGATTCGTTCGGTTCGTCATGATAATTCGGGAATAAGCGAGTTCGATACGTCCTGCTTCTCGGGCGAGTACGTGACCGGCGACGTCAGCGCGGAATACCTCGGCGATCTCGAGAAGCGCCGCAATGATGCTGCCAAGCAGGCGCGGGAAGACCGGCGCCTTGGCATCCACGCCGTCGCCGGTATCTGACGGTGCAGCGCAGGAGTTCGTGACCCGACGCGGAGCATTCGAATGAGCGTCAGGGTACTGATCATCGACACGCAGGCGGATTTTCGCACGCTCCTGATGCATCACGTCACGACTCACTGGCCCGAGGCAGTGATCACTGCCTTCGACCCGGTCACGTCCGGCTGCCTTCCGGATGATTTCGCCGGGGCCGGGGACGACATCGTCCTCCTGGGTGACGCAGGCGGCGAGCAGAGCGCCGGCGAGCTGAACGGCATCGAGGCGCTGAGTCGATTCACGAAGACGATGAATTTTCCGCCTGTCGTGTACTTCGGCCACGAAAGCCACAGGGCGTCGGCCGAGAAGTCGGGGGCAGCTGCGTTTTTTCCGCGGACCGCCATACGTCACGATGCGTTCGTGGTCCGGGTGAGCGACATCCTCGCCGAGCGCCGGACCACATCGTCGACGGACAATCTGTTCGTAGGCGACCTTCGCACCGGGGTCAGCCCGCTCATTCGCGGCTATCGTTACCTTCGCAAGCTCAATTCATCCAGGCACTCGTCCGTGTACCTCGCGGAACGCATAGCAACGGGCGTCCGGGTCGTGCTCAAGGTGCTGAAACAAATACCGGATGCATCAGACAGCGTCGGTGCGTTCGATCGCTTCCTGCAGGAATACGAACTCATTGCGGAACTCGAGCACCCGAACATCGTCCGCATTTATGATCTCGGCGTCAGCGACGACCATGCGCACATCGCGATGGAATATCTCAACGGGGGTGACCTGAAACGGAGGATAGGCACGCACATGGCGCCGGCCGCGGCCGTGCACTATTTTCGCCAGATCGTCAGTGCCATCGCCGGGATTCACGCCGTCGGCATCCTTCACCGGGACCTGAAGCCAGCCAATATCATGTTGCGGGAGGATGACTCCATCGCGCTTATCGATTTCGGGCTCGCCAAGCGCATGCGCCTGGAGATGGCGCTGACGGAAAGCGGCGAGATCTTCGGTACGCCGTATTACATGAGTCCGGAGCAGGGCCACGGCAACGGCGCCGATGCGCGCAGCGACATCTACAGCCTCGGAGTCATTTTTTTCGAGATGTTGACGGGCGCAAAGCCGTACTCGGCGGATACCGCGATGGGCATCATCTACAAACATGCGAAGTTGCCCGTCCCGCTGCTGCCGCCGCGACTCGCTCAATACCAGGCGGTGATGAACATGATGCTGGCCAAGCAGCCCGACGATCGCCTGCAGACGGCAGCCGAGATCCTCGAATGGCTGTAAGCGTTCCCGCGGCGATCGAGGCGTTACTTACAGTGCCGACGCCTGACGCATGGATCGAGGAGGCTGTCGGAAGGCTGCCCGAGCTCCTGCTCGACCATGCCAACTGCGAGCTGAAGGCGGCGTCGACGGCGCTCGGCTTTCTGTACCGGTACCCGGATCGTCCGCTGTTAGCGCAATGCATGTCGCGGCTCGCGCGGGAGGAACTGCGGCACTTCGAGCAGGTGCGCGGGCTGATGGAAGAGATCGGCGTCGGCTTCGCGCGACTGTCGGCTTCGCGCTATGCGGGCGAACTCCGGGCCGCCGTGCGTCCCGCCGAGCCCGAGCACCTCCTGGACCTGCTGCTCGTCGGCGCCATCATCGAGGCTCGCTCCTGCGAGCGATTCGCACGCACCGCGCCCCGCCTGCCGGCGAAGATCGGTCGCTTCTACGAGACGCTGCTTGTGTCCGAGGCACGCCACTTCGAGCACTACCTCGAGTTTGCGGATCGGGAAAGCGGGGTATCCGGGGCCCGAATCGCGGCGCGGCTCAGAGAACTGGCGGCACTGGAAGCGCGGCTTGTCAGCGAGCCGGATCCGCAGTTTCGTTTTCACAGCGGTGTCCCGGTGTAGCAGCGCTCGTTGGAGCGGTTGCCAGTCGTGGCCCGATCGAGGCGCGATCAAGTCGCGGGCTTACGCCCGCTCCAAACCGCCGCTCCTACCGCGGCAGGGCCGCGAGCTCGAAACCCTCCGCATCCCAGCGCACGACGCTTCCCTGGTCGTACCAGTCGCCGAGCACTATGCGCGTGGCCGGCTTGCCGTCGAGTTCGAAATCGTGAACCGCCGGACGGTGCGTGTGACCGTGCAGAAGCAGGGTGACACCCTGGCTTCGCATCGCGCGCTCGACGGCTTCCTGGTTCACATCCATGATCGCTTCCGGCAGCGACGCGTTCCGTTCGCGGCTCTGTGCCCTTGCATTCGCGGCGATGTCGATCCGCTCCGCCAGCGACTTCGCGAGCATCATCGATTGCCATTCCGGATTCCGGGTCATGGCCCGCACCTGCTGGTACTCGAAATCGTCGGTACATAATGCGTCGCCATGGCTCAGCATGACCCGCGCCCCGTGCACGTCGACGACGGAAGGATCCGGCAGCAGGGCTACCCCGGTGTCGGCGACAAAGCGGTCACCGATCAGGAAGTCACGGTTGCCGTGCATGAAGTACACCGGCACGGCGTGTCCCGTCAGTTCCCGGATCGCCGCTTTCATAGCCGCGTAATGGGCATTCGGGTCGTCGTCCCCGATCCACGACTCGAACAGGTCGCCCAGGATGTAGAGCGCGTCCGCCCGGCGGCACTCGCCGGCGAGGAAGGCAAGAAACTGGCTCCCGATCCAGGGTTTCTCCCCGTCGAGGTGCAAGTCGGAGATGAACAGGGTGGCCATGGCCTAGTCGACCTGTTTCGCACTCTTGATGACGATCGGCACCGCCGGCGCGTCCGGGTGTTCGCCCTGCGGCGACGTCTGCACCGCGGCGATTTGGTCGACGACGTCCATGCCCTCGATCACGTATCCGAAAACGGTATAGCCCCAACGGCCTTGCGCCGGGTCTTTCTGCGGGTCCAGCCGCTCGTTGTCCACGAGGTTGATGAAGAACTGGGAATTGGCGGAGTGCGGATCCTCGGTTCGCGCCATGGCGATCGTGCCGCGAGTGTTACTCATTGCATTGCCCGACTCGTTGACTATGGTCTGTTCGTCTTCGCGGGGCTCCAGGCCAGGCGTGTAGCCGCCGCCCTGGATCATGAAACCTGCGATGACGCGGTGAAAAATCAGGCCGTCATAGAAGCCGGCGTCGACAAGGTCGAGAAAATGCGCCACGGTTTTGGGCGCTTGTTTCGTCTCGAGTTCGAGCCTGATTGTGCCTTCGGTGGTCACGATCTCAATGCGCGGATGGGCCGGGATGGGATCGGCGGCGGCGGCGATGGCGAAACAGAGCAGCAGGGCGATCACAATGGATTTCATGAGCGGGATATCCCTCGAAGCAAAGGACAGCAAGATACCAGACTGGCCATCGGCGCTGCAGGTGGCCGTGCGTCGCGCGGGGTTCCTGCCCGGCCCTCAATTGACTGTCCCATAGGCCGACCGTATCATTCGGCCCCCGCAAACCCGGGCCTCGGCCCGGCGGCGGGGGCAGGAATTCCGGCGACGGGGCATGGCGCAGCCTGGTAGCGCATCTGCTTTGGGAGCAGAGGGTCGCAAGTTCGAATCTTGCTGCCCCGACCAGGGATTCCTGGAAATACTGCTGGGACAGCAGGCTGGAAAAGGAAGCGCCCGTAGCTCAACCGGATAGAGCATCGGCCTTTGAGTAAGGAGCCTGCCCTGGGAAACAAAACCCGGGCAGTGGACCGCACCGTAACGGGGAAACCTTAACAGGGTGAGCTGATGGCAATCCCGTGGAAACCTGCGGTCGGCTTGTGCGAGGGGGAGATCGGGACGATACGTCGTCCGGCATCTCACCCGGTGCCGGCGACCTGGAGGTCTTGAAGGCTCAGGCATGTTCCTGGGGGTAAAGACCGCCAAGAAGACTTTGCCGCGAGAGAATTGCGGCGGCTGGTTTTCGCGGGGTTCCGTAGAGACTATACGTGCGGCGCCTGCAATGGCGAAGAGATAGTCCAGACCACAAACCTGCATCTGCAGGGCCGCGAAAGCGGTAGATGGTAAGCTAAGCCGGCGGTTGCAGGTTCAAGTCCTGCCGGGCGCACCAGTTCGAAGCAGTTCAGGATCGGGAGCAGACAAGAACACGGAAATAATGGTGGACGTAGCTCAGTTGGTAGAGCCCCGGGTTGTGATCCCGGCCGTCGTGGGTTCGAGTCCCATCGTCCACCCCAACTCCTGTGCGGACACAATACGGGCCTCTAGCTCAATTGGTAGAGCAGAAGACTCTTAATCTTTTGGTTCGGGGTTCGAGTCCCCGGGGGCCCACCAATAATATGCCGCCCGCGCCCGGTCGCGATGGCAGCCTTAAGCCCGCGGAGGAGAGGCCCCGGCGCCTGCCCCGCAGGGTCGCCGCGCCCGGGTTACGGCGCGCTGCCTCAGGTCGCGCGCATGGCGCTCGTGCACTGCGATATTCTTCGGGCCGGGGTCGCGCGCATGGCGCGCTCCTACTATAATGCGCCGGCTGGACGGGACGGCCGGTATTTTTGCCAGGATTTCCGCCCCCCGTTACCTGGATGAGGCGAAAGTGGCGGAATTGGTAGACGCGCTGGCTTTAGGTGCCAGTGGGGCAACCCGTGAGAGTTCGAGTCTCTCCTTTCGCACCAGCCTTTCGCCCCCCGGCACCGTTAAATTACTGAAAAAAGACAAGATTATTGGCGCCCGCCGACCGCCTGGCTCTGTCGGCGGCGGCCATGAGGACGATCGAAATGCAGGTCACAGTTGAGTCGACGGGCGCGTTGGAGCGGAAGCTGCGCGTCGAACTTCCCATCGAGCGTGTCGAGCGTGAGGTCGACTCCCGGCTGAAGACGGTCGGTAAGAACGCCAAAATCAAGGGCTTCCGCCCCGGCAAAGTGCCGCCGCAGGTCGTCCGGCAACGCTACGGCAAGCAGATCCGCCAGGAAGTCCTGGCCGACCTGATGCAGAAAAGCTATACGGACGCCGTCGTGCAGGAAAACCTGCGCCCGGCCGGCGCACCCAGGATCGAGCAGCAGGACGATGACGGGAAGCGCTTCGCGTATGTGGCCACCCTGGAGATCATGCCCGAGGTGCGCCTGAAGGATCTCGACAAGATCAAGGTGGAGAAACCGGAGGTCGCGATCGAGGATCCGGACGTCGACGCAATGATCGAGAAGTTGCGCGAGCAAAAGGCCACCTGGCACGAGGTCGATCGTGCGGGCAGGGACGGCGACCGGGTCGTGTGCGATTTCACCGGGACGCTGAAGGGCGAACCGATCGAGGGCGGCACCGGCACCGGCGTTCCGGTCATCCTGGGGCAGGGACAGATGCTCCCGGATTTCGAGAAGGGCCTGGCCGGGGTCAAACCGGGCGACGAAAAGTCGATCAAAGTAAAGTTCCCGAAGGACTATCACGCCGAGGATCTCAAAGGTCAGAAGGTCGATTTCGACATCAGGGTGCACCGCGTCGAAGAGAAGGCGCTTCCGGTGCTCGACGACGCGTTCGCCGAGAGCTTCAACGTCACCGAGGGCGGCCTCGAACAGTTCCGCCGGGACGTCAGGGAAAACATGGAACGCGAGGCACGCAACAAGGTGAAGAACGACCTGCGGGAGCAGGTGATGCAGGGATTGCTGGACGCCAACCCGCTCGAAATCCCGCGGACGCTGAAGCACCAGGAAATGCATTCGATGCAGCATGACGCGATGCATCGCATGGGTATCGAGGATCACAGCAAGGCGCCGGGACTCGAGAATTTTGCCGCCGCTGCGGAAAAGCGCGTCCGGCTCGGCCTGCTGCTCCGGCAACTGATCGCCGATCAAAAGCTGTCCCTGGACGAGGAACGACTTCACGCCCACATCGAAGAGCTGTGCGCCGGTTACGAAAGTGCCGACGAGATGGTTGAGATGTACATGAAGAGCCCCGATATCAGACGGCAAATCGAACCCGCGGCTCTCGAGCAGGTCGCCGTCGACTGGCTGGTCGAACACGGCAAGAGCTCGAGCCGGAAGGTCCGGTTCGCCGACTACATGAATTCGTGAGATTATTGGCAGGTCACCTGAACAGGCAGAATCCTATGAGTACAACGGCATTGAATCTCGTCCCGATGGTTGTCGAACAGACAGCGCGCGGCGAGCGTGCCTACGACATCTATTCCCGGCTACTGAAGGAACGGGTGGTTTTCATCGTCGGCCAGGTCGAAGACCAGATGGCGAACCTCGTGGTTGCGCAACTGCTGTTCCTCGAGTCCGAAAATCCGGACAAGGACATCCACCTGTACATCAACTCGCCGGGCGGCGCAGTGACGGCCGGCCTGTCGATTTATGACACGATGCAATTCATAAAATGCGACGTCTCGACGATTTGCGTCGGCCAGGCGGCCAGCATGGGCGCGTTGCTGCTGGCGGGCGGCGAGAAAGGCAAACGTTTCGCGTTGCCGCACTCGCGCATCATGGTGCACCAGCCGTCGGCCGGTTACCACGGACAGGCGACCGATATCAGCATCCATGCAAAGGAAGTGCTGGAGTTGAAAGCGCGCCTGAACAACATTATGTCCCGGCATACCGGCCAGAGCGTCGAGCAGATCGAGCTGGACCTGGAACGGGATCGCTTCATGAGTGCCGAGGCCGCCATCGAATACGGCATGGTCGACAAGGTGCTGGAGCGGCGTATGGAGATCCCGAAAGCCAAACCGCGCTGATTTCGGGGTTTCCGGCACTGCTGGTAAACTTAGGTCTCTTGCGGATTGAGACCGCGTCCTTTGCACCCCCGATTTCCCCATGTTATATACAGAGTCGAGTCGTAACAGACTGATTTTAGGAACAGAGGTACACACTGGATGAGTGACGATACCCGCGGCAAGAACGAAGACGGAAAACTGCTCTATTGTTCTTTTTGCGGCAAGAGCCAGCACGAAGTACGCAAGTTGATCGCGGGTCCGTCCGTGTTCATCTGCGACGAGTGCGTGGAGCTTTGTAACGACATCATTCGGGAGGAACTCGAGGATTCGGGTGAGCCGGGCCGGGACAAGCTGCCGAAGCCCCAGGAAATAAAGGATATCCTCGACGAATACGTGATCGGTCAGGAGCGCGCGAAAAAGGTCCTTGCGGTCGCGGTCTACAATCACTACAAGCGCCTGAACGATCGCATGTCCGAGCGCTCGAAAGACGACGTCGAACTCGCGAAGTCCAATATCCTGTTGATCGGACCGACCGGCTGCGGCAAGACGCTGCTCGCGGAGACATTGGCACGCCTGCTGAACGTCCCGTTCACGATCGCGGACGCGACGACCCTGACCGAGGCCGGGTACGTCGGTGAGGACGTCGAAAATATCATCCAGAAGCTATTGCAGAAGTGCGACTACGACGTCGAGAAAGCGCAGACCGGAATCGTCTACATCGACGAAATCGACAAGATCTCGCGCAAGTCCGATAACCCGTCGATTACACGCGACGTGTCCGGCGAAGGGGTTCAGCAGGCGCTGCTGAAGCTGATCGAAGGTACCATTGCATCGGTCCCACCTCAGGGCGGCCGCAAGCATCCCCAGCAGGAATTCCTGCAGGTGGATACCAGCAACATCCTGTTCATATGTGGCGGCGCATTCGCGGGCCTCGACAAGATTATCGTGAACCGTTCGTCGAAGAGCGGCATAGGCTTCGTGGCCGAGGTGAAGTCGTCGGAGAAGGAACGCAATATCGGCGAACTGTTGCACGACGTCGAGCCCGAAGACCTGATTCGCTACGGGCTGATTCCGGAGTTCGTGGGCCGCCTCCCGGTGGTCGCTACACTGGAGGAACTGGACGAGCCGGCGCTGATCCAGATCCTGCTCGAACCGAAGAACGCGCTGACCAAGCAGTACCGCAAGTTGTTCGACATGGAAGATGTGGAGCTCGAATTTCGTGACGACGCATTGCGCGCCGTGGCCAAGAAAGCCATGGAGCGCAAGACCGGCGCGCGCGGCCTGAGGACCATTCTCGAAAACGTACTGCTGGACACGATGTATGACTTGCCCTCGACCACCAATGCGAGGAAAGTCGTCGTTGACGAGTCCGTCGTTATCGGCGAAACCAAGCCGTATGTGATCTACGAGTCGGAGGAGCCGCCGACGGTCAGTATCGAAAAGCCGCCCGCCAGAGCCACCGGCTCCGACGGCGCCTGAGTTCCGCTCGCACAACTTGACACCAGGGTCTGCCGGACGGTTGTCCGGCGACTTCGCATGAGCTTACCGACAAGGAGCTTGAGTTGTCCGACCAAGAGCTGATTTCCACACCTGACGACGACTACGATGACTCCAGCATTCCGGTGCTGCCGCTTCGCGACGTCGTGGTCTACCCGCACATGGTTATTCCGCTGTTCGTGGGCCGCGACAAGTCGATCGTGGCGCTCGACAAGGCGATGAACAGGGGCAAGCGCATCTTGCTCGTCGCGCAGAAAAAGGCGGATCTGGATGACCCACAACCAACTGATTTATATGAAGTTGGCACCCTGGCGATCATTCTCCAGTTGCTGAAACTTCCGGATGGCACGGTCAAGGTGCTGGTCGAGGGCGGCGAGCGTGCGCTGATCGACCGCATGTCGGTCGGCGATTACTTCCACGCGGCGATCTCGGTCCTCGCCGAGGACGACCGTCATGACGAGCGCGAGATCGATGTGCTCGTACGGTCGATTATTTCCCAGTTCGAGCAGTACGTGAAACTGAACAAGAAGGTGCCGCCGGAGATCCTCACGTCGCTCTCGGGCATCGATGAACCGGGGCGCCTCGCCGATACCGTCGCGGCGCACATGGCGCTCAAACTGTTTGAGAAGCAGCGCATACTCGAAATCCAGGACGTAAAGACCCGGCTCGAGCAGATCCTCGGCATCATCGAGGGTGAAATCGACGTGCTGCAGATCGAGAAACGCATTCGCGGCCGCGTCAAGCAGCAAATGGAAAAAAGCCAGCGCGAGTACTACCTGAACGAGCAGATGAAGGCGATTCAGAAGGAGCTCGGCGAAATGGAAGATACGCCGAACGAAGTCGCCGACCTGGAGGCACGAATCGAAAAAGCGGGCATGACCAAGGAAGCGAAGGACAAGGCGACCTCCGAGCTGAACAAGCTGAAGCTGATGTCGCCCATGTCGGCTGAAGCAACCGTGGTCCGCAACTACATCGACTGGCTGCTCAAAGCGCCCTGGAAAAAGCGCTCGAAGGTGCTCAAAGACCTGCGGCGTGCCGAAGAGGTACTGGAAGAGGATCACTACGGGCTCGAAAAGGTCAAGGAACGCATCCTCGAGTACCTGGCCGTGCAGCAGCGCGTGAGGACCCTCAAAGGCCCCATACTGTGCCTGGTCGGCCCTCCGGGCGTTGGCAAGACCTCGCTCGGACAATCGATCGCCCGCGCGACGAACCGTCAGTTCGTGCGGATGTCGCTCGGCGGTGTGCGCGACGAGGCGGAGATTCGCGGGCACCGGCGCACCTATATCGGCTCCATGCCCGGCAAGATCATCCAGAATCTCGGCAAGGTCGGGGTGCGCAATCCATTGTTCCTCCTCGACGAAGTCGACAAGATGGCGATGGATTTTCGCGGCGACCCGTCGTCCGCGCTGCTCGAGGTGCTGGATCCGGAACAGAACGCGACGTTCCAGGACCACTACCTCGAGGTCGATTTCGACCTGTCGGACGTCATGTTCGTGTGCACGGCGAACAGCCTGAACATTCCCGCCCCGCTGCTCGACCGCATGGAAGTCATTCGGTTACCGGGCTACACCGAGGACGAGAAGCTGAACATTGCGACCCGCTACCTGATCCCGAAGCAGGTGAAGGAAAACGGGCTGAAAGCCGGTGAGTTGCACATTTCCGAAAGCACCGTGCTCGACATCATCCAGCACTACACACGTGAGTCCGGTGTGCGTAACCTGGAACGCGAAATCTCCAAGATTTGCCGCAAGGTCGTAAAGCAGCTGCTCCTGAAGCCGCGCACCACCCGGGTAACGGTGTTGCCGAAGAGCATCGAGAAATATCTCGGTGTCAGGCGCTATCGTTTCGGCAAGGCGGAGGAGAACGACCAGATCGGCCAGGTCACGGGACTCGCGTGGACCGAGGTCGGTGGTGAGTTGCTGACCATCGAGGCGGCGGTCGTTTCCGGCAAGGGCAAGCTGACGCACACGGGCAAACTCGGCGAAGTAATGACCGAATCGATCCAGGCGGCGATGACTGTCGTGCGCAGCCGCGCGGACGGCCTGGGCATCGACCCCGAGTTCCACCAGAAGTGCGACGTGCACATCCACGTGCCGGAGGGCGCAACGCCGAAGGACGGGCCGAGCGCGGGTGTCGGCATGTGCACCGCGCTGGTCTCGGCCCTGACCGGCGTGCCCGTGCGCAGTGATGTGGCGATGACGGGAGAGATCACTTTGCGCGGTGAGGTATTGCCGATCGGTGGCCTGAAAGAGAAATTGCTCGCAGCGCACCGCGGCAGTATCTCCACGGTTCTGATTCCGCTGGAAAACGAAAAGGATCTCGCCGAAATTCCAAAGAACATCAAGGACAAGCTGTCGATAATTCCAGTGAAATGGATCGACGAGGTTCTCGAGCACGCGTTGATCCGCATGCCCCTGCCTGATGAAAAGCCGCAACCTCCCGAAGCGCCGTCGGAGAAGCCCGCTGCCGAGCAAAAACCCGACGAGGTCGTACGACCGCATTAGCGTTATCAAAACCGCGTGGTTGTGCGGAATTTGACCCTCATTTTGGCACTTGGTATAAGCATCGCAGCCGTGACGGTTGCACGGAGCCGTAAGCGGCAATTCAGCGGATTGCGAACTGAGAGGGGAGAGCTCGCTGGACTGGTTCCATTCATTATCAATCTGCAAGGGTGATCGACTATGAACAAGGGTGAATTGATTGAAGCAGTTGCGAGCTCGGCAAATCTGTCCCGCGCCGACGCAACGAAGGCAGTGGATGCGATTCTCGACAGCATCACCGGCACACTGGCCAAAGGCAGCGCCGTCTCTCTCGTCGGCTTTGGGACATTCTCGGTGAAGTCGCGCGCAGCTCGCATGGGAAGGAACCCGCGCACTGGCGAAACGATTCAAATTCCGGCCAGCAATGTGCCCGGTTTTAAGGCTGGCAAAGCCCTGAAGGATGCCGTAAACTAGCGCGCCCTTCGGGGCCCCGACAGACCCGAAAAGCCCGTGACCACGGGCTTTTCGGCCTTCTGGGAGGCGACGATTCCGGGTGCTTAGCTCAGCTGGTAGAGCATCGCCCTTACAAGGCGAGGGTCGGCGGTTCGATCCCGTCAGCACCCACCAGGTTCCGGAGCGGTAGTTCAGTTGGTTAGAATACCGGCCTGTCACGCCGGGGGTCGCGGGTTCGAGTCCCGTCCGCTCCGCCATACGAAAAAGCCGAGACCGGCAACGGGTTCGGCTTTTTTTTCGTGCGAGCTCGGGACCCGCGCGGCGCGCTGCGCGTTCCGGCGGCCAAAATGCCATTCGCCACACGCGCGTGGCATTTTTCCGCTAGAATTCCCGCGTTTTAGCAAAGCGGAAATCCTGGATCCATGCTGCAGAAAATGCGCGAAAATTTCGCGGGAACCTTTGCCATTGCGCTGCTCGCAATGATTGGCCTGTCCTTTGTGTTCTTCGGCCTCGACTACAGCTTCATCGGTTCAGGCTACGCCGCAAAGGTCGACGGCGAGAAGATCGACATCCTGGAATTCGAACAGGACTACCGCGATGCGATTCAGCGGAACCCGCAGCTGGCCACCATGACCGGCGATATCCGCACGCAGATCCGGCGGAGCCTTCTCGACCAGCTGGTGTCCCGCCAGCTCATCGAAAATTTTCTCGACGAGAACCATTTCCGAATCAGCGACGAACAGGTAACCGAGTTCATTCGGGAACAGGAAGCGTTTCACAGCGACGGCAAATTCGACCGTGATGCTTATCGTGCGTTCCTGTCGGAGCGCGGGCTCGAGCCGCGCCGGTTCGAACAGCTGCAACGCAGTGCGCTGCGGCAACAGCAGCTGCAACTCGCCGTGGCTGCGACCGCGCTGGTGACCCCGGCGGAATACCGCCGGTACCTGAACCTGGTCGCGGAGCAACGGGTGGTCAGCGTCGCGACCATCGATGCCGACGACGTCGTGGAAGAGATCAAGGTCGACGATGATTCGATTGCGGCCTATTACGAAAATCACCCGGACCTGTTCCAGCTACCCGAAGCCGCCGACGTCCGGTACATACAGGTATCCCGGAACGACATCGCGGAAGATATCGCGATCGGCGAAGACGAAATCGAGGCGTATTACGCGGACAATCGCGACCGTTGGCTGCAGGACGAGCAACGCCGCGCGCGCCACATTCTGATTTCCGCGGGAGACGACGCCGACGCCGCTGAAAAGCGGGCACGGGAAGCCCTTGCGAGAATCGAAAGCGGCGAATCATTTGCCGACGTCGCTGCCGAAGTATCCGAGGACAGCAGCACGGCGATGCAGGGCGGCGATCTGGGGTCGCTGACACGTGCACAGCTGCCGAATGAACTCGGCAGCACGGTCTTCTCGATGCAGGAAGGGGAACTCGCGGGCCCGATCGAAAGCGAATTCGGGTACCACCTCGTCAGGCTCGACGAGATACTCGAGCGGGGACCGTTGCCGCTGGACCAGGTTCGCGGTGAGCTCCTGACGGAACTGCGCCAGCAGGAGGCGGAAGGCCGGTTCCGGGATCTTGAACGCGCCTTGTCCGACGCTCTGTTCGACAGCAAGACGCTTGCCGAGGTCGCGGACGTCACGGGTCTCGACGTGCAGGAAGCCAGCAATATCACCCGGGAGGGCGGTGAGCCCTTCGGCAACAACCAGGCCGCCATCGATGCGATCTTCGAGCCGTCCCTACTGGACGGCGGGCGGATCTCGGACATCGTCGAACTCGACGCGAACCGGTCTGCAATTTTCGAGGTTACCCGGCATCGCGATGCCACGCGGCGGCCGCTCGAAGAGGTCCGAGAGGACGTCGTCGCCGCCCTCGAGGCGGAACAGGCGGAACTGCTCATGTCGACGCGCGCGGAACAAATGGTCGAGGCACTGCGTAGCGGCGCGGAGTTCGCTGCGGCCGCGGGGACTGCCGGCCTCTCGGTGTCCGAGCCGCAGGCCATCTCCCGCAATGACCAGTCCGTCGACCAGTCGCTCCTCTTCGAAGTGTTTGCCGCCGGTAAACCCACGGCCGAAGAACCGGTACTCGGGCGCGTACAATTGCAGGACGATTCCTATGCGGTATACAAGCTCGACGCGGTGTTGCCGGGCCGGCCGGAATCGATCCCGCTCGCCGAGCGCGACCGCGGCAAGCTGATGCTTGCGCAGGATTCCGGCATGGGCGACTTCCAGGCATTCGTGCGCGCGTTGCACACCGACGCCAGTGTCGTGATCAACGAGGACGTGCTGGCTGCCGAAGACCTGTTCCAGTAAGCTTTCGCGGACGCCGGCGCCGCTGAGCCGGGCTGTACTGGGGAGACTATGCGCAAGCTCGCTCTGCACTGGCAGATCCTGATTGCAATCCTGCTGGCCATGGTGGCCGGCTACGCGGTCAACGTCACGACGACCGAATCGTTCACACCCAATATCTTCGGCGTGAATATCGTGTCGATATTCGTCTACATCGGCGAGTTGTTCCTGAACGCGCTGAAGATGATCATCGTGCCGCTGATCATGGCGTCCATTATTGTCGGCGTCGCCGGCATCGGCAGCGGCGGCAGTCTCGGTGCCCTTGGCGCCAAGACGCTGCTCTTCTACGCAGTCACGACGCTTGCGGCGATCCTGATCGGTCTCGCCGTGATCAACGTCATCTCTCCCGGCATAGTCGACGGCGTGCCGGCGAAGGACCTGCTTGCACTCGATGCGCCCGTGGCCGACGTGGCGGCGCGGGTCGAAGGCAAGGGTATCGGCGACGTCGCCGACATATTCCTGCGCATGATTCCGCCGAATATCGTCCAGGCAGCCGCAGAGGGGCAGATGCTGGGCTTGATCTTCTTCGCGCTGCTGTTCGGCTACTTCATGACCCGCTTGCAGCACGATTTTGCCGAACCCTTGTTCAATTTCTGGAACGGCGTCTTTCACGTCATGATGAAGATGACAGAATGGATAATGCTGTTCGCGCCGATCGGCGTGTTCGGACTCGTGGCCAAGGTGGTTGCAGATGCCGGATTCCAGGCGGCCGGCAGCCTCGCGACATTTGCATTTGCGGTAATCCTGGCGCTCGCGCTTCACGCGTTCGTACTGCTGCCACTGCTTCTTTTCTTCATCGGGCGTGTCCGGCCGTTCGCCGTGTTGAAAGGCGCATCGCCGGCTTTGCTTACGGCATTTTCCACAGCCTCATCCTCGGCGACGCTGCCGGTTACGATGGATTCGGTCGAAGACAATATCGGTGTCTCCAACAAGATCTCGAGTTTCGTTCTGCCGCTTGGCGCGACCGTCAATATGAACGGTACGGCCCTGTACGAGTGCGCCGCCGCGATGTTTCTCGCCCAGGCCTATGGTCTCGAGCTGGATTTTGGCGTGCAATTCACCATCGTGATGATCGCGCTCATGACCTCCATTGGCGTCGCAGGCGTGCCGTCCGCGTCGCTGGTCGCAATCGCCATTATCCTCGCCGCGATCGGCTTGCCCGTCGAGGCGATCGGCGTATTGATGGTCTTCGACCGCGTGCTCGACATGCTGCGTACCAGCGTCAATATCTGGGGCGATGTCGCGTGCGCGACGATCATCGCGCGGCTGGAGGGAGAGCCGACCAAGGTGGCGCTGTAGAGGGCGGCCCATGGCCGCGGTGTGGGGAAGGAGCGGCCCATGGCCGCGATGTAGGAGCGTAGGAGCGGCCCATGGCCGCGAGGCCGGTGAAGATCGCCCACATCAATCTCGCGCGGGAATTTCGCGGCGGCGAGCGCCAGACCTGCCTGCTCATGCGGGAACTGGCGAGCCGCGGCTGGCGGCAACGGCTCGTTGCACGGGCGAACGGCGAACTTGCCGGTCGCGCTGCAGAAATCCCGGGTCTCGAGATCCTGCGCTCCGGACGAACTCCGCTTTCGCTGGTCCGCGCGACCCGCGGCTGCGCGGTGGCGCATGCCCACGAGGCACGCGGCGTTTACGTAGCGCTCGCGGCTCACTGGATGCACGGCGCGATCAGTGTCATAACGAGGCGCGTGACGCGCCCGCAGAAACCGTCATGGCTGCGCGATCGGGCATTTCGTTCGGCCGGCGCCGTGGTCGCGATCTCCGACGCGGTGGCCCGGCATGTGCGTGGGACGTACCCCGAGCTGCAGCCGGTGCTGATTCCCTCGGCCCATGCAAGGTTACCGGTGGACGAGGTGGCTGCGAGTGCCATTCGGCAACGTTATGCCGGCAAAATTCTCATCGGGCACACCGGCACCTATTACCATCCCGCGAAAGGCCAGCTTACGATCATCGAGACCGCGAGAAGGGCGGCCGTCGAACGACCGGAATGGCATTTCCTGCTGATGGGCGCGGGGCGACACGAACAATTGTTTCGTGAGCGCATTGGGGCCCTGCCGAACATCGAGCTCACCGGCTTCGTCGACAACGTCGGCGACTACCTGTCGGCCTGCGACCTGTTCGTATTTCCTTCGCCGGACGAAGCATTGGGGTCGAGCCTGATCGACGCGCTGCAATTCGGTCTGCCGATCGTTGCCACCCGCGTCGGCGGCATCCCCGAACTGGTAGCGCACGGGGTAAACGGAATTCTCATCGAACCGGAGTCGCCGGAGCAGCTGTTTGACGGCATAGCATCGCTGGCTGCCGGCTCGGTGGCGGTCGAAGCGATGCGCGTTGCGAATCGCGCGAAAGCGGACACGTTCAGCGCCGAGAAAATGACCGACGCGTACGAGGCCTTGTACCACCATCTGCTGGAGCGGCAGACGGCCGCGACCTGACGCGGCCGCGGGACGTCGTTGGAGCGGGCGTAAGCCCGCGACTGGAACGTGGTCGTCGAGCGCAACTTATCCGCGGCTAACAGCCGCTCCAACGAGGCGCTTTGATCAGCTAGACTAGGGCCTTCGTGAGACGGCAGGGATAGAGTATGGGCTTCATGGCCGGTAAGAAGGCGCTGATAGTCGGCGTCGCGAGCGATCGTTCGATCGCTACGGGTATCGCCGAGGCATTCGCGCGCGAAGGCGCGGAACTCGCCCTGACCTACCAGAACGAAAAGTTGAAAGGGCGTGTGACCGGACTTGCCGAGCGGCTGAAACAGGATGCATCGCTCTGCTTCCCCTGCGACGTCTCCAGCGACGATGAAATCGCCGCCGTGTTCGCGCATCTCGGCAAGCACTGGGACGGGCTGGACATACTCGTGCACTCCGTCGGATTCGCACCGCGTGACCAGCTCGAAGGCGGCTTTACCGAATCGATTACGCGGGAGGGATTCGCGATCTCGCACGATATTTCGGCATACAGCCTGGCAGCGCTCGCCAAGGCCGCGTTGCCGATGATGCAGGGCCGGCACGCGGCCGTCCTTACGCTCACGTACAACGCCGCTGTACGGGTCGTCCCGAACTACAACGTGATGGGTCTCGCCAAAGCAAGCCTCGAATCCTGTGTCCGTTTCCTCGCCGCGGACCTCGGACCGCGGGGCATTCGCGTGAATGCGATTTCCGCCGGGCCCGTCAAGACACTGGCCGCTGCCGGCATCGGCGGCTTTCGTAAGATGCTCGCCTATGCGGAAAAATCGGCGCCACTGAAGCGCACGGTGACGATCGAGGAGATCGGCAACGCCGCGGCCTTCCTTTGCTCCGACCTCGCGAGCGGCATTACAGGCGAGACGACCTTCGTCGATGCCGGCGCCAACATCATGGCGATGTTCTTCGAGAACGAATGAATCGCCGCTGGAGCGGCTGTCAGCCGCCGTTGGAGCGGGCGTAAGCCCGCGAATTGAACGCGCTCCGATTTGACGAGGAACCGTTCGCGGCTGGCAGCCGCTCCAACCGCGCGAATCGCGGCCATGGGTCGCTCCTGCGCCACCTCAGGACGATTGCGCGGTAACGTCGACGTACATCGTCAGGCGCTGGCCCGGGCGCAGGATCTTGCCACTGTCAATGGTGTTCCAGCGTGTGATCTGCGCCACCGTGACGCGGAAGCGCTGTGCAATCACGTACAGAGAGTCGCCGTTGCGCACCGTATAGTTGACCTTGCGTGTCGTGCTGCCGTGCGCGGCGACAGGAGACACCGCTGGGCCCGACGATACAGCGTCGGCCCAGACCACGAGTTTCCTGCCGACCGACAGGGGATCGCCCGGTGCCATGCCGTTCCACGCGGCGAGCTGCCGCGTCGTGACCTTGTATTGTCGACTGATGCTCCAGAAGCTTTCGCCGGCGTTTACGACGTGCTCCAGCCGGTTGCCGGGCCGTTCGCGGTTCTGAGTCTTCTCGAGCCGCGCGTCGGCACTTTTCGTATACGCATCGAGAGGTTGTGTCGACACCGGGATCAGCAGGTACTGCCCGGCACGAATCGTGTTGCCGCGGAGGTCGTTGGCTTCACGAATCGCCGCGATCGTCGTGTGATAGTCGGAGGCGATTTCGGAAATCGTCTGGCCGTTGCGGATCTTATGCCGCTTCCAGCGCAGTCTCTCCGTGGGTGGCACTGCCGCGAGCGTGGCTGCAAAATGCTCGACGACCTCGATTGGCAGCGCGAGCGTATGCGGTCCGGCCGGATCGGTGGCCCAGCGGTTGTAGCCGGGGTTGAACGCGTAGATCGTGTCGACGTCGACTCCGGCCAGCTCGGCGGCGAGCGCCAGGTCGATCTGCGTGTCGACATTCGTAATGAGGAACTGTGGCTGGTTCGGCACGACGGGCAGGACCAGGTTGTGGGCCTGGGGTTGCCGTACGACGTCGACGAGCGCCAGCAGTTTCGGCACGTACGCCGCCGTCTCGCGCGGTACCTTGAGGTGCCAGAAGTCCACCGGCTTGCCGGCGGCCCGATTGCGCTTCACTGCGCGAAGCACATTGCCTTCGCCGGAATTGTAGGAAGCGATCGCGTTCAGCCAGTCGCCGTCATTGAGCTTGAAGAGGTACTCGAGATAGTCGAGGGCCGCGCGCGTCGAGTCGACGATGTCGCGACGGCCGTCGTACCACCAGTTCTGGCGGACCCCGAAACGTTTTGCAGTGCCGGGAATCATCTGCCAGAGACCGGCGGCGCGTCCGTGGGAGTATGCGAACGGATCGTATGCACTTTCGACGATCGGCAGGAGGGCAAGCTCCATGGGCAGGCCGCGCCGCTCGAGTTCCTGGCGGATGTAGGGCATGTAGCGCGCCGCGCGCGCAAAGACGCGCGCAAGGTAGTCGGGATTGCGCACGAACCAGTCGCGCTCGACCTTGATCCTGTGGTTGTCGGTGTAGACGATCGCGAAGTCCTGCCGGAGCAGACCGAGAAGGTCCCCCGAGCCCGGGCCCACAGGCCCGAGTTCTTCGAGGCCGAGGCCATCCACCGGGGAAACCAGCCGCAACGTCGGGCTGTCCCGCTCCTCGAGCAGGAAGGCCGGGATTTCGGCGGCTGCCGGCGCGGCAAGCAGCCCGTATACCGCCAAAAAGCGGATCACGAGCACACCCGCGCGCCTCGTTGTCTGCAATAATGTGCGGCAAGTCTCAGTCATCGGGCTATCCTACTAACGAAATGGCGTTACGCAAGTGGACAGATCACGAAACGCACAAGTGGCTCCGTACGCCGCTCGGCGAATCCTTGCTGGCGCTCGAAGGACGGCTCGCCGAGGACGTGTTGGACGGCGTGTTCGGCGAAGAGACCCTGCAGCTCGGCTTCTGGGGCGAGACCCGCACGTTTCTGCGCTTGACCCGCACCCAACGCGCCGCAATGCTGGCCGAAACCCTGCCCGGGGAGCTTGAAGCCGGTGGCAATATCGCCGTGGGCGACTACCACCGGCTGCCGATCGCGAGTGATTCGATCGACTCGGTGATCCTGCCGCACACGCTGGATTTCACGGATCGTCCCCACGCAATCCTGCGCGAAGTGCACCGGGTCCTCCGGGCCGACGGGCACCTCCTGTTATTCGGCTTTCGCCCCGGCGGCTTATGGGGTGTGCGCAGGCTGATCCCGGGAGCAGGCATGCCGCCGGGCGCGAACCAGCTGCTGTCCGACCGCCGCCTGAAGGACTGGCTGCGTCTTCTCGACATGCGAATCCAGCATGCCAAGGGGTATTTCTTCCGCTGGCCCTTGTCCGGCATGCGGCGGCCCGGCATATCCCCCTGGGAGAAGCGCGGCCAACGCTGGTGGTCCGAGCTGTCGGCTTGCTATATGCTTTCCGCGCAGAAACGCATCAGCACGCTGACTCCGGTTCGTCCGCTCTGGACGAGGAAACCGAAGGTGGTCGGGGGGCTGGCCGAACCTTCAACTCGTATCTCGCGAATCCGATTTGAGCAAGACCATTGAGATCTTCACCGACGGGGCCTGTCGCGGCAACCCCGGTCCCGGTGGCTGGGGCGCATTGCTCATAGCCGGTGACCGCCGCAAGACGCTTCACGGCGGCGAGCACGAGACCACGAACAACCGGATGGAGCTCACGGCAGCGATCATGGCCCTGAACGCGCTGCGCGGGCGCCAGAGCGTGCGCCTGCACACGGATTCGAGGTACGTGATGGACGGCATTCGTGAGTGGTTGCCGAACTGGAAGCGCCGCGGCTGGACGACCGCTGGCCGCAAGCCGGTGAAGAACCGCGACTTGTGGCAGGCGCTGGACGAAGCCGCAGGACAGCACGACATCGAGTGGGTCTGGGTAAAGGGCCACGCCGGTCATGCGGGCAACGAGCTCGCGGACGAACTGGCGAACCTCGGCATCGACGAGTTGCAGACCCGGGCGCGCCAGGCGCGCGAGGGCCGGCAGGGGAAAGCATGCGACAAATAGTTCTCGACACGGAAACCACGGGCCTGTCCACGGGTCAAGGTCACCGCATCATCGAGATCGGCTGCGTCGAACTGGTGAACCGGCGCCTGACGGGCCGCGAATTCCATCGTTTTCTGAATCCGGACCGCGACATCGACCAGGGAGCGGAGCGCGTTCACGGTATCGGCCGCGCCGACCTCGCAACGCAGCCGCGCTTCCCGGAGGTGGCCGAAGAGCTCCTCGAATTCATGGCCGGCGCCGAACTCGTGATGCACAACGCGGATTTCGACGTCGGCTTCCTGGAACATGAACTCACGCTGATGCAGCATCCGAAACCACGGCTCGACCTGCACTGCCGCGTGCTGGATACCCTCTCGCTTGCCCGCGAGCTTCACCCCGGTCAACGCAACAGCCTCGATGCGTTGTGCAAGCGCTACGCAATCGACGCGTCGAAGCGGGAAGTTCACGGCGCGCTCATCGATGCGGAACTCCTGGCGCGCGTCTACCTCGCGATGACGGGGGGACAGACGATCCTGGTTCTCGATGCCGAGACCGAGACCGCTGGCGGACGCCGGGTGGACTATGGCCTTGCGTTGGCCGCGGCAGGACCCCGGCCGGGCGAGCGATCCGGCGGCCCGTCGTTCGAGCTCCCCGTTGTGCTCGCGAGCGCCGCGGAGGGCAAAGCCCACGTCGACATGCTGGCCAGGCTTCGCGCGGCGGGCCACTGCGTCTGGGACCGCCTGCAGCCCGCGGCGGATCCCGCCCAACTCCAAAATCCGGTGCGAACAGTCTAGAATCGAGCGTTCGGCCGGTCGTCTGTCAGCGCGCGGCGTTACTTCAGAATAACGAAAACAGGAACCCGTATGGCTCAAACGTTGGCAGCAGCCTTTCGCGAGAATTTTCTCGGGAACTCGCCGGAGTGGTACAAACTCACGATCCTCGCTTTCCTGGTGGTGAACCCGATCCTGGTGATGATCGACCCGTTCCTGGCCGGCTGGGTGTTGGTGCTGGAGTTTATCTTCACGCTCGCGATGGCGCTGAAATGTTACCCGTTGCAGCCGGGCGGGCTGCTTGCGGTCGAAGCCGTCGTGCTGGGCCTCGCCACGCCGGAGATGGTTTTTAACGAGGCCGAGCACAACTTCTCGGTGATCCTGCTGCTCATGTTCATGGTGGCCGGCATCTATTTTCTGCGCGAGTTCCTGCTCTACACCTTCACCAAGATCCTGCTGGGCGTCAGGTCCAAGATTTTGTTATCGCTAATGTTTTCAGGGACAGCCGCCTTGCTGTCGGCATTCCTCGACGCCCTCACCGTGACCGCCGTGATCATCACCGTTGCCGTGGGGTTTTATGGCGTTTATCACAAGGTGGCGTCCGGTAAAAAATTTACCCAGAGCCACGATCACGGTACGGATGACGAAGTCGACTCGCTGCACCGCAAAGACCTGGACCAGTTTCGTGCGTTTCTACGCAGCCTGATGATGCACGGCGCGGTCGGCACCGCCCTGGGCGGCGTCACGACACTGGTCGGCGAGCCGCAAAACCTCCTGATCGCGGAGATCATGGGATGGGACTTCGTCGAATTTTTCACCCGCATGGCGCATATCTCCATGCCGGTGCTGGTCGTCGGCCTGCTGACGTGCATGCTTCTCGAGGTCACCGGCTGGTTCGGTTACGGTGCGAAGCTCGGGCCGAAGGTGCGGGAAGTGCTCGATGAGGTTGACCGTGAGAGGACCGCGCAGCGCTCAAAGCAGCAAAACATGGTTATTTTCGTGCAGGCACTTGTCGCCGTGTGCCTCGTCCTTGCGCTCGGCTTGCACCTCGCCGAGCCCGGCATCGTCGGCCTGCTCGTGATCGTACTGGCCACGGCGCTGAACGGCATCACCGATGAGCATCGGCTCGGGCAGGCATTCGAAGAGGCTCTGCCCTTTACTGCCCTGCTCGTCGTGTTCTTCGCGATCGTCGCCGTGATCAACAACCAGGGACTGTTCACGCCGGTCATCGACTGGGTGATGGCGCACGACGGCAAGTCGCAGCAGGCGCTGTTTTTCATCGCGAATGGCATACTGTCGATGATCTCCGACAACGTGTTCGTCGCGACGGTGTACATCACCGAGGTAGCCGACATCTACGAGACCGGGGCCATTTCGCGCGAGCAGTTCGACGCGTTGGCCGTGGCGATAAACACCGGCACGAACATTCCTTCCGTCGCCACGCCGAACGGCCAGGCCGCGTTTCTGTTTCTCCTGACGTCCGCGCTGGCGCCGCTGATTCGCCTGTCTTACGGGCGCATGGTACTGATGGCGTTGCCGTACACGATCGTGATGAGTGTCACGGGCCTGGCCTCTCTGTGGTACCTGGGGTAGGGGCCTCGGCGAATGAAGGAAGACTTTACGTCGCGCTATCCGACCGACCTCAGGGCCTGGGCCGCCCTGAAGGAGCACTATCGACTGCAGCTGCGCGGCAGAACGCTCAAGGATCTCTTCGCGCGCGACCGGGAGCGCGTGCAGCGATTCACGGCGAGCGCCGGCGACATTACGCTGGATTACTCCAAGAACCACCTGACCGCGGCGACACGCAAGCTCTTCGTCCGCCTTGCGAAGGAAGCGGGCGTACCGGCCGCGATCGACGCCATGTTCGCCGGCGAGCACATCAACGTCACGGAAGACCGTGCTGTCCTGCACGTGGCGCTCAGGTCCAAGATCTCCGATACCATTGCGCTCGACACCCCGGGCGTCCGCGAGATCTGGGAAGTGCAGACGGCGATGGAGAATTTCGTCGAAGCCGTGCATACGGGTGAAATCGCCGGCCATGCGGGGAAACGCTTTTCCGAGATCGTGAACATCGGAATCGGCGGCTCCGACCTGGGGCCGGTTATGGCGAGCCGGGCCCTGCGGCCGTTCTGGAAAGACGGCATGCGCTTCCACAGCGTCTCCAATGTCGACGGTACGCAGCTTGCCGACCTCGAACTGGCACTGGACCCGGCGGTGACGCTGTTCGTGATCTGTTCCAAGACGTTTACGACACAGGAGACAATGAGCAATGCAAAAGCCGCACGGCGCTGGATCGTCGAGCGGCTGGGCGAGGACGCGGTACGGGGCCACTTTGTGGCGGCCTCGACTAACCACACGGCAATGAACGATTTCGGCATTCATCCGGACTATCGTTTCGGTTTCTGGGACTGGGTCGGGGGCCGCTATTCGCTTTGGTCGGCGGTCGGGCTGTCCGTGGCCCTGGTGACGGGTATGGACGTCTTCCGGCGCCTGCTCGCCGGCGGGCGCGTGATGGACCAGCATTTCCGGCACGCGCCGCTCGAAGTCAATCTGCCCGTGCTGCTCGCAATGCTCGCCATCGGGTACAACAACTTCATGGGGGCCGAAACACAGGCCATCCTGCCGTACGACAACCGCCTGGATCGCTTCCCGGCGTACCTGCAGCAACTGCAGATGGAGTCGAACGGCAAGTCGGTGCGCAGTGACGGCAAGCCCGTGAAATGCGATACCGGGATGATCATCTGGGGCGAAGCCGGCAATAATGCCCAGCATTCTTTCTACCAGCTCCTGCACCAGGGCACACGCCTGGTGCCGGCCGACTTCCTGTTGCCGGTCCGTTCGTCCGGTGCCGACGCAGGCACAGCAGGACCTCGCGATCGCCAACTGCCTGGCGCAGTCCGAAGCGCTGATGGACGGCTTCGATGAGCCCGGCACCGAGCCGTACCGCGTGCACCGGGGCAACAATCCCTCGAACACGATCCTGTTCGAGTCGCTGACGCCCGAGGTCCTCGGCCAGCTGATCGCCCTCTACGAACACAAAGTGTTTGTCGAAGGGGTGATCTGGGGCATCAATTCGTTCGACCAGTGGGGTGTGGAGCTCGGGAAGAAGATTGCGGGTTCGCTGGCGGGCGCGGTGCCGGACGGGGAGTACACGGGCAGCAATCCGTCGACGCGCAACCTGCTCGAGCGGGTGCGCGGGATGCGCGGCTGAGCAAGGTGCAAGTACGGCTGCACGCCTGGCATACCCGCTGCCTGGTTTTTGTGGCTGCGGTTCTCGCCTGCCCGACAGAAATGAACTTGCGAGCCGAGCCTCTTGCTGCACCGGGCGATACCCGACTTCGGCAGGACCTGCAGTTACTGAACGACAGTGGGCTGACGAATATTCCGCTGACGACCTGGCCGTTGTCGCTTGGCGACGTGCACAATGCGTTGAACGAAATCGACGATCGTCTCGCCACAGGTGCTGCTCAGCGAGCACTGGAGCGCACGCGCATCCGGCTGTCCTGGGAACTCGACCACGACACTTTCGATGTCCTGTTCGGCGCCGCCGGCGCCGCGAATCCACGGATTATCCGGTCCTTTGAAAATACCCCGCGCGAGCAGGGCGAGGGATTTCTGAAGCTGGCGTGGCTGGGACAGCGATTCGCGATCAAGCTTTCGGGGAGCTACGTTTCCGATCCCGTCGACGGGGATGAATTTCGACCGGACGACACGTACGTCGGCATGGCGCTCGGAAACTGGGTACTCACTGCCGGCTGGCAGGACCGCTGGTACGGGCCGGGTCGCAACGGAAGCCTGATACTGTCCAACAACGCGCGTCCCACGCCGGGCGTCATGTTGCAACGCAATAACAGTACGCCGTTTGAGTCGAAGTGGCTGAGCTGGATCGGGCCGTGGTCGATGACGACCTTTATGAGCCAGCTTGACGATGAACGGGGCGTTGAGGATGCGCTGCTGTTTGGCGTCCGCGGCACCTTCAGGCCGCTTCCCATGCTCGAGATCGGAATTACGCGCACCGCACAATGGTGCGGTGAGGATCGCCCCTGCGACTTTTCGACCTTTCTCGATCTCCTCGTCGGCAATGACAACCGCGGCGTAAACGTCGATCCCGACAGCGAACCGGGCAACCAGCTCGGCGGCGTCGACGTGCGCTGGCGCCTGCCGGGGGACGTACCTGCGGCGCTGTACCTGCAGTGGATCGGCGAGGACGGCGCGCCGGGGAGTCGACTGCTCGGCAGCTGGCTGCGACAGGTTGGGGTTGAGCACTGGGGCAGCTTGGGAGACTCCGACTACAGCGCCTGGCTGGAGGTTTCGGACACGGCCTGTAATGACGGGGCGTACGGATTTGGCGATATCAAGGAAGAAGACTGTGCCTACGTGCATTCAATTTACACAACCGGTTATCGATACAAATATCGGGCGCTCGCACATTCCGCGGACGGTGACAGCCTGACCTACGCCACCGGCGCATCGCTGGTACAATCCGGCGGTCAAACCTGGAACGCAACGCTCCGGTACATGGAAATCAATCGCGCGGGATTGCCGGATCCCAGCCATTCGCTCTCGCCCACACCGATCGAAATCGCTGATTTTTTCCTGACTTATGATCGGGACACGCGGTACGGGCGGTTTTATATGGGTCTGGGCTTTCAAGTCGAAAAAGATGTTGTACTGGATACTGAATCCGAGGACTGGACTGGGTTTATTCAATGGAGTTCTCGATAATGCGACGCTGCGCCTGGCGGTTGGTGTGTGTCATTGCAGCTATTCCCTAGGGACGACCCTGGTCGAGACTGACGGGCAGTTGCCGGACGGCATCGTGCGATGACCGGGAGCGGTGCAAGACACGCGGGGCTCGTCTCCGTCGTCACGGCGTCGCACAATTCCGCGGCAAGCATCGAGCGCTGCGTGCGCTCGGTCCAGGACCAGACCTGCGTGCCGTTGCAGCATATCGTCGTCGATGACGGATCGAGCGACGCGACCGTGGAAATGCTGGCAGAGCTGCAGCGTGAAATTCCATTCCTGACGGTCATCCGCCAGGCGAACCTGGGCGCCGGGCCGGCGCGCAATGCAGGCATCGAGGCCGCCGAGGGGCGCTATATCGCGTTTCTCGACAGCGACGATGTCTGGCTCGACCGCAAGCTGGCCAACCAGGTCGCGTTCATGGAAGAACAGGGCAGTGCCTTCACCTATGGCGATTACGCGATCGTGCACGGTGAGACCGGTGCATCGCTGGGCCACGTCGTGACGCCTGCCAGGGTCGGGTACGCTCAGCTACTGACGCGCTGCCCGATCGGCTGTTCCACCGTCGCCTATAACCAGGTGCTCATCGGCAAGCGCTATATGCCGGCGATCGACAGGGGTCAGGACTGGGCATTGTGGCTGGCGCTCACGCGCGGCGGCGTGGTGGCGTCGAGATATCCCGGTTGCTCTGTCGTCTACCACCGGCGAAAAGGCTCTCTATCGAGAAGAAAACTCGCTAAGGCGGTCGACATGTATCGGATCTATACCGCCGAAGAAAAGCTCGGCCGCCTGAACTCGGCCTACCTGCTGGCGCAATTCGCGGTCAATGTCCTGACCCGAAAGACGTAAACAGGGAAACCGTGGTGGTCGCATGAAGGTACTGGTGACAGGTGCGTCAGGATTTATCGGTCGTGCATTGTGCGACCGGCTATCCGAAACGGGCGACGTCGACCTGGTGGCTACCGTGCGCAACAGTGTTGACCGGGTGCCGCTGAACGGCTCCGTCAAAACGAAGGAACTGGCGCCGGACACACATTGGGAAGACGCACTCGACTCGGTCGAAGTCGTCGTACATGCAGCAGCGCGCGTGCATGTTATGAGTGGCGCAGACAGCACGCACGACTATCGCCGGATCAACGTCGAGGGAACGTCGAATCTCGCCCGCCAGGCGGCGAATTGTGGCGTGAAGCGTTTCGTCTTTCTCAGTTCCGCGAAGGTATTGGGCGACAACACGCCGCCGGGACGCGCGTTCCACGCCGATGACCAACCCGCACCGACGGATGCCTATGCCACATCGAAGCACGAAGCCGAAATCGAGTTGGCACGTGTGGCTGAACGACAGGGCATGGAAGTGGTGACGATTCGTCCGCCCCTTGTCTACGGGCCCGGCGTCAAGGCGAATTTCCTGGCATTGTTGCGCTGGGTGCACAAAGGGTATCCGCTGCCGTTCGCCCGCGTACGCAATCTCCGTAGCTTGATCGCGCTTCACAATCTGGTCGATCTGATAGGGGTTTGTTGTACACACCCTGCCGCCGCCAACGAAACATTTATGGCAGCGGATGGGGAAGACGTATCGACTGCGGAACTGGTCACGCGCATTGGCGTCGCATTGCGCAAGCCGGCGCGCGTGTTGCCGGTGCCGCCGGCACTGGTGCTGGCTTGCGCGACGCTGGCCGGTAAACGCGCGCAGGCCAACAGGCTGCTTGGAAACCTGCAGATCGAAACGCGCAAGACGCGCGAACTCCTCGGCTGGGCACCGGTGGTCAGCATGGAGCAGCAGCTCGAGTGGACCGCGCGACATTTCCTGGCTGATTTGCAGTGAACGTATATTGGCTGTTGCTTGCCACGGTGTTGGCATCGTTCCTGCTTACCCGGATCGTCATGCGGATTGCAGTAGAGCGTCGCCTGTTGGATGTTCCAAACGAGCGCAGTTCCCATGCTCACCCTGTACCGCGCGGTGGCGGCGTGGCAATCGTCCTGACGTTCATGACGAGCATGGCAATTGCAACATGTTTTTGGACGCCGGACGGGAACTTTCTTGCGGCGATCCTGGGCGGCGGCGCGCTGGTCGCCCTGGTTGGCCTGTTTGACGACTTTCGCGATGTGTCGGTTGGATGGCGATTGGCCTTACATGTTGTGTCTGCGCTGTGGGCCCTGTACTGGTTGGGCGGTATTCCAGAGGGATTACTGCCAGCAGCTCCCTCGGCGCTGATCCAGGTCCTTGGAATCGTGAGTATCGTCTGGCTCATCAATCTTTATAACTTCATGGATGGCATCGATGGGCTGGCAAGCATCGAGACAGTGACGGTTTGCCTGGGCGGTGTCGTTCTCTACACCTGCAGCCCGACCGGTGATAGGGCATGGATTCCACCTGCGATTATGCTGGCATCCACGGTGGGTTTTCTGGTCTGGAACTACCCGCCGGCTCGCATCTTTCTCGGGGATGCCGGCAGCGGTTTTCTCGGTTTCATGATGGCGGTATTTTGTGTACACGCGGCACAGGTGGATTCCGCACTGTTCTGGGCGTGGCTGATTCTGCTAGGCGTATTCATCGTCGATTCGTTCGTGACGTTGGCCCGCAGGGCGCTCCGCCGGCAGCCTCTGAGAACGGCCCATCGCAGCCATGCCTACCAGTTCGCATCACGGAAGTATCGGGGGCATGCCGTTGTCAGTCTCGCCGTGGGTGCGATCAATCTGGTCTGGTTGCTGCCGATGGCGCTGCTCGTTGAAACAGGGCGAGTTCCGCCAATTCCGGCGCTTCTGATTGCTTACCTCCCTCTGATCGGGCTGGCTTTTCACTTCAAGGCAGGTGCAGCCGAATTGCCGGACCTTTCACCGGGCCAGTCGCCGTAATTGCAACCATCCGCACGGTCGTCAATTACTGACATCTGGCAACACGAAGGTAATAAAAGTAACCTGTGTCAACGGATCGCATCCGGTGACCTTAGCCGTTGAAGCCGGGCACGCGTGCCGCGATCCGTCAATTCAACACTTTTGCCAGATTGCTCAAATAAATCTGCTCGAGTTGTTGAAGTATGGTAAATTCCGACTAAGTGTGGTGCCGTGGCCGGAGCGAAGCACATCGGCCGGACACGTTGGCGCGAGAGTCAAGGGTGTAGCGTGATGCCGAAGGCAAAAAAAATGCAGCGCTTGCGCTATCGCATAGCGAACTGGTCGCGCGTACAGAAACAGGCGACTATGATCCTGTCCGACGCCGTCGGCGTTGCCGTTTGTGTCTGGGCCGCCGTTTGGATCGCCACGGGGACCCGGCAACTGGCTACCCCAGATGTGGTTTTCCTGACGGTGGTTACTGTCATAGTGACCATTCCGATTGCCTGGTATGAAGGCCTGTACCGGTCCATCGTCCGTTATATGGGTGTCGACCTGTTCGTCGCCGGCACGAAAACCGCGCTTGCTGTCACCCTCATCGTCGGCTTGCTCGTATTCGCCGCTGAGCTCGTTTCGGCTCCCCTGCGTTGGGCACTGGCCTTCGGGGCGCTATCGCTCATCAATCTGGTCGGGTGCCGCTTTCTCGCCCGCATATTCCTCAATCGCCGCGGTACCAGGGGCGAGCCGGTGATCGTCTACGGTGCCGGTGAAGGAGGTGCCCGCCTGGTGACCGCGCTGATGACCGGTGATGACTTCGTGCCCGTTGCGCTGGTCGACGACAACCCGTTGTTGCAGGGCAAACGCGTCCACGGCGTCGAAGTCTACGCGCCGGCGCGCATTGAAAGGCTGATCGCGGATTCGGAAGTGACCCGGGTACTGTTGGCGATGCCGAGTGCGACGCGCCACACCCGCCGCATGATTCTCGAGCGACTGTCCGATTTTCCCGTGCATGTGCAGACGATTCCGGAGATCAGCGACCTGGTGACCGGCAAGGCCCGGGTTGACGACATTCGCGACGTCGACGTTGAAGACCTTCTCGGGCGTGACGCGATACCGCCGGACCCGAAACTGCTGCGTGCCTCCATTACCGGCAAGACCGTGCTGGTGACTGGCGCCGGCGGCTCGATCGGCTCGGAACTTTGCCGGCAGATATTGCAGCTCGCACCGAAGACGCTGGTGCTCTACGAAATATCCGAATTCGCCTTGTACAAGATTGAGAGGGAGCTCAGGGATATCTCGGAGAACACGGGAAGTACCTGCGAAATCGTGCCGCTGATCGGCTCGGTCCACCATAGCGAACGCGTGCGCGAAGTGCTCGAAGTCTTTCATATTAATACGGTTTATCACGCCGCTGCGTACAAGCACCTGCCGCTGGTCGAATACAATCTGCTCGAAGGCGTCTACAACAACGTTTTTGGCACATTGCACGTGGCCAAGGCAGCCATCGCAGCCGGTACCGATACCTTCGTCCTTATTTCCACCGACAAAGCAGTCAGCCCGACGAGCGTCATGGGTGCGACGAAGCGGCTGGCGGAAATGGTTCTGCAGGCGCTACAGGACGAGCATCCGGGTATTCGTTTCAGCATGGTCCGGTTCGGCAACGTTCTGGCCTCGTCCGGTTCCGTGGTGCCGCTGTTCCGCGACCAGATTCGCAAGGGCGGTCCCGTCACCGTCACCCATCGCGAGATCATCCGCTACTTCATGACGATCCCGGAGGCTGCGCAACTTGTAATCCAGGCCGGCGGCATGGCTGAAGGCGGTGACGTGTTCGTCCTCGACATGGGCCAGCCAGTCAGGATTCGTGACCTCGCCCGCCGCATGATCAACCTTATGGGCCTGACGGTGCGTGACGAAGACACCCCGGACGGCGACATCGCGATCAAGTACACCGGCCTGCGACCTGCTGAACGGCTCTACGAGGAGCTGCTCATCGGCAACGACGTGTCCGGAACCAGCCACCCGCGCATCATGCGTGCCAACGAGGACTACATCGCCTTCGACGAGCTCTTGCCGCTGATCGAGGACTTGCGGATTGCCGCGGAGCATCTGGATCGCGCGCGCGCGCGCGAAGTGTTGAAGAGCGCGGTTGCCGGTTACGAGCCTGCCAACGGGATCGATGATCTGGTGTGGAACAAGAAACATGGCAAGCAACCCCAGCCCAGCACCGACAAGGTGATCAATATCACGACGCGGCGAGCCTGATTCCCCAAACTGATTCTGAATGCTTCCGCAAACGAGGACCGCTAGCAAGGCCGCGACCGCTGAGCGCGAGATTCCCGCGTCTTCCGCACTCTCGGCGCCACTTTCGGCTCTATGGGTTTCCTGGAACGTCCACCGCCGCACCATCGGACTGTGCGCTGAGTGGGACGTGCCACTGCATGTAATTCCTCATGCGCGCGGCCGGTTGTTTGACCGGTTGCGCTGGTTCGAGCAAGCATGGAGGACACTCGTGCTGCTGCGGCGAACAAATCCCGCAATTCTCTTCGTGCAAAATCCTTCCCTGCTCCTGAGCACCTTAGCGCTGGCGAGTCGACGGTTCTTCGGCTACACCCTCGTCGTCGATGCGCATAACGAGGGCGTGAGACCGTTCATGCGCCCGGGCAGGTTCGTAGCCTGGCTGACGCGACGCCTGCTTAAGGGCGCCGATGCGACCATCGTGACCAACCCGGCTCTGGAAAAGGATGTCACGGCGGCTGGTGGGCGCGCACTGGTGCTTCCGGACAGGATGCCGGAACCCGAACTGCCGGCGAAAGCTGCAGCTATAAACAAAGCAACGCTTGTTGCAGTCATCTCGACGTTCTTGCCGGACGAGCCAGTTGCTGCGATTATGGCAGCAGCCGCCACACTGCCCGAGGTTCAATTCGCGTTTACTGGCGACGTGAAGAGATTTCGCCACAAGGACATCGAGTTGCCACCCAACGTTCGCTTGACGGGCTACCTGGCGGACAAGGCTTTCTGGAAGCTGTTGGCCCAAGCCGACGTGATCTGCGACCTGACGCTGAAACCGGACTGCCTCGTCTGTGGCGCCTACGAAGCACTGGCACTGGCCAAACCAATGGTGTTGTCCGACAACCCGGCCACGCGTGAGATTTTCGGTTCTGCGGCAGTGTTGACCGATAACTCGGCTGCGGGCATCGCCTGCGCCGTGGCTACAGCTGTCGAACAACGCGAGCGCCTCGAGGCCAATGCACGGGTATTGCGAGCGAGGTACGCTGCACCCTGGCAGGTACAGGCGGCACGCGTCTGGGCCACCATTTGCGCCGACGCGACGGCGACGAGGCCAATCGCGCGCAAGCGGGCGCCCTGAGCGGAAAGGTCAGACCCTTATTCAGGAAAAAAACGCCTGACCCTTCTTCAGTATAAGCATGGTGTTGCCGATGCGTTCCGCGTTCCGAGAATTTCCAGCAAGCGGGCATCTTCCAGGTAAAAGGAAACATCGCGGAACCGGTATTGTATCGCCTTGCTCCCGCTATGCCGCTCGGCATAAGCTTTCGCAGCGGCGCTCGATCGCAGGTGATTCCAGAGTGATATTACAGGAGATGCCCACAAAGCAAAGGATCATTGACGGAAGGCCGGCCATTGCGTCCTTGATGCATGTGGGAAAATTTGATACACAGTCCACGTGTCACGACGCGCGGTTCTATACTTGAATTGGGGCATGATCCCGCACTGCGCACTACCAACAAATGACGAGCATCAGACCGCTCCGTCAAGACTAATGTAGCAATGCAAGATGGCCGGCGGCGTCCTCAACCTATCTATTGGGCAAAAAGGGAGCGGGCATCGAGTCGCTGGGTCTAAGAGGCTTTCGAGGGGATAACTATGCGGCCGAGATTGACACGCCGGCGTGTGCTTGGAGGATGCCTGCTGCTATTGGGTGGACTATTTCTCGGACTCGGCACGTGGTTCCAGAGTTCGCAATTCCTGATACTGGGCGTGGCATGGTGGTCTGCTGCGCTGATCGCCCTGGGAATTCTGCTGTTTCAGCGAATAGACGCAGTTATGCAGAGTTCGGTGCTCATCCAATCTGACATTCAGCGGCTCGGCGCCGCCCAGGCCAAGTCGGAGGGAGCACTCAAGACATGCCTCAATCAGACAAAACATTTGTTGATGCAGCTCAATACGATTCAAGAGACGCAAGTAACGATTCTGGAAAGGCAGGGCAAAGAATTCGGCCGAGTGTCTTCGAATTTTCACCAGCTATCTTCGAATTTCGACCTGATATCTTCGAGTTTTGACGCTCTTGGCAACCAGCTAAAGTCTGGACTGTCAGTTGAAGCTGACTGGCGCGATGACCACTCTGAACAGTTCATGCTTTTCCGCGGCCAATTTGCCGACTTCGTTGCATCTGTCGCGGAATGGATGGCAATTGCTGAAATAGAAGTCAAACAAAGCGTCGCCGACTTCGTTGCTGGTGAAGCATCCGCGATAGAAGCGGGCGTCAAGTCCGTGCTGCAGCGTTTCGATCACGTCGAAGGTGCACTTTCCGATGTGATACAGGAGGCTCAAAAGGTGCCTCGCGCCATTGCGGCCAAGGATGAGAAGATCGACGCTATGGCACGGTCGTTGCAAGCCGCGCTCGGGGAAATGCAAACTACAGAAAGCAAGGCGTTACTTCACGCCTTAATTCAGCGGATTGACAGCGTTGACTCCAAGCTTTCTCTAGGTGGGGAGACTATTGATGCATTCTCGCGAACTGTCAGGATCATGCTGGATGAGACCATTGAGCCCAAGAATGAGAAGATCGACGCGATGGCACGGTCATTGCAATGCGGCGCTCGTGGGAGTGCAAACGACAGAACGCGAGGCGTTACTGGAGGCCTTAATTCAGCGGATTGACAGCGTTGACTCCAAGCTTTCTTCAGGTGGGGAGACTATTGATGCAATCTCGCGAACTGTCAGGATCATGCTGGATGAGTCCATTGAGACCAAGCGCGCGAACATGCTCGAGGCCGAGCAGGCTCGGTCCGATGCTATAAGTGAAGGCGTCATTGCGCTGCGTGAGGCTGCGAGACGAGGTGGCAAGCAGCTGAAAGCAGTCTCCGAAGCCGTCGATAGAATTCTTCCTGCGCAGCGTATTGAGATAGCCCGAGCAAAGGTCGAATCGGTCAAGCAGGTGGAGGCCATTTTCCAGTTACAGGCCTTTTTGGCTCCGGAGAAACCGATGCCGCTCCTCGGCGGGTGGGCGATGGAACCGGTTTCCATGCTTCGCGTGGTCACTGAACTGGTAACGCGGCAGCCCACGCTGGTCCTCGAATGCGGATCTGGAACATCCACCTTATGGATCGCGCAAGCGCTCAAGCACATTGGAAAGGGGTGTGTTGTATCACTCGAGCACCTGAAGGAGCATCATGCTGCGACGGCCAGTGCGTTGGCTGCTGCAGATTTGGCTGATAGTGTAGACCTCCATTTGGCACCACTGCGGACATACCGCATCAGCAACGAACAGTTCCAGTGGTATGACCTGAAGTGTCTTGATCTGAAGCCTAATTCGGTTGATTTCCTGCTGATTGATGGCCCCCCGAAATCTACCGGCCCGCTCGCGAGATATCCGGCAGTGCCGTTGCTCGAGAAATTTCTCGCCGACCATGCTCTCATCATCCTGGACGACGCCGGCCGTCCGGACGAGATCGAAGAAGTGAACCGCTGGCTTAAGGGGTATCCGGCGTTTCGCGAGTTTGGCACTATCGGCGAGCGGACCAAGATGTTTACCTACACCAGTTCACAGCACTCAGCCGTGAAGCGGTCTGCGCGCCTTCAATCGCTGTAACGCTTGCGTTTTCCCTAAGCAATGAACGTAAGTGTCAACCGGTCGAATCCGCAAGAACTTTCCTTCGAATTCCAGATGGATCCGGCAGATGCATGTGTACCGGTTCCCGTCGTTTGGTTTCGCCTGAAGGGCGCAGACAAGATTGGGACGTTGCGGATTTCGCTAGTTGCCTACCTGTTAGCCAAGCCGTTTATCGGCAACAGCTTCGTACTTTCTGGCGTTCCCCTTCCTGCACATCTTGCATCTCGGCTGCATCAGAATTTTGGCGCCCATGAATTTTTTATTGGTCCAGTGACGAACGTTCCGGAAAAAATTCTACCGAACTTCCAGTACGATGTTCTGGATGTTTGCGCAAGTGGCGAGGACGACGTGCCGAACGGTGCCGAGCGGTCGCTGATGTGTCGCCGAACCGAACTCGGCTACGTATTGGGGACTATGACGGGTGATCAAATGGCGCCGCTGTCGATCGCAACGAACGTCGACCTGTATACTGCATTCACCGAACGGCCGACGTTGCTCTCGCTGGTGTTGATCTACCTGTGCTCGTACGACTTGCTGGGCATAAAGAGCCTGCGGCTACCGGCCGTGGAGGACACCCAGTGGTCGAGCTCAGTCAGTCGGCTGCTCGTTGAGGTCGGGGCGACCGCAGGTTTTGCACGAGGCAGGTTAGGCGCTTGAAGCGAGCGACGATATCGGTCGTTATTTGCTTCCGCGACTGGGGGCTGAACAGGCTGTGTGCTGCTATACGATCGCACTTCGCAAACGCGAAGATCTGTAGCATAGACATC
Source organism: uncultured Pseudomonadota bacterium (assembly GCA_963713215.1). Classification (GTDB taxonomy): domain Bacteria; phylum Pseudomonadota; class Gammaproteobacteria; order Steroidobacterales; family Woeseiaceae; genus UBA1847. The sequence continues at coordinate 190,187 of CAVQKY010000006.1, read as the reverse complement.
GAGGTCATCGTCTCCGATTATGGCTCCAAGGATGCAGACCGGGTGAAGTCTGCCGTTGTAGCTGTCGGTGCGAAGGTTGTGCGAACTGAGACATCTGGTCCTTGGAGTCGCGCGGCATCGTTGAATGCCGGGGTGCGAGTCGCGACTGGGCGGTGTCTCGTCACCACTGATGCAGACATCGTCTTTACTCCTGCGGCGTTCAACCAGTTGCTGGATCAGTTTAACTCTCGTTCGGACGCTCTGTACCTGGTGCAGTGTCGAGATCTGCCCCAAAGCTTCGGCGTGGAGCGAATCGACACTATGTTGCAGGACGGCTGGGAGGATGGAATACGACTGGCTCAGGAGTATGCAACCATTCGTCCTCGATGGGGCATGGGAGGGTTTGCAGCGTTTTCATCCCAATTATTTTCCGCTATCAATGGCTACGATGAGCGCTTGAAAATCTGGGGCGGCGAGGACAATGACTTCGCACTGCGGGCTCAACGAGCTGGATACCCGGTGCGTTGGCTGTCAGGTTCCGATGTTTCTGTACTGCATGTGTGGCACGAGCCGAGCAGGCTTAAGGCGGCGCAAAGCGAGGAGGGCGACGCAGCAATGGCCTTCAATCGTGGTGTAGTGAGAAGTGATCGTTCAGTGCTTCGCAACCTGCCAAAAACCATGAGATTCAGCGGGCAGAACCCTATCGTCAGCATCATTATCCCAACTTACAGGCGAGCGAACCTGCTATGGGAGTCGGTCGCATCCTGCTTGCTTCAAACCTTTCAGGACTTCGAAATTCTCGTGGTGGAGAACGGCGATTCCGCTGAGGCTGAGCGCGTAACCAGTGGTTTTGGCGATCCGCGCGTACGCTATCTCTATTGTTCGAGAAAAGGGGCCGCCGCCGCACGAAATTTCGGTCTGGATCATGCCGTCGGTCGGTATATCGTCATCCAGGACGACGATGATGTTATGGTCTCTACGCGCCTGCACGATCATCTCGCTGCACTCGTCTCAGGGCAGCATGGAACCTATTGCGGTTGGATAGATTTCGCTGAGGATACCTTCGAAGTGGTCGGAAAGTATCCCGGAAAGGAGTTTTCCTTCGAATCCGTGCTGTGCAATGGCAAGGTGCTAACCCATGGCGGCCTAATGCTCGACAGTCGCGTGTTCTCAATGTTCCGATATGAGGAAAGCCTCGCTGCCGGGATCGACTACGGCTTTATCCTGTTGCTCGCACGCAGTGGCCTGTGCCTTGGTCACACTGGCACCTACGGACTACTCCGGCGGTTGCACACTTCCAATATGACGGCCGTGAATTCGACGGAACAAAAGTCTTCGGCGCAGCGAATGGCTGGCATCATAAAGAGTGAGATCACGGATGAGCTGTATAAGCCACTGCGTGAATTGGGGAGAGCCGCCAAAGAACGCGCATGTCTCAATGAGAAGAAGTCGCTTCGTGAACTTTCCGACCTGATGTCCGATGCTTCTTCGGGCCGCGCAGATTTCGTACTTCGCGCAGAGGAGTTCGGAGGCGGATCAGTCGAAGCACTGATAAGGCACAAGAACGACCTTGACAATCGAATTCTTGGCCAAATAAATCGGCGTCGCCCGCTGCCTGTCCAGGCGGCGGGTTTCTCATCGACTGCTGTGTTGTTCATGAAACTGCGACGAATCTACTGGGAAAATCAGCCGATGCCGGCAAAGATTACCACGGGGTCAAGTGCATTCTAGATGGATCATCCGGATTGCACCTCTTGCCGTATGACGGACGCCGAATCCCCGTCGCTCCCATGTGTCGTGCTGTTCAACATCAACGGTTCGGGCATGGGTCACCTGAGCCGCTGCCTGGCTTACGCGCGACGCCTCGAGGGGAGGGCACGGTGCGTGTTTTTCTCGCTGGCCTCGGCGGTCGAGATCATTCACGACATGGGTTTCGAAGCCGATTATTTCGTGTCACCGTTCTGGTCGCGGTCGCAGATCAATGCCTGGAACCGGGAACTCGCCGTGCGCCTGGGCCTCATGTTCGAGGAAGTGAAACCCGCCGTGGCTCTGTTCGACGGAACCTGGCCCTTCCCCGGGTTTATGCAAGCTTGTGATCTCGCAGGCGTGCCCCACCGTGTCTGGTCCAATCGGGGCCTGCACAGGAAGGACTTCGAGCCGGTGCCGGTGAAGGAGAGCGACTTCGACCTCGTCATCGAGCCTGGGGAGATGGGCGCCGATTTCGCGATCGAGCGTGCCCAAAGCCCCGGTCGCAAAGTGGTGACGCCGCCGGTGACTCTGTTGAGACGTAACGAATTGCTGGACCGGGGCCAAGCACGAGAAGCACTCCATTTACCTCGGGAGGGTAAGCTCGCGTTGTTTTCGCTGGGACCGGGTAATCTCAAGGACGTCAGCGAGATCGCGCGTGGCCTGATCGATCTCTTGTGCAGCCATGGCTTCACGGCCGTATGGGCGCGCGCATCAATTTCGGTGCGTGATGTGCCGCTTCCCGAGCATGTATTGCCGGTCTCAGTCTATCCGCTGGTACGCTACCTTCGAGCATTCGACGTGTTCGTCAGTGCAGCGGGATACAATGCCTGCTGTGAGATTGTGCAATCGGGCGTGCCCAGCCTTTTGGTGCCGAATACGCTGCTGGCGGACGATCAGCTCCGCAGGGCGAATATTGTGTCACGGCATACTCCGGCTGTGGTTTTCGCTTGTGAGACTGCTGAGGAACAACGCGAGGCTGTTGCACGTTTGCTGGAGCTTGAAGGTGCCAAAGAAAGCCGTCCGGGCATCGGACTCGATGGTGCCGAGCACGCTGCCGACGAGATTCTCGCGCTTGTGACGCGGCAGGCCGCGGCATGAGACGGCCTTGTCCGCATCGGATCATTGGCTGCGGTCAACGAGGCCCGGCGTGACGAGCGCCCTGCCTCGCATCCTCTTCTTCAATATCAACGGCACGGGGATGGGCCACCTGAGCCGCTGCCTGGCCTATGCGCGCCGCATGCAGGGTCGCGCCAGGCCGTTCTTCTTTTCTCTGGCTTCTGCCGTTGAGATCATTCATGACATGGGTTTCGAGGCGGATTACTTTCTGTCGGAGGCCTGGTCTCGCTCTCATATCAACGCGTGGAATCGTGAATTGGCCGTTCGGGTTGGACTGCTGCTCGAGGAAGTGAGGCCGGCTGTTGTCGTGTTCGACGGGACCTGGCCATTCCATGGATTTATGAACGCCTGTGATACCTATGGCGTTGCCTTCCGTGTCTGGTCGAACCGCGGAATGTACAAGGCAGGTTCCAATCCGGTGCTCGTCGATGAGAATGCGTTCGACCTCGTGATCCAGCCAGGCGAGGTGGGTGCTCAATTCACGGTCGATCGTGCGGAGCGACCCGGTCGCAAGGTGACCACACAGCCGGTCACACTGCTCAGTCACGACGAACTGCTGGCTCGGGACGTAGCTCGAGACGCACTCGGACTGAAGCGCGATGGTCGCTACGCCTTGTTTTCGTTGTGCAACTTCAAGGGGGCGAGCGACATGGCGCTCGGATTGATCGATGAAGTGCGAAAGCTCGGGTTCATGGTGGTATGGGCGCATGCGCCAATCTCAGTGGCGGATACACAGCTCCCCGACGACGTCATGTCGATATCGGTCTACCCTCTGGTGCGCTACATGCACGCGTTCGACGTGTTTGTCGGCGCCGCCGGGTACAACACGTGCTGCGAGGTAGTCCAGTCGGCCGTGCCCAGCCTGTTGGTCCCGAACCCGATGGCGGCGGACGACCAGGCACGGCGCGCCGAAATTGCCTCGAGGTATGCGCCAGTTATCGTTTCTGCCGGTGACACCCAAGGTGACCGGCATGGAGCCGTGTCGCGTCTGCTGGAATTCTGCGGCAAGCCGACCGACAGGCCGACGGTCCAACTGGATGGCGCCGAGCGGGCGGCGGACGAGATTATTTCGCTCGTTCCTCATCAGGCGGCGACATGACCCTTCGCGCCGAGATCGAGGAACTGCGTCGCGAGCTGGCGGGATTGCTGCGCGAAGCCGAGACCGACCTCGTGCGACGTTACGCTCTCAAGAATCCGCCCAGGCGCTTGAGTCTCTATCGGCGATTCCGCATGTTTGTCGGCAAGGTGCTACGGAAGCTCGGATTTCTGGTTGAACCGTGGTTGCCGGGCCTGCGACATTTCGAGGGTAGCGAAGGCGCACGGCCGTTCATCATATGGGGGCTTGGTACCGAACGCGAGACGCTGCGGATTGCTTGCAGGGGCTTCGAAAAGCTACAGTCTTCGTTGCCCGGCTGGGTGCCGGTTCTGGTCACGGATGTCGCCGACTTCGCATTCTATGCACGGCTCGGGTGGCTCGTGGAATACGTACCCGAGCTGTCTGCGCCCGCTGGAGCTTATGCAGAACGGAAGAAGCGCTATCTTGCATGGCGGTACCGGGATGCACCGGCGCTGCCGGTATCCGCGGGTCTGGTAGACGGAGTGCAGGTACAGGAGCTGCTTCTTGACTGATTGCCGATCGTCGGACTTGCCATGCGTCGTGCTATTCAACATCAACGGCTCTGGCCTGGGACACCTCAGCACTTGTCTTGCCTACGCGAATCGCCTTCGCGGCCGCGCGAGGCCGGTATTTTTTTCGCTGGCGTCGGCGATCGAAGCGATACAGGAGATGGGCTTCGAAGCCGACTACTTCGTCTCCCGCTTCTGGTCGCGGGCGAGCGCCTGGTCGTGGGACCAGCAACTGGCGCTGCGCCTTGGACTCCTTTTCGAACGCGTGCGTCCCCAGGTCGTCGTATTCGACGGTACGTGGCCGTACCGCGGGCTCTTGCACGCTGCGCGCACCTATGGGGTGCCGAATATCGTGTGGTCGAATCTTGTGCTCTACAAGAAAGGAATGCGGCCGGTGCCGGTTCCCGAGAGCGACTTCGATCTTGTGTTCCGGCTCGGGGAAATCGGCTCGTCCTTCCGGATCGAGCAGGCTGGACCGGAAACGCGTACCGTCACGCTCCCGGCGGTGACGCTTTTCAAGGACGACGAACTGCTGTCGCGCGATGCGGCTCGGGCCGCACTGGGACTGGATCGCGACCGCCGTTACGCACTTTTTTCGCTGGGGCCCGGAAACCTGAAAGACGTCCGCAGGATCGGGCGTGGCCTGATCGATGAAGTAAAGAAACGAGGCTACACCGTCGTGTGGGCGCGGGCGCCGATTTCCGTCCGGGATATGGAACTGCCCGCCGATGTAACGCCAATCAGTGTTTACCCACTGGTGCGCTACTTGCGCGCTTTTGACGTGTACTTAGGGGCCGCCGGATACAACAGCTGTTGCGAGGTGTTGCAGTCGGGACTGCCAGCGCTATTCGTTCCAAACACGCTGGTGTCGGATGACCAGGCCCGGCGCGCGACACTTGTCGCAGAAACGGCTCCCGCGGTCGTCTCGACGTGCGAAAGTGCGGAGCAGCGTGAACAAGCCGTGAATCGATTGATGGAGCTGCGCGACAGCGGTCGGCCGAGACGACAATCCATCGAACTTGACGGCGCACAGCATGCCGCCGACGAGATTCTCGCGCTGATCGGCGCGGACGACGGGCGCTGACTGCTGTCGAGGTGCCAAGGGAATCGCAATTGAACGTGGAAGATCAGATGGCTCGCATGCGTCAACAGTTCAAGTCGTTGACAGCCGGCAGGGACGAGGGGCTGGTCCGCTTCGAGCTTCGCTGGCCACCGATGCCGCCGGGCATTTACTGGAGAGTGCGCTGGCTAGTCGGCTGGATATTGCGGTGCCTGGAGTCGATGCGTCTCAAGAGGCCCGATCCGTGGCCTGCCGCGCTCCGACACTCATCCGTCGGCGCCCGCGCCAAGCCCTACCTGATCTGGGCACTGGGCACCGATAAGGACACACTCCGTCGTGCATGCCGGGGGTTTGCCGAGCTAGGCGATACCTTGCTCGGATTCGTTCCGGTCCTGGTGACGGACGTTCCGGATTTCGCATTTTTCTCGCGGCTCGGCTGGCTGGTGGAGTATGTGCCGGAATTGCCGGGTGCAGGAGGGTCCTATGCGGCGCGCAAGGCGCAATTCATCGCTCGGCTGTATTGCAATGCGCCGGTCGTGCCCGTCGGCGTCGGGTTGCAGGCGGACGAGCACGCAGATGAGATTCGGCGTTTGCTGTTGAACGCGTAGTCTTGCAACAGCCCTATCGGCTCAAGGGGCGCAGAGCTTCATGAATTCTGTCTCGAGCTCGGGATGCGAGCGAATAAAGGCGTGTTCCGCTTTTGTCAGCTCTTTTCTCCTGGGAATGTTCAGGTCTTCTTCGGTTCGATTCCTGGCATTCGTCCGCTCAAGCTCACTTCTGTGCTCGTGGCTCAATTCGAGCTCAAGGGGGGTGATGATGTTCTTCTCGATGTATGCGAACCGACGACCTATGTAGTCATCAAGGTTGAAAAGCAAAACTCGCGCCGGAGCACGTGCGACCATTCGGTGATATTGAATAGTCGATTCCATGTATTCTGAACTGACCCTTTCGATGCTGCGTTCGGGCCAGCGCGATACGATCGAAAGATAGTTGTCCACGAAATTCCTCGTGCAATATACATAGACTGGCTTCCGATGCCTGAAGGACCGCTCATAGAAACGGAAGTACGACTCGTTGTTGGGCCGCTTGTACCCAAAGTACTTCGTCCGGGCGCCATACCGCACCCGACGCGCTTGCCCCGCATGCTCCCAGACGGAGAAGATAAGGTCTTCCTTCTTCCTGAGCCAACCCTTGTATTCCCGCCGACCCTTGTCCCCGCCGGTCCGGGCTGCTTCGGCATAGAAGCGCTCAAGATCCTGTATACAACGTTTCGCCGCACGCATCACGGGATTAGGCAACTCACCCTGGATTGACACTTCGTCGAATGAGTTAAGTACTTCGGTCAGGAATCGGGTTCCCGCGCGCTGTCGGCCAAAAATGATGAGAGGTGTAAAGCGGCTGGGATACATCCGTGCTGCCCATTAATTGCCTGAAGTCTTGCGTGCGAAAGCGCAGGTCACCAGGTTGTCATGAATCATCGCCTGATCAAATGCCAGCGCGAGGTTTAGGAACCACTTATCTTCCGGCTCGATCTTCGGCCATATGCCACGCAGACCGAAGCTGTAAAGTGCGCCTCCAAGGTCGATCATTTCGACATTCGGAAATGCCGCCTTGACGGCGGGCCGGATGTTGCCGCTGTCCGCCGCTTCTGACGGATCACGCTCCATCATCTGCGCCAGAGTGGGGCGTTTGATGGTGAGATTCTCGGGTCGAAACTTCGGCGGTAGGGCGCGCCGAAACGCATTCACATTCTCGAGGTTGCGATCGCTCCACTGCCAGCGACTGGGACCCGTGTACTCCCACATTGCGAAGATGCCGCCCGGTTTCAGGACCTCTCGACTCCAGTTGACGGCTGCATATGCGTCAGGCATATGGTGAAGGGAAGAGTGCCAGCAGACCAAGTCGTAAACCTCATGAGGGGTCTCAAGGAACGGATCGCCGCATATCAGATCTGCCCGACCGTCGAGGCCCGCGTCCGCGAGGAGCCGCCGCGCTACCGCGAGCCTCTCATCAGCCAGATCGTAAAGATCGAACCGCTGCACGATTCCCTGATTAAGGAGGTTCTTCTCCTTGGTTGCCGTTCCGCATCCAACGGCGACCGCCCGCTCGAACGGCCCCATTCGGGCAAGCCGCTTGGCGATTCCGTGAGAAACGCCCGGCAACGGTTCACCGCACACCTTGATATTGAGCTGTTCGACTATTTCGGGGAACTGCCAATAGTTTGCGCGACGCTTGCGCTGCCTGGCCTTTGCGTTCCAGCTCTTGGCGATGGCGCTTCGGTTCAATTCCTTCAATCTGTCCTCCTTTGGCAAGAGGTTCTGGCATTAAGCCAGCGATGACTTATCTGTTTCGCATTTTCTCGTCCAGATCCAGGATAGCGCGAAGTGCTCTGGCGGCGATGTCTTCAACCTGCTTTGCGTGCGGCCGCAGCACTCCAGGTCTTTCTGCAAGCTTACCGGAGTACGCTGAAGCGTCCCACCAACGCGCATCTCCTGCAATCTCTGTTCTTGTCCTTCCAGCCACCAATGCAAGCAAATCCTGATTGTCCTTTTTATAGAACTCGATAAGGTCTGCCACCAGGACTTGCTTTAGCACCCAAGGAGCGGGCGCCGGCCCAGCCGTCAGGTGCCTGCTCAACATGGCATGCACGGCAGACTGTCGCTTATCAGCACCCAGCTCTCTGTGTTGCTGAAGAAACCTGAGAACGTCTCCATCAAGAGACGTGTTTTCTCTGGAACCCTCAGGTCGCTGCGTTACGCCGAGGCTCTGCAAGAAGGAAGTGACAACATCTTCGGTGCTCGTGAAGACGCTGACCTCCTGGACGCCGGGAGTGTGCTGCCAGAGTCGCGCAGCGTTCCCCCAGCATGCTTTTTCCTTCCATCGATGCAACCATTTTGAAAAAGGTTCTTTCGACCAGGCTCCCCACTGCCACCACGATGAATTGATCCAGTCGACCTGTGGGCGGACAAAGGTGACGACTCTCGCTTCCAAGCCGAGTTCCTCCAGAATCCGCCACTCATGGAAGAGAGAAACTTCGTGAATCCATCCTTCGAACGACATGATGGGAACTCGGCCGTCCGTGCTGACATTGCTGATAAGGTCTCTGAGTTTGCCGCGCTCGGGCATAGACCAGCGTCTGACAGATACTGATGCGGCATATCCATAAGCACTCGCCGCCGCAGCTTTTCGGCATCGGTTGCCACGCAAGAGACGCGCGCCGTCCTTGAGACACACATACTCGTAGGTCGTGCCATCGTCGGCCTTGACGAATGGATGCCTGGACAGATAAGCCTGCAGCGCACTACTCCCGCACTTGCCCGCGCCGACATGCATAACGCACTCAACCATTACGCATGAACTTTGATAAGTGCCAGCCATGAAACGCTGGCTTGTCCGACGTATCGATCCTGGCCTGTTGCTGCAGGTGCTGGAGTCCGACCCAGTCGTGTGGGGATACTGCTTGTCGCTTGAGGGTCGACCGCAAAACTGACCGAATCCGCCTCTCCGTTGGAATCCATATGGCATCCCCATTGAACGTGGAGCGAATATTATCCACGACTGTTCCCGGCACATAGGCGCCAGAAATAGGATCCAGTGGCTCCTGACTGGCGAGGACGAATATCTTCCTTGCGGTAACTCCACAGGATAGCTCCGGCCGGTATTGCAGCGTACGTGGATTGGTGATCAGCAGGATCTCCGCATCAGACCGATCTGTTTGAGAAAGTCGAGCCACGCTCTCGTCCAGGATCAGATCGTTCAACCACTTGGCCGGCGCCCGTGGCTTGCGGGGCAGGCGCAACAGGTCCGGGACGTGGAGTACTGCGATCCGCATGCCACTTTCCACTCCCGACAATATCTCGGTTTGGATCAGGGTGCTTTCCGCCGCATCCGCAGCCAGATCCAGCACAAGCACGACGTCGAAGCCGGGCCCAGTGCGGGTCGTGGACAGGAAGGTCATCGGTGCAGGAAACGGGCGACGTGCAGGCTCTTTTGGTAGTGCCAGGTTTGCAGTGTCGGAAAAGCGTTGGTGCCAATGCGCGTACGTCTGCTTGTAAGCGCTTCGATTGGGGTGCTCGTACCCCAAACCGAAATCGCGAGAACTCAAGTTTTCCTCGCCGATGAGGGATAGCGCGAGTGGGATCCTGTTGATCGGTTTTATCTTGATGCGAAAGATCTCTTCCATTCTCAGCTTGTATTCCCCGTCAGCACCTTTACGAACACTATCCCAATAGCCGAGCGCTTCCTTCACGGGCTTTCTCCGGAAAAAGAGCGAAGGCGGACTCGGGTGCGCCATCTGAATAGGCGCGTAGCGCACAAGGAAGCGCAGGTTTCCACTGACGCGGCTCCAGCTGCTCATGTTCGCCAGTTTCTCTGGATGCTCGATCAGGTCGCGTGCATGCAATTCTATCTTACGCGGATGATGCCAATCATCTTTGTCGGCAACCGTTATAAACTCGCCACGAGCCAGCTCATAGGCGGTATTGCGGGCAAAATAGGCGCCACGGTTCTCGTCGTTGTACAAGATTCGCAACCGCTTATCGCGTCCCTCCCACTTCCGCAGCCGTTCTCTGGCACCTGCGGGAGATGCATCATCAACAATGATCAATTCAAGATTCTTCCATGATTGGGCAAGTATGGAGCCGATTGCGACGTCGGTCGCCGGGTTGCTCTCATAGACTGGCATCAGGATGCTCACCAGCGGACCGTCCGCTACGTAATGATCGGTGTCGCAGGCCAGGCGGCAGAACGGCTCATCTTCCCCTGGTCTCAGATCTGATCGGTTCCAGCGCATGCGTTGTCAACGGTGCGCTGAGCTGCTGCAGCCATTGAGTCTCGTGAGCCACGCCGCCTGAGTACGGATTCAGCAGGTTCGCGAGCAGAAATGTGTAGGCGTCCAGGTCGCGAAGTCCGTTTTCATAGCGCTTCAAGTACTGCAAGGCCTCAGGCCGTCGTCCGAGAATCGTCAGCGCGTCTACCAGGTACCCGTGATCAACGGCTTCCAGGTCCTGCTCCCCGGCGCCTGCCAGGGACTCATAGATTGCTGTGGCATCATCGAGATCGGCAGGAAGAATCTGTTGTCGGTACACGACGCGCGCGAGCGCTCTGAGGGCCCGTCGGTTCGTTTGACCACCGACTTGCCTCGTCGACGACCCGCCAGTCTCTCTCGCTGTCGCCAGTCGCGCGGACAGCGACGACCAGTCGTAAAGCTCGTCGATAGCTGCATGCACGAGGACATCTCGGCCCTGTACACAGGCGTATCTGACCAAAGCTGCGGCAAGGACCTCCAGACTGCGGCCGCTTCTTGCATGATGTCGCGACCAAACATCGAGTACGGACCGCTTCCATCTGGCCGACCGCCAACTTCTCAGGATCATAGCCACCCGGGGCTTCTGCTCGTGACCAGCGGCCCAGGTCCGGGCCGCCGCTGACGCCAACGCTCCACGATTGAGAGAAGTTCGTCGGTTCGGGCGCCGAAGGAATGGTCGCGGGCGACACGTTCCGAGAGTGCCTGTACACGGTCGAAGAGCCTTGGATAATCTTTCTGGAACTTCTTGTAGATCGGAGCAAGAGGCGCACCCTGGCGGTAGTACAGCAGCACATCACCGAACATCTCGTCGAGCTCAGGCAGATAGTCGGAAATTATCGGCAAACCGCACGCCAACGCATCGAACACACGGTTGTTGATAAAGCCATGCCGAGCCATGTCCGGCCAGTGGTCATTGAGAGTCCCCCTGGCGGAGCCATAGAGCTGCCCAAGCCGTGCGTTTTCCACGTGTTTGCCCACCACACACTGTTGGGCTTCCGGCCATGGCTCCCAGCCGGTGCCCCAGATCTTCAATGGACATCCCTCCCGCAAGTGATCGAGTATGCACCAGCGTTCGACATTTCGGCTGTTGCCAACGAAGATGAAGTCGCGACGCTCTGATGCGGGAAGGAGCGCTGTCTCCGCGGACTCGCGCGTGGCAGTGCATTGCAAAAGTGTAACGATCTGCTCCGAGGCCAAACTGCGGCGTACTACTTGCGCGTGAGATGTCGAAGCCACACAGCAGACGTCAAATCGTTCGATCTCGTCCTCGCTCACGTCGGCGGGGTGGCTCAGCACCCACATCACATTCATTGCATCGCGGTTTCGTGGGCTGTAACTGAACTTTCCGCGCAACAACAAAACAACATCAGCGTCGTCCTCGCCATGCTGCCAATCCGGCCTGATCTGGATATCAACTTGATGCCCGCGATCAACCAGCTGTTTGGAGAGTGAACGCGCGAAATGCAAGTCTCCCCAGTTGCGTTGTGAAAATCCGCCGGGCGCCGGGCACTTAATAATCCATCGCATTGAGGATAAAGAAGGACGCGTGTATCAAGGTCGCTAGAGCTTACGCTGCTTCCCTGGATTGTAAAACCTCTTTTCGCAGCTTGAGAAAGGTGGTATTCACAGATTGCCGACGTGCCACGCCTATGGCACGATGAGGATCCAGAGCGCCCTTCAATCATCAATTCCAATTTGTCGAATCGTTCCGGTTACGGCGGGCATCGGACGATGATCCGATAACAAGACGTCTATGGCTGAACAGCGACAGCAGCTCGTCATTCACTCCGGGGCGTATAAGACTGCTACATCAGCCGTCCAGACAATTCTTAACAGGAATGCCGATATGCTCTCTCGGGAGCACGGCCTCCTTGTACCGAAGACATTTTCCCGGCCGCTGCAGGGCGTTCACGAGGAAGGTGCGCGGTCGCATAATCAACTTGGCCATGCCGTGATCAGGCTTTGCCGGGGAGAGGAGGGGGCAGCCGAGCAAATGCAGGCGGGTTTGGCGACACTGGCGGAGGAGATCCGGGCTTCAGGATTGCCTCGAGCCGTGATCAGCAGCGAGATGCTGACAGCTATCGATGAGGCGAGTGCAACCGTGATCCAAAAGGCGCTGAGAGAGTTCGATCTCCGTGTGGTCTACTCCGTACGCCGGGTGGATGAGTATCTGGAGTCAATCGCCCGGCAGCGGCTGAAGTTCAAGAACGTGCTTAAAAAGAATAGCGTGTCCAGTGGCACGCCGTTCAGCGGCTTGTTGTCCTGGGCCGAGGTACTGGGGGATGGATCGATCGACGTGCTTGTTTACGGCTATCCTTCGCGTGACGCTGCCGTCTTCAATACGTTGTTAGCCATCGGAATTGCAGATCCTGCTGGCCTCGTGCGCGATAATCCCGTGCGCAATCCGAGCCTGCACGCGGACGGTGTGCTGCTAAGGCGAGCGTTAACGCGCTTCGCGACAAAGGTCGGTCACGACGTAGTGAAGGGTGGCTTACGCGAGGACATCGTGAGGCGAGCTTATCAATTGGAAAACAGGCTGGAGAAGTTGAAGCCATTACCTGTCTATAAGAAAGCAGAACGACTTGCGCTCTTCGATGCAACTGGTCCAGTCCACGAGGAAATAGCGCGGCGCTTTTTGACTCCCGAGCAAAGCGAAGTATTTCTTGCGCGCTCAGGCATAGAAGCGCTTGATGAGATCGCACCAGCGCGGTGGGGGGCGTCCGAAGTATTATCTGTTGTGGACGAACTTGCAGCCTTCGCCGTGGAGCAACTAAGCTCCATCTCGCCGCCCGACCGTCAACGTGGCACTGACACTCTACCGGACGACGAAGGCACCTGAGGGTTTGGCAGAATGCGCGGTAACGAACAGAGCGTCACCGCAGGGCGATAGGGTCAATTCCCTCATGGTGAGTGGAGCAAATGAGCATTAACAAGTTGGCCGAATTGCGGCACATAAAAGTCGCAGAGGATCTGGATAATGCTCTAGCGGACACCGCGATCTTTTTCGCTTTCGATTCAGGCTACCTTATGCCTTTCAAGGTTATGCTGTTGAGCATGGCGCAGACAGGTACTCTTACTGCGAATCCCATCATTATTTGCTCCGACGACCCGGCGGTCTTTGAGGATCCGATCGTCAGACTGGTTGTCGACCGGCCAGTGCTGCTTGAAGGGCGCTTGCGACAGACGCTCTATGAACTTGCTGAGCACAGCGTTGGCCGACCTGAACGAGCCAATTGGAACAGGGGAACTTTTCTGAAATGGGCTGTGTTCGACGATTACGGATTCGACCACATCCTGTTTCTCGACGTCGATATGCTGGTTTTAAAGCCGTTGGCAGGCCTGGCGGCATATCGATCCGGCGCAGATCTGCTGACTTGTCCCCAATTCAAGCCTTCCTTGTACAGGAGGAAAGGCCAGGGCAGGCTCCCGGCTGCAAGAATAGCAAGGAACCTGAGCTGCATGATTTCGGGCGATTTCGCAAGCGTTCACCACCGACGCATGAACAGCGGCATGATGCTGCTCGGACGGCAGACGGCCAATGCAAATTTCCGTGACGAGCTGGTTGCTTTTGCTGCCGATCGTACCGAACTGCACGAGCAGGCACACCTTATGGCCTTCTTCGACGCGCATCCGTCCTGGAAGGTGAAACTGGCGCCAGCGGCCTATAATTTCCAGGAGCGCTATCTTGGGGAAGTCGATCCTTGCCGGGGCCTGGATCTCCTGTCACAGATTGCCGTGCTGCACTACGCGGGCAAGAAGCCATGGCAGTCGAAGCTGGCTCCTAACTCTCGCCTGAGTACATTGTTATGGTGGAACATGAGGCACGCGGCAAGGATGAGCGGGCTGCTGGCTTTGCCCGAAACGTGTTGAGATGCATCGGGTTCATAAAGCAATCGAGGGGGTAGCGTGAGCAAGAATTTTGTCGGTTCGGCGCGTTACTGGGAGAATCGGTACAGATCCGGTAACAACTCGGGTAAGGGTTCCTACGGCGATCTCGCAGAGTTCAAGGCTGAAGTTCTTAACACACTCGTACGAGAGAAGAGCATCCGGTCCGTCATCGAGTTTGGTTGCGGCGACGGCAATCAGCTAAGTCTCGCAGCTTATCCGCAGTACGTAGGCTACGATGTAAGCGAGACAGCAATCGAGATTTGCAGGCAGACGTTTGCCAACGACCGTACAAAAACGTTTGCAAACGTAGACGAATACCGGGGGGAGCGAGCGGATTTGGCTATTTCGCTGGATGTCCTGTTCCACCTCGTGGAGGATGAGGTGTTCGAGGCATACATGCATCGTCTCTTTGGTGCGGCTGATCGTTTCGTCGTCATCTACTGCAGTGACGTCGATCGGCCAATCCAGGCAAAGTCCCCCCACGTGCGCCATAGACACTTCAGCTCATGGGTGATGCGGCACGTGCCATCGTTCCAGATGGTTCGCAGAATCGAAAACCGCTATCGAGATGGGCGACGGACGCGTGAAGGTCACTCGTCGCCGAGTGATTTCTATATTTATGAGCGCGGCGCTCCCGGGGCTTAGCGCATTGCGATAAAGACCGCGTCGCCGAACATGAGATTGCGGGTATCAGTATTGCCGAATCTTCGACGTTGGCCATAGATGCCGAACAGGCGATAGCCGAGCGGGAAGAAATGTTCAGTGAACGTTTCGAAGCGTATATGCCGATCATTCTCGGGCGCGAAGCCACACTCGACTTGAATGAATTCGATCCGCTTTGCCCGGATCATCTCTCCAAAACCTTTGACTACCTCGAGGTCGTGCCCTTCCGTATCAATCTTCAGAATATCAATTCGATCAACACCGAGACTCCGGGCCACGTCGGATCCGGACGCTGTTGTCACGACCTGAACTGTATCGCCGGCTGCGTCGGGCGCCATGATGCGATTGCCGAGCGAGGCGCGAATGGCACGCATGACCACTTGGTGCCGGGTGCTCGAAAGTGCCACGCAATGTGCATTGGCATTGGGGTACGCACCGGCTCGGCGCTGCAACTGGCGGAAGGCCGCTTCTATTGGCTCGAAGGAGTCGATGCGCGCGGTCGGGAACGCCTTGGCGAACTCGACGAGACTTTGCCCGACGTTGGCCCCGACATCGAAGACGGTGGACGGACAGAAGCCAATCGCTGTGAGATCGGCAATTACCTCATTACGCATTCCCTGAGCGCTCCGTTACTGGCCTGCCAGTGACCGGCCGCGGCATCTGGCGGTCGGCTGCTTTGGGATGTTTTGCTGCCGCGTAGCTGGCAAGGTTCCAGAACGGCCGGATACCGTCATGCGGGAGGAATACTCCCTTAACAGTGTGAATATGGGCGGGAACTGTATCGGGACGGTCCAGGTCACGGAACTGCTCGGCTGCCGCAAACCAGATCGGCAGGAATCGTTCACGGTCGAACTCGCCGACTTGCTTATAGGGCCATGGCTTGTCCATGTAGGATAGCAGCCACATCGCGGCCTGCTTTAGTCCGGCACCGCTCGGTGCCTTGTATGTCCAGAGATCCACCCCCCAGCGCGAGGAAAGCTCCGCGAGATTGATCCAGCTCTGGAGGTTGAAGCAGCAGTAATGTCCAGTCGTGTTGCGCTTGAGCTCCTCTGGCTGATGCCCGTCGGGAGCAAACTGCTTCGAAATTCGAGCCTGGGCACGTTCGAACGTCTCGTAGACGACATCGATCTCTCCGAGGAACGACGCAATGGCTCCAACCTGCAGGTCATAACAGGTGCCATGGTTATTCAAGGCAACGCATTCGGCCCTTCCCTGGTCAGAAGTGAGAAGCCACTCGAGATAGGTGCTCAACCAGTTGCGGATCCGCTCGAAAGCTGGTAATCGGAAAGCACCCGAGAGTTTCGGAGTAAACGGACAGCGTCCAGGTAGAAGTAGATGTCCTTTGCTTCGATTAAGCCAGCGGGAGAACCCTGGTTTTCGTTGTGGCCCAGTCGAACTTGCGCGTACTTGAGGTGTGGCGTCATCCCTGTCGCAGGGTCGGTGAAGAAACGCTCGAGAATGTGCGTGCCTGCCTCGGCGTAATCGGCCTCGTCGAAGAAGTACCAGGCAAGCCCAAGTGTCAGAGAATCATCGAAAACACGCTGAAGACGTGTGCGATCGTACTTTTCGTCGCCGGGCTCATACATCCGCGTGCCCGGAACCCTTTGGCCGTCACGCCGGACGTACGGCAGTCCGTCAGCTGTCGCCGGATCGGGCCACCAGTAAGGCGCCGGGTGCCAGTAATCGTGGCCGCTGCCACTCGGCGGCAGCGTGCTCTTGTCCGTCACCGAACAGGGTCCGCGCTCGATTGCCCGCGCGGCGGCCTTCGTCAACGCATCCAGGATGCTGGATACTGCCGGGTCGCTCGCCTGATTCTTCTCCCATTCCATAATTTCGGCGCGAAGACTGGTCATAGTGATGTTACGCCGTTAGCTACCACTTCAGAATCATCCCCAGATTCCGGCTCCATCGGGACGAAATAGGATTTGGCGAGAGGCCTGAGGCGCTCGAGCGACGTGATTCCGTCGAAGCCCGATCGAAACCGTTGATGGAACGTCGCTTTATCCTCCGGCACGTTCTCCTTGAAGATCTTGTTGGGGTCGTTCTCGACCAATACACTGTCAGGTTCGTAGACGAACTGATCGGTGACCCGTGCGATGACGGTCAGTTCGTTATCAGCCTTATGTGCCTTGTACGCCGGGTGAAGAACTACGCCGAAGCCATACACCTGCTGCACCCAATCCTTTCGTACCATACCGAACGCGGCGACACGTCCGTGCCACTTACCGCAGTTGAAAGCGAGCAGCCCCTTGCCGGTCTGCTCGATGCGTTCGTACGCCGTCTTCAGCCAGTCCCAGCCAGGAAATGCATCCTCTGCGACATAGACAATATATTTCACGTCGAGCTGCGCTGCGGTGACGTTCAGCGTGGCAATGAACCCTAAGCGCTGAGTGTCTTCCACCACACAGACGTGCGATGCCATACCCGCTCTTTTGACAAGGAGTCGCGCCGTCGTAGCGCCTTTTTCGGGATTTACACAGGGCAGTACTACTGCGATGCCCTCTGGATCACGCCAGGAGAATTTTTGTATGTTCTTAACGTCCAAGTGTTCGATAGCCTCGTCCGTCGGCTCGTACTGTTCTCCCCATTCAGCGCGTAGTTTTCGACGATTGAGATACTCATCTTTGTACGGTGCGACGTCATGCCAAGGGAAGCGAGCGTCAAATGCGCTGTGCAAACGCTCGTAAAACAGGTTGCGATCTCTTTTTACTTCACTTCCGTCCTCGGCGTCTTCGAGTGCCTTCGATGGGTCAAGCTCGATCAGGGTAGCCGTCGGCTCATAGATGAACTCGTTCATGATACGCGCGATCAGCGTAAGCTCGTTGTCGGCTTTGTGCGAGCGGTAGCCGGGGAAGAAAACCGGGCCACCGTAGAGCTGCTTCACCCACTGCGTGCGGACCATGCCAAAACCGGCAATGCGACCGTTCCATTTGCCATCGTTGAATGCAAGCAACCCTTTGCCTGTACGTTCGAGCTTTTCGTAGGCGATACGCAGCCAATCGACCCCTGGGAACGCATCCTCAGCAACATAGCAAAGGTATGCGACATTGAGTCTTTGAGCCGTGTCGTTGAGAGTCTTGGCGAAACCCTGACGGCAGGTGTCCTGCACAACGAAGACGGTCGTCTTCATGCCTGAGCGCTTGAACAAAATACGTGCGACTTCAATCCCCCTGTCCGGGTTTATACTCGGCATGATTACCGCAACGCCGGTGGGGTCTTCGTGGAACAGCTGATCGATATTGTCGACATCCAAAAGGACTATTGATGCGTCTTCGTCAGATTCGCCAAAGCCGTCAATCTTGCGGTCGATGAGATGACTGGAATTGCTGTTTGCCTCTTCGACTTGAACGAAGTCGTCATCGGTGTCGGCGGCCCGCCGGTAGAACTCGTTGAAGCGCTTTGCAAATGTCTCGGCCACGGGTAGTCTTCCCGGTTTTCGGGCCAGTGCGCGATCCGCAGCGAGTTGGAAATTGCTACGCGCGGCGGCATAAGAGAACTGCCGGAGAAACAGCCTCCGACTTGCCTCGCGCATTGCGGTAGTCTCGGCTGGATTGTCAAATATGCCTTTGATCACCGTGGTCATCGCGTCCCAGTCGGCAAACGGTACGATGCGAAGGTAGCCCTGCCTTGCCAGCGTTCCGAAATCGGAAATGTCATTGGCGATGACCGTCGAGCCCATGGCGAACGCGTCTGTTGCCTTGTACGGCATCTGGTAGTGACTCGCCGCTACGTCCGGATCGAGCCACAAAACGACCAGATCAGCGGCATAGTTGATCCGGGCCATCGCGGTACGGTCCTGTGGCGGGAGGATGCTTATGCGATCACCATACTTTTCCAATAGCTTCTTCTGATCTGGCGTGGTCCGGGAGCCAACGAACAGCAGTTTGTAGCATGGGTTTCCCAGACGCTCGACGAGTTCTACAAGCTCATATATCCCCTTGTGCTTGCGTATGAGCCCGCCGAACAGGATGACCCGATCTTCCGCTCCGATTCCAAGTTCGGCACGCACTGTGTCGCGATCGTGAGTTGAGGGATCGTAAACATGTTCGTCCTTGACATTGCGCATGTACAGGCATCGGAAGTCGAATTCCCGGTCGATGCCACGGTTGTGCGTCGTTAGCACCGGAATTTCCTTTGCCAACGGATGCATCAGCTGTGACCACATGTCGCTGTAGGGATTCAACAGCTCCTCGGAACGAAAGTCCATTGTGTCGATCTGTACTTCCCGGTGATTATCACGTTGCTTCGGCGCGGTGACTACCGTCTCGAGGTCGTTGATTTCCAATATCAAAGGAATCCCGCGCGTGTAATTGGCGAGCAATGCCAATCCCAAGCTCGGGAGACGCGGTTTCACGACGTAAATCACGTCACCGCGTATGGCGGCCAGGGCGCGCTGCATGGACCCAAAAAAACCGGGGAATGCACTTCCGGGTAAATAAAGGGTTTCAAAGCTGGGGCTCACCCCTTTCAGCGGCGGAAAAATCTCCTCTTCGAAGAAACGAAACGAAATCAACTGTACGTCATACCGGGTGGACAGCGCTTCGGCGAGGGCGAATGGCTTGGAAAAGTGATTCCTGCATAAGTCCCAGGAAATTATAGTGACCCTCTCGACTGATGGGCGGCCGACGGCTGGAAGACCGTTCCTGAAATAATCCTCGACGGTACGGTTGATAATGGCTATAGAGGAGCGGTCGCCTCGTTCCACGCGCGTAATTTGCTTCAGGCTGTCGTTACGCTGATACAGGGTCGTCAGGCACTGGACATGCAGCGGATCACGCAGCCAGGTGTACTTCAGAATCAGATCGTAATCCTGACGACGTGCAAGTCGCTCATCGAAGCCGCCGAAGCAGTCATATAATTCGCGGCGGTGAGCAAATGAGTTGAGGTCTATAAAAGGTCTCTTCAGCAGCCGCTCATGGTCGAACTCAGACTGCTTAAAGGAAGTGCTTTTCCGCCTTCCGTGCTGGTCAATGCGGAAGTCAATAAAGTCAGAGTACACCGAGGAGTGGCCGGGGTTCTCCAGCAGGGTCAGTACAATTGCACTGAGGAACGCCGGATGCCAGAAATTGTCGCTGTCAAGGTAAGCAATGATTTTGCCGCGCGCTTGCTGCAAACCAAAGTTGCGTGCCGCCGCCGCTCCCTGCTTCGGTAACTTGAAATACCGGATTCGGCTGTCAAAGAAACCCGAAACGACTGTTTCAGTGTCGTCGATGCTGTCATCGTCGCAGACGAGCAGTTCCCAGTTCGAATACTCCTGCTCGAGTACCGTGGCTATTGCGCCACCGATTATTGTGCTTCTGTTGTGGGTAGGCATGACGACACTGACCAGAGGGCGGTCTGGCAATGATTTCAACCGTCCCACCATTTGTGCCAGCTTATTGTCATTTTTCCAGAGAACATCGGCGAGTCGTGATCCCGGCTTTCTGGTCCACGATTAGTCGCAGCTCCTGTCCGAACTGTGACTCCATCCATCTTCGCACGGAATCTCGTCCGCATCAATCTGAGGAGCGGCGATGGCTGCGCCCGATGGGCGTGTATTGTGGCTCCGCGGCAAAGGCGCCTGGACAAGCAGGTCCTTTACCGCTTGCCTCACAGCTTGGGGAACAAGAGCCCTGATACGCAACGGCACATAGCGTCCGCAGCGCGGCAACAGCACATCGGCCAAACGCCCGAATTGCCCGGTGACGAGCCAAAAAAATAGCCGGCAAACGTTCCGCACGCGCCGAAAGACCCACTTCACTGCGCGAGATAATGCGCGAAGCGGTGCAGTGACTCGCCAGGACTGTGACGCGTAAACAGCAGAGAGACGTGCTTCAAGTTCAGCCCTATTCTGCTCGGAAGCCCTGATACGTTCTGAAAGTTTGTCGAGCTCGGCGCGACGGTATGCTGAAGTAGCAGCGATCTTGTGACGTTTCGCCTCGCTCGCCTCGAGCTCGACTCCGAGCCTGCCGGCTCGAGATCTCTCTTTATCGACATCGGATGTCAGCTGCTTCACTGAGGCGCGGTATGCGTCGAGCTCGGTCTCCAGCGTCTGGGCCAGCTCCTTCTGACGTCGCAATGCCGACCCGGCCCTCTGAGCTTTTGCTTTAACCTGGTCGAGCGAGCTTTTGCGCGATTCGAGATCGTGCAGATACTGGCGCACGACCCGCGACGGGCTACCCGGAGGGACTGCACGCAAAGCTTCCCCGGACTGTAGTCGAGACCAGAGTGCCTGCTGGGACGGCAGAAGAAATTCTATTGCGTCGGGCATCGTGTGCTGCTGATGCCTGAGGTCGGGTGTAATGAACGCTGCGATCTGATCAGTTGTAGGCATTGCCAAAGTAGCTATGCCCAGAGAGGTGAGGCCACTTAAAAGCGTGCCGAGTGTTTTATCCGGCTGGGAGACCAGTGCTTCGTAAGATACGCTCAGCCTGCGTAGCCCCGTGGAGGCGTCCAGTGCACGCGAGTTGTAGGCTTCCCATAGGGCGAGTCCTTCAGCGATGCCAAAACCATTGCGAGCTCTCAAAGAATGAGCAACGTCCAGTGGATTCCGATATACATGGATGCATACGGGATCGACGAGGACGGGGCGCAAGATCCGGAAAAGGAGGCAAAGACGAGGCTCCTTTATCGCCCAGACAGCGTGAGTCTCGAGTTCGGCCACGACCCGTTGGAATGCAAGGCGTTGTTCGGAAATGCTGGACTGGGGAATGGCGCTTTCGTCGAAGTCTGCCACTTTCCACCAATCTGCGCCTGAGTCATGGAGGAGACGGTCGCATATGGCACGTACGTCGCGGCGCTCCCAGAATCCCTTCGGGTTTTCGACGTTTGCGTCCGTTAGTTCCTCATTCTCGCCGAGCCAGGCCCCACAGAGGCCGAGGGCACCTGCAAGCGCGCTGGTACCGCTACGGTGCATGCCGAGCACGATGAGTCCGGTTCGGCCGGCTACCTTGCTATCTTGACTTTGGGTGCTCATGAAGCATCACGAACGTCCGACATTCCGTCTGCCCGTCGTGTCAGCTGGCTTTGCGGCATTCAATCAACTTGCGCCGCTTGCTGCCGATCATCTCGAGCGTTTCCTCGTCCACATCCCCTGTGCCCGGCCACAGTCGCGTTTCGAACCCGGCCTGCTTCAGTCTGGTCGTTATATCCCGTCCATACTTACGCACATGATCGGATTGGCCGAAAAGACGCATTCTCTCATTCGGGTCCGTTATTGACGGGTCCTCGTAGGTTGTATCGCCGAACATCGGAACCATCACCAGCAGAAAGCCGCCAGGCTTCAGCACGCGATGCATTTCAGTCATCGCCTTGAGGTCGTCTGGTATATGCTCGAGTACGTGAGAGCAAATGATCAAATCGAACTGGGCATCCCAGAACTGGAGCTCCGTCAGGTCGATCCTTGCCATTGATTCCGATCTCATCAAGTCACCCGAGATATAGTTCACATCGGGCCTGGGCTTGAGGTGCTCGACCAGGAATTTCTCCGGTGCCAGATGCAACACATCCTTTTTGCCCGGACGGAGGTTCGGCCACACGCAGTTGGCGAGGTACATCACGAGCATTCGGTGCCTCTCGAGAGAGCCGCACGCCGGGCACTTCGCGTTGGCGCGTCCTTTGCCTACACCGCCCTTCTTGAATTGGTCCTTCAAGCAGCCGCAGACCGGGCAGAAGTATTTCCCGGGGTGTTGACTGCGCAGGCGCTCAACTTCACTGAATGTCGGTACTGAAAAGGCGGCGCCAGTCGCCTGATGATCATTCACGTTAGGCTTCCTTTGATATCCGGTTCAAGCTCTTGCGTCATACCGAAATTAGGCCGTGTCGGCGCGTTGTTCAAAGGTCGAGCACCACGCTGGCTACAATCGCAATCTGGAACAGTATCTCCGAGATTCCCCGCGCAACCTCGAGTTTGCGCGCCCCGACCGTGGGCAGCACCAGTATCTCATCTCCCGGCTCCGGCCTGGCACGATCGCCCTCAATCACCGTGCCATCCTGTCGCAGCAGCAGGATGCGAGCATCGCTTTGCCGCTGAGTCGTGCCGCCCGCGAGCTCCACGTAATCTGAAACACTCGAGTTGCTGTCAAAAGTTATAGCGCTAGGCCGTGTGACCTCGCCGTGCACCATCACAATGGAGCTACGCTCTGGTATGACTAGTACATCGCCATCCTCCAGCAATGTAGTGCGTACACTCTCGCGTCCTGCGAGCACCACCTGCCCGCGTGGTTGCACCTGGCGCGCCCGGTCAATGAAGTTTGTAATTTGCACTGCTTCGCGAGCGCGCAGCGCCGCCTCTTCCGCCGTCATCGAGCGGGACGTCAGTGCATTCGCTTCGAGCACGCGCAGGGAGAGCTCCAGCATCTCCCGCTGCCGCTCGGCGACCGATAAACGGAATAATTGCACTGCATCCCTGGAAGCTTCCGGTTTTGGTCGGATCTGTGCCAGCGCATCGTCTATTGTCGATCCGTACGGCAGCGTAAGCACGCGCGTGCTGTCGACCGCTCCGTCGACACGGACAAGAATGGTGGCGATCGTACGGTCTGAAACCACCGACATCTGGTCGCCCGAACGGAGGTAAACACTACCAAGCTCATTGATGGCGTGATATTCGCTGAACTGGCGCGTGCCGACCTGGTGCACAACGCTGACATGGGTCGCTCCAGGCATCGGGCGGGCCAGTGCCAGGACTTTCTCCGCGTGGATCTGCTCGCTGGCGAACTCGAAGCCAAACCTGTTGAAGACGTCACCCGTCACCCTTACGGCGTTGTGCCGGCCGCCCACGACGATGGTATCCCCGTCCTGTATTTGCACCGGCGATAGTTCCCCATCGATGAGAAAGTCGTAAAGATTGAACGAGGCACGAATCTCGCCGCCGCGCACCAGTCGAACGTCGATATAGCTGCCGCGTGCGGGATCGACGCCGCCGGCCCGCAACAGAAAGCCCAGGATCGAGTCCGCTGCCACACCCGGGTACTGGCCCGGTGCACGTACGAAACCCGTCACGAACACGCGCACCGGCTGCGAAGCTTCGAGCGAGGCGTAAATTTCGACGTTACTGCGGTACACCTCGCGCACCGCTGACCGCAGCACCTCGTTCAATTCGCTGTTGGGCACGCCGGCGACGTTTACCGGCCCCACGTTCGGCAGGAAGAGGTTGCCCTGCGGATCGACGACCTGGATGTCCTGGTAGGCAAAGGCTCCCCACATCCGTATCGTTACCCGGTCACCGATAGCGAGTACGTAATCGGCGTTGAAGCCCACGCCGTAGACTTGCGATACGCCCGGTTGGAAAAGCTGCGCGCCGAACATTGCCTCGAGCCCGGCCTGGTACGCGGTGCCAAGCAACTCGGCCGCATCGGTTCCCTCGCTCATTGGCGGCAGGTCGGTCCGCAACTCCGCAGGGCTCCCGAGCCCCGGCACAGATTGCACGTCCTGGCTCTGTCTGTCCTCCATCGACTCCATGGCTTGCTGCGCCTGCTGGCGTTGCGAGAGCACTGAAGCCAGATCGGATTCCGAGTCCTGCGCAATTCCTGCTTGCATCGCAAGCAGGCAGACTGCGCCGGCGAGCAACAGGCGAGCGACGCAAAAAAGAGAACGCTGCATCATTCCATATGATCCTCAATGGTAGCCATGATCAGACGCGCGATGCCATATATCAGCAGGAGTGCCATGAACACGGCGACTAGCGTGTATACGCGCCGCGGGTACTCCGCCGACTCGGGCAGTGCCGGCGATTCCACCAGCACGAGGCTTTTCAGTTTTCGCGTCGATTCAATGCGGGCGGTCTCGAGTCCGATCAGCGCGCCGCGATACGCGTCGGACATGAACTCCATTTCCGCCGCGAGTTCAAGATATCTTCCGGCCAATACGTTCAGGCTGACGCCGTCTTCGTTGGTTACGCCCCTGAGACCCTCGGTCTGGAGCTGCTGCCGGAGGCCGGCCACCTGCGCCTGCAGCGCGTGGACCTGCGGAGCGTCATCGGTGAGATAGGCCTGCATGCCCTTCAGCTCTGCTTCGTAGCGCGCGAGGATCGCCTGCAGCTCCGCGGTCAGGCCGGTGTTCGCCGCTGCCTGGGCAGACGGGTCGAGCATGCTGTGCTGCTCCTGAAACTCCAGCAGCCGGCCCCGGGCGTCGTCGAGCCGGTCCCGCGCACCTTCAAGTTCAGATTGGGCGAATGCCATCTGGTCGCGTGCAAGGCGGTGCGAGCTTTCGTTGATGAAGCGCTCGCTGATGGCCACGACCTCGCGATTGACGGCTTGCGCAATCTCGGGCGTGAATCCCTGCGTGCGAATCGTCAGGAGTCCTGACGCCTCGTCGACGAGCACCTCGATGCGGCTCCGGTAATAGTCCAGAAAGTCTTCCAGCGGAGCATCGCGCGCCATACGGAAGATGAAATCGATCTTCGGGCTGCTGTAAGCCTGCCGCAGGTCGAGCTTCTCGTCGACAAGGCGCAACATATCGATGGACAGGATGTGAGCTTGCAACATGAACTGGTCCTCGCGCGAAGCGGCGCTCGTGCCGAACATGGCCGATAGTTCCTCGATGCCGCTCGGTACTGCGAGGCCGGTCCCTTCCTGCCGTACGGCGATGACAGATTCGGAGGCGTATCGGTCCGCGGCGAATACGCCGAGGTAGAGCGCCGCCAACGACCACGGCACGACGATAACGGCGAGACGAAGTTTGAAAGGGCTTAACCATGTGAAAAGCTGCTTCAAGGTTCCCCGCCCGCCTTTTGGTACGCGGCGATTCCCTTGCGAACGTCCCGATAACAAATTGCCCGGCCATGATCGAGGTGGACGATGAAGTCACACATCCTTCTTATCAGTTTCATATTGTGCGAAACAAGTATCACCCGTGAGTGCTGCAGCCGCTCGTCAAACACTTTGCGGCTCTTGCGCTTAAACGTCGCATCGCCGACAGCCATCACCTCGTCGATAAGGTAGTAGTCGAAATCGAAAGCCATGCTGGTGCCGAACGCGACGCGGGCCTGCATACCCGATGAATAAGTAGAGACAGGCTGATCGAAGTAGTCGCCGATCTCCGCGAATTCTTCGACGTAGCGAATTTTTTCCTGCATCCTTTGTCGGCGCAGACCCAGCATCCGGCAAACGAATTTCACGTTATCTCGGCCGGTGAGATTTTTCTGCATGCCGCCCCTCAGGCCTACCGGCCACGACACACGTCCCTGGGTAGTGATTTTCCCGGAGTCAGGCAGATCAACGGCGCTCAACAGGCGCATGAGCGTCGATTTGCCGGCGCCGTTGCGGCCGATCAGGCCGATGTTGCGGTCCTCCGGCAGATCGAGCGACAGATTACGGAAGACGAACTTGCGTCCCCCCAGCGTCATGTACGACTTGGTGACGTTGTCGAGCCGGATCACTGCGTCACTCTCGTGAGATAACGGAGCCGATACAGCATGAGCCCGATCAGCGTCGCGCCGAGCGCAAGTGCCAACGGATAGGTGAGGCTCATGTATTTCATCGGCTGATATCCATCGACTGCCATCGTGCGTGTAAGTTCGACGACATGCAGCACCGGGTTCACGGACATCCAGCGCACCCATTCGTCCGGAAATCGAGTCACCGGAAAAAGGATGCCGGAAGCAAAATACAGCGGCATGAACATGACTTTAATCACCGGTCGCGTATCCGGCACAAGACTCGTCAGGGCCGCGAATACGACGCCGAGTCCGAATGCCAGCGCAGCGGTAAGCGCCAGGATACCTGCGAGCTCGATCGGACGTCCGGGCAACACATCGAAGCCCAGCATGCCGAGCCCCGTAAGTACAACGACGAAAACGACTGCCTGGATGACGCAATGTGCCATCGCCTTGGCAACGAAGACATCCATGAGCAAAACCTGGCGGTACGACAGTAGACCCTGTGCCGCATTCACGCCGTCGACGATCTGCAAACAGATAGCCTTGAACAGCAAGAAGGGCAGGAAGCCGTATACCAGGAACACCGGGTACTCGATGCCCGGCATGCCCATGTTTCGCAAGAAGCCGAAAATCAGGATGGGCACGACCAGATGCGCAATGGGTTCGACCAGCACCCAAATAAAGCCGCCGCGGCTCTTGCCGAAGCGTGATGAAAGTTCGCGCAGGAGCAGCGCATAGATGACGTCGCGCTGGATCTGCATATGGGAGCGTGGGGTGATTCGGGGCATACAATTTCAGGAAGGTGGCGCGTCTTCAGCCGAGCAGGCCCTTGTTGCGAAGCGTCTTGCGCAAGGACTGAAGCGCCGTCTGCAGTTGCGGAATGACCGCCGCCGCCGTCGGGCTGTCTGCGTTACGGGAGAACCACCGACTTGCCAGCGCGATCGATTCCGGCAACGTCAGCGCGGCGAGTTCTTCCTTGAGTGAATTCATCCGGTGGTGTACGTCGATCCATGCTTCTGCCTCTGCGATCTCGGCGTCGGTCAGCTTGCGCTTCAGCTCGGGCGTCACCTCCGGATCCCTGAGCGGCATGCGGCCAACAACCATGGCCTTCGGCTTCTTGGTGGCCGGGTCGTAAAGGGTACGGACCAGCTGGACGATGTTCCTGCGAAGACGGAAATGCATTTACGATGACTCCAAACTTTCGGGCAGTATACTGCCCGAACTTATAAATTCAAGTGTCTATTTTTTAAAGTGTTACGGCCGTCACGAGCGGGCATTTACCGTCCTGCTGACCACAATTCCCGGTTTTGGCGCCTCCCCACGGCTGCGTACGCCGCGGCGCCGGAGGCGAGCGTGGCCTGCGGGATCGAGCGCGCTGGACCCCAATTGGGTCCCCAACAGCCCGCTGGTTGATTGGGGTGGCGCCATCCTGCAAGCTGAGACCGCCGCGGTTCCCCGGACAAAAACTGACAGTTTCGGGTAGATGGGCATAATTTCAAGCACCGATCCAGGCTGGGTATAGAAATGCGATTGACAATCTTCGGTTCCGGCTACGTGGGCCTCGTCACCGGTGCCTGTATGGCGGAGACCGGCAATCACGTCGTCTGCTGCGACATCGATGGCGCAAAGATTGACCGGCTGAATGCGGGTGACGTCCCGATCTACGAACCCGGGCTCGACGAGTACGTTGCGCGAAATGTCGAGGCAGAACGCCTGGTATTCACGACAGATATCGAGAAGGCCGTGCGGCACGGCCTGTTCCAGGTCATCGCTGTCGGTACGCCGCCTGACGAGGATGGCTCGGCGGACCTGAAGCATGTGCTCGCGGTCGCACGCTCGATCGGCGAATACATCGAGGAGTACCGGATCGTCGTCGACAAGTCGACGGTCCCTGTAGGTACCGCTGACAAAGTCTCCGCTGAAATTCGTCGGATGCAGGACGAGCGCGGTGTCTCGATCGAATTCGATGTCGTCTCCAACCCAGAGTTCCTGAAGGAAGGCGCGGCCATCGCCGACTTCATGAAGCCGGACCGCATCATCATCGGCACCGACAATCCGCGGACGACAGAGCTCCTGAAGACCCTGTACGAGCCGTTCAACCGCAACCGCGACCGTGTGATCAGCATGGACGTACGCTCGGCGGAACTGACGAAGTATGCGGCGAATGCCATGCTGGCCACGAAGATCAGCTTCATGAACGAACTCGCCAATATCGCGGAGCGGCTCGGCGCGGACATCGAGAAAGTTCGTGTCGGCATCGGCTCCGATCCGCGCATCGGCTATCACTTCATCTACCCCGGCGCCGGCTATGGCGGCTCCTGCTTCCCGAAGGACGTCCGGGCACTGGCGCGCTCCGCGGCGTCGTCGGGTTACGACGCACAACTGCTCGAGGCGGTCGAGGCGGTCAACAATCGCCAGAAGCACCGCCTGTTCGAGAAACTCGACATGCACTACGGCGGCGAGCTGCGGGGCAAGACGGTAGCCCTGTGGGGGCTGTCCTTCAAGCCGCGCACGGACGACATGCGCGAGGCGCCCAGCCGAGTGTTGCTAGAGTCGCTGCTCGAGGCCGGCACCCGCGTGCAGGCCTACGATCCGGAAGCCATGGACGAGGCACGGCGCCTGTACCCCGGGAGGGACGGCTTCAGCCTGCACGACACGGCGTACGAAGCCATCGAGGGCGCGGATGCGCTGGCGATCGTGACGGAGTGGCAGGAATTCCGCAGTCCGGATTTCGGCAGGCTAAGGGACGGTCTCCGCGATCGCACGGTGGTCGACGGCCGTAACCTGTACGATCCGAACCTTATGGAATTGAACGGCTTACGCTACTATGCCATCGGACGAGGCCACGTATTCGATGAATGAAGTCCTGCCAGTAATCCTTTCGGGCGGCGCCGGCACGCGCCTTTGGCCAGCCTCGCGCTCGATGTACCCGAAGCAGCTCCTGTCGCTCGGCGGCGAGCGGACGCTGCTGCAGGCGACGGCCATGCGCATGGACGGCATGCCCGGCGCAGGGCTCGCGTGTACCGTGGTCTGCAACGAGGCGCACCGGTTCCTGGTGGCGGAGCAGCTTCACGAGATCGGCCGCAGGGCGACGATCGTGCTGGAGCCTGAAGGCCGCAACACCGCGCCGGCCGTGGCGCTGGCGGCCTTTATAGCGGCCGAAGCGGACCCGGGCCAATTGCTGCTCGTCATGCCCGCGGACCACCGGATCTCGGAGCCGAGCGAATTCCAGGCCTCCATCCTCCGCGGCATCCCGGCAGCGCGGGACGGCCGGCTGGTCACCTTCGGCATCGTACCGATCCGTGCCGAGACCGGTTTCGGCTACGTCAAGGCCGATCCGCGCGGCCGCTCGCCGGTGCCGGTGATCGAGTTCGTCGAGAAGCCGGACAAGCGGACGGCCCAGACGTATGTGTCCAGCGGCCGGTACTTCTGGAACAGCGGGATCTTCCTGTTCACCGCGGGACGTTTTCTCGAGACGCTGGCCGACCACGCCCCGGACATCCACGCCGCCTGCAGGGCGAGTGTCGATGGCCGGGTGGACAACGCGGACTTCACGCGCCCCGAGCCTGCCGCATTCCTAGCCTGCCGCAGCGAGTCCATCGACTATGCCGTGATGGAAAAGACCGACCGGGCCGTAATGGTACCGATGGATGCCGGGTGGAGCGATGTCGGTTCCTGGGAAGCCCTGCACGCCGCCAGTGACAGCGACAACGACAACAACTCGGTATCGGGTGATGTCCTGCTCGAGGACTGCCGCGACACCTTCGTTTCCGCAGAGAGCCGTCTTGTCGCCGCGGTCGGGCTCGACGATATCGTCATCGTCGAGACCAAGGATTCCACGCTCGTTGCGCGCAAGTCCCGCTCGCAGGACGTGAAAGCCATCGTAGAACGGCTGAAGAGCCTGAAACGGGGGGAGTCCGAACTCCACCGGCAGGTGTTCCGGCCCTGGGGCAGCTTCGACCGGCTCGAGTGCCAGGAAGGCTTCCAGGTCAAACGCCTGATTGTGCGGCCGGGGGCCGTGATTTCGCTCCAGCGGCACGCGCATCGCGCGGAGCACTGGATCGTCGTGAAGGGCAGGGCGCGGGTCACGCAAAACGACAAGGAGTTCGATATCGGCGTCAACGAAGCCGCGCACATCGCCAAAGGGGACGTACATCGGATTGCGAACCCGTTCGACGAACCCGTGCACATCATCGAAGTCCAGTGTGGCGACTACCTGGGCGAGGACGATATCGAGCGCCTCGAGGACATTTACGGCCGGGAGGGCACCACGACGTGAGCATAACTATCGAGTGCTTCAAAGCCTACGACATCAGGGGCCGAATTCCGGACCAGCTGAACGAGGACATTGCACGGCGCATCGGGAATGCCACGGCGGCGTTCCTCGAGGCGAAGACGATTGTCGTCGGGCGCGACATGCGCTTATCCAGCGCAGCATTGACCGACGCCGTCGTCGAGGGTCTCGTCGCGGCGGGCGTCGAGGTGCTGGATATCGGCCTGTGCGGAACCGAGATGGTGTACTTCGGCGTCATGCACCTCGAGGCGGACGGCGGCATCATGATCACCGCGAGCCACAATCCGGCGGACTACAACGGCCTCAAGCTGGTGCGCGAGGCCGCGCGGCCGATCAGCGCCGATACGGGGCTGGTGGACATACGCGGCCTTGCCGAGAGCGACGAGCGCCGGACGGCCACACGGCAAGGCACGCGCACCGAGGTGTCGATCTTCGACGCCTACGTCGAGCACATGCTGGCTTACGTGGAGCTGTCCAAACTGAAACCGCTGAAGCTCGTCGTCAACGCAGGCAATGGCTGCGCCGGCCTCGCCGTCGACGGCCTGGAGCCGCACCTGCCGTTCGATTTCATCAAGATGAACCACGAGCCTGACGGCAGGTTTCCAAACGGCATTCCGAACCCCCTGCTGCGCGAGAATCGCGCCCCGACGATCGCTGCGGTGAAGTACCACCGCGCCGATTTCGGCATCGCGTGGGACGGTGATTTCGATCGCTGTTTTTTGTTCGACGACAAGGGCGGCTTTATCGAAGGTTACTATGTCGTCGGCCTCCTGGCCGAAAGCCTGCTCCGGACACAGCCCGGCAGCTACATCGTTCACGATCCGCGCCTGACGTGGAACACACTCGATATTGTCGCGGCGTCGGGAGGAATCGCGGTGCAAAGCAAATCCGGCCACTCCTTCATGAAGGAAAAGATGCGCGAGGTCGACGCGCTCTACGGGGGCGAGATGAGTGCCCATCACTATTTCCGGGATTTCTCCTACGCGGACAGTGGCATGATCCCATGGCTGCTGGTTGCGCAACTCGTGTCTGAAACCGGCAAGAGCCTGTCGCAGCTCGTCAGCGAGAGGCAGGCAAAGTACCCGACGAGCGGCGAGATCAACCGTACGGTAGCCGATGCGGATACGACGCTGTCCATGCTGCACTCGCGCTACGCGGGCAGTGCCGCAAAAGTCGACGATATCGATGGCTACAGCTTCGAGTTTTCCGACTGGCGCTTCAACATCCGTGCCTCGAACACGGAGCCCGTCATTCGTCTCAACGTGGAGACCCGTGGCGACCCGGCGTTGCTCGAAGCCCGCACGCGGGAGCTGCTCACGCTCATCGACGAGTGCGCTTGAGACGACGGCAAACCGGGTTGCTGCCGCCGCGGCTGCATGAGGCGCGCGCCGCGTGACGCGATTTGCCGGTAGTGATTACGTGTTCCCGCTAGGCTACGCACTGGCGGCGGCAGCGTTTGCCGCGATGCTTTTCCTGATCAGCACGTTCTGGCGCCAGCGCGCCAGGGGCAGTTCGATCCTGCCCGTGCTGTCAGCGTCGTTGCTGTCGGCATTGTTGCTCGGCGCGTTCCCATCGCATGGCACGAAGCAGGCGAGCATCCCCGTGTACTTCGCAGAGGTCCTGTTCGACTTCGCCTGGGTCACGTTTCTTGCCCTGGAAATGCGCGGATCAATCGCTGCTCGAGGCACGAAGCTCGTGCGCCTCGGTACAGTGTTGCTGGCGGGGGCGCTGATCCTCGCGGGCGTGCTGGTCACCCTGCTCGGCTTCGAGAGAAGCTACCCGTACCTCCTGACGTACGTTCTCGCCTGGGGCTCCCTTGCGACCTCGCTTGCCGGCATCGTTGCACTCGAGCAGGTGTACAGGAATACGCGACGCACCCAGAAGAACGGGCTGAACTATCTCGTAGTCGGCCTCGGCGGCATCTTCTTTTTCGACCTCGTGATGTACACGGCGAACGCGGTGTTTCGCGCTGACGTCTCGCTGTTGTGGACAGCGCGGGGCTACGTCATAGCAATCTGCGCAGTTCTCATCGGCATTGCGGTGCGCAAGGTGCCCACGCTCGGGCAGGGACTGTTCCTGTCGCGACACATCTTCTATTTTTCGTCCAGCTTCGTTGCGGGCCTCGTCTATCTGGCCGTGGTCACGGCCATCACACTGTTCTTACGGACGCTGGATGAGCGATGGGGCGCCGTGCTGCAGGTGGTGTTCGTCAGCGTTGCGCTCCTCGGGATGACGATGCTGTCACTGACGGAAAAATTTCGGGCCAAGGCGAAGGTGGCTCTCGACAAGCATTTCTTCGAGCGCAAGTACGATTACCGCCAGGAGTGGCTGAGACTCAACGATACGCTGAACTCGAGTGCGGATTCCCTGCCACCGAGAAAGCGGGCCATCAAGTCGCTCGCCCAGGTGGTTGGCGCACAGAAAGGCCGGCTTTGGGCGGGGAACCCCGGGACCGGCGCGTTCGAGCCCGTGACCGGCTGGAATGAACCGGCGCCTGCGTTCGTGATATCCGGCGACGATCCCTTGCTGGTGTTCCTGTCGCACACGGGCTGGGTCCTCGACCTGGCGCATACGAGCGATCAGGCGGCGGACATCGAGCATCTTCGTACATCCCCGGCTGTGGCGGCGTTGCCACGGAACGGGCTGCTGATCCCGCTGTTTCTCGAGGCGCGCCTCGTAGGTCTCGTATACTTAAGCGAAATCAGCGCACCCACGAATCTCAACTTCGAGGACCTCGACCTCCTGAAGACCGCGGGTTCGCAGGTAGCGAGCTATCTCGTCCAGCAGGATTCGAGCGAAAAGCTGGCTGAGGCACGTCAGTTCGAGGCCTACAGCCGCTTCACCGCCTACGTGATGCACGATCTCAAGAATGCCATCGCGCAACAGTCGCTGGTGGTCGACAATGCGGAGCGGCACAAGCGCAATCCGGAATTCGTCGATGACGCGATCGATACGATCAAAGGCTGCGTCGTGCGCATGAAGCGCGTGCTGCGCCAACTGCAGCAGCAAACGGTCGATGAGCGGCTGAATCGGGTCGACCTGACCCGTCTGCTCATGCAGGCGGAATCGGAGTGCGACGATCGATCGCCGGTGCCGACCGTGGACCTGCCCGGCGGGCCGGTTACGGTACTCGCCAACAAGGAACGTTTGCTGATGGCCTTATGTCACGCCATCAGGAATGCACAGGACGCCACGCCTCCGGACGGGTCGATCCGCATTGTGCTCGAAGCGAAAGACGGCCAGGCCCAGATAACGATCGAGGATTCCGGCGCAGGCATGGACGAGTCGTTCGTCCGGAACCGCCTGTTCCGGCCCTTCGACAGTACCAAGGGCGTGGAGGGCATGGGCATCGGCGCCTACCAGGTACGGGAGACGATCCGTGCGATCAATGGCGACGTCGTGGTCGAGAGCGAGCCCCGCAAGGGGACCCGCTTCATGATGACCGTGCCGTTGGCGCCGTCACACGGCTAGAGCGCGTCCGCCTCGAACAACAGGATGATATCGCCGGCTGTGAGGGCGAGGCGGTTGTCGCCCATCTCCTCGAGGGCCTGCGGCATCCCCCCGACGTCACCGAACGCCGGGATCGTCGCCGTGCGTATCGGGTCGATGGTCGTGCTCTCCCTGCAGGTGGTCATGACGCTGTCGACCGACTGGTCGAGATAATAAATCAAGTCCGAAACCTCGCTCGGTTCCACCAGCAAGCCCGTCATCGCCGGCCCGATCGAGCAGGCGCCGATCAGGCTCAGGTTGGATGCGTTGAGGACGCGTCCGTCCCGATCGTAGATCTTGCCCTCCTGCAGCTTCAGGCTGCCTGCGGAAGCCGCCCCGGCGGTCTGCGTACCGAGGGTAACGCCGTTAGCGCTGACGGACAGGCGACTGATCGTGCCCGTTGGGACCTGAGCAATGGCATTGTTGCCGTCGACGAAAAACAGGTCCCGCGGATTGCCGATCGCCGCGCCCGCGACGACATTCGGGAGCCGCACGCCATCGTCGTACACCGAGACCCGTGCATCGGCACCGACGAGCAACACGTCGTTGTCCGCCGGCGAGACGGCGAGCGCTTCGGCGAATTGCGGAACGTTGAGGTTGTAGGGTTCCAGATTGATGTAGCCCTCGAGCACCTCCGTGCCGCCGGCCAGGCTGACCACGGCTATGCGGTTGGATTCGCCGAGGGTGATGTAGGCGCGCGTTTCGTCAGGCGTCACGACCATCCGTTCCGGCTCCGAACCGACATACACGCGCGACAGGATCTCGCCCGTCGCTGCGTCGATCCGGGCGATGGAATTGCCATTGATTCCGGAATAGCTGGGCAGGAGCGCATACAGGACCGCCTGCGACTGGCTGTAGACGACATCGAATACGCCGCAATCGATCTGAATGAAAAAGCCGAAAATGATCTGGTTCGTCAGGTCGAACGGCTGGCAGGGGCTGTTGTTCCGGTTGTTCGTCAACAGCGTCTTGTCGACGGCATGGATTTCGGCGTTGGTCGCAAGAATCATCCGGCCGCCGGCATCCAGCATGCGGACGAAGCCGCCGGTCACAGGAAGGCGATAGGCACCGCGCAACTCCAGTGTTTCCTCATAGCTTTCAAGCAGCCCGGACGAGCTGTTGAAGACGAAAATGTGGCCGGTGTTCGCATTCACCGCGACGCCGTCGCGGTTTTCCGAGGGCTCGGTCTGGTTCAGCTTGAGGCGGCCGAAGATCGTCCCCTCGATCGCGTCGAAAATGCGGCCGGAGCTCGTTACGAGCGCCGGGTTCACGGCATCGAGGCCGATCAGGCCGGCAAGGGCAACGGCAGTATTCGCCTGTATGTCGAACTGCGAGCGGGTGACGTCGAGCGTCAGGCCGCCGGCACCATAGGTCACCGCGGCTGCCGGGTGATCGGCGGCCGCTGGGTTCAGCCCCACGATCCGCGACGCATCGAGAAATTCGAAGGTCACCGGCGCCGACGGCGAGTCGATCGTCGCGGGCAACGCAACGCCGTTCGAATAAGCGATCATTTCCGTGTTGTTGGTCATCGAAACCACGACGGACATTGCATCACCCGGTGCGACCCGCATTTGGCGCGCGCGCCGGGTGCCGCCCAGGCTGATCCGGGGACCGAGGTTCAGGTTCGGGAGGGTCACGCTCTGGATCTCGGCCGTGTCCTGCAAGCCGAACCACAGCCGCGCGCCGTCATCGGCTACGGCGATCGGCCCGGGCCGGTCGGTAACGGTAACGGTATTGATCAGGGCAAGCGAGGCGGCGTCGAGGATATGAATGCCGGCATCGTCCGAGATGTACAGGTTATTGTTGCTCGGGCTCTTCGCGATGTCATTCACGCTGTACGCTGCAGACGTCGAGGCGATCGGCACGACCGTTTGCGGCGGAATCGTGCCTGGAACCGAAAACGTCAGGGCGAACAGGGATGGGTCGAAAAAGTCGCTCCATTCACCCGTGCCGCCGGCGATGATACCGGCATCGACATAGCTGCCGTCGCCTTCCGGATCGACGACCACGTCGACGACGCCGTCGCCCATCGAATCGGCACGAGCCGCGCTGTTGCTGGCGCCGGAACACCGGAGCTGGCCGGCGTCGGGGAGTTCCGGATTGTCGGGGTGAACACCCAGAACCGCTGTGAGGCGCGTCGGGGTCGAACAGGTCACGGTGCCGTTCAGCGTCTCGCTTTCGACTTCCAGAGCAATGGTTTTTGCGAGCTCGCCGACACCGGAGATGCCGCGAGTTACCTCATAGCCCGAGTACGTATCGATGTTGTCACCGACAGTGTCCACGGTGCGAAGCGCAATTTCGTCGCCAAAGCGCTGATAGAAGCGCAGGGACTGAATCACGGTGTCATACAGGGCATCGATTTCCATTTCGCCCGTGAAGGAAATCTCGGTACCGCCGTCGGAAAATTGCATGGGCGACGTGATGGTGGCACGCATCTTCGTCTTGGCTGCCGTGTTGGCGTCGAGGACGAAACTCCGAAAATCGACATCTGCCGTACCGGACATGATGTAGCGAAGATCGAAATCCTCACAGTCGGTCGCGGTCACGGACGCACCTTCGTTCGTTCCCGGCAAGCCGTTGCCATTGGTGTCGTCGAGCGTGACGGTCACCGAGCCGCGGTCGCAGGGATGGGTGATCATCGTCTGGCCGGATTCGGCCGTCGCCACGATGCTTTCGAGCAGCAGGGCACTCAAGTCCACGACCACCTCGGTAAAGCGCGTGTCGAGCGCGATGACGCCGTTCGCGTTAGAGGCGGTTATCGGCAGGGGGTCCTGCGGCGTCTGGACGGCGGGAGGTGGTGGTACCGGACCCGAACCGCCGCCGCCGCCACCGCCGCATGCGGTCAAAAGGAGTACGGGCGCCAGCAAGCTGGCCAGGTGCTTCGTCGTCTTCATCACGGGTAGTGCTCC
Organism: uncultured Pseudomonadota bacterium; assembly: GCA_963713215.1. Classification (GTDB taxonomy): domain Bacteria; phylum Pseudomonadota; class Gammaproteobacteria; order Steroidobacterales; family Woeseiaceae; genus UBA1847. The sequence goes on along the minus strand of CAVQKY010000006.1, from coordinate 153,251 downwards.
GTTTGCTGCAGTGTCATGCCCACGTTTCGACCTGACGTGGACCTCACTATTCCCTGTAAGCCCGATTGTCCGGCAGCGGCATTCTTTTGTCCGGCTTCCGGCAAGGCGCCGGCAGTGCCGAGGCGCCCGCCCGCGCTTACCCTCGGCGTATTGTACCCGGAATCTGCGGGTGGCAATGGTCGCCGGCGTCTCGCGGCCGACTGTGCCCGCTGTCTCAGTTCATTCATGGCGGCGGTTCGCGGCGCCGCGGATGACTGACGCGCGGCACAGGCGCGCAGGGCATTTGCCGTGCCCGTCGACACACGACCGTGTACCTCCTTATGTAAAGGCGACGAGTCGTTCGCGACGCTGCGGGTAATTTGCGCGTATTTCGCGCATGCTGGGCGAAGCTCATGTGACGCCACGCACAAATCCGAAAAAAAATGCGCACACCGTTGCAGCGCCTCGCCCGCTCGAATTGCCGTGGAAAAACGGATTATGGCGTCCTTCGGATTATTTTGTCCATTAAGTCAAATTGTCAACTAGGGGACGTATGTTGCTGTTGTTGTGTAAAAAATTACGACAGCTCTGCGCATTTTTTTGTCCCATTTTCGCAACGGTAAAATCGTGCGTGAGCGCAGGAAACGGTCGAACCGGGCTCCGGCCGGCCCTTCGGGGAGGATCCGAAACTGCTTGTTTTCTCAAGATAATCCGCCTTTTTCCTGTCGCAATATTGAGACAGGTGACAAGCGGATTAGGTTTGTTCATTATGCCTCGCACCTCAAGGGTGATTTGACTTTTTGCCGGCAATGGGGTTGCCGGAACGTTGGGGACTGCAGGATGAACCGGAATGAAGCGTTGCGACGGGGCGCAGGCGATTCCGGATTCCTGTCCTGTCTTCAGGAACTAACTAATTCGGTCGACCGGTTCGAAGGGCACTTCGCTTGGGCACCGACTTTCGCCAGTTGCGGTCGCGTTACCGCCCGGGCGTAAGCCGGCCGACGTGTCACGAGAGTCACGGCTGACCTGCGTGATGAATTAAGGAGAAGTTTTAGTGTTACAGAAAATCCACAAACTACCTGTCGCCGGCGGCATACTGCTCGCGGCTCTGCTGTCGTCGCCCGCCATCGCCGAGCGGGCTTATCTCGATGATGCCAATCGTCGCGCGCCGTCCACGGATTACAGCGTGGAGAATCTCAATCACGGCTTTCCGCGCGTGCTGGTTCACGAACTTCACAACAGCATATCGGTCGAGGATTACGGGAAGTACGATTTCATCGATGCGCACGGCCAGCATTTTCCGAAGATCGAGAAGATCCAGAACCAGTCGCCGGGCACCAAAGCGCTGCGGCACATTTCCGGCCGCGCCTATCAGTCGTACGACTACTCCAAGTGCTCGATTTCCGGCGGCGTCGCCTTTGAGACGACGACCGGCGCCAGCCAGGGCGGCCCGAGCAGCGCCGGCTGCGGCATTTATGCCGGCCACTGGCTGTACAAGGCGGGCACCCGGACGCGGCAGTCGATCACTGCGGGGGTCTCGACGATTCCCGTGACCAGCGCCGGGAGCTTTTCGAGCGGCTCCTATGTCGTCATCTATGATTCGCCGGCGGGTTCTTTCAAGAATGCCGAACATGCGCGCATTACGGGCGTCAACAAATCGACCAACACGATCAGCGTCTCACGCAACTTCAAGTCCACGGCCAAGGCCCACCCGACCGGCGCGATAGTAGCCGAGCACGTGCTGGGCCAGGGCAGCAACAAGGAACTGTGGGCGTTCAACCTGAGCAGCCAGTCGCCGCGGGACGCGAACGGCAGGACCTTTGGCGAATTCTATGCAGACTGGCTCGGCAAGAACCTGATGCGCTTCGACTCGGGCAAGCTCACGGCGGCGAAGGTCGCGGGCCTCCTGTTCGATGCAGATTTCTATTATGAGCTGGCCAACACCAAGTCCGACGTGAACAACGATCTCGTCGTCGACAACGGTCGCGCGCCCGGTGGTGCAAACTGGCTCGGTGACGGCCTCGACGCGTTTTACCAGCGCGTAACGAACCGCCTGCCAGGCAAGTATGTTCTTACGGGCGTGCATGACGGCCGCGGCTACGACTCGGCCTATGGCACGCAGATGGAAAACTGGCTCGACTACGGCAACGGTGACTTCAAGGCAAACCCGAAATACAGCAAGCTGGACGAACTCTTCGCCACCTATCTGTTCAACATGGCGGAACGCAGCCAGGGCCCCGCACTCGTGCACAACCTGAGCAAGACGCCAACGAAAGCGTACAAGAACGGCACGACCGCGTCGACGAATGCACCCTTCCGGCTCGCGCTCGGCCTGACCTTGATGGACGATGGCTATTTCGGTTTCCATTATAACGTCGCACCCGATGCCTGGTTCGACGAGTATGCCGTTGACGTGAGAAAGGGATCGTCCACCTATGGCCGGGCCATCAGCAAGTCGAACGCCGCGCAGGTGCAGCAGCATACGGGCTGGCTCGGCAAGCCGCTCGGCCCGTTCAGACGCATCTATAGCGACACGACCTTTGCACCCGACAAGAACATGGTCGGAAACGGCAGCTTCGACGGCAACGTCAACGGCTGGGTCGAGACCAACGTCAACGTCTCGCGGGCGTCGAGCGGTGCCTTCGAGGGCTCCGGTGCACTGAGCATCTCGCCGATGATCAATTACAAATCCGATCTCGGCGGCGCCGCCGCGAAGAGCCAGACGGTGTCCGTGACCAGTGGCCAGAACTACACCGTCTCGCTGGCCATGCGCTCCTCGGCGCCGCGGGACGTGCGTATCTCGCTCGGCAATGCAATAGCCCGTGTACCGGTAGGTACAAAGTGGCGCCGTTATGTCCTCAACATGAAACCGACGAAGGGCGGCAGTACGCGGCTCAACATCAACGTCGGTCAGGAGGCGACGCAGGTCTGGGTCGATTCGGTGTATGTCTTCAGAGGCGACACGAATGTCTTCGCCCGCGAGTTCGAGCGGGGCATGGTGCTCGCGAATGCCAGCGGTTCGTCAAAGACGATATCCGTGGGTTCGAATTTCCGCCGGATCAGCGGCTCGCAGGACCCCGCTATCAACAATGGCCAGAACGTCACGAGCGTTACCCTTCCGGCCTTTGACGGCCTGGTTCTCGTCCGCCGCTAGCAGTAGCGGCGATTCCGGGAATTTCAGTACCGTGACAGCGGCTCCGACGGCGGCGGCTCGGGCGTTGATTCGTCCGGCCGCCGTTCGTCGGGCAGCGGCGGTGGGTCGGTCGGGAATCTCCGTCTGGCCATTTCTTCAAAACGCATCATCCGGTCGACCCCACATCGTGCACTTCATCACGCCGACCGGCATGACACGCTCGCCCGAAGGCGTCGGGAAAGAAGGGAATGACAGCGACGCAACCGGCAGCGGTTGGTCCCAATGCATCAACCTGGGTCAGGACGACCAGCGGGCAGGTGTCGACGCGGGCTTCCACTAGTCGCTGTCGTCGCGTTCGGCGAGCGCACGCCGCTCACCCGTTGCGCACGCAGGAAGGCCCGGACCGCGTCCGGGCCTTTATTTTGGCCGCGGGTCGCCGGCGCGCGCATCCGGTATAGTACTTCGCGATGAACCCGAGACAATCTGCGCGCTACGGCAAACGGCGGATCCTGCGCCAGTTCGATCTTGCCTTCGCGCGCGTGGCCACCTGGATCCCCGAGCGCTTCCCCGACTTCATGTGTATCGGCGCACCGCGGGCCGCAACTACGTGGCTACACAAAACACTTTCGTGGCATCCGCAGGTCTTCCTTCCCAAGCGCAAGGAGATTCATTTTTACGACGAACCGCGCGACGATGGGCTGCCGAACCGGGGTGATCTGCGCTGGCGCGAGGATTTCCATTTCGATATCGAACGGCCCGCGCACCTTCGCTGGTACTGGCATCAATTTCGAGACGCCGGCGAGCGACTGGCCGGTGATATAACGCCGCTCTACTCGACGCTGTCGGTACAGCGCATCCGACAGATACGCAATCAGATCCCGGCGCTCAGGATCATCTATATCCTTCGCAACCCGGTGGAAAGGGCGTGGTCAGGGCTACGAAAGTCGGTCTGGTTCCAGAAGGGCAGCGACTACCTGGACTCGATGCCGCTCGAATGGCTTCTCGAGCAGGTCATGCACCCGGACGTGCTTCTTCGCGGAGACTACCCTCGCGCCATCGCGAACTGGGAAGCCGAATTCGCGGCAGAACAGCTTCTTTACCTCTTTCACGATGATGTGGAAGCGGATCCGGATAACGTGATGCGCCAGGTGTGCGACTTCCTGGGTCTGTCGCTTGCCGCCGAAATGGCAGCGGGAGGGGGCACCGGGCGGGTCAACTCGGCGCCGGCGAGCGCGATGCCCGTGGCAGTGCGGAATGCGTTGAGCGCGTACTACGAACCGCAGATTCGGCAACTCGAGACGCGCTTTGGACGAGACCTCGCGCACTGGCTCGATGAGCCAGCTTCGTTCTCCTTCAACGGCGAACGTCGAAGGCCGTAACGGACAGCGGGCTCACGATCAGTGTGATGACGCCGTTCGCGCCAAAACTCATTGCCGCTGCTTTCGGCTCGAGCTCGACATGCAGGTCGAGTTCCGGGCTGTCCGCGTCGGCGCCATCGGCGCCGCTGAGTTCGAAACGTCGCACCACGACATCGTCGTCTGCAAACGGCGCGTAGCGCACCGCAAGGGCAACGGCTTCATTGCGGCGATTGGCGACCCAGAGGCCGAACGTTGCGTCGTCGCGGCTCTTGAACGCCGTGGCCCGAATGTCGTAACCGTCCCGGTACTGCGCGCCGCCCTGGGGACCGGTTTCCGTCTCGAGCGTCTGTTCGAGCAATACCGAATGCAGGACCCGATAGCCCCAATAGACGGGCCGCGGCCGCAGGTCGCGATGCTCGATGGTCGCGTCGAATAATTGCCATGGCCCCGCATTCAGGCCGTGCCAGAACGCGCCCTTGACTTCGGGGATCTGCGACAGGCCGATCAGGAAATCGGCCGTGCTGATGGTCGCGGAGAGATTGCTCGTCAGCGCCGCGCGCTGCATGCCCTTGCCCGTCTCGAGATTGACGCCGCGTGCGTGCTCGGTGATCCACACATCCGGCGGATCGCCGTCTCGCGCCGCTTTCGCTACACCGATCGCGGATTCGATCTGCTTCAGCCGCCAGCCGATGCGCTTCGTTCGCTTGTCGAGCCCCGGATCGTCGTAGTAGAAGTGCAGCGAGAAGTCGTTGACGTCCGGCAAGCCGGCGAGAACGGCGGGAATGAAATCCTGGTAGCGGCTCTTCGTGCCCGCACGCGGATCCTGTTTGCCTTTGTAGGTCCAGTCGAAATCCCGCAGGAATGCGACGAACCTTGCATCCGGCAACTCCTCCCGCATGGCATCGATTGTCGCTCGCGACCGCTGCACGTACTTTTCGACGGGCCACTGGTATGCGGCACGATCCAGCTCGTTGCCCAGCTGAAGGTACAATGGCGCGTCATAGCGAGCACTGATGTGTCGCGCCAGACGCCGGTTCGCGGCCGTCACCTGCTCGAGCGGCAACTCGACATTGGGCTCGGCTGCGCTCCAACCGAGAATGTTCAATACATACCAGGCGTTTCCGCCGGTTTGCTCCAGGAAGCCGAAATATTCGTCGACGCCGAAGCGCACCGGCGATGCGGCTGCATGGCCTACGCTGGCTTGCGGCCGGCGCTCCTCGACGGGCCCGACGGCAGCCTCCCAGTCAAAACTGTTGGATACCAGGCCGCCGGGATAACGGTAGAACACGTCCGGCAGGTCCCGCAGTCTTTCTATCGGTGCATTGCTGACCGTCCCGTCCGGCCGCAACAGGTCCTGCTCGAACCGGTGATGGTTCATGTTGAAGCTGAAGAATTTCCCGAGATCCTCCTGCCGGAGCACGCGATCGTCGTGGACCACGATTTCCACGGTACGCTTCGGGCAGTCGCCGCTGTCCGTGCACTCGGCCACCGCATCGCAGGCCGTCGCTGCAAGCGAAATGGCGGCCAGGATCAACAGGCGCTCAGGCAAGGCCGGGCTGTCCCGTATCAGCGCGAAAAGCATTGTCGGAGCGGGCCTGGCTGAAATGCCACACGGACAATGTGCCGAGCACAGTGAAGAACAGCGTCTGGTACGCGATGTGAAAGACGAAGAAGTTCTTGTGAAACAGCGACAGCGAAAAAACGATGACCGCCGCCTGCAGACCTTCGGCCACATACTGGCGGTACGGGTTGGTTCGCGAGTGCGTGACGAGGTAATGCGCCGATCGGTACGCGTTTATGTGCAGCGCAACCACCACGAGCAATCCGACGATGCCGAGCTCCCAGAGGAGCGTAGAGATGCCGGTCAGGCCGATGCCAACACCCGGATAGCGGGTCTGGGCCATGGTTTTGACCGGCAGCACACTGTCCTGGGCTTCACGCGCAGCGCCAGGTCCATGGCCGAATATCGTTTTTCTGAGATTCGGACGCTCGAACTGTTCTGTCCACCAGAACGTCAGGCTGCCGAGCCGGTTGAGCTCGAACGTCCCGTAGCCGATTTCGGGCGCCATATTCCGCTCGATGGTGATTTTGACCAGGTCCTGCCAGCCGGCGTACTCGTCGGCGCGGGAGCCGAGATTCAGCGTGACCCAGATCGACGCGGCGACCAGGAACACCGTGAGCAGGGCGCCCGCAAAAAAGCGGGACATGCGCCGGAACATCGCGGGGCCGAAAATGATCAGGAAGACGATCAGCAAGTACAGGGAAGCGATGCGGTTCGAGTTCAGCAACAGCGGTATGGTGCAGGTAATGACTACGAATGCCGCTTTTACAGGCCGCAACAGGCCCCGCTTGTAACCCGCCGCAACGATGGAGATTGCCGTGATCAACAGTATGGACAGGATGGCATTCGATCCGCCGCCCGTTGCGGATGCACCCATGGTACCGGCGACGACGTCCTCTGCGACCACGCCGCTTCCCAGCCGAACTCTCTGCGGCACGAGCACCAGCCATTGCTGAATGACGAACGGCAACTGGATGAGCGCGACAAGCACGAGCAATTTCGGCAGGTTGTTCAGCGACTTGTTCGGTATGGAAAGGAGCGTTATGGCAAAAAACAAGCCGACGATCTGGACATAGCCTTTGAACCCGTACAGGAACTGGCTCGGCGACTGCATATTGACAACTGCCGACGCGCAGATCAGGAACAGGAAGACGATTAGGATCCCGCTGTTGGGCGGAATCGCCACCGTCCGTGTCGGCTTTAAGAGATAGCTGAGCAAGCCGAAGCCGCCGAGCAGCGTACCGAGACCGGCGACCCCCCACTGCAGCTTCTCGAACCCGGGAAAGTAGAGCCTGGCGATTCCGACTGCCACCAGCCCGGCGGCAATCAGCAGGTACAGGGATGCCACGGGCCGGAGCAGTGCAACAAGGCCTGCAAGGGCGATCAGGCCAACGAACGTCAGGCTGATGCTGCCGGCGCCGATGAGCAGACCGCCGCCGACGGCGAGGAGGAGGCCTACCGTGGTAAGCGCCATGGCCTCCAGTTGAGTTTGGTAACGGGATTTGAACAACACGTGTCAGGTTCCGGATGGCAGTCGGGGCGGGGGCGGGCGAGCCGTGCGCCCAGGCAAAGTTTGCCGGCAAAGTGTTACCTGTGATGTGCCGCATTGCAAACCTTCCGCGTGGATTATGTCGCATCGAATTGCGCGCGGACCCGCCCGCTCCGCAGGACGGCGGCCATCGCGCTGCCCCTCCGGCGCCACGTCGCGGGCGTTGCGTGGCGCCACCTGGGGTCGGCCTTCCGGCAGGCAGCCCCATATAAGCGACTCAGGCCTGGCGAGGCGTCTGCAGCGAGCCGCGGCGACGCAGGTTAAGGCCGCTTTCAGCTGAGGTTTTTTTGCAACAGTTTACAATATAGCCGTGCGCAACCCGGGTCTGTGACTGGCCACACACTGTGCGCCGTGACCGTGTTGGCGGTTACAACTGACGAAGCAATGTCAAGCGTTGAAACTACTGCTGATTGTGCGATAGTTCTTCCAACCAGAAAACCGGCAGTGTGTCGCGCAGGCTGCACTGCGGTCCTTTTCGGGCGTTTCGGCCGCGCAACAGGTTAGCCCTCACGCGCCGTCTGCTCCACCGCGCGAACGCTGTCGCAAGGAAGGTAAAGCGGTCGGGAGTCGCCTGTCACGCCGAGCTGCCGTTTGCGCCGAGCCAAACCGGCAGTGAAGCGCTGGCGGCCGGGTTTCGATGAAGTGGCCGGCGAGCCTCCCTTCGCAGGAAAAAGCGGTTGGCCAAGAACGGATACCAGAATGCAAGTCACGATCGGCACCGACATGTTCGAAACAGCAACCCGCCCGCGTGAGTGCCGGCGGCCCCGGCAATTCCTTGCCGCCGGGATCGTGTTGCTCGGCCTGGCGGCCCAGGCGTCGGCGCAGGTGCAGTTCGAAGATGTGAGCGTAGCGGCCGGTGTCGACTACACCGGCGAATCGTACGGCGCATCCGTCGGGTACGCCAATAATGACCCGCTGCCTGATATTTTCGTCAACAATCATCGCGCCCCGCCAGCGCTGCTCATCAACCTGGGCAACGGCACGTTCCAGGACAGGGAATTCGAGGTTGATGCCTGGCAAACGACGCCGCGTTCCGACCAGCATGGCGGCACGTTTGCCGACTTCGACAACGACGGCGACTTCGACCTGATGATATCGGCGGGTGCCAAGAACTTCACCCAGTTCCTGGTGAACAATGGCGAATTCCTGAGTGACAAGGTCTCGCAATACACGTTCGACCGTCTGGAGTGGGGCGGGCGACTGCCTATCTGGTTCGATTTCACGCACGACGGGCGCCTCGATTTCGGCATGGCGGTCCAGGGAAACGTGATTCAAATGTTCGAACAGACGGATACCGATTTCGAACGAGTCAACTTCCTGGTGGAGCACGAGTGCGACAACAACGACTTCGCCATACTCTCCGACATGAACTTCGACAACGTACTGGATCTCGTGTGTGCCAACCAGGGTGCGTTCCCGGAAAAAATCTACGACGTCAGCGGACCTTATCCGTTTGTCGATATCTCGTCCGAGTCAGAGTCCCATGCGAACGTCATCGATGCGTTCGCCGCCGACCTGGACGGAGATCTCGTGCAGGAATACTTCGGCTTGCGTGGCCGTATTCGCATCAATGGCGCAGCCCAGACGGATGCGGATTCGATCGAGGCGCACCTGATCGACCAGAATGGAAGGTTTTCCACGCTGACGTTCAATACGACTGGTGACGTCAGTTTCGAGATTCACTGGAACGCGCGTAACGCCGCGAACGTGCATGTCGGGGCAGCGGACAATCCCGGCCAGGCGGCTGACGACGGCGAGCCGCTGCGCCTGTCGTTGTCGCCGTCGGATCCGGAGGTTCACGGCATGCCACCGTTCGACCCCGGTGTCGACGATGGAATTTTCATAGGTTACAACCCGGCGACACAGACCTGGACGATGATTCACGCGTCCGGCGACAGGAACCGCAACAGCTACACCTACACGTATATCGACAGTACGCTGCCGGTCAGCAACATGGTCTTGCAGGGTCTCCTCGCGCTGGACACGCCGCGCGAACCGTTACTCCTGAACTATCGGCCGTCGGTCGGCCGCTACGTGCACGACATCGCCGGCACCGGCCTGCAAACGCCGGTAAAATGTGTCAGTACGGTGGCGGCTGATTTCGATAACGACATGGACCTTGACGTATTCATGGCATGCCGCGACGGCGTTGCGAACCTCGCGAACCGGCTGTACCTCAATGACGGAACCGGGCACTTCACGCTGGCGACCGGCGAGTGGGGTGCTACCGGGCCGGTCGGCTTCGGCGTCGGCCTGTCTGAAAATGTCGTCACGACGGACTACGACGTTGACGGGTTCGTCGACCTGTATGTAACGAACGGCCTGAAATTGTTCCCGGAGGGAAGCTATGTGGCGGGCGGTCCGGACAAGCTGTTCCGGAATCTCGGGAATGGCAACAACTGGATCGAGCTCGACCTCGAGGGCACCGTCTCGAATCGTGATGCCATCGGCGCGGTCGTCACGGTTGTGTCAGGCGGCATTTCACAGCGTCGCGAACAAAACAACGGATACAAGCGCTGGGCACAGAACGACCGGCGACTGCATTTCGGACTGGCCGGAAATTCGGCGGCGAACATCGAAGTCCGGTGGCCGAGTGGCAGCGTTGACAACTATGCCGCTGTTGGCGCGAACAGCGTGTACAAGCTTATCGAGGGCAACAGCGTACCTCAGCCCGTGACCATTCCGCCGACCGTGCCGCCTTCAGTCTGTGAACACACGGTTGGCGCCCCTTCGATCAATGCATCGACGGACGACGAGCTGTTCATCTGGCAGAACGCGTGTGGGGCGCCCTGGCACTTCCGGGTCAGCGGAGGCGGACAGTCGCCGTCGCAGGAAATCGGCAAGGTGCGGACCAACACCCCCATCGCCAGCGTGACCCGGGTCCTGCTCGAGGCGGACGATTTGTTGACGCTCGACAGCGCGGGAACAGAGCTGGATTATCGCCTGACTGTTGGCGGAGCGAACGTTGACGGTTTCATTCTCGGAACGGATGACGGTACTTCGGTCTGTGCCGGTATCGACGCAAACCGGCCCAGCGCGCTCATCGGGCCAGACCGGATTCGCGTAAACCTGCCGGTAAATCTCCGCACGCTGCTGTCCTGCACCGTCGTGACGCCGCGTGTTTCGATTGCAAGCGGGTCGGCGATTGAAAATGAGGCGACCGGAGTGCTCGTTTTCGAGCTGACGATGGATCTTTCGGTGCCATACGTGGTATCGGTCGACTACACGTCGACGGACGGAACTGCAACAAGCCCGGACGACTATGTGGCGACATCCGGTACGGTGGAATTCGAGCCATTTCAGACGACGGCGACCGTGGAGGTCCCGATCGTCGACGACACCGAGGTCGAGGTTTCCGAGACGTTCCGGGTGTTGTTCTCCAATCCTGTGAACGCCACGCTGCAGCAGACGTCCGCTACCGGCACGATATTCGATGACGATCCGGGGTCCTGCGGATCACCGACGATCGACACGGCTGTCGACCGCGGGCTGTTCATCTGGGAGGATTGCACAAGCGGCACGTGGACGGTCACGGCGTCTGCAGGCGGTGTCAGCGAGACGTATGCCGGGCGCGTGCAATCGAACGCGCCGTTTCCTGCCGTTACCCCCGACAGTATCGAAGCCGATGATGTTCTAGACTCCACTACGGATCCGGCAACGATCGAGTTCAGCCTGCTCGTCGGGAACTCGGGCTACGACGCCTTCTCGTTCGCGCTTGCCGCCGACGCAAATGCCTGCTTCAGCCTCGACTCGCCATCGACGCCGGTCTTCATGGGCGCGCAACGTAACCCGGTTTCCACGCCCTTCGACCTCACGACGCTCGGCACGTGCTTTCCCGCCGGGGCGAACCTGATTACGACGGTCGAGCAGGTGGGCGGAAGTCCGAAGCCACGCGTCGGCGAGGCGGTCGATTTCGAGGTCCTGGTGCTCAATGAAGGCAGTTCGGCGGCGGATGACATTGCGCTGCAGGCAGCGTTGCCGGCGGGCCTGAGGTATGCAACACACACGGCCACGACCGGCAGCTACGATCCGGCGACCGGCGCCTGGGACATCGGACATCTGGACGCGGGCGCCACTGCGACGCTGTCATTGTCTGCGACCGTCGATATCGGGCAGGACGGCAAGAAGCTTACGTTCGCGGTGTCGGCAGCGTCCGGTATACCGCCGGACCCGACTACCGCGGGCGACAGCCTCGCGGCGTCCTTGAGCGTGCTGCCGCGCCGAGTGCCGGTTTCGAACGATTCCGGTGACACGGGCGGGATTTCACTCGGTATTACCCCGGTGGTTTTCGACCAGGTGCGCTTTGCGACCGACTTCGTTCTCATACACTGGCTCCACCCCGACGGCACGCCCGGCGACACGGTGCACATGCAGCCGGTTCCGGGCGCCGGCAGTTCCGGTGCAGGAACGGGTCGCCCGAGACCGGTGGGCGACGCAGCGGACTTTCGTTTGCGCGAGCAGAGAGGGGCGCTCAATCTTCGCGAAGAGCAGGTCTGGCGCCCGAGCGAAGCCACGCCGGCGCACCAGGCCGTCATTCCTCAGGGTGCAGTTGAGTTTTCGATCACGTGGACGGTCTCGCCATCCGGCGCCGGAATCGATTGGACGGCAGGCGTGTTGCGCGACGAGCCGGCATCCGGGCTCGAGTATTCAGCCGGACGGTTGTACGTACGCCAGGACGGCAGTCGCGTCGCCGACGGCGGCACGCTGACCGCTGGCGATGTCGTATCGATTGCCGTAAAAGACGGCCGGATCGAATACAGTAGGAACGGAAGGGTCGTGTCGGTCGGCAGGCTTGCCGAAACCGGTCCGTTCCGTTTCGATACGAGGCCTGCAGACGACTCGTTGCGTTTTGACGACGTCCGTCTGTTGGTTCCCTGAAAGTGGCGCGCTGAAAGCAGGAAATCACACCTTGATAGGCGACAGTTCTGCACCGGAGTCCGCAGCGCAATCATCCGGCCATTTCCGAATCCACCGGCAGCAAGCCGGGAGAGGCAGCGCATTGGCCGCTTTGCTGGGACTCGCTTTCAGCATTGCGGCGCCGGCGTCGGCGCAACAGACCGCGGATGACGGCGTTTCGGCCTATGCCGGCGCGCGCCTTTTGTACGACACGAATTTTTTTCGCATCGACAATTCCCTGGAAGGTACCGGCAGTGTCGATCCGCGTGGACTCGGCGATACCACATTCACCGCGTACGCGGGCATCGACGGGCAATGGCGACTGGGGGGGCGGCAAAAGCTGATCGTCATGGGCGAGATCAACCACAACGTCCAGGATGTTTACAGTAATGCCGACTACACCGGCGGCAACCTGCTGGCGAGCCTCGAATGGATGCTCGGAGATGCAACCTACGGCGACCTGACTTTCACGAACCTGGTCGACAGGGTCGATTTCGCGAACCAGGATCTGCCGATAATAAAGTTCCGTACCCGCAATCGCCTGTCAGGCACGATCAATCGTCGCTTGTCCACCCAGTGGACGATCGGCGCTGGCGGCGGCGTTACCCAGACGAGTTTTGACGCCGGTGTGGTTCGTGACGCGGACAGGCAGGACGCGTTCGTTCGCGTGGTGTACGAAAGTCGCAGGGGCAACGAGTTGCGGTTGGTCGCCGAGGGCCAGGAACGTGAAGGCAGCGGAGTCAACAATCTCGGCTTTACGGAGTTCGCGGTCGGCCCCGAACTGGCCTGGGAATTCTCATCGGCATTGGCACTGGACGGGGCCCTGAAATACCTGGAGCGGAATCCGGAGGATCCTGATCTCGTGGCGTTCGACGGGCCAACGGGTCACGTGACCCTGACCTGGAACCTGAGCGAAAAGGTCCTCCTGAATGCGGGCGCGGTGCGGGAGATATCGAGCCTCGGTGACCAGCTGTCGAACTTCGCGATCATCGACCGCCAGCTCCTGGCGATGCACTGGTCGGTCAGCCGCCGTTTGAGTTATTACATAAGGGGTGAACACGAGCGGCGCGATTTCGAGCTCGAGCCGAGTCTGCTGCCGGTTCCCGGCATCAGCCCGCGCGAGGACGAGTTGATTTCCGCCCGGATCGGTACCCGGTGGGAACCGCGCCGGCGCTTGCATTTCGAGGTGTCGGCCGAAGTCGGCGACCGTTCGTCGAACCGACAATTTCGTGACTTCCGGTACGAGACGTATGTGTTTGAATTCCAGTATAATTTTTTGTGATAAGCTCGGGCTCGCGATGGCGGGCCCAATGCGGCCGCGGCAAAGACTTGCCCGTGGTCTCGTGCCGGGAGGAGGCTCGAATCAGGAGTGGAGATGAAGACGGACGTACAAACAATCAAAAGCATCAATACGATTTGGTTCCGCCTGCTGGCGCTCGCGGTCTTGATCGCGGCCGGGGCACATTGGGCGGCTGCGCAGGAAGTAAGCCTTGGGCCGGGTGACATCATCCGGGTGTCCGTGTACGGCCAGGAAGACCTCAACACCGTAGCCCGCATTTCCGAGGACGGGACGATCGCTTTTCCATTGCTCGGAACGGTGAGCGTTGCAGGCTTGCCGGTGCGGGAAGCGGAACAGCGCATTGCCGAAGAGCTGTCGCGGCGGCAACTCGTTCGCGACCCGCAGGTCACGGTATTCGTCGAAAGCAGCCGCGCCGCCGAAGTCGAATCGGCGACCATCCTGGGCAACGTCGCGCGGCCGGGACGGTACGCCATCCAGGCGATGTCGGATTCCGCCGGCGCGGAAAACGTCGCCAACCTTGTCGCACTGGCCGGCGGGCTGACGAACGACGCCGGCGATCATCTCATCCTGACTCGAATGGAAAGCGGCAACGCCCGCACCGTCAAGGTGTTTCTGCGGGACCTGTTCGAAGGCGGTGACCTGAGCCAGAACTATCTGGTCAAGCAGGGCGACATTGCCTACGTTCCACGGATGGAAGAATTCTATGTGTACGGGGAGGTTCGCAACCCCGGCGTGTACCGGCTGAGGCGGGGGATGACCGTCATCCAGGCCTTGTCGGCGAGCGGCGGTTTGACCGAGCGCGGGACCGACAACGGCGTGTCAGTCACGCGACGCGGACCGGATGGTTCCAACAAGAATATCAATGTGAATATGAACGACCTGTTGCAGCCTGACGACGTATTGATCATCAAAGCCAGTCTTTTCTGACAGCCGAGGACCGAGACCGTGACACCCTCATTTCTTTTCCAGCTCATCTGGTCGCGACGCTGGCTCATCGCGCTCGTTATGGTATTGACTGTTGCCAGTGCCTGGTTTATCTCCAGTTCGGCGCTCCAGCGCTACACCGCGACGACGACGATCGTTCTGAACACGGCGGAAGTGGGGCCGTTCGACCAGGCGGCCCTGACGGGCCGCCAGGATATCGGGTATCTCGAAACCCAGCTCGACATCATTCGCAGCCGCCGCGTGGCGTCGGCGGCCATCGAACAGCTGCCGGATGAGCAGTTGCGCGCCCTGGTCGACGACAACCTGCCGGGCTACAGCGTAGCCCAACTCCAGAACAGCGATGTACGCAACAAGCTGATTTCCGGGGTTCTCGAGGATCTCACGGTCCTGACCACGCGCGACAGCCGGGTGATTACGCTGACCTATTCAACGGAGACGGCGAGCGTGGCCGCCGCGATGGCCGATGCGTTCGCGAATGCTTACATCGACACGACGCTCGAGCTCAGCGTTGCGCCGGCGCGCCGCAATGCAGCCTGGTTCGATGAGCAGCTCGTAAGCTTGCGAAACAGGCTCGCGGAGAAACAGGCAGCACTGACCGCTTACCAGAAAGAAAAAGGGATCGTGTCCTATGACGAACGGCTCGACACGGAAATGAGCCGCTTCGAGGCGCTGTCGGCCGACCTGGTGAAGGCACAGACGCGCACCTACGAAGTGCGCGCCGGCCAGCTGGGCACCCAGCATCCCGAGTATCGCCGTGCCGTCGAGCAGGAACAGGCCATCCGCCAGTCGCTTGCCGAGCAGGAACGCCTCGTATTTCGGGTCCGGGAGGAGCGCGACGCTCTCGAGTTACTCTTGCAGGACGTAGACAATGCCCGCCGCAGTTACGATATCGCGCTGCAGGAGTATTACCAGAATTCGATGGAGAGCCAGTTCAACCAGACAAACGTTGCGGTACTCAGCCCGGCGACTTTGCCGTCAGAAACAGCCGGTCCGAATATCCTGGTTCGGCTGATCGGCTCCATCGTTCTCGGTTTCATGCTCGGGATCCTGCTGGTCATCGCCGCAGAGCTCGTAAGCAGAAAGATACGCACGGAAGACGATATTCGCGATGGCCTGGATCTACGGGTACTGGCAAGCATCTAAGTACTGATACACGACCAAAGAATCTCTGGAGAGTCATAAAATGGCCGGTGCAATAGAACGAGCATTAGCAAAGGAATCTGCCCTCGCGAACGATCCGGCTATGCGCGCAAGCGATCGAACGATTGGCGAGATCCTCGTGTCGGAAGGGGTCTTGAATCCGGCCGAAGTCGAAGAGATCCTTTCCTATGCCGAAGCCCATGACATGCGCTTCGGACAGGCGGCAATCGCGCTCAGCCGCGTCGCGCAGGACGACCTGGACAAGGTGCTGGCGAACCAGTTCACCCTGCCGGACATCCAGCTCGAAAAAGGCGACCTGAGTAAAGAACTCGTGACCGCCTACAAACCGTTTTCCCGGCAGGCCGAGCTCATTCGCTATATCCGGGCACAGTTGGTGCTCGGCGTGGAGAACACCGACAAGAACATCCTGGCCATAGTCAGCCCGTCGAAACGCGATGGACGCAGCTATCTGACCGCCAACCTGGCGGTCGCCTTTGCGCAGCTCGGCAAGCGAACCCTCCTGCTCGATTGCCACCTGCAGAAGCCACGCCAGGATGCGATTTTCAGGCTTGAAGGCGCGCCCGGGATTTCGTCGATGTTATCGGGACGCTCGGACGTCTCCGCCGGGCCTACTGCGGTCGAAAAGATTCCTCACCTGCATGTGTATCCTGCCGGCCCCTGTCCGCCGAACCCGGATGAACTGATTGCGAGCGAAGCCTTCGCCCGTTTCCTGGTCGAGGCTCGCCGCCGTTACGATGCGGTTCTGGTTGATACTCCGCCAGGAGACAGCAGTACGGCAGTCGACTGGATCGCCGCACGGTGCCGGAATGCACTGGTTATCTATCGTCGCGACAAGATCAGTCTCGCCAAAGCGCGGGATTTTGCAGACAGGATGAAGTCCCGGGCGACGGTAGCGGGTGCGGTGCTGAACCAGTACTGAAAACCATGGCTTACGCGGAACGCACGACCGGTCCGGCGCAGCGCGACCGGCAAGCCCTGCCGGCGAGAATTGATCCGCGCGTAAGCTTCATCGGCATAGGCGCGCAAAAGTGCGCATCGACATGGCTGCACGACGTACTCGCACAGCACCCGCGGATCGGCATGCCGCCCGGAAAAAAAGAGGTGGACTTCTTTTCCAATCACTACGATTTCGGATTCCAGTGGTACGAGGGGCACTTCGCCGGCAGTGGATCCCGGCTTGCCGGCGAGATATCTCCTTCTTACCTGCACACCCCGGGTACCGCGGAACGTGTGGCTCACTACAATCCGGACATGCGCGTCATCCTCATCGTGCGCGAACCCGTGGCCCGCGCGTTTTCCAACCACAAGCATGAAGTGCGCATCGGTCACTTCCAGGGAGCAGACCTGAGTTTCGAGGCAGGGCTTCGCAACAATCCCTCCTATATCGAGCAGGGATTGTACGCGCGGCACCTGCGGCGATGGCTGGAAGTTTTTCCGCGCGAACACATTCTGGTGCTGCGATTCGACGACGTGTTCGCCCGTCCCCGGGATGTCGCTGTGCAGGTTTGTAATTTCCTCGCAATCGTTGAGCTGCCGCCGGACGTCGACGTCTCCAGAAAGTCGAACGAGAGCTACCTCGTGCGGAGTACTCTGATGGAACGGGGTAAGAATTCCATGCGCAGCACCCTGCGTTCGCTCGGACTCGGCAAGGCATGGGACCTGCTGGGAAACAGCGGCTTGCGCGCGCGTTACCGTCGCGCCAATCGCATGGTGCCGGAGCATGCAATCGGTATGCCCGATCCGCCCACGATCGACGCCCTGAAGGCGATTTTTCGGCCGGACATAGACGAACTCGAGCAGCTCACCGGGCTGACGTTCGACACGTGGCGCTGACGCGTGCATACGACAGCAGTGTCGTGCTGCTGCGGTCGCCGATTCCGGCGGCGCAGTTCGTGATCGGCTGAATCGCGTACCTCTGCCGAGCACGCTTTCGTGAAGAATCAGGCCAAAGTCAACTACTATGGCATCTCGCGCGTACGCCGGAGCCTCGTGCACTTTGCGCTCGGCAAATCCGCATCGGCAATTGCCTCCCTGCTCATCGTAATCATAACTATCCGGGAACTGGCTGTTTCCGAATACGCCGCGTTCGTCACACTACAGGCCACGGTCCTGATCGTGCGCACCTTGTCCTCGTGTGGCGTCAATGCGGTCCTGCTGAGGTACCTGCCGGATCTGCGGGTCGTCGGTAACAACCGCGCCACCTATGCGTTGATGTTCGGCGGAATTGCCGCCCGTGCCATGATGTATATCCTTCCCGCTGCACTGTTGCTGTATTTCGCAGGCGAGCGAGTGGCACAGCTCCTCAACCTGGGCGAATGGGGCTGGATGCTCGGCTGGTATGTGCTTGCCGTCGGCTTTTTGCGTGTCGTCGCGACGTTTACGGTGTGGGCGCTGGAAAGCCTGCTGTGGCAGAAGCAGGCGCAGTACAGCATTGCTGCGGCGACACTCGCAAAATTCGGCGCCGTGATCTACCTGGTACATACCGGAGAATTCGACCTCAGGGCCTTTGTGTGGCTGGAGTTTGCCGCCGAAGCGATGTCAGTCGTTCTGCTGTTCGCCAGTGCGCTGGTACTCCTGGCGCGCCGACCCGCATCGGCACGATGGTACGCTGCAGACGCTGCGGGATGATTCGCGCAGGTACCTGCAGTTTGCGTTCTGGGCGTATCTTTTCAACCTCACGACGGTGCTGCATGGCAGCGCACCGAACCGTCTCATCGTAAGTCACTACCTGGGCACGGCAAGTACGGCTTTGTTCGGTGCGGTCGACCGCCTGATTCAGTACGTCAAACAGTATGAGCCTGTGAAATTGCTGATGGGGCTGGTCCGGCCCGTATTCAATGCGCAATACCGCGGTCCCGAAGACTTCGACAAAATACTCAGGTTCGCCGACGGGATCTTTCGCTTCAACCTCATCATTCTCATTGTTCCCTTGCTGCCGTTTGCGGTCGCCGGCGAGGCGCTGTTCGAGATGATTACGAACGGAAAGTACACGGATGCGTCGACCATATTCCTCGGCTTTTATTTCGTCCTCGTGCTGGGCAGCTTTATGCTGGTCCTGGAGCTGATCGTCAAGGCGGTTGAACTCAACAGCGTCTTCACGATCAGCAACATACTCATGTCGGGTGCGGTCGTCGCGGCTATCCCCTTCCTGCCAACGGTTGGCCTGTGGGCGCTGGTTGCAGCAAACTCCATCGGCTTTCTTGCCGCGATCGGCGTCGTCGTCACCTATCTGGCCTGGAAAGGCTTCCCGGTTCGCCTGCGCTGGGACCTGATAGGGCGAATCGCGGCAGCCCTGCTGGTTGCCGTCATTGCGGGCCGCTTGCTGTTGCAACTGGATATTCACCCGCTACTGTCGATCGGTGTAGCGTACGTGGTGTATACAGTGGCGTCGCTGTTCTGGCTGCCCCTGACGCGAGAGGAGGTCGCTATCGGCCGCGAGTTGCTGAACAGGAAATTGCATCGGGGAAAGTCGAATGATGACACGGCGTAAACATCCGGCCCGGGAGGTGCCGACATGCAGGTAAGCCTGAAACACGGGTTCGCGTTTTTGTGCACACCGAAATGTGCTTCGAACTCCATCGAAGACATGCTGCGCCCGTACATCGACATTGATTTGCAGGGCGCGCCGGCAGTGCGTCACACGAACGTCCGCCAGTACCGTCGATACATCCAGCCATACCTGTCAGCGGTCGCGCCGGAGGTTCCGATCGAGACATTCGCCCTGGTCCGGGAACCGGTATCCTGGTTGTACAGCTGGTACCGCTTTCGTGCCCGTAGCGCACTTCGAGCCCAGGATCATGTCAACAGTACGGCGCACGTGAATTTCGCGGAGTTCGTCGAGGCATACCTTGGCGACCCGCAACCCGAATTCGCGCGCGTAGGGTCGCAGGCGGACTTTCTGCTGGACGAACAGGGCCTGCCCGGTGTGGATCACCTCTTTGCTTACGAGAACGTCCAGCGGCTCGTCGATGCGCTCTCCGCGCGCATGGGCCGGCCGTTGGCGCTCCGTTCGATCAATGTGTCGCCCGGCAGGGTGTACCGGTCAAACCTGCTGGAGAACGTGGGTGCCCTGCAACGGCGCATTCGCTCCAGGCTGGTGCGATCGCCTCGCGCGGCGCATGTTCCGGTGCCCGATCCTTCTGCGCTCGAGCCTGCAATTTCGGCCGCATTACTTGCCCGGCTCCGGAGCGATTTCGAATTGCACCAGAGGGCCAGGGCGTCCGCGCACGGCGCGACTGCAAGTTAGTTGTCCGTATGCCAGAATCCGCGCACCGAAGCCCGGTTTTTAGTGGGACCGCATTCACAGTTCAGCAATCTGTGAACGACTATGATCAACGACCTTGCGCCGGCCCGGCGCAGCAAACCTTTTCAACGGCGACCAGGAGCCAGGTTCTGTGAAAATCAAGAAAAATTCGCGTGTCTACATTGCAGGATGCGGAGGCATGCTCGGCGAGGCGGTGTATGAGTACTTTTCGGCGCGCTGCGAGGTTTTCGCAAGCGATATCGACCAGAATACCGACTGGCTGCATTTCGCCGACGTAAGGGACTACGGTCAGACGGCAAAATCAGTCGCTGACTTCAAGCCGGACCTGATAATCAACCTGGCGGCACTGACTGATCTCGAGTACTGCGAAAGAAACCCGGACAATGCGTGGGCAACGAATGCCCTCGGGGCCGAGAATCTTGCGCTCATCGCCAGCAAGCACGAAGTGCCGCACGTGTACATCAGCACGGCGGGGATCGTCGACGGTGCGCAGGATGTCTACAACGATTTTGACATGCCGAACCCGCTCAGCATATACGCAAAGGCCAAGTACCACGGCGAACTCTTCGTTCAGCGATACCTGAACAAGCACTTCGTCTTCCGGGCAGGCTGGATGATGGGTGGGGGTCCGGAGAAGGACAAGAAGTTCATAAACAAGATTTTCAAGCAAATCCAGTCGGGACAGAAAGAGCTCTTCGTGGTGGATGACAAGCTGGGCACGCCGACCTATACCGTCAGTTTTGCCCGTGGCATCTACAAGGTCGTCGAATCCGGGCTTTACGGCCTGTATAACCAGGTGTGCGGTGGCGATTGCAGTCGCTATGACGTGGCGGTCGAATTCGTCCGGCTGCTTGGGCTCGAGAAGGACATCAGGGTGACGAAGGTTTCCTCGGATCACTTCAAGACCGAGTACTTCGCACCCCGGCCAGCCTCGGAAAAACTCGTCAACTTCAAACTCGACGCGCGTGGCATAAACTTCATGCCCGAGTGGCACGATGCACTCGGCCAGTACGCGGAGCGCTTCAAGTCGAAGCTATGAACGGGCGGGCGGATCAGGCGTCCCTCGAGCAGGTGTCAGGGCCGGATGCTCGTCTTTTGCCGCGCCGCAAGATAGCGGTCATCGGCATTCGCGGGCTGCCGGCGAATTATGGCGGCCTGGAAACCTGCGCCGACGAAGTTTGCCGCCGGTGGGTTCGCGCGGGCCAGGACGTGCTGGTGTATTGCCGCTCGGGCCGCTACCCGGAGCGGCCCGTGGCGATCGGCGGCATCGCACTCCGTTACCTGCCGTCCCTGCCGGTCAAGAGCCTGGACACGCTGTCCCACACGTTTTTCTGTGTACTCGACCTCATCTTCAACAAGCGGGACTACCGCGATATTCACCTGTACAACACCGGCAATTCGATCTTCATCCCGTTGCTCCGAATGGCCGGGAAGCGGGTGGTCCTGTCGGGCGACGGCATCGAATGGAAGCGCCAGAAGTGGGGCCGGCTCGCCAAACTCGTGCACAAGCTCGGCGAACGGCTGGCCGCGCGATTTGCAAACGAGATTGTCGTCGACAACGAAGAGGTCGGTGCTTATTACAAGGGAAAGTTCGATGCGCCGACGACGCTGATCGCTTACGGGGCAAACGAAATCGGCATCGAGCGCGAGAAATCGGCCGCGCTCCTCCAGCGGCACGGACTCGAAACGGGCCGCTACTTCCTGTTCGTGGGCAGGATCGTCCCGGAGAAGGGCGTGCATGAACTGATCGAGGCATACAACGCGGTGCGCACCGATTTTCCCCTGGTGATCATCGGTGACGACGATCCCAGATCGCCTTACCGGAAAGAGGTATTCGGCAATGCATCCGACCGCGTCCGTTTCCTGGGTTTCGTATACAACGAAGATTACGAACAGATCCTGGCTAATGCGTACATGTACGTTTCCGCGAGCCGGCTCGAAGGCACCTCGCCGTCCCTGCTGGCGGCCATGGGCGCGGGTGTTTGCTGCCTCGTGAATGGCATACCGGAGAATATTGCGACCGTAAAGGGCAGCGTCCCGGCGTATGCGGAAAACGACAGGGAGGACCTGGTCAGGCGCTGGCAGGCGCTGGCAGACGATCCGGGCCAGGCGCGTGCCGTGGCTGCAACCGGCCGGCAGTGCGTACGGGATCACTACAGCTGGGATGCTGTCGCGGACAGTTATCTGCAACTCTTCTCCAGGCCGCGGTAGCGCTGTGACACCTGATACCGCAAGCGGCCCCAGCGATCGGCTCCGGGAGGTGACGCGCCACAGAACGCGTTATGTGTACCTCGTTTCGTCGCCACATGGCGGATCAACCTTGTTCTCGTATGTCCTGGGCCGGCATCCCCAAATACAAAATCTCGGCGAAGTTTCGTTTATTCCCAAGTTGCTGTCGCTGGGAGAAGCCTGTTCCTGCGGCCAGGCCATGCGGGATTGCGAATTCTGGGCGGGGATTCTCGGCGACTTTGCGAAAGAAACGGGAGTGAACCTGCGAGACAAGCCCTACGCAATGCCGCTCGGCGATGCGCCGAAAGCCAGGACGGGCTCCGGCCTGATCGATCATGCGTACCAGACGCGCCTGCGTTACGCCTTGATGAAGTTGCGCGGCGCAGTGGACACCCTCTCGGTGCTGCATGCCCCCCTGGGACCCGGGCTCAGGCGTTTCGCATTGCCGTCCGTGTCCCGTGGAACCGACAACACGCTCGCTCTCTATCGTTCCGCCGCGCAGAGCAGCGGCGCACAGATCATCGTGGATGCCTCGAAAATCCCGCGCAAGGCAGCGCATCTTTACGTTGCTGATCCCGATCACGTGCGTATCGTTCATCTCACACGGGACGGCCGCGGGGTGGCGATGTCACGGAAGCGCTATATGCCGGTCGGACTGGCTGCAGAGCGCTGGAATCACTACCACCGTCTGTCGACGCGCCTGCTGGAACGCTGGGTGCCGGCAGCGCACCGTATGCGGCTGGCGTACGAAGACTTCGCGGCGCAACCGGAGGCGGTATTGCGCCGGGTGCTCGCCTGGCTGGACATTGCCTATTCGGACCAATGTCTGGCGTTCGGCGGCAATATGACGGCGCACTCCGCAGGCGGCAATCCGGCACGCTTCGGGATGGGCGGCGGCATTCGCGGGGTCGATGAGCGCTGGCGCAGCGGCCTTACGACGCAGGAACTTGCCGAGTTCGAGCGTCGCGCGGGCGAACTTAACCGGGCCCTCGGTTATGAGTGAGCGCGAATTCCGCATCCTATACCTGGTCGGCGGGCCGGGGAACGCGGAGCGGGTGGACGTTTCGGACCTGTTTGCCCGGCGGATTGCCGCCAGCGGCTTCGATATCGACTACGTGATTTTCAGCCGCGAGACGACGCGCGCGTGGGAGGAGATACGGTGGCGGGGTGCGCGCGCCTGGGTTGTCGGCAGGTCACGCCGGCCGGGGGTGACAGGCCCGCTGATCAGCAAATGCTATGAGCTCCTGGCTGACATGAGGACGTTCGGCAAGGCATTGTCCGGCCGTTACGACATAATCCAGGTCCGAGACAAGTTCGTGGTCGGCGTGCTCGGCCTGCTTGCGGCGCGGCTGCGCCGGAAACGATTTACCTATTGGCTGTCCTATCCCTTCGCGGAGTGCCGCATCATCGACGGGCGCGAGGGCAACTCGCGATTTCCCCGTGCCAGCATCGTCGGCGGACAGGTGGCGAGCTGGCTTTTGTACCGCGTCATACTGCCGCGCGCCGACCACATTTTCGTCCAGAGCGAACAGATGAAGAAGGATGTTGCTGCCCACGGTATCGACGAGCGCAGGATGAGCTCCGTGCCGATGGCTGTCAGTGAATCGCTTCTCGACGTGCCGCGCCGGCAACCCGTTAAGAATTCGATCCTCTATCTCGGTACCCTGATTCGGGTGCGCCGCCTGGACACGTTGCTGGAGGCTCTCCGGATCGTGCATCAGCGCTTCCCCGATGCGCGCCTGGTATTCGTCGGCGACGGCGACAGCCCGGAGGATCGCGCATTCCTGGAGCGGCGTGTCGATGAACTGGGGTTGACGTCTTCGGTCACGTTCACCGGAATGTTGCCCATGGACGAAGCACACGGACACGTGGCAGCCGCCGCAGTTTGCCTGTCGCCCTTTTATCCGATACCCATCCTTCTTTCGACGTCGCCGACGAAGATCAGCGAGTATATGGCGCTCGGGCGGCCGGTGGTCGCGAATGCGCACCCGGAGCAAAGCCTGATCATCGGCGAAAGCGGGGCGGGTATCTGTGTGGAGTGGTCTGCGGAGGCGTTTGCCGACGCAATCTGCACCTTGCTGAACGATCCGGAGTCGGCGGAGGCCATGGGCGAGCGGGGCAGGGGCTACGTGCGCGCGCACCGCACCTACGCGGTCGTGGCACCTGCCGTGATCGACGACTACCGGCGGCTCCTCGGTGCACACGAGGAGTCAGAAATCCGTGCCTGAATCGACAACGGGATCTGTCGCCCTGGCGCCGACAGGGATCATATTCGTGACGGGTGCGTCTCGGTCGGGGACGACGATGCTCGCGCGCATGCTGGGGAAAGCCGAGCGCGTGGCGACACTCCACGAGCTGCACTTTTTCGGGGACCTGGTGCCGTTCGAGGATTGCTCCGCTGTCCTGCCTCGAAACCGGGCAGAGCGAGCCGTTGCGATGACGCTCGCGCGGCACGCGCGGGACTACTGGGCAAGCCGACCGACGCAGGATGAGCAGCAACTGGCACGGCGTATAGTGGCTGAAACCGGCCCGGCTGCGACCGGCGACGACCTGTTTGCGGCGACGATGAACGAGATTCGCCGGATGACCGGCGCGGACGTGCTGTGTGAACAAACGCCACGCAACATTTTCTATGCCTATCATCTGCTGGAGCGGTTCGCGGACGCCCGGGTCGTACATGTCATCAGGGACCCGCGGGCGGTCCTCGCGTCCCAGAAGCGCCGCTACCAGTTGCGGAAGCTCGGCGGCGCCAACGTTCCGGTCTCGGAGACCGTGAGACTCTGGCTGAACTACCATCCGATCACGATGGTCAGGCTGTGGCTCGCCGCCACGCGCGAGGCACTGGCACTGTCCGCTCATCCGCGCGTCCGGATCGTGCGATACGAGGACCTGGTGCTCGAGTCAGCCCGTACCGTGGAAAGCTTGTGCCACGACCTGGGACTGTCCTTTCAGCCGGGCATGCTGAATGTACCGCACTGGGGGTCGTCGACCGTCACTCATACCTCCGCGGCGGGTCCGTCCATGGCGTCGCTCGATAAATGGCGGGAGATCCTCGACGGCGCGGAAATTGCGTACTGCGGTTCGCACACGCGGAGGGAACGCGAGCGTTTCGCCTATCCGGATGTCCCGTCGAAGCCAACGCTCGCAGAGCGGCTCCATTTCCTGGGACGCCTGCCCGTGCATCTCGCCGGCACGGCGCTGGCAAATCCCCGGCGTGCGATCGTGCAGATCAAAGCGATGTTTGCGCGATCCCTGAAGTGAGGCAAGGGCGGTTTCGGTGAGCACACTTCTGTCCATCAATAATTACCACTACCGCCGCGGCGGAGCAGACGCAGTGTACCTGGACCATGATGCGTTGTTCCGGCTCGCGGGCTGGCAGACTGCCTGTTTCGCGATGCAGCATCCGAAAAATCTCGAGTCACCGTACAGCGAGTACTTCGTCGAGGAAATCGAGTTCGGGGAAAGCTACGGCTTCGGCAAACGACTCGCGATGGCCGCGAAGATCATTCACTCGCGCGAGGCACAGCAAAAGCTTGATGCGTTGCTTGCGGTCACCCGGCCGGACGTCGCGCACGTGCATTGCGTTTACCACCATATTTCGCCCTCCGTGCTACCCGTCCTGAAACGGCACGGGATACCGGTGGTATTGACTGCGCACGATCTGAAGCTGCTCTGCCCCGCGTACACGATGTTGTCGCAGGGGGAGATCTGCGAGCGCTGCGCCAATGGCGCGACCTGGCATGCCGCGGCCCGGCGATGCATCAAGAATTCGCTCCCGCTCAGCACGCTCATCGCTGTTGAATCGGGTGTGCATCGAGTAACAGGGGTTTACAGGGACAACGTCGATTGCGTCGTGACGCCGAGCCGCTTCTACTACGAAAAATTCAGGCAGTATGGCTGGCCCGAGCACCGGTTGGCGCATATTCCGAACTTTGTCCAGGTGTCGGATTTCGCGGCCAACTTCGATCCCGGGGACTATTTCGTGTATATCGGCCGCCTTTCCTACGAAAAAGGCATCGCCACCCTGGTCGAGGCCGCGGCGCGTGCCGGCGCCAGGCTCGTCGTGGTCGGTGACGGGCCACTGCGCGCCGAACTGGCCAGGGATGCGACGGAACGCGGGGCCGAGATCCTGTTCACCGGCTACCAGAGCGGCGTGGCCCTCCGTGACTGGATCCGCAACGCGCGGGCACTCGTTCTGCCCTCGGAGTGGTATGAGAACGCGCCGATCAGCGTACTGGAAGCCTATGCATGCGGAAAACCGGTCATCGGGGCGCGGATCGGCGGCATTCCCGAGCTGATCAGTGAAGGGGAAACAGGCTGGCTCTTCGACAGCGGGGATGTCGAGCAGCTCGCGATTCTTCTTGGTCGGCTGATGGCTACGGATGACGAAGCGATCCGGGAGGCAGGCAGGGCGGCCCGCAAACGGAGCGAGGAACGGCATACGCCGCAGGCTTACCTCGCCGCGATGCAGGCGCTGTACGCCGGTCTTGACTAGCGCTGCAGAAGAAAGTGTCGCGGATTTGCCAGTAGAATAGAAAATGGCGCGGGAACAGCAGTGCGAACGGCTTGCAGCAGGCAACAGCGACAGCAACAGGAAAGGTTGAACGAATAATGGGAAAATCAGAATCTCCCCGCACGATCCTCGTTACGGGCGGCGCCGGCTTCATCGGCTCGGCCGTCGTTCGCAACCTTGCCGCCGGAACGGACTGGCGAATCGTGAATGTCGATTGCCTGACTTATGCGGGCAATCTGAACTCGCTGGCATCGGTCGCAAACCACCCGCGATATGTGTTCGAAAAGGTGGATATCGCCGATGGCGCGAAGGTACAACGCCTCTTCGAGACCTATGACCCGGACTTCGTATTGCATCTCGCGGCAGAATCGCACGTCGACCGGTCGATCGACAGCGCTGCGCCGTTCATCCAGACAAATATCAACGGCACCTTCGTCCTGCTCGAGGCTGCGGTACGGCATTGGCGACAGCTCGATGAGGAGCGGCGAGGGAGTTTTCGCTTTCATCACGTGTCAACGGACGAAGTGTTCGGCACTCTCGGTGCAACCGGTCTGTTCAGCGAAACGACGCCGTACCGTCCCAACTCACCGTACTCGGCGAGCAAGGCGGCGTCCGATCACCTTGTACGGGCATGGTTTCATACCCACGAGCTTCCGGTCGTCATCACGAATTGCTCCAACAACTACGGGCCCTTCCAGTTTCCGGAGAAGCTGATTCCGCTGATAATCATCAACGGCTTGCACGGCAAGCCTCTGCCGGTGTACGGGCGCGGCGAAAACGTGCGGGACTGGTTGTTCGTCGACGACCATGTCGCCGCGCTGCAGGTTGTGCTCTTGCAGGGCGAGCCAGGCCAGACCTACAACGTGGGGGGCAACTCGGAACGCCGAAATATCGACGTGGTCAGGACGATTTGCGGTGTACTCGACGAGTTACGGCCACGCAAGGACCGCGAGCGGCACGAGCATCTCATCGAATACGTCCGGGACCGCCCGGGACACGATCTGCGCTACGCCATCGACGCGACGAAAATACGCGAAGCATTGGGCTGGTCGCCGGCGGAGACGTTTGAATCCGGGATCGAGAAAACCGTTCGCTGGTATCTCGACAACAAGGCGTGGTGGCAGCCGATTCTCGACGGCTCGTACCAGGGACAGCGATTGGGACTCGCCTCGTCGGCCACCTCCTAGACTGCCGGATCGCGCCGGACTTCGCTTAACAACTCAAACCAAGGACTTTTGTCAATGTCTGCAGCTTCGCAGCCCGCCCGGAAAGGACTCATACTGGCCGGGGGCGCCGGAACCCGGCTCTACCCTACAACCCACGTCGTGTCGAAGCAGTTGTTGCCGGTCTACGACAAGCCGATGATTTACTACCCGTTGTCGACGCTGATGATCGCCGGCATCAGGGACATTCTTTTGATCTCCACACCCCATGACCTGCCGCTTTATGAACGCCTGCTGGGTGACGGCGCGCAATGGGGTCTCAACATGCAGTATGCCGTCCAGCCGGAACCCAAAGGGCTGGCCCAGGCATTTACGATTGGTGCTCCGTTCATCGGCAACGCGTGTTCCACCCTCATCCTCGGTGACAACATTTTCTATGGACAGGGCATAACCCCGACACTGAAGCGGGCTGCGGAGCAGTTCCGCGGTGCGACGGTGTTTGCTTACCGGGTCCACGATCCGGAGCGTTACGGCGTGGTCGAATTCGACGCGGCTGGCAAGGCTATCTCCATCGTCGAAAAGCCGGCCAAGCCGCGCTCCCGCTATGCCGTCACGGGGCTCTACAACTATGACAACGAAGTGGTCGATATCGCCCGTTCGGTCGAACCGTCGCCGCGCGGTGAGTACGAGATCACTGACGTCAACAATGCCTATCTCGAGAGGGGCAGCCTGTCCGTAGAGGTGCTCGGGCGGGGCGTGGCCTGGCTCGATACCGGGACGCATACTTCGATGCTAGAAGCCTCGATGTTCGTCGAGACGATCGAGTCGCGACAGGGACTCAAGATTGCGTGCCCGGAGGAGATCGCCTTCCGCCTGGGCTATATCGGCAGCGACGATCTCGAGCGCATCGCCGCGCGCCTTGGAAGCAGTTCCTATGCGAAATACCTGCGCGACATCGTCGCGGAGAAAGCGGGCCTATGAACGCAACCCCGACCATCATTCCCGACGTGAAGCTCGTCGAGCCGCGGGTATTCGGCGACGCGCGCGGCTACTTTTTCGAAAGTTACAATGCCGCGCGCCTCGCCGCTGCACTCGGAGAGAACCCCGATTTCGTTCAGGACAACCAGTCTCTGTCCACCCAGGGTGTTTTGCGGGGCCTTCACTACCAGGTGATTCGTCCACAAGCGAAGCTCGTGCGTTGCGTGGCAGGCGAGATCTACGACGTCGCCGTCGACCTGCGCCAGTCGTCACCGACCTTCGGTCAGTACGTCGGGGCAACGCTCAGCGCGGAAAACCACCGGCAACTCTGGGTGCCCGTGGGTTTTGCGCATGGCTTCTATGTGGTCTCGACCACGGCTGTGGTGCTTTACAAGACCACCGATTACTACTCCCCGGAGGGGGAACGCTCCATACTCTGGAACGATCCGGATCTCGGCATCACATGGCCGCATACCGGCACCGCCGGGCCATCGGTGTCCGACAAGGACCTGAAGGCCCTGTCGTTCCGGTCGGCGGACAAGTTCGAATGACCGACATTTTGCTGTTCGGCCGGAACGGGCAGCTCGGTCACGCGCTCGTGCGGCGGCTGACCGGGCGATACGACGTACGGGTCATGGGTACGAAAGAACTCGATCTCGCCGATGCCGCCGCCGTACGGGACGCGATCCTCGGACTCGAGCCGGCCCTCGTCATCAATGCGGCAGCCTACACAGCGGTCGACCGCGCCGAATCCGAGCGCGAGCAAGCGTTCGCCGTCAATGCCGGGGGGCCGGCCGCGATGGCCGACGCGGTGGCGCGTATCGGCGGAGGGCTGGTGCACTTTTCCACCGATTTCGTGTTCGACGGGCGAAAGACAGAACCCTACGAGGAGAACGACCCGACCGCACCGGTCAATGTGTATGGCGCCTCGAAGCTGGCGGGAGAAGAGGCGATCCGCACATCGAACGCGGCGCACATGATTTTCCGCACGAGCTGGCTCTACGCGACGCGCGGCAACAATTTCCTGCTCACCATTGCCCGCTTGCTTCGGGAGCGCGACAGCCTCTCGGTCGTGAACGACCAGCGCGGATCGCCGACGTGGGTGGAAGAGCTGGCACGCCTCGTCGATGAGATCCTGCCCGATGCTGCCGCTGATCTGAGAGGCTTCATAGCCGCCAATGCCGGGCTGTACCATCTGAGCTGCGAGGGAGCCGTCACCTGGTACGATTTTGCGCTGCGCATCCGGGATCACCTCCGGGAGCGCGGCGAACGCGCGGGCGAAATCCAGCCTATTCCATCGTCCGACTACAAGACAGCGGCCGTCCGCCCCGCGTATTCCGTATTGAGCAAGCAAAAATTCCGCAATTGTTTCGGCCAGGTGCCGGCCGACTGGGACGAAGCCCTCGAGCGTGCATTTGAGTCAATGCCGGGCTAGTGCGCTTTTTCGTCGTTGATGACGAGGCCCGCCGTACGCAG
Source organism: uncultured Pseudomonadota bacterium (assembly GCA_963713215.1). Taxonomy (GTDB): domain Bacteria; phylum Pseudomonadota; class Gammaproteobacteria; order Steroidobacterales; family Woeseiaceae; genus UBA1847. Next base: position 122,746 of record CAVQKY010000006.1, on the reverse strand, counting down.
GATAATCTTGAAGTCGAACCACAGGGACCAGTGGCGCAGGTATTCGAGGTCGAAGCGTATCCGGTCTCGCATCTGGTCAACTTCGGCGGTTTCGCCGCGACAGCCGTTGACCTGCGCCCAGCCGGTGATCCCCGGCAGGACCTTGTGACGCAGCATGTAGCCCTTAATCAGCTTTCGATACAGTTCGTTGTGAGCGACCGCATGCGGCCGCGGTCCGACGATACTCATGCGCCCCTGGATGACGTTGAGGAACTGCGGCAGCTCGTCCAGTGAACGCTTCCGCAACCATTGCCCGATACGGGTGAAGCGCTCGTCATCGCGTGTCGCCTGCCGGACGTGGTCGCCGTCCTCGGTAACGGTCATGGTCCGGAACTTGTAGACGGTGATCTTTTCGCCGGCAAGCCCGTAACGGCGCTGCTTGAAGATGACCGGACCGGGCGAGGACGTTTTTACAGCCACCGCGATGGCGATCAGCAACGGCGATATGAGGAGCAGTATCATCGTCGCGACAAAGAGGTCGAACAGGCGCTTCAACAGGCCGTTATAGCCGTGAAACGGGGTTTCCAGCAAGGCAAGGACGGGAATGCCGTGGATATCGTCCGCACGCGACTGGATGAGATCGAAAACGAAGATATCGGGCACATAATACACAGAGGCCGTCGTGTCGTGCAGTTGTTCGATCAGGATCTGGGTACGCACCAGGTGCCGTATCGGCAACGAAATGTAAATGACGTCGACGTTGTTGCGATTTACATAGTCTGCCAGTTCGGACAGAGGACCGAGCAACCGGCCGTGTTTCAGCTCACCGAAGCGGTCCGGCGAACGATCCTCGAAAAAGCCGAGGAATGTCATGCCGAGACGTTTGTCCCCGTCGATGTTCTCCGCAAGTTGCTTGCTGACCGGGGTGATGCCCGCGATGATGACGCGGCGCGTGTTGCCCGCCACGGTCATGAGCTTGACGATCAGCTCCTGCATTATCCATTTGCCGAACAGAATCGCGAAGGGATTGAGCAGAAACCAGGCGAACAGTATCAGCCGCGAGTACTCAGCGGAGCTTTTGGTCGCGTAGCCAATCAGGAGCAATATGCTGACGACGACCAGCCAGCCCGTGATGATGTTGCCGATATAGCCGCCGAAGATCCGGATCTTGTTGCGGGCCGGCAGCGAGTCCTTGATGAATATCGCGGACAACATCATGGCGAGCAGGCACAGCGACGCGTAATCGCTCGAGAAACGTATGCCGTAGGCGACAGTCAGCAGGTAAAGGACCAGCCCGGTGATCACCGGGGCGGCGATTTTCTGTAATGTCGTGGTCCACAGTACTGACCAGCTTCTCAAATCGTGCACGGCAGCTCTCGTTGTCGTTCTACTGGATAGCTTCCACAGGATTCCAGTGCCTGATAGTGGCCCGGTCGGGAAATCCGGGGCTTCGACACGCAGATTTCACCGTGGGAGGTTGGAGAACTGTGCCACATTCCAAGTATCCCGGGGTGAAGCTCTCGTGACTTCCGTCACACTCCCGATCTTCACATCCAACATTAAGTTTGGGGCGTGGCGGAGTTCATTATAGACGGTTTATTGCCCCGCACAATCGATCGGGCAGCCGCTGAACGAGCCCGTGCCATAATGCCCGCGCGCCTCCCGCCGTCGCCCGTAGAATGGAGCAGTTGGACAAAAACCACCAGAGAGCATGCATGAGATCAAGGACCCGTTTCGCGCCGAGCCCCACCGGCGTTTTGCACATCGGCAGCGTCCGTACCGCCCTGTTTTGCTGGCTCTATGCCCGCCATACGGGAGGGGATTTCGTATTGCGGATTGAAGATACGGACCGCGAACGCTCGACGGTCGAGAATGTCGATGCCATCCTGGACGGCCTGCGCTGGCTGGGCCTCGATGCAGACGAAGGGCCGTTTTTCCAGACGCAGCGCTTCGACCGCTACAGGGCCGTCGTGGAAGAGTGGCTCGCGGCGGGCAAAGCGTATTACTGCTATTGCAGCAAGGCCGAACTCGAGGCGATGCGCGAGGAACAGATGGCGCGCGGCGAGAAGACCCGCTACGACGGGCGCTGCCGGACCTGCCGGCAACCGCGCGCCGGGGTCATCCCCGTGGTGCGCTTTCGCAACCCGACGGATGGCGAGGTCATCGTCGAAGACAAGGTACGGGGGAGGGTCGCATTCCAGAATCGCGAGCTGGACGATTTGATCATCCTGCGCTCCGACGGCAGCCCCACGTATAATTTCTGCGTTGTCATTGACGATTTCGATATGGCGATTACGCACGTGATTCGCGGCGACGATCACCTGAACAACACGCCACGTCAGATGAACATGCTTGCGGCACTCGGGGTTGAGCCGCCGGTCTACGCGCACCTGCCGATGATTCTCGGACCGGACGGAGCCAAGTTGTCCAAGCGGCACGGCGCCGTCGACATTCGGGATTACCGGGCGGAAGGCTACCTTCCTGAGGCATTGCTCAACTACATCGTGAGGCTCGGCTGGTCGCACGGCGACCAGGAGCTGTTCAGCATCGAGGAAATGATCGCCCTGTTCGACATTACGGATGTCAACCAGTCGGCTTCCGCGTTCAACCCGGAAAAGCTCACCTGGCTGAACCAGCAACACATCATTGGAGCCCCGGCCGCCGAACTGGGGCTCCGGCTCGAAACCTACCTCAGGGCTGTCGGCCTCGACCCGGCAAACGGTCCGGCGCCGGCGTCGGTGGCGGAGGCTTACCGCGAACGCGCGGAGACGCTGCGCCGGATGGCGGAAAGTGCACGCTATCTTTACGAGGATTTTGCGGCGTTCGATTCGAACGCCGCAAAGAAGCACCTGAGGCCAGTCATCGGCGAAGCCCTCGCAGCATTGCGCAGTGCCTTCGCAGAACTCGGCAGCTGGCGACCGGACACCATCGGCGCGGTCATCGAGCAGGTGGCCGAAGCGCACGCCCTGAACCTCGGGAAGCTCGGGCAGCCGCTCCGCGTCGCCGTCACCGGCGGCGCGGTGTCGCCCCCGATCGATATCACGGTGCACCTCGTCGGCCAGCAACGCAGCCAGGAAAGGATCGACAGGGCACTCGCTTACATCGCCGACCGGGCGGCCGCAAGCGCCTGAAAATTATGAGCCATGCACCTTCTTGACAGCCCCCGGACGCATCCCTATAGTCCCCGGCTCCGTGGGGCTATAGCTCAGCTGGGAGAGCGCTTGCATGGCATGCAAGAGGTCGGCGGTTCGATCCCGCCTAGCTCCACCAATCATTAGCGCAGGATTCCTGAGTCCCCATCGTCTAGAGGCCCAGGACACCGCCCTTTCACGGCGGTAACAGGGGTTCGAATCCCCTTGGGGACGCCACACTTAGCCACATCGGCAGCTGGTAATGGATCTGGCACTCGTGAGTGCTAGCATCCAGTGTGATTTTGCTGACTACGGCCTTTCAGAAGCGCTGATGGTTCTACCGCGTCTCTGAGTATCGTTGCCACCTGTTCGTCCGTGATATTGGCCAGGGCAAGCCGTACCTCCGACTCTTTGTCCAGCGCCTGAATCTCACGCTCGAGGACTTCCTGTTCACGCCGGAGCTTCTCGATGATTCGCAGCATGGGATCGGGGTCTTCGAGCCGAAGTGCCAGCTCGCCTGCCTTGGCAACCTTCCGCTCGATCTCCGCCATCTCACGGCGCATCGGCTGCTCGTGTATCGCGTAGCTTCGTGGCCAAATCGCGTTGAAATTCTAATAGCCCGCTTTCAGCGTATGGCCAGACATCACCGGATCCATATTCGCTTCACCCAGTTTGCGTGCCGAAAACGAAATGACGGCAAGACTGTAGTCCCAAACAATTGGCTTGCGCTTTAGTGTTCAGGTGACCCGAAACTGCACTTCGCATTGTTGTCAGTCCATACCAATGGGTTATGAGTACTATCCGACTAATACTCTTTATCAATCAATTGTGTCGGGATAGTCTGTTTCCCATCTGCCCGCACTCGAGCGAATGGTCAGCTAACACGTACCCTGCAGCACTGCGTCACTTGCTGGAAAGAAGCTCGATTAATCGTCACCAAGTTTGGGGAAGGACTTATGAACCGATATTTCAGCGCCGCTTTGCTGGCCGGTCTGTTTGCCAGCCCGATTGCACCACTAAATGCACAACAACAACCGGCGGCACAACAGCAAGCAGCGGACCCTGCGGAGAAGCCGGCACAGACGCGGGCTCAGGAGTTGATGGGCGATATTGCACCCAAGCTCGCCGAGCTGACCGACGACGTACTTTATGCCGACGTGTGGGCGCGGCCGCAGCTATCGAAGCGAGATCGCAGCCTGGTGACGGTGAGCGCACTCGTTGCCATGAACCGGCCCGACCAGCTTCGTTCGCACCTGGCGCTCGCGAAAGAGAACGGTGTGACCGAGGAAGAGCTTGTCGAGACAATAACTCACCTGGCGTTCTACAGTGGCTGGCCGAACGCGGTGACTGCTATTGGAGTCGCCAGGGAAGTCTTCGACAGTGAATGACTCTGCCTTGCAGCGTCGTATCCCACCGCTCGTAGGGTTGCGATTGATCTCAGTTTGGCTCCTGGGTGTGTGGTACTTCTCGCCGGCTGGTGCGGCCGACGATGCCGTCAGCGTGGAACGCCACAACAGCCGGCCCGCGGTCGCCGGAGACGCGGCAAGATTCACCGGGTCGGTTCTCGTGGACGCCCGCTTTCAGCGAAAGGCGCCCTCACGTGTGGCCGGTGGCATCGTGACCTTTGCTCCCGGTGCGCGGACCGCTTGGCACAGCCATCCCCTGGGCCAAACCCTGATCGTCACGGCGGGCACTGGGCTCGTGCAGTCCTGGGGCCAGCCGGTTCACGTGATTGAGCCTGGTGACGTCGTCTGGATTCCACCCGGGGTCAAGCACTGGCACGGCGCGACGAATGACAGCGAAATGTCTCATGTCGCCATTGCCGAAGCGCTTGACGGCAAGACAACCGACTGGATGGAGCAGGTGACGGACGCGCAGTACCAGGGCCATCAACCCGAATAACGCAGACTGTCCCGCAAAAGAGTGAAGGCGGGTGACGATTGGCGCCTGCTGGGGTAGTAGAGGTGGTAGCCGGTAAAAGACGGGCACCAGCTCGATAGTACGCGCACCAGTTGACCGGCTTCCACATATGCCGTTACCAGGTCTTCCGGCATGTACGCGAGCCCCAGGCCGTCGAGTGCCGAGTTGAGGCGCATGCTGATGTTGTTGAACACCAGTTGTCCCTCTATCCGCACTCTCAGCTCTTCGCCTTTCCTTTCGAATTCCCACGGATAGATGCCACCGTAGGTGGGCAATCGGATGACAATGCAGTTGTGTTGAGTGAGGTCACGCGGGCTCCGAGGTCGCGGATGCCGGGTGAAGTATTCAGGGGAACCGACGACCGCCATACGAATGTCTGGTCCGATGCGCACGGCGATCATGTCCTTATCCACCTGTTCGCCCAGCCGTACACCGGCATCATAGCCTTCGGCGACGATATCCGTGAGGCCGTAGTCAACGATGACCTCGATCTGGATGTCCGGATTGTCGGGCAGCAGTTTGGCGAGCGCTGGTTGCAGGATAGTGACGGCCGGGTGCTCGCCCGCAGTGATGCGTATCTTGCCGGCGGGCTTGTCGCGAAACTCACTGAGCAGGGAAAGTTCGGCATTGATCTCGTCGAAGCGGGGGCCAACCACCCGCAGCAGCTGCTCCCCGGCCGTCGTGGGCAACACGCTGCGGGTCGTTCGAGCCAGCAGCCGAACGCCGAGGCGTTCTTCCAGGTTGCGCATCGTCCGGCTGACCGCCGGCTGCGACATGCCGAGCTTGGCCGCCGCACGCGTGAAGCTGCGTTCACGTGCCACGACCGTGAAGATCGCCAGTTGGTCATAGCTTTCGTTGGACATTTATTCGCCCTGGTTATGAACCAATTCCGATTATGCCATCTAGTAACAGGGCCGGGTGAAAGCTAGATTGGTTGAGACACGCCGGCCCGGGGGCAGGCGATTCGCCGCAGAGAGGATGAGCGATGATCGCTCCAGTCAGTGCTCCAGTCAGGCCGACACGAAGGTCGATAATTTCGGCGATCGCTGGCTTGCCGGTCGGCGGCGCAGCGCTTGCCTCTGCTCGAAGCCCGGAGATGGTCCGTACGGGTTCAAATGCGCTGGTTGCCTATTTCACGCGCTCCGGCAACACGCGTGTCGTCGCCGGCTTGATTCACCGGACGCTCGATACGGACCTGTTTGAGATCTGCCCGGCGGAGCCGTACCCGGCCGATTACCTGGAGACGGTTGAGCAGGCGAGACAGGAGCGGGACAGCGGGTATGAACCGCCCCTGGCCGCGATGGTACCCGACATGGCGAGCTATGAGACGGTATTTCTCGGGTTTCCCATCTGGGGCGAGACCGCGCCGCCAGTCATCCGGTCTTTTTTGTCCGCCCACGATCTCGCCGGCAAAACCGTGGTTCCGTTCGTTACGCACGGCGGCTATGGTCTCGGCAACAGTCGGGCGGTTCTCTCGCGCCACGCGGCGAATGCACGCCTACTCGAGGGCTTCACGCTGCAGGCAGACCAGGAAAGAGACACGATGGAGCGCGTGCAGGAATGGCTCGGCCAAAGGCAAAGGGGTGAGTAGGCCGTCGACTTGGCCATAACCGAGACCTGCGAAGGCAGCAGCATCGTCGACTGGGAGAGTGATAACAATGACGACGAACCGGAATGACTTTGAGATTAGCCGCCGCGATTTGATCATCGTCGGGGCGGCCACGACGACCACCATTTTGCTGCCGGGCTGCACGAGTCTTGTAGGGCCCGGCGAGAACGAGATCGCCCGTCCAGCCGTTTCCGACGTCTCTTTCAATATCAACGGGCAGGTTCGGAAGCTGGTGGTGGACAATCGGGTAACTCTGCTCGATGCCTTGCGCGAAAGCCTGAAACTTACCGGCACAAAAAAAGGCTGCGATCACGGCCAATGTGGCGCGTGCACGGTCACCGTGAACGGGCGGCGCATCAATTCCTGCCTGACGCTTGCGGTCATGCATGAGGGCGACGAGATCACCAGCATCGAAGGGCTGGGTACTCCCGACAAGCTCGATTCAATGCAGGCTGCTTTCATCAAGCATGACGGCTACCAGTGTGGCTACTGTACGCCCGGGCAGATTTGTTCCGCCAAGGCGGTTATCGAGGAAATCAACGCGGGCATTCCCAGTCATGTCTCCGGCGATTTGACCGCGCCAATGCAGATGAGCCCCGCCGAAATCAAGGAACGCATGAGCGGCAACATTTGTCGCTGTGGCGCCTACGACAACATCCTGGCTGCCATCACGGAAGTCGCCGGGGAGCCGTCATGAGAGCCTTCAGCTACGAACGCGCGACGTCTCCCGCAGCTGCAGCCGCCGCCGCGGCCGCCGTCGCAGGCGCGAAGTTCATTGCCGGGGGGACCAACTTGCTCGACCTGATGAAGCTCGAGATCGAGACGCCGACGCACCTGATTGACGTAAACGGTCTCGGTCTCGATACGATCGAGCCGACCTCAGCGGGCGGTCTCCGCGTCGGTGCGCTGGTGCGCAACACGGATCTCGCAGCCGACGCGCGCGTCCGGCGCGACTATCCGGTGCTTACGCGTGCCCTGGTGGCCGGCGCCTCCGGCCAACTCCGCAACAAGGCCACGACCGGCGGTAACCTTCTGCAGCGAACGCGCTGCCCGTATTTCTATGACACCAACATGCCGTGCAATAAGAGACGGCCGGGCTCCGGCTGCGCGGCAATCGAGGGCTACAGTCGCCAGCTTGCCATCATCGGTGGCAGCGAGAGCTGTATCGCGACTCATCCGTCCGATATGGCTGTCGCCATGCGCGTGCTTGATGCCGTGGTGGAGACGGTGAATCCTGCTGGCAAAACCCGGTCGATCCCGATCGCGGATTTCCATTTGCTGCCGGGTGCGACGCCGCATGTCGAAACGATCCTCGAGCCAGGTGAACTCATCACTGCGGTGGTCTTGCCGGCTCCCGTCGGCGGACAGCATATGTATTACAAGGTTCGCGACCGTGCGTCCTACGCCTTTGCCCTCGTGTCCGTCGCGGCCATCCTGCAGCCGGACGATACAGGCCGTGTTGCACTCGGTGGCGTTGCGCCGAAACCCTGGCGACGCGAGGACGCCGAGCGAGCGCTGCCACAGGGCGCCTCAGCCGTCATGAGCCAACTTCTCGCCGGCGCCAGACCCACTGGCGAGAACTCGTTCAAAGTGACGCTGGCCGAGCGGACGCTCACGGCCGTGCTTGCCCAGGCACAGGTGTAAGACACATGCGATTCGACGATCCTGCCGGAGAGAACCTGTTCGACCGTGCCAAGGTGATCGGCCGCGCGATTCCCCGTATCGACGGGCCACTGAAGACGACCGGAACCGCACCGTACGCCTATGAGCGGCACGATGTCGTGGAAGACCCGCTCGTCGGCTACCCCGTGGGGGCGGCCATCGCCAAGGGTCGCATCGCATCGATCGACGCGACAGAGGCCAAGACGGCGCCGGGCGTCGTCGCCGTCCTGACGACGCTCGATCACGAGCCGATCGAGAACCTCATCCACTGGGATCCGGTCCGGATATTCGGCGGCGACGAGGTCCATCACTATCACCAGGCAATCGCCGTCGTCGTCGCGAAAAGCTTCGAGGAGGCGCGCGCCGCCTCGCATCTTCTCAAGATCGAATACGAGGCCGACGACAGCGCCGAGTTTGACATCGCCAGTGTACGGGCGTGGCTGGCGGCAGAGGATGTCGAGCCCATGTCGAAGGTGGGCGATTTCGAAGCGGCCTTCGCTACCGCGCCCGTGACACTGGATGCAACCTATACGACACCCGCTGAGAGCCACGCGATGATGGAGCCGCACGCGACGCTGGCAGCGTGGGAGGGCGACCGACTGACACTGTGGACGGCAACCCAGATGGTCGAGTGGGGCCGCGTGTCGATGGCCAAGGCACTGGGCATCCCTGCCGAAAACATACGCCTCGATTCTCCCTACATCGGCGGCGGCTTCGGCGTGAAGCTGTTCGTGCGCGCCGATGCCATTCTCGCGGCACTCGCCGCACGCCGCGTCGGCCGCCCGGTCAAGGTCGCGCTGCCCCGCCCGCTGATCGCCAACAATTCGACCCATCGCGGCATAACGATCCAGCGGATCCGCATCGGCGCCGAGCGCGATGGGCGCATTACGGCGATCGCCCACGATAATATCTCGAATACCCTGCCGGGCGGCCAGGGCGAGAACGGCGCGCGGCCGACGCAGCACTTTTATGCGGGCGCCAATCGCCTTCTCGTCAACCGCAATGCGGTCATGCACCTGCCGAACTCGAATGCAATGCGGGCACCCGGTGAGGCGGCGGGCCTCATGGCCCTCGAGATCGCGATGGACGAAATGGCCGAAAAGCTCGGCATGGATCCGGTCGAGTTCCGGATTGTCAATGACACGCAGGTCGATCCGGAGAATCCCGATCGTCCATTTTCGGACCGTCACTTCATCGAGTGTCTGCGTAAAGGCGCTGATCGGTTCGGTTGGGCCGATCGCAACACCGCACCTGGCGCTACGCGCGACGGGCCCTGGCTGATCGGCCATGGCGTGGCCGGTGCCTATCGCGGTTCGCCGGCGACGAAGTCCGGTGCCCGCGTCGTATTGAAGTCGGACGCATCCGTCGTGGTCGAAAGCGACATGACGGACATCGGTACCGGTTCCTACACCGTCATGGCGCAGACCGCAGCTGAAATGCTGGGTGTTCCGATTGACGCGGTGTCGGTCGAACTGGGCGATTCCCGCTATCCGGTGTCGGCCGGTTCCGGCGGGCAATGGGGAGCCCCTAGCGCGACAGCGGGTGTCTATGCTGCTTGCATGGCTTTGCGGCAGCAAATTGCCGAGTGGTTGGGGGAGAAGGCCGACGAACTTACGTTTGAAAACAGCATGATCCGCGTCGGCAGCACGGCGACACCGTTGAGCGACGTTGCGTCGAAGGGCGAGATCGTCGGCGAAGACTCAATAGAATTCGGCGAGTTCCGCTCGAACGACGTCATCGTCTCGACGTTCGGGGCGCATTTTGCTGAGGTTGGTGTGCACCGTCTCACCGGAGAGATCCGCGTACGTCGCATGCTTGCGGTTTGCGACTCCGGAAGAATCCTCAACCCGCTGACCGCGCGCAGCCAGGTGATCGGGGCGATGACGATGGGTGTCGGTGCCGCTTTGATGGAGGAATTGGCGGTCGATACGCGCTACGGCTTCTTTGTCAATCACGACCTCGCGAGCTACGAGTGTCCGGTTCACCTCGACATTCCGAGCCAGGACGTGATCTTTCTCGAAACTGTTGATGTGTACTCGACGCCGTTGAAGGCGAAAGGCGTGGCCGAGCTCGGCCTGTGTGGTGTCGCCGCGGCAATCGCCAACGCGGCCTACAACGCCACGGGCATCCGGGTACGGGACTACCCGATCACGCTCGACAAGCTGATCGACGAGCTGCCCGACGCTGCCACTTTAAGACTGAAAGTCCCTAAACAACAACCCAAAGTGAGATGTCACGATGAAAGAACTATTTTTTTCGCTGGTCCTGGTCGCAATAGCCGCACCGTCGTTTGCCCAGAATTCCGATGCGGAACAGGAAATCACGGATCTCTCCAGCACTAAATGGCAATGGATGGCGGATAAGAACGTGGAGACGCTGGCAACGCTCTTTCATGACAGGTCCAAATTTGTCCACATGAGTGGCACCTGGAACAAGGACGAAGAGCTCGACATCATCGAGAGCGGCAGCATCTGGTACAAGAAAGCTGACGTTCACGATGTCGCAGTAGAAGTTTTTGATGATACGGCCATTGTCTGGAGTCGAATTACGCTGTTAGCCGTAGTTCGGGACAACGAGGTATCCAACGAGTTTACCGTGACCGAGATCTACAAGAAGCAGAAGGACGACTGGAAATTGCTGGATTTGACCTTTAGCAGCGTCAGGGATACCCACACCATTGCACACTAGCAATGCCGTTGCTGTCGGTAGCTCGGGCCTGGGGCATGTCGTCGCCTCATGGACCTCATGGACGCAATTTTATTGGCGGACGAAGCGTCAACGCTGCAGTCCGTAAAGGAGTATCCAGTATGGTGGAAGACAGCGGCTTCAGGCCCGGACGTCGTCGTTTGTTGCTCTCAGCGGGAGTTCTCGCAGCATTACCGCTCCTCGGTCGCGCTGCCGGGGAGTCAGGCGCCGGGACTACGGCCATGGGAGCGCCCGGGACCACCGCGAGCTCCACCGCATCACTAGTCGTTGGTCGCCGGCGGCTGAGTTCGCTGGAGGTTTCCAGCATCGGGATCGGTGTCCAGAACAACAGCCGCAAGTACACTACCACCGCCCCCTATCGCCCCGAGCAGATCGACCTCCTTCGCACGGCCTTCGGCCGCGGTGTGACCTTTTTCGACTGCGCCGAGGCCTACGGCCCGCATGAGTGCGAGCGCATCCTCGGCGAGGCGGTCCAGCCGTTCCGCGACCAGGTCGTAATCACCACGAAGTTCGGCTGGAACATCGACCTTGAAACCGGCGAGCGCCGGCCGGGGTTGAACAGCCGCCCGGAGCACATCAAGCAGGCAGTCGAAGGCTCGCTTCGGCGCTTACGCACGGATCGCATTGACTTGCTCTACCAGCACCGCGTCGACCCCGCCGTGCCGATCGAGGATGTGGCGGGCGCGGTCCAGGAGCTGATCGATCAGGGCAAGGTCCGGCACTGGGGCCTGTCGGAAATGGGCCTGAACACGCTTCGCCGTGCGCACGCGGCGCTGCCGGTCACCGCCGTGCAGAATGAGTATTCAATGCTATGGCGCGGCCCTGAGCGCGATGTGCTGCCTTTGTGCGAGGAGCTGGGCATCGGCTTCGTGCCGTGGAGCCCACTCGGTGTTCAGTTCCTGACGGGCTGGATTGACGAAAATACGCGGTTCGCCCCCGGAGATATTCGCGCCGTAGAAAGCCGCTTCGCGCCGGAGAACCTGCCCCACAACCTGGAGCTCGTGGCGCTGGTGCAGCGTTGGGCCGAGCGGAAGCAGGCGGCGCCGGCGCAGATTGCCCTGGCTTGGTTGATGGCGCAGAAGCCGTGGATCGTCCCTATCCCGGGCACAACGGTTATGGCACACATGCTGCAGAACAATGGTGCGTCGGCAATTCGCTTCACTCAGGACGAGCTCACTGAGTTGACTGAAGGTGTTCGGGCCATCGAGATCCGGGGTCAGCGGCTGCCTGACGCCGTGCTGGTGCACTCGGGCCGGGAAGCACCGCTAAGCACGGAAACAAGTCGGTAACGGTTTGTGATTTTGGAGGTACCGACGAGCTGACGGAAGCGGGTCAGCGCCCGCGCAAGAGCAACTAGCAACTAGCGACGTTGTGACTGCGCCAGAGCTGCCAGAAAATTCACTTCCCGACACCGAAATTGACGTTGCGGCAAACATGTGGCCAATTAGCGCATCGCCTTGGGGACGCCAGCAAAAGCAACGACTTACGCGACCTTCGGGTCGCGTTTTTCGTTCTTCCGGTTATCTTCCGGACTATTCCCTGCTACAGCTTTGAGATGCAGTCTCACGAGCCCGCTCAACACCCGCTCGCCTTAACGACGGGAAAGCAGCCGGCGAGGCACTACGATATGGTCCGGGCCAATTCTTTCTTTGAAACACCTAGCGCAAGCAGTGACTTCACGAGCAAGTCGATAGATACCGTCGGATCACCCGCTTCCATCTTAGCAACCCGGGATTGACTGGACTCAATCGCTTTGGCCAACTCGGCTTGAGTAAGCTTTCTGCGCACTCTGCGTTCTCTCAATTTTTCACTTAGCGCAAGTTTCATTTCGATATAAGCAGATTCCTCAGCCGAAAGATCCAGGAACTTAGCAACAGAGCCCACCTTCCAGCCTTTCTTTGCCAGTTTTTCCTTCTTGCGCTTATCCATGGTCATACTCTCTAAGTCTCGCTTTACAAGTCTCAATGACACTCTTTGACGTCTTTCCGGTCTTCTTGGAGAAGACTTCCACGATCACGATTGCGTCCACATCAATCCGATAGACGATTCGCCAACTCGCCTTCTCGTCCGGGAGGCGCAATTCGTGGCACCTTCGGCCGATTGAAGGCATCGGGCGAGAATGCGGCATGGCAACTTTCTCGCCACGTTGCAGGAGTCGTAGCAGATAGCCCGCTTGCAGTCTTGCCAGCTTGGAGAACGGAGGTGTTTTTACCTCCCCGTGCATCCATACAAGTGGCTTATCCTCGGGACTCATTGCACAGGGCAGTATATGTCAGAATAGACATATTGTAAACAAGGAACGAATGGCTGGGTCCGGCGCTGCTAATAATCTCACTTCCTGACACCGAAATTGACGTTGCGGCAAATATGTGGCCAGTTACCCCATCGTCTTGGGGACGCCAAACCAAACGGGGCAGCCCGATGATGCGGGCTGCCCCTTAGTTTTGCCGGCTCTATCCTCGCCGGCCCGGAAGCTCTACATTTTTCTCGACTACGGCATGGCGATCCTCGCCGGTTGCACCGCGGCTCAGGTGAATACCTGCACGGCGACCAGGATCGCGGTCCAGAACAACGCACTGGCCGGTATGGCATAGCGCAATCCGCGAATCGCGTCACCATGGTCTTCCCGTGCCGCGGGGCGACGACTATCGAAAAGACATTCGCGGCCGAGGAGGACGCCGGCCGGGCGGCGGGGTGCCCTTTTCGGTTTCAACTTCGATTTCAGCCGTCGCATGTCAACGTGTGCGGATCTCGGCGGCACCGCATCCGGCAACAGAAAGTCGACCGCATTCTCGCTCCGTTTGTGCATGATCTTGCTCCGCAATATCGTGAGTTTGGTCGGACCGATGGGTCCGAACCGGGCGTGTGCGGCGAACCAGGAGCATTCACCGATGTCGCACGCTTCCATCACGGCCCGAGTAGAGGCTATCGCTGCGACGGTCGCAGCGTCAGTCGTCCGGGGGTTCAATATCGGTTACGAAGCGCCAAATGCGCTTGTTACTCGTGAAGTCGTTGCTGAATGAGCTTGTTACTGAAAGAACACGCGGCGGGAACCGACAATGTTACCGGCGGTGCATAGGATGGGCACGGGTATTGTTAGCCGGAGACTCGAAGGTGAACATTCGCAAGACCGGAACCGGGACCGTCCTTATGTTGCTCGTCACGGGTGCTAATGCCGCTGACGAGATCGGTGTTGTCAAAGCCGACGCGAACGGCTTGTCGATAGCGTCGGCCGACCGCAGTTTCGAGCTGGCGGTGCGAGGATTGCTGCAGGTGGATGGCCGGCTGTTCGCAGGCGACGATGTCGCCGGCCTGGACGACGACTTCCTGATTCGTCGGGCGCGCCTGAGCTTTGACGGAAAGTTCGGTGAGAAAATCGCGTTTCGCCTGCGTCCCGAATCCAGCAGCGGAGTAACGACATGGATCGACGCGTACATTGACTGGACGTTCGACAACGGACTGACCCTGCGGGCCGGAAAATTCAAACCTCCCGTCGGGCTGGAACGGCTGCAGTCCGCTGGCGACCTGCGGTTGGTCGAGCGAGGCTTCGTTACCGAGCTCGTCCCGTCGCGAGACGTCGGCCTGCAGCTTTCCGGCGTGAACGGTGACCTCGCCTGGCAGGTGGGCGTTTTCAACGGTGTGAATGACGGACGCACCTCCGAGATCAACGACGATGGAAAATTCGAGCTCGCGGCGCGTCTCTTCTTTGAACCGATTACCGCCGGGAACGATTCCACTGCGACGCTGGGGTTCGGCATAGCCGCGACCACGGGCGATCGTGCAGGATCCCTGGGCACACCGCTGTTGTCCGGTGTTCGCACGCCTGCCCAGGAAACGGCGTTCCAGTATCGGGGTGGCGCTGACGGAACGTTCGCCGACGGAAACCGGTATCGCCTGTCGCCGCAAGCTTACTGGTACAACGGTCCGTTCGGCGTCCTCGCGGAGTACGCTCGCATGCGTCACGAGGTCCGTCGGGCGGATCGTTCCGGCGAGCTCGATCACGAGGCGTGGCAAGTGACGGCGGAATGGAATATCAATGGTGAGCCGACCGCGTTTCGCGGTGCACCGCCGCCCGGTACGTGGCAGCTCGTCGCCCAGGTCGAAGACCTGAGCATCGAGGACGCTGCATTCGCCGGGGGGGACGCTTCATTCGCGAATCCGGCCGAGGCAGTAAGCGATGCGCTCTCTGCCGGCATGGGTTTGAACTGGTTCGTAATGCCCGGTCTGAAAATCTCATTCACCTATCGCCACACAGCATTCGATGGGGGTGCCTCCACGGGCGATCGGCCGGACGAACAGGTCGTTCTCACGCGGCTTCAGTTTTCGATGTGAGGAATATAAGCACATCGAATGTCACCTGTTTGTAACTGGCCGGGCACCGACACGCTGACCCGCGGCAAACAAGAATAGGGAACGGGAATCACCACCGAGACTCTTATGTCCATTCAACTGGAACAGGTATCCAAGTCCTACGGGAACCGACACGCTATCGCGGATGTGTCAGCAGACATACATGACGGTGAGTTTTTCGTCCTGCTGGGGCCCTCGGGCAGCGGCAAGAGCACGTTGTTACGTGCCATAGCGGGACTTTCAAGCATTGATCACGGCCGCATCATTCTGCACGGCAAGGACGTGACCCATGTCAACGCCAGACATCGTGAGGTCGGTTTCGTTTTCCAGAACTACGCGCTGTTCCGGCACATGAGCATTGCGGACAACATCGAATTTGCGCTGCGCGCACGACGCGTTCCTGCCGCAGCGCGGCGGAAGCGCCGGCAGGAATTATTGCAGTTGGTCGGGTTGGAAGGACTCGATGCGCGCCTGCCTTCGCAGCTCTCCGGTGGACAGCAGCAACGCGTTGCCGTTGCCCGTGCGCTGGCGCACGAGCCGCGCGTGTTGCTGCTCGACGAGCCGTTCGGCGCGTTGGATGCCCGGATTCGGGAGGATTTGCGTCGGGCCATCCGCAAGATACAGCGCCAGGTCGGCATCACCACGATACTGGTAACACACGACCAGGAGGAAGCCTTCAGCCTCGCTGACCGGATCGGCGTGATGGACCACGCCCGCTTGCAGGAAGTCGGCGAGCCGCGCGCCCTGTACGATTCCCCGACAACGCGATTCGTAGCCACGTTCCTCGGCTCGGCGAACCTGCTCCTCGCCCGCTACGAAAGCGGCTCCGTTACGGTGGGCAACACGAGGATCAGCCCGAAAAAGCGGCCAACATGGCTCCGCGATGGCGATGAAACGACAATTGTCGTCCGCCCCGAGGAGTTCAAGCTTGCTCCGGCGGAAAGCAGTCTGGCGGCACTGTCGCTCGGCACCGGCACGGTAACAGAACTCGAGTACGCAGGCTCCCTCGAACGGCTGTGTGTCGAATTGCCGGCTTCTCCCGATTTTCGCGCGGCATTCGACCCATCGGGGGCCGTCGTGAAAGTCGAAGTAACACGTAATGCTGCCGATGCCCGCTCGCAGCCCTTGGCCGCGGGCGACAAGGTCCGCGTCAGCTGTCAAAGCTGCGCAACGCTGCCTACCCCGATCAGCAGCATTCGAATACTGGTCGGGGCGAATGAATCAGCCGCGGCTTTGCTTGACGCGCCGCTGGTCAAAGACATCACCGGCCGCATGCAGATCAACCCGGTCACTGTCGACTACGCTACGGTCGGCGGCCCGCGGGACCTGGCGGGTTTGAGTATCGTTTCGCTGGAGACGCCGCATGCCATGGAATCCGTCCTGTATGCAATGCACCGCGGTGCCCGCGTGGTCCTCGCCGTGAATCCGGAAGCGGAATCTGTAGACAGTATGCTCATTTGCACGGACGAGCGCGCGCCACCGCCTGGCAGGTTGCTCGCCACGGTGTCCAGCCTGACTCGCCATCTCGCCGTCGACGCGACGCTGCTGGTCGATCGCAGAGGGGAACAGAGGCAACCGACGCAATACAGACGTTTGATCGGGATGCGCGATACAACCCTGCGACAACACGGCCTGGACATTCGCACCGAAGTGATCGAGGGTCCCTTGTCCGCCGACCTGGCAACCCGCAAGTCGCGCATGCCGAGCACGATCCTGGTAGCCGCCGTGTCCGCGGAACATCCCGGTACCGGCATCGTCGAGGAGCTGAAGAAATCGATGGCGCATGCTTTGCCGGGCGCACTGCTCATCGTGGCAGGAAGTGCACCGCATGCTTCCGCATTGCGCACACGGGTCAGACGCATGTCGGCGTCCCACGGATTTTCCTATCAGCAGGGAGTAGCGCCACAATGAAATTTTCCACGTGTTCTCGTGCGGCGTTGCTGGGATGCCTGTTGGCGGGCATTGCCGCTTGCCAGGGCGAGCCGGACAACAGCGGCGCCGCACGAACGCAGCCGGGGTCGACGGCGACGCCCGCGTCGGTTGAGATCCTCAACGTTTCGTACGATCCGACGCGGGAAATGTACCGGGAGTACAATGCCGCATTCGCGACCCACTGGTCCGAGCAGACCGGCCAATCCGTGCAGATCCAGATGTCGCATGCCGGATCCGGCTCCCAGGCGCGCGCGGTCATTGACGGCCTCGATGCGGACGTCGTCACCCTTGCGCTCGCTTATGACGTGGATGCGATACGGCTTCATGCAGAGCGCCTGCAGCCTGACTGGCAGAGGCGCTTGCCGGAAAACAGTGCCCCGTACACTTCTACCATCGTATTGCTCGTGCGAGCCGGCAATCCCAAGGGCATCAAGGACTGGTCGGACCTGGTGAAGCCGGGTGTCGAAGTCATAACACCGAACCCGAAGACGTCCGGTGGCGCCCGCTGGAACTACCTCGCAGCGTGGGGCTTCGCGCTCGAGCAGCAACTCGGGGATCTCGATGCACTGAAGCGTATGTCGGCGGACGAGGCAAAGTCTGCCCAGGAAGCGGCGCAGTCCTTCGTCGCCGAGCTATTCCGGCATGTTCCGGTTCTGGATCGCGGCGCACGTGCGTCCACCAACACCTTCGTGCAGCGGGGCATCGGCGACGTGCTGTTGGCATGGGAAAACGAAGCGCTGCTCGCAATCGCCGAAATGGGTGAAGAAGCGTTCGAAATCGTCATACCGTCGGTCAGCATCCTTGCGGAACCGACCGTGGCGGTCGTGGACGCGGTGGTCGATCGGAAGGGCACTCGCAAGCTTGCTACTGCATACCTGGAGTACCTGTACACCGCAGAAGGGCAGGACATCGTCGCCCGGCACTATTTTCGCCCGCGCAGCAAAGACGCCTTGGCAAAGTATGCCGACCAGTATCCGTCGGTAAGACTGTTTACCATCGACGAGGTATTCGGCGGCTGGACCAAAGCCCAGGAGGAACACTTCAACGACGGCGGCATCTTCGACGAGATCTTTTTGCCGAAGGAGCAGTAGCTTCATGGCGCGCACGGCTCGCCCCTGGCTGGTGCCGAGCGTCCTGCCGGGCTTCGGCCTTACGTTCGGGTTTGCGGCCACCTACGTCGTATTGCTGGTGTTGATTCCGATTGCCGCCCTTGTTCTCAAGGCGGCAAGCCTGCCGGTCGACGAGATGTGGCGGATCGCGACGGAACCTCGGGCGCTCGCAAGTTACCGACTGACCTTCGGCGCGTCGCTCCTGGCCGCGACGATCAACCTGGTGTTCGGTTCGATCGTGGCATGGTCCCTGGTTCGATACCGGTTTCCCGGAAGGCGGCTGGTCGATGCAGTAATCGATTTGCCGTTTGCATTGCCGACGGCGGTCTCAGGCATCGCGCTCGCGACCGTCTTCGGCCCCAACGGGTGGATAGGCGCTTCCCTCGCGGAAGTCGGTGTCAAGGTCGCCTATGCCTGGCCCGGTGTTGTGGTGGCGCTCACACTGATCGGGCTTCCGTTTGTGGTTCGCTCCGTGCAACCGGCACTTGAGGAAATCGACAGGAGCCTCGAGGAAGCGGCGGAATCGCTCGGCGGCAGTCCATGGACGGTACTTCGGCGGATCATATTGCCGGCAATAGTGCCGGCATTGTTCAGTGGATTTGCGCTGGCACTTGCGCGGGCCATCGGCGAGTATGGCTCGGTCATTTTTATCGCGGGTAACCTGCCGATGCTGACCGAGATTACTCCTTTGTTGATCGTCATCAAACTCGAACAGTTCGATTATCTCGGTGCAGCCGTACTCGGACTGGTCATGCTGTGTGTTTCCTTCGTGATGCTCCTCGCAATCAATGCGCTGAACGGCTGGCGAATCAACCGACTCGGCGGTCAGGCATGATAACCGGGTCCCGCCTGGCGACGATGCAACGGGTAGGAGCACCCGAGGGCCGCGTCGTGCCGGTCGTCCTGGTGCTGGTCTCCCTGGTGTTTCTTTGCCTGGTCCTGGTGATACCGGTCGGCTCGGTGCTCTACTATGCGTTCGAGCGCGGACTCGACGATTTCGTGGCCACTCTTCGCCAGCCGGATACAATGGCCGCCGTTCGTTTGACGTTGGTGACCGCCGCGATCGTGGTCCCCGTCAACACGTTGTTCGGCATCGCGGCGGCATGGGCCATTGCCAGGTTCGACTTTCGAGGTAGGCAGCTCCTGGTCAGCATCATAGACCTGCCGTTCTCCGTGTCGCCCGTCATTGCCGGACTCGTTTTCGTCCTCTTGTTCGGGTCGCAGGGGTGGTTTGGCGACTGGCTCCACGCGCGCGACATTTCTATTGTCTTTGCATTTCCCGGCATCGTACTGGCAACCCTGTTTGTTACATTTCCCTATGTCGCGCGGGAACTGATACCGGTCATGCAGATGCAGGGCAGAGACGCGGAAATTGCGGCGGTCAGCCTTGGCGCAGGCGGCTGGACCACGTTCTTTCGAGTGACCTTGCCGGCCATTCGCTGGCCCCTGGTGTGTGGGATAATCCTGTGCAATGCGCGCGCCATGGGCGAGTTCGGCGCAGTGGCGGTTGTTTCCGGACACATCCGGGGGATGACCACGACCATGCCCTTGCAGGTGGAAATTCTGTACAACGAATACGACCTGTCCGGTGCGTTCGCCGTCGCATCGCTTCTCATGCTGTTGGCAGTTGCGACGCTTGCGGCCAAGGTCCTGATCGAGCGCTCGGGCGGCTCGGATAATGCGCATAACGGGCGCTAGCGTGGATCGTGTGGCCGAGAGAAGTCGCAACATGGGCCTGGCCGGGTGGCTGGCATTGACGACAGCCGTCCTGGTGATCCTCGCGGTCGGCGCCGTATCCGCTGCGGGTGTCAGCTTGCTTCGCGACCTGGCGCATGCCGAGGCGATGTCGCGGGTGGAACTCGGCGCCACGGCTGCGAGGGAGGCACTGCGGCAAAGCGCCGACGATTTGCTGACCGCCACGCTTGTTTTGAGCGAACGCCCCACACTCCACCGATTGTTGGGCCGGGACGGTGACCGTGCGCTGGGGCCGTACCTCGAACGCTATTGTGACGGTGCATCTCTCGACGCATGCGCCATCATCAAGGATCAGGAGATTGTTGGCATCGCAGGTGAGGATCTCGACTGGCCCCTGGTGATCAATGCCGTCCGTGAGCAAGGTCAACGTATTCTTCTCTCGGGTGCGGTCGCCGGCTCGGCGCTCATGGGCGCCAGTTCGGCGGTTGCGGACCGGAGCGACTTCTCGCTGGTCGTACTCAGGCGTCTCGACAGCGAGTTCGCGGCACGACTGGGCGATCGCGCCGACATGACAGTGGAAATTATCGACTATCGGACTCTGGAGCTCGGCGAGGGGCCTTACGCCGTGCTGGTGTCCGACGCGTTGGCGAAGGGCAGACCGGTTGCCGCACGGATGAACGCTCTGAACCTCTATGCCGCCATGACCCCCGTCGCGGCGGCCAGTGGCGAACCCGTGGCAATCATCAGGACGACACTTCCGGTCGACGAGGTACTGGGACCCGTGCGTGCGCTGGAGGAGCGCATGCTGCTGGTCGGCTCGCTGATTGCGCTCATTGCCACCGCATGCGGGGTGCTCCTCGGCCGGTACTGGACGGCCGGCATTCGGCGGCTGACGTCTGCCGCGCGACGCATCGGCACCGGCGATCTGACCGTGTCGATAACGACCCGCGGCCCAAGCGAGGTCCGGTTGCTCGGCTCGACGATGGAAGAAATGCGCAAGAACCTTATCGAATTGTCCCGGGAGGTCCGGCGCCGCGAGGCGCAGGCCCAGGCGGTGCTCGGAGGTATGGTCGAAGGCGTGTTTGCCGTCGACCAGAAGCGGCGCATTCGGTACATGAACCGCCAGGCGGAAGTCTTGCTGGGCGTTTCCGGAGAACAGGTGTTCGGCAAATTCTGCGGCGATGTGTTGCGGCCGGTGCCCGACGCGGACGGGCAGGTACCCTGCAATCACGCGTGTCCCATCATTTCGGCACGGAAGGACGGCAGGGCCGAGGTTGCCGAGCTGGTCGAGTCCATGGACGGTCGGCGACGTCGCGTCGTGATCTCGAGCGCCGAAGCGAACGATGACATCCAGGTCCAGGTTTTCCGGGACGAAACGGAGCTCGAGGCTGCACGGAGGAGCCGCGATACGGTATTGGCCAACATATCGCATGAGTTCCGAACGCCTCTGGCGGCGCAGCAGGCGTCTATCGAGCTGCTTCGCGACGGGCTCGAAAAAATTCCGGTTGATACGCAAAAGGAGCTGGTCGATTCCCTTTTTCGCGGCGTGAATCGACTGACCTGGCTGATCGATAACCTGCTTGAAAGCGTCCGGATCGAAGCCGGTCAGCTGACGATCCGCCGACAGGAGGTATTCATCGATGAAATTGTCGCCGCTGCCCGGGACCTGGTGGAACCGTTGTTGCTGTTGCGTGACCAGGTCCTTGACGTCGGATCCATTGAATCGCTCCCGCAAATCCAGGGCGACCGCCAGCGACTGGTCCAGGTCGTCGTCAACCTGCTGGCAAATGCGAGCAAATTCTCGCCCCCCGGGTCGACGATTCGGATTGGCGGGGAGCTGCCGCGCCGTGGCGAAGTCAGTTTCTGGATCGAGGACGAAGGCCCGGGTCCTGCCGATCCGGGCGACCGCAATCTGTTCGACCAGTTCCATCGATCGGGCGGTGAAGACCCTGACGAAAGCGGGCTGGGGCTTGGGCTCTATATCGTCCGATCCATCGTGGAACGCCACAATGGTAAAGTCGCACTCATGCGAACGGTTGCGGGCCGGACGCGGGCTACCGTGAGCCTGCCGACAGGAACGGAATCATGAAGGTTTTACTGGTCGACGACGACCTCGATCTCATCACGATTACGACCTTTGCTCTCCAGCAGGCCGGTTTTCTCGTTGTTCGCGCTTCCGACGGCGACCAGGCGATCGCCAAGGTCGATGAGGAAATTCCCGATGTCGTCGTTCTGGATATCAATCTGCCGAGACGTAGTGGATTCGAGGTCGCACGAATCATACGCGCGAGGAGTTCGCTTCCGATTATCATGTTGACGGCGCGTGGCGAAGAGGACGACGTCGTCAAGGCTCTGAAGCTCGGTGCCGACGACTATCTCACCAAGCCCTTCAGCCCGAAAGTTCTTATCGCGCGTATCCATGCACTGTTGCGGCGTACCGGGATCGACGCTGAAAACTCGGTCCGTTCCGGGCAACTGACCCTCGACCTGGATTCGCTCAGGCTTGACGGCGCACCGAATGGTTCGATTGCAGTCACTCCGTTGGAAGCGCGCTTCCTGCAATTGCTTATTGCGCAAGCCGGTAAGACCGTTACCACCGAACGATTGCTGAGCCATGTCTGGGGCGGCCGGGCCGGTGGCAATCGGCAGTTGCTGAAGCAACTCGTGCATCGGCTTCGCCAGAAACTCGAAGCGGATCCCGGGGAGCCCCGATTCGTCAAGACAGTGCCGAACGCGGGCTACTTGCTGGATGCGAGCGAAACCGCAGGACCGGACAGGAACGATGCATCAGGATGATATGGTGAAGATTACAGCTCGACCTCGCGTCAGGCGTGCTGCCTGATGCTTTCACGACGAACGCATTGCGAATGCGTGTGCGGTCCGCAGGTCTTTCACGAATCGCGTTCGTTCGCGCGCTTTTTCCCGGCTATCGCGTAGCCTGAGCAGGTAAGCTGGGTGCACGGTCACGACGATCGTGTTGCCTCCCGGGTCTGCCATCGCTTTCCCCCGGACGTCACCGATCCGGACTGGTTTGCCAAGCAACGCGCGCGCGGCGGTCGCGCCAAGCGCCACGGTTGCACGCGGCGCCACGATACTTCGCTCGAGATCCAGCCACCAGCGGCACTGTTCGATCTCGTTGACATTCGGCTTCTGGTGCATACGCCGCTTGCCGCGCATCACGAATTTGAAGCGTTTGACCGCGTTCGTGACATATACCGAATCGCGATCGATGCCGGCATCCTGAAGGGCGTCATCGAGGGTCTTGCCCGCGGGCCCGACAAAGGGGCGGCCGGCTATATCCTCCCGGTCGCCAGGCTGTTCCCCGACGATGAACAGCCGGGCTCCCGCAGGACCTTCCCCCGGTACGGTTGCGGTCCCGAGCTCGCACAAGGGGCAGCGCTCGCAGCTGCGCAGAACGCGCGCGAGCGCATCGAGGTTCGCCGGGATCGCGGTTGCCTGCGTCATTTTTCGCGGAAACTCAAAACGGCTGTCCTCCGTTCTTTATGGCCCGTTCGAGGGCGAAGGCTGTCGAAATCAGGGCGAGGTGCGTAAACGCCTGGGGAAAATTTCCGAGGTGCTGCCCATGCGGACCCAGTTCTTCGGAATAGAGCCCGAGGTGATTCGCATAGCCGAGGGTTTTTTCGAAGGTCAGCCGGCTGTCCGCTATACGTCCCGCTCGCGCGAGGCATTCTGCATACCAGAAGGAGCACATGATGAAACTGCCTTCGTTGCCGGCCTCGAAGCCTTCGAGGTCCCGGTCAGCGTTGTTGTAGCGCTTCACGAACGCATCCGTCACGAGTTCACGTTCTATGCACTTCATCGTGCGCGTCCAGCGCGAATCGACCGGCGATATGAATTTCATGAGCGGCATGAGCAACAGGGATGCATCGATGCCCTTGGTGTCCCTGGCCTGCACGAAGCTACCCATTTGCTCGTCCCAGAAATTCTGGTGAATGTCATCGAAAATGCAGTCTCGCGTCTCGCGCCAACGATGTGTGGGCGCGGGCAGGGACGCGAGCTCGCTGATCTTCAACGCGCGATCCAGGGCTACCCAGCACATCAGCCGGGAATGCAGGAAATGCCGGCGGCCGCCTCGGAATTCCCAGATGCCTTCATCCGGCTTGTTCCAGTTGCGGCATACGTACTCGATGGTACGCGTGAGATCCCCCCATCCGGCGTAGGACATCGGTGAACTGAACTTGTGGGCGAGGAAAATGCTGTCGATCAGTTCACCGTAGATGTCCAGTTGCAGCTGCTGAGCGGCAGCGTTGCCGATGCGCACGGGTTTGCTGCCCATGTATCCCTCGAGATGCTCCAGCGTCTCCTCTCTGAGTTCGCTGTCGCCATTCTCCCGGTACATGAGTTGCAGTGCGCCATCGCCATCACTCGAACGATAGCGCTTCGATATCCATTCGATATAGTGGCCGGCCTCCTCAGTGAAGCCGAGGTTCAGCAGCGCATAGATCGTGAATGCGGAATCGCGTATCCAGCAGTAGCGGTAGTCCCAGTTGCGGGCGCCACCGATCGTCTCGGGCAGCGAAAAGGTCGGTGCCGCAACGATGGACCCGTGCTCCCGCGAGAACAGCATCTTCAAGGCGAGGGCAGAGCGGTTGACGGCGCCTCGCCAACGACCTCGGTACCGGCTCTTGCCGATCCAGGTGCGCCAGAATTGCGCCGTGTCCTCCTGCAGGGCACGCGCCAGGTCCGGCGAGAAGGCCGTCTGATCCTCACAGCCGGGTGTCTCATCCATCGCGTCGCAAAGGAAAGCAAAGGTCACGGAGTCGGACTCTGACAGGTGCAGTCGCGCTGACGCCCGGTCTTCATCCAGGTCGAGCGCTACGGTGCTGTAAAGCCGCACGGCAGACAGCCCGTCGCCGGCGGGCTCGAATAACACGGACCTGGCATCGCGATCATGCAGCGCACGGCTGCTGACTCTCGCGTAGTCGAAGCGTGGCCGGCAGTCGACGGCGATGTCCAGCTCGCCCTTGATCATTCGTACGATTCGGATGATCTGTCGATGTGATTGCCGCTCGGAGAGTGGCATGAAATCCGTAATTTCCAGTATGCCGGCGTCGGACAGGAAACGTGTCAGCAGAATATTGGTATCCGGCAGGTATAGCTGCCGGGATGTGGTGTCGCCGTCGATCGGCGTGATACTGAAGTGCCCGCCTTTTTCGTGATCGAGGATTCGGGCGAAAACCGACGGCGAATCAAAGTGCGGGAAGCAAAAGAAGTCTATCGATCCGCTGAGGCAGACGAGGGCGACGGTTTCGAGGTTTCCGATGACGGCATAGTCCTCTATCGGGCGATAAGGATCCGCTGCAATCGCACCTGCTTCAGCCATTGTCGCGAAATGCCGGGTAAAGCGTCATGCCGCCGTCGACATACAGGGTCTCGCCGGTGACGTAAGCGGCATAGTCGGAGACGATCCAGGCCACGATCGCAGCAACCTCGCCGGGCTCGCCGATCCGACCGTCGGGAATGAGTTTCGTCAGGGCATCCGCCTTTTGCGGATCACTCCAGACGGACTCGTTGAGCGGCGTCCGGATGGCACCGGGCGAAACGGTGTTTACCCGGATATTTTTGTCCGCGAGCTCCTGGGCGAGCGATTTCGCCAGCATCTGCACCGCCGCCTTTGACGCGGCGTAGTTGACGTGGCCCGCCCAGGGTATGACGTCGTGCACCGAGCCCATGTGCACGATGTTGCCGATCGAGCGCCCGCCGCCGCGCTTCTCCTGGCTGAGAAACCGGGACGTCGCCTGCTGCGCGCACAGGAACTGGCCAGTGAGATTGACGTCGATGACCTGTTGCCATTCGTCACAGGTCATCGCGGTGAAAGGGGCGTCCCTTTGAATACCGGCATTCGCAACCAGAATGTCGAGTCGATCGAACCTGTCGTCGAATGCGCGGAACAGACGTTCAACAGAGGACGGATCGGAGACGTCGCCCTGCAGGGTCCAGGCGTCGACGCCATGAGCGCGGCATTCACGGGCCACCGCCTCTGCCTGCTCGCTCTGGCGCAGGTAGTTGATGGCCACGGACGCTCCGCGCCGCGCCAGCTCGATGGCGCAGGCAGCGCCGATGCCGCTCCCGCCCCCCGTGACGAGTGCGACCTGCTGCTCCAGGAATCGTTCGCTCATGGCTCCGTCACGCCGGATTGAAACTCCGCACTGTGAGTATCGCTGGACAGCGATGCAATTTATGTACCGGTGGCACGCGCCGGCTTCGACCGCCCGGCAACTTCTTTCGAGGATCGGGTCACTGTAAAGACCGCCCGCGCAGCGCAATTTTTACATCGCACCGGCATTCCGAGGCGCAGGCCGGTCCGTACCTCCACTGGCATGCAATTTGCTTGGTGTTCTGTTGCCGAGTCAGGTTCGTCAGTTCAGATCATTCTAAATTTCAGGGAACGGAGTACAGCCCATGTCTGCCCACGAACCGCGAGTCACTCACAACCATGATCGAATAAAGCGCTGGGCCGAAGACAGGAATGGACGCCCGACCCGCGTCCTCAGCAGCGGCGATGGCAACGGGCCCGGCACCCTGCACATAGATTTTCCGGGTTACCGCGCCGACGGCGACCTGGAAGCGATCAGCTGGTCCGAGTTCTTCGCGACGTTCGAGGAGAGCCAGCTTGCGCTCCTGTACCAGGAAGAATCCCAAAGAGGCGAAGTCAGCAAATTCAACCGGCTCATTCGGCGGCGTTGAACGAGCGGAGGAAGTCCAGCCGCCTAACCCGCCATTACCTCCCATCCTCTCCTACCGGCCTCCGCACGCATTCTGCGGTCCGGATTGACGACGACGGCAACATCCGACCACTCGAGGAGCGGAAGATCGCTCCATGAATCGGCGTAGGAAACCACGCGGACGTCGCCACCCAGGTCCTGGCGCAGCTCCTGCGCGATGCGAAGCTTTTCCCGTCCGAACAGGTGTACGCGGAAAAAGCAGCCGCGCAGCACCCCGTCCTCCACCTGAATCTCGCTGCCGCGGACCTCTGAGACACCCAGTGCGAGGCCGATCGCCGCCGCCAGGAAAGCAGGGGTGCCGCTCAGCAAAACCGTTGTGTCACCCCTGGCATGGTGCTCCTGAAGTCTGGTGAAAACATCCGGAATGACAGCGGCAGTGACGACCTCTTGTACCCACGCCGCGGCGTGTTCCTCCACGGCACGGAGTGCCAGGCCGTAGAGGTACGATACATTGCGCTTGAGGACGAGCCGCCCGTGGCGGGGAAAGCCCAGCGCGGAATACCAGGCGAAGCGCGCGTGACTGCTTGCCGGCAAAACAGCGTTCTGCACCAGGTAGCTGGCAAAACGTCGCTCCGCGCCCGGCAGTCGCAACAATGTCCCGTCGATGTCGAAGAGGGCAAGCGTCCGTGTCATTGCCGGTTCGCGCCTAGCGAACAGTGATGTTGGGCAGTTGCCGATCGCTGCGGGTACTTTCCCGCCGAATGAATTCGATCAGGACCGGCGCTCCTCGCAGCAAGCACAGAGCGACCGACAGCAAGACGAGCGCATGACCTGAGACCTGCATCAGCGACAGGATGGCCGGCGAAAGGTCCGGGACGAGTGCCGTGACGGCGAATGTCAGCATCAGCCAGCAGAACGTCACGGCTTTGATGACCGCGTAAAAAACCCGCATGAACACGCCCGCGACGATCCAGCGTGACAGCGGAGAATCGAGCGAGTTGAACGGCGCCCGGCCGGTCTCGGCGAGTTCCACGGCGCGAATCGAATCCGTGATGCTGCCGCGCGCGATGAACACCAGTGGCACCCACAGACCGACAAGGCCGAGCTGCGCGAACAGGACCCATAACGACAGTTCGACGATGCGATCGGTAGCGATGTCGAACATCGCGCCAAAACGACTTGTCTCCCCGCGCTTGCGCGCAACGGCACCATCGAGTGCGTCGGTGACAAATGCAAAAATCAGGAGAACGACATTCACGAGGTGCCACGGCGGCGATGCGAAATGCGCCAGGACGATTACCACCAACACCAGTAACAGCCGGCTTAGCGTGATGAGGTTTGCCATAGAGAGACGGGAATTCCGGTCCGGGTCCTTAGTTGCGGTCTGCAAGTAATATGCCAGTAACCAATCCTACCTGTTCACTGCCGCGCCGTCAGCCGCTTTTCCAGCAGAGTAATGGTGCGCAGGAAGTCGACTTGCTCCGCAGCAAGAGGCAGCAAGGGATCTTTCGCGAGTCGGCTCATGCGTCGGCTCGCGTTCCGGAGGTGGAACTGGTTGTTCGCCAATCGCCCGGTGAGCTCCCGTCGGCGGATTGGCATCGATACCGGCGCGCCGGGCCGCGCGCGAAGACTGAACGGCGCGGCAATGGTCTGCCCGGCCCGGTTCTGGCCGCAATCGAGATAGACTTTTCCCGCACGGTTTTCGATCCTGCGCTCCAGGGTCGTCGTATCCGGTTCGTCGTGATGCGCCGCGGTCGCGATGAGCGTCGTAAGGACCGTGCCCTGCTCGTGATCGAGCTCGCCGCCGGTCGGGAGCATGAGATGCAGGCCGGTGGAACCGGTCGTCTTCAGGTACGCAGGTAGTCCGATCTCATCGCAGATGCCCAACAATCGCCTTGCGGCATTCACTACCCACGCGAACGGAGCCTCTTTCGGATCGAGGTCGATAACCAGCCAGCTCGGGCGATCAGGATGCGCCAGCGTTCCTGATCGCACATGCAGTTCTATCGCCGCCAGGTTCGCGACATAACGCAGCGCATCGGCGGAGTCGATGACGATGAGGTCCGGGTCGAGACTCGTGTCGTAGCGATTCGCGTCGACCCGCAACCACGCCGGTGCGCTGGGCGGCGCGTGTTTCTGGAAGAATGACTCTCCGTCGATGCCTTCCGGATAACGGACCAGTGTCACCGCTCGATCGCGCAGGTGCGGGAGAATGAATGGCGCCATGCGTTCGTAGTAAGCGACGAGGTCCGCTTTTCTGATCCTCTCTGCCGGCCAGAGGACTTTTTCCGGATTGGTGACGGCGACGTCTTTCAGTTCCGGATCCGGCAAGGCGATGGTTTCGCCGCACTCCGAGGGCGACTTGTCGGGACGCTGGCGCAGGAATACCGGCATACGCAAGAGTCCGGCCGGTGTGCGCTGTCGGAACCGGACTTCCACGACGAGCCGGGGTGCGACCCAGCGGGCAGCCGCTTCGTCGGGCGCGTTATCCGGCGCGCCGGCGTGCGGAAGTGCACGCAGTTGTGCGAGCAGCTCTTCTTCATCCGAGGCGGAGAAGCCGGTCCCGACGCGGCCGCTGTACACAAGCCTGCCTTGCGCGTAGCTCGCGAGCAGCAAGCCCGTGATGCGCCGGCCGGCTTTCCCGGACGGTACCCAGCCCGCGACGATGAAGTCGTCAGCAGTCGCGAGCGCGGTTTTGCGCCAGTCCTGCGAGCGGCCGGCGCGGTAGGGGGACGCGGCACGCTTCGCGACAATGCCTTCCAGCCCGTGTTCCTTTGCGAACGCCAGCAGAGTTTCGCCCTGGCGTTCGAGGTGATCGTTATAGCGAAATGCACCTGCGCTCGGCAGTACGGAACGCAACAATTGTTTACGCGCGACGAGTGGCAGGTCGCGGCAGTCGTACCCGCATGCTTCGAGCAGGTCGAAAGCATAAAAGGTCGCCGGCGCAGTCAGCGCTGCCACCTGCTGTTCGTGCAGCTTACGCAGCCGCGCGCGAGCCTGTAATCGTGAAAAACTGCCGTGACCGCTGTCGTCCGTGCAGACGATCTCGCCGTCGATGACGAAGCTCGGGTAGGGCAGATGTCTGAGCGGGTGCAGGAGGTCGGGGAACGCGTGCCCGAGGTCCAGGCCGTTGCGCGAGCGCAGCTGTACGTCGTCTCCGCTGCGGATCGCGAAGGCACGATAGCCGTCGTGCTTCAGTTCGAACACCCAGTCCGGGTCCGAAAAACCCTCGTACGGAGTGGCGAGCATAGCACCCGGCGGGTGAAACGGCGTCTGCAGCACTACGGCGCCTGATCGCTTGAGCGTCGTTCGGAAGCGCCGAACGACGGTCTCCGGTTCGCGCCGTTCATCTGCTGTCAATCCGGAAAGAACCGAATCGGCGGGGAACGTGTTGTCGGTCCCGGTTCGTACGTAAGCATCGCGCTCCTTGATTAGCAGCCAGTCCTGCCGCGTGCGCACCAGAGTCCAGTTGCCGAGGAGCTTATGCCCGTGCAGTGTAAACAGCAGTTTGCCCGACCGGAGTCCCTCGCTCACATCGAGCAGCGGCGTGTAGCTTCCCTGGTCCCACACGATCATCGCGCCTGCCCCGTAATTGCCTTCCGGGATGACACCTTCGAACGCGGTGTAATGGAGGGGGTGCGGCTCCGTCTGCACCGCGAGCCGCTTGTCGCCCGGGTCGGCCGACGGGCCTTTGGGAACGGCCCAGCACAGGAGAACTCCGTCGTGTTCGAGCCTCAGGTCGAAGTGCGCACGGCGCGCGAGATGATGCTGCACGACGAAACGGCGCCCGCGGACCGCCGTACCGCCCATCGGTTCGGGCGTTCTGCTCGCGTCACGGCGTGATCTGTAGTCGTCGAGACCAGTGTGCTCTGCCGGTTTCAAGTGCTATAGTTCTCTCACTATGGCCGCACGTGCGCTTGCTTCTGCAACCATCTCGTTCGGACTGGTCTCCATACCGGTCAAGCTGTTCACGGCCTATGAAACGGGCCGGGCCATTCATTTCAACCAGATTAGCAAGTCCGACGGAGCCCGCGTCAAGCAGCAGCTCGTTTCCTCGAAGTCCGGCAAGCCGCTCGAGAGAGATGACATCGTGAAAGGCTACGAATTCACGCGCGGGCAGTACGTGCTATTCAGCGCTGAAGAACTCGAAGCTGTCGAAGCCCAGTCGACGCACACGATCGACATCCGGGAATTTGTACAACTGGACCAAGTCCCGAGAATCTACCTGGATCGGGTCTACTACCTCGGCACCGACAAGGGCGGCGCGCGCGCCTATCATTTGCTGGCCAAAGCGCTCGTTGAAACCGGACGGGCGGCGCTTGGCAGTTACGCGGCGCGCGGCAAGCAATACCTGGTTCTCGTGCGCCCGGTGGACGGTGGTCTTGTGCTCGAACAACTGCGTTACGCGGACGAGATTCGCTCCATTGCCGCGATACCGATCGAGGATGCCGAGGTCAAGAAGGACGAACTGCAGCTGGCGCGGCAACTCATTTCGCAGGCCGCCGCCGATGAATTCCAGCCGGAACAATACACCGACGAAGTATACGGTCGTATGCGGGCACTGATCGACGCGAAAGTGGCCGGCGAGGACATCACGGTCGTGGCGCCGGAAGCCGGGCAGGCAAAGGTGGTCGACCTGATGGCAGCGCTCAAAGCCAGTCTCGAGGGTGAGGGCAAAGCGAAACCCGCCAGGGCGGCTCCGCGGCGCTCGAACAAGAAGGCGTCGACCAGTAAGAAGGCCACGTCGCGCAAAACCTCCTGAAGCGGCGGCACCTTGAAGACCTACCGGACCCAGGATGTTGCGGATCTCTCGGGTTTGAAACCTGCACAGGTGCGGGCACTCGCCCGCGATGCTCTCCTCGGACGCCGAATCGCACGCGGGTACTGCTTCGTCTTCCAGGACCTCGTACTCGCAAAGTCCGCGCACCAGCTTCTCGAGCACGGTATCCGCTTTCCCGCGGTACGGCTTGCTCTGAAGTCCCTGAACCGCCTGGCGGGTGATCGCACGCGGGTGAGCGGTCTGCGGATTCGCGCCGAGGGGCTGGATGTGGTGACGGATTTCGGCGGCGCGCCGTTCAGTGTCGTGACCGGGCAGGGCGTGTTGGATTTATCTTTTCGCTCCATCGTCACCCAGCTTGCGCCGAAAGTGATCGGCTTTACGGAAGCGGAAGAACACCCCTCGGCGGAAGACTGGTTCGACGTGGGCTGCGACCTCGATGCCGCCGGCGCGAGCCAGGAGGCGGTGCAAGCCTATATACGGGCAATTGCTGCCGATCCCGATTGCGCGGATGCTCACGTCAATCTCGGTCGTTTGCTGGCGTTACTCGGCGAGTTCGCAAATGCAGAAGCACATTATCGCCGTGCCTTGGAGTCGGATTCCCGAAATTCGCTCGCCTGGTTCAACCTCGGCGTGCTACAGCAGGAACACGGCAGGCTGCAAGATGCTGCCGAGGCGTACCGCTCTGCCATCGGCATCGAGCCCGAATTCGCAGATGCGCACTTCAACCTCGCGACAGTGCTTGAGACGATCGACGAGAAAAGTGCGTTTCGCCACCTGAGCACGTATCGGCGGCTGGCGAATGTGCGCTGAATTGATCAGTGGGGGTTCAGGATCACTTTAATGGCGCCGTCGCGTTTCTCCTGGAACATGGCATAGGCCTCCGGCGCGGCATCGAGCGGCCACCGATGCGTCGCGAGATCTTCGACGCCGAGCGGGTCGTTCTCATCCGTGACGAGCGGCAACAGATCGTCGATCCAGCGTTTGACGTTGGCCTGCCCCATGCGAATCTGCACCTGCTTGTCGAACAAGGTCATCATGGGCAAGGGATCGAGTTTGCCGCCATACACGCCGATGATGGAAAGCGTGCCGCCGCGGCGGACCGTATCGATGCTCGCAAGCAGCGCAGCCAGGCGGTCGACGCCCGCTTTCTGCATTAGCGGTTCGGCAAGGGCCTTCGGCAGAAACCCCGTCATCTTCTGCGCGAACCCGGCGAGCGGCGAGCCGTGCGCCTCCATACCCACGGCATCGATCACCGAGTCCGTGCCGCGCCCGTCCGTGACGTCGCGAATTCGCTCGGCGATCGTGCCGTCGTCGCCAAGGCTCATTACTTCAATGCCATGGCGCTCCGCCATCGACAGACGTTCGGGCACGAGGTCGACGCCGATGACGCGTGCGCCGCGGTGGCGCGCGATACGCGCCGACATCTGCCCGATAGGCCCCAGGCCGAATACGGTCACACTGCCCCCGGCGGGTATCGCTGCATACTCGACGGCCTGCCACGCCGTAGGCAGCACGTCAGACAGGTAGATGAAACGTTCATCCGGGAGATCGCTTTCGACCCGGATCGGGCCGAAGTTTGCGTGCGGCACGCGCAGATATTCGGCCTGGCCGCCCGGAACCTGCCCATAGAGCTTGGTATACCCGAAAAGTGCGGCGCCAAAGCCATACTCGTCTACCTGCGTCGTCTCACATTGCGAGTACAGAGACTGGTCGCACATAAAGCAGTGGCCACAGCTGATGTTGAAGGGAATGACGACCCGGTCGCCGGCACGGATGTGCGATACATGCGGGCCGGTTTCCTCGACGATCCCCATAGGCTCGTGTCCGAGAATGTCGCCTTCCTCCAGCAACGGGGTCATCACGTCGTAGAGGTGCAGGTCAGAGCCGCAGATCGCGGTCGAGGTGATTCGTACGATTGCGTCGTTGGGGCCTTCCAGTTCGGGGTCCGCGACCCTGTCGACCCGCACGTCCTTGCGGCCGTGCCATACCAGTGCGCGCATGTGCTCCTCCTCTGTGGATCTCGCCGGCAGGATGCCGGCAGGCAATCCGAGCAATATGCGTGCCAGCCGCCAACCGACACCGTTGACGGGCGCTCGCCCGGCACGGCGGGATGTCCCCGCAAAACGACGTAGTGGCGGGTGGCGGGCAGCAGGCTATACTGAGTTTGGCAAGCACGGAGTGATATGTAGATTTTTCAGGTAGGCGGCAAAGTTTTCCGCAAGCCCGGACATTGATCGTTCCAGCCCCCCAAGCAGGTTTGGTTTTGCGCTTGGCATAAAACCTGCACAATAAAACCTGCACATCTGTTGCGAGACGAATCTCGTTCTTCAACCGTTACCTCACAAACACTGACATACACTCATAATGGAGCAGCACATGAACCAGAACCCCGACGCAAGTCCGAACTTTGAAACCCCCGCGAGCCACACCCCATCGACTACCCGTAAGGTCGCGGACGCTGCGCACAAGGCCATCGACCAGTCGGCCGATCGCGCCGAGAGCGTCGAGCGTCAGATTCGCGAAAAGGCCAGCCGGGCGCAGGAAAAAGTCGGCGCTTCGCAGAAATACGCTGGCGCGCAATTCGAGCGCTCGCTGGACCAGGTGGAAATCTTCGTCAGGGAGCGCCCGCTGGCGGCTACCGGCATCGCGTTCGCCGCGGGTATCCTCGCCGCTGCATTGCTGCGCCGGTAAGCCGCGATGGCTGATGCTTCGACGCGCCCGGCAGAACTGCGAGAACAACGCACAACCGCCGGTCTGGAAGAGGCATCCGGATCGGCGGATGGTATCGGCGCGCTCGCATCCGGCTGGCTGACGGCGACGCGGGAGCGGGCGCGGGCAATATCCCGCCTCGCTATCGCCGAGGCCCGGCTGGCCGCGCACAGCGTGGCGCTCATGGCCTTCCTCGGCATGCTCACTGCGGTTTGTCTGCTGGGCTCCTGGGGCATGCTGCTTGCCGCCCTCGTATACGGCCTGCACCAGGCAGGACTCGCCCTGTGGGCGGCGCTGCTCCTGGTCGCCGCAGCCAACATCGTCGCAGCCTATCTGCTGTGGCGTACTGCGCTCGGTCTTTCGCGGCATCTGGAATTCAATGCAACGCGCGCGCAATTGCAGAAAGAACCGGAGGCATCGCCGTGATGCTGGGACGGCAGCGCGCCATCGTAGAAGAGCGGTCGAGGGTCGCCGCCCAGTGGGACCTGCGCCGCAGGCAACGTCGCGCAGCGCTTCATCAATGGAAGCAGGATCGTTTCGCGAATCCTCGAACGCTTGCACTGGCTTTCGCGGCAGGTGCCCTGGTGGGCGTGAGCCGCAAGGTGGGGTTGCGATTCCGGCCTTCCGAGCATTGGCTTGGATTGGCCAATACGACACTGCTGGCGTGGCGAATGTTTGGCGCTCATGACTGATGGCATCTGAACCACTCGCTGCCGGCAAGCGCCGGCAGACGTCGCTGCCGCTCATCGGGCTGTTGTTGATATCAATTGCGGCGTGCCTGTACTTCGCTGCCGATCTGCTCACACCCATTGCTTTCGCACTTCTCCTGAATCTGTTGCTGTCGCCGCTCGTCCGCTGGCTGCAGAAATTCGGCGTTCCTTCGGCATTGTCTGCGCTTGCCATCGTTGGAGCGCTGTTCGCAATTCTCGTGCTTGGCGTTTATCTGCTCGCGGAGCCCGCGGGACGGTGGCTTGCGGAGGCACCGCGCACCGTACGTGATTTGCAGCAAGACCTGTTCGCAGCCAAAAGCCATCTCGAGGGCATCCAGGAACTTGCGGATGAAGTGGAAGAGCTGGCGCGTCCACAGGAAGTCGGGGACGCACAGCCGGTCGTCGTGAAAGGCCCCTCCATTACAGAGAACCTGCTGGTCGGCCTGCCGGTCGTCGCCGCGTTCGTCGGTATCGTCATGTTCCTGACGTTTTTTCTACTCGCGAGCGGCGATACGCTGTTGCGGCGCATGACACGTTGCGGACGCAGCTGGACTGAGCGCCGTCGTATCGTTGCGATAGCGCGGCAGATTCAGCAGGACCAATCGCGCTACCTCGCTACCGTTACGCTGATCAACGTGGCACTTGGTGCGATTACCGCCATTGCCATGTACTGGCTCGAAGTGCCGAATCCCTTTCTTTGGGGAACCATGGTCGCGCTGTTCAATTTTGCACCTTACGTCGGCGCCCTCGTTTCCGCCTCGGTGCTCGTCATCGTCGGGCTGAGCACGTTCGACACGCTGGGCGCGTCACTTGCGCCGTCTGCGGTGTTCCTGCTGTTCACGATCCTCGAGGGACAGCTGATTACGCCGTTGGTGCTGGGGCAGAGAATGTCCCTGAGCCCGCTGTTCGTGTTCCTGTCCGTTATCGTCTGGGGCTGGCTCTGGGGAATCGCCGGTGCCCTGATGGCCGTGCCGATCGTGACGAGCCTCAAAGTGATCTGTGATCACGTACCCGGTTTGCAGCCCGTCGGGGATTTCGTGCGGGGTAACGGGAAGGTGGCCGCTGCGCGCGAGCCGCTGGAACTGAAGCCAGCACCAGACCACACGCCGGTCCGCCCGGGTTCAGGTTTGTGACTGCAGATAGTTTTCGAGCCCGATGTTCCCGATCAGCGCCAGCTGCGTTTCGAGCCAGTCGATATGCTCCTCCTCTGACTCGAGGATGTGACGGAAAATTTCGCGGCTGACGAAGTCGCCTTTTTCCTCGCAGTCGCGGATTGCGGCGTGCAGGTCCGGCAATGCCTGCATCTCCATCGCCAGGTCACTTTGCAGGGCCTCGGGGACATTCTCCCCGATTCCGAGCCGGCCGAGATCCTGGAGGTTCGGCAGCCCTTCCAGGAACAGGATGCGTTCAACCAGTGAATCCGCATGCTTCATTTCGTCGATGGATTCGTGGTATTCGTGCTCGTTGAGCTTGGCAAAGCCCCAGTTGCCGAACATCCGCGCGTGCAGAAAGTACTGGTTGATTGCGGTCAACTCGTTCTTGAGTACCTTGTTCAGGTGTTGGATGATTTGCGGATCGCCTTTCATTGCACTGCTCCGGATGATCGACAGGTGCCCGATCCGCGCCGAGCGTTATCCGGCGGCACCAGGCATTGCGAGTGCGTAGGGTACCGCATCGGCCACAAAAAAAGCCCCGTCAGGGGCCTTTTCGAGCTGCCGGAACGGCAGTGGCGGACTCATCCCGCCGCGGGACAGTACAGGACCGGGACGGCGCGCCGGCTGCTGCCCGCAGAGCCGGAAGAAGTCCGGTACTCGACAAGAATCGACGAGGCGGCATCGCGGCATGTGCCGCAGCCGGCGGCAACGCCGAGTTCGGTCTGCAGGCGCCAAAGGTCCGTCGTGCCGGCCTCTGCGGCGGCACGAATGTCGCTCTCCGTTATGGCGTTGCAAATACAAACGTACATGGTGAACCGTCGTGTGACCTGACAGGGGGTCATTGCATCGTAAATGCGAATGATTGTCAATACTGTTCCGTCACAGTTTCCGCCGGGACCTTTGCTGCTCAAGTACTGCCTGTTCCGGCTACCATGCGCTGTCACGGCGGCCCGGCGTAAGGGAGGGGAGGAGCGATGCGCGAACTATTTGACATAAAAGGGAAATGCGCCCTCGTGACCGGCGGTTCACGCGGCATTGGCGAAATGATCGCCGAGGGCTTCGTGGCAAACGGGGTTCGCACGTATATCTCGGCCCGGAGCGCCGACGCCTGCCGGAACACCGCCGAGCGGCTGAGCCGGCAGGGCGAATGCATTGCGCTGCCCGCCGACCTGTCTGGGCTTGCGGGCATCCGGGAAGTGGCAGCGGCAATCGGCGCGCGCGAATCGCGCCTCCACATCCTCGTGAACAATGCGGGCGCGGCCTGGGGCGAAACGCTCGATACCTTCCCGGAGGCAGGCTGGGACAAGGTGATGAACGTCAATCTGAAAACGCCGTTCTTCCTCACGCAAGCCCTCATACCCCTGCTCGAGGCCGCGGCGAGTGCCGATGACCCGGCCAGGGTCATCAATATCGGGTCCATCGACGGCCTCAAGGTCAGTCGCCTGCCCACGTTTTCCTACGGGCCCAGCAAGGCCGCGATACACCACCTGACACGCATGCTGGCGGTGAGCCTTGCCGAGCGCTTTATCACCTGCAACGCCATCGCGCCGGGACCTTTCCCGAGCAAGATGATGGCGCACACGCTCGACACCATGGGCGAGCAGGTACGTGCTGCCGTGCCGCTCAAACGCATTGGCAGGCCCTCAGACATGGCGGGTACGGCGATCTACCTGGCATCGGCGGCCGGTGCGTACGTGAACGGGGCAGTCATTCCTGTCGATGGCGGAACGGTGGCGGCCGGTCGCTCGCTGTAGCCCGGAGCCGGAATTGGCTGCGCCGGTTGTGACCCAGCCCCTGCAAATCCTCGTCCACACGTGGCAACATGTCGGCGCGGGAACACGAGGACCGGGGAAAGCATGGTACAACCTAGCCGAAGTCTGCTGATCGTCGAGGACGATCCCGGCCTCTGTCGACAATTGCGATGGTGCTTCGAGGATTACGTCATTCACATCGCCGGTGATCGCGAGTCTGCGATTGCGGAATTGCGTCGCCACGAGCCCGTCGTCGTATTGCAGGATCTCGGTCTGCCGCCGCACCCTGAAGGCGTCGAGGAGGGATTGTTGACGCTGGCTGAGATTCTCCGGCTCGCACCGCACACAAAGGTCATCGTAGTCACCGGCAATGGTGACCAGGAAAATGCGCTGACGGCCATCGCGCAGGGCGCCTACGATTTCTACGAAAAGCCGGTCAATACCGACACGCTGAAATTGCTGGTCGACAGGGCGTTCAACATCGCGGAGCTGGAAGCCGAGAACCGCCAGCTGCAAAACCGTGTCAACGAATCCCCGCTTGACGGCATCGTCGCCGCCAGTGAATCGATGCTCGCGGTGTGTCGCATGATCGAGAAAGTGGCGCCGACGGATGCTTCCACACTTCTCCTCGGCGAGTCCGGAACCGGTAAGGAGCTGCTGGCCCGCGCGCTGCATCGTCTCAGCACGAGGGCTGACGCGAACTTCGTCGCGATCAACTGTGCTGCCATTCCAGAAAACCTGCTCGAGTCGGAGCTGTTCGGTCACGAAAAGGGCGCGTTCACCGGCGCGCACAAACAGACCATGGGCAAAGTCGAGATCGCCGACGGCGGCACCCTGTTCCTCGATGAAATTGGCGATATGCCAATGTCGCTGCAGGCAAAAATGCTACGCTTCCTGCAGGAACGTGTGATCGAACGCGTCGGCGGCCGTCAGCTGATTCCTGTCGATGTGCGTGTCGTTTGCGCGACGAACCAGAATCTCCAGTTCCTGATCGAGGACAGCCGGTTCCGGGATGATCTGTACTACCGGATTGCCGAGATTACGATCAATATACCGCCGCTGCGCGACCGGGAAGAAGGGCGCCTGATCCTGGCCCGGTCGATTTTGCAAAAGTATGGCGGCAAACACCGCCGCGCACTCAATGGTTTCAGTGAAGATGCCATTGCGGCCGTCGAATCGTACTCGTGGCCCGGTAACGTGCGGGAAATGGAAAACAAGATCAAAGGTGCGGTCATTATGGCCGACGGCAAATTCGTGACAGCCGCCGACCTGGGGCTGAGCGGCGACAGCGTCCGTGACAGCGTAGAGTCCCTGAACCTGCGGGAAGTACGGCAGCGCGCGGAGTCCAAAGCCATCCGCGTAGCACTGACGCGTTGCTATGGAAATATCTCCAAGGCTGCCGAACTCCTCGGTATCACCCGTCCCACCTTGTACGACCTGCTTAACAAGTACGGGCTATCTGCCGAAGGCTATTCCAAGAAAGCATCGCCCTAGTCCGGGCCGTTGACGACAAGCTACCGGGACTTGAACTGGTCAGGGTTGAGCTCGTGCCGCGACAGCAGCTTGTAAAAATCGGTTCGATTGCGCTTTGCGAGGCGCGCGGCCTGGCTGACGTTGCCTTGCGTGATCTGCAGTATCTGGGTCAGGTAATTGCGGGTGAATTCGTCGCGCGCATCCGTGAATGACAGCAATTTGCCCGCGTGCTCCCCCAGGCTCTGTTGCACGAGTTCCGCGCTGATGACCGGTGAGCGCGACAAGGCAACATTCTGCCGCACGACGTTCGACAGCTGACGTATGTTGCCCGGCCACTCCGCAGTCACCAGCATCTCTACTGCTTCCGGCGCATAGACCTTTCGTTCCTGTTCGGCTTCCCGCGCAATCGACTGCAGGAAATGGGCGACGAGGAGGGGAATGTCCTCGCGCCGTTCGTTGAGCGCGGGCAGGTGGATGTTGACGACATTTAGTCGGTAGTAGAGATCTTCACGGAAGCGGCCCTGCTTCATCAAATCCTGCAGGTCCCGGTGCGTAGCCGAGATCACACGTACATCCACGTCGATCGCATCCGTGCTCCCGACCGGCCGCACCTGGTTTTCCTGGAGGACACGAAGAAGCTTGACCTGCAGTCGCATCGGCATGTCACCGATTTCGTCGAGCAGCAGGGTTCCGCCCTCGGCGGCCTGGAACAGCCCTTTGTGGCTTCGGGTCGCGCCGGTGAAGGCGCCTTTCTCATGGCCAAACAGTTCGGATTCGAGCAGGTTCTCGGCCATCGCGCTGCAATTGATCGCGACGAATGGCTGGTTGTGGCGCGGGCTGGCCCGGTGGATAGCCTGGGCCAGTATTTCCTTGCCGGTGCCGGATTCGCCCGTAATCAGGACGCGGGCGTCCGTCGCTGCAACCATTTTGGCCTGGTTCAGGATCTCCTTCATGCCATGATTGCGCGTGATGATGCCGCTCGCCCATTCGCCGTCGACGCGGATCGACCCCGATATTTTGAGGGCCTTTTCCACGGTCGCGAGCAGCTCGTCCTTGTCGATCGGCTTCGTCAGGAAGCCGAAAGCTCCGCTCTGCGTCGCGGAGACCGCATCCGGGATCGTCCCGTGCGCCGTGACGATCACGACGCGAAGGCCCGGTGAACAGGTCTGGAGCTCCTTCAGCAGACCGATGCCGTCCATCTTGTCCATTCTGAGGTCGGTTATGACGAGATCCGGCGCAAACCGGTTCAGGACGGCCAGGGCATGCTCGGCGCTGTCCACGGCCTCCACCTCGTAACCTTCGGCGCGAAGCCGTATCGAGAGCAGGCGCAGGAGGCCCGGGTCGTCATCGACCAGGAGGATTTTTCCGGAAGATCTCGCAGCCATTGTTGCCTGGGCCATAGCGTTGGGAGCCAGCGGCAAGGTTAGTCCCTGGTCGCGGCAGGGGCAAGGTAATGCGTTCAAAAATAAGAACTTGTCGCGAGAATGCGACGGGCTACTGACCCTGCTCGCGAATGGAACGTTCAATCGAGGTAATGGCCTCGAGCTTTTCCTCGGCGTCGGCGAGCTCCCCGCGCAGCCGCCGGTTCTCTGCTTCAATTGCCGCCAGCCGCTGCGCCAGCGCCTGCTCTTCGGTGCGGTCGCTGCGGGCCGCGGAACTTTCCCGCAGCCGCCTCGCCTCGGATTCCAGCACGAGGCGCTCCTCGACAGAGTTCAACGCGATGTTTGCGAGGGCGATTTCCGACGGCGTCATCAGCGCCGTCTGGGCGAGGACTTCTCGCAACAGGCTTTGCGCACGCTGCATGTCAGCGCCACCGTGGCCCGGCGTTGCCAGTACGAGCGCGAAACGCAGGCTGGTCGAGGGACCGGGAGCCAGCTTCGCTCCGGTCTCCGCGTCTGCATAGATCTCTCCCTGCGTGGCCGGATCGCCGGAGGTCAGTTGATCGAGTTCGCGCAGGTAATCATCGGCGTTCGGGGAGCCGGGAGACAAGGGCTCGGCGCTGACGGTGGAATCGGAGGGCCAGACCCGGTCGAGCCAGCCGCCTGTGGAACCACATGCGCCCAGGCTGCAAGCAACGAGCGACGCCAGAAGGCACTGCCAGCTTATCCGGACCGATTCATGCATTGGCTGCCAACTTCTTCTCCACCCGTACGACGCGCTGTTGCGGAACATTCACCCGGAAATGCGCCCCGGGGAATTCTTCGGACCGCACGAGTTCCACGGTACCGTTGTGCGCCTGGATACACTCCATAACCACCGACAGGCCGATGCCGGTGCCCGCCACCTGGCCGCCCTGTTCACGGCGACCCTGGAAAAAGGCGTCGAAAATACGCGGCTTCTCATCATCCGGGATCCCCGGGCCGGTATCTGCGAATTCGATAACAAATCCCGACAGTGTCCTGCAAGCGCGGATGGTGACCACCCCCCCGGCGGGTGTGAACTTAACCGCATTAGATAACAGATTATCCAGTACGGTTCGAATTTTATCCCGATCTGCCCTGACGATAATGTCGTCCACCTCCAGCCGCAACTGGATATGCGCGGCCTTAAGCGCCAGGCGCTGTTCCTTGGCCACGACGATGACGAGCGGCCTGAGCTGAAAATCGCTGAGTGTCAGGACCTCGCTCTTTGCCTGCCAGGCGCTGAAGCTCAACAGATTCTCGATCAATTGCAAGAGCTTCAGGCCGTTCATCCGCAGGATGTCCGCGACTTCCCGCTGCGGCTTGTCGAGTTCGCCGAGCGTCCCGTCGAGCAACAGTTCCGTGCCTTCCCGGATGCTTGCGAGAGGCGTTTTGAGTTCATGCGACATATGGCGCAGGAAGCGGTTTTTCTCCTGTGCCAGCTCGAGGAGCCTCAAACGCAGCCATTCCAGCTGGCGTCCGAGCTTTTCCAGGTCTCGCGGGCCCGCGACCGTGATGGGCTTCGAAAAGCCGCTTTGCCCCAGTTGCTCGATCGCGTCGTCGATCTGACGTATGGGCCGAGCCACCAGCAGGATAAAAAACAGAACGATGATGACCGTGCCTGGCACCAGCGCGGCAACCTGCCACGCGGCTATCCTCTGCGCTTCCCGGGTGCTTGCCTGCAGGGCGCGAAGCTCGAGATCGACATAGCGGCTGAGTTCCTGGGTCAGGCGCGACACGTCCGCCTTCAGGTTCGAGAATTCGGCGACCGCCGCCTGGGTCAGTTCTGGCGCCACGTCGACCCCGGTAAGGACATCCACGATCTCACCGGCGCGCGACGCGACGGCCTGAACGAGGGCCAGGGCCCCGGCCACTTCCGCCAGCGGCTGCAGGGTTTCGAGCCGGTTGTAGACAGTGCTCAAGTCCTGCCTGACCAGCTGCAGGCTGTCTTCGCTGCGGAGTATCGTGTACTGCCGGGTGACCCGCTCCAGGGAATTGACTGTTTCACTCAGCAGGCGATTGTTTTCGGCGGCCTGCACGCCGGTGACGACCAGCCTTTCACTTTGTTCGGCGAGCCGGTCCAGGCTGAACAGGGCCCAGATTACGGAAAACAGCAGGGGCAGCGCAACCAGCCCGAAACCGACCAGAATCAGTCCGTTCAGCGATCGCGGGCGGCGGAATTTCATGGGCGGATTCTAGCACCGCAGCCCTGATCAGGAGCCTCAGGCAGCCCAGTACGCGCTCGGGTCGCCGTCGGCTATCTTTCGCTCCCAGGCGAGGCTCGTGCGCACGATCGTGTCCAGGTCGTCGAAGCGGGGCGTCCATCCGAGTGTCTCCTGGACACGCCGGGCCACGGCGATGAGCTCGGGCGGATCGCCGGCGCGGCGTGCTTCCTCCCGGATGTTCAGAGGCGCTCCGTGGGCACGCTCGACCGCCAGCAGGACTTCGCGCACGCTGTAGCCGTGCCCGTACCCGCAATTCAGTGTCGTCGATTCGCCTCCTTCGCGCAGGTATTCCAGCGCGTCGACGTGTGCCGTCGCGAGATCTTCGACGTGGATGTAATCGCGCAGCCCGGTACCGTCGGGCGTAGGATAGTCCGTGCCGAAGATGGAGACGTGAGGCCGTTTCCCGACAGCCGCCTCGCAAGCTACTTTGACGAGCAAGGTCGCCTTGGGCGTCGATTGCCCGATTTGGCCGCCGGGTTCGCAGCCGGCCACGTTGAAATAGCGCAGGATCACGTACCGAGGCCCGCCGGCTATCGCCAGGTCGCGAAGCATCCACTCGGTCATGAGCTTGGATGAGCCGTACGGGTTGATCGGCGCCGTCGGCGAATCCTCGGAAGCCCGGCCGCCGGGCGGCAAGCCATAGACCGCGGCCGTCGATGAGAACACGACATGCTTGACCCCGTGCCGTTCGGCGGCTTCGAG
The DNA here is from genome assembly GCA_963713215.1 of uncultured Pseudomonadota bacterium. Lineage (GTDB taxonomy): Bacteria > Pseudomonadota > Gammaproteobacteria > Steroidobacterales > Woeseiaceae > UBA1847. The sequence continues at coordinate 79,063 of CAVQKY010000006.1, read as the reverse complement.
CAAGGTACGACTGTTCGCCGTATTGTTGCGATAATACTTGAGCGGATCGGCGACCGACTCCGGAACGACCGTGTGGGCTGCGAAATGCATCACCGTATCGAAGTCGTCCCGAGCGAACAGACGTTCCAACAGGTCCGCGTCGCCGGTGTCGCCGACGACGAGTTCGCCGGCGGTGACCGCCTCGCGAAAGCCGGTGCTCAGGTTGTCGAGCGAAACGACGTCCTCGCCGCTTTCGCCGAGCTGCCGGACGACGTGGCTGCCGATATAGCCGGCGCCGCCGGTGACCAGAATCTTCTTTTTAGACATAAAGTTGCACTCTATTCCGAATATCCGCCGTACCTGCCTTTCTGAGCGCATGCCCGCCGGCTGAAAAGCGACTCAAAACGGCACACAGTTTACCGTTGATCGCGGGAATCGTATAAGAATTGTGTTATGTAACGATGCTTGGCCCGCACCAATGCGCTCTGTGCTCTGTGCACTCCCGGCCACAGACGATATCATCGAGCATTCGCCCATCGCGAAGCGTGACAGGGTTAGAGGCATTGGAAAGCACCGAACACGAGAGCGATAGCAACAGGATGGTTCAGGCCCGCTTCGCTTCAGCAAAGCCCGCCTTCTCGGTGCGATGACCCTGTTGATCCTGGCCGCCTGCGGTAGCGGCGTCGAGACCGTCGAGAATCCCATCGCCAACCGGCCGCCGATCGTCAACGCCGGCGCCGACCAGGATGTCTCGACAGGCACCGACGTCACGCTCGACGGCAGCGGCAGCGCCGATCCCGACGGCGATGTCCTGACCTACGAGTGGAGCCAGCTTGCCGGCCCGCCCGTCACTCTCGACAGCACAAGCACCTCCGTCACCGGCTTCCTCGCACCGGCGGTGACCGCCGGCGCCCCGCAGACGCTGGTTTTTCAGCTGACGGTTGACGACGGCGAGCTGAGCCAGTCCGATACCGTGGCAGTTCGCGTCGCGGAAAATGGCGCACCCAGCGTGGACGCGGGCCAGGACCAGACAGTATTCGAAGCCGCCGCCGTTACTCTTTCCGGGGTGGCAACCGATCCGAACGGCGACGCCCTCACGTACCAGTGGACGCAGGTGTCGGGACCCGCCGTGACGCTCGACAGCCCGACGTCGCCAAGTACCGGCTTCGACGCGCCGGATGTAGCGGCCGGGGCGCCGCAGACGTTGACGTTTGAGCTGACCGTGAGCGACGGCCAGTTTGCCCAGGCGGATACCGTCAGCGTTCGCGTCGAGGAAAACGAACCGCCTCTCGCCGATGCCGGACCGGATCAGACCGTTGCGAGCGGAGTCCAGGTGTCGCTCGACGGAACGCAATCGAGTGATCCGAACACGATCGACACGCTCAGCTTTTCCTGGGTACAGGCGGGCGGGACGGCAGTGACCCTGATGGATCCGGCGACCAGCCAGCCTTCATTCGATGCGCCGGCCGTGGCGATGGGTGTCAGTGAAGTCCTGACGTTCGAGCTGACCGTCAGCGACGGCGTGTTCAGCGACACCGACAGCGTGACCGTCGTAGTGGGTGACGACGACCCCGATGTCAACGTGCCGCCGGCCGCGAACGCCGGCAGCGACCAGGCGGTATTCGAGGGCGCGAGTGTCACGTTGAGCGGCAGCGGGACCGATGCCGATGGCGATCCGCTGAGCTACGGCTGGGTCCAGGTGTCCGGACCTGCCGCCGTACTGGACAATCCCGCGAGCGCCGTGCCGGCATTCATCGCCCCCGATGTGCCGGCCGGTACCCCGGTGATACTGACGTTCGAGCTCACGGTGAGTGACGGCCTGGTGTCGGACAGCGATACGGTCAATATCTCCGTGGAAGAAAATGTGCCGCCCGAGGCGAACGCAGGCCCGGACGAGACGGTCGACCAGGATTCACTCGTCACTCTCGACGGCTCATTGTCGGATGACCCGAATTCGATTGGCGTGATCACGTATTCGTGGGTGCAGATTGCGGGTCCGGCGGTCACCCTGACGGGCAGCGCGACAGCGACGCCGACGTTCACCGCGCCGTCCGTGGCTGCAGGGTCGAGCGAGCTGCTCGAATTCGAGCTGACCGTCAGCGACGGAACCTTTGACGACACGGATACCGTGGCCATAACCGTGGAGGACCAGGGGTCGACCGTCGGCGTCTCCGGTAACGTGAACTACGAATTCGTGCCGCCGAATTCCAGTTGTCAGGGCCTGAATTTCGGGGGGACGATCGTCAGGCCGATCCGCGGTGCCACGGTGCAATTGCTCGACGAGAACACGGGCACCGTCATCGATTCGACGGTGTCGGACGATACGGGCGCTTATTCATTTACGGGCCTCGATCCGGACATCGATGTGAGCCTGCGCGTTCGGGCCGAACTCAAGCGCTCAGGTTCGCCTGGCTGGGACGTGGACGTACGCGACAATACCAGCGACCCGGCGGCCCCCCTGCCGTCCCGGCCGCTGTACGTGATGGACAGTACCGGGTTCAATACCGGCACCACGGACTCGACACATAATCTGACGGCGACGACCGGATGGGGCGGCGCCGCCTACACCGGCGACCGGACTGCGGCACCGTTCGCCATCCTGGATGCCATCTACAGCGGCATTCAGCTGGTCACTGCGGTGGATCCCGGGGCCGTATTCAGTCCGCTCGATGCATTCTGGAGCGTCAACAACACACTGATCGACGGCGACATCGGCACTGGCGAAATCGGCACCTCGTTCTATACCAGCAACCCCGATGGCGGCGCGCTCAATCCGTCCTTGTTCCTGCTCGGTGATGCCGACAACGACACGGAGGAGTTCGACGACCACATCGTGGTCCACGAGTGGGGGCATTTCTTCGAAGATACGTTCTCTCGTTCGGATTCGATCGGTGGCAGGCACGTCCTTGGCGAATCGCTGGATCCGCGGCTTGCCTTTGGCGAGGGCTTTGCAACGGCGCTTGCGGGGATGGCGCTCGCCGAACCGAATTACTGTGATACCGGCGTGCCCGGGACGAGCGCAGGGTTCGGCATCAACGCGGAGAATGCGGATTTCGGCTTACAGGGCTGGTACAACGAAGTTTCCGTAATCACCCTTATGTATGACCTTTGGGACGCGGCGATCGACGGCACGGATGACGGCTCGATCGGGTTTGCCCCGATCTATGCCACGATGGCCGGACCACAGGCGACGACGCCCGCATTCACGAGTATCTTTTCCTTCGCTGCCGAATTGCGGACGATGCTCGATGTGACAGGCCAGGCGCTGCTCGACTCGCAGCTCGTACGGGAAAACATCGAACCCGGGCCTGTTACCATCTGGGCCGACGGCGAGACGAATAATGCGAACCATCCCGCTGTGCTGCCGGTCTACACCGATGTGGCCGGTGACGGAAGCGTGGTCAATGTCTGCGCAACGAGCGAGTTCGAGCCACATAACATGGCTGGCGATATCCTGGAGCGTATCGGCAACAAGCTTTCCGAGCAGCGTTTCCTGCGGCTGACGGTGCCGACGACCGGCAACTACGATGTGCTGGTCGAGACGACCACGCCGACGCCGGCGACACCGGATGCCGCTGATCGCGACCAGAGCGACCCGGATATCTTCATCCACCTGAATGGAACGATCGTCGCTTCCGGCCTGAGTGGCGATCCTCGTGTCGAATCGTTTAGCACGCAGTCGGCCTTGCAAACCAGCGCCGTCTACGCCGTAGAACTCGAGGAATTCCGGTACAACGACGAGTTGACGCCGGATAGTTACCCGGAACAGGTGTGCTTCGACGTATCATTCACACTGGCGCCCTGATCCGCCAGGCAGAGACATCCCATGCACAAAAGCGCAATCATTTTTCTCGCCTTGTGGTTCGTCGTGGCAGCCGGTTGCGATACCTCGCAGGACAATGGCGGCACGAGTTCGCCCGCTGCGGGTGCCGAATCCGCGGCGGCCAAGCCGACGGTCCAGCCGGCGGCAGAAGCCGAGAGCGCCACCGCCAAGATGGGGGGGCCGATCACCATGTCGTATCGCCTGATCGGTGTACCCGTCGTCGGACAGCCGCTGGCCATTGATCTGGAAATTGCTTCCGCCCTCGGCGACCAGCCCGTCCGAATCGATTACCGGATTCTCGACCCTACGGCCCTTCGGCTGGCGGAATCGCAATCGCCGTACGCCACCGTGGCGCGAACGGCTCCCGATGCCGTGGGCACCGAACAGGTATCGGTTGTTCCGCTGCGCGAAGGACGCCTCTATCTCAATGTCGCCGCAAGTATTGAAACGGAACAAGGATCGATGTCGACGGTCACCGCGATCCCGATCCAGGTCGGTAGCGCGGTGCGGGAAGCGCAGGAAAACGGCCGCCTGTCGACAGAGCCGGATGGCGAGTCGGTGCGGGTTCTGAGCGGGTCCGAGGAGTAGCCGCGGACTGTATGTCAACGCGTCGGGCGGTGCGCCCGTGCCAGTTTTCGCCGAATCGCTCAACCGGGAAAATTTTCCCAATTTTTTTCTGAAAATCTGCTTCGCGTCACAGACGTCTGACGACCCGCGGCTTTAGTGTGCGCCTATGGCGGGATGCGTGGACGTGATGCGCACCCGCGAAACGGGCGGCAGCCCGGGCGAGCGCGCAGCGGATGGACGACACTCTCAGGGACAAGATTCGGCAGGTCAGCGAAGCGTCCGGCGTACACCGCGCGGATTTCCTGCAATTGCTTCGTCTCGTCGATGCGCACTACGACCGCATCGAAGCCTCCATCGCAGAATCCGTGAACAACCAGCCGCCGACGCCGGCGACGAGTCCCATCGAAGCGGTCTTCGACAGCGTTACGGAGGCCTTGCTCTCGGTATCGGAGGACGGAGAAATTCGCGTCTGCAACAGGGCATGTGCCCGATATTTCGGCCGCGAGAAAGTCGATCTGATCGGCGCATCGCTGCGGACCCTGTTGCCCGGCGCCCGGTATGCAGCAACCCGCGAGTTTCTGGAACCGTTCATGGTTGACCTCGACGACACACATGTCGACTACCAGGGCGGCGAGGTCGAAGCCGTGCGCGCCGGCGGCGAACGCTTCTTCGCCGAAATCAACGCGAGCAGCATGGAAGCGCCGGAGGGCAGGATCTATGTCATCAGCCTCCGTGACGTAACACAGCGGCGCGATGCCGAGAAAGCTCTGAAGGAAAATGAGGAACGTTATCGAGCCCTCGTCGAATACGCACCTGAAGCAATTATTGTGTTCGACGTCGCCAGCAACAAATTCATCGATGTCAACGACAAAGCCTGCCAGCTCTTCAACCTGTCCCGCACCCGGCTGTTGACGATCGGGCCGGAGGCCATCAGCCCGAAGATGCAGCCGGATGGCACGCCGTCTTTCGGTATTCGACGCGGGCTCGTTGAACGAGCGCTCAAGGGGGAGCACCCGACGTTCGAGTGGCTTCACAAGGACTCGACCGGCAGGGAATTCCCGTGCGAAGTCCGGTTTAGTCGAATGCCATCCAGCGATCGCAGTTTGCTGCGCGTCAGCATATCCAATATCGAGGAGCGCAAACGCAACGAGGCGCTGACGTTTGCCCAGAACAAGATCCTGGAAATGATCGCTTCGAGCAGTCCCTGTGAGCAGACCTTGCGTGCGATCTGTCGCTTCGTCGAGCGTATCAGCGCCGGTCTGCGCGCCGCAGTCATGGTGCTGGATGCCGCTGACGGCACACTCGCGCTGGCACAGGCACCGGGCCTGTCGACCGGCCTGCAGGATGTCCTCGCGAAAGTTGCCGTGGGCCCGGACAGCCTTACCTGCGGTCGTGCTTTGCACGCCGGCAGGGACCGGATTGCGTCGGACCTCGCGCTGGAGCAAGGATGGGAGCCATACCTCAACGAAATAGAGTCGCAGAGCATCGGTGCGGCGTGGTCCTTCCTCGTGACCGGGGAGGTCGGACGCTCGATCGGCACGCTTGACGTGTATGTCCGTCAACCGCGGGAACCCAACGAGGACGAACTGGATACGCTCAGTTGCATGGCGCGGCTTGCCGGCATTGCTATAAAGCGGCAACAGGACGAGGACAAGCTTCGCAGCAGTGAAGCCCGCTACCGCGGTTTGTTCGAGAACGTCATAGATGGTGTCTACATTGCTTCGCGTGACGGCGACATCATCGCTGCAAACCCGGCACTGGTCGAAATGCTGGGTTACGGGAGCGTGGACGAGATCAAGGCAGCAGGACGCACGACCGCACTCTACGTCAACCCGATTGACCGGGATCGGGTTTTCGCACGACTTGAGGTCGAAGGATTCGTAAAGAACTTCGAGTACCGGCTACGACGCAAGGATGGGTCGGAGATCGTCGTGCTGGAGAATGCGCGCGCCGTGTACGACGACGACGGCAGGATCGTCGCTCATGAGGGGACGATTACGGACATTACTGATCGAAAACGTGCCGAAACCCGTATTTTCGAGGAAAAAGAACGGGCCCAGGTCACGTTGCAATCGATCGGCGACGGCGTCATCACGACCGACGCCCGGGGTTGTATCGACTACATCAATCCGGTCGCACAGGACCTGACCGGCTGGGACGTGCGCAGCTCCCGCGGCAAGCCGGTGACCCAGATCATGACCATCATCAACGAGCGTACGCGGGCCACGGTCGAAAACCCGGTCACGCGTTGCCTCAAGGACGGCCGGGTCATAACGCTCGCGGAAGGTTCGATACTCATTACCCGGAATGGCGACGAGGTCCCGATCCAGGACTCGGTAGCGCCGATCCGGGATCGTATCGGCAACATCATCGGTTCGGTTATGGTGTTTCACGATACCAGCAAGGAATCTCGCCTTTTTCGCCAACTGAGCTACCAGGCATCGCATGATTCCCTCACCGGGCTCATCAATCGCCGGGAGTTCGAAAACCGGCTCGCTGAGAGCCTCGAGGCGCTGCGCCGCGATGCGGGCCAGTCACATGCGTTGCTGTACCTCGACCTCGACCAGTTCAAAGTTGTCAACGACACCTTTGGCCACATCGCGGGCGACGAGCTGCTGCGACAGATTTCGGATACCGTCCAGCAGCAAATTCGGTCCAGCGACATCTTTGCCCGGCTCGGGGGCGACGAATTCGGCGTCCTGCTCGAACGATGCACTGAACAGCAGGCCACGGATGTCGCGGAATCGATCCGCAACGCCGTGGAAGGTTACCGCTTTGCCTGGCAGGAAACGTTCGCCGCGGTGCGCGTATCCATAGGGGTTGTAATGGTAACCGCCGACGTCGAGGACGTTGCCATGCTGATGAGTTCGGCGGACGTGGCTTGTTACTCTGCAAAGGACCAGGGCCGGAACCAGGTGCATTTCTACCGCGCCAGCGATGCCTCGGTGCGGCACGAGGAGATGAAATGGGTGTCGCGTATCACGAGCGCGGTCGAAGACGAGCGGCTCGAGTTGTACTACCAGCCGATCATTGGCATCAATGATCGCGACGGACGGCTTCGGGGCCACTATGAACTCTTGCTCCGGATGCGGGACGAAAATGGCACGATCGTCAATCCCGACCAGTTCATCCCGGCGGCGGAACGCTATAACCTTATGTCCACGCTCGATCGCTGGGTGATCCACAAAGCGCTCTCGGAACTCGCGGATCGCAGCGGTGAGAGCGAAGCCCGGTATACGCTTGCGATCAACCTGTCCGGGACATCGCTCAGTGAGGACCGTTTCCTGGAGTTCGTCGTCGAGGAGCTGACCAGACAACACCTGCCGAATGGCGCCATTTGCTTCGAAATAACCGAGACTGCCGCGATTTCAAATCTCGCTCGAGTTGTTCATTTCATGCAGGCGCTGAAGAAGCTCGGCTGCAAGTTCTCACTCGATGATTTTGGCAGCGGGTTGTCGTCCTTTACCTACCTGAAAAACCTGCCTGTCGACTACCTCAAGATCGACGGCCAGTTCGTCAGCAACGTCGTGGACGATTCTGTCGACGAGAGCATGGTCCGGGCGATCAGCGAGGTGGGGCACGCGATGGGGATCGAGACGATCGCCGAACGCGTGGAGACGAAACAGGTACTCGACAAGCTGGGCGCCCTCGGCATCGAGTTTGCGCAGGGCTATTACATCGCTCGCCCGAGTTCCATTTCCTCCTTCAAGCCCTGGGCGGCCCGCGGCCGGAACGAACTCCGCGCCTGACGCGGTTTCTGGCAGGGAACGGTGCTATCTGCCGGACCGGCAGGAATGCGCACCAGGTCGCATTTCGGTGCGGGTAAGGCCCCTAGAATCCCCTGCATGACCGGATAACACAGTCCTTAAGGTCACACCGCAGCATGGCTTTACTGTACTCCTTCCTGCCGGCGACATTTGCGCTCAGTGCTGCGGTCTACCTGGGTCTCGCGGTCTATGTCTCACGGTCGTCCCCGCAAAGCGTCATCGGTTATTTCCTGTTCCTGGTCGGAATACTGATCGCGGGCACGGTATTCACCCATGGGAGCACGGATCCGAATTTCTACGGTATCGGACGAACGCTGACTTTTTTTGCAGCCGGTTTCCTGCCGGTTACGTTTTATTCGATCTATCGACAGTATGCCAGCGGGCTGCCCGGACCGCTCGTACTCGGAGTGCTGTCAGTCATCCCCGTCCTTACGACGCTATTGGCGATGACGAATTCCATGCACAACATGATCTGGGATGTGGTGCAGACTCCGACCGGCATCCGCTTCACCGAGCTCACCGAGCACTTCTGGTTCAATCGCGTACACAGCCCGTTCGCTTACGGCCTGTTCGGTTACTCCATCGTCGCGCTGTCCGCGAGGCTTGGTAGTATTGCGCCGGCTCACCGGCGCCCGATCCTGATACTCATTGCCTGTGCCACGCTTCCGTTCCTGGTCAGTATCGCGAACAACTTCCTGGGCATGGGACCGGCGGATTTCCCGTTTCTTTCGCTGACGCTGACGTTGCTGCTCCCGGTGTTCGCCTTCGCCAGCGTGTCGCTCAGGGTGTTCGAGTTCAGTCCGGTTGCATACCAGACCCTGTTCAACCATGTGCGCGACCCGATCATCGTGCTCGACAACCGCCAGTCCATCATTTGCGCCAATCTGAGTGCGACCGAGATGCTGGGCAAGAGCGAAGCGAAACTCCTGGGCCGGCATCTGTGGCAAGACGTTCCGGAGGCGCGGGCAATTCTCGAGCAGGCGACGGAGCTGGAACTGACCCAGACGCTAAAACTCGACTCCGGTCGTATCTACGAGGTCAGCATTGCGCCTCTTCGCGACGCACACGGCCGGCGGCAAGGTACCGTCATCGTCTGTCGCGACGTGACGGAGAGACGCAAGGCTCTGAGTCAGCTCGCGGACAGCGAGCACCTGATCCGGACGCTGATCGAAACATCGTCAAACGGCATCCTGCGCTTTGCCCGAGACACGACGGACGCCAGCCAGCAATTCCGCTGCGTATTCGCGAACCGCGCCGCGGAGACGCACCTCGGGTGTGACAGCGATTCGCTGGTAGGGCGCCGGCTGACCGAACTGACGCAACTCGACTCGCAGCGGATTTCGGAGCACTTCAACGATCCGGGCAAATCCGGATCACCCATGAGCTTCGAGATCCGTGCGGACGGCGCAGACGGCGAAACCTGGTTGCGCATCGTGGGCGAAGCGGTAGGGCAGGACTTTTCACTGACACTCATCGACATTACCCAGCGTAAACAGACTGAGTACCGCATGCTGGCCGAGGCCCTTCGGGACCCGCTGACCGGCGTACTGAACCGGCGCGGGTTCGAGATAGAGGCTTCTCGTTGCATCCGCGCGAGCTCTCAGGGTGCAGTACTCTACCTGGATCTCAACCAGTTCAAGTCGGTCAACGACCGGTTCGGGCACCAGGCGGGCGACGCGCTGCTGAAAGCCTTCGGGCACCGTCTCGAGTTCTGCCTGCGTACGGAGGACGTACTCGGCCGGCTGGGCGGCGACGAGTTTGCCATCGTGCTTCCGGGAGTATCGGTCGACGACGCGAAGCACATCGCAGAACGCCTGGTAGTCACGGCATCAGAGGCCTACATCATCCAGGGCAACGAGATCAAGTGTTCCGCGAGCGTGGGTATTGCGCTCATGCCGCAGCACGGAGAAGAACTCTGGCACCTCATCAGTGTCGCCGATGCGGCGATGTACAACGTCAAGAATATCGCGGACGATGCGGCAAACGACCGAGCCGCGTACGTGGAGGCGGCTACGGCACGGGAGCGATAGAGAACTGGGCCGTGTCAGGGTCCACGGTATCGAGGAGGAAGACCTCGACGACGTCACCCTTCGCAAGGTCCAGCCGTGTCGGACCGGCGACCGGTGTTTTCGACGTGGTAGGCGTGGCGTAGAGATCATAGCTGCCGGCTTCGAGTGGCAGCGCGCCCGACAGCGTTGCATACCCGATGGCGAAGCGTGGCAGCAGTTCAGTAATCGGCTGATCGGCATCGACCGCGTAGATGTTAAGGTTGCCGTGATTCGACGCCCCGTGAAACACGTTGATCTTGCCGTAAATCGAGATCGAGCGGCGGTCCGGCACGTAGTACCTCGTGTCCAGTGTGCCGGTCGTCGTCTCGAATGCGACGAGGTTGTTGTGCGTTCCGGAACCCGTCGTGATGTTCTCCTCGAGGAGCACCGCGCTGGCATTCCCCGCGGCCGTATAGGTCAGGTCGGCATCGCCGATGGCGATGGGCAGGTCGGCGGTGATGTCGCCGAAGGCATGATTCAAAACGATCGGGTTCGCCAGCGTCTCGTCGTCGTAGATATCCGCTGCAGGCATCGAGGCCGCAGTCTGCACGAAGCGGATGGTCGGGGGGTACCGTACGTCGGGCAGCGCAGAAACGCTGCCGGCTGCCGTTACGAGACGGACCGAGAGCGGCGCAACATCCGTTTCGTCGCCGTCAAACACCGCGAGCAGGTAGGAGTTTCGAGCATTGTAGGTAAGCGCCACCGTGCGGTAGAGAACGTCCGAAGGATTGCCCGCAGACGTCACGGTCAGTACCTTTTGTTCGGCCGCCAGGTCGACCGGCGGCAGGATCTCACCGTACGTAAGTGTACCGATGGCGGCACCGGACACGGGCACTACGGCGGCTGGCGCCAGGTAGACATCCACCGCGCCCAGCGACGCCGCCAGGTGCGAGAACCGGAGCTCGAAAACCGTTTCGGTGTCACTCCACTCGCGCTCGTCGATGTCCCACACCAGCACATCCGGCGCTGCCAGATCGCCCGTTAGCACGAGCGTGTAATCGCGATCGGCATCGACCTTCAACGGCACGCTTGCGATGCGCGACGCGCCTGTACCGGCCTCGAGCACGGCATCGAAATTGAAATTGTAATTGAAGTCGTCATAACGCGCGCCGGGGCTCGCCGCCTTGTAGGCTAGCGTATCGAGCTGCCGCTCCTCGATGCGGAAGCTGACGGCCGGCGATGCGGGAATGGCATTGATCGCCCGGATCACACCTTTTCCTGTCGGCGTCGGCAGGGCGGAATCCTCGGCGCACCCGGCCGCGAGCAAAGCGGCCAGGCACAGCAGGCGTTTGATCATGACGCACGTTCCTCGTAGCCGTAAATCGACTTGGTTTCGAGGAATTCCGCCATGCCATGCGGGCCCCATTCGCGGCCATTGCCGGACTGCTTGTAGCCGCCGAACGGCGCCATGCTGTCCAGCCATGCGTTATTGATGTGCACCATGCCGGTTCTGAGCCGTGCGGCCACCCGCCGTGCGCGCTCCAGGTTGCCCGATGACACATAACCGGACAAACCGTACGGCGTGTCGTTCGCAATGCGGATCGCCTCGTCCTCGTCGTCATATGGGATGATCGAGAGAACCGGGCCGAAAATCTCCTCGCGGGCGATCGTCATGTCATTGCTGACACCGCTGAACACGGTTGGTTTCACGAAATAGCCCTTGCTGAGCCCGTCCGGCCGGCCCGTGCCGCCGGTCGCCAGCGCCGCACCCTCATCGATGCCGCGCCGGATGAGGTCCTGGACCTTCGTCCACTGGCTGGCGGAAACGAGCGGCCCTACCTGTGTGCTCGGCTCGGTCGGGTCGCCGACGATCGTCGCCTCGGCAACGCGCACAGCGATCGCCGTTGCCTCCTCCAGCCGGTCGCGTGGTACGAGCATGCGCGAGGGTGCGTCGCAGGATTGGCCCGTATTTTCGAAGCAGTTTGCGGCGCCGTCGGCGATCTCCTTCTCGAAATCGGCGTCATCCAGGATGATATTGGCCGATTTTCCCCCCAGCTCCTGGGCCACCCGCTTGACGGTCGGTGCGGCGTTTTGTGCAACGAGTACGCCGGCGCGGGTCGACCCGGTAAACGACACCATCGCAATATCCGGATGCTGTGCGAGTGCGGTGCCGACTCCGGGGCCATCGCCGTTGATGAGGTTGAAGACGCCCGCTGGCACGCCGGCTTCGTCGAGAATCTCCGCGAAGATGATCGCATCGAAAGGCGCGATTTCACTCGGCTTGAGTACCATGGTGCACCCGGCGGCGAGCGCGGGGGCAACCTTGACGGCGATCTGGTTAATCGGCCAGTTCCAGGGCGTGATCAGTCCGCAGACGCCGATCGGCTCGCGAACAATCAGGGTGGTACCGCTTTTTTCCGTGAATTCGAACGACTTCAGGGTTTGGATGGCCGCCTTGATGTGCTGCGGCCCGCTTGCGGCCTGCGCCTTGCTCGCCAGATCCCAGGGCGCACCCATCTCGTTCATGATGGCGTTCGCGACGTCGTCATAGCGGCGCTTGAAGACCTCGAGAATCGACTCGAGCAGCTCGACGCGCTCTTCTCGACTCGTTTGCGCGAAGCTTTCGAAGGCGCGCTTTGCCGCCGCAACGGCGCGATCCACGTCGGCAGCCGACCCGAGACTGATGCGGCCATAGATTTCTTCGGTCGCCGGGTTCAGCACATCGAAGGGCCGCGGCGTCACAGGCGCGACCCAGCGGCCATCGATGTAAAAATCCAGTTTTTCGAGCATGGGAGTCCTCCGGAACGAGCCGCGCATTCTAGCCCAAATCGGGCCGGCGGGCAGGCGCCGGCACGCGGCCGGGGCGGCGCGTATCAGGTACCCGCGATGCGCAGGATGCGTTGCCGGTACTCCGCCGGCGGCATGTCGTACCAGGACTTGAACGCTGTCGTAAACGAGCTGATGCTGGAGTAGCCGAGCAGCATCGCCACCTCGAGTGCTTTCAGCCGCTCGTCTTTCAGGTAGCGCACGGCCAGGTCGGCCCGCACCTCCTGGAGGATCTTCTGGAAGCTCGTCTTTTCCGCCTTGAGGCGGCGCTGCAGGGTGCGGCGGCTGAGCTTGAGGCGCCGGCACGCGGCATCGGCGTTGGCTTCCCCGCAGGCCATCAGGTTCGCAAGCATCCGCGCAAGCTGCGCCGCGATCGCGTCCCCGGCATTAAGCGAGCGAAGGTATTTCTCTGCTTGTTCAATGAGTTGTCGATACATCTTCAGTTAAATTGCAGGTGACCTGCTGTGCCTTGTGAACTAACATACCGGTTGCACATGAAATTGCCAACATGCGAGGAAGCCCTTGATGTCCGTACGCTACCAGCTCATCGACGACATCGGCGTCGTGTCCATCGACAATCCGCCGGTCAATGCCCTCTCACACGCCGTGCGTGCCGGCATCCAGGCGGCGATACGGCAAGCCCAAGCAGACGCGAGCCGGGCCGTGCTGATCCGCTGCGAAGGGCGGACCTTCGTGGCCGGCGCGGATATCCGGGAATTCGGCAAGCCGCCGGCTGAGCCGTGGCTGCCGGAGCTGCTTGCGGAAGTGGAGGCGTCGGTTAAACCCGTGGTCGCGGCGCTGCACGGGACGGCGCTCGGTGGGGGACTCGAGCTCGCGCTTGCCAGCCATTACCGGATTGCCGAGCCAAACGCAAAGGTCGGGCTGCCCGAGGTGAAACTCGGCCTGCTGCCGGGCGCGGGCGGTACGCAGCGGGTCCCACGGCTGGCGGGCGTACGCGCCGCTCTGGACCTGATGACGAGCGGCACGCCCGTCGATGCACAAACGGCACATTCTGCAGGGCTGGTCGACGAGCTGGCGGACGGCCGGCTGGACGAAGCCGCGCTCGATTATGTACGCCGTCTGGTCGCGGCGGGGGCGGGCTGCCGCCGCACCGCGGCCTTGCCGGCGCCCGCACCTGAGCCGGGCGTCTTCGACACCTATCGGGCGAATCTCGCAAAGCATGCCCGAGGGCAATTTGCGCCACAAAAGATCGTCGATTGTGTCGAAGCGGCTGTGACGCTGCCCTTCCCGGAGGGCATGCGGGTGGAACGGGAGGCCTTCCTGGCCTGCATGGCGAGCCCGCAATCGGCCGCGCTGCGGCATATGTTCTTTGCCGAACGGGACGCGGCCAGGGTTGTCGACCTGCCCGCGGAGCTGGCCTTGCGCCCGATCAGGAAGGTTGGCGTCATCGGCGCCGGCACGATGGGCAGCGGTATTGCGATCAGCTTTGCGAATGCGGGATTTGACGTCGCGTTGCTCGAGCTCAACGACAACGCACTTGGCCGCGGCCTCGAGTCAGTTTCCCGGAATTACGCGGAGAGCATCCGGCGTGGGAAGCTCAGCGAACAGGATGCCCTCAAGAACCGCCAGCGCATTCGCGGCACGACGGATTACGAAGATCTCGCCGATGCCGACCTGATCATCGAAGCGGTATACGAGAACCTGTCGCTGAAGCAGGACATCTTCGAAATCCTGGATAGCGTCGCGCAGGACGGCGCCATTCTCGCGACCAACACGTCCTACCAGGACGTCAACCGTATCGCGGCTGTGACGCGGCGTGCGGAAGATGTCCTCGGTCTTCATTTTTTCAGCCCGGCGCACATCATGAAACTGCTGGAGGTCGTTCGAGCGGACAAGACGAGCGACGAGGTCCTGGCAACCTGCATGACGCTCGCAAAAAAGATACGCAAGATTCCCGTGGTAGCCGGTGTTTGCTATGGGTTCATCGGCAACCGGATGTTGCAGCACTACGGCAGAGAAGCGCAGTTGTGCCTTATAGAGGGCGCGACACCCGGGAGCATCGACACTGCGATGGAGCAGTGGGGAATGGCGATGGGTCCGATGCGGGTATTCGACCTGGCGGGGCTCGACGTCGGCTACAAGGCCCGCCAGGGGTTGAAACCGGACCAGCGCGGCGACCCCCGGTCCTTCCGGGTCGCGGACGCGCTCGTCGAGGCCGGCCGCCTGGGCCAGAAATCCGGCTCAGGCTTCTATCGTTACGACCCCGAGACCCGCGCGCACGCCGCGGACGATGCCGTCCTCGACATCATTTCGCGCGAAGCGGACGCGCTGGGAATCAGCCGGCGGGAGATCGATGCTTCGGAAATCGTCGATCGACTGGTCCTTGCCCTGATCAACGAGGGCCTGCGTATCGTGGATGAGGGCATCGCACAGCGCCCGTCCGACATCGACGTCGTGTACGTGTACGGATACGGCTTTCCTGCCTGGCGCGGCGGTCCGATGTTCTACGGCGACGCCGTCGGCCTCGACACCGTGTACACGCGTGTGCTCGAGTTCCGTGATCGCTTCGGCGCCGAAAACTGGACGCCGGCGCCCCTACTGGAAACCCTTGCCCGGGACGGCCGGAGCCTCGCCGAATGGCATGCTGCACGAACCTGATGCAGGATTAGCACTCGGTCGCGTCTGCTGCTAAAAGAATAATACTAACAGTTGCTTGCAACGTGAACTTGATCACGGGATTAACTTTGTGTATCAGTTATACCCATACGTGATCAAGGAGGTTCCCGATGCAGAAGTCACACTTTGTCGGCCGCCAACCGGGTCAGGTTCTGCCGGTCGAGAGTCTGACGGACTTTTTTCGCACCGCGATCCACGAAGCCATGGTCCGTCAGGGCGTCGAAGTCGATCCGCATGCCGCGCATTATGTAGTCAACCTGATGAGCCTGTTCGCGCGGTCGGATCAGCTCTACGAACAACAGGGTGAAATTTACGGCCTCAGGCCGCTGGCACTGATGCTCGCCGACGCCGCGGATGCGGGTAGCACGGAAGAGCGCAACTATCGTCTGCAGCGCATCGGCGACGTTTCGCTGTTCATCGCCGGATTTTTTGCCGACGGCCTGAGGCGCGCGGCGGTGGACATCGACTATTACATCGGCATGGGCGGCAATGCCTACGGCTCGTTGTCGGCGGAAGTTCGCGGCTCAGCGCGTGGCCGCGCATTCGCCGGCGTCTACCGTGAACTTGCGCAAAAGTTCCAGGTCCTGGTCGACGTCCTGCAGGAAGTGCGCGACGGGTCAGGCGCCGCAACGGATCTCCTGCGTACTTACGAGATCTGGCTGAAGACCGGCAGCCGGCGCGCGGAGCGGCTGCTCCGCGAGCACGATGTCGTGCCGATCCGCTCCGGCGGCAGTTTGCGCGAGCACTGACATGCTGGCGGCTTTGCAACAGCGGCTCAACGCCATCTACCAAACCGGTGCCGCCTACGATGTTCGTGACTTCCTGATCACGGATCTCGCGCTCGCGCGCCGGCTGGGCGACCGTTCGATGCTGCCGGGCACGGAAGAAACGCTGTTGTTGTCGGAACAGGAGGGCGAACTCGCGGTATCGCTCTACCTGAGCGCGGAGCTGCTGTCGCGGCTGGAGGCGCAGGATCCGATGGCCCGCCTGCAGGCGGGCGCCCTCACGGACCTCTGGAAGGTCGTCGAAGGTGTCAGTCACTTCAATTGCGTGGTCTGGAAGGCGTCCCAGGACCGAACCGTTTCCTTGCTGGAGCTCGAGCTGCAGGCGGAAATCGACAAGTTCGTGAGCACCGCGCAGCTCGCGAGTGAGCAGGGGGATACCGAACTCACGCGCAACCTGCATCGCTGGCTGTTCGACGACGTGCGCTTCTCCAGCGGGCTCGATGCGCGTGAGCGGGATCGATACCATTCCGCGAACGAGTATGCTGCCCGGTATTGCCGGGGCCTGCTTACGGCCGTTATGGCGCAGGACAACGGCGTACTGGCCGAGCTACGCCGATTCTACCGCCTGCCGATGAACGACAAGATCAGTCACATCCACTCGCGCGCCTGGTAGCCTCAGGATTTCCCGTGCGCTTCGTCGAGCGCATCAATCAGTAGCTTTGACCACTTGCGAAGGATGCGATTGGCTTCCGCCCGGTTCGTGACGCGGTTCGAGTATTCGATCCGGCCGCTGTCGAGCGCCGATTCGTGATCGACGACCTGACCGATCTTCGACCCCGTGCCGGCGTCGTACAGCTCGAGGTACAGGGTCATTTCTCCTGCATCGGCGGTATAAGTTCGTGTCATGCTCGAACTCTGGAGGTCCGGCGCGTTTGCGTCGAGGTTGACGATGGCGGGACGAAGCGTCAGTACATTACTACCCACTTCGTCGACAAGCTTGTAGCCTGCGTCCGTGAGAGATTCTGTAAATACGTCGCGAAACGCTTCACCCAGTTCGGTCCTGATGCGCTCCATGTCCTTTTCGTCGACGCGATCCGACAAGGAGGCGCGCGACGAGTTGTAGTCGCGCATCCAGTTCTTCCGGAAAGCGACCGGCGTATCGAGCAGCATCACCGCGTCATAACCCGCGAGCGTCGCACCCTCGGCCCAGTAAACGGCGTCGACCTTCTTGCTGTCGATCCGGGTAAGTCCGTCCTCGGTGACGGCTGGCAAATCGTCGCCACCCGGGGTAGCCGCACAGCCGCCGAGGCTGCTCAGGGCGAGAAGGGCGGCGAGCAGGACAGGTCCTTCTTGGGCAAGCATGGTTGGGGTCTCCGAGCGTTGTTGTTATGGCCGTTGTGACGTGTGTCGCATGGCTCGAAACGAGGCCTAGCCGCCTGCACGTGCATGCGGTAAATTCCATTGCTGAAACTTGCAAATTTCTCGCACCAGCGGCCGTGACCAGCAAAGGGAGTGATTATGCTACATACGAGGCAGTCGAATCGACATTCGTGCACAAGACGTCCGGTGGGCGCGCTGCAGCGGAGCGTGTTCCAGGTCGCCGTGTTCGCACTGCTGAGCCTCGGCTTCGCCCAGGTCTCCGAGGCCGGCGTGGTGTCCACATACGATCTTTCGAGACTGGAAACGCGCCAGGGACGCGCCGCGGATATCGAACGCTTCATGGCACGCAGCGACGTGGCGGCCGAGCTCGAGCGTTTCGGCGTGTCGCCGGACGATGTGACGGCGCGGGTCGCCAATCTGACGGATGGGGAGATCGCCGCGCTCCACGACCGCATCGGGCAGCACGCGGCAGGCGGCGATGCTATTGCGGTCATCGGCGTCGTTTTTCTGGTGTTGCTCATCCTTGAACTCGTCGGCGTCACGGACATCTTCAAGGCGCTCTGAACCGAGCGAAGCGGTCCCGGGGCCGCCGTCCTCCAGAGCGGCGGCCACACAGGGCGCCATGACGGCCAGGAAACCACGTCCATTCATCCTGGTGATGCTCATCGCCCTGCAGGCTTGCGCGACGTATCCCGAGGCGGATTTCGCGCCGGGCAGCGTCGCGCAGTCGGTGCCCGACACGCCATTTTATCCGCAGGACCGCTACCAGTGCGGCCCCGCTGCATTGCTGACCGTTCTGCAGCACAGCGGTGCGAGCACGTCGATGGCGGCGCTCGTCGATGCCGTTTACCTACCCGACCGCCAGGGCAGCCTGCAGCTCGAACTCGTGGCGGCCGCGCGCCGGGCGGGGCGCATACCTTACACGGTAGATCCGACGCTCGATGCGCTCGCCGCGGAACTCGCGGCGGGACGGCCGGTCATCGTGCTGCAGAACCTGGGGCCTGGATGGGCGCCCCGCTGGCATTACGCAGTGGTCTTTGCCGTTGACCCGGACGCCCGGGTAATCCGGCTGCGTTCCGGCACGGATCCGGTGCGCGAGACGGACGCGGCAGTCTTCCTGAGAACCTGGGCCCGCAGCGGTTTCTGGGGCCTCGTCGTATTGCGCCCCGGCGAACTGCCGGAGCGACCGGACCCGGGCCGATTCCTCGAGGCACTGGTCGGCATGGATGCCACCGGGAACGCGCACCTGGCATTGCCATCCTGGCGCGCCGCCCATGAGCTGTGGCCGACGCTCGGCCTGCCGCTGTTCGCGCTTGGCAACGCAGCCCTGGCGGCAGGTGACGCGGCTTCAGCCGAGGCGTCATTTCGCCGCTTACTTGTCCTTGATCCACAGCATGCAGCCGCCCGTAACAATCTGGCGCACGCCCTGGCCGCCCAGGGCCGGCGCGCCGCCGCAATCGCCGAACTGGAGGACGCGCTGCGCCAACCCGGATTGCCACCGCCACTGCGTACCGAATTGCAGGACTCACTGACGGGCATCCGGGCCCGCCACGTCGAGGGGACCTGAGGCGGGCCCCTCGTGGCCCGTCCGTTCCTGCTAGACTTCTCCGGACTGCGCGCCATGCGAGAGCGCGGGCGCCACCAACAGGACCGGAGCCTCTGCATGTTCCAGCCAGCAATGCGCGCTGTCGCTGCCCGCCCGAAGGCGTGGCGCTTCTGTATCATCGCCGGGCTGCTCGCGGCCTGCAGCGGGGAGCACGGCCAGGATGCCTTCGCCATGCAGGAAGAGCAGGATCTTACCGGCACGATGTGGCAGGTCGAGGATATCGACGGCGGCGGCACGATCGACAACTCGCAGTTGACGATCGAAATTCCGGATACGACACAGATCGCGGGTTCCGCCGGCTGTAACCGCTATGCCGGCAGCATATCTCTGGGGTCGGAAGAATTCCGTGTGTCAGTCGCCGCCGATACACAGCGCACCTGTGTGCCAGCCATCAACGACCAGGAGCGGCGCTTCCTGGCTGCACTGCTGGAAGTCCGGCGGTACGTGATTAACGACACGGTGCTTCAGCTATTTGACGAGCGAGGCAGAGCGCGTCTTCGTGCCGTCGCCATCAGCGATCCTGTGGCGCCGTCGGAGCAGGTTCCAATGGACACTGCCGATCCTGCCGTTCCGGACACGATGCGTTATACCTGCGACGAGGCCCTGGTCGTCGCCATCAGGCTCCTGAGGCCGGACACCCTCGGCGTCACCCTCCCCGACGGCGAGCACATCCTCGAGCGTGACCCCGACGCCTCCGGCGCGAGATACTCAGGCGACGGCGTGTTGTTCTGGGACAAGGGCGACGAAGCGTTGCTCGATATCGGGGGCGTTGCGCATCGCTGCAGAAAAGAGTGAGGGTGCGGGCGTGCCCTGCACGAATCAGTATGGAAAACCGTATATAAAAACCGTGGAGAACAAAAAAATGAAAACGGAATTGGCAGGTCGGCGTGAGGTGCTGAGGCAGGGCGCGAGTGATCTTTGCAAGCGCACGTGGTGGGTATTCCTGGTCGGCGGCATTGCGTCCGTCGTTTTCGGTGTGCTTGCGTTTGTCAACCCGGGAATTGCCCTGATGGTGCTGGGTCTCTTTTTCGCGGCATGGGTGCTCGTCGACGGCGCGGCAAACATCTGGGGAGCGCTAACCAACAAGGACAAGGACGGCTGGTGGATCATCCTCGTCCTCGGCATCGCCGGTGTGCTGGCCGGCGGCTACGCGCTGCTGAACCCGGATTTCAGCATGATCGTATTCGTCTACGTCGTGTCGTTTATCATCATGTTGATCGGTGTCAGTTCCCTGTCTCTCGGCTGGATGATTCGCAAGGATATTCCCAACGAATGGATCCTGTACCTGAGTGGTGCACTTTCGGTCCTGTTCTCGTTACTGATCCTGTTTAATCCGGTGTCCGGCGGGCTTTCCGTCGTGTACGTCATCGCGTTCTGGGCGATCCTCGTGGGGGCCCTTCGGATCTGGTTTGCGTTCAGGGTGCGAAAGCTGGGTCACCGGATCGGCGAATCGCCCCTGCGATAAACGGACGACCACTCAGTCGTCGACATCCTCGACGTTGACCTGGCCGGTAACTCGCCGGGAAACGTGCGACCAGGACACCCCGATGGCGAGGATGGTCGCGACACAGACGAGTGCCACCCAGGTCATTGCCGGCACGGAATCCGTCCGGATCCACCCGAGATCGACAAGGAACCAGGTAATTGCGCCCAGAATCATGACCGCGAGCACGACGCCGAGCGTGTCAAGCGCGCGCCAGGTCGCGATCCAGAACACCGACCAGCCCGCCAGAAGCAGGCCGATGACCAGCAGGTTCAACGGACCGAACCTGCCTGTGCCAACGGCTTCGGCAACCCAGTGGTAGGCGGAATGACCACTGGGATTGAAGGTCAGCAATACCAGGGCGAGGGCGGCAATCCATCGCCAGATGAAGCCCAGAAAGGTGAGTCCGGCAGTCGAGGCATCGGAGCTTCCAGCCATGTCCTGTTCTTCTTTACTATATTCGTGGGAACGCGATTATTTCAGGGACACTGCGGCCTTCGCCACATGTACCGACGAGGCTGTCTGCCGACGTTCCCCGGGCAACAACCGCTCCGCGAGGGTTTCGGACCACTGCGTCGGGGCGTCCAGGCTGACACGCATGGACGACAGAAGGCAAGCCACGTTCGTAATGTTCAGAACGTCCAGACGAGACCGGCTGACAGCATGGAAAGGTCGCTCGAGTCAGCGCTTTCCACGTCGATGTCGAACAGTTCGTATTCCGCGCGAATTTCGACCGAGCCGATACTGAAGCGTGCGCCGACACCATAGGCAGGGTCGGTGCCGCTGTCATCATCGCTGCCAATCCCGTCTATTGTTGCTTCGGCATCCCAGCTCACGACGCCGGCTTTCGCGAAGACACCAAGCGGTCCGAGCTCGAGGCCGACGAGCCCGAATCCCGAAAGTGCATCCAGATCGACATCGTAGTCGAGGCCAGCAATGTCCGCGCCCGGCGATCCGAAGTCTACGTAACCGCCTTCGATGGCGAGATCGACGACGACGAGATCGAAATTGAATCCGCCAAAGGCCTTCCAGGCGAAATCGTCTTCATCGAATTCGTCGAGTTCGGTCGCCGCGCTGCCGACACTGCCGCCGGCGAAAAAGCCGGAGTCTGCGCTTGCAGTGCCGGCCGTGGTGAGCGCAAGGAGCAAGGTGCAAAGTATGCCCGGCGACTGCAGGTATTGGACCGCCCGGCCAAAAATTCGAAACATAGTGCCTCCGTGAAGCAAGTCGCCCCACACACCGCGAGACCTTCCTTGCTGTACGCATCATGCCCGAAAACGGGTCATGCGGACATCGGGCAAATGTAACAATGCGGATCCAGCGTTCAAGCTGGCTCTGACGTCGTCGTGATCGCTCTACGTGGCATGTTCGGCGTGTGGAAACCGACCATCAATCCTGCAACAATCCCGGCCTTCCGGGTGAAACCGGCCCTACGGGACGATGGCGTGGCTGGCACCGTTACGGTTCGACGATTCTTCAGGGAACCGCTCCTGCATTTTTTTGTGCTCGGCGCTGTGTTGTTCGCATTGTTCGGCATGCTCAACCGGGATGCGTTGCGTGCGCCTGAAGAGATCGTCGTCGACGATCAGCGCATCGCCGCACTGCGCGCGCAATTCGAACGAACCTGGCAACGCCCCCCCACGCCGGATGAACTGAGCGGCCTGGTCGACAACTGGGTGCGCGAGGAAATGCTGTATCGCGAGGGCGTCGCGCTCGGCCTCGAAACTGACGACCCGGTCATCCGGCGCCGGCTGGTGCAGAAAGTGTCGTTCATGACCGAGGCGCTCGTCGACGAGGCGGTGACGGACGAGGAATTGCAGAGGTGGCTCCGCGAACATCCGGATGACTACCGGATCGAGCCGAGAATAAGCCTGCGGCAAGTGTACTTCGATCCGGAACGACACGATCATACGCTCGGCCCGACGATTGATGCCGCTCGGAAGCTTCTCGACAAGGACCCCGCCGCGTCTGCGGGCGATCCGACCCTGTTGCCGGCACGCATCGACAACCGGTCGAGCACGGACGTGACGCGCAGCTTCGGCAGCGAGTTCGGGTCCGCGGTCTTCGCGCTACCCGTCGGACAATGGTCGGGCCCCGTCACGTCGGCTTTCGGCGTTCATCTCGTGCGCGTCGACGAAGTCTGGCCGCCGCGCGAGCCCCTTCTCGACGAGGTGAGGGACGCGCTTGTCCGCGACCTCATTGCCGAGCGTCGGCAGCGTGCGGCGGAGGCTCTTCTCACGGCGCTCCGGAAGCGCTACACCGTCGTGATGCCCGATGCGACGGACGGTGGAACGACATCGGCCGGCGGGGCACCGTGAGCCGCGTTACTGCCTGCCTTTGGATGGTCTTTGCCGTTTGTTTGCCGCCGAGCGCCTTGGCGGACGTATTTCGTCCTGCCTATCTGGAGATCAGGGAGCTCGGCGGCGACGAGTATGCGCTGACATGGAAAGTTCCTGCGCAGAGTGCCGAGCTCCGTCTGTCAGCGTACGTCGTCCTTCCGGCCGGAACTGAAACACTGAGCGAGCCGCGTGCAACTTACGTGGATGGCTCCTGGTCGGAGCGCTGGACTGTCCGCCGCCCGGGTGGATTTGCCGGCGAGACGATCCGCATCGAAGGCAAAGCCGTCGGTGCGACCGACGTCATAGCCCGCGTCGAACGCGCGGATGGCAGCAGCCAGGTCGAACGATTGCCAGTGGACATGCCGGAATTCGTGGTTTTGTCGCCTGCCGGCACGGACGAGGTGGCCTGGACCTACCTGGTACTCGGCGTGGAACACATCCTGGCCGGGCTCGATCACCTGCTGTTCGTGCTTGCATTGCTGTTGATCGTTCGCGGTACGCGCCGAATCGTGGTCACCATAACCGCCTTCACCCTTGCCCACAGCCTGACGCTGGTCGCGGCGACGCTCGGCTGGGTGCACGTGCCCGGGCCGCCGGTCGAAGCCATCATTGCACTCAGTATCGTATTCGTGGCCTCCGAGGTCATTCATGGTGCAGAGGGCCGGCCGGGCCTCGCCGCCCGGGTGCCATGGGTGGTCGCGTTCAGTTTCGGTTTACTGCACGGGCTCGGGTTCGCCGGCGCTCTCTCGGAAGTGGGTCTGCCAGCCAACGCCATTCCGGTGGCGCTCCTGACCTTCAACATCGGTGTCGAAATCGGTCAGCTGCTCTTCGTCGGCACCGTGCTGGCATTGCGCTTCATGGTCCGCAAGCTCGTGACCTTGCAATCGGCGCTGGTGCCGAAGACCGCCGCGTACGTCATCGGGACGGTGGCGGCATTCTGGACTGTCGAGCGTGTCACCGGTTTTTTCTGAGTGCCGATTTTCATTCATCGAGGTTGAGCAACGCCGGGCGACCTTGGTCAATACCAGCGCCCTGTGCCGACACTCATGTAGCCGTGATTGCCGACCGGCACACCCACGCTGAGACCGACGCCGACGTTTCCGGAACAACCGCCAAGTAACAGCGCGACGGCAAGCAGCAGGGACATAAAGAAGGGTCTCAGGTTCGATAACATGCGTTCTCCTCAATCGGGTCGTGGCCATTGCTGAAGCACCAGGATTGCGCCGGACGGATCCGTCACCACCGCAATAGTGCCTTCCCGCAATTCCATTGACGGCGGCGCGACGATGCGCCCGCCCAGTACCTCGGCACGTTCCGCGGCGGCGGCCGGGTCGGCGACGCCGAAGTAGGTGAGCCACACGGGTTCCCACTCGGGCACCGGATTCGCCATTATCCCGGCGCGTCCGCTGCCGCTTGCATTGAGCAAGATGTAGCTGCCGCCGCGCCGTTCGACTTCCCGGGCGCTGTAGCCGAAGACGCGCTCGTAAAAGCGGGCGGCCTCTCGTGCATCGGCGGCCAATAACTCGTTCCACACGATGTTCCCGACGCGGCCCGCCGTCGTAACATCGTCCGGATCGCCCAGCGAACTGCGGGCGAGTCCAATGATTGCCCCTTCCTCGTCCGCGATCGCCGCCACCCGCCCGAACCCGACCTTGCGTGGTGACACGAGAATCCTGCCGCCCGCCGAGACGGCGCGTTCGGCGGCACTGTCCACATTCGTGACGGAAACATAGGGGAGCCAGCGGGACATCGGCTTGCCGTCGGCGCGGGGCGGCGCTTCCAGCAAGCCGGCGACATAGATGTTGCCGTTTTTCGCGAGCACATACTCGCGGCCATCGGGAGCCATGGATGAGTGGAACGTCCAGCCGAAAAGGCCGCCGTAGAATCGTTGCGCAGCGCCGAGGTCCTCGCTGATCAGGTCGTGCCACACGGCCTTGCCGAGCAGCGGTTCCGGGGAAAAGCCCATATCGCCGAGGTCCGGCGGGCGGGACGCGGCACAGGAACCGAGAACGAGCGCCGCGGCCAGTGCGATGATGATTTTCAGGCTATGCATCGCTGCATTGGTGATATGCGCATTTCCGGCGCTCGCCGGGCTACGCCGATGACTTGATAATGATTTCGGGTCCTGATGATGGCAAACTCCCGCGAGCAAGACCAGCCGCAACCTCCCCACGCCGGATTCCCATGCATACTAGCATCCCGTTTCGCAACATTGATTTGCGCTGGCCGCGCTGCCTCGCGCTCTGCTGGGCAGCCGGCCTGATGACCGCCTGTGCCGTTTTCGACCCGGCCTGGGAGACGCCGACGGTGACGGTGAACTCGTTTCGCACGCTGCCCTCGAACGGTGCACTGCCGCAGTTCGAAATCGGGCTCGAGGTCATCAACCCGAACCGGACAGCGCTGGAACTGGCTGGCGTCGCTTACACGATCAGCCTCGACGGCCACGAGATCATCAAGGGCGTCGGCAACAACCTGCCGGTTATCGAAGCTTACGGCAACGGGCGGCTGACGGTTACGGCGACAGCGAACCTTTTTGCAGGCATCCAGTTGTTCACAGACCTTCTTTCCGCGCCGAAAGACACGTTTGACTACCGGTTCGAGGCGAAGCTCGATCCGGGCGGCTTTCGCCCGACGATCCGGGTATCGGATACCGGCACGATTGCGGCCGCGAACCTGGCGCGGTGAAGACCGGCCCACCGCCTCCGGCCTTCCCGGCATGGAACTCGAGCGCGTCGCCGGTGTCGGTTGACCTTCAGGCATTGAACCGGGCCAGCGCGCCCAATCCCGTGGAGACACAGGCAAGTATGTTCCTGTTGTTGGTGGCACTTCCCTCTGCCGTCAGCCGCATGTTGCTGCCCGCGTTCGTGGCGGCGCTGCTCGCGGGCTGCGCAGCGTCCGCAGCCGCACCTGCCTGGCTGTCCGCGAACGGCGACAGCCACTTGCGCGCGGTCGATGAGCTCGGCATCGACACCTGCCTTACGGCACTGGACGCGCCAAGACAGGGCGGCGCCGGGCTCCTGGATGCAGGCCGGATTCGACTCGTCAGCTGGAACGTCAGGAAAACCAGCCTTCCGAACTGGCGCAGGGACTACCGGCAAATCACCCGCGGCCAGGACCTGGTCCTGATCCAGGAGGCCTCGCTCCGCGCCGATACCGTCAACGAACTGCCGGCCGCTCCGCATTGGTCCTTCGCACCCGGTTACGCGACGAACGATGCGATTACCGGCGTGCTGACCTTGTCGCGAGTCGAGCCGCTCGCACGCTGCAATTTTATGACGGTCGAGCCGATGCTGCGCACACCGAAAGCCACCAGCATCACGCAATTCGGCTTGCGCGGGCGTCCCGAGACGCTTTTGGTCGTAAACGTGCACGCAGTGAATTTTTCTCTGGGATTAGACAGTTACAAGCGCCAGCTCGAGCAAATTGCAAGCGTACTGGCAACGCATGCGGGTCCGATCATACTCTCCGGCGACCTCAACACCTGGCGGGACGGCCGCATGAGGACCGTCGAAGCCCTGGCAGCGGCCCTGGATCTCGAAGCCCTGGACTATGCCGACGACAGGCGCAGCCTGTTTTTCGGGCGGCCGCTCGACCACATTTTCGTGCGCGGACTGACGGCTACCGCCGTCCGCTCGACACCGGTGACTTCGTCGGACCACAATCCACTCTCGGTGAGCCTGTCGATGTGAGCATGATTGCTGCCCAAGCACGAAAAGTTTTGCGCCGTGGGCCGTGGCTGCTTGCGTGCCTGCATCTCGCCATCGCGGGAATCGTGCTCGCCGCGGCGGAGGACCGCATGGATGAGGAAATCGACACGCTGATCGCCGAAGTCGGCGACAGCGACTGCGTGTTCATTCGCAATGGCAAGGAGCACGATGCGAAAGCGGCAAGCGAGCATCTGCAAATGAAGCGCCAGCGGGGCAGACGTCATTATGATACGACCGAGCAGTTCATCGACCGTCTTGCCAGCAGGAGTTCCTGGTCCGGCAAGGAATACCGGATCCGGTGCGAAGACGGGACCTCGACGAGCGCAAACGCCTGGTTGTCGACGAAGCTCGCGACGTTGCGGGCGACCGCCGGCGACTGAGGCGAGCGCAGCCCGACCGGAGAGTGTCATGAAGTCCATCGAAGCCGTTCTCGAAGCGCCGCCGGGCCACTGGGTCGGCGACGGGTTCCCGGTGCGGTCGCTGTTTTCATACCAGGGCCAGGGCAGGAGCGTCAGCCCGTTCCTGCTGCTCGATTACGCGGCGCCTGCCGTATTCGATCCCTCACCGGTCCCGCGCGGCGTCGGCGCCCATCCGCACCGCGGATTCGAGACGGTCACGATCGTCTATGCCGGTGAAGTCTCCCATCGCGACTCGTCGGGGGGCGGTGGCACGATCCGGCCCGGCGATGTCCAGTGGATGACCGCCGGATCGGGGGTCATGCATGACGAGTTCCATTCCGATGCGTTCTCCCGACAGGGCGGTCCGATCGAAATGGTTCAGCTCTGGGTAAATCTGCCGTCGCGCTACAAGATGACGCCCCCCCGTTACCAGGCACTGACGCGGAATGACATCCCGGTCGTTGCATTGCAGGAAGGCGGCCGGTTGCGCGTCATTGCGGGGACGTTTCGCGGGTATTCCGGACCGGCGGAAACCTACACCCCCGTTGACGTCTGGGATACGGGTCTCGCAGCCGGCGCGCGCCTGAACGTTCCCGCCGCCGCCGGCCGGCGCCTGATCATTGTCCTGCTCGAGGGCGCCGTTACCGTCAATGAAACAAAGACGCTCGACGATGTCGCAGCCGTCGTCCTCGGCCCGGACGGCGAAGGCGCGCTCGTCGCCGCCGATACCGCGGCCCGCCTGCTGATCCTTTCAGGCGAGCCGATCGATGAACCGATCGCGGGCTACGGGCCCTTCGTCATGAACACCGATGGCGAAATCCGCCAGGCGATCAGCGACTTCAACTCGGGTCGATTCGGCAGCCTGGTGTCCGGGCCAGACGAAGGCCGCCGGTCTTGAGCGTCGTCGACGCACGGGAACCGGTATGTCGCGCACGCGCGGGCGGCGTCGACCTTCGCATCGAACCGGTGGAGCACGATATCGGGGACTTCACGGTGCGGCGCGTGCTGCCATCCAGCGAGCGACGTGCCGTCGGCCCCTTCGTGTTCTTCGATCACATGGGCCCGGCCGAACTCCCGCCAGGGAAAGGAATTCAGGTCCGGCCGCATCCGCACATCGGGCTGGCGACGGTGACCTATCTCTTCGACGGAGAGATCATGCATCGTGACAGCCTGGGCTACGTCCAGGCCATCGCACCGGGCGCCGTCAACCTGATGACGGCCGGTCGCGGGATCGTGCATTCGGAACGAGCAGGCGCCGACCTCGATCGCCACTCCCGGCTGCACGGGATCCAGACGTGGATGGCGCTGCCATCCGACCAGGAAGAGACCGCGCCCGACTTCACGCACTATCCTGCCGATCGCTTGCCGGAGGTCGGCGTCGGCGAGGCGCGGATCCGCCTCATTATCGGCGAAGCATACGGCGCCCGTTCACCCGTAAAGGTGCTGTCGCCGATGCTGTATCTGGACTGCCGCCTGCCGGCAGGAAGCGTCCTCACCCTGCCGTCGGGCGCTGCTGAACTTGCCTGTTACGTGGTCCTGGGGCAGGTCCTCATTGCAGACGAAGCCTACGGGGCGGGCGTTATGGCGGTCGTATCGCCAGGCGCGCAACCGGAACTCCACGCCGCCACCGACAGCCGCGTCATGGTGCTCGGCGGCATGCCTCTCGGGCGGCGTTTCATGTGGTGGAATTTCGTGTCGAGTTCCAGGGAGCGGATCGAAGCCGCCAGCCGCGAGTGGGCCGAGGGCCGTTTCGCAATGGTCCCGGGTGACGACGAATTCATCCCTCTCCCGAAGCGCTGAAATTGCACGTTCCGCCCGCGGCACTCCAGGCCGCCGATGCCCACCCTACGATGCTGCATTCACTCCGGCACGGTTCCTTTTCGAGACACAAATAGGTAGTGTTGCAAGGTGTCGGACAAACTTCTGCTAATCGGTGATATCGGCGGGACGAATGCACGTTTTGCAATAGCCGACGACATGAAACCGGGTTTCTCCGACGAGAAGACCCTGCAGTGCGCAGAGTTTCCGACTGCGGCGGATGCCATTCGCGATTACCTCGATGGAATCGGTGGCGGCACACCCGATGCGGTGTGTCTGGCGGCGGCAGGGCCGGTCGTCGGTGATGCGATCCGCCTCACCAACAATAGCTGGACAATCTCTGTTGCGGAGCTCGAACGGAGTTTCGGCGCCGGCCGCGTGCGCTTGTTGAACGACTTTGCGGCAATTGCATATTCGGTACCGTTTCTCGGCCCGGAACACCTGATGCAGATCGGCGCCCCCGCCGCACGACAGCTGGACGGAGAAAATTACACGATAGGCGTCATCGGCCCCGGCACCGGGCTCGGCTGCGTCGGCCTGCGCAAGTTCGGTGAGCACTATATCCTGATCAACAGCGAGGCATCCCATGGTGGCTTTGCACCGGAGACGCCGCGCCAGATCGAGATACTATCGGTTTTGCGCGGCGAGATGGATCGTGTGACGAGCGAAAACATCGTGTCGGGCATCGGCATAGAAAACCTGTATTGGGCACTCGCGCACCTGCACGGCGCGTCCCGGTACAAGTTGCCGGCCGCGGAGATCTTCGCGCGCGCGGAAACCTCGAGCGACGCTGTGGCGGTCGAATCCGTGGAGTTGTTTTTCGAGGTACTGGGGCAGGTCGCCGGCGACCTCGCGCTGAGCTTCTGTGCCGAGGACGGCATCTTCATTGCAGGGGGTATCGCTCAGCGATACCCGGACAAACTGCGAAACAGCCACTTTCGCCGGGGATTCGACCGCAAGGGCAGCCACCGGTATCTCGTTGAACGAATTCCCACTCAACTGATCACACACCGGCAACCCGGACTCCTCGGCGCCGCCTATTGCGCGATGCAGATTACCACCGGCTGATGCGGCCCGCGCTCGGCAGCACCGCGACCAGTAAGCCTAATCGTGCGCTTCGTCCTCGACTTCCTCCGGAGCGTCGCTTGTCGCATCCGCGGCATCATCCATTGCCTCGCTCGTGCTGTCCGTCCCGTCCTCGATTGCATCGCCTGCATCTTCGGCCCCACGCTCCACGGCGCTGCCTGCGTCGGATGCTGCGTCGCTCGTGTTCTCGACGGCTTCGTCTGCAGTGTCGCCGAGGTCGTTGATCGCTTCTTCGGTTTCTTCGTTCATTTCATCGACCGCTTCGGACGATTCTTCCCGGGCGCAGCCCCAGAACACGAGGCTTGCAGCAAGAAGGAGGCTCATCAGCATTCGTTTCATGATTCGTTTCCTCGGGTTTGTTTTTGTTGATTATGTCGCATTCGGCAGCTTAAGCGCCGCGCGCCGTGAGAATACCATGCGCGGCTGCCGCGCTGCGGTGTTATTACCGTTGCAACGGATCGACCGGCAAGCTGCCGAGGCCGGATGCCGCACGCGCATACCGGCGCACCGCATCGATCTCGCGGGCGATGCCCTGCTCATGAAACACGTAGCTTGGAAACGTACAACTCAGCGCGCCCGCCGTACGGCCATGGGCATCGAGTACCGGTGCGGCGACACACATGAGTCCGCGCGTAATTTCTTCGTGATCGACCGCGTAGCCGTCCGTCGCGACCCGTTCCAGCTCGCGGCGCAACGCGCGCCCGTTCCTGATCGTGTTGTCCGTGAAGCCATCCAGCTTGCGGCTGGTGAGTGTTCTCTGCACAGCGGACGGCGCACCCGCCAGCAGCACCTTGCCCATGGCGGTGCAGTGCAGCGGAAACGGCTTGCCGATCTCGCTGTGCAGCCGGATGCCGAAGTCCCGTCCCTCGATCTTGTCGATATAGATCCCGGCTTCACTGCCCAGGATGCCTAGCGTTGCGACGTGGCCGGTCTGTTCGTGCAGCGCGACGAGATGCGGGTGCACGATCCTGCGAATGTCATAGTCGGCGAGGAGCTCGGCGCCGAGACGCGCAAGCTGAAGGCCGCCGCGGTAGCGGCGGGTCGCGGGTTCGAAAGTCAGTGCCGATACGCCGACCAGGTCCTTCAGCAGGCGATGCACACTCGCTTTCGGCAGTCCGGTCTGTTCGACGATTCGTGAAAAAGAAAGTCCGTCGCCGCCGGCGGCAACGACGACATCGACGATCTGGAATCCGTTTTGGATCGCACTCATGATCTCGCGCCTGCTATTGACAGCCCGCCGGGGCGGCGGGATAAACTGTCCCGAGGTCGAAACTTAGTTTCATATACGAAACCTGTCAACCCATGCGAGCCGGGACGACGAACCGCACCTCTGGGAGAATCCGCGTGTCCGAACAGAGAAGATCGCTCTCCGAGCTTGCTGGAGTCCGTCCCGGTCGTGCCTCTCGTGAAGGCCGACGATCCCGCCACGGCCGTACAGGTTTCGAAGGCCCTCGCAGCTGGCGGCTTGACCGTCGTCGAAGTCGTGTTCCGTACGGACCGGGCACTGGAGTGCCTCCAGGCGGTCGCGGAACAGGTGCCGCAGATGATCGCGGGGGCGGGTACTGTGCTGTCCGCCAGGCAAGCCGAGCAGGCGCTCGCACACGGTGCGAAATTTATCGTGTCGCCGGGCCTCGACGAGGGTGTCGTCGCAATCGCGCGCAACAACGGTGCCGATGTCTATCCGGGAATTGCAACGGCGACGGAATTGCAAAAGGCATACAACCTCGGTCTCGATGTCGTCAAGTTCTTCCCGGCCTCGATCGCCGGCGGCATTCCCGCGATCAAGGCGCTGGCGAGCGTGTTCCGGACGATGCGGTTCATGCCGACGGGCGGCGTATCCGCGAAAAACCTGCCCGATTTCCTGGCCGTTCCCGCGGTACTCGCCTGCGGAGGGAGCTGGCTTACGCCCGACGACGCCGTTGCGGCCGGGCGGTTCGAGGAGATTACACGCCTGGCCGGGGAAGCGGTCGGTATTGCCCGGCAGGCACGGCCGCCGCGTGGCGGTTCAAAAAACAAGCCTCGGGAGACGAACGCCAGGGAGGCAAAATAGTGAGCCGCTATGTCACGTTCGGGGAAATAATGCTGCGCCTGAAGTCGCCGGCCAATGAGCGCTTTTTTCAATCCCCGGCGCTCGAGGCGACGTTCGGTGGCGGTGAAGCAAACGTGGCAGTAGCGCTCTCCAATTTCGGCTTTGACGCGGCGTTCGTTACCGCCTTGCCGCGGAACGACATCGGCGACGCCGCCGTACGCGAATTGCGTGGCCTGGGCGTCGACACTTCCCACATTCGCCGCTCCGGCTCCCGCGTCGGGATCTATTTTCTCGAGACCGGAGCGAATCAGCGGCCGTCGAAGGTCATCTACGACCGGGCGCGCTCATCCATCGCGGACGCAAAACCCGGCGACTTTGACTGGGACCGGGTTTTCGAGGGTGCGCGGTGGCTGCACATCACCGGAATTACCCCGGCGCTCAGCCAGTCTGCGGCCGATCTGAGCTTCGAGGCCGTCGCAGCTGCCAAAGCCAGGGGCCTCACGGTTTCCTGCGACTTCAACTATCGCGGCAAACTCTGGAAGTACGGCAAGTCGGCGCCGGAGGTGATGAAGGAGCTCGTCAGGCATGTGGATGTCGGTATTGCGAATGAAGAGGACTGCCAGAAATCGCTGGGTGTGACGGTTGACGTGAACGTCGAGAGCGGCGAACTCGATATTGCGAAATACGAGGCGCTCAGCGCGAAAATGATGGACGTCTACCCGAACCTGTCCGTCATGTCGATCACGCTTCGTGAGTCGAGGAGCGCCGATCACAACGGCTGGTCGGCGTGTCTCCGCGACGCGGAAGATTTCCGGCTCTCCCGGCGCTACGAGATCACGAACATCGTCGACCGGGTAGGCGGGGGAGACAGCTTTGCATCCGCTCTCATCTACGGCCTCGAAACTTACGAAGACCGGCAGGAATCACTCGAGTTTGCGGTGGCCGCGAGTTGCCTCAAGCACTCGATCCAGGGCGATTTCAACCGCGTTTCGGTGGCCGAGGTGACTGCGCTTATGGGCGGCGACGCCTCGGGCCGGGTCCAGCGTTGAAACGGACGACAGGGAGAATGGCAATGAGGGCAAGCACGCGGGCGGCATGCCTGTTCCTTGCCGGGTTGCCGCTTTTTGGCTGCGGCGCGGGTGACCCCGCGGCGGGGCCGGCTGTTGCGGTCGAATCGAGTGGCAAAGCCGGGACCGCGCTGGCGGATGTGCCTCCCGAGGTCATCGAGGCGGCGAAGCGTGTCAAACCGGGTCTCGCGATCCAGGCGGCCGAATACGAAACCCGCGATGGCCGCGACTACTACGACCTTGCCGCTGTGATGCCGGACGATCGCGAAATCGAACTCGACCTGACACGGATCGACGGCGTGTGGACGGTTGTCGAGGTCCAGCGCGACATCGTCTACGCGGAAGTTCCGGTCCCCGTGGCCGATATACTCGCTGCGGCCGTGCCCGGCTGGGAAGCCGAGCGCATTATCGAAAGCGACCAGGGCGAGGGAACGATCATCTATGAGTTCTTCGGCCCGGGCGGCGTGAGCGGCGAGCGCATCAAATACGAGGTCAAGTGGGCCGACAACTCGGCCGAACTGCTCAGCGAGGAATGGGCGCACTGAAGCGCCGCAGCCTGCTTTTCGGCGCCGCCGGGGCCGCCGCCCTGGGCGCCCTCGGCGCCGGCGGGCGTTCGTTTGCCGCCCATTCACCGTGTGTGCAAACGGCATCCGGCCCGGTCCGAGGTTACACGGAGCAGGGCATCTCCGTCTTCAAGGGTGTGCGCTACGGGGCGGATACAGGCAGTGGCCGGTTCCAGCCCCCGCGCGCGCCGAAGCCCTGGAATGAGGTCGTCGATACCGTCGAATTCGGTCCCGCCTGCCCGCAAACCGGCTACGACGGCCGGATGAGCGAAGACTGCCTGTTCCTCAATATCTGGACACCGTCGGTGAACGACGGGCGCAGTCGTCCCGTGATGTTCTACATTCACGGCGGGGCGTATGCCCATGGCTCGGGCTCGAGTGCGCTGTACGACGGCACCGGCCTCGCGAGACGGCACGACGTCGTCGTCGTGACCGCCAACCACCGCCTCAACGCCTTCGGCTATCTTTATCTGCAGCGATTTGTCGGCGCCAGCTACGCCGATTCCGGCAATTGCGGCCAACTCGACCTCGTGCTCGCCCTTGAATGGCTCCGCATCAACATCGAGGCTTTCGGCGGCGACCCGCGTAGGGTCCTCGCCTTCGGGCAGTCCGGTGGCGGCGCAAAGATAGCCACCATGATGGCAATGCCGGCCGCGGCGGGCTTGTTCCAGCGCGCTGCGTCGATGAGCGGACAACAAGTGACCGTCTCCGGCCCGGGGAATGCGACGCGGCGGACCCGGACGTTCCTCGAGGCCGTGCGCGTAGCGCCCGATGCAGCGACCCGCCTGGCCGATGTGCCTGTGGAGCGCCTGCTCGACGGCTTGTCGGCACCGGATCCGGTGCTGCCCTCCGGTTCCGTTTATTTCGGGCCGGTCCTCGATATGCGTTCCATAAAGCGGCACCCGTTCTACCCGGATGCAGCACCGCAGTCGGCCTGCATCCCCATGATCATCGGCAACACCCACGACGAAACCCGGGCATTCCTGCGCGGGCCGCAATATCAGGACCTCGACTGGTCGGACCTGCCCGCACTGCTGATACCGAACCTGCCGGTCGACATCCGGCCCGAGTTCGTGCTCGCCGAATACCGCAATCAGTATCCGGACCTCTCCGCCACCGAGATCTTTTTCAAAGCCACGACAGCCGGACGCTCGTGGCGCGCCGCGATCATCGAAGCGGAAGAACGCGCAATACAGGGCGGCGCCGGTACCTACGTCTACCAGTTGAACTGGGGCAGCCCGCTCGAGCCGGAAATGGGCGCGCCACACGGCTTCGACATTCCGCTCGTGTTCGGGACACTCGCTCTGCCGGGTTCGATCACCGGCACCGATGAGGACGCGCGGGCCGTGTCGGCAATGCTGAGCGAGTCCTTTGCGAGCCTGGCGAGAGATGGCGTGCCGAGCAGTCCGTCACTTCCCGAGTGGAAGCCCTATACCTTGCCGGCGCGCGAAACGATGGTGATCGATCGCCCGCCCCGCCTTGTCAATGACCCTCGCGCAATGGAACGACGCCTTTTCGAGCTCGTGCCATACGTACAGCCCGGCACCTGAGTGAGCCGGAAGGAGTGACATGATCCGGAGTTTCGACAGGCGCACGAGTCTCAAACTGCTGGTCGGCGCCGGCGCCGGCCTCGTCGCGGTCCCGCTGATGCCGCGCGGGTCTTTCGCGCAGGGCTCGCGCGCCTCGTCTTCGCTCGACCCCTTTGCGGCCATGCGCTGGGGAAAGACGTTCGAGGACCAGCGTGCCGCGGATCTCGGCAATGGCCAGTTCCTGAACCCGGTTTTTGCCGGTGATCGTCCCGACCCGACGATCTTGCGGGACGGCGACACCTTCTACCTGACGTTCTCGAGTTTCGATGCCTACCCGGGCATCGTGATCTGGAAAAGCATCGATCTCGTGAACTGGCAGCCGGTGACGGCCGCGCTGCAAACACCGATCGGTTCGGTATGGGCGCCGGAACTCGTGAAGCACGACGGCAGGTTCTTTTGTTATATCCCGGCACGTTTTCCAGACTACCGCTCGATCTACGTCATTCATGCCGAGCGTATCGAAGGTCCATGGTCGGAACCTGTCGATCTTCGCCTGCACCAGCATATCGATCCCGGACACGCCGTGGGCGAAGACGGCCGGCGCTGGCTGTTCCTGTCGGGCGGTGACCGCGTGGCGCTCGGTGCAGACGGGCTCTCGCTCGCGGGCGAGGTCGAGCATGTGTATGAACCCTGGCAATACCCGGAGGAATGGGTCGTCGAAACCTTCGCGCCGGAAGGACCGAAGATCGTGCGACGGGGCGAGTGGTTTTACATGATTACCGCTGTCGGCGGCACGGCAGGGCCGCCCACCGGGCATATGGTCACCATGGCGCGCTCAACGTCGATCGACGGACCGTGGCAGGACGATCCGAACAATCCGGTCATCAAGACCTGGTCTGCAACGGAAAAGTGGTGGTCACGCGGCCACGCGACCTTGTTCACCGGGCCGAATGACCAGTGGTGGATGATCTATCACGGCTATGAGAACGGCTACTGGACATTGGGGCGGCAGGCATTGCTCGAGCCGGTCCGCTGGAAAGACGACGGCTGGCTTGAGCCGCAGGGCGGCGATCTTTCGAGCCCCATCGACAAACCGGTCGATCGTCCGGGGCAGATTCACGGCCAGCCCCTGTCGGACGATTTTTCGACGGATCGATTCGGGCTGCAGTGGTCGT
Source organism: uncultured Pseudomonadota bacterium (assembly GCA_963713215.1). Lineage (GTDB taxonomy): Bacteria > Pseudomonadota > Gammaproteobacteria > Steroidobacterales > Woeseiaceae > UBA1847. Next base: position 42,571 of record CAVQKY010000006.1, on the reverse strand, counting down.
TTTACGATCCATCGCCCGGTGAACGCACGCGATTCGAACGCCGCGACCGCAGCCTGTACCTCAAGGCCAAAGGTACGACCCCCGGCGACAGTTCGCCGCTCACCTGCATTGCAGGCGACCAGTCCTACGAAATCGAAGTGGGTATCGAGGTGGATGAGGCCACCGAGGCAGGCATGGTGCTGTTTTACAATCGCAGGCTCTACGCCGGGCTCGGACTCGGCCACGCGGGACTCGTGATGCATCGCTACGGCTTGCAGCGCGCGCGGGGCATCCCGCCGGGGCAACGCGCAGCGGCCGCGGCAGTACCCGGGAGGCTTCGAATCCGGATGAGCAATCTCCGGAATATTCTGACGATTTACACGAGTCTCGACGACGGGCGCAACTGGGCGAAGTTCGACGTGCAGATGGAGGTTTCCGGATACCATCACAACGTCGCTTATGATTTCCTCAGCCTGCGGCCGGGCCTGTATGCGGCGGGCGAGGGCGTAGCGCGCTTTACTGACTTTCGCTACCGGGGACGCATGTGACGATCGATCGTCGCGGGCTGTTGCTCGGCGCCCTCGCGGCAGGCATTGCCGGAAAAGCGGCCGCGCAGACGCCAGCGCCTGCCGGCCCTGCCCGGGCGCCGGCGGGCTTGCCGCAGCCCGCGGAAACGATCGACCTGTGGCCGGCCGGCGCCCCCGGCATGCCGGTCACGGCACCGGTCGAGACGGTCAACGAACGCAGCAAGGATCCACAACTGAGCGACCGCGCGGTCTTCGGTATTACGCGTCCCCGCATGGCGGTCTTCCAGCCGCGTCTGCCGAACGGGGCGGCCATCGTGATTACGCCGGGCGGCGGATACCGCTGGGTCGTCGTTGACAAGGAAGGATACGAACTCGGCCGCTGGTTCGCGGCGCGCGGGATCACGGCATTCATCCTGTTCTACCGGTTGCCGCGGGAAGGATGGCAGGACCGGGCGAACGTTGCGCTGGCAGACGCGCAACGGGCCGTGCGGCTGGTGCGCCACAAGGCCGGCGACTTCGGCATCGATCCGGCCCGGGTCGGCGCGATGGGCTTTTCCGCGGGCGGCCACCTGTGCGCGGATCTGGCTGCGCGATTCGATGCCAGGGTTTATGAACCCGTCGACGAAGCGGACCGGCTGAGTGCCCGGCCGGCAATTGCCGCGCCGATTTATCCGGTGATCTCCATGCGGCTGCCCGTGGCGCACGCGGGATCGCGTGAAAACCTCCTGGGCACGAGTCCGTCGCGCGAGCTCGAACGCCTGCATTCGCCGGCGGACAACCTGCCGGACAATGCGCCGCCGCATTTCCTGTTGCATGCCGAAGACGACACGAGCGTCGTGGTCGAGAACACGCTTTTAATGCGTGCGGCACTCAAGGCGAGGCATATTCCGGTCGAGACGCACCTGTTTGCGCACGGCGGTCACGGGTTCGGACTGTATAAAGCCGTCGGGAAACCGGCCGCGCTGTGGCCGGAACTGTTCATCAACTGGGCAGGGGCGAACGGTCTCCTGTAGTCGCGTCAGTCCGAAGGCAGGGCGGCCGTGAAAGTGCATTCGAGACGGCCGTCGCGGCCGAAATCGAGACAGCTCCTCTGGCCCGGCGCTACGTCGTGAATGCCGGTCGTCTGCCCCGTTGCAACGACGTCACCGGCCTTGAGCGGCCGGCCCCGTCGCGCTGTGAGTTCGAGCAGGAACTGGACGGAACGGACAAAGCCCCCGGTGAGTCGAAATGCGCCGCCACGGCCCACGGATTCCCCGTCGACATACGTGTCGCACTGCATGCTGTCGAGGCTGCGTGAGCGCCAGTCGTCGATGGACCGCCCGACGATCAGGCCCGCGTTATTGCCGAAATCGGAGACGACCACCGCCGGTCCGAGTTCGTTGATGCTGGCGAGCGGACTGCTTGCGATCTCGAGGCCGATACGGAGGTCGGCGATCATGTCGGCCGCTTCGGTGATCGACCACTGGAACTTGGCGGCGGGCGCATCGTCGGCAATCACCGCAACGTACTCCGCTTCGACGGCGGCGAATCCGCGCACGAACACCGGCATGGCGAGACCGCCGCCATTCGCCGAATGATGGATTGTCGGCGCAAATATCGGACCCGCGAGGCGATCGATGCCGAACCGGCTCTCGATCTCTGGCGGTATGCGGCCGACTTTCCAGCCACGGACATCACCGGGCCAGAGCTCGATCGCGAAGTCCTGAATGCGGTAAGCGGTTTCCAGGTCAATGGGGACAGGGCCGGGATAATCCGGGAGCGCCCGGCAGGCCCGCCGCGCGGCAACGAAGCGGCCCGCAACGTCGCGCAGTGCATCGTCCGTAAGCGCTTCGCTGTTGGAGTTCCGTGTCATGCGCGAGGACCTTCCCGGGGGTCGATAGGGCCGGACGAGCGCCGATTGTATCCGCTTTCGCGGCCAATGGAAACCGGTGTCATTTTTTTCGCCGGAGTGCGCGTGGCGAGTCGCGGTCCTGCCAAAGCTGTTGAATTTCATGCGATAATCCGCGCGGCGTGCGGCGCCGGCAATAATGTCCTGCCGGGCACGCTAGAATAGCGCCCTTCATGCCCCAACGGCGCCTCGACGCGCCTGCCCGAGACCTCGATGCCGGAACAAAAAGCCAAGCCGCTGACCGCACATGGGCGCAAGGCAGCCGGCAGTGACACGCAGAACGGTGCAAACGGCGGCAAGCTGCGACTCACCATTACGGACATCGCCCGGATGGCCGGTGTTTCGAAAAAGACGGTGTCCCGGGTCATCAACCATTCCGGACTCGTAAAGGACGAGACGCGGGAACGAATCCTCGATATCGTCAAGAAGCACGGTTACCAACCCGACCCGCAGGCACGCGCGCTTGCGCTTCGTCGTTCGACGCTGGTCGCCCTGATCTCGAACCAGCCGAACCCGCAATACATCGTCGATATCCAGGGGGGCATCCTTCAGGGTATGGCTGACACGCCATACCAACTCGTGATTCGCCCGTGTGACCGGTCGTCGCCGACGCTGTATGACGACATCTGCAATATCGTGCTGCACCAGAAATTGTTCGGAGTGATCCTGACTCCCTCGATTTCCGAGGATGACGAACTCATCGGACGATTGCGGCAGATCGGCTGCCCCTATGTCCGCATCGCTGCCGTTTCGCTCGATACACCGGACAACATGATCGAAACGCACGACTACGTGGGTGCCGCGGAAGCCGCACGGCACATCGCCTCGCTCGGTCACCGGCGCATCGCCCACATCCGCGGACCCGACAGTTTCCTGTCGGCGGCCGAGCGACTTCGGGGCTTCAGGGTAGGCCTGGCCGAGTTCGGCATCAAGGTCGAGGATCGCTACCTCATGAAGGGCGGCTACACCTTCGAGTCGGGCATGGAATGCGGCAAGGCTCTGCTGGTCCTCGACGAACCGCCGACGGCCATATTCACCGGCAACGACGAGATGGCCGTCGGTGTCTACCAGTCTGCGCGGCAGGCAGGACTCCGCATTCCGGAAGACCTGTCCATCGTCGGTTTCGACGATTCCCCGATCGCGACGCGAATCTGGCCTCCGCTCACGACCGTGCGCCTGCCGATCGTCCACATGGGGCGGATCGCCGTCCAGTTACTGGTCTCGAACCTTGATCGCGTCGCCATGCAGCCGCCCTCGGCGACTTCCGTCATGCCGAGCCTCGTCGTCCGTGCGTCGACCGGGCATCCGCTGCGTTGAGCCGGCGCACAACGGGCCACGGCCTTTAATTGCAAATTGACACCGGTTACCATATCGCTTCCCTCACCGCCAAACCAGGTCGTTACCGATGTTTCAGAAAACCTACCAGGCCACGCACCCGTCGATGATCGACGGCATCGACAATCAGCGCCTGCGCGACCTTTACCTCGTAACCGACCTGTTCCAGGCAGGGGAGCTGCGGCTCACCTACAGTCACAACGAGCGCATGGTCGTGGGCGGCGCCGCCCCGCTCCGGCGGTCGCTGCGGCTGCCGGACCAGGACGCACCCGTGAAGGGTGCCCCGTTCCTGGAGCGCCGGGAACTCGGCGTCGTGAATACCGGCACAGGCGCCGGCACGATCGTGGTCGACGGCGAGACGGTCCCCATGGCGCCGCGAGACGGCCTGTACATTCCGATGGGCAGCACGGACATAACGTTCGAGAGCGACGACGCAGAGCACCCGGCTCGCTTTTATCTCGCATCGACCCCGGCGCACGCACGCTTCGATCTGAAAAAGCTCTCGGTCGAGGACGCCGTGACCCTGAAGCTGGGATCGCTGGAAACCTCGAACGACCGGACGATCTACCAGTACATCGTGCCGGACACCTGCCGCTCGGCGCAGTTGCTGCTCGGCCTCACCGTCCTGAATCCGGGCAGCGTTTGGAACACCATGCCGCCGCACCTGCACGACCGCCGCTCCGAGATCTATTTCTATTTCGAGCTCGGTGAGAACGAGCGTGTGTTTCATTTCATGGGCGAGCCCGACGCCATGCGGCATATAGTCGTGCACGATTCCGAGGCGGTGATTTCGCCGCCGTGGTCGATACACATGGGCGCCGGCAACAGCAATTACGCCTTCATCTGGGCTATGGGCGGCGAAAATCTCGACTACAAGGACATGCACGTCCTCGATATCTGCCAGCTGAGGTAGGCACAGGCGATGCTGAACGACAGCTTCAGACTGGATGATCGTGTGGCCATCGTGACCGGCGCAAACACGGGACTCGGCCAGGCAATGGCCGTGGCACTCGCGGGCGCCGGTGCCGCGATTGCTCTGGTCGGCCGTTCCGCACCCGATGAGACGGTAACGAGGATCAGGGCGCTCGGCCGCCGGTGTGCCGTCATCATGGCGGACCTGTCATCGACGGAAGGAGTGGGAGACATCATCGAGCAAGCCGCGGCGCAACTGGGAAGCCCGGACATATTGGTGAACAACGCCGGCATCATCCGGCGTGCCGATGCATTCGAGTTCACCGAAGCCGACTGGGACGCCGTGCTGGCCACGAACCTGAAAGTGCCGTTTTTTCTCGCGCAAGCCGCCGCGCGACGGATGCGCGACGAGAATCGCCGCGGCAAGATCATCAATGTCGCGTCGCTCCTGTCGTTCCAGGGCGGCATCAGGGTTGCGTCGTATACCGCGAGCAAAAGTGGACTGGCCGGGCTTACCCGCCTGCTCGCAAACGAGTGGGCCGTCCACGGTATCAACGTGAACGCAATCGTCCCCGGCTACATTGCGACGAACAACACTGAAGCGTTGCGAAACGATCCCCAGCGGAATCGCGATATACTGGCGCGCATTCCTGCGGGTCGCTGGGGCGATCCGGACGACCTCGGTGGCGCCGTGGTATTCCTGGCCTCGGCGGCGTCCGCTTACATTCACGGCGCGATGTTGCCAATCGATGGCGGATGGTTGGCGCGCTGATAAAGAGCGTTCAGACAGTGGGTGGCACGTGAGTAAGCTGCATCCGGATCGATTGTTTCCGTCGCAACCGGACGCGCGCGCGATCGCAAGGCAACTCTACGAGCAGGTCCGCGACCTGCCGATCATCAGTCCGCACGGGCATACGGATCCCCGCTGGTTTGCGGGGAATGCGCCGTTCACGAATGCCGCCGAGCTGTTGCTGACGCCCGATCACTACCTTTTTCGAATGCTGGCGAGCCAGGGCGTCCGGCTCGACGATATCGGCGTCCCTCGCGCCGACGGAACCCGCTCGAGCAGCGACCCACGGAGCTGGTGGCAGGTATTCGCCCGGCACTACTACCTCTTTGCAGCCACACCGTCCCGGATGTGGCTGGAATGGGTCTTTGAGAACGTATTCGGTTTGACTCAAACCCTGACGGCGAAAAACGCAGATGCATTCTACGATGCGATCGGCGAACGACTGGGCGACGAGGACTTTCGACCCCGCGCGCTGTTCGAGCGCTTCGGCATCGAGGTATTGACGACGACGGAATCTCCTCTCGACGAGCTCGTTTATCACCGGGAGATACGGGACAGCCGGTGGCAGGGGAGGGTTCTCACGGCCTATCGTCCCGACCCGGTCGTCGATCCGGAGTTCGACGGCTTTCGCGACAATGTCGAGCGCCTGGGCGAGCTGACCGGCGAGAACACGTCGACGTGGAAGGGTTATCTTGCGGCGCACCGGCGACGGCGGCGTTACTTCATGGACTATGGGGCCACCTCGACGGACCATGGGCATCCGACCTGCCGGACAGCGGACCTCCCACAGGACGAGGCGGCCGCATTGTTCAGCCGTGTGCTGCGGCCCGATGCGGAGCCGGCCGATGCGGAACTGTTCCGTGCCCAGATGCTGACCGAGATGGCCAGGATGAGTCTCGACGACGGCCTGGTCATGCAGATCCACCCCGGGTCGTCGCGTAATCACTCGTCAAGGGTGCTTGCGGACTACGGCCGCGACAAGGGCTTCGACATACCGATGCGCACCGATTACGTACACGGCCTGAAGCCCTTGCTTGATCGCTTCGGCATGGACAGCAGGCTTTCGATCATCCTTTTCACCTTGGACGAAAGCAGCTACAGCCGCGAACTCGCGCCTCTCGCCGGCGTATACCCCTGCCTCAAGCTCGGACCTGCCTGGTGGTTTCACGATTCGCCGAATGGCATGCGGCGGTTCCGGGAGTTGACGACGGAAACGGCCGGGTTCTACAACACGGTCGGCTTCAACGACGATACGCGCGCCTTCCTGTCCATACCCGCACGGCATGACGTGGCCAGGCGCGTCGATTGTGCGTACCTCGCGGGCCTCGTTACCGAACACCGGCTCGCAGAGGACGAAGCCGCGGACATCGCGCAGCAGCTCGCGTACGCGCTGCCCAAACGGGCTTACAAGCTGGACAGCAACGCGTGCTGAGCCGGCGCCAGCTGCTGCTCGCGCCCCTGCTGGTGTCGGCGTGCAGTCGCGAGGACGATCCCCGGCCGCTGTTCGCGGCGGACGCCCACCCCGATGAATACCCCACCGTACAGGCACTGCACGCGATCGACCGTTTGCTCGATGAGCGGACGAACGGCGAAATGCGCCTGCGTGTCTATGCCGGCGGTCAGCTGGGTGCGGAAAAGGACACGCTGGAGATCACGATCTTCGGTGGACTCGACCTCAACCGGGTGAATCTGGCACCGCTGAACTCCATCATTCCGGAAACCATCGTACTGGCCCTGCCGTTCATCTTCCGGTCGATCGCGCACTCACGGGCGGTGTTTGATGGCGCACCCGGACGCAAGCTGCTCGAACTGATGGAGCCGCATGGACTCAAGGGCCTTTGTTACTACGATTCCGGGGCGCGGTCCTTTTACAACACACGGCGGCCGATCCGGACGCCGGACGACCTGCGCGGGCTGAAAATTCGCGTGCAGAACTCGGACATCTACGTCGACATGGTGCAGGCGCTGGGCGCCAACCCGACGCCGATTCCCTACGGCGAGGTGTACCAGGCACTGATCCAGGGCGTGGTCGACGGCGCCGAAAACAACTGGCCGTCGTTCGAGAGTTCGAGGCATTTCGAAGTCGCCCGGCACTTCAGCCTCACGCGCCACGTCATGGCGCCCGAAGTACTCGTGGCCTCGGCGCGCAGCTGGGAGAACATGACGCCGGAGGAGCGCGACTACCTGAGCGTCGCGGCACGGGATTCGGTGCCGATCATGCGCGCCACCTGGGACCAGCGCGTCGCGGATTCACGCCGTCGTGTGCTCGAGGCGGGCATCGAGGTCGTCAGCGACGTCGAACATGCGGCCTTCGCCAGCCGCATGCGGCCGGTGTGGGACCGTTATGTGATAACGCCGACGATGCAGTCCCTGGTCGACGAGATCATCGCGATGGGTGCTCTGATGAGCGATGAGGATGAACAGTGGGGATAACTGAGGCCGCCGGCACCAGTGCGCGCGTCAGCCGCTACACGCGATGGTTCGCATGCGTCGGGCTGCTGGTGATGACGGCCATCATCGGCTGGCAGGTGTTTGCGCGCTACGTGCTGAACGCAAGCCCGGCCTGGGCGGAGCAGGCGGCATTGCTGCTCATGATCTGGTACGTCATGTTTGCCGCCGCTGCCGGCGTGCGCGAGGGCTTTCACATCCGCATCGGCGTTTTCGAAAGTGCGCTCCCCCCTGTGGCGCAAAAGTGGGTCAGGACGGCCGGGCACGTGTTCGTGGGCCTTTTCGGGCTCTCGATGGTGGCCTGGGGTACCGAGCTGACGCTTGCGACCTGGGCGCACGATATCCCCACGCTGGGATTGCCACGCGGCGTCGCCTACGTCCCCATGCCCCTGTCAGGCGCACTCATAGTGGCCTTTTCAGTGGAGCACGTCATCGCCCTCTGGCGCGGACACGAGGTCCCGGGTACATGGAACTAGGTTTCCTCATCACCTTGCTGCTCGTGCTGCTCGTGATCGGGGTACCGGTCGCGTTCGCGCTCGGCTTCGCGTCGCTCGCAACCTTTCTGATCCTGGATATTCCGCTCGTCGTCGCCTTCCAACGCATGGCCGCCGGAATGAACGTCTTCGCGCTGATGGCGATACCGTTTTTCGTTTTCGCCGGTGACCTGATGCACCGTGCCGGCATCGCGGAGCGCCTGATTCGCGTCGCGGATGCCGCCCTCGGACGCATGCGCGGCGGCCTGGGGCTGGTCGATATAGGTGCGTCGATGCTGTTCGGTGCGGTATCCGGATCGGCAGTCGCCAGCGTCTCGGCCATCGGTTCCTCCATGGTTCCGATGATGCAGAAAAAAGGCTACGACGCCGACTATGCCGTGAACGTATCGGTGACCTCGGCCATTACCGGCTTGCTCATACCGCCGTCGCACAACATGATCATCTATGCGGCCGCGGCCGGAGTCAGCATATCCCTGGCCGACCTGTTCCTGGCAGGCGTGATCCCGGGTATCGTGACCGGCGTCCTGTTGATGGTGGCCGCGTGGATGATTGCCGTGCGTCGAGGCTACCCGCGCGGATCTTTTCCGGGTTGGAAGGCCTTCTTCGTCGCGCTTGCCGCGGCGCTGCCCGGCCTGGTCGCGGCGCTGATCATCGTACTCGGTATCCTGTCCGGCGTGTTCACGCCCACCGAATCATCCGGCATTGCGGTCATCTACACGCTGATCGTCGCCGTATTCGTCTACCGGTCGCTCGGCTGGCCCGAGTTCATGCAGGCTACTACCGCCGCCGTGCGCACGACGGCAATGGTCATGATCGTGATCGGTGCTGCGGCAGCGTTTGGCTGGCTGCTTGCGCTACTCCAGGCGCCACAGCAACTCGCGGACCTGTTGAAGAGCGTCACGGAAAATCCCCTGTTACTGCTGCTGCTGATCAATGTCGTCCTGCTGCTGCTTGGCACCTTCATGGACATGGCACCGCTCATCATCATCACCACCCCGATATTCCTGCCGATGGCGCAGGATCTCGGCATGGACCCCGTACACTTCGGGATCATGTTGCTCTTGAATCTCGGCATCGGTCTCGTGACACCGCCCGTTGGTTCTGTACTCTTCGTTGGCTGCGCCGTAGGCGGCATCCCGATAGAAAGCAGCGTACGCACCATCTGGCCGTTTTACATTGCGATGGTAGCGGCGCTCGCGTTGATTGTTTATGTTCCGAGCCTGTCACTTTGGCTGCCGAATCTCCTCAACTGAAGAAAAGGCGCTTGTCGGCACGGGCGCTCGATTCCCTGGCTCCCGAGGTCATCCGGCCAGCGTATGACAGAGATGCTGCGGCTTGCGGCATCGTGCATCTCGGTGTCGGTGCGTTCATGAGGGCGCATATTGCGGTGTACACCGACGATGTGCTCGCAGAAGTGGGCGGCGACTGGGCAATCGCAGGAGTAAGTCTCCGTCGTCCGGATGTTTTCGAGCAACTCGATCCACAGGATGGCCTGTACCTGGTCGCCGTTCGCGGTGCCGGGCATACTTCGTACCGCCTGATCGGCTCACTGAAGAGCGTTACCGTTGCGCCCCGCGACGTTGCCGCGGTCATCGGCCGGCTGGCGTGTGCGGACACGCGCATCGTCTCCCTTACCGTCACTGAGAAGGGCTACTGCGTGGACACGCACAAAGGCGGCCTCGACGAACGCCATCCCGATATCGTGCACGACCTCGAGGTTCCCCGCGCGCCGGCCAGCCTGGTCGGCTTGCTGCATGCGGCGTGCCTGAAGCGTCGCGACAGCGGGGCCGGTGCCCTGACGGCACTGTCATGTGATAACCTGCCGGCGAACGGCCGGCTTTTGCGTCGCGCGTTGCTGGACTTCGCGGCACTCGCCGGCTCCGGCGTCGAAACCTGGATCGACGATAAGGTCCGCTTCCCTGCAACCATGGTGGATCGCATCGTGCCGGCGACGACCAATGAAGATATTGTGGCCGCAGCGCGGGCTACAGGCGTGCATGACGCAGGCCTCGTGTGCACCGAACCGTACATGCAATGGGTGATCGAGGATGACTTTGCGAATGGGCGTCCCTGCTGGGAACAGGCCGGTGCACTGTTGGTCGACGACGTGGAGCCGTACGAAACGGCTAAATTGCGCCTGCTCAACGGAGCGCATTCGACGATCGCATACCTCGGCTACCTCGCCGGTCACCAGCATGTGCATGAGGTCATGGCCGACAACACGCTGGCCCGGTTCGTGGAACGCATGATGGTGACGGAAATCTCGCCGGTGACGCCGGCCCCGGCCGGCATGGAACACGATCGTTATATCCCCGAATTGCTCGCGCGATTTCGCAACCCGACGCTCCGGCATCGCACCTGGCAGATTGCAATGGACGGCTCGCAGAAGTTGCCGCAGCGGCTCCTGGCGACGCTTCGTCTGCAGCTGGAACAGGGTGGTCCGATAAACGGCCTCGCGCTGGGGATCGCTGCATGGATCCGCTACGCCCTCGGAACCGACGAAGCCGGCAATCCTATCGAGGTCCGCGATCCGCTATCGGCGGCCTTCGCGGCCATCGCCGGCGACTGCGGGCAGGCAGCGGACGCCATCGTCGATCGATTTCTGGAACTGCATTCGATCTTTGGAAGCGCCTGGCCCGAGGAACACCGGTTCCGGCACGTGCTGAGCACGCAACTGGACATCCTGTTCGAGGCAGGCTCTGTCGCCGCTGCGAAACGCTACCTCGATAGCGGAGGGGTGCTGTGAGTACACCGCGCTACCTGCTCATGCGGCCCGCCGACGATGTCGCCGTCGCTCTGGAGCCGCTATCCGCCGGCGAAATCCTTGACGACGGAACCGTCGTCGCCGACGACGTGCCGCGCGGTCACAAGGTCGCGCTGCGCGACCGGGCGGCGGGACAGCCGGTTGAGAAGCTCGGCCAGATCATCGGTATTGCGTCGCGCGATATCACCGCGGGCCAGCATGTGCACCTGCACAATCTCGATGCCGGGGCGGCGCCCCGGGCCGCGGGCACGGTCGCGGCGAACATCGTGAAAATGCCCGCGCGAACTGCGTTCCGGGGTTTTCGTCGCGTCGGCGGTGGCGTCGGGACGCGCAACTGTGTCGGCGTCATCTCTACCGTCAACTGCTCGGCGACAGTGGTCCGCGAAATCGTCGCGCGGGCGCGCGCGACGATACTGCCCGGGTGCCCGGGCATTGACGCGATCGTGCCGATCACGCACACGACCGGCTGCGGGATGTCCTCGCGCGGGAAAGGCATGGAGGTCCTCCAGAGAACACTGGGCGGATTTATCCGGCATCCGAACTTCGGCGGCGTCCTGATCATCGGGCTCGGTTGCGAAGCGAATGACATCGACGCCTTGCTGGCGTCGCAGCGGCTTGTGCCAGGCCCGGCCTTGCGAACGATGAGCATCCAGGCCGCGGGCGGCACGCGAGCCGCGATCGAACAGGGTCTCGAGGAGGTGCGGAGCCTGGTTCTGCTCGCCGCACAGGCGAGCCGGGAACCGGTACCCGCAGCGGCCCTGACGCTCGGGCTGCAATGCGGCGGCTCCGACAGTTTCTCAGCCGTGAGCGCCAACCCGGCGCTGGGTTATGCTGCGGACCTGCTGGTGCGTGCGGGAGGTACGGTCATTCTCGCGGAAACGCCGGAAATTCACGGCGCCGAGGGTTTGCTCCTGGCGCGCGCGGCCGATGCGTCGGTCGCAGCAGACCTCGAGGCGAAGCTGGACTGGTGGCAGGCGTATGTCTCGAGTCACGGCGAGAGCCTGAACAACAATCCATCGCCCGGCAATCTCGCCGGCGGTATCACGACGATTTACGAGAAATCCCTCGGCGCCGTCGCAAAATCGGGAACGTCCACGCTCCAGGGCGTAATGGAATACGGGCAGTCCATCGACCGGCAGGGCTTCGTATTCATGGACAGTCCCGGCTACGATCCCTGTTCCGTAACAGGCGAGATCGCGGCCGGTGCAAACATCGTGTGTTTCACGACCGGCCGGGGCTCGGTCTTCGGCGCGAAGCCCGTACCCTCGGTGAAGCTCGCAAGCAACTCCGGGATGGCAAAGCGCATGGCCGACGACATGGATTTCGATTGCGGCAGGATACTCGATGGTGAATTGTCCCTCGAGGCCGCGGGCGAGGGCATTTATGAACTCCTGCTGGACATAGCGAGCGGCGCGGCCAGCGCGAGTGAGAGAAACGGTCTCGGCGACTTCGAATTCGTGCCGTGGCAACTCGGGGCGGTGTTGTAAAGCTGCAGGCGCGTCGCGCGAGCTTTCAGGTCAGCGCATTTTTTGCGAGTTTCAGGTTCAGAACGGCGGATGGACCGAGTGCAAGCGCCAGTGCTACCTGCACTGCGTCGAGGAGCGCGAGATGCGTGAGCCGCGAACTCATCGGCGTATAGATGCCGGTATCTTCGCGTGCGTGGCACGGTAACAGGATATCCGCCGCACTGGCAAGCGCCGTAGCCGGTTCGGTGACCGCGATGACAGTGGCGCCGCGGGCCCGCGCGGTACCGGCAGCGCGCACGACGTCCGGCCAGCGGCCCGAATTCGAAACGGCGATAATCACGTCCCTCGGGTTGGCGACGGCTGCGTACTGCAGGATCGATGGCGTGTCCGTGAGCGCCGTGGACGGCATGCCGAGCCGGAAGAATTTGTGGCAGGCATCGCGGGCGACATGGCCGGACGCACCGAGACCGACGAACACCAGCTGCCGTGCAGCAGAGAGCGCCCGAACGGCGGTGTCCATCGGCATCGCGGCGAGTTCCGAACGCAGCCGGAACAGCGCCTGGATTGACGCATCGACGACCTTCGTTGCAGCATCGAGCGGCAGATCATCCGCGGCCACGTCGTGGTGAATGTAGCTTGCCGGCCGGCTCAGGCTCTCCGTCAGCCGCGGTGCGAGCTCGCGGAAGCCTCGCAGTCCGAAGCGGCGACAGAAGCGGATGATCGTGGGCTCACTGCTGCCGCAGGCCGCTGCCAGTTCGGCGAGCGTCATTCGCGCGGCCCGTCTCGGGTGCTCCAGTACCCACCCGGCAACCCGCCGTTCCGCGGGGCTCAAGGTGTCGAGCCGGTCACGTATCAGGTCGTACATGTAGCAAAATTACAAAAAAACCGCGCAAAAATCCAGCTAAAAGTGGTTCATACCCGTAGTGATGTAGTAAAGTTTCAAAAAATACCCAGGAAGGTCCATGGCCAAACTCGTGCCAGTCGAGGTCTTCGACCTCATAATCTTCGGCGGCACCGGCGACCTGTCGATGCGGAAGCTGTTGCCGGCCCTTTATCATCGCGATCGCGACGGACAGATCGTCGATGGCAGCCGGATCATCGCCGTCGGGCGGGGCGAACTGCAACGGGACGCCTACCTTGACCTCGTCGAAACGGCACTCCGTGGGCGTCTTGCCACAGGCGAGTTCGAAGAGGACCGGTGGCGGGCCTTCAGCAAGCGCCTGACCTATGTCCAGGCGGATGGCACCGATCCGGACAGCTGGCAGGAACTCATCATGCTCCTCCACGGGAAAGAGGACAGGGTCCGGGTCGCCTACCTCGCGACGGCGCCCGGCCTTTTTGGGCGTATAGCCGAGGGTCTGCGCCGAAACCAGCTGATTACGCCCTCGAGCCGAATCGTCCTCGAAAAACCGGTCGGAACGGACTACGCATCGGCCCGGACGATCAATGAGCAGGTGGGCGCCTGTTTCAACGAGAGTCAGATCTTTCGTATCGATCACTATCTCGGCAAGGAAACGGTCCAGAACCTGCTGGCCCTCAGGTTCGGCAATTCGCTGTTCGAGCCCTTGTGGCGCCGCGCCACGATCGATCACGTGCAGATCACAGTGGCCGAGGAACTGGGCGTTGGCAATCGCGTGGAGTTTTACGACCGGATCGGCGCTCTGCGCGACATGGTGCAGAACCATCTGTTGCAGCTCGTTTGCCTGACGGCGATCGAGGCGCCATCGAGCCTGGACCAGGAGGCTGTCCGTGACGAGAAGATCAAGGTGCTGCGCGCACTGAAACCGATCGAGCACAACGCCGTCAGACGCCAGACCGTGCGCGGACAGTACGCGGAGGGTGCCATTCATGGCACGCCGGTGCCCGGCTACCTGGATGAGCTCGGCGGCCGGCGGAGCAGTACCGAGACCTTCGTCGCAATCAAGGCCGAGATCGAGAACTGGCGCTGGTCGGGTGTACCGTTCTACTTACGCACCGGCAAACGCCTGAAAGAAAAGCATTCCGAGATCGTCATCCAGTTCGAAGACGTGCCGCACTCCATATTCCCGGAACAGCAGTACAACGTGCAGCCGAACCGGCTGACGATCAAGCTGCAGCCGGACGAAGGCGTCAAGCTGTTCGTCATGGCCAAGGAACCGGGCCCTGGCGGATTCGACCTTCGGCCCGTGTCGCTCGATCTGAGCTTTGAAGAGACGTTCGGAATTCGCTACCCCGATGCTTACGAGCGCCTGCTCATGGAGGTGCTGCGGGGTAATCCTGCGCTGTTCATGCGCCGTGACGAAGTCGAGGCGGCCTGGGACTGGGTTGACAGCATCATTGCCGGCTGGGCCGGATCCCAGCAAAAGGTTGAGTCTTACGTCGCCGGCTCCTGGGGGCCGACGTCGTCTTCCCTGCTGCTTGACCGCGACGGCCGCGCATGGCATCCGGAGAGCTGAACCCGGTGGAGTATTTTTTCGCCAGCCGGGAGGAAGCATCCCACAGGCTTGCAGGCTTCATCGCGGGCCGGCTGCGACGCCGGCTGGCACACGCGTATGGCGCATCGCTTGTCGTCAGCGGCGGCTCGACACCGGTCCGGTGTTTCGAACAGCTTCAATCAGCACCGCTCCCATGGGACCGGGTGCAGGTACTCATGAGCGATGAACGCTGGGTGCCCCCCGACGATAGCGACAGCAACGAAGGACTCGTGCGACGTCATTTGTTACAGGGCGAGGCCAGCCGCGCGTCCCTGCTGCCGATATTCGACGGCAGCGTCAGCCCAGCCGAACGCTGCGTGGCGCTCGAAGCCGAATTCCGACAGGTGCAGCGCCCGTTCGCCTGCACACTGCTCGGCATGGGTACTGACGGGCATTTCGCTTCGCTGTTTCCGGATGCGCCCAATCTGGCGGCAGGTCTTGACGTCGCGAGCGCCAAAGCATTCATCCCGATCTCGACGCGTGCCAGCCCGCTCCCGCGCATCAGCATGAGCCTGCGCGCACTGCTTGACAGCAACGACATCGTTCTTCTCATCTTCGGCCCCGAAAAGCGCAACGTGTACGAAGCCGCGGCAGGCGGCGACACAGCCCTGCCGATTTCAGCCCTGCTTCAGCAGCGGACCGTACCCGTCCATGTCTTCTGTGCCGAATAGACGCATCAGGACCCGTTATGCACCCTACCGTAATCGAAATAACCGAACGCATACGCGAGCGCAGTAAAGCCTCGCGCCATGCCTACATCGAGCGCGTGCGCCGGGCCGCTTCGAACGGCCGCCCGCGCACGACCTTGTCGTGCAGCAATCTCGCGCACGGCATCGCCGCATGCGCCTCGACGGACAAAGTCGCGCTGGCCGGAGTAGCCGTACCGAACATCGGCATCGTCTCCGCCTACAATGACATGCTGAGCGCACACCAGCCCTATGCCGACTATCCGGCGCTGATCAAACGCGTCGCGCTCGAGGAAGGCGCGGTGGCGCAATTCGCGGGAGGTGTGCCGGCCATGTGTGATGGCGTGACGCAGGGCCAGGACGGGATGGACCTGTCCCTGTTCAGTCGCGACGTCATTGCACTGTCCACGGCCGTTGCGCTCTCCCACAATATGTTCGACGCAGCGATGTGCCTCGGCATCTGCGACAAGATCGTGCCGGGGCTCCTGATCGGTGCACTGGCGTTCGGCCACCTGCCGGTCATTTTCGTTCCCGCGGGCCCCATGGTGTCCGGTCTACCCAATAAGGAAAAGGCCAGGGTGCGCGAGGAGTATGCGGCCGGCAAGGTCGGTCGGGAGGAACTTCTCGCTGCAGAATCGGCGTCTTATCACGGGCCGGGGACCTGCACGTTTTACGGTACGGCGAACAGCAACCAGATGCTCATGGAGTTCATGGGGCTGCAATTGCCGGGCGGATCGTTCGTTAATCCCGGTACGAGCATGCGCGATATGCTGACTGCGGAGGCCGTACGCCGGGTGCTACGTATCACTGCGCCCGGCGCAGACTACATGCCAATTGCACACATCATCGACGAGAAAGCGATCGTCAACGGCATCGTCGGTTTGCTCGCGACCGGCGGGTCGACAAATCACACGATGCATATCGTCGCTATCGCGAGGACGGCCGGCATAGTCGTCAACTGGGATGACTTTGCCGGTTTGTCGTCAGTGGTGCCGCTGATGGCGCGCGTGTATCCCAATGGCCTCGCGGACGTCAATCACTTTCATGCGGCAGGCGGTCTCGGATTCATGATCCGGGAACTGCTGGACGGTGGAATCCTGCACGAGGACGTCAACACCATCCTGGGCAGGGGTCTGCACCGCTTCTCTGTCGAACCGGAGGCGGTCGACGGGCAACTCCGGTTTCGGCCGGCGCAGCCGGAATCGCTCGATCCGGCAATACTCAGGCCTTTCGCCAGGCCCTTCGATCCCGAAGGCGGTCTTCGCGTCGTCGACGGCAACATCGGCCGCGCCATCGTAAAGACGTCGGCGGTGTCCGACGAACGCTGCTCGATCACCGCACCCGCACGCGTATTTCACTCGCAGGAGGCGTTCATCGCCGCCTTCAACGCGGGCGAATTGGAGCAGGACCTGGTGGCGGTACTGCCGGCGCAGGGACCGAGCGCGATCGGCATGCCGGAACTTCACAAGCTGACGCCGTACCTCAGTGTGTTGCAGAACCGCGGATATCGCGTCGCCCTCTTGACGGACGGGCGTATGTCCGGAGCGTCCGGATCCGTACTCGCAGCAATCCAGGTTACACCCGAGGCGGTGACAGGTGGCGCGATCGGCAAGATCCAAGACGGCGACATCGTACGCATCGACGCGGACGCGGGTGTGCTCCATCTGGCCGGAACGAATGATATCGCCTCACGACCCTCGCCGAGCTACGAATTGGGCATGAGTCACGCCGGCATGGGGCGCGAGCTGTTCGGCGCGTTCCGCAGAAGAGTAAGCGGCGCGGAAGAGGGCGCTTGCGTACTCGTCGATTTTTGAGTTCGGCCTGCCGCTCAGATTGGCGGGCGGCCGCGGAGTGCACCGAAAACGGCACTCACCACCAGCAACACGAGAAAAATGACGAACAGTATTTTCGCAATACCGGCGGCAGTGCCGGCGATGCCCGTGAAGCCGAGAAGCCCGGCAACAATGGCAAGGACAAGAAATGTCACGGCCCACGTCAACATACAGCTAACTCCTGGCAGAATTCGAGTACGCAGGGACAATGCACGCGGCGTGCCAAGTGAGCCCGGGCCGCGTCGCCGCCTTGCACTGAGCCCCTGCCGACATTGCTCCTCGCCCGTGAAAATCTTTCAGGTGCTCGTAAAAACTGCCCCTGCTTGCGACAGTCCCGGCGCGCGGAACCGCCGCGCAGGGCCGTCGCCCGGGTGGCACGCCCCTTGCAGACTCCCGGGTAACAGCTGCAGCGTCACCGCAGCGCCACCCGGAGGAAAAGCAATGAACAAGCACCAGATCAAGGGCAACTGGAATGAGCTGAAAGGTAAAGTCAAGGAACAGTGGGGAGAACTCACTGACGACGACCTCGACCGCATCGATGGAGAGACGGACCAACTGGTCGGAGCCATCCAGAAGCGCTATGGACGCTCGGTCGAACAGGCACGTGACGACGTACGGCAATGGCGCGATAGCCAGGATCTGTAAGCGTCGCTTTTTTCGAACTGAGGTAACAACGGCGGTGTCGCGAGACACCGCCTTTTTTATCGAAGGTTGCTTTACCCGGGAGGCTGACTCACGCCGGGTGACCGTCCCGGATCTCGTCGAGAACGGAAGCGAGCGAGAGCAGCGAGATGGGCTTCCGGAGGTACCGCGCCACCTTCAGGTCGCGGGTCTGGGCACGTAGCCGACCCAAGGGATGCGCAGTGATAAATATGATCGTGGCCGCGTAGCGCTGCTGCAACGTGCGTGCGACGTCCGCGCCGTCGTCACCGTCACCCAGCCGCCAGTCACAGATCACGACATCGGGGGGGCGGCAATCCGCCTTGGCGGCCGCTTCCAGTCCACTCGCGGCAGCGCAGACTTCGTGACCCAGGTGATCCAGGTAACGGGCACTCGCTTCACGCGCAAACTCGTCGTCTTCCACTATCAGTACATTCATCACACGCAACTTAGTCGGATTCGCCGTATTCCTTGAGCCGGTTGTAGAGAGTCTTCAGGCTGATGCCGAGACTGGCGGCAGCCGCTTTTTTGTCGCCGTCAAGGTGATCGAGCGTGGCCACGATGAGATCCTTCTCGACGTCGGCAATCGAACGGCCGACACGGAGTCCTTCGATGTCGCCAGGCAGGTCCTCGTCAAATCGGAGCGGTACGTTCACCGCGTCGTCGTCGGACATGATGTATGCGCGATGAACGGTGTGTTTGAGTTCGCGTACGTTGCCGGGCCATGAGTGCTGCTCCAGGCGCTGCAGGCCGACCTCAGTCAACTGTTTGTTCGTACCGTGCTTCTTGTTCAGCGCAGCAAGAAAATGCCTGGCCAGCAGCGATACGTCGCCAAACCGTTCCCTGAGCGGAGGCAGGGTTATCGGAAACACCCGCAGGCGGAAATACAGATCTTCCCGGAGCTTGCCGTTCTTGACGGCCTTCGCCGGATCGCGATTCGTAGCGGCAATGAGGCGGGCATTGACCGGGAACTCTTTTTCGCCACCGACGCGAAGGATCTTGCCGGTCTCGAGCGAGCGCAAAAGGTGAGTCTGCATTTCCGCCGGCATCTCCGTGATTTCGTCGAGAAACAGGGTGCCGTTATCCGCACGCTCGAAGAAGCCGGCGTGGCGACGCGTCGCGCCGGTGAAACTGCCCTTCTCATGGCCGAACAACTGACTCGAGAGCAAGTCCTTGCTGAGGCTGCCGCAGTTGACCGGTACAAAGGGTCCGCTGACGCCGCTCAGCGTGTGAATGGCTTCAGCCACGAGTTCCTTTCCCGTACCGCTCTCGCCCTGGACGAAAACCGTACTGTCGGTCCTGGCTACCTGGCGGATCGTGTCGTAGATCGCGCGAATGGCAGGGCTTTCTCCGACCATCAGCCCGAAATGCCCGTCACCTTCGGCTTCCTTCGGTCTCGCTTCATTGACCTGCCCCAGCAGGGTCAGCAATTCGCGTGGTTCGATCGGCTTGGTCATGTAGGAGACGCCGTCCCCGGCCATGCCACCGATGAGGTTCTTGACACCGGCGTGCCCGGTGATAATGACGACCTTGTCCGGCCGGTGCTCGGTGAACGTATCGAGCAACTCAAGGCCGCTGCCGTCCGGCAGCATCAGATCCAGCACGAGTGCGTCTGGTTTCGTCAGGCGCAGGGCATCGCGGCCGGCTGACAAGGTGTTGGTCGACACGACCGAATGCCCCTTCAGCTCGAGATACTCCGCGATTCCGCTGCTGAAATCTGGCTCGTCGTCGACTATCAGTACGTTTGTCATGGCTCCCGCCGGGGCACGCGCCCGCTGTTCGGATTCGAAGTCCTTCACCTCCCGGACCATGGCTGAAATCCCGCCCTAAAGCCAGTACGCGACCGGCCGGCTCAGCCGTTCGGCGTGCCGCCGCCGCATTCCGCGGTCGCGCCACGCCTCAGGGTTTTTGGTCCGACTGCGTAGTATGTCGTCTATGAACAGCATTTCCAATTGCCGCGCAACACCCGTGCCACGTTTGTTTCTTCGTCGTGCAGGAAACTGAGAGAATCGAGGGGATGGCGCCATCGACCCGATGCCGGCCGTGAAACCCGACATTGCGATATCGCGCATCGGCGGCGCGCGAGCAGACATGGTCGTGACAAGCCTTCCTCCCCGCGGAATCTTCGGCAGACGTTGCACGGTTCGTGCCAAACACCGGTCGACAGCGCATGGCGCGGCACGTAGGATGTTTTTGTGTCGCGGCTGCTTCACACGTACTTCTTACAAGTACGATGTAATTCTTGCTCGACACGAGACCGACTCCCGCTATCGGATTGTCCTGTATGGCCACGCGCCTGATCTATGCGCTGCTCGTCGTCGTCGCCGTCGCGATCGGCACCTTTGCATTGTGGGCGGCTCTGACCCGGAGCAACGAGCAGCAGATTGCCCGAATTGCCGAGGCCGAGTCCTACTCCGCACGCAGTCAGCTCATTCGCAGTATGGAGGCGGTGATATCCGACTTGCACAACGTCAGGATCTACTGGGCGGCGAACGGGCAGATGCAAGGCGGAAACCGCCCGGGCGCCGACGGTATCGACATGACGAATCTCGCCGGCGTCCCGTTGTTATTGTGGGACGATCCGGCCCAGGGCGTACGTTTTCTCCGCGCGGCCGATTCGGCAATCTTCGACTACCGGCCGACAGACGAGGAGTGGGCGCGATTCGACGCGCTGACCGCACGTGCAGAGGCACTCGAGCAGAACGCCATACTCGGTCCCTATACGAGCGACGACGGCGGCGTCTACTTCGAAATCTATCTGGTCGAAAGGAAAGACGGCCTGAGCGGCAACCTGGTGGCGCTGCTCGATGCCCGCCAGGCTCTCGAACGGATGTTGACCGATGTGTCTCCCGGCTACGCGATCCGGGTCTTTGCGAATGACATTCTTCTGTACGAGCGGGGCAGGCCGGCGCCGGATGCCCCGCTTCCCTGGACCCGTTCAGGCTTGATTCGCTCATCCCTGGGCTCGTTGTGGAACGTCGAGCATCGCCCCACAGCGACCCTGGTTGCTTCCATCGATTCGCCGGCCGTCGACCTCGTCCTGTTGCTCGGATTGTTCATTTCCGTTTTGCTCGGGACGCTGGTCTACGAGAACGGCAGGGCACGCTCCCGCGCGGCGGCCGCGGAAGCGGCGGAGGTGGAGCTCGCCGACCTGAACCGCAATCTGGAGGTGAATATCGCGGAGCGCACCCGCCAGCTTCAGGATCGCACTGCAGACTTGCAGACGCTGGCTGATTCCGTCGCCCACGATCTTCGCAATCCGCTGAATTCGTTGTCGGTCAATGCCCAGTTGCTGGAGGAGCGCGCACGCAGTGAGTTGAGCCCGGAGAGCATGCGCGTACTCGAGCGTTTCACGCCCTCGGTGAAGCAGATGGCGAATATCCTGGATCGGCTGCTCGGCCTGTCGGAGGTGTCCCACGCCACCTTCGGCCGCGAGACCGTGGACATGCGGAACCTGACCGAGGAGATTGTCGAGGATCTGTCCGGGGCCGAGCCCCCGCCGCCGGTCCGGTTCCGGGTGGACGACCTGCCAGCTGCCTATGCCGACCCGACTCTCGTGCACATGTTGCTGACCAACCTGCTCGCCAACGCAATCAAATACACGCGGACCCGGACCACGAGGGTGGTCACGGTCGGTTCCGAAATGCATGACGGCGAAATGGTGTATTTCGTCGCCGACAACGGCGTCGGATTCGACCAGGACCACGCCGACACGATTTTTGGTGCGTTCAACCGGCTGGACAAGGCCAACTCGTCGGAAGGAATCGGGCTCGGGCTGACGATCGCCCATCGTGTCGTGGAACGCCACGACGGCAGGATCTGGGCGCAAGGCCGCGTCGGCGAAGGCGCGACATTCTATTTTTCGCTCGGACCGACTGCGGGCGCTGCGCGCGCTAGTCCGTAATCCCTCGAGCGGGTACCCCGGCAACCGGGAACCTGCGGCTGTGGGGGCCAAGCATCGTGCCGACGAAGCCGCCGGCGGCCGCCGTGCTGAGCACCGTGCCGTCGAATGGCCCGCCGACCGGCGTCCAGCCGTGCCCCGGCAAACGGACGCGAAAATCAATCCGGCCCCCGTCGCCGTGGATCGCGAGTTCAACGGCGTCCCCCGGGCCCGCATCGTCGAGTATGGTTTCCGCCACACTATCCGGCAGCGCGCCCGACGCCCGTTCGACGAACGCAAGGATCGAATGGTCGTCCTGCCGGACGCCGAAAAAGTAATGATGGGTTTCGTTCTGAAATGCGACGATGCCGGCTGCCACACCGGGTTCCGGAACTCTCAGTTCCAGGGACGCGCGAAAGCGCTGGTGCTGCTGGCGCCGGCCGATGAAAGCCGGCTGTCCCGTGTCCGCCATGGAATCGGTTTTGGCGAGGAGCCTGAGCCGCCCGTCAGACTGCGACAGCCAGGGTGCCTCGACCTGGCGCAAGCGTTGCCAGTGAAGATCGAGTGACGGGCCATCGAATTCGTCGCGCCAGGTGAAGTTGCCGCTCAGGGGGGAGCCGGTGGGCGTGGCACCGGTGCCATCCGGGCGAATCGGGCGGTCCGGCACGGGCTGGCCTGCCGACAGGATGCGCGGCCAGCCGTCCTCCCACGTCACCGGCAGCAGGAAGGTTTCCCTGCCCGTATTGTAGAAGTCGCCCTCGTACGGGCGTGTCGCAAGGAACACGGTCCACCAGTCGCCCGTGGCCGTCGCCACGAAGTCGGCATGACCGGCAGCGCTCACCGGTTCCGGCCGGCCGGGTTCGAGATCGCGCTGGGTCAGGATCGGATTTCCGGCGTAAGGCAGGAATGGGTCGGCAAGCACGCGTGCGCGAAAGACGACTTCCGAGTGCCGGTCGCCGGTGCCGCCTTCGGCGCATATCAGGTAATACCAGCCATCCTTCCGGAACAGATGCGGGGCTTCGATCCAGACGGGCTGTGCGTCGGGTTCGGCGCCGCCATCGACGACGATACGGCCCGAGCCGGGCACGACCTGACCGGTATCGAGCTCGAGTTCCCACAGCCAGATGGCGCGATGGCCGTCGTACAGGGGTTCGCCGTCCGGGGGGCCGTTGTGCGTCAGCCAGACGCGCCCGTCCTGGTCGAAAAAGAGATCCGGATCGATGCCATCGATCTCCGGCAGCCAGACCGGGTCCGACCATGGGCCCGTGGGTTCTGCAGCCGTGACGTAGAAGTTGCCGCCCGCATCGACCGCGGTGGTGATCATGTAGAACAGACCGTCGTGATACCGGATCGTGGGGGCGAAGATGCCGCGCGAGATGCCGAGTCCCGTGAAATCCGCCTGGCTCGGGCGGGTCAATACGTGGCCCGCGAGCGACCAGTCGACGAGGTTGCGGCTGTGCAGCACCGGTACCCCCGGCAGGTACGCAAACGAGGAGTGAACCATGTAATAGTCGTTGCCACGCCGGGCAATACTGGGGTCGGGGAAAAAGCCTGCAGCGACCGGGTTCTGGTAGCGGTCTTCCGGCAGCGGGGCGGCGAACGACGCATCGTCGCCCTGGTATTCGAACCACTCGAAGGCCGCGGCGGGCGCCCATGGATCCAGACCTTCGGCGAGGCCCGCCAGCGCCGGCTTGGCGCTGAAGTCGGCGTTGAACAGCAACGGCCAGTCCTTGCGCTTCTTGAAGCCCGGGATCCAGCTGTCGCCGTCGCTGATGCCCCAGACGGTGAGGCCGCCGCGTTGCGCCGGCGGCACGGCCTCGCGGTAGACACGGGCGACGTCCTCGTACCTTTGTCTTTGCAGATCAGCTAGTTCCGTCGTCAATCTCGAATTTGTCTCCGGTGCATTCACCGAAATATCCAGCTCGGAGATGCGCACCTTGAGGCCCCGCGAAGCGACTTTTTCGAACGCGTCACGAATCGCCCGGAGGTCGGGCCGATCGTGCTCTATGTGCATCTGGAACCCGATCCCGTCGAGCGGCACGCCACGCTCGAGGAAATCGTCCGCCATCTGCAGAACGCGATCGAGTTTGTGCGGCCCGTCGATGCCCGAAATATTGTAGTCGTTGTAGTACAGGTCAGCGTCCGGATCCGCGGTCCGCGCCAGCCGGAATGCACGCTCGATGTAAGCGGGGCCGAGGTGGCGGTACCACACGGTGTCGCGGTAGGTACTGGGATTGTCGTCCGTGAACGCTTCGTTCACCACGTCCCAGCTCTTGAGTTTGCCGGCGAAATGAGCCGCCACGGTCGTTACATGATTGTCGAGCATCGCGGCGAAGTCATCCGGATCGCCATCGTAGGTGCTCATCCATTCGGGTGCCTGGTTGTGCCAGACCAGCGCATGCCCGTGCACGACGATACTGCGGCTTTGTGCCCATGCGATCAGGAGGTCTGCGTCCGTGAAATTGAACTGACCGGGTTCCGGCTGGAGATAGGCCATCTTCATGATGTTCTCCGCCGTGATGCTGTCGAAGTGGCGTTCGACGACGTGCTGGCGCTCCGGGCTTTCGAGCAGGCTGTTCCGGGCCCCGCCCGCCGGTACGGCGACACCGACCGGGAAGTCCACCCGGGCCGCGAGCGCTGTCATGCCCGACTCGTCGGCCGGCGACAGGGCAATCCTGTCCGCCGGTCCGCCGCACGCTGCAATCAGGGCGAGGACGAGCAGTGTCGACGGGAAGTGCGGGTAGTTCGGACGGCTCACCGGCACCCGGTTCTCAAAGCAGCGTCGAGAGGAAGTCGCACAGCTTGAGCTCGTCGGCGTAAAAATTTCTCACGCCTTCGGCCAGCTTGTCGTTCGCCATGACGTCCTCGTTGAGGCGCCAGTGGAACTCGGCCTCCTCGAGGGTTTCCCGAACGTCCGCCGACCCGGGGCGACGCGGGTCCAGTGCACGCGGCAGCTTTCCCTGGTCCGCGGCCAGTGCCTCGAGCAACGGCGGGCTGATCGTCAGCCGGTCGCAGCCGGCGAGGGCCGTCACCTGGCCCAGATTGCGGAAACTTGCGCCCATCACGATCGTGTCGTAGCCATGTGTCTTGTAGTAGTTGAAGATCCGGGTCACCGAGACCACGCCGGGGTCTTCCTCCGGGGCATAACTGTCGCGACCGCTTTTTGTCGTGTACCAGTCGAAAATCCGGCCGACGAATGGCGAGATCAGGTGAACGCCGGCGTCAGCGCAGGCTTGCGCCTGGGCGAAACCGAACAGCAGGGTCAGGTTGCACTGGATGTTTTCCCGTTCCAGCAGGCGCGCTGCCGCGATGCCCTGCCAGGTCGACGCCGTCTTGATGAGTACGCGCTCATTGCCGATGCCCGCGTCGTTATAGAGGCCGACGATACGGCGCGCCGTTTCAACGATGGCGTCGCGGTCGAATGACACGCGCGCGCTCACTTCCGTCGATACGCGGCCGGGCACGAGCTTCAGAATTTCGCAGCCGACATCGACCGAGAATTTTTCCGCGGCACGCGCAATGTACTGCCCGCCATCGCTGCCCCGGCGCCGGCTCCAGTCCAGCGCCTCATCGACAAGGCCACGGTAAGCAGGGCTGTCGGCAAGCTTGAGCAGCAGGGACGGGTTGGTTGTCGCGTCGACCGGCTGATACTTCCGGATCGCCTCGAGTTCGCCGGTGTCGGCGACCACCGTCGTCATCTTGCGGAGCTGCTCCAGCTTGTCCATCAGCGGCCGCGGAGATTTACGCCGAACGGAATATGAAATCGTTGAGCACGTTCTCGAACCACTCCTGCCGTCCGCTCAACTGCCTCGGTTCTCCGCTCTTTGCCGCGATGTCGCGGAGTTCGGCGAGTCCGAGCCTGCCCTGTTCGAAATCCCGGCCCTTGCCGTTGTCGAAACTTTCATATCGTGCCTTGCGGAAACCGGACAACGCGCCGTTCTCGAGTATGTTCGCGGCGACGATGAGGCCGCGCGCGAAGGAATCCATCCCGCCGATGTGTGCGATGAACAGGTCCTCCGGGTCGGTGGATTCGCGGCGCACTTTCGCGTCGAAGTTCAGTCCGCCTGACTTCAGTCCGCCATCGGCCAGCACGACGAGCATTGCTTCGATCGTATCGTAGAGGTTCGTGGGAAACTGGTCTGTGTCCCAGCCGTTTTGCGGATTGCCGCGATTGGCATCGATGGAGCCCAGGAGGCCGGCATCGGCGCACATCTGGAGTTCATGAGCAAAGGAATGCCCGGCCAGCGTCGCGTGATTGGCCTCGACGTTGACTTTGAAATCGCCTGCCAGACCATGTTCGCGCAGGAAGCCGATGACCGTCTGCGAATCCGCGTCGTACTGGTGGTACATCGGTTCCATGGGCTTCGGCTCGATCAGGAACGTTCCTTCGAAACCGATCGAGCGGCCGTAATCGCGCGCCATGGCAAGAAAACGCGCCATGTGTTCGAGCTCGCGCCCGGTATTCGTGTTGAACAGGTACGAGTAACCCTCCCGCCCGCCCCAGAACACGTAATTCTGGCCGCCCAGTGCGACGGTTGCGTCCAGAGCAGCCTTCACCTGCGCGCCGGCGTGTGCGACGACATTGAAATCGGGATTCGTCGACGCCCCGTTCATGTACCGCGGGTGGGAAAACACGTTTGCGGTTCCCCACAGCAGCTTCAACCCCGTGGCCTTCTGCCGCTCGGCCGCCAGATCGACCATGTGCTGCAGGTTGCGCTCACTGTCGGCGACGGTTTTGCCTTCCGGGGCGAGATCGCGGTCGTGGAAGCAGTAAAAGGGTACGCCCATTTTGGTGAAGAATTCGAACGCAGCATCGAGCTTGTCCTCGGCCGCCCGGAGCGGGTCGCTCTTGGTCTTCCAGCTGTAGCTGCGCGTACCGGGACCGAACGGATCGTTGCCGTCTGCGCAGAACGTATGCCAGTAGCAGATGGCGAAGCGCAGGTGTTCCTCCATCGTTTTGCCGGCGACGAGCCGGCTCGCATCGTAGGCCTTGAAGGCGAGAGGATTGTCGGACTCCGGGCCTTCGAACGGTATGCGGGCGATGCCCGGAAAATGTTCCTCGTTACCGATATGCGGTCTGGCACTCATGATCTTGCTCCGTTAAGTCTCGAATTGGGACGCTACGTGGTCGACAGCGCGGCGATAGTCCGTGTACACCTCGGCGTAGCGCTCGGCATGGGCCGCGTCCGGTGTGCGGCAGGCGGCCGGGCGGGCGCTCGTGTGCGCGTCGGTGATTGTTTCGATCCGCACGTCCGGATCGGCCTGGCGCTCGAGGATCCACAGGGCCTGTAACGCGGCGCCGAATGACGCGCCTTCGTCCTGCTCGAGCAGCGTAACCGGCAGGCGACAGACGTCGGCGACGACCTGGCACCATTCGGCGCTGCGTGAGCCGCCGCCGGTCAGGACGATTTCTGACGCCTCGAGGCCGAGCCGGCGCAGTTCGTCAAGGCCGAAACGCAATCCGAATGTCGCACCTTCGACGGTTGCCCGCAACAGGTGGCCCCGGGTGCAGTTGCGAGCCGTGAGCCCATGGATGCTCCCCGACGCGGAGGGCAGGTTGGGCGTGCGTTCGCCGCTGAAAAACGGCAATACGATGAGGCCATCGCTGCCCGCCGCAATGGCGCCTATGGTCTCGTCGAAAATTTCGGTGCCGACACCGAGCGGTCCGCGAATCAGTTCGGTCGCGAACGTGCAATTCATGGTGCACAGCAGCGGCAGCCATCCGCCCGTTGACGAGCAAAACGCGGCAATATTGCCCGCCGGGTCCACGATGGGTTCGTCTGCGCTCGCGAACAGGGTGCCGGACGTGCCCAGGCTCATCGTGAGCTTGCCGGGTACGACATTGCCCGTGCCGATCGCGGCCATCATGTTGTCGCCGCCGCCGGGCGCGACCGGGATGCCGGCAGGGATTCCGAATTCGCGGCTGCCGCGCTCGCTGACCGTGCCGATTGCCCTGCCGGGTTCTGCCAGCGACGGCAACTTTTCGGTCAGATCCGACGACGGCTCGACCGCACGCAAGAGTTCCGCGGACCATTTGCGACGTCGTACGTCGAGCAATCCAGTGCCGGACGCATCGCCGTACTCCATCGCCGGTTCGCCGGTCAGTACCAAATTCAGGTAGTCATGCGGCAAGAGCACATGCGCCAGACGGCGATACCGCCCGGGATGATGTTTGCGGAACCAGAGGATCTTCGACGCCGTATAGCCCACCAGGACGGGGTTGCCCGTCAGTTGGATACAGCGCTCGCGGCCGCCCGCGGCATGCGTGATTTCGTCCGCTTCCGCCTGCGTCGACGTATCGCACCAGAGCTTGACGGGAACGAGCACGTCCCCCGCGGCATCGACGGCGACGAAGCCGTGCTGCTGGCCCGAAACGCCGACCGCTCGTGCGGAGGCCCGTGTTGCGGGCGGCACCCGGTCGAGCGCAAGCTTCAGCGCCGTGAGCCACCAGCCGGCCTCCTGTTCGGCGGTGCCATGCTCGTCACGGCGTACCTCGAGCGGCGCGGCTGCCGCGGCTGCGACCACGCGCGATTCGTAATCGTAAAATATGACTTTCAGGCTCTGCGTGCCAAGATCGATGCCCAGTACGGTGTTCATCGGGATCGTCCGCGGGCTACCAATCGAACATCGTACCGTCCTCGAGACGGTTCACCGGAAGATACGCCGGGTCGTACGGGTGATTCGCCGCACGGGCGAGATCGATATCCACTCCGAGACCGGGCTCGTCGCCGGGATGCAGCATGCCGTCGGCGAACCGGTATGCGTGCGGGAAGACGGCGTCGGTTTCCGCCGTGTGGCGCATGTACTCCTGGATGCCGAAATTCGGAATCGACAGGTCGAAATGCAATGCGGCGGCAAGTGACACGGGGGACAGGTCGGTGGCGCCGTGACAGCCGGTGCGTACCCGGTACAGGTCGGCGAAGGATGCGATTCGGCGCAGGTGCGTGATGCCGCCGGCGTGCACGACCGTCGCGCGTATGTAGTCGATGAGCTGTTCCTCGATGAGCTGTTTGCAGTCCCAGATCGTATTGAAGACCTCGCCGATGGCCAGAGGCGTCGTGGTGTGCTGGCGAATCAGCCGGAAACTTGCCTGGTTTTCGGCAGGGCAGGCGTCCTCCATCCAGAAGGGGCGGTACGGTTCCAGGTCCCTGCCGAGCCTGCCGGCCTCTATCGGCGTCAGGCGGTGATGGACGTCGTGCAACAGATGCATGTCCCAGCCGAGCGCTTTCCGCGCCGAATCGAACAGCGGCGGCACCGAGCGCAGGTATTTTTCCGTTGACCAGGCATTGACTGGTGGCAGCCCTTTTTTCGCCGGCTCATAGGCGAATCGCTCCTTCGCGACGCCATAGGTCGAGGGCAGGCCTGGAACGCCGGACTGGATGCGGATGGCGCGATAGCCTTCGCGGGCAAATTCGCGGGCGTGCTCGACTGTTTCCTCGATGGTTTCGCCGCTTGCATGGCAATAGACGCTGACGCCGTCGCGGCAGGCACCGCCGAGCAACTGGTACAGTGGCAGGCCCGCCATCTTTGCCTTGATGTCCCAGAGGGCGATGTCGACCGCCGCGATGGCAGTCATCGTGACCGGGCCGCGGCGCCAGTACGCGCCCCGATAGAGATATTGCCAGGTGTCCTCGATGCGATGGGCATCGAGTCCGATCAGGCAGGGCAGGACGTGGTCGTCGAGGTAACTTGCCACCGCCAGCTCGCGGCCGTTCAAGGTGGCATCGCCGACGCCCGTCAGCCCGTCCTCGGTGGTCAGGCGGAGCGTGACGAAGTTACGGCCCGGAGATGTCGTAATGACGCGCGTGTCGACGATGCGGGCCATCAGCAGGCGATTCCCGAGGCCATGCGTATTCCGCGGCAATTCGGGCCGGCAAGCGTTTTGCTGCGCTCGAGCATGTTTCCCCCGTAAGCGACGGAGTGCGGTCTCGTCTGCATGCGATACTCGCAACCCGGGTGTTATACAACCTCAGCCGACAGTATGACGTCACCGCTTTTTTGCCGCAGAGGGACTGACATAACGGTATGGTAGCGCTACCATATTCCGCCGGGGAGGGCGTGTCAATGCACAGGATTAAAGCAGGCGCACAATGCTGGTGCGCGGCGGCAGACGCCGGGAACAAACGGCGATGAGGCCCGGCCGGGCGTCGCGATGCGCTGCGCTCACGTTGCTCGCCGTGCTGGTGGTCTCGATCGCCGCGGCGGACGACGGCTACGACCTGTGGCTCAAGCGTGTCCCTCTCGAACAGGCAGCGCCGGCGCTCACGCGGGCGGCAGAACGCGTGTTCGTACCGGCGGGTGCCTCAAAGATGCTGCAAAACGCCGCAGCCGAGCTGAGTTCGGGCCTGAGCGCCGCCTTGGGCCGGCCGGTGACGGCCGGACAGGTCACGGGCGACGGGTCGATCGTTCTTGCGACCCCGGACCTGCTGCCGTCGCTCGCGGCCCTCGACCTGCCGCTCACGGAGGCCGGTGTCGAAGGGTTCGTCATCCGCGGCGCAGAGCTGGACGGACACGCTGTGATCATCGTCGCGGCCAACAGCGACGCCGGCGTGTTGTACGGTGCGTTCGCCCTGCTCAGGCAATTGCGTACCACGGGTACGCTCGAGGAAATCGACAGGGTCGAAGCCCCGGCCATCGAACTGCGCGTACTGAACCACTGGGACAACCCGGATGGTCACGTGGAACGAGGTTATGCGGGCCGGTCGATCTGGGACTGGTGGCGACTGCCGGGGCATGTTGATCCACGCTACACGGACTATGGCCGCGCCAATGCCTCGGTCGGCATCAACGGCACCGTGTTGAACAACGTCAACGCCAGCGCCGAGATGCTGACGCCGCGTTATATCCAGAAGACGGCCGCGATCGCCGACGCACTGCGTCCCTGGGCCATGCGCGTTTACCTGTCGGTGCGTTTCAGCGCCCCGATCGACATTGGCGGTCTCGATACTGCCGACCCGCTGGATCCGGCGGTGCGCGCCTGGTGGCGCGCGAAAGCCGCAGAGATCTACACCGCCATTCCGGACTTCGGGGGGTTCCTGGTCAAAGCGAATTCCGAAGGCCAGCCGGGTCCGCAGGACTACGGCAGGACACATGCGGACGGCGCGAACATGCTGGCGGAGGTCGTACGGCCGCACGGCGGAATCATCATGTGGCGGGCGTTCGTGTACTCGGAGGTCGATCCGGAGGACCGTGTCAAACAGGCGTACAGCGAGTTCGAGCCGCTCGACGGCAAGTTTGCGAAAAACGTGCTGGTGCAGGTAAAGAACGGGCCGCTCGATTTCCAGCCGCGGGAGCCTTTCCATCCGCTGTTCGGTGCGATGCCCGAGACGCCGCTCATGATGGAGTTCCAGGTCACGCAGGAATATCTCGGCTTCTCGACGCACCTCGTTTACCTTGGCGCCCAGTGGGAAGAGGTCCTGACTGCAGACACGCTGATCGACGGCCAGGGTTCGCTCGTGGGCGATGTCATCGATGGCAGTCTGCACGCTTATCCCGTTACGGGAATCGCCGGCGTCGCCAACATCGGGTCCGACAGGGACTGGACCGGATCGCCGTTCGGGCAGGCGAACTGGTATGCCTACGGGCGCCTGGCGTGGGATCCGGAGCTGCCTGCGCGAAGCATTGCCCGCGAATGGCTGCAGCAGACGTTCACGCGCGACCCGGCATTCGTCGCCCCGGTTACCGAGATGATGATGCTGTCGCGCGAAGCCGTGGTGAATTACATGACGCCGCTGGGACTTACCCACATCATGGCCACCGGCCATCATTACGGCCCGGCTCCATGGGTGGACGATCTCCCACGCCCGGAGTGGAACCCGTACTACTATCATCGAGCCACGCGCGAGGCGATCGGTTTCGACCGTACGGCGTCCGGGAGTAACGCCGTCGCGCAGTATGCGGCGCCGCTGCAGCGGCGCTTCGGGAACGTCGACTCCACGCCGGAGGAATATTTGCTGTGGTTTCACCGCCTCTCGTGGGACCATCGAATGGCGGACGGCAAGTCGTTGTGGGAGGCGCTGGTAGCTCATTACGATCGCGGCGTCGCAGAGGTGGAACGCATGCAGGCGACGTGGTCGGGAGTCGAAGGTTTCGTCGATGCGGAGCGCTACCGCAAGGTGTCAGACTACCTGGCCATCCAGTTGCGGGAGGCGCGCTGGTGGCGCGATGCCTGCATCGCGTATTTCCATGAGGTCTCCGGCCGGCCGCTGCCGGCCGGTACGAGGCCGCCGGCGGAATCGCTGGATTATTATCGGGGGCTGGAGTTTCCGTACGCTCCAGGCAATTGAGCACACAAACCAGAGAGTATTGGTGAATCATGCAGGAACATCATGCGGGGACAAACACGCCTTACATCATCCTGATCAGTATCGTCGCGACAATCGGCGGTTTCCTGTTCGGGTTTGACAGCGGCGTAATCAACGGCACGGTCGACGGGCTGCAGAGCGCATTCAATTCCGACAGCGTTGGCACTGGCTTCAATGTGGCATCTATGCTGCTCGGTTGTGCCGCGGGCGCATTTTTCGCCGGCCGGCTTGCCGATGCATTCGGGCGGCGCAATATCATGCGAGTCGCCGCGGTTTTTTTCCTGATCAGCGCATGGGGATCAGGCATCGCGACCAGTTCGGGTGAATTCGTATTCTATCGTGTCCTCGGTGGCCTGGCTGTCGGCGCCGCGAGCGTACTTGCGCCTGCCTACATCAGCGAGGTCGCGCCCGCCCATTACCGTGGCGCTCTCGCCACGGTGCAGCAGATCGCGATCATCGCGGGCCTGTTCATTGCCTTCGTCAGCAATTACCTGCTGGCGGACGCCGCCGGCGCATCGACGGCGGAATTCTGGCTGGGTTTCGAGGCGTGGCGCTGGATGTTCTGGGTCGAGATACTGCCGGCCGGTATCTTCCTCCTGGCCCTGTTCCTCATTCCCGAGAGCCCGCGATTCCTGGTGATAAAGCGCCGGCGCGAAGAGGCGGCGGCGGTACTGACGAAGCTGCTCGGCGCGGTCGCCGCGCGTCAGAAGGTCGAGGACATCGACGCGTCGCTGGCCGTGGATCATCACCGGCCGCGGCTCGGCGACCTTGTCGACAAGGCCACCGGGAGGCTGCGGAAACTCGTCTGGCTCGGAATCGGCCTCGCCACCTTCCAGCAACTCGTTGGCATCAACGTGGTGTTCTATTACGGCGCGGTGCTCTGGCAATCCGTCGGCTTCGCCGAGTCCGATGCATTGCTCATCAATGTCATCAGCGGTGCCATCAGCATCGGTGCCGTCATTGTGGCGCTGTTGTTGATCGACCGCATCGGCCGCAAGCCGATACTCGTTATAGGATCCGTGGGCATGACGGTGACCCTGGCACTCCTGGTCGTCGCCTTTCTCAATGCCACGCAGGCCGCCGACAAATCGCTGACGCTCGAGGGCATCTGGGGACCGGTTGCCCTGATCGCCGCCAACGCCTACGTCGCGTTTTTCAACTTTTCCTGGGGTCCGGTGATGTGGGTGATGCTCGGCGAGATGTTTCCCAATCAGATTCGCGGCGCCGGCCTGGCCGTGAGCGGCCTCGCGCAATGGTTATCGAATTTCGCCATTACCATGACCTTTCCCATGATGCTCGGCAGCATCGGCCTCGGCGGAGCTTACGGTTTCTACACTCTGTGCGCCTTCCTCTCGATCTTCTTCGTGCTCAAGATGGCGCACGAGACGCGCGGCATCGAACTGGAAGACATGCAGGGCTGATTCGGCCCTGCCTGGCGCCGGCCGGCGTGTGTGCCGGCGCCAGCCGATCCGCCGGCGTGTGGCTTCCGCGGGGCCCGTCAGATGACGCGGCGGGTCGGCGGCAGTTCGGTAGACGTGCCAGCGCCTTGCGAAGCGGCACGTGCCAAGGTCACATCGAGGCGATAGCGATGCCCTGCTTCTATGTTGCGGACGATGTTGTCCGGGAGTGTGCGACCGTCGCAGCGAATCCCGATATCGCCGGCATCGTCGTCGATCGTGTAGGCGACGTCGAACACGGCGCCCCGGAAACGGCGCCGCGCGCTTGCGCCGGTCCAGTGCGACGGCAGTTGGGGTTGCACGGCGAGTCCCTCGCGGCAGCCCTGCAAGCCGAATAACTGTTCCGTAACGATCCGGTACAGCCAGCTGGCCGCACCCGTGTGGCAAAGCTGGCTCGACCGGCCAGCCGCGTCCGGAAACTGGCGCCAGGCGCCTCGATAATAGTTCGGCACGAACACAGGCAGCTGGCCACGTTTCAGGTAGTCGTCCCGGTCCGGTCCCGGCAGCGCGCGGCGCAACTGTATCCAGGCCCGATCGCGTTCCCCGATGGCGTACAGTGCAGCAACATAGAATGCGGCCGCGTGATTGTAGACCGACCCGTTCTCGGCGGTGCCGGGAAACTTTTGCGTGACGCGCCCGATGTCTTCGCGCATGGTCGTATAGGCGGGTGCGAGCAATGCCGTGCCGAACGGCGTATCGAGTCGGGCGTCGACGGCGGCCATCATGCGGTGGCAGTCGTCGCGGTTCGCGAGGCGCGCGAGCATTGCCCAGCTCTGGGGGTTCAGGTACAGAGAGCCCTCCATGTCACTCGCCACCCCGAAAGGGGTTCCCGAATCGGTGATGCCCCGCGCAAACCAATTGCCATCCCACAGCCACTCCCGGGCGGCGGCGGCCGAATCGCTGGCGGCAGAGAGGAACTCGTCCGCCTCGCCCTTGCGACCCCAGGTGCTGCACACGCCCGCCCAGAGGCGCAACGCGTGGACGGTCGCGATCGTGAGCCAGCCGGATATGCCGCGGCCCTCCGGGCCGACCATGTTCATCGGGTCACACCAGTCGCCCTGCGCAATCAGGCTAAGTCCCCGTGCGTCGCGGTTTGCAATCAGCCAGAACATGGCGGCGGTGATGGCGTCGAACACGCTGCGGCCCGATGCCGGCACGATATCGTCGAGCAGCGCATACTCACCCGTCTCATTGAGCAACGCATCGGCGAGCACGGGCAGCCAGACACAGTGATCCGTGTGTGGTACCTGGTTGATGTACTTGAGTTCCGTGCCCGCGGCGAGGACGATGCCTTCCGGCATATTGCCGTCTGGCAATTGCTGGTCGAGTGCCGTAACTAGCGCGGCGCGCGCGCGACGTGGATCGACGTAGACCATTCCCATGCTGTCCTGGAGGAAATTGCGCGTCTGGGGATCCGTCGTCAGCCGGTGCGTGTCGCCGTGATAGAGGACCTGGCGGCCGAGAAAGTGATTCACGAAGGCGTCGAAATGAGCATCGGGCGTGGCGATGGCCGTACAGCCGGCATTGCGCTCGAGGTGTTCCCGGACCTTGCGACGCGTCCGGTCGAAGGTCCGGGGCGCGAGAAACCGTTCGCGCAGGCGCAGAATGTCGGCGTGGTCGCGGGCGGGTCCGAACACGAAGCGGAAGCTGCGTGATTCGCCCGGCGCCAGTCGCAGGCGATATTGCAGGGCCGCCACCGGCATTTCGTAGGCAGCCGAACCGCAGCCGAGGGTCTCTGCCCGCACGGCGTCGGGGGCGTGCAGGCCGCCGCTTCCCTCGAACGCGGACTGTGAGGTTTCCCAGGCATCCGGCGGCACGTCGTGCACCAGAATCGTCTTGTCCTTGAGTCCGCGTATACGGGGATAGTCCTCGAGTTTCTGGTACGGCGTTATCGAGTCGGCGACCACCGCGCCGAGCGCGCTGTCGTATCGCGCCGATTGGTTCATCCAGCTCATATAGCCGATCGAGAAATACGGATACAGGCTGATCGCCCGCGCGACCGGCGATTCGTTACACACGCCGAGGGTCCACAATTCGCAGACCTCGTCCCGCGGAACCATTACGATCATGTCCGTCACGAGCCCCTCGTCATGAATCTGCCAGCGGACGTCCAGCGTGCCGGCTGAAAAGAGGAAGCGCGCCGGCCGGCGATTGACGGGCGCGAACGGCACGGACCGGATGCAGCCGGTTTCCTCATCCTTGAGGTACGCAAAGCGGCCAGGATGATGGGCGAAATAGGGCTGCTCCGGTTGCATGAACGTGCGCTCTTCCATGACCGGTGCATGGGAATACCTGGCGGGCTCGGGCTGCAGGTGTTGCGCCTTGGCATAACCCCGGCAGTTTACTTGCAGCAGCAGGCGCGGATTCCAAAGGAAGGCGCCCGCCAGCGGCATGGCAGTCGGGCACGTCAGTTCGATACGCGCGCCGTCATTCGCGACATGGACGAACTCAGGCGGCGTTGTCACGATCGAGTGCCTCCTGTATTGACTTCAGTTCCGAACCGCTCAGCCGGTAATACCGGGTAACGAATACGGCGAGCACGGCGAAGCAGCCGGGAATCGCGGTCTGCAAAAGGGCAATACCGGTCACTGACGCGCCGCTTTGTGCCTGGTTGGCCGCATAACCTATCGCGGCCAGCACCCACAGCATGCCTGCCGAACCGAGGGAGCCGCCGATCTTCTGCGCGAAGGTAGCCGCCGAGAACGTCATTGCCGTCGCACGCCGGCCGGTCTTCCATTCGTTGTAGTCGGCCGTGTCGGCGTACATCGACCAGGTGAGCGGCGATTTCGGGCCAAGCGCCAGGCTGATCAGAACGTTCAGCGTGAATATCGCCCACAGCATGTCCTTCGGCACGAAATAGAAGAGCAGCGAAAGCACCGCAACGATCGTCATCAAAATCATCAGCAGCCGGGCCTTGTCGACGTACCGGGTCATGACGGGCGCAAATACGGCGCCGGCGGCGTACGCGATCATTTGCCAAAGCAGGTAGTCGGGCAGAAGGTCAGGGCGTTCGAGGTAATACGTGAAGTAGTAGTACGCCGAGCCGGCACGCATGGTAATCGTCATCATGATGATGATCGCGAGCGCGAACAGAATCAGCCAGGGACCATTGCCGGCAAGATCACGGAGGTCCTCCAGCGGATGTGTGTGTTGGGCCGCAGGCGGTGCGATGCGCTCGCGTGTACTCGCGAAGGTGACGACGAATATCGCCGCCGCAGCGAGACCATAGGCCAGCATGGTCAATTGCCAGCCGAGCGTCTGATTGCCGTCGCCGAAGTGCTCGACCAGCCGCAGGGTGTAATAGTTGACGAACGCGCCGCCGCTGAAAGCGAAGAGGAAGCGGACACTGACCAGGGTCGTGCGCTCCTGGCTGCGGGCAGTCAGGACGCCGGACAGCGCAGAGTAGGGAATGCTGAGAATCGTATACATCACCATCATCAGCGTGAACGTGCCGTAAGCCCAGGCGAGTTTGCCGCTGTCGTCGAGATCCGGTGTCGTAAAGGTCAGTACCGCGGCGCCAGCCATGGGCAAGCCGGCAAAAAGAAGGTACGGGCGGAACTTGCCGAATCGTGAGCGGGTGCGATCGGCGATCGCGCCCATGACCGGGTCGGTAAAAGCGTCGATGATGCGCGTCGTCAACAACATCGTGCCGGCCGCCGCAGCCGAAATTCCGTATACGTCGGTGTAGAACGCCGCGAGGAACGACGCGATCGTGGTCCAGTACAGGTTGAAGCCAAAATCGCCGAACCCGTAGCCGAGCTTTTCACGCCAGCCGAGAGTGACCTGCCGCGAATGTGCTGGGCCGTTCCCCACGGCCGGGTTCTGGCGGATCGACATACTGTTTTGTGCAACCGGAGTACGTTATTCTTCGCGTGTCAGTAAATGACAGCGCACGACATTGTCGCGCACTTTATAAGGTCAGGCGGCGTTTTGCACGTAGATTACGGCCGACCGGCCAATGCCACCGCAGGGGGAAGACATCTTGACGTCACTACAAAGGCTTCGGGCATTGGGCTTTATCGGACTCGCGGCTTTCAGCGGGTGCGGGCGCGACGACGCGGCGCCGGTGCCGGCGCCGGATGCGACGTCCACGACGGCAGCGGCAGAAGGCCGGATCAATCCGGAAAACTGGCCGAAGCAGGCGCCGGTGATCGTGCGTGACCCGGCGCTGGAAACGCGGGTGGCGAGCTTGCTCGCGGCAATGACGCTCGAGGAAAAAGTCGGGCAGGTCATCCAGGCCGATATTTCGGCGGTGACACCGGCGGAGGTCCGGGAGTACAACCTTGGCTCGATCCTCAACGGCGGCGGTTCGGCGCCCGGCGGTGACAATCGTACGACGCCCGACAAGTGGCTCGCGCTGGCGGACGAATTCTGGGATGCATCGACGGATACCAGCGACGGCGGGGTCGGCATCCCGGCGATCTGGGGCACCGACGCCGTACATGGCCACAGCAACATACTCGGTGCGACGATCTTCCCGCACAACATCGGTCTGGGAATGGCAAACGACCCGGACATGATGAACCGCATCGGCCGCGCGACGGCAATGGAGATGCTGGCGACCGGCCTTGACTGGACCTTCGCCCCGACCATCGCTGTCGTGCGTAACGACCGTTGGGGCCGCACTTATGAAAGTTACTCTGAAGACCCGCGCATAGTTGTGGCCTATGCGCCCCGGATCATCGAAGGCATTCAGGGGGAGTACGGCACAGCCGAGTTCCTGGGACCGGGCCGGATGCTCGCAACCGCAAAACATTTCGCGGGCGACGGCGGCACGCGGGACGGCAAGGACCAGGGCGACACCGTTATTTCCGAAGCCGAGTTTCGCGATGTACAGGCCGCCGCGTACCCGGCGGCCGTCAAGGCCGGTGTCCAGGCCGTGATGGCGTCCTTCAACAGCTACCACGGCCGCAAAATGCATGGCCACAAGGAAATGCTGAGCGACGTGCTGGTCGGGCGCATGGGTTTCGACGGTATCGTCGTCGGCGACTGGAACGGCCACGGTCAGGTCAGCGGCTGCACGAATACGTCCTGCGCCGAATCGTTCAATGCGGGCCTCGACATGTTCATGGCGCCGGATAGCTGGAAAGGACTCTACGACGCCACGCTGGAATCGGTGCGCACAGGAGAAATTTCGAACGAACGCCTGGACGAAGCGGTGAGCCGGATACTGCGCGTCAAGTTGCGCGCCGGGCTATTTGACGCCGGCCGCCCGTCGTCGCGGCCGAACGCGGGCAACTTTGCTCTCCTCGGCGCCGAGGAGCATCGCGCGATAGCGCGCGAGGCCGTTCGCAAATCGCTGGTATTGCTCAAGAACGACGACGCCATTTTGCCGCTCGATCCGTCCCTGGATATCCTCCTTGCGGGCGACGGCGCCAACAGTATCGGCAAGCAGTGTGGCGGATGGACCCTGAATTGGCAGGGTACGGACAATCTCAACGAACATTTTCCGAACGGCACGTCGATCTACCAGGGCCTGCTCCAGGCGGTGGCCGATGCCGGCGGCAGCGTGACGCTGAGCGAAAACGGCTCCTTCGACTCCGCACCGGACGTCGCCATTGTCGTTTTCGGCGAGGACCCCTACGCTGAATTCCAGGGTGACCGCCCCAACGTCGACTATCCACGCGACGACGGACTAAAGCTGTTGAAGGCATTTCACGCCGCGGGTATCCCCACCGTGAGCGTGTTCCTGTCCGGACGGCCCTTGTGGGTCAACCCGGAAATCAATGCGTCGACCGCCTTCGTGGCGGCGTGGTTGCCAGGGACGGAAGGCGGCGGTATTGCCGATGTCCTCGTCGCCGACGGCGCCGGCCATGTGCGCCACGACTTTACCGGCCGGCTGTCGTTTTCCTGGCCCGCAACCGCGACGCAGGTCGACGTCAATGTCGGGGATGCCGACTATGAGCCCCTGTTCGCCTACGGCTATGGCAAGAGCTACGCTGACGAGGGAAATCTCGACCCCTTGCCGGAGGTATCCGGTCTCGATGCGTCCGCCAGTGCGGCCAAGGGCGCGTTCATCGCATTCGGCGACCCTGTCGGCGAGTGGGGCTTGTGGCTCGGCGACGCGGGCGGGCAGACACGGGTCGGCGATTCACGCGGCACGAGCAGCGCGGGCGCGCTGACCGCGGCGGCTTCGGACCGCAACGTCCAGGAGGATACGCTCCGCTTGACCTGGACCGGCCCGGGGTCGCTCATCATCGCAGGGCCGCCCGCCGACTTCCAACGGGAATCGAACGGCGACATGGCGCTCGAACTCGAGTACCGGGTTGCGCGAGCCGGCGAAGGCGGGGCCGCGATCCACATGGGGAATAGTCCGGATCCGTCCGGCATGATCGACGTGCGCGAGGCATTTGCCGCCCAGGCGGGCGCCGGCTGGCAGACGCGGCTCGTCAAGCTGTCGTGTTTCGCCGAGCAGGATGTCGACATGCGTGCAGTCGATCTGCCGCTGGTGATTTCCGGCGACGCCGGCCTGGAATTGCTGGTCGCGCGGGCGGAGATCGTGGCCAATCCCGGTGATGCGGGTTGCAGCCTGCGATAAGCTCCTAGGGCTGCGGCGCGGCACCGGTCGAGGCGCGGAGCACTATCGCGGACTCGACGATTCTCGCCAGATTCTCGCCGGACCGGCTCCGCAGACGCTGGATCAGGAGTTCCGCCGCGAGGCCCGCCATCTCCCGCAACGGCTGCCGCACCGTGGTCAGCGTCGGCCAGATCTGGCTCGCCAGAGGAATATCGTCGAAACCCGCGATCGACAGGTCACGGGGAATCCTCAGGCCACGTTCGTGTGCGACGGCCATTACGCCGGCAGCCATGTGATCGTTGGCGCAAAAGACCGCCGTAGGCGGGGCGGGGCGGTCCAGGAGCCGCGAGCCGGCGCGCAGGCCGGAGTCGAAGGTATTTTCACCCTGTACGATCGAGTCCGCATGTACAGACAGTCCGGCGACGCGCATGCCGTCCCGGAAACCGCGAAAGCGGTTGGCCATGGCCTTATGATCGGGATGGCATTTCACGAATGCGATGTGACGATGGCCCAGTTGAGCGAGGTGTGACGTGAGGGCCGCGCAGACCTCGCGATCATTCGTACCGACGGCCCATTCGTCGGTGCCGGCCGATCCCCGCGAAATGCTGACGTGCGGCACATTGAGTTCGCGCATCAGCGAGCGGACGCTCGCGAGATCTGACACGGGTGGCGTCAGCAACAGGCCGTCGACCTTGTTGCTGGTGACGAGGTCGGCCATTTCGTCGGTGATCGCGGGGTCCCGGTAATGGCAGGGGTGAATCAGGAGATCGTAATGCTCTTCCCGGCACGCATCGAGAGCACCGTTCTGGATACTGGTGATGTAACTGGAATTGGCGCTGTATACGAGCCCCAGTATATAGCTGCGGCGGCTCGCCAGCATACGGCCCGGGGAGTTCGGGCGATAGCGGAGTTCCTGCATCGCTGCTTCGACTTTTTCACGGGTGGCCGGGCGTACCTTTGGTTCCCGATTCAGCACTCTCGACACGGTTTTTATCGAGACGCCGGCAAGCGTCGCCACATCGCTGATGGTCGACTTCCTGAAATGCTCCCTCGGCCTCTCGCTCAAGCTGCCCCGCCCCGTCACGCGTCCGGCGGTCGGCTCCGCTGGCATCGCTGACGGATTCTCGCAAAATTGGCCGGCGCTGTCATTGCGCCGATTGTGCGAGAACGGCAGCGCGGTTGGGCGCAGGCTTCGTGGCGCTCGCGCTATTCGTCGCAGGCCGGCTTATCGTGTGTCAGCGCAGCGGTCCAGACAGCATCCAGCAGCGCCTGCGTACGCTCGGATGCCTGCATCCAGCCCTCCCGCCGAGGTGTATCGGCCACCGCTTCCGCCATAGCTTCGAACAACAATGCAGCCGCCGGCAAGGGCGTGTTCGTAGTGACGAGCTCGCTGTCCTCGAAGCCGCCGCTCCGGTACGTGTATGCCGCAGAGTCCGGTGATTTCTCGATAACGAAATCATCCATCCAGATCCCGCCGCGTGCGCCCGTGAGCCGCAAGTCCATCACGACAGCCCCGGAGTCGAAGCCGCAGGTAAACGTCGACGAGGAGCCATCGCTGAAGTGCAGAACGCCGCTGGCGCTCGTTACGGCGTTCGTTTCGACATCTCGTCGCGCGAAGCATTCCACTGATTCCAGCACGATATCCTGCTCGAGATACTCGACGACGGCCCGCATGTTGTACCACCCGGCGTCACCGATTGCGCCCATCGGCTCCAGCGTCGAATCGAAGCGAATGTTGTTGCGATCGTGCAGGATGAACTGGAAGGCACTGCCCAGGGAAGCAGGCCATCCCACCTTTCCAGCGCTGGATTCGCGTATCGCGCGGGTTCTCGGGTGATGCACGAAATGCGTGCCGTCCATGAACGCAACGCCGTTGTTGCGGCAAGCTCGTGTGATTCGCTGCACGGACTCGAGGCTGGCAAAGGGCTTTTCCGCAAGAACATGCTTGCTCGCCGTTGCCGCGGCGATACTGATCTCCTCGCGAACGCTCGTTGGCGTAGCGACGTAGATGGCGTCGACGCCGTCCCATTCGAACATCGATTTCCAGTCGTCGAATGCCTTGTTGACGCCGTGCGTTGCCGCGAACGCCTCGGCGCTCGACATCTTGCGGCTCGAAACGGCGGCGAGGACAGCCGATGGGGCCCTGGTCAGCATCGGCGCCATGCGATTCGCAATGCCG